>NZ_CP192081.1:4800000-7670242 GCF_050955695.1 Nocardia sp. CA-136227
GTGCGGGATCCGGAGATTCGCGAACGCCTGGCCCCGGACTACGGCCCGATCGCCAAGCGCCCGACCCTCAACACCGGCTACCTGCTCGCCTTCAATCGCGACAATGTCGACCTGGTGACCACGCCGATCGAGCGGTTCACCGCGCGCGGCCTGCGCACCACCGACGGCGTCGAGCGCGAGTTCGACATGATCGTGCTGGCCACCGGCTATCACGTCTTCTCCGATCCGGAGACCTACACGCCCGGTCTGGTGGTGGGCCGCGACGGCCTGGATCTGGGCAAGTACTTCACCGAGAACGGCCTGCAGGCCTACGAGAGCGTGGCGCTGCCCGGCCTGCCCAATCGGTGGACCCTGGTCGGCCCGTATTCGTGGACCGGCAGCGGCTGGCACGCCTTCGTGGAGATGACCGCGGCCCACGCGGTGCGCGCCATCTCCGAGGCAAGGCGGCGCGGCGCGACCTGTGTGACGGTGCGCCAGGACGCGCACGACGCCTATCACCGCCGCGTCTACCGGCACGGCGCCGCCATGCGCTACTACCTGGCCGAACTGAACGCGCACGTGCCGACCTACTACCGCAATTCGCAGGGCGACTCGACGTACATCCGGCCCACCGGGTTCTTCTCAGCGCGCCGGGCGCATCACCGATTCCCGTTCTCGGACTACGACTTCGGCCGTCTGCCCGCCTGACCGTTCCCGCTCTCGAGGATCCGTGCCCATGATCGAACTGCCGAAATCGGTCCGGATCGCGCTCGGCGCGGCCGGCTACGGCATCAGCGACCGCCGTCTCGCACCGGCCGTCACCGGTTCGGTGATCCTGGTGACCGGGGCCTCCTCGGGTGTCGGGCGCGCCACCGCGCTGCGGCTGGCCGCGAATGGGGCGACCGTGCTCGCGGTGGCCCGCAGGGCGGCCCTGCTCGAAGAACTGCGCATCGAGACAGCGGATTTCCCGGGCCGGGTCTACGCCTATCCAGCGGACCTGTCCGACACCGATGCCTGCGCCGCGTTGATCGAGCGGGTGCTCGCCGATCACGGGCGGGTGGACGTCTTCGTCAACAACGCGGGCAAGTCGATTCGCCGCTGGCTCTCCGATTCCCTGGACCGCTGGGACAATATCGACGACACCGCCCGCATCAACTTCCTCGGCCCCGCGCGGCTGGTCATGAGCCTGCTGCCGTCCATGCGGGCCCGGCGGCAGGGCCACATCGTGAACATCAGCACCGCCGGAGTGCACGGCCCCGGCGTGGGCTGGACCGCCTATATCGCGTCGAAGTCGGCGTTCAATTCCTGGATGCGCGGCGCCGCACCGGAATTGCGGGCCGACGGCATCGACGTCACCACGGTCCACCTGCAATTGGTGCGCTCGGAGATGCTGGGCCCCTATCGGATCTACCGCTACACCCCGAGCATGTCGACCGAGGAGGCGGCGAGCCTGGTGTGCCGGGCGATCGTGGACCGCCCCTTGGCGATTCGCCCGTGGTGGGAACGGGTGAGCGCGCCCCTGTCGTACGCGCTCGACAGTTCCCCGGCAGCGCAACGCATGCTGACGCTGTACGCGAAGGCCGGGAACTGGAACAACCGTCCGGTGGATTGGGCCGGTCCGCTCGGCCGCCTGGAACGCACGGTCAATCTGCTCGACGACGCGGTCACGGTGGCCGGGTGGATTCCGGCCAGTGGCGTGCTGGAACAGCTGCCTCCGACCCGGATTCCACAGCTGGCCATGGCATTACGCGACGGGGTCGGATTGGCCACGGCGCTGTCATTGTTCGCGGCGCGGTTCCCGGACCGGCCCGCCATGGTCGACGACGACGGCCCGATCACCGCGGCCGCGCTGGATCGGCAGGTGCGGCAACTGGCGGCGGCGCTGCGGGCGCGCTGGAAGATCGGGCGCGGCCAGCGGGTCGGGGTGCTGTGCCGCAACCATCGCGGATTCGTACTGGCGGCCTACGCGGCCGCGCGGCTCTCGGCGGATCTGGTGCCGCTGAACTACGGTTTCGCCGGGCCGCAGATCGGCGAGGTGCTCGATCGCGAGCGCGTCGAATTGCTGCTCTACGACGGCGAATTCCACGACGAGATCGAGAAGGCCGGGTACGGCGGGCGGCGCGTGGTGGTCCGGGGCGCGGCCGGTGGCCTGCCGACGGTGGCGGAATTGGTGGCGGCGGGTGGACCGCCGGTGCGCGAGCCCGCGTCCGGGGGCACGCTGATCCTGCTCACCGGCGGAACGACCGGGGTGCCCAAAGGCGCGCCGCGCACCTTCGGCGGAGGCCCGGCCGGATCGATGAGTCCGCGCATACTGCTGGCCATCGGCGATCTCGCGAGGGTCGCGCCGATCCCGCGTCTGGGTCAGCCCATGGTGATCGCGCCGCCGCTGCATCACACCTACGGGTTCCTGGCCACCGCCGGTGCGTTCCTGCTGGGTTCGACCGTGGTCGTGCACGAGCGTTTCGATGCCGCGACCCTGCTCGCCGATATCGAGCGGCATCGCGCGCAGATCGTGTGCGTGGTGCCGACCATGCTCGGCCGCGTGATGGCGCTGCCGCCCGAGGTGCGCGGCGGCCACGATCTGTCGAGCCTGCGCATGATGGTGTGCGGGGCCGCTCCCCTGCCGCCGTGGCTGGCCACCGCGTTCCAGGACGAGTTCGGCGAGGTGCTGTTCAATGGCTACGCCTCCACCGAGACCGGTGCCGGAACCTTCGCCACGCCCGCGGATCTGCGGGCCGCGCCCGGCACCGTGGGCCGCCCGCTCGCCGGGATCGTGGATATCTGCATCGTCGACGGCGACGGCCGACAACTGCCCGCCGGCGTCACCGGCCGGATCGTCAACAAGAACCCGAGCCTGTTCCACGGCTACAGCGACGGCCGGACCAAGGAGATGGTCGGACAGCACATGGACTCCGGCGATCTCGGCCATTTCGATGCCGAGGGCAGGCTGTTCGTGGACGGCCGTTCCGACGACATGATCGTCTCCGGCGGGGAGAACGTCTTCCCGCAGGAGGTCGAGGAGGCGCTGCTGGCGCATCCGGCGGTGGCCGACGCGGGTGCGGTCGGGGTACCCGACGACGATTTCGGGCAGCGGCTCGTCGCGGCCGTCGTGCTGGAGCCGGGCGCGCGGGTGAACGCCCGCACCTTGCAACGGCACATCAAGACGACGCTGGCCGGCTACAAGGTGCCGCGGGACATCGTCTTCGTCCCGGAACTGCCGCGCACCACCGCGGGCAAGTTACGGCGGCAACAACTTCCGGCGATCATCGATGCACAATGGGGCGCATGACGCAGCGACAGAATGTCTCCTCCGGCGCGCAGTGGGAACCGATCGTGGGTTATTCGCGCGCGGTCCGGGTCGGCCCGTGGATCTCGGTCGCGGGAACCACCGCGGTCGATCCGGACGGCGGCGCGGTGGGCGGTAACGATATCGCCGAGCAGACTCGGGAAGCCTTGCGCCGAATTGTGGCCGCGCTGGCGGAAGTCGGTGCGACACCCGAGAATGTCGTGCGCACCCGTATTTTCGTCACCGATATCTCTCGCTGGGAAGAGGTCGGCAAGGCGCACGGCGAAGTCTTCGCGGCGATCCGCCCGGCGGCGACAATGGTCGAAGTGAGCAGCCTGATCGATCCCGCGCTGCTGGTCGAAATCGAGGCCGACGCGATCGTGCCGTAAAACGCTCGAGCGCATCGTTTTTCAGCCGCGCAGGCTCTCGATTTCGTGCCGCAGAACATCCAGGAGTTTCTCGGGGTTATCGAATTCCGCTGGGTCGATGGGTGTTCCGAAGTGGATGGTAACTGGATGGTGGCGGTTGAATCGCTGGCCGGTGTTCCCGCGGCGCATCGGTAGCACCCCGTCGGTGCCGGTCGTGGCGACCGGGATGATCGGAACACCGGTCGCCATGGCCAGCGTCGCAACGCCCGATTTGTACGGTTCTCGCTCGCCGGCCGGGACCAGGCGACCCTCCGGGTAGATGATGAGCACGCCCCCGAAGCGCAGCACCTGCGCCGCGCGGCTCACCGCGGTGCGCCCGGAGTCGGGGTCGCGCCGGACCACCGGAATATGACCCAGCAGCCGGACCAGCCGTCCGACGACCGGCCAGGTCCACAGCTCGGCCATGGCGATGGCCACCGCGCGCCGCCGCAGCGCACCCCACAGGAAGACCGCGTCGAGCAGGGAGATGTGGTTGCTCGCGATGATCACCGGACCGGTCACGGGCACCCGATCGCGGTTGAGCACGGTGACTTGGACGAAGCGGGACCAGGCCAGGGCGCGCAGCGTCCGGCGGACCAATTGCGTTGTGAGCCAAGCCCGTTTGCCCAGTCCACGGGGTCGTCGCGCATCGGGGTTCATGGCCCTCCCGGATCAATGGTTGTGACAACGGTTTTCATCCTCGTTCGGTGACCGATCGGAGAACACCGCAGAACTACTCAGCCGCAACCGCGTATTTCGCGAAATAGCCTATGGCTATCAAGACCTTTTGGGCGTAGCCTGGTGGTTGCTGTACTCACGGCAATATCACACCGAAACTTCTGCGGAGGTCGTGTGCTGCCATGGTCGGAAACTGGTGGCGTAACACCGTTTTGCTACAACTGCGTCGATCCCCGGCAAGCGCGGCGGTGCTGTTCGTCGTGGCCGATGACGGGACCCCGGTCATCACATTCCCGAGACTCAATTGGGCATGGGTGGCGATCGCTTCCGCGACAGTCCTGTTCTTCGGGATCACTGTCGCAATGTTGGTGAGCCTCGCCTATTTCGACGAGCCCACCAGCACCGTGCCGGAGGCTCCGGCATCCTGTGAACCGTTCTGCGGCGCATCGACACCCTAGAGTGGTTGCCGCGCCACGCCCACAAATGTTCAACTCCCCTGTCATTCCGATCGGTAGCGTCTCCACATGCCGAAGTCGGCTCCGGCGAAATGGAGTCATGACATGTGGGAGAGCGAATGAGGTTCTGGAAGGTCTCAGCCGTTTGTCTCTTCGCGGCGGTCACCGCGGTGGCCGCCGGTTGCGGAACCAAGTCTGACGATAAAGCTACCGGTTCGGACGAGGTGCGCGCGATAGCCAAGGAGGCCTATACCTACGGCTTTCCGATGGTCGACATGTACCGCATCGAGAATTCGTATGTGGTGGACAAGAACAGCAGCCAGTACATGGGCGACTGGAACCAGCTGCACAGCATCGCCCGGGTTTTCACCCCGGCGGACACAGCGGTCCAAACGCCCAATTCGGACACACCGTACTCGTTCCTGGTCGCTGACCTGCGGACCGAGCCGCTGGTACTGACCGTGCCCCCGATCGAGGAGAAGCGCTACTACTCGGTCCAGTTCATCGACAACTACACCTACGTCTATGACCTGCTCGGGAGCCGGACCACCGGGAACGACGGCGGCACTTACCTGCTCGCCGGTCCCGGCTGGAAGGGCGACAAGCCCGCCGGGGTGGACAAGGTCATCACCTCGGCGACCGACTTCTCGATGGTGCTGTACCGGACCCAGTTGTTCGATCCGGCCGATCTGGACAACGTCAAGAAGATCCAGTCCGAGTACCAGGTCAAGCCGCTGTCGTCGTTCGAGAACAAGGCGGTGCCGGCCGCCGCGCCGACGGTCGACTTCATCAAGCCGCTGACCCCGGAGGAGGAGCAGACCTCGCTCGACTTCTTCAAAGTCCTCAACTTCACCCTGAGGTACGCGCCGGTCCAGCCGAACGAGAAGGAGATGCGCGAGCGGTTCGCGAAGATCGGCATCGGCCCGGACGGCGATTTCGATCCCGCGAAGCTGAGCGCCGATGACCGCAAGGCCTTCCAGGACGGCATGGCCGACGCCTGGTCGGACCTGCACAACTTCCAGAAGAACGAGCTGGAGACGGGCAAGGTGAACTCCGGTCAGCTGTTCGGGTCCGCCGAGCAGCTGAAGGGGAACTACCTGTACCGCTTCGCCGGCGCGGTCATGGGCATCCTGGGTCTGCCGGGCGCGGAGGCCATGTACTTCCCGCTCACCAACGACACCACGGGCGCGAAGCTGAACGGCGCCGACAACTACACCCTCACCTTCCCCGACGGGAAGCTCCCGCCGGTGAAGGCGTTCTGGTCGGTGACCATGTACAAGCTGCCGGAGATCCTGCTGGTGGAGAATCCGATCAATCGCTACCTGATCAATTCGCCGATGCTGCCGAACCTGGTGCGCAACCCGGACGGCGGGATCACGCTCTACCTCCAGCAGACGTCGCCCGGCGCGGACAAGGAGGCCAACTGGCTCCCCACTCCCCCCGGTGATTTCGAGATGATCCTGCGGACCTACTGGCCCGAGCAGGCCATCTCGGATGGCAGCTGGACCCCGCCGAAGGTGACCAAGGCCTAGGCCTGGTCGTCCGACGGGAACGACAGAGTGACAACGGTGCTGCCGGGCGAGGACTCGATCTCGGGCCTCGCCCCGTGCAGCGCCGCCACCTGTGCCACGATGGCCAGCCCGAGGCCGTGGCCGGGAGTGGAACGTGCCGCGGAGGACCGGTAGAAGCGGTCGAAGACGTGCGGCAGATCATCGGGCTGGATGCCGGGACCGTTGTCCCGCACCGAGATTCGGTTCGCGGCGACAGTCACGCTGACGGTGCCACCGGGCGGGCTGAACTTGGCGGCATTGTCGAGGAGATTGGTGACCGCCCGGACCAGTCGCGCCGGGGCACCCTGCACGGTCACGGGACGCAGATCATCAGCGAATGTTATTCCGGGCCAATGCTTTCGAGCCGTCGCCACACAGTCTGCGGTCAGCAGATCGAGGCGCAGGTCTTCCAGTGATTCGGGAACGGCGTCGGGGTCGTCGGCCCGCGCCAGATCGATGAGATCGGTGACCAGTCCCGACAATTCGGTGGACTGCACGCTCAGCGCGGACACGGTCTCGTCCAGTTGCTCGGGGGTCAGGCGGTCGGCGCGGCCCAGTAGGTCGATATTGGTGCGCAAGGCCGTTAGCGGGGTCCGCAATTCGTGCGAGGCGTCCGCGACGAGTCGCTGTTGCGCGGCGCGGGAGTGACGTTCGGCGGTGAGCGCGCCGTCGAGTTCGTCGAGCATGGTGTTGACGCTGACGGCCAGACGGGACAACTCATCGGAGCCGGTGACGGCGATGTGGTGACTCGGATCCCGGGTTCTGGCCACCTCTTCCGCCGCCTCGGTCAGCGCGGCCACCGGTGCGAGGGCGCGCCGGGCCAGCATGGTGCCGATCGCGCCGGCCAGCAGCAGCCCGGCGGCCGCCGCGGCGAGTAGGACGAGGCCGACGCGCCGGCGGCCGTTGTCGACGAAATCGGAGCGTTGCGCCACCTGCACGGCGGCGCCGGGTTCGAGCTGGGTGGTGTACATCCGCATGGGATAGCCGTCGAGGGTGAGGTCCCGGAAGAACGCGTCCTCGGAACCCGCTGCGACAGCGCGAACTTCGTCGTCCACGGGGAGAGAGCTGCCCGGCAGATGCTCGGATCGGATCTGCCCGTCCGCTCCGACCACCTGCACGCAGCTCGGAGCCGCCAGATACTCGCAGGGTCCGGACACCGCCGCGACGGTCGGCTCCACCGGAAACTGCCGCACGATGCGGGTGGCTTGGCGGCGCAGGCCTACATCGAGGGTGCTGTTCAGCTCATGGCCTGCCACCACATAGGCGGCCGCGGCCATCCCCGTCAGGGCCAAACCCATTGCCAGCACGAAGAATACGGCGATCCGACCGCGCAACCCGAGTCGTGCCCACACTCCGTGCCCGGGCCGGGTCACGACGGGCCCAGCCGGTATCCCACGCCGCGCACGGTGTGGATCAGCGCGGGCTCCCCGCCCGCCTCGATCTTGCGTCGCAGGTATCGGATGTAGACCTCGAGCGAGTTCGACGACTGCCGCCCCCACACGCGATCGATGAGCGTCTCACGGGGCAGCGCCTGCCCGGCATTGCGCAGCAATACCTCCAGCAGCGCGAATTCGGTTCTGCTGAGCTCGATTTCGCGGTCTCCTCGCCGAACTCGCTGTGCGGTGGTGTCCAGTACCAGGTCTGCTGTCGAGAGCACCGCACCGTCGTCGGGGTAGGTGCGCCGCACCAGAGCCCGCACCCGCGCGAGCAGTTCGTCCAGGTCGAAGGGTTTGACCAGGTAGTCGTCCGCGCCCGCGTCGAGGCCCTCGATCCGGTCGGCGACCGCGTCGCGGGCGGTGAGCATGAGGATGGGGGTGCGGTCGCCGCGTCCGCGCAGGGTGCGGCAGGTGGTGAGCCCGTCCATGAACGGCATGAGCACATCCAGGACGACGACGGCGGGTTGCCAGCGGGCAACCTCGGTGAGCGCGGTCGCGCCGTCGGCGGCGCCGCGACTGTCGTAGCCCTCGGTGGCGAGGGCGCGGACCAGCGCGTCCCGCACCGCGGCTTCGTCGTCGACCACCAGTACCCGCATCCCACGGATCATACGGACGACCGCCACCAGGGCTTTCTCATCGGACTCTCATCCCTGTCCGTGAGCGTGGGGACCATGAGATTTCGGATTCCCCCTCGTGCGCCCGCCGCGCTGGCTGTGCTCGGGGTCGCCGCCGCCGGGCTCACCGCCTGCGGGAAGGCCGCCACAATCCCCGCACCGCAGGTGAAGGGCAACAGCGTGGTTATCCCGATCGACGGCGGATCGGCCGAGGTGGACACCACGAATCTGACCATCACCGCACGGGCCGACGGCACGACGTACACGCTGTCCGCGCCGGCGGAGGACACGCTCGGGACCACCGGTCCGGTCGAGGTCGATGGCTCGACGGCGACCTGGACCTATCCGGATCGCGCGCTCGCGGTGTCGGCGACCGCCGAGGACGGACGGCTGCGGGTCACCGTGCGCAGCAGCCGGGACGGCTCGCTGCGGTGGCCGATCACGGGTACGGATTCGGCGGCGGCCGCGGTGCAGATCCCGCGCGGTGAGGGCCTGTCACTGCCGGTGCGCGACACCTTCTGGAACGGCCCCGACACCGGCCTGATCGGTGAATCACTGCCGCTGACTTCCGGATTGACCATGCCGTTCTGGGGCTACAGCGTCGGCGACCGCGGCGTCGGCTACATCGTGCCCACCGACATCGGCAGCACGCTCACAGTCGCCTCCGACCAGGGACGATTGATCGCTCGCGGCGCCCACGATTTCGCCGATCACGCGGGTACCCGCGACTACACGGTGGATTTCGCGCTCACCGACGCGTCCCCGGTCGCCGCGGCCCGCGACTATCGCGGCTGGCTCCTGCGGCACGGCGAATTCCGTTCCCTGCGTGACAAGATCGCCATCAATCCCGAGGTCGCCAAGCTCGAGGGCGCTTTCCACGCCTACCTGTGGGGTGACGGCCGCACGCCCGAGGCGGTACAGCAGATGAAGAACCTCGGCCTGTCGCGCATGTGGCTCGGCTACGACGCCGGCGACGACCCCATGTCCTCGGCGGCCATCACCGCGGCCAGGGACGCCGGATACCTTGCGGGCCCTTATGATTCGTGGGCCAATGCGCAGGACCCCGCCACCGCGGACAACCCGTCCTCACGCTGGCCGGGCACCCTGTGGCCCGACGGCTGCGTCCGGGACGAACAGGGCACGCCGGAGACCGGATTCGGCGGTCGCGGCTGCTATCTGAGTTCGCGAGTGCTGGCGGAGAATCCGCACCTGTACGAGAGCCGGTACGCGGCGATGACCGCGAATGGGGCCGACACGTACTTCCTCGACGTCGACGCCGCCGGCGAGTTCTTCGACGACCACTCCCCTGAGCACCCCATGACCCAGAGCCAAGACCGGGAGTATCGCCTCGCGCGGATGCGCTGGCTGGCCGAAAACCGCAAGACCGTGCTCGGCTCGGAGTCGGCCGCCGCCTGGTCCGCGCCGGTGCTCGCCTTCGACCACGGCGCCCAGACCCCGGTGTCGGACAACCTGTGGCGCGCGCAGCGCGACAAACAGACCTGGGGTGCCTGGTACCCGGACAACGCGCCGAAGATGTTCTTCCAACCGGTCGACCTGCCCGCCGACCTGGCGACCGCCATGTTCGATCCGGTCTACCGGGTGCCGCTCTACGAGACGGTCCTACACGACTCGCTGGTCAATGTGGACCGATGGGAGCTGTCGTATTACAAACTGCCGCAACAGCAGACGATGCGCGCGCTGACCGCGATCCTCGACAACACGCCGCTCAACTTCGTGCTGGACCGCGCCACGCTCACCGAGCACGGCCCCGAGATCGCACGGCTGCAGCAGTTCTTCGCGCCCTTGCACGACCGTGCCGCGACGCTGCCGATGACCGACTTCCGCTGGGTGACCGATGACCATCTCGTGCAGCGCACGGTCTTCGGCAAGGACGAACTCACCGTCACCGCCAATTTCGGCACGAGGGAGGTCGACGGCTTGCCGGGCGGCTGTGTCGACGCTCAGCTGAAGGGTGACATCAGCCCGCGCAGATTGTGCCCCGGCCGATGAAACCTATCCGCACCACTGTTTTCGTCACCGCCGCAGCGCTTCTCACCCTGCTGGTGAAAGCGCACGACCGGGTGCCCGACATCATGGGGTCGGGTGTCCTGCTCGACACTGCGGCACCTTGGCTGATCCTGCTCGCACCGGTCCTGGCCGCCCTCGCCCTGATCTGCCGCTGCCCGGCGGGAGCCGCCGCGACGATCGCCCCGATCCTCGTGTGGGCCTATACCTTCGGCTCCTGGTGGGCCCCGACGGCCTCGGCTGCCACACCGACGGCGGACACCCTCAGCGTCGTCTCGCAGAACCTGTACGCCGGGAACACCACCCCGCTGACCACAGCCCGCGCGCTGGCCGCGACCGGTGCGGACCTGGTGGCGGTGCAGGAGCTCGCGGGCGCGGACCGTGCCGCCGTGCATCGGATCCTGGACCTGTCCTACCCGTACAGCGAGGAGCGTGGCACGGTCGCCCTGTGGAGCCGCTACCCGACGTCGGGGACCACGGTCGCCGATGTCGGGATCGGCTGGCAGCGTGGCCTGCGCACCACGGTCGACACCCCGCACGGCGAGCTGGTGGTCTATGTCGTCCATCTCCCGTCGCTCCGCCCTGGTGACACACGGACCCGCGACGCCGGGCTGGCCGGACTCTCCCGCCAGCTGGTGGCCGACCCGGCCGCGCGGATTCTGGTGGCGGGCGACTTCAATACCGCGTCGACCGATCGCAACTGGCGCTCCTTCGCCCCCGGCTTCATCGACGCACAGTCACTGCCAGGCGCGGGTCCCGGCTTCACCTGGCCCACGTCACGACCTCTGGCCCGCCTGGACCACCTCCTGGTCCGCGGCCTCACCCCGGCGTCCGCGTCCGTACTCCGTCTCCCCGGCCCCGACCACCGCGCGCCCACGGCCACCGTCGCGTTCTCGCCACGGTGACCTGCCACAGGCGGATACTGCACTTATAACGTGTACAAGCCACCCGCCACGGGGCGGGACCGATCCACGGGGGTGAACTGCGATGACACGGTTCGATCTGGTGATTCGCGGGGGCACGGTGTACGACGGGACGGGCGGGCCCGGGGTGCGGGCCGATGTCGGGGTGACCGACGGCAAGGTGACCGTCATCGAGGGCGGCGGACTGCCCGACGGGGAGCGGACGGTCGACGCCACCGGCAAATGGGTGATGCCCGGCATGCTGGACGTCCACACCCACTACGACGCCGAGGTGCTGGGCAGTCCCGGCCTGGGTGAATCGGTGCGGCACGGTGTCACCACGGTGGTGTTCGGCAACTGCTCGCTGTCGACGGTGTACTCCGAGGCCGAGGACTGCGCCGACCTGTTCGCGCGCGTCGAGGCGCTGCCGTGGGACGCGGTGCACTCGGCGGTCAAGGAGCACAAGGACTGGGACGATCCGCAGTCGTACCGGAAGTCGCTCGCCGACCGGCCGCTCGGCGCGAATGTCGCCGCCTTCCTGGGACATTCGGATATGCGCGTGGCGGTCATGGGCCTGGGCCGGTCCGTGGACGCGCAAGTCCGCCCGACGCCCGCTGAGCTGCACCGCATGTGCGCCATGCTGGAGGCGGCGCTGGATGCCGGATTCCTGGGGCTGTCCACGATCCGCAGCTCGTTCTCGAAGCTGGAGGGCGTACGGTTCCCGACCCGGCAGCTGCCGTCCACGTACGCGACGTGGCGGGAGTACCGGGCGTTGAACGCTGTGCTGCGGCGGCGCGGCCGGGTGCATCAGAGCACCCCGAACCTGACCAGCCGCGCCGAACTGGTGAACTACTTCGCGCAGAGCGCGGGCCGGTTCCGCGCGCCGCTCAAGACGACGCTCATCGCGGGCATGGACGTGAAGGCCGACCGCACCACCGCGCGGGCCGCCATGGCGTCGGCGTGGATCGCGAATACCGTTGGCGGAGCGCGGTTCCGGTGGCAGCATCTGCCGGTGCCGTTCGAGGTGTACGCCGACGGGGTGGATCTGGTGGTGTTCGAGGAGTTCGGCTCCGGCAGCGCCGCGCTCAATATCCGGGACGCCATGAAGCGCGGCGAGCTCCTGGCCGACGAGGACTACCGCCGACGGTTCCGCAAGGACCTGGCCAAGAAGTACGGGCCGCGGGTCTGGAACCGCGACCTCTATGACGCCGTGATCGTCGCCTGCCCCGACGCGGACGTGGTCGGGAAGTCGTTCGGCGCGGTCGCCGACGAACGCGGCATCGATCCGGCCGACGCCATGCTGGATCTGACGGTCGAGCACGGCCCGGCCTTGCGGTGGCGCACCGTCATCGCCAATGACCGCGAGGAGGTGCTCGACCGGTTGCAGCGCTCGCCCATGATGCAGGTCGGGTTCGCCGATTCCGGTGCGCACCTGCGGAATATGGCGTTCTACAACTTCGGGGTGCGGATGCTGGAGCGGGCGCAGCAGCGCGGGTTCCTGCCGATCGAGACCGCGATCCACCGGCTCACCGGCGAGCTCGCCGATTGGTACAGCCTGGACGCCGGGCGCCTGCGGGTCGGCGGGCGCGCCGATATCGCGGTCGTCGATCCGGCGGGGTTCGACGGCACGTCCAGCGCGTACGCCGAAGCGCCGTTCCCCGGGGTCGCGGGGTTGCAGCGCATGGTCAATCGCAATGACCGGGTGGTCGCGGCCACCGTGGTCGGCGGCCGCGTCGTCTACGAATACGGTGAATTCGCACCGGGATTCGGCACCACCCTGCACGCGGGCAGCTTCCTGCCCGCGCAGGGGTGAGGCCCTAGACGAGTTCCGGGGTGCGCCCTCGCGCGCGGTACTCCTGCGGTGGGCAGCCCTGCCAGCGCCGGAAGGCGCGGATGAAGGACGCCGCCTCGGCGTAGCCCAGGCGGGCCGCCACCTGTTCGGTGGTCATGTCGGTGCGGTCCAGCAGTTCCTCCGAGAGGGCTTGGCGCACCTCGTCGAGCAGGGCGCGGAACGAGGTGCCCTCCTCGTTGAGCCGACGCGACAGGGTGCGCGGGCTGACGAACAGCCCGGCCGCCACGGCCGACTGATCCGGGATCACGCCCGGATCGCGGATGAGGACGCCGCGTACGACGGCCGCGAAACCGGACCGGACGTAGCGGCGCGCCAGCAGTTCCTGGCACATCTGTTCGCAGGTGCTGCGGGCCTGTTCGGTCGGTTGCGGCAGGACGACGTCCAGGTACGACGAGTCGAAGGCGAGTTCGTCGACGTTGGTTCCGAACAGCGGCTCGACGCCGAAAACCGACCGGTAGCGGCTGGTATCGGGCGGTGCGGCGTGCCGGAAACTGACGCGGCGTACCGGTACGTTCACCGAGTACAGCTCACGGCCGAGCATCTGGATTCCGGCCAGGACCCGTTCGGCCAGGAAGCCGCGCACGTCCTCGGGAACGTCCCGGTCGTCGAACCGCAGCCGCCCTTCACCGTCTACTTCCTCGAAGGTCACCTGCCCGAACGTGAAGGCCAGCTCGACGTATCCCGGCGCCACCACGATCGCGTCCCGCATGGTCCGGCTGGCCAGCAGGGCCAGACCCCAGGGCCCCGACAGCGACACGTGATACCGCGTCCCCGCCTCCACGCCCAGTCCCGATTCCCGGCCGAACCGGGCGAGGAGATTCCGCACCACCGCAAGTTCTTGCCGCGCCGTCACTTCCGTGGTCTGTTCGACCACCGATTCAGGCGCCAGTCCCGCTCCGGCGAGGCACTCCCCCGCCGGCATCCCTCTCTCATTGGCGAGCCGGGTCAAAATGTGCACGCCGGCCGTGTGCCTGGCTAGATCCCAGTCGAGCATGTGCGCTTTGTCCTCTTCGACTACTCCCGACCCAAATGTCTGTTCCCCATCGGGTTGGCGCAACATATCAACGAGAGACCGCCCGGTGTGGCGCATCCGACATTTTTGATCGCGCAGCGGTGATGCGCGCGACGCGCGGAACACGATTCGTCACGTAACAGCCGATGCGCCGGTGCGATTCACCCACAACCGGTTCGGACGACGACCAGCAATCGAGGTCTGCCCACCATGAGTTCCACCGCGATCCTGCTACTACCCATGCTCGCGGCCCCCGCATTCGGCGTCGGCATCTGGCTCGGCATTCGCTCGGTTACCGACGAATGCGCCTCCGAACGCCGCCAAGCACGCTGCCGACGCACCCGATAACGTGCACGGTATGAGCAGCTCATCGACCCGCACCGTGGTCGTCACCGGCGCGTCCTCCGGCATCGGCAAGGCCACCGCCGCGGCCTTCGCGGCCCGCGGACACAAGGTGATCGGCACCAGCCGCAATCCCGACAACCTCGCCGAGGCCGACCGGGTGCCCGGCGTCGAGTACCGTGCGCTCGATATCACCGACCTGGAGTCGATCGAGCGGTTCGCGGCCGAGCTCGGGGCGATCGATGTGCTGATCAACAATGCCGGGGAGAGTCAGGCCGGGCCGCTGTCCGACCTGCCCCGTGAAGCGATCGAAAGACTGTTCCAGCTCAATGTTTTCGGGCCTGTGGCGTTGACCCAGGCGGTGTTGCCCGGCATGCGTGAGCGTGGGTATGGGCGGATCGTCATGGTCGGCTCCATGCTCGGGAGCTTTCCGATGCCGTACCGCTCGTCCTACGTGGCGACCAAAGCGGCCGTGCGCGGGTTCGCGACCGCCGCGCGGTTCGAGGAGTCTCCGTTCGGTGTTTGGATCACTACCGTCGAGCCCGGTCAGATCGATACCGGGCTGAGTGAGCGTCGGGCCAAGTACATCGCCGATGGGTCACCGCACGCCGCGGACTTCACCAAATTCATGGCCCGCCTCGATGCTCAGATGAGCAAAGGCATTGCGCCGGCCCAGGTGGCGGAAACCATTGTGGCGGCGGTGAACTCCGATCGGCCGAAGCCGCTGTACGCGGTGGGAAGCAATGCGCCATTGATGTTCGCGATTCGTCGGGTGCTTCCGCGGGGCGTTATGGAGCGTGTGATTGCAGCGGCTCAAGGGCTCAAACGGTAAGAGACCAAAGACAAAAGACGCCTGGAGAAGGAAGAGGGTGGCCGAGCTTGCGAGGCCCCCTCACCTACCAGCCCCACTCACGGCTCGGCCGCGCATCATCCCGGGGAAAACGAAGGGATGGGTTGGTGGACGCAGCCCGAAGGGCCCCACCTTTGGTGAGGCTCGGACTGGCATCAGCGGCGTGACCACCATTTGACCGGTGGGCGGGTGCGGTCGCGGAGGCGCGCGAGGGAGGCGGCCATCAGCTCGCCCGCGTGGTGGCGGTCGTTGACCTGCGGGGTTCGGCTGGGATCGATGTGAGCTGGCGGTATCCAGCCGGTGCGGCCCGCGTGTTCTGAATCCTTGGGCATGGCAACGGTTTTCCAGCCGC
Organism: Nocardia sp. CA-136227; assembly: GCF_050955695.1. Classification (NCBI taxonomy): domain Bacteria; kingdom Bacillati; phylum Actinomycetota; class Actinomycetes; order Mycobacteriales; family Nocardiaceae; genus Nocardia; species Nocardia sp. CA-136227. The sequence goes on from NZ_CP192081.1 coordinate 4,815,741, forward strand.
CCGGTCCGTCGTGGATCAGGGCGTGGCAGGCATCGCAGGCCAGGGTCAGGTTTTCGATGTCGGTCTTGCCGCCCTTGTTCCATTCGGTGACGTGGTGAACCTGGGTCAAGGTGGCGGGGGCACTGCAGCCCGGGCGGGTGCAACCGCGTTCGGTGGCGATCAGGGCCATGCGCTGGGCGGCGTTGGCGAGGCGCTTGGCGCGGCCCAGGTGCAGGGGGCGTCCGGCGTGATCGAAGATCGCCAGGAACGGCTTGGACTTCTGGGCGAGCTGCAAAGCCTCTTCCAGCGGAACGGTCCCGCCCGAGGCGGTGGTGGCAACACCGGCGGCGGCCTCGACCTCCGCGAGCGACATGGTGATGATCGTGGAGACGGGCAGGCCCCGGTGCTGACCGGTGTTCTCCGGACCCATTTCGGGGCGCAGGAACGCCAGCAGCGCATCGTGGTTGCGCTGAGCGGCCGTACGAGGATCTCGCCGTGCGGCCCGCTCCAACCCAGCAAGGGCTTCGTCGTCGAGCCCTTCTGTGGTCCAAGGGCTTTCAGCATCATCACCATTGCACATGCCCGGCCGGGCCAGGCTGGCGAAGATCGGGTCCAGCACAGCACGCAGCGCGGGCGTCACTTGCGCGCTGATCACCGACATCCCGTCCACACCCTGCTTGCCGAGCGTCAGCCCACGACGCCGCTGCCGATCCACCTCCCGGGTGAACCGGCCATCCGGGTCGAGGTACCCGAGGATCCGGTCACCGATCTTGGGCAGGTCATCCGGCGTGGACTGCGCGGCGAAGCTCGCCAACTCGAATTCGGCGAGATCCCGATCCTCGACGTCGATTTCGGCGGGAATGCGGTCCATGATCTGCGCGATCCGCCGCGCGGAATCCACCGACACCATGCCCATCTGCTGATAGGCGGCAGTCCACGGCAGCCGGGGCTCCAACACCTCACCACCGGTCTGCCGCATCCCGAGCTGTTCCGCCGCACGCACCCGCGCGCACGCTTCGGCGTGGCCGAGGCGCAGAGTCTGTTCGAGGTACTTCGAAACCCTTTTCACCCCGGCCTTCTCGGGCAGGTTCCGAGTCTCGATCTCCCGAACCAGCTTGTGCTCGAACGCGGCCATCCGACGGCGTGTGGTCTCCCAATCCCGCATCAATTCCACGAGATCCTCATCCGAGATCGGATCAAGGGAGTCATTGAGCAGGACGTCCACAGCATCGAACACCACACCGGTGGCATCGCCCACCGTGATGTCCTCGCTGAGATTCGGCCCGCCCGATTTCATGCCTCTATTCTATCAATTGCACCCTTCATCTGTGATCGAATTACCATGTGTAGCAGGTCTTTTGAGATTTCCAACGAACTATTACGACCGTTCGGTAAGCCGCAAACCCCGTCCGATAATCTCCCGCATGATTTCGGAAGTCCCGCCGTACACCCGAGTGATCCGCGCATCCGCAGCCATCCGCGCGATCGGGTACTCGCGCATGTACCCATAGCCTCCGAACAGCTGCTGGCACCGGTCGATGCACCGGAATTCCATCTCCGAGGCCCACAGTTTGGCCTTGGCGGCATCAGCAGGCGTCAACCGCCCCGCATTCAACTCCAGCACGCACTTGTCGATGAACGCTTCCGCCACCGACACCTCGGTAGCCACGTCGGCGAGCGTGAACTTGGTGTTCTGGAACGCCCCGATCTGCTGCCCGAAAGCCTCACGCTCCCCGACATATTCGATAGTCCTCCGCAAGGCGACCCGGGCTCGCGCCAGACAGGCGACGGCGATCTGCATCCGTTCCTGCGGGAGGTTCCGCATCAGGTAAGTGAATCCGCGCCCCACCTCCCCGAGCACGTTCTCCTTGGGCACCCGGACATCGGTGAAGCTGAGCTCGGCCGTGTCCTGCGAGTGCAAACCGAGCTTGTCGAGGTTGCGGCCACGCTCGAAGCCCTCCATGCCGCGCTCGAGCACCATCACGGTCACCCCCGCGTGGCGTTCGGCCGAGGTCCGGACCGCCGTGATCACCAGATCCGCGTTGATGCCGTTGGTGATGAACGTCTTCGCACCGTTCACCACGAAGTGATCGCCCATATCGACTGCCGCCGTGCGGATTCCGGCGACATCCGATCCCGCGCCCGGTTCGGTCATGCCGATGGCCGCGATCCGGGTTCCCGCCACGAACCCCGGCAGCCACCGCTCCCGCTGTTCCTCGGTCGTCAGATCCACTAGGTACGGCGTGCAGATGTCATTGTGCAGCGCGAAGTTCAGGCCGACTCCCGCGCAGTCGGCTTCCATGAATTCCTCGATGAGGATCTGGTTGAACCGGAAGTCCGCGACGCCCAGCCCGCCGTAGCTCTGCGGCACCGCGAATCCGATCAGACCCAGGTCTCCGGCCCGCGCGAACACCGACCGCGGCACGATCCCGGCCTCTTCCCATCCCAGGTAGTGCGGCGCGACTTCCTTGCGCACGAATCCCCTCGCCAGCTCGGCGAATGCCAGATGATCGTCACCGTAGTGCCCTCGTTCCATGGACCCATGGTTGTGGACGATCGCGGCGCCGGACCAGAGAATCCCGGCCATTCCTCGGCCGTTAGTGGTTCGTTGGTCGCGGGTTGGCGGGTGCGCGGACCCTCGCGGTATGAAGCAGAAGTTCCTGATGGCGGCCGCGGTCCCGATCGCGGCGCTGGGTATGACCATGCTGCCGGCGACGGCTTCGGCCGGTCCCGGCACGTTCGAGGGCGATGTCATCGGCTGCCCGTACGACCGGCCGTGCATCACCGAGCTGTGGGCTCGCGACGGGGTGATCCACGTCGCCTGGAAGGGCGATCACGGCTACGACGTCTACAACTTCCGCTGGGGTCGCCCGGGCCGCGCGGAGTCGCAGTACGAGCGCGGCAGCGGCCGCTACGGTTCCACCACGATCAACAACGGCCACAGCAACACCACGTACACGGTGAAGGTTCAGGGCTGCACAACCCACTGGTACGGGTCCTCGGACTGCTCCCAGTGGAACGAGGCGCACATCCACATCGGGTGATCGTGGTCGAGGACGGATTCGATCCGCCCTCGACCACTCTCACGCGCCGCCTACCCGTCGACCGTGAGCACCGTGCCCGCGGCGACCGTCAGGTTGCCTTCGCGCACAGCGAATCCCAGCCCCGGTTCCAGCGGGACCGCGCGGTCCAGGGTCACCGCCAACTCGACGGTGTCGCCCGGCATGGCGCGCCCCTCCGGCAGCGTCACCTGCCCGGAGACGTCGCCCGTGCGGACGAAGAACTGCGGGCGGTAGCCGCTGGCGATGGGCGTGCGCCGGCCGCCCTGCGCGGCGGTCAGCAGCCGGACGCGCGCGGTGAACCCGGTGTGCACGGCGATGCTGCCCACCGCCGCGACCACCTGGCCGCGCGCCACCTGACCACGCTGCACGCCGCGCAGCAGCAGCGCCACATTGTCGCCGGCCTCGGCCGATTCCATGGTGCGGCCGAAGGTTTCGACGCCGGTGACCACGGCTTCGATCGCGCCGCCGTAGCCCAGCACCGCGACCTTGTCGCCCATCCGGACCACGCCGCGCTCCACCGCCCCCGTCACCACGGTGCCGCGGCCGGTGATGGTGAGGACGTTCTCCACGGGCATGAGGAACGGCGCGTCGAGGTAGCGCTCCGGCATGGGCACGTACTCGTCGACGGCGTCGAGCAGCCGCACCAGTTGGTCGGACCAGTGCGGGTCGCCCTCCAGCGCCCGCAGCCCGGATACCGGCACCACGGGTACGCCGTCGCCGTCGTAGCCGTTGGCGGACAACAGCTCTCGCACCTCCAGCTCGATCAGCTCCAGCAGCTCGCCGTCGGCGACGTCGGACTTGTTGAGCGCGACGACGATGTGCTCGACGCCCACCTGCCGCGCCAGCAGCACATGCTCGGCGGTCTGCGGCATCACGCCGTCGTCCGCCGACACCACCAGGATGGCCCCGTCGAGCTGGGCCGCGCCGGTGATCATGTTCTTCACGAAGTCGGCGTGCCCCGGCATGTCCACGTGCGCGTAATGCCGTGTCGCCGTCTCGTATTCGACGTGGGCGATATTGATGGTGATGCCGCGCTCGATCTCCTCCGGCGCCCGGTCGATGCGGTCGAAGGGCACGAAGGCGGTGCCGCCGCGCTCCGCCAGCACCTTGGTGATGGCGGCGGTCAGGGTGGTCTTGCCGTGGTCGACGTGACCCATGGTGCCGATGTTCAGGTGCGGCTTGGTGCGGACATAGGCCTGCTTGGCCATGATGAATTCTCCATCCGGGATGTTCGAGGGGACCTCAGCAGCGAGCCGACCTTCCCCGTCTGAGGTCCCGGGACGTCCCGGAGAAGGTCAGCGTCGTGCGCCGTCGAATGCGGATGCCACCAGGGCAGCAGCCATCGCACCCGCGACTGCGGGGTATGCGGCGATGGACTGCGGGAACATGCGAGACATGCTGCCTGGCGGAAGCTGTCTCGCGCCAGTTATTTTCGTACCGGACCGAAGCGGCTGACGGCTACGAAGACCGCCGCGGCCAGGATCATCACGGCCGAAACCAGCAGTGCCACATCCAGTCCGTGATGGAAGGCGACCGTCGCCGTCTGCAGAACCTCGTTCACGTGCGGGGCGTATTTCAGCGCTGTGGCCAGGTCGACGCCTGCGGGGATGCGCCCACGTTCCACCGCGTCGATGGCGATCGGCTGCAGGTTGTCCGGCAGCCCCAGCTCGGTCATACGAGCGCGGAGGTCGGCGGTGAGGAACCCGTTGACCAGCGACCCGAGTACCGCGACCCCCACGGCCGCGCCTACCTGCCGCATGGTGTTGGTGGCCGCAGCAGCCATCCCCGAATGCTCGGCGGGAACCCCGGTCAGCACAGCCGAGGTCAACGGCACCACCGCGATCCCGAACCCGAGCCCGGCCACCGCCAGCGTGATCGCGAGCGGCGTGAATTCGACCGTGCCGTCCAGCGAATGCCGGGTCAGCAGAATCCCGCCCGCCCCCAGCACACACCCCACGATCATCGGCATCCGCGCCCCGCTGCGCGCCACCCAGAACCCCGCCGCCAGCGACCCCGCCACGATGGCGACCGCCATCGGCGCGAACACCGCCGCCGTGCGCCCGGCCGAATAGTGGATCATCACCTGCAGATAGAGCGCGGTGAAGAAGAAGATCGAGAAGACCCCGAAGTACACCGCGAACGCGACCACCAGCGCACTGCGCACCGGCGGCAGCCGCAGATACCGGAAATCGAAGACCGGGTTGCGGACTCGCGTCTCGACGATCAGGAACGCCACGAACGCGACCGCCCCCACCACGAACAGCGCGATGACCGACGGCGCGTCATACCCCTTGCTCTCCCCCGTGATCGCCGCGAAGATCACCGCGCTCAGGAAGATCGCGCCGAGCAGCGATCCGAGCCAATCCATCTGCCCCGGTTGCGGATCCGCGCTCTCGGGCACGTACCGCAGCGCGGCCGCCAGCACCACGACCCCGATGATCAGGTTGAACCAGAAGATCGACCGCCACCCCCACGCCCCGACGAGCGCCCCGCCGAGCACCGGCCCCGCGGCCAGCGCCAGCCCGGACACCGCCGCCCACACTCCCAGCGCCTTCGCGCGGATTCGGGCGTCGGGGAACACCTGCCGCAGCACCGACAACGTGCCCGGCTCGGACGCGGCCGCCCCCACGCCCATGACCGCCCGCCCGAGAATCAGCACCGGCACGCTCGTGGCGAGCGCCGAGATCACCGATCCCGCACCGAAGATCACCAGGCCGATCACCATCACCCGTTTGCGGCCCCACCGGTCGCCGAGTGATCCGGCGGCGAGCATCAGGCTCGCGAACACCAGCGTGTAGGCGTTGACGACCCATTGCAGCAGCTGGACATCGGTGCTCAGATCCGAGCGGATGTCGGCCAGCGCGACGCTGACGACGGTCGTGTCGAGGAAGGTCACGAACAGGACCGCGGTGACCGTGGCCAACGCGATTCCGGGCCGCGCCGCACCGCGCGACGTGTCACCGATTGCCACCTCCCCAGATTACGGGGCACCGATAGGGGCCGTCCGGTTTCGATCGGCGTGGCGGACGACCGCGCGATATCGGTTCGGCGACAGTCGATCACTCGGTGGTGGCCACGAGTGCTAGCGGCCGCGCTGCTGGTCGACCATCGGGTCACCGGTCACCGCGGGCGTGCCGACGCCGCCGGGACCGGTGGACGTGTGCCCCGCCTCGCAGGCGGCCATGCCCAGCGACAGGGCGCAGACGGCGATGACGGCGGCGGACTTCAACCGCATGGGATGCCTCCAGGGATTCGGGGGCGTCCGGTTCGTCGCCCACGATCAGAGTCGGTCCGGCGGCTTGGAACCGGCCAATGGCCCACCAATCGGCCTGGTGGCGCGCAGGATGTAGGCGGTCTGCGGCGGCGGGCCCGGTTCCGGAGCGACGAAAGGTGAGGATCGGTGCAGGACAGGCGGCTGATCGACGGCGGCTCGGCCCCTCTAGACTGCCGAACGGGGAGGTCGGTTTGCTGAGGTTCTCGGTACTGGGCGAGGTCCGCGCATGGCGCGGGGACACGCCCCTGGATCTGGGCCCGCCACAACGGCGGGCGGTGCTCGCCGCACTGTTGCTGCGCGAGGGCAAGGCGGTCACGGCCGCCGAACTCGTCGAGGGCATCTGGGGCGAGGACCCGGTGCTGCGCGCCGTCCCCGCGCTGCGCACCCACGTCGCCAAACTCCGCCGCGAACTCGAACCCGACCGCGCCAATCGCGGACCCTCCAGCCTGCTGGTCTCCGTCGGCGACGGCTACGTGCTGCGACTACCGCCCGGCCGCACCGACATTCACGACGTCGCGGGCCAGGTCGCGGCCGCCGAACGACTGCGGCACGAGGACCCCGACAGCGCCCGCGGCACCCTCGATTCGGCGCTGTCCCGCTGGCAGGGCGCGGCTCTCGGCGGTCTGCCCGGCCCGTACGCCGAACGCCAGCGCGCCCGGCTCGAGCAGTGGCGGCTGTCCATCCTCGAGGACCGGCTCGCCCTCGACATCGAAACCGGCCGCAGCGCCGAGGCGGTCGCCGAACTGGGCCCGCTCATCGAGGAACATCCGCTGCGGGAACGCTTCCGCGCGCTGCTCATGACCGCCCTCTACCACTGCGGCCGCCAGGCCGAGGCGCTCGACGAATACGGCCGCGCCCGCCGCGCTTTGGTCGACGGCGTCGGCGTGGAGCCCGGCCCGGAACTGAGCGAGGTGCACGCCCGCATCCTGCGCGCCGACCTGCCGAGCGTGGCGCGCCCGGCCCCCGCCCGGCTCGCCCCGGCCCAATTGCCGCCCGACATCGCCGATTTCACCGGTCGTTCCCGGGTGGCCGAACAGATCGCGGCCCAGCTCACCGGCGGCGGGCCGGCGGTGGCCATCTCCGCGGTCGGCGGCATGGGCGGGGTCGGCAAGACCACCCTGGCCCTGCACGTCGCCCACCAGGTGCGCGACCGATTCCCCGACGGCCAGCTGTATGTGAACCTGCGCGGCGTGGACCCCGACCCGCTGCCCACCGGCGACGCCCTGGGCGGATTCCTGCGCGGCCTCGGGGTCGCCGAGGGCGATATCCCGCCCGCCGTCGACGATCGGGCCGCGCACCTGCGAACCCTGTTGAGCGACAAGCGGATTCTCATGGTCCTCGACAATGCCCGCGACGTCGCCCAGGTGTCGCCGCTGCTGCCCGGCACGCCCGGCACCGCGGTCCTGATCACCAGCCGCTCCGCGCTCACCGAGCTGCCCGCGGTCCGCCGCACCCGCCTCGACGTCCTCGAACCCGTCGAGGCCATGACCCTGCTGACCCGCATCCTCGGCGCCGAACGCGTTGCCGCCGAACAGGACGCGGCGTTCGCGGTGATCGAGCAGTGCGCGTGCCTGCCACTGGCGGTGCGGATCGTCGGCGCGCGGCTCGCGGTGCGGCCGCAGTGGACCATCGCCTCCCTGGTGGCGCGGCTGGCCGATGAGAACCAGCGGCTGGAGGTCCTGCAGACCGGCGACCTCACCTTGGAGGCCGCCTTCCGGCTCGGGTACGGCCAGCTGAACACCGAGCAGGCCAGAGCTTTCCGTACTCTCGCCCGCGCGGATGTGCCCGACTTCCCGGTCGACGGGGCCGCCGCGCTGCTCGGTGTCCCGGTGCCCCAGGCCGAGCTGGTGTGCGAATCCCTGGTCGATCTGAGCCTGCTGGAGACTCCCGCGCCCGGCCGCTACCGCTTCCACGACCTGCTGCGACTGTTCGCCGCACGCCTGGCGGGCAGCCACGACGCCGGTGAGGGCGAGGCCGAGATCGTGGCCCGCCTGCTGGACTACTACCTGGCCAGCACCAAGAACCTGCTCGGCGCACTGGATTACAGCAACACCACCCTGCTGCTGGTGCCCACCACCGTCCCGGGCCACACCTTCGCCGGCGGCGCGGAAGGCCAGTCCTGGAACGATATCGAGCGCCCGGTGATCATCGCCCTGTACCGGCAGGCGGCCCGGCTGGGCGGCCGGGCGGTGGCGCTGGCCGCGGATCTGGCCTGGGTGATGGCCGAGCTGATGGACACCGGCAGCCGCGCCCGCGAACTCGCCGACGGCCTGAAAGCCCTGCTGGACACCGCGGTCCGGGACGACGACCACGCCAGCTCCCGGCGGCTGCGGGTGGCGCTGGGCGCCATGATGCAGATCGGGCTCGGCGAGGTCGAGGCCAGTCTCGAATTCCTGCAACCCATCTCGCAGCCCGCCGACGACGCCGAGCGGCGGTTGCAGGTGCTGGCCGAGATCCTGCTCGGGGTGGCGGATCGGCGCGTCGGCAATACCAAGGACTCGCACCGGCACTACGCCAATGCCATCGCCTGGACCCGGGCGCTCGACGACCGCTCGCTGGAAGCCTGGATCCTGGCGCTGGCCACCCGCACCCTGTGCGAATCCGGGCAGTACGCCGAGGCGGTGGCGGTGGCCGAGCGGGCCATCGCGCTGGCCCAGGAGTCGTCCAACGCGGTCGCACTGGGCTGGGCCACCCACGAATTGGCGGCCACCCGTTCCATGCTCGGCGACCACGAGCTCGCGCTCGAGCTGGCGGCCGACGCGGTGCACATGACCCACCGCAACGGCGTGCGCCTGTGGGAGGGCTGGGCGCGGACCCGGCTGGCCCAGATCCACCTGCGCGCCGGGCACGACGCCGCCGCGGAATCCGAGGCGACTCAGGCCCTGCGACTGCTGAGCAAGGCGGCCGACCCCCTCGACCGGGCCCGGGCCCTGTTCCTGCGCGCCACCGCCCGCACCGGCGACGCCGAGGCCGCCGCCCGTGAGCACGCCGACGCCGCCGAGATCTTCCGCCGCGCCGGACTGCCCGCCCCGACCCCCGCGACCCTGTTCTCACCAGGGCCCGACCCCTCATAGAGAACGTTTATTCGCTTTTTATCGGCCCGTGGGAACCTGCATCCACGCGGGCGCCCCGGAGCTGCAACCTCCGGGGTTCCCGCGCGCGATGAGGTCATGTCCGCGTGCGTCACGAGGGGTGCGCATTCGGTTCATGCGGGTCGGACGGCCGTCGCCCACCGCGGCGACGGCTCCACCGCATCACCCGCGATCACACCGGGACATCCAGGGCCAGACCGAGGCCGCGCAGGTGCGCGGTGGCCGTCCCCGATTCGAACTCGGCTCGTTTGGCGGCCGTGAAATAGCGCTGCATCGGATAGTCGAGGTAGATGCCGGTGCTGGCGTGCACGTGGACGGCCGTGTGCGCGACGCGGTGACCCGCCTCGGACGCCCAGAACTTCGCCACGTCGATCTCTGATTCCGCTGCCAGGCCGTGCGATTCCCGCCAGGCGGCCTGCCACAGGGTCAGGCGGACGGCCTCGACATCGATGTAGGCGTCGGCCAGGCGCTGACGCACCGCCTGGAACGCGCCGATCGGCTTGTCGAATTGCTGTCTGGTGCGGGCGTATTCGGCCGTAATCTCCAGCGCCCGTTCGAGGACGCCCAACTGGTGGGCGCAGACGGCCAGGGCCGCGCGGCGACGGGCCCACGCGGGCGCTTCGGGCGCTGAGATCGCGTCGGCCCGCGGGATCAGGACGGCATCCAGTTCCAGCAGGGCCGCGTCGGTGCCGTTGACCGCGTGCTGCCGGGTGACCGTGACACCCTCGGCCTCCCGATCCACCAGGAGCAGAACCGAGTCCGCCCCGCTTCGAGCCTCGATCAGGTAGCCGTCGGCGAAGGCTCCCGCCGCGACCACCGAGTGGGAACCCCGCACCCGCCAGCCCTTCTCGCCACGCTCGGCCTCGAAGGACGCGAAATCGCGGGCGAGTGCGGGCGCGAGCGTGCTCTCACCTCGCAATATCGGCCGCAGCCGACGCCGCACCTGCGAGTGGTCGCCGAATTCGGCCAGCGCCGCCGCGACCACGGCGATGCTCGTGGCATACGGTGCGGGCGCGACGGTCCGGCCGATCTCGATCAGCACGCTGCACTGTTCGAGCAGCCCGTACCCGCCGCCGCCCGCCTTCTCGGGCAGCGCCGCGTCCAGCAGTCCCGCGCCGGCCATGGCGCCCCACAGCTCCGCGTCGAACCCGGTGTCATCGGGGCGGAGATGCCGTCCGGCCCAGTCGGTGAGCAGTTCGCGGGCCAGTCCCGACAGGTCCCGCTGCGCCTCGGTGTATTCGAAATCCATTGTCCTGCTCCTGTGTTCGGCTCAGCGGGTGACGGGCAGCCCGAGGGCGTTCTTGGCGATGATGTCGCGCTGCACCTCGTTGATCCCGCCGCCGAAGGTCAGGATGAGCGCGGTGCGATGGAACCGTTCGAGTCGTCCGAGCAGCAGTGCGCCCGGGGAATCCGCGCGCAGCACGGCCGCGGCCCCGAGCACCTCCATGAGCAGGCGGTAGCCCTCGATGGCGAATTCGGTGCCGAACACCTTGGTGGCCGAGGCGTCCGCCGGGCCGAGCTCGCCGCGATCGGCAGCCCACGCGGTCCGCCAGTTCCGCAGCTTCAGGTACTCGGTATGGGCGTGCACGCGGGCCAGGTGCAGACGCACCCATTCGGCGTCCATGACCCGGGTCCCGTCCGGCAGCGTGGTGGCGCGCGCCCACGCGACGACCTGCCGCAGCGACTCCTCCAGCGGTGCGGCCGAGGCCAGCGCCACCCGTTCGTGATTGAGCTGATTGGTGATCAGCGCCCAGCCCCGGTTCTCCCCGTGCACCAGGTTCGCCGCGGGCACCCGCACATCGGAGTAGTAGGTGGCGCTGGTGCCGACACCGGCCATGGTGTGCACCTTCGTCCACGAGAACCCCGGCGCGGTGGTCGGAACGATGAAGATCGACAGCCCGGCGTGCTTGCCCGCCGCCGGGTCGGTGCGCGCGGCCAGCCAGATGTAGTCGGCGTATTCGATGAGGCTGGTCCACATCTTCTCGCCGTTGACCACCCACTCGTCGCCGTCACGCACCGCGCGGGTGCGCAGCGAGGCCAGGTCGGTGCCCGCGTTCGGCTCCGAATAGCCGATGGAGAAATGCAGGTCGCCCCGCGCGATCCGCGGCAGGAAGTAGGCCTTCTGTTCCTCGGTGCCGTAGCGCATGATGGTCGGCCCGACGGTGTTCACGGTCAGGTACGGCAGCGGCACGCCGGCGGCCGCGGCCTCGTCCAGGAAGATGAGCTGGTCGAGCATCGAACGTCCTTGTCCGCCATGCTCTTCCGGCCACCCCAGCACCAGCCAGCCGTCCGCGCCCAGCCGGCGCACCACCTCCTTGTAGACGGTTCCGTCGCCGTGCTCCCCGCCCGGCCCCGACCGCAGCGCCGCCCGCACGTCGGGGGTGGCGAGGTCGGCGAAATACTCGCGCAGCCGCTTGCGCAGGCGGTGCTGTTCTTCGCTCAAACTGATGTGCATAAATGGAAGGTAGGAATCGGCCGGGCCGGATCCGCCCCGCTGGCAGGAAGCTGCCAGATTCCAGGGAAGCCCCCGGTCACCTGCCAGGATCGGGGAAGTGATGCAGCGACAGCCGACCGGCGTGACCGGGCAGCCAGCCACCGGGATCGTCCGGTTCAGCCAGGACGGGCACTGGGACCAGGACGTCCACCACCTGCTCCGCTGCGCCCGGCGCGAGGCGGTGGTGGCGGTCTCGAACCCTACCCACTCCACCGATCATCTCCGCCTGGGTCAGGTGGTCGTCGACGACCTGCTGGCCGCGGGCAAGGAGGTCCGGCTCCTCTACTCCCCCGACTATCTGGAGATCCGCGACCACCAACCGCTGCTGCGCCAATCCTCGCTCGGCGCGCAGATCCGCGTCACCGACAACGACTTCCACAACGTCCTGATCCTCGACCGCGCCGTCGCGGTGCTGTGGAGCGGCGCCGGAGCCGACCACCCCTACGCCTACCTGGTCCGCGAACCGGCCCTGCTCCGCGCCCTGCACCAATTCGCCCTGCTCAGCTGGCAATCCGGCCACGGCCTCGCCGGCCGCGTCCACACCGACCCCATCGAACTGAGCCCCACCGCCCGAAGGGTCCTCAACACCCTCAACCTGGGCCTGATCGACGAGACCGCCGCCCGCCGCCTCGATATGTCCCTGCGCACCTACCGCCGCCACATCGCCGACCTCATGATCCGCCTCGACGTGCGCAGTCGCTTCCAGATCGGGGCGCGCGCAGCGCAACTCGGCCTGCTCGACGAACCCCGGGAGTAGTCGCCACACCGGCGAGTACCCCCATCGGTGGCAGCGCCACGCCGCGCACCTCTGCCGGTGGTGGCACCCCCGGGCACGGCACTTGACTGGGGCTTCTCCGCAGGTTGTCCTGGGGCACTGGGTCATTCGATATTGCTTGGCATGAACGTGGTGGCGGCGCTCAAGCTCAATATGACCAATGTCGACGACCCTCGGGCCGGGAATCACGAGCGGTATCGGGCCGCGCTCGAGATGGCCGAGTACGCCGAGCGGGTCGGGTTCGCGGTGGTGAATGTCGAGGAGCATCACGGGTCGGGCACCGGGTGGTTGCCCGCCCCGCTGCTGATGGCGGCGGCGGTGGCGGCTCGCACCGAGCGGATCCGGATCAGTATCGGGGCGTTGATCGTGCCGCTGTACGACCCGGTGCGGCTGGCCGAGGATCTGGCGGTGCTCGACAATCTGGCGGGCGGGCGGCTGACCATTCTCGCCGCGATCGGGTACCGACCGGCCGAATATGCCGCGCTCGGAAGGGATTTCACGCGCCGCGGCAAGCTCATGGACGAGGCGCTGGAGATCATGCTCGCGGCCTGGCGCGACGAGCCTGTCCACCGAGGCGGGCAGTCCTTCGATGTCACGCCCAAGCCGTTCAGCAAGCCGCATCCGCATCTGCTCATCGCCGGAATGAGCCCGGCGACCGCCCGGCGGGCCGCGCGCTTCGGGCTCGGACTGGCGCTGCCCTTGCCCGCACCGGAGGTCGAAGAGCTCTACGAGCGGGAGCTGATCCGCTGCGGCACAAGCGGTTACATCCACAAGCCCGAGCCCGACAGCCGCCACACCCTGCTGCACGAGGACCCGGATCGGGCCTGGCACGACTTCGCCCCGCACATTCTCACCGAGATCCGCGAGTACGCGTCGTGGGGTCGCGAGGGCATTCACCGCCCGCACGACGCCGTGCCGGATTCGGTCGAGTCCCTGCGCGCCCACGGCTATCTGGAGATCCTCACCCCGGCGCAGCTGCGCGACCAGATCGCGGCCGGGCGCACCGAGATCCTGATGAACCCGCTGATCGGCGGCCTGCCGATCGAGGCGGGCTGGGACAGCCTGCGCCTGCTTGGCGAGGACGTGCTGTCCCTCACCACCGTTCGATGACCCGACAACCGGCAAGAGGAAGTTCATGACAGATCTGCGCCCCGGGCGGCTGACGGCCGCCGCCAAGAAGTTCCTGACCTGGGACGAGAATCCCGCCGTCTTCGGTGTCACCATCCCCTGCCCGGTTCCGGTCGGCATGGGCCTCGAGGACGCGCGGAAGCTGATCAACACCCTGATCGACACCCACGAATCGCTGCGCAGCCGATACAGCTACGGCGAGAACGCGTCCTGCGAGATCGAGCCCGAATCCGGCGGCGTCATCGACCCCGCCCGCGTCGACGTGCGGGCCATCGACATCGAGGACCTCGACGCCGAGGCGCTCGCCACCCTCATCCAGGAGCAGTCCGCCGCCGCCAATCTGCGGCTGGACCCCACCGCCGGGAAGATCGTCACCGCGGTGCTGCTCACTCGCTCCTTCGACGTGAACATCCTGCTGTTCACCGCCCACCACATCGCCATCGACGGCATCTCCATGTGGGTGCTGTGGGAGGACATCGCCACCTACGCCCGGCAATGGGAAGCGGGCGAGGAGATCGCGCTGCCGCCGGAACCGATCACCGGATCGGAGTGGGCGGAATTCCTCGACGAGTACGCGAAGACCCGGGTCGGCGAGCGCGACTACTGGCTGGCCGCCTCGGACATCGAACCGACCACCCTGGACCGGCCCGCCACCCCCAAGTCGGCGCACTTCGACGGCGTCATCGACGGCGCGCTGGCACAGCGCCTGCTGGTCGAACTGCCCGAAGCACTGGGGGCCAGCTACACCCGGATCCTGCTCGTCACACTGGGTTTGGCCATCGAGGACGCGACCGGCGTGGCCCGGCCCATCACCGTGCAGAAGCACGGCCGCTACAGTCGCCTGCGGCCCGGCACCGACCTGTCGCGGACGGTGGCCTGGATCTCCGACGACTACCCGTGGCTGTTGCGCCCCGCCACCGGGACCCTCGGTGACCGGCTGCACGACGCCCTCGACGGATATCCCACGCACCCCGAGGATTTCACGCTGCTGCGCTGGCATCACCCCGAAAGCTGGTCGCATTTCCTGACCTTCAACTCGCCGAAGTTCTACTTCAATTTCCTCGGTGACGTGGGCGTGTGGATTCCCGACGCCCATTCGCGGGAGCAGGCCCGGCTGAGGATGTTCGACATGAGCCTGTTCCTGGGCACCAGCAAGCCCGAAGGCGTGGAACAGGTGCACTATTCGGTGCACTCCCCCGACGGCGGCATCGGCGCGGATCGGATGCGGGCCATCGTCACCCGCTGGCTGACCATTATCGAGAGTGTGGAGGTCCGATGAGCAGGATCATTCTGGTCGGCATCGGCAGTCGCGGCGATATCGCGCCGCTGACCGGGCTGGGCGTGGGGCTGCGCGACGCGGGGCACGAGGTGGTGGTGGCCGCGCACACCCTGTTCGCGGAGCAGATCACCGGATGCGGGCTCGAGTTCCGGGAGATGACCCACGATATCGACATCGACATGACCGATCCGGATGTCAATCGACTCTCCGCGGGCTGGAAGTTCTCCTCCCCCAAGGGAGTTCGCAGTCTCGGACTGGGCATGATCCGGGCGCTGCTCGACGAGCCCGCGGATGTCCTGTTGCTGCCGCCGCCGACGGAATACGCGGGCCTGGCACTGGCCGAAGCCAAGGGCATCCCCTCGATCGGGCTGCGATTCCAGCCGTTGTCCGCCACCGCCGAGCACGCTCCGTCCGGCTACGGCGCTTACGATTTCGGCGCGCGCGGCAACCGGCTGGCCGCCGATTTCGGGGCCTGGTTCAACGACCGCTTCTACGCGGGCACCGTCGCCTTCTTCCGGCGCGAACTCGGGCTGCCGCCGATCTCGGTGTACGACCTGCGCCGGGCCCGGACCGCGGCGGGCTGGCCGATGCTCAACGGCTACTCCCCCAGTGTCGTACCGCGCCCGGCCGATTGGCGGACCGGGCTGGAGGTCACCGGCTACTGGTGGCCGCCGCGCCCCGACGGCTGGGAACCCCCCGCCGAACTGACCGAATTCCTGGCCGCCGGTCCGCCGCCGGTGTTCATCGGCTTCGGCAGCATGGCCGACAGCAAGGAAGGCACCGCCCGCACCGGCCGGATCATCGCCGGGGCCCTGCGCCGGGCGGGGGTACGCGGCGTCGTGCAGAGCGGCTGGCTCAACCTCGACGTCAGCGGCGACGACGTGCTGACCATCGGTGAGGCCCCGCACGATTGGCTGTTCCCGCGCATGGCCGCGGTGGTTCACCACTGCGGCGCGGGCACCACCGCCGCGGGCCTGCGCGCCGGCGTCCCGGCCATCGGCGCGCCCGTCTACGCCGATCAGCCGTTCTGGGCGCAGCGCCTCATCGATCTGGGCGTGAGCCCGGCGACCATTCCGTACTCGAAGATGTCCGAGGACCGGCTCACCGACGCCCTCCGCCGCGCCACCACCGATACCGCGCTGCGCGACAACGCGACTCGGGTGGCCGCCCGGATCGCCGCCGAGGACGGGGTCGGCCAGGCTGTGAAGGCCATCGAGGCGCACCTGGGCGCGCTGCGAAAGGGGTGAGGTTGTAACTCGCCCCGCCCGGACCACCCGCCCCGCCGGGTTCAGCGGCCCGACTGTGGTTAGATAGCGCGCAGTTTCGCCTGGTAGTTGCTGTGCATCGAACCCTATTGGCTGCTATTCAGCGGTGGAGGCGGGCCTCTTGAGCGTGCTGCGCGGACATAAACTGCTCTACTCGAATCTGGCTCTGATCGTGCTACTCGCGGTCGGAGCCGGATATCTGTTGATCTCGGTGGCCCGGGTGCACAGACCGGGCAACACCTACTCGGTCACCGTGCAACTGGATCGCTCCGGCGGTTTGCAGGCCGGTAACGATGTGACCTGGCGCGGGTTCCGGGTCGGTTCGGTCCGATCGGTCGACATCATCGACGGCGGGGCCGGGATCGCGGCGACGGCGGACATCGACAGGAAATACCAGATTCCGGCCGACACCGAGATCGCGGTGGCGGCGTTGTCCGCCGCGGGCGAGCAGTACATCGATTTCCGCCCGCACACCGACGCGCCGCCGTTCCTGCACGACGGGCAGGTGGTGCGGTTCGACCCGAGCAAGATCACCACCCCGACGCCGGTGTGGCAGACGCTGACCAACAGCAATGAACTCATCGCCTCGATCGATCCGGACAAAGTGGGCGTGATCCTCGATCAGCTGGATATCGCGCTCGGCGGCGGACCCGATCAGCTGCGCGGGCTCATCGAGGGCTTGAGCGTGGCCACCACCGGATTGGACAACCGGCTGCCGCAGACCGTCAGCCTCTTGCAGAACCTGCAGGTCATCGCCGGAACCACCTCGCTCGCGCAGCCGGATCTGGGCACGCTGACCCGCAATTCGTCGATCCTGGTCGAACAGGCCCGCGCCGCCGACCGCGAACTGCGCGGGGTGCTCGATCGCGCGCCCGAGCAGATCGCCGTCCTGGACCGCACCCTGGACCGGAACCTGGATCCGATCCAGAGCCTGGCCACCACCATGCAGGCCATCGTGCAGGCGGCGCTGCTGCGGCTGCCCGCGGTGCGGGCACTGTTCCCGGCCCTGGTCATCGGCACCTCCGCCATGGGCGTGCCCGCGCACGACGGCGAGTTCTACACCATCGTCGACATCTGGACCCGGCCGTGGTGCCAGTACCCGGTCCCGGCGGTGGCGGCGTTCCTCGCCACCGACCGCACCTTCGGACGCTGGAACTACTGCAACAATCCGCCCGACGACCAGCAGATTCGCGGATCAGCCAACGCGCCGCGCCCGAACATTCCCAACAATGGCGCGCACCGGCCGACCGGCGTCGACCCGCAGGAACGCACTCTGCCGCCGGTCAAATGACCCCGCCGCCACACCCGGGAGCGGGGCGGATTCGGCGTGCCGTGCATTTCGGACGGGCGTGTCGGCGTGCCTGACGCGGTTTATCCCGCGAATCGCCCGCGGCACCAGTCAGAATGATCTACCGGTACCCCTTGGTCCCGTGCTTGTGTCAACGGAAGCGTCCCTTCGCCCTGGCAGGCGAGTTCGAACAGGGCGGTGGGCAAGGCTAGGAGAGGGTCGAACGCGATGAGCAGCAGAAGTTCCCTCGGTTTGGCGGCGCGATCGGCGGTCTTCGCCGGTGTGGCGGCCGCAGGACTCGCGGCGGCGCCCGCGCAGGCCGAACCATTGTGGCCCGGTGGACCGGATGTGCCCGGTATTCCGGCGATCATCCCCGGCATCGCCCCCGGCGATGTCAACGCGCCGTGTGCGACGGCCGGCGCGCGCGCCTGCCTCAAGCTCAGCACCAACGAGGCGTGGCTGATGGACAACGGCAAGGTCATCTTCGGCCCCACCCCCATCTCCCACGGCATGCCCGGTTACGAGACTCCGCCGGGCGTCTTCCACGTCGCGTTCAAGAAGCCGTTCCACTGGAGCACCATGCACAACGCCCCGATGGAGTACGCGGTCTTCTTCAACGGCGACATCGCCTTCCACATCGGACCGGTCGACAAGAAGTCGCACGGGTGTATCCGCATGACCCCGGACGGCGCGCGGGAGTTCTTCAACTACCTGAACCCCGGCGACATCGTGGAAGTGGTTCCGTAGCAACACCTTCCGGTGGCACATCGACACGGAACCTCCCGTGCCGGTGTGCCACCGGTGTTTTCGGCGACGGATCAGGCGGCGCAGTTGTGGTACGCCGTGATCAGCCAGCGGTCCTCCCGCCGGACCAAGGTCCAGGTCGCGAGCACCCAGCGGTCGGCCGGAGCCTCGGTCTCACCGGCCATGAGAATGGCGGCGCGGCTGACCACCACGGCGGTGTCCGGCGCCGGGAACCGCACCTGCTGGGGTTCGTCCAGGACGCTGGAGCCGCGCAGCGGGCCCGCGAATCCGGCGGCCATGCCGTCCCGCACCGCCGCGCGGCCGCTGCGGAACACGCCCGGCAGGATCGAGGTGGCGTCGGGGTCGTAGTCGGCGACGAAGGCGTCGGCGTCATTGGCGGCCCAGGCGACGTAGAGGTCCTTCAGGACGGTCAGGACGGCGTCGCGGTCGGTGGTCTCGCGGACGGCGGTGTCGTTCATGGTTACTCCTCGGTCGACGGCCGCCCGGTATAGCGGCTCACGAGTACCTACCGGCGAGGTGTGCCCGATTCATCGCTCGCGGTGTAGAAAGTTCCGCAGGGCCCTGTTTCGACCGGTGGGGGCTGGGTTTCGAGGAGTGAGAGCATGGCGGACACCGACTTCGCGGCGCGCACCGACCGATATCGGCGCGAATTGCTGGCCCATTGCTACCGCATGCTCGGGTCGGTGCAGGACGCCGAGGATCTGGTGCAGGAAACCTATCTGCGGGCCTGGCGCTCCCGCGACAGCTACGACGAGACCCGGGCCGGGATGCGGACCTGGCTGTACCGGATCGCCACCAATGCCTGCCTGACCGCGCTCGAACAGCGCGGGCGGCGGCCCATGCCGTCGGGGCTCGGGCACGCACCGGGCGACGATCCGCGCGAGGAGCTCGTGCACGGCGGGGAAATCCCTTGGCTGCAACCGATTCCGGATGTGCTGCTCGGCGATCCCTCCGACGCCGCGGTGGCGCAGGGCAGTCTGCGGCTCGCCCTGGTCGCCGCCATGCAGCAGCTGCCCGCGCGGCAGCGGGCGGTGCTGGTGCTGCGCGAGGTGCTGGACTGGCCCGCCGCGGACGTGGCACAGGCTCTCGACATGACTCCGGCGGCCGTCAACAGCGCCTTGCAGCGGGCACGGAAGACTCTCGGCCAGAACGGTATTCGCGAGGACGAGGTGACCGAGCGGGCCGAACAGCGGGCCGTGGTGGACAACTACGTCACCGCCTTCCGCAACGCGGACCTCAGCGCCCTCGAGAGGCTGCTGTCCCATGACGTGATCATGGAGATGCCGCCCATGCTCAATTGGTACCTGGGCCGCGCGGCGTATGTCGGGTTCATGGCGCGGGTGTTCGAGTGGAAGGGCTCCGATTGGCGATTGGAGCCGGTGTGGGCCAACGGCCAGCCCGGGTTGGCGGCCTACTCCCGCGACGGCGACGGGTACGAGCGGCACACCTTGCAGGTCTTCACCGTGCGCGACGGACTCATCACGAATCTGATCGTCTACCAGCTCGACGCGATCTTCGATCTGTTCGGCATGCCGCCCCGGCTGCCCTGACCCTCAGTCGTTCTCACCGGCGGTCAGCAGACCGTGCTCGTGGGCGAAGGCGGCGGCCTCGGTCCGGCTGGCGACGCCCAGCTTGGTGAGGATCCGCGAGACGTGCACGCCGGCGGTATTGGCGCTGATGAACAGTTCCGCCGCCAGCGCGCGATTGCTCAGGCCCTTGGCGACCAGGTGCAGGACGTCCAGCTCACGCGCGGTCAGGCCGTAGCGGCCGGACATGGTGCCGCTCTTGGCTTTCGGGGCCCGCTCGGTGGATCCGTCGAGCGGAAGGCGGGCTCGCTCGGCCACCGCCGTGGCGGCCGCGGCCAGCGGGACCGCGCCCAGCGCGGCGGCGATATCGAGCGACTCCCGCAGCGCCGACACCGCCTCGACCCGATTGCATTCGGCCGCAGCCGCTTCCGCGAGACCCAGCAGCGCGATGGCCACATCGTAGGGACGTCCGACGCCGCGCCAGGCCGCGACGGCCTCCGACCAGCGGGCCGCGGTGCCCGCCAGGTGCGCCGTGAACGCGGCACGCTGGGCGGCATCGACCGGCGACGCCGTGGGCAGCGTGTCCCCCAGTGCGAGCAGTTCCGGTGGCGCTCCGGTGATTCGAGCGCCGAGCACCACCAGCGGCCACGCCTCGTGCGGATGCGCGAACAGCGTGCCGACCCCGTCGCCGCCTTCGAGTACCCGGATCAACTCCGTCGCCGCCGCGCCCTCGTCGTCTCCCACCAACGCCAGTGTGGAGTTCAATGCCGCCAGTTCGAATCGATACTGCGCCGCCCATCGACTGTCTCCCAGCAGCCGCGCGGCCGTGACGGCTCCCTCCCTAGCCGCCCCGAAATCCCCGGTGGCCAAGGAGATCCGTCCGAAGCACACCAGCAACGCCGCCCGGCTCAATGGCGGCAGTTGCTCGAGCTGCGTCTCGTCGACCACCGCCCGCGCCTCGTCCCACCGACCCAAGGCCGCCAGCGCCTGCCCCCACTTCACGAACAGAATCGGCGCCGACTCCGCGAACCGGAACGACTCGTGCGCCGCCCGCAACCCCTGCCGCACCGCCGCGATCGCCGCCTCGTACCGCCCCGCCCCCACCAGCACCGCCGACTCCCACGTGGCCACATCCACCACGATCCGCGCATCCCCCGCCAGCGCCGCCGCCCGATGCGCCTGCGCGAAATGCTCCAGCGCCCATTCGGTTTCGCTGTCCGCGCCACCACTCCGCGTGTGCTCTCCGGACCCGAAATCTGCCCAATCCTCGGTCGATTCCGCTTCCAGCGAGCCGCCGGCGGCGGCAGCGCCCGCCAGTCCCAGATGCGCATGTGCTCGCGCGACCAGCGCGTCCGCGCCGATTCGCCGCGCGATGGCCAATGCCTCTCGCGCGTGGGCCGCCGACCCGGCCGCGTCTCCCTGGAAGACTCGCGCGGCCGCCGACTGCACCAGCGCCTCGGCTCGTTCCACGCTGTCGGGCGCGTCCGACATGAGCGCCAGCGCCCGCTCGAGGTCCGCTCCCGGCCCGGCCCCGGTCGTCGCACGCAGGTAGGCCCGTCGCCGGTACATTCGGGCCGACCGCTCGGGATCGGCACCGGCATAGTCGATTTCGCCGTTGCCGCCGGAGACGGTCACACGGTCCCGGGCTGCCGAGAGCTCGCCGACCGGGTCGTCCTGGCTCCACACCGGCAGCGTGGCGGGTGCGGCGGCGGCCGCGGGGGCCAGGAGGGCGAGGGCCGCGTCGGCGGCGGCGATGCCGCGCTCGGTGGCTCCGCAGGCGACGGCGACGTCGACGATCTGTTCCAGGACCGACAGTTTGGTGGTGGGGAGGATTTCGGTGGGGGCGGGTACTCGGTCCCAGAGGGCGAGGATTTGTTCGAGGAGGCGGAGGCGTTCGGGGTGGGTGGCGGGGACTCCGGCGATGGCGGACCAGTAGGCGCGCAGAGCGCGGTCGAGGTCTCCGGCGGCGCGGGCGTGGCGGGCGAGGTCGGCGTGGGATTCGGGGTCGAGGGCGTCGCCGCGGGCGTGCAGGGCCGCGGCGGCGCGGGTGTGCAGGCGGGTGCGCTCGATGGGGAGCAGGTGGTCGTAGATGGCCTGGCGGATGAGGCCGTGGCGGAATTCGTAGCCGGTGTCGGTGGTGAGCAGCAGATGCCGGTCGACGAGTTCGCGTAGCGCTCCGGGTAGTTCGTCCGGGGGTAGGTCGACCGTCGCGGCGAGCAAGTCGTGGTGGATCGGCGAGCCGAGGACGGCGGCGGGGGCGACCACGGCGAGCGCCTGCGCGGACAGCCCGGTCTGGAATCCCAGCAGCAGGTCGGCGAGGTCGGCGGGGAGTTCGTCGGGGCACTGGCCCAGCGCCTCGACGAACAGCGGGTTGCCGCCGCTGCGGTCGAAAACCTTGGTGATGAGCTCGCTTCCGGGTTCGCGCCCGAGCAGGGCGGCGAGCTGGCGGCCGACCTCGTGCCGGGTCAGCGGGTGCAGTTCCAGCACCCGCACGCCCGGGTTGCGGCGCAGTTCGGCGACCAGTCCGCGCAGCGGCCCCGCCTCGCCCGGCCGGTAGGTGCCCACCAGCAGGGCATTGGCGTCGGCGAGATTGGCGGCCAGGAAGGTGAGCAGTTCCCGGCTGGCGTCGTCGGCCCAGTGCAGGTCCTCGAGCACCAGCACCACCGGCCGCGCCATCGCCAATTGCTCCAGCAGCGTGAGGATTTCGCCGAACAGCCGGATCCGATCGGCCTCGGGCGCCGCGCCGCCGGTGTGGACGGCCAGCTGCGGCAGCCAGTTGGCGAGCGCCGGATGTGGCGGCAGCAGCGTCGCCACGGCCTCGCCGCCGAGTCGTTTGACGAGTCCGCGCAGCACGGTCAGGAACGGCGCGTAGGCGACACCCGCGGCGCCGAGTTCGGGACATCGGCCCAGCAGTACCAGCGCGTCGCCGCCGAGTCGTTCGGTGAACTCCGCGACCAGGCGGGACTTCCCGATCCCGGCCTCGCCCGCGATGAGCACGGTCTGCGTGCCGGCATCACCGACCGCCTCGACCACCGCGGACACCTCCGCGGCGCGACCGACCAGGACACTGCTGCCGGGGACACTCACCACGCCACGATCATGCCGCACCTTCGCATTTCGCCCAGCCGGGACACAAAATAACGAATTATCGTGATGTGGCCACCCGGTCTTTATCGGAAAACTCGATGGCATGAGCGACACCGAGAACCGCGCCATCCACCCCTTCCGCATCGACATCCCGCAGGACGATCTCGACGACCTGCGCGACCGCCTGACCCGCACCCGCTGGATCGACGAGGTCCCCGGCACCGGCTGGGAGCGCGGCGTGCCCACCGCCTACCTGCGCGAGCTCGCCGCCTACTGGGCCGAGAAGTTCGATTGGCGCGCGGTGGAGGCCGCGCTCAACGCGCACCCGCAATTCACCACCACGATCGACGGCCAGCGCCTGCACTTCCTGCACATCCGCTCGGCCCGCCCGGACGCGACCCCGCTGCTGCTGATCCACGGCTGGCCCGGCACCCCCGCCGACTTCCTGGACCTGATCGGCCCGCTGACCGATCCGGCCGCCCACGGCGACCCCGACGCCCCGGCCTTCCACCTGGTCATCCCGACCCTGCCCGGTCACGGCTTCTCCGGCCCGCTCACCGAAACCGGTTGGCACGACGGTAAAGTCGCCGCCGCCCTGGCCGAGCTGATGGCGCGTCTCGGCTACGACCGGTACGGCGTGCAGGGCGGCGATCACGGCGCGTTCGTGGCCCCGCGTCTGGCCCGCGAGCACGCCGACCAGGTGATCGGTGTGCACGTGAACGCCCTGGTCACCTTCCCGACCGGCGATCCGGCGGATATGGCCGCGCTCGGCGAGGCCGACCGGAAGCGACTCGCGGGCATGAAGCGGTTCCAGGACGACGGCTCGGCGTACATGAACCTGGCCGGTTCCCGCCCGCACACGCTGGCGCAGCTGCTGGCGGATTCGCCCGTGGGACAGCTGGGCTGGATCGTGGAGAAGTACCAGGAGTGGACCGACGAACGTCACGAGCTGCCCGAGCAGGCCATCGACCGCGACCGGATCCTGACCACCGTGGCCGTCTACTGGCTCACCGACACCGCGCGCAGCGTCGCCGACTACTACTTCGAGCGCTTCCACGACCACACCATGTTCACGCCCAAGCCGAGGGGCACGGTGCCGACCGGCGTCGCGGTGTTCGCCAACGGCGACTACGCGATTCGGCGCTTCGCGGAGCAGGCCCACCATGTCGTGCACTGGTCGGAGTTCTACTCCGGCGGCCACTTCCCCGCACTCGAGGTGCCCGACCTGCTCGCGGGGGACATCCGAGCCTTCTTCGCGGGCCTGACCAGCTGATCCGGTAGCGGCGAGACACCTACGGCCACACCGCCGCCGCGATGACCGCACTGTCGCCCCAACGCGCAGTGCGGTATTCGCCGTTGTGAGGACCGGTCACGCATATTGCCGCGAAACGTGACCCCGGCTACAGTTACGGTCCAGTAGGAACGCCAGCGTTCCCAGACTGCTGTGGAGGCAACGCGCATGATCAAGGCAACGCAACCCCTCACGGCGGCACCGATTTCCGGACCCCTGCGTGACGCGCGCGGTCTCTCGGCCACCCTCGTCGCGCATTTCGCCGAACACGTGGCCCGCTGCGGCACCCTGCCCGGGGACGCGCTGCGCGGTGAGGTCACCACCGTCACCCGCACCTGCCTGGAACTGGCCGCCGGCGTCCTCGAGGGCCGGGACGTGAGCGCCAAGATCGAACGGCTGCAACGCGCGGGCGCGGACTGGGCGCGCGAGGGCATTCCGATCGGCACCATCCACCGGGCGGTGCACGACGGCTTCGCCCTGGGCTTCGATCTCATCGTCGACGCCACCGGCCCCGAGGACTACGCCCGGCTCGCGGTGACCGCGCGCCGGCTGTTCGAGGTGCTGGCCATGGTGGATTCGACCTTCGCGGTGGCCTATGTGCGCGAGCACCGCGCGGTGGTGGCCGAACACCACACGGCGGTGCACACCGTGGCCTCCGCGCTGCTGGCCGGACATCCCGCCTCCACCATGGCGCGCGCGGGCGGCATCGAGATCGACGAGTCGTATCACGTGCTGGCCCTGAGCATTCCGCCGCATCCGGGGGAATCCGACACCCGCGTGGACGGCGAGGTGGTAGCGCGGCGCAAGCTGCGGCGCATCCAGTCCGAGCTGGCCCGCCGCGGCGACGGCCGGGCGCTGTCGCTGCTCAGCGCCGACGGCGGCACCGTGCTGCTCCCCGCCTCCGCCGCGACCGGCGACGAACTGGCCGACCTGATCTCCGGATTGTCCACGGCCGCACAGGTTCCGGTGACCGCCACGGTGATCCACGCCGAGACGCCACGCATCCCCGAGGCCGCCGAGCAGGCGCACGAACTGCTCGACATGGTGCACCGCCTGGAATGCGTGCCCGGTCTGCACCGCTTCGACGACCTGGCCATGGAATACCAGCTGACCCGCCCCGGCCCGGCTCGCGAATACCTCGGCACCCTGCTCGACCCGCTGGACGCGCATCCGGAACTGCTGGAAACCTTGCGCCGCCATATCGGCAACGACCTGAGTCGCCGGCATACGGCGCGTTTGCTGGGCGTGCACACCAATACCGTCGACAATCGGCTCAAGCGGATCGGGCAGCTGACCGGATTCGATCCGGCGCAGCCGTCGGGGCTGTGGTATCTGCGGTCGGCGCTGGTGGCGCGCAGTTATCGGAAGTCCGATCGGGTGCGGATCGGGCGGCCCGAGACCATGGTCGCGACCAGCGCCGCCAAATGACCGTGCTCGCGCGCGGCGCGGCGGGAGGCGGCGACCGACCACACCGTGCGCACCTCGGACGGCGGTAGCGGGCGATCGGCGAGGCGATCGGCCAGCCATTCCACCATCACCGGAATGGAGATGAACTGCAACGGCAGATGGGTGCTGAGCCGGTCGCGCAGGTAGCGCACGTGGGCGCCGCGCTCGTGGTAGCGCCGCACGTGGGCGTCGACGTCGGCGACCGCGATCACCTCGTCGTTGACGCCCTGCACGACCAGCAGCGGCATGGCGGGAGCCTGGGCGCCGGGGCGGATGTCGTCGAGGACGGCCCGCATCTCGGGGCGGGTCAGCAGCGCGCCGAGCCCACCGCGAATGTGCCGGTTGGCGTTTCGCCCGGCGTAGCGGGCCAGCAGCGGGAAGGTGGCGATGGATTCGGCGTCATCGAGCAGACGCAGGTACTCCTGCGACACCAGGCCGCGCACGCAGCCGTCGAGTTCCGGGTAGGCGCGACGCAGACCGGAGGTGAACACCATGGCGAACCCGGCGAAGGGCGAGCCGTTCAGCCGGACGAACGCCTCGGCCGGATCGCCCACCGGTGACCCCACGACCGCGCCGACGATGTCGAGTTCGGGCGCGTAGCTCGCCGCCAGCTCCGCGGCCCACACGGTGGCCAGTCCGCCACCGGAGTAGCCCCACAACCCGATTCGGGTCCGCGGCCCCAGGCCCAGCGGCTCGAAGCACAGGGCCGCGCGCAGGCCGTCGAGGGCGCGGTGGCCGGGTTCGCGGGCCGCGCCGAAGTGGCCGTTCAGGCCCTCGTGGTCGGGTACCGACACCGCCCACCCGCGGGCCAGGGCCGCGGCGATGAGCGGGAACTCCACCTGCGGGATGGCGCCGAGCGCGCGGGCGCGGTGCCGTAAAGCGTAGGAGGGGAAGCATTTCGGGGCGACCGCGTCGATGGCGCACTGGAACGACACCAGCGGCCGGTCCACGGCCGGATCGGCGTCCCACGGCAGCAGGACGGTGGTGACCGTCGCCTCGGGCGCGCCGTCGAGATCGGTGCTGCGGTAGAGCAGTTGCCAGGCTCGGACGCGCTGCGGAATGCGTCCGAACAGGGCCAGCCGCACCGGCCGCGACCGCAGGATGGTGCCCGGGGCGACGGACGCCGGGTCGATCGGCGATCGATAGAACGGATCCTCCCCCGGAAGCAGCGGTCGTCCGCCGACCGCCTCCGGTTCTGTTGTGACACTGCTCGTTTCGACCGCATCGCCGATCGTCATCGTCGTCCTTTCCGTACCGCAGCGCCTAGATGTGGCCGCTGCCGCCGATCATCCAGGGGTTGAAGGTGCAGACCAGGGCCGGGTGCGCGGCCGGGTCGAGGGCGCGCAGGGCGATCGACGCCGCCCGCGGCGAGTACATCACGGTCAGGTGGTCGGAGACGTCCTCGGGGCAATCCTGTTGCAGCGTGATGTTTTCCACGCTCGCATCGGGGCCGGGGGTGAGGAAGGTCCACTCGTAGGGGTTGGAGATCTCGTCGTGGCGGGTGCCGACGGCGGTGTACTCGACCCCGGGCACGGTGTCGCCGTCGGCATTGAGCCTGGCGTAGAACGGCGAGCCGACGACCTGCTCGGTATTGGCCTGGCCGATCAGCGGCTGATAGAAGCCGAGAATGTTCACCCCGAGGTTGGTGATCACCCGGCCCAGCGTGGCGATGCCGAGCAGCGAGGTGCCGTGGCTGGTCGCGCCGAAGCTGACGACCTTGCGCACCTTGCCCTGGCCGCCTTCGAATTTCAGGTACTGGCTGGTGACCGGCCCGCCCTGCGAATGCGCGATCACGTCCACCGCGGGCGCGCCGGTGGCGGCCAGGACGCGATCCACGAACCCCGCGAGCTGCTTCGCCGAATCCCCCATCGGCCCGACGCCGAAGCGGCCCGGCAGGATCGGCCCGATGCCGCCGCCCCCGAGGGGCGTCTCCCGGCCGAAATTGAAGGCGAAGACACAGAATCCGGCCCGCGCGACCCGCGGCGACAGGAACGCGAAGCTGTCGTAGGTATTGAGCCAGGTGCCGTGCACCAGCACCACCGGCCGCGGATGTTCGACGCTCGGCTTGCAGTTCCAGTCGTTGGCGCCGGGCGGCGCGGCGTCGGGGTGGGTCAGGCCGTACGCGAAAGCGGCCAGATAGGCCGACATCTCCGGACCCACGCCCACGGTGTCGGTGGCGGTGCTGACCACCGCCGAGCCCGAGGAGCTGCCCGCATCGGGCACGGCCTCGGGTTCGGAGCTGGCCACACCGGTGGCGAAGGCCACGGCGAACGCGGTGACCGTGGCGAACACGGCGCTCCCGCGGGTACGGATGGTCGGTCTCATGAACTCTCCCCTACGGTTCGAACCCGACCGAACGCGTCGAATTCCCTTGCGACCGTAAGAGCGGGCCACCGCCCGTGTCACCGGCGTTGTGCCAGGTGACAGCGTGTGCCGTCCGGGCTGCCCGAGGATTGTGGCGGGGAACAGCCGTCAGGGCGCCGGGGTGCTCGCGATGGTGACCGCGGTGCGGGTGAACAGCGGCACCAGTTCCGGCAGCGCCTGCGCGCCCTTGGTGTGCAGGCAGGCGCGCACCCGGTCGTCGATCCCGCCGAGCAGCATGTCCACCATCTCCCGATCCGGTTCCGCCACCAGATCGCCGTCGCGTACCCCGACCTGCGCCACCGCCATGATGTAGTCGGCGAACCGCTCGTGCACGCGCAGCCGGTGGGCCACCAGTCCCGGTCCGGCCGCGAGGGTTTCGACATACAGCGCGCGGGCCGCGCCGGGCTGGACGGCGAGGAAGCCGAGATAGATCTCGAAGGAGATCCGCACCCGGTCCGCGAAGGTGACGCCTTCGAGCCCGGTGACGGTTTCCTTCAGCTGTTCCAGCGCGGCCCCGACCGCGAGATCGTAGGCGGCGGCGAAACATTCGTCCTTGCCGCCGAAGACGGAGTAGAAGGTGCGGCGCGCCACCTGGGCGCGGGTCACGATATCGGCGACGGTGGTGGCCGCGAAGCCGAGCTCGCCCACCGCTTCCAGGACGGCGGTGCACAAGCGCCGGTATTGCGAGGCCTCCACCTGCTCGCGGGTCAGCCCGTGCCGGCCACGCGGCAAGGGTCCCGGTTCACCGATGGTTTCCACACTCACGTCCCCAGAATAGGTTTCCACGTCACCGAGCGACTAACGGTCCGGCCGATACCACAGCGGTTCGTCCATGATTCCCTGTCGGACGACGGTGGCAGGCATGGGGTCCAGAGTATAGGTACCGACCGGTCTTGATTGTTGGTCGAGGTGGACGGGCTCACCCGGCCCGGCCGGCGCGCCATTCCCGGTAGGCAGGCCGGGAGCACACCGCGCACGGGCGGTAACCGGCCGCGATCGCGGTCGGCTCGTCGGCGAAGAACACGCGATGCGAGACGTAGCCGCCGCGGGCCAGGGCGCGCAGGGCGGCCGGGCAATCGAGGCGGCCGTAGATCTTCAGGCGGCGGTGGCCGCCCAGGGCGCCGGGCGTGCGGCTGCGGTAGGGGCGGCCGTCCGCGCCGAGCAGGACGTACTCCGTGTCGCCCATGGTCAGGCGTCGTGGAAGACGAGGCCGAGGGTTCTCCGCCGCCCGGATCGCACCAGGCTCACGCCGTGACGCATGGGCGCGGCCGACCAGCCTCGGGAGCCGCGGACCGGACGGTCGCGGGTGGTGAAAACCAGACCGTGCCCCTGCGGCAAGGCCATTGCCGCGCCACGGGATTGGGCACGGGGCCGCTGCTCGACCATGAGGAACTCCCCGCCGGTGTAGTCCACGCCGGGGACATCCAGCCCGATCACGACCTGGAGCGGAAACACCATGTCCCCGAACAGGTCCCGGTGCAGGGCGTTCCAGTCGCCGGATCCGTAGCGCAGCAGGATCTGCGAACCCTTGGTCTGCCCGGCCCGGTGGCACTGGGCGATCCAGTCCTCGAGCCGGTCCGGCCAGGTGCCGGGCCGTCCCAGCCGGGCGGCCCAGTCCCGGGCGATGGGCAGCAGCATCGGATAGAGGGCGGCCCGCAGTTCCGCCACGGGCTCGGGCAGGTCGTGGGTGAAGTAGCGGTACTCGCCGGAGCCGAACCGGGGCCGGGCCATGTCGACCGTCGACCGGAAGTGGTCGTCCACGTCGTACAGCGCCGCGAGCGTGCGGCATTCGTCTCCGGTGAGCAGTGGCCCGGTGAGCGCGTGCCCGTACGCGTCGAGCTCACCGGCCAGGGCCGCCCAGTCCTGGTCGGCGACCCCGGCCGCGATACCGCGGAGGACGGCGGTCATCACGCGGCCCGCTCGAGCTCCAGCAGCAGCTGCTTGCGTTCGATGCCGCCGGCGTAGCCGGTCAGCGACCCGTCGGCCCCGATCACGCGGTGGCAGGGCCGCACGATGAGCAGCGGGTTCGCCCCGATGGCCGAGCCCACCGCGCGCACCGCCGCCCGGGACGCCCCGATCCGGTTCGCGATCTCCCCGTAGGTGACGGTGACGCCGTACGGGATCTGGTCGAGGGCCTGCCACACCCGGCGCTGGAAATCGGTGCCGCGGCCGCCCATCCGGAGGTCGAAACTGTCCCGCTCCCCGGCGAAGTAGGCCGTCAGCTGGTCGACGACGTCGGCGAAGGCGTCCGGGTCGGCCTCCCAGTCGCCCTCCACCAGAAGGCTTTTGCTGCCCGCCATCGATACCGCGGTCAGCTCCACCCCGGTCCCGCGCCGCTCGCCCGCGAGCAGCAGCTCGCCGACCGGGCTGGCCATTGTCGTGTACACGCTCATCGCTTCCTCCTGTGTCGTCTCGTTCGTTTCCGCTCCCTACTCTGTCGCAGCCGATCGGCGATGACCGGCGGGAATCGGCCATCGCGTTTCCGGCCTCGGCGCGGGCGGCTCGTACCATGGGGCCATGGCTGCCGATTCGGTCGTTGTCGCCGGGACCTTGGTGGATGTCACCGTGCCGACACTGCCGGGCCGCTGCCCCGGGGTCAGCATGGCCGGGTTCCAGGGGCGCGCGGCGGGCCCGGACCATCTGCCGGTGGTGCCGTTCCCGGCGGTGACGATGTTCATCGATCTCGGGGACATGGCGATGGTCGAGGATGCCGGCGGGAGCCGGGTCGCGGGCAGCGGTGTGGTGGGCCTGTGCCCGATCGGGGTGTACGGGCAGGCGCAGACCGTGGATCTGCTGCAGGTGCGGCTGTCACCGGTGGTGGCGTACGCGACACTGGGCGGCTCGCCGGAGGTATCCGGTGGCGTGATCGGGCTCGACGAGCTGTGGGGGCATGAGGTCGAACTGCTGCGCGAGCGAATGCACGAGAGCCGTTCCTGGGACGAGAGATTCGCGATCCTGGACGACGCCCTGACCGCGCGGCACCGGAGCGGACCGGCGGTCGACCCTGAGGTGCGCTACGCCTGGCGGCGAATCATCCTCAGCGGCGGGCAGATTCGCGTCGAAGCGCTGGCCGACGAGATCGGGTGGAGCCGGAAGCGATTGTGGTCGCGCTTCCGAACCCAGATCGGCCTGACGCCCAAGCGGGCCGCGCAACTGGTCCGATTCGACGACGCCACCCACCGACTAGCCGCGGGGAGCAGCGCCGCGCGGGTATCGGCGGAGAGCGGGTACGCCGATCAATCGCATTTCAGCCGGGAGACGATGACCTTCGCGGGACTGACGCCGACGGCCCTCGCGGACGCGCCGTGGCTGGCGGTCGACCCGGTCGCGTGGGCGGGCGGGCGCGCGCTGAGTCGCGCCGGGAACATTTCTTCAATACACCCCGGCGACGCCCGCCGATGCTGGGATCCATGTCCAGACACGACGGTGAAAACCAGACCCGGCCCGGCAAATACGACCAGCCACCGCGCGGAATCCGCATCCTGCACTCATTGCGCAAGGACCCGGACTGGGAGTCCCTCACGCCCGAGGAGCTGACCGCCCACGTGGCGGGGGCGAATCGGCTGGCGGGATCGAAGTTCATGCGCGTGGTCACCGGGCTACCGGCGCGCGGCGTCAGCATCGAATGGCAGCAGGTGACCTTCCCCGATCGCGCGGTCCCGATCCGGGTCTACCGTCCGGTCGGAGAGCACGCGAACGCCCTACCGCTCGTCCTCCATGTGCACGGCGGCGGCTTCGCGGGAACCGCGGCCCAATGCGATTGGGGCAACAGCCATCTCGCCGCCGAGCTGCCCGCCGTGATCGTCTCCGTCGAGCATCGCCTGATCGCGCCGGACACCCCGCTGACCGCCGCCGTCGACGACGACTGGGATGTGTTGCGGCACATCCTGGATCACCCCGGCGAATGGGGCATCGACCCGGCGCGCGTCATACTCGCGGGCGAGAGCGGCGGCGCCTTGATCAGCGCCCTGACGGCGATCCGCGCCGCCGCGAGCGGCCTGCCCCTGCTGGCGCAGGTGCTGATCAACCCGGCCTTCGACCTGACCGACACCATGTTCGACTACCCGACGATGACCCGCTACGCCGAGACCCCGACCTTGAATCTGCCGCGACTGAAACTGTTCCGGCGCTTGGCCGTCCCGCCGGGCGAGGACCCGCACCCGCTCTCGCCGCTGTACGCCGACCTCACCGGCCAGCCGCCCGCCCTGGTCGTGATCCCGACCCTCGACCCGCTGGCCGACCAGGGCCGCCGCTACGCCGAACGCCTCCACGACTTCGGCATCCCCGTCCAGCTGTCCGAATACCCGGGCGCGCCGCATGCCTTCATCGCCTTGCCCGGCCTGGTGCCGCAAGCCAAGGCGGCTCGCACCGACATCACCGCGTTCCTCCGCACCCGTCTGTCCGACTCGATCACCCGCAGTAAACTCGACAGGTAAACTTGCCAGTCTTCCTGCCTTGCGCCACCCTGGGAGGGTGAGCTCGAACGCAGAGGCCGGTCCATCGGCCGACGTCGCGGCCGCCGCGGGCGAACTCCGCGTCGTGGCCAGTCGGCTGCTGCGCCAACTCCGCTCGGCGCGAGCCGGTTTCGAGATGACACCCTCCCAGGCCGTGGCGCTGAGCCGCCTGGGCCACGAGGGCCCCCTCTCGGTCGCCGACCTGGCCCGCGCCGAGCGGGTGCGCCCGCAGTCCATGCGCACCACCCTGGCCGCCCTCGAAGACCGCGGCCTGGTCACCCGCGCCCCGCACCCCACCGATCAACGACAGATCCTGCTGTCCCTGTCGGCCGAGGGTGAACGCCTGCTGCGCCTGGCCCACCACGCCAAGGAGGACTGGCTGTCGACCGCCATCACCACCAAACTCTCCCCCGCCGAACAGGATTCGCTGATCGCCGCGATCCCCCTGCTGGCCCGCCTCGTCGAGGACTGAACCCATCCCCCACTCCCACCGAAGGATCCCGCTGTGACGGACACTCTCCTGGACCCGACATCCGAATCACCAAGCACCAGTGGGGCGCCTTCCACGGCACCGATCTCGACCTCCAACTGCGCCGCCGCGGCATCACCACCATCGTCCTGGGCGGCATCGCCACCAGCATCGGCGTCGAATCCACCGCCCGCGCCGCCCACGAGCACGCTTACAACGTCGTGATCGCCACCGACGCCACCTCCGACCGCGACCCCGCCTCCCACGCCCACTCGGTGGAGAAGATCTTCCCCCGCCTCGGAGTCACCGCCACAACCGAGGAAATCCTCGCCGCCCTGCCCATCCGGTGAGCCGGCCGCCCTGGCGACCCGGCTGCGATCCACCCTCGTCAATGCCGGATAACTACGTAGTCGGCTAGTAGTCTGCTTCGCGACGGGCACGGAAGGTGGTCGGGCGCGTGGTGGCGAATCTGGCTGTTCTGATCGGTGTGGTGGCGGTGTCGGCCGGGGTCTTGTTCGCGGGCGCTCGGGCGGTGCGGGTTGCCCCGGAGGCTGTCGAACGGATGCCCTATCTGTCGGGGGCCGCGGCTGTCGAACACGCGGTGTCGCGATTTCATGTGCGCTGGTACACGATCACGATGATCTTCCTGGCGTTCGACATGGAAATGGCGTTCATGTATCCGTGGGCCGTGGTCGTGGGCGAGATCGGGGCCTCCGCCGTGGTGGAGATGTTCGGGTTCCTGGCGGTGCTGATGGTCGCGGTGCTGTACGCGTGGCGGGAGGGGGCGCTGCGATGGATGTGAACGGGTGGCTTCGGCGGCGGATCGCGGTGGTTCCGCTGGTGGCGGTCGCGCCCGGGGGCACGGAGACTCGGCTCGCGATCGAGCGGGTGCTCCGCGAGAACGGGTGGCGGCAGGCCGAAAGCCCGGCTGCCGCAGATCTTCTGGTCGTCTCCGGAAGTGGCGGGGGTGAGTTCGAGGCTGCGGTGGCGCGAATCCACGAGGCCATGCCGCTGCCTCGACTACGCATCGACATCACCGACCCGGCCTCGGCCGCAGCCGCTCTCACCACAGCGGCGACAGACCTATGCTCGCTCCGCGCGGCATCACCGGGTGAGCACGGCGAACACCATGGCTACGAGCCGCCCGGGGATATGGCAGACCACAGTGCGCATGCGGAGCACGACGAGCACGCCTCCCACCAACAGCACTCCGCACATGACATGCCCGACGCGCACGCTGGGCATTCGATGGCCATGGGTGAGGCCGACGACCATGGCGCGCACGGTGGCGATATGGACCACGGCGGGCATGCGGACCACAGTGGACACGAGTCACATGGCGGGCATGGCGGGCATGGGGGTGGCATGCCACTGCCGGGTGGGTTGGTGATGGCGGATCGGGAGGCCGATCGGGACGGTCTCGCGCTGGATGTGTTGACGGTTTCGCTGGGGCCGGTATTGGTGGATTGGCCGGGCGGGTTGGTGGTGGGGGCGCGGTTGCAGGGGGATGTGGTTTCGGGGGTGACGGTTTCGGTGGTGGGGGCGGGGCACGGAGATGAGCCGTATTGGCTCCGTCCGTGGTTGCGCGCCGAGGGTGGGGAGGCGGTGGGTGAACGGGAGTTGCGGGGGTGGCGGGCCGCGCGGGCGTTGGATGTGGTGGCGACGTTGCTGGAGGTGGCCGGGTGGGAGGACGCCGCGGCCGCGGGGCGGCGGTTCCGGGATGACGTGCTGGCGGGTCTGGGGAGTCCGGGCGCGCAGCAGCACGGGCACGGGGCGATGGATCAGTCGCCGGAGTTGTTGGACAGCAATCTGTTCGCGGTCGATGCGGGGCTGGATCGGTGGGCGCGGCGGGTTGCCCGATCTCGGGTGCTGCGGTGGTCGTTGCGGGATGTCGGGCAGGTCGATGGGGGCGAGGGGGTTCCGCCGGGGTTTGTGGGTGATACCCATGATCGGCTGCTGGCCTGGGTGGCCGAGGCGGTCGGGGGTGGGCGGGTCGCCGATTTCTCTTCGGAGGCAAAGGAATTCGTCGCGGCTGAACGGGCGCGCAATCGGTGGATCGTAGAACACCTCCCGCGTCTGCTGACCGGGGCGGAGTTGGGGGAAGCGCGGTTGATCGTGGCGGGGCTCGGGGTGGATGTCGATGTGGCCGTGTGGGACGCGGCCGGGGCGGGGGTCGCGCATGGTTGAGCTCGCGCCGTGGTGGATGGCCGCGGTTCTGCCGGTGCTGGTGCTGGTGCTCGTATGGGGTGTGGAGACCGCGGAGGCGCTGGCTCGGGCGAGAGTCTCCGGCGCGGACGCTGCGGTCGCAGCCGTCGCACCGCTGCGGTCGGTGGCGTTGCGCCTGGTCCAGCAGCGGCGGCGGATCGTCGGGTCGGATGTATTGCTGGGGCGCGCCGCTGGTTTCGTCTTGCTCGTGGCTGCCATCGGCGCTGCCGCGCTGGTTCCGATCGGCGATCGTGTGGTGCTGGATTCCACCGTGAGCCTGGCGTGGTTCAATACGCTCGAGATCGGGTCGTGGGCGGCGGTGTGGCTGGCCGGGTGGGGTGCGAATTCGGCGTTCTCACTGGTCGGCGGGTATCGGTTCGTCGCGCAGGGGCTGGCTTACGAGTTGCCGCACATGTTCGCGCTGATCTGCGCGGCGGTCGGGGCCGGGTCGCTGAGCGTCGCCGATATCGTTGCCGCGCAGCAGGATCAGTGGTTCGTGGTGACCATGCCGGTGGCGTTCCTGGTCTATCTGCTGTCGGTGCCCGCGATGTCGTTCAGTCCGCCGTTCGCCGGCGCGCTGGGCCGGGATATCGCCGGTGGCGCGGTGGCCGAGTTGTCGGGTCCGGATCGGCTGCTCGTGACCCTGTCCCGCCGGGCGCTTTTCGTCGCCGGGTCGGCCATGACGGTGCCGTTGTTCCTGGGTGGCGGCGCGGGGCCGTGGCTGCCGGGCTGGTTGTGGTCGCTGGTGAAGACGGTGGCCGTGCTGGCGGTGCTGCTGTGGGTGGGACGCCGGTTCCCCGCGATGCGGATGTCGCGCTACATGGAGGTCGCGTGGATCGTGCTGCTGCCGCTGATTCTGCTGCAGGCCCTGGTCGTTTCGGTCCTGGCCTTGTGAGACGGGAGGGCGCGACGTGTGGTCCCAGGTGATCTTCTGGCTGTGCGCGGTGGGCGCGGTGGCTTCGGGGATCGCGGTGTTCCGGGTGGATTCCATGGCGCGCGCGACCTTCGCGCTGCTGTTGTCGTTCGTGTTCGTGGCGGGCACGGTGCTGCTGGTGGATCTGGCCTACCTGGGCGTCCTGATCATCCTGATGATGATCATGGAAATGCTGATCATGGTGGTCTTCATGATCATGTACATGATGAACCCGGCGGGTCTGATGCCCATGACCATGGTGCACAACCGCACAGGCGCGCTGGCCATCTCGGCCACCGTCTTCGCCGCATTGACCGCGGTGGCACTGCTGGTCGACTGGCCGACCCGCGACCGCCCACTCCCGCCGGACCCGACCGCGTCGCTGGGCGAGGCGATCATGGGTTCCGAGATGCTGGTGATGATCATCGTCGGTCTGGTGCTGTTCACCACGATCGTGGCCACCGTGGTGCTGGCCACCCATCGCGGCCGCTACGACCGGTTCGGCGATCGGCTCGACCGCCGGGTCCCCGACGATCCCGTCGACGGAGGTGTCGGCCGGTGAATCTGCCCGAATTCCTGGTCCTGGCGGCCGCTCTGTTCAGTGTCGGACTGTTCGGAGTGCTGTCCCAGCAGTCCATCGTCATGATCATGATGGGCCTGGAACTCATGATCAACGCGGTCATCGTGGCCGCGGCCGCGTTCTGGTACTTCGCCTGGCCCACCGCCGACGCCCAGGTCCTGGTGCTGGTCGCGGTCACCGCCATGGCGGTGGAGATGGCGGCGGGTTTCGCGGTGACCACGGCCATCTTCCGGGCCCGCGATGTCGACATGGTCGACTCGGCCGCTGATCTGAAGGGCTGAGCCCGTGCTGTGGGGACTGATCGCGGTTCCAGTGCTGAGCGGAGTCTCGCTGCTGCTGTGCGGCCGCCGCGCGGACCGGATCGCCCCCGCGGCGGCGGTGACGGTCGCTGTAGCGACACTGGGCCTGGCCATCACGAATGCCGTTCACCGCGAGGAGGTCTCGGCCCCGTTCCTGACGGGCGCACCGATCCGCCTGGGCGTGGACGGGCTGTCGGCGGTCCTGATCGTCACCGTGGCCGCGGTCGTGCTCTGCGTCCTGCTCTTCGCCGCGGGTGATCTCGCCCCGCACGAACCCCGGGCTCGATTCCACGGCCTGATGCTGATGTTCGCCGCCGCCATGCTCGCCACGGTGACCGCGCAGACCCTGCTCACCCTGCTGTTCGCCTGGGAGCTCATGGGCGCGGCCTCCTACGCCCTCATCGGTTTCCATTGGCGCGACGAGCAGCGCGCGGCCTCGGGTCTGGTGGCGTTCCTGACCACCCGCACCGGCGATCTCGGCATGTACCTGGCCGCCGGCGCGACCCTCGCGGGCGGTTCGGCGGCGCTCGCGCTGGACGCCCTGCCCGCCCTGCCGCACGGCTGGCGTGACGCCGCGGCGGCGGGCATCGTGCTGGCGGCGCTGGGCAAATCGGCGCAACTGCCGTTCAGCTTCTGGTTGTCGCGGGCGATGGCGGGCCCGAGTCCGGTGTCGGCCCTGCTGCATTCGGCGACCATGGTCGCGGCGGGCGCGTACCTGCTGATTCGCCTGGAACCGCTGCTGGCCTCGACCGGCTGGGCCGGTCCGGTGACCGCGTGGGTCGGTGCGCTGACGGCGGTGGCCCTCGGCACGGTCGCGGTGTGCCAGCGGGATCTCAAGCAGTTGCTCGCCGCCTCCACCTGCGCCCAGGTCGGCTTGATGGTGCTGGCCGCCGGGTCGGGAGCGATGGTCGCGCGCGAGGCCGCCAACGTGACGGCCGACGGTGGCGGAATCGCCGCGGGCAGTGGCCATCTGGTCGCGCACGCGGCGGTGAAGAGCCTGTTGTTCCTGGCGGCGGGCGCGTGGCTGACGGCCCTGGGCACCAAGCAGCTCGCCGGGCTGCGTGGCGCGGCCCGCGCGTATCCCCTTGTGGGCGTGCCCTTCACGATCGGCGCACTCGGTCTGGCCGGCGTGCCGCCGTTCGCCCTGTGGCCGACGAAGGACGCCGTGCTCGCGGTGTGCCGCGAGATCTCGACTCCGCTCTCTGTGGCGGGTTTCGCCGCCACCATCCTGGGGGCGGTCTACGCCGCCCGAGCCCTCACCCTGGTGTGGCTGCCGAAAACCCCCGACAGCGAGAAGGCGTGGGACACCGAGGAACCCGGTACCCGCACGGTGAATCCGGCCGAGTGGCTGCCGCTGGCGGCGCTGGCGATCGCCGTGATCGCGGGCGGCGTCGCCGTCGCGCCCCGCGTGCACGACCGGTTCGCCCGCATCGTGCACACCGGCGCGGCCCCGGCCACCACGTGGTCCGAACTCGTCCTGTCCGGCGCGGTCGCGATCCTGACGGTGGCCGTCGTCGCCACGCTGATCCGCCGCCGCGGCGACCTGCCCGCCCCCGCCGCGCCGGCGAACTGGCTCGGTCTGGAAGCCGCCGCCCGGAAACTGGTGGCCACACCGACTCTCGCGCTCGCGAACCTCCTCGCCGCCTTCGACGACCGCGTCCTCGCCCGCGGCATCCACCTCGCCGCGACCTCCGGCCTGGCCGCCGCCCGCACCGTCGACCGCCGCGTCGAGGGCGCGATCGAGGCCACGGTGTCCGGCATCGCCACCGCGTCCCGCGACCTGGGCCGCTGGGCGCGCCGCCCGGAAACCGGTCTGGTGCACCAGTACTACGCGCAGGCGGTGGTCGCCCTCATGGTGCTGGCGGTCGTGCTGATGGTGCTGCGGTGACCCCGCCCCGACGAGAGACGAGGTGAACGTGCTCAGCGTTCTGGTGTTCCTGCCGCTGCTGGCGGGCGCGACCCTGCTCGCCGTGCCCCGGCTGGGTGACGGCGTCGCCCGCGCCGCGTGGGTGGGCGTCGGCGGCATCGAGGTCGCGCTGACGGTGGCGCTGTGGATCGGGTTCACCCGGAACCCGCCCGCCGCGGGCGAATTCGCCGACGAGGCGCACCACACCTGGATCCCCACGCTGCGCTCCGGCTACCACATCGGCGTCGACGGCCTCAGCCTCCCGCTGGTCTCGCTCACCACCGTGTTGTTCCTGGCCTGCGCGTGCTACGCCTGGCGTCGCCGGGATCGGCTGCGCTGGTTCGCGGCCCTGTTCCTGTTCCTGGAGTCGGTGTGCCTGGGCGTGTTCGTGTCCCTGGACCTGGTGCTGTTCTTCGTGTTCTTCGATCTGACGATCGTCGGCATGTACTTCGTCATCAATGGCTGGGGTCACGAGCGGGCCCGGCAGGCCGCGTTGCAGTTCTTCCTCTACACCTTCATCGGTTCGCTGGCCCTGCTGCTGGGTTTCATCGTGCTGTACCTGGCCGCGGACCCGCACACCTTCGACATGGTCGAGTTGACCGCGGCGAATCCGCTGGCGGGCAATACGGCTCGCGGCGCCGTGGCACTGGCCGCCATCGTCGTGGGCCTGGCGATCAAGACGCCCACGTTCCCGTTCCACACCTGGCTGCCGCTCGCGCACACCGAGGCTCCTTCCGAGGGCTCGGCCATCCTGGCGGGCGTCCTGCTCAAGCTGGGCACCTACGGTTTCCTGCGGATCGCCATGCCGCTGCTGCCCGAGGCGTGGCGGCGCTATGCCCTGGTCCTGGTGGTCATCGGCGTGATCAGCGTGCTCTACGGGGCGCTCGTCGCGATGGCGCAGCGCAATGTCAAACGCATGATCGCCTACACCTCGGTCAATCACATGGGGTACGTGGTGCTGGCCGTCGGCGCGGCGGGCCTGGTGGCGGGCAATTCCGAGCACGCGCGCACCCTCGCGATCACCGGGGCGGTCACGCAGATGGTCAGCCACGGCCTGATCACCGGCGCGCTGTTCCTGCTCGCCGGAGTCCTCTACGAACGCCGACACACCTACGACCTCGACGCCTTCGGTGGACTCGCCGGGCAGGCGCCGGTGTTCGCCGCCGTCACCGCGGCCGCGTTCTTCGCCTCGCTGGGCCTGCCGGGCTTCTCCGGATTCATCGCCGAGTTCCAGATCTTCGTCGGATCCTTCGCTCCCGCACCGGTGTTCACGGCGCTGGCGTTCCCGGGCATCCTGATCACGGCGGCGCTGCTGTTGCGCGCCTATCAGCGCCTGTTCCTCGGCGTCCCGCGCACGGAGGCGAGCTTCACCGATTTCACCGCGCCCGAGGCGATCTCGGCCATTCCCCTGATGGTGCTGTCGGTGGCGATCGGCATCGCGCCGCGCGTGCTGCTGGATGTGGTGGAACCCACCGCCCGCACCCTCGGTGTCCTGGTGGTGCGCTGACATGGGTGGGATGGGACCGATGTCCGAGGACATGATGGTCCAGGACCTGCTCACCCTGATTCCCGAAGCGGCGCTGGCGCTTTCCGCGGTCCTGGGACTGGTCCTGGGTTCCTTCCTGCCCCGGGACAGGCAATGGCCGGTGCGCCTGCTGGCCGCGGCGGGCGCGGTGACCGCGATCGTCCTGACGGTGAAGATCTGGAACGACCCGGCGAAGATCATCTTCGACGGCAGCTACAGCATCGACGTCGGCACCGATGCCATCCGCGTGACCGTCGCGGCCTCCCTGCTGATCCTGCTCGCCCTGTCGCTACCCGGAACTCGCGCCGCCGCAAGGGAA
Source organism: Nocardia sp. CA-136227 (assembly GCF_050955695.1). NCBI lineage: Bacteria > Bacillati > Actinomycetota > Actinomycetes > Mycobacteriales > Nocardiaceae > Nocardia > Nocardia sp. CA-136227. The sequence continues at coordinate 4,856,526 of NZ_CP192081.1, forward strand.
TCCGAGTTCATCGTGCTGCTCACCCTGACCGGGGTCGGCACAATCCTGCTCGCCGGAGCCACCGACCTGCTGATCCTCATCAGCGCATACCTGCTGGCCAGCATTCCGCTGTACGCGCTCACCGGCTTCGGCAAGGACGCGCTGGGGACCGAGGCGGCCCTGAAGTTCTACCTGTTCGGCGCGCTGTTCGGCACCACCATGCTCTTCGGCGCGGTCCTGGTCCTGGGCGCGGGCGGCGCGACCGCCTACCCGATGATCGCGCAGACGGCCGCCGCCGCGCCGCGCGCCGCGCTGGGGATCGGCGCGCTCGCGGTGCTGGGCGGACTGCTGTTCAAGGCGGGCGCGGTCCCGGCCCACTTCTGGGTTCCCGATGTCACCCAGGGCACCCGCCCGGAGGTCGCGGCCCTCGTCACCACGGTGCCGAAACTCGGTGCGGTGGTGGCCATCTACCGGCTCGCCGCCGAAGTCCTCGACGCCGGGGACCTGGACTGGCGCATCCTGATCGCGGTGATCGCGGCCGCCACCATGACGCTCGGCAATTTCGCGGCCTTCTTCCAAACCGATGTCCGCCGCCTGCTCGGCTATTCGACCATCTCCCAGGTCGGCTATCTGCTGGTCGGTGTCGCCGCCGCGAACCGCTCCACCCTGGCCCTCGGCGGCGTCCTCCTCTATCTCGCCGCGTACGCGCTCACCAATCTCGGTGCGTTCGCGGTCGTCTGCGCACTCCCCCAGCTGCGCACGCTCTCCGACTACACCGGGTTGCTGCGCGCCCGACCCGGACTCCTCGTCGCACTGGTGGTCTGTCTGCTCGGCCTGGTGGGCACGCCGCCGACGGGCGTCTTCCTCGGCAAGCTCACCGTCTTCACCGCCGCGTTCGACGCGGGCCTGGGCTGGCTGGTAGTGATCGCCGTCCTCAATGCGGTGGCCAGCGTCTTCTATTACCTCCGCTGGATCATCCCGGCGCTGAAGGGACCTGCGGACCTGCCCGACTCCGCACCGATCCCCCGCGTCACGGCCTACCTCGCCGCAGCGGGCTCCATCGTCGTCGGCCTGCTCGCCGGTCCCCTCCTCCATGCCTTCGAAGCCTCCCCGCTCGCACACTGATGCACCGAATCGCCCGGAGTGGCAGTCGCCTCCCCTGCCCCCGGCCCGGCAAGATGGCCTCATGGAACGAGTGCTCGGCATCGGCGGTTACTTCCTGCGCGCGAAGGACCCCGAGGCCCTAGGCGCCTGGTATCGGGAGAACCTCGGCCTCGACGCCGACGAGCACGGCCTGTGGCGGCAGGAACCCGGTATGACCGTCTTCTCCACCTTCCCGGCCGACACCGATTACTTCGGCTCCCGTGACCAGCAGACCATGCTCAACTTCCGGGTCCGCGACCTGGACGCCATGCTCGCGCAATTGCGGGCCCAGGGCGCGAACGTCGCCGAGGGGACCGAGGACATGGAGGGTGTGGGCCGATTCGGCTGGGTCACCGACCCCGAAGGCCACCGAATCGAGTTGTGGCAGCCGGCCTGACCCTCCGCCCGGTCAGACCGAGACCGGCTCGGGCAGGCGCTCTTCCGCACGCCGCACCGGCTGTTCCTCCTGCGGCCCTTCGATATTCAGTTCCGGCAGGATCCGGTCGAGGCGGCGCGGCAGCCACCACGCGGCCCGGCCCAGCAGGGCCAGCACGGCGGGGACCAGGGTCAGCCGCACCGCGAACGCGTCCACGAGCACACCCACCGCCAGCGCGAAGGCGATCGGCTTGATCATGGCGTCATCGGTGGGCACGAACGAGGCGAAGACCACGACCATGATGGTGGCCGCCGCGGTGACCACCCGGGCATTGTGCCGGGTGCCCTCCACGATCGACGCCGTCGCGTCGCCCTCACGCAGCCACTGTTCGCGGATCCCGGAGACCAGGAACACCTCGTAGTCCATGGCCAGCCCGAACAGCACGCCCACCAGGATGATCGGCAGGAACGCCACCACCGGACCGGTCTTGGCGACACCGAGAAGATCCGCCGCCCAACCCCATTGGAACACCGCCACCGTCACCCCGAGCGCGGCCGCGACCGACAGCAGGAAGGTCAGCGCCGCCTTCACCGGCACCGCGATCGAGCGGAACACCACGACCAGCAGCAGGAGACTCAACCCGACCACGACGCCGAGGAACGGGAGCAGCGACGCCGAAAGCCGTTGCGAGACATCGATGGTGACCGCCGTGTCACCGGTGACGGCAACCCGGGCGTCGGGGACCGCGGCGGGCGCCTGGCCGCGGATCGCGTGCACGAGGTCGGCGGTGTGCCGGGATTCCGGCGCACTCGCCGGAACGACCATGAGCAGCGACTGCCCGGTCCGCTGCGTCGGCTGCGGCGGCGCCACGAAGGCGACATCCGGCAGCCCGCGCACGGTCTCGGCCACCCGCGCGGCCGCTCCGGTATCACCGCCGGCGTCGACGACCACCACGAGCGGGCCGTTGAATCCGGGACCGAACTTCTCGGCAATGGTGTCGTAGGCCTGTCGCTGTCCGGTCACGGCGGCCGCGGATCCATTGTCGGGCAGCGCCATTCGCAGGGATGCCGCGGGAATCGCCAGCACGATCAGCGCACCCGCCACCGCCACCACCGTCAGGATCGGCCGCGCGGTGACCAGACGAGCCCAGCGCGCGCCCATGCTGTTCGCGCCGGTGGCCGCGGCCCGGCGCTCGGCCCGCGACCCGGTGCGCGGCGCCAGCCGAGGACCGGCGAATCCGGCCAGCGCGGGGAGCAGCGTGATCGCCACCGCGACGGCGACCAGCACCGCGCCCGAGGCGGCCAGGCCCATGACGGTCAGGAACGGAATCCCGATGACGCTCAGCGCCGCCAGCGCGATGATCACCGTGGTTCCGGCGAACACGACCGCGCTGCCCGCGGTCTGATTGGCCCGCACGACCGAGTCCCGGGGCGAGAGCCCCGCGGCCAACTGCGACCGATGCCGCGACAGGATGAACAACGCGTAGTCGATCCCGACCGCCAGCCCGAGCATGAGCGCCAGTGTCAGGGCGGTCGAGGACACCGGCACGACCGCGGCCACCCCGAGCAGCCCGCCCACCGTGACGGCGATGCCGAAGATCGCCGACAGCAACGGCATCCCGGCCGCCAGCAGCGATCCGAAGGTGATGAGCAGGACCAGCACGGCCACACCCAGGCCGAGGACTTCGGTGATTCCCGGTTGCATCTGGCCGACGCCGTACACGGTGCCGCCGACCGACACGTCCAGTCCGGCGTCCCGCGCCGAGTCCGCCGACCGCTCGACGGTGGTGCGGGCGCCCTCGCTCACCTGGGAGCGGTCACCGGTGAAGGACACCATCCCGATCGCGGTCCGCTGATCGGGTGAGATCGTTCCCGCCTGCTGCGGCGTCGTGACCCCGACCGCGCCCGGCGCGGTGCCGGCGACCTCCAGGGTGTGCGCGATGGCCGCGCGGTAGGGCGCTTCCGAGATGAGGTGACCCGGCGGCGCGGTGAAGACCAGTTGGGCCGTGGCCCCGGCCGCGCCCGGCGCGGTCTCGGCCAGGGTGTCCAGCGCGTGCTGCGATTCGGCCCCCGGCACGGTGAACCGGTCGTCGAGGTGGCCACCGCCGACGGCGGCGCCACCGATCACGGCGATCAGCAGCGCGATCCAGATCGAGACGACCAGGCCACGGCGTCGGAAGGCGAAGTCGCCGATCCTCCCCAGCACTGCGCTCATGGTTGCTTCCCCTCGTGCAGACACGAATGTTGACGGGTGTGAACTTTATGGGTGTTAACTTGCCACCGAATCTGTACAGGTGTCAACATCAATGTCGTGGCCATCACTGAAGACGCGCCGCAACGACCCGGTCGCGAGGCCCCCTATCACCACGGGGACCTGCGCAACGCCCTCGTTCGCGCCAGCGCGGAGCTCGCCGAGATCGGCGGGCCCACCGCCGTCACCGTCCGCGCCGCGGCCCGTGCGGTCGGCGTGACGGCCACGGCCGCCTACCGCCATTTCAAGGGGCAGGAGGAGCTGCTGGCCGCGGTCCACGATCGGGCGGCCGAGGCGCTGTTCGAGGCCCTCGACACGGCGATGAAAGACGTTCCGCAACAACCGGACCCGACCGCCACCGCCATCGCCCGGCTGGCGACCGCCGGCAGCGCCTACATCGAGTACGCCGACCGCGAACGCGGCCTGTTCCGAACCGCCTTCTGCACCACCGACATCGACATCGACAAGGACGTCACCGAGGACCCGATATTCCAGCTGATCGGCGTCGGCCTGGACGCCCTGGTCACCGTGGGCTTCATGGATCCCCGCCAACGCCCCGGCGCCGAATTCACCGCCTGGGCGGCGGTCCACGGCCTGGCGACGCTCCTCATCGACGCCCCCCTGGCCGATGCCACCGACGCCGACCGGGAGGCGGCCATCCACCACGCGATCGCCACCATCCTGCGCGGCCTGGCCACCGGTCCCGACGCCGAGCCCTATCGCTCGAACGACCCGCACATCGCCCTTCCGGCCTGAACCGGCATGCCGCGCCGGGCAGCGGCGTCGGGATCAGCGGCACGAAAGTCGGCCACACCTCGAAACTCATCCGCTTCCCGATATTCGAAGTCTCGGATTGCGGGAATTGGGATACTGTGGCATCAGTCCCGAACTGATGACGTTGTGACATAAGGTGTCTGAGTCACACCAAGTGAATCGCCCGTTGCGCCGGAACGTTTCCCGGCGATTACCAGCGGTGAAATCTGGATTTCACGGTCCGGTCACGAATGCGCGGACATTCGAAATCGGCTCCCGAACAATCGAATTCCAACCGTTCGGAACTCGATCGACAGCATGCGATCGCTCCCGTACGATCTGGCCATACGGGGAGTACCGGCCCGTCGAACGGGGGAATCGGAGTTGAGGAGTCGCTTACCGGCGACCATTCGCAATGCCGCGGAATGGACGCGACGCCTGGCGCGCACCGCACCGGGTGTCATCGGCGCGGTGGGCGCGGCCCTCGCCCTGCTCGCCTTGATCGGCGGCCTGGTGACGGCGAATCAGCAGAGCGCCAAGCTCTCTCGCCACGACACCGTGCTGGCGCACACCGAGCCGCTGGCGAATGCCGCGCAACGCCTCTATGTGGCGCTGTCGACCGCCGACGCCGCGGCCTCCACCGCGTACCTGTCCGGCGGCATCGAGTCGCCCGAGGTCCGGATGCGCTACGAGAACGCGCTCACCGACGCGGCGGCCGCGCTGGCCGAGGCCACCACCGGCGCCTCGGACAACGAGACGCGCACCATCCTCGCCAAGATCTCGTCCGAATTGCCCAGTTACACCGGCTATGTCGAGGCGGCCCGCGCCAATAACCGCCAGGGCCTGCCGGTCGGTTCCGCCTACCTGCGCCAGGCCTCGGCCCTCATGCAGGGCTCGCTGCTGACGAACGCGGCCGAGCTGGAGGGCATCCGCCTCGATCAACTGCACCGCGACCAGCGCGCCATCACCGGCCTGCCGCTGTGGAGCGTGGGCCTGCTGGTTCTCTTGCTGGCGGCCTGCGGCTACGGCTCCTGGCTGCTGGTGAACCGCACCAACCGCTGGATCAATCCGGGCGTGGTAGCCGCCGCGGGCCTCACGACGATCGCCCTGCTCTGGATTCTGACCACCACCATCGCGGCCTCCGCGTCGATCAACACCGGCGCGACCGCCCGCTTCGAGAAGATCGCGCAGGCCCGGATTCTGGCCCAGCAGGCCCGCACCGAGGAGACCCTGCAGCTGATCACCCGCAGCGACAGCAAGTCCAGCGAGGACCGCTTCGCCGCGGGCAGCGCGAAACTGCGCGCCGATCTGGGTGATCTGGTGAGCCCGGACTCACCCGCGTCCAAGGCCTTCTCCGGCTGGCAGGACGGCCATCAGAAGGAAGTGGCCGCCTATTTGAGCAATAACTATCGAGGCGCGGTGGACCAGACCGTGAAGGCCGACGGCACCGGATCCGCCGCGCAGTTCGCCGCGCTCGATGCCGCCTTGAAGACCGAACTCGAGCGCACGCGCCAGGAAGTGCGCGACGATGTGAACACGGCCGGAAATGCTCTCACCCTGAGTCCCCTGGGCACGCTGGCGCTGCTGCTGGCGGCGGCGGGCTCGATCGTCGTCGGGGTGTGGCCACGGTTGAAGGAGTTCTTGTGAAGCGGATGCGGATCATGGTGCTGGCGGCGGTGGCGCTGCTGGCCGCCGCGTGCGGTTCGACGCCGGAGGCCCCACCCTTCCAGCTGCCTCCCGACAACCGGCTGCCCGCCGGGGCGAAGGTGCTGACCGCCGGCCCCAACCAGCGGATCGACCAGTCCTGCAACCCGACCGCGAGCCTGCGGCCGCAGGGCGCGCAGCCGCAGCCGGGTTCCATGCCGGCCGGATCGACCATGGCGGCCATCGTCGCCAACGGCAAGGTCCGGGTCGGGGTGAACCAGAACGAATTCCTGTTCGGCTACCGCAATCCGGCGACCGGCGAGATCGAGGGCTTCGATATCGATCTGGCGCACGAGGTGGCCCGGGACCTGTTCGGCGATCCTGACCGGGTGGAGCTCAAGCCCATCGAGACCGCGAACCGGGTGCAGGCGCTGACCAAGGGTCAGGTCGACATGGTGGTGCAGAGCTTCACCGCGACCTGCGCGCGCCGCAAGGACATCCAGTTCTCCACGGTCTACTTCGAGACCGACCAGCGGGTTCTGGTGACCAAGGGCTCGGGTATCCGCTCGGCCGCCGACCTGGGCGGCAAGAAGGTGTGCGGCATCCCCAACTCGACCACCCTCGACGCGGTCTTCGCGCTCCCGCAGCGCCCCATCGTGATCGGCATCGACAACTGGCTGGACTGCCTGACCGCGCTGCAACAGGGCGAGGTCGACGCCGCCAGCACCGACCTGCCGCTGCTGTACGGCCTGAAGATCCAGGACCCGAATCTCGAGGTGGTCGGCGACGCCATGGCCTCGGACAACTACGCCATCGGGATCCAGCAGCAGGCCACCGATTTCGTACGCTTCGTCAACGGCGTCCTGGAACGGGTGCGCAATGACGGCACCTGGCAGCGGCTCTACAACAAGCGGCTGAGCGTGCTCGGGCCGTCCAACGGTCCCCCGGCGCCCAAGTACAGCGATTGAGCTCGGCCATGCAACCGAATCCGGGGCACATTCTCAGCGTCGCCGAGATCGATCGCGACATCGCCGAGCGCGCCCGCGAGATCGAGATCATCGCCGCGACCCTGGTGGAACTGGACAAGCATCCCGGTCTGGTCCTGCTGCGGCGGTTCCCGCCCACCGGCGTGACCGAGCAGCGCTGGGCTCCGGCCCGCGCGGCGCTGGAACTGCTGTGGGAGGACTTCGGCCGCCTGGGCACGGTGCTGGATCGCGCGCGGTCCGCGCGGGCCCGGCGGCGACTGGACGCCCTCGACCGCGAGGAGCTGACCCGGCTGCTGCGCGGGCAGCCGATCGAGCTGGCGCGCACCGCGATACCCATGTCGCAGCGCGCGCTGGGCGGGCCCCGCGAACAGGTCCAGCTGATCGGGATCGCCGAACTGCTCGAGCGCATGCACGCGGCCTTCCCGGTCGTGGTGCGGGTGCTCGAGGCCGTGGAGGCGGTCAACGATCGGGTGATGGCCGAGGTCGCGCCGCTGCGCGCGGAACTGGATCGGGCCGGCTCGGCGATGCCGCAATTGCGTTCGCTGGCCGTCGATCTCGACGAACTGTCGGTCCAGGTCGCCACCGATCCGCTCGCGCTGGCGCCGGACGCCCTGGACCGCCGGTTGACCGAGCTGTCGCGCCGCATGCGCGAGGCCGCGGCCGTCCTGGCCGATCTGCGGGCCATGTCCGCGGATTGGGACACCGCGGTCGAACGCGTGCGGACGCTGATCGACGTGCTGCGCAAGACCTATGAGCGCGCCGACCACGCGCGCGCCGAAGTGGAGAGCATCATCCTGGCCGCGCCCCTGCCCCGCCACGCCGACGACAGCTCCGTCTACAGCGCGGAATTGACCGCGCTCGACGCCGAGCAGCCCACCCCGGCCGCGCTGTGGGAGCTGCGCCAGCGCATCGCCGCCGCCCTCGACACCGCGACCCACAACGAGCAACTGGCCCAGGGGCTGCTCGACCGGCGACTGGAACTGAAGGGACGCTTCAGCTCCTATCGTGCCAAGGCCGCGCGCCTGGGGGTCAGCGAGCAACAGGATGTGCTGGCCTCGAGTCGCATCGCCGCCGGACTGCTGGCGCGCCGGCCCTGCGACCTGGCCGCGGTCACCCGCGCCATCACGGACTACCGCCAGCTCATCGCGCAGAAATCGGGGAGGCGATCATGAACTGCACCGAGCCCGGCTGCACCGGGACCATCGAGGACGGGTACTGCACCGTCTGCGGCACCGCCCCGAGCCCGGGGGCGGCCACACTGAGCACCGGGGGTGCGGCGACCGGCAGCCCGGTCACGAGCACGGGCATCCCGGCCGGCGCGAGCGGCGCGGCGTCCGACAGCTGCACCGAACCCGGTTGCACGGGAACGATTCTCGACGGCTACTGCGATGTCTGCGGCAGCGCTCCCGCCCCGGTCTCGGCACTCGCCACCACCGCGCAGGCCAGTAGCGCGACCACCGGCACCGGATCCACGGCTACCAGCCGGGCCTCCCGCAGCGGGCGTTCGGTCCGCACCGGCCGCTCCGGTTCCTCCGGCGCGAGCCGCGGCCGCCTGGGCGCGGGCATGGTGAAGGTCCCCTCGGTCCCCCGCCGCGATCCCACCGAAGCGGTCCTCGCCGACCCGGAAGTGCCCGAGCACCACCGTGACTGCGGCAAGTGCGGCCGCCCGGTGGGCCGCAGCCGCAATGGCGAGCCGGGCCGCGCCGAGGGGTTCTGCGCGCACTGCGGCACCCGCTTCTCCTTCACCCCCAAGCTGTCGAGCGCCGATCTGGTCGGCGGCCAGTACCAGGTGCTGGGCCCGCTCGCGCACGGCGGCCTGGGCTGGATCTACCTGGCGGTGGACCACAAGGTCGACAACCGCCCGGTGGTGCTCAAGGGCCTGCTCAATACCGGTGACGCCGACGCCATGCGGGCGGCGGTGGCCGAGAAGCGGTTCCTCGCGCAGGTCGATCACCCGAACATCGTGCGGATCTACAACTTCGCCGAGGACACCGGTCCCGACGGCAAGCCGGTCGGCTACATCGTCATGGAGTACGTGGGCGGCAAGTCGCTCAAGCAGATCCTGCGCGAGCAGCGCACCGCCGATCAGCAGTACCTGCGGCCCGCGCGCGCCATCGCCTACATCCTGGAGATGCTGCCCGCCCTGGAGTACCTGCACGATCGCGGCCTGGCCTACTGCGATTTCAAGCCCGACAACGTGATGCAGACCGAGGAGCAGCTCAAGCTCATCGACCTGGGCGCGGTGATCGGCCTGCACGATCAGACCGAAACCATCTACGGCACACCGGGTTATCAGGCCAAGGAGATCGCCCGGACCGGGCCGACCGTGGCCTCCGAGGTGTACACGGTGGGCCGCACACTGGCGGCGCTGATCATGCGGATCCCGCCGGTGAACAACGAGCTGGGCCCGCTGCCCGGTCCGGACGCCGAACCGCTGATGGCCCGCCACGAATCGCTCTACCGATTCCTGCTGCGCGCCACCGACATCGACCCCGACGCGCGGTTCACCTCGATGACCGAGATGGGCGATCAGCTCACCGGCGTGCTGCGCGAGGTGCTGGCCCGCGAGGACGGACGGCCCCGGCCGGGCCTGTCCACCCGGTTCGGCCCGCCGCGCGGGGTGTTCGGCGTCGGTGACCGGCTGCCCGACGACCCGCGCGACATCATCGCCGCGCTGCCGGTCCCGCTGATCGATCCGGGTGACAGCGGCGCCGCCCTGCTCGCCTCGACCAGCGCGGTCACCCCCGAGGACCTGGAGCGCGAGATCAACGCGGGCCTGCAGTCGGTGGTCACCGGCCAGTCCGAGTCGGTCGAGATCCCGCTCCGATTGATCCGCGCCGCACTGGAATTCGGTGACGCCGACGACGCCCTGCGCCGCCTCGACGAGGTGGAGTCCACCCTCGCCGGGGACTGGCGGCTGACCTGGTTCGCGGGTCAGGCCCGCCTGCTGCAACGCGATTGGGCCGCCGCCACCGCCGAATTCGACGCCCTCTACAGCGCGCTGCCGGGTGAGGCCGCCCCGAAGCTGGCCCTGGCCGTCACCGCCGAACTCCTGGCCGCCGACGGCGCCGAGGCCGAAGCCGCCCGCGCGGAAACCTATTACGACCTGGTGTGGCGTACCGACCGCACCTTCACCAGCGCGGCCTTCGGCGCCGCCCGCTCGCGTCGCGCGGCCGGTGACGGCCCGGGCGCGGTCGCGGTGCTGGACCAGGTCGACGCCGCTTCGGCGGTGCACACCGAGGCGGGTGTCACCGCCGTCGAGACCTTGCTGGCCGTGAACGATCCCGCCGAGCTCACCGAACAACTGGTGCGCGACGCGGGAACCCGGATCGGCAAGCTGACCCTGGACTCGAAACGCCGTGCCGCCCAGGCCCGGCTGCGAGTCCTGGACGCGGCGCTGCGCTGGCTGCGCCTGGGCAGGGTGCCCACCGACCACTCCCCGCTGCTGGGGGTGGCGCTCGATCAACAAGGGGTACGGACCGGTTTGGAACGCTGCTATCGCGATCTCGCGCACGAGACCGACGACATGTGGGAGCGCATCGCCCTGGTGGAACAGGCCAATGCCGTGCGCCCGAGGACGCTGCTGTGACGGCCCGCTGCCCGCGCTGCGGCACCTTCGCCGCGGACACCGACCGCTTCTGCGAGGCGTGTGGGAGCAAACTCGGGGTCCGGCTGATCGCGCTGCCGCCCACGGAGTTCCGGCCCGGGTCCGGCTCCACGGTGCCGGTGGCCGACGCGGCCCGCAACGCGCGCCGCGAGGGCGGCGACGGCACCGGTTTCGCGGCGGGTCCCGCGCCCGACTGCCACGGCTGCGGGGGCACGGCTTTCGATCCGGACGGGTACTGCGCCAGTTGCGGTGAGCTGGGCCCGGAGCGCGATCGCTTCGAGGCGGATCTGGGCACGGCGTGCCTGGTCACCGATCGTGGTCTGCTGCATGCCCGCAACGAGGACGCGGTCGCCGCGGCCGTGCTCGACAGCGCGTCGCCGGATCGTCCCGCCACCGCGGTGATCGCGGTCTGCGACGGGGTGTCCACCTCCGAGGATCCGCAGGCGGCCTCGGGCGCGGCGGTCCGCGCGGGCCTGGACGCCACCCTGGCCGCGCTCGCGGCCGGCCGGTCCGCCGAGGACTGCGCCCTGGTCGGGCTCACCGCCGCCGCCGACGCGGTCAAGGCCGTGGGCACCCCGGACGGCAAGTCCCCGTCCTGCACCTACGTCTCGGCGATCGTGCAGTTCCAGCCCGACGGCGGCGCGGCCGTCACGGTCGCGAACGTCGGTGACAGCCGGGCCTATTGGCTGCGCCCGGGTGACGACTCCGAACGCCTCACCGTCGACGACACCCTGGCCCAGGCCATGGTGGACAACGGCCTGCTGGACGCGGCCACCGCGATGGACGGCCCGCACGCGCACGTGCTCACCCGCTGGCTCGGCGCCGATTCCGAGCACCAGTGGTCCCCCAGCTGCGTGCGCACCCTGCGCACCAGCGAACCCGGCGTTCTGCTGCTGTGCAGCGACGGCCTGTGGAACTACCTCCCCGAGGCGGCGGCCCTGTCCCGCTTCACCAGCTCGCAGCCCGCCCTGCTCGCGGCGCGCGCCCTGGTGGAGCACGCGCTCGGCGCGGGCGGCAAGGACAACATCACCGTCGCGCTCGTCCCCGTCCCCTCCCTCGCACCGTCAGGAGACACCCCGTGACTTCCGCTGAGAACCAAGGCCTTTCGGTCGCCGTCGATCAGAACGAATTCCTCGCCGAGGGCGCGCGCACGGTCGACGCCATCGTGACCGTGGAGGCCACCGACGATCTGGTGGTATCGGTGGCGCCCGCGCCCCGGGTCGAGATCCTGATCATCGACACCTCGGGCTCGATGGGCGGCGCGGGCAAGTTCGCGGGCGCGCGCCAGGCCACCCTGGCCGCCCTGGACGTCATGCCCGACGGCACCCGGTTCGCGATCGTGGAGGGCACCGACAAGGCGCAGGTGGTGTACCCGCACAGCGGCGCGTCCGCGGTGGCGAGCCGGCAGGAGCGCGCCAATGCCCGTCGCGCCCTGGACAAGCTGTCCCCGCACGGCGGCACCGCCATCGGCACCTGGCTGGGCCTGTCGCGGCTGATCGCCAAGCAGCATCCGGACGCGATGGTGCACGCCATCCTGCTCACCGACGGCCGCAACGAGCACGAGACGCCGGAGCGGCTGGCCGAGGAGATCCGGTTGTCGACGGGCGTCTTCACCTGCGACTGCCGCGGCGTCGGCGCGGACTGGGAGGTGAACGAGCTGCGCGCCATCGCCTCCGCGCTGCACGGCACCGTCGACATCGTGAAGACCGCGGACCAGCTGGCCCAGGATTTCGCGGCCATGATGGAAACCTCCATGGAGAAGGCGATTCCGGAGCTCACGCTGCGGGTGTGGACGCCGGTGGGCGCGCGGATCGCGTTCATCAAGCAGGTCGCGCCGTTCATCGAGGACCTCACCGCGCGCCGCGTCGAGGCGGGTCCGCAGATCGGCGAGTACGCGCTGGGTTCGTGGGGCGCGGAGGATCGCGACTACCACGTGCAGCTCGATGTGGAGCCCGCCGCAGCCGGTCGGGAGAAGCTGACCGCGCGGGTGAGCGTGCTGGCCGACGGCGAGATCCTCGGGCAGGGTCTGGTCAAGGCGGCCTGGACCACCGACACCGACAAGTCGGCGATCATCAGCCGCCGCGTCGCCCACTACACCGGGCAGGCCGAACTGGCTCAGACCGTGCAGGAGGGCCTGGCCGCGCGCAAGCAGGGCGACTTCGCCACGGCCACCGCCAAACTCCAGCGCGCGTACCACCTGGCCACCGAGTCCGGCAATGAGAACACCGCCAAGCTGCTGCTCAGTGTGGTCGACGTGGTCGACGAGCGCACCGGCACCATCCGGCTGCGCAACAAGGTCGATCCCGCCGACGAGATGGCCCTCGACGTGCGCTCCACGAAGACGGCCCGCGTCCGCAAGGAGCCGTGATGGCGTTCTGCACCGACGGGCACGAGACCACCGCCAGCGACTATTGCGACACCTGTGGCGCACCGGTCGGGGACGGGCCGGCCACCGCCGCACCGCCTCCGGCGCTGTGCCCGTCCTGCGGGGTGCCCGCCGAGGGGCGGTTCTGTGAGAACTGCGGACACGATTCGGCGCTGCCGCCGCCACCGCCCGCGCCGACCGCGTCGAGCGGGGACGAGCAGTCGGCGGGGACCGTCGGGGAGCCCGAGGGGTCGACCGCGCAAACCGAGGGCGAGACCCGGGAGAACCCGAACGGCGGGCCGGTCTGGGTGGCGACGGTGACCGCCGATCCGGGGCACTACGCGCGCATGCAGGCTCAGAAGGGTCCGGACCTGGACCGGGTCGACTTCCCCGACTACTACCCCGATCGCCGAATCCCGTTGCGGGGGCCAAATATCCTGATCGGGAAGCGCAGTGTCTCGCAGGGCGTGCACCCGGATATCGATCTGTCGGTCGCGCCCGCCGATATCGCGGTGTCGCGGTCGCACGCGATCCTCCATATCAGTGGCGGCACGCTGACCGTCACCGATCTCGGGTCCACCAACGGCACCTGCATCAACGAGAGTCCGACCCCGATCGCGCCCAAGACCGCCATTCCCCTGCGGGACGGCGATCGCATCCATGTGGGCGGCTGGACGACCATCACGTTGAGCACGGAACAAGGCTGACCCACACCGATTCGAGCAATTCGGTGATCTTGGACCGTCGTCCAGGTTAGGCTCCCCGCTCTATGAGCCTGACGCGCCGAGACTTCGCCCGCACCACCCTGGCCGCCGTCGCCGGCACGGTCGCCACCGGCCTGACCGGCGCTGCGGCCCAGGCGATTCCGCACGCCCGGACCGTGGCGGCAGCCCCGCAGGCGTGGATGGCGGCGCTGGCCGACACCACCCCGCTGCTGCGTCTCACCATTCCCGGCACCCACGATTCCTGCGCCACCGATCCGGCCAACGGCACCGAATGGTCCCACACCCAGAACTGGTCGCTGCCCGACCAGTTCTCCCACGGCATCCGGTTCCTCGACATGCGCTGCAACGGCCTGCAGGACCACACCACCGACTCCTTCGGCGTCTACCACAGCGGCTTCTACCAGGGCATCACCTTCGACACCGTGCTCGATCAGTGCCGGACCTTCCTGGCCCGCAATCCGGGCGAGGTCCTGATCATGCGCGTCAAGAAGGAAGACGGCACCAATAACGACGTGGGCTCGAACTTCGAGCGAATCTTCAACGGCTACCTGGACGCCAAGGGTTACCGCTCGCTGTTCTGGCTGGAGAACCGCTTCCCCACGCTCGGCGAGGCGCGCGGCCGGATCGTGCTCATCGCGCAGTTCGCGAACTCCCTGGGCTGTCTGCAGTGGCCGGGTGGCGACAACGGCGTGTTCAGCACCGATCGCATCTATTTGCAGGACCGGTACAAGGACCGCGGACTGGCCGGACTGGATTCGGGCTCCTCGAACTTCGGTTCCTCCGGCGGCGACAAATTCGACTACGTCCGCGACTGTTTCGACAAAGCCGCGGGCGATCCCGCCAACACCGTCGAATACATCAACTTCACCAGTTTCGCCGACAACGCCTGGCCCAAGGACAATGCCGCGGCCATCATGCCGAAGGTCGACGCCTACCTCACCGCGCACCGCGGCCAGGCCGCGCACTACGGCATCGTGCCCATGGACTTCCCCGACCGCTACCCCTCGGTGGTCACCCAGTTGATCGAAAAGAACTTCGCCTGAGGCGATCTCGCCGGGCGAACCGGGAGGCCGACCTCCCGATCCGGGTGGTCGTCCTCCACAGTTGCCTGGCGGTCCCCACCGTGGCCGCCGTGGTGACGGCGGATCCGTGATCCCGCAATCGATCTCAGCGTCGTAGCAGCGTCCAGAACATCCACCCGCCCGCACCCAGCGCGAAGGCCACCACGAGCGCCATCGCGATCAGCGGGACGAACGTCGTGAGGTCGGCGGGTCCCCCGGCGCTCGCCTGGATCAGGAATCCGGCGGCGACGGGCCCGATGAGCAGCAGCCCGATGAAGGTCAGCAGCAGGGCGGCGATGCCCAGGGTTGGCAACTTACCGGCATTCTTCATCTGTCCTCGAATCCATGTCTCGTGAGATGCATTCGAACAAGATCAACGCTAACAGTTTCTGCATGTCAGAGTGGACACCGAAACGCAAAGGTCGCTTCGACCGACATCTGGCGACAGCCGGTGCGACCTCGGGTGACACCCGACTCCGACATTCTGCTAATTTTCAGCAAATCAACCTCGCATTATCAGCGCTGCGCACGCAGCGTGCGATGGAGAATAGTGCGCAACTCCCGCGCTTGGTCGGCGCCCCCGGCACCGGTCAAATCCTCGGGCAGCCGGTGCAATTGCCGCAGGGTCCGGCTGGAGTGCGTCTCTGAGGCGATCACGAGCGCGTGCCGGGCCGCCTCCAGCGCGTATCGGCCTGACCGGTCCGCGACTGCGCCACCGCCAGCAGGGCCAGATCCCGCCCCAGATCGCGGCGATCCTCGATCTGCCACAGCGGCAGCGCTTTCAGCAACGTCTCCACCGCCGCTTCCGGCTTGCCGAGGTGCACCCAGCTGTTCGCGGCTTCCATGCGAAGGAACTCCGGTGTGCAATAGCCGGCCAGATCACCGTCCCCCGCCACGCAATCGGCGGTAGCCTCCCAGGCCTGTCCGATGGCCCGATCGGATTCGCTGCCCTCCTTTCGCAGCGCGTGCCCGTGCGCCAATCGCAGCAGCGCCAGGGTGCGCAGCCGGGGCAGCTCGGCGGAATTGCGCAGCGCCGCCCGCGCGGATACACGATTTCGCACCTGAACTCACCCGCATCCCACCTACCTGCCGAATCCCGACGATCGAACGGATGGCGCGTACCCGAGCAACCATTCGATGCTAACGGACCATTCGGACACCCAGATCATTCACTGTGCACCCGCACCAAGGGAATTCCCGCCGCCCCGGCCGGGGGTTCGACGACGAAGGCCACGTGCTCGCCGGGATCCTCGAGGTGATCTAACGTGACGACCTCTGCCACACAGTCGACTCCGCGGCGCAGTGCCACGCGCACCCGGGCCCGCACGGTCGCGATCGGGGCCGTCGTCGTCCTGCCGAGCTTCAGCAAATCAGCACTCCCGCGGTTACTCGTGTCCGTTCATTCTGATGCCGCACGAAATGGGAGTCACGCTAATACTCCGCAATCTTTCAGCAGTCCCACAGCAATCTAGCGGTCATCGCTACCGCCAACGGGTGACACGCCAACGCCGACGAGTGACATGCGATCGGCGACAGGCCATTACGCCGAGAAGCTACCCAGCGGCACACCCACCGGCGGATGCACCGCCGGGCGCACGGACAGCACGTGGTCGCGGTATTCGCGGGGAGTCAGACCGGTCTCGGCACGGAACACGCGATAGAAGTTTCGGTCGCCGGTGAAGCCGCAGGCGACGGCGATCGCCGCGATGGTGCGGTCGGGGGCCGCGACCAGCAGTTCGCGGGCGCGCTCGGCGCGCATGCGGCGCAGCAGCATCATGGGCCCGCCGTCGATATCGGCGAAGAGCCGGAACAGCTTGCGCCGCGAGAGTCCGCAGGCGACGGCGATCCGGTCGGGTGTCAGCTCCGGGTTGCCCAGGTGCGCCCTCAGGAAGGCGATCACCCGCTGGCGTAGGAGAGCGTTCGCGGCCGATTCGTCGGGCAGCTGGTCGCCGCCCAGGGCCAGTCCGGCCGCGAGCAGTCCGATGCCGGAGTTCAACATGGCCGTATTGCCCAGCGCCGCGGGCGACAGGTGCACCAGCCGCCGGAAGAAGTCGATCACCAGGGCTTCGTGCCCGATCGGCTGCAATCGTCTGGCGAGCGGGAATTGGTCGTCACGCAACCCCGCGGCGCTCAGCAGCAGGTCGCGCCGGACCCGGATCAGGATGCCCTCGTACCCGGTGGTGATGGCCTCCTGCGGCCGCTCGCCGTCGACCAGGAACATGGTGCCCACCGGGGAGCGCAGATAGGTTCCGCCGCAACGGACGTCGCAGACGCCCGCGGTGGTCAGGCAGGCCAGCACGTACGGCTCGCCGGAGGCCGCGATGTGGCGCTGGGTGCGGCGCGCCAGGGTGTCCGAATTCGCCACTCGGGCAATCGATATCGGTTCCGAGCGCACGCAGGGCTCGAGGACGCCGTGGAACGGGTCGTCGGCGAGCGGTTCCATCGAGCATTTCATCATCGATTCGCTCAGGATGGACGCCCAGAGGTCGAACGCTTCCTGCGCGGAGGCCCCGGCGGTCGAGATGCGCGGGCCACCCACCGTCACGTCGTAGGCATTCATGGGGCAATCTTGCCAGCAACCCTCGCGCCGCGGGCCGACCCGGCAAACGAACCGAATGGTCTTGTGCGGCTAGCGAAGTAGATTGACCAATTGCCGGTAGGCGGCGCGGGTCGGCGGGGCCAGCCGCCGCCAGGTGACCGGGCCGCCCGAGCCCAGGTGCGTGTCGTAGGGAATCTCGGCGACCGCGCGGACCACGTCGCCCAGATACTTGCGCACGTGTTCGGTGACCAGCGGCCCGTCCTTGGGATGCTGGCGGGTGACCACGATGACCGCGTCGGCCAGGTGGTACTGGCTGTAGTTGTCGTCGAGCCAGATCAGCGCCGGTTTCAGCCGGTTCACCGCATCGGGGCGGGCGGCCAGGGTGATCACCAGCGAGATGCGCGAATCGCTCAGCAACGGCGCGACCATGCGGCTGGTGACCGGCGCGCCACCGTCGTACACCGGCAGGCATCCCGCCTCGACCAGGTCCCGGTGGACCGAGGAGTAGGTCTCGCGACGGGGCAGCGCTTCGGGCCCGCGCGGCAGAACGCCTACGCCGGAACTGTTTTCGCCGCAGCTGTCGATGACCGTTGACGGCAGGCTGCGGTGCGCCATGTTCAGCCAGGACTGGACCGTGCCGGCGGCGTCGATGGTGTCGCACCCGCGCGCGGCGAGGTCACCGCCGGTGGTGGTGGCGTCCACGACCACCGGCGAGTGCTCGCCGTAGTCGTAGGCGGCCGCGCCCGCGATGCCGAGCGCGGTGGTGGTCGCGCCGGAGCCGCCGGAGCTGCCCAGCACGAGCACGGGCGGCAGGTCGGCCCACAGCAGGTAGCCGTTGCTCGGATGCATGCGCACCATGTCGGTGGGCCCGCCGGGCGGGGCCGGACGCAGCAGCAGGGAGAGGTCGGTGGGTGTGGAGGAAAGGGCCGAGGGATGATCCGGGAAGTTTTCGGACATCGCTAGATTCCTTTGGTGCGAGCGGCAGTCGATACTGCGGAATCCGTGTGGTCACCACGTCGCGCGCAGCCGGCCCCTGCGTCTCGCCATCAACGCCCCCACCGCGTCGACGAGCTGCCCCTGCGCTTCGACATTTTTCGAAGCCTGAAGTCGATTTCCCCCCGATACCCCCTACCGCCCTGAAGTCGATCAAGAGTGCAAAAAGGGTTGCTGTGCAGCCCCTTTCGATGTCGCCAGATATTACATGATCTTGTCAACAATGCATCCGGATCGATAGCCCTGCAGAATCGCTGGCACTGAATGTCAGAGGTCCGGCCGCGAACGGCCGGACCTCCTTGGTGGATGCGGGTTTTCAGCCGACGTCGGCGGTGAGCGGCAGCGCGGTCACCGAGGTGCCGACGTGCAGGGTGAAGGAACCGGGTTCGACGGCCCAGCCGTCGGCGGTCCAGTGCTCGAACGCGCGCCTCGGCAATTCGATGGTGGCGCTGACGGATTCACCGGCGCCCGCCTCGATCACCGCGAATCCGGCGAGCCAGCGCACCGGGCGATCGACGGCGCTGTCCGCACGCGACAGGTACGCCTGCACGACCTGACGACCGGCGCGCGCCCCGGTATTGCGGACGGCGACGGTCGCGGTGCGGCCGGACACCGTCAGCTCGTCGAGCTCCCAGGTCGTGTAGCCGAGTCCGTGGCCGAACGGATAAGCCGGGGCCACACCGGATTTCAGCCACGCCCGGTACCCGATGTGAATGCCTTCGGAGTACGGCAGCGCGTTGTCGGGTCCGGGCTTGGTGTCCAGCACCGGGACATCGGCCATCGTCACCGGCCACGTGGTCGGCAGGCGGCCGCCGGGTTCGGAGGCGCCGGTCAGCACGTCGGCCAGCGCCGCGCCGAACTCCTGTCCGGGGAACCAGGTGAGCAGGACCGCGGCGACATCGTCACGCCACGGCATCTCCACGGGGGAACCGGAATTCACCACCACGACGGTGCGCGGGTTGGCCGCGGCGACGGCGGCGACCAGTTCGTCCTGGCGGCCGGGCAGCCGCAGCGTGGTGCGGTCGAAGCCCTCGGATTCGATCTGCTCGGTGGTGCCGACCACGACCACGGCCACGTCGCTGGTGCACGCCAGGTCGATCGCGGCGGCGAATTCGTCGTCGTCGGAGCGGCGCGGGCGGCCGACCGCGCAGGTGATGCCCATGGCGGGGAAGCCGCCGCCGGGCACCATGCGCACCAGGATCTCGATCTCCTGCCCCTCGGCGAGGGTGCGGGTCACGAAGCGCTGCGGCGGATTCAGCAGCATCTCGACCGGGTCGGCGCCGTCGGGCAGCACGGTCTCCTCGAGCACCTGCTCGCCGTCCAGCGCCAGGGTCAGCGCGCCCACGCCCGCGAAGCCGATCCGCCACTCCCCCGCCATGTCGGCGCGCAGCCGTCCGCGCAGCTCGATGGCCTCGGCCCGCACCGCGTTCGGGTTGCCGAACAGCATGAGGCTGCCCGCGGTGCGGTGTTCGGTGTCGAGCACGGCGCCCTCGCCGAGGTACCGCAGCGACAGCCCGGGCTCGCCGGTCTCGGGATCGGTGACCAGGTCCAGCGGGATCGGAATCATGTTCTCGCTCAGGTGGACACCGGGGGTGTACACCACCGGCAGCACCTCGGAGAGCCCCTCCAGCGGGGAGGTGGTGTGCGCCGGGATCACGGTCGCGCTGCCGCCGCCCATGAACCGCGGTTCGGCGGCGGCGGAGCCGAGCAGCGCCACCCGGGCGGGCGCGCGCAGCGGCAGGGTGCCGTCATTGCTCGCCAGCACCATGGCCAGCGCGGCGGCCTCACGCACCAGCTGCCGGGACTGCTCGTCGGTGAATGCCGGGACGGGCGTGGGGGTTCCGTTCAGCGCGCCGACCCGTTCGGCGAAGCGCAGGATGCGCCGCACCTTCTCGTCGATCGCGGATTCGGGGACCCGACCGTCGCGCACGGCCTGTTCCAGCGGCGCGCCCCACAGCTCCCACGGGCCCGGCATGGCCAGGTCGTTGCCCTTGGCCGCGCCCTGGGTCGAGCGGACGGCGGTCCAGTCCGAGACCACCACGCCGTCGAAACCCCACTCGCCCTTCAAGGGTTCGTCGAGCAGGTCGTTCTCGGTCATGGTGGTGCCGTTGACGGAGTTGTAGGCCGCCATCACCATCCACGCGCCGGCCTCCACGGACCGCTCGAACGGGTACAGGTAGAGCTCGCGCAGAGTGCGCTCGTCGGCGATGACGTCGGCGGTGAAGCGCTCGGTCTCGGAGTCGTTGGCGACGTAGTGCTTGGGGCACGCGCTCACCCCGTGCGCCTGCACGGCGCGCACGTAGGCGTCGGCCATCTCGGCGGTCAGCATCGGATCCTCGGAGAAGCATTCGAAATGCCGTCCGCCGAGCGGGGATCGGTGCAGGTTGATGGTCGGGCCCAGGACCGCGTACACGTCCTTGCGGCGGGCCTCGGCGGCGATGAGCGCCCCGATGTCGGTGAGCAGGTCCCGGTCCCAGGTGGCGGCCAGCGCGGTGCCCGAGGGCAGGCTCACCGACGGGTCGCGCTCGTCCCACTGCTCGCCGCGCACGCCGGACGGGCCGTCGGAGACCGGCATATCGGCCAGGCCGATGCTCTCGTCACCGGCGAAGCGGAAGAAGTTGGCTCCCGAGACGAGCCGGATCTTGGCGGGCAGATCCAGTTTCGCGAGCAGGTCGTCGATGGCGTCGGTCATGCTCGTTCCTTCCAGAAGGTCACCAGGTCCGCGCAGACCCGGTCGGGGACGTCCTCGTTGGGCACGTGGCCGGAGCCGGGGTAGACGGCGGTCTGCGCGCCCAGCTGGGCGGCGAAACGCTCGTGCACCTCGGGGGCCCACAGGTCATTGGTGTCGCCGTAGGCCACCAGCAGCCGCACGCCCGAATCCCGCAGCACCGCGGGATCTTTCACCGGCGGCTCGGCCATGCAGGTGAGGATGCCGACGATATTGGCCTTCTTGGTGCGCAGGATCCGCTCACGCAGGAACTCCTGGCGCTGCGGCGAGGGCTGCTGGTCGGCCTGCGCCATGACCGCGCTCATCTGCTGCCAGATCACCTCCTGCCCACCGGCTTCCACCATCTGCGCGATCAGCAGTGGCGGCGGGAAGTTGATGTCCTCCACCGAGGACGGGCCCGAGGCGAGCAGGGTGAAGGTGCGGAACCGTTCGGGGCGCTCGATCACCGCGACGCGGGAGACGTAGCCGCCGAAGGAGTGCCCGACCAGATGGATGGGCTCGTCGGGTGAGATCTGGTCGACCACGCCCTGGAGGTCGCCGACGAAGTCGGCCAGGGTGTAGCCGGAGACCTCGTCGGGGCCCTCGGACTCCCACTGCCCGCGCTGGTCGTAGGCGACGGCCCGATAGCCCGCGTCCGCCAGTAGCGGCAGCATGTCCTCGAAGTCCTCCTTCGAGCCGGTGAAGCCCGGCACCAGCAGCGCCGTCCCGCGGTATTCGGTCCCGGCGGGCGGCGCGGCCTCCCAGGCGGCCAGTTTTCCAGCGGCTCCCCGCAGTGTGAACGGCGTGATCAGGGCCTGACTCATCCGGCGATCCTTCCCTCGTACTGCCTTGTACGGCTGGCCCCGAGTGTGCCAGCGGATATCGCGTTTACCGAGTGGTCATTAGGTAACGTTATCGTTTCGTTACCCTAGTCGGGTTTTGCCTGCTCAACACGCTTGACTAGTGTCCCACCACATGACGCCCCATCCCCGACGCCGCGGCCGGGGCGACGACCGCCGCGAGCAGATCATCGACGAGGCCCTCGAGGCCTTCGCGGACAACGGCTATCGCAGCACGTCCATCGCCGAGATCGCCGAACGCTGCGGCCTGTCCCAGCCCGGGGTCCTGCACTACTTCCCCAACAAGGCGGCGCTGCTGTCCGCGGTCCTCGACTACCGCGACCGCCTCGACTACGACCGGCTGGGCTTCGATCAGCAGCTGCGCGGCAAGGACGCCCTCGTGCGCCTCGCGCAGCTGGTGGATCACAACACGCACGTGCCGGGCCTGGTCCGGCTGTTCACGGTTCTCACCAGCGAGGCCGTCACCGTCGACCATCCCGCGCACGGCTGGGCCCAGAACCGGTACCGGCGACTCCAGGACTACTTGGGCGCGGCGCTCGAGGCGGGGCAGGCCGACGGCAGCGTGCGCGCCGACATCGACCCCGCGGCGGTCGCCCGGCAGGTCTTCGCCATGATGGACGGCCTGCAACTGCAGTGGCTGGTCGACCCGGACGGGGTCGACATGGCCACGCTCTTCCGCGCCTACATCGACGAGCTCATCGCCTGGATCTCGTAGGGGCGCAGACAAATCCGGCACAGGCGCCGGAAGCGGCGAATCGGGCTAGGCCGAGTCCGCCGCGTACTGGTATTTGCCGCGGTCCAGCTTGCGGACATTGCTGTTGTCGCGCTGCGCCATTCGACCCAGCGCCACCGCGACGTGGTGACGGGCGCTGATCGGCAGCTCCACGCCACGACCCTGCAACGCCGCGATCACCTCGGCGGGGGTCCAGGTCTGCTCCGGGTGCTCGGCGAGGAAATCCGCGACCACCCGCGGCAGCGAGCGGTTCTGCTCCGGCGCGGGCCCGCCCGGGTCGGACGACGGGGCGTCCTGGTACTGCTCGTCGCGGGCCGTGTCCAGCCAGTTGGCGACGGTCAGCAGTTTCGAGCAGGCCGCACGCAACTCCGCACCCGGCGAACGGATGTCGCCGAGGTTGTACATCGCCTGGTAGTAGCGCCCGATGTTGGTGAGCATCTCGATGACCTGCTGCTCGGTGTCGGCGACGATGGCTTCGCTGCTGCGACCCGATTGCGCGGCCGCCGCCACTGCTCCCACGTCCACGTCCGGCGTTCCCCTTTGCTGTTGACCGGTTGCTTCCAGTACCCGGTGGATGCAAGACAGCCCAGACAGTAGCCGGGGCCGCCCACCGAATTGTGAAAGACTACAAGGTCATTGCCACGTCCGGCGACCCAACGGCAGGACCATGATCGAAAAGCCCGACTCGCGCGAGCGCGACACGCCGAACGTTTCGGAGCGAGCGTCTATCGCGATATCACCTCCATGGGAGGCACGCTCGAACCCGGTGAGAACTTCGCCGGCTACCAGATCTTGCGAAAGCTGGGGGCCGGCGGAATGGGCGCGGTCTATCAAGCCCGAGACCGCGACCTGCCACGATTCGTGGCCCTGAAACTGCTGACCCTGCCCGGCGGCGAACGCGAACACCGGGCCCGGTTCCAGCGCGAGGCCGATACGGTTGCGCGCCTGCAGCATCCGAACATCGTCACCGTCTACGCGCGCGGCGAGGACGACGACCGGCTGTGGATCTCCATGACCTTCGTCGACGGCAGCGACGTGGCACGGGCGCTGCGCGAGGGACCCATGCACCCGGCACGGGCCGTGCGCATCATCGCCGAGACCGCGGCGGCGCTCGACCACGCCCACGACACCGGCATCCTGCACCGCGACGTGAAACCGGCCAATATCCTGCTCGCGGAGGGACGTCCGGAACGCGCCGTGCTCACCGACTTCGGCATCGCCAAATCCCTCGACGAGAGCCGCCAGCTCACCCAGAACGGGGAGATCCTGGCCAGCTTCCAGTACGCGGCCCCGGAACGGCTCACCCGGCCCGAGGAAGCCGATCGGCGCGCCGACGTGTACTCGCTGGGGTGCACGCTGTTTCACATGCTGACCGGGGAGGCGCCCTACCCCGGGCAGAACGTCGGGCAGATCATCTACGGGCACGCCTACGAGCCGGTGCCGATGCCCTCGGACCGGAACCCCACGCTGCCACGGGGTTTCGACGAGCTCATCGCCCGGGCCATGGCCAAGGACCCGGAACGGCGGTTCGACACCTGCACGCATCTCGCCTGGGCGGCCTCGCGAATCCTGCGTCAGCCGGGGACGCATCGGACCGCGCCGGCGGGGACGGTGCACGTCAGCGGGCCCAGATCCGGTGCGGGACAACCCGAACGCAACGCCACCACCATGCCTCCGGCACCGCTGCCGATTCCGATCCGGCCTGGTCACGGTCCCGCCACCACGCGGCCCGGGCCGGAGCCCACGCGACTGAACAGCGGTCCGGGAGCTGCTCGCGGGAACAGCGGACCGGCTCCGGCTCGCCTCAACAGTGGGCCCGCGCCTACTCGGCTGAACACCGGGCCCGCACCCGGTCGGGCGAATGCCGGGCCCGACCAGGCTCGTTTGAATGAAGGACCCGCACCCACCCGGGTCGATACCGGTCCCGCGCCGATCAATCCGAATACGGGACCGGCACCGGCCCGCGCGAATTCCGGTCCCGGTCCGGCCAATTCCGGTTTCGCGCCGACGCGTCCTCAGACGGGTCCCGCGCCGACTCGGCTGGTGACCGGACCCCCACCCAGGCGCGAGACCACCGGCCCCGCGCCTGGTTCGAGCAGCACCGGGCCCGCGCCTACCCGCTTCGTGACCGGACCCACGCCGTCCGATCTGAGCGGGCCCCACGAGGTCCCGGGCACCCGTACCGGATTCGACCTGGGCACCGGGACAGGTACGGGCGCAAGCGTTCCCGGCAAACGCCGCGGGCCCGGCCGGATTCTGCTGGCCCTGGCCTTGGTGGTCACCGTGGCGGTCCTCGGGTACCTGCTGGTGCGCGCGGGCGACGGCCATTCCGGACCGAGCAATGCGGCGGCCTCGAACCCGCCCACCATCACAGCCACGACCACCGGGGCGGTCACGACCGAACCGACCACCACCACCACCGAGGTTCCGCAGGTCACGACCACGCCCTACACCCAGCCGACCACGGCGGCCCCGTACACGCCGCCTCCGGTCACATCCCAGCAGCCGAAAACCGTTCCGGTGCCGGATGTCGTCGGGTCCGCGATCGCGCAGGCGAAGGCGCGTCTGGAGAACGCAGGGTTCGTCGTCGAACAGGCTCAGCGTGAGGACAAGAGCGCGAAAGGCACTGTCCTGGAGACCTCCCCGGCCGCCGGGACCGCGAAGCCGGTCGGCTCGACGGTCAAGGTGACCGTGTCCTCCGGTCCCCCGACCACCACGACCATCACCGTGCCCACCCTGATCGGCCTCTCCCCCGCCGCCGTCACGTCTGCTCTGCAGGCTCTCGGCTGGCACGGCAGCATCGCGAAATCCACCGGGCCGACCAAGGATTCCACCAAGGACGGCAAGGTGATTGCCCAGAACCCGGCAGCCGGAACCTCGGTGACCGCGGACCAGGCGATCACCATCACCGTCGGCGCCTACACCATCACCTCCAGCAGCCCCGTCAGCTCGACGGCCCCGCCGGCCGGCTGAATCTCGGGTCAGCCGTCCGCATCCCGCGTGGCGTCGGGCGGATCGGGCAGGGCCAGGCAGAGGGCTTCGAGCGCGGCGGTGAAGCCGTGGTCCGACGTTGTGGCGTAACCGATCACCAGGCCGTCGCGGTCGGGCATGGGGCTGCCGGGATGCCGGTAGCGCCGCAGGCCGTCGAGGGCCAGACCCTGGCGGCGGGCGGCGTGCACGGCGGAATCCTCTGTGCCGGGCGGGAGTTCGAGGACCGCGTGCAGTCCGGCGGCGATGCCGCCGACCCGGATGTGCGGGGCGCGCTCGGCGAGGGTGCGCACCAGCAGGTCCCGGCGGCGGCGGTAGCTGATCCGGGTGCGACGCAGATGCCGGTCGTATGCCCCGGTGGTGAAGAAGTCGGCGAGGGTCAGCTGGTCCACGACGCTGACCTGCATCTCCCGGGATCCCTTGGCGGACAGGACATCGTCGACCAGACGGGCGGGCAGGGCCATCCACCCGACGCGCAGGGCCGGGGACAGGCTCTTGCTGACCGATCCCAGATAGACGACGCGGTCGGGGTCCAGGCCCTGGACGGCGCCGACGGGTTGGCGGTCGTAGCGGTATTCGCCGTCGTAGTCGTCCTCGAGCAGGACGCCGCCGCTGGATCTGGCCCAATCGATCACGGCCGCACGGCGTTCCGGATGCAGGGGGCCGCCGGTCGGGTATTGGTGGGCGGGGGTGGGCAGGACCGATCGGGCGTCGGTGGAGGGCAGTTCCTCGATCCGCGCGCCGTGGGAATCGACGGTCAGCGGGATGGTGCGTTTCCCCGCACCGTGCAAGATGTCGCGGTAGAAGTCCAGTCCGTAGGCCTCCATGGCCATCGGGCCGTCCAGGACGGTCGCCAGCAGCCGCAGCCCGTGGGCGAAGCCGGAGCAGATCACGATGTGCCGGGGGTTGGTGCGCACGCCGCGGGCGCGGGTCAGGTATTCGGCGAGGGCGGTGCGCAATTCGGGGCGGCCGCGCGGATCACCCACGCCGAAGGCGTCATTGGGGGCGGCGTTCAGGGCGCGACGGGTGGCCGCGATCCAGTCGGCGCGCGGAAAGGCCGCCGCATTGGGTGAACTGGGCTGCAGATCGTGGTGAACCCGGCGCGGGCCGGGGCGGAACGGCCGCCCGGCGCGCTCGTCCGGGGCGGGGGCGGCCCGTTCGGCCACCCGCGTGCCCGCACCCTGGCGGGCCGTGAGCCACCCCTCCTCCACCAGCTCGGTGTAGGCGGCCGCCACCGTATTGCGGGCCATCCCCAGATCGACCGCGAGGCTGCGGTACGGGGGCAGACGGGTTCCCGGGGCCAGCCGCCCGGAGCGAATGGCCTCTCGCAACGCGGCCATCAGCCGGATGCGGCGATTACCCGTGCCGCTCAACTCCAGATGCAGGTCGACGCCCTGATCGGTTTCAACCGGCGCCGCTGTCCCGCCGGAATTGACCCATCTTTCCTCCATGGAATTGCACCCTATACGTGGGTCTTTCCGGCCCTACGTTTATGTCATGACAACGATTCGGATCGCCGAGCGCGAGCGCACCCCGGTCCGGGGATGGCTCGCCGTCCTGGCCGTGGCCCTGGGCATCTTCTCCCTGATGACCTCCGAACTGCTGCCCGTCGGCCTGCTCACCCCGGTCGGTGCGGCGCTGCGCGTCTCCGAAGGCGCCGCCGGACTGATGGTCACGGTGCCCGGCCTGGTGGCCGCGTTCTCCGCGCCCCTGATCACCGTCCTCACCGGCCGCGTCGACCGCAGGCTGATGCTCATCGCGCTGATCGCCCTGATGGGCGCGGCCAACCTGGCCTCCAGCATGGCGACCAGCTTCGCGGTCGTCCTGCTCGCACGGTTCCTGATCGGCATCGCCGTCGGCGGATTCTGGTCCATCGCAGGCGGTATCGCGCTGCGCCTGGTCCCCGAACATCAGGTCGGCCGGGCCACCGCCGTCATCTTCGGCGGCGTCGAGACCGCGTCCGTCTTCGGCGTCCCCACCGGCACGTTCATCGGCGACCTGGGCGGCTGGCGCGCCGCCTTCGCGGTGGTCGGGCTGCTCGGCCTGTTCTCGGTGGTGGCCATGGCGTTCCTATTGCCGCGCCTGCCCGCCGAACACAGCTTCACCTTCGCCGATCTGCCGAAGGTGTTCCGCGGCAATGCCGCCCTGCGCTCCGCCCTGGCCCTGACCTTCCTGGTGATCACCGGTCACTTCCTGGCCTACACCTTCGTCCGGCCGATCCTCCTCGACCACGGCGTCGGCGACAGCACCATCGGTCCCCTGCTGCTGGTCTTCGGCATCGCCGGGATCACCGGCAACTTCGCCGCCGGCGGCCTGGTGTCGAAGAGCCTGCGCCGCACCGCCACCGCCATCGCCGCGGCGCTCACCCTGGCCATGCTGACCCTCGCGGTCGCCGACCACACCACCATCACCGCCGCGGCCGCCCTGATCGTCTGGGGACTCGGTTACGGCGCGGTCCCCGTCACCTTCCAAACCTGGATCATGCGCGCTGCCCCCGACACCACCGAGGCCGCCTCCTCCCTGTTCGTCTCCACCTTCAATATCTCCATCGCCTTGGGCGCCCTCTGCGGCGGCGTCATCGTCAACGCGCTCCCGATCACCGGCGTCCTCTGGATCGGCGCGGGCCTGATCCTGCTCGCCCTGCCCATCATTCACCGCTCCCGTCTGTGACCGATCCGCGTACGGGCGGCTACCAGATGTTCCAACTGGACCGCCCGCGCATCGACTCGATCTCCTTGGCGATTGTCTCGAGCCGGGGCACCAGTCCCTGGAAATACCGCCGCGCATCACAACTCTCGCCGCACCCCTGATGCACGGTCAAACCCCGCTGCGCCGCTTGCAAATTCATGACCGGATAGTCGGGCGCGTCGTGCGAAACCACCCTCACGCCCGCACCCCCATCCGCTGCGCCGCCGCATTGATCACGGCAATTGCCTGACGTTTCCTGGCGCACACTGACATCGGGCATCCCTCGTGTACCCGCAACACGTCCCGCGCGGACGCGGTAGTCATCATGGTCACCGCTTCATGGCTCTCGATCGGTATGCGGAACATGCTCGACTCCGATTGTCGGCGTGGATGTTTGAGTTCCCCTTCGTTGGGGTGCGTCAAGTAGACCACTTATCGAATCGCGAGTGGAAAGTTTCCGACGCGACGGTGGTCCGTAATTCTCTCCATTCCGAAACAACGCACCACCGATAGCGAGACTGAGGGAATGACCCGTTCGGTTGTCAGATCACGTGTCCCACATCGGTTTTCACCAATCGATCCAGGGCGCGCTCGGCGAGGGCGGCGATCGTCATCGACGGATTACAGGCCGCGGTATTGCCGGGCATGAGGGCGCCGTCGAGGACATAGAGGCCGGATTGGCCGAGGACCCGGCCGTCCAGATCGCACACCGCGCCCATACTGGCGCCACCGAGCGGGTGCCAGGTGGAGGGGAACGCGAGGTTGGTGTCGAGCAGGGTGCTCGACGGGCCGGCGATGCGCTGGACGGCGGGGCCGATGTGGTTGTTCTGGATGGCGGCGTCGCCGTCGGCGGGCCAGTGCAGGGTCGCGGCGTCGGCGGCGGAGTCGTAGCGGAATTCGCCGCGGCCGGTGCTGACGCCGTAGCCGACCATCATGGTGCTGCGCGCGTCGACCGACAGCGGCGGGATGGAGGCCTGGATGACGGTGTGCGCGCCGTGCGGGTCGTCCCAGTTCAGGCTGCCGTAGACGACGGGTCCGCCCTGGGCTAGGCCGAATTCCTCGGTGGGCGCGGTCCAGACGTAGATGCGGTCGGCATTGGTGCCCCAGCCGCGGCCGAGTTGGTCGGGCAGATCGGGGATCTGGCCCTTGGCGGCCGCGCGCACCAGCAGGCGGGTCGTATTGAGGCTGCCCGCCGACAGCACCAGGGCATTGGTGGTGAGGATCTTGTTCTCCAGCACCGTGCCCGCGGTGTCGGTGCGGTTCACGTGCACGGTCCAGCGGCCGTCGGGGGCGCGCTCGATATCGGTGACCTCGTGCAGGGTTTGTACGGTGACCCGGCCGGTGGCCTCGGCGGCGGCCACGTAGGTGACGTCGACGGTGTGTTTGCCGCCATTGTTGACGCCGAGGGAACCGGCCCCGTTGGTGTAGGAGGCGGCCATCTCGCCGCGCAGTTCGGCGAGCGCGTAATTCCAGTCGATGGGCATGGGGATCTTCGACACGGGGAGCCCCGCGTTGCGGGCGTGCTCGGCGAAAACGCGGGCGGCCTTGTAGTTCGGCGTCTCGACGAGTTCGTCGGGTGCCACCGCCAAGCCCAGCATGCGCGCGACGCGGGGGTAGTAGACGCTGTCGAGCGCCGCCCAGTCGAGGCCGCCGGGGAAGTGGGCGCTGAACACCGCCTCGGTCGGCTGCAACGACATACCCTGGTAGACCAGCGATCCGCCGCCCAGTCCGGCCGCGCACAGGGCCGTCATGTTCTCGCCGGGCACCGCCTCCACCAGACCGGTGTACTTGTCGAAAGCGACCGGCCTGCCGAACAATTCGGGACTCGACCGATGCCACAGCATCCGCTTGTCCGGCGCGGTGGCATTGGGGAAGGTGGTGGCGTTCGGACCGGTCGGCCACCGCATTCCGCGTTCCAGCAGCAGCACGGGCACCCCGGCCTCGGCCAGGCGCAGCGCGGTCACCCCGCCGCCGAACCCCGAGCCGATGACGATGACCCGATGGTCCTCCCGGGTGAGCTCGACCCGGTTGATCCGGGCGGCGATGCCCGCGCGGACGGTGGGCGCGGTCGCGAGCAGGGTGGCGGTGGCGGCGACTCCGGACAGCAGGGAGCGACGCGAGATTTCAGACATGGAACACCTGTGTGATCGGCGAGAAGGGAACGGCGGCGGGAATTCTCAGGCGAAGGCGCAACCCGAGAGCGGTGTGCCGTTGAGCCGGTCCATCAGATAGCCGATCGCATTGTTGGTGCCGAAACCGTCGATCAATTCCGGACCGAAGTGATTGGGAATCGTCGCGCCCGACAGGATGGGCGGCAATTCGTTGGTGCGGAAGCTGACCGTCGCGCCCGCGGCGCACCAATCGGTCGCCAGCTGCTTGGCCTGACCGTAGGGAACGGTGTCGTCATTGACGCCGCTGGTGATCAGCACCGGGCTGGCCGGGGTCAGCGATCCGATCCGCTGCTGCCGCAGAATGTCCTGGATCGACGGGATTTCACGCATGTGGTCGACAAGCGGACGCTGATCGACGGTGAAGGCGTTGGTGCGCAGGAACGGATGCAGCGCGATCACATCGCCGATGCACGCGTTCGACAGTTCGCTGAGGAGACCCTGCCCGGCGGGCGTCACCCGAGAATTGAATTCGGGGCCTAGGTCCGGATACCGGTCCAGGAAGCCGTTGAGCGCGAACCCGACCGCGCCGCCGATCAGACTGCCCTCGATCCGGTCCAGGATCGCCGACAGATCCGCGGTCGGCGCGCCCGCCCAGGTGCCCTTCAGGTTCAGTTCCGGCGCGTAGCCCGGCTGCATCTCCGCGGCGGCCGCGCTCGCCCCGCCGCCCTGGGAGTACCCCCAGAATGCGAGCGGCGTGTCCGCACCGGTGCCCGCGAGCCGGTTCGCGGCGCGGGCGGCGTCGAGCACGGCGTGCGCCTCCTCGATCCGGTTCGCGTAGGTGTGGATGCCGGGCGTGCCCATCCCGATGTAGTCGGTGACGAAGACCCGCGCGCCGAGCGCGTTCCAGGCGAAAGCGGCCAGGACCTCCTGGTTCGCCGAGAAGGTCGGCGGGGTCAGACTCGCGTACATACCGGTCGGGAAGGCCAGCGACAGCGCGCACTGGTCACCCTGTCCGACCGTGCCCGGCGCGATCAGCACCGTCGGGCGCGGGCCCTGCCCCTGCCACGGGCGGCTGGAATCGATGAACGTGCCGGTCACGGCGACGGGCGTGTCGTCCTGGGTGCGGGAGGTGTACATGACCCGCTGCGCCGCCAGCGGCCAGGTCCCGTCGGCAGCGGGCAGCGCGGGCAGCACCGACATGGCCTCAGTCTTGATCACCGCGCCGGGAGCGGAATCGAATTGCTGTGGCGGGTAATAGAAGTCGCTCACCGGATCGGCCGCGGCGGGCGGCGCCGCGGCACAACTGGCCACGACCGCGAGCGCCGCGACGGCGACTTTGACGAGGCTGATCGGCTGCCGGGCAGCCTGGATGGGCGAGTACTGCTGACGAGGCATAGTGCTCTTTCTCCACGGAAGTCACACCCCAAGTAACCGGGTTACTCGAGTAACGGCGTTACTGTAGCGGCATGGCGAAGGAGACGGAAGAGGCAATACGGGCACGAATCCTGCACGAGGTACGCGCCCTCCTGGAGTCCGAAGGTCCCGACGCCGTCCAGCTCCGCGAGGTGGCCCGCCGCGCCCGCGTCTCCCTCACCACCATCTACAAGTTCTTCCCCACCCGCGATGACCTGCTGGTTTCCGCCATCGAAGCCTGGATGGAAGACAACACCTACCTCCCGATGGAACCCCCACCGCCCGGTGAACCCCTCCGTGACGGCCTGCTCCGGGTCATGCGCCACGTCTTCGACCCGTGGGAGCGCCACCCCACCATGCTCACCGCCTACCACCGCGCCCGCACCGGCCCCGCCCGTCACCGCCTCGACAATCACGGCCTCGACGCCGTCTTCCCCATCGCCGCCGCCGTCCTCGCCGGCGCCACCCCCCGCTACCTCGAAGACATCGCCGTCATCCTCGCCAACCTCACCTCCTCCCTCCTCGCCCAATGCGCCGACGGCACCCTCCAGGTCCCCGAAGTCCTCCCCATCCTCGAACGAGCCATCCACCGCCTCACCACCAACAACGAACCCGAAGCCGCCGAAGCCCTCACCCGCCGCGAAGCCACCACCCCCTACCCCCTCTCCCCCGACGTAGCCGCCCCCTTCGTCCGCACCCCCACGGA
The DNA here is from genome assembly GCF_050955695.1 of Nocardia sp. CA-136227. Classification (NCBI taxonomy): domain Bacteria; kingdom Bacillati; phylum Actinomycetota; class Actinomycetes; order Mycobacteriales; family Nocardiaceae; genus Nocardia; species Nocardia sp. CA-136227. Next base: position 4,889,153 of record NZ_CP192081.1, read on the forward strand.
AACCCCTGCGCCAGAACAACCCTGACCTCACCCACCCCTCCCCCCACAACCCCCAGCAACCCCACCCACACGCCGATAACCAGCCGATTTGGATATAGAGGGGGGTAGTGGGGTAATCTCGTCGAGCACGAGCGAGAGCGAATGCAACGGGCTGTGGCGCAGCTTGGTAGCGCACTTGACTGGGGGTCAAGTGGTCGCAGGTTCAAATCCTGTCAGCCCGACCAAGAAAAATCCCCTCCGACCTCGGTCGGAGGGGATTTTCCGTTATTCGATCACCCGCAGATTTGGGGCCACTCGGTTCCGCACGCGGATAGTCCGGTCCCATGAGGGCCAGTAGCTCGGATATCTGGGGACCCCCGTGCGCCAGGTAGCGTGCCAACAGCTGTCGCCTTGCAGAGCCCTGATGTTCGGATGCAGATATCGCTGGGTTATCCGAGGATCGGTGTGCCCGGCGATTCGTTGAAGCCGATGCAGCGGCACTCCGGCATCCGCGAACCAGGTCAGCCCGGTGTGCCTCAGATCGTGCCGCCGGAGATGCTCGAACCCCAACCGCGCCACCACATCATCCCAATGTGTGGCATCGCGCAGCCTCGCCACCCTGCGTCGGTGGCGGCGCGGCCAGCCATTGGAGGGACCGGGTTTCATCCAGATCTCCGAACGCGTCGCGAAATACCCCGAGCACGATCTCGAGGTGTATCTAGCCGCCCGCCATATCGTTCCGTCCACGGAGTAGCCGATCTCACCGTGAGGCTCGCATCCGCTGGCCTGATCCGCATACCCACGCACGGCTGTCGAAATCGGAAGTGTTCGAAACCGAAGCCCAAGCCCAAAATTGGATCGACAGGCTCAAACGGCTCGCCGCACGCGATATCGACCCAGTGCTCGCGTGCACGAGCCTGCAGCAGTACGGGACCGACAACATGGACCTCGCACTGGCCGGAATCGAAGGAAAAACCAAGGATCCCTACCTGTCCGGCTGGCGCAAACGCGTCGTACCGACATTGGGGCACCTGCCGCCACCGATCATCACCAGCGGCATGATCGACCGCGCTGTCGTGCAATGGATCGTTCGGGCACGGTTCCCGCTGCCCGCACCCGTCGGGGAGCGGGAACCGATCAGAGTCCTAGCGCGCCGGGAGCTACGCGCTACCGGTACCCGCGCAGTTGCCCGGCTTCGCGGGCACGCTCGTCGTACCGTCCGCGAGCGGCACCACGTTGACGACAATGGTCTTTCGGCTGCCCTCGTAGGTGGCGGTGAGAGTGTGCTCACCGACAACACTCGGGGTCCAGTCCACGGACGCGAGACTCGAGTACGACGGCTTGGCCGAACCGACACAGACCCCGTTGTCCTCGAACACCACACCGCCGGGAACGAAAGGCAACATCGCCACCGATCCCATGGCGCCGCCGGTAGCCGTCGCGCTCAAAGCGTAGGTTCCGCCGACGAAGAGGGTTCCGTTGCTGAACCCGATTCCCAGGTCGATCACCTCGGCCGCCGAGGCCGGCGCGGCACTCAAAGCCACAGCCGCACCCGATGCCACCAAACACTGTGCGCCCCAGCCAATTCTACGGCCCAGCATGCTTCCTCCACTCACGTAGCCACTCCATCCTTCACCCGGAAACCCCGGTCAACGAACACTATCGTTCGCAAGTGACTAGGTGGTACCGCCGCTGCGCCCTGAGTTAAGGGGGCACGCACACCGAACCGACAACCGCAAGATCAAAGGTCGACGTGTTCGTCAACGTCACCTCTACCAGCGCGCAGACCCCGCAGGGCACCACGACCACCATCACCGAACCCGGCGTCTCATCGGCCGCGACACCACCGGAAACCCAGCCCACCAGGACTGCGGCGCAAGCAAAGACAACGCGACATCCTGTCAGCCCGACAGAATGCAGGTCAGAGCCGGTTTTCGAACCGGCTCTGACCTGTTTTTAGCCATCGGCTTCTCTCGAGTACCCGATTCCGGACAGATTCAAATCGCCTCGAACAGGGGTTTCTCCGCCCCAAGAACACTTGACCGCAGTCAAGCGGGCCTGGCAATGAAACACATTGCGCCCCTGGAGCTTCCAAGGCCTCCTCATTGACATGCGCGAACTTGTGGACCAATCCCGGTCCGTGATTGGTCCACAAACGGCCATTGAGCCAATGAACCGCCCACCAGCTGCAATGCATTACCCCAGATTTGCTTGACGCAATGACTACGTCACCCTATTGTTGTGTCATGCTGTTCCCCACGCCAGCACTAACCGCCGCCGATACCCACGTCCTGGCCGAGGTGGACCGGATGCGCGAGCAACTACGTCATGAGTTGCAGGCCAAGCCCGGTAAATGGGCAGGTGGGCTCCGCAAGTTCCTCACTGCGGACTCAATTGCCGCGTCGAACTCCATCGAAGGGTTCAAAGTCTCCACCATCGATGTGGAAGACCTCATCGCCGGCGAACGAGACGTCGAGGTTTCCGAGGGGGACAAGGCCGAGACACTGGCCTACAAGCAGATGATGACCTACATCCAGACCCTGCACAACACAGACGATTTCGCCTACAGCAAAGGGTTCCTCAACGCACTGCACTGGATGCTGCAGGGTCACCGGCACACCGAACGTCGTCCAGCCGGGCAATGGCGTCCAGGCCCCGTGTACGTCACCGATGCCCGCGACCCGAGCATCGCCGCCTACACCGCCCCCGACGCCGAACACGTGCCGGCATTGACCGAAGAACTTGTCGATTGGCTCAACACCGACGACGGCACACATCCACTCGTCCGCGCGGCGATGGCACACCTGCACCTCGTGTCCATCCACCCCTGGGCCGACGGCAACGGACGCATGTCCCGATCGCTCCAAACGCTGATGATCGCGAGGGAAGGTGTTCTCGCACCGGAGTTCTCGTCCATCGAAGCCTGGCTCGGCAGGCCGGGTAACACGTGGGAGTACTACCAGGTCCTCGGCCGCCGCGGCAGCACCTACCGCCCGGATCAGGATGTGTCCGAGTGGATTCGATTCAGCCTGACCGCCTACCACCAACAGGCCCAAACCGTGCACGCCCGCTGGGTCCGATCCGGAACCGTGTGGGCAATGCTCGAGGAGTACGTCGCGGGCATCCGATTGGACGAGCGCGTCATCAGCGCACTGCATGACGTCGCGATGTCCGGAAGAGTCCGTAGAACCCGCTACGAACAATCCGAAGGTCTGAGCCTGCAACAAGCGCAGCGCGACCTACGCGACCTCGTCGCACTTCGCGTGCTCGAACCTGTCGGCAAGACCCGAGCCCGCTTCTACACCGCCGGACCGGCCTATCCAGCCCCAGCGTTGGAAGTCGCAGGCACACCAACCACCCTCGAAAACCCCTACTAGCTAGTCTTGCGTTGAATCGACGCGGACGCGGCACGGAAAGTCATTGGGAGCCGGAGTTCAACCTATCCCCAAATGCCTCCGACCGCCCCGTTTGCCATTCGCCGAGTTAACGAAATATGTTCCGGCTCAGTGACTTTCGGCCCCATCGGGACTGCAAAAGCCCCGCTACCCTCAGCAGAGTGACCACAGTCGCGGTCCGGGGAGTCGGGTGGCCCTGGATATTCGGGAGTATCGAGAACGGGGCTTATCGATGACAGGTCCGACACGACACGCGCTGCGCGCCGCATTGGCGACGTTCGTCTTGGTGTTCACCGCGCTGGGACTCACCGGCGTCCCCGCGCACGCATCACCTACGAAAGCCGCCTACCTGCACAGCAGTTGCGTGGTGAAATCGATGGTCCCCAAGGGCGGCCCCAAGGGTGATGGGTGCGATGTCTGGGGGATTCCGCAATGGATCGGCCCGGGGCAGGAACCTCAGCCGTTCCCGCAGCCGGTCGTCGATCTCATCGTCGGCTGTTCTGTGCACGGGAGTTTGGAGCTGGTCAAGGAGGCCGACCTCATCGAGGCGGTCCCGCCGGGGTGGATGAAGTACGGTGCCGGCGCGATCATCTTCGCCGCCGGATGTGTCGAGAACACAGCCGAGGCGCTGATAGACCTCGGCCTGAACGCGAAGTCGCCGAGCAACGATGCGAGCCTGGGCGGTTTGAACCTCAACGACTACTGCGCCCGCAAATTCAGCGGCGCCACAGCACATGTGCGCGATGAACACAACGCGTTCACCTGGGAATGCGTGCACGGCAAAACCAGTGCCGGAGGGATCGACATCGACGACCAGTGTCGCCACCAGTACGGCTCGAACGCCGTGTCCGGACTCCGCGAGACCGGCAATGCCTACACCTGGTACTGCCGGAAGAAGAGCTGACGATCCCAGCTCGCAACACCATCCGAATACGCTGGGCCCCATGATTATCTGGCTGAACGGAACATTCGGTGCCGGAAAGACAACGACCGCGCAGGAATTGATCGCGCTCCTGCCCGACTCACGTGTTTTCGACACCGAGGAAGTCGGGATCATGCTTCGTCATGTCCTGTCCAGCGAGAAGGTTCGGGACTTCCAGGACTGGCAGCCTTGGCGCGGGCTCGTCGTCGCAGCCGCGGCGCAGATACTCGACTACGTCGGCGGAACACTGGTTATCCCTCAGTCGGTTCTCGTCCAGCAATATTGGCAGGAGATCCACGAAGGGCTCTCCAGCGCTGGGATCCCGCTACAGCATTTCGTCCTTCACGCCGAACGGGATGAGCTGCTGCGCCGAATCGAATCCGACCCGATCATGCCGAACTCCTCGTGGCGCCTCGCGCACCTCGAGGACTACGACGCGGCGCGCTCCTGGCACCGCCGAGTGGCCCGCGTCATCGACACCACCGATCTGCGACCCCAGGAAGTCGCAATGCGGATCGCGACCGACGCTGCTCGGACATCGCCGCCTTCATGGAACGACTGACCTACTGGTCGCACGTTGCTCAGTCCCACCAGAATTGCCAACTGCCGCGGTTGATCAGCGTATCCGCGTATGTGCCGAGGGTGTCATCGGCGAAGTTGTCCGGGCACAATGCTTGATGTTCGATGGCCAGGTGCAGGGCGTGCGCGTGGGTGCGGGGAGGGGCGGACACAGACAGTTCCAGCGTGTCGAAACCGATCCCGACGACGCGGGCCCCAAAACGGTCCTCCCATGATCGCAGGACCGACGAGATCACTGCGCTGCTGTTGTAATAGTTCGCTGCGCCTTGCCAACCGCACAGCGTGACAGCATCGGCTCCGCGCTTTGCCGGGACGAGACCTATCAGCCAGTTGGACTCACCTACCAGCTCCTGCGCCAGCCAGCGGGCGACGTCATCCGGTTCGTCCTCGTCAGGAATGCCAGGTGTCGCTAATCCTGGCCACTCGAACGGTTTCAGCGGGTCGTACTCGATGTCGTCATCGGTGACGAACCATAGTCCGCGCAATTCGAGATTCGGATCGAGCGCATCGATGCTCTCCTTGGGCGTGAAGCCGAGTTCTCCACTGCGCCAAGGGCGAGGTGGTGGCGAACCGACAACCCTCGGGGCATCGAGAAGCAATGGATACAAGCCGGTGGTCGCATGCTGGTCGTAGAGCCGACTCCAGATCACGCCCGCATCGGGCTGACTGACATCGGAGGTCCACAGCACTTCGCGTCCGTCCCACCGTCCGCCCTGCGCAGTGACCGTGCCGCCAGGCGGCAGACCGTCAGGCACAGGGGGAAAGACGAATGAGTCCCTCACGACTGGAGAATCTACGGACTCCCTCCGACAAGGATTCTGGGCTGCATCAATGGCGAAGGCTGCAGGTGTCCGACGCGAGGGAGTTGTCGGACCGTCGGTGTATGGTCCCCCGGTATGCAGCCCGCGACCGCCGTGGTCACGAACATCGTTGGGAACCTCTCGCCGTTCGATGATCTCGAACGGCGGCATATCGCAACGACTTTGGAGTGGTTGGCGTGGACTGACGACATCTTTCGGCGTGCCAAACCTGCGACGCCCTCGCCTCATCTGGTCGCCTACGTCGTCCTCGTCCTTGTCGATCCGGACAACCGCGGGGTTTACCTCGGACTGCACCGTATGGCGGGGCTGCATCTACCGATGGGCGGACATGTTGAACCGCAGGAGCATCCGCTGGAGGCCGCGCGCCGCGAGGCGGGCGAGGAGCTCGGTATCGAGCCTGTGTTCGATGTGGTTGGTGAGTGCCCGCTGTTTCTTACTCGGACGACCACGGTTGGTCTGACGGCCGGGCATGTCGATGTATCGCTCTGGTTCGTGATCCGTGGGGATCGTGATCGCGGATATCCGCTCGATCCAAGTGAGTTCGATGGCGCTCGGTGGTGGGACCTCACGCCCAGCCGGCTTCCGGCGACCGACCCACATCTTCCGCGGTTCATCCGCAAGCTCGAAAGCGTTCTGCGGCCACGGAGTCTGTAGTGAGTGTGCTGGTGGTGCTCCGCGGCAACTCCGGGTCGGGGAAGTCGACAGTTGCGCGCGCTGTGCAGCAGCGGTTTCCTCGGGCGCGGTGTTTGGTGGTGCCGCAGGACACCGTGCGGCGGAACATGCTCCGGGAGCGTGACACGGCCGCGGCGCTCAATATCGAACTCATTGAGCATGTCGCCGCGTTCGGGCTGGCACGCGGGTTGGTGGTGATCGTGGAGGGGATCCTCGACGCTGATCGATACGGCGGGATGCTCGAGCGCCTTGGTCGATCAGCGGCCCGTGCGCTGCACTACGGGTTCGATCTCTCCTTCGACGAAACGGCGCTGCGGCACGCCGGGCGGGCTCAGGCCCGGGAGTTCACCGCTGAGCAGATGGCGGAGTGGTATCACGGGTGGCAGCCTCTCCCGTTCGCCAACGAAGTCCGGATCGATGGCGCGTGGGGGCTGGACGCGATCGTGGACAGGATCGAACAGGACATTAGGTTGCAGGTAGCGGACTACTTGCTCTGACGTCAGCGTGTCTCGTGCCGTGGTTCGGGGCGGCGGGGGCTGGCTGGCCGGTCGGCTGAGATTTCGTGCCGGATCAGGCGAAAGGCACGTAGTAGAACACTCGTTACAGTGCTGAATCCCGATGCAATTCTTTGATTCTCACAGCACGTCGGTCGCCGTGAGCGGCGGAAATCGCCCTGGTTTCCGCGGTCTTTCACACCATCCGTACCGAGGAGAGAGTCATGGCCATACAACAGTTTCCGGGCGTTGTGCTCGGTCCTCTGGGCAAGAGGATGGTGAAGTTTCTCGAGACCTATCCGAGAGCCGACGAGCTGCGGATCACCAGTGGGATGGACGGGGATCACGGGCTGCAATCGCACCATTACGGGTTGTCCTACGATGGCTCGCCGACTGCGGCCATCGATATCGGCTGCGATCGTGATGACGTCAAGATGCGGGACTTCGCCAAGTGGATGTACGACAGGTATTGGAACTACACCGTCGAGCTCATCCATTCGACGCCGTTCGCCGACGATGACGGGTTCTACGTCAAGAATCAGCAGAAGTTCCCCGGCGGCGGACCCTACGGCCCGCCCTCGTCCATCGGCCACTTCGACCACACCCACTGGGCGACCTCGGCCGCTCTGATGACGCAGCTGGAGCACCTCGCCGGCGGGTCCGCGCCGGACCGGGTCCATCCGGAGATCACCGGGACGCCCGCCACGGCCGTCACCACCACCGTCGCCAACACGGCACCCGTCTGGGGTTGGGACGCCTCCGACTACGACTTCGGCCGCGGGCCGATGAATATGGTCGCCGCTCAGAACGACGGGATCTCGTTCTTCATCTACAAGACCAGTGAAGGCAGCGACTGGCGATCCCAGCACTACCAGACGGTCCTGGAGCGGGCTCGCGACGCCGGAATTCCGGTGCTCGGCAGCTACCACTTCCTGTGGCCGGGAGACATCGAGGAGCAGGTCGATTTCTGGGTGAGCTGTGTCGACGAGCAGACACCGTGGTGGAAGGAAAGGCCGTGGATCTGGCAGGTCGACGCCGAACAGTCGACGAATGCCCCGCGCCCGCCCAGCGCCGACGAGGTGCGGCAAGCGGTGGAACTCACCGAACAGAAGCTCGCCGACCGGGGCGCCCCCGGGTACGTCATCGGGTACACGCCGTTCTGGATGTACAGCAATTCGCTCACCGGTGATTACGACATCTGGGCCAGCAATTACAACGGCTCCGGCGCGCCCCGCCCGTTCAAGGAGCAGTACCAGGGCGTCGGCGACCATGCCGTGGGCTGGAATGTGATGTCCGGACGCAAGCCCACCATCCTGCAGTTCGCCTCCGACGGGGTGGTCGGCAATCAGCACACCTGCTGCGTCGACAAATTCGACGGTGACCTCTTCGACCTCATCCGTAAGTGCGGTCGTGAACCCCAGCCGGCGGCGGACGCCCGGGCGGTATCGGTCGCACTCACCCGGCCGGTCGGACGGCGTCAACCGGCGACCTCGCCGATCCTGGTTCCGGATACCGACGGGGCTCACCTGCCCGTCCGGTAGCTCGAATCGCGGGCAGCAGCCTGCGGCCACCGCCGCAGGCCGCTTCGGCGGTGCTAACGTCAGGGCATGGCCAACCGGCGCGAGATCCAGCATGCTGTGGTGACGGGATTCCAACGGAGAGTGGGGAATCCGATTCTGGGGCGATTGCCGATCCAGACGCTCTTGGAGACGAAAGGGCGGGTCAGCGGGCAACCGCGGATCACGCCGATCGGCGGGCGGCGCAGTGACGGCGCGTTCTGGTTCGTGTCGGAGTTCGGGCGGCGGTCGCAGTACATCCGGAACATCGAAGCCGACAATCGGGTTCGGCTGCGGATTCGCGGCCGGTGGTTCACCGGTACCGCGCACCTGATGCCGGAGGACGATCCGGTGGCTCGGCTGCGGTCGTTGCCGAAGGCGAACAGCACGGCGGTCAGGGTGGTCGGTACTGATCTGATGACCGTTCGCATTGATTTGGACTGACTCCGGCGGCTGACCGGGAGGCTCTCCCACGCCGGACAATCCAGGCGCGACACACCGCCTCCGGACCGCTTGACCAGCCAAGACAGCGGATACTGTGCTTGCGATGCGGAAGACCATGAGGCGCCGCACGTCATGCGGCATTGTGCAGAAGACCGCCCGGCACGCCCTGTTCCTCGGCGCGCTCGTTCTCGCGTTCACTACCGCCATCTCCTCCGCGGTGGCTGCCCCCGCGCCCGTGCCCGAAGCCGATCCGTTCTACAGCACACCCGCCGACCTCGGTGCTCACAAGAGTGGGGACCCCCTGGCCTGGCGCAGCGTGAAGCTGTTCGGGTTGGCAACGCCGCTGCCCATCACGGTGTGGCAAATCCAATATCTGACAACGGATTCCGAGAACAAGCCGATCACCACGATCGCCACAGTCATCGAACCGACCTCGCCCTGGCGGGGCCCCGGTGCCCGGCCGTTGGTGGCCTTCGCCAGCGCCGAGGACGCCCTCACCACCGCCTGCGCTCCGTCGGCCACCCTGCGTGCCCCCATCAACATCAACAGCCAAACCACCTTGGACATGCCGTTTCTCGTGGGTCCGCTGCTACTCGGCTATGCGCTGGTGATCCCCGACTACGAGGGCCCGCAGTCCAGGTTCCTCGACGGCGTGATATCCGGCCACGCCCTGCTCGACGGTATCCGCGCCGCACGCCGCTTCCCGTCCACCGGACTCGCCAACAGCCCCACCGGGATCTGGGGCTATTCCGGCGGCGCATACGCGGCTCTGTGGGCGGGGCAACTACACGCCACCTACGCTCCGGAACTGCCGCTGACCGGCATCGCCGCCGGCGGCATCCCGGCCGACATCCCCGCCATCGCCCGCGCGGCCGACGGCGGCCCGAAAGCAGCCCTGGCCCTGCTGATCGCGGCGGCCTTGATTCGCAACGAGCCGAAGGCCCAGATCGAGGGCCTGCTCAACAAGCGCAGCACCGGCATGCTCGCCGACGTAGGCAAACGCTGCGGAACCGGCCTCCTACAGACCTACTCGGGAACCCACGTCCGCGACTACTCCCTCGCAGCGGACCTCTTCGCGCACCCGACGGTCGTGGCAGCCGCCCAACGCCAGGAACTGGGCTCCATCACCCCGGACGTCCCGCTGTACCTCTACCACAGCAACGCTGACGAAATGATCCCCGCCCCCGGCGTCCACGCCCTCATCAACCGCTACTGCTCCATGGGATCGACTCTCACACAACACTTCTCGAATATCCCCGGCCACAGTGGCGCCGCCATGGTCGAAGCCGTAGGCGCCCTCCGCTACCTCGGCGACCGCTTCGCCTCCGGCCCACCCACCCCAGGCTGCGCCGCCGCCTCCTGATCGGGTAGCCGATCGTGGCGCGCTCAGTGGACCAGGTCGGCCAGAGGTCCTCGGGCGCTCCACAACACCACGAAGGCGAGCATGAAGGCTGCGCTGGTGAGGTGGTCGCGGAGGATTGATCGGGCCAGGCGGGATTGTTCGGGGAGGGAGTCCGTGCGGGTGCCGAGGCGGACGGCGTTGGGGACTGTCCGGATGATGGCCGGGGCGATGGCGGCTGCGGCTAGCAGGGTTGCGAGTGGGGCCAGCCAGAGTGGGTCTTGCCAGCGGATTGTTTCGATTATGAGGCCGCCGAGGAGGATTGCCATTACGGCGGCGATCAGGTGGGGCATCGGGCGGGAGGTCGTGGTGGCTCGGTGGTAGTAGGTGGCGATGGAATTCAGGACGGGCTCGGGTAGTTCGGGGTCGTGGCGGTGGCGGAATTGCTGGGTGTCGAAAATCAGGTCCATCCAGAGAATGGCCAGGAGAAATCCCCCGCAGGCGGCGAGCATGGGCGCATCGTACCGAGGATGGAGAACGACAACAGGCGGGTTGGGTTCACGGGCGTTTCCACAGAGATTCCTCACGAGTCGGAGGGTTCAAGGGTCCGTCTCTGCCCCGTAGTGTGCACGCGGGATGAGAGGAGATCGGGATATGACCGGCGGACGTCATGGGTTTCTGCTGCTCGGAGGGGTGGCGGCGGTGGGGGCCGGGGGGTTGCATCTGTTCGCGGCGGGGTTGCATACCGAGCATGCGACGTTGGCGCGATTGATGGTCGTGCTGGCGGCGGCGCAGTGTGCGGTGGGGCTGGCGGCGATGGTGAGTGCTCGGAAGGCTGTGCCGGTCATGGTGATCGGGGTCAATGTGGTGGCGGTGGCGGTCTGGGCTTACACGCGGTTCGCGGGGTTGCCGTGGCCGGATGGGCTCGATGTGGCCGAGGCGCCGCAGTTCCTGGACAGCACGTGCGCGGTGCTGGGGGTGGTCGCGGTTGCCGGGGCGGCGGTCGCGTTGGTGCGGCCCGAGGCGAAACTGGGGGTGCCGCAGGCGGCGACGGCAGCCGGGATGTCGGGTGTTCTCGCTGTCGCGGCGATGCTCGGCGGGGCCGGGCATGTGCACAGCCATGGCACCGGGGATCACTCCCACGCGGACGGCGATCACACCGCTCACGACCATGGGACGGGGAATGCTTGGCCACGGCCGTGGGATCCGGCGAAGCCGATCGATGTGTCCGGGGTGCCGGGGGTGACCGCCGCGCAGGAGCAGCGGGCGACCGCGTTGATTCGCGGCACGCTGGACGACCTGCCCGCCTTCGCCGACGTCCATTCCATCGGCGCGCTGGGCTACCGATCCATCGGCGACTCGGTCACCGGATACGAGCACTTCATCAATACGGCCTATATCCGCGATGACCTGTTCCTCGATGCCAAACATCCGGAGTCGCTGGTCTATCGGGTCGACGGCGACAATCGGACCCTGGTGTCGGCGATGTACATCGCGAAGGGCAAGAAGATCGACGACCCGGATCTGGTGAACTATGGCGGCGCATTGATGCAGTGGCACGTTCACGACAACCTCTGCTGGAAGGCCGGCGACGGTGGCCCCCAGGTCGCCGGAGTCACCGACGCCCAGGGCAATTGCCCGCCCGCCTCGATCAATCCCGGCGCGGGTAATCCGATGGTTCACGTGTGGATCACCGCGAACCAGTGCGGGCCGTTCGCGGCCTTGGAAGGCCACGGCGCCGGTCAGGCGGCCACCACCCCGGGCGGCAGTCGCAAGGACACCTGCTCACACGACCACTCGGGCGGACACCGCTGAGTTACGTTATGCCACTTCGCCTTTCACGAAGTCGGTGGCGATGGCGGCGAGGCTGCGGGTGAGGTCGGAATCCGCGCCTCGGCGCCAGACCAGGGCCCAGCGGGCGGGCGGGGCATCGGGCATGGGGATATAGGTGACGTCGGGGCGGGCGTAGTGGCGGCTGGCGTGGGCGTGGACCGGAGTGATGGCTTTGCCGGCGGCCAGTTGGAGGATCATGTCCTGGAAGTTGTCGACGTAGGCGACGCGGGAGATGGTGCGCCCGGAGGGGGTGCTGAAGGGGGTGATGGCACTCTGCCAGTAGTCGGGGGGCTGGTTGGCGGGATCGGTGCCCGCGCCGAAGACGCCGTAGTCGGCCAGGTCCTCGTAGGTGGCCGAATCCCGTTCCGCCAGAGGGTGATTCGCGCCGACGAGCAGCATGAACGGTTCCTCGTAGAGCATCGGGCCGACAATCAGGTCGGGTTCCTCGATAGGGAGCCAGCTGATCAGGAGGTCGATCTCATCGGCCCGCAGGGCGCCGAAAGGGTTGCCGAAATGCACGTGTTCGAGGTGCACGCTCGTATTCGGGTGGCGAGCCTGGAAGATGTCGAGCAGCGGGCGGATTTCCTCGAGGCTGCTACTGGTGACGCCGATGCGCAGCAGGCCGTCGTCGCCGTAGCGGGCCGAGCGTTCGGCGCGGCCCAGGCTGGCGCACAGGTCGCGGTAGTTGACCTGCAGGTCTTCGAACAGCCGGCGGCCGATCGGGGTGAGCGAGACGGTGCGACTGGAGCGGTCGAAAAGCTTTCCGCCGATCCGGCTTTCGAGTTTCCGGATCACCTGACTGACGCGGGCCTGCGACAGGTACAGGCGCTCGGCGGTGCGGCCGAAATGCAGCTCCTCGGACAGCGCCAAGAAGATCTCGATATCGCGCAGTTCGATATCGCGCGGGTCCATACGGGTCGTCCCTATCGATCGGTTCGGGGCTACCGACCCGGCGGGTCGAGCATGGGAAGGAGGAATTGGCGGGCGATCATCGCGAGTTGCTCGTCGTCGTCGAGATCGACGACTTGACTCGGGATCGCCAGGAAGGACGCGCAGATTCGGACCATCAGTTCCGCGACCAGCTCGACCCGCAGGTCCGCGGAAATGGTGCCGGCCCGCTGCTCTTGCCGGAGTTGCCGGGCGACGAATTCACGCACCATCGCCACCGCCCGGCCGCCGTCGCCGACCAGGGAACCCACGAAATAGTCGGGTTCGGCGGTGATCAGGGCGCCGATCAGCGGATTGCCGCGCAGCGCGCGCAGCGAGCTCACGAAGCCGACGACCACCCGCTCCCCGACGTCGGCCGCCGCCGCGATATCCACCAGGAAGGTGTCGAAGTACCGGCGGAATTCGCGCAGGATGACGCGTTCCACCAGTTCTTCCTTGGTGCTGAATCGCCGGTAGACGGTGATCCGCGAAACCCCCGCGGTCCGCGCGACGTCCTCCATCGTCGACCGCTGCACGCCCCAGCGCCGGAATTGCTCGTCGGCCGCGTCGAGGATGCGGGTGCGCATACTGTCGGTGTCATCGACCTGTTCGACGGCTTGCAGGTAGGCGCGTTCGATCAGAGACTTGCCGGGCGGGAGGTCCTTCGCGGGCGGCGCGGGTTCCACGGCGTCCTCCTGATCGCGTTTCACGTCTCCACATCGTTGCCGATACAGCGATACGTTAGCTGTTAACTTGAATCCGGAGGTTCGTGGGCGACGGCGAGCCTCGGCTCGCCGTCCCCGTCAGTGTGTGCCGCCGGGCCCGAAGAGGCGAATCACCGGTTGGTGAGCGGGATTTCGATACTCAACGGCATCCGCAGTTCGGCCATGTACCAGAGCACGAACTGCCGCAGGAACTCGTCGAACATCCAGTAGGGGGCGTCGACCACCGGAGCCACCGACAACACGCCCTCCCGCACCGCGACGTACGGGCCCCACGCCACCTCCAGCAGCGGACTCCACACCGGCTCCCGCGGGATGGCGAGCCAGTCGGCGACCTTGTCCCCCATGATGAATCGGGTGAACGCGCCCAGAATGCCGTGACTGAGCAGCGTCAGATCGAGATCCGCGCCCAGATTGAGCAGCTGATGGGCCAGATCGGTGCCCTCGGCGGTCGGGGCGAGGATCGGATCGAGTTGCTGCGCGGCCTGCGCGTTGGCCTGGTCCCAGGTCGAGGGGATGTACTCGTCGCGGATACCGAGCAGGTGCGCAGCCAACTGCCAACTGTGCAGGTAGCCAGTCGATTCCGCGGCCGGGATGGGCAGCTTCCACGCGGTCAGGGTGCGCATGATGGTGGTGGCGAGACTGTGCCAGGTGACCATCATGTCCTCCTGGCTGATCGGCGTGACATCCGACGGCCAGTGCGGCGACTGCGGCAGCAGATGCCGCACCGACGCGTGGATGATCCGGGTCTTCACGCAGGTGACGACCATTTCGCCGCCCTCGCCGTAGGCGTTGACCGTGCCGATGTCGTACCCGAACTTCGCGGTCTTGGCGATGCGCTCCTTGAGATGCGACCCGCCGCGCGAGTAGTACACCGCCCGCGCCTCGTGCGGGATGACCGTCGACATCATGCCGCTGGCGAACGCGTACAGCACGCCCAGATAGGTCCCCCGCTTCTTGGTGAATTCGAACGAGCTGGCCAGCTTGCCCTGATCGGTCCAGGACGGCAGCTGCCGCGCGTCCTCCATGAAGTCCGCCAAGGACTTCGGCAGCCCGGCGGGCAGGGGTTGATCGTTGTAGATCCAGGTCGCCAGCAGCCGGTTGATCTGCGGGACGTCGGCGTGGTCGATGATGTCGGCCAGCACGGAGTCGGCGTCGGGGTCGTAGACGGTCATCGGGTCCGCCCCGCCGCCGACGCCGACCACCGAATCGGCCGGCGACCACTTCCAGGGTTCCGCGCGCACTGTGCGCGGCGTCAGCGCCATGGCGCCGACGACTCCCAGTAGGCCGCTTCCTGTCCTCAATGCGTCGCGCCTGCTCAGACGGTGTGCATCCATAGCCGTGAATCCTCTTCGATTGGGCCTGATACACAGACACAGTTAGCGTATCTGTGTATCTTGATGAGACCACACCGTGACGGCAGTCACAACCACCTGCCGCGGATCTCCGAAAGAAGGACCAGCCGATGAACCCGTACGTCGTCATCCAGAACCTGCTCAACCACCTCGACACGGGGTCGGCGGGCAGCAGCGGACCGGTCGCCTTGCCGCTCAGCGGTTTTCGGCGCCCCTAAGGCAGCCGGCTGATCCGGCGGCGATAATCGAATAGATCGGTCGTCCAAATCAATGCCGGACGACCGCTGTTCGAAATACTCTCGCGGGCAGCCGATTCGAATTCATTGGAGACTCTCGAACCAGATCACGGTAGATTTGATCAATACGCCTGAACATGTCATCTCTCCGACTGAGGAGGACCACATGATGCACAGTTCCGATTCAGGCTCCTACCCGTTCCGGGAACAGAAAACTCGCCGACGCCGCACCAGGCGGTTCATCGTGCTCTGCGCGGGCGCGGTCGCCGCCACCTATCTCTTCTACGCCTGGCTGTTCGGCAGCATTCTGTGGGTGTTCACCGGCCCCGGCTCGATTTGGGTCCCCGGCAGCTACGGCGGCCTCGGCCAGCGCTTCGAGACACAGAAACTCGCCGACGATTACGCCTACCAATGCGGAGAATCCTCGTCCCTCCCCTTCCCCGGGGTCTCCTATTGCCGACAGGAGCCCGAGGAGGCTTCCTCGGTCATCGTCACCTGGTACAACGGCGACAAATACATCTTCGACAACCAGGACCCGCTGGGCAGCTTCTGACCGTTTGAGGCGGCCGCCACGGGGTACCGCGCCAACGTGCGGAAGCTCGTGCGGCGAATCTGCCGGACGGCTCCCTGGAGCCGGAACCGGCTGATGCGACGGTCCGATCGATTCCAGGCGGCGTGGCGCATGCTCGCCGCGCTGCTGGTCGCGGCGTGCGTCCCGCTCGCGATCATCGCCGGGTTCAGAACCGCCGATACCGCCGCCGCCCGCATCCACGCCGCCAACGCGACCAAGACCTCGGTCACGGCGACCGTCGTCTCCGATCCGATCCGGCTCCCCCGCGCCGCGGGCCAGAGCGTGGCGCCCGGTGCGCCGCAGGCCATGGTGCAGTGGACTATCCACGGCCAGACCAATATCGCGCTCGTCAACGTGCCGGGGACCGCCGAGCGGGGCGACAAGGTCGTGCACTGGGTCGACGCCACCGGGCAGGACACCACCCCGCCCCGCTCCTACTCCGACGCCGTGGCGCAGGGCGTCAGCACCGGCGTCCTCATCGTCCTCGGGGCCGCCTGCGGCGCGGCATTTCTCGCCTGGTGCGCCGACCGGTTCCTGGCACGGCGGCACAGTGCCGAGTGGGCCGACGAATGGCGGAAAATCTCGCCCACCATCGGCCCCAACCACCCCGAGCGGTCCTAGGAACCAGCCGTTAACCAGCCCTTTTCTGGCATTGCGGAGGAAATTCCCCATTGCGCGCGAAGTGTGCGTGAAAGTCACTGTTGCAGATGTACTTACATTTGGTCCTTTCACTGTGCCTAGTCGCTGACAACCAGTGCCAAATAGTGATTTGCGGGAGAAACGCTCGTTTGAGTGCCGTAACAATCGAGAGGCACGGTCCGGAGCCGCAGGGCTCCGGGCCGTTGTCCACTTCGCTGGTCACCCGCAGGGCGGTACGGGTGCCGGCATCGAACACCGCGATGCAGGAGGGCTGGAGGCATGACGCATTCCGACGAAGAGCAGCAGATCAGTGAACTCGTCGCGCGGTTGGCCGCTCGGTTTCCCGATTTGACGGTGCGGTTCATCGGGGAGGTCGTGCACGGGGTCCATCGCGATTTCGAGGGCCACCGTGTCCGTGAGTTCATTCCCCTGCTGGTGGAACGGATCTCCGAACGCCATCTGCACCGACGCATGGACTACGCCACGGCCGCAATGGATCTCGACGATCTGCTCCGGACCCCCACCAGGGCCTAGACTCTTCGGAGCGGGTGCCGGACCGAGATCCGGCACCCGATTTCAGGCGACCGGGGGCAGTAGTGGCATTGGAATGGTTGGCGGTCGTCGGGACGCTGGGAGGGGCGGTCGTCGGGGCCGCGACCACGCTCGCGATCGATACGACGCGGGCGCGCCGGGAGAAGTCCCAGCGGTTCGGTGACACCAAGCGTGAGATCTACGTGAAGTACCTGACCACACTCGTGCAGACCGATACCGCCATGCAGGCGCTGGGATTGCACGAGCCGACACCCTTGGACCGGGAGGCCGTGACCGCGGCCTTCCGGTCCTTCTCGTTGGTGGCGGTGGGGTACGAGCTGGATCTGGTGGCGGCCAGGGCGGTCCGGGAGGACGCCGCGGAGGCGTATCGGAAGCTGCGCGATATCCGGGAAGCCCTGATCGAGACCAGCATGACCGTCGGGCGACGGCCCGCTGGTTCACCGGAGTGGCACGCGGTCCACGAGCCCTTCCTCCGGGCGCTCGATCGACTCCGGCAGACGATGCGACACGAGTTGAACGCCCACGACGGGGACTGGGTCAGCGACCCGGAGCCGCTACGGGGTTGACGCAGCTGGAGGGCAGGTCCTGGATGGAGCACAGGGCCGGAGCCCGGGTGGGTACGTAGCCCGCGGGGACGCCGCCCGACAGGGCGATGTCCCGGAATGCCGGAACCGCGGGCGTGGGGCGGCGGGACAGGCCGGGATCGCTGGTCACGTCCACGGTGTACAGGCCGAAACGCGGTGCGTAACTGCCCCACTCGTAGTTGTCGGTGATGCTCCAATAGTTGTAGCCGATGACGTTCATGCCGTCGGCCTTGGCGCGTTGCACCCAGTAGACGGTGTCGCGCAGGTTGTCCGCGCGGGTCATGCCGTCGGTGGTGGCCGATCCGCCGTAGGTGGGCATGCCGTTCTCGACGACGTAGAGGGGGCGGCCCGGGAACCGGTGGGCGTAGCGGCGCAGCGCGTAGTAGATGCCGTCGGGCTCCAGGATGAGGGGCGACGGCTGGTTGGTGAGCTGCGCGAGCACATTCGGCGGGTTGCTCAGCGATCCGCCGTAGTAGTAGTCGACGCCGACGTAGTCGATCTTGTCCGCGATCCGGTCGATGAAGGACGCGTCGGCCTGGTCCGCGCCGACCGAGGTGAAGGCGATATTGCTGGTGACCATCGCGCCGCCCTGCCGGGCGTGGATGTGGTCGTAGATCGCGCGGTGCGCCGCGATCATCCGATCGATCATGGGCACCACGTCGCCCGCGCCGATATCGCCGATCTCCTGCTCCTTGCCGACGTAGGCGAGGGGCTCGTTGAAGGTGACCCACAGCGGGTCGGCGCTCGCGTAACGGTCCACCACCGCACGGGCATTGGTGAGCCAGTCCTCGACCATTCCTGGATTGCGCCAGCCGCCGCGATCGACCGCCCAGCCCGGGAACACCCAGTGGTCGAGCGTGATCATCGGCCGCATTCCGGCGCCGCGTATCCGCGCAATCATGCTGTCGTAGAAGGAGAAATCCCATTCGCTGGGATTGGGTTGCACGCGTGCCCATTCCACGCTCACGCGGTAGACGCCGACACCCAAGTCGGCCGCATTCTGAATATCTTCGCCGTATCGATGCAGGAAGTCGACGGAGTTCCCATATCCTTCGGCGCGACCGGATCCGGCGAACCGGCTCCAATTACTGTCCGGCGCAAAGCCTTCGCTCTGGAATCCGGAACTGGACACGCCCCAGAGGAAATTCCCGCCCACCGGGGGTAACCACGAATCGGCGGTGGCCTTTCCGGGCGTGACGACCACACCCCAGGCCGCCAGAACGATACACACGAGCGAGAACAGCACACGTTGTCCCACCGCATCGAGAGTACCTGTCGGAGAGCCGTTTCCGTGGCGTTCCGATAGAGGATGGGTATCACGCCTCGGGAAACTATGGCGAATAGTAGATTGGCCGTCGAACCGAGGAGGGTGATGAAAGGACTGGGCGCACTCGAGAGCCGGGTGATGGCCGTGCTGTGGGACAGTTCCGAGGCGCTGTCGGTTCACGACGTGGTCGATCGGCTCAGCGACGACCAGCGAGTTCCCGCGTACACCACGGTATTGACGGTATTGACCCACCTGTGGGAAAAGCAGTGGCTGCTGCGCGAGAAGGTCGGCCGCTCCTACCGCTACCGCCCCAGCCGCACGCGCGCCGAGGCGACCACCGACCTGCTGCGCGAAATCCTCGACGCCAGCCCCGACGCGCCGGCGGTGCTCCTGCATCTGGCCCGCACCGCCAGCGCCCACGAGGTCGAGGCGCTGCGGCGGGGCCTGTCCGACGACGAGCACCGCCGGTGATCCTGATCGCGGCCCTGCTGGTGGCCGCCGGCGCGGTCGCGGTGGCCACCCCGGCGGCGTTGTCCCGCATCGATTTCAGCGCCGCCCCCGCGATCGGGATGGCGGCCTGGCTGGGTGCGTTCGCCGCGGCGCTCGGGTACGTCGCGCTGGCATTGATCGCGCTGGCGTGGCCGGGTTATCCGCCGGGCGAGACTTTCGTCGGCAGTGCCCTGACGTGCCTGGGCGCGCTCGAGCCGATCGTCGTCACCTGGACGGCGGGGCTGGTCGCGCCGGTGACCGCCATCGGATTCACCGCACCGACCGGTCAGCTGGCGCGGATCGCCCTCGGGCATCGGGAACGCGGAGCGGCCCTGCGCCGCAAGCACAATGAGCTGGTCGAGGTGCTGGGCCGCGCCGACACCGCCCGCGCGGACCTGGTGTGGCTCGAACATCCGGTGCCGCTGGCCTACAGTGTCGCGGGCCGCGGCGGGTATGTCGTGGTCACCGACGGTCTCGCACGGTGTCTGACCGAGGCGCAGTGGCGGGCGGTGCTCGCCCACGAGCACGCGCATCTGCGCGGATTCCATCATCAGATCCTCGGCGTCTGCCAGGTTTTCGCGCGCGCGTTCCCGTGGATCCCGCTGTTCGCCGCCGCACCGGCGGCCATGGCCACGCTGATCGAGCTCGCCGCCGATCGCGCGGCCGCGGCCGAGGCCGGCCCGCAGGCACTCGCGGCCGCGTTGCGGACGGTCGCCTCACGCACGACCACCGCGCTGGACCTGGTCGACAAGTCGCTGGAGCTGCGGCTGCAATGCCTCTCGGCCCCACCGGAATCCCGCGCCGCCGGGCGCCGCCGGGCGCCGCCGGGCGCCGCCGGGCGCTGCTCCTGGTCGTCGGGACGATTCTGCTGGCTCCCGCAGTCTCGGTCGTCGCCATCGGATCGATCACCGCGGTCGCCTATCTGATCATGATCTGAGATTCATCCGCGAAAAACTATGCTGCATAGTATTTTCGTCGGCGTGAAGTACCTACCAGCCCTCGCCACGGTTCTGCTGGCCGCGGGAACCCTCGGCCCCGGCACCGGTTTCGCGACCGCTGACCCCGCCCCCGATCCGTCGCAGACCCGCTACTCCCTGGTCAACGGCTGCTACCGCATCGACACCCCCGCAGGACCGTTGGCGCCGGCCGCGGGACCGTTCCGGATGCACGCGACCACGCTCGGCGAGTACCTGCTGTACGGACGGACCAAGGAGGTCGTCGACGCCTCGGCGGGCTCGATCCACCCCGCGAAGAATCCGTCCGTCACCGCGGTCTGGAAGGTGGAGGGTTCCGGCACAAGCGGATTCACGCTCTCGAACGCCGCGACCAAGACCAGCACCCCGGCCACATTCGTCCTCGACACCGGCTGCGCGGACTTCCCCGAAGCCCAGGACAGCGCCACCGGCACCCCCGGCCGAAGCGTCGGCGCGGACGGTTCGATCATCGGCACCATCGACGCGCACGTGCACGTCTCCGCCTACGAATTCCTGGGCGGCGACTTCCATTGCGGCCGCCCGTGGCACCCCTACGGCGTGACCTACGCGCTGCCCGACTGCGCGTCCGACCGCACCGGGTCCAACGGCCTGGTCGCCGATTTCCTCGACTACGGCGGCCCCCGCGCATCCGACACCGCCGGGTGGCCGACCTTCCGGGACTGGCCCAAACCCTCCAAGCTCAGCACCGAGGGCACCTACTGGACCAGCATCCAGCGCAGCTGGAAGGCGGGCCTGCGGGTGATGACCGTGGACCTGGTCGACAACGAGTCGCTGTGCACGATCATGACCGACCGCCGGAACCCGTGCGACGACATGACTTCCGTGCGCACCCAGGCCGCGGACATGCGCGCCCTCCAGGACTACATCGACGCCCAGGCGGGCGGCCCCGGCCAGGGCTTCTTCCGCATCGTCACCGATCCCGCGCAGGCGCGTCAGGTGGCGGCGTCGGGCAAGCTCGCGGTGATTCTCGGCATGGAACTGTCCGACCCGATGGGCTGCGGCGTCTTCCTCGGCCAACCCAAGTGCGGCACCGCCGATGTCGACCGGTGGCTGGGCGAACTGCGCGCGCTCGGCGTCAGCAGTTTCTTCCCGGTCCACAAGTTCGACAATGCCTTCGGCGGCACCAAGATGGACAGCAACACCACCGGCCTGCTGGTCAACGCCGGAAACTTCCTGCAGACCGGCACCTTCTGGAATGTGCAGCCCTGCACCGGCCCCGGCCACGACCAGCCGCAACCGTCGGTGCCGATCGCCGGTGACATCAACCAGCTCCTGGCCAAGCTCACCGGTCCGCTGCTCGGCGGCGCCCCGCTCCCCCTGTACCCGGCCGGAACGCATTGCAACGCACGCGGACTGACCGAGCTGGGCAGATACCTGATCAACAAGATGATCGACCAGGGCTTCCTGATCGAGATCGATCACCTGAGCGAGGCCACCGCGGACGAGGTCATGTCCATCATCGAGGCCCGGCACTACGCGGGCGTGTTGTCCTCGCACGGCTGGGATTCCGACCGCACCACCCAACGCGTCTACGCGGTAGGCGGATTCGCCACCCCGTACGCGGGCGGCCCCGCGGGATTCGTCAAGGCCTGGAAGGAGGCCCGGGCGATGCAGCGCCCCGGTGATTTCGGGTTCGGCTTCGGCTCGGACATGAACGGACTCGGCGGTCAGGGCGCGCCGCTGGGCGCAGGCGT
Source organism: Nocardia sp. CA-136227 (assembly GCF_050955695.1). Classification (NCBI taxonomy): domain Bacteria; kingdom Bacillati; phylum Actinomycetota; class Actinomycetes; order Mycobacteriales; family Nocardiaceae; genus Nocardia; species Nocardia sp. CA-136227. Next base: position 4,911,218 of record NZ_CP192081.1, read on the forward strand.
GATCCAGTACCCGTTCACCTCCCACGACGGCGCGGTGACCTTCGACCGGGAACGCTGGGGCGAGCGGACTTTCGACATCAATGCCGACGGCACCGCCACCTACGGCAACTACGCGGACTGGCTCGAGGCGGTCCGGGTGCTCGGCGGACCGGAGATCATGACCGACGTCTTCCACGGCGCGGAGGTCTATCTGCGACTGTGGTCGCAGGTCAGAGGGTAAATCGCCGGAGCGTGACGGCGATCACACGGCGAATTCGGCGCGCGGCGGAACATACCCGGGCTCTCTAACCTTCTATCAATCGATAACCGGTTAGAGAGACTGATCGGTACGAAATCGGAAGGCCGAGAACATGACCGCCGTGCGCCACCGCACCATCGAGATCCAGGGCATGCCCGTCTTCTACCGCGAGGCGGGCGACCCCTCCAAGCCCACCCTCGTGCTGCTGCACGGATTCCCCAGCAGCTCGGCCATGTTCCGCACCCTGATGCGCGACCTGGGCGACGACTTCCACCTGATCGCGCCCGACCACATCGGCTTCGGCCGCTCGGCCATGCCGCAGGCGCACGAATTCGACTACAGCTTCGACAAACTCACCGAGATCACCGAGGGCCTGCTCGATGCCCTCGGCATCGACCAGTTCGCCCTCTACATCCACGACTACGGCGCGCCGATCGGCCTGCGCATCGCCGCCGCCCATCCCGAGCGCGTCACCGCGATCATTACCCAGAGCGGCAACGCCTATCTCGAGGGCTTCACCCCGTTCTGGGACATTCTCTTCGCGCACGCCAAGGACCGCGCCGCCAGCGAGCCGGGCGTGCGGAAGTTGCTCGAGGCCGACGCGACGCGGTGGCAGTACCTGCACGGCGTCCCGGCCGATCGGCAGGACCTGGTCAGCCCGGACAGCTGGACCATCGATCAGGCGTATCTGGATCGCCCGGGCAACAAGGAGATTCAGCTCCAGCTGTTCTGGGACTACCAGTTCAATCTGGACGGCTACCCGGCCTTCCAGAAGTACTTCGCCGAACACCGTCCGCCGGTGCTGATCACCTGGGGCGAACACGACGAGATCTTCGGAGCCGACGGCGCCCGCGCCTATCTGCGCGATCTGCCCGACGCCGAGCTGCACCTGCTCGACGCGGGTCACTTCGCCCTGGAAACCCACGGCCCCGAGATCGCCGCGCTGATCCGGGAATTCCTCACCCGCACGGTGTCCTGACCACCGTGGCCGCACCGCCGCATTTCCCAGCAACACGCGGCGGCGCGGCCGGGTTCGCGGGGCGGGTCGCCGCTAGGTTGGCGGTGTGGCCGCTGAGAAATCCCCCGCCGGAGACGGCGAGACCAACGCCCGGGACGCGAAATCCGAGGACACCGCCGCGAAGGTCCAGGACGCCGACGACGCGGGCGTCCGGCCCGACGCCCTGGTGGCCTCGGTGGTCCCCGCCTGGCTGCCGCGCGCCTACCTGCTGGCGGCGGCCACGGTCGCGGGCATCGTGGTGACCTTGTGGGCGCTGACCCGGCTGCAAGGGCTGCTGACCGTGCTGGTGGTGTCGCTGTTCCTGGCCTTCGCGATCGAACCCGCGGTGAACTGGCTGGCCGCGCGCGGCTGGAAGCGCGGGGCGGCGACGGGGGCGGTGTTCGCGATCGTGACCGCGGTGCTGGTCGGATTCGTCTGGACCATGGGCGAATTGGTGGTCGGGCAGGTGTCTTCGCTGATCGAGAACCTGCCGCACGATACCCAGAGCGTGGTCACCTGGATCAACGACACCTTCCACACCGACCTCTCGGTCGCCGACATCACCGACCGCACCTCGGAGCTCAGCGCCAAGCTCCAGACCTGGGCGCTGGACCTCGCCGACGATGTGTGGGGCATCGGCACCACCGCGCTCGGCGTGCTCTTCCAAGGTCTGGGTGTCCTGCTGTTCACCTTCTACTTCGCCGCCGACGGCCCGCGCTTCCGCAATACGGTCTGCTCGCTGCTGCCGCCGAAGCGCCAGCGGCATGTGTTGCGCGCCTGGGACATCGCCGTCGAGAAGACCGGCGGCTACCTGTACTCCCGCGCGCTGCTCGCGGCCTGCTCGGCCCTGGCGCACTACGCCGCCATGCGAGTCCTCGGGATCCCGTCCGCCTTCGCCCTGGCACTGTGGGTCGGCGTCGTCTCCCAGTTCATCCCGACCGTCGGCACCTATCTCGCGGGCGCGCTCCCGGTCATGGTCGCCCTGGCCCACGAGCCGCGCACGGCGCTGTGGATTCTCGGATTCATCGTCGTCTACCAGCAATTCGAGAACTACGTCCTGCAGCCGCGCATCACCGCGACCACCCTGGACATGCACCCGGCGGTCGCCTTCGGTGCGGTCCTGGCGGGTGCTGCCCTCTTCGGCGCGACCGGCGCCCTGCTCGCGATCCCGGTCACGGCCACCGCGCAGGCCTTCCTGTCCGCCTACGTCCGCCGCTACGACGTGGAGACGCCGGCGCCGACCGCGCACGACTGATCCCTCGGCCGGACCAATCGGTCGGCTCGTATTCCGCCCGGCTCGCCCGCGTCGTACGCTGCGGTGGAGCGAAGCTTGGTGAGAGGACAGTGCATGACGGTGACGGACCAGCCGCCCGTCGGCGGCGACACCGCCATTCGGGAATCGCGCTCCGGGGTCATCGAGCGGATGTCGGCCATTCTGGACGCGTTCGACAGTGGGCGGGAGTGCCTGCGGCTCGAGGACATCACCGATCGGACCGGGCTGCCGCGATCCACCACCTTCCGGCTGGCATGCCAGTTGACCGAACTGCAGTGGCTCGTGCACGACGAGCAGGGGTATCGACTGGGCGCGCGGACGCGGCGGCTCGCGCGGATCACCGACTTCGAGGACATTCGGGCCGCGGCCTCGGCGGCCTTGTCGGATCTGCATGTGGCGACCGGGGCCGTCGCGCATCTGGCGGTGCTCGAGGGCAATACCGTCCACTACCTGGACAAGGTGGGCGGACCGCACGCGGCGTCCATTCCGTCGCGGGTCGGGGCGCGGCTGGACGCGACGCAGACGGTGTGCGGGCTGGCGCTGCTGGCCTCGATGACTCCCGAGGACGCGGACCGGGTGTTGCGACTTCCCTTGCGCAGCTCCACCGTTCGGCCGATCGCGCGCCGGCGGGCGGTCCAGGCCGACCTGTATCGGGTGCGGCAGCGCAATGGGCTGGCGGTCTCGCTGGGGACCACGTGCGAGATGGGGATCAGCGCCGTCGCCGTGCCGGTGCTGGGTCCGGACGGACCGGTCGCCGCGATCTCGCTGGCCACCCGGGGCGAGCTGGAACTGCGGCGGATCGCGCCGCTGGTGTTCACCGCCGCCCGACGCACCGCCGCGGAGATGTTCGCCGACGGGTCGATGGGGGCCGAGCCGCTCGAACCGCCGTTGCGGACGCGCGCCCGGCTGGCCTGAGGCCGGTCAGCTGTTGGTGCCGTCGGCCGGGATGCCGTCGGGCAGTTCAGCGGCCCCGCCCGAGCCGGAATCGGCTCCGGGACAAGAGATTCCGAGCGAATAGGCCGTCATGGACAGCGAGCCGTAGCTGTAACCGTCGACCAGCGTCTCGGTGTCCTCGGACGCGGCGGCGGCCAATCCCGCGAGATACAGCAGCGGGATGAAGTGGTCGGGGGTCGGCACCGCGAGGGAGTAGTCGCGCTGGTCGGTCAGCGCCAGGATGTCCGCGGGCCGGTTCAGCATGAGGTTCTGGGCGGCTTCGTCGAAGCGGCGGGCCCAGTCGAAGCCGGTGTCGGGTCGGCTGGGGTCGATGCCGCGCAGATTGTGCACCACATTGCCGCTGCCGACGATGAGAATCCCGCTCTCGCGCAACGCGTGCAGCCGGATGCCGAGCTCGAGATGGTACTCGAGGGGCTTGTCGGCATTGATGCTCAGCTGCACGACCGGGATGTCGGCGTCAGGGAAGGCGTGCCGCAACACCGACCAGGACCCGTGGTCGATGCCCCAGCTGTCGGTGTCCGCGCCGACCCAGTTCGGCTTGACCGCCTCGCTGACCTCCTCGAACAGCGCGGGCAGCCCGGGTGCGGGGTACTGGACGGCGAACAGTTCGGGCGGAAAGCCGTAGAAGTCGTGGATTGTCCGCGGGCGCGGCATCACGGTGACCGCGGTCGCGTTGATGTACCAGTGCGCGGACACGATGAGGATGGCGCGCGGGCGGGGCACGCTGCGGCCGAACGCCTCCCACGCCTGCGTGTACCGGTTGCTCTCCAGCGCGTTCATCGGGCTGCCGTGGCCAAGGAACGCGGCGGGCATGAGGGTGGCCGGGTCGGCGGCGGTCATCGCGGATCACCGACCTCCGACGCCGGGGCGGGGCGCGGGGGCTGTGGTCCGCGGGTACGGGTCCGGCCGTGGTTGTCGACGGCGGCGTCGAGCGAGAGGTTGATGTCCATCAGCTGGTCGATGGTGTCGCCGTGCAGCCGGACGAACTCCTCGCGGGCCCTGCCGCGCCGGAAGGAGATGAACGACCGGTCGGATTCGAGCTGCCAGGTGTACCAGAACAGGTACGGCACGGTGAGCACGAAATTGACTATGCCCCAGACGATCCAGACATCGTTGTCGAACCAGCCGTCCGAGGGCATCACCTTCGGGAAGAGGTTGTAGATGGCGATCACCAGCATCAGCACCGGCAGCGTGTAGATGCGCGCCATGATGTAGAGCTCGGGCCGCCGCTTCACCAGCGGATAGATCTCCGCGACCGCGAGAATGCAGACGCTGGCCGCGAAATGCTCCTCCTCGGGCGGATATCCGCCGAAGGTGAAACACAGATTCCAGGTGGTGTAGAGGAAGTTCCACGCCATGGTGGTGTAGGCGACGAGCTCGGCATTGCGGCCCGGCAGGATCTCCCAGAACCGCGGCGAGTACGGGATCGTCAGGCACAGGCCGAGTCCCACCGCCGCGTTCCAGTAGTTCCCGATCTCCGCGTCCCGCAGCGTGGCCTCGGCGATATTGAGGAACAGGATCGCGTACGGGAACCACAGGAACCGCGGATTGCGTAGGAGGTCCCAGAACCGCCCCACCCGCTGCTCGGCCACCGCGACGCGCATCAATCCGACGATGGTCAGCGGAATCAGCACCGACAGGATCTTGGCCCACGAGAACCAGTTCACCAGCCCGATATCGCGCCCGGGTCCCCAGATCCACAGCGGGAACGTCAGCAGCGACAGCCCCCACACCCAGGTCGCCGGACGCGGGTGCACCCGCATGTAGTCGACGATCACCCAGAGGATCGCGCAGAACACGAGCATGGACACCGCGGTCACCCAGGTGAATGGGGCCGGGTTGCCCGAAACCGCCTCCGAGGCCGCACTGATCACAGCGATCCCGCCTTCCCACGAACGGACTGGCAACAACTCAGCAATCACCGATTCTCGTCATCGTGCCTCATACGCGTCCGATTCCCGCCGCAACGCGCCACAACCGCCGGCCAGCGCCTACCCTGGGTGACAGGTCCGTCCCCGTCTCGGACCGGTTCTCCGCTACGGACGCATACACCTCCGGGGGTTGTCTTGATCGACGAGCGGCTGATCGTGTTGACCGATGAGTTCTTCCAGGACCCGCACGCCGTCTACGCGCGGCTACGCGAGCTCGGGCCGGTCCATCACGTGCAGTTCCCGCACGGCGTGATCGGTTGGCTCGTAACGGATTACACTGCCGCGCGGCAGGTGCTGACCGCCCCGACAGTCAGCAAGAACCTGCAAGCGGTGGCCGACGACGATCGGCTGGTGGCGGGTGCGACCGTCGCGGATCCGGGCAACAGACAGCACATGCTCAATGCCGATCCGCCGGACCACACCCGGATGCGCAAGCTGGTCGATCGGGCGTTCACCCCGGCCGCCGTCGCCGCGCTCGCGCCGCGCATCACCGCCATCGCCGACCAACTGCTCGACGCCATCACGCCCGGCACGACGGTGGATCTGCTGCGGGAGTTCGCCTTCCCGCTGCCGATCACCGTCATCTGCGAACTGCTCGGCGTGCCCGCCGCCGACCGCTCCGACTTCCAGCGCTGGTCGAGCGAAATGGTCAGTGCGCGGAGTCACGAGTCGAAGGCCGATGCCAATGCGCAATTGGCGAAGTACTTCGACGATCTGATCGCCGGCCACCGGGCCGACGGCGGGACCGATGTGCTCTCGGCGCTGATCCGCGCGGCCGAGGAAGGCGATCGGCTCACTTCCGACGAGCTCCGGTCCAATGCCCTGCTGCTGCTCGTCGCCGGACACGAGACGACGGTGAATCTCATCGGCAGCAGCGTCCTCGAACTGCCCGACGATCCCGAAGCCCGGACCCGGATCGCCACGGATCCGGTGGCCGCCAAGACTTTCCGGGAAGAGGTCCTGCGCTTCCACAGCCCGGTCAATATCGCGACCTTCCGCTACACGACGGCGCCGCTCACCCTCGGCGAGGTCCGCATCGAGGCCGGCGAGTTGCTCATGGTGGCCCTCGGCGCGGGCAATCGCGACCACACCCGCTTCGACGATCCCCACACCTTCCACGCCGACCGAATCGACAACCACCACATCGCTTTCGGCTACGGAGCCCACTTCTGCCTGGGCGCGCCGCTGGCCCGGCTCGAGGCCGATATCGCCCTGGCTCGTCTGCTCGCCCGGTTCCCCGCGCTCACCGTCGAGGATCGCGAGCGGTTGCGCTGGCGGCCGAGCCTGGTCATCCACGGTCTCAGCGAACTACCGGTCACCTGCCGCTGACCGATCGGGTGGATGGGAGACTGTCGGGACCATTCACCCGATCCGGCGAGGAGGTCCCGGCGCTGTGCCGAAGATCCGGGCGGCGACCGTCGCCGAACACCACGCGGCCCAGCGGCGCGCGCTGCTCGACGCGGCGAGGGATGTGCTGACGGCCGGGCAGGTGCCCACGCTGACCGAGGTCGCGACCCGGACCGGGCTCGCGCGGCCCAGCGTCTACCAGTACTTCAAGTCGCGCGACGATCTGCTGATCGCGGTGATGGAGGACGCGTTCCCGCGGTGGAGTGCGCGCATCGCCGAGCAGATGGGCCGGGCCGCGACTCCGGCGGAGCGGGTGCTCGAATACATCACCGCCAATATCGATCTCGTGGTGGAGGGCGAGCACGCGGTGGCGCGGGCGCTCGCGTCCGCCCTGCCGGACAACGACATGGCCGGGCGCGCGCGGCAGTTGCACGACGGGCTCACCACGCCGCTCACGGCCGCGCTGGCGGAGCTGGGGGCGGCCGATCCGGAGCTCACCGCCGAGCTGGTGAACGCGATCGTGCACGCCGCGACCCGGATGGTCGAGGCGGGCACCGAGCCGACGGTGGTCGAAGCGCGGGCGCGGGAGCTGGTGGCCCCGTATCTCGCGGCGCTGCCGGGCTAGCGGGCGCGCGGTCTACGGCAGGATCGAGTCGACGTAGCCGCCGTCGACCCGCAGCGCGCCACCCGTGGTGGCCGAGGCGAACGAGGAGCTGAGGTAGACCACCATGTTCGCGATCTCCTCGGGCTCGATGAGTCGCTGGATCAGCGATTGCGGCCGGTGGGCGCGCATGAACTCACGCTGCGCCTGATCCCACGGCAGCTCGGGGTCCACCAGCTGGTAGACGAAGTCCTCCACCCCGGCGGTGTGGGTCGGCCCGGCGATGACCGAGTTGACCGTGACCCCGCTTCCGGCAGCGTCTTTCGCGAATCCGCGCGACAGCGCCAGCAGCGCCGTCTTGGACACCCCGTAGTGGATCATCTCCTCGGGGATCACGATGGCCGAGTCGCTGGCGATCTGCAGTGCGCGGCCCCAGCCCCGGTCGATCATGCCCGGCAGGTAGGTGCGGATCAGCCGGGCCGCGGCCAGCACATTGACCTCGAAGTAGGCGCGCCACTGGGCGTCGGTGATCTCGCGGGCGGGCACGGCTCCGAAGATCCCGAGATTGTTCACCAGGATGTCGACGGCGGGCAGTTCGTTCAGCAGCCGATCCACGCCCTCGGCGGTGGCGACGTCGGCGGTGACGCCGTGCGCGTCGGCCCCGGTGATCCGCAGTTCGGCGACGGCGGACTCGACCCGGTCGGCGGTGCGGCCGTTCACGGCGACCCGCGCACCACTCCGGGCCAGTCCGGCGGCGATGGCCAGCCCGATGCCCTGGGTGGAGCCGGTGACGAGTGCGGTCTTGCCGGTCAGATCGATGTTCACGAGCGACACTCCTTCGCAGGGGACGACCGCGCGGCCGTGGTTCGCGCCGTGGCCGAGTCTATGGTCGCGGCCGGAGCCGATCAGGCAGCGAGACGTCGTTCGGCGAGGCGCGAAGGTGTGCGGACAACTAAGGTCACGTCCCAAAAACAGGGAGTACCGCGTGACCGCACACACCGAAGCCCGCACCTACCCGTTCGGGGAGCCGGTCCGGCTCGATCCGCCGCCGCTCGCGGCGAAACTGCAACGCGAGGAACCGATTTCGCGCATCCTGCTGCCGTACGGCGGCGAGGCCTGGCTCGTCACCCGCTATGCGGACGTGCGCTCGGTGCTCAGCGATCCCCGCTTCAGCCGTGCCGCCACCGTGGGGCGGTTGGATGTGCCGCGGGTGCGGGAAACCCCTGCGCTGCCGAACATTCCGACGAGCATGGACCCGCCGGAGCTGACCCGGCTCCGCAAACTCACCATGACCGCCTTCACCTCGCGCCGGGTCCAGCAGCTGCGCCCGCGCGCCGAACGCATCGTCGAGGACCTGCTCACCGCCATGGAGGCCGCGGGCTCCCCCGCCGATCTGGTGGCGGCGCTCGCGTTGCCGCTGCCGGTCACCGTCATCTGCGAAATGCTCGGTGTCCCAGCCGAAGACCAGCATCGCTTCCGTGATTTCTCCGACGCGATCATGTCCACCACCGCCGTCAGCGATATGGAGCGCGCGATGGCCTACGCGGCCGTCGCGGGGTATCTGACCGAGCAGATCGCGGTGCGCCGCGAGCGACCGGCGGACGACCTGCTGGGCGCGCTGGTGGCGGCCCGCGACAACGAGGACCGGCTCAGCGAGGAGGAGCTCATCACCCTCGGCATCACCCTGCTGGTCGCCGGGCACGAGACCACGGCGAACCAGATCGCCAACTTCACCTACGTGCTGCTCACCGAACCCGGCGAATGGGAACGCCTGCACGCCGATCCCGGACTGGTCCCGACCGCCATCGAGGAGCTGCTGCGCTACATCCAGGTCGGCAACGGCGGCGCGTTCCCCCGTATCGCCACCGAGGACGTCGAACTCTCGGGCACGCTGATCCGGGCCGGGGAGTCGGTCTTCGTCGACCTGCAGGCCGCCAATCGCGACGAGACGGTGTTCCCCGAGCCCGACACCCTGGACCTTTCCCGGCATCACAACTCGCACTTGACTTTCGGTCACGGATTCCATCACTGCGTCGGCGCGCAGCTCGCCCGACTCGAATTGGACGTCACGCTGACCGCGATGCTGCGCCGATATCCGACATTGCGCTTGGCGATTTCGGCGGCCGATGTCGAATGGAAGACCGGCATGTTGCTGCGCGGCCCGAAGTCGCTTCCGGTGGCGTGGTAGCCGAGTGAATACGCGCTGCCGGGACAGACAAATCTGGCTTACGGCAGCGCGACAACGGCATTGACAGACAAGTCTGTCCACCCGCCCAGATCACACCCCCGGAGAGTGGCCGAATCGCTCTGAGCTGCAAGGCTGTTGAGAGCGAAGGCTCACATTGACAGCATCTGCCACGTCCCGATAGCGTGTTGCCATGGCGTTGCGGGTCAGCTGACCAACAGCGGATAATTGTCGGGGTCGCGCTGTCGGGGTTGTTTTGTGATTATTTTTCAAAAGGTTCCGCATTCGCGCGGGACGACATCATTTCAGTTTGGAAATACCTCATGCCAGCGGTGATCTCGGCCGTTGTCATCGATGAACTCATTCGAAATGGCGTGCACTGGTTCGTGTATTGCCCCGGGTCTCGCAACGGCCCGATCGGATTCGAATTGGCGCGGCGCGCGCGGGCCGGAGAGATCGAACTCCAGGTCCGGCTGGACGAACGCTCGGCAGCCTTTGTGGCACTGGGGATCACGAAGGCGACCGGCCGTCCGGCGGTCGTGGTGACCACCTCCGGCACGGCGGTGTCGAACCTGCTGCCCGCGGTCACCGAGGCCAACTACTCGGATCTGCCGCTGGTGCTGGTGACCGCGAATCGCCCGCCCGACGTGCTGGGCACCGGCGCGTCGCAGACCGTGGACCAGACCGCGCTGCTCGCCTCGCAGACCCGTCACGTGCAGCAGACCTGGTCCGGCGGCGCGGTCGACGCGACCGCCAACGGCGTCCTGCGGTCGCAGGTCTGCCGCACACTGGGCATCGGCACCGGCAAGCTGGTCGGCCGTCCCGGCCCGGTGCAGATCGACGTGCCGCTGTCGTCGGGCGTGCCCCCGCAGCCCGAAACCACTTCTCCCGCAGGACGTCCCGGCGGCGCCCCATGGATCGCCATGCCCGAGATCCCGGGTCCGGCGCACCCGGACGTGGTCGAGCTCGACCTGCGCCGGTCCACCCTGGTCATCGCCGGCGACGGGGCGGATCCGGCCGCCCTGCCGCCGGTGCCGGTGATGGCCGAGCCGACCGTCGCGGTCGGCGACCGGCAGCGTCTGCACCCCTGGGTTCTCGATCAGGTGCGGCCCGAGCAGGTCGTGGTCTACGGCCGTCCGACCCTGCACCGCAATGTGGGCCGCCTGCTCGCCCGGCCCGGCGTGCGCACCGTGCTCGTCGCCGGCGGCGGCGACTGGCTCTACGCCGCGCCGGATATCGAACTGCTGTCCCGGAATCCGCGCTGGACGGGCACCCTGGCGCCGGACTGGATCGACGAACTCGGCCACGCCGACGAGACCGTGCGCGAGGCCTGGTCTCGGACCATGGCCGAGCCCGCCAACCGCCGCACCGGGGTCGGCGTGGCGCACGCGGTGCTCGGCGCCCTGCGCCCCGGCGACCTGCTGTGGCTCGGCGCGTCCAACCCGATCCGCGACGTCTCGCTGACCGGCCCGATCCCGCCCGGCGTGGACGTGCTGTCCAATCGCGGGGTCGCGGGTATCGACGGAAACGTCAGTGCCGCAATCGGAGCCGCGCTCGCCCACCCCGATCGGCGGGTCGTCGCGCTGCTGGGCGACCTGACCTTCGCCTACGACGCGTCCGGGTTGCAGACCGGGCGGCTGGAACGCGTGCCCGCGAACCTGACCATCGTGGTGTCCAACGACGCCGGTGGCGGCATCTTCGCCCTGCTCGAGCAGGGCGACGCCCGCTACAAGCGCGAACCCTACGGCGACACCTTCGAACGGATCTACGGGACGCCGCAGAACATCGACATCGCTCACCTGTGCCGCGCCTACGACGTCGCGCACGCCACGGTCGAGATCGACGATCTGCCCGCGTCACTGGGTCACGCCCAGCGGTCCGGTCGACTGTCGGTACTCGAAATCCCTGTAACCCGAACCGATCTGCGTGATGTGCACGCCCGCACCCGCCAGGCGGTGGAGGCGGCGTTCGACGCGACCGCCGTCTCGGCGCTGAATCTCGAGCTGGAGCTGCACTCCTGATGTCACACCCGTCCGAGGCCATACCGCTGACTCCCCTGCTCGTGCCCGAGGATCCCGACGCCGCGGTCGACACCGTCCACCGTGCCATCGAGCTCGCGTACCGCGGCGGCGAGGCCATCGCCCCGATCACCGATCCCGTTCAGGCACACGGACTTCCGCCGACCGTGCCCGCCTCCACCGCGGTGGTGCTGTCCACCTCCGGGTCCAGCGGCGTCCCCAAGCGAACCCTGTTGTCCCGCACCGCCCTGGCCGCCTCGGCGCAGGCGAGTTCGGAGCGGCTCGGCGGCGCGGGCGACTGGCTGCTGTGCCTGCCCGCGGGATTCGTCGCGGGCTTCCAGGTGATCTCGCGGGCCACGCTCGGCGGCACCCGGGTGACGACGCTGCCCGGCGGCCACTTCGATCCGGCCGCGTTCGCCGCCGCGGCCCGGCGGCTGCCCGCCGGTCGCCGCTACACCTCGCTGGTGCCCACCCAGGTCACCCGGTTGCTCGCCGACGCCGAATCCCGTACCGCCCTGGCGGTTTTCGACAAGATTCTGATCGGCGGCGCCCGTCTCGACGACGAGACCGGCCGGGCCCTGCGCGAGCTGACCGACGCCGTGGTCACCTACGGCATGACCGAGACCTGCGGCGGCTGTGTCTACGACGGCACGCCGTTGCGCGGTGTGCGGGTCGAGATCATCGACGGCATAATCCATCTCGGCGGCAGCGTGGTCGCCGACGGCTATCTCGATGCCACCGGCGAGCAGCCCTTCTACCGTGAGGGCGGCACCCGCTGGTACCGCACCTCGGACCGCGGGCACTGGTCGCAGAAGCTGCTGGTCCCCACCGGCCGCGTCGACGACCTGATCAACACCGGCGGCGTGAAGGTATCCGCGGTCGCAATCGAACAGGCCCTGACCGGCGTGCCGTGGATCGAGTCCGCGGTGGTCATGGGCGTGCCCGACCGCGAGTGGGGCGAACTCGTCGGCGCGTATCTCGTGACCCGCCAATCGATTCCGGACCCCGACCTGGAGCCGCTGCGCGAACGCGTGCGGCAGCGGCTGGGCCGGGCCGCGGTGCCCAAGCGCTTCGTCCTCGGCGCCGAGCTGCCGTTGCTGCCGAACCAGAAGATCGACCGCCGCGCCGTGCGCGACCGACTGACCACCACCGAATCGGAGCACTCCCATGCATGATCCCGTGCGATTCCGCCTGGCCGGCGCGAACGGCCCGGTAGGCCTGGAAGGGCCGCTGATCTGCTATCACAATCTCGCCGAGGCGGAGGCCGCGGTGCGGGCGGGCGCGTACGGCAATGTGGTGGCGGGCGCGATCCCCTTCGACACCGAGCTCGCCGAGTCCTCGCTGTACCTGGGCTGGCGCACCGCCGAGCACCGCCCGAGCCCGCGGCTGCCCGGCCGGCGTCCGGAGTTCCGCGCCGACGTCGAGTTCAACGACGCCGCCATCGCGAACTACCTGCGCCACATCGACGACGCGCTGACCCTGCTGCGCGCCGCCGAACCCGAGCTCGAGAAGATCGTCATCTCGCGCTGCGAACGCTACTTCTACGACGGTGTGGTCGATCCGCTGGCCCTGTTCGCGCGGATCACCGAGCTGTACCCGAACGCGCGCAGCTACTTCGTCGAACACCTCGACCATCCCGGCGTGTACACGATGGGCGCGAGCCCGGAGCTGTTCCTGGCGAAATCCGGGGCCACCATCACCATGACGCCGCTGGCCGGAACCGTGCTGCGCGACACCCGGCTGCCCGAATCCGCGGACCGCGAACGTGCCCGCGCCCTGCTTTTCGACGACAAGTACCTGACCGAGCACCGGCACCTGGTCGACTTCATGGTGAAGGGCCTGTCCGCGTTCTGCCCCGACCTCGACTATCCCGACGATCCCGAACTGGTGACCGCTCCGGGCCTGTGGCACTTGGGAACCCCCATCACGGCCCGCCTGCTCGACCCCGAGATCCCAGTGACCGAGCTGGTCGCCGCGCTGCACCCCTCCCCCGCGGTGTGCGGGGTGCCGCAGACCGGGTCGCGGCGCATGATCGCCGACTACGAACCGGCCCGCGCCTACTACGGTGGCCTGGTCGGCTGGATCGACAGCACCGGCGACTGCGAGTTCCACATGGCGCTGCGCGGGCTCGAACTGGATTCACACCGCAGCGATCTCACGCTGCGCACCGGCGGCGGCGTGGTGTCGCGCAGCCGGATCGACACCGAGTTCGCCGAGACCTCGGCCAAGCTGGCGACCATGCGCCGGGTGCTGGGGATCCCGTGATGCGTGACGCGGTCATCGTCGCGGCGGTACGCACGCCGATCGGACGGGGAAAACAAGGCGGCGCGCTCGACGGCGTGCACCCGGTGGACCTGATGGCGCACAGCCTGCGCGCCGTGGTCGAACAGGCGGGTATCGATCCGGCGCTGATCGACGAGGTCATCGGCGGCGTGGTCAGCCAGGTCGGCGAACAGGCCACCAATGTCACCCGGCGCGCCTCACTGGCGGCCGGGTTCCCGGAATCGGTGCCCGCCAGCACCATCGACCGGCAGTGCAGCGCCAGCCAGCAGGCGCTGCGCTTCGCCGCGCACGCGGTCATCGCCGGGGACTGCGATCTGGTGGTGGCCACCGGCGTGGAGTCGGTGAGCCGGATCCCGATGGGCACCAGCCTGCTCGACGTGGACAACCTCACCGGATCGGCGTTCCTGGAACGCTATCCGCAGGGCGTGCCGTGGCAGGGCATCAGCGCCGAACTCATCACCGCGCGATGGGGATTCGGGCGCGGCCAGCTCGACGACTACGCGCTCGAGAGCCACCGCCGCGCCGCCGAGGCCACCAAGCGCGGCGGGTTCGACGCCGAACTGACCCCGCCGATCAATGGCCTGGCCCGCGACGAGACCATCCGGTTCGACGCCTCCGCAGCCGGACTCGGCGCGCTGTCGCCGTCGTTCTACAACGACGCCATCGCCCAACGCTTCCCGGAGATCGCCTGGCACATCACCGCGGGCAATGCCAGCCAGCTCGGCGACGGCAGCGCGGCGGTGCTGGTCACCACCAGCGAGCACGCCAAACGGCTCGGGCTCACCCCGCTGGCCCGGATTCGCAGCCACATCGCGGTCGGCGACGACCCGTTCCTCATGCTGACCGCCGTGGTGCCCGCCACCGAGAAGGTGCTCAAACAAACGGGATTGACGCTGGACGACATCGATCTCATCGAGATCAACGAGGCGTACGCCAGCGTCGTGCTGGCGTGGGCGCGCGAAACCGGGGCCGACCTCGACCGGGTCAACGTCCACGGCGGCGCGATCTCGCTCGGGCATCCGCTCGGGGCCAGCGGGGTGCGGCTCACCGCCACCCTGGTCCACGCGCTGCACGAACGCGGCGGCCGCTATGGGCTGCAGACCATGTGCGAATCCGGCGGTCAGGCCAATGCCATGATCCTGGAAGCACTCTGACGCAGCCCGCCCGTTACGCGCCGCGCCCGGCTCAGTGCGCGGCGCGGGCGGCGGCCAGGATCGCGGCGATCGCCGGGTCGCCCGCCGCGACCTCGGCGAACGCCGCGGCGAGGGTGTCCTCGTAGGTGGTGCGGGCCTCGCGGTAGCGGTCGCGCCCGGCGTCGGCGAGCACGGTGTACACCCCGCGCTTGTCGTCGGGACACAGGTCGCGGTAGGTGAAGTCGGCCGCGTTCAGGCGGCTGACCAGCCGGGTCACCGAGCTCTGGTTCAGGCCCAGCTTGTCGGCGAGTTCCTGCATGCGCAGTTCGCTGTCGGGGGCCTGATCGAGGAAGCTCAGCGCCCGGTACTCCGACAGTCCGAGCCCGTGGCGACGTTGCAGGGCCGTCGCGAGGCGGCTCTCCACCTGCGCGTGCAGGATCAGCATGCGGTTCCAGAGTTGGGCGTCCGCACCGGTTTTCACGCTCTTGGCCTGCGACGGCATCGACTCACTCCCTCGATCTGGCGGTGGCCGGACGAGACGTCGGCCACCGGGGCTTGACACAAGTTTACATGTACATGCATGCTCTTCTTCGCGAGCATTTACTTGCACGTACATACAATCACATGAAGGGGTGCAGCTCCCATGGCCTGGGTCTATCTGCTGATCGCGTCCGTATTCGAGATCGTCTTCGCGCTGGCGACCAACGCCACCCACGGGTTCACCGTCCTGGGCCCGTCCCTGCTCACCGCCGCGGCCGCCGCGGGCGGAATCTTCTTCCTCAGCCTGGCCCTGAAATCCCTCGACGTCGGCGTCGGCTACACGGTGTGGACCGGCATCGGGTCGGTCGGCACCGTGCTGTTCGGGGCGGTGGTGTTCGGCGAGCAGTTCACCCTCGCCAAGGTCCTGGCCTTCGTGCTCATCATCGGCGGCGTCCTGGGGTTGAAGATCGCCGACAAGCTCACCGGCGCTCCCGCCTGATTCCGACGACTCACGTTCCCGCTCCACCCTTTTCGAGGAGAACCGTCATGTCCTGGGTATACCTGCTCATCGCCGCCGTCTTCGAGGTCGCCTTCGCCCTCGGCACCAATGCCACCAAGGGGTTCACCCGCCTGTGGCCGTCGGTGTTCACCCTGGCCGCCGCGGCGGCGGGAATCTACACGCTCAGTCTCGCCCTGCGCACCCTCGATGTCGGGGTGGGGTACACGATCTGGACGGGCCTCGGCTCGATCGGCACCGTCGTCCTGGGCGCGCTCATCTACAAGGAGAAGATCAACGCGCCCAAGGTGATCGCCTTCGGGTCCATCATCGCCGGGGCGCTGGTGCTGCGACTGGCCGCCTGACCTACCCGAGCAGGTAGGCCGGGGTGCTCGGCGGGCCGGACTTGGTCACGAACTCGTGGCGCAGGCGGTGGAACGGCGAGGCGGGATCGAACACCTCCTCGGTGAGGTGTCGGAGCTCCTCGGAGCGGTACGCCGCCAACGGTTTCACCGCCTCGTCGGCCGCGCGGCGGCGCTGCTTCTCGTGGATGCGGGCGGGCAGGTCGAGGTCGGCGGCCAGGGCGGCGGCCGCGTGCCGGACCCAGGTGCGGAACTCCGCGGGATCGCCGGGCACCGCGTGATCCACCAGGCCCAGCGCGGCGGCGGCGCGGGCGCCGATCGGGAGCGCCTCTCCCGTCAGGCGATCGGCGCACACCGCGCCCACCCGGCGGGGCAGGGTGTAGGTCCAGTACTTCGAACCGCGCAGGCCCGACACCCGGTAATGCGGGTTCAGCACCACCGATTCACGGCACCAGACCTCATCGGCGGCCAGGGCCAGCATCACGCCGCCGGCGGCGGCATTACCGGGCAGCGCGGAGATCACGAGCTTGTCGGTGGTGGTCAGGACGGCCTCGACGAGGTCGTTGAAAGCGTTGATATTGCGCCAGGATTCGGCGGCTGGATCGGGGGCCGCCTCGATCACATTGAGCTGGATGCCATTACAGAAGAAGTCTCGGGCCGGGCCGAGGACCAGCACCTTCACCGCGCGGGTGCACGCCTGACGGTAGGCCGCCAGCAGGCGTTCACACTGGCGGGTGCTCAGAGCGCCACCGGCATAGGTGAATCCGAGGTAGCCGACCTCGTCGTATTCGTAGTAGCGCAGTTCCGACCAGGTGACGCGCACGGCCGCTTCGCAGGGACTCACCGGCACGTCGGGAATATCGGCAAGTAACTCGGGGCCGAGTACGTCGGTGGCGGGCAGTTTGAACGTCGGCGGGCCGTCGGGATGCGGGTGGGCCCGCAGCTGCGGGATCCACACCGCGCCGTCGACGGTGGCGCGGCAGATCGCGCCGTCGCGGGTGGCGATCACCGTGCCCGGAACGCCACGCAGCCGGTCCTCCAGATGACCGCCGTAGAGGAAGTACTCGCCGCCGTACAGCTCGTCGAGCACGCCCGGATTCGAGTCGGCGGCACGGAGTTTGCGCAGCACCGTGGTGGTGCTGTCGTGGGCCCAGTCGATGCGGCGGAAGTACTGGGCGTAGCGCGGGTGCGGCGGCGCGGTCACCTCGGTGCGCGGGTCGATCGGTGCGGCGCCGTGCTGTTCGAACCGGTCCAGCGCGCGCAGCAGGGCGGCCACCGCGGCGTCGGCGACCTCGGTGCGGTACAGCTCGCTCTTGGAGCACATGCGCATCGGGAACGATTCCGATGCCCAGACCGGACCCAGGCCGGGCGCGTCACCGGCGCGCTGCACGGTGACGCTCCATGACGCGGCATTGGTGCCGATCGCCCAATCCAGTGACGACGGACCGTGATCGCCCTCCGGTCCCGGCTGCACGACCAGCACCACGTGCCGGGCGCGCAGGTCCGCCGGGACCGGTTCGGCGAGCATGAGACCGACCACGAGGTCGGGCCCGAAGGCCGCCGCCCCGGCCCTGATCGCGTCGTCACCGAGCGCCAATTCCACCCCGATGAGATGACCCCGCTCGGCCAGCTCGATCCGGATGCGCTGCGTCAGGCTGTCGAAAGCGTCGGCCACGAGCAGGATTCGCATCGGACTTCTCCCCTTGAAACACGGCTCAGCGTTGAGCCAGCTAACTATTTCCATCTAGAAATAACTGATGGAACAGCGCTTGACAAGTTTCGGGATCAAGCTGTTACCAACGGAAATTCAGAAGGGAAGCAATCCATCTCTTCCGTTGGATCAACGCAATCAGGGTGGCGCAGCACACAATTGGTTAATACATCAACAGCTGGTCGGAACCGGATCCCCGCGGAAACGCGACTCCACGTAGTTCCAGGCATCCGGGAAACCCGCCACCGCCGTGGTCATGTGCTCGGCGATCTCGAAGGGCCGGAACATCACCGGCGCGCCCGCCTTGCAGTAGCGGTCGGCCACCTCGGCCACCGGATCGAACGACGTCAGCTCGTCGAACCGGCCCTGCCAGAAGTAGGTCGGGGCGCCAGGGACGGCGGTGTCGTAGCGCAGGCTGTTCTCACGCAGTACCTCGTGCGCCACCGGGCTGTCCATCAGGCTCTTGGAGGCGGCCATCTGCTCGGCATTGCGGAAGATGCCGTGGAACAGCAGGAAGCGACGGCAGGCATCGTGGGTGAACTCGCGGAACCACAGGCCGTTCTCATTGAGTTGATCCGAGATCGGCAGGCGGTCCGGGTATTCGCGCTCCAGGCCCATGGCCGCGGCGAAGGCCAGGCCGAAGCCCGGGTGCGGGGCGAAGCCCAGCGACAGCGCCATCTGCTCCAGGTCGGCCGGAATGCCGCCCGCCACCACGGCGTCCAGCTTCAGGTCGGGAGCGTACTCGGGCTGCATGGCCCCGGCCCACGCGGTCGCCATGCCGCCGCCGGAATACCCCGCCAGCGCCACCGGCGAATTGCCCAGACCCAGCTCGGCGACCTTGCGGACCGCCTTCACGCTGTCCAGGGTGACCATGCCGCTCAGCTTCGCCGCGCCGTAGGCCACGTTCGGGCCCAGGTAGTCCGGCATGGAGATGGCCCAGCCGCGCCCGATCGGCAGCATGGCGCCGGCGCCGTCCTGCAGTTCGCCGTTGAACAGCGAGCGCGACGGGTTGCACTGCGAGCCCAGGGAATTGATCAGGGCCTGGTAGGAGACCAGCGGCGGGTTCTTGACGCCCTTGGGCATCAGCACCGTGGTCATGCCCAGGATCGGCCGACCCTGGGAATTGGTGGAACGGAAGGCGACCTGCCAGCCGTCGGTGCCCACGTACAGGCCCGGGTCGATGCGCCGGGTGCGGACCACGTCACCGGGCGCGAAACCGCCCAGATCGGCGGGCGGGCTGTAGAAAGGATCGGGATCCTGTGTGGGATAAAGGGGTTGAGCCGATACGGGGGCGCACACCGACCCCGCGGTCAGGATGCTCAAAGCCAGGACCACCGCCCTGGCGGATCTTGCGAACAACGACGTTCCCTCACACTTCAGCCGTTCGAGTCTCGCGCCCCGACTGCACGGCGAACGAACGGTCGACCAACAAGCAACGGATTGGCATGCGGCACAGCCGCGCCCATGAACCGGAAGAGGACAGACAGCAAGCCTCTCGCGAATCGTCCAGTGACGCTACAGCTAACCTGGTCTAACGTCCAGACATACGGACAAACCAGGCGCGAACTGTCAGCGGCCAGTCCCGCTCAGCAGACGATCGAGTCCACCGATGAGGAAAACTACCTGATCCTCGTACAAGTCCGATAATTCCTGCGCGGGTGGAGGAGTCGTGGCCGGGTGCCAGTCGTCGGCACGACTGAGCGCCTGCAGGAAGCCCATGAGCGCAATGGCCCAGCGGGCTTCCAGGCGATCGGGATCCGAGCCCGGGAAGGCGCGGCGCAGCTGGACGTGCAACTGATCGGGCAGATCCTGCTCGGCGGTCGTCAGCGCCGGATGCGAGACCAGCGAGAGCTGGGTGACGATCTTGATCCACCGCATGCCGCGAGTCCGGTGCGCCAGCAGCAGGTCTCGATAGGGCTCGGTGACCGCGCGCACCAGCGTCTCCGCGGTCGGCGGCTCCGGGCGCGCCGCCAGCGCGTCGGCATTGGCGCGGATGCGGTCACGCACCGTGGCGCCCAGATCCAGCAGCACCGCGGCGATCAGATCGTCCTTGGTGCCGAAGTGGTAGTTGACCGACGACGGACCCAGACCCGCCGCGGCATTGACCGCGCGCACCGACACCGCGTCCACACCCTGGGCGGCGAACAGGCGCTCGGCGGTCTTCACCAGCCGGGTGCGGGTCGCATTGCCCTGGCGGTTCTGCATCGGGACGGTCACGCCACGAGCTTCGCACATCGGCGCGGCGGGCCCGTCAGCACGGGGTGCACAACTGGATCGACAGACCGATTTCCGGACGCCGAAACCGCCCATTATCGGGGCGCGATCAGTGCTTCCACCTGAGTTTTCGAATCATGCCCACTCACCGGGACGACCGCATTTCTGGATCACTTGATCCAGGTTTACTCGGGGAACCGCTCCGGGCGACGAAGCCCGGCGCACTGGGTAAGGAGATCCCGCATGTGGACCGCTGAATCGATGAAGTTCGGGGCGTTCCTGGCCCCGTACCACCCCCTCGACGCCGACCCGGCCCTCCAGCTGCGGCGCGACATCGATCTCATGGAACACCTCGACCACCTCGGCTTCGACGAGGCCTGGATGGGCGAGCACCACTCCACCGGCGCCGAGATCGTGCCCGCGCCCGACGTTTTCATCGCCGCCGCCGCCGAACGCACCGAACGCCTGCGCTTCGGCACCGGCGTCATGTCGCTGCCCTACCACCACCCGCTGGTCACCGTCGACCGCATCACCCAGCTCGACCTGCAGACCCGCGGCCGGCTCATCTTCGGCACCGGACCCGGCAAGATCCCGCTCGACGCGCACATGATGGGCATCAACCCCTCCGACCAGCGCCGCCGCCAGGGCGAGGCCCTGGACGCGATTCTGGCGCTGCTGCGCGGCGAGGTCGTCAATATGACCACCGACTGGTTCACCCTGCGCGACGCGCGCGCCCAGCTGCCCACCTACGACCCGGCCGGGATCGAGGTCGCCACCGCCTCCACCATCTCCCCCAACGGGTCGGTACTGGCCGGCACGCACGGGCTGTCGCTGCTGTCACTGGCCGCCAGCTCCCCCATGGGATTCGAAGTGCTGGACCGCAATTGGGGCGTCTACGAGAAGGCGTGCGCCGAACACGGGCACGTCGCCGACCGGTCGCGGTGGCGGCTGGTCAACCCGATCTTCCTCGCCGAGACCCGCGAGGAGGCCGAGCGCGCGGTGAGCCGGCGCATCGGATCCATGGCCGCCTACGTGAACCGGCAGACCGGCGAGAACCCGGCCTGGGCCGACACGCCCAAGGGCATCATCGACCAGTGGCGCAATGACAACCTCGGCGAATTCGGGCAGGCCATCATCGGCACGCCCGACGAGGCCATCGAGCGCATCGAGAAGCTGATCGAGAAGACCGGCGGCTTCGGCACCATGCTCGTGCTGCACGTGGACATGGCCAGCTGGGAGGACACCAAGCGCAGCTACGAGCTGTTCGCCTCGGAGGTGATCCCGCACTTCAAGAATCGCAACCGCCGCCGCGAGGACAGCCTGCAGTACGCCGCCGACAACCGGGACCTGCTGATCGGGCAGCTGGTCACCGCGATCACCAAGGCCCACACCGACTACTACGGCGAAGCCGCCGCGACGGGAGCCTGACACCATGCGCGCCACACAGTTTCTGAACGGCGAGTTCACCGCCACCGAGGTGGCCGAGCCGCCCGCCCTCGGACCCGGCCAGCTGCGCATCGCGGTCGCCGCGTGCGGCATCTGCGGCAGCGACCTGTCGATGTCCAAGGACCCCTGCCGATTCGTGCAGGTGGCCACCGACAGCGGGTATCCGCTGGCGACCTTCGACACCGAACGGCCGGTGGTGCTCGGGCACGAGTACGCGGGGACGGTCAGCGAGATCGGTTCCGGGGTCACCGATTTCGCGGTCGGGGACCGGGTCGCCGGGATCGGGCTGGCCACCGAGACCGCCACCGGGATCCCGACGATCATCGGCTACTCCAACGACTATCACGGGGCGTTCGGCGAGAGCATCGTGGTGGACTCGTGGTGGGTGCGGCACGTGCCCGACGGGTTGTCGCTCGAACACGCGACTCTGGCCGAGCCGCTGCACGTGGGCGAGATGCACGTGCAGCAGTCGGGGCTGACTCCCGAGGACTCGGCGCTGGTGATCGGTTGCGGGACAATCGGACTCGGGGCCATCATCGCGGCCAAGGCGCGCGGGGCGCGGCTGGTGGTCGCCTCCGAACCCTCGCCCAAGCGCCGCGAGCTGGCGCGGGCGGTCGGCGCGGACATCGTCGTCGATCCGAACGAGCAGGACCCGATCGCGGCCTGGATGGCGGCGGTGGCACAGCAGGATTCGGTGGTGGGGCAGTCGGGCACCGGCATTCTCATCGCCTTCGAATGCAGCGGTCGCGCCGGAATCCTCGGCACGCTCATGCGGACCATGCCGTTCAATTCGCGTATCCAGGTGGTGGCCGCGCCGTTCGCGGACGAGCCGATCATTCCGGTGGTGGGCCAGTTCCGTCGGATCGCCATCAATTTCGGGCACGGGCCGTACGAGAACGCCTACGAGATCACCCTGGACCGACTGGCGTCGGGGCAGATCGACGCCGAGGCGATCATCACCGGCCGGGTCGGGCTCGACGGCGTGGCAGAGGCGTTCACCGCGCTGCGGGACCCAGAGGAGCACGTGAAGATCCTGGTGCTGCCGGGGCGCTGAGCTGCCGGTTCCGCCCGATCCGGGGGTGGAGGGCGACATGGGTTGGGGCCCTCCACACCGGGTTTGGCTAACGTCCAGCGATTTCGAGACAAAGCGCCCCGGAGCGGGTCCGCCAGTTCCTCCACGTGACAGGTTATTCTGGCGAAATGTCGGCAAACAATGCTGTTGAGGAGGACGTGGCGACCACGGGCGAGGCCCAGGTGATTGCCCTGTGCAATCAGAAGGGCGGCGTCGGAAAGACCACCTCGACGGTCAATTTAGGTGCCGCGCTTGCCGAGTGCGGTCTGCGGGTGCTGCTGGTCGATCTCGACCCGCAGGGCGCGCTCTCGGCGGCGCTCGGCGTGGCCCACCACAACCTGGAATTGACCGTCTACGACCTACTGAGCCCCAACGCTCCGCCCATCGACGATGTCGTGATCAAGACCGCCGTCACCAATCTGCATCTGCTGCCCAGCAATATCGACCTCTCCGCCGCGGAGATCCAGCTCGTCAACGAAGTCGGCCGCGAACACTCCGTGAGCCGCGTGCTGGACCCCATCCGCGACCGCTACGACTACATCCTCATCGACTGCCAGCCGTCGCTGAGCCTGCTCACCGTGAACGCCCTGGCCTGCGCCGACGGCGTCATCATCCCCATGGAGTGCGAGTTCTTCTCGCTGCGCGGCCTGGCCCTGCTCAACGACACCATGGAAAAGGTGCGCGAACGCCTCAACCCGCGTCTCGAACTGTCGGGAATCGTGGTCACCATGTTCGACTCCCGGCTGCTGCACTCGCGCCAGGTCCTCGACCGCGTCGCCGACACCTTCGGCGAACGCCTCTACGACACCATGATCTCCCGCACCGTCCGCTTCCCCGACTCCACCATCGCCGGCGAACCCCTCACCACCCTGGACCCCAAATCCAAAGGCGCCGAGCAATACCGGGAACTGGCCCGAGAATTCCTCAAGCGCTCCGGCCGAGACGCGGCCCAGTCCTCACTGCCGTTTCCGCAGTAGGCGGGCCGTGCAATAACGGTGGTGCCGTGGTCTCCCCTCCGGAGCACGACACGCACTGGCTCAATAGTTGTCGCCGAAAGCGGCCCGCTGGGCGCGTTCCAGCCAGCCGCCGAACAGCCTGCCCAGCAAGGGAACCGGGACGCCTGCGGCATCGTCCGGACCGGCGACCGCCAGCAGCCAGGCGGGCATGAAGCGCAGGGTCCACAGCGGGGCCGTACTTCGCATGTGGTTCTCGAAGCCCTTCCACGTGGGCTCGTCGAGGACGGGGGCGAGGCGGCCGAGCAGTTCGCGTTCCTCGTCCGCGGCATGCGCGGCGAGTTGACCGCGGACGGCGGTGGTGAGCTCGGACAGGCGGTTGGCAGCCGCTGAGTCGGAGACAGGCGTCGCGCCGAACTCCTGCCACACGCTCAGCAGGGTGGCGAGCTCGGAGTGTTCCGCAGCAAGGATTTCCAGGGCCTGCTCATCGGCGCCGGCGTCACGCAGGCGCGGCCACAGGAACTCGTCCTCGCCCTCGTGGTGATGATGGATCACCGCGGCAAGCTTGCCCAGGTATTCGGCCAGCGCCTTGGCGCGCACCGGATTCGGCGTCGCCGCCAGGTCCAGAGCGGTCCGCTGGACCCGATTCAGATCTCGAATCATGGCCCGGTGGGCCAAGAGCATGGTCTTGTGCCCGCGGGGCAGACCGGCAACGGATGACACGGGCATGATGGCTCCTCGACGTGTGGCAGTGACGCCACGTCCCGACGCTACACTACATTCATAGTGTCGGACACTACAGACATAGTGCAAGGAGGAGTGATGTCCCGCCGGGAGCAGGTACTGAACGCGGCGATCGAGGTCCTGGCGACCGAAGGGCCCCGCGGCCTCACCTTCCAGGCCGCCGACAAGGCCGCCGCCGTTCCCGCCGGCACCGCCTCCAATTCCTTCCGCACCCGCGACGCCCTCCTCATGGGCATCGTCACCCACCTGGTCGAACTCGACCGCCGCGACTGGGAAGTCGTCAGCGGCCTACTCCGCCCCGACACCCCCGCCGCCCTCGTGGAAGCCCTCACCGCCATCACCCGCCACGCCCTGGGCCCGGCCCGCAACCGAACCCTGGCCCGCTACACCCTCTTCCTCGAAGCCGTCGCCAACCCCGACCTCCTCGAACCCCTGGCGATCGCCCGCACCACCATCACCACCTGGCTCGCCCCCTGGCTCGAACGCATCGGCTCTCCCACCCCCGCACCCCACTGCCGCACCCTCCTCGACCACCTCGACGGCCATATCCTCCACCAGATCACCTGGCCGGAGCCGGAATTCGACCCCGAACCAGGAATCCGAGCACTGGTGAACGGCCTACTGAGCATCCCCTGACGGCACCAAACCATCAGGGTAGGAACACATTCCACACGCTAGATGCGCCGCCTGCCGAGCAGTCTCGCCTGCTCGGCCTTCAGGCGGGCGAACCGATCTCTGGTGTACTCGTGCAATTCCCGGGCTGGGAACTTGATGATCGAAACGTAGTCACCCAAATCACCCTCCGACCATCGGGCAAGCGTGACTTCGTAGCCGGATACATGTGCGCAGAGCTCGAGCAGGACGGTCGGCATCTCCGCCTCGAGGAGGAGATCAGCCTTGGCGACTACGACATCACGCATCGCCCTGATGTTCGGAATGAACACATTTGTCGCCCAGAATCGCCACTCAGCAAGGTCTTGCTCGGACGGTACGGGAACATCGCAGATGGGACACCTGCCGTCCGCCAGCGCGAAGTCCGAATGGAAGGCATCGAAGGTCCGTTGATTCGCCTCCATCAGCGCGAGAAGCGGGCCATAGAACTCGCTCAACTGCTGATTGATTCGCACAAGTCGGGCCTGCCGTTGGCCCAGACGAAGTCCGTTCAGATACGTGGCCATATAGCCGACGAATGCCAACCCAACGGTCATCCCCACAGTGACCATAGGAGCGATGGTAGTGGCATTCACGCACCGTCGGTACCACGCGAGGTGAACCGGCAAGGCCCGTGCCGATCTTGGCAGTTGTCGAAATATATTGCGATACTGGACATTTCGGGTTCCTAGAGTGATCGCGCGGGCGTAAAATAGGGGCATGGATTCGAATGGGGTGACACTCGACGACTGCGGTATCGCCGAACTGGCGGCCGCGGTCTCAACCCTGACCGAATCCGTGCAGAGCGGGAAGATGACCGGCTTCTCCGACGAGGATGTCGTGTCGTTGATGCAGCAGCTCGAAACGTGCAAGCGCCAACTCGCCGCACTCGATACGCGTCTGATCATCGAAGCCGGAGAACGGTCCCTGCATTCACGCAGCGGGGCCGGGAAGATGGTGCCATTCCTGCGCCACACCCTCGGACTCTCGCGGTACGACGCCTCAGTACGGGTGAAGATCACCCACCACTGCGGCGAATTCGTCCAGCAGACGGGCCATATCGCGCCGCCGGTGCTGCCGGTTGCGGCGGAAGCATTCGCCGCCGGGGATATTTCCCGCGATCACGTGCGTCACATCCTGGACGTGATGAACCACCTGCCCGTCGACGTGCCCACCGAGGCGCGGGCCGAGGCCGAGCAGATCCTGGTCGACTACTCGCGCAACGGGTGGCCCGATGACTTGTTGAAGATCGGGCGCGACATCCTCGCCCGCTTGGATCCCGATGGGAAGGTTGTTTCCGACGCTGACCGTCGCCGCCGTCGCGGGATCACGCTGTGTCGTCCCGGTGTGGATGGGATGACGCGGATCGAAGGGTGGATCACTCCTGAGCTGCGTGCGTGCTTGGATGCGGTGTTCGCGAAGCTCGCGCGGCCTGGGATGTGCAATGTCGAGGACCCCGAAAGCCCCTCCGCGACCGGTGGATTCATCGCCGATAGCGTGCTCGATGCTGCCGCGCGTCGTGATCGTCGTGATGCCGGGCAGCGGACCCACGACGCTTTGCTGGCGTTGGTGCAGCCCGGGGTGAACATGCGGACCCTGGGCATGCACCGTGGCCTGCCCGTCGAGGTCGTGCTCACCATGAGCCTCACCGACCTCGAGAACGGCACCGGCGTCGCCACCACCGCGTCCGGCACTCAGATCTCCATCAACGAAGCCTTGAAGATGGCCGAAGGGACCCGACCGGTGATCGCGGTCCTCGACGGGGACGGGATGCCGTTGTTCCTGCGTCGCTCCCGCCGCACCGCCAACCGCGCCCAACGCCTCGCGCTCCTGGCCCGCGACAGGGGATGTACTCGACCGGGTTGTGAACAACCCGCCAACATGTGCGCCGCCCACCACGTCACCGACTGGGCCACAGGCGGGCCGACCGACATCAACAACCTGACATTGGCGTGCGACCACTGCCACGCGCTGGTCAACGACAGCCCCGATGGCTGGAAAACCGTTGTGATGGGTAAAGATTCGCCCCACCCCGGTCGGACAGGGTGGATTGCACCGAAGAGTGTTGATCCCACCGGCACCCCACGCGTCAACGACCGCCATCACGTGGGGCAGGCGATCGCCGCTGCCATCGATTCCAGCTGCCGAACGTGGCGCTCACGGGCAGCATGACACCGAGCTGCTCGTGTCCTGCCGGCGTGCGCAGAACAACGGGGAGTGTGGTCACCTCGCCTGCTCTGCCGGACCTGGGCTGACGCCGGGCTGGGATCCGCTACCCGCCGATCCCAGCCCACAGACTGCACGCATCACCTACCAGAGACCAACCGCTCCGGCGTCTTGTGCTCTCGGCTCTTCTTCTTTTGTCTTTTCTTCTCTTCTCCAGGCGTCTTTTATCTTTGGTCTTTGGTCTTTGGTCTTTGGTCTTGGTCTTTGGTCTTTGGTCTTTGGTCTCGTCTTGATCCCGACTACAGCAGGGCGCGCGCTCGATACGTCTCGACGGCCTGACGGGTTTCCTCGTTCACCAGGTCGGCGTTGATGTGAGCTCCAGCCAACGCGCCAGCGGCGGCGGATGCGCCGACCTGGGCGGAGAGGTCGGAGACGTTGCCGGCGGCCCAGACGCCGGGGACATCGGTGCGGCCGGTGGGGTCGGCGGGGATGTATTCGCCTGCGCCGGAAGGGTGTACGGCGGGAGTCAGCCCGAGGTTGGAGAGGAAGGCGGCTCGGGCCAGCATGCGGGTGGGGGCGACCAGGACCTCGCGGGGGACGATGGCGCCGTCCGAGAGACGGACACCCGTGATGCGGTCGTCGGTGATTTCAACGGCGGCCAGTTCGCCGGGGACGACGCGGATCCCCCTGGCGGCTAGTTGTTCCAACTCCTCCTCGGTGGGCGGTGTATTGGTGTGGGCGAAGTAGACGATGTCGTCGCTCCACTGGCGGAACAGCAGCGCGAGGTGAATCGCCATGGGGCCCAAGCCCAGGACGCCGATCGGGCGGTCGCGGACCTCCCAGCCGTGGCAGTAGGGGCAGTGGATGACGTCGCGGCCCCAGCGCTCGCGCAGACCGGGGATCAGCGGGAGATCGTCGACCAGGCCCGAGGTCACCAGGACGCGACGAGCGCGGGTGGTGCGGGCACCTGCCAGAGTGACGACGAAATCGTCACCGTCCCTGGTGATTCCGGACACCTCGCCGTCGATCACCTGACCGCCGTAGTCGCGGACCTCCGCGCGGCCGCGAGTCAGTAGTTCGGCGGGCGGGACGCCCTCGCGGGCGAACAGGCCGTGCACCCGGTCGGCGGGGGCGTTGCGCGGGGCGCCCGCGTCGATCACCGCCACCGTGCGGCGGGCCCGGGCGAGCATGAGGGCTCCGTTCAGGCCCGCGGGTCCCCCGCCTACCACCACCACGTCGTAGCTGTCGTTCAGCTGATCGGTCATTGATGACCACCTCCTGCCTACGACCATGCGGACCGCGCGGGCATATCGGCAACCTTCTTTGCCGATGTGGCAAACTGGAGGCATGACCGAGGATATCGACGCAGCCCTGGAAGGGGTGGGCCTACGACTCCGTGAGCTGCGTAAACAACGGGAAACCACACTGGCCGAGCTGTCCACGGAGACGGGGATCTCGGTCAGCACACTGTCACGGCTGGAATCCGGGGCGCGGCGCCCCACCCTGGAGCAGCTGCTGCCCTTGGCGCGCGCCCACGGCGTCACCCTCGACGAGCTGGTGAACGCGCCCGACACCGGGGATCCGCGGGTCCACATGCGGCCGATCACGCGCGGCGGGATGCAGATGCTGCCGTTGACCCGGCGGGCGGGCGGGATTCAAGCGTTCAAGATCATCATGGATCCGAGATCCGGTCGCGCCGAACCGAATCCGCAGACCCACGAGGGCTACGAGTGGCTCTACGTCCTCAACGGCCGGTTGCGGATGATCCTCGGCGCGCACGACCTCGTGTTGGAGCCGGGCGAGGCCGCCGAATTCGACACCCGCGAACCCCACTGGTTCGGCGCGGCCGACGATCGGCCGGTCGAATTCCTCAGCCTGTTCGGCAAACAGGGCGAACGCGCCCACTTCCGCGCCCGCCCCCGCAGGGACTGATCAGGCCCCGCAGGAACCGATCAGGCCGGGTAGCGCGGACCGATCAGCGCCAGCGCGGTTTCCACCGCCACCGGAATGATCTCGGTGATGTCGCGCCCGTCCTCCACCGTGGAGGCGATGAGCTCGCGGAACCCGCCGTAGAGGATGGTCGCCATCTGATGCGTCGGCGGATGCAGGCCAGCGCCCTGGAATTCCGTTGTGCCGGTCAGGGTTTGGATCAGCGTGATGAACGCGTTCGCGGCGTCGCGCTGCAGGTCCCGGGCTCGCTCCCCCAGCGCCGGGATGTCGCGGATCCAGGCCAGCGTGATGGGGGTGTCCTCGCGCGAGGCCCCGATCCACGCCTCGATCGCCTGATGGATCTGGGTGTCCCACGGCGCGGACACGTCCACGGCGGCGTAGATCTGCGCGATGGTGTCATTGTTGCGTTCGGTCAGCAGCGCCACGAAGCAGTCCTGCTTGTCGTCGAAATGCTCGTAGAAGGTGCGTCGCGAGGTCTTGGCCAGGCGCACGATGTCGGCGACCGTGGTGTCGCGGTAGCCGCGCTCGCGGATCGCGTCGGCCATGGCATCGAGCAGCCGACGCCGGAAGCCGGACTCGGCGGCGGTGTCGGCGCTGGTGGCGGAGTCGGCGCGGGTCACGAGCATCAGCGTAGTTTGCCCGGATCTCGGTGGGCGCCGCGACGGCCGGTGTGTTCGCCGCAGCGCTGGTCACCGAGGTCAGGCGGTCACCGGTTCCGGCCCGCGATCGACGCTCGCGGCGCGCACCGAACGGCGGCCGAAGCGGATGGTGCCGTCCTCGATTCGCCCGTGCCGCAAGGTGATCACGTCCTGCGCGTAGTTCATGCCCAGCCGCCACGGCGGGCGCGATCCGGCCTTGGGGAAGCGGTCCATCGACCGCAGCACGTAGCCGGCCTGGAAGTCGAGCAGCGGCGTGGTGGTCACCGCAGGGTCCGGCCAGGGCGTGGCCTGGCTGTAGCCGTGCTCGTCGAGGTGCCGCAGCAGCCGGCAGACGAATTCGGCGACCAGGTCGGCCTTGAGCGTCCAGGAGGCGTTGGTGTAGCCGATGGTGAAGGCGAAATTCGGGACGCCGCTGAGCATCATGCCCTTGTAGGCCATGGTGTCGGAGGCGGCGATCTCGCGGCCGTCGACGGTGAGCGCGATGCCGCCCAATGCCAGCAGATCCAGTCCGGTCGCGGTCACCACGATGTCGGCGGGCAGTTCGGTCCCGGATTCGAGCCGAATGCCGTCCGCGGTGAACCGTTCGATGCGGTCGGTGGCCACCGAGGCTCGTCCGGCGCTGATCGCCCGGAACAGATCCCCGTCCGGAACCAGGCACAGCCGCTGATCCCACGGGTTGTAGCTGGGATTGAAATGGGTGTCGACGTCGTAGCCGTCGGGCAGCTGTTTGATGGTGAGGTTGCGGAAGAACTTGCGCATCATGGCGGGTCGCCGCTGGCTGAGCTGGTAGATGACGGTGCCTATGGCCACGTTCTTCCAGCGGGTGACGGTGTAGGCGCGCCGCTCCCCCAGCCATTGCCGCAGCTTGGTGGCGACGGCGTCGACGCTCGGCGCGGACATGATGTAGGTGGGTGAGCGCTGCAGCATCGTGACGTGCGCGGCGGTCTCGGCCATGGCGGGCACCAGCGTCACCGCGGTCGCGCCGCTGCCGATCACCACGACCCGCTTTCCGGCGTAGTCGAGTTCGGCGGGCCAGTGCTGCGGATGCACGACCTGTCCTCCGAACTCGTCCAGACCGGCGAACTCCGGGACATAGCCCTCGTCGTAGCGGTAGTACCCGCTGCACAGGTAGAGGAAGTCGCAGGTGATGGTCGAGGCCCTGCCGCCGTGCTCGTATCCGACGGTCCAGCGCGCTTCCTCCGAGTCCCACGAGGCCCCGGTCACGCTGTGCCCGTACCGGATTCGCCGGTCGATGCCCGCGTCGGCGGCGGTGTCGCGAATGTAGGACAGGATGGCGGGCCCGTCCGCGATGGCCTCGGCGGCCACCCACGGCCGGAACCGGTACCCGAGGGTGTGCATGTCGGAGTCCGACCGCACCCCCGGATACCGGAACAGATCCCAGGTCCCGCCCATGGCCTCGCGGGCCTCGAGAATGGCGTAGCTCCGGTCCGGGAACGCGTCCTGCAGATGATGCGCCGCCCCGATACCCGACAGTCCGGCGCCGACGATCAGCACGTCCACGTGTTCGGTCATCGTCCCGCTCCCTTCGCGGCCCGGGTCCGCACCAGGCCCATCACGACCGACAGCACGTCGAAGTAGTGCGTCGGGGTCACCCGGGTGAGGGTGTCGAACAGATACGCGTCGGGTCCGACGAGGATGCGCGCCTTGCCGCGTTCGACTCCGCGGCAGATGATCTCGGCCGCCTTCTCCGGGCTGGTCATGGTCATGGCCTCGAATTCGGCGGCCATCTGCTCGTGGCTGCGGCCCCTGCCCTCGGGGTCCTGCCGGACGCGTCCGTTGCGGGCGATATTGGTGCGGATGCCGCCGGGGTGCACGGTCACCGCCGAGACGCCGGTCCCCCGCAGTTCCTGCCGCAGCGCGTCGGTGAATCCGCGCACCGCGAATTTCGCCGCGCAGTAGGCGCTCTGGTACGGCATGCCCGCCAGCCCGAACACGCTGGAGGTGTTGACGATCGCGCCGCTGCCCTGTTCGACCAGGATCGGCAGGAAGGCTCGCGTCCCGTTCACGACGCCGTCGAAGTTGATCTGCCGCAGCCATTCGTCGTCCGCGGGCACGGTGTCGAGCACCGAGGAGGACACGGCCACACCGGCATTGTTGAAGACCGCGGCCAGGGGTGCGGTCAGCCACGCCCGCACTTCCTCGGCGAACGCGAGCTGGTCGGCGGCGTCGCGCACGTCCAGTACCCGGGTCAGCACCGGCCCGTTCAGTCCGGCCGCGGTCTGCTTCAATCCGTCGGCGTCGATATCGGCGATGGCCACCGGCGACCCACGGCGGGACAGCAGTTGAGCCAGCCCCCGCCCGATTCCCGAGGCCGCGCCGGTGATCATGACCGGGTGGCCGGACAGCGGCCTAGAGGTTCGGGGCATCGGAACTCCTGGATTCGACGGTGCTGATGTGGGTGTCGATGAGGTCGGCGAAGGTGGGCCAGAGCGCGACCGGCAGATCGTGGCCCATGCCCGGCACGGTGTGCAGGCGCGCGCCCGCGATCGCGGCGGCGGTCACCGCGCCGCCGGTGGGGTTCACCATCGGGTCGCGGTCGCCGTGCACCACCAGGGTGGGCGCGGTGATGGTCCGCACCTCGCGAGTCCGGTCCCCGGACTTGAGGATTCCGGCGAGCTGCCGCCCCACGCCCGCCGCCGGGCGCGGATCGCGATCCCAGGTGAGGCCCGCCGTGGCCCGGATCCGCGGCTCGTCGAGGGGATATCCGGCCGACCCGATGTGCCGATACATGCGCACCGCGCCCTCGACGTGCTCCTCCCGGGTGCGAGCGGGCTTGGCGAACATGCGAATCCAGGTGGACGGCGCGGGCCGCCCGACCCGCGGCGCGCCCGTGGTGGAGAAGATCGACGTCAGCGAGGACACCCGCTCGGGATAGCGGGCGGCCACGGTCTGGGCGATCATCCCGCCCATGGACATGCCGACCAGATGCGCCGACCGCCAGCCGAGGATGTCGAGCAGTCCGGCGGTGTCGGCGGCCATGTCCCCGAGATCGTATTGCTGTGCGTCCCAGCGCTTGCGGGCCATGGCGAGACCGCCCGGCGGCCGGAACCCGGCGTGGGTGGAGGCGCCGACATCGCGATTGTCGAACCGCACCACGTCGTAGCCACGGACCACCAGCTGCGCGACCAGACCGTCGTGCCATTCGTGCTTCTGCTGTCCGAGCCCGGCGATGAGCAGCAGCGGCACACCCGCGCCCTGCCGCTCGTAGGTCAGGGTGATGCCGCGCCCGACCTCGGCGACCCGCTCGCTCACGCGGTCACCTGCTCGCCGCGCGCGTCCCGGGAGCCGGCGGATTCGTTTGCGACAGTCCTGGATTCGACCGATACCGCGCCGGATTCCACGTCCGTGGTCGACCGCGGCGTCCTGCGGTACACGACCGCGCGCCCCTTCTTCGCGGGAGCCAGCGCGACCCCGCGGAAATGGGTGCGCTCGTCGGGCGCGTCGGTGGGCGCGAGGGTGAAGTCGCGCAACAGCACCCGCAGCACCACGTTCATCTCCATGGTCGCGAACGCCGCCCCGATGCACCGGCGCGCGCCGCCGCCGAACGGGATCCAGTTGAACGTCCCCGGCCGCGCGTCGAGGAACCGGTCCGGGTCGAAATCGCGTGGGTTGGCGAACAATTCCGGGTTGTCGTGCATGAGCCGGATGCTGACCAGGACGTGCTGGCCACGCGGCAGGGTCCAGCGGCCCAGCTTGAAATCGTCCACCCGCACCTTGCGGGCGGTGGCGTCGATGACCGGGCGCACCCGCTGGACCTCGAGCAGCGCCGCCTCGCGCAGCGCGGAGCCGCCCGCGTCGGTCTCCTCGACCAGGCGCGCCAGGATGTGCGGGTGCCGGCGCAGGCGTTCGACGGTCCAGGCCAGCGAGGTGGCGGTGGTCTCGTGGCCCGCGGTGAGCAGGGTGAGCAGCTCGTCGGCGATCTCGCTCTGCGTCATGGCCGAGCCGTCGTCGTAGCGGGCCTGCAGCAGCATGGCCAGCACGTCGTCGCGGTCGGCCAGGTGCGGGTCGGCGGCGGCGCGGCGGATGAGCCGTCCCACGATCTCGTCGTAGCTCGCGCGGTGGGTCTGGAACCGCGCCCACGGCCCGAAGCGCCCGAACAAGCCCTGCGGCACCGGCAGTGCCGCCAGCGCGGAGGCGACCAGCACCAGTTTCGGGATCACCTCGCGCAGTTGCTCGAATTCGGCTCCCTCCGCACCGAATACGGCGCGCAGGATCACATTGAGCGTGATGCGCATCATCGAATCCATGGTCGCGAATTCGCGCCCCGAGGGCCAGGTGGCCATCTCGCGGACGGCCTCCTCCTCGATCAGCGATTCGTAGACCGCCAGTCGCCGCCCGTGGAAGGGCGGGGTGAGCAGTTTGCGCTCCTTGCGATGCTCCTCACCGCGCCGCGCGAACAGCGAACCGGGGCCCAGGAATTGGCCGAGGTTGATATCGAGATTGTCGACCAGATCGGTGTGAGTGGTGAACAGCGCCTTCACCTCGGCGGGGTCGGACAGCACGACGGTGGGCCCGAAGCGCGGCATCGACACCACGAACGCCGACCCGTAGCGCTGATGCAGCCGCCGCCAGGCCCGGGTGCGCCCGGCCAGGATCTCGATGCCCTGCACGAAGCCCGGCGTCGTCGGTCCGTCGGGCAGTGTCACTGTGGTCATGCGCCATCTCCCAGCGTGGTACCTCTGCGTACCAGCGCGACGGTACGCCCGTGTACCACGGTGTGGCAAGGGTCACTTTCGCGACGTCAGGGGCGATGGGGTGGCGTTTCCGCTTACTGGCCGGTGCCGACGAGCAGCGCGACGATGGCCTGGACGAATCCCTCGATGCGTTCACGGGGGTATACATCCGGTTCGCTGACCGCCATCCGGCCCAGCATCTCGGCGATGGTCAGCAGCGAATCGGTGAGCAGGCCGGAATCGATTCCGGCCCAGCGGGAATCGGTGATCAGGCCCATGCGGACCAGGGCCTCGGCCTGGTCGAAGATGCCCGCGCGGGAGCTGCGGATGGCCTCGCGGTATTCGTCGGGGGCATTGCCGGGGCCCGAGAGCAGCAGTCGCCAGCGGGTCGGATTGTCCAGGGCCACATCGACGAACGCGCGGACCGAGGCGGAGGCCGCGACCACCGGATCCGCGCCGAGCAGGTCGGTGGGCAGGGTGTCGGCGACCTGTTCGAGGGCACGTTCGCGTTCGCGTTCCAGCAGGGCGGCGACGAGCTCGGCGCGAGTCTTGAAGACGGTGTACAGCACGGGTTTTCCCACGCCGGCCTCGGCGGCGACGGCCTCCATGCTGAGCTCGTGGAGTTCGGCCTTCTCCAGGACCGCGAAGGCGGCGTCGAGCAATTGCGCGCGGCGTTCCCCGGGTGGCAGCCGGGGCGCGTAGCGCCGCCGCGGGCGGTCCGCCGTCATGCCCTCATCCCCTGCCTCCACCTTCATCGGCCCCATTCTGTCATCCCGGATCGCGAGGTCACGCGCCCGTCCAGGGTAAAGCTACGCAACCGTTGTATTCATTCCCGGCAATTGCTACGGTGGCGTTGTATTCCATGGGATCGAACCTGTAGAGGAGCCCCCAGTGACCTTCGATCCGACCACCCTCCGCCGCGACGACTACGGCTTCTTCGGCCCGGATTCCCCGAGCTGGAAGGTGTGGACCTCCCCCACCGCCGTCATCGGATTCCAGCGCGCGGTCACCCTCGAGCACTTCGATCCGTTCCTGACCGCGGCCGTCGCCGACACCGGCAAGATCTACTCCGAGCCGCGCGACCGCCTCGACGCCACTTTCGCGTACTTCCTGATCGTGGCCATCGGCGATTCCCGCACCGCCATCCAGGCCTCGGAGCATCTGATGACGGTGCACGCCAAGAACACCGGCATCGAGCCGATCAGCGGTCAGCGCTACAGCGCCAACTCCCCCGAGACCCAGCTGTGGATCCACATCACCGGCTGGCAGTCGGTGCTCAAGGCCTACGAGATGTTCGGGCCCGGACTGACTCCCGAGGAGGAGGCCCAGTACTGGCGGGAGTGCCGCGTCGCCGCCGAGCTGCAGACCTGCAAGCCCGAGGACGTGCCGATCACCCGCGAGGGCGTGCGCCAGTACTACGCCGATGTCCGTGCGCGCCTGTGCACTTCGGAGGCCGCCCAGGACGGGATGCGGCAGCTGCTGTTCACCTCGCCCAAGAACGGCGCGGGCTGGACCTATGCGCTCGGCGCGCGGCTGCTGTCGTTCGCTTCGATCGCGACCCTGCCGAAGTGGCAGCGCAAGCTGGGCCAGTTCGACCGGCCCGGGTTCGTGGATCTGATGGTGCGCCCGGCGGGCCGGATCCTGGTGTGGCTGTTCAGCCTTTTCAACAAGAAGGGCCTGATCATGGCCGCGCCGATCATCGCGCCGATGGCCGGGCAGATCCTCGAACAGCACATCAAGGGTGACCTGCCCGCGCGGCTGGAGACGGTGACCCCGGCCGATGCCCGCCGCCTCTACGGGACGCGCGGGCATCGGACCGTCACCGCCGCAAGCTGATCCGAGTCAGATCAGCGGTGTGAAGTCGCGGCTGGCCAGGTACTCCGGCCGCGGACCCGGCGCGGAGTACGGATCGCGCAGGGTGTTCTCGACGCTGTTGAACACCAGGAACAGATTCGAGCGCGGGAACGGCGTGATGTTGCCCGAGGACCCGTGCATCAGGTTCGAGTCGAACAGCAGCGCCGAGCCCGCCGGACCGGTGAACTGGGTGACGCCGTGCTTGCCCGCCAGATCGGTGAGCGCCTCCTGGGAGGGCACGCCGATCTGCTGCTCCCGCAACGACACCCGGTGATGGTCGGTGGGCGTCTCGCCCTGACACGGCACGAACGTGCGGTGCGAGCCGGGCATGACCATCAGGCTGCCGTTGAACGGGTAGTTGTCGGTCAGGGCGATCGACAGGCTCACCGCGCGCGGGGCGGGCATGCCGTCCTCGGCGTGCCAGGTCTCGAAGTCGGAGTGCCAGTAGAACCCGGCGCCGGTGAACCCGGGCATGTAGTTCACCCGGGCCTGGTGCAGGTAGACATCCGAGCCGAGGATCTGGCGGGCCAGACCCGCGATCCGGTCCTGGCGCACCAGTTCCCCGATCATCGGGCTGAACCGGTGCACGTCGAAGACCGAGCGCACCCGATGCGAGGCCCGCTCGATGATCACACGCTCGTCGAGCAGCAATTCGGGATCGCTGGTCAGGTGCTGCATCTCGGTCGCCACCGCTCGCACCTCGTCCGGGTCGAGCAGCATGTCCAGCACGGCGTAGCCGTTGTCGTCGAACTCGGCCAGGCCGTGGGAGTCGATCGGGCCCCAGACCGTCGGGTCGTCACGCTCGATGGGCGGCGTCCCGGCGACCGTGCGGGTGCGGTAGCGGTCGATCAATCCGTAGTCGGACAGGGTCATGCGAATCTCCTAGTCGACGGCGACCAGCGGGTAGACACCGTTCTCGTCGTGGACCTCCTGCCCGGTCACCGGCGGATTGAACACGCACAGCATGCGCATCCGGCTGCGGGCGAACAGGCGGTGGCGTTCGTGGCCGTCGAGCAGATACATGGAGCCGGGGCCCAGCTCGTAGGTGACGCCGTGGTCGAGATCGACCAGGGTGCCGTCGCCCTCGACCAGCCAGACGGCCTCGACGTGATTCTGGTAGTGGAACTCGTGGACGGACTCGGCGTCGATGGTGGTCTCGTGGAACGAGAAACCGACCCGGTCGCCGCCCAGCACGATCCGCTTGCTGCGCCAGCCCGGACCCGCGACATCGCGGTCGGTGCCGGTGATCTCGGCGGTGGTGCGCACGATCATGTCAGCGACCCCGTCCGCTGCCGAGGGCGTCCAGCGAGGAGGCCAGCAGTTCC
Source organism: Nocardia sp. CA-136227 (assembly GCF_050955695.1). Classification (NCBI taxonomy): domain Bacteria; kingdom Bacillati; phylum Actinomycetota; class Actinomycetes; order Mycobacteriales; family Nocardiaceae; genus Nocardia; species Nocardia sp. CA-136227. Next base: position 4,948,955 of record NZ_CP192081.1, read on the forward strand.
AGGCCGTGATCGAGCTCGTACTCGGAAATGGTCAGCGGCGGAAGCAGTTTCACCACCTCGTCCTCGGGACCGGAGGTCTCGACCAGCAGTCCGCGCTGGAAGGCGGCGGCGCATACCTTCTCCGCCTGCGAGGCGTCGTCGAAGACCAGGCCGTGCACCAGGCCGCGCCCGCGGGCGCTCACGCCGTCGAAGGCGGCGGCCATGCCGGTCAGGGCGCGCTCGATGCGGGCGCCCTTGGCCCGGGTGGCCGACTCCAGGCCGTCGTCGGACCAGTAGTGCTCAATGGCGGTGCGGGCGGTCACGAAGGCCGGGTTGTTGCCGCGGAAGGTGCCGTTGTGCTCGCCCGGCTTCCACTGGTCCAGTTCGGGTTTGAACAACACCAGCGCCATCGGCAGGCCGTAGCCGCCGATCGACTTGGACAGGGTGACGATATCCGGTGTGATGCCGGCGTTCTCGAAGGAGAAGAACGGGCCGGTGCGGCCGCAACCCATCTGCACGTCGTCCACGATCAGCAGAATCTCTCGCGCGGAGCACAATCCGGCCAGCTTGCGCAGCCATTCCACGCTGGCGATATTGACCCCGCCCTCACCCTGCACGGTCTCGACGATGACCGCGGCCGGGCTGTCCAGGCCGGAGGAGGCGTCGTCGAGGACGCGCTCCATCCATTCGAAGGAGTCGCCCTCGGTGCCGGACAGGTAGCCGTCGAAGGGCATCGAGGTGGCGTGCTGCAACGGCACGCCCGCGCCCGCCCGCTTGGCGGCATTGCCGGTGACCGACAGCGCGCCCAGCGTCATGCCGTGGAAAGCGTTGGTGAAGTTGAGGATCTCGGTGCGGCCGGTCACCTTGCGGGCCAGTTTGAGCGCCGCCTCCACCGCGTTCGCGCCGGTGGGTCCGGGGAACTGCACCTTGTAGTCGAGGCCGCGCGGCCGCAGGATGCGTTCGCGCAGCGATTCCAGCAGTTCGCGTTTGGCGACGGTGGACATGTCCAGGCCGTGGGTCAGGCCGTCGCCCGCGATGTAGTCCAGCAGCGACTGCTTGAGCACCGGGTTGTTGTGGCCGTAGTTGAGCGCGCCCGCGCCGGCGAAGAAGTCCAGGTATTCGCGGCCGGTCTCGTCGCGCAGCCAGGCTCCCGAGGCGGTGTCGAACACCGTCGGCCAGGAGCGGCAGTAGCCGCGCACATTCGATTCCAGATCCGCGAACACGGACAGGTCGGGGGTGGTGGTGATCATCGCGGTTCCTCCTGAGTGGTCACCGGTGCGATGCGGTAGAGATCCTCCGGCTGATGCCCGCCGGGGAATTGATCCGCCGAGAACAAGGTCGTGCGGGTCAGAGCCGCGCCCCGGCGGCGGGCCAGGGCGGCGAACATGGCCACCGACGCCGGATTGTCCGGCGAGATGGTGGTTTCGAGCTGGGTGATGCCGTGCGCGGTGGTGCGTTCCAGCAGTGCGTCGAGCATGTCCACGCCCAGTCCGTGCCCGCGGTGTGGCTGGTCCACGGCCACCTGCCAGACGAACAGGACATTGGGCCACGACGGCCGGGTGTAACCGATGACGAAACCGGCTACCTCACCGTCGATCTCGGCGACCATCGACGTGGCCGGGAAATCGCGGCACCACAGCAGATAGGCGTAGCTGGAGTTGGTGTCGAGTACCCGGGAGTTCTCGGCGATCTGCCACATGTGCGCGCCGTCGGCGAGCTCGGGTTCCCGGATCTGGATGGTTTGCTGGGATATCGCGTCAAATTTGCTGATTGGGATCTGCATGACCATCCCAGCCTGACCAAGCAACGTTGAGGTCTTCCATGCGAACTCATTGCGATCTCATGACGATCCGATGACTCCGCCCGGGACTCGGGCCTCAGCGGGGCATGTCGAGGCGGTAACCGAGCCCGCGCACCGTCACCACGATGCGGGGATCGGAGGGGTCGGCCTCGATCTTCGTGCGCAAGCGGCGCACATGGACGTCGACGAGTCGTTCGTCGCCGAAGAAGCCTTCGTCCCAGGCCCTTTCGAGCAGCAGGGTGCGGGTGAGCACGCGGCCCGGATTCGCGGCCAGCTCGCACAGCAGCCGGAATTCGGTGATGGTCAACGGAATCTGCTCCTCGCCCCGGCGCACCGCGCCGCCCTCGGGCGAAAGCACCAGCGGCGCAGCGTCGTCGGGGTCGAGCACGATCTCGGTGAGCGCTTCGGTGACCGATTCGTCGGGCAGTCCGCCCAGGTGTGGGCGCCGCCGCAGCGCCCGCATGCGCGCGCTGATCTCCTTGATCTCGAACGGCTTGGTGACGAAGTCGTCGGCCCCCGCTTCCAGGGCGGCGACCACGTCGTGGGTGTCGTTGCTGGCGCTGACCACCATGATCGGCACCTCATGCGCGCGGCGGACCTCACGAATACAGGTGAAGGCGTCCATTTCACCGGACAAGAGGTCCACGACCATCACGTCCGGCGCGCCGTTCACACGCAGCTGTTCCAGCGCGGCCTCACCCGCGCCCGCCTCGGCGACCTCGTATCCTTCCTCTTCCATCGCCGCCCGCAAGGAGCCGCGGACCCCGTAGTCGTCCCCCACGATCATCAGGCTCGCACCCATGTTTCAATTCCTTTTCGCGTTCGACAAAGTCGAATACCCGAACCTTAGTTGCCCGAAACATGCTGGCTTTTGCGGTGTGCACGCGATAGCTGGCGCGCTTTGATGGAATTGCCACACGTCAAACGTGCTTTTCGTGCGACTCCGGAGGACGCCGCGGCTATTCACCCGGTCCGGTAACCCGCAGGTCGCATGTGCGACATTGTGAGAACAGGCACAAGGTGTTTCGAATGCGAAATCGCGGTTTTCGGGTGTTATTCCCGGACGGCGATATCGATGACCGGCCCGCGTGCCGGATCCAGCCAGCGCATGAGCCGGTCCAGGTCGGCGGCGGGAACCGCGACGCAGCCCGCGGTCGGGTGGCCGTCGCCGACGTGCAGGAAATAGGCCGATCCGGCCCCCGCGACCACGGGAGCGCGGTTGTAGTCGATGACGACGGCGTGATCGTAGGCCGGGCCCGCGCTGCCGAGATCCTCACCGGCGGATTCGTCGAACGGGCAACTGCCCGGCGCGCAACTGTAATGCGTGTTGTAGTACCGCGACGCAGTGTCCGACACCCACCAGTCCGAGGTCGTCACCCGCCGGTACGGCAGCCGGGTGCCATTGTCGGCTGCGATGCCGAAAGCCTCTGTCAGTGACCAGATTCCGCCGGGCGAACGGGTCGCCGATTCGCTGGCGGGGCCGATGCCCTGCGCGCCGACATCGGCGCGCAACGGTCCGATCGCCCGAACCCACTGCGCCCCAACCCGATCCCACGCGCTGAGAGTGGCGGTGGTCGCGTCGGCCGACTCGGAGGTCACGGTGATGACCTGCCCGGCCGGGCCGCTGTAATCGGGTCGATCATCGGTCTCGGCGTGCCGTTGGCCGCAGCCGACCGTCACGGTCAGCAGGGCCGCGGTGACCGCGGCCGTGCTGAGCAGGCGTCGACGGGAGGCGGCCATCAGGACAGGCGGTGCTCTTCGATATCGGTCGACAGCGTGTTGCCGTTCAGCTCCAGATACAGGTGCCGGTCGGTGATCGAGAGCGTGAGCGCGTTGCGGCGCTGCAGGAACGGGGTCGCGTCCTCGATGAAGGTGGGGTCGAACGAGTAGACGCGGATCTCCGAAGCGTGGTGAATCCGCTTGGCCGGGAGCTGGGCGAGCACCTTGACCGGGTCCCGGTGGGTGTAGATGACCACGCGATCGGCCAGCTTGCTGCCCCGGTGGATCCGGGCGGCCTCGGGCGCGCCCACATCGATCCAGGCGGTCATGCGGGTGGTGAGATCACGGATCATCACCGGCGGCTCATCGGTCGAGGAGACCCCGCCGACACTGAACGCGATGCCCTCCTCGTATTCGAGGCAGTAGGCCAGCACCCGGGTCAGCATGTATTCGGCCGTCTCCGAAGGATGCTGGGCGACCCGCAGGTCCAACTCCTCGTACACCCCCCGATCGATATCGGACAGTTGCACGGCGAAGGTGTGGAGAGTCGCGTTCAGGGCCATAGTGCTTGCAGCTTAGAACACCCCTGGTTCAGGGCTCGTCGGCGAACCGGCCCGTCGCCAGCGCGGCGTCGCGCAGCCGCGCCGGGAAGCCCGGGCCCAGCCGGGCGGAGATGTCCTCGTGGCGCAGCGGTTCCCGGCAGTGCGCGCACACCACCTCGGCGTGGGTGTCGTGGTCGCAGGCGGTGTGGTGGAGCAGGACCGGCTCCCCGGATTCGGGGGCCAGATAGCGGTCGCCCCAAGCCATCATGGCCGCGATCACCGGGAAGAAGTCGCGGCCCTGGGTGGTGAGCCGGTATTCGTGGCGCACCGGGCGGTCCTGGTAGGGGACCTTGTCGAGCAGGCCCGCCTCCACCAGCCGGGTCAGCCGCTGGGTGAGGATATTGCGGCTGAGCCCGAGGGTGGACTCGAAATCGTCGAAACGCTTGGCGCCGTAGAAAGCTTCGCGCAGGATCAGCGGCGTCCACCAGTCGCCCAGCAGGTCGACGGTGCGGGCGACGGTGCACGGCCAGTTCGCGAAACTCGTACGTTTCATGTGGTCACGGTATCCAGGCGGGCGGGAACGTACTTGTGCCAGGGGGTGCCGACCCATTCGTCGCGATCCTCGACCGAGGTCAGTTCGTTGGGCGCGGTCCCGGTGGTGACCGGGGTGCCGTCGGCGTCGGCGACCGAGAGGCCGAAACCGTTGGGCAGCGACAGGTGGCCCGAGCGCATCCGGTCGGTGGGTTCGACGGGCACGCGGGCAGTGCCGCGGCGGGTGGTGACCTGCACCAGGTCCCCGGCGGCGAGCCCGAGCCGTTCGGCGTCGCCGGTGCTGAGGCGCAGGGTTCCGGCCGCATCGCGCTTGCGCCAGGCCGGGTCCCGGAAGATGGTGTTGGCGGTGAAGGCCCGCCGCTCGCCGGCGGAGAGGACGAACGGCCAGGCCGCGGCGTCGTCGGCGTCGGGCTCGGGCAGGGTGGCGACCACGTCCAGCAGTTCGGGCACCTCCAGGCGGATCACCTTGTCGCGCACCCGGTTCCAGGTCTCCTCGTAGTCGTCCTCGGAGATCACGATGCCGTGCTTGCCCGTCAGGATCGCCTCGAACAGCCGCTCCCCGGCTTCCAGTCCGGTGCCGTACCCGGCGCGTTCGACGCTGGCCGGGAACTTGCGGACCATGTTGTAGGCGGCCGCCCAGAGCAGCGCCGCCGACGCCGCGCCGTCGGGCAGGGTCTCCCCCAGCGTCCGGTACAGCAGCACGGGAGCCAGTTTCGAGCGCGCCGGATCGCCCAGAATGCCCAGGAAGGCCATGGCGAACGCCTCGCGGCCCTGGGCCAGTGCGGCCCGCAGCGGCGCGTAGTCGGCCTCGCCCAGCACGCCCGCGGCCTCGACCAGGCGGGCGTGGATCTCGGGTTCGGGCAGAACGCCCTCGGGGGCGGGCAGCACCGGGTGGCGCAGGTGGAAGATATTGCGCGGGAAGTCGAAGTTGAAGAAGGTGGCCTCGAACTTCTCGAACTGGGTGGGCGCGGGCAGCACGTAGTCGGCCTCGCGGGCGGTCTCGGTCATGGCGACGTCGATGACGACCACCAGTTCCAGCGCCCGCAGCGCCTCGCGCATCCGGGCCGAATCGGCCAGGGAGTGCGCGGGATTGGCGCTCTCGATGAACATGGCCCGGTAGCGCGCGGGGTGGTCGGTGAGGATCTCCTCGCTGATCACATTGCACGGCACCAGCCCGCTCACGATCGGCGCGCCCGCCACCGGGCTCTTCGGACCTTCGCCGGCCGGATGGCCGCGGTCATGGCCGAGATTGCTCAGGCCGGTGAAAGCGTATTGGGTGCCGGGCTTTCCGACATTGCCGGTGAGCAGCCACACCAGCTTCTCGACATAGCTGACCACGGTCGAGTATCGGTTCATCTGCACGCCGAGGTCTTCGAGCGCCGCCACCGACTCGGCCGCGGCCAGCCGGTGCGTCGCCGCGGTCACCAGCTCCGGATCGACATCGGCGATGGCGCAGTACTTCTCGATCGGCACCGCCCGCAGCACCTCGAGGACGGCGTCGAGGCCGGTGGTGTGGGCGGCCAGCCACTCCTCGTCGAGGAGGTCGTCGCGCACCAGGATCGCGGCCATGGCCGTGAGCAGGTAGACGTCGGTGCCGGGCTTGAGCTGCAGGTGGAAGTCGGCCAGTTCCGCGGTCTCGGTGCGGACCGGGTCCAGCACGATCATGGACCGGGCGGGATCCTTGGCGATCTCCTTGAGCACCGTGCGCGCCCGGGGGAAGCCGTGCGACTGATAGGGATTCTTGCCGATGAAGAACGCCACCTCGGCGTGCTCGACATCGGCGCGCATCGGGTAGCCCGTCATGCGCGCGCCCACCCAGAAGTCGCCGGTCTTCTCCTGCGCCAGCGCGCTGGAGCGGTACTTCATGCCGTAGGCGGCCATGGTCGCCGGGGCGTACGCGCCGCCCAGGTGATTGCCCTGACCGCCGCCGCCGTAGTAGAAGATCGACTCCCCGCCGAAGTGGTGGCCGATCTCGAGCAGCCGGGCGGAGATCTCGGAAATCGCTGTGTCCCAATCGATTTCCTCGAAGCTGCCGTCGGCGCGACGGCGCAGCGGCGAGGTCAGACGGCCGGTGCGCCCGTTCTGGTAGCGGTCCAGCTGCAGGGCCTTGTTGCAGGTGTAGCCCTCCGAGGCGGGATGCAGCTTGTCACCGCGGATCTTCTCGAAGGACCGGCCGTCCGGGCCGAGCAGCACCTGGATGCCGCAGTTGCACTCGCACAGGATGCAGGCCGTGGGCCGCCACTCCGTCATGTGAGCAGCGTAACTCGAGTCAGTTCACTTGCGCTACTAACTCAGAGATCCTTGACCACGATCCCGAACGCGTGCGCGAACACCGGGGCCAGCTCGAGCAGCTGATGGTTGGTGACCAGCGCGCCCGACAGCGATTCGACACCGCTGGAGACGCCGATCGACCGAGCCTGACGCAGATCCACCTGCTTCAGCTTCGCGTTGCGCAGCGACAGCCCGGAGATCTCCGAGCCCGGGAAGCTCACCGAGGTCGCCTTGGCCTCGCTGATGTCCACATCGCGCAGCACGCAGTCCACGAACGAGACGTCGGTGAGCGTCGCGCCGCGCAGATTCACCGAATCGAACTTGCAGTTGTGGAAGCTCACCCGGCGCAGCACCGAACCGAACGCCTCCACCCCCGACAGCGCGGCCATCACGAATTCCGCGTCCATCCAATTGGTTTCGGACAGATCGGTGCGGATCCAGCGGGTGCTGTTGAGCCAGACGTCGTTGAAGCGCGAATACCGGAAGAAGCCGCCGTTCACCGTGGTGGCCGAGATGGCGCACTCGGTGAAGGTGACCCCGCGCAGCTGCGGGTCGTCCAGGGACAGGCCGTCGAAATGCGCGCAGTCGTACGCGCCTTCGTCGCGCAGCGCGTCCTGCGGCTCCAGGAAACGGGCGAAGGGCAGGTCGGCCAGCTCACGCGGCATTATCGGGCTCCTTGCTGATGACGATGACGAGCTCGGATCGGCGAACACGCCCGACTGTATGCCCGTCAGCGCGGCGCGGATTCGCCGGAGGTCAGTGCGGCGAGCAGATCGCGCAGGGTATAGCGCTGCTCCGGGGTAAGGGCGGCGAACATCTCCTCGGCGGCGTCGCGCCGGGCCGCGAACATGCGGTCGAGCGCGTCGCGACCGGCCGCGGTCAAGGTCACCAGGGTGGCGCGGCGATTGGCCGGATCCGCTTCGCGGACAACCAGACCCGCGGCGACCAGCGCGTCGACCACGGTGGTGGCCGAGCGCGGCACGATGCCCAGGTGCTCGGCGAGCGCGGACATGCGCAGCGGTTCGTCCGCGTGCTCGGCGGCGCGGCCGATGATGCGCAGCGCGCGGGCCTGGGCGGGGGTCAGGCCGAGCGGGGACAGCCGCGCGGACTGGGTGCGGTGCAGGCGTTTGGTCGCGCGCAGGAACAGTTCGGCGAGGTCGTCCTCGCGGGGTTCCCCGGCGGCGCGCGGCTGGTCCGCGGGCGTGCTCGACATGATTCAGAGCATAACTCATTGTCCTCGGAACAATAATGAGTCAGACTCAGTTACAGCGTGTGACTCCCTGCGAAAGGAGGCGCTATGGCTTCGAAAGACACACAGACTCCGGAAACGGAACTTCGCCGGATCGTCCGGCTCTTCCAGCCCTATCGGGGACGTCTGGCCCTGGTCGCGGCCCTGGTCGGCCTGGCCTCGCTGGCCGGTCTGGCCTCCCCGTTCCTGCTGCGCGGCATCATCGACGACGCCCTGCCCGGCGGCCGCACCGGCCTGCTCACCCTGCTGGCCGCGGGCATGATCGCCGTGGCCGCGCTGAACAGCGTGTTCGGCGTGCTGCAGACCTACATCTCCACCGGCGTCGGCCAGGACGTCATGCACGATCTGCGCTCGGCGGTCTACGCGCGGCTGCAATCCATGCCGCTGTCGTTCTTCACCGCCACCCGCACCGGCGAGGTGCAGTCGCGCATCGCCAACGACATCGGCGGCATGCAGTCCACCGTCACCTCGACACTCACCTCCCTGGTCTCCAACTTCACCTCCGTCGTCGCGGCGGTCATCGCCATGTTCGCGCTCGACTGGCGGCTCACCCTGGTCTCGCTGGCCATGCTGCCGCTGTTCGTGTGGATCAGCCGCCGGGTCGGCTCCGAGCGCCGGCGTATCACCGGGGAGAAGCAGCGCAAGCTGGCGGGCATGTCGGCGATCGTGGAGGAATCGCTGTCGGTGAGCGGAATCCTGTTGGCGCGCACCATGGGCCGCTCCCCCGCCCTGGTCGAGGACTTCACCCGGGAATCGCGCGGGCTGGTGGATCTCGAGATCCGCGCCAGCATGGCCGGGCGGTGGCGGCAGTCCACCATCTCCATCGTGATGGCGGCCATGCCCGCGGTGGTCTACTGGGCGGCGGGCATGACCGTGGCCTCGGGGCATCCGCTGGTGTCGATCGGCACCCTGGTCGCGTTCACGACGCTGCAGAGCGGTTTGCTGCGGCCGTCGGTGATGCTGCTGTCGACCGGCGTGGACATCCAGAGCTCGCTGGCGCTGTTCGGGCGGATCTTCGAATACCTGGATCTGCGACCCGAGATCGAGGAGCCCGAGCGCCCCACCCCGCTGCCCGAGCGGGTGACCGGTGCGGTGCGGTTCGACCGGGTCGGCTTCGGCTACGACGCGGACCGGGACGTGCTCAGCGACATCGACATCGACGTGCCCGCCGGGACCAGCCTGGCCATCGTCGGCGAAACCGGTTCGGGCAAGACGACTCTCGGCTATCTGGTGGCGCGGCTCTACGACGTGACCGCCGGACGGGTCATCGTCGACGGGGTCGACGTGCGGGATCTGTCGTTCGCCGACCTGTCCGCGGCGGTGGGCGTGGTGTCGCAGGAGACCTATCTGTTCCACTCCTCGGTCGCCGACAACCTGCGCTTCGCCAAACCCAATGCCACCGAGGACGAACTGCACGCCGCGGCGCGCGCGGCGCAGATCCACGACCACATCATGAGCCTGCCCGACGGCTACGACACCGTGGTCGGCGAGCGCGGCTACCGGTTCTCCGGCGGCGAGAAGCAGCGGCTGGCGGTGGCGCGGGCGATCCTGCGCAATCCGCCGATCATGGTGCTCGACGAGGCGACCAGCGCACTGGACACCCGCACCGAGCGGGAGGTGCAGGCGGCCATCGACACGCTGTCGGCGAATCGGACCACCATCACGATCGCGCACCGATTGTCGACCATCCGCGACGCCGATCAGATCGTGGTCCTCGACCGCGGCCGAGTGGTGGAGCGCGGGACGCACCGGGAACTGGTCGAGCGCAATGGGTTCTACGCGGAGCTGCTGGCCCGCGACACTTTCGACGACGTGGTCGGGGCGTTGGACGTCTGACCTGGACGGATCGCACCGATCACGGCGACCAATCGGTATTCTGGGTCCGGCCGACCGCAGCGGCCGGCCCACACCGACCGTTATCGGGAGGATCCGGATGCCCACGACAGACAAGGTTTGGCCGCAAGGAACTCCGTGTTGGGTCGACTGCTCGGTCGACGATCCCGCCGCCGCGCGGGACTTCTACTCCCAGCTGCTCGGCTGGGAAGTCCTCGACAGCCCGCCCGAGGCCGGCGGCTATCTGATGGCCATGCTCGACGGCAAACCCGCCGCGGGCATCGGACCCAAGATGGGCCCCGACCCCATGCCCTCGGTATGGACCACCTATTTCGCCGCCGACAGCGCCGACGCGATCGCGGGCGCGGTGACCAAGGCCGGCGGCGCGGTCTTCATGCCGCCCTTCGACGTCATGGACGTCGGGCGCATGTTCATCGCCGGCGACACCGCGGGCGCGGTGTTCGGCGTCTGGGAAGCCAAGGCGCACACCGGCGCCGGGATCTTCAACGAGCCGGGCGCGTACTGCTGGAACGACCTGCACACCAACGGCTACAAGCCGTCCCAGGACTTCTACAACGCGGTGTTCGGCTGGTCGTACGACGAGATCGGCAACGACCAGATGCCCTACGCCACCTTCGCCGGTCCGGACGGACGGCCGATGGGCGGCATGGCCGACAGCACCGGGCAGCCCGGCGGCGGCCCCAACTACTGGCTGACCTGGTTCCAGGTCGCGGGCGCGGACGCCGCGCTGGACAAGGCGACCTCACTCGGCGCGACCGTGCTCATGGGCGCCTCGGACAGCCCCTTCGGACGCATGGGCATCGTGGCGGGCCCGCAGGGTGAGGTGTTCGGCCTCATCGACACCACCGTCACCAGCGGCTGATATCCGGAGCCGACGAAGGCCGAGTGGCGCTGCGCCACTCGGCCTTTCGCTTTCTCGGGGGTCGTCAGGCGAACAGTCGGGCCACGAAGGGCACGCTGTCGGCCAGCGAGGCCAGCATCGCGCCGCTGTGGTCCTTGCCCGGGTAGACGTGCACCTCGGGGAAGGTGCCCGCCAGCGCCATGTCGGCGACCAGCTTGGCGGTCAGCGGCGCGGGGACGTCGGTGTCATTGGTGCCCTGACCGATGAACAGCGGCCGGTCGTAGCCGGTCAGCGGCACATCCATGACCGAGCGCGCGGTGGGCACGAAATCGCCCTGGGCCAGCGGGCGCGACAGCAGCTGCCCCAGCGTCAGCCCGTCGGCGCGTTCGGCCAGCGGCGTGAAGCACAGCGTCTTGGCGTCCTCGACCAGGTCCTTGCCCTCCGGGCTGAGGTAGCTGTCCAGGTCGAAGTCCGGGCGGGCCGCCTTCAGGCCGTCGAGGACGTAGGTGGCGTAGGCGGTGATGTGCGGGGACCCGACGGCGGTGCCCGGGCCGATCAGCGTGGCGGCGTCGACGATATTGGAGGCCGGGCCGGTGGCGACCGCGCCGCGGTAATCCAGTTCGGGCGCATAGCGAGTCGCGAGCGAGGCGGTGAACACCGCGGCCCCGCCGCCCTGCGACTGACCGATCGCGACCCACTTCGAGGCCAGCGACCGGTCCACCGCGCGGGCGGCGCGCACCATGTCGATGGCGGCGTGCGCCTCGGCGCGGCCGTCTAGGTAGGCGTGCACGCCGGGGGTGCCGAGCCCGATGTAGTCGGTGGCGACGACGGCGTAGCCCTGCCGCAGCCAGGTGGCCAGGAAGCCGTTGTCGCGCTCGGAGCGACCGGTCACCGACGGCGCGCAGTCGTCGCCGATGCCGACCGTGCCGTGCTCCCACGACAGCACCGGCCAGCCGCCGGGCGGCGGGGTGCCGGCCGGAGTGAACACGACGCCGGTGGACAGCGCGGGCTGATCGGCCGAATCGCGGGTCCAGTAGGTGAGTTTGCGGGCCGATCCGGTGCCGTCGAGCCACAGGTGTTGCGGCAGCGCGTCATCGCCGACGACCGCGCCCGGGGTCGCGCCCTCGGCCCGCGCGGGCGGGTCGGCCAGGGCGGCGGCGGTGAGCGGGCCGGTGGCCAGCATCGCCGCCGAGACCAGGGTCATCACGGTGCGTCGCGTCATCGAGGAGTCCTCTCGTACTCATCTCGCTCGGGTGTCGCAGAGCGACATTCCGGTCAGACTATGTGATCGGCCCCGCGCCGCGGCCGTTCACGTGCCGCGGGTCAGCGCAGCGCCGCGCCCAGCGCGCGCATCAGCTCGCCGACGCGACCCGGGCCCGAGGGCGGCGGCGTCAGGACGGCGGGAGCAGGCCGCGCAGGCGCAGGTCGGCGGCGTACTTGTCGATGAGCCCTCTGGTCAGGTGCGGGATGTCTCCGGTCGGGCCGAGTTTCGCGTGCTGGACCGCGGCCTGGAAGCGCTTGGCCGGGAGGGCCGCGCCGGGGATCGGGGGCGCGGGGCGGCGGTAGGCGTGCAGCAGCGGGAGCACCGAGTAGGAGCGTTGTTTCTCCGGTAGCGCGCGCAGGGCGGTCTCGAAGCGGGTGAACCAGTCGCGGTACGAGTCGATGCGGTCGATGGGATGGCCGGATTCGATGAGCCAGTCCACGAATTCGTCGAGGGAGATCCCGTCGTCGTGCGGGTTGAGCACGTCGAAGCTGTCGAAACCCTCGGTGACGCGGGCGCCGAGGGCGGTGATGGCGGCGGCGGTGAAATCGGCGGGCAGACCGTCGTAGTGGGCGCGCTGCCGTTCGCCGCGAGCGTCCAAGGCGTAGAACGACTTCGGAGCCAGGCCGGTGGCGAGCACGCTGAGCAGCAGGCGGGTGAACATGTCGGGCAGGTTCAGCTGACCGGCGAAGGTGGTGTGCGCCAGGATCATGTCGGAGCGGAACACCGCCACCGGCAGCCCGCACAGATCGTGGGCCTCGCGCAGCAGGACCTCACCGGCCCACTTGCTGTTGCCGTAGCCGTTGGCGTAGCCGTCGTCGAGGGAACGCACCGGGCTGATATCGCGGATGTCGCCGTCCTCGGTGAAGACCGCGGGATCGATCTGGGCGGCCACGGCGACCGTGGACAGATAGGTCACCGGCTTGCGGACCGTGGTCAGGGCCAGCCGGATCACCTCGGCGGTGCCGACCACGTTCGGCGCGAAGAGCTGGTCGTAGGGCAGCACGTGATTGACCAGGGCGGCAGGGTGCACGATCAGGTCGACGGTGGCGGCCAGGTCCTGCCATTCCTGGTGGTCCAGGCCGAAATACGGGTCGGCGATATCACCGGCGAGCACACGCAGGCGGCGCGCGGCGAGCTCGCGGTAGCGCGCGAGCAGCGCCGGATCGCCGCTGTCGAAGACCTCGTCGAGCCGCGCTCGCGCGGACTCGGCGTCGCGGCCGCGGATCACGCAGATCAGGGTGCCGTCCGAATCGTCCAGGCGCTCCAGCCATTCCAGGCACAGGAACCGGCCCAGGTAGCCGTTGGCGCCGGTGAGCAGCACCGTGCGCGGCGGCTGCGGGGCGAGCGGCAGATCGGGGGCGGCGGCGAGGGTCGGCGCGTCGAGGAACTTGTCGAGGGTGAGGTCGGCGGCCCGGATCTCGTTGCCGCCGTGCACCGTCGCCGCGGTCGGGCGGATGTCACCGGCGCGCGCGGCCTCGATGTACGCGGCCAGCCCGGTGAAGTCGTTGGCGGGACTCACGATGACGCCGACCGGCACCTCGATGCCGAAGATCTCCCGCAGCAGCGTCGAATACGACAGCGCCGAGAGCGAATCCCCGCCCAGATCGGTGAAGTGCTCGTCCGCCGCGGGATCAGCGCCGCCGAGAATCGCGCACACCGCCTTGCGCACCGTCTCGACCACCGGCCGGTCCACGGCCGCGACGCGCAGCGCGGCCAGCTCGACCTCCTGCCGCCGGGTCTGGGCCCGATAGAGCTCCTCGAGCCGGTCGCCGTAGCGTTCCCGCAGCTTGGGCCGCAACAGTTTCCCGATCCCCGACAGCAGCCCGTTGTCCTGGGTGAAGGGCTCGGATTCGAGCAGGAACTCGCGCGGGATCTCGTAGGACTCCAGCTCGGCGTCCTTGGCCAGCTGCCGCAGCGACTCGGCGATGGCGGCGGTGCGCGCGGCGGGCTCGAGCGCGCGGGCCGCGTCGGTGGGCACGATGACCGCCAGCAGATGCGAGCGCTCGCTGGAGCCGTGCACGAAGATCTGGGAGATGAGCGGGCTGGTGGCGTAGACCGCCTCCAGCTTGGCCACCGTCACGAACTCGCCCTGCGACAGCTTGAGCACATTGTTGCGGCGGTCGACGTAGACCAGGTGGTCGGGGCGGACCTCGGCGACGATGTCGCCGGTGCGGTAGAAGCCGTCCTCGTCGAACATCTCCGCGGTCAGCTCGGGCCGCTTGAAATAGCCGGGGACCTGCAGGATCGACTTCACCAGGAACTCGCCGCGCGGATATGGCTTGTCGGTGGCGAAATAGCCGAGCTCGGGCACGTCGACGAGCTTGTAGTCGAGCACCGGGGGCCGGCGGATCTCGTTGTCGATGAGCAGGCCGCCGCCCGCCTCGGTGGAGCCGTAGCCGTCGATGAGCGGCTGATCCAGCACCGAGTTCATGAACTCCTTCATCTCCGCGGAGATGGGCGCGCTGCCGACCATGACCCGGGCCAGGCGCTCACCCAGGAAGTCCTGTCGCAGCGCGGTTTTCGCGGCCGCCGCGGCCTCCTCGGCGGACGCGCCCGCGGCCAGGCGGCGCTGCGATTCACTCTGGTAGCGCTGGAACACCATCTCGCATACGCGCGGCACGAAGAACGCCTCGGTGGGCCGGGCCAGCCGGAAATCCTCGAACAGGGTCGACATATCGCCCGACGCGGTGCAGTAGGCGGTGCCGCCGCGGGAGAAGGTGCCGTTCACCACCATGCGCCCGGCGACGTGGCTCATCGGCATGTAGCAGAAGTTCAGCACCGGGACCGGAATCTGGGCCGGGCCCTGCCACATTCCGGCCACCAGGCGATGGGTGTAGATCGCGCCCTTGGGGGTGCCGGTGCTGCCGGAGGTGTAGATGAGCAGCGCGGGCTCGTCGGGGTCGGCGGGCACGTGCGGCGGGACCGGCGGCAGGTCGCGGCCCCGATCGATCACGGCGGCAAGGGTTTCCAGCGTCAGCGCGGCGCCCGACTCCGCGATGCGGCGTTGCGCGGCGGCGTAGGTCTCGGCCTGGTCGTCGTCGCCGGGATCGAAGTCGAAGACCACCAGCGATTCCACCGGGGTGCCGTCGAGGACGCAGTCGAGGGCGGGAGTGAGCAGTTCCAGGCTCACCGCCAGCGTCCGCGCGCCGGTCTCGGCGATGATCGAATGCCATTGCGCGGCAGGGGCACTCGCCTGCAATGGCACGCTCACCAGGCCGAGCCGGACGGTCGCCAGCTCGACCGCGGTGAGGTCGCCGCTGACCAGGCCCAGCGAGCACAGGAAATCACCGGGGCGCAAGGGATTCCGCGCATCCGCCTGCCAGGCGGCGGCGAGTGCGCCCGCGCGCGACCACAATTCGCGATACGTGATGGCGCGATACTCGGGCAGCAGCCGCCGGGTGCGCCGGCCGTCCGGCCCGGTGACGATCTCGGCGGCTCGCTCGGCGATGGCCGGACGGTCCGCGTACCCGTCCATGAGGATCGCCACGACCTCGGCCATCGCCAGTCCGGGCCGCTGGGCCGCGGCCGCGATCTCGGGCGAGGGCACCAGCGCGCGGACCTGATCGTCGACCAGCAGCGCCTGGAAGCGCCGGGCGGCCTCGGCGCGGGCGAGCCGATCCGCCACTCGCTGGGTCAGCTCCGCACGCGCGGCGTCCTCGACCATCACTGCCTCCCTGGCTCTCCGGTGACCGCACGCCCCGAATCCGGTTCGGGCGCCGGGATTTCTCCCAATCGCTTAGCTTCGCTAAGTATCCTTACGATGCGGGCGCGGAGCAGGAAAGTCAAGACTCCGCGGTGCATCCCCCAACAACAGAATGCACCGCGCGTCAGTTGGGGGCTAGCGGTAGCCCAGATCCGCCACTGCGACATCGATCAGATCCGCGATCGCGCCCGGCTGCGAGGCCAGCGAGGCGTGGCTCGCGGGCAGCTCCACGATGCGACGCGGGCCCATGCGCTCGGCCATCCGCCGCTCGTTGTCCGGGTTGATCATGCGGTCCTCGGTGGACACCTGATACCAGGTCGGCTTGGCCTTCCAGGCCGGGGCGGTGACCGCGTCACCGAAGGCCGAACCCACCGGGGCCTTCTGGGTGACGGCCATGACCAGGGCCTCGTCCTCGGTCAGGTCCTGACAGAAGCTGTCGTGGAACTTGTCCTGCGCGATCCACAGGTAGCCGTCCGAATCCGGCGCGATGGCCGCGACCGCCGCCGGGGGCAGCTCCTCGGTGATCTGACCGGGACTCTCCCCCGCGTCCGGCGCGAAGGCCGCGACATAGACCAGACCCTCGACATTGGGCAGGTCACCGGCCTCGGTGATGACCGCGCCACCGTACGAATGCCCCACCAGCAGGACCGGCCCGGCGATCTGGCGCACCATCTTCTGGGTCCGGGCGGCATCGTCGGCCAGCCCGGTGAGCGGGTTCTCCACCGCGTACAGCGACTCGTAGCCGCGCCGCCGCAGTTCCACGATGACCTTGGCCCAGTGCGCCGCACCACCCCAGAATCCGTGTACCAGAACGATCGCAGGTTTGTCCGCCATGGCGTATCTCCTCTCGAAGTACTGATCTCGTGTGCTTCCCGGGTTGCGAGATCTACGCTATTCGGATGATGGAGCAAAGACCATGACGGAAACACCGCAAAACTTTGCCGAATCACCGGACGCCGCCGTGCCGGCCCCGGCGGAGCTCGCGGGACTGGACGCCCTGTCGGAGATTCTGGAGACGGTGCGGCTGCGCGGCGAGACCGTCGCCCGGCACACCGCCGAATCCGCGGCTCCGGTGCGGGTTCCGGCCGGCAAGCGGGTGCTCCACATCGTCGAGCAGGGCGCCGTCGAGATCCGGGTGGACGGCGAATCCGGCCCCACCACAGCGCATTCCGGCGACATGGTGGTGCTCGCCCGCGGCGACGGCCACACCGTGACGCCGCTGACCGCCGACACCCGCTGGGTCACCGGCTCGTTCCTGGTCGACGAACCCCAGGCCGCCCCACTGCTTTCCGTGCTCGCCCCCGCGATCCACATCGACGCCGCCGGTCGCGCCCGCGACTGGCTGCCGTTGAGCCTGAACCTGCTGATGGTCGAGGTCACCGATCCGCGGCCGGGCGCGGCCGCCATGATCTCGCGCATCCTGGACCTGCTGTTCATCCACGCGCTGCGCGCTTGGTCCACCGAGACCGCCGCCCCCGGCTGGCTGACCGCCGCCCTCGACCCGGCACTCGCCCCCGTCCTCACCGCCGTGCACCGCGCGCCCGCCGCCCCGTGGACGGTGTCGGATCTGGCGGCGCTGGCGTCCATGTCGCGCACCACCTTCACCGACCGCTTCACCCGCAGGCTGGGCCGCGCGCCCGCCGCCTATTTGGCCGACCGCCGCCTGGCGCGCGCGGCAACCCTGTTGCGCACCACGGCGATTCCCATCGCCGCGGTCGCCCACCAGGTCGGCTACGACTCCGAGGCCGCCTTCAGCCGCGCGTTCCGCCGCCGCTACGACACCCCGCCGCTGCGCTACCGCAAGGGCGACACCCCGCCCCACATACCTGCCCCGCACCGCGCCCCGCTTGTGTGACGACAGGTCATAGTTGACACCATCGCTTGATGCCGACCTGCGTCATCACCGATATGCGCAGACCATGGTTGTCACCGATTGCAGGTTGCAGTTGTTACCGGAAGCGCGCTACGGGGAGTGGCTGCGCCGCCGCCGTCGAGATGCCCGCGACCAATTGCACAGCTCACGTAGCCTTTTCACACACCCGGGCACGATCGCCTATGCCGCCTGCACGGACGCCGAACTGGCCGGAACCGGTGCACGAGCCCGGCAGCTTCAGTCACGCGAGCTTGCGGCGGCCGACGTCCGATGGTGAGCCCGGGACGGGGCTGTAGGTGAAAAGTACCTGGTCGGGATCGTTGATGATGTCGAGACGTTCGCTGTGGAGCACGATTTCGCCGACCAGCGGATGGCGGTCGCGGCGGATCCTGCCGTTGGAGACATCGACTACCTGGGTGGCCCAGATCTGACGGAATTCGGAGTTCGCTTCCGCGAGTTCATCGATCAGCATCGGTGGTGCTCTGTTGCTCCCATGCGTCCAGCAGGGCGTCGCGGTCGGCGAAGTACCCGTAGAACCCGCCCTTGGTCACGCCGAGCGTCTTGGCCAGGACCTCGACCCGCACGGCGTCCAGGCCTCCGTTTGCCAGCGCCGCCAGTCCTGCGTCGATCCATTTGCTCTTCGGTGTATGGGCTGTGCCCATGATGTTGCCCCTCATCACGCTCCAAGCATCTATACGGAACCGTATATCAGGGTCTAAGCTCGGCGTTATACGCTACCGTATAACTTCGGAGGGACCGCAATGGAGCAGACCAGTGCACATCGGATGATCGAATGGGCGGGCCGCGTTCTCGCGGTCGTGGGTGGCGGGCATCTCACCGTCGGACTATTGATCAGTTCGGCCCATTTCGGGGACTGGTTTACGTTGCGGCTTTGGGGCCACTGGTGGGAGGACACCGGGCCGGCAAACGCCTTCTGGGCGAACCCAGCCGGTTTCGGCCTGCCGTTGTTGCTCGTCGGCTTACTCGTGGTGTGGATGGCCCGGCGCGGCATAGTGCCGCCGATATTCCTGGCCTGGACGGTGCTGACCTGGGGCGCCCTGTGCGCTGTCATCGTCGAGCCAACCCCGGGTCCGGTGGTGGTGATCACCGCCGTCCTGCTCCTGCGCGGCATCCGCCGCGCCACCGAGCGTGTCGAACCACATCGGATCGTGCCGGTGTGAGGGGTGCCGGATTCGTCAGCGCACATGACACCAGCGACCGGTCGTCGCCACCGCCACCGTTCGGTGATCGACCGGCTGGGACGCTTCGTCGGTGAGGTGTTCGTGCGCTGCTTCGATGGCCACTGGTGCAGCATGCTCGATACCGCGCCCCCGAAGTCGAGATAGCGCTCGCCGAGGGCCGCCCCGGCGGCCCGGCCGTACCTGTTCGGAAAACGATCGCTTTCGAGATCCGTTGTGTGGCAGCCAGCTTCGCTGGATGGACCGGTCTTGGAACCCCGTCTCCGAATCAACGTTCCAGCGCCCGGGCCGCGGGCCACGCTGAGGCCGTTACGGCCCATGTGGTCCGGTCGAGGGAGGCGCGGGCCGCGTTTCGTCAGCCGACCGAGCCTGTCGGGAACAGATTCGAGGATCCGGTGTCGGCGACCTTTGTGATGTCGACGGTGATGGTTTTGGTCGATGCGCCCTGGGTCGCGGTGAGGGTGTAGGCGCCCGTGGTGGTGGGCGTCCAGTTGTATGACAGCAAGATGCTGCCGTTGTCGTTCCTTGCGACCACGCGGCCGTTGATGCTCAGTGATACGGGGGTGTACCGGTCATCACCCACCAACAGGGCGCTGACCGAGCAACTTTTCCCGGCGGTGGTGCAGGGGACGAGGATGCCTAACTCGGAGTTGCCAGCGTAAAGCGTATCGGCGGTCAAATCGCCGATTGCCGCTGGCGGCGCGCCGGCGGTGCTACACGTTGCCGCCGCCCGTGTTGGCGGTGCAACCGGTAGGCGTGAATATGCACGCCAGGAGGGCGAGGGGGAAGTTGAGGAGACCGACCGATCCGCTGGAGGAACCGGTCTCCGCGACCGGGGCCGGCGCGTCGGCGAAGGCCGGCGGCGCGGCCACCGCCTGCCCGGCTCCGACGGTCAGCGCGGTGGCAATGCCGACTGCCGCAAGGAAAGTGCGCATGCAGGAGAACCCTTCGGTCGAGCGCGGGCCCGAACCGCTCGGCCCCGTCGGCGAAGAGTTAATCATTTCCATTTCAAAACATCCGGCGGATTCAGTGCGCCGAGAGCCCCGAATTCCATGGGGTTGGGCGGCGATTTCTGGAGGTACCCGCGCCCCTTCCGATGGCGGTCGGGCTGTTCGGAAAACGATGGTCAGCCGACCATCCTCGCGCATTCGGCCGTTCTCATTCTTCGCGCTGCAGTAGTGAGGCAAGGATCCTCCGAGCTTCATCGCGGACACCGGGGTCGTCGTCTGATGTCAGCTTTCGCAGCTGCTTGATCAGTCGGTCGGCACCCTCAGCCGTCATCCAGTCCACTTCGTCATTCCGCCCCTTGTCACGGGCCCAGTGTCACGCCCTCCTGTCACATCGACGGGGCTTCTCGGACCGGTCCCTCATTTTCGTGTGCAAAACCGGACCCTGTACGCGCCCGGCGGCTGCCGGCCTGGGGTACAGCCCAGTATCGGCGTTGTCCGCCGAGGCTGACGCTTCGCGCAGCTCCTGTCGAAATGGAGCCCGCCGGAGGAGTTCTGACTGCCGACGCGGGCCCGCACCAGCACGCCCCGGTCGAGGAACTGCGGGATCCCGCAAAGCTCAGCGAGTGGATCAAGCTATTTCCCTGGCTCGACGCCGGCGAGGGACGACTCCCTCATGGAGGACATCCTGGGACGTTGCATGATCGACGGGCGTTTCAGTGCGTTGCTGCGCCAAGGCGGTGCGGACGTGACCCAGGTCCAGGTCCTGTTGTGGGGCATGGGCTGCTGGAACCGCAGGCTGCTACTTCCGGGCCGGGGCCGCAGAAACCTGTGAGGCAGTCATGGCTGCTCCTGTATTTGGCTGTCGGTGCGTTTATTTGGCTATCGGTGCGTTGTTGCTGATGTTCTTCGAGTTGGAGGCCTGCTTCCGGGTCGGGCCCGGGGAGCTGCCGCCGGTTTCCCTGCCCAGCTTCAGAGCCATCGGGAAAACTGGCCGCGAGTAAACGAGCACAGCTGGTCGCCGGACCGGGCAAGACCGGCCTGCCGTCGATCGGTGGGGCACCCTCGTCCGGCCATACTGCCGGCCGCAGTCCCCGGGGAAGGACCGCGACCAGCGATGACGCGACTGTCCTAGCTGAGGTGCTCGCTGGCGGATTCCACGGTCTGCTTGAGGAGGCTCAGACCGTGGTCCATGACGGCGCCCATCGGAATGGTGAGCTCGTCCGGTTGCACGTCGTGGATCCAGACGAACCGGGTGCGGCCGTCCTCATGCGGGAAGACTTGCATCGACGCGTTGTCGTGTGTCGGCTGCATGGTGTCGCCGATGATCGAGAAGACGAGACGACGCCGCTCATCGTCGAACGCGATGAGCGGCTCCCGCGCCACGGTCCCGTCGGCGAACGTGACGACCCTGACGTCGGGTTCCTCGAGCCGGCTGCCGGTGACCAAGCCGGGCGCCATCCGGACAGGCCCGTCGGTGAAGTCACCGATGATCGCCCACACGGCCGCGGGGTCGGCATCGATGATGATCTCTTTGTGCGGTCGCGCCGAGGGCCCGAATCCGGTCGACCTCGTCCGCCAGGTCATCGGCGAACAGGTCCAGATGCAGCCGATTCTTGCCCTCCCGACCTTCGGGCACGACCTGCAGGGACAGGCCGGCACCGACCTTGTTCGAGTCCTCCAGATAGGTGGTGCCTTCGTCCGAGGACGCAACCTGGTACCCCGTGACCGCCTGCCAGAAGGCCGTGCTGCCTGCCAGGTCGTTCGTGTCGATACAGATGTTGCCAATGCTGACGCTCACCAGCGAGCCCTCTCATCTAACTGACGTATCGGTTACGTCAGTTAGGTAACCTACCATGGCCATTAGCCGGGTAGGCTGCGAGAGGTGAAGAACGAGCGGACTGCCGATCTTGTGCCAGACCTCGCAGCCGGGACGGCGCCGATGCCGCTGCGCGTGATCGAGAAGTTCATCAACACCCGCCGCCGCGACAGCGACGAGATCGCAACCCCGCCACAGCTGGCGAAGTGGTTGCACGCCAACGGCCTGACACCAGTCGAGATGATGGTGAACGCCGAGCAGCGCGACCGTGCCGAACGGATCCGCGAGGGACTACGTGCGCTGATCGCGGAGAACAACACCGAGCCGGTCTCGAGCCCACGCCCGGACGGCCTCAACCCGGCCGCTCGTGCCGAATTCGCCGAACTCACCCGAGACTTCCCGTTGATGCTCGACGTGACCGTTTCCCCGCCCCGGCTGGTCGCCTGCGCCCGGACACCGGTCGATGCGGCGCTGGCCGGGCTTCTCGCCATCGTGGCCGAGGCTGCGGCGGAAGGCACGTGGACGCGGCTGAAGGCGTGCCGGGAGCCGAGCTGCCGATGGGCCTACTACGACCACTCACGCAATCGCCGCCGAACCTGGTGCTCCATGGACCTTTGCGGCAACCGCGCCAAAGCCCGCGCCTCACACCACCGCAAGTCCACCACGCCCTCGACCGCGGGCCGGTCCACCAATCGATAGGTCCGCGCCGTCGACCTGGCGATCTCACGCTGCCATCCGAGGCAGGCGTGGAGCGGCGTCGCGCAGCTCTGGTCAGCCCGCCGCCGAGCACATCGTCGTGTCGTGCGAGTCCTGCACCAGCGCATGGATATCGACCGCTGCCGCAGTATGGTCGGGGCGTGATCGATGAGCGCAGACCGCTCCTGTTCCTGACTTCGGTTGCGCTGTCCTCGATCCCGTTCTTCATGGTGGGTGCAGTCACCGGCGAAATACAGCTGGGCGCAATGCGGCTACCCGCGAGCGCAGCCATGTTCATGATTCCCGTTGCCGTCGCCGCGGCACTGACCTGGCGAGATTCCGGTGCTGCGGCGGTGCGTGCTGATCGTGTGGCTGCACGATCGCACAGGGCATGGAGTGAGCGCGGCGATCCTGATGCACGTCTCGTTCAATGTCACCGCCGCCTACACCCCGGGGCTGGACCGGCCGATCAGCGTGATCACCACCGGCGTCCTCACGGCGGCGCTCACCGCCGGTCTGATGTGGGGCAGCACATCTCGGACTCCGCGGGCAATCGACGCGTTGACGCACTGAACCACTCCCACGGGCGTGACCGGCGCATATCGCGTGGCTGCATCAACCCGTCACGGGGTGGCCGATGCCCGCGAAAGCGAGGGTTGCGAGCATCGGAATCGTAACGGCCACACCGAGTATGGTCGTCAGGCTCACGATCGCCAGGCTTACGGTGGAGCGGGAGGGGACTGACATACGCCCTCTTACCGGATCGACGAGACCTCGGTTTCGATGACGCCGCCGCCGGCGGCCGTCCCGTCGAAGACATCACGATGTCCACGTGCGGTGTCCATATATTCACGCACTCTGTGGATGAGACCGCCCCTCAACTCGAAGACGAAGCAGTAGTCATTGCGGTACGCGTTCCCGTTCGCCAGCGTGGCGCTCATTGTTTCCTCCACGATCACCCGATCCCCATCGGCGTAGAAGCCGCGGAAATCCACGGCGACGTCACTGACGAACAACCGCGAGAACTCCTGTGCGAGAAAGTGTGTGATGGCCTGCCTGCCGATCATGTGACTCGGAGCGTCGAGCGCGACCGCGGTCGCGTTACCCACCGGAGCAAGCCATTCGGCATCCGCGGTGAAGAACGCCGCGATCCGCTCGCTCTCGTGGCTGGCAAACGCACGCCAGGCCGCCTGGACGATGGCTTTGTTGTCGGTAGTCATGGCTCGACGGTACAGACGCCCACACCTGCCACTCTGGCGGAAAACGGACGAGATCATCCACGCTCGGACCGGCCGCCCCGCGCATAGGACCGCGAAACGTATGTTCTTGCCACTGGTCACGCTGGACGGAGCGACCGGAGCGAGGTCACCTGAGACGCACCATCATTCGATGGCATGTGGGCTTCGACGGATCACACTGCTGCCGGTTCGGGCGGCCCGAGCAGATCCCACCGGTTTCCCGCGATGTCGAGGAAGACAGCAACCCGCCCGTACGGTTCTGTTCGCGGCTCGGTGACGAACTCCACGCCGGCATCGACCAACCGGCCGTACTCCCTGGAGAAATCCTCAACTCGGAGAAAGAAGCCGACCCGCCCAGCGATCTGCTCTCCGATTGCGCGACGTTGCCTGTCTCCATCCGCCTGTGCCAGGAGGATGCCGGTGGTCGCGGCGGGTGGACGAACAACAACCCACCGTTTGGGTCGTCCGTCGTTGGTCAGGGATGGCGAGTCTTCGATCAGATCGAAACCGAGTGTCTCGACGAAGAACTCGATGGCCGAGTCGTACTCCTCGACAATGATCGTAATCAACTCCAGGTGCACTCAGCGAGCCTAGAACGTGCCAACTATGCCGTCCACCGCGCTGGACGCCGGCCGGGCGGCCTCTGTGCTGGAACAATTCACCCGCAGGCTGGGCCGCGCGCCCGCCGCCTATCTGTTGCGCACCACCGCGATTCCCATCGCCGCAGTCGCCCGCCAAGTCGGATACGACTCCGAGGCCGCCTTCAGCCGCGCGTTCCGCCGCCGCTACGACACCCCACCGCTGCGCTACCGCAAGGGCGACACCCCGCCCCGCCCCTGACCCGCACCGCGCCCCGCTTGTTATGGTGGACAGGTGATTCACATCCGGCAGGCATGGCGCTGGTCGCAGTAGCGGCCCGCTGAACCATGTCCACGGGCTGTACGCGGCCCGTGCTTCCCGACCGGAACACCCTGCTCGTGCAGCCCTCCATGAACTTTCAGGAGTTGTACGGTGACCACCCTGTCAGATTCCTTCGCCGCCACCCGCGACCGCAGCGACGGCCTGGCCGCCGAGGTGGCCGCCCATCCCGGCCGCTTCCGCGTCCTCACGGGTGAACGGCCCACGGGCAGACTGCATCTGGGCCACTACTTCGGCACCATCCGGGAACGGGTGCGCTTGCAGGGGCTGGGCGTGGACCTGTGGGTGATCCTGGCCGACTACCAGGTCATCACCGACCGCGACACCCTCGGCCAGGTCCGCGACAACGTGGTGAACGCGGTGCTGGACTACGCGGCCGCCGGGATCGACACGAGCCGGGCCACGGTCTTCACCCATTCCGCGGTTCCGGCTCTCAATCAGCTGATGCTGCCGTTCCTGAGTCTGGTCACCGAGGCCGAGTTGCACCGCAATCCGACGGTGAAGACCGAACTCGCCGCGTCGGGACGGGCGCTGAGCGGGCTGATGCTCACCTACCCGGTGCATCAGGCCGCCGACATCCTTTTCTGCAAGGGCAATCTGGTGCCGGTCGGCAAGGATCAGCTGCCCCACCTGGAGCTGACCCGGGTCATCGCGCGGCGCTTCAACGAGCGCTTCGGGCCTGTGTTCCCCGAACCGCAGGCGCTGCTCACCTCCACCCCGGAGATCCCCGGCCTGGACGGGCGCAAGATGAGCAAGAGCTACGGCAACGCCATCTCGCTGTCCATGACCGCCGACGAGACCGCGGCCCTGATCCGCCGCACCCCCACCGACGCCGACCGGCGCATCACCTTCGATCCCGACGCCCGCCCCGGCGTGTCCGCGCTGCTCACCACCGCGGCGCTGTGCCTGGGCAGCGACGAGGTGCCCCTGGCCGACAAGCTCGGCGACGGCGGCGGCGCGGCGCTCAAGAAGCTCGCCACCGACGCGGTCAACGACTGCTTCGCCGCCCACCGCGCCCGGCGCGCGGAACTGGCCGCGGACCCGGACTTCGCGATCGGCCTTGTCCGTGAAGGCAATCGGCGCGCGAACGAGATCGCCGAACGCACCCTCGACGAGGTGCGCGCGGCGATGGGGACGGTGTACTAGGAGCCGATGTACGCGGCCAGGTGCTCGCCGGTCAGGGTGGATCGCGCGGCCACCAGGTCCGCGGGCGTGCCCTCGAAGACGATCCGGCCCCCATCGTGGCCCGCGCCCGGACCCAGGTCGATGATCCAGTCCGCGTGCGCCATGACGGCCTGGTGATGCTCGATCACGATGACCGTCTTGCCGGAATCGACCAAGCGGTCCAGCAATCCGAGCAGGTTCTCCACATCGGCCAGGTGCAGACCGGTGGTCGGCTCGTCCAGGACGTAGACGCCGCCCTTCTCGCCCATGTGGGTGGCCAGCTTCAGGCGCTGCCGCTCACCGCCGGACAGCGTGGTCAGCGGCTGGCCCAGGCTCACATAGCCCAGCCCGACCTCGTGGAGGTGTTCCAGGATCTTGTGGGCGGCGGGGATTTTCGCCTCACCCTCGGCGAAGAAGCCCAGGGCCTCGGCGACCGGCATGGCCAGCACCTCGCTGATGTCGCGCCCGCCCAGCTTGTATTCGAGCACCGCGGCCTGGAACCGCTTGCCCTCGCACTCCTCGCACACGGTCGCGACCCCGGCCATGATGGCCAGGTCGCTGTAGATCACGCCCGCGCCGTTGCAGGTCGGGCACGCGCCCTCCGAATTCGCGCTGAACAGTGCGGGTTTCACGCCATTGGCCTTCGCGAAGGCCTTGCGGATGGGTTCGAGCAGGCCGGTGTAGGTGGCCGGGTTGCTGCGCCGCGACCCCTTGATCGCGCCCTGATCGACCGAGATCACACCCTCACCGGCGGGAATCGAGCCGTGCACCAGCGAGCTCTTGCCCGAGCCCGCCACACCGGTGATGACCACCAGCACGCCCAGCGGAATGTCGACATCGACCTTCCGCAGGTTGTTGGCGGTCGCGCCGCGAATCTTCAACGCCCCCTTCGACTCGCGCACCGCGTCCTTGAGCGCGGCGCGGTCGTCGAAGTGGCGGCCGGTGATGGTGCCGCTGGCGCGCAGTCCGTCGACGGTGCCCTCGAAGCAGACGGTGCCGCCGCCAGAACCCGCGGCCGGGCCGATGTCGACGATGTGGTCGGCAATGGCGATGGTCTCCGGCTTGTGCTCGACCACCAGCACGGTATTGCCCTTGTCGCGCAGGCGCAGCAGCAGATCGTTCATGCGCTGGATGTCGTGCGGGTGCAGGCCCACGGTCGGCTCGTCGAACACGTAGGTGACGTCGGTGAGCGCGGACCCGAGATGGCGGATCATCTTGACTCGCTGGGCCTCTCCGCCCGACAGCGTGCCCGAGGCGCGGTCCAGGCTCAGGTAGCCCAGCCCGATCTCCACCAGCGAGTCCAGCACCTGCCGCAACGCCTCCAGCAGCGGCGCGACACCCGGATCGCGCAGCCCGCGCACCCAGTCGGCCAGATCGCTGACCTGCATGGCGCACGCGTCGGCGATGCTGATCTTGTCGATCTTCGAGGAGCGGGCCAGCTCGCTGAGCCGGGTGCCGTGGCAGTCGGGGCAGATCTGGAAGGTGACCGCGCGCTCGACGAAGGCGCGGATGTGCGGCTGCACCGAGTCGATGTCCTTGGACAGCATCGACTTCCGGATCTTGGGGATCAGACCCTCGTAGGTCAGGTTGATGCCCTCGACCTTGATCTTCGTCGGTTCCTTGTACAGCAGATCGGCGATCTCGCGCTTGTTGTACTTCTTGATCGGCTTGTCCGGATCGAAGAACCCGCTGCCCATGAAGATGCGCCCGAACCAGCCGTCCATGCTGTAGCCCGGAATCGTGAACGGCCCCTCCCGCAACGACTTCGAGTCGTCGTAGAGCTGGGTCAGGTCGATGTCGTTGACCGAGCCGCGGCCCTCGCACCGCGGGCACATGCCGCCGGTCACCGAGAAGGTGCGCCGCTCCTTGACCTGCTTGCCGCCCTTCTCCACGGTCACCGCGCCCGCGCCGCTGATCGAGGCCACATTGAACGAGAACGCCTGCGGCGAACCGATATGCGGCTGACCGAGGCGGCTGAACAGGATGCGCAGCATGGCCATGGCGTCGGTCGCGGTGCCGACGGTGGAGCGCGGATCGCCGCCCATGCGCTGCTGGTCCACGCTGATCGCGGTGGTCAGGCCGTCCAGCACGTCCACGTCCGGGCGGGCCAGGCTCGGCATGAAGCCCTGCACGAACGCGCTGTAGGTCTCGTTGATCAGCCGCTGCGACTCCGCGGCGATGGTGTCGAAGACCAGCGAGCTCTTGCCCGAACCGGACACGCCCGTGAACACGGTGAGCCGCCGCTTGGGCAGGTCGACGGAGACGTCCTTGAGGTTGTTCACCCGGGCACCGACCACCCGGATCAGATCGTGGGCGTCGGCGGCGGGCAGGGCGTTCTTCGTGGACTTGCTCGGGGCCATGCGTGTCTCCATCTGAGGGCGGACCGGTCGGGCGGGAAAGCGGTTAGGGCACCTGCTGGATACGGACCATATTGCCCGCGGGGTCGCGCACCGCGAAGTCGCGCACGCCGTAGGGCTGGTCGGTCGGCTCCTGGACGATCTCGACCGCGTCGTTCGCCTGCAACCGCTCGAAGGCCGCGTCCACGTCCTCGGCCGCCAGCAGGACGCTGCCGTAGGTGCCCTTGGCCATCATCTCGACGATGAGCTTGCGCTCGTCCTCGGTGATGCCCGGATCGACGGCGGGCGGGTGCAGCACGATGGAGGTTCCGGGCTGATCGGGCGGGCCCACGGTGAGCCAGCGCAGGCCGTTGTAGCCGACATCCTTGCGCAGCTCGAAGCCGAGCGCGTCGCGGTAGAACGCGAGCGCAGCGTCCGCGTCATTGTGCGGGAGGAAGCTCGAGAGAATGGTGATGTCCATGTCGATCAGGCTAGTTGCGAGCCGCTTGCCTGGGCTTCTCGATTCCTGATCGGTCGAGTCACCTGCTTCTCCACACACGACGGCATCCCTTCGGGCGCGTCGGCCATCTGCTGCTTGTACACACTCGGCGGCACACCGACCAGTTCGGTGAACCGGGTGCTGAACGTGCCCAGCGACGAACAACCCACCGCGAAACAGATTTCGGTGACGCTCAGATCCCCGCGCCGCAACAACGCCATGGCCCGTTCGATGCGCCGCGTCATCAGATACGCGTACACCGACTCGCCGTAGGCCGCCCGGAACTGCCGGCTCAGATGCCCGGCCGAGATGTGCGCGTCGCGCGCGAGCGCCTCCACATCCAACGGCTGCGCGTACTCGCGATCGATCCGGTCCCGCACCCGCCGCAGGCGCGCCAGGTCGCGTAGGCGCTGCTCCTCGTCGGGTTTGCTCGTCACCCCTCGATGGTCGCACGCTGGGCCGACAGCCCCGGGACGACGTGCCCGGCGGATTGGGGACTACCGCCCGGACGATTTGTCAGGTAACAGTTTTGCCTTGACACAAGACATAGCGTGCGGGGAACCCGGGACATCCGGGACCCGGCACCGATCTACATGCGGCCGTGCACGGCCCGAGAACTGGGACCAGCTCTTCGATGAAGCTCTCTGCACTACGTAACCGGACCGCCCTGCGCACCGCCGCGGTCGCCCTCTCCGCAGTCCTGTCCGTGGCCCTCGCGGCCGGCACCGGATCGGCCGACCAGGACAAGGCCTCCTCGGTCTCCTCGGTGACCAAGGAGGGCCGCACCTGGCATCTGAAGGTCTACTCGGCGGCCATGGGCAGGGACATCACCGTCGACGTGCAGCGTCCGGTCGACGAATCGCAGCCCGCCCCCAACCTGTACCTGCTCAACGGCCTCGACGCCGGCGAGGGCACCGCCAGCTGGTCCGCGCAGACCAACGCGCTGGGCTTCCTGTCCGACAAGCAGGTCAATGTCATCCAGCCGATCGGCGGCCGCGGCAGCTACTACGCCGACTGGATCCAGACCGACCCGCAGCTGGGCGTCAACAAGTGGACGACGTTCTTCACCCAGGAACTGCCGCCGCTGCTGGACGCCGCCCTCGGCTCCACCGGCCTGAACTCGCTGGCGGGCCTGTCCACCTCCGGCACCTCGGTGCTGCAGCTGGCCGAGGCCAAGCCGGGCCTGTTCAAGTCCGTGGCCGCCTACAGCGGATGCGCGCAGATCGCCGACCCGATGGGCCGCCAGTTCGTGAAGCTGGCCGTCGAGACCTGGGCGGGCGGCAACACCGCCAATATGTACGGCCCGGCCGACAGCCCGCTGTGGGCCGCCAACGACCCGGTCATCAATGCCGAGAAGCTGCGCGGCACCCAGCTCTACGTCTCCAGCGGCAGCGGCATCCCGCTCATGCGCGACGTCGAGTTCTACACCAAGTCCGCCCCGGGCGTGCAGGGTGACGTGAACCTGGCGCTGGGCATGATCATCGAGGGCGCGGTCAACGCCTGCACCCACAACCTGCAGAGCAAGCTCGACTCGCTGCAGATCCCGGGCACCTTCCGCTACGACCCGGTCGGCACCCACTACTGGCCGTACTGGGAAGAGGCCCTGCACGACTCGTGGCCGATGCTGGCCTCGGGCATGGGCATCTGACCCACGCTTCCACGCGGAACGCCGCATACCGACGATCGGTATGCGGCGTTCGGCGTTTCGGGGTGACTACATGGCCGCGGCGCCCGGAACGCTCATCGGCGTGCGGACGATGCGGCCGCCCAGCCGCTCGTTGACCGAGAACCCTTGGTGGCGGCACCATTTCGCCAGCACCGGGACGGCGGAGTCGTCGTCGCGGAAGGTCGGGACCAGCTGGCCGACGATGTACAGGTGATGGGCGTCCGCGGCCCGGCACAGGTGCTGCAGGATCGCGGTGCCCAGGCCGGTGCCGCGCAGTTCCGGATTGACGGTGATGTTGTCGAGCTTGATGGTGTCGGCGTAGACGTCGAAGACCACCTCGGCGAGGTTGTCGTCGCGGCGCAGCGACTCGATGTCGGACGGCACCGGCCGCAGGACGCCGGGCAGGTGATCGGAAAGCCGTTGCCGCGCGGCGTCATCGGGGGCGGAGCGGGTGATGGCGAGCAGCTCCTCGGTGAGGTCGGCGACCACGGCCCGATCCCCCACCGCGGCCATCGGGCGGGCCTCCCCGGTCGCGCGCGCCAGCGCCTCCAGGCGGCGTGTCCAGTGCGGGTGCTCGGCGCTGTGGCGCTCCGTCAGCTCGGCGAGGGTGTCCTCCAGGCACAGCGGCGCGCCGAGACTGCGCACGAATCCGCCCGACAGCACACCCCAGCGATGATCGTCCGCGCCGACACCGTGCACGGCCAGATCCCGCATCAGCGCGTCCCGGCGAGCCGTGGCGCGAGCGGTCGGCGAGCCGGGCAGCTTGCTCAGCCACTTGTGCCACCCGTTCAGGTTCGCGCGGATCCGGGTGCCGGCGATGTCGGCGCTCGCGTCGAGGTAGTTGCACAGCGCTTGCTGACGACGCTCCAGCAACTCGTCCACCGGCCGACGCGCGGGGTCGGCGGGCGGCGTCTGACCCTCACTCATACTGACCCACGCTAGCGTCCAGTTATCTCGACGCAGGTCACCGGCACGCGTTAAAACGCTTACCAGTGGTAACGGACCACCCTGCCCTGCGGGAACCCGCCCGATCCGGGACCGACATCACCTGTCAACCGGGGTTGCCCGGAGGTATCCAAATCGGTGATGCGATCCACCAGATCACGCTCGTACACCAGGGCCTGCTTGCGCGTCCAGCCGGTCGAATGCCGCAGCGCCGCACGGGCTTCGCGGCGGCGGTGGTAGGTGAGCAGCGGGGCCAGCGCCGCCTCCGACCCGATGGCGCGCGCGGCCGGGCGGGCGATGAGCCCGCGGAACCAGCGCCGCTCGCTCGCCAGCACCCAGGCGTACGCCAGGGCGAAAATGACCAGGTCGATGAGGATCGGCAGGTAGGTCGAGACCAAGGGCGGGCCCGGCGGGCGCGGGGCGTCGAAGAGCACGTGCATGGTGAACGCCAGCCCGTAGAACACGGCGAACACCCCGAACCGCCACAGCCACGACCGGTCCGAACGGACCAGCGCCACCACGATCCCCACCCCCGCCAGCGCCGACATGGCCCAGTGCGAGGTGAGCGCGGTGACCAGCCGCAGCACCGCCACCAGCAGCACGTCCGCCACCGGCGTCTGCGGCGACGACAACGCGGTCTGCGTGCTGTAGAGGCAGTCCTCCGCGATCTGCGCGCCCAGCCCGACCGCCGCGCCCAGCAGCAGTCCGTGCATGGGCCGGGTCAGCCGCGACCGGAACAGCAATGCCAACACCGCGATACCGATCGCCTTGATGTACTCCTCGTCGATCGGCGCGGTGATCGCGGCACTCCAGCTGATCGCGAACCGGTCCCCGAACAGATTCGTGACCGCCCGGCTCAGATGGTCATTGGCCCACATGGCCAGCCCGGTCCACACCGTCGCACCCCAGATCGCGCCCATCACCAGGGGAGCCATCAGGTGGCGCCGCGCCCGGAAAGGGTCCAGCGCGAACAGGATCCGCCCGATCACCAGCAGGGTGAGCGCCGTGATCGGCAGCGCCGCCAGCGCCGCCGCCCCCGCGAACCACACCTGCCCCGCCGCCTGCAGCAGGAACAGCAGCGGACCCATCACCACCGCCACGCAGTAGACCCAGAACAATGCCGAACGCGGCTGGAACCAGCTCATGCCTCCACCGCCTTGCCGGAGCTCAGCACCTCGGTGATCAACTGGAGGCCCGCCTCGCGGGTGGGGCCGGTGGCCAGGAGGGTGACGCCCACGTCGCCGCTCGCAACCACCGCGCACACGCCACCCGGCTTGTCGGGCAATTCGCAGGTGAGACCGTGGAATTCGCCTTCGTCGACGACTCCCCCGTCGAAGCGCGCGGCCACGCCCGCCGCGCGCAGGGGTAGGAGCATGCGGGGTGCGGCCGTGGGGAAATCGGTGATGCCGTCGGTCACCGACACCGACAGCCGCCGCTCGCCGTCCTCGGATTTCAGGATCACGACCGATTCGTCACCGGTCGCCTGCCGCCGCATCGGCTCGGGCACCCGGAAGAAGACGGCGTTGGCGGGATCGTCGCCGCCGTGCACCGCGCCTATGCCGGAGGCGGTCAGCGTGATGCCGGTCCCCTCGGCCAGGTCGGTCACACGGGTCGGCACGGCGTCCGACAGCAGGGGCGGCACCACCAGCGCCACCGCGAGCGCCCCCACCGCCGCCAGCGCGGGGCCTACCGAATGCACAAGGCGCGCCATGTCTTCCACCCTCTCGGCTCCCTGAGGCAACGTCCGGGGACGGTGGATGCGTTCCGGACGCCCGGCTCGAGGCCCGGGCAGTCGCCGCCCGGGCGCTTGCCGCGAGTTAACCACATCGGGCGGCCGGAGCGTGTCCGCAGCGCCGGAGCGAAGCCGGGGCCGAATACGAGACGAGGATGCCGCCCGCGGCTCCGGCCCGCGTACGGCATCCTCGATGGCTCATCCGGCGAAATCCGCTGTCCCCCTACAGCGAATCCGCGCGCTCACAGCAGGTCGGCGAGACCCTTCAGCGGTCCGGGCAGGCCCGCCGCGTGCTTCTTGAGGCCCGCGACCACCGGGTTCGGGGTCTCGGTGCGCAGCCGGTCCAGCTCGGTCTGCATGGTCGAGACCGTGCGGGTGTAGTAGTCGTCGACCGTAGCGGTGTCATCCGGGTCGCCGGGCTCGGTGGACCAGTCCAGGGCGGGCAGGAAGCTGACCGTCACCGAGGCCGGCAGCGGCAGCTGCGGCAGGATCGGGGCGATGCCGAAGGGCAGGCCCAGCGTGTACGGAAACACCTTGGCGCGCACCAGCTTGTCGAGCTGCAGCAGCTTGGCGGTGCGCTCGCCGCGGCTGAGCACGAAGATCGAGTCGTGGCCGCCGTTGGCTACCGCGGGAATCACCGGAACCCCCAATTCCAGTGCGAGCCGGATGAAGCCCTTGCGATCGGCGAAGTCGATCTTGCCGCGATCGGTCCACGGGCGGCACGCCTCCCAGTCGCCGCCGGGGTAGACCATGACCGCGCCGCCGTCCTTGAGCCCCTTGGCGGCGGATTCCTTCGATGCCGCGATGACGCCGAACTGGCGCAGGCTGTCACCGAGAACCGGTGCGCGCAGCAGGATGTCGTGGGCGACGCCGTAGCTGGGCTCGTCGGGGCGGTGCTCCAGCATGGCCATGAAGGTGATCCACACCTCCGGGGCCCAGTAGATGGACGAGTGATTGCCGATCACCAGCGCCGGGCCGGAAGTCGGCAGATTCTCCACGCCGACCACGGTGGGCGTGAAGTAGTCGGTGTAGGCCCGCGCGAGCGGAAGCAGCGGGTGGTTCGGGTCGGGGATTACCTTGTTCTCGGTCATGAGCCATTCCTGTCGATTGCTTTGCCGGGGACGGGCAGCACGCAACGACATCGCACGACGCTTTCGAAACAACGTCGAGCCGAATTGAATTGCCCCCGGGTCAGATCCCCATTGATTAGCTCCGACGGCCGCGCATGCGCGGTCCGGTTCAGCGTACGGACGTCGCTGCGTTGCGACAGATGCCCGTCACCGTCCTCCTGCACCATCGACGTTATCAACCCAAGCGTTTGCTTGTTAGGAAGTGTGCGAAACCCAACATTCATCTCACTGCCCCGGTTCCGCACACCGCATTCGCCTTAAGATGGCTCACCCGAGATGCCATGCGTAGATGCGCATATCGGCGTAGACATATCTCAGGAGGTGGTTCGGCGACGGGACAGCGCGCCCGCCGCGAGGTACCCGGCCAGGGCCAGACCCGCGCACCACGCCAGCGCGGTCGGCGCGGAATCCCCCACCGGCGTACCCATCAGCAGACCACGCACCGTCTCGGTGACGGAGGTGACCGGTTGGTGCGCCGCGAAACCGCGCAGCCAGCTCGGCAGGGTCTGGGTCGGCACGAACGCGCTGCTCACGTAGGGCAGGAACATGAAGAAGAACATGAAACCATTGGCCGCCTCGGGATTCGAGGCCAGCAGCCCGAGCGCGGCCGCGATCCAGGACAGCGCCACCACGAAGCAGGCCAGCACGCCCGCCACCGCCAGCCAGCGCAGCGGGTCCGCGGTGGGCCGGAAGCCGAGCGCCACGGCCACCAGCACCACCAGCGAACTGGTGAGCAGATTGCGCAGCACGCTCTCCAGCACGTGCCCGGTCAGCACCGAGTTGCGGGAGACGGCCATGGCGCGGAACCGGTCCACGATGCCGCTGTGGGTATCGGTGGCCACCGCCACCGCGGTCGCGCCTGAGCCGAATCCCGCGCACAGCAGAATGATTCCGGGCACCACGTAGTCGATATAGGACCCGCCGACATTCATCGCGCCGCCGAATACGTACACGAACATCAGCAGAATGCTGACCGGCACGGCGATGGTCATGATCATGGTGTCCGGACTGCGCAGGGTGTGGCGCAGATTGCGGCCGACCATGGTGGCGGAGTCCTGGGCGGAGTGCACGAGAGTACGCATTACGCAGCGCCTTTCACGGTATTGCCGGTGAGGGCGAAGAAGACGTCGTCGAGATCGGGTGTGTGAATGGACAAGTGGTCGATGGCCACGGCGTGATCGTCGAAATGGTCGAGCAGCTTGCGGATATCGCCGACACTGCCGTCCGAGGGCACCCGCAAGGCCAGCTCCTCGCCGTCGATCTCGGCCACCGGCAGCGCTCGCGCGGCCGCCGCCAGCCCGTGCTCGTCGGCGAAGCCCAGCCGCAGATGCCCGCCCGGCACCAGGCGCTTCAGCTCCTCGGCGCGCCCGTCGGCCACGATGCGGCCGCCGTCGAGCACCGCGATGCGGTCGGCCAACTGGTCGGCCTCCTCCAGATACTGGGTGGTGAGGAAGATGGTGACGCCGTCGGCCACCAGGCCGCGGATCACCCGCCACAGTTCGCGGCGGCTGCGCGGGTCCAGTCCGGTGGTGGGCTCGTCGAGGAAGACGATGCGGGGCTGCCCCATCAGGCTCATGGCGATGTCGAGGCGTCGCCGCATGCCGCCGGAATAGGAGCCCGCGCGCTTGCCGGCGGCCTCGGTGAGCTCGAACTGCTCCAGCAGTCGCGCTGTGCGCCGGGCGGTCTCGCGGGATCCGAGGTGCAGCAGCCGCCCCATGAGCCGCAGGTTCTCCGCACCGGTGAGGATCTCGTCGACCGCCGCGAACTGCCCGGTGACGCCGATGGCCGCGCGCACGGTGTCGGCCTCGCGCACGGTGTCGTGGCCACCGACCCGCAGCACTCCCCCATCGGCGCGTTCGAGGGTGGTGAGGATGCGGACCATGGTGGTCTTGCCCGCGCCGTTGGGGCCGAGCAGGGAGAACACCGTCCCGGCGGGCACGGTGACGTCGATGCCCCGCAGTACGGGCTGGTCGCCGAAGGCTTTGACGAGGCCGCTCACCTCGATGGCGGGCCCCGATCCGGATGTGGTCATGGAGAGCTCCGTTCATAAACTGTGTATGCCATACACTCTGTTTATAGGCTACACAGTTTCTTCGATGCCGCAAGATGGAAACCGAACCCACGACAGGAGGTCCGATGACGCCCGAGCCGCAAGCCCTGCCCAAATCGGTGAAACTGCTCTGGGATCTGGACGAGGCGGGCAGCCGGGGACCCCGGCGCGGCATGAGCCTCGAGCAGATCCTCGCCACGGCCATGACCATCGCCGACACCGAGGGCTACGCGGCGCTGTCCATGGCGCGGGTCGCCAAGGAGCTCGGCTTCACCACCATGTCGCTGTACCGCTACGTCGACAGCAAGGAGACCCTCGTGGTGCTGCTGTACGACCGCATCTTCGACCACACCCCGGAACTGCCCGCGGGCTGGCGCGCCGGACTGGAAGCCTGGGCCTGGGCCGAGTTCCACGCCATCCGCGCCCACGACTGGTGGCTCGACATCCCGATGACCACTCCCCCGCTCGGCCCGAACAATATGGCCTGGCTGGAGACCGGCATGAACGCCCTCGCCGAGGTCGACATCCCCGAGGCGCTCAAACTCCAACTGCTGGTGAACCTCTCGATCTACGTGATCGGCCGCACCCGGTTCCTGCGCGACGCCATCCGCCAGAGCGAGGATCAGGACTACACCGGCATCCTCACCTCCGTCCTCGACCCGCGGCGCTTCCCCGCCGTCACCAGCGCGCTCACCAATCGCGCCTTCGAGAGCGACGACATGCACTGGGAGGAAGCCGATTTCGGGTTCGCGCTGGACCGGCTGCTGGACGGTTACCAAGTCTTCATCGACGCGAACACCGGCGCACGGTAGGCCATCGGCCCGTGCCGGCGCGCTAGCAGATTCCAGCTATATCAGCTCGAGAGCCTGAACGAAAAGATCTCTTGTCGCTACAGTCCCACGAAACTGCTTGACAGACAGGTGATTACAGTGAGGCTCAGATTCAGAGCGCTGGCGATGGCCGCGGTCGGAGCACTGTTCGCACTCTCGATGACCGGTGTCGCGGCCGCCCCCGCGAACGCGGTCGGCCTGCCCCCGTGCGGTCTGACCTGCGACGACCCCTTGCCGCCTTCACCCGCCGGATGCTCGAGCGCGGCCACCGGCGGCACCCTCGCGCTGACCCTGCCCGACAAGAGCGGGGTCGACCGTCCCTTCCGGCTCTTCGTGCCGTCCGGGCTGAGCGGAGCCGCGCCGCTGGTGGTCGCGCTGCACGGCGGTCAGGACAATCCGACGCACTTCGAAACCGCCACCGGCTGGACCGCGGTCGCGCAGAGCAAGAAGTTCATCGTCGCCTACCCCCAGGGCGGCAAGAACGACGGCGCGGCGGACAAGTGGGCCTGGGAGTTCAGCGCCTCCAACCCCGCCAACGACGTTCCGTTCCTGCGCAGCCTGGTCCACGCCATCGGCAACGACTACTGCGTGAACCCCAAGCGCGTGCACTTCATCGGGCATTCCAACGGCGGGCAGATGACCTCCCGGATGGCGTGCTCCGCCTCGGATCTGGTGGCCTCGGCCGCGGTGTGGGCCGGGCCCAGCGGCGCGTGGGACGCCAACGACTGCCCGACCACCCGCAAGCTGTCGTTCGGCGTGATGCTCAACGACAACGACCCCATCGTGTGGCAGATCGTCGCCGAGCAGCATCGAGACCTGTGGCGTACCAAGGACGGTTGCGGAGCCACCCCGGCCTCGGAGACCGGCACCGCGGTGGTGAAGGGCGAGCGCTACTCGTGCGCGTCGGGCACCCAGGTGCTGTACCGGCTGTACCACACCACCGATGACGCGGCGAAGGCTCACCTGTGGCCCACCCCGGGCTCGGCGGCCGCGACCGACGTCAACAACCGCATGTGGTCACTGCTGAACGCCAACCCGCTGCCCTGACAGCCGCGGCTCCGGGGTCCCGGCACGCTCGGGGCCCCGGGGCGACAGCGCGGCGGTGAGCAGCGCGGCGACCGCGAAAAGCACTGCCACGCAAGCCACCAGGCCGATCCAGCCGCCCGCCGCGTAGGCGATCCCGGCCGCGCTGCCGACCACCGCGCTGCCCAGGTAGTACGCGAACATGTAGAGAGACGATGCGGCGCCGCGGTTCTCGGCCAGCGCGCCGACCCAGGCGCTGGCCGCGGTGTGCGCGCCGAAGAACCCGGTGGTGAGCAGCAGGATGCCGATCAGCACCGTGCTCAGGTGGTCCGGGATGGTCACGGCCAGGCCGACGACCATCAGGGCCAGCGAGACGACCAGGATCCGGTGGTGGCCACGGCGATCGGCGAGCCGGCCCGCGTAGGCCGACGCCGCCGTGCCCGCGAGGTACAGCACGAACACCAGACCGACCACCGCCTCGGACAGGCCGAAGGGGCGGTGGGTCAGCCGGTAGCCGAGGTAGTTGTAGATCGACACGAAACTGCCCATGAGCAGGAAGGCCAGCCCGAACAGCGCGGCCGGGCGTGGAGCGCGCACCTGCCGGGCGAGATCACCGAGCGGCGTCCCGAAACCGGCCGGGCGAGCGGCGAATCCGCGTGAGGCGGGCAGCGTCCGCGCGAACCACACCGCGCCCGCCGCCACCGCCAGCGACACCGTCAACTCCGCCCACCGCCACGACGTCAGCCCGAGCGCGAGCGACGGGATCAACCGGCCCGACAGTCCACCGATACTCGTCCCCGCGATGTACACCCCCATCGCCGAACCCAGCCCGCCGGCGCCGACCTCCTCGGCCAGATACGCCATCGCCACCGCGGGCACCCCGGCCAGCGCGACACCCTGCACCGCGCGCACCGCCAGCAGCGTGTCCAACGTCGGGCACAACGGCAGCAGCAGCCCGAGCGCCGCGGCCGCCACCGCCGACCCGATCAGCACCCGGGTCCGGCCGATCCGCGCCGACAGCACACCCACCGGAATGATCGCCAGCGCAAGGAATCCCGTGGTCAGCGACACCGCCAGCGCCGCGTGCGCGGGCGGCACCGCGAACGCCGCCGACAGGCTCGGCAGCAGCGACTGGGTGGAGTACATGGCCGCGAAGGTGGTCAGCCCGGCCGCGAAAAGCGCCACGGTGACCCGCTTCTCGTGGGCTCCGGCGAACTCGGCGGACCCGTCCGGCTCCGGGCGTTCGCTGGAGGCGACGTGTTGGTCCGACGGGATGAGCTCGCGCTGGGCGATGGACCCCGGATCGGGCGCGGGCGCGATGGTCACGGCGGCCGTGGGGGCGCCGATCGGACGCGGTGTGCTCGATGGCTGATCGGCGCTGGTCATCGGGTCCTCCCACGGTGGATCGGTTACGGATCCAGGGTGGGTGACCGGCGCTTAGATCGGAAATGCATGATGGTCGGTAGGCTCATGCCACTGCGGTATATAGCGAGGAGGCGGTGTGCTCGGCGCGGATCTGGAGTGGTTCACGACACTCGCCGAAACCGAGAATGTGAGCGGGGCGGCCGACCGATTGCATCTGGCCCAGCCGACGCTGTCGCGGATGCTCGCCCGGTTGGAGCGGCGGCTGGGCGCTCCCCTGTTCGATCGGCACGGGAAGCGCATCCGGCTCAACGAGTACGGCCGCCTGTACTACGAGCACGCCCGCCGCGCCCGCGCGGAACTGCGGGCCGGGGAGCAGGCCGTCGCCGACCGGGTCAATCCGGCCAAGGGGGTGGTGCGGCTGTCGTTCCTGCATTCCTTCGGCAGTCGGCTGGCGCCGGAGTTGATCGCCGAATTCCGGCGCGGGGCCGGACGGGTCGACTTCGGGCTGTTCCAGGGCGCGGCCGAGACGATCACCCGCCAGGTCCTCGACGGGGAAGCCGATCTGGCGCTGGTGTCGCCGCGGCCGAGCGAGCCCGGCATCGGGTGGCACACGCTGCTGAATCAGCCGCTGGTGCTGGCGGTTCCCGCCGATCACCGGCTGGCCGGGCAGCGCCGGACCCGGCTGAGCGAGCTCGCCGACGCCGAATTCATCACCATGCATCCGGGATTCGGGATGCGGCGCATCTTCGACGACCTGTGCGCGGCGGCCGGGATCCGGCCGCGCATAGCCTTCGAGACCAGTGACCTGGTGACGGTGCGGGGACTGGTGGCGGCCGGGCTCGGGGTGGCGCTGGTGCCCGCCGAGGAACCGTCGCCGCCGGACCTGGCCGTCGTCCCGCTCGCCGACGCCGGGGCTTCGCGCGATGTGGGGCTGATCTGGTCGGCGACCGCGACACCGTCGGAGGCGGTACGCCGGTTCCGCGATTTCGCGGTGGACCGGGCGGCCCGCCGCCCCGCCCGCTGAGCCCGCGCACTGTCCCGGCGAGCCCACGCACTGTTACGGTTGCCGCACGGTAACTGTTCTGTCACTTCGACTCCAGGGAGCCGCCCGTGCAGCGCTATCGCGCGGCCCTCGACACACTGGGCGGAGGCATCGCCGCCGCGGTCGCGGGCATGGCCTTGATCGTGCCCTACGACGCCGGGTGCGGCACCGACTCGTCCGCCATGCAGATGACGGTGCTGACCATCACCGTGCCCCGGGCCACCGCCACGGGCGCGGTGTTCGCCGTGGTGGCCGCTGTCCTCGTGCGCATGCTCGGCGACCGGACCGCATGGGCCACCGGCGCGTTCGCGGCGCTGGTCCTGGCCACCGACCACCTGCTGGTCAGTTCCACCTCCGCCACCCTGGCCACCGCCAACTTCCTCGACTCGCTCGCCGGCGGCGTGCTGCTGGGCGCGGCCGGGGCGGCGGCCCTACGGTACCGGCCGCCCGCGGTCGGCTACCTGCTCGGCGGGCTCACCGGTGTCCTGCTCGGACGCCACATCGAGACCATCGCCGCCGAGAACGGGAACCTGTCGGTGCTCGAACGCGCCTTCGTGGATCTGCCGCCGGACTGGCTGGCGGTGCTGGCGGCGGCGTTGCTCGCGGTGTGCGCGGTGGTCTGCGGACGGACCGGCGCCACGCATCCGACGTCCGTGCAGCTGCCGTTCGCGCCGATCGTGGCGGCGGCGGTGGTGATCACGACCATCGCGGTGGTCTCCGAACGCCTCACCCCGGGCACCAAGAGCTGGATCGCCATTACCGCCTGGCTCGTCGCCGTGGTCGCGGCCGCGCTGATCGCGGCCCTGTTGCTGCCGGGCCGCGACGGCACCCTCACGCTGCTCGCGGTATCGCTCACCGCGACCGGCGGCGCCCTCGCGACCGTCCACGCCCATTGGAAACTCGCGCCGGTGCTCGTGATCATGGCGCTCGGACTGTTCGCCGGCGTCCTGCTGCCCCGGCCGCAGCCGGTGGCCGCCGTCGCGGCGAGCATCGGGCTGTCGGTCTTCGCGCTGCTGGCTTCCGGCGCGCAGCACCATGATTCGTGGGCCGCGCTGCTCGGCGCGTGCCTCTACGCGGGACTGGCGGGATACAGCTTCGGCGCGGTCACCACCCGCCTGGCCGCGAGCACCGTCCTGGGACTGGGCGTCGTGCTGGTCCCGACCGCGGCGCTCACCCTGGAATACCGGGGCTGCGACGTGCTGCCGTCCTTGCCCGACCGCGTCAGCACGGCCGGTGACCGCGCCGCGTGGACGGCCATCGGCCTCGGCGCCGGCTGCCTGGCGGCCATGCTGCTCCTGCGCCGCCTGCGGCCGGAACGCGACGAGCCGCCGAAACCCCTTGCCCCCGAATCCGAGCGAACGGACTAGGCGAGCCGGTACAGCCAGATCCGCGGCTCGGCCGGTTCGCCGCCGGTGGACCAGGCATACGTGTGGGCCAGGCCGTCGCCGTGATAGCCGTGCAGGTAGTCACGCAATTCGGTGCGGCCGCCGTGCCCGGACACGATGCCCCGCAGCACGATCGCGGTGAGGTCGTAGGCCTCGACGGCGTACGGATTCGCGGCGGTCCCGGTGGCGTCGCGATACTCGTCGAGGAAGCGCTGCGTGGTGGGCCCGCACTGACACGCCACCACGGTGCCGGAGGCCGCCGACCCGGCGGCGGACTTGAACGCGGGGTCGTAACTGCCGTCGCCGAGGACGAAAGTCGCTGTGACATCGGCTTTCCGAAGCTTCGCCAGCAGGGTCGCGGCGGCGGCCGGATAGCCCGCGTAGAACACCGCGTCCGGGTTCACGGCGGCGATGGCGGACACGGCCTGCTGGGTATCGCCGCCGAGATCGACGCTGACCTCGCACGCCGGCACCGAGGCCGGGCCGAGGCCCTCCACCACCGCGCCCGCCAGCGACACCCCGAAACCGCCGCCGCTGTCACGGACCACGCAAACCCGGGAGAACCGGGCGGTATTGGTGAGGTATCGCCCCAGCGCCGGGCCCTCGGCATTGTCATTGGCCAAGCCGCGGAAGAAGCCGCTCCACCCCGACTGCGCCAGCAGCGGATTCGTCG
Source organism: Nocardia sp. CA-136227 (assembly GCF_050955695.1). Taxonomy (NCBI): domain Bacteria; kingdom Bacillati; phylum Actinomycetota; class Actinomycetes; order Mycobacteriales; family Nocardiaceae; genus Nocardia; species Nocardia sp. CA-136227. The sequence goes on from NZ_CP192081.1 coordinate 4,991,260, forward strand.
CGACCGGGGTGAGGAACGGCAGCCCGGCCGCGTCGGAGGTCTTCCCGGCGGCCATGACCTCCTTCGACAGCGCCGGACCGATCACCGCCACCACCGAGTCGTCGGCGGCGATCTGCTCGGCGACCCGCGCCGCCCTCGCCTGATCCCCGGCGGTGTCGAACTCGCGCACCGTGATCGGGCAGACCTTGTTGCCGCCCTGCGGGTTTCCGCCCTTCACGAACTGATCGACGGCCAGCTTCACCGCGCCCAGCACAGTACGGCCGAGCGCGGCGTCCGAGCCGGTCAACGGGAGCGCCGCCGCGATGGTCGCCGCGTCGCACGGCAGGCGGCCGTCATTGGCGGGGTCGGCCACCGACACCGGCGCGGCCACCTTGGCGCCGAGCCCGTCGATCTGGGTCAGCGGCACGAAACCCGGGTAGGTGGCCGTGAAGGGACCGGCCACGCTCACCGGATCGGCGCGGCCGGACGGCCCGGAACCCTGTGCCGCCCAGATGATTCCCGCCGCCGCCGCCACGGCGACCACCAGCGCGCCGACTCCCGCCGCCAGCCATCGACCGGACCGCACCCGGGCGGCGGTCACCGGCTCCGGTCGCAATCGCGGATCGTCGAGCATGGTGGGGTCGCCGCCGCGTGACAGCGTGACCGTCGCGGCCGTGGCATCCGTCGAACCGATCGTCGCCGCTCCCGGCCGCGGCGTCCCGGCCACCGTCCGCGGCGGGACGGTCGACTCCGAGACACCCGAAAGCGCTTGCGCCGCAGCGTCGGCGAAGTCCCGGCAGCTGTCGAACCGATCCTCCGGCCGCTTGGCCAGCCCCCGCGCGAACACCGCGTCCAGCGCGGCGGGCAGCTCGAGCCGCCGATCGGTCACCTTCGGCACCGGATGCTGCAGGTGCCCCGCGACCACCGCGGCCGCCGTCTCCGCCTGATACGGCGTGGACCCCGTGAACAGCCGAAACAGGGTGCAGGCCAGCGAATACTGGTCCGACCGCTGATCCAGCGCGGCCCCGGACAGTTGCTCCGGCGACGCATAGGTGATGGTCGCGGACAGCATCCCGGTGCGGGTAATCTGCGCGGAATCGTCGCGCAACCGCCCGATTCCGAAATCGGTCAGCAGAATTCGGCGTTCCTGCCCGGCGGCGTCGCGGCTGAGCAGGATATTGGCGGGCTTCACGTCCCGGTGGATCACGCCCATCGAATGCGCGTAGTCCAGCGCCTTGGCCGTCTCCCCGATGATCCGCACTGCCTCGGCGGCGGGCAGGGTGAAGGGGTCCAGCGCGGAGGCGTCGCCGCCGTCCACATACTGCATGGCGATCCACAGCCGCCCGCCCGACACGCCGCGATCCAGCACGCCCACGATATTCGGATGATCCAGCCGCGCAACGAGTTCGGCTTCCCGCTCGAACCGGGCCCGCGTCTCGAGCTGCGTCACCAACTCCCGCGCCAGCACCTTGATCGCCACCAGCCGGGGCAGCCGCGGATGCCGGGCGAGAAAGACCTCCCCCATCCCGCCCCCGCCGAGCTTCCGCTCGATCAGATACCCCGCGAATTCCGTACCCGCACGCACAATTCGGCCCTTCACACCCCGCACATTCCCCCGAACCTTACCCGCTCGAACCCGCCGGCTCAGCTCCCCGGCGCGGGTTCGCGCGACGCCCGGGAGGGGTTCGGCCGACGCCGCGGACCACGGCGATGCCGCCGTCCGGCGCTCGCCCGGCGCACCCGGCGACAGGCCGCGCACCCCGTCCGTTTGCTCCAGGTATGCCCCGGTATTGCCACGGCGAACGGGCTGGAGCAGGCTGGGAGGCGTCGGTGGCGTCACCCCGGGCGCTGCCCCCGTAACCGAGGAGGTGGATCGAACGTGTTCGCACGCTCTAACACGATTCAAGCGCAGCTGTCCTCTATCGATCCCGGGATTGCGTTCATGCGCGATGAAGTGATGTCCGAACTGGCCGGCATGCCCGGCTGGGTGGGTCTGTCGCTGCTGGTGGACCGTGAGTCCGGCCGCTGCATCGTCACCACCGCGTGGGAGTCCGAGAACGCGATGCACGACAGCGCCAGCCGGGTGCGCCCGCTGCGCAACCGCGCGCGGGACTACTTCGGCGGCGACGGCCCCCTCATCGAGGAGTGGGAGATCTCCACCCTGCACCGCCTGCACCACTCGGAGGAGGGCGCCTGCGCCCGCCTGACCTGGACCCGGGCCGACGCCGATCGCATCGATTCGGCGATCAACGTCTTCCGTTCGATGGCAATACCCTCGATGGAGCAGATGGACGGCTTCTGCAGCGTCAGCCTGCTGGTCGACCGCACCGCCGGGCGCGGCGTCTCCTGCGCCACCTTCGAGAGCGCCGAGGCCCTGGCCCGCACCGCCCAGGCAGCCGCGGACCTGCGGGCCGCCGCCACCGCCCAGGCCGGCATCGCGGTCACCGAGGTCGCCGAGTTCGAACTGGCTCTCGCCCACCTCCGCGTCCCCGAACTGGTCTGACCCACACCCCGGATGGCGCGGTCGCCCCGGCCGCGCCACCCGGCTAATTTAGAACCCGTTTCAGCGGGCGGCGGCTTCCGGCCACCCGGCGATCGATGGGAGACGGGTATGTCGGGCAATGGTGGCGGTCGATTCGACGGCAAGGTCGCGGTGGTGACCGGAGCCTCCTCCGGCCTCGGCCGGGCCGTGGCGCAGCAGCTGATCGCGGGCGGTGCGCGCGTGCTCGGCGTCGGCCGCGACGAGGCGCGCCTGAAGGACACCTTCGACGGACCCGACACCGCCTGGCACGCCGCCGATCTCGCCGATCCGGCGGCGGCCGATCAGGTGGTGCGGGCCTGCGTCGACCGCTTCGGCGGCCTCGACATCCTGGTCAACGCCGCGGGCGCGCACACCATGCGCCACACCGGTCAGGTCACCGACGAGGAATGGCAGCACGACCTCGCCGTCAACCTCAGCGCGCCCTTCTTCCTGTCCCGCGCCGGCCTCCCCCACCTGCTCGAACGCACCGGCTGCATCGTCAACGTGGCCTCCATCGCGGGCGTGGAGGGCCAGGCCTATTCGGCGGGCTACTGCGCCGCCAAGCACGGCCTCATCGGCCTCACCCGGGCCATGGCGCTGGAGTTCGACGGCGCCGGCATCCGCATCAACGCGGTCTGCCCCGGCGGCATGATCACGCCGATGCTCGAGAACTTCACCTTCCCCGACGAGCCCGACTACCAGCTCATCCTGAAGACCGCCAGCCCCCGCGGCCTCATGGAACCCGCGCAGGTCGCCAATATCATCAGCTTCCTGTGCTCCGATGAAGCCTCGGCCGTGCACGGCGCCGTCTACACCGTCGACAACGGCAAGATGGCCCTCTAGACAGACGGATCGGCCCGGGCGACGCGGATGCCGTCGCCCGGGCCGATGCCGAGGGTGGGTCGGGTTACTTCTTGCGGTCGCGCTTCTCGCGGACGCGTACATTGACCCGGACCGGCGACCCGTCGAAGTTGAACTCCTCGCGCAGCTTCCGCTCGATGAAGCGGCGGTAGCCCGCCTCGAGGAAGCCGGTGGTGAAGAGCACGAACGTCGGCGGCCGGGTGGACGCCTGGGTGGCGAACAGGACTCGCGGGAGGCGGCCGCCGCGCATCGGCGGCGGCGTGGCGGCGATGACCTCCTTGAGCCAGTTGTTCAGGCGGCCGGTGGAGATGCGCTTGTCCCACGACTCCAGCGCGGTCTCCATGGCGGGGACCAGCTTCTGCACCGCGCGACCGGTGTGCGCGGAGATATTGACGCGCTGGGCCCAGCGGACCTGGACCATCTCGCGGTCGATCTCGCGCTCGAGCATCTCGCGGCGATCCTCGTCGACCAGATCCCACTTGTTGTAGGCGATCACCAGGGCGCGGCCGGTCTCGGCCACCATGGAGATCACCCGCAGGTCCTGCTCGGTGACCGGCTCCGAGGCGTCGATCAGCATGACCGCCACCTCGGCCGCCTCGATCGCGCCCTTGGTGCGCAGCGAGGCGTAGAACTCGTGGCCCGAGGCATTGCTCACCTTGCGGCGCAGACCCGCGGTATCCACGAAACGCCACGGCTTGCCGCCCAATTCGACCAGCGAGTCGACCGGGTCGACGGTGGTGCCCGCGACATTGTGGACCACCGACCGTTCCTCGCCGACGAGCTTGTTCAGCAGCGACGACTTGCCCACGTTCGGCTTGCCGACCAACGCCACACGGCGCGGACCGCCGTGCAGACCCGTGCCCTCGCGGGGAGTCTCGGGCAGCTTCGCCAGAATCTCGTCCAGCAGATCACCGGTACCGCGACCGTGTGCGGCCGAGATCATGTGCGGCTCACCCAGACCCATCGACCACAGCTCGGCGGCGTCGGCCTCCAGCTTCTGGTTGTCGACCTTGTTGGCGACCAGGATGACCGGAGTCTTGCTGCGCCGCAGCGTCTTCGCCACCGCCTCGTCGGCGGAGGTCGCGCCGGTGGTCACATCCACCACCACGACGATCGCGTCGGCGGTGTTCATGGCGACCTCGGCCTGCCGGGCCACCGACTGCTGCAGCCCCTTGGCATCGGGCGACCAGCCGCCGGTGTCCTGCACCAGGAATCGGCGACCGGCCCAGGTGGCCTCGTAGGAGATCCGGTCCCGGGTCACGCCCGGAATGTCCTCCACGACCGCCTCGCGGCGGCCCAGGATCCGGTTCACCAAGGTCGACTTGCCGACATTGGGGCGGCCGACAATGGCCACCGTCGGCAGCGGAACGTGCTCGGCGTCCTGCTCGCCCTCGAATTCGGCGATGTCCCAGTCGGATTCGTCCGACCAGATCCCATCACCGGCGAAGGTGTCCTGCGTCACTGCGCGCCTCCCGCCGAAATCCGTGCGGCCACCACGCGATACAGCTCGTCGATGACCTCGTCCTTGTTCAGTTCGCTGGTGTCGACCAGCTCCGCGTCCTCGGCGGGACGCAGCGGCGACACCTTGCGCGTCGAGTCCAGGGTGTCGCGGCGCTGCACATCGGCCAGCACGCCCGCGAAATCGTCACCCCGCCCCTCGGCGATGTTCTGCGCGTTGCGGCGCTGCGCGCGGGCCTCGGCCGACGCGGTCAGATAGATCTTCACGTCCGCCGCGGGCAGCACAGTGGTGCCGATGTCCCGGCCCTCCACCACGATTCGACCCGCCGCCGCCGTCAGCTCCCGCTGCAACGCGACCAGCTGCTCGCGCACCTCGGGCACCGCCGACACCGCGGACACCGCCTGGGTGACCGCGTTGCCGCGGATCTCACCGGAGACGTCCTCACCGTCGAGCAGGATGACCTCCCGACTCGGATCGGTGCCGATGGTCAGCGGCAGTTCCTTCACCGCGATCGCGATGGCGGCCGCGTCGTCCAGGTCCACGCCGCTGCGCAGCACGCGCAGCGTCGCCACCCGGTACATGGCGCCGGTGTCGAGGTAGCTGGCCTCGAGCCGGGTCGCGAGCATGCGCGACACGCTCGACTTGCCGGTGCCCGACGGGCCGTCCATGGCCACGACCAGCTGCGCGGAACCGGTCAGCGCGCCGGCCGTATCGATCAGAGATCCCACACCGTTCACAACGACACCGCCTCGTAGAGCTTCCCGACCTCGTCCCGGCCCAGCACGCGCAGCGTGCCCGGCCGCTGATCACCGAGCGCGATCGGCCCGACGTGCGTGCGCACCAGCGCGGTCACCGGATGCCCGACGGCGTCCAGCAGGCGGCGCACGATGTGCTTGCGACCCTCGTGCAGCACCACCTTCACCAGCGACTTGCCGTTGCCGACCTCGAGCACCTGGAACTTGTCCACCGACGCGGGCCCGTCCTCGAGCTCGACGCCGTCCTTGAGCTGCTTGCCGACCTCGCGATTGCGGACCTCGCCGTTCACGGTGGCCAGGTAGGTCTTGGACACCTCGAAGGAGGGGTGCATGAGCCGATGCGCCAGATCACCGTCATTGGTGAGCAGCAGCAGGCCCTCGGTGTCGGCGTCCAGCCGGCCGACGTGGAACAGGCGCTGACCGGCGGCGATCCGCTCGGCCACGATATCGCCCACGCACGGGCGGCCCATCTCGTCGGACATGGTCGACTGCCAGCCCTTGGGCTTGTTCAGCGCCAGGTACACCTGCTCGGAGCGGATCACCACGCGCACGCCGTCGACCCGGACCACCGCGGTCTCGGGATCGATGCGCAGACCCTGCTCACGCACGATCTTGCCGTCCACCTCGATGCGACCGGCGTCGATCATGTCCTCGGCCACGCGCCGCGAGGCCACACCGGCCTTGGCGAGAACCTTCTGCAGGCGCTCACCCTCACCCCACGGCAGCTTCTTCGGAGCGCGCTCCTCGAAGTCCACGTGCTGGTGCCGGGCGGGCTTGGCATTGCTGATCAGCACCGGCGCGACGATCTTGCGCTCCGGCTTGGCGGTCTTCTTCTTGCCGGTGGTGTTCGGCGAGGTGTGCGGGGCCAGCGGGCGACCGCCGCCGATACCGCGAGACTGGTTGCCGCGCGCGGAGTTACCGCCCTGGCCACCGAAGCCGGAGCCCGAGCCGCCGCGAGCGGGCGCGCCGCCACGGGAACCGCTTGCGCCCCACTGGCTTTCGCCGCGGGGAGCGGAACCGCCACGCGAGCGATCGGAGTCACGACCGTACGAACCGGCGCCACCGCGCGAACGGTCGGAGTCACGGCCGAACGAACCGGCACCGCCACGCGAACGGTCGGAGTCACGGCCGAACGAACCGGCACCGCCACGCGAACGGTCGGAGTCACGACCGTACGAACCGGCGCCACCGCGCGAACGGTCGGAATCACGACCGTACGAACCGGCGCCACCGCGCGAACGGTCGGAATCACGACCATACGAACCGGCGCCACCGCGCGAACGGTCGGAATCACGACCATACGAACCAGCGTCACCGCGCGAACGATCCGAGTCACGGCCGTACGAACCCGAGCCGCCGCGGGAGTCACCGCGGGAGTCACCGCGGGAATTGCCGCCCCAGGAGGGCGAGTCGCCGCGCGAGCCGCGCGACGTGGAGCCGCCACGGGCTCCGCCATAAGAATTGCCGCCGCTGGACCGGTCTTCTCCGGTCCGGCCTCGGGCGGCGCGGGAACCGCCGCGAGGCGGTTCGCTGCCACGTTTCCTACGATCCGGTGTGCCATCTCGGCGAGCGGGTGTATTCACGTTGTCCTTGTTTCAGTCCTCGGTGCCGAGGTCGATATCCGCCTCGGCCGGTTTCTTCAGCCTGGTGTACCGGGGGTCGGTATCCAAGCTCTCATTGATCTCGTCGATCAGGTCGACGCCCGGGAGCAGCGGGGCCAATGGCGGCAGATCCGCCAGTGACGCAAGCCCGATCCGTTCCAGGAACAGCTCGGTGGTGATGTACAGAGTGCCGTTGGTCTCCGGGTCCGATCCGGCCTCCGCGATCAGCCCCCGCGCCAGCAGGGTCCTGATCACGCCATCCACGTTCACGCCGCGCACCGCGCTCACGCGTGCTCGGGTAACCGGTTGACGGTACGCGATCACCGCCATGGTTTCCAAAGCCGCGCGAGTCAGTTTCGATCGTGCGCCGTCCAACAGCATACGTTCCACATAGGGAGCGAATTCCGTCCGCGTGTAGTAGCGCCAGCCGTCGCCGACGAACCTGAGATCCATGCCACTGCGCCGCGCGGTCAACTCCGCCGACATCTCCCGCAGCGCCGCCTCCACCCGGACCGGGTGATCCCGCAGTGCCGAGGCCAGCAGTTCCGTCGGCGCGGGCGCGTCGACCACCAGCAACATGGCCTCCAGCGCGGACCGGAACTCCGCCTCCGACAGCTCGTCCTCGTCGTCGAACTCCTGCGGATCGACCGCCAGGACGGGTGGCGCGGGGGCCTCCTCCGCCTCCGCGGGCGCGGCGACATCGTCCGTGGGTGCCGTGACTTCGTCCGCGGGCACTGTGACCTCGCTCGCGGGAACTGTGACTTCGGCTTCGGCCGGTGTGATTTCGGCCGCTGTCCCGGTGATTTCGGCGTCCGGCGCGGACTCGGCGGGCTCGACGGCAGCCGCGGGCGCGGGTGCAGCCGCGGCCTCGGTTGTATCCGGTCCGGCCGCGCGGGCCTTGGCTGCCGCGGCCGCTTCGGCGATGATCTGCTCGGCCAGGGTCGGCTGGGGTGCGGGCTGGCTGCCGGCGGGCTGGTCCTGCACGTCGTCATCCATGTTGTGCACCTCGGTCACCCGTAGTCCTCTTCAATCGTCACCGGTTGGGCGGGTTGGTCCTCGAGCTCGCCGATCCAGCTGACGGACAGCGGGCCCAGCGGGTCGGGCTGGTCGAACTCGATGGTCTTGCCGCGGTAGAGCTCGAGCAGCGCGAGGAAGCGGGCCACGATCTGGATCGGCAGCTCGCAGTCGGCGCAGAGTTCGTGGAAGGTCGTCCAACCGCCCGCGCCCGCGTTCTTGAGCATCTCCAGCACCAGCGCGGCCTGCTCGGCGATCGAGATGGCGTGGGCGTGGATGTGATCCAGCCCCACCCGCGGTCGCGGACGCGGCCGGAACACGGTGGCCGCGACCTCCGCGAATCCCGCGGCGTCCACCCCCAGCGTAACCTCGGGCAACAGCGCCAGATACCGCTCCTCCAGCGACACCGCGCGCGGATACCGTTGCAGCGCCGCCGCCTCCAGCTCGCCCAGCAACTCCGCGACCCGTTTGAACGCGCGGTACTGCAGCAGCCGCGCGAAGAGCAGGTCGCGCGCCTCCAGCAACTCCAGGTCTTCCTCGTCGGACACCTCGCCCGAGGGCAGCAGCCGGGCCGCCTTCAGATCCAGCAGGGTGGCCGCGATGAGCAGGAATTCGGTGGTCTGGTCCAGGACCTTGTCCGCGCGCAGGCCCTTCACCTCGGACAAGCGGGCGGTGAGGGCCTTGGTGTGGGCGATGAACTCGTCGGTCACCTTGTGCAGCGAGATCTCGGTGACGTCGAGGCGTCGCGAGCTGATCAGTTGCAGCAGCAGGTCGAAGGGGCCCTCGAAGTTGGCCAGCTTCAGATGGAATTTGCCCGCATTGTCCGAACTTTCGGACGCAACAGCGGCGGCAGACGGCGCGGCGGGCTCTGCTACAGCGCCGGATCCGGCGATATCGGACACCACCGACGAACCCGGCGCGGCCGTGCTCTCGGAGGTTTCGTCCGCACCCGCCCCGGCGATGTCCGCGACGACACCGGCCGGGTCCTCACCGGCCGGGTCCGCATCCGCGACGTCCGCACCGGCGATGTCCTCACCAGCGCCGACGATGTCGCTCACTACCGGCGACCCGTCCCCGGGCATGCCGGTAGTCGCGTCCGCGGGGTCGTGGCCGGACGCCGAGTCGAGAGGATCGCTCAACGGCCCGACCGCTGGATGACTTCCCGGGCCATGGCCCGATAGGCTTCCGCGCCACCGGATTTCGGCGCCCACGTGGTGATGGGCTCACCCGCGACGCTGGCGTCGGGGAAGCGGACGGTCCGCGAGATCACGGTGTCGTACACGAGGTCGCCGAACACCTCGACCACGCGCGTCATGACCTGGCGCGAATGCAATAGGCGGGCATCGAACATGGTGACCACGATGCCGTACAGGGTCAGCGCCGGATTCAGCCGGTCCCGCACCTTCTCCACGGTGTCGTTGAGCAGGGCCAGCCCGCGCAGCGAGAAGTACTCGCATTCCATCGGAATGATGACGCCGTCGGCGCAGGCCAGGGCGTTCACGGTGAGCAGGCCCAGCGACGGCTGGCAGTCGATGAGGATGTAGTCGTAACGGTCGCGCAGCGGCGCCAGGGCGCGGCCCAGGGTCTGCTCGCGGCCGACCTCGTTGACGAGCTGGATCTCCGCGGCCGAGAGGTCGATATTGCTGGGCAGCAGATCCATGCCGTCGACTTTGGTGTTCATCAGCACGTCGTCGGGATTCACCTTGCCGGGCCCGACGAGCAGGTTGTGCACGGTCACGTTCAGATCGTGATGCGCCACACCGAGTCCCGCCGACAGCGCGCCCTGCGGATCCAGGTCCACCAGCAGCACCTTGCGCCCGTATTCCGCCAGCGCCGCACCGAGATTGATGGTCGAGGTGGTCTTGCCGACGCCGCCCTTCTGATTGCACATGGCGACGATCAGCGCGGGGCCGGTGTGGTCCGGTTCGGGCGGTTCGGGGATCTCGCGCAGCGGGCGTCCGGTGGGACCGACCTGCTTCGCGTCGTGCACCACATCGGGTGCCTCCCACAGGGTTTGCGCGGCGGTTTCGATCCGCTGGCCCGCACCACCGGTAGTCGTCACGTCCGCTGCTCCTTCGACGTTCCTGCCCTTGCCTCGCCCATCGGCCTGGAATGGACGACGCACCCGGCCGCGTGTGCGATCGGGTTCCTCCTAGACGCTACCGCCTGTTCGCGCGAGACCAACGTTCGGACACGCACCCTAAACCTGCACTTCAGACCCGGTACAGACGCCCGAGCCGGGCCGAGGACCGGTCCGAGACGTCTCGTTGCACTGTGGCACAGCAGGTTACGGGTTCAGGGTCATGTTCCGCGCCCGAAGCACCGGATAAACCGGAATCGGCGGATTTGGAGGATCCGGGTATGGCGCAACTGCGCCGTGAGCCCGGGCAGTGGAGTCCATTGGAGGACAGTGCGCTCGCCCGGGTGCCATCCGGCGTCCACGAGTGGCATCCGGCCGCCCGACCCGTGCGCGCCACGCGCCCGGACCGCAGATCGGGCGGGAGAGCCTCGGGGCGACAATGTCTTTCGGGGCGACAATGTCTCTCGGGACCACGGTCTTTCGAGGCCCGTGCGGCGCTCTCACCGGGCACGCGGGTGCGCGGTCGCCCAGACCTCGTGCAGCGTGCCGACCGTGACGAGGGTGTAGATCTGGGTGGTGGTCACCGAGGCGTGGCCCAGCAGTTCCTGCACGACCCGGACGTCCGCGCCGCCATCCAAGAGGTGGGTCGCGAACGAGTGGCGCAGGGTGTGCGGCGACACCTGCGCGGCGATGCCCGCGCGTTCGGCGGCGGATTGCAGGACCTGCCAAGCGGTCTGGCGGGACAGCCGGCCGCCACGATGGTTGAGGAACAGGGCGCTGTTGCCGCGGCCGCGCGCGGACAGATCGGGGCGGCCCCGGACCAGGTAGTTGTCCAGGGCGGCCAGGGCGGGACGGCCGATCGGGACCATGCGCTGCTTGCCGCCCTTGCCGCGCAGCACGACCGCGCGTTCGGGGGTGTCGATGTCGTCCACGTCCAGGCCGACGATTTCGGAGATGCGCGCGCCCGTGGAGTACAGCAATTCCAGCAGGGCCCGGTCCCGCAGCCCGCGCGGGCCGTCGGCGATATCACCGCCGGCCGCGTCGAGCAGCCGCGAGATCTGGTCGTAAGGAAGGGCTTTCGGCAGCCGGCGGGCGGGCGTCGGCGGTTTCACCGGATGCGCCACATCCGCGTCGGTGATCCCCTCCGCCGTCGCGAACCGGTGCAGCCCGCGCACCGCGACCAGAGCCCGTGACGCCGAGGACGCCGCCAGCGCGGGATGCTCGGCGTCGCCCGAGCGCAGCGACACCATGTAGTCGGCTATGTCCGATTCGGCCACGCGCGCAAGCGTTTCCACGCCGCGCTCGGACAGGAAGTGCCGATATCGCCCCAGATCGCGGCGGTAGGCGCTGAGCGTATTGCGCGCGGCGCCGCGCTCGACCGCCATATGGTCGAGGTACGCGTCGATCTGCCGCTTCAGCACGGGTCACATCATTGCAGCAGCCACCGACGAACTTCCCCAGCCAAACCCCGGCAAACAGAACAAGTTTCCCAATCGGGATCTACTCCGCGCGCCCCCGCGCCTTGCGGTCCAGGAACGCGGTCGGCATGCCGGGCCACGGCGCGTCCGCGGGCCGCAGCACCGCCCCGGAGGCGCGAGCCGTCATCAGCGCGGTGACTCCGGCGACTGCGGTGGCATTGGTGATCTCCCCCGCCAGCGCGGCCTGCACGGCCTCCGCCAGGGGCATCCGCAGCAATTGGAGGTCGGCCTCCTCCATTTCCGGGTCAGGCCGGTCGGTTTCGTACAGCCCCGTGGCGAGATACACCCGCAGCGCCTCATCGGTGAACCCCGGCGACAGCGCCACATCCACCAGCACCGCCCACTCCCGCGCCGCCAGCCCCGTCTCCTCGGCCAACTCCCGCTTGGCCGCCTCCAACGGATCCTCGCCCTGCTCGTCCAGCAACCCGGCGGGCAATTCCAGCAACCGCCGCCCGATCGGATGCCGATACTGATTGATCAGCACCAGATTCTCGTCCTCGTCGAGCGCCGCCACCGCGACCGCCGCGTGGTGCTCGATCACCTCCCGCTCGGCCACCTTCCCGCCGGGCATGACCACCTGGTCGAGCCGCAGCGCGAGAATCGCCCCCGAATACACGGTGCGACTGGACAGAACATCGAATTCGTGTGAACCGGGAACCGGACCGGAGGACGTCATCCCAGAACCGTAGCGCGAATCCCCGCCCCGCCCGGCCACACCCGACCCGCCACCCGCGCTGCCGTGGCCGACACCACGCCGGCTCTCGATCAGAGCGAGCAGTGCCCGGAACCCGACACCGCCCGGGCGTGCTGGACGCTCGGGCGGTGTCGGGTGGCAAGCCGGCGGAGGGCTACTTGGAGACCTTCTCGCCTTCGGGGGCCGGGGCCTCGGCCGGGATCTCGACCGGGAGCCGTTCGGCGGCCTTGTAATCCAGCGCCGCCGAGATGAGCGCCGCGAACAGCGGGTGCGGGCGGGTCGGGCGGGACTTGAGTTCCGGGTGCGCCTGGGTGGCGACCAGGAACGGGTGCTGGTTCTGCGGGTATTCCACGAACTCGACCAGGTGGCCGTTCGGGGAGGTGCCGCTGAACTTCAGGCCGCTCTTGGCGATCTTGTCGCGGTAGGTGTTGTTGACCTCGTAGCGGTGGCGGTGCCGCTCGGAGACCTCGGTCTCGCCGTAGGCCTGCGCGACCAGCGAATCCTTCTGCAGCACAGCCGGATACGCGCCCAGTCGCATGGTGCCGCCCAGGTCGGCCTCACCGGCCACGATCTGCTCCTGATCGGCCATGGTGGAGATGACGGGGAACTTGGTGTCGGGCTCGAACTCCGCCGAGTTGGCGTCCTTCATGCCCACCGAGCGCGCCGCCTCGATGACCACGCACTGCAGGCCCAGGCACAGGCCCAGCAGCGGAATCTTGTGCTCGCGGGCGAAGCGGATGGCGCCCACCTTGCCCTCGATGCCGCGGATGCCGAAGCCGCCGGGGATCAGGATGGCGTCGACATCGGCCAGGTGCGAACGGGCGCCGGCCTCGGTCTCGCACTCGTCGGACTGCACCCAGCGGATGTTCACCTTGGCCCGCGAGGCGAAACCGCCCGCGCGCAGCGCCTCGGTGACCGACAGGTAGGCGTCCGGCAGGTCCACGTACTTGCCGACCAGCGCGACGGTGACCTCTTCGCGCGGGTTGTGCACGCGGTCCAGCAGATCGCCCCAGACCGTCCAGTCCACGTCGCGGAAGGGCAGCCCGAGCTTGCGGACCACGTACGCGTCCAAGCCCTCCCGGTGCAGCACCTTCGGAATGTCGTAGATCGACGGCGCGTCCGGCGTCGAGATGCAGGCGTCCACATCCACGTCGCACATGAGCGCGATCTTGTTCTTCAGCGGCTGCGGCACATCGCGGTCGCAGCGCAGGATCAGCGCGTCGGGCTGGATACCGATATTGCGCAGCGCCGCCACCGAGTGCTGGGTGGGCTTGGTCTTGAGCTCGCCCGACGGACCCAGGTAGGGCACCAGCGTGACGTGCAGGAAGAAGCAGTTCTCGCGACCCACCTCGTGGCGGATCTGACGCGCCGCCTCGAGGAACGGCTGCGACTCGATATCGCCGACGGTGCCACCGATTTCGGTGATCACCACATCGGGCGCCTGCCCGTGCAGATCGGGACCGGTCATCGCGAGGATGCGGCTCTTGATCTCGTCGGTGATGTGCGGGATCACCTGCACGGTGTCGCCGAGGTACTCGCCGCGACGCTCCTTGGCGATGACCTTCGAGTACACCTGGCCGGTGGTGACATTGGCGTCCCCGGACAGATCGCGGTCCAGGAACCGTTCGTAGTGACCGACGTCGAGGTCCGTCTCCGCGCCGTCCTCGGTCACGAACACCTCACCGTGCTGGAAGGGGTTCATGGTGCCGGGATCGACGTTCAGGTACGGATCCAGCTTCTGCATCGTGACGCGCAGACCGCGCGACGTCAGCAGCTGACCGAGGCTGGAGGCGGTCAAACCCTTACCGAGTGAAGAGGCGACACCGCCGCTGACGAAGATGTGTTTCGTGGCCGCGCGCGCCGGAATCCGTGAATTACCCACGGGTCTTCACGGTAACACGGATTGCGGAGGCTGATCGCATGCCACGCGTGTTCGGCTGCCCGCGATCGACTCGGTTCCGCGTGTCGCGGGCAACCTTTCCGGTGCTCGGCGTTGGCTTTGTGTTCACCGCGGTCAGTGCGGCATGGCGGCGACTGTGAGCGAGGTCGCCTTCGCACCCGTGCCGTAACGACCGGTACCGCCGTTCAGCTGCTCGGTGAGCCCGAGCACGGTGGTGATCCGCCCGATCTCGCGATCGGCGTTGTCGACGGTGGTGACGGCCGCCAGCCCGAGCTCGGACCGGGCCACCGCGATCGCGCCCGGTCCCTCGGCGGCTCCGTAGCGACCCGCCAGCACCACACCGGCGCTGTGGGACCGCAGCCCGCCCGAGAATCGGGCGATGATGGTGCCCCGGTTGTTCTCCTCGGCCCGCGCGCCGTCCCCGGTGACCACCACGGCCAGCTGGGCGGGCTGCACGTCCCCGACTGGGGTCAGGAAGCCGCCGCCGCGCAGCGTCTCCAGGACGAGGCCGCGCTCCTGCTGGGTGCCGCGCGGCTGCCCGCTCCCCGGATCGACCAGCAGCACCTGCCCGAGCAGATCGCCCGCGAGGCTGCCCTGATCGACCGCCTCGACCTCGAGCTGCGCGCCCGCGGGCACCATGTTCACCAGCGCGGTGCGCAGCCGATCGCCCTCGGAGGAGTCGGTGAACGCGCCGGAGAGTCCGAGCCGCCCGGTGACCGCGGCCCCGGCGGTGGTGAGCGCCGCGCTGACCGCGTCGACGTCGCCGCTGTCGGCGTCGGGCGTGGTGAAGATCAGAACCGACCGATTGGCCAGAGCCCCGGTCAGCAGCTTGCCGGACGCGCCGGACAGGAAGGCGTCGGCCGCCTTCACTTGTTCGGTCAACCGCCCGTTCTCGGCTCGCAGGTCGCCGACCTGCTGCCGATCGCTGGAGAACAACCCGTTGCCTTGCGCCCGGGTGCCCAGCACCACGCCCACCGCCAGGGCCAGGAATACCGCGGCGATCGAAATCGCGTGGTGGCGAAAAGAAATCATTCGGTCCTCTACCTCTGCCGGTCCGATAGCCGCTCCACCCAGTGCCATCCGCGATCCCAGGTGTCGGACATCCAGGTCACCGCTTCACCGCCCATGTGCGTGGCCAGCACCGCGACCACCAGGGCCACCAGCGCGGCCAGCACCACCAGCGCGATCGCCCAGCCGGATCCCCGGTGCCGGTACAGCGAGGCCACGGCCTTGGCGTCCATGAGCTTGGTGCCCATCTTGAGACGGGTCAGGAAGGTCGCCGGGTTGGAGTCGCGGCGACCGCGGTCGAAGAAGTCGTCCAGCGAGGCCGCCGCGCCGACGGTCACGATCAGCGACGCGCCGTGGTGGTCGGCCAGCAGCAGCGCCAGATCCGAGGGCGCGCCCGAGGACGGGAAGGTGGTCGCGCCGATGCCCAGATCCTGGATGCGCTCGAGCCCCTTGGCGTCGCCGTCGGTGTCGGCGGGCAGGATCACCTCCGCGCCGCACTTGAGCGTGGTGGCGGTGATCTCCTCCGGATCGCCGACGATCAGGTCGGGGCGATACCCGTGGCGGGTCAGGGTGTCCGCGCCGCGGCCCACGCCGATCAGGATCGGGGCGTACTCCTTGATGAACGGCTTGATGCGCTTGAGGTCCTCGATGTGCTCGGGACCGTCGGCCACCACCACGACATGCCGCTTCTTCATCTCCACCTCGACATCGGGCACGCCGATGCCGTCGATGAGCAAGGAGGACTCGGTGCGGATGAACTCTATGGTGTTGCCGGAGAACGCTTCCAGATGGTCGGCGAGCCCGTTGCGGGCCTCGATCATGCGCTCGGCGATGGTCGTCTCGGTGAGTTCGATGCCCTCCACGAGGGCCTCGGGCTCCTTCTTGGCGAGCTTGTCGGCGTAGACCACTGCGCCCTCGACGCGCACCTTGGTGCCGTCCTTGATCTTCTTGAACACGTCCGAGCTGACCGCGTCCAGCAACTGAATGCCGTTGGCCACCAGCACTTCCGGTCCCAGGTTCGGGTATCTCCCGGAGATCGAGGGCGAGGCGTTGACCACCACCGCTACCTGGGCCTCGACCAGGCGGTCGGCGGTGAGCCGGTCGAGGTCGCACTCGTCGAGGACGACCACATCCCCCGGACCCACGCGCTGCAGCAA
Organism: Nocardia sp. CA-136227; assembly: GCF_050955695.1. Classification (NCBI taxonomy): domain Bacteria; kingdom Bacillati; phylum Actinomycetota; class Actinomycetes; order Mycobacteriales; family Nocardiaceae; genus Nocardia; species Nocardia sp. CA-136227. The sequence goes on from NZ_CP192081.1 coordinate 5,007,767, forward strand.
ACGCCTGGTATTGCGGTCCACCCGGGCCATCCCGGTCAGACCCGGCAGCGTTTCGGTATTGCGCGACAGCAGGCCCATCATCTTCATAGCGACCGATGATCACCCCAAACTCTCAACCACTGGTGGAGGCGCGCCGGTCAGCATCGTCATTTGATCGCCGAAATGTTGCTCGAGTCCCGGCGTCCGCAGGTTGTCCGGTTCGCGGCTATCTTCTTACCGGCCGGTAAGGATATGCTCCGAGCACCGGCACGAAAGGAGACAATGCCGTCATGGCCAGCACCACGGTCGACACCGTCATTCCCGCCCCCCGCGACGTCGTGTACAAACTCTTCTCCGAGCGCGACAGCCTCAATCCCTTTCTGCCCATCAAGATCTCGCTGAAGAAGCCGGGCATCGGCAGCCCGTCCGGCGTCGGCGCCCAGTACCAGCTCGGCATCGCCGGCATCGGCCCGACCGAGGAGACCACCGAGCTCGTCCCCGGTGAGCGCATGGTCTACCGCGTCATCGCGGGCGCCCCGGTCAAGCGGCACGTCGGCACCATCGCCTTCTCCGACGCGCCCGGCGGCACCCGGGTCGTCTACACCATGGAATCCGAGCCGAGCCTCCCGCTGCCGGCCCAGATCCTCGAGCCCGGCCTGCGCGCCCTCACCAACGCCCTCATCGGCGGCGTGCGCAAGGCCGTGAAGTAGGACCAGCGCGACGAACGCACGAAAAACCGGCCGGACCCTTTCTTCGGGTCTCGGCCGGTTTTCTGTTCGGGGGACGCGTTATTCGCCCGAGGCTGCCGCGCCGACCTTCTCGGAGTGCGCGGTGGTGAGCAGCTCCCACGCGTGCGCGCGACCGGTCTCGGTGTCGCCCATGCCCGCCAGCATGCGCGCCAGCTCCACGACGCGTTCGTCCTGGGTCAGCGCCTTCACGCCCGACTTCACGGCCTGGCCGTCATCGAGCTTGTCGACCACCAGGTGGGTGTCGGCGAAGGCGGCCACCTGCGGCAGGTGGGTCACCACGATGACCTGATGGGTGCGCGCCAGGCGCGCCAGGCGACGCCCGATCTCGACCGCCGCGCGACCACCCACACCGGCGTCGACCTCGTCGAACACCATGGTGGTGCCGTGCTCGGAACTGGCCAGCACCACTTCCAGCGCCAGCATGATGCGCGAGAGCTCACCGCCGGAAGCGCTGCGGCTCAACGGCAGCGGATGCGCGCCCGAGTGCGCGGCCAGCCGGAACTCCACCTCGTCGACACCGGTCGATCCGGCGTGCAGTTCCTGACCGTCGATGACCAGCGGCGCCGAATCCTGCACGCCCGCCAGGATCGGACCGACGCCGACCTCTAGGCGTGCGCGGCCCATAGCGAGGCCGCCCAGTTCGGTGCTCACCGCACTGGCCAGTTTGCCGGCGGCCTTGCCGCGCGCGGCGGTCAGCTTGCGGGCAGTCTCGCGCACCTTCTCGGCGGCGGTCTCGACATCGGCGGCCAGGCCGGCCAGGGCTTCCTCGGACACGTCCAGCGAGGACAGCCGGGTGCGCGCCTCGTCGGCCCACTTGATGACGCCGTCGATATCGGGCGCGTACTTGCGGGTCAGCGTCTTGAGCTCGGCCTGCCGGGTCAGCATGGACTCCAGTGCGCCCGGATCCGACGGCAGATCCGACAGATAGGAGCTGAGCTCGGTGGTCAGGTCCACCACCACCGAGATCGCCTCGCCCAGACGGGGAGCCAGCGCCGTCAGCTTCGGGTCGTCGGAGGATTCGATGCGCGCGCGGGCGGTGCCGAGCAGATCCAGCGCGCCCGCCGCCTCGCCCGGCGAATCGGCCGGACCGGCCAGCGCGTCGTGGGCGATGGAACCGGCCTCGCGCAGCGAGTCCAGGTCCGAGAGTCGCCGCACCTCGCCGACGAGATACTCGTCCTCACCGGGTTCGGGTGCGATGGCGTCGATCTCGGCCAGCGACTGGGTCAGATGATCGGCTTCCAGCGCCAGCTCCCGGCTGCGCGCGGTGCGCTCGAGCAGCTGATTGCGCTTGTCCAGCCAGGCCTTTCGCGCCTTCTGGTACTTGGCCAGCAGCGGGGCCACCGCATCGGAGGCGAACTGGTCCAGCGCGTGCAGCTGCTGGTCCGGTCGCTGCAAGCGCAGCTGGTCGTTCTGGCCGTGCACGGTCAGCAGCGGACCGGTGAAATCCGAGAGCACCGAGGCGGGTACGGACCTGCCGCCCAGGTGGGCGCGGGAGCGGCCGTCGCTGCCGACGGTGCGGACGGCGATGATGCTGCCGTCGTCATCGCGTTCGGCCCCGGTGGATTCCAGCACCTCCTCCACCTCGCCGATGGCGCCGTCGTGCACCTCGTCGACGGTGAAACGGCCCTCCACCACGGCTCGCGACGCGCCCAGGCGTACCCGGCCCGCGTCGGCGCGGGCGCCGCTGAGCAAATGCAGGCTCGTCACCACCATCGTCTTGCCCGCACCGGTCTCACCCGTCAAAACGGTCAGACCTTCGTGGAATTGTGCGGTGGCGGTGGAAATTACGCCCAGCCCGTCAATCCTGATCTCTGTCAGCACTCGTGCTCTCCGTCCGCTGTCGGCCTCTCCAGCCTGTCACGGGCAACTGGAATTTGCGCACCATCCGATCGGCGAACGGCGCGGAATCGAGCCGAACCCACCGCACCGGTTCGGTCCCGCGGACCGTCTCGACCCGGCCGCCCCGCGGCAATGCGAGGGTGCGTCGGCCGTCGAGAAAAACAATCGCGTCGTGTCCGGTCGCCACCGTCTCCACCGCGATCAGCGAATCCGGGCTGGTCACCAGGGGTCGCGCGAACAAGGCGTGGGCATTGGACGGAATCACCAGCAGCGCTTCGAGTTCCGGCCACACCACCGGACCGCCGGCCGAGAAGGCGTAGGCGGTGGACCCGGTCGGGGTGGCGATGAGCACACCGTCGCAGCCGAACGCCGACACCGGGCGGCCGTCGACCTCGAGGACCACTTCGAGCACGCCCATGCGGGCCGCGTTCTCGATGCTGGCCTCGTTCAGCGCCCAGCCGCGTTCCACCACCGTGTCGTCGACGCGCACGGAGACGTCGATGGTCATCCGTTCCTCGACGGTGTAGTCGCGCCGCACCACCTGCGAGAGCGCCTCGTCGAGGTGTTCGGCCTCGGCTTCGGTGAGAAAACCGATGCGGCCCAGGTTGATTCCGAGTACCGGCACCGATGCGGCGCGGGCGAGTTCGGCCGCGCGCAGGAACGTGCCGTCGCCGCCGAGCGCGAGCACCATCTCGGTGCCGACCGCGGCGACCAGGTCGTGCGTCATCACCCGCATCGGGTAGCCGTTGGAGGTGCCGTCGTCGTCGAGGTCGAAGCGGGTGCTGTAGGCCTCGTCCTCGAGCACCCGCAGCCCGATCCCGGCCCCGCACAGGATCTTCGCGACCCGGTGCGCGGTATCGGTGATCTCCGGGCGTCCCGGATGCGCGACCAGCAGCACTTCTCTGGCCGGGCTCGCCGCGTTCACTGTGGACCCTCCTGCACCGCACGCTCGATCAGCGCCGCCACACGCGCCGCCTCGTCAGCATCGTAGGCGGCCGCACCGACGCCCGCGGCGTCGCCGGTCGCCACCGCTTCGGCCGCGTCCGGCCCGACCGGCGCGGACTCCTTGCGCAGCCACAGGAAATACTCGACGTTCCCGGACGGACCGGGCAGGGGGCTGGCCGTCACGCCGCGCGTGCGCAGCCCGAGGGCCGCTGCCGCGGCGGCGACTTCGCGCACCACCTCGGCGCGCAACGCCGGATCCCGCACCACGCCACCGGAACCCACCCGTTCCTTGCCCACCTCGAACTGCGGCTTCACCATCGGCAGCAGATCCGCGCCCGGCGCGCAGCAGGCGGCCAGCGCCGGCAGCACCAGCCCCAGCGAGATGAACGACAGGTCCGCGACCACCAGATCGACGGTGCCGCCGATGAGTTCGGGCGTCAGCGCCCGCACATTGGTGCGATCGTGCACCCGGACGCGGTCGTCGTTCTGCAGCCGCCAGATCAGCTGGCCGTAGCCGACATCGGCGGCCACCACCTCTTTCGCGCCCTTCGACAGCAGCACGTCGGTGAAACCACCCGTGGACGCGCCCGCGTCCAGACAGCGCTTGCCGTCCACCGACACGCCCTGCGGCTCGAACGCCTCGAGCGCGCCCAGCAACTTGTGCGCACCCCGCGAGGCCCACTGCACCTCGTCGGGCTGTTCCCGCACCAGCAGCGGGGTGCTCGTTTCGACTCCGGTCGCCGGTTTGGTGGCGACCGACCCATTGATCAGGACGCGGCCCGCGTTGATCAGCTCGACCGCGTGTTCCCGCGACCGCGCCAATCCGCGGCGAACCAGTTCCGCGTCCACCCGCGCGCGCCTGGCCACCTCAGATCTTGTCCACCGTGGCCAGCGCCTGCACCAGCACCTCGTGCGCCTGTTCCAGAATCTTGGCCCGTCGCACGATGTCGGTGCCCTCCGAGTGCACGCTCGGCGCGCCCGGAAAGCCCGGATTCGGCGCGCCCGCCGACAATTCGGCCAGCAGCGCGTCCACCTCGGTCCGGACCCGATCCGGGTCGGCGAACTCCTGATTCGCGCCCGCCAGATGCTGTCCCGGCAGCGGCGCGCCCGGGCGGGGACCCGGCATACCGGGGTGCGCTCCGGGCGTGCCGGGGTGTTGTCCCGGCGCGGGAATCGGCGGTCGAGGCGTGGGCATAGTCATCGTGGCGATAACGCTACCCGAACCCGCATTCGAACACACGTACCCCGCCGCATCCCGATCCGCCCGCCGACCGGGGCGGCCACGACGACCACCGTCGGGGGTGGCTGACAGGACGAGGCAAATGGACAGCGACTTCGAGGAATGATCGCCGAGGCCGCCGTGTTCCCGCCGACCATGGTCGCCACCGAATCGTGGCCGCCGAATCCGGCCGAGGCGACCCAGCTGCTGCATCCGCGTGGCGCGGTCGTGGTCGCCGACCCGGACGAATCGCCGCTGCCGTTCGCGGACGCGGCCTTCGATCTGGTGACGAGCACGCATCCCGCCACCGTCCGGTGGAGCGAGATCGCGCGGGTGCCGAGTATCGGGACCGTCTGCACGACCCGCATCGGCGGATCGTGCAGGACGGCCCCTTCGTCGCGCATTCGGCACGCGCCTTGTTCGAGGCGCGAAAACCGTTGTGAGGCTTGATACCTCGCGGCGTGTCAGACGGATCGGATGGTGATCGCGCGGCCGGGCGCCTTGGCCAGGCAGTCGGCGATCGCCTCGGCGATATCACCCTCCCCCGGCACCACCGGGTCGAGGTCGGCCACCGGATGGTTGAGGGCGTCCAGGGATTCGGCGATATAGGTCGGCATGCGATCGGCGGGCTGGGCGCGCAGATCCTCGAGCGTGCTCACGCCCGTGAGGACCATGAACGACTCCAGTCCGGTGGTGTGCGCGCCGTCGATGTCGGTGTCGAGGCGGTCGCCGACCACGAGCGCGTCACGGGTGCCCGCGCGTTCCAGCGCGTCCTCCATCAACGGCGCGTACGGCTTGCCCGCCACGATCGGCTCCAGCCCCGACGCGTGCCGCAATGCCGCGACCATGGACCCGTTGCCCGGCGCCAGACCGCGTTCGGTGGGCAGCGTGGCATCGGTATTCGCGGCCACCCACAGCGCGCCCTGCCGCAGCGCGTAGGCGGCCTCGGCCAGATCCGGCCAGCCGGTCTGCGGCGAATGGCCCTGCACCACCGCGCTGGGCAGTGCGCCGTCGAAGCGACGGATCGCCTGCAGGCCCACGTTCTCCACCTCCGACATGAGGTCGTCGGTGCCGACCACGAGCACGGTGGACCCCGGCGGGATCCGCTGCGCCAGCAGCCGCGCGGCCGCCTGCGCGCTGGTCACCACCTCGTCCTCGTGGGCGTCGAAACCCAGTTCGCGCAGATGCAGCGCCACCGCGTCCGCCGAGCGGCTCGCATTGTTGGTGACGTACATCAGCCGCTGTTCGGGCGCGCCCGCCGACAGCGCTTCCGGCGCACCGGGAATCCGCTCGTGGCCGCGGAACAGCGTCCCGTCCAGATCCAGTAGCAAGGCCTCGAACCGATCCCGCAATCGCATTACGCCGTCCCTCTCACTGTGCACAGAAACAGAAACGACCGTGCGGCTGCGCTGTGGCGCTGCCGCACGGTCGAGTTCATTGCCGGTCCTAGTTCTCGGAGCCCTCGGCGGGCTTCGCCGACTTCTCCGGTCCATCGTCTTCGGAATCCCGCTCCGCCGCAGCCGAATCCGATTCGCCCTCGGCGTCCTCGTCCTCGTCTTCGGCGTCTTCGGCATCTTCGTCGAAGGCCGCGGTCCAGTCCGCGCCGTCGGCGTCACCGTCGCCGGAGAGTTCGGCGGCGCGTTCCTCGGCGTCGGTCTCGCCGTCGTGGTCCGCGGAGGCCGCGTTCATGAACCAGGTCAGCGCCTCGTCCTCGCGACCGGCGGCCAGCAGAGCCTCGGCGTAGGCGTAGAACAGCCGCGCCGCGGCCGAACCCGAGCGCGCGGGATCCAGTTCCGCGGTCTGCAGCGTCACCACGGCCTGGTCGAACTGACCCAGGTCCATGCGCGCGCCGGCCACCACGATGCGCAGCTCGGTCGCCTCGTCGCCCTGCAGGGCGCGGGCCTCGTCGCTGCGGCCCAGCTCGATGGCGCGCTCCGGACGGCCCAGGCCGCGTTCGCAATCCGCCATGACGGCCAGCAGGCCCGAACCACCGGACATGCGCCGCGCGGTCCGCAGCTCCGAGAGCGCCTCGGCCCACTCACCCGCGTGATAGGCCGCGACACCGGCGGTCTCGCGCACCACGGCGATCCGGCCGGCCCGCTGCCGCGCCGCCCGCGCGTGCTCGAGCGCCAGCTCCGGATCCTCGTCCAGCAGCTGCGCCACCATCACCAGGTGCCGGGCCACCGTCTCGGCATTGCTCTTGTCCAGGCTCAGCAGATCGCGTCGCACCGCGGGCTCGAGATCGGAGGGCTGCACGTCGTCCGGCAGACCCGGCTCGTCGGGACGACCCGACCGCCGCTCGCCCGGCCGGCCGCCACCGGCCCTCGCGCCCTCGCCGCCCCGGCGACGGTCCTCACCGCGATCGAACGACCGCTCGCCCGAACCGTTCCCGGCCCGCTCGAAATCCTTGTCCTCGCGGGCGGTCTCACCGCCGGTCGCGTCGACGTCGTCGCGCGCGAAGCTCTTCTTCTCCTCGCGCGGACCACGATCGCGATCGAATCCCCGTCCGCCACCACGGTTCTCGCCGCCGCGGTTGAACCCGCCCTCGCGACGATCCCCGCGGTCACCACGGTCGAATCCGCCTTCACGACGCTCGCCGCGGTTGAAGCCGCCTTCTCGACGGTCACCGCCACCACGGCTGAAACCGCCCTCACGACGGTCACCGCCACCGCGATTGAAGCCACCCTCGCGACGATCGCCACCGCGATCGAAACCGCCCTCGCGACGATCGCTGCCGCCACGGCTGAAACCGCCCTCGCGACGCTCCCCACCGCGGGTGAACCCACCTTCGCGACGATCGCTGCCGCCACCACGGCTGAAGCCGCCTTCGCGACGTTCGCCGCCACCGCGGCTGAATCCGCCTTCGCGACGCTCCCCACCACGGTTGAAACCGCTCTCACGACGGTCACCACCGCGATCGAGACCGCCCTCGCGACGATCGCTGCTGCCGCCGCGGCTGAACCCGCCCTCGCGACGTTCGCCGCCACGGTCGTAACCGCCTTCGCGACGATCGCCACCGCCGCGGTTGAAGCCACCCTCGCGGCGCTCCCCACCACGACTGAAGCCACCTTCGCGACGGTCACCGCCGCCACGGTTGTAACCGCCTTCGCGACGCTCCCCACCACGATCGAAGCCACCTTCGCGACGGTCACCGCCGCCACGGCTGAATCCGCCTTCGCGGCGCTCGCCGCTACGGTTGAAACCGCCCTCGCGGCGGTCACCGCGGTCCCGGTTGAAACCACCGTCGCGGTCGCCACGGGTGTAACCGCCCCGGCTTCCGCCGTCACGATCGGAACCGGTCCGGCTCTCGCCCCGATAGCCGCCGCGATCGCGGTCGCCCTCGGAGCGGTTGAAGCCGCCGCGTTCATTGTCCTTGCCGCGGTTGAAGCCGCCGCCGCCACCGCGGTTGAAGCCGCCCTCGCGGCTGCCGCCGCCTTCGCGACGCGGACCACCGCCGTACGACGGCCGGCCCTGGTCGCGGCGTCCGCCGTCCTCGCGTCGACCGTAGCCGCCCTGTCCGGATCCACCGTCATTGCGGCGGAAAGGTTTGCGGCCGTCGTTCTGCTCCGCCACGGTGATCCCTCTCTGTACTTTGTAGCCTGCGGTACCCGGCCACGGCGCTGGAGGGCGCGTGAGGAGGGCGGGTGGGCGATCCACCTACCCCAAATTCAATCACGTGCCCTCGAGCTGCTGCGCAGCACAGGGTGGTAAACGCCGAAAGGGGACCCAAGATTGGGTCCCCTTTCGCGAAGGATGTTCCGGCGGTGTCCTACTCTCCCACACCCTGTCGAGTGCAGTACCATCGGCGCAGGTGGCCTTAGCTTCCGGGTTCGGAATGGGACCGGGCGTTTCCCCACCGCTATAGCCGCCGTAACTCTATGAAACTATCCACGCGGTGCGACAAGGACTTTCGTCCTCCGCAACACATGTCGTGTGTTGTTTCAGATACTGCACAGTGGACGCGTAGCTTCTTTGTTGGTAAGTCCTCGGCCTATTAGTACCAGTCACCTACATCTGTTACCAGACTTCCAGTTCTGGCCTATCAACCCAATGGTCTGTTGGGGGCCTTACCCCCTCGAGGGGGTGAGAAACCTCATCTTGGAACAGGCTTCCCGCTTAGATGCTTTCAGCGGTTATCCCTTCCGAACGTGGCCAACCAGCCGTGCTCCTGGCGGAACAACTGGCACACCAGAGGTTCGTCCGTCCCGGTCCTCTCGTACTAGGGACAGCCTTCCTCAAGTTTCTAACGCGCGCGGCGGATAGAGACCGAACTGTCTCACGACGTTCTAAACCCAGCTCGCGTGCCGCTTTAATGGGCGAACAGCCCAACCCTTGGGACCTACTCCAGCCCCAGGATGCGACGAGCCGACATCGAGGTGCCAAACCATCCCGTCGATATGGACTCTTGGGGAAGATCAGCCTGTTATCCCCGGGGTACCTTTTATCCGTTGAGCGACACCGCTTCCACTTGCCGGTGCCGGATCACTAGTCCCGACTTTCGTCCCTGCTCGACCTGTCGGTCTCACAGTCAAGCTCCCTTGTGCACTTGCACTCAACACCTGATTGCCAACCAGGCTGAGGGAACCTTTGGGCGCCTCCGTTACATTTTGGGAGGCAACCGCCCCAGTTAAACTACCCACCAGGCACTGTCCCTGAACCCGATCAGGGTCCGAGGTTAGAGGTCCAATACGATCAGAGTGGTATTTCAACGATGACTCCACGAACACTGGCGTGCCCGCTTCACAGTCTCCCACCTATCCTACACAAACCGTACCGAACACCAATACCAAGCTATAGTGAAGGTCCCGGGGTCTTTTCGTCCTGCCGCGCGTAACGAGCATCTTTACTCGTACTGCAATTTCGCCGAGTCTGTGGTTGAGACAGCTGAGAAGTCGTTACGCCATTCGTGCAGGTCGGAACTTACCCGACAAGGAATTTCGCTACCTTAGGATGGTTATAGTTACCACCGCCGTTTACCGGGGCTTAAATTCTCAGCTTCGCTCCGAAGAGCTAACCGGTCCTCTTAACCTTCCGGCACCGGGCAGGCGTCAGTCCGTATACATCGTCTTACGACTTCGCACGGACCTGTGTTTTTAGTAAACAGTCGCTTCTCACTGGTCTCTGCGACCCCACCCAGCTCCAGGAGTAAATCCTTTCACCAGGCGTGGTCCCCCTTCTCCCGAAGTTACGGGGGCATTTTGCCGAGTTCCTTAACCACAGTTATCTCGATCGCCTTAGTATTCTCTACCTGACCACCTGTGTCGGTTTGGGGTACGGGCCGTGTACCAACTCACTAGAGGCTTTTCTCGGCAGCATAGGATCACTGAATTCGCCTCAATCGGCTACGCATCACGTCTCAGCCACATGGGATACGGATTTGCCTATACCCCGGCCTACACGCTTACACCAGGTATTCCATCACCTGGCCCAGCTACCTTCCTGCGTCACCCCATCGCTTACCTACTACAGCCAGGGTCATGCGCAGCCGCGTTCCCTCTCGCCCGAAGGCTCGATAAGACCGCATTTGGGCACTTAGCACAACTGATTCGATATTTGGCGCGGATACACGGGTACGGGAATATCAACCCGTTGTCCATCGACTACGCCTGTCGGCCTCGCCTTAGGTCCCGACTCACCCTGGGCGGATTAACCTGGCCCAGGAACCCTTGGTCATTCGGCGGACGAGTTTCTCACTCGTCTTTCGCTACTCATGCCTGCATTCTCACTCGCATGGCCTCCACGGCTGGATCACTCCGCCGCTTCCCTGGCCATACGACGCTCCCCTACCCATCCAGACTCCTGGCCCGAAGGCGGGATAATGTCTGAATGCCGCGGCTTCGGCGGTGTACTTGAGCCCCGCTACATTGTCGGCGCAGAATCACTTGACCAGTGAGCTATTACGCACTCTTTCAAGGGTGGCTGCTTCTAAGCCAACCTCCTGGTTGTCTTCGCGACTCCACATCCTTTTCCACTTAGTACACGCTTAGGGGCCTTAGCCGGCGATCTGGGCTGTTTCCCTCTCGACTATGAAGCTTATCCCCCACAGTCTCACTGCCGCGCTCTCACTCACCGGCATTCGGAGTTTGGCTGACTTCGGTAAGCTTGTGGGCCCCCTAGGCCATCCAGTAGCTCTACCTCCGGTGAGAAACACGCGACGCTGCACCTAAATGCATTTCGGGGAGAACCAGCTATCACGGAGTTTGATTGGCCTTTCACCCCTACCCACAGCTCATCCCCTCAGTTTTCAACCTAAGTGGGTTCGGGCCTCCACGACGTCTTACCGTCGCTTCACCCTGGCCATGGGTAGATCACTCCGCTTCGGGTCCATAGTGTGCGACTCGGGGCGCCCTATTCGGACTCGCTTTCGCTACGGCTCCCCCACACGGGTTAACCTTGCCACACACCGATGACTCGCAGGCTCATTCTTCAAAAGGCACGCCATCACCTATTACAGCTCTGACGGATTGTAAGCGCACGGTTTCAGGTACTATTTCACTCCCCTCCCGGGGTACTTTTCACCTTTCCCTCACGGTACTAGTCCGCTATCGGTCACCAGGTAGTATTCAGGCTTATCGGGTGGTCCCGACAGATTCACAGCAGATTTCACGGGCCCGCTGCTACTCGGGTGCCCACCACATGAGCCAAGATGTTTTCGTCTACCGGACTCTCACCGTCTACGGTTGGCCATCCCAGACCAATTCGACTAACAACTTGGTTTCTTACTCATGCCCAATTCGGCAGAATTGGGAAGATGGGTCCCACAACCCCGGCTATGCAACGACTGCCGTCTATCACACACAACCGGTTTAGCCTCTTCCGCTTTCGCTCGCCACTACTCACGGAATCACTGTTGTTTTCTCTTCCTGTGGGTACTGAGATGTTTCACTTCCCCACGTTCCCTCCACACGCCCTATATATTCAGGCGCGGGTAACACGACATCACTCGTGCTGGGTTTCCCCATTCGGAAATCCTCGGATCTCAGCTCGTTTGACAGCTCCCCGAGGCTTATCGCAGCCTACTACGTCCTTCATCGGCTCCTGGTGCCAAGGCATCCACCGTACGCTCTTACACACTTACTAACAAAGATGCTCGCGTCCACTGTGCAGTTCTCAAACAACACACAAGTCCGAATCCGTGTTTCAGCACCAGCCCGAGCAAGCTCGGCGGTATGACTGAGGATTCAGTCTCGTCGTTTTTGATTCCTAGAAAGAATCGCTTTCGCGTGTTCTTTCAGGACCCAATAGTGTGTCGGTATATTCACCGCGCTCGAAGACATGGCTTCGAGCTAGGTGCGATGAAGGTTGTCAGTGTTCCACCCATGAGCGTCCGCGGTCCTTCAGATGAGGACTCAAACGGTCTCTGCCACAACCACTTTCACCTGTGTGAAGCGTCGTGGAGAAGTGCTCCTTAGAAAGGAGGTGATCCAGCCGCACCTTCCGGTACGGCTACCTTGTTACGACTTCGTCCCAATCGCCAATCCCACCTTCGACAGCTCCCTCCACAAGGGTTAGGCCACTGGCTTCGGGTGTTACCGACTTTCATGACGTGACGGGCGGTGTGTACAAGGCCCGGGAACGTATTCACCGCAGCGTTGCTGATCTGCGATTACTAGCGACTCCAACTTCACGGGGTCGAGTTGCAGACCCCGATCCGAACTGAGACCGGCTTTAAGGGATTCGCTCCACCTCGCGGTATCGCAGCCCTCTGTACCGGCCATTGTAGCATGTGTGAAGCCCTGGACATAAGGGGCATGATGACTTGACGTCGTCCCCACCTTCCTCCGAGTTGACCCCGGCAGTCTCTCACGAGTCCCCGCCATTACGCGCTGGCAACATAAGATAAGGGTTGCGCTCGTTGCGGGACTTAACCCAACATCTCACGACACGAGCTGACGACAGCCATGCACCACCTGTACACCGACCACAAGGGGGGCCATATCTCTATGGCTTTCCGGTGTATGTCAAACCCAGGTAAGGTTCTTCGCGTTGCATCGAATTAATCCACATGCTCCGCCGCTTGTGCGGGCCCCCGTCAATTCCTTTGAGTTTTAGCCTTGCGGCCGTACTCCCCAGGCGGGGTACTTAATGCGTTAGCTACGGCACGGATCCCGTGGAAGGAAACCCACACCTAGTACCCACCGTTTACGGCGTGGACTACCAGGGTATCTAATCCTGTTCGCTACCCACGCTTTCGCTTCTCAGCGTCAGTTACTTCCCAGAGACCCGCCTTCGCCACCGGTGTTCCTCCTGATATCTGCGCATTTCACCGCTACACCAGGAATTCCAGTCTCCCCTGAAGTACTCTAGTCTGCCCGTATCGACTGCAAGCTTGCAGTTGAGCTGCAAGTTTTCACAATCGACGTGACAGACCGCCTACAAGCTCTTTACGCCCAGTAATTCCGGACAACGCTCGCACCCTACGTATTACCGCGGCTGCTGGCACGTAGTTGGCCGGTGCTTCTTCTACAGGTACCGTCACTTGCGCTTCGTCCCTGTCAAAAGAGGTTTACAACCCGAAGGCCGTCATCCCTCACGCGGCGTCGCTGCATCAGGCTTTCGCCCATTGTGCAATATTCCCCACTGCTGCCTCCCGTAGGAGTCTGGGCCGTGTCTCAGTCCCAGTGTGGCCGGTCACCCTCTCAGGTCGGCTACCCGTCGTCGCCTTGGTGGGCCGTTACCCCACCAACAAGCTGATAGGCCGCGGGCCCATCTCGCACCAGTAAACCTTTCCAACAGCCCCCATGCAGAGGCTGCTCATATCCGGTATTAGACCCAGTTTCCCAGGCTTATCCCAGAGTGCGAGGCAGATCACCCACGTGTTACTCACCCGTTCGCCGCTCGTGTACCCCGAAGGGCCTTACCGCTCGACTTGCATGTGTTAAGCACGCCGCTAGCGTTCGTCCTGAGCCAGGATCAAACTCTCCGTTGAAGACTCTAGAATCACCCGAAGGCGAATCAGAAGTATCTCGAACCAGAGTCCGAAAACCTAGCAAATCGTCGGCTGGAAAATTAGCCGACTTAAATGTCCAACCACCCTCACGGGGGTGAGAATGATTGGAACCAAATATAATATTTGGCACTGACATTCATCGACACACTATTGAGTTCTCAAAGAACACACGCACACGCCATCGAACCTGAAGTTGATCAGATTCCCCTGCGAGGCAACTTTTCCAGCCTAGTCATTGAACCCGACTGATGTCAAGAACTTTTCTTCTGACTGGAAGGTGTTCATGTCCGGCGCTCCTCGTCCAACCTCGTTTTCCGTTTCCGATTTCCAGCCTCTGAGCTGGGAGTTTCGGTCCCGGTCGGTGTCCGTGTCGCTCTGACCTGGACTAAGTTACGCGGCGGATAACGCCAGGTCAAATCCGCTGGTCACCGAGACGTTTGCGCAGGTGAACGGGCTTCGGATCGGGCGAATCGGGGGCCTGAGCCACCGGCTTGTGACTCAGGTCATTTCGATCTTGTTCGCCTATCGAGGATCGCGTCAGGCGTCCGCGCGGCGCACGCCGGCGAAGTTCTTCTTGCCGCGACGCAGCACCAGCCAGCGTCCGTGCAGGTAGTCGGCCTCGGCGGGGATCCACTCGGGGTCGGCGACCTTCTCGTTGTTGACCGCCGCGCCCCCCTCGTTGACCGCGCGACGAGCCGCGCTGCGGCCCTCGCACAGACCGGAGTCGACCAGCAGATCGACGATGGTCGAGGTGGGGGTGGCCTCGGCGAGCTTGCCGTCCACCGCGGATTCGGCCAGCGCCGCCGACAGCGTGGACTCGTCGAGTTCGCGCAGGTCGCCGCGACCGAACAGGGCCTGGCTGGCGAGCTGCACCGCGCGGGTGTTCTCCTCACCGTGCACCAGCGTGGTCATCTCCGCGGCCAGGCGCTTCTGCGCCTCGCGGGCGAAGGGCCGCTCGGCGGTGGCCTTCTCCAGTTCGTCGAGTTCCTCGCGGGACAGGAAGGTGAACCAGCGCAGGTAGCGGACCACGTCGGCGTCGGCGGTGTTCACGAAGTACTGGTACCAGGCGTACGGGCTGGTCATCTCCGGGTCCAGCCACAGACTGCCGCCACCGGTGGACTTGCCGAACTTCTTGCCGTCGGCCGAGGTGACCAGCGGGACGGTGAGCGCGTGCACGTGCTCGCCGTCGACGCGGCGGTTGAGCTCGACGCCGGCGATGATGTTGCCCCACTGATCGGAGCCGCCGACCTGCAGCGTGCAGCCGTACTCGCGGCGCAGCTGCAGGAAGTCGTTGGCCTGCAGGAGCATGTAGCTGAACTCGGTGTAGGACATGCCGTCCGACTCCAGGCGGCGCTTGACCGTGTCACGGGCCAGCATGACGTTCACCGAGAAGTGCTTGCCGATGTCGCGCAGGAACGAGACCGTGCTGAGCGGTCCGGTCCAGTCCATGTTGTTGGCGATGATCGCCGCGTTGTCGCCGCCGTCCAGATCGACGAAGCGTTCCAGCTGGGCGCGGATGCGGCCCGCCCACTCGGCCACGGTGTCGGTGGAGTTCATGGTGCGCTCGCCGACATCGCGGGGATCGCCGATCAGGCCGGTCGCGCCGCCGGCCAGCACCACCGGGCGGTGGCCCGCGCGCTGGAAGCGCTTGAGCGCCAGCAGCGGGACCAGGTGGCCGGCGTGCAGGCTGGCCGCGGTCGGGTCGAACCCGGCGTAGAGGGTGATCGGGCCCTTGGCCGTGGCCGCGCGCAGGGCGTCCAGATCGGTGGACTGCGCGATCAGTCCGCGCCAGGTCAGTTCATCAATGATGTCGCCGCTCACGCTTCCATCTTTCCGCACGTGAATATGGCGGTTGCAGAGGGTTGAGCCGTCGCGGCGGATCGGTACAAGCCCGGACCGATCCGCCGCGTCGGCGGGTGGAACTACCGGAGACGCCCGTAAGCCCGTCGCCGGGGCGACGGGCCGGGGGCCTGCGGTAGTTCGATCACTTCACCAGGTCGGTGAAGGTGGCGAAGGAGGCGCGGCGCTCGTAGGCGATCCAGGCGAAGACACCGACCAGGACCAGCGGGAAGATGGCCAGGCTCGGCGCGCCGAGCAGGAAGGCCTGGGTGGCGGCGGCGCACACCATGGTGATGGACAGGCCCGCGGCGGCCGGGCCGGACAGGCGGGGGATCATCAGGCCCAGGCCGCCGGAGACCTCGACCAGGCCGGTGAGGTAGCGGAACCAGTCGCCCCAGCCGATCTCGTTGTAGATGCGCACGGCGTCGGCCTGGCCCACGAACTTCGGCAGGCCGGAGGCGATGACGAAGAACAGGCCGAGGACGATCTGCAGGGTCCACAGCACGCGGTTGCGGAGCTTGCTCGGGGCGGCGACGGTGATGGTCGGGGTGGCGGCGATGGTGGTCATGTCGAATGTCCTTCCGGGGCTTGTCGGTTCGGTTTCGAACCGCTTGCTGGATAGGACGGGGGCCGTCGCGAAAACTCATCGCGGTCGCGAAAGTTTTTTTTCCCGCGCAGGTCAGACTAGGTGTCGAAGGCTGCTTTGAGGGCGCTGAGGTGCACTCGGCTGGCGGTGGCGGCGGATTCGGGGTCGCGGGCGCGGATGGCGTCGTAGAGGTGTTCGTGCGCATCGTGGTCGCTCTGGGGCGCGCGCATGGGTCGGATGCGCAGCATGTCGATCATGGCGTGGCGCGAGCGTGGGACGAAGGCGTTGAACAGCTCGAGCAGGATGTCGTTGTGGGCGGCGGCGACCACGGTGCGGTGGAAGGCGGTGTCGGCGTCGACCAATCCCTCGACGGTGTCGCCGCTTTCGGCGCGGGCGGCCAGGGCGCGCAGCATGGCGCGCAGGTCGGCGGGGGTGCGGCGGCGGGCGGCGAGGGCGGCGCCCTCGGCCTCGATGGCGATGCGGGCCTCGATGACGGTGACGATGTCGCTGCGGCGCAGCACGGTGTCCCAGTCCTCGGCGGTGTCCAGGGCAGTGACGAAAACGCCCGCGCCCTGGCGGCTTTCGAGCACCCCGCGACCGGCGAGTTCGCGGATGGCCTCGCGCAGGGTGGAGCGGCCGACGCCGAGCTGGGCGGCGAGGGTGGTCTCGCCGGGCAGTTTGTGGCCCAGCTGCCACTCCCCCGCACGGATCCGGGTGAGCAGCACCTCGGCGGCTTGCGCGGCGAGCGGATGCCTCTGGACCTGCGCCACTTGTCGCCGTCCTCTCTACTTGTCTGAGGAGTTGTTTCCCTCTAGTCTAGTCCACATGCTGACCGGTGCCCTGCTTCTCCTTCGCTGCCGCGACGGGGTCTGATCGACCGGCACCCCGTCAGCGGGCTCGCGGTGCTGCGCCGGTCACCTCCTCCGACGCGAAAGCGATTGCCCCGTGAGCACTCCCCCGATCTGGAATCGCCAGCAGCCCTCCGCCATGCCGTCGCATCGGTATCGCGATGTGTACCAGCGTGTTCCGGTGCCGTTGACCGAACGCGACTGGCCGTCCAACCGGATCACCGCAGCCCCGCTGTGGGTGCCGGTGGATCTGCGCGACGGCAATCAGGCGCTGACCGAGCCGATGGATCCCGTCCGCAAGCGCCGGTTCTTCGGTCTGCTGGTGGCCATGGGCTACAAGGAGATCGAGGTCGGATATCCCAGCGCCTCGCAGACCGACTTCGATTTCGTGCGGCTGATCGGCAGCGAGCGGCTGGCTCCCGACGACGTCACCATCGTCGTCTTCACTCCCGCGCGCCGCGATCTGATCGAGCGGACCGTCGAATCGGTGCGCGGCATCCCCAATGACGTGGTGATCCACCTGTACACCGCCACCGCGCCGACCTGGCGGAACGTGGTGCTGGGCAAGACCCGCGACGAACTGGCCGAGCTGATCGCCACCGGTGGGCGCGACGTTCTGGAGCTGGCCGGCGATATGCCGAATGTCCGGTTCCAGTTCTCCCCCGAGGTATTCATGCTGACCGAGCCGGACTTCGTGCTCGACGTCTGCGACCGCATGACCACGCTGTGGGACGCCACCCCCGGGCGGCCGGTGACGCTGAACCTGCCCGCGACGGTCGAGGTGGCGACGCCGAACGTGTACGCCGACCAGATCGAGTACATGCACCGGAATCTGGCGCGGCGCGAGGCGGTGATCCTGTCGGTGCATCCGCACAATGACCGCGGCACCGGCATCGCGTGCGCTGAGTTGGCGGTCTTGGCCGGGGCGCAGCGGGTGGAGGGGTGCGTATTCGGCAATGGCGAGCGCACCGGCAATGTGGATCTGGCGACGCTGGCATTGAATCTGCACGCGCAGGGCGTGAATCCGATGATCGACTTCTCCGATATCGACGAGGTGCGCCGCACCGTCGAGTACTGCACCGGGCTGCCGGTCCACGACCGGCACCCGTACGCCGGGGATCTGGTGTACACCGCGTATTCGGGCACCCACCAGGACGCCATCCGGAAGGGCTTCGCCGAACATCGGGAGCGGGCGGCGCGGCTGGGTGCGCCGGAACGCGAAATCGCTTGGGAGGTACCGTATCTGCCGATCGATCCGGCGGATGTGGGCCGTTCCTACGATGCGGTGATCCGGGTGAATTCGCAGTCCGGCAAGGGCGGGATCGCGTATCTGCTGGAGTCGGAGTACGGGCTGGAGTTGCCGCGCCGCCTGCAGATCGATTTCGCGCGTCACGTCCAGCGCCACACCGATCGGACCGGGACGGAGGTGTCCGCGCGGACGCTGTGGGAGCTGTTCGAGACCGCCTACGCGGGTGCGATCGTGGCGACCACGCCCGGTATCCGCGCCGACGCGACGGTCGAGGAGGCGGTGGAACTGCTGGGCCGCCACGGCCATTCGGTCGAGGTGCTGTCCATGACCCACCAGACCGTGGACCGGGCGGGGTCGGCTCCGGCCGTCACATACCTGGAGTACCGCACCGCCGAGGGCCCGGCCTGGGCTTTCGGTTCCGGTGAGACGGCGGCGCGAGCGACGATCGCGGCCCTGGTGGCGGCGGCCGGGTCGCGCAGCACGGTGCTCATCTAGGCAGCGGTGCTCATCCAGCCTGGGCGCCCAGTAATCGCTCCAGTTCGGTGACCCGGGCCTCCAGCTCCGCGATGCGCCGGCGCAGATCGGATTCGGGGGCCTGGGCGGAGCCGGCGAGCGGGCCCTCTGCGACGCGGGAGATGCGGGTGCGGATGTCGGCGGGCTCGGCGCCCAGGCTGATCAGGATCTGCGGGGCGATGCCGTCGCCCTCCTCGATCAGGGCGAGCAGGATGTGCTCGGGCCCGATGTAGTTGTGCCGCAGCCGCATCGCCTCGCGCAGTGATCCCTCGAGGACCTTCTTGGAGCGCGGGGTGAAGGGCACGTGCCCGCTGGGCGGCTTCTGCTCGTGTTCGCCGACCGCCTGCCGGATGCGTTCGCGCACGCTGGAGACGTCGAGGCCGAGGTCGCCGAGGACGCGGGCCGCGACCGGGTCGTCGCCGGCGAGGACGCCGAGCAGCAGGTGCTCGGTGCCTATCCAGTCGTGCCCGAGCGCCCGGGCTTCCTCCTGGGCGAGCACGATGGCGCGGCGGGACGCATCGGTGAACCGTTCGAACATGGGGCTTCCACCTAGGGGTGAGCTGTCGATCAATCCACCGTAGTCCTCCGGGCCGCCCTACCGATACGGGCTCGGCCCGAGAGCGCGGTCTAGGCGGATCGGTCCAGTTTGGGGGCGCGCGGACTGCGCCGGTAGACCGACACCGCCGGGGAGTCCGGCAGCCACAGTCGCCACGGGCGGTCGGCGGCCAGGCTGACCCCCACCCGGGGTCCCACCGAAACGGCGGCGGGATCGGTGATTTCGGGTCCGAGTTCCAGCCGGATCGGCGCGTCCGGATCGAACAGGCGGGTTCCGTAGTCGTCCAGCCCGATTCCCAGGGCGCTGCCGACGTTGCCGGGCCCGCGGGCCAGATCGGCGTCGGTCCTGGCGGCGGGGCGGCGACCGCGGGCGACGTCGTGCCCTTCGATGATCTCCCCCGCCCGGACGAGCACGGCGCTCGCGGTGCCGTCGGGCCCGCTGACCACATTCACGCAGGTGTGCATGCCGTAACTGAAGTAGACGTACAGCACCCCGGGCGGCCCGAACATGACCGCGTTGCGCGGAGTCCGGCCACGCCCCGAGTGCGCCGCCGGATCGTGCCAGGGCCCAGCGGGATCGCCGCCGTAGGCCTCGACCTCCACGATGCGCAGGGCCACCGGGCCGGATCGCAGGACCCCGCCGAGCAGTCGCCGCGCCGCACGCAGCGGTTCGACGGCTAGCTCTTCGGCACTCACGGCGGATCATTCTTCCGCACGGTCGTCCCGGGCGCGGTGCCGGGACGACCGGGGGAGCTACCCGCGAGTGCCGCGCGCTAGAGCCATTCGGCGACGCCGTGGTGACCCGAGCAGGTGCCGCGGCGGTGCTGGCTGAAGCTGTAGCTGCCGTCCTTGCAGCGGGCGGTGGCCCCGTCGGGGACGGTGGCCGACTGTTCCGGACGGTGCACACAGGCGCCGTCGGAGTTCTCGTATTCGCTTGCGGTGCAGGCGGCGTGGAGGACCGGCGCGGCGACCGCCGGTCCGGCGAGCACGGTGCCCGCGCCGAGGAAGGCCGCGGCGGCCCAGGGCAGAATGTGGCGCGCCACGCGGCGCGTTGTCCAACCGTTCACTACGAAATCCCTTGCACAAGAGCGTTGTCGACACGGGGGCGGTTGCCCCCGCCGAGCGCCGAATAGTACGGACCCGCGCGGCGGTACGGCCGGGTTCTTTATTCGCCTACCGATCCGGCGGCCGATTCGCCGGTGCCCACCGGCCGCTGGATACCGGCCAGTTTGTCGGGGTTGACCTGAAAGCGAATGTTCTCGATGTGGCCGTCGCGGATGTCGTAACTGAGGGCGCCGACGCGGAAGTCACCGAGCAGGACCATGACGCCGAGTTCACCATTGAGGCAGGCGGATTCGAGACGGACACCGGTGAGGACCGGTTTGGCCAGGACGCCCAGGATCCAGCGGGCCACGTGGTCGGGGCCGTGCAGGGGGCGGCGGGCGGCGGTGACCTTGCCGCCGCCGTCGTTCCAGAGGGTGACGTCGGGGGCGAGGAGTTCCATGAGGGCGTTGACGTCGCCGCCGTGCGCGGCGGCCAGGAACTTGTCGGTGATGTCGGTGCGGGTGGCGAGGTCGGTGTCGAAACGCGGCCGGCGCGAATGGACGTGGGAGCGGGCGCGATGGGAGATCTGCCGGACGGTGGCCTCGGGGCGGTCCAGGAAGCCCGCGATCTCGGCGTGCGAGTAGCCGAACACCTCGCGCAGCACGAAGACCGCGCGTTCGACGGGGCTGAGGGTTTCGAGGACGACGAGCATGGCGGTGGAGACCGTATCGGCCATATCGGTCTCCTCGGCGGCGTCGGCGGTGGTCGTGAGCAGGGGTTCGGGGAGCCACGGGCCGACGTAGGTCTCGCGGGTGGCGCGGGCGGAGGTGAGGCGGTTGAGGGCCAGGTTGGTGACGGTGCGGACCAGGTAGGCCTTGGGGTGGGTGACCGAATCCCGGTCCACCTCATGCCATTTGATCCATGCGTCCTGCAGGACGTCCTCGGCGTCGGTCACGGTGCCCAGCATCTGGTACGCGGTGCCGAACAGCAGCCGCCGGTGGGCGACGAAGGGGTCGATCGGATCGTCCTGCATGGACACATACCTACCTCACGCCAGGCCGCGGGTCGCGCGGCCGCCGTTGCTGAGCTGCGCGCCGACGGTCATGTGCTTGCTCATCTTGTAGCTGGGCACCGGGCTGGCGCTGACCATCTCCTTGTAGGCGACGGCGGCGCGGCCCTTCAGGTACCAGCGTCGCGGGGTGTCGTCGGCATTGGTGAACTGGATGACGGCGTCGCGGCGGCCCAGGCTGACCGGCTGGTGCACGTAGCCGAAACGGAAGGGCTTCACGGTCTTTCCGCGCAGGCGGCGGGCGACGGCGTCGGCGGTGTACGCGCCGGTGGGGATGCCGCTCTGGCAGGTGCCGTGCAGGACGCCGAAGGGCATGCGGATCGCGGCGGCGTCGCCGATGGGCAGGATGTCGGGGTGCGAGACCGACCGCAGGGTGGTGTCGGTGAGGATCAGGCCGCGGTCGTTGACGGCGATGCCGGCCCGCTCGGCCAGCGGCGACACCCGCACGCCCGCGGTCCACAGGGTCAGGTCCGAGGCGAGGAGTTCGCCGGTGGTCAGGCGGACGGCGTCGGGCAGCACCTTGGCGACCTGGACGCCGGTGTGGCGGACGATGCCGAGGCGGTCGAGAGCGCGGTTCAGGTGGGCGCGGGCCTTGTCGCCCATCATGTTTCCGGGCTCGGCGGCGCTGACCAGGGTGACGGTCAGGCCCGGGTGGGCCTCGGCGATCTCGGTGGCGGCCTCGATGCCGGTCAGGCCGCCGCCGACCACGGTGACGGTGCCGGCGGTCGCGGCGATCTCGGTGAGGCGCTGCGCGAAGCGGCGGGCCCGGCGCGGGTCGTTGAGGGTCCAGGCGTGGTCGTCGGCGCCGGGGACGGTCGAGGTGTCGGTGTTGCTGCCCAGCGCGTAGATCAGGGTGTCGTAGCGCAGTTCTTCGCCGTCGTCGAGGGTGACGACACGGGCGGCGGGGTCGATCGCGACGGCGGCGCCGCGGCGGAAGGCCACACCCGATCCGGCCAGCACGTCGGGGATGCGGTGGTCGGCCAGTTCCTGTCCGGCGGCGACCTGGTGCATGCGCAGGCGCTCGGTGAATCGGTCCGAGGGGTTCACCAGGGTGATGCGGACCTCGAGCTTGCGGGTGCGGCGGGCGAGGCGGGCCGCGGCCATCATGCCGGTGTAGCCCGCGCCGAGGATGACGATCTCGTGGGTTGTGGTGGTGGCGTTCATGATCGGCTCCGTGGGTTCGTTCCTGCTGGGTCGGCTATGGGACAGGACAGCCCCCGCGAACGTGACAATCGGGCGGTGTGACGTAGGTCACCATGGAACATTCGGGTCCGGTGACCGGTTGGGAGAGGGGATGGCCGGGCCCCCGGCCTGCGACAACAGCGTCGGAGTGAGGTGTGATGGCCGTACAGGTCGAGATCTGGACCGATATCAACTGCCCGTTCTGCTACCTGGGCAAGCGGCGATTCGAGGAGGCGCTCGACGCCTTCCCGCACAAGGACGCCGTGACGGTGGTGCACCGGTCCTTCGAACTGGACCCGACGCTGCCCAAAGGTCACAGCGACGCGGTGGTCCCGCACATCGCCGAGAAGTACGGCATCAGCGAGGCGCAGGCCGCCGCCAACGAGCGCGGTCTCGGGGCGCAGGCCGAGGCGGCCGGGCTGAACTATGTCACCTCGGGCCGCGATTTCGGCAACAGCTTCGACATGCACCGGCTGCTGCACTTCGCGCTGGAGCAGGGCCGTCAGGAACAGATGCTGGACGCTCTGTACGCGGCCAACTTCGCCGAGGAGCGGGCGCTGTTCGGCGATACCGAGCGGCTGGTCGAGGTGGCGGTGTCGGCCGGATTCGACGAGTCGGCGGTGCGGACGGTGCTCGCCGATCCCGACGCTTACGCGGACGCGGTGCGCGCCGACGAGGCCGAGGCGGCGCGGCTCGGGGCGCGCGGCGTGCCGTTCTTCGTGCTGGATCGCAAGTACGGGGTGTCGGGCGCGCAGCCGCCGGAGGTGTTCGCGCAGGCCCTGGAGCAGGCCTGGAGCGATCACGCGCCCGCGCTGGCCATGGTCGCGGACGGGGACGCCTGCGGACCCGACGGTTGCGCTGTGCCGCAGCGGGATTGAGCCGATCGCCGCGGCGGTGAGCGTCAGCGCCCGTTGCCGCGGTGCATCCGGAAGCCGACCGCGTCCACCGTCGGAATGTAGGCGCTGCGCTCGCCGGAGCGGAGGCGCAGGACGTCGTCGGCGATGACGAAGCCGTAGGCGACGAATACCAGCAGCACCAACTGCCCCCACGCCACCCAGGCGATGCCCAGCGGCGTGGTGGCCAGTACCGCGACCGCCCCGACCAGCCGCAGCCAGGCCCGGGGAATGCTCAGCGCCAGCCGGAACAGGGCCTGGCCGACGAAGAACACGGCGACGCCGCCCGAAAGGGCCAGGGCCGCGGCGGTACTCGCGGGTTCGTTGCCGTGCGCGATGGTCATCGAGATGCCCGCGGCGGTCAGGATGATGCCGAGGATCAGCACGAACAACGAATAGCCGTAGGCATAGACGGCCGGGCGGATGCGGGCCGGACCGGGCAGCGCGTGCAGGGCGTGTTCGCCGCGTTCGTCGTCGAAGCCGAAGTAGGCCCACCACAGCACATAGCCGAGGGTGAGGCCGAGGCCGGCGGTCGCGACCAGGCCGACGGTGAGGTCCATGCCGGTCAGGTTCGCGCCGATGGCGATGACGGATTCGCCCAGCGCGATGATCACGACCAGGCCGTGCCGTTCGCAGAAGTGGCTGGGGCGCACCGCGAATCCCTCGGCGCGGATCAGATACGGCGACACCACCTGGATCACGACGGCGACCATCCAGAGCACGGTCCGCAGGCCGCCGTGGGTGATGCCGCCCGCCAGCACCAGCAGCGCGGACAGGCCGTTGAGCGGCGCCAGCCGCCACATCGCCGAGCTGGCTCCCTGGCCGCCGGAGGTCGCGAACATGAAGCTGTGCACCGTGTTCACCAGCAGGTATCCGAGTCCGAACGCCAGCCCGGAGCCGCCGAACGCGCTCGGGATGGCGATGGCGATGACGAAGAACCCGAACATGCCCAGCAGCAGGAAGGTGCGCCGGGAGGAGCTGTTCGGCGCGACCTCGTTGGTGAGGAACACGTACCCGCTGTACATCCACCAGATCAGGGCGAACATCAGCGCCACGTGCCCGAGTTCGGCCCAGCCCGGGTGATGGGTGAAGGCGTGGGTGAGCTGGGTGATGGTGAAGACGAACACGAGGTCGAAGAACAGTTCCAGGGTCGAGGCCCGGACCTGTCCCCCTTCGGCCTCGAGCTCGCGCGCCGAACCGGACATTTCGCTGGTCACGTGCAGATCGTAGAGCCGTACCGCCTCCCCCGCCGCATTTGCCGCGCCCACGGCCGCCCGGCGTGAACCCGTCGGGATGACGAAACCATGACGCGTGCGGTGAGATGGCCGCGACCAGGTGGTTTCGGTGTGGCGGCCGCCTAGGGTGGAGTGCGGGGTGGCAGGTCGATCGGGAGTTGTGAGGCGATGCGGATTCTGGTGGCGGACGACGATCCCGTGGTGCGGGAGGTGGTGCGGCGGTATCTGGAGCGGGATGGGCTCGAGGTGGTGGAGACCGCGGACGGGGCGGCCACCGCGGCGGCGTTGGCGCGCGACGATGTCGATCTGGCGGTGCTGGATGTGATGATGCCGGGGCCCGACGGGATCGAGTTGACGCGCGCGGTGCGGGCGGGGGCGCGTCCGGAGCTGCCGATCATCTTGTTGACCGCGCTCGGGGAGGAGGACGACCGGGTGATCGGATTGCAGGCGGGCGCCGATGATTACGTGACCAAGCCGTTCAGTCCACGGGAGCTGGCGTTGCGGGTGGCGTCGGTGCTGCGGCGGTCGCATCCGCAGCCGGTGGCCGAGGAGGTGTTGCGCGGTGACGGGGTGGAGCTGGATCGGGCGGCGCGGACGGTGACGGCGGGCGGGGCATCGGTCGAGCTGACCGCGCGCGAATTCGATCTGCTGGCTTTCCTGCTCGCGCATCAGCGGCGGGTGTTCAGCCGTCAGGAGCTCCTCGCGGAGGTGTGGGGCTGGAACTTCGGGGATCTGTCGACGGTCACCGTGCACGTCAAACGCTTGCGGGCCAAGCTGGGTGCCGCGCATCGCATCGAGACGGTGTGGGGCCGCGGATACGCTTGGGGCCGAGCCGATCTCGGCGCGGAGGCCGGCGATGCCGACTGATACGCCCGGCCTGATCGGGTACGCGCTGGCGGGCACGCTGCCGGTGGTGGTGATCGGCGCGCTGCTGCTGCGCTACACCCGCGGTCGTGCCATGACCACGAGTATGGCCGTGCTGGTGCTGATTCCGACGCTGGCCACCCTGTGCGGGGTCGTCGCGGTGAGCGGTCTGATGTTCGGCGCCGAATTCGAGCGCACCGCCGTGGTGCTGGCGGTGGTCACCGCGGTGACCGTGCCGGCGGCGATCCTGCTGGGCCGCGAGCAGGCCCGCGCCACGGTGTGGGAGCGCGAGATGCTGGAGCAGGAGCGCGCCGCCGAACGGTCGCGGCGCGAGCTGGTGGCCTGGGTCAGCCATGATCTGCGGACGCCGCTGGCGGGGATCCGCGCCATGGGTGAGGCGCTCGAGGACGGGGTGGTGACGCGGCCGGAGGAGGTGCGCCGGTACGCGGATCAGATCGTGCGCGAGACGAATCGGCTCTCTTCCATGGTGGACGACCTGTTCGAGATGTCGAAGATCAACGCCGGGGCGCTGCAACTGCATTTGGAGCCGGTGGATCTGCGCGAGGTGATCGACGAGGTGCTGGCGACCAATCAGCCCACCGCCGCCCGCGCCGGAATCACCTTGTCCGCCACCCAGCCCGCCGACAAGCTGCTGGTGGCGGGCAGTGAGCGGGCGCTGGGCCGGGTGCTGACCAACCTGGTGGCCAATGCCATCGCGCACACCCCGCCCGGCGGGCGCATCGACATGTCGGCGGGCGCCGCGGACGGGCAGGCGTGGGCGCGGGTCGACGACACCGGGCCGGGCATTTCCGAGACCGATCTGCCGCGCATCTTCGAGGTCGCCTATCGCGGCAGTTCCGCCCGCTCCCCCGGCGCCGCCGAATTGGGCAGCAGCAGCGGGATGGGGCTGGCCATCGCGGCCGGGCTGGTGGCCGCGCACCACGGGGACATCACGGCGCGGAACCGTCCGGAGGGGGCGCGATTCGAGATCCGGTTGCCGCTGCTGGAGTCCGCCGGGCGGCGGTGAGCAGGCAGGCGGCGGCCACCGCCCAGACCACGGTCAGCGAGATCAGCAGGCCGACGGTGTAATTCCGGTCCAGGATGGTGTCGTTGCCGGGAACCGCGCCCTCGCGGCCGAGGACCGGGATCGCGAGCAGGATCAGGGCGAGGCTGACGAACGCGCCGACGGTGAAGACGGGCCACCAGCGGGCGGGGAGCGCGGAGTGGCCGAGGGTGCCCGCGAGGGCGGCGACCGGGCCGAAGATCAGGTTCTCGGCCAGGATCGCGCCGACGAACCACAGCGCGATCGATCGCAGGTCGGTGGTGCTCATTGTCAGCAGCAGGTCCACACCGTAGGCGGCACAGGCGATTCCGAACGCGCCCAGCAGGATCCGAATGGCTGTCATGCGATTTCCTCGATGGTCCTCAGCCATTTGGTCTGCAGTACGCCCGGCCGGTTCGGGGCGATGAGACGGCAGGGGTAGCCGTGGTCGAGGGCCAGATCCTCGCCGTTGAGACGCAGCGCGATCAGGGTGGCGGCATCCACGACGTGGGTGTGCGGCAGCACGGAGGAGCCGTAGATGCCGGTGGTCTCCAGCGACACGAAACGCACATCGCCGCCGCCGTATTCACCGGCCCGGGCCAGCAGGTCGCGCAGGCGTACGCCGGACCAGCGGCCCTGGGCGCTCCAGCCCTCGACGCAGGCGATCGGTAGCGCGCTGTCGTACTGCGGCAGGGCTTCGAGCTCGGCGCGGGAGAAGACGCTTTCCCGGCCACCGACTTTGACGGTCAGTGCGTACCGCGGCGAGCGAGCCGTCTCGGTGACGGCCGCCGCCGCTGCCGTCCTGTTGATCGGAATTCCCTGCGGTCCTTCGCCACTGCGCGGGGCCAGCAGCGACGCCCAGCGCAGGAACGGAACCGATTGCCCGACCACCGCGATACCGGTCACCACCGCGCCCAGCCCGGCAGCAGCCAAGACGGCTCGGCGCGAAATACCGTGGGGTACTTCCTCATCAATGGGCTCGTCGACAGGTCTCGACAGTGCCTGACGCACGACGGGAAGCTTGACCGCCAGGTGTACGGCGACGGCCCCGAAAGCCACGTAGGCCATGGCGTGATGCGTGGTGGTGAAGAAGAACTTCCACGGGTAGTACTGAGCGGTATTGAACAGGCCCGTCACGATCTGGAACAGCACCGCGCCGATGAGCACCGCCACCGACAACCGCTCCAGCGCCTCCGGGAGTCCGCGCCGCAGCGACGGTTTGATGAAGAACCGCGGATACACCGACCAGAGTTTCACCAGCAGCAGCGGGATCATCATGACCCCGACCGTGACGTGCGTGCCCTGGGTGAGCCGATACAGCCACACCGGGTGGGCGGGCCACCGGAACCAGTCGGGCGGATGCTGGATCAGGTGGCTGATCAGCCCCGTCACGAACAGGATGGTGATTCCGGCCCCGAGTGCCAGGCCGGTGCGCGCGGCCACGGCCGTCGAGCGGCCCGGACTCCACCGGCGGGAAAGCCTCTCGGGGAGTATCAGTTCGGGCCGCTCGATCGGGTCGGGACCGGCGTCCGCGGTTTCGGTGGGCTGGCTCGGCGACACCGCGGGCTCCTTTCGAGAAATGAATTATCAGAGTGGGACAGGCATTTTCGCGGTCACCAGCTCGGTGACGGCGCGAGCGAAGCGACCTCGGGACACCGCCGCCACCGAGACGGCGTCGGCGTAGGTGTCGACGTCGGTGAGCGTGGGCAGCGCGTGCACCCGTAATCCGCTGTGCCGCAGGGCCGTCGCGGTGAGTTCGCCGGTGCGGTCGGTCGACATGGGGATGTCGGCCAGCAGGTGCGCGGCTCGCGGACTGGACAGGCCCAGCGCCCACCAGCCGCCGTCGGTGGCCGGTCCGAGCACGGTGTCGCCGGTGGCGACCAGGCGGGCGGCCGAGCGGGCGAGCAGGACCGGGTCGGCCTGCGGGGTGTCCATGCCGATCTGCAGCACCGGCACGCCGAACTCGGCGGCGTCGACGTGGGCGTGGGCGAGGCGCTCGCCGAAGCTGTCGCCGCGCTGCGGGATCACGGTCACCTCGCGCAGGGCGGCGTTCAGTTCGACCGAGCGCTCGGCCCGGTCCAGGTCACCGGTCCAGGCGACGACGGGGTGGCGGATGCCGCTCTCGCGCACCGCGTCCAGGGTGTCGAGCAGGGCGCAGGCCGCCAGGTAAGCGGCGTCGACCGGCGAGAACTGCGGGGTGAGGCGGGTTTTGGCGAAGCCCGGAATGGGTGATTTGGCCATGATGAGCAGGGCGGCGGGGACGGTGTCGTCGAGCGGGGCATGGTCTATCTCGGTGGTCATCGCACACTCCAGAAGTCGCGGGCGGCCCGCAAGGTGCCGCGCCAGGAACCGGAGACCTTGGACTCGCCGTGAGTCCGCGGCCGATAGGTGATGTCGCGCTCCAGCACCAGCCAGCCCGCACGGGCCGCGCCGGTGAGCAACGCCAGCGGATATCCGGACCGGGAGTGCAGGTGGCCGAGCGCCTGCAATCGGTCGCGGCGGGTGACGCGCATGGCGGCGATATCGTGCACCGGCAGGCCGTACCGGCGGCGCAGCCGGAAAGCGAAGGCCCAGTTGCCGATTCGAGCGTGCACCGGCAGCGCGCCGGGGACGGCGCGGCGGCGGCCGACCACCATGTCGACGCCGGGAACGAATTCGGCCACCAGCCGGGGTAGTTCGCCGGGGTCGAGGGAGCCGTCGCCGTCGAGGACGGCGACCAGTTCGGTGCGGGCGGCATCGACGCCGGCGTGGACGGCGCTGCCGTATCCGGGCTTCGATTCGGTCACCACGGTGGCGCCCGCCGCGCGGGCCACCGCCGCGGTGCCGTCGGTGGAGCCGTTGTCCACCACGATCACCCGGTACCCGATGGGAATTGCCGACAGTACGCCGGGAAGGGCTTCCGCCTCGTCCCGGCAGGGGATCACCACCGTGACCCCGGGCTCGGAGTCCAACTCGGTCATGGCCTCGACGGTAAGCCCAATCGGGGCGTTCGACCCCCGGGACACGCATGACGAAAGTATGACGGGAGCAGCAAGAATGGCGATCCGGACAGTTCCGGCGGGTTTCGGGGCCTATGGTTTCCGGCATGGCGAACGCTTCCGCGACGAGGGTCGCGCGCTACGTCTCCACTCGCGTCGACGGCTACGGCGCACTCGCGGCCTTCGTTCTCGTCCTGGCCGCCTTCCTGATTCCGCGAATCGAGGGCAAACCCTGGCGGGACAAGCTCTATGCCGGGGCCGCACCGCTCTTCGGCGGCTGGCTCCCACATCTGGGCTGGGGCACGGTCCCCGCGGTGGCCATCGCGGCGGCGGTGGTGCGGTTCGGACCGGAGCTGGCGCGGCGGCTTTCGTTCGGGCGGCTGCTGCTGGCGACTTGGGCGACGGCGGCGGCGTGGGCGTTCGCGCTGGCCATGATCGACGGCTGGCAGCGGGGCTTCGCGGGGCGGCTCACCACCCACGACGAATACCTGCACGAGGTCGGCGGGGTGCACGACATCGGGGCCATGGTGCGCGGATTCTCCGGCCGCATCCTGGATTTCCAGCCCGACTCGTGGACCACGCACGTGTCCGGGCATCCGCCGGGGGCGCTGCTGGTGTTCGTGCTGCTGGACCGGATCGGGCTGGGCGGCGGGGCGTGGGCGGGCCTGTTGTGCCTGGTGGTGGGGACGAGCGCGGCGGCCGCGGTGCCGTTCACCTTGCGGGCCTTGGGCGCCGAGCATCGGGCGCGCGCGGCGACGCCTTTCCTGGCCCTGATGCCCGCGGCGATCTGGATCGGGGTCTCCGCCGACGGCTTGTTCGCGGGCGTGGCGGCGTGGGCGGTGGCGCTGCTGGCGCTCGCCACCCGGCTGGAGCGGGGGTGGATCGCGGCCGCGCTGGGGTCGGGCGTGCTGTTCGGGTTCACCGTCTTCCTCAGTTACGGCCTTGTGCTGATGGCGATTCCGGCCGCGGCGGTCCTGCTGGCGCGCTCGCTGCGGCCCGCGCTGCCCGCGCTCGCGGGTGCGCTGGCGGTGGTGGCGGCTTTCGCGGCGGCCGGGTTCTGGTGGTTCACCGGCTATCACCTGGTGGTGCAGCGGTACTACCAGGGCATCGCGCACGAGCGGCCGTACGGGTACTGGGTGTGGGGCAATCTGGCCGCGACGGTGTGCGCGGTGGGTCTGGCCACCGCCGCGGCCGGCTGCCGGGTCCTGGTCGAGCTGGAGATCCCGCCGCTGCGTCCGCTACGGGAATGGTTGTCGCGCTGGCGTTCTCACGTCGATCCGGCCGCGCTGATGGCGGGGGCCGGGCTCACCGCCATCCTGATCGCCGACATCAGCGGTCTCAGCAAGGCCGAGACCGAACGCATCTGGCTGCCGTTCGACGTGTGGGCGCTGGCGGCGACCGCGCTGCTCCCCCGCCACAGTGCCCGGTTCTGGCTCGTGGCGCAGGCGGCGGGGGCGCTGATCGTCAATCATCTGATCCTGACGAACTGGTGACCGCGGCACGCGGATTCACCGCCAGGTGGGCGCTCCGTCCCCGCAGGCGGCACGCAAGGGCGCGGACGAGAATTCGGCCAGGCCCGCGGTCGGGGTGACGGCGGCGGTGAAGCCCAGCGCGCGCCGTGCCCGTTCGGGTCCGGCCACGATGTGGCGGACATCGCCGGAGCGGTATTCCCCGGTCACCACCGGCTGTTTGCCGCCGCACGCGGTGGCCAGGGTGGCCGCCACGTCGCCGATCGTGATGGGAATGCCCGAGGCGATATTGAGCGGGGTGAACGCCGTCAGCGGCTGTTCGAGGGCGGACACATTGGCGGCGGCGATATCGCGGACGTGCACGAAATCGCGGGCCTGGGTGCCGTCCTCGAAGACGCGCGGGGCCTCACCCGCCTCGAGCGCCGACCGGAAGATGGCGGCGACACCGGAATACGGTGTGTCCCTGGGCATGTCGGGTCCGTAGACATTGTGGTAGCGCAGGGCGGTGACGGTGCCGCCGGTGGCCGCGGCCCAGGCCGTGGCGTAGTGCTCCTGCGCGACCTTGGAGGCGGCGTAGAGGCTGCGCGGCCGCAGCGGCGCGTCCTCGTCGATGGGCGCCCAGGACAGCGGACGCCCGTCGGGGCCGCGGTGGTCGAAACGCCCGGCGTCGAGGTCGGCGCGGGTGCGCGGGGCCGGGTCGACCGGGTCGCCCGCGGAGTCGACGTAACGGCCCTCGCCGTAGACCACCATGGACGAGGCCAGCACCAGATGGCGGCAGCGGGCCCGGTCCATGGCGGCGAGCAGGACCGCGGTGCCGAGGTCGTTGTGGCTGGCGAAGGCGGGCGCGTCCTGCGCGCTCACCCCCGCCCCGACCACGGCCGCCTGGTGGCAGACCGCGTCGACGCCGGTCAGCAGCTCGGCCAGGGCGTCCGGGTCGCGGACGTCGGCCGGGACGATGCCGGGCGGCGGGACGGCGTCGCGGCCGTGGGCGGCGGCGAGCATGAGGTCGACCGGGACGACCTCGTGGCCGGCGGCGAGCGCCGCGCGGTGGATGTGCGAGCCGATGAATCCGGCTGCGCCGGTCAGGAGTACACGCATGCGGCGATTCTGGCCGCACTGCCGCCGGAATGCGCCCGGACCGGCCGAGGTCGCCGGGTTCGTCACGATTTGGTCAGATCGCGGCGGGCCGACACGCGGGGGTCTTGCCTCGCGTCGCCGACCGGCGCACAATTCATCACGTAGTGAATTCAACACTCGATGAATTGAGGGTGACCGTGACGGCACCAGCGACAACCACCGACGCCATCGCCATCGAGCACCTGGAAGTGCGCCGCGGCGGGCATCAGGTGCTGCAGAACATCTCCCTGACCGTGCCCAAGGGCAGCATCACCGGACTCCTCGGACCGTCGGGGTGCGGCAAGACGACGCTCATGCGCAGCATCGTCGGCACGCAGATCATCGAATCCGGCACCGTGCGGGTGCTCGGCGACGAGGCCGGATCGCGCACGCTGCGGCGGCGGGTCGGGTACGTGACCCAGGCGCCCAGCATCTACGACGACCTCACCGTCGCCGACAATGTGGCGTATTTCGGCGCGCTGTACGGCGCCTCGCGCGCCGAGGTCGCCACCGCGCTGGCCGCGGTCGGTTTGAGCAGTCACTCCGGCCATCGCGGCAGCGAGCTGTCGGGCGGACAGCGCACCCGGGTGTCCCTGGCCTGCGCGCTGGTGGCCGATCCGGAACTGCTGGTACTCGACGAGCCGACCGTCGGCCTGGACCCCGTGCTGCGCGCGGATCTGTGGGAGCAGTTCGACGCGCTCGCCGAACAGGGCCGGACCCTGCTGGTGTCCAGTCACGTCATGGACGAGGCCGAACACTGCGACCGGCTGCTGCTCATGCGCGAAGGCCGCCTGCTGGCCCAGCTCACCCCCGCCGAATTGCGTTCCGACACCGGCGAATCCAGTCTGGAGAACGCCTTCCTGAAGCTGATCCGGATGGGAGAAGAGCTGTGACCGCGACCCTTTCGCGCCCGGCGGGCCCGCGCCCGCTGGGCTGCTACACCGCCACCACCGTGCGCATCCTGCGGCAGTTGCGCGCCGACCACCGCACCGTCGCCATGATCGTGCTGGTGCCCGCGCTGCTCATGACGCTGCTGTATTTCGTGTACAAGAACTATCCGATGATGCCCGGCGCGCCCCGGCTGTTCGACCGGATCGGCATCACCATGCTCGGCATCCTGCCGTTCGTGGTCATGTTCCTGATCACCGCCATCGCCATGCAGCGCGAACGGGTCTCGGGCACCCTCGAACGGCTGATGACCACCCCGCTGTCCAAGCTGGATCTGCTGGCCGGGTACGGCACCGCGTTCTCCATCGCGGCGGCCGCGCAGGCCGGGGTGGCGTGCCTGGTGGCGTTCTGGCTGCTGGGCCTGAACGCGGCGGGCAGTCCCGCGCTGGTGGTGCTGATCGCGGTGATCGACGCGGTGCTCGGCGTCGCGCTGGGCCTGCTGGCGAGCGCGTTCGCCCGCACCGAGTTCCAGGCCGTGCAGTTCATGCCGGTGATCGTGCTGCCGCAGTTCTTCCTGTGCGGGCTGCTGGTGCCGCGCGGTCAGCTGCCGAGCTGGCTGGAGGCGATCAGCAATGTGCTGCCGCTGAGCTACGCCGTCGACGCGCTCGAGCAGGTGTCGACGCACACCGGAGCGACCGGCCAGATGTGGCGCGACATCCTGATCGTGGCCGTGTTCGCCGCGGTGGCACTGGTGCTGGCGGCCGCGACCCTACGTCGGCGGACCGCGTGACGGGTAGTTCCGGCACACGCAGCGGCCGCCGGCCCGGCAACTCCGGCACCCGGGAGGCGATTCTCGACGCCGCCCGGGTGCGGTTCGCCGAGGTCGGCTTCGACAAGGCCTCCATCCGGTCGATCGCGACGGCGGCCGCCGTGGATCCGGCGCTGGTGCACCACTATTTCGGCACCAAGCACCAATTGTTCGCGGCGGCACTGCAATTGCCGATCGACCCGCAGGAGATCCTGGCCGGATTCGCCGTGGTCCCCCTGGAACAGCTCGGCGAGCACATCATCCGGACGGTGGTCGGCATCTGGGACTCCCCCATCGGGATGCCCGCCGTCGCCGCCTTCCGCAGCATGCTCGCCAGCGACGATCCCACGCTGGCGCGCACCTTCCTGCTGGAGGTGGTGCTGAAAGAGATTCGCCCGCGCGTGGATTCGCCGCCCGGCACCGGCGCGCAACGCGCGGTCCTGGCGGCCTCGCAGCTCGCGGGGCTGCTGGTGACCCGCAAGATCCTGCGGCTGGAACCGATCGCCTCGATGCCGATCGACCAGCTGGCCACCACCATCGGTCCCACGCTGCAGCGCTACTTCACCGCGGACCTCGACGGGCTCACCGCGGGCTGAGCGAACTCCGGGCCGGGATCAGTCCTGACCCAGGAACAGGGTGTGCTCGTCGTCGGAGACGTCGCGGGCCTCGTCCACGAGCAGGACCGGGATGCCGTTGTCGACCGGGTAGGCGCGGCGCAGGCGGGGGTTGTAGAGCACGGTGTCACCGGTGGCGGTGTGGACCAGCTGCAGGGGGCCCTTGTCCTGCGGGCAGGCCAGCAGGGTCAGCAGGGTGGGGTCCAGGATTTCCTCCGACATGTCCGACAACCTACCGGTCGGGCGGCGCGGCGACGGAATCGGCGGGGCGGCGGAAGCTGATGTGGCGGTGGCCGAAGAAGCTGGCCACCGCGACCAGGCTCATGACCACGACCGCGGCCGGTTTGGCCGGGGCGTGCAGCAGCGAGACGGCCAGCTGCAACAGCACCATGTTCAGCACCATGCCGACCGCGTTCACGCCGACGAAGGCCACGAAGTCGCGCAGCAGGTGGCCGCGCACCCGGAACACCAGGGTGCGGTGCAGGGCGAAGGCGATCACCATGCCGACCGCGTAGGCCAGCGCCACCGACAGGGCGGCGGCGACATCCTTGGACACCGCGTCGCCGAGCACGGTCAGCCAGAAGATGGTGAGCACCATGCCCATCAGCGTGTTGAACCCGCCGACCAGCGCGAAGGCCACCTCCTGGCGGCGCACCAGCCGCAGCAGCGGCCCGGCGGGCGCGCCCTCGGCGGGCAGCTGGGTCTCGGTCACCGCCCCGAACCCACCAGTTCGCGATCCTGGTCGTCGTCGAGCTGTTCGACGGCGGGCGCGTCCGCGCCGCGGCGGCGGGAGCGGATGTAGAGCCACTGCAGCAGGCCCACGCCGACGAGTCCGGCTCCGGCGCCGGCGATTCCGATCTTCCAGCCCGGCGGGCGCCAGCTCAGTTCCAGTTCGGCACTGTCGGTGCCGGCCGGAATGTCCACGGCGACGAAGACTTTCGACACGGTGTGGAACGGGATGGTCTTGCCGTTCAGAGTGACCCGGTAGCCGGGCCAGCCCAGGCGGGCGAAGGTGACGCGGCCGCCGGTCTCCGAGGACACGCGCACCCGGCTGGTGGTGTCGGTGTCCTCGATCGAGGTGGCGGTGACATCGTGGGCGTCGCCGACGCGGCCGTTGACCGTGGAGATCGGGCCGTTGTCGCGTTCGAGCACCCAGATGTACTTCTCGTGGCCCGGGACGTCCACGAAATGCCAGCCCTCGGGGGCGGGCTGGTCACCGGCGTCGGGGAGCATGGCCTTCTGCAGCACCACCCGGTCGATGAGCATGAGGTCGGCCAGAATGCGGCCGGTGGTCGACTCGGGGCTGAACAGGCGCTTGTAGGCGTCGGGGCAGACGCTGGAATCCCACCGCATGCAGAGCATCTCGCCGAAGTAGAAGTGCCCGTTGGGGGTGTACCCGTTGACGTAGTCCTTCTCCAGGTCCTTGGCGTAGTTGCCCCACACCAGCGATCCGTACGCCCCTTCGAGGCTCTTGTCGGCGGGCTGCAGCAGGCCGCGTTCGGCGAGCTGAATGGTGGTGCCGCCGGAGAACTTCGGGAACGCGGCCATGGCCTCGCTGCGGTTGGCGGGCAGGTTCCACGACATCGGGGTGGGCTGCACCCACCACACCTGGAACCACGCGATCGGCACCATGGCGGCGATCACCAGTGCCGCGGCCCCGGACGCGCCGCGGGTGCGGCCCAGCCACACCACCCCGAAGCCGAGCGCGATCACGACCGCGGCCGAGCCCAGGTGCCACAGCACCTGGTGCGGGTCGGCGGAGAAGGTGCGCACCCACAGCGCGAGAACCAGCACCAGCGCGGCGATGATCCGGTTGTTGCGGTCCTTCAGCGTGGCGAAGCGACCCAGCAGCACGCACACCAGGACCAGCAGCCCGAGCGCCAGCATGGGCAGCACGCGGGCGGGCCAGCGCAGCGGGCCGACGGTGCCGGGCCCGGCGGTCCACATCAGCGCCATCAAGGCGAACAGGGCGATGGCGACGAACTGCTTCCAGTGCTTCTGCGCCGCCTTCCAGTCCACGAAGGCCAGCGCCGGGATCAGGAACCAGGCGATGTAGGTCATGGGCAGCGGCTGCACATAACCCCACCACGAGTTGAACGCGGGCATGGTGGTGGGCAGGCTCGCGTTCAGCGACTCCGACCACGGCACCGTCAGGAACTGGTCGTTATTGATCTGCGAATTGCCGCGCCAGCTCACCTGCGCCGACAGCATCGACGGCAGGAAGGTCAGCAGGCCCGCCGCGCCCGCGCAGCCCGCGGCGGCGGCCAGGCGCAGCAGCGGGGCGAACGCGGCGCGCCACTGCGGCCAGGTGCGCGGTCCCCGGCACACCAGGAAGCCGACGGCCACCGCGATGAGCATGAGCACGGCCTCGACCGCGGGGAACACGTACTGCACCGAGATGGCCAGGTACAGGTAGACGAAGACCGGGATCGGACCGCCCTGGCCGCGCAGGTAGCGCTCCGAGGACGCCCAGGCGTGGATCATCCACGCGGTGCCCGCCATGGCGGTGAACCAGCTGGCCTCGTCGAAGAACAGGAAGAATCCGGTGAACGGCATGGCCACGCCGGCGACCGCCGCCCACTGCGGGCGCGCGCCGTACGCCAGGCAGACGCGGTACACGCCGAGCCCGGTGATGATCGCGTAGATCGCCTTCACGATGGTGGCGTAGAGGGCCAGGTTCGGCACCGAGGGCGCGATCAGGTCGATCAGCAGCTGCGGCGGGTTGAACAGTCCCGCTTCCTCATTGGTGTAGTTGCCGGTCATCCACTGCTGGGGCTGCAGCAGCGGGAAGTGGCCGTCGCGGAAGGCGCGGCCGAAGAACACCCACAGTCCGGTGTACTGGGATTCGGTGTCGTCGGTGAAGAAGTGGCGGGGGTTGGCCAGCACCACGGCCAGGTAGCCGAGGATCACGCCGAGGACGGTCACGCCGCCCCAGCGATACATCTCACGCCGGGTCGCGCGGCGCGCCGCGTCGTCTTCGTCCGGCCCGGATTCGGCGGCCCCGACCGCCTGGGAAACTGAGCTGTCCACCACGAGTTCCAGACCCTACAGGGCGGTGCTGTCGATGGCACTTACGCCGTGGCGGCGGGGCACTTCCGACGGCGGCCCGAGCGGGCGGGCGTCCATCCCGCTTACGCCGATCCGTCGCCTCCGGCGGGGATGGGGAATGATGGGCGGATGTCGACACTTCGCGCCGAATGCCGCGCCGAGCAGCGTGTTAGAGTTCACGGCGGCTCGGGCTCCGGTTTCCGGTGTGGAGTTCCGGCGCACTCCGTCATCGAAAGTACATTCAGCTGATGCCGATTCCGTCCGCCCGCACCTACGCGAGCGACCCCAGCGTGACCTCCGGCGAGCGCCCGGCGCGGGTGCACGCGGTCTCCGTCGTGGTGCCCGTGTACCGCGGTGAGGACACCATCGCCTCGCTGGTCAGTGAACTGGACAAGCTCGGCGAGCCGGTGACCACGCCGCGCGGCGCGAGCTTCCGGGTCGAGGAGATCGTGCTGGTGCACGATCACGGCCCCGACCGCTCCGATGTGGTGCTGCGCGAACTCGCCGAGACCTACCCGCAGGTGCGGGTGGTGTGGCTGAGCCGTAACTACGGTCAGGACGCCGCCACCATCGCGGGCATGGCCGCCGCCCAGGGCGACTGGACGGTCACCATGGACGAGGACGGTCAGCACGATCCGGCGTTCATCGCCGACTTCCTCGACGCCGCCCTCACCGAGCGCGCCGATCTGGTCTACTCCAAGCCGGTCAACACCCGCCCGCACGGCTTCCTGCGCAACATCACCTCGCGCGGGGCGAAGTTGGTGCTGGCCACCCTGTTCGCCTTCCCCGACTCGACCCGCTTCGAGAGTTACCGGCTGATCCGCGGCGACATCGCGCGGCAGCTGGCCCGGGTGGCCTCCAACGGCGTCTACCTGGACGTGGCGCTCACCTGGGTGGTGGGCGAGGTGGCGCAGGTGCCGGTGCAGCTGCGCGCCGAGGGCCGCGACGAGTCCGGCTACAACTACCGCCGGCTGTTCTCGCTGTTCTGGAAGATGGTGCTGTGCAGCGGAACTCGCGGCCTGCGCCTGGTCAGCATGCTGGGCGTGACGCTCGCGCTGGGCGGGCTCGGCATGGCGGGCTGGGTGGTCTACCACGCGCTCACCAACAGCGGCCGGGACCCGGAGGGCTGGGCGTCGCTGATGACGGTGCTGCTGCTGTGTTCGGGCGCGGTGCTGTTCTCGCTGGGCCTGATCGCCGAATACCTCGGGGTGGCACTGCATGTGCTGGTCGGTAAGCCCCTGTATCTGACGGTGGATTCGCCGACGCCGCGCCCGGAGCAGGGCGTGGGCGCCGGAATCCGCCACACCGCAACTCGTTTCGACGGTATCGAGGGGGATCCCCGCGCGTGAGCAGTGACCGCATCATCTTCAGCCGCCCGTTCCGCGCCGCGCGCGAGCTGCCGAATGTGGAGGCCGTGCTGACGTCGGATCACAGCCACGGCGACGGTCCGTTCACCGCCGCGGCGACCGCGAAGCTGCGCGACATCACCGGCGCGCCGCACGCGCTGCTGACCACGTCCTGTACGCACGCGCTCGAAATGGCCGGGCTGCTGCTGGAACTCGGGCCCGAGGACGAGGTGATCGTGCCGAGCTTCGCGTTCACCTCGACCGCCACCTCGATGGCGTTGCGCGGCTCCACCGTGGTGTTCGCCGACATCGATCTCGCGACCGGCAGTCTGGACCCGGAGTCGGTGGCCGCGGCGGTCACGCCGCGCACCAAGGCCGTGGTGGTCATCCACTACGGCGGTGTGGCCGCGGACATGGAAGGGCTGCAACGGCTGGCGGACGCGCACGGCTTCGCCATCATCGAGGACAACGCGCACGGTCTGGGCGGTTCCTACCGCGGCCGTCCGCTGGGCAGCATCGGCACGGTCGGCGCTCTGTCGTTCCACGACACCAAGAACGTGCACTGCGGTGAGGGCGGCGCGGTGCTGCTCACCGACGAGATCCTCATGGCGCGCGCGGAGATCATTCGCGAGAAGGGCACCGACCGGGCGCGGTTCCTGCGCGGCGCGGTGGACAAGTACTCGTGGCAGGACATCGGATCCTCGTATCTGCCCAGTGAATTGAACGCGGCGGTGCTGGACGCGCAGCTGGCGGAGTTCGACACCATCCAGCGCAACCGGCACCGGGTGTGGGACCACTACGCGGCGACGCTGCCGGACTGGGCCGCCCGCAACGACATTCGGCTGATGTCGGTGCCGTCGGACCGGGAGCACACGGCGCACCTGTACTACCTGCGGGTCCCGACGGAGGACCGCCGGGACGCGCTCATCGCGCATCTGTCGGGTCTGGGCATCGTGGCCCCGTTCCACTACGTGCCCCTGGACTCCTCCCCCGCCGGTTTGAAGCTGGGCCGCACGCCGAACCCGTGTGTGCGCAGCGCCGAGTTCTCGGCCACCCTGGTCCGGCTGCCGCTGTGGCCGGGGCTCACCGAGGCACAGCTGACCCGGGTCGTCGAGGGCGTCACGAGCTTCGCCGTCTAGCGCCCGGCAGCGACCGGAATCGGCTATCTGGTACCGGAAGTCACACCCCCAACCTGGGCGTATGACCAACTCTGAACCGAAAACTTTGTGAGAGAATTTTTCTCGAAATCGCTCACAGGAAGTGTGGAGCAGATACCTTTCACATCCAGTCGGCGCGTCTGGCCGACAGGATTGAGAGGTAAACCTATGGGCAAGATGCAGCGAGCCGGTTACGGTGCGGGCGCGTTCGGCGCCATGGCGGCTGTCGCGGTTTTGGCGGCGCCGTCCGCCAGCGCCGTCATCAACAATGTGGTCGTGGCGAGCACCAACCCGGTGGTCGGTTGCTCCTACCTGGTCACGGCGAACACTTCGCTGCTGGGCAGCGTCTTCACCGTCACCTTCCTCGACAACGGCGTCGAGTTCGGCAAGTCCAGCGTCGTCCTGGCCGCGAACCAGGCCACCATCAACTGGACCCCGAAGAGCGCCGGCAAGCACACGATCACCGCCAAGCAGGAGCTGATCAGCAGCCAGTCGGTCGACGTCAACGTCTCCGAGCAGAGCATCGTGTCGAAGCTGCTCGGCACCGGCAGCGCCTCCTGCACCTCGCAGAGCAGCCTGAGCGCGCAGTAACCCGCCGCATCGGCTCGACGCCCCCGGAGACTCCTTCCTCCGGGGGCGTTCGCTGTTTCCCGGGGTCACTCCCGCAGGCGGGCACGTACTTCGGCGGCAAGCGTGGCGGCGGAGTCGCGCAGGGCCTCGATCATGGGGTGATCGGGGGCGGTGGTGTCCCGGCGGTAGGCGAGGACCGTCGCGCGGCGGGCGGCCGGATCATCGATGCGGACCACGGAAATCCGTGCGGGCAGCGCGGATACGACGAGCCCCGGAACCACGGTGACGCCCAGGCCGGCCGCGACCAGACCCAGTTTGGCGACCCAGTCCCGGGCGGTGTGCGCGACGCGGGGCCGCCAGGAGGACCCTGACCACGCACCCAGCAATGTATCGCCGGGGTCCGAGCTACCGGTGATCCACGCTTCGGCGCGCAGCTCGGCGATCGGGACACTGGCCCGGCCCGCCAGGCGGTGAGCGCCGTGGACGGCGATGAACAGTGAATCGTCCAGCAGCGGTTCGACGTTCAGGCCTTCGGGACGGTCCGGACGACCCGACAACACGGCCAGATCGATGCGCCCCTTGCCGAGAGCGTTCGACAGCGCGGGCGTGGTGCCTTCGCGTAGGTGTACGCGCACACCGGGATGACGGGCGGCGACCGCGGCGATGGCGCCGGGAACGAGGGCGGCCATGGCGGTGGAGAACGCCCCCACCCGTATCCGTCCGGTGGGCAGCGGGTTGCACAGTTCGTCCCCGGCGGCGGCGAGCGCGTCGAGCACGGTGTCGGCGTGGCGCAGGACTATCCGGCCCGCGTCGGTCGGGTGCACGCCGCGGGCCCGCCGTTCGAACAGAGGAACTCCCGCCACCTGCTCCATGAGCGTGATCTGACGCGAGACCGCCGACTGGGTATAGCCGAGCCGTTCGGCGGCGCGTGTGAAGGACCCCGATCGCGCGGCCTCGCGGACCACCCGCAAGCCGGTCACCGTGAACTCGCCCATGCGGTCCAGTCATACCTGACATGCGAGATCCTCGCTGGTCGCATGCCCGCGCGGGCCGTAGTTTCCAGACATGAGCACGCTGGAGAACAAGGAAACGATTCGCGCCGTCTTCGCGGAGATGGCGAACGGCAACGGCCGCGCCCTGACCGACGCCATGGCCGACGAATGCCGCTGGGTCTTCCCCGGCGTCTGGTCGTGGGCCGCGGTGTGGGAGCCGAAATCCGCTGTGGTGCAGGGTCTGCTGCGCCCCTTGATGGCGCAGTTCGCGGGCGACTACCGCATGGTGGCCGACAGTATTCTCGCCGACGGCGACCGGGTGGTGGTGCAGGCGCATGCCACCGGCACCACCCTCGCGGGCGAGCCCTACCCGCAAACCTATTGCCTGGTCATGCGATTGGCGGGCGGGCGAATCATCGAGATCGTCGAACACTGCGACACCGCCCTCGTCGAACGGGTCCTGACGCCGCTCGTGCGGTAACGATCGGCGAATCTCGTTACGGTTCGCGGAGATCGGAGTGACTACGCCCTGAACCGAAGAAAGCGCCCCGGCACGGATGCCGGGGCGCTTTTCCAGAAATCGATCAGGCGAACAGGCGCGACGCCAGTTCCGGGGTGAGCACCTCGTAGGCGTCGGTGGTGCGGTTGTACCACCAGGTGCGGTCGTCGGGCTCTGCCCGGCCCGCGGCCTGCACCGCCCGGGTGGAAGGCCGGAAGGTGGAGCTGCGCGGAATGTCGTCGACCACGTAGACGATGTCGGGCCGCTGCTCCGGAGCCAGGGCCCGGACCGCCTCGGTGACATCCTTGGGGGCCAGGCTGAAGCCCTGGCGGACGCTCACCGCGGCCACCGCCAGCACCCGGTCGCGCGCCGGGATGGCGAAGGCCACCTCCATGTCGACCGCGGTGATGTCGTTGAGGACGTCCACGATCGGCTGGGTGTAGACCGGACCGCGCGGCGTCGGGATCACCGTGTCGCGGCGGTCCATCAGCCAGTAGTCGCCGTCGCTGTCGCGGCGGAAGAGGTTCTCGGTCGGCATCCAGGCGTCGCCGGGGGTGAACACCCCGCGCAGGCCGCCCGCGGACAGGTCGACGGTGTCGGTCACCGTGCCGATCAGCAGGCCCACCTCGTTGTCGGCGCAGCGCCGGGCGAAGCCGCTGTCCTCGGTGAGGATCTCGTCGGTCAGCGGGTCGTAGGCGATGAGTTCCACCTTCGCGGTGCCCGGCACCGGACGGCCCTTGGAACCGATCTTCGCGCCGGCCACATTGGCCAGCACCACGTCGCCCTCGATGGAGGCGTAGAACTCGACCACCTTGGCGGGGGTGAAGCGTTCCTCGGTGCGCCGCCACAGGCCCGCGGGCATGCCCGAGCCGATGAACAGGCGGATCGGGTGCGGGTGCCCGGCGACGAAGGTGTCGGTGTCGAGGATGTCGCGCAGCATGGTCCAGGTGTAGGTGACCACGGTGACGCCGTAGCGGTGCACCTCCTCCGCGAACCGGGCGGGCTCGAGCGAGCGGGCCAGCGCGATCCGGCTGCCACCGGCGACCGCGCCGCCCAGACTCACCAGCAATCCGGACGAATGATGCAGCGGCGCAAGGCAGTACACGGTGTCGTGCCGGCCCAGGTTGGCGGCCGAGGCGGTGCCGAAGGCCGACAGCGCCCAGCGGTGGTTGGTCACGTACTTGACGTCGAACTTGTCACCGGTGCCGGTGACCAGGATGAAGGCCAGCTCCCGGGCCAGGCCCGGATTCGGGCGGTACCAGGCGGGCAGCTCCACCTTGTCGGGGTCGATCTGCTCCATGTCGATCACGTCGGCGCCCACCGGGACGTCCAGTTCGCGGGCGTCGCCGCCGCCCAGCACCAGCACCCGGTGCCCGGTGGCCGCGGCGCTGGCCAGGTTCTCCGGATCGGCGAGGATCAGCTTGGTCCCGGTCAGCTCGGCGATCTTGGACAGTTCACTGCCCGGCGCGAGCAGCACCGCGACCGCGCCCAGGCGCGAGAGCGCGGCGATGGCGGCCAGCGCGCTGGGCCGGGTCTCCATGACCACGCCGACCCGGGTCGCGGGACGCACGCCGACCGAGATCAGCCCGCGCACCACATTGTCGATGCGCTGGTTGACCGCTTCCTGGGTGTGCACACGGTCGTCGAACAGGAACAGGTCCCGGCCCGGCGCGCGAGTCGCCTGCTCGGCGAGCAGACGGCCCAGCGAGATCCGGGTGTGCGGCTGGATCATGCCCAGCCGGGTCAGCCGGGGCAGCGCCCGGGCGGCCTCGCTGGTCAGCTCGACGGTGCCGCGCAGGGTCTGCCCGGCCACGCCCTCGATGGTCTTGCCGACGCTGGTCCCGGCCTCGGCCAGGGTGCCCAGGGCGTGCACCACCCTGGTCAGACCGGTGCGCGGGCCGCCGCGGACCACCTCGGTGCTCATTCGCTCGACCTGCTCGGGCAGGACCCCGCGGCCGCTGACGTGGTTGACCCAGTCGCGGACCACGGGCCAGGTCTGCTTGGTGGCGGTGGATCCCGACACCAGTCCGAAGTGCCCGGCCACGATGCTGGTCTCGTACACCTCGGCGTTCGGGGCGGCGCGCACGATGCCGCGCACGGCGGCGGGCTGGCCGATGTCGTCGACCTCGCCGACGAAGGCCAGGATCGGGCACTTGATCTCGGCCAGCG
Organism: Nocardia sp. CA-136227; assembly: GCF_050955695.1. NCBI lineage: Bacteria > Bacillati > Actinomycetota > Actinomycetes > Mycobacteriales > Nocardiaceae > Nocardia > Nocardia sp. CA-136227. Next base: position 5,052,021 of record NZ_CP192081.1, read on the forward strand.
AGATGAGCTGGTCGCGGATCACGAAGCCGCCCAGCATCATTCGATTGTGCTTGACGAACTGCTGCAGCAGGTCGGTGAGCGCCGGGCCGGGATAACCGAGCCAGCCGTCGACCTCGAGGAAGCGGCGCTGGCGCTCCTTGGGCAGCAGCGCCTCACGGTTGTGCAGCTGGCGCAGGAAGTCCAGCCGGGCGCGCACCGTCTTGACCGGGTCCAGGGCCTGGAAGCCCAGGCGCACCATGGAATCGGTGATGGGCAGCCGGTTCAGCACGTGGTCGGTGAGGAAGTCCGCGGCGTCGGCGGCCAGCCCGTGCGGCAGGCCGAACGGCATGCCGGCCACGGCGTCGACCGGGCTGCCGAAGGTCACGATGGACTCGATGCCCTTGCCGTAGCGGTAGGCCGCGGTCTGATACGCGAACATGCCGCCCTGCGAGTAGCCCATGAGATGGACGGCGCGCCCGGTGATCTCGGTGACCGTGTCGATGGCGCTCGAGACCGCCAGCACGTGGTCGGCGAGGTCGCGGTCCCAGCCGCCCTCCTCGGTGGCGGGCGAGCCGAAATCGACCACCCAGCAGTCGATTCCGCCCTGGTGCAGAATGCCGACCGCCCCATCGGCGGCATTCACGTCCCAGATCTCAGCGGTCACCATGATGGGCGGCACCAGCACCACCACGGGGCGCTCGGCCCCGGTGTCATCGGGGAAGTAGTGCCGCAGGCGGTACATCCGCTTCCGCTCCACCACTTCGTACGGTGACGATTCGATGTCGTGAACCAGCCCCCCGAACCGGATCACCTCCAGGCCGTTCTGCGCGGTCGCTACCAATCGCTCGATCGGACCCACGACGGACCTCGTATTGAATTTCACGGCTTCTCTCCCAGACATTTCCTGGCCTTGACCAGCGTCACCCGCCCCGACGCGTCCCGATGAGCTTGCCATACCCCCAGCCTACTGCGCTGGCGCTGTGACCAGCACCATGCGAGCTAATCGTGGCTAACCAAACCGGGCGTTCGGGGTTTACGGGATACAGCAACATTCCAGGCATCATGTTTTGCCTTTTCGGTCCGCCGCACCCAAGCGACCTCTACCATCGGTATCGCTGGAACGCAGTGTCGCGCTTGTCAATTCACTCACTTGTCTAATTTCTGCAGGCCTTTTCCCGGCCTGCCGCTCTGCCGTGGACTCCACCGCTCTATGACCGCGGTGGCCCTTCGAGGTGAGGACCGCAGCATGACCATCGAATTGCCCATCGAGCTCACTAACGGCCAACGCAAGTCCCTCAGCACCGCCGCGGCCAGCCAGCTGGCCCACACCACCAAATCCGAACCGCAGATGCAGGGCATCAGCTCCCGCTGGCTGACCCGCTCCCTGCCGTGGACCCAGGTGAAGGGCGGTGTCTACCGGGTCAACCGCCGCCTCACCCACACCGTCGGCAACGGCGAGGTGGAGTACATCATCAACGGCCCGCACGCCCGTGTCATCCCGCTCGAGCTGCAGGAGCTGCCGCAGCTGCGCGGCTTCGACGACGAAGAGGTGCTGGCCGCCGTGGCCGGGCGCTTCGAACAGCGGGATCTGCCCGCCGGCACCGTGGTCGCCGAATTCGGCAACCCCATGGACCAGGTGCTGCTCATCGTGCACGGCAAGCTCTCCAAGATCGGCGCCGGCGAGTACGGCGAGACCACCAAGCTCGGCATGCTCGGCGGCGGCGACTTCTTCGGCGACGAGACCCTCACCAGCGGCGACGCCATCTGGCCGGTCACCATCAAGACGGTCACCCCGACCACCATGCTGGTGCTGGCCCGCTCCACCGTCGAGCAGCTCACCGAGAACATTCCGGCACTGGCGGAACACCTTTCCGCCGTGGCCACCGCGCCCGCGCTGCCGCAGAACAAGTACGGCGAGGCCGAGATCCTCATCTCCTCCGGCCATTCCGGGGAGCCGATGCTCGAGGGCACCTACGTCGACTACGACGACCAGCCCCGCCAGTACGAGCTGAGCCTGGGCCAGTCGGTGCTGCGTGTGCACACCCGCGTCGCCGACCTGTTCAACGATCCGATGGATCAGATCGAACAGCAGCTGCGCCTGACCACCGAGGCCCTCTACGAGCGCCGCGAATACGACCTGGTCAACAACCCGGACTTCGGTCTGCTCAACAACTGTGACCTCAAGCAGCGCATCTACACCGAATCCGGTGCGCCCACCCCGGACGACATGGACGACCTGCTGTCCATGCGCCGCAGCACCAAGCTGTTCCTGGCCCACCCCAAGGCGATCGCCGCGTTCGGCCGCGAATGTTCCAAGCGCGGACTGTATCCGGACCCGGTGGAGGTCGACGGCCATCGCGTGCCGGCCTGGCGCGGCGTGCCGATCTTCCCGTGCGGCAAGATCCCGGTCTCCGACACCCAGACCACGTCCATCCTCGCCATGCGGACCGGCGAGAAGGATCAGGGCGTGATCGGCTTGCACCAGACCGGAATTCCGGACGAGTACGAGCCCAGCCTGAACGTGCGATTCAAGGGCATCGACGATCAGTCGATCATCTCCTACCTGGTCAGCTGCTACTACTCGGCCGCCGTCCTGGTCCCCGACGCGCTCGGCATTCTCGACAATGTGCTGGTCGCCCGTCAGTCCGACTGAGCGAGGTGTCCACCCATGTCGGTGCTCTCCCGCGCCGCGGCCCCGCCTGCCACCCATGAGGTGGCGGCGGCCGTCGCCGCTCTGCTGACCAATCTCGACACCACCGCACCCGAGACCCTGTTCGCCGCCGCCGAAGCCGCGGCGGCCCAGGGTGATCGATCCCTCGGCCTCGCCGATCCCGGCCTCGGCACGCCCGAGGAGCTCTCCCCCCGACGGCTGCTCGGCCCCTCGGGCCTCGGGGCCCCGAGTCTCCGCGTGAACCTACCCACCCCCCAGGTGATCACGGAGCTCGCGGGACAGGCATCGCGTCCGCCGTCGCCTGCCGGCGGCGCGGTGCCGACGCCGCGGCCGCCGATCTCCCCGGCCCGGCCACGGGGTCCCATCCCCCGGTCCCTGGGTTCCGGGCGGATTCCCGCTCCGCCCGCCGAACCGGTCACCCCGGTCTCCGGTGCGGCGCCGAATTCGGTTGAGCCCCGCCGGTTCTCGCACGGACCGACCGGTATCGGGACAGCCTCCACCCATCGGGGCCAGCCGCGCGGTTCGATGATTCCCACGCTCTACTGTCCGCCGCCGGTGCGGGACAACCCCGCGCTCGCGGAGGCGGTGAACGTCGGAATCATCGCGTGGGCCGAGGAGATCGGGCTCTACGAGGGCCGGCTCGACGAACTCCGCAAGGCCGACTTCGGCCGGTTGATCATGCTCGCGCATCCGGACTGCGACGATGCGGACCGATTGCTGGCCGTCGCCAAATGCGCGGTCTCGGAGTGGTCGGTCGACGACTACTACTGCGAGGAGGACGCCAGCGACATCGCACCGGACGGCAGCAAGTCCAGTGCGGAGGCCGAGCTGGGGCCCCGGCTCGAATTGGCCGCCGCCGCCATGGATCCCGTGCACCTGCCACCCCACTACCAGGTCAAGGTGGAGGAGGCGATGCGCGCCGATCCCATCCTGCGTGCCTTCCGCACCTCCTTCGAGCACCTGTCGCGGTTCGCGACCCCGGCCCAGGTCGCCCGGTTGCGCACCGAGATCGCGGGCTGGTTCATCGCGCTCGGCGCCGAGGCGGGCTGGCGGGCGGCCGGCCGGATGCCGCCGGTGTGGGAATACCTGCTGAACCGGCAACCGCACAGCTTCCTGCCGTGCATGGCCCCGCTGGACGCGGTCGGCGGGTACGAGCTGCCCGCCGCGGAGTATTCCGATCCGCGGGTGCGGCGGGTGGTCACCACCGCCGCGCTGGCCAGCCAGATGGTCAACGACCTCTACTCGATGGCCCGCGAGGACCTCTCGGGCGGACGGGAATTCAACCTCCCGACCGTGCTGGCCGCCGAGGAGAACTGCTCGCGCCGCGAGGCCGTGCGGCGCACCGCCGAGGTCCACGACGAACTGGTGCACCGCTTCGAGGCCGAGGCGGGTGCGCTCGCCGCCACCGGATCCCCGGAGCTGCGCCGCTTCCTGACCGGGCTGTGGTCCTGGATGGGCGGCAACCGCGCCTGGCACGCGGACAGTCGCCGCTACAACGACAATCCCTGAGCCGCTTCGCATTTCACGCGATCGGTGTTCCCGTCCCGCACCGGTGTGTTCGTTCGCGCAGTACTTCCAGCGTCATATCACCCATTCGAGAGGATGACCTGCCATGACCGCGCTTCACCCCCAGACCGACGCCGTCCTGAAGACCGAGTACCAGAAATCGGTCGCGTCGTACTGGAACAACAACCCCAACGACGACCGGGTCAACACCAAACTCGGCGAGGTGGACGGGCTCTATCACCACCACTACGGCATCGGCGCACCCGATCTGTCGGTCCTCGAGGGTCCGGAGGAGACCCGCCAGGAACGTCTGGTCAAGGAGCTGCACCGGCTCGAGACGGCCCAGGCCGACGTACTGCTCGACCAGCTCGGCGACGTCCGCCCCGGCGACGCGCTGATGGACGGCGGGTCCGGTCGCGGCGGCACCAGCTTCATGGCCAACCAGCGCTTCGGCTGCCGGATGGACGGCGTCACCATCTCCGAGTACCAGGTGGGCTTCGCCAACGACCAGGCCCGCGAGCGCGGCGTCTCGGACAAGGTGCAGTTCCACTTCAAGAACATGCTCGACACCGGGTTCGAGACCGGCTCCAAGCGCGGCATCTGGACCAACGAGACCACCATGTACGTGGACCTGTTCGAGCTGTTCGCCGAGTTCTCCCGGCTGCTCGAGCCGGGCGGGCGCTACGTCTGCATCACCGGCTGCTCCAATGACGTGTTCGGCGCCCGCTCCTCCTCGGTGAGCTGGATCGACGCCCACTACGGCTGCAACATCCACCCGCGCAGCCAGTACTTCAAGGCGCTGGCGGCCAACAACCTGGTGCCGGTCGCGGTCCGGGACCTCACCCCGGACACCATCCCGTACTGGGAGCTGCGCACCCACTCCGAGCTGGCGACCGGAGTCGAGAAACCCTTCCTGACCTCGTACAAGGAGGGCAGCTTCCAGTACCTGATGATCGTCGCCGATAAGGTGGGCAGGTGACCGGCACCCTTGACGCATCCGGCACCACCCCGGTGGCGGATTCCGACGCCACCCCGGTGGCCGACCGTGAGACCCTGCTCGTCGAACTCGTCGACGAGCAGGGCCACGCGCGCGGATCACTGTCGGTGGCGGCGGCGCACACCGCGCCCGGACAGCTGCATCGAGCGTTCTCGGTGCTGCTGTTCGACGCCGGTGGGCGGGTGCTGTTGCAGCAGCGGGCCGCGGTGAAGACCCGCTTCCCGCTGCTGTGGACCAATACCTGCTGCGGACATCCCGAGCCCGGGCAGCCGGTGCTGGAGGCGGCGGCCAAGCGGCTGCACGAGGAGCTCGGCGTCACCGCGGAACTGTCCGAGGTGGGCGCGTTCACCTACCAGGCCACCGACCCGAACACAGGCCGCGTCGAATTCGAATACGACCACGTCGTGATCGGACGGCTGGACGAGACCGTCCCGCACCCGAATCCGGACGAGGTGGCCGATACCGCGTGGATCCGGCCGGACACCCTGGCCGAGGATGTGGCGAACGAGCCCGCCCGCTACACCCCCTGGCTGAGCGGCGTCCTGGAGGTCATCGCCGCGCGCCGCTAGGCGCAGCGCCCGACGGAAGCGCCGGCGGTCGGCCGGAACGGCGGCCCATCCGGCCGATCGCGGCGGGTCCGGTCAGGCCATGGCGGGCTGCTGCTCCGCGTCGAGCAGCCAGTCGTTCGGCGCGAAGAGCTCGAAATGGACTTGGTCCGAAGGGATTCCGGCAGCCGCGAGCTGGGCGCGCACATGCTGCAGGAAACCGGTGCCACCGCACAGGTAGTAGTCCGCACCCTCGGGGAGCTCGACCTGGGTGACATCCAGCAGACCGTGATCGTCGGCCTCGTACCAGGCGCGGACGTACACGTCCGACAGGCGGCGGGACAGCTCGGCGACCGTCTCACGCAGCGGGTGCGAGGTGCTGGAGCGGTCGGCGTGCAGGACGACCGTTCTGCGCGTCGGGGTTTCAGCCGCCAGGTATTCCAGGATTCCGGCCATCGGGGTGACACCGATGCCCGCGGAGATCAGCACGACGGGCGTTTCGGCCTCGGTGTCGATGGTGAGATCACCGAAAGGAAGGGTGATCTCGAGGGTGTCGCCGGGCTGGATGTTGTCGTGCAGCCAGTTCGACACCTCACCGGCGGGCACATCCGAGTCCGCGGGCACCGCGCGCACTGTGAAGGCCAGGCGGCCGTCGCCGCCTCGGTTGACGAGGCTGTACTGGCGCAGCTGGCGCGCGCCGTCGGGCAGCCGGGCGCCGACCGAAATGTACTGTCCGGGTACGAACCCCGGCAGCGGCCGGGTCGGGTCGACGGATTCCACAGCGAAGGTGACCACGCCCGAGGGATCAGTGATGCGCTCCACCACCCGCGTCTGACGGAAGACGTCACCGGGCTCGACCCCGGCCTGGTCGTACAACTCGCGTTCGAAGTCGATGAGAGTCTTGGCCATCAGCCAGTACACGCGATCCCACGCGGCCGCGATCTGCGGACTCACCACGTCCGCGCCCAGCACCTCGACGATGGCGGCGAACAGGTGCTCGTGCACGATCCGGTATTCGGGTTCGGTGACGGCGAGCGAGACGTGCTTATGGCCGATGCGGGCCAGCAACTCACGCGGGTGCGGCAGCGCCGGGTCGACCAGGTGGGTGGCGAAGACGGCGATGGAGGCCGCCAGCGCCTTGGACTGCCCGCCCTGCTTCTGATTACCGCGATTGAAGCGGTCGCGCAGCAGTTCCGGATGCGCGGTGAACATCTTGCGGTAGAACAGCTGGGTGATCTGATCGATGTTCGCCGCCACCAGCGGTAGCGTCGCGCGAATCACCTCGGCGTGCTCGGGTTCCAGTTCGGGGACGGTGTTCAGGGTGGAATCCGGCGCGAGCCTCATGAGGTCTCCTAGATTTCGGTGAGTGCGACTGCCGGGAAGACCGGCATGTGCAGCAGTTCCACGGTGCGCTGATCCACCAGATCGGCCAGGACGTACCGATCGAGTTCGGCATAGAAGGCGTTCTGCGCCTTCGCGAGGACTCCCCGCAAACGACACGCATTCGCAATGGGACACGGATTGTCACCGATGCAGTCGACGACTTCGTTATCACATTCCAGCTGTCGCACAATAGTGCCGATGGTAGTTTTTCGGCCGGCATCGGTCAGGAAAATCCCGCCGGTGCGCCCGCGCTGGGACTCGACATAGCCGAGTTCTGCCAGCTTGGAGACGGCCTTGGCGACGTAGTTCTCCGAGGCGTTCACCTGCCGCGCAATGAGTTTGACGGTGACGCGCTCGTCGGCCCCACTGCTGACCGCCAGGCGCATGAGCGACCGCAAGCCGAGATCGGTGAACCGGGAGAGCTGCATGAGATCCACCGTACTAATTGCGATTAAGAAAAGCCGAATATTTTGACTGTGCCGTCTAATACGCGAAATCGTGCGGATTATGTAAGCCACGCCACATTTCTCAGCGCTTCTTCATCATCGAATGGCAAATCCCTGGCAGCGTCCGGCACCGCTGCCAGGGATTTCGGTGAGGGATGGCCTCAGGCCGCGACCATCAACTGGGTGCGCGTGGCCAGCCCGTAGTAGATCACCAGCGCCAATCCGCAGCCGATGAACCAGCTGTACTGGGCCGCGGTGTGCATGCCGTACACGTCCTTGGCCAGCACTGGGAACACCGCCGCGATGGCGCCGATCACAGTGGCGATCACCGCGACCGGGTTGAATCCCTTGCGGTACCAGTACTTCCCGGTCTCGGCCATGGTGAACAGCTCGTCGACCACGATGGTCTTCTTGCGCACCAGGTAGTAGTCGGCGATGAGCACGCCGAACAGCGGTCCGATGAACGCGCCCAGCACTTCCAGGGTGTAGTGGATGACGTCCGGGTTGTTGTACAGGTTCCACGGCGTGATCAGCACCGACCCGACCGCCGCGATCATGCCGCCCATCCGCCACGAGATCTTCTGCGGGCTCACGTGCGAGAAGTCGAAGGCGGGCGAGATGAAGTTGGCGACGATATTGATGCCGACCGTGGCGATGGTGAAGGTGAGCGCGCCGAGCACGATCGCGAAGGTGGAGTCGATGCGCGAGACGGTCTCGACGGGATCGGTGATGAGCTCGCCGTACACCGGGATGGTCAGCGACGCGGTGATCACCACCAGCAGCGAGAAGGCCAGGAAGTTGACCGGCAGCCCGAGCAGGTTGCCGCGCTTCACCGCCTCCAGGGACTTGCTGTAGCGGGAGAAGTCGCCAAAGTTCAGCATGGGCCCGCAGAAGTAGGACACCACCAGCGCGATCGCGCCGAGCAGCACCGGCAGCGCGTCCCAGCCGTGGTACTTCACCGCGCCCAGCTGCAGGTCGATCGCGCCCCAGCCGGCCTTGTAGATCAGGTAGCCGCACAGGAAGAACATGACGACATAGACGGCGGGACCGCAGAAGTCGATGAACTTGCGGATGGACTCCATGCCCTGCCAGAACACGGCGGCCTGCACGATCCACAGCACCAGGTAGGCGCCCCAGCCGAGCAGCGACAGGCCGAGGAAGCCGTAGTCGCCGGACTTGGCGTAGGGGGCCAGGCTCGGGAAGAGCTTGACCGCCACCACGATCAGCGCGGCCGAGGCCAGGTAGGTCTGAATCCCGTACCAGGCCACCGCGATCAGGCCGCGGATGATGGCCGGGATGTTCGCGCCCTTCACGCCGAAGGCGCTGCGGCACACGACCGGGTACGGGACGCCCGCGCGCTGGCTGGGCGCGGCCACCAGATTGCACAGGAAATATACGATCGTGATGCCGATGAGCAGGGCGACCAGCACCTGCCAACCCGCCAGGCCGAGCGCGAAAAGGCTACCGGCGGTGACGTATCCGCCGACGCTGTGCACATCCGACATCCAGAAGGCGAAGATGTGGTACGAGCCCCAGGTCTGTTTCTTCAGGGGGGCGAGATCGTCATTGGTGAGCCTGAGGTCGTAGTCTGGAGCGGGCGGCGGTGCCGCTGATTCCGCACCCGCCGCTGCGGGAGTGACGATGTCGGTCATGGGGTTGCATCCGATCCGAAAGCCGATGAGTGTGCTCAAGGTAGGAATCAGCCGTTCCCCATGGATTGCTTTTCGGTTTCCGGGCCATTGCGTGATCCGTATATCTTTTCCGACCAGCCCGTTCACACGTGCTTCACATTTCTCGGGCGCTGCGTGCGGGATTCGCTATTATCCGCCGCGCCGCGCCACCCCGCGGGTGAGGTGAATTCCTGGCAACATGGCGCGCATGGAGCTCATGGCGCGGATCGAGGCGGCGGCGACTCTGCTCGAACCGGTGATCCGCCGGACGCCCGTGGTCGGTTCGCGGGTGCTGGCGGAGCGGGTCGGGCACCCGGTGTGGCTGAAGTGCGAGAACCTGCAGCGCACCGGATCGTTCAAGCCGCGCGGCGCCTACAACCGGATCGCGAATCTGTCGCCCGCCGAGCGGGAGCGCGGCGTGGTGGCGGCCAGCGCGGGCAATCACGCGCAGGGGGTGGCTTGGGCGGCGACCTCGCTGGGTCTGGACTCCACGGTGTTCATGCCGGTCGGCGCGGCCCTGCCGAAGCTGGTGGCCACCCGGGCCTACGGCGCGACCGTGTACCAGGTGGGCGACACCGTCGATCAATGCCTGTTCGCGGCAAAGGAATTCGCCGATCGCACCGGGGCGACGCTGGTGCACCCGTTCGATCATCTCGACATCGTGGCCGGGCAGGCGACGGTGGGGCTCGAAATCCTCGAGCAGCTTCCGGATGTCGGCACCGTGCTGGTCCCCACGGGTGGTGGCGGCCTGCTCGCGGGCGTCGCGGCGGCCCTGCAACGGCTGCGCCCGCAGGTCCGGGTGATCGGGGTCCAGGCCGCCGAGGCGGCCGCCTGGCCCGCCTCCCTAGCCGCGGGGAAACCGATTGCCTTGGAACAGATGTCCACCATGGCCGATGGCATCGCGGTGGGCCTGCCCGGCGAGGTCCCGTTCGAGCACGTCCTCGACTCCGCGCCCACCATCGTCACCGTCGACGAGGACGCCCTGTCCAGGGCGCTGCTGCTGTGCATGGAACGGGCCAAGCTGATCGTCGAGCCCGCGGGCGCGGCCGGTGTCGCCGCCCTGATGGCCTACACCGCAGCGGAACTCGCCCTCGACGGCCCGGTCTGCGCCATCCTCTCCGGCGGCAATATCGACCCCCTGCTGCTGACCCGCGTCATCGGCCACGGCCTCAGCGCCGCCGGCCGCTACCTGGCCGCCCGCATCACCATCTCCGACCGCCCCGGCAGCCTGTCCCGCCTCCTGTCCGAGCTGAGCCGCACCGGCGCGAGCGTCCTCGACGTCGCCCACTCCCGCACCGGCGCCTGGCTCGGCATCGACGAGGTCGAGGTCCTCCTCACCCTGGAAACCCGCGGCCCCGCCCACCGCGACGAGGTCCTCACCACCCTCGCCGACGCGGGCTACGAGGTCCGAGTCCAGGACTGAGCCCCTGCCCGAACCTCAGTGCGCCCCACCGAGTTCCAAGGCCAGCACCCCCGCGATCACCAACACGATCCCCCCGATCTGCACCGCCGTGATCCGCTCGTCCAGGAACAACGCCCCGATGGTCGCCACCGCCACCACCCCCACCGCCGACCAGATCCCGTACGCCACCCCGATCGCCATCCCCCGCTTCAACGCCTGCGACAAGAAGTAGAACGCCGCCCCGTACCCGATCACCACGATGATCGAGGGCACCAGCTTGCTGAACCCCTCGGAGATCTTCAGCGACACCGTCGCCGTCACCTCACACGCGATCGCCAACGCCAGCAACAACAAGGTCATAGCCGCACAATAGCGAGGCTGACCCGCTACAGGTGCACCAGCGCGGTCATCGGGGAAACGCCCAGGGTGGTCAGCATCGCCGTGCCGTCGGTGGCATCCGCGCCACCGGCCAGCACCCGGGTGCGGGCCGCCTGATAGACGCACCCCGCGGCATCGAAAGTGGCCGCGGTGGACAGCAATCGGTCCCGATCCTTGGTCAGCAGCGCCTCGGCCCGGTCGATGATGGCCGCGGCGACCGGGTTTCCGGCGGCGGTGAGGCGCGCCTGATCGAAGTCCTCTGACGCATCGCTGTTTCCGGCCAGTACCGCGGCCTCGGCATGCAGGGCGAGGTACCAGGGGAGCCAGGCGCCCGGGACGCGGGTGGTCGCTTCGCCCGGGGTGAGTTCGGTGCGTTCGAGGGCGTCTTCGGGCTGGCCGTGGTGGAGCATCAGGAGGGCGTCGAAGACGGCCTGGTAGCCGTCGGCGTCGGCGGGTGGGGTGCCGAGTTGCTGGAGGACGCCGGTCCATTCGCGTTCGGCGTCGAAGTCGTCGCGGAGGCCGTGGATCATTCGGACGCCGGCGACGGCGGCGCCGAGGGCGGAGCGGGCGGGGCGGTCCTCGCGGTGCCAGGCCTCGAGGAAGCGGGCGCCGTGGGCGAGGACGTCGTCGACATTGCCGGCCAGGGCCTCGGCGACCAGGAGGCGGCTGGTGGCGGTGTGGCCGACCTCGGCGAGCATGGGGTGTTCGGCCAGTTGCCGGCCCCAGCGCCGGGCACCGGCGAGATCGCCTGCGCCGAGGCCGAATTCGGCGGCCTGGCCGAGGGCGTCCATCAGTTCGTGGGTGCCCACCGGGTTGTCGGGAGTGGTGGACAGCAGCCGGATTCGCTTGCGGGCCGTGGCGGCGGCGGCCCTGACGTCCCCGGCGGCGCTCTGGGCGGCGGCGAGGGCGTCCAGTGCGGCGGATTCGGCGAACAGGTCGCGGGTGGCGTGGGCCAGTTCGACGGCCTGCTCGACCTGCGACATCGCTTCGGCGGCAGTCACTTCGGCGGTGCCCTGCGGCGCGTTGAACGGATTGGCGAAGACTGTCGCCTCGGCCGAGGCGATGGCGGACCGGGCCGCCGCCACCCGGGTGTCATCCCCGCCCGCGGCGGTGTCGGCCAGCTGCCGGGCCTCGGTGATGAGCGCCGCCGCGTCCTGCCGGGTGGGGAGCTGCACGAACTTGCCCCAGAAGCGGTAGGCATCCGAGGCCGCGGTGGCCAGGTCGATGGCCGCGGCGGCGGGATCACCGGCGCGCTGGGCGAATTCGGCGGCGGAGCGGTGCAGGCGGTACATGTCGTCGCCGTTGCCGCCGCAGCCCGCCGCGGCGGCCGACTGACGGAGCAGGTCGGCGGCGACAGCGGGGTCATCGGCGAGATAGGCGGCTTGTTCGTGGCGCCATTGGGATTCGCCGGTGTGATGGCGGGCGAAGAGCAGGTGTCCGAAGCCACGGGCCAGGGCGAAAGCGTCGGCCCGCTGGTCCGGGCGTTCGAAGGCCCAGCCGAGGGCGGCGCGGAAATCGTCCGCGGCGATATCGAATCGGGGCCGCCAGCCGTCGCGAACGGAAACCAGCTCGGTGGCCTCCGCCGCGCACCAGCGCAGGTGGGCGGCGCGGGCGTCGTCGATCTCACCGGCGGCGTCGAGCTGTTCGAGGCCGTACTGGCGGATGGTCTCGAGGGCGCGGAACCGGGTTCCGGTCGGGGTGTCGGTGACGACCAGCAGGCTCTGCTCGGCCAGCCGCGCCAATCCTGCCGCGACCGTGCCTTTGTCGAGGTTCGCGGCCGCGGCGGCCCCCTCGACGGGGAAGGCGGCCATGAACACCGAGATCCGGCGCAGCAGGGTGCGGTCCTCGGGTTCGAGCAGGGCGTGGCTCCAGTCCAGGGCGGCGCGAACCGAGCGGTGCCGGTCGTCGGCGCGGGCGCCGCCCGACAGCATGCGCAGCTGGTCGTCCAAACCCGCGGTGAGGCCGTCCAATCCGAGGGAGGTCCAGCGGGCGGCGGCCAGTTCGATGGCCAGGGCCACGCCGTCGAGGCGACCGCAGAACGCGGCCACCTGGTCGCGCAGCGCGTGGTTGGGCGGCCAGCCGCCGGCGGCCGCGCGGTCCATGAACAGGGCGACGGCGTCCGAATCACCTTCTCCGGCAAGCGACATGGGCGGCACGGTGTAGGCGTGTTCGAACGGCACCAGCAGGCGGGCGCGGCTGGTGGCCAGCACGCGCATGCCGGGACAGGTGGCCAGCAGCTCTTCGATGAAGGGGGCCACGCCGTCGCGGACGTGTTCGCAATTGTCCAGGACCAGCAGGGCATTGCGGTCGGCGAGCGCGGCCAGCACGGCGCGGTCGAAGGGGCGGCCGGGCTGTTCGCCGACGCCGAGGGCCATGGCGACGGTGCCCGCGACCACGCAGGTGTCGGGGCTGGCCAGCGGCACCAGGTCGACGAACCACACGCCGTCGGCGAAATCGGCGGCCAGCTCGGCGGCGACGGCGAGGGCCAGCCGGGTCTTGCCGACGCCACCCGGTCCGACCGCGGTCACCTGACGCTGGGTCCGGAGCAGTTCGGCGAGTTCGGCGCGTTCGCGGGTGCGGCCGATGAACGAGGTCAACGGTTTCGGCAGCACGGGCGCGGCCTGCGGGCTCGCGGTGCGGGTGGCGGCCGCGTGCTGGGCCAGGGCCCGGCGGTCGGGCACGTCGAGTTTGCGCAGCAGCGAGGAGACGTGGCTCTCCACCGTGCGCACCGAGATGAACAGTCGCGCACCGATCTCGGCATTGCTGAGGTGCTCGCCCACCAGGGCCAGCACCTCGGCTTCGCGGGTGGAGATTTCCAACGTCACAGCCATGAACCCAGTCTGCCGTATGGGATGGGCCGCGGCGGTACGGGCGGGCTCGGTGTCGCTCTCCGTGGTGGATTCCGTGGTCGCCACGGATGTGACCGAGGGGCCCCGGAGGCGAAGCTGGAAGCACACCGAACGAACACCCTCTCACCAGGAGAAACAATGACCACCCAGGGCATCAAGACCGTGCTGCACCCCGTCGCCGACCTGGCCGCCGCCAAGACCGTGTACGCCGCTCTGCTGGGCCTCGAGCCGCAGACCGACTCCCCCTACTACGTCGGCTTCGAGACCGAGGGCCAGCACATCGGCCTGGTCCCGGCGGGCAGTCCGCAGAGCCCGGAATCCCCCGTCTCCTACTGGCACGTCGCGGACATCGAGGCCAAGGTCGCGGCGCTCACCGCCGCGGGCGCCACGGTGCAGCAGGCCGCCCGCGAGGTCGGTGGTGGCCGCCTGGTCGCGACCGTGACCGACCTCGACGGCAATGTCCTGGGCCTCATCCAGGACAACTGATCCTCCCCCACTCCCAGTTCTCCCCCACTCCCGCAAAGGAATCCAGACATGGCCACCAAGAACCCCGCCGAGAAGACCGCCGTCGGTTTCAGCGCCGACGAGCGCGCCGCCATGAAAGCCCATGCCGAGGAACTGAAGACCGCCGCCCGCCGCCGTAACTCCCGCTCCGCCAAGGCCGACGGCGAGCAGGACGTGCTGGCCAAGATCGCCGAGATGGACGACGCCGACCGCGCGATCGCCGACCGCCTGCACGCCCTGGTCAAGTCCATCGCCCCCGAGCTCGGCGCGAAGACCTGGTACGGCATGCCGTCCTACACCCGCGACGGCAAGATCGTGTTCTTCTTCCAGCCCGCCGCCAAGTTCAAGTACCGCTACGCCATCCTGGGCTTCAACGATGCCGCCAACCTGGACGACGGCGAGATGTGGCCGGTCAACTATGCGCTGACCACCATGAACTCCGCCACCGAGGCTCGCGTCACCGAACTCGTGCGGCAGGCCCTGAGCTAGCCCTCGCAGCGTCGAAACACCCACGGGCGAACTTTCCCCGGCCGGATTCGAATCCTTTTCCGGCCGGGGACGCTCTTATGGTGGTGACTGTACGAATCCCAGTGAGAGAGCAGGACGTGGAACGCGGCTGGGCCGGTGAGCAACTGGTGACGGCGGCCCAGAACGGTGACCGGGAGGCGATCGCCGCCGTCGTGTACGGCGCGCACCCGCATGTGCGCAGGTTCGCGCAGCACCTGTGCGCCTCCGACACCGATGCCGAGGACGCCACGCAGGAAGCGCTGATCATCCTGTACCGCAAGATCGGCACGCTGCGCGCGACCACCGCGCTGGCGTCGTGGATGTTCCGCATCGTCCGCAACGAGTGCCTGCGCCGGGCACGCCGAGTCCTGGACCACGCGCCGCGGATCGAGGCCGGCGACGTCGTCCTCTCCGCCGAGGACGAGGTGCTGCGGCGGCTGGACGCCGACCAGCTGGCCGAGGCGATCACGGCGCTGCCCGAGGTGCAGCGCCGGGTGCTGATCATGCGCGATGTGCTGGGCTATCCCGGCCGCGCGACCGCCGACGCGCTCGGATTGAGCACCGCGGCAATGAAATCGCAGCTGCACCGCGCCCGCGCCGCGGTCCGCCAGGGTCTCGACGACCTCCGCTGACCGCCGGGCCGAACGCGCCACCGGTCATCGCACGCCATCCGGCCATCTCGTACCACCCCATGCGAAGGGACGCTCCGTCATGCTCACCACCGAACACCCCGCGCCGAACCTGGACCTGATCGATACCGCCGGACAGCCCTGGCGGCTGTCGGACAGCCGCGACGCGCGCGGCACCCTGCTGTATTTCATGCGCTCGACCTCGTGCCCGATCTGCAACCGGCACGTCCGTGATCTCATCGCGCGGCGCGACTTCTTCGACGACGAGAACATCCGGGTCGTGATCGTCGTGCCCGAGGATCGCGACACCGCCCTGGCCTGGAAGACCAAGCACGCCATACCGTTCGCCGTCCTGACCGGTTCGAACGGCGACCCGCACGAGTCGGTCGGCCTGACCCGGCGGATGTTCGGTTCGATGCGGCAGTCGGGCACGGTGCTCGTCGACTCCCGGGGCACCGTCCGCCACGCCCACGGTGCGACCATGCCGGTCAGCAGCTACGACCGGAAGGGCATCACCGCCGCCGTCCTCGCCCTGCGGGACACGCGGAATTAAATGGGATGCGGCGGATGCGGGCCTGTGGTTAGAGTGCTCGGCATGTGGCTGTTCCTGTTCTCCTGAGCGCGATTCGCGTCTGACGCCCGGCGGTCTGTCGTCTCGACCGCCCGTGGCTTTCCCGATTCCGACCGGCATCCGATCCGGTTAGTCGGTCACGCATATTTCTAGGAGGACTTGTGCCCGAGCACTTCTCGCTGCCCGAAAACGCTGCGTCGCCTGCAATTCCCGCGTCACCTGTAATTCCCGCGTCGCCCGACATCCCTGTCGAGGCTCCCGCGGAGCGTCAACTCTCGCGGGCCGAACGGCGCGGCAAGGGCGCACGCAAACAACACGATCGCGACGGCAAGGTGCACGACTCCGGTCGCGCGTCCGTGCCCGCCGCGAAACACATGAATTACCGTCGCGGATGACGAACGGCCCGTGGGGTTCCGGAAAAGGAACCCCACGGGCCGTTTCGTCGATCAGCTGTCGCCCGGGTGGGTCAGCCCAGCCAGGCGCGCTGGGTGGCGGCCGTGCCGCGCACCTCTTCGAGCTGCTTGGCGACCTGGGTTCCGGCGGTGCCGCCGCGCGCGTTGCGGGAGGCGATGGAGCCCTGCACCGTCAGCACCTCACGCACGGCGGGGGTGAGCCCCGGGTCGACGGCCGCGAACTCCGCGTCGGTCAGCTCGTCCAGGCCGACGCCGCGCGCCTCGGCGGCGCGGACGCAGCCGCCCGCGGCCTCGTGCGCGACGCGGAACGGAACGCCTTGGCGGACCAGCCATTCGGCGATGTCGGTGGCCAGGGTGAAGCCCGCCGGGGCCAGCTCGGCCATGCGGTCGGTGTGGAAGGTCAGGGTGGAGACCAGGCCCGCGATGGCGGGCAGCAGCAGCTCGAGCTGGGCGACCGAGTCGAAGACCGGTTCCTTGTCTTCCTGCAGGTCACGGTTGTAGGCCAGCGGCTGCGCCTTCAGCGTGGCCAGCAAACCGGTCAGGTTGCCGATGAGGCGACCGGCCTTGCCCCGGGTCAGCTCCGAGACGTCGGGGTTCTTCTTCTGCGGCATGATCGACGAGCCGGTGGACCAGGCATCGGCCAGCGTGATGTAACCGAATTCCGGTGTGCTCCAGATGATCACCTCTTCGGCCATGCGGCTGAGGTCGACGGCGATCATGGACAGCACGAACGCGGCCTCGGCGGCGAAGTCGCGCGAGGAGGTGGCGTCGATGGAGTTCGCGGCCGAGGAGTCGAAGTTCAGTTCGGCGGCGATGGCTTCCGGATCCAGGCCCAGCGAGGAGCCCGCCAGCGCGCCGGAACCGTAGGGCGACACCGCGGCCCGCTTGTCGAAATCGCGGATCCGGTCGATGTCGCGCAGCAGCGGATGCGCGTGCGCGAGCAGGTGGTGGGCCAGCAGCACCGGCTGGGCGGCCTGCAGGTGGGTCTTGCCGGGCATGACCGCGTCGGGGTGCGCGGCGGCCTGCGCGACGATGGCGTCGACCACGTCCAGCACGCCGGCGGCGATGTGCCGCACCGCGTCCCGCAGCCACATGCGGAACAGCGTGGCCACCTGATCGTTGCGGGAGCGGCCCGCGCGCAGCCGCCCGCCGAGCTCGGTGCCGACCCGGTCGATCAGGCCGCGCTCGAGCGCGCCGTGCACGTCTTCATCCGATTCCAGCGGCCCGAACGCACCCGACGCCACATCGGCAGCCAGCTGATCCAGCCCGGCCAGCATGCCCTCCAGATCCGGCGCCGAGAGCAGCCCGGCCTTGTGCAGCACGCGCGCGTGCGCCTTGGAGGCGCGGATGTCGTACGGCGCGAGCGCCCAGTCGAAGTGTGTCGACTTGCTCAGCGCCGCCATCGCCGCGGCGGGACCGGACGCGAAGCGTCCACCCCACAGCGCGCCTTCATTGGTGCTGCCGCCCTGGCTCATAGCGTGTCGTCTCCTCGGGGTCGGAGTGCGGTCATCAGAATGTGGTGGCCCATACCGGCCTTGGCCGTCTCCGGGACGGTACGGCCGCGGTCCTCGAGCAGCGTGACCGGGTCGCCCTCGGTCACCAGCCACTGGTGCATGGCGAACCAGGTGCGGGGGTCCTTGCGGTCCTCCCACGGGTAGAACAGGTTTTCCAGGTCGATCTTCACCCCGGCGTCGGCCATCACCTTGGCGCGGCGTTCCCGGAACTGGTCGGCCATGTCCTTGTCGGTGCCGAGGTTCAACGCCACCCGGCTGCCGGGCGCGCTGAGTTCGGCCACCTGCTCGAGCAGCTTGTCCTGGGCGTGGCCGGGCAGGTACCGCAGCAGCCCCTCCGCCAGCCAGGCGGTCGGCTCGCCGGGTTCGAAACCCTTGTCCAGCAGGGCTTTCGGCCAGTCCTGCCGCAGGTCGATCGCCACTTCGCGGCGGTCGGCGGCGGGTTCGTCGCCGGCCAGCGCTCGGGCCTTGAACGCCAGTACCTTCGGCTGATCCAGTTCGAAGATGCGGGTGCCCTCGGGCCATTCGAGCCGGTAGGCGCGGGCGTCGAGCCCGGCGGCCAGGATCACGATCTGCCGGATCCCGGCGCGCTGGACGGCGGCGAAGTACTCGTCGAAGTAGATCGTGCGGGCGATCAGGACGCTGCCCATCGACCAGTTGCTCAGGTCGGTGTCCTCGCCGCCCTGCTCGCTGTCGCCGAGGTCGCGCATCCCGGCCATGAGGTTGTTCCAGCCGTCGGAGCCGACGGCGCTCACCAGTTTCGCGGCGTACGGATCCTGGAACAGCGCGTCCTCGCGCCCGCTCTCGTGGGCGCGCAGGGCGGCGACGCCGAGGGCGGTCGCGCCCACACTCTCCGTGATGTCCCAACTGTCGTCATCGGTTCGCATGGGCGCGTCTCCTTCGGCCGGGTGCGTGCACTGCCCGGATCGACGCTACTACTTGCTGTTGAGGTCCCGTCGGGCCGCGACCTTGGAGGACAGGCCGTGGATCTGGACGAAGCCCTTGGCCAGCGACTGGTCGAAGGTGTCGCCCTCGTCGTAGGTGGCCAGGTTGAAGTCGTAGAGCGACTCGTCGGAGCGACGGCCGTTGACGACCACGCTGCCGCCGTGCAGCACCATGCGGATCTCACCGGAGACGTGCTGCTGGGTGTCCTGCACGAACGCGTCGAGGGCGCGCTTGAGCGGGGAGAACCACAGGCCGTCGTACACCAGCTCGCCCCAGCGCTGCTCGACCTGGCGCTTGTAGCGGCCCAGCTCGCGCTCGACGGTGACGGCTTCCATCTCCTGGTGGGCCGCGATCAGCGCGATGGCGCCGGGCGCCTCGTAGATCTCACGGCTCTTGATGCCGACGAGCCGGTCCTCGACCATGTCCAGACGGCCCACGCCCTGACGGCCGGCGCGCTGGTTCAGCTCGGTGATGGCCTCGAGCATGGTGACCGGGCGGCCGTCGATGGCGACCGGGACACCCTTGTCGAAGGTGATGATGAGCTCGTCGGGCGCCTCGAAGTTGACGGTCGGGTCGACGGTGTAGTCGTAGACGTCCTTGGTCGGGGCGTTCCACAGGTCCTCGAGGAAGCCGGTCTCGACCGCGCGGCCCCACAGGTTCTGGTCGATGGAGAACGGCGACTTCTTGCTCACGTTGATCGGCAGCTTGTTCTCGCCGGCGAACTCGATGGCCTTCTCACGGGTCCAGGCGTAGTCGCGGACCGGGGCGATGACCTTCAGGTCGGGGGCGAGCGCGCCGATGCCGACCTCGAAGCGGACCTGGTCGTTACCCTTGCCGGTGCAGCCGTGCGAGACGGTGTCGGCGCCGTGGTACTCGGCGGCCTCGACCAGGTGCTTGACGATCAGCGGCCGGGAGATGGCCGAGACCAGCGGGTAGCGGCCCATGTAGAGGGCGTTGGCCTGCACGGTGGGCAGGCAGTACTCGTTGGCGAACTCGTCGCGGGCGTCCACGACGATGGACTCGACCGCGCCGCAGTCCAGCGCGCGCTGGCGCACGTCGTTCATGTCCTCGCCGCCCTGGCCGAGATCGATGGCGACGGCGACGACCTCGGCGCCGGTCTCCTTACCGATCCAGCTGATGGCGACCGATGTGTCCAGTCCGCCGGAGTAGGCGAGTACGACGCGCTTGGTCATAGTCCGTGTGCTCCTCATTAGTCCGTTTAGGCCCTCGGCCGGTGCGCTGCCCGCGGTCCCTACCCGGTCCCCTGGTGCGCTCCGTCGTCCTGCAAATGATTATGCATGACGATGCAATCCCATTCATAACCGGGGTCCCCGCCTGCGCCTATCGCGGCCAGGAGTCTTGCACCGACCCCCGAACAGGAATACAGTACGTACGTACGGTTTGGTAAATTCGACGATGCGGAGGAACCCATGTGGGACCCGGCCACCTACCTCGCCTTCGACGACCTGCGCGCACGCCCGTTCTTCGATCTGGTCAACCGCGTCCGAGCCGACCGCCCCCGCCGCGTGGCCGACGTGGGCTGCGGCCCCGGCAATCTCACCGCCGCCCTCCCCGAGCGCTGGCCCGACGCCACCATCGAAGCGTTCGACTCCTCCCCCGAAATGGTCGCCGCCGCACGCGAACACGGCATCGACGCCACCGTCGCCGACGTCCGCGACTGGCACCCCGCCCCCGACACCGACGTGGTGGTCACCAACGCGGTCCTGCAATGGGTCCCGGACCACCTTGCCCTGCTGCCGAAATGGATCGACGCGCTCCCCGGCGGCGCGTGGCTGGCCCTCCAGGTGCCCGGAAACTTCGACGCCCCTTCGCATGTCGCGATCCGCGACGTCGCATCCTCACCACGCTGGCGCGAGCGGCTGTCGGCCGCAGGCATTCTCGACCGCCACGCCGTCCCCGACGCCGCCGGATACGCGTCCGTCCTGGCCGCCGCCGGCTGCGCGGTCGACGCCTGGGAAACCACCTACCTCCAGCCCCTGACCGGCGAAGACCCGGTCCTGCACTGGATTACGGGCACCGCCCTGCGCCCGGTCCGCGACACCCTCGACGACCGCGAATGGCAGGACTTCCGCGCCGACCTCGCCCCGATCCTGCGCGACGCCTACCCGCGCAACCCCGACGGCACGACATGGCTGCCGTTCCGCCGCGTCTTCGCGGTGGCGCACAAGGTCTCCGCGGTCGCGCACGAAGGCTGAGTGACCGCTCAGGCCAGCTGTTCGATCTTGGCGGCGAGTTCGGCGCCGGTCATGGGTTCGCGGGCGATGACGGCGATGGTGTCGTCGCCGGCGATGGTGCCGACGACCTCCGGAAGGGCGGCCCGATCCAGCGCACTCGCCAGGAAGTGGGCCGCGCCCGGCGGGGTGCGCAGGACCGCGATATTGCCGCTGGCGTCCGTGGAGACCAGCAGGTCGCCGAGGAGTTTCGAGAGGCGTTCGGTACCGCCGGTGACGCCGCGGACGGGGCTGCCGTCCTCGGGGACCACGTAGACGCCCGCGCCGCCGTCGGCGGCGCGGAGCTTCACCGCGCCCAGTTCGTCGAGGTCGCGGGAGAGGGTGGCCTGGGTGGTGTCGATGCCCTCGCCGGAGAGCAGCGCCGCCAGTTCGGACTGGCTGCGGACCTCGTGCTGAGCGAGGATGGCGACGATGCGGGCTTGCCGGCCCGCGCGCGTGCGTGCGATGGCCGCACCGGACTTACCCGAAGCCGGTGCGGCCGTGCGTCGTTCGCCGCTGCTCACCTGTCGCCTCGCGCGAATCGTTCCAGCAGCCAGACCAGCAGGGCCTTCTGGGCGTGCAGGCGGTTCTCGGCCTCGTCCCAGACCGCGCTGTGCGGGCCGTCGAGGACCTCGTCGGTGATTTCCTCGCCGCGGTGGGCCGGAAGACAGTGCAGCACCGTCACATCCGCGGCCGCGCGGGCCAGCAGCTCGGCGTTGACCTGGAACGGGCGGAACGGGGCGACGCGGTCGCGGCCGTCGTTCTCCTGGCCCATGGAGGTCCAGGTGTCGGTGACCAGGGCGTCGGCGCCCTCGACGGCGGCGAGCGGGTCGTGGGTGAGGGTGATGGTCGCGCCGGTCTCGGCGGCCCGCTTCTGGGCGGCGTCCACGATCCAGCCGAAGGGCTCGAAACCCTCGGGGGCGGCGATGGTGACGTTCATGCCCGCGGTGACGCCGCCCAGCATGAGCGAGTGCGCCATATTGTTCGCGCCGTCACCCAGGAAGGTGAGGTTGCGGCCGGTCAGGTCGTCGCCCTTACGCTCGCGCAGGGTCTGCAGGTCGGCCAGCACCTGGCACGGGTGGAACTCGTTGGACAGCGCGTTGACGACCGGAACCGTTGCGGCGCCGGCCATCTCGTCCAGACGGGCCTGTTCGAAGGTGCGCCACACGATGGCGTCGACGTAGCGGGAGAGCACGCGGCCGGTGTCGGCGAGGGTCTCCTCGCGGCCCAGCTGGGTGTCGCGGCCGTCCACCACCACGGCGTGACCGCCGAGCTGGGCGATGCCCATCTCGAAGGAGAAGCGGGTGCGGGTCGAGTTCTTCTCGAACATCACCGCGACGCCGCGCGGGCCTTCCAGGGGCTTGCGGGCCAGCGGCGCGGCCTTCAATTCCGCGGCCAGGGCGAGGATCTCGGCCTGTTCGGCGGGGGTGACGTCGTCGTCGCGCAGGAAATGCCGGATGGTCACTTGGACTCCTTCTGGGCCTGGGCGGCATCGAGGATGCCGGGCAGGTCGGACAGGAAGTTCTCGGCCTGGGTCTCGGTGAGCACCAGGGGCGGAGCGAGCCGGATCACGTTGGGCTTGGCGGGATTCAGCAGATATCCGGCCTCGCGGGCGGCGAGATCGACCTCGGCGGAGACGTCGTCGGTCAACTGGATGCCGATGAGCAGGCCCGCGCCGCGCACGTGATCCACCAGCGGGTGCCCGAGGTGCTCGATGCCGTCGACGAGGATCTTGCCGACCTTCTCCACGTGCGAGAGCAAACCCTCTTCGTCGATGGTCCGCAACACGGCGAGAGCGGCCGCCGCGCACACCGGGTTGCCGCCGAAGGTGGTGCCGTGCATGCCCGGCTGCAGCAGATCCGCGGCCGGGCCCTGGGCCAGCACCGCGCCGATGGGCAGACCGCCGCCGAGTCCCTTGGCCAGGGTGATGACGTCGGGGACGATGCCCGCGGCCTGGTGGGCGTAGAACGCGCCGGTGCGGCCGATGCCGGTCTGCACCTCGTCCAGGATCAGCAGCGCGCCTTGGTCCTTGGTGATGGCGCGGGCCTTGGCCAGGTAGTCGGCCGGGGGCACCACGACGCCGCTCTCGCCCATGATGGGTTCGAGGAAGACCGCGGCGGTGTCCTTGTCGACGGCGGCGGCCAGCGCGAGCGCGTCACCGTAGGGCACGTGCACGACGCCGGCGGGCATGGGCTCGAACGGTTCCCGCTTGGACGGCTGGCCGGTGAGCGCGAGCGCGCCCATGGTGCGGCCGTGGAACGCCTCCTCGCAGGCGACGATCTTGGTGCGCCCGGTCAGCCGCGCCATCTTGAACGCGGCCTCGTTGGCCTCGGTGCCGGAGTTGCAGAAGAACGCCTTGCCGTGACCGTCGCCGAAGTGCGCGAGCAGCCGCTCGGCGAGCTCGATGACCGGTTCGGACGCATAGAGATTCGACACGTGGCCGAGGGTGCCCAGTTGCTGGGTGACGGCCGACAGGATGGCCGGGTGCGCGTGGCCGAGGCTGTTGACCGCGATGCCGCCCAGGAAATCGAGGTAGCGCTTGCCGTCGGCGTCGTAGACCACCGCGCCCGCGCCGCGCACCAGCGCGACCTTCGGGGTGCCGTAGTTGTTCATCAGGGCGGTCTGCCACCGCTGCTGAATGTCGGCTGTACTCATGAGATCTCCTGTGCGGGGGTGACCATCGTGCCGATGCCCTCCCCGGTGAACAGTTCCAGCAGGACCGAGTGCGCGACACGCCCGTCGATCACGTGCGCGGTCGGGACGCCGCCCTCGACGGCGCGCAGGCAGGCTTCCATCTTCGGGACCATGCCCTCGTCCAGCGACGGCAGCAACTTGACCAACTCGTCGGTGTCGATGCGGCTGGTCAGCGAGGACCGGTCGGGCCAATTCGTGTACAGGCCCTCGACATCGGTGAGGATGACGAGCTTCTCCGCGCCGATGCCCTCGGCGAGCGCGGCCGCGGCGGTGTCGGCGTTGATGTTGTGCACCACGCCGTCCGCGTCGGGGGCGATGGTGGACACCACCGGAATCCGGCCCGCCGCGATCAGATCCAGCACGGCCGAGGGTTCCACGGAGGTGACGTCGCCGACCAGCCCGATATCGGTGGCCTCGCCGTCGACCTGCACGGTGCGGCGGGTGGCGGTGAACAGGTGCGCGTCCTCACCCGAGATGCCGACCGCGTACGGGCCGTGGGCGTTGATGAGCCCCACCAGTTCCCGGCCCACCTGCCCGAACAGCACCATCCGGACCACGTCCATGACCTCGGGGGTGGTGACCCGGAAGCCGCCGCGGAATTCGCCGGTCATGCCGAGCTTCTTCAGCATGGCGCTGATCTGCGGCCCGCCGCCGTGCACCACCACCGGGTGCACGCCGACCGTGCGCAGGAACGCCATGTCGGCGGCGAAGGCGCGCTTGAGGTCGTCGTCGATCATGGCGTTGCCGCCGTACTTCACGACGACGATCTTGTCGCGGAACTTCTGCAGCCACGGCAGCGCGTCGGCGAGGACGTGCGCCTTGTCGAGGGCCGAAAGCTGTTTCACCACATCGCTCATGAGCTGTAGGCCGAGTTCTCTTCGACGTATCCGTGCGACAGGTCGGTGGTGCGGACGGTGGCCTCGCCGTCGCCGAGGTTCAGTTCCACCAGCACCTGGATGTCGGGGCCGGACAGGTCCACCTCGCGCGCGCCGGGCGCGCCCGCGCCGTCGATGCACACCGGGGATCCGTTGAACGACACCGAGACCCGGTTCGGATCCAGTTCGATGGGCGCGATGCCGATCGAGGCCAGCACCCGGCCCCAGTTCGGGTCGGAGCCGAAGAAGGCGGTCTTGACCAGGCTGTCGCGAGCCAGGGCCCGCGCGCCGATCAGCGCCTCGTCCTCGCTGATCGCGCCCTTGACGGTGATGTGCACGCGCTTGGTGACACCCTCCGCGTCGGACATGAGCTGCTCGGCGAGGTCGTCGCAGACCGCGAGCACGGCCGCGTTCAGGTCGGCCTGGCTCGGGGTGACCCCCGACGCGCCGTTGGCCAGCAGCAGCACGGTGTCATTGGTGGAGCAGGAACCGTCCACGTCGAGGCGGTCGAAGGTGTAGCGGGTGGCGTTGCGCAGCGCCTCGTCCAGCTGGTCCGGGGTGGCGGCCGCGTCGGTGGTGAGCACCACCAGCATGGTGGCCAGCGACGGCGCGAGCATGCCCGCGCCCTTGGCCATACCGCCGACGTTCCACTTGTCCTGGTGGTGGAAGGCGGTCTCCTTCGGCACCGTGTCGGTGGTCATGATGGCGCGCGCGGCCTCGGCGCCGCCGGACAGGCCACCGCCCATCTCGTGCACGATCTCGGTGACGGCGGGGATCAGCTTGTCCATGGGCAGCCGGTCACCGATCAGACCGGTGGAACAGACGGCGATCTCACCGGCGCCGGTCTCGGTTCCCCAGTTGCTCAACGCCTTCGCGAGTTCCTCGGCCGTGGTGTGGGTGTCCTGGAAGCCGCCGGGGCCGGTGCAGGCGTTGGCGCCGCCGGAGTTCAGGATGACGGCGCGCAGATGCCCGCCGGTCAGCACCTGCTGCGACCACAGCACCGGTGCGGCCTTGACCTTGTTGCGGGTGAACACGCCCGCGGCCGCGTAATCGGGGCCCTCGTTGAACACGAGCGCCAGGTCGGGCTTGCCGCTCTTCTTGATGCCCGCCGTGATGCCGGCCGCCCGGAAGCCCAGCGGCGCGGTGACGCCCTGCGACCGCACCAGCTTGCCGTTCCCCACAGCCTCGCTGTCGTTGCTGACGTTGTCGTTGCTCACGGTGCCACTCCTACGGTGGAAAGTCCTGCGGTCTCGTCGATTCCGAGGGCCAGGTTCATCGATTGCACCGCGGCCCCGGCGGTGCCCTTGGTCAGGTTGTCGATCGCGCCGATGACCACCAGCAGTCCGGCGTCGGTGTCCACGGTGACCTGGAGGGTGACGGCGTTGGAGCCGAGCACCGAACCGGTCTGCGGGAGCACGCCTTCGGGCAGCAGGTGCACGAAAGGCTCGTCGGCGTACGCCTTCTCGTAGACGGCCCGGGCCTGGGCGGCGTCCACGGTGGTGGGGGCGGTGCAGGTGGCGAGGATGCCGCGCGGCAGCGGGGCCAGCACGGGGGTGAACGACACGCTCACGTCGGCATCGGCTGCGCCTCCGGACAGCTGGGCGGCCTTCAGGTTCTGCGCGATCTCGGGGGTGTGCCGGTGCGCGCCCGCGATGCTGTAGGCCCGCATCGAGCCCATCACCTCGGAGCCGAGCAGGCCCACGTCGAGTTTGCGGCCCGCGCCCGAAGTGCCGCTCACCGCAACCACATTCACCCGAGGTTCGATGATGCCCGCCGCGACGGCCGGGGCCAGCGCGAGACTCGACACGGTGGGATAGCAGCCGGGGACGGCGATCCGGGTGGCGCCGCGCAGCTTGTCGCGGCCGCCCGGCAGTTCGGGCAGCCCGTAGGGCCAGTGGCCGGCGTGCGGGGTGCCGTAGTACTTCTCCCAGGCCGCGCCGTCGGTGAGCCGGAAGTCGGCGCCGCAGTCGATGATGATCGTGGAGTCCGGCAAGGCCGTGGCGATCGCCGCGGACTGGCCGTGCGGCAGGCCGAGGAAGACCACGTCGTGGCCGGAGAGTTCCTCGACGGTGGTGGGCGCGAGGACCCGGTCGGCGAGCGGCAGCAGGTGAGGCTGCAGCTCACCGAGGGTGGTGCCGGCGTTGGAGCCCGCGGTCAGCGCCCCGATCTCGAGGTGCCCGCTTCGGTAGGCGGGGTGTCCGAGGAGCAGGCGCAGCACTTCACCGCCCGCGTAGCCGCTCGCACCAGCTACCGCGACCCGTAGGGGCCCGTTCGAGGTATCCACCATGTGATGATTATGCACGACTGTGCAAGCTCATTCACAACCGGGCGGAAATCTGACAGGACGCGCCGCTTACGGCACACTCGACAACGCCATGTACGACGACGCCACCCAGCCGCTGCCGGTTGTCGGCCCCCAGTCGGGCCGCTCTCACCGGGCACCGGAGACGCCGAATCCCGCCCCCCGCCGCTCGCGGCGCGCCCAGGGTGACTCGAAGCCCCCGCGCGCGGGCCGCCGTCGTACCGAGGGTCGGAGCGGCGGCGGCGAGAAGCCGGGCAGCGGCGGCAACCGCCGCGAGCGCACCCCCGCCGAGCGCGAGCGCGACAAGAAGCTGCGCCTGGCCGGACGCGGTGCCATGGCCATGGTCGCGGCGGGCGTGATGGGCATCACCGGTGTCGTCTGGTACGGCGAGACCACCCTGGACCAGGGCTTCACCCGCTCCGGCGCGATTTCGCCCGAGGACGTGAACCTCGACGGCGACATCAACATGCTGCTGATCGGTCTGGACACCCGAAAAGACCTGAACGGCAACGATCTCCCCAAGGAGATCCTCGACCAGCTGCACGCCGGCGACGGCACCGAGGGCGGCTACAACGCCAATTCGCTGATCCTGGTGCACATTCCGAAGGACCTCAAGCACATCGTCGCGTTCTCCATCCCGCGCGACGACTATGTGCCGGTGCAGGGCATTCCGGGCTACGACCACGCCAAGATCAAGGAGTCGTACGGCCTCAAGAAGTACACGGTCGAGGAGAAACTCAAGGCCAAGGGCATGGCCGAGGGTCCCGAACTGGAGCGGCAGGGCCGGGAAGCCGGGCGTGCCAGCATCGTTCAGACCGTGAAGGCGCTGACCGGCGTCCCGATCAACCGGTTCGCGGAGATCTCGCTGGCGGGGTTCTACGATCTGGCGACCGCGCTCGGCGGCGTCGACGTGTGCCTCAACCATGCAGTGGACGACAGCTACTACTCGGGCGCGCAGTTCCCGGCGGGACCGCAGCACCTGGACGGTTCGGACGCGCTGGCGTTCGTGCGGCAGCGGCACGGCCTGGAGAACGGCGACCTGGACCGCACCCACCGGCAGCAGGCGTTCCTGACCTCGGTCGCGAACTCCATGAAAAGCTCTGGCACGCTGACCAATCCGGGTCGGCTCAAGGCGCTGATCGATGTGGCGCACAAGGACGTGGTGCTCTCCGACGGCTGGAGCCTCACCGACTTCGCCACCACCCTGGGCCGCGCGGACTCGCCGTCGGTGGAGTTCCGCACGCTGCCGGTGCTGCGCTACGACAATGTCGACGGCCAGGACGTGAACGTCATCGATCCGGTGGCGATCAAGAAGACGGTGCGCGAGGCGTTCGGCGTCTCGACTCCGGCCGCGCCCAGCGCCCCGCTCGTCACCCCCACCTCGACGCTGGACGTGGTCAACGCCAGCGGCACCCCCGGCCAGGCGGCGAAGGTGTCGAAGCTGCTGACCGCCAAGGGATTCCCGGCCGGTGAGGTCGCCAACGCCTCCTACGCCGACGGCACCAGCTCGACCGTGTATTACGGCACCGGCGGCGACACCGACGCCAAGCAGGTGTCGGAGATGTTCGG
The DNA here is from genome assembly GCF_050955695.1 of Nocardia sp. CA-136227. NCBI lineage: Bacteria > Bacillati > Actinomycetota > Actinomycetes > Mycobacteriales > Nocardiaceae > Nocardia > Nocardia sp. CA-136227. The sequence goes on from NZ_CP192081.1 coordinate 5,080,598, forward strand.
CGGCCTACCGGTCAGCCCGTCGACGTCGGTGTCGGCGGGGCATGTGAAGCTGGTCGTCGGCAGCGACCTCGAGATCCCGACGTCCCTGGACCCGACGGCGACCGCCACCACCCCGACCACCACCGCCAACGGCTCCAGCACCAGCCAGGCCGCGACCTCGGACACGACCACCTCGGACGCGCCCGACTCCGGCAAGCCGGTGACCACCACCATCGGCTCGAAGATCCCCTGCGTGAACTGATCTCACCCGCGTGACCTGATATCGCCGCGACCCGCGTGACCCACCGTCGACGAACGGAGTGCCGCCATGACGAAGACCGAGCTCTTCCGCAGTCTGCACCACGGTGACCGCCCGCTGGTCCTGCCCAACGCGTGGGACTACGGGTCGGCGGCCATGCTCGCCGAGGCGGGATTCCCGGCGCTGGGCACCACCAGCCTGGGCGTCGCCGCCGGGGCCGGACTGCCCGACGGCACCGCCGCCACGCGGACCGAAACCCTCGCTCTGGCCCGGCGGCTCGGACGGCTGACCATCCCGGTCACCGTGGACATCGAGGGCGGGTTCAGCACCGACGCCCGCGAGGTGGCCGAGTTCTGTGCGGAGCTCGCGCACGCGGGGATCTCGGGAATCAATCTGGAGGACAGCCGATCCAATACGGCGTTGGCGGATCCTCGCGAGCAGGGCGAGCTGATCGCGGCGGTGAAGGCTCGCGTGCCCGAGTTGTTCGTCAACGCGCGCACCGACACCTACTGGCTCGGCATCGACGCGGACTCCACGCTGGAACGGGTCCAGCATTACGAGAAGTGTGGTGCGGACGGCATTTTCGTGCCGGGGATCACCGACGCCGAGGGGATTCGTGCCCTCACGGCGGCGTTGAGCGCGCCGTTGAACATCCTGTTCTCCCCTGCCGGGCTGACGGTGGCCGAGCTGGGCGGCTTGGGTGTCCGGCGCATCAGCACGGGGTCGCTGCTGTACCGCGCGGCACTGGCGGCCGCGGTGCATACGGCGGAATCCGTGGCCCACGGTCATCCGCTGGTCGCCGAAATACCCAGTTACGCAACGATTCAGCGCGTCCTGGAGCCTTAGGCTCCGCAGCGAGCGGTCACCGAGCGAGCACGCGCGTCAGTTCAGCGGTCCGCAGCTTGTCCGGATTACGGATCGCATACAGCCCGGTGATGCGGTCGCCGCTGGTTTCGATCAGCTGCACGGTGTCGAGTAGTCCATCCGTGGTGCACAGTAGGACGGCGGGCAGTGCGTTGTACGTGCCGAACTCGACGGTCATGTCCGCGATGCCGTTCCGCGCCAGCCGCACCAGGTAGATCGCGACCCGCTCCGCGCCCGCGACGGGCTTCCGGGCCGCGGTGACCTTGCCGCCGCCGTCGGAGATCTGCACCACGTCCGGCGCGAGGACATCCATCAGCGTCTGCGTATCGCCGGTCTGTGTGGCCAGCAGGAACCGTTCGATCACCGCCCGGCTCGTCTCGGTGTCGGGTTCGAACCGCTTGCGGCGTTCCCGTACGTGCGCGCGAGCCCGATGCGCGATCTGCCGCACGGTGGCATCGGATTTGCCCACCATCCCGGCGATTTCGACGAAACTGTGCCCGAACACTTCCGACAGCACGAACACCGCCCGCTCGGTCGGCCCGAGGGTTTCGAGCACCAGCAGCATGGCCATCGACACCGATTCCGCCAGCAGCACATCGTGTTCGGTGTAGGCGTCGGTGCGGATGGGTTCGGGCAGCCAGCTGCCCACGTATTCCTCACGCCGCCGGCGCACCGTCCGCAGATGGTTCAGCGCCTGCCGTGTCACGACCGTGGTCAGATACGCGCGCGGGTTCTCGACTCGTTCCCGGTCCGTGTCCCGCCACCGGAGGTAGCTGTCCTGCACCACGTCCTCGGCGTCGGCGGCGCTCCCGAGCAGTTGGTAGGCGACCGTGAACAATAACGGTCGCAGCCCATCGAACTCGTCCACTCCGGCCGGCCGATCCGTGTCCGTCCCCATCCCCGAAGCCTAGCCAGTAGGCCTCGCGTCAACTCGCTGGACACCATGTACAGTCAGTTTCGAACGCCCACCGTCCCGAGGGGAATCCAATGACCGGCGCCGATCCCGGCAAGCTGACCCTGATGGGCCGCTTCAACTTCTACTCCAGCACCTATCTGGGCGGGGTGGCCCGCTTCTACGCTCGCGTGCACCGTCGTCTCTACACGCGTTTCGGCGGCACCCGGTTCGCCACTCTCTTCGGCGACCCTGTCTTCGAGCTGACGGTGCCCGGCCGCAAGTCCGGCGAGCCTCGGCCGGTCATGTTGATGCTCGTCCGGTCCGGCGATGATCTGCTGGTGTGTGGTTCCAATGGTGGTAACCCCGGTGTGCCCAACTGGTGGAAGAACCTTCTGGCCACCGACAAGGCTCAGGTTCGGATCGGGCGCGAGAGCTTTCCGGTCACGTATCGGGTGGTTACCGATTCCGCTGAATACGACGCGCACTGGCGCACTCTCGCTGCCACCTACCCCCACTTCGATACCTACCGGGCGCTGAGTCCGCGGCAGTTCCCGATCGCTGTTCTCAGCCGTGCGTAGGTAAGACTGACGCCCGCATCGCCCTGGGCCGCAAGGGTGGCCGAGCCCGCGGACACGGCGGAGTCGGCGCTGCGGGACGCGCTCACCGCCTGGTTCGAGCCTCCGAAACGGCGACGACCGAGGTGCGGGTCGGGGCGGTCAGCGACTGACCGGATCGGCCACACCACTGATCCGCCCTGCCCGGCCCCTCGGCCGAACCCCGGTTCCGGCGTTCAATTCCTGCATGCCGCCCACCGCGGCAGCGGAGCGAAATCGCTTGGAAGGAACTGGAAATGACCGAGTATGTAGAGCTCGAGCACGGGCGGATCGCGTGTGACGTGACCGGTGACGGGCCCTTGGTGGTGTTGTCGCACGGGATGGGGACCTGGCGGCGGGACTTCCGTCATCTGGTCGCCCCGCTGGCCGCCGCCGGGTACCGCGTGGTCAATGTCGATATGCGCGGGCACGGCGAGTCCAGCGTGGACTGGCCGTCGGTGACCGGGAAGGCCGCCATCAGCCGCACCGACGTGGCCCTCGACTTGCTCGGAGTCATCCGGCATTTCGGGGGTCCGGCGGTGATCGTCGGGCACTCGCTGTCGGGCGGTTCGGCGACCATCGCGGCGGCCGAGGCGCCGGAGCTGGTGTCGGCGATCGTCGAGATCGACCCCTTCACGCTCACCCAGGGCGTGGATTTCGGAGCGCTGTGGGCGGATCGCCGTCACCGGCGCGGCATGCTGGAACTGATCGGCACCCAGCTGTTGAAGTCGCCGCGTCTGTGGTTCGGGTACCTCGACGGCGTGGCCTACCCGACCGCGCCCGCCGATCACGACGGCTACCTCGCCGAACTGCGGACCCAATTGGAGCGCCCCGGCCGCTGGGCGGAATTCATGAAGACCGGCAGAACCACCCCGGCCGACGCCGCGGCCCGGCTGCCCGAGGTCCACTGTCCCGCACTGGTGATCATGGGCGCGGACGATCCGGACTTCCCGCACCCGGAAGACGAGGCCCGGGCGATCGTGGCCGGTCTGCCCAGCGGGCTCGGCCAGTATGTGCTGGTCGAGCAGGGTGGGCACTATCCGCACGCCCAGTTCCCCGAGCTGGTGGCCGCGCTGATGATCCCGTTCCTGGACCGCCACACCACCCGCGATCCGGCCGGATCGATCAGCAACTGACCGTGACAGCCGCCTGCGCCGACTGCGATGATCGGGAGGTGCCCGCGCCTCGCACCGTCGTCTTCGTCGTCTTCCAAGGCATGCAGATCTCCGAACTGGCGGGACCGCTCGATGTGTTCGCACTCCTCAACACCATCGTCGAGACGCCGCCGGATCGGCTGCCACCGGAATTGCGTGGCCCGGCCGGCGCCCTCGGCGAGACCGCTGACGCCTCGGACGGCGACTCCCCGGCACTGCCGTATCGGCTGCTGACGGCGTCGCCGGGCGGGCTGCCCATCGAGGCCGATGGCGGACTGACCCTGTCGGTCGCGCATTCGCTCGAGGACATCACCGCCGGAGACGACTTCGACACCCTCATCGTGGTGGGCGGCGATGTCCACGGTCCCGGGGCGGCGGCGGTGGTCCCCGCTCTCCCCGCCCTCGCCCGCAAGGCCCGCCGGGTGACATCGGTGTGCGCGGGCGCGCTGCTGCTGGCCGCCGCGGGCCTGCTCGACGGCTACCGCGCCACCACCCACTGGGGTTCGACCGCCCTACTCGCCCAGCGCTATCCGCGGGTCACGGTCGAACCGGATCGCATCTACGTCCGCGACCGCAATCGCTGGACCTCGGCGGGCATGTCCGCGGGCGTCGATCTGGCGCTGGCTCTGGTCGAGGACGACCACGGTCGCGAGACAGCCGCCATGATCGCGCGGGTGTATGTGGTGTTCACCCGTCGTCCGGGCGGTCAGGCCCAGTTCAGCGCCCAGTTGCGCAGTCAGCCCGCCCGCACGCCCGCCATCCGGGCCGTGCAGCAGTGGCTGCCCGATCACCTCGGCGACGAGCTCACCGTGAGCGGGCTGGCGGCCCGCGCGGGCATGAGCGAACGTCATTTCGCCCGCGCCTTCCGCACCGAAACCGGCTGCACACCAGCGGCATTCGTGGAGGATCTGCGAGTCGAGGCGGCCCGGCGACTCCTGGAGTCCACCGAACTGACCATCGGCGCGATCGCCCGCCAGGTCGGCTACCGCCACGGGGAGACCCTGCACCGGGTGTTCACCCGCCGCCTGGCCACCACACCCGAACGCTACCGCCAGCATTTCGCCCTGAGCCCGGCTCAGCCGACCGGCACCGGCGAGTAGATCCACCACGGCCGCTGCGGCAGTTCGAATTTGAAGAGCTGCACGTGCATGCTCACCCATTCGCCGGTCTCGGATGAACGCACCCGGATGGGTCGGCGCTCCATATCGGCGGGCGACGACACCTCTGTCGACCACAGCCGCACCCATTCCGGGTGCGGCACTGCGGAAGCGCGGGTATCGCCTGTCGCGCAATGTTTTTCACCCACGCCGTCAGGCGACGGCGATGTGCTGGTGGTCGGTGCGGATGCGGCCGTCCTCGTCGAGCGCCAGTACGTCCAGGCCGCCGCCGACCACGGCGCCGTCCTCGGTCACCATGGACCAGGTGATGGCGATGACATGGTTCAGCAGCGCCGTCGTCTCCCCGCGCTGCACGAAACGGTGGCCGGTGCCGATGAACATGTCGTAGGCGCGTTCCACGCGACGTTCCAGTGCGTGGTGGCCACGGACCTCGAGGGCCGGGATCGGGAAGTTCAGCTCGGCGGCCGCGGTGCGCATGGCCTCGGGCGGATCGACGAGGATCTGCGCGCCGTCCTCGGCCCACAGGTCGCGGATGAGCTTGCGGCGCGCCTCCGGATCGGATTCGTTCCACTGGGCCAGGTAGCGGGCGGCGATGTCGTTCAGGTCGATGCCGTTGTTCGTCATGACCATGAGTCTGCGAGGAATCGATACGCTGCGCGATTCCCTCCAGGGAATGACGCGGGGCCGCACACGATCACCGCGTACGGCCCCGGATCGAGTCTCGGGCGTCAGTTCCCGGCGAGCACCGCCAGCACCGGCTCGGACAGGAAGAACGGCTCCAGCCGCTCGCGGATCAGCTTGGCCAGCACGCCGTTCCGCTTGGCGGCCTCCACCACGGCGGGGCCGTAGCGCAGGATCTCCTCGGCGATGATCGCCTCGGACAGGCCCAGCTCGGGCAGCATGGCGGCCAGGGTGTGGTCGCCGTACTTCTCGAAGAACACCTCGACGCCCTGGTCCACCAGCACGCCGACGTATTCCTTGTTGCGGGTGGTCACACCGATCCGGTGGATGATCAGCGCCAGCTCCTTCAGGTCCTGCTGCGACAGGTACTCGCGCAGGCCGCTGACGGGTTCCCCGGCGTGCAGGTCCCAGAACTCCATGGCCGCGTCGTGCACCGGCGCGTCGCGCAGCATCTCGCGGATGGCGTTGTTGGTCCGCTTGAGCGCGAATTGCGCTCCCTTCCCGGCCATTTCGCCGATGAAGGTGCCGCCGGCCTTCTCCGCCGCCTTGCGCGCGGTCTTGGCGGCATTGGTGCCCATCGACACCAGCGAGCCGACCCCGGGAATCTTCGAGGCCATCTGCTTGTTGGTCTCCATCAGATCGTCGACCAGCTTGTCCACGAACTTGGCGGCCACGGTCGCGATCAGGGGGCTCTCGGTGAGGCGTTCCAGGATCCGTTCCTGCGCCTGGTGCATGCCGAAGAGCTTCTCCAGCAGCTGTTCGACCGGTTCGCGGTCGACCACGTCACCGAGGGTGTACTCGGTGTTCCCGGCGATGTCCTCGTAGAGCGTGTCGGCCAGCGTGCCGACCATCTCGCCCAGCACCGGGCTGCCGCCGATGAGGTCGATGACATTGGCGACGGTCTGCTTGGCCTGATCGATCTCGATCACGTCGCGGAAGATGATGGTGTCGGCGACGCCGATCACCGCTTCCACATCGCGGGCGATCACTTCGGCGAAGCGATCGCCGGAGACCTCGGCGACAATGAAGTCGACCTGGAGATCCAGCAGTTTCTCGGCAATTTCGCGCGGCTCGGTCAAAGGTTCCACCCAATCTCAGACGGAACGCCGGACCTACTCGGAATCGTTGCCCTGCATCGATTTTCGAATTTGATCCAGTCGTTCCCGCGCGGCCTCGGCTCGCGCATCCCACTGTTCCTCTACGCTACGGCCCACTGGTGTCTGCCGATCGAGCTCGCCCATCCCCTGCGAGGTCCCGTAGCGCTGCTCGACCTTATCGCGAACTGACTCGAAAGTAGGGACCCCGGCGGAGGTATAGCCGCCGACCGAGGGTGCGGTGGGGATACCCGCAGGCGGTACCGGTATCCCGGTCGCCACCGGACCCGCTCCGACCTGCCCGGATCCCCCGACCGTCTCAGACTGTGAATAGCCATCCACCGGCAGGGTGTCAGGAGTCACATCGATGACATCCGGGGCATGACCGAGGGTGTCCGCCAGGGATCGCGCCACCGCGTGCAGGGCGGCCAGACCGGCCCGGCCCTCGGTGGCGGCCCCGACCACACCCGCGAGTTCGGCATCCGGCAGCTGCGCCAACAGCGCCGCGAGTTCCTGGGCATCGCTCATGGGTTCCAGGCTACGCATTGACCGCGCCCCGCGGGGTGACGTACCGTGGTGGCGTCGCGATCCCGTGGACGCAGGTAGACGCAGAGTCCCTCCCACCGCGATTTCCTTCCTCACCGAGCAGATCCCGCCTATGCGGTGATCCCTCGACATTCATCCGCGGTCATCCACCGCCCTCGGCCGTATCCGGCCACACCAAGGAGAAACACCATGACAACCACCGAAATCCGGCCCCCGGTCGTATCCACCGATCCGACCCGGGCCCTCGACCACATCGAAACACTCACTCCCGCAACGGGAATCCTGGATCTGCACGGCCAGACCGGCGTCCTGCGCCGCGACGGCTACCTGCCCGGCCCGCACGACGTCCACGTCCCGGCCCGCCTGATCCGCACGCACGGACTGCGCCGCGGCGACCTGGTCGCCGGACTCGCGCAGCCGAGTCCCAAGGGCGGCAAGCAAGCTCCCCTCGTGCGCGTCGACACCGTCAACGGCCGATCGGCCGCCGAGCTGGGCGCGCGACCGCACTTCCGGGAACTGACCCCCATCCACCCGAACGAGCGGCTGCGGCTGGAAACCCAGCCGAACAAGCTCACCACCCGCGTCACCGACCTGATCATGCCGATCGGCAAGGGCCAGCGCGCGCTCATCGTCGCACCGCCGAAGGCGGGCAAAACCTCTGTGCTGCAGTCGATCGCGCATGGCATCGCCGTCAATCACCCGGAGGCGCACCTCATGCTGGTGCTGGTCGGCGAGCGCCCCGAGGAGGTCACCGACCTGTCCCGCGGCGTCCCCGCCGAGGTGGTCGCCGCCACCTTCGACCACTCCCCCGCCGAGCAGACCGCGTTGGCCGAGCTGGCCATCGAGCGGGCGCAACGCCTGGTCGAGGAGGGCCGCGACGTCGTCGTCCTGCTCGACTCGCTCACCCGGCTGGCCCGCGCCTACAACACCTCCGGACCGGCCTCGGGCCGAATCCTCTCCGGCGGTGTGGATTCCACCGCGCTGCTGCCGCCCAAGCGGTTCCTGGGCGCGGCCCGCAATATCGAGAACGGCGGCTCGCTGACCATCGTGGCCAGCGCGCTCGTCGAAACCGGTTCGCTCGCCGACACCGTCATCTTCGAGGAGTACAAGGGCACCGGCAATGCCGAGCTCAAGCTCGACCGCGCCCTGGCCGGCCGCCACGTCTTCCCGGCGGTGGACATCGCCAAGTCCAGCACCCGCCGCGATGATCTGCTGCTCGATCCGGCCGAACGCCAAGCCGTCGCCACCCTGCGCCGGACTCTCGCCGATCTCGACGATCAGCGCGCCCTCGACCTGCTCCTCGACGGCCTGCGCAAGACCGGCGGCAATGCCGAGTTCCTCGCCAACATCATCCGGAAATGAGCCGCTTGGGCGGTAGTACGCCCGCCGCCCAGGACGCGACCCGCTCGGCCCAGCCGGGGAATCCGATCAGATTGTTGTGCAGCCCGCCCGGATAGATCACCAGCTCCTTGGGCTCCGGCGCCGCCGCGAACAACTCCCGACCCATCCGCACGGGCAACAGCTCGTCCGCGTCACCGTGCATGATCAGGACCGGGCAGGTCAATCGCCGAATCCGCTTCAGACTCGGATAGGCGTTGGGCACGAAGACCTTCGGCAGGAACGGATACACCGTCGTCGCCGCGTCCCGCATGTTCGTGAACGTCGACATGAGCAGCAGTGCCGCGGGCGGCACCGCGTTCGCCAACTCCAGCATCACTCCCCCGCCGAGCGACTTGCCGAGATACACCACCCGTTCGGCATCCACCCCGGGCTGCGCCAGCAACGCCTCCCGCGCGGCCCGCACATCCCGATAGGTTCCGCTCTCATCCGGCCGCCCGGTACTGCGTCCGTACCCCCGATAGTCGAAGACCATCACATCGAATCCGGCCGCCGCCAGCATGGCCAGCATCGGCGACCGATCCCCGAGGTTCCCGCCGTTCCCATGCGCGAACAGGATGTGCCCCACCGGTTCCCCCACCGCACGCACGAACCACGCGTTGACGGTCTCCCCGTCGGAGGTCCGCAAGTACAGGTCGTCGTAGGCGAACCCGTACATGTCGGGAGTCATCGCGATGCCCCGCTCGCCCGGTTGGTAGCTGAGCGCGTTGAGGACCGCCGTCGCCGGATGCCACATGGTTCATTCATACCGAAAGGGCCCCGATCCACCAGGATCGGGGCCCTTTCGGTAGGGACTGGGATCAGCCGCGCAGCACCGCGCCCACCGCGTCCGCGGCGCGAGCGACCGCCGCGTCACGGGCGGCGCTGGCCTCGTCCTCGGTGAGGGTGCGGTCGGTGGCCCGGAAGCGCAGGGCGTAGGTCAGCGACTTGCGGCCCTCACCCGCCTGCGCGCCCTCGTACACGTCGAACAGCGAGATGTCCTCGAGCAGCTCGCCCGCTCCGGTGCGCAGCGCGTGCTCCACCGTCACGGCGGCAACGGCCTTGTCGACGCTGACCGAGACGTCCTGCAGCACCGCGGGGAACGCGGAAACCACCGGGGCGGGCCGGATCTCGCGCAGCGGCAGGGCGTCGAGGTCGAGCTGGAAGGCGCAGGTGCGCGGCGGCAGGCCGGAACGCTCCAGCACGGCCGGGTGCAGTTCACCCGCGTGGCCGACGACGACGCCGTCCACCAGCAGCTCGGCGCAACGGCCCGGGTGCCACGGAAGGAACTGCGCCGCACGGCGTTCGATGGTCAGACCGGCGGCCTCGGCGATCGCGTCGACCAGGGCGAAGGCGTCCGACGCCTCGACCGGGCGGCCGGGGCCCCACGGTCCGCGCGGCTCACGACGGCCGGTGAGGACCGCGCCGACCCGGGTCGGCTGTTCGGGCAGCGAGTCGAGCAGGACCTGGATCTCGTCGTCGGTCGGGCGGCGATCCACGGGCAGCAGCCCGACGGGCGCGGTCCGCTCGGTCGGCAGGGTGACCTGGCCGATCGCGTAGATGGCGAGATCGCGCTGGCCGCGAGAGATATTGCGGGCCGCGATCTCCAGCAGACCGGGCAGCAGGGTGGTCGACAGTTCCGCGCGCTCGACGTCGAGCGGGTTCAGCACCCGCAGCGTGTTGCGGCGCGGGTCGTCGGCGTCCAGACCCCAGGTGTCGAAGACACCGGCCTGCATGAAGACCGGGGCGGGCACCTCGACACAGCCCTCGAACGCCAGCGCCTTGCTCACGGCACGACGACGCAGCTGGGCGGCGGTGAGGCCGCGGCCGGCGGGAGCGGTGGGCAGCACCGACGGGATCTGATCCAGACCCTCCAGGCGCAGCACCTCCTCCACCAGGTCGGCGGGCTGGGTGAGGTCGGGACGCCAGGACGGCGGGGTCACGATCAGCTGCGGGTGGCCCGCGTCGCTGACGCCGACCTCGATGGCGCAGCCGACCTGCTGCAGGCGGCGGGTGGCCGCGCCGGGCGCGTAGTGCACGCCCGCGGTGCGGTCGGCCAGATCGATGTCCATGGTGATCGGCCGCACGGCCGGGGTGAGCACGCGCACGTCGGTCAGCACGGATTCGACGGTGCCACCGGCGATCTCGGCCAGCAGGGTGGCGGCGCGATCGAGGGCGGCGATATTGACCTCGGGGTCCACGATCCGCTCGAAGCGGCGGCTCGCCTCGGAGCCCAGCTTGTGGCGGCGCGCGGTGCGGGCCACGGCCACCGGGTTCCAGGTGGCGGCCTCGAGCAGGATGTCGGTCGAGGTGTCCGACACCTCGGTGCTCGCGCCGCCCATGATGCCGGCCAGCGAGATGACGCCGGACTCGTCGGCGATCACCACGTCCTCGGCGTCGAGGGTGCGCTCGGCCTCGTCCAAGGTGCGCAGGGTCTCGCCGGTGTTGGCGCGGCGCACCACGAATCCGCCGCGCACCTTGGCGGCGTCGAAGGCGTGCAGCGGCTGACCGAGTTCGAGCATCACGTAGTTGGTGACGTCCACGGCCGGGGAGATCGGGCGCACGCCCGACAGCAGCAGGCGGCGCTGCAGCCACCACGGGCTCACGGCCTTCGGGTCGATGCCGGTGACGCGGCGCGCCGCGAAACGCGTGCAGCCCGACTCGGGGTCGATCTTCACCGGCCACGCCTCGACCTCGGAGTCCGGCAGCAGCCGCACGGCCGGATCGCCGTACTCCAGGTCGAAACCGCAGGCCAGCTCACGCGCCAGGCCGCGCGCGGAGAACGCGTAACCGCGGTCGGGGGTGATGGCCAGCTCGATGATGGTGTCGCCCAGGCCCAGCAGCTCGTTGGCGTCCGCGCCGGGCTCGGCGGTGCCGGGCTCGAGCACCAGGATGCCGCTGTGGTCCTTGCCGATGCCGAGTTCGGCGACCGAGCAGATCATGCCGTTGCTGGTGTGGCCGTAGGTCTTCCGCGACGCGATCTTGAATCCGCCGGGCAGCTCGCCACCGGGCAGCACCACCACGACCAGGTCGCCGACGGCGAAGTTCCGTGCGCCGCAGACGATCTCCTGCAGTTCGGGGTTACCGACGTCGACCTTGCAGAAGCGGATCGGCTTCTTGAACTCGGTCAGCTCGGTGATCTCGGCGACCCGGCCGACCACCAGCGGCTTGTCGATGTCACCGCCGATGGGCGCCAGATGGTCGACCTCTTCGACCTCGAGACCGACCCGGACGAACCCCGCGTCGAGCTCCTCGGCCGTCACCGACCACCCGGGGGTGGTCCGCTGCAGGATGTCCGTCAGCCAGGACTGAGCTACTCGCACTTGACGTTTCGCTTCCTCGTATCGGGGTCAGGTCAGGACTGGATGCCGAACGGCAGCGTGAACCGCACATCGCCCTCGACGATGTCGCGCATGTCCGGCAGGCCGTTGCGGAACTGCAGGGTCCGCTCCAGGCCCATGCCGAACGCGAAGCCGCTGTACACCTCGGGGTCGATGCCGCTGGCGATGAGCACCTTCGGGTTCACCATGCCGCAACCGCCCCACTCGACCCAGCCGGGGCCGCCCTTCTTGTCCTCGAACCACACGTCCACCTCGGCGGACGGCTCGGTGAAGGGGAAGAAGCTGGGCCGCATGCGGGTGGTGGTGTTCGGGCCGAACAGCGCCCGCGCGAAACCGTCCAGGGTGCCCTTGAGGTGGGCCATGGTCAGGCCCTTGTCGATGGCCAGGCCCTCGATCTGCGAGAACACCGGGGTGTGGGTGGCGTCCAGCTCGTCGGTGCGGAACGTGCGGCCCGGGCACACCACGTAGATCGGCAGCTCGCGAGACAGCATGGTGCGCACCTGAACCGGCGAGGTGTGGGTGCGCAGCACCTGCCGCGAACCCTCCGGCGCGATGTGGAAGGTGTCCTGCATGGTGCGGGCCGGGTGGTCGGGCAGGAAGTTCAGGGCGTCGAAGTTGAAGTGCTCGGTCTCGACCTCGGGGCCTTCGGCGACCTCCCAGCCCATGGCCACGAACACGTCCGCGACCCGCTCGGACAGCACCGAGATGGGGTGCCGCGCGCCGGTGGCGCGCCGGTCGGCGGGCAGGGTCACGTCGATGGTCTCCGCCACCAGGACCGCCGCGTCGCGCTCGGCGAGCAGCTCGGCCTGGCGCGACTCGTAGGCCTGCGACACCCGGCCGCGCGCCACGTTCACCCGCTTGCCGGCGTCGGCCTTCTCTTCCTTGGGCAGCGTGCCCAGCGACCGCTGCGCCAGCGAGATCGGCGACTTGCCACCCATGTACTCGGTCTTGGCCGTGGCCAGCTCGTCCAGGGTCGAGGCCGAGGCGAACGCCTTCTCCGCGGCTTCCGCGGCGGCGGAGAGCGATTCCTCGCTCAACGCGGCGGTCTGCTCGGCACTGTTGTCATCGGCCACGATGGTTCGTCACTCCCCAGGCTGGTTACGGGTCGGGCGGAAAGTCTTATCGGCAATGGTTGCTGCCCACCCATTCTTGCTGGTCGCATCGTAAACCTTGTAATCAGCCCACCTCACCTGGATTTTCCCAGCTCGGGCCCACCCTTCGGCGTGGTGGTGACCACAGCGGTGGTACCAATGGACTCGTGAAGTCCCGGCCGCTGACCTTGATCGACGACTCCGACCGCCTCATCGAGTACGCGGCGGCGATGGACCGCATGCAGCAGATGTGGGAGGAGCGCGTCGCCGACCAGCGGCCCGACACGCTGTGGCTGCTGAGCCACGAACAGACCTTCACGATCGGCCGCCGCACTCCCGAGGAGCACCTGCCGGCCCCCGAGACCGACATCCCGGTCTTCACCACCAACCGGGGCGGCCAGCTCACCTACCACGCGCCCGGCCAGCTGGTCGGCTATCTCATCGTGAAGCTGCAGCCCGGCGAGGGCGTCGTGGATCTGATCCGCGATGTGGAACTGCGCATCGTCGCGGCCCTGGCCGACCTCGGCATCCCGGCCGAGCGCCGCGTCACCCCGCCCGGCTCGGAGCTGCTCACCGGCGTCTGGACCCGCGACACCGGCCGCAAGATCACCTCGATCGGCATGCGCGTCGGCCGCAATGTCTCCACCCACGGCTTCGCCCTCAATGTCACCGGCGACCTGTCGCCGTGGAAGCTGGCCGTGGCCTGCGGGCTGCCCGATGTCGACATGACCTCGGTGGAAAGGGAACTGAACACCGACGAGGCCCCGACGATGGATCGCGTCGTCGCGACCATCGCCGGGGCCTTCGAGGCGAGCGCTACCCCGTCTCCCCTGCCCTGACCGGAACCCGCCGGATCGCGTGCACGATCGGCGCCGATGCGTCTCCTTTGATTCGGTCCGGCTCAGTGCGCGAGAACGGTTGCGCCGGAACCCGATTCGGCCGTGGCGCGACGTCCGGGCAGCAGCAGCGCCACGAACGCGCCCAGCGCGACGATGACCGAGCCGACCTTCACCGCGGGGATCAGGCCGTCGACGTAGTCCGCCGGGCTCATGTACGAGCCGTGCGAGGCGAACACCGAGGCCAGCACCGCGACACCCATGGCCACACCGACCTCACGGATGGTGTTGTTGGCGCCCGAGGCCATGCCCTGATCCGCCGGTGACGCATTGGCCATGACGACCGTCGCCGTGGGCGCGAAGGTCAGACCCATGCCCACACCGCCCAGGATGAACGGCAGCACGAAGTGGCTGTAGGACACGTCCACGCTCGTGGTGAGCGCCATCCAGAGCAGCGCGGCCGCCAGCAGCGCCTGCCCGATCGACACCAGCACCCGTGCGCCGACCCGGTCCACGATCAGTCCGGCCAGCGGGGCCACCACCATCGGGGCCATGGTCCACGGCAGCGTCCGCACGCCGGAAGCCAGCGGCGAATAGCCCTGCACCACCTGGAAGTACTGGGCCAGCAGGAAGATCGAGCCGAAGGTGCCCAGCGAGAAGGTGAACGACACCACGTTGATGACGTAGCCGCGCTTGCGGAACAGGCGCAACGGCAGCATCGGATCTGTGGTCCGGCTCTCCAGGATCACGAACGCCGTGAGCGCGATCGCGCCGCCGATCAGGCCGGTCAGCACCTTGGCCGAGGTCCAGCCGTCGTCGGCGCCGTGGATGACGCCCCACACCACCGCGAGCACGCCGCCCGCCGACAGCAGCAGGCCGAGCAGGTCCAATCGCCGTGCGCCGCCGAAGGATTCGTTCAGCACGCGGGCGACCAGCGGCACCGCGATCAGGCCGATCGGCACGTTCAGCCAGAAGATCCACTGCCAGTTCAGGCCGTCGACCACCGCGCCGCCGACCACCGGGCCCAGTGCGATGCCCAGGCCGGAGATGCCGCCCCAGATGCCGATGGCGGCGCTGCGCATCTTCTCCGGCACCGCCGCGGACAGCAGCGTCAGCGACAGCGGCATGACCGCCGCCCCGCCGAAGCCCTGGGCCGCGCGGGCGGCGATCAGCATCCACGGTTCGGTGGCCAGCGCGCACGCGGCCGAGCCGAGCGTGAACAGGGCGATGCCGCCCAGGTAGACGCGCCGGCGGCCGAGCCGGTCGCCCAGCGCGGACGCGGTGAGCAGCAGTGAGGCGAAGGCCAGGGTGTAGGCGTTCACGAACCACTGCAGGTCCGAGAGCGAGGCGTGCAGTTCGGTGCGGATCACCGGCAGCGCGTTGGTCACCACGAGGTTGTCGAGCGTGACCATGAACATCGGAATGCCCACGGCGGCGAGGACGGCGGCGAGCGGGCGCTGCCGGGCCTGTGCGGCCACCTTTCCGGTGAGCGAGGAGGTTTCGAGTGTCTCAGTCATGTCCGATCCCCTTGTTGTAATCGACTGATAACTAGAGAGTATGCATCGACTGATAACATGTCAATGGCAAGGATGATTCCCCCACGAGGAGGCGCTGCCACCATGACCAGGACCCGGATGACGGCCGAGGAACGCAGCGAGGAAGTGCTGCGCGCGGCGATCTCCGCATTCGCCGAATCCGGTTACGCGGCAACGAAAACCGATGAGATCGCGCGCCGCGCGGGGGTCTCGCAGCCGTATGTCATCCGCCTGTTCGGCACCAAGCAGCAGCTGTTCCTGGCCGTCCTGGACCGGGTGTGCGGCCGCATCGAGGACCTGTTCCGCGCCGGCGCCACCCAGGCCGAGCCCGACGCCTCCCCCAAGGACCGCCTCGACACCCTGGGCTCCCACTTCGGCGAGTACTTCCTCACCGAACGCGAGCTGCCCCGGGTCTTCCTGCAGGGCATCGCGGCGGCGGCCGAACCGGCCATCGGCGAGTGCATCCGGGAGAACTTCGGACGGCTCTACATCCTCGCCAAAGAACTCACCGGCGCGTCGACCTCCGAGGTCCGCCGCTTCTTCGCCACCGGCATGCTGCTCATCGACCTCACCGCGCTCGGCGTCACCGAACTCGAGGCCGAGACCCCGCCCTGGGCCGCCGAGATCCTCGAGAACCTCGGCGAGGACGGCATCTGACCGGCGGGCCGGAACCCGCCGCGGACCTCACTTCGCGTGCTGGACCCGCGAGCTCGAGTAGAGGCAGATAGCCGCGGCGGCAGCCAGATTCAGGCTCTCGGCGCAGCCGTGGATGGGAATCCGGATCCGGTGGGTGGCGCGGGCGGCGATGGCCTTGTCCAGGCCGTGCGCCTCGTTGCCGAACAGCCAGGCGACCGGGCCGCTCAGGATCTCGTCGGCGTCGTCGAGGTCGACCTCACCCTTGGCGGTGGTGGCCAGGATCGCGATGCCGGCCGCCTCGAGCGCGTCGAGGGTGGCGTCGATATCGCGGGAGCGGGCCACGGGGACGTGGAAAAGGCTTCCGGCACAGGCGCGTACGCATTTGCCGTTGTGGGGGTCGACCGAATCACCGGCCAGCACGACGCCGTCCGCACCGACGGCGTCGGCCACGCGGATCAGGGTGCCCGCGTTGCCCGGGTCGGCGATCTCGACGGGCACGGCGAGCATGCGCGGCGACGCGTCGAGTACCTCGCGCAGCGGCACGTCCACCAGCCGGCACACCGCGACCAGCCCGGGCGGAGTCACCGTCTCCCCCAGCATCTCCGCGGCGCGGTCGGTCACCATCGTGGTCCGCACCCCTTGGGCGGCGGCCCCGGCGACCAGCGCGTGCTCGCGTTCGGCGGCCTTCTCCGAGAAGAACAGTTCCTCGACCCGGCCGGTGTCCAGCGCCGCCTCGACCGAGTTCGCGCCCTCGGCCAGGAACAGGCCGGTCTTGCGACGAACCGGACTGCGGTGCAGCTTGACCGCCGACACGATCCGGGAGTTACGCCAGTCGATGGAATCAGCGCTCACGGCCACCCTGCCCCTCGGAGTTACGCGGAGATAAGAGAAGAAACGAAACGACCCGCGGACCATCGTCCGCGGGTCGTTCCGGCTATTGCTTTGTCACGCAGACCGAATCAGGCGGCCGGGGCGTTGACGTCGGCCGGCAGGGCAGCCTTGGCGGCCGCGACCAGCTGGGCGAAGGCCTCGGCGTCGGAGACGGCGAGCTCGGCCAGGATCTTGCGGTCCACCTCGATGCCGGCGGCCTTGAGGCCCTGCATGAAGCGGTTGTAGGTCATGTCGTTCAGACGCGCGGCGGCGTTGATACGAGTGATCCACAGCTGACGGAAGTCACCCTTCCGCGCCCGGCGGTCCCGGTAGGCGTAGGTGAGCGAGTGCAGCTGCTGTTCCTTGGCCTTGCGGTACAGGCGCGACCGCTGACCGCGGTAGCCCTTGGAGGCCTCGAGAACGGAACGGCGCTTCTTCTGAGCGTTGACGGCCCTTTTGACGCGTGCCACTTTTCAGTCCTTGATCGAATAGGGGGTGCGGCGATCGCACCCGGAGGTTGGTCGGTCGGCTCAGCCGAATTACTTGGCGAGCAGCTTCTTGACGCGAGCGACGTCGGCCTTGGCGACGACCTCCACGCCGTCCAGACGACGAGTCCGGGTGGACGGCTTGTGCTCGAGCAGGTGGCGACGGTTCGCCTGCTGACGCAGCAGCTTGCCGCTGCCCGACACCTTGAATCGCTTCGAGGCGCCGCTGTGGCTCTTCATCTTCGGCATGGATTCCTCAGTTCTGTCGTGCCGGAGGCGCGCGGATACCACACGCCTCCGGAGCTTCTCGTTATTACTGCTGCGGGGTGACCGATTCGGCAGCCGGGGCTGCGGTCTCGGCCGGGGCCGCCTCGGCGGGAGCCGGCGCGGGCGCACTGCTGCGCTGCTGCGTCGAGCTCGCGTCGTTCTGGGCCTTCACCCGCGTCTTCGCGCCCTTGTGCGGCGCGAGGACCATGGTCATGTTTCGGCCGTCCTGCTTGGCCGAGGTTTCGACGAATCCGAGGTCGGCGACGTCGGCGGCCAGTCGCTGCAGGAGCCGGAACCCGAGTTCGGGGCGCGACTGCTCGCGACCACGGAACATGATGGTGACCTTGACCTTCGACCCGGCCTCCAGGAAGCGCATCACGTGGCCGCGCTTGGTGGCGTAGTCGTGGTCATCGATCTTCGGGCGGAGCTTCTGCTCCTTGATCACGGTCTGGACCTGGTTCTTCCGGGACTCACGCGCCTTCTGCGCGGTCTCGTACTTGAACTTGCCGTAGTCCATGATCTTGCACACCGGCGGGCGTGCATCGGGCGCGACCTCGACCAGGTCGAGGTCAGCTTCCTGAGCGACGCGTAGTGCATCTTCAACACGCACGATCCCAACCTGCTCGCCGCCGGGTCCGATGAGTCGGACCTCGGGAACGCGGATGCGATCGTTGATGCGGGTCTCAGTGCTGATGGGGCCTCCTAGGTCAAGCGGTTCGTCAACGACCGCAAGCAATAACTGCAACCCCAATTTCAACACGAAAGCCCCGCTCCGGTATTTCACCAGCACGGGGCCCGAGTCGACCGATCCGCGACGCAAACAGCTCGCATCGCACCGCACGCAGGAAAAACCCACGCGCAGAACCCATCACGTGAATGATGGGCGACCGGACCGTTCAACCCGGCGCTGTCAGCGCTGGTTGACGGTGGGAGTCGGGCTCCACTTGATGCCCCGAGTCGGTTGCAGGAACCAGTCCGGGGCGGTCGTCGCGGAAGAGTCTAACACTCATAGCGGGGAGCTCCGAATCGGCCGCCCCCACGACCAGCCCCGACGCGCGCGATGGCATTCTCTAGCCCATGAGCGAGGCTACCTTGAACGACGATTCCGCCCTCATCGACGGCGAGGTCGTGCGCGAATTGGCCGAGATCCCCGCGGTCGAGGTCATCAGCCGCGCCGCCGTCATGCTGATGAGCTCCGCGGCCGAGAAGCTGGGCCTGGGCGAACCCGACCCGGCCAGCAGCCCCCACCTGGACCTGGACGAGGCGCGCCGCGTCATCACCGCGCTCGCCGGCCTGGTCACCGCGTCGGTCGAGTACCTCGGCCCGCACGCCGGTCCGATCCGCGACGGCCTGCAGTCGCTGCAGCGCGCGTTCCGCGAATCCTCGGAGTACCCGGACGCCCCCGGTGCGGGCCCGGGCGAGAAGTACACCGGCCCGGTGTACTGATCGGACGCCCTGACGTCATCTGTCGAAAACGGCCCGCCCGAGTTCTTTCGGGGCGGGCCGTTCTTCGTTCGGGCAGCCGCTACGCCCTGGGGCCGATGCCGTCGAGGAGTATGGCGACGACCGCCGCGGGCTCGATGGCGGGCGGTGACATGCCGGGCAGCACCGCGTTGAGGACCCGGTCGTGGCAGATGCCGACCAGGACCGCCGCCGCGGCGGCGATGTCGGCGTCGGGGGCGAGGCGGCCGAGTCGCCGCTCACCGGCCAGATAGTCGGAGAGCAGCACGCGCCAGTCGGGCTGATCCGTCGGCAGTTCGGCGAACCGATCCAGCACGGCCGGGGCGGACAGCAGGCCCGCGAAGACCGGCAGCACCGCGCGGTGCAGATCGAGGCCCGCGCTCAGATATATACGGAGATTCTCCGCGACCGTCGCTTCCCCCGGGGCGGGCAGTGAGCCGAGCGCGCGGTGCGCGGCGTCGACGTGCGCGCGGACCGCGGCGGCAAGCAGGGCGTCCTTGTCCGGGAAATGGTTGTAGAGGACGCCGTCGGCCACCCCGGCCGCGCGCGCGATGGCGCGCACGGTCAGGGTCGCGGCCGAGCCGTCGGCGAGCAGGCGCTGCGCGGTGGCGACGAGGTGATCGCGCAGGGTGTCGTCGGTGGCGCGCAGCGCCGCGGCCTTACGGGGGGACATGGATGGTTACGGTAGCGGGGTCGCGGCCGTGACGAGCCAGGCCGACCCGCGCAGCGCGATGCCGCCGGGAGTGGCGTAGGGAGTCAGGGCCGTGGAGATCGCCTGGCGGACTTCGTCGTCGGTGGCGAACCCGGCCAGGGAGCGGTGGTAGCGGACCGGGCCCCAGCCCATGATGAATTCGGTGGCGTCGGCGATGTCGTCGCCCCAGATGCCTTCGGCCTCACGGTATTCGACGCCGATCTCATGGAAACCCGCGGCGGACAACAGGTCCCGGATGCGGTCGGGCTCGGAGAACGGGCCTTCGGCGGGGCTGACCGTGAAATCGCCGAGATGGGCTGCGGCGGCGCCGAATACGGCGCCCAGGTCGGTGCCGGGCAGCGGGGTCATAGCGGCGAAGGCCAGGCGGCCGCCGTGGCGCAGGGCGCGGGCGATATTGGCGAAGGCTGCCACCGGGTCGGTGAAGAACATGATGCCGAAGCGGCTCAGCGCGGCGTCGTAGGCGGCGTCGGGGAAGGGATGAATCTGGGCGTCGCCCTGTTCGAAGCCGACATTGGGGACGGCTTCGGCGGCGGCCCGTTCACGGGCGCGGGCGAGCATCGGTCCGGACAGGTCGACACCGGTCGCGGAACCGGCGCCGGCGCGGCGGGCGGCGGCGCGGGTCAATTGGCCGTTACCGCAGCCGATGTCGAGGACCCGGTCGCCGTCGGTGATGCGGGCGGCGGTCAGCAGGGGTTCGTCGAAGCCGTGGTTCACGGCGTCGTAGCGGTCGTAGTGGCCTGCCCAGTGTTCGCCTTCGTAGCCGTTCCAGGCTTCGGACTGGGCGGTATTCACGATCTCGGTCATGCTCGGCTCCTGTTATGAACGGGTGTTCATGAACGTATGTTCATATTGCGCGCGTCCGAAGGCGCGTGTCAATACCCGCCCCGGGTAACGAATTACGCTGAACGTTCAGCGACCAACCGGCAAACGTCCAGCGACGGAGCGGCATCCGGAGAATCGGCCGCTCCGGCCTGCTGGGATCTCGGCCGGATTGTTAACGCGCGGCCGGACCTGCGACATAGCTGGTTGCGGGCTGATCGCCTGTGCGGCTGGATGATCGAAACAGCGTGGCGACATCGAGCCGGTGCTGGTTGGATGCCGGAGTATCGCACCGATCGGCGCGAGCGCGGGCGACGTCCTGCATACTACGACGGGCAGCGGCAAGGCTGCCCTCACTACGAGATCGAATGGACTTCGGGGGTTGTACATGAATGACCTGATATCCCAAGGGAACCGCACGTCCGGCAGCCGGATTCGGCGCGGCGTGCTCCCGATCATGATCGCCGCGGCCGCGACCGCCGCGCTCGTGTCGGGCTGCACCTCGTCCTCCAGCTCGGACAGCAAGGCCACCACCTCGCAGGCGGCCCCGCCGTCGCAGCTGCCCGAGGGTGCGCAGATCGTCGCCGAATCGGCCAAGACCACCCAGACCCTGCAGTCGGTGCACGTGGTGCTGGACGTGAAGAACCTGCCCACGCTGTCGGTCAAGAGCATCAAGGCCGATGTCACCAACCAGCCGCAGGGCCAGGGCCAGGCCATCGGTGACGCCGAGGTGAAGGTCAAGCAGGACGGCGACTTCACCAAGACCAAGTTCATGGTCGTCGACAAGACCCTCTACACGGGTGACGGCACCAAGTACTCCCCCGTCGGCCCCGCCGAGAAGATCTACGACCCAGGCGTCCTGCTCGACAAGGACAAGGGTCTGGCCTACGCCATCTCGCAGGTGAAGAACGCCAAGGCCGAAGGCCGCGAGAAGATCGACGGCGTCGACACCGTGAAGGTCAGCGGCACCATCTCCGCCGACGTCATGGACCCGGTCGTCCCGCAGATCGGCAAGGACGGCGGCGAGTTCCCGATCACCCTGTACATCAAGGACGTCGCGCCGCCGAGCGGTGCGGGCACCACCCTGCCCTCGACCGCGGCCTCGCCGGGCACCGGCCCGAACCTGGTGCGCGCCATCGTCACCAAGGACGCGGGCACCGTCACCGTGACGTTGTCCGACTGGGCGAAGCCGGTGCACGTCACCAAGCCCGGCGGCTAAACACGCGCCCGTCTGTCCTGTGAGTTGGGAGCCGGTTCGGGGAACGAGCAACGGCGGCAACAGCTGTCGTCCGACCCCGGCCGGCTTTCGCATTTTTTCCGGGCTGCTGTTAACAAAAGCCCACTTAAGAGATTGTTCAGTGAATTGCAAGCCGCAACGCCGACGATTCCATCCGTAAGTTCGAACGCGGTGTGTGCGTGTGGAGGAAAGCTATGACGATCGAACGGCCCGAGGCCGAGGCGACGATCGAACGGCAGGCGCCCGAAGGTGAATTCCGCCGGCCCCCGCTCGACGGACCGCCACCCATCTCCAACGTCTGGGTCTACGACGGGAAAGCCTACGACCTCTCCGACTGGATTTCCAAGCATCCGGGCGGCGAGTTCTTCATCGGCCGGACCAAGAACCGCGACATCACCTCGATTGTCGGCTCGTACCACAAGAATCCGGAAGCCATCGGCAAGATTCTGAAGAAGTACGCGCTCGACCGTGACGCCCTGCCCGAGGACATCCACCCCAAGGCCAACGCGCCCGCGTTCCTGTTCAACGAGGGTTTCGACAGCTGGCGCGACACCCCGAAGTTCAGCTTCGACAACAAGGACGACCTGCTGCACAAGGTGAAGGCGCGGCTCAAGGAACCCGAGCTGGCCGCCCGGATCCGGCGCATGGACACCTATTTCAACATCGTGGTCGCCATTCTCGCGGTGGCGTACTTCGCGGTGCAGGGCCTGCGGCTGTTCGAGCGGTCCTGGATGCCGTTGCCGGTCTTCGTGATCGCGATGGTGCTGCTGCGCAGCTCACTGGCCGGGTTCGGGCACTACGCCATCCACCGTGCCCAGAAGGGCATGAACAAGATCTACACGAACGCCTTCGACTTCAATTACGTCGCACTGGCATTCGTGACCGCGGACGGCCACGCCCTGCTGCACCACCCGCACACCCAGAGTGAAGTCGACATCAAGAAGAACGTCTTCACCATGATGATGCGGATCCCGCGGCTGTACCGGGTGCCGATCCACACCCTGCACAAGTTCGGTCACACCATCACCGGCATGACCTTCCGCCTGCTCGACGTCTGCCGCCTCACCCGCAAGGTGGGCATCAAGGACATGTACGGCACCTGGGGTGGGGCGCTGCCGCACTTCATCGGGTCGTTCGGCGCGCGGTTCCTGCTGCTGGGCGAGCTCATCGCCTTCACCGTGATGGGCGACTTCTGGGCCTGGGCCCTGCAATTCGTGATCACCCTGTGGGTCTCCACCTTCCTGGTGGTGGCCAGCCACGACTTCGAGGTCGAAACCGAGGAACTCGAGCACAACTCCGAGGACTGGGGCGTCGACCAGATCGAACAAGCCTACGACCTCACGGTGGTCGGCAACCGCTACCTGGACTGCTTCCTGTCGGCGGGCCTCAGCTCGCATCGCGTCCATCACGTACTGCCCTACCAGCGCAGCGGTTTCGCCAATATCGCCACCGAGGACGTGCTGCGTGAGGAGTCGGCGAAGTTCGGCGTGGAATGGCTTCCCGCCAAGAGCTTCTTCACCGACCGCTTCCCCAAGCAGATCCGCACCTACATCCTCGCGCCGTCCGACGACGCGGTGGAGCGCAAGTGGGGGTTCGTCAAGGAGCACTTCTCGCCGCTCGCCCTGAAGACCTGTGTCGTCTACACCGCGCAGGGCTTCACCGGAATCGGCACGGTCTGAACCGATTCCGAACACCGCGGCGCGCCGGAACATGCGCCGGCCGCACCGCGGGTTCCACCAAAGAATACGAGGGGAGTCATTCGTGTCCATCACCATCGACGAAGGGGCCGCCCGGCCCGCAGCCCGGTTCGCGGGAGGCGAACCCGGCTACGACTTCGCGCCGACCCCGATGCCGCCGGCCCCGCCGACCACCGTCGGCGTGATCGAGTCCATCGCCACCGGCGCGCCCGCGCAGATCTTCGCGCAGGCCGACGCCGCCGCCCAGGTCGCCGGACTGTTCACCGACCCGGCCCAGCAGGCCCGGATCCCGCGGATCTACCAGAAGACCCGGGTCACCACCCGCCACCTCGCGGTGAACCCGATCGACCCCGAATTCCTGTCCTACAGCCGGGAATCGGGCACCATCCGCGACCGCATGAACACCTTCTACGACCACGCGGTGCCGCTGGCCGTGGACGTGGCCGGCCGCGCCGTCGCCCACCTCGAGGACCCGGCCGCCGAGATCGGCATGCTGGTCTTCGCCACCAGCACCGGGTTCATCGCGCCCGGCGTGGACGTGGCCGTGGTCAAGCAGCTGGGCCTGTCCCCCACCGTCAACCGGGTCGTCGTGAACTTCATGGGCTGCGCCGCGGCCATGAACTCCGTGCGCGCCGCGACGGATTACGTGCGGGCGCACCCGGACAAGAAGGCGCTGGTCATCTGCATCGAGCTGAGCTCGGTCAACGCCGTGTTCGACGACAATGTCAACGACGTCATCATCCACAGCCTCTTCGGCGACGGGTGCGGCGCGGTGGTCATCGGCGCCCGGCAGGCGCACCAGCAGCTGCCGGCCGGATCCATCGTCATCCGGGACAGCTTCAGCTACCTGTTCGACGACGCCGAGGACGGAATCGTGCTGGGCGTCAACGACAACGGCATCACCTGCGAGCTGTCGGAGAACCTGCCGCAGTACATCCTGCGCGGCGTGGACCCGGTGGTGACCGAGGTGCTCGCGCGCCAGGGCCTCACCAAGTCCGACATCGATCTGTGGGCGATCCACCCGGGCGGCCCCAAGATCATCGAGGAGTCGGTGCGCTCGCTCGGCCTCGGCGCCGAAGAGGCCGCCACCAGCTGGGACGTGCTCGCCGAGTACGGCAACATGCTCAGCGTCTCGCTGATCTTCGTGCTCGAGCAGATGGTCGCGCAGTCGGCGTCCCAGCCGATCTCGACGGGCGTGGCGTTCTCCTTCGCGCCCGGCGTCACCCTCGAGGGCGTCGTGTTCGACGTCATCCGTTCCTGACCAGCCCGACCCGTCCAGTCCAGAGAGCCAGCAGTCATGCAACTCATCAGATTCCTCATCTCCATCTCGTGGATGCGGATCGCCGGCGTCATCGCCTCCGGTCTCGTCTGCGGTGCGGCCAATACCTACCTGGTGACATTGATTCGGGGAGTGGTGTCACCGGAACCGCACCCGGGCGTCACCGTCCAGGCGTTCGTCGCGACCGCCCTGGTCATCCTGATCAGCGGCGTGATCTCGCAGGTGCTGCTGATCCGGCTGGCCCAGGACGCCATCTACCGGCTGCGCGCGGACCTGAGCTCGCGCATCGTGTCCGCGCCGCTGGAACACCTGGAGCGGCTGGGCCAGCACCGGCTGATCGCCACCCTCACCGAGGACGTGCGGGCCCTGTCGCAGGCGGTGACGGCCATCCCGAGCATCTGCATCGACCTGGCCACCATCGTGGGCTGCTTCGTGTTCCTCGCGGTCGTGTCCGGGCCGATCTTCGCCACCACGGTGGCGGGCACGCTGCTCGGAATCGCCTGTGTGGAACTGGTTCTCAAGCGGGTGCGGGCGCTGTACCAGTCCGCACGGGAGAACGAGGACGGGCTGCTGCGCTCCTTCCAGGCGGTGTCGCTGGGCATCAAGGAGCTCAAGCTGCACCGCGGCCGGCGACGCGACTTCATGGACAAGCACCTGCTCGGCTCCGCGGAGACGCTGCGGGCGCAGAACATCGACGCCGGGTCGAAATTCACCGTGGCCCAGGGGTTCGGGCAGCTGCTGCAGCTGGCCACCATGGCGCTCATCCTGTTCGGGCTGGCGCGGGCGCTGGAACTGCCGCAGAACGTGATGGTCGGCTACGTGCTCGTCACCACGTTCCTGGCGATGCCGATGCAGAACTTCATGCACCGCATCCCGGACCTGCTGCGCGGTGACGTGGCACTGGCCAAGATCCGGTCGCTCAACCTGTCCATCCAGACCGCGCACGACGAATCGCGGCTGCCCTACACCGAGCGGGCCGCCGTCACCGCGGCGCGGCTCGAGCTCAACGACGTCGGCTACAGCTACCTGACCGAGGCGCCGCCGGCAATCCCGCCGCTGCCCGGCACCGGACCGCACCCCGGCCCGGGTCCCGGACAGCGCCCCGGCGGGGGCCGGCCGCATCCCGGCGGCCCGCCCCCGGGCCACGGCCCGCAGGGTGTCGACCGGCCGGATGTCAACGGGCACAGGTTCGTCGGCCACGGCGGGCACCCGCTGCCCAACGGCGGGCCCATGGCCCCGCCGCAGGCCGACGGCTCCGGCTTCCACCTGGGCCCGCTGGATCTGACCTTCGAACCCGGCCAGATCAGCTTCATCGTGGGCGGCAACGGCAGCGGCAAATCGACGCTGGCCAAACTGATCACGGGCCTCTACGTCCCGCAGCACGGCCACCTCACGCTCAACGGCGAGACGATCGACCACACCAATATCGAGTGGTTCCGGCAGAACAGCTCGGCGGTCTTCACCGACTTCCACCTGTTCGAGGACTACCTCGGCTTCGAGGACGGCGTCGACGACCAGGTCCGGAAGTACCTGAAGGAACTCCGGATCGATCACAAGGTGACCGTGGAGAACGGCCGCCTGTCGACGATCGACCTGTCGCAGGGACAGCGCAAGCGCCTGGCGCTGCTGACCGCGCTGCTCGAGGACCGGCCGATCTACCTGTTCGACGAGTGGGCCGCCGACCAGGAGCCGAAGTTCCGCGACGTGTTCTACCGCGAGATCCTGGTCTCGCTGAAGAACCGCGGCAAGACCGTCATCGTCATCACCCACGACGACCGGTACTTCGACTGCGCCGACCAGCTCGTCAAACTCGACTTCGGGCACATCGCCGAGGTCAAGGAACTCGAGCCGCCGCTCGCGGCCGCCGAGTAGGAGCGAAAGCCGAAGGCCCCGTACCGATTCCGGTACGGGGCCTTCGCGCTGTGGGACGGTCAGCGCAGCGCGGCGGCCTTGCGGCGCGCCGCGGCGGCCTTCTTGGTGGCCGCGGCCTGAGCCTCGGTCTTCGGGGCGGCCTTCTTGGCCGCCGCCTTCTTCGCGGGCTTCGGCTCGGCGAGGGCCGGCGGCTGGGCCTCGAGCACGGCCTTCAGGAACTGACCGGTGTAGCTGTCCGCCACGGCCGCAACGTCTTCCGGGGCGCCCTGGGCGATGACCATGCCACCGCCGGAACCGCCCTCGGGGCCCATGTCGATGACCCAGTCCGAGGTCTTGATGACATCGAGGTTGTGTTCGATGACGATCACCGTATTGCCCTTGTCCACCAGGCCATTGATGACGGCCAGCAGCTTGCGGATGTCCTCGAAGTGCAGGCCGGTGGTGGGCTCGTCGAGAATATAGATGGTGCGGCCGGTGGACCGCTTCTGGAGTTCGGCGGCCAGCTTCACGCGCTGCGCCTCACCACCGGACAGCGTCGGAGCCGACTGGCCCAGGCGGACATAGCCGAGACCGACGTCCACCAGCGTCTTGAGATAGCGGTGGATCGAGGTCACCGGCTCGAAGAAGTCCGCGGCCTCCTCGATCGGCATGTCCAGCACCTCGGCGATGGTCTTGCCCTTGTAGTGGACTTCCAGGGTTTCGCGGTTGTACCGCGCGCCGTGGCAGACCTCGCACGGGACGTACACGTCCGGTAGGAAGTTCATCTCGATCTTCAGGGTGCCATCACCCGAGCACGCCTCGCAGCGGCCGCCCTTCACATTGAAGGAGAACCGGCCCGGCTGATAGCCGCGCACCTTGGCCTCGGTGGTGGCCGCGAACAGGGTGCGGATCTTGTCGAAGACGCCGGTGTAGGTGGCCGGATTCGAGCGCGGGGTGCGGCCGATCGGCGACTGGTCCACCTGCACCAGTTTGTCCAGGTGATCGAGGCCGTTGACCCGGGTGTGGCGGCCCGGCACCTGACGCGCGCCGTTCAGCTTGTTCTGCAGCACGGTCGCCAGAATGTCGTTGACCAGCGTCGACTTACCCGAACCGGAGACGCCGGTGATCGAGGTGAGCACGCCCAGCGGGAAATTCACGTCGATGTCGCGCAGGTTGTGCTCGGTCGCGCCGACCACGGTGAGCTGCTTCTTCTTGTCGATCGGCCGCCGCACCAGCGGCAGGTCGATGCGCTCGCGCCCGGAAAGGTAAGCGCCGGTGAGGGAATCCTTGTCCTTCAGCAGCCCCTCGTAGGGACCCGAGTACACCACCTGACCGCCGTGCTCACCGGCCAGCGGGCCGATGTCGACGACCCAGTCCGAGGCGTGGATGGTGTCCTCGTCGTGCTCGACCACGATCAGCGTATTGCCGAGACTCTTGAGGCGCGTGAGGGTTTCGATCAGGCGGCGGTTGTCGCGCTGGTGCAGGCCGATGGACGGCTCGTCCAGCACGTACAGCACGCCCACCAGGCCCGACCCGATCTGGGTGGCCAGGCGGATGCGCTGCGCCTCACCGCCGGAGAGGGTGGCGGCGGCGCGCGAGAGCGTCAGGTACTGCAGGCCGACGTCGAGCAGGAAGCCCAGGCGCGCCTGGATCTCCTTGATCACCTGCGCGGCGATGGCGGCCTGCCGGTCGTCGAGGGTGAGGGTGTTCAGGAAGTGCGCGGCATCGCCGATCGACAGATCCGAGATGTCGGCGATGGAGCGGCGTTCCGTGCCGGCCGACAGCGTGACCGCGAGGATCTCCGGCCGCAGGCGCGCGCCGGCGCACACCGGGCACGGGATGTCGCGCATGTACCCGTCGTAGTGCTCCTTCATCGCCTCCGACTCGGTGGCGTCCATGCGCCGCTGCAGGAACGGCATCACACCCTCGAAATCGGCGTAATACGAACGCTTGCGGCCGTAGCGGTTGGTGTAGGAGACGTGCACCTGCTCGGAGCTGCCCTCCAGCACCGCCTTGCGGGCCTTGAGCGGCAACTGACTCCACGGCGTGTCCATGGAGAAGCCGATGGCCTCGGCCAGGCCCGACAGCAAGCGGGTGAAGTACTCGGCGGTCTGCCCGCGCGACCACGGCGCGATCGCGCCCTCGGCCAGGCTCAGATCCGGGTCCGGCACAACGAGATCCGGATCGACCTCCTTGCGAATACCGAGACCGGTGCAATCCGGGCAGGCGCCGTAGGGCGAGTTGAAGGAGAACGACCGCGGTTCCAGATCCTCGATGTCGAGGGGGTGCCCGTTCGGGCAGGCCAGCCGCTCGGAGAAACGTCGCTCCCGATCGTGGGCGTGCTCGTCGCGGTCCACGAAGTCCAGCACCACGATGCCGTCGGCCAGCCGCAGCGCGGTCTCGATCGAATCGGTCAGGCGCTGTTTGGAACTCGGCTTCACGGCGAGGCGATCGATGACCACCTCGACATCGTGCTTCTCCTGCTTCTTCAGCTTGGGCGGATCGGTCAGCGGATGCACCACGCCGTCGACCCGGACGCGCGAGTAGCCCTGCGAGTTCAGCGACTCGAACAGGTCCACGAACTCACCCTTACGGGTGCGCACCACCGGCGCGAGCACCTGGAACTTGGTGCCCTCCGGCATGGCCAGCACCTGATCCACGATCTGCTGCGGGCTCTGCTTGGCGATCAGGTGACCGCAGACCGGGCAGTGCGGGGTGCCCGCGCGCGCGAACAGCAGACGCAGATAGTCGTAGACCTCGGTGATGGTGCCGACCGTGGACCGCGGGTTGCGGTTGGTCGACTTCTGGTCGATGGACACCGCCGGGGACAGGCCCTCGATGAAGTCCACGTCCGGCTTGTCCATCTGACCCAGGAACTGCCGGGCGTACGCGGACAGCGACTCCACGTAGCGGCGCTGTCCCTCGGCGAAGATGGTGTCGAAGGCCAGCGACGACTTTCCGGACCCGGACAGACCAGTGAAAACGATGAGGCTGTCACGGGGTAGGTCGAGATCGACCCCCTTGAGGTTGTGCTCCCGCGCTCCGCGCACCGTCAGGCGATCCGCCACCTGGCCATCCTTCCAACGTTCCGGCATCCAGACATACCCCCGACGCCATGCTAGGGGCACCCACCGACAAGTTTGGATACGCCGACTGAAACGCTGGTCACAGTGTGTTTATTGCGACGGGCGAGAGTGATCTCGCCCGCACCGGCTCAGACCGACTTCTCGGTGATCGCCGTGGCGGCCCCGGCCACGCTGGGCAGCGCCCGGCGCACGCAGCTCGAGAGCACCCGCGGCTGCCGCGCCCGCTCCCGATCGCGGGCGCGATCCTCGGACCCGGCCGCGGTGACCAGGGCCAGGTCACCGTCGAAACGGCGGTAGAGCAGCCGCCCACGGCGGACGTCGGCGTCGATGAAGAACAGGTACGGCAGCCCGCCCAGGCACAGCCGCGCCACCGCCTCGTCCTCGAGCAGCATGGGCACGCCGTCGCGCGGACGGCCCAGCGTGCGCACCCCGAGCGGCCCGGTCCAGCAGACCACCGCCTCGGATCCGGTGTCGGCGTCGATGAACAGGTGCGCGTCGTAGTCCATGGCGTCGAGCACCCGCGCCGCCGCCGCGGGCGTGGCCACCTGTAGTCGGCAGTCCTTGCGCCGCACGATCGGCCGCGGCTCGGTGATCGCGGACAGCGACGGGCGCGCGGGATCCGGCCAGGGCCGGGACAATTCGTCCGGCGGGCAGCCCAGTCGCAGGTCCAGCCGTTCCAATGCGAAGGTGGCGGCGAACCGGCCGGGCCCGGCGACCTGTACCCGGAACGCCTTCCCCAGCGCTCGGACACTCGCCTGCGCGAGGGTGGTGCCGTCCTCGGGATCGCCGTCGTCGGGATCGGGCCAGTGCAGGCGTGCCCGCACCGGCCCGACGACTCCGTGGCGGCGCAATACCCTGCCCAGTCCGCGCGCCACCCGGGTCACCTCCCCCGACGGGACGGGCCCGTGCGTGGTCACCACGAAATCCGGATCGATTCCACTCGACCACACATCGAACGCGCCCATAGCCGACCCCGCTCTCCCTGTCTCCGACCCGGCAACCGAACTCCATGGCAACACACGTCACGTGGGCCCGACAGTGCCGAAAGTCCCGAAACAGACCACTTTCGGGGAAAAGTCTCCGACAAAAGATCTCGGGCCCGCCGATTCGCCTGGAGATTAGGGACCTTCGGCGGTATCCCGTTGCCGCGCCGCGAGTTACGTTGGCCGGGACCGTTCGCGCACGCGCGCGAACCGACCGCGCATCACCGACATCCTGGAGGCCGTCGTGATCAAAGTCTTCCTGGTCGACGATCACGAGATCGTCCGCCGCGGTCTGACCGACCTGCTGGAGGAGGACCCCGAGCTGACCGTGGTCGGCGAGGCGGGCGACGTCGCCCAGGCGCTGGCCCGGATCCCGGCGCTGCGCCCCGATGTGGCGGTGCTCGACGTGCGCCTGCCCGACGGCAACGGCATCGAACTGTGCCGGGACCTGTTGGCCGACATCGACGATCTGCGCTGCCTGATCCTCACCTCCTACACCGACGAACAGGCCATGATGGACGCCATCCTGGCCGGCGCCAGCGGCTACGTGGTCAAGGACATCAAGGGCATGGAGCTGGCCAAGGCCATCAAGGAGGTGGGCGCGGGCCGCTCGCTGCTGGACAATCGCGCGGCCGCCGCCCTCATGGCCCGGCTGCGGCGCAGCACCGAATTCGACGGCCCGCTGGCCGGTTTGACCGATCAGGAACGCAAGTTGCTCGACCTGCTCGGCGACGGCCTCACCAACCGGCAGATCGCCGAACGGATGTTCCTGGCGGAGAAGACGGTCAAGAACTACGTGTCCCGGCTGCTGGCCAAACTCGGGATGGAACGCCGCACCCAGGCGGCCGTCCTGGCGTCGAAAT
The DNA here is from genome assembly GCF_050955695.1 of Nocardia sp. CA-136227. Lineage (NCBI taxonomy): Bacteria > Bacillati > Actinomycetota > Actinomycetes > Mycobacteriales > Nocardiaceae > Nocardia > Nocardia sp. CA-136227. The sequence continues at coordinate 5,112,207 of NZ_CP192081.1, forward strand.
TGCGTACGGGACAACCACGTTCGGCATGACAACCGCACGGCAACCCCGGCGCGCATAGAATCGCGCTGACGTCGCGTATCCGCCGGACCGCAGGACATACATGCACGACATCCCCCGCACCGGCCCTTACTCGGTGCGTGAAACGCTGTCGCAGCTGCGATTACGCGAGTTGCTCACCGAGGTCAAGGACCGAGTCGAACAGATCATCGACGCCCGCGATCGGATCGACGGGCTCGTCGAGGCGATGTTGCTGGTCACCTCCGGGCTGGACCTGGAGCAGACGCTGAGCACCATCGTGCGCGCGGCCACCATCCTGGTCGACGCCCGCTACGGGGCGCTGGCCGTGCTCGGGCACGAACAACAGCCCAGCCAGTTCATCTTCCACGGCATCGACGAGCAGACCCGGGTCAAGATCGGGGCGATGCCCGAGAGCCACGGCGTGCTCGGACTGCTGCTCGACAAGCCCGAACCGCTGCGCCTGGACGATCTCACCCGTCATCCCGCCGCCGTCGGCTTCCCCGAGCATCATCCGGAGATGCGCACCCTGCTGGGCATGCCGGTGCGCATCCGCGGCGAGATATTCGGAAACCTCTACCTCGCCGAGAAATCCGGCGGCCACCCCTTCACCGAGGACGACGAGGTGCTGCTGCAGGCGCTGGCCGCTGCAGCCGGTATCGCCGTCGACAATGCCCGGCTCTACGAGCAGGCCCGCACCCGGCAGGCGTGGATCGAGGCCACCCGCGACATCGCCACCGAATTCCTCGCCGACACCGAACCCAACAAGGTGCTCGCCCACGTGGTGGCGCACGCACGCGAACTCACCGCCTCCCAGCAGGCGCTGCTGGCCGTGGTCGCCGATCCCGAGGAAGCGCCCGAGCGGGTCACCGAGCTGGTGGTGGCGCAGTGGTCCGGGCCGGGCGAGCCGCCCGCCGGGCACGCGGTGCGCACCGTCGAGACCGCGGTCGGCCAGGCCCTCACCACCCGCACCCCGCTCCGTTTCGACGACGGCCGCCACATCGACCTGGGCACCCCGATCGCCGATATCGGCCCGGCCCTGGTGCTGCCGCTGCACACCCCCGATTCCACCCTGGGCGTGCTGATCACGCTGCGCTCGGCCGAATCCGCGCCCTACTCCGACGAATTGGTGGAGCTGATCGCCGCCTTCACCGATCAGGCCGCGCTGGCCATGCAGCTGGCGGTGGCGCAGCGGCGCATGCGCGAACTCGACATCCTCACCGACCGCGACCGCATCGCCCGCGATCTGCACGACCATGTCATCCAGCGGCTGTTCGCCATCGGGCTGGCGTTGCAGGGCACGGTGCCGCGCGCGCGGGTGCCCGAGGTGCAGCGCCGGCTCGCGGACGCGATCAACGATCTGCAGGACGTGGTGGAGGAGATCCGCACCTCGATCTTCGACCTGCACGGCGGCGACGGGCACAGCAACCGGCTGCGACAGCGCATCGAGCGCGCGGTCAAGCAGCAGACCACCGCCACCGACATCCGGGCGCTCATGCACATCACCGGCCCGCTGTCGGTGGTCGAGCCCGCGCTCGCCGATCACGCGGAAGCCGTTGTGCGCGAGGCCGTCTCGAACGCGGTCCGGCATTCGGGGGCCGACACCATCACCATCGACATCGGGGTGGCCGACGATCTCACCATCGTGGTCGCCGACAACGGCCGCGGGATCCCGGATTCCATCACGCCCAGCGGGCTCACCAACCTGGCGCGCCGGGCCGAACAGTCGGGCGGGCGGCTGGCGGTGTACCCGCGCCGCGACACCAATGGCGACGACGAGGACATCACCACCACGGGAACCAAACTGCACTGGTCGGTACCGCTGCACTGAATCAACGCCACCCGACCGCACCGGCCGGCGTCAGGTGAGCGGGCCGAGCACCACCGCACTGTTGTTGCCGCCCATGCCGAGCGCGGTCTTCAGGGTGAGGCCGCGGATGCCCGGTCGCACGCCGTCCACCAGACGGGCGTACGCGGGCGCGACGATCGGCGCGGACACCAGCACCCCGCGCTCGTAGCCCATGGCCGCGGCGGCGATCTCGATTCCGGCCGAGGCGGCCTGGCAGTGCCCGGCCAGCGGCTTGAGCGCCGTCACCTGCGGGCGGTCGTCGAAAATCCGGGCCAGCAGCGCGGTTTCGGCCGCGTCGCACTGGGCGGTGCCGGAGGCGTGGGCATTGAGGCAGGCGATCTCCTCGGGGCGGACGTCCGCCGCGGCGAGGGCGCGGTGCACACAGTCGTAGATCTGCTCGAACGACGGCTCGACGGAGACGACGTGGTAGCCGTCGCTGGTCATGGCCCCGCCCAGCACCGCCGCGTAGGGGCGGTCGGCGTCGCGGGTCAGCATCAACGCGACCGAGGCCTCACCGAAGACGAAACCGCGGCTGCCCTCCTGGAACGGCCGGCACGCCTCGAGCGGATCGGCGTCGAAGACCGCGGCGCCCAGATTCACGAACGCCTGCACCATGTCGGGTGAGGCCGACAGGTCGGTGGCCACCACCAGCACGTCGTCGGCCACGCCGTGGTCCATCCATAGTCGGGCGGTGACCAGGGCCACGTTGAGTGAGGAGCAGGCGGCGCTCACGTTCATGGCCGGACCGTGGAAGCCGAACTCGTTCATCAGCATCGACACCGGGGTCGAGGGGATCAGCCGCAGATAGTCGCGCGAGCGCCGCTGTCCGCCGTCGACGGTGAAGAAGTCCTGCCATTCGTCGAGGTTGCCGAGCACGATCGCGTGCAGCAGTCCGACGGTCCGGCCGGGCCGCCAGCCGCGGCCACGGGCGTCGGTGACCGCTTCGCGTGCGGAGTCCAGGACCGCGCGGAGGTAGCGGCTCGGCGGTAAGTCCGGATCGCCGCCTTCGGGAATCCGCGCAACCCACCCGTGCCGATCGCGTCCGGGCCCGTACCCTGGATGTAGCCGGGCCGCGGACTTGCCGCTCAGCAAACCCTCCCAGAGGGTTTCTCGGCCCCAGCCGTACCCGGTCACGGCACCGATACCGGCAATCGTCATATGATCTTGATGCTGACCGTCGGCAATCGAGACGGGGTTGGCGCCAGGCATTGCATCGCTCCTCTCCAGCACTTCATTCAATACGCTCGGCAAGCTGCACCAGCAAATTTTCAGATAACAGAATGGTGCCGTGCTCCATCGACGTGTTCCGCACCGACGATCAGGGGGTGAACGAAATGGTGGGTAACGATCGGGCAAACCTCCCGTCCGACACCGAACAGCTGGCCCAGCGGTACCGGTCCCTGGTGGACTTCAGCCCGGACGGCATCGTGGTCCACGAACGCGGAATGATCGTCTACGCCAATCCGGCGCTCCTGCGCATGCTCGCCGCCGACGACCCCGAGGACGTCATCGGCCGGCCCGTCACCGATTTCGTCTCACCGCCGTCGGTCGCGCCCATGCTCGACCGCATCCGCCGGCTCACCATCGCCGGCACCGCCTCCGACCCCACCGAGATGACCCTGCTGCGCTGCGACGGGAAAACGCTGGAGGTCGAGACCGTGTCGGTGCTGACCGCCTGGCACGACCATCTGGCCTATCAGGTCGTCGTGCACGACCTGACCCCGCAACGCCGCGCCGAGGCCGCCCAGCGGCAAGCCGAGCAGTTCTTCACCTCCGTGGTGTCGCAGCTGGAGGAGGGCGTGGTGGTGATCGACCGCGACGGCCGCATCGAATCCGCCAACCCGGCCGCGCGCCGCATCTTCGGCTACGACGCCAAGGACCTGATCGGCACCCACATCGACGACCTGCCGCTGTGCCTGCTCGACGCGAACGCCCAGCCCATGCCCTCGACCTGGTATCCGATCATCCGCACCCTGGCCACCGGCGAGGACGTGACGCGGTTCGTGTTCGGGCTGGACCGGCCCGACGGGCAGCGGCGCTGGCTCTCGGCCAACAGCCGCCTGCTCAACCCCACCGACCCCAACTCCCCCGCGGTGTCGTCGTTCAACGACATCACCGAATTTCGTGCCAGCCGAAGGCAATTGGAGTACCAGGCCACCCACGACCCGCTCACCGGGCTGGCCAACCGGTCGCTGGTGCTGTCGAAGCTGGCCGCGGCGGTGGGCACCGCCGAGACGCTGCCGGTGTCGAGCGTGCTGTTCATCGACCTGGACGGATTCAAGACCATCAACGACACCCTCGGCCACGCCATCGGCGACACCGTGCTGCAGATCGTGGCCCAGCGGCTGCAGCGCGGGCTGCGCGCCGACGACGTGGTGGGCCGCATCGGCGGCGACGAATTCCTGGTCCTGCTGTCGGGGCGCACCCTGGGCGACGATCTGGACGTCCTCATCGCCCGGCTGCGGCAGGCCACCTCCGAGCCGATCATCGCGCGCGGACACCGCATCCAGGTCGACGCCTCCGTCGGCGTCACCCACCTGCACGCCGGCGACACCCGCACGCCGGAAGCCGTGCTGCACGACGCCGACCTGGCCATGTACCGGGCCAAGCCGCCCAACCACCACAACACTCCGCTGACGCGGCGCACCGACAGCACCCACGCCTCGTAACCCGGGCACCCACGCCTCGTCACCTGGCGATACGGCGCGGGCAAGCCAGGCGCACTAGACTCGACAACTCTGTTCTCGATGCTTCGCGCGCCGTCCCCGCACGGCGGACGTGGTGAACAAGGAGTTCCGTCTTGCCCGACCTCACCGAGGAGCGTTCTGTGCCCGATTCCGCTGACGCGGTATCCCCGGACCTGGAACGCGAGCAGCAGTACCTCACGAAGCTCTACGAACAGCTCGACGGCATGCGCGCCTACGCCCAGCGGCGGCTGCGTACCGTGCTCCTGGAGACCGGCGGCACCCCACAGGCGCGCAGTGAGCGCGAGTCGTTCACCCAGCTCTACTCCGAGGACCTGTCCAAGTACGACGCCGCCGAACACGGCCTGTGCTTCGGCCGCATCGACATCGCCCCGGGCGAGAACGACGGCGACGGCGAGAACCGCTACATCGGCCGTATCGGCATCCTCGACGAGAGCGCCGACTACGAGACACTGCTGCTGGATTGGCGCGCTCCCCTGGCCCGGCCGTTCTACCTGGCCACCACCGCCGCCCCCGACGGGGTGACCCGCCGGCGCCACATCCGCTCCCGCAACCGCAACGTCACCGGCGTCAACGACGAGTACCTGAGCCTCGAGGCCGCCCAGGCCGCCGGCGTGATCAGCGCGGACGGCGGCGTCGGCAGCGAGAGCGCGCTGCTGGCCGCCCTCAACGCCGCCCGCACCGGGCACATGAACGACATCGTCGAGACCATCCAGAGCGAGCAGGACGCGATCATCCGCTCCGAGCACAAGAGCGTGCTCGTGGTGCAGGGCGGGCCGGGCACCGGCAAGACCGCGGTGGCGCTGCACCGCGCGGCCTACCTGCTCTACACCTACCGCCAGCAGCTGGACAAGGCCGGTGTGCTGATCATCGGGCCGAACTCCACCTTCCTCGACTACATCGGCCAGGTGCTGCCCTCGCTCGGTGAGACCGGCGTGCTGCTCTCCACCGTAGGCAACCTGTACCCGGGAGTGCGAGCGACACTGGAGGATTCGCTGCGCGCCGGGGAACTCAAGGGTTCCCTCGACATGCTCGAGGTGCTCAAGAAGGGGGTGCGCGACTGGCAGGACGTGCCGCGCGAGACCATCCCGCTCTACTTCGACGGGCACCAGCTCGAACTCGACCGCAAGATCGTCACCAAGGCCCGCGGCCGCGCCCGCTCCTCGCGCCGCCCGCACAACCTGGCCCGGCCCATCTTCGCGGCCGCGGTGGTGGACGCGCTCACCGACCAGCTCGCCGCCGCCATCGGCTCCAACCCGCTGGGCGGTCGAAACCTGTTGAGCCAGACCGATCTCACCGAGATCCGCGACGAGATGCGCGCCGACGCCGAGATCCAGCGCGCCATCGCCGGACTGTGGCCGATCCTCACCCCGCAGGAGGTGCTGGGCGGGCTGTGGGCCGACCCCAGGCGCCTGGCCAACGCGGCCGGACAGCTCAGCGCGGCCGATCGGGCCGAATTGCAGCGCTCCGACAGCGGCGAGTTCAGCGACGCCGACGCGCCGCTGCTCGACGAACTGGCCGAACTGCTGGGCATCGACGACAGCGAGGAGCGTGAGCGCTCCCGCCGCCGCTGGCGCGCCCAGCTCGCCGAGGCGCAGGACGCCCTCGACATCCTGACCGGTTCCGCGCCACAGGATCTCGAGGACGACCTCGACCCCGAACTGCTCATGGCCTACGACCTCATCGACGCCTCCCAGCTCGCCGAGCGCCAGCAGGTCCGCACCCGCCAGACCACCGCCGAACGCGCCGCCGGGGACCGCACCTGGACCTACGGGCACGTCATCGTGGATGAGGCGCAGGAGCTTTCGGCCATGGCGTGGCGGATGGTCATGCGCCGCATCCCGAATCGGTGGATCACCGCGGTCGGCGATGTCGCCCAGACCGGCGATCCGGCGGGCGCCTCGTCGTGGCAGCAGGTGCTGGAACCGTATGTGGCCAAACGCTGGAAGCTCACCGAGCTGACTGTCAACTACCGCACGCCCTCGGAGATCATGGCGGTGGCCGGGGACGTGCTGGCCGCCATCGATCCGGCCGCGCCCGCGCCGCGCTCGGTCCGCGACTCCGGTTTCGAACCGGCCGCGACCCTGGTGACGGCGGGCGAGCTGGCCGACGAGGTCAAGCGGCTGATCGCGGCCGAGGCCGAGCATCCCGGCACCACGGCGGTCATCGTGCCGCACGATCTGGCCGCCGAACTCGGTCACCTGTCCGATGATTCGACGCGGGTGCTGACCGTCCACGACGTGAAGGGCTTGGAATTCGACGCGGTGATCCTGGCCGAACCGCACCGCATCCTGAGCGAATCGCCGCGCGGCCTCAACGACCTGTACGTGGCGCTGACCCGCGCCACCCAGCGGTTGGCCGTCGTGCACACCGAGGACCTGCCGCAGGTCCTGCACCGGCTGCGCTGACCCGCGAACGGAGAAGCGGCCGGGTCCCGATGGGGCCCGGCCGCTTCTCTTCGTTCTTCGAGCGTCAGCGCACGGTGTGCACGATCAGCACGTCGCAGCGCGACTTGCGGGCCACGTCCGAGGGCACCGAGCCGAGCAGGCGACCGGCCAGGGTGTTGAGGCCGCGGTTACCGACGACCAGCAGGTCGGCCTCCACGTCCTTCACCAGGTCCAGCAGCGACTCGACCGGCTCGCCGACGACGGGCTTCTCCACGACGTTCACCGCGCCGAGGGCGACGGCCTTGTCACGGGCGACGCGCAGGATCTCGCTGGTGGGCGCGGAGCCGCGCACCTGGTAGGCCTCGTCCTTCAGCACGTCCGCGGCCGCGGCGACATCGCGGTCGTCGGTCGGGAAGTAGGCGCAGGCGATGTACAGCGTGGCGCCCTCGTCGCCGGCCAGAGCCGCGGCCCGCTCGACGGCGACGTACGACGAGTCCGAGCCATCGGTACCGACGACGATCGTCCGGTAGGCGGTCATTTCTCCTCCAAGTACAAGGGTCGGGGCCGCGGATTCCTCGACAGTGGGGTTTTCACCGCGGCAACTTCGCCTGACAATAGCGGCATAACCGGCGGAAATATTCGATATCGCAACACATCACACCGCGTGGCGGGATCGGCGACTGTGACATTCCCGGCACGCTCCGAACACGGCCCCGGCTACCAGCGAATTTCCCGGCGATCGCGACGCGGAACACACAATGCCAACGGCCTTGCACGCCTGGGAGATTCGTCACAAGCCCGAAATGTCCGCGGGCCGTTCGTTGTGCCACGTCACAACGAACGGCCCGGGAATCAGTGACTTCGTTTTGCCCGTCGCCGCGGATTTCCTAGGAGAGGTCGAAAAGCGGTCCGGTGAGCGTCAATCCGAGATCGTGGCCGACGTGGGCGAAGAAGGCGAACAGCATGAGCGACGCGCCCGCCAGTGCGATGTCCTTGTTGAAGTTCACCATCTCGCCCTGCTTCGCCTCGGGATCGGTCTCCTTCCAGAAGGCGTGCATGAGGAAGGCGGTCGGCACCAGGAACAGGATCAGCAGCAGTGCGCCGAGGTCGGCCCAGACGCCCAGCAGCACGCTCAACCCGCCGGCCAGCAGCAGCACGCCCGAGGCGGGCACCGCCAGCGTGGGCATCGGTATGCCCTTGAACTGCGCGTACTGCGCCATCGACTCACGCTGCGCCAGATGCCCGAAGCCCGAGCCGAGGAACAGCAGCGCGAACAGGATCCGTCCGATCAACACCAGCACGTCCATGGCCCGCTCCTTCGATGATCGATGTGCCATTGGGTGATATGGCAACCAACTTCATCAGGTCCACTGCTATTCCCGTACCAGTCAGTTCGTCAGGATGGTAGCGAGATGCGGGCGTATTCGAGCGGAGGCATTCCGATCTCCTTGGCGAACTCGTTGGAGAAGTGCGCCTGATCGAAATAGCCGAGCTCGAGGGCCAGCGCGGCCAGGTCCGAGGTCCGGCCCTCGGCCAGCAGGTGCGCGCCGTCCTGCAGCCGATAGCGGCGCAGGACCCACTTCGGACCCGCCCCGACATAGCGGCGGAAGAGACGCTGCAGGGTGCGGATCGGGATGCCGAAACGCTCGGTGACCTGGTCCACCCGGGTCAGGTCGCGATCGTGCTCCATGGCCTCGATGATCATCAGGACCTGGCGGTAGGCGCTCTGGTCGCCCTCGGCGCCCTGAGCCGCCACCAGGAAATCCTCGATCAGCTCGCGGCGCAGCAGCGTGTCATCGGTGGCGAGCACGGCCTCGGCCAGGGTGTCGGCGGCGGGGAAGATCTCGGCTGCCGGGACCGAGGTGTCGCTGAGCGCGCCCACGTCCAACCCGGTGAACGCGCCGAAGCCGCCGGCCCGGAACTTCACCCCGAACGTCTCACCCGCCCCGGCCAATTCGCGCACGTACTTGGTGGTCCACACGCCGGTGACGAAGGCGCCGGTGCGTTCGTGGGTGCGCTCGAAGGTCAGGTTCACGCACGGATACGGCAGCACCTCGGCATGGAACGGCGGCTCGCCGCGGCGGTCCCAGCGGACCGCCCAGTACCACTCGACATAGCGCGACACCCGTTCGCCCGCGGGCAGGCGGGCGTGATTGTTGGCGGCGTTCTGCTGGCGCGGCCGCAGGATGCCCTTGGCGGTCTCCGGCGGCGGCACCGGCCGTGGCGCGAACCGGTTTTCGGGATTGTCAGCGCTGGTCATCGCCCCTGTCGCATTCTTACAAGACCATCGCGGCCGCGCCGAGGAGGGTAGTGGTCATGAGCGAAACCGTGAATCCGATCCCGCAGGACTACCACTCCATCACCTGCTTCCTGGCCGTCCCCGACGCCAATGCGGCCATCGACTTCTACAGCGCCGTGTTCGGCGCGAAACTGCTGAGCCGCAACGATCTTCCCGACGGCCAGGCCGCGCACGCCGAACTGCTGATCGGCGACTCCACCATCCAGGTCGGCATGCCGATCCCCGACGAGGGCCTGCGCGCCCCCGCCGACGACTGGGTCCACACCAGCGTGGTGCACTACTGCCCGGACGTGGACGCGGTCTCGAAGTTGGCCACCGAGAACGGAGCCCGCTTCGTCTCCGAGCCGCAGACCTTCGTCACCGGCGACCGCTACGGCCGCGTCATGGATCCGTTCGGCCACCGCTGGATCGTCATGACCCGCGTCGAGGACGTCTCCCGCGAGGAGGCCGAACGCCGCGTCAACGAATGGATGGCTAATTCCGCCTCCCCGAGCCTGTAGCGGACAGCTCTGAGCCGCCGGCACTTGGCAACCCGTGCCGGCGGTCGGGTGCCAACCCGATTTCGGGCGTGCCCGACGAGTTACCCCCATCGACCCGAAATCAGTTGTCGCGCTGGCATTCGCATTGCCGCCGAGGGGTTTCCGCCTCACGACAGACCGGCGGCATCCATGCCGCGTAGTTCCTTCTTCAGGTCGGCGATCTCGTCGCGGAAGCGACCGGCCAGCTCGAACTGCAGCTCCCGGGCGGCGTTCATCATCTGCGCGGTCATGTCCTTGATCAGGTCGGCGAGTTCGGCGCGCGGCATGTTCCGCACGTCGCGGCCCTCGTAGACACCGGCGCTCACCGCCCGTCCGGGCTCGCCCTGGGCGCGGCGGCCGCGGCTGGCATTGCGGCCCGAGCCGCCCACCTCGACCTCGGTCTCCTCGGCCTCGCGGTACACCTGGTCCAGAATGTCGGCGATCTTCTTGCGCAACGGTTTCGGATCGATGCCGCGCTCTTCGTTGTAGGCGACCTGCTTGGCCCGGCGGCGCTCGGTCTCGTCGATGGCGTGGCGCATGGAGTCGGTGATCTTGTCCGCGTACATGTGGACCTCACCGGACACATTGCGCGCCGCGCGGCCGATGGTCTGGATGAGACTGGTGGAGGACCGCAGGAAGCCCTCCTTGTCGGCGTCCAGAATGGCGACCAGCGATACCTCGGGCAGGTCCAGGCCCTCGCGTAGCAGGTTGATGCCGACCAGTACGTCGTATTCGCCCAGACGCAACTGCCGCAGCAATTCCACGCGGCGCAGGGTGTCGATCTCCGAGTGCAGATACCGCACCCGCACACCGAGTCCCAGCAGATAGTCGGTGAGGTCCTCGGCCATCTTCTTGGTCAGCGTGGTGACCAGAACGCGTTCGTCGCGTTCGGTCCGCAGCCGGATCTCGTGCACCAGATCGTCGATCTGCCCCTTGGTCGGCTTGACCTCCACGTGCGGGTCCACCAGACCGGTCGGGCGGATCACCTGTTCGACGAACTCACCGCCGGTCTGGCCCAATTCGTAGGGGCCCGGAGTGGCCGACAGGTACACCGCCTGCCCGATCCGCTCGGCGAACTCTTCCCAGGTGAGCGGCCGGTTGTCCACCGCCGACGGCAGCCGGAAGCCGTACTCGACCAGGTTGCGCTTGCGGGACATGTCGCCCTCGTACATGCCGCCGATCTGGGGCACGGTCACGTGGGATTCGTCGATGACGAGCAGGAAATCGTCGGGGAAGTAATCCAGCAACGTGGCCGGCGCGGAACCCGCGGGCCGCCCGTCGATATGCCGCGAGTAATTCTCGATACCCGAGCAGAAACCGACCTGCTTGATCATCTCCAAGTCGTATTGAGTGCGCATCCGAAGCCGTTGCGCCTCCAGCAGTTTGCCCTGCTTCTCCAAATCCGCGAGCCGCGTCTCGAGTTCGGCCTCGATGGCGCGCACCGCGCGTTCCATACGGTCGGGACCCGCCACATAATGGGTGGCCGGGAAAATCCGGACCATATCCACCTGGCGCACCACATCACCGGTCAGCGGGTGCAGATAGTAGAGCGCCTCGATCTCGTCGCCGAAGAATTCGATGCGCACCGCCAATTCCTCGTACGAGGGAATGATTTCGACGGTATCGCCGCGCACCCGGAAACTGCCGCGGGTGAACGACATGTCGTTGCGGGTGTATTGCACGTCCACCAGCAGGCGCAGCAGCCGGTCCCGATCGATCTCGGTGCCGACCTCCAACTGCACCGACCGGTCGAGGTAGGACTGCGGGGTGCCGAGGCCGTAGATGCACGACACCGACGCGACCACCACGACGTCGCGGCGCGAGAGCAGGCTCGAGGTCGCGGAGTGGCGCAGCCGCTCCACGTCATCGTTGATCGAGCTGTCCTTCTCGATATAGGTGTCGGTCTGCGCGATGTACGCCTCGGGCTGGTAGTAGTCGTAGTACGAGACGAAGTACTCGACCGCGTTGTTCGGCAGCATCTCGCGCAGCTCGTTGGCCAGCTGCGCGGCGAGGGTCTTGTTGGGGGCCATGACCAGGGTCGGCCGCTGCAACCGCTCGATCAGCCAGGCAGTGGTCGCCGACTTGCCGGTACCGGTGGCGCCCAGCAGCACCACGTCCTTCTCCCCCGAGCGGATGCGCCGCTCGAGCTCGGCGATGGCGGCCGGCTGGTCACCGGCCGGAACGTGCTCGCTGACCACCTGGAACTGGCTGTCGGTCCGCTCGACCTCACCGATGGGCCGATGCTCCGAATGGGCCAGCGGCAGGTCGTCCGGGATCTCGGTTGCGAAAGCCATGGCACCAGCCTAGGACGGACCACCGACAAGAACACTCAGCGGCGAGCCTGTTCACCGAGGGCGGACCCGGCCGTGACCCCGGCCACGGCCGGCGGTGCCCGCGGTCACGTCGCCACGCGATGGCTGCCCGCGCGGGGCACACCCGTCCAATCGCGCAGCGGCTCCGAATTCTCTAGTCCGGTACTCATTTCGGTAAAGGGCTTCCAATGTCCGAATTTACCTTTACCCCAACGGATTTCAGGCCGTCCAGGCCGATCGGTGTCGCGTAGATCTCAGTCCGTTCACGACGGTTTGAATACCAGGTTCCAGGTGTACTCTGAGCTCGCTGGTCGCACGATTCGAGAGAAGGCATGGCGATGACCGGTTTGTTTACGCCACAGCGGAATTCCACCAATGGCGCGCGTCCGCACCGGACGACCGACGGCACCCCCGCGGTGTCCCCGCATCGCCCCAGACTCGAGTATTTCAATCTCGCGGATCTGTCGTGGACCGATTATCGCGGGTTTCTGCACCCCGTGGAGCGTTTACACGCCGAACCGTTCGGTCTGTATATCGAACGGACAGTGGATAATCCGCGGTACCACTATGTCGAGTCCTGGCTGCTGCCCGAGCTGTCGCTGCGCGCCACGGTGTATCACCTGCGCCCGGGCCACGATCGGACCCAGACCCACTTCCTCGACATCGGCGAGTACGGGCCGTGCGAGGACAAGAAGTGGCGCGCCGAGAGCCACTATCTCCACGTGGTGGCCCGCCCCGGCCGCGCGCCCGAACTGCTCGGCATCGACGACCTGCTGACCGCGCACGCGGCCGGCCAGTTCGACACCGCGCAGACCCACCGGGCCATCGAGCGGGCGGCCGCCGTGGTCGACGGCCTCGGCGCCTGCGGGCACGATGTCGACCGGTGGCTCGCCACCCAGGGCGTCACGCTCACCTGGCTCTGACCCGGCACCGCCCGGGGAACGCGAACGCCCGGTCCGGATGGATCCGGACCGGGCGAGGTCTTGCGGGTATCTCCGCCCTCCGACTAGCCGGAGATGCTCGGCAGCAGGCCGTTCAGACCACCCGACAGGCTCGGGAACAGGCTGCTCGAGCCGCTGCTCAGACCGCAGCCGACGCTACCGGTGCTGGTCAGCGGGTTGGCCTCGGCCACGTCGACGTCGATCGACTTCGAGATCAGGGTCTGGGTCACGGTCAGCGTGTGCTTGCCCGCGGTGCTCGGGGTCCAGTTGATGGTGACCTTGCCGCTCAGCAGCGACGGGGTGACCGGGCTGCCCGGCAGCTCGGTGCCGTTGTCACGGAAGGCCACCGACAGCAGCCGGTCGACGTCGATGGACGCGGTCAGCGTGTAGGAGCAGCCGACATTGTGGCTGGTGCCGGAGACCTCGAGGCCGGTCGGCCACGCACCGGCCTGGGGCGCCGCCAGGACGATGGTCCCAGCCACCGCGCCGAAGGTCGTGAGGCCCATGCCGACCCGGCGGGCACGGGTTTTCTGTTCGCTCATGCAGGTATTCCCTTACGGTTGATCCCGCCCACGAACGGCGGGTAGTCGTGCGCGACGATACAGCGCAATCGAACAATAGCGAAACATGTTCGCTTCAAATAGAGTTTTCGGGATATTCGCCCCGCTCCACGCCGGATTCCAGCAATCTGCGAGCGACGCCACCCCCGCTCCCCTGGACGGCCGCCGCTCGACAGGCGATGCTGAATGACATGACTCGGGCGCCCGCGGTGGATCTGCACCGACCCAAGGTGGAGTACTTCAATATCGACGAGCTCACCAATATCGATCCCAAGGGTTTCGTGCGGCAGGTGGAGCGCTACCAGGTGGAGCCATGGGGCCTGTACATGGCCCGCACCTCGGACCATCCCGAGTTCCACTACATCGAATCCTGGCTGCTGCCCACGGTGTCGTTGCGCGCCACCGTCTTCCACTTCACCCCCGCGCATCTGCGCGACCAGGACTACTACATCGACATCGGCGAGTTCGCGCAGGTCGGGCCGAAGCGGTGGAAGTCGGTGGACCACTACCTGGACCTGGTGGTGCGGCAGGGCCGAGAGGTGGAGCTACTCGACGTGGACGAGCTGCTGGCCGCCCACGCCGCCGACTACCTGACCCTGGCCGAGGCACAGCAGGCCATCGAGTCCGCCACCGCGACCATCGACGGAATCGCCGCGCACGGACACAGTTTCGAGGACTGGCTGGCGGCCCAGGGCATTACGCTCACCTGGATGTAGACCGAGAAACCAGGGGCCGTCCGCACCGAGAGGCGCCGACGGCCCCTTTTTCGTCGGCTAGGCGCCGATGATCAGGGTGACCGCCCGGCCCGGATCGGCATTGGCGTGCAGTCGCTCCCCCGCCGCGAGCTCGACGCCCGCGGCGAGCGGATCGCCGGCGGGAACCGGCGGAAAACCGATGTCCGCCAGTCGATCCCGCAGCGAGTCGGGGTCCACCCCGGCCGCGACCGTGATCCGGATGTCGAGGACGTCGGCCGCGGGCTTGCCCGCCACGGCGGTCGCCCCGACATGTTCGATGCTCGCGGCGTCGGCGGCGCACGCCAGGGCCAGGCGGGCGATCACCCGCCGCGCCTGCGCGGGCCATTCCGGATTCGTTTCCACCACGGGCAGTTCCGGCCGCGCGGCGGGCGTGCGGGTGCGCAGATTGCGTTCGAAGGGCACGAGGCGCTCGTCCCACAGCCGATGCACCTCGGCATCGATCAGGCCGGTCGCGCCATTGTTGTCGAGCAGGACGTCGGCAGTGGCGCGACGCTGGGCGTCGGTGGCCTGGGCGGCGATGCGGGCGCGGGCGTCGGCCTCGTCGATGCCGCGGAACTCGACCAGGCGGCGCAGCCGGGTCTCCTCGGCGGCGTCCACGATGACCACCAGGTTCATGAACGGCGCCAGGCCGTTCTCGACCAGCAGCGGAATGTCCTGCACCACAATGCCGTCGGCGGGCGCGGCGGCGATGAGTTCGGCGGTGCGCTTGCCGACCAGCGGGTGGGTGATGCCGTTGAGGGTGGCGCGGGCCTCGTCGGTGGCGAAGGCCTTGGCCGCCAGGGCGGGTCGGTCGAGGCTGCCGTCGGCGGCGAGGATGTCGTCGCCGAACGCGGCGACCAGGGCGGCCAGGCCCTCGGTGCCGGGGGCGACCACCTCGCGCGCGATGACATCGCTGTCCACGAGCACGGCTCCGCGCTCGGTGAGAATGCGGGCCACGGTGGACTTGCCCGCGCCCATGCCTCCGGTGAGACCGATTCGCAACATTCGACCAGTCTCGCATCGTTGCCGGTTCCGTCGCGTGCCAGGGTTACCCACTCGACCCTGGTCAGGATTACCCACTCGACCCGGTCGTTTCACCTGCAAGCACAGTCCTTGCCCGTTCCGTGATGCCGGTGAGATCATTTCGCAACTTTTCCGGCCAATCCCGACCGTTTGTCGGCAACATTCCGACACGCCGGGGCGCACGCCCCGCAAAATTCTGTGACTCACACTTTTGTTCGGCTATTGTTCGCCGCAGGCGATCTTCAGGCCGGTTAACACGCAAGAGAAGGAACATCAGTGAGCACCAAGAACCTCCAGACGGGTCGCCACCGTCTGGGCCTGGCGGGCACCGTGCATTGCATCGAGATCCCCGCCGTCGCAGCCGCTCTCGCCGAGCACGGACGGTCCTGGCTGACCGCGGTGTTCAGCCCCGCCCGGCACAGCGCGACCACCAGGCGAAAACAGTCACCCGAGTCCGGCGTCGTCCGCCGCTGGGTGCCTGCCACCGTCGGCTGATTCCGCCGGAACTTCCAGCACCGCTCCCTGATTCGCCACATACATACGCAGTGGCTCGGTCCGAACCGGACCGAGCCACTGTGTTGTGCGCGTGTCTCCTTACGCGGCAGCGGAATTACACGATGCCGCTGGGCTTGCGCCGGGTGCCGGGATCCTGGCGCGGCATGGAGTTCGGCGGCACCGGATACGGGGTGCCGACAGTCGCGGTCCCGAGGGCGATGTTCGGGCCGCACTGCGCGATGGCGTCGTTGACCTTCCGGTCCGCCGGGGCGAACACGGGCTTGGACGCATCGGGGCCGGAACCGAAGTCGAAGGCCGAGGTCATGTCACCGGTGACGCTGCGCCGCCACGCCGTCAGGTTCGGCACGTCGACTCCGAAGCGGCGCTCCAGGAGTCGCAGCTGCGAGGTGTGGTCGAAGGTCTCCGAGGCGACCAGGCCACCGCGGCTGTAGGGCGAGACGACCAGGCCCGGGACGCGGTAGCCGAGACCGATCGGACCGGTGATGCCCTCGTGCTTCTTGTCGATCGGCACCGTGACGTACTCCCCCGGCGTGCCCGCGGGCGCGGTCGGCGGGGTGACGTGGTCGAAGAAGCCGCCGTTCTCGTCGTAGCTGATGATCAGCGCGGTCTTCTCCCAGACCGCCGGGTTGGAGGTGAGGATGTCGAGCACCTGCATGATGCCGACCGCGCCGAAAGCCGGTGGCAGCGCGGGGTGTTCGCAGTTCAGCAGCGACGGGATCACCCACGACACGGCGGGCAGCTGGTTGGCGGCGACGTCGGCGGCGAAGTCCTGCGGATAGGCCGGGGCCTTACCCCGCCGGGCCAGTTCGGAATTCGGGTCGGCGGCCTGCTTGAAGCAGCCCATCATGCCGTCCAGGATCACCGACGACAGCGGGCCGACGTCCCGGTTGTTGTAGATCTTCCAGCTGACGCCGGCATCGGAGAGGTTCTCCGGCATGGTCCGCCAGCTGTAGGCGTTCTGCGGGATCAGAGTCGGCGTCTCGAGCAGCGGGCCGCCGTTGCGCCCCTCGGGGTCGATGGTCGCCGACATCCAGTACAGCCGGTTGGGGTCGGTCGGGCCGAGCACCGAGCAGTGGTAATTGTCGAGCAGGGTGAAGGCATTGGCCAGGTCCCAGTGCACCGGAATGTCGGCCTGGGTGTAGTAACCCATTGCGGCGGGCGCGTTTCCGGGCCCGACCGAGGCGATCGACATGGGCATCCAGCCGTCGTTGCGGCCGTTGTTCCACGCCTTGTGCATGGCCGCCCAGCTGTGGTCCGGGTCGTTGATGCACTCACCGTCGAGGCTGGCGCCGCGGGTGGTGTCGAGGCGGAACGGGTTCAGGAAGCCGTCCGCGGTGGGGCCGACGCCGGGGGTGTACCCGTACTGGTTCCAGGCCGGGGACGGGTCGTCGAACCCGCGCACCCCGGACATGGTGCCGAAGTAGTGGTCGAAGGAGCGGTTCTCCTGCATGAGCAACACGAAGTGCTCGATGTCGCCGAGTCCGCCCATACCCGCCGGGTCTGCGGCGTAAGCCTTTTCGATGATCGGTCCGGCGACCGACGCGAGCGCGCCCGCACCGCCCGCTGCCATGGCTTTCGCCAGAAATTCCCGCCTGTTGACTCCGGCGAACACGCCCATGCTCCGGTGGTGCCTTCCCGCT
Organism: Nocardia sp. CA-136227; assembly: GCF_050955695.1. Taxonomy (NCBI): domain Bacteria; kingdom Bacillati; phylum Actinomycetota; class Actinomycetes; order Mycobacteriales; family Nocardiaceae; genus Nocardia; species Nocardia sp. CA-136227. Next base: position 5,129,706 of record NZ_CP192081.1, read on the forward strand.
AGAAGTGACAGTGAAGGGACGGTGCCGACACGGATCGGTCGCACGTCCAGTTCGTATCCAACCTGCGCATCATGACAGCTCAGCGAACCGCTGGTAAACGAAAGTCCCCTGGTCGAGGACCAGGGGACTTTCGTTTATCGCTTAACGCGGATCAGCGAATCAGGCGTTGCCCGACAGCTTCTCACGCAGCGCGGCCAGCTGCGCGTCGCTCGCGAGCGAGCCACCGGCCGGCGCGTCCGAGGAGGAAGCGGCAGCCTGCGAACCGGACTCCGAGGAGTAGTTCTGCGGTCCACCGTTGGCAGCCTCGGCGGCGGCGTCGGCGGCCATCTTCTCCATCTGAGCGGTGTGCATCTTGTGGCGACGCTCGGCCTCGGCGTACCGGGTCTCCCACTCTTCACGCTGCTTCTCGAAACCGTCGAGCCATTCGTTGGTCTCGGAGTCGAAGCCCTCGGGGAAGATGTAGTTGCCCTGGTCGTCGTAGCTGTCGGCCATGCCGTACTTCGACGGGTCGAACTCGGCGGTGTAGTCCTCGTTGGCCTGCTTCAGCGACAGCGAGATACGACGACGCTCGAGGTCGATGTCGATGACCTTGACCATGGCGTCGTCGCCGACGGCGACAACCTGGTCCGGGACCTCGACGTGGCGCTCGGCCAGCTCGGAGATGTGCACCAGGCCCTCGATGCCCTCTTCGACGCGCACGAACGCACCGAACGGAACCAGCTTGGTGACCTTGCCCGGCACGATCTGACCGATCGCGTGGGTGCGGGCGAACTGACGCCATGGGTCTTCCTGGGTCGCCTTGAGCGACAGGGAGACACGCTCGCGGTCCAGGTCGACGTCGAGAACCTCGACGGTGACCTCGTTGCCGACCTCGACAACCTCGGACGGGTGGTCGATGTGCTTCCAGGACAGCTCGGAGACGTGCACCAGACCGTCCACGCCACCCAGGTCCACGAAGGCACCGAAGTTGACGATGGAGGAGACCACACCCTTGCGGACCTGGCCCTTCTGCAGCTGGTGCAGGAACTCGCTGCGGACCTCGGACTGGGTCTGCTCGAGCCAGGCGCGACGCGACAGGACCACGTTGTTGCGGTTCTTGTCGAGCTCGATGATCTTGGCCTCGATCTCCTTGCCGACGTACGGCTGGAGGTCGCGGACACGGCGCATCTCGACCAGCGACGCCGGGAGGAAGCCGCGCAGACCGATGTCCAGGATCAGGCCGCCCTTGACGACCTCGATGACGGTGCCCTTGACGGCCTCGTCCTTCTCCTTGAGCTCCTCGATCGTGCCCCAAGCCCGCTCGTACTGAGCGCGCTTCTTCGACAGGATCAGGCGGCCTTCCTTGTCCTCCTTGGTGAGAACGAGGGCCTCGACCTCATCGCCCACGGAAACGACCTCATTGGGGTCGACGTCGTGCTTGATGGACAGTTCGCGAGACGGGATCACGCCTTCGGTCTTGTAACCGATGTCGAGAAGGACCTCATCGCGATCGACCTTGACGATCGTGCCTTCGACGATATCGCCGTCGTTGAAGTACTTGATGGTCTTGTCGATGGCGGCGAGGAAGTCCTCGGCAGTGCCGATGTCGTTGACGGCAACCTGCGGCGAGGTGACAGTGGTGGGCATGTGTTGGGAGGCTCCGGACGGATTGTGGTCGGTAGTGGACATGTGGACTTTCGGTTTTGCTGCGGACAGCGGGCAATGGCTCTAATGTTGCACAACGCAGCACGACTATCTGCTCTACGCGGCTCGAGAAACCGGGTACAGAAGACACTCGCGGAAAACAGCGTACGCGACGGGTGTTGTACCAAGCAAACATGGGTCTCATCGCAAGCCTCGCTAGGGTGTGCCCATGTCCGAAGATCACTCTGCCACCCCCGACGACGCCCGGCACGCCCAGGCCAATGCCCTGCTCGGCACGGTGGGAGTGACACGTGCCAAGGTCGATTCGGAGTCGAGTCAGCGCGCCAGCCGCAAGTGGTGGGACGCCGACGCGGCGGCCTATCACGAGACGCACGCCGACTTCCTCGGCGTGGACTCCCCCGCCGGCGAGTTCGTGTGGTGCCCGGAGGGGTTGCACGAGGGTGACTGGCATCTGCTCGGCGATATAGAGGACAAGCGGATCCTGGAGATCGGCTGCGGCTCGGCCCCCTGCTCGCGCTGGCTCGCCTCGCACGGCGCGCACCCGGTCGGCCTCGACATCTCCCGTTCCATGCTGGATCGCGGTCTGGCCGCCATGGCTGCGGGCGGACCCCGCGTCCCGTTGATCCAGGCGGGCGCGGAGGATTTGCCGTTCGCCGACGAATCGTTCGATCTGGCCTGCTCGGCCTTCGGCGCGGTCCCCTTCGTCGCCGACTCGGCGCGTGTCATGCGCGAGGTCCACCGTGTCCTGCGTCCCGGCGGCCGCTGGGTCTTCTCCGTCAATCACCCGATGCGCTGGATCTTCCCCGACGATCCGGGTCCCGGCGGCCTGCGCGCCACCATTCCCTATTTCGACCGCACGCCCTATGTGGAGCTCGGCCCCGACGGCGAGCCCACCTACGTCGAGCACCACCGCACCATCGGCGACCGCGTTCGGGAGATCGTCGCCGCGGGGCTGATCGTGAAGGACATCATCGAACCCGACTGGCCGGAATGGCTCGACCGCGAATGGGGCCAGTGGAGCCCCCTCCGCGGCGAGATCTTCCCCGGCACAGCCATTTTCGTCACCGAGAAGCCGAGCTGACGGCTTCCGGATCAGGGTGCCGACCGCGGGTCGCGACTACTTCGGTTCGCGGCCCGCTTGTTTCAGAGCCATCCGGAGCGCGTATTCGATCTGGGCGTTGATGCTGCGCAGGTCGTCGGCCGCCCATTTGGCGATGGCGTCGTGGACGGCCGGGTCCAGGCGCAGCAGCACGCGTTTCGGCTCGCGTTTGGCGGCGGACATCAGGCGTAGAGGGTGCCGGCGTTGACCACGGGTGCGGCGGAGCGGTCCCCGCACAGCACGACCAGCAGATTGGACACCATCGCCGCCTTGCGCTCCTCATCCAGATCGACCACGCCCTGTTCCGCGAGCCGGTCCAGCGCCATGCCGACCATACCGACCGCGCCTTCGACGATGCGGCTGCGGGCCGCGACCACCTGGGCGGCCTGCTGGCGGACCAGCATGGCCTGGGCGATCTCCGGCGCGTAGGCGAGGTGGGTGATGCGGGCCTCGATGATCTCGATGCCGGCCAGTTCGGTGCGGGCGCGCAGCTCCGTGGTCAGCTCGCCCGCGACCTCCGCGCCGTCGCGCAGGCTCGAGGTGCTCGCGTCGTCGGTCTGGTACGGGTGGGTGGTGGCCAGGTGCCGGACCGCGGTCTCGGACTGGGTGCGCACGAAGTCCTCGTAGTCGTCGACGGCGAAGGCGGCCTTGTAGCTGTCCACCACCTGGTAGACGACGACCGCGGCGATCTCGACCGGGTTGCCGTCCAGGTCGTTGACCTTCAGCTTCTGGGTCTCGAAGTTGCGGATGCGCAGCGAGATGCCGCGCCGGCTGGACAGCGGGGTCACCCAGTGGAAGCCGGACTCGGCGACCGAGCCGATGTAGCGGCCGAAGAACTGGATCACCTTGGCCTGGTTGGGATTCACCGTGATGAAGCCGCTGGCGGCGAGCACCGCGGCCACGATGGTGACCGCCAGCGCGATGCCGATGACGGTCCGCGCACCTCCTTCGGCGCCGCTGCTCAGCGCGTGCGACTCCAGCACGATTCCGACGACCAGCAAGATGAAGACCCCCAGCATGAGGAACCCGTTCAACCGGAAGGCCCGACGCATCTCCATGACACTCTCCTAGTATCGAAGTGATATCACGACGATAGCGCGGGCAGGCTTGCGCGGCAAGCTCGAAAAGCAGCTCGCCCCGCCGCGCAAAGGTGCGGCGGGGCAAAGGGCTTCGGGTTCAGGCGATCAATTCGCGCGGATATTGCGGTTGTTGCGGAACAGGTTGGCGGGGTCGTACTTCGCCTTGAGCGCGGCCAGCCGGTCGTAGGTGGCGGGGCTGTACCCGGCCCGGGTCTGCGCCTCGTCGGCCTGGTCGCCACTGCCGTAGAGGAAGTTGAGGTTGTGGCCGATGGTCCACGGCCGCAATGTCTTTCGCACCAGCGCCAGCTGGTCGCGTACCGCCTCGACGGTGTCCGGTCGCGGCATGGCCAGCACCCGCGCGATGTACTGCGCGTCGCGGTGGTCCATCGAGATCCCGTGCGGGCCCGGACGGCTCAATGCCCCGCCCAGGTGCCGGAATCCGGCCACCGTGGGCAGCGCGGCCTCGGGTCCGGTCGCCGCCAGGAAAGCGTCGGCGGCGTCGGCGGGCAGGTCCGAGAGCAGCGCGTTGGTGGCGGTGTAGGCGTGCGGGTGATCCGGATCCCGGTAGATGGCATGGCTTTCCGTGTAGGGCATCATCCGCAGGTCGTCGGTCATGCGCTCCCCGACCGCGCGCAGCGGCGCGACGAGGCGTTCACCTTCCGCCTCGGTACCGGTGAAGGCGATATTGATGGTCGCCACGTACCGCCCGCGCAGGTGCGGGGGCAGCTGCGGGATATCGGGGAAGGTCAGCATGGTGATGGCCGAGGTGACGGTCTCGGGCACCTCCCGGGTCCACCGACGCCAGGCCTCCAGCGCCGGGGCGACCAGCGCGGTGTCGAACTGCAACTGGCCGCCGTAGACCCGGGTGACGGGCAGCAGGTCCAGTTCCAGCGCGGTGACCACGCCGAAGTTGCCGCCGGTGCCCAGCACCGCGCCGAACAACTCGTCCGCGGGCGTCAGGCGGCGCAGGCGGCCGTCGGCGGTGACGATCTCGACGGCCCGCACATGCTCTGCGGCATAACCGTATTCACGCGCCAGGATGCCGACCCCGCCGCCGAGAATGTAGCCGACCACGCCGACCGAGAGCGAGGAGCCGTTCAGCGGCGCCAGGCCGTGCGCGGCGGCCGCCTCGATCAGGGCTCCGGCCCGCACGCCCGCCCCGACGCGGGCGGTGCGCGCGTCCGCGTCGACGCGGATGTCGGTGAGGCGGCCGGTGGTGATGAGCACGCCGCCGTCGGCGGCGACCGACAGTCCGTGCCCGGTGGCCTGCACGGCGACCGGAAGTCCGTGCCGCGCCGCGTATTCCACGGCGGCGCGGACGTCCTCGGCGTGCGCCGCGGCCACCACGACGGCGGGCCGGTGGGTGTACGCGGTTTGGAATCCGGCGATCTCGGCGTCGTAGCCGGTGTCGCCGGGCTGGAAGACGGGTCCGGTGGTGGCGGGCAGTTCGGTGATCACTGTCTTCGTCATGTCTCCCACCCTGCTCGCCCCGGAACAATAACTCCAACAGATAGTTCTTCTCGTAGCTAGAATCACCAGTTATGGAACTGCGTCAGCTGCGCTACTTCGTCACGGTCGCCGAGGAGGCGAACTTCACCCGCGCGGCGGCCCGCCTGCATCTGGCCCAGCCCGGTCTCAGCGCGCAGATCCGCCGGCTGGAACGCGAACTGGGACAGCCATTGCTGGATCGGACGAGCCGCTCGGTCACGCTCACCCCGGTCGGCGAGGCGGTGCTGCCGATCGCCCGCGCGGCCCTCGAACACGTCGAGCGCATCACCCACACCGTGGACGAATTCACCGGCCTGCTGCGCGGGCACGTGCGGGTCGGCTTGATCTCCGGCGCGGCGGGCGAGGAGATCGACATCGCCCAGGTGTTGTCCGACTTCCACCGCGATCACCCGCAGATCGGCATCTCCCTCACCGAGGACACCTCCGACGCCATGTACGGCGCCCTGCGTCGCGGCGAGCTGGACATCGGCCTGCTCTCCATCTCGGAGGATCTGGACCCGAGCATCGGCACCGAGCTCATCTACGAGAGCACGATCGTGGCGGCGGTGCCGGTGGCGGCCGAGGGCTACGGCGACCGGATCACCCTGACCGAACTGTGCGAGCACCCGCTCATCTGCCTGCCCACCGGCACCGGGCTGCGCGCGCTACTCGAAAACGCCTGCGCCGCGGCCTCTCTGACACCCGATGTGGCGTTCGAGGCCGCCGCACCCCCGCTGCTGATCCGGCTGGCCGCCCACGACCTCGGCATTGCCGTCATTCCGCGAATCCCGGCGGACGAGGCCACCCGCCTCGGCATCCGCACCCTGGAGATCGATCCGGCGATGTGCGGCCGCCTGGTGCTGGCGTGGAGCACCGAACGCCCCCTGAGCCCGGCCACGAAAGTCCTGCTCGGCCAACTCCGTATCGCGCTCGCGACCTGGAAGACGCCGGGTCAGGCGAATACGGCCCGCAGGCCGCGGTCGCGGACGGCCTGAATCCCGACCAGCGCCAGCAGCACGACGCCGGTCACGATGTGTTCGATGGCGTCGCTCCGGTGATTCGGGAAGCTGAACATCAACACGTTGTGCGCGAACAGCGCCCAGATCCCGACCACGAATCCGCCTCCGACAGCGGCGATCACGCAGTACCAGGCGGCCCAGCGCTTACGCAGGGCGGCGAGCAGCGCGGGGGTGAACAGCAGCAGGCCCGCGAGCCCGTGCCAGCCGTTGTAGTCCATGCCGAGAACCGGTGTGGCCGGGGCGTGTTCGCCCATCGCAAAGCTGGGTTCGGCGATCCAGCCCACGATCGCCCACACGATGTGGACGACGCCGACCGCGAAGACCGCTCCTTGCAGAAAGCTCCATCGCGCCCGCGCAACCGGACGCTCCCCTGTCGCCGTCATCGCCATGTCGCCGCCTCCCAACGGTGCGACCGAATATCTACTACAAACTGTAGTTGACTTGACGGCTCCGCGTAAGTGCCATCACATAATTACCTAACCTTCCCTATTGCTACTCGCAATAGGGAAGGTTAGGGTAGTTTTTGTGACCGATCGTCTCTACTCCGTCGAGGAAGTCGCCGAACGCCTCGGCCTGCACGTGCGCACAGTCCGTGGGTACGTGCGGGAAGGAAAGCTGCCCGCCACCCGCATCGGCAAGCAGTACCGCATCACCCGGGCGGATCTGGAAGCCTTCACCGGCCTGCCCGCCCCCGAGGGCGGATCGACTGCCCCGCAACGGTATTCGGAGGTGTCCAGCATCATCGAGGTCGATGCCGCGGATCCCTCGATCGCCGACCGGGTCAGCACGCTGCTGACCGCGGCGGCGGGCACCCACACCGGCGACTGGCAACCACTGCGGGTGCAGACCTTCTACGACCGCGAACGCGCCCGCCTGAAGGTCATTCTCGTCGGCGGCCTGGGCGATACCGCCCGGCTGCTCGAATACATGGAAGGAGTTCTCGCGTCGTGAACGCGATCTACAAGTCCGAGGCCGGACGGGCCGCCATCCAGGCCCGCTACCAGGAACTGGTGCGCCGCTGGCCGGTCGCGGTGGAGCAGTTGCACATTCCGACCCGGGAGGGCGACACCTTCGTGCTGGCCTCCGGCCCGAAGGACGCGCCGCCGGTGGTCCTGCTGCACGGGTCCGGGGCCAACTCCGCCACCTGGCTCGGCGATATCGCCTCCTGGGCAACCGATTTCCGCGTCTACGCGGTCGACATGGTGGGCGAGCCCGGCGGCAGCGCCGAGTCCCGCCCGGCGCTCGGCTCGGACGCGGTCGCGTCATGGCTCGACGATGTCCTTGCCGGACTGGGCGTTTCCGCCGCGGCCTTCGTCGGCATGTCGCTGGGCGGCTGGACCGCCCTGGATTACGCGGTCCGCCGACCCGACGCCGTCACCAGGCTGGCGCTGCTGTGCCCCGGCGGGATCGGCAAGCAGCGCTTCGGCTGGATCTTCAAGAACCTGCTCGACCACCTGTTCAGCAACCACGACCTGCGCCGCTCGGCCGCCATCGTCACCGGCCTGAACCTCACCGACCACGCCGAGATCCTCGACGACGTGACGCTGACCTTCACCCACTTCAACCCGCGCACCGGCAAACTGCCCCTCTTCACCGACGCGCAGCTGAGCGCCCTCCCGATGCCGGTCCTGGTGATCGTGGGAGAGGACGACGTCATGTTCAAGTCCGCCGACACCGCCCACCGCGCACAGCAATCCATCCCGGACGCGACCACCCGGGTGCTCCCGGGCGTCGGTCACGCCATCCTCGGTCAGACCGCGCCCGTGCTGGAGTTCCTCCGCAAGTAAAAAGATCAGGGAGCCCTCGCGCCGAGGGCTCCCTGATCTCGTTGTGGGACTACAGGATTCGCGAGAGGAACGCCTTGGTCCGGTCGTGCTGGGGATTGGCGAGCAGCTCACGCGGATCGCCCGCCTCCACCACGACACCGCCGTCCATGAAGGCCAGCTGGTCGGCCACCTCACGGGCGAAACCCATCTCGTGGGTGACGACCACCATGGTCATGCCCGAGGCCGCGAGTTCGCGCATGACGCCGAGCACCTCGCCCACCAGCTCCGGGTCCAGCGCCGAGGTGGGCTCGTCGAAGAGCATCAGCTTGGGGTCCATGGCCAGGGCGCGCGCGATGGCGACACGCTGCTGCTGACCGCCCGACAGCTGGGCGGGGTAGGCATCGGCCTTGTCCGCCATACCGACTCGGGCCAGCAGATCCCGGGCGCGGGCCACCGCGTCGGCCCGCTTGAGCTTCTTGACCTGGGTCGGCGCCTCGATGATGTTCTCCAGCGCCGTGCGGTGCGGGAACAGGTTGAAGTGCTGGAACACCATGCCGATATCGCGGCGCTGCTTGGCGGCGTCGCGCGGGTGCAGCTCGTAGAGTTTGCCGTTCTTCTCGCGGTAGCCGACCAGATCCCCGTCCACGTACAGCCGTCCGGCATTGACCCGCTCGAGGTGGTTGATGCAGCGCAGGAAGGTGGACTTGCCGGAACCGGACGGGCCGATCAGGCACAGCACCTCGCCGCGCTTCACCTCGAGGGTGATGCCCTTGAGCACGTTCAGCGCGCCGAAGCTCTTGCACACCCGGTCGGCGCGCACCATCGGCACCGCCGAGGGCGGCAGCGAGCCGTCGATCAGCGGCGTGGATTCCTTGGAGAACGACATCGAATCCTCGGACATGTTCACCTATCCCGTTCCGCCGGCGACCTGCGCCTGGGCCAAGGCGCGCAACTGTTTCGCGGTCAGCTGCCGGGAGGAACCGCGCGAGTAGTACCGCTCCAGGTAGTACTGGCCGATCATGAGCACGCTGGTGACGGCCAGATACCAGGTGGCAGCGACCAGCAGCAGCGGGATCGGCTGGAAGTTCACGCTGTAGATGTCGCGAGCCCGGCCGTAGAGGTCGGTGGTGAGCGGGATGGCCGTCACCAGCGAGGTGGTCTTCAGCATGGAGATGAGCTCGTTGCCGGTCGGCGGGATGATCACCCGCATGGCCTGCGGCAGCACCGTGCGGGTCATGGTCTGCGACCACGACATGCCCAGCGCCACCGACGCCTCGCGCTGCCCCTCGCCCACCGAATTGATTCCGGCGCGGACGATCTCGGCCATGTAGGCGGCCTCGTTGAGACCCAGGCCGATCATGGCGAAGAAGAACGGCGCCGACCAGTGCTGCACATCGAAGTGCGTCAGCGACGGCCCGAACGGCACACCCACGGTGACGGTCTTGTACAGCGACGGGAACAGGCCCCAGAACACCAGCTGCACATAGACCGGCGTCCCGCGGAAGATCCACAGGTACGCCCACGCCACCGAGCGCAGCACCGGGTTCGGCGACAGGCGCATGACCGCCAGCAGCACGCCGAGCACCACGCCGATCAGCATGGCCAGCACGGTCAGTTCCAGAGTCACCAACGCGCCCTGGGCGATTCGCTTGTCACCCAGGTACTTGAAGTAGGTGTTCCAGTGGTAGGCCTCGTTGGTCTTGGCGCCCCAGATGAACAGGGCCAGGGCGATCAGGATGATCGCGGCGGCGATCCACCGGCCCGGCCGTCGCAGCGGAATCGCCTTGATCGGCTCGGGCTCGGAGCTCTCGACCGGCATCGAGAGGTGGTTCTTGTCCTGCGACATAGGAGGTCAGCTGGCCCCGTTGATGACGGACTTGGTGATCGCGCCCTCCTGGACACCCCAGTTCTCGGCGATCTTCTTGTACTGGCCGTTGTCCATCAGGTACTGCACGGCTTCCTGCAGCACCGGCGCCAGCGTGGAGCCCTTCTTGACCGGCCAGCCGTACGGCGCGGAGTCGAAGATCTTGCCCGCGGGCTCGATCTTGTCTCCGGCCTGCTTGATGGCGTACGCGGTCACCGGGGAATCGGCGGACATGGCGTCGACCTGGCCCTGCACCAGCGCGTTGGCGGCGGCGGACTGCTCGTCGTAGGCGACCTTCTGGATCTCCGGCTTACCCGCGGCGACGCACGCCTTGGACTTGGCCGGGATCTCGTCGGTGTCCTGAACGGTGGTGCGCTGCACCGCGACTCGCTTGCCGCAGGCATTGTCGGGGTCGACGGTCTTGCCCTTCTGCTGGGCCCACTGGCTGCCCGCGGAGAAGTAGGTGACGAAGTCGGCGGTGGCCTCGCGCTCCTTGTTGTCGGTGAAGGAGGACATGCCGAGGTTGTAGGTGCCGGCCTCGATGGAGGGGATGATCTTCTCGAAGTCGGCTTCCTTGTAGTCCGCGTTCAGGCCCAGCACCTTGGCGACCGCGTCCATCAGGTCGACGTCGAAGCCGACGATCTTGCCGCTGGACGGATCCCGGTACTCGTTGGGCTGATACGGAACGTTGACGCCGACGGTCAGCTTGCCGGAGGACTTGATGTCGGAGGGGACCTTGCCCGCGATGGTGTCGACCTTGGCCACGTCGACCTTGGCCACCTCGGGACCGCTGGACTCGGAATTACTGGTACAAGCGGTCAGTGCGAGAGCGCCACCGGCGACGACGACAGCGGCTCGCAGGGCACGCCCGCGAAAAGAGTTACGAACAGACACAGCAGTCCTCCACAGTTCGGGTGCGCGACATCCGTGGGTCGCCCGCCGTTTGAAATGTAAGCGAGTGACACCGTCCGCGTCGGCCGGTAACCGAAGATTAATCGGCGACACGCCAGAGCGGGGCCGAACACGCCCGGCCCGGAATGCGCGCTCACCAGCGGTGCAGCCGTGCGCGCACCTGCTCGGTGAATTCGGAGGTAGAGGCTAGCCCACCCAAATCGGACGTTGCAACACCAGCTCGCAACGTGTCAGCAACCGAGCGTTCGATGCGGTCGCCGACCCGGCGCAATGCGCTGTAGCGCTGGGTGCGACCCATCCAGTGCAGCATCGCCGCCGCGGAGTTGAACAGCGCCACCGGATTCGCGCGATTGCGCCCAGCCAGGGTCGGGGCCGCGCCGTGCACCGCCTGCGCCATGATCTGGGTATCGGAGCAGTTCACCGAGGCGGCCATACCGAGCGAACCACTCAATTCGCCCGCCAGATCGGACAGGATGTCGCCGAACAGATTCTCGGTGACGATCACGTCGTAGTCGCGGGCCGCGCGGACCAGATGCGCCGCCGCCGCGTCCACGTGCTCGTCGTCGATCTCCACGTCCGGGTAGTCCGCGGCCACCTCGTAACAGATATCGCGGAACATGCCCATGGTCATGGGCAACACATTGGCCTTGTGCACCACGGTCAGCTTCTTCGAACGCTCCGACGCGATCTCGAACCCCAGCCGCGCGATGCGTTCGATCGCGGCCCGGGTGAACACGCCGACCGACAGCGCGACATCCCGCGACGGCTGGAACTCGCCCGACCCGGCGGCCATATTGCGGTCGGCGTAGAGGCCCTCGGTGTTCTCGCGCAGGATCAGCAGATCCATGTCCTGGGCCAGCGCGCGCACCCCTTCGAGGCTGCGGGCCGGGCGGATGTTCGCGTAGAGACCGAAGCGCTTGCGGACCGCGCCCGCGGGCGGCAGGCCGGTGCGGTGTTCGGGGGCGTAGGAGGCGCTGTCGTGCGGGCCCATGATCCAGGCGTCGAGTTCGGCCAGCGCGGCGAGCGTCTGCTCGGGCACCGGGTTGCCGAACTGTTCGATCGCCTCGTGCCCGAGCGGCAGCGGGACCCACTCCACCGGCGGCAGGCCCGTGGTCTCGAAGGCGTCGTCGACCACATGCCGGGTGGCACGGACGATTTCGGGGCCGATACCGTCGCCCTCCAGCAGGCCCAGCCGGATTCGAGTCTCGCTCTCGCTCATGGCAGTCATCCTCGCGCAACCCCTGCCGCCGTCGCGCCCCGGCACACGCTGCCACGCCTGTTTCGAGACCTGGACGAGGATCGCGCGTAAGTTCAGGACACCATGGTGCAATCGGTGGAACTGGTGCTCGACGAGGCGTCCGAGACCGCGGTGCGGCGGCAGTGGGCGGCGCTGAGCGAACTCGGCCTGCACACGCCCGGGCCCTGGTACCGGCCGCACATCACCGTCGCGGTGGCCACCGAGATCTGGCCCCGGCTGGACAAGGTCTTGGCGCAGCAGGACTTCCACCCGTTCCCCGTGCGCCTGGGCGGACTACTGGTCTTCGGATCCCGTGCCGCCGTACTGGTTCGGGCGGTGGTGCCATCCGAACCACTGATCTCCTTGCAGCACAGGCTGTTCCGGGTGGTCGCCGACTGCCCGGGCATCCCCGGCAATGTCCGGCCCGACAACTGGACCCCGCACGTCACCCTCGCCCGCCGGCTGAGACCGGGCCAGTTCGACGCCGCACTGGGCGCGGTGGGCTGGGACAAGGACGTGCGGGCTACCGTGGAGGATATCCGCCGATGGGACGGTGACCGGCGCGCCGAATGGTCGGTGACCCGCCGGTGACCGGCCCACCCGGTAGCGCGGGGAAGATAACCGCAGGGCCCGGTGTTGGACCGGGGACATCGATACGAGAGGAAGCCATGGCCACCCAGACCCTGACCGAACAGAACTTCGACGAGGTAGTCACCGGTAACGACGTGGTTCTCGTCGACTTCTGGGCCTCGTGGTGCGGTCCGTGCCGCAGCTTCGCCCCGACCTACGAGAAGTCGTCCGAAACCCACCCCGACGTGGTGCACGGCAAGGTCGACACCGAGGATCAGCAGGGACTGGCCGCGGCGGCCAACATCCGCTCCATCCCGACCATCATGGCGTTCCGCGAGGGCGTGCTCGTCTTCGCGCAGCCCGGCGCGCTGCCCCCGGCCGCGCTCGAGGATCTGGTCACCCAGGTGAAGGCTCTCGACATGGACGAGGTGCGCAAGCAGCTCGCCGAGCAGGAGTCCGCCAAGTAGCCGCCTCCCGCCGCAGCGTCAGCGCCGCAACTCCCGAAGGAGTTGCGGCGCTTCGCTTTTCACGGATGAATCAGAAGTGCGAGCCGAGGTGGTTGATGCCCGCGATCATGGCGCGGATGGTCGACTCGGCGGCGTCGTCGGCGAGGGCCGCGCCCCAGCCGCGGCGGCCGTTGAACTCGCACTGCACGAAGGTGGCGGTGCCGTCCGGAGTGCGGCGCTGATGGAAGGCGAGGATCTCCACCGGGTAGCCCTCGTCGTAGAGCGCCGAGGTGAGCGCGGCCACCGGGCTGCCGGTCGCCACGACGGTGCGCAGGTGGGAGGCGATTTCCAGGGTGGCCGTACCGGCGCGGTCGCCGATCGGCGTCCAGTCGCTGAGCTTGACCGGGCCCATCGGGTCGCAGTAGCGGTCGTGGAACTCGGCGGGGGTCAGGCCGGTGCATTCGGCCCGCAAGGTCGCGGGAGCGGCGGCGATGAACATGGCGGTATCCAGGGTGATGGTCATTGAACTAGGTCTTCCCGACTTCTTCCGAAGAATTGACAGAGGGGACCAGCAAAAGAAAGTTCTATCGGCCGCAGCGAGGGGCCGGTCCGAATCAGACCCCGCTACGGCGGAGAACTACGAGTACGCGATCGCCGGCCACATTCGCGGTAAGCGAAATAAGCGCTGCGCGGTCGCGGTCTGCGACGTCGAGCGCTGCGCTGCGGCTGTTGGCGGGATTCGGCACGGGGTCGAGCATAGGGGGGAGCTCACGTAATGGCAACCATATTCGTGAGGGACCCACGGGTAACTTCGTCGCAGGTCACCGCCGATGCGACGGGCGCCACACGACCCCCGGCGCGGCCGCGAGCAAACACTGTGGGCCCGGCAAACATCCGATTCGTGAACATCCCCAGGTCGACGCAATTCCGGCAACCCGTACAGCGGGTTGCGGGCGGGTGCCGGCGCGCGCGGAGAGGGCGTCCGAGACACAAACCGCCCGCACCGAAACCCAGTGCGGGCGGTCCGCGTGTCGCACGACTCGCGAGTGCGTGTCGAGTTCCCTAGTGCGCGGCCGAATCCCAGCTGCGGCCCACGCCCACCGACACCTCCAGCGGCACCGACAGCTCGATGGCATTGGACATGTGCTCGCGCGCAAGCGATTCCAACCGCTCCCGCTCCCCCGCGGCGACCTCGAAGACGAGTTCATCGTGGATCTGCAGCAACATGCGGGATTTCAGGCCCGCCTCCCGGATCGCCTTCTGGGTGTCGATCATGGCGACCTTGATGATGTCGGCCGCGGTGCCCTGGATGGGGGCGTTGAGGGCCATGCGCTCGGCGGCCTCGCGGCGCTGCCGGTTGCTGGAATCCAGGTCCGGCAGGTAGCGGCGGCGGCCGAACAGGGTCTCGGTGTAGCCGACCTTGCGGGCCTGATCGACCGCGTCGTGCAGGTAGTCGCGGATGGCGCCGAAGCGGTTGAAGTAGATGTCCATCTGGACCTTCGCCTCGTCGGCGCTGATCTTCAACTGCTGGGACAGGCCGTACGCGGACAGACCGTAGGCCAGGCCGTAGGACATGGCCTTGATGCGGCGGCGCAGCTCCGGCTCCACCTCGGCGATCGGGATGTCGAAGGCCTTGGAGGCGACGAAGTTGTGCAGGTCCTCGCCCGAGTTGAAGGCCTCGATGAGGCCTTCGTCCTTGGACAGGTGGGCCATGATCCGCATTTCGATCTGGCTGTAGTCGGCCGTCATCAGCGACTCGTAGCCGGGGCCGACGACGAAGGTGTCGCGGATGCGGCGGCCCATGTCGGTGCGGATCGGGATGTTCTGCAGGTTCGGCTCGGTCGAGGACAGGCGGCCGGTGGCGGCGACCGTCTGGTTGAAGGTGGTGTGGATGCGGCCGTCGTCGGCGACCGACTTGAGCAGGCCGTCGACCGTCACCTTGAGGCGGGTGGCGTCGCGGTGCTCGAGCAGGTGCTGCAGGAACGGGTGCTGGGTCTTCTCGTAGAGGCCCTCGAGCGCGTCGGCGTCGGTGGTGTAGCCGGTCTTGGTGCGCTTGGTCTTCGGCATGTCGAGCTCGTCGAACAGGACCACCTGCAGCTGCTTGGGCGAGCCCAGGTTGATCTGCTTGCCGATGACGCCGTAGGCGGCCTCGGCGGCCTCGGCGACGCGGTCGGCGAACTCGCGCTGCAACTGCTCGAGCTGGGCGGAGTCGACCGCGACGCCCGCGGCCTCCAGGTCGGCCAGCACGCTCAGCAGCGGGAGCTCCATATCGCGCAGCAGTGCGGTGGACTCGATCCGCTCGAGTTCGGCGTCGAAGGCGTCGGCGAGGTCGTAAACCGCTCGGGCGCGCAGCATCTGGGCATTGGCGGCCTCGGCGTCCACCTCGTCCTCGTCGTCGAGCAGCGACAGCTGGGTCTCCCCGGCATTGTCGACGCGCAGCTCCCGGCTCAGGTAGCGCAGCGACAGGTCCTCCAGGTTGAAGGTGCGCTGGCCCGGCAGGATCAGGTAGGCGGCCAGCGCGGTATCGCTGGTGAGCCCGGCCAGCCGCCAGCCGCGCCCGCGCAGGGCGTGCATGGCGGTCTTGGCCTCGTGCAGCGCCTTCGGCGTCGCCGGGTCGGCCAGCCAGTCGCCGAGCGCCTTCTCGTCCTCGGGGGTGAGGGTGTGCACGTCGATGTAGGCGCCCTCGCCGTCGGCGGCGGCCAGGGCGATGGCCTGGGTGTCGCCGTGCGTCGGCAAGCCGTTGCCGACCACGGAAACCCCGTGCCGCACACCGGTTCCGGCGTGCTCGGCCAGCCAGGCGGCGACGGTGCCGGCGGCCAGCGCGCTGCCGCTGATCTCGAAGCCGGACTCGGCCTCGGGCTCGACCGGGGCCAGGGTGTCGAACAGGCGGTCGCGCAGCACCCGGAATTCCAGCTCGTCGAACAGCCGGTGGATCTTGTCCCGATCCCACGGCTGCACGGCCAGCTGGTCGGGCGTGTAGGGCAGCGGCACCGTCTTCACCATCTCGGTGAGCTGCCGGTTGAGCACCACGCTGGACAGGTTGGCGCGCAACGCGTCTCCGACCTTGCCCTTCACCTTGTCCACCTGGTCGACCAGGGTGGCCAGGTCCCCGTACTCGCGGATCCACTTGGTGGCGGTCTTCTCCCCCACGCCCGGAATGCCCGGCAGGTTGTCACTCGGGTCGCCACGCAGCGCCGCGAAGTCCGGATACTGCGCGGGGGTGAGCCCGTACTTCTCCTCGACCGCGGCCGGGGTGAACCGGGTGAGCTCGGAGACGCCCTTCTTCGGGTAGAGCACGGTGACGTTGTCCTCGACCAGCTGCAGCGAGTCACGGTCACCGGTCACGATCAGCACCCGGAACCCCTGGGCGACGGCCTGCGTGGTGAGCGTGGCGATCAGATCGTCCGCCTCGTACCCCTCGATGGCCATGACCGGAATCCCCAGCGCGCCCAGCACTTCCTGGGTGGTGTCCACCTGCCCCTTGAACTCGTCCGGGGTGGTCGCCCGATTCGCCTTGTACTCCGGGAACGCCTCGGTCCGGAACGTCTTGCGGCTCACGTCGAACGCCGCCGCCACATGCGTCGGCTTCTCGTCCCGCAGCAGGTTGATCAGCATCGCCGTGAATCCGTACACGGCATTGGTGGTCTGCCCGCTCTGCGTCTTGAAGTTCTCCGCGGGCAGCGCGTAGAACGCGCGATAAGCCAGCGAATGCCCATCCAGCAACAGCAGGGTCGGCTGCTCCCCGGGCACGGCTTCGGACGCAACAACAGGACGCTGATCAGTAGAGGCAGGGGTCACCCGCAAGAGTCTAGGTACCGCCCCCGACATCCGTGGGCAGCGGGCGCACTCGGCCCGTCGCCCCAGGTCAGCGAAACCGATTTCATCCTCGACCCGCTACCTGGTAGCGTTGCCCCCGCCAAGGGGTGTAGCTCAATTGGCAGAGCAGCCGTCTCCAAAGCGGCAGGTTGCAGGTTCGATTCCTGTCGCCCCTGCTTGAAGGTTCGGGCCGGTCACCGGAAGGTGACCGGCCCGAATGCTTTTCGGGGTGGGTGGGGCCGGCCGCCGCCGGTCAGCCGACGCCGAGGTAGGCGGACTTGACGGCGGGGTCGGTGAGCAGGGCTCGGCCGCCGCCGGTCTTGGTCACCTCGCCGGTTTCCAGGATGTAGGCGCGGTCGCTGCGGGTCAGGGCCTGCTGGGCGTTCTGTTCGACCAGCAGGACCGTGGTGCCCTGGGCGTTGATGTCGGCGATGATCCGGAAGATCTGCTGGATCACCATGGGGGCCAGGCCCATCGACGGCTCGTCGAGCAGCAGCAGCTGCGGGCGGGCCATGAGGGCGCGGCCGATGGCCAGCATCTGCTGCTCGCCGCCGGAGAGGGTGCCGCCCACCTGGCGGCGGCGCTCCAGCAGGCGCGGGAACAGCTCGAAGACCCAGTCCAGGGTTTTCGCGTAGTCCGCCTTCGACGCGAACGGCCTTGCGTGGCAACCCATGTCGAGGTTCTCCTGGACCGTCATGCCCGGGAAGACGCCACGGCCCTCGGGGGCCTGGATCAGGCCCGCCACCACGCGTTCGTGGGCCTTCATGCGGGTGATGTCGCGGCCCTGGAACATGATGCGGCCGCGGGTCAGCGGCAGCAGGCCCGACAGGGCCCGCATGGTGGTGGTCTTGCCCGCGCCGTTCGCACCCAGCAGGGTGACCAGCTCGCCCTGCCCGACCTCCAGCGAGATGCCGTGCAGCGCTTGGATTCTGCCGTAGTTCACGACCATGTCCTCGACCGTCAGCAGCGGCTCGCCGGTCGAGGCGGTGGGCGCGACGGAACCGGGCGCCTGCTTGGTGAGATCCGGAACCGGTTCGGCGGCAATGCTTCGCGCCTCGGCCGCGTCCTCGGCCGACTCGGCGTCGGCCTCGTCGGGCACGCCCAGGTAGGCGTTGATCACCGCGGGATCCTGGCGGATCTGCTCCGGCAACCCGTCGGCGATCTTGCGGCCGAATTCCAGCACCACGATGCGGTCGGTCACGCCCATGACCAGTCGCATGTCGTGCTCGATGAGCAGCACCGTGTAGCCGTCGTCGCGGATCTTGCGGATCAGATCCATGAGCGCGGACTTCTCGCTCGGATTGAACCCGGCGGCGGGCTCGTCCAGGCACAGCAGTTTCGGCTCGGTCGCCAGCGCGCGGGCGATCTCCAGGCGGCGCTGATCGCCGTAGGAGAGGTTGCGCGCCTTCTCGACCGCGTGCGGCGCGATGCCGACGTACTCCAGCAACGCCATGCCCCGCTCGAGCGAGTCCTTCTCCTCCTCGCGGTGCCGCGGGGTGCGGAAGAGCGCGCCCGGGACCGAGGTCTTGTGCCGGGCGTCCGCGCCGACGACCACGTTCTCCAGCGCGGTCATCTCCCCGAAGAGCCGGATGTTCTGGAAGGTGCGCGCGATGCCCAGCCGGGTGATCTCGTTGCGCTTGGTCTTGGTCAGCGGCTTGCCGTCGAAGTAGACCGTGCCGTCCGACGGGCGGTACACCCCGGAGATGGCGTTGAAGCAGGTCGTCTTGCCCGCGCCATTGGGCCCGATGAGTCCGAGGATCTCGCCGCGGCGGATCTCGAAGCTCACATTGTCGAGCGCGGTGAGACCGCCGAACCGCATGGTCAGCCCGTCGGTGCGCAGCAGCGGCGCGCCGACCGCGGTCTCGATGTCCCGGTGCGGCGCAACGACTTCCGCGACCACCTCGGGGTCCTTGTAGACGGGCAGCACCTCGGTCACGTCGAGCATGCCGGCGCTGGGCTCCACCTCGGGCCGCGCGTACCCGGCCGCCATGTCCTCGTTGTCGAACAGCGCGTCGCCCGGCCCCGTCACTGTGCAGCTCCCGTCGTCTGCGCGGCCACCGCCGGCCGTCGCACCGCCCGATAAACCTGCCGCCCGTAGGTCAGCAGTTTCTGCCGCGCCGGGAACAGACCCTGCGGCCGGAAGATCATCACGACCACCAGCGTGAGACCGAAGAAGAGGTACTTGTAGTCACCGAGCGACTGCCCGCCCACGTTCACGCCCATGAACCGGTTGGGCAGGTACACGATCAGGAAGGCGCCCACGATCACGCCGAGCTTGTTGCCCTGCCCGCCCAGCACCACCGCGCACAGGAACAGCATCGAGTTGATGACGTTGAACCCCTGCGGATTCACGTACTGCACCTGACCCGCGTACAGCGCGCCCGACAGACCGCCGATGGCCGCGCCGATCATGAACGCCCACAGCTTGAACTTGAAGGTGGGCACGCCCATGATCTCGGCGGCGTCCTCGTCCTCCCGGATGGCGACCCACGCGCGACCCACCCGGCTGCGCTCGAGATTGCCGACCAGCATGAGCACGGCGACCACCAGGACAATGCCCAGCCAGTACCACCAGGTGCCGGAGTTGGCCCGGTCCAGCACATTCCAGGTGTGCACGTCACCGAGATTGCCGGAGGAGAAGTAGCCGCCCGGATGAGTGTCGGACTCGCCGACGTGCGGGTACTGGATGCGGGACAGGCCGAGGCTGCCGTTGGTGATCTCAGGCAGATTGTCGGCCAGCAGCCGGACGATCTCACCGAAACCGAGGGTCACGATGGCCAGGTAGTCGCCGCGCAGGCGCAGCGTCGGCGTGCCCAGGATGAGACCGGAGATCGCGGTCGCCAGGATCGCGATCGGGACGCATGCCAGCCACGCCCACTGCGGATCGAGCCAGCCCCCATTGGTCTGGTTCCACGGACTGTTCGGACTGGTCAGCAGGCCGACCGAGTACGCGCCGACCGCGTAGAAGCCGACATAGCCCAGGTCGAGCAGACCCGCCTGCCCGACAACCACATTCAGGCCGATGGCGATGAGCGCGTACATGGCGAACTGCGCCATCACCCCGCCGAAACTGGTGCCGGGCGTGTCCAGCAGCGGCAGCTTGAACAGCGGCAGCGCGGCCAGCACGATGACCGCGGGAATGCCGAACGCCCATTGCGCCGGTCGCGAGAGCCCGGCCCACCAGGTGCGGATGGCGTCGCCGACGCCCCGTCCCGCGGGTGAACTGTGCGGCGCGGGAGTCGTTTTCGTGTCGGTCATGCGCGCGCCCTCCCCAGGCTCTCCCCGAGAATGCCGGTGGGCCGGACCATGAGCACCGCGACCAGCACCACGAACGCGACCACGTCACGCCACTGATCGCCGAAGAGCACCTGGCCGTAGTCCTCGGCCAGGCCGAGCAGCAGACCGCCCAGCAGCGCGCCGCGCAGGTTGCCGATACCGCCCAGCACCGCGGCGCTGAAAGCCTTGATGCCCAAAATGAATCCGCCGTTGTAGATGATGCCGTTGGGGATCTTGAGCGTGTACAGCAGCGCGGCGGCGCCCGCGAGCACACCGCCGATGAGGAAGGTCAGCATGATGACCCGCTCCCGGGAGACGCCCATCAGCGTCGCCGTGTCGGGGTCCTGGGCCACCGCGCGAATGCTGCGGCCGAATTTGGTCCGGTTGATCAGCAATTCGGTGGTGAGCGCCAGCGCCACCGCGGCCAGCACGATCACCAGCGCGATATTGGTGACCGACGCGCCGAAGAGCTTGAACTGCTCGGTGGGCGTCACCAGCTGGATCGGCTGCTGCGCGTTGGTGCCGCCGAGCTTGTTGCCGGTGAGCTTGGGCAGGATGTAGTGCACGAATTCCTGCAGCACGAACGACATTCCGATCGCGGTGATCAGGAAGATCAGCGGTTTCGCGCCGCGTTTGCGCAGTGGCCGGTACGCGACTCGCTCCAGCGCCACCGCGGCCGCGCCGGAAACCAACATGCCGAAGACCATGGCCGCTGCGAGGTAGACCACGGTCAGTCCGACACCCTGGGAGTACGTATCACCACTGGCCGCGAATCCGAACACCATCAATCCGACCAACTGGCCGAAGGTGCCGAGCATGAATACTTCCGAATGGGCGAAATTGATCAGGCGCAACACACCGTAGACGAGTGTGTAGCCGACCGCGACCAGGGCATAGATCGAGCCGTAGGTCAGTCCTTCGACGGTGAGCCGCCAGAATTGATCGGCGACCCCGGACAGATCGAACTTGATGGACCCGCTCGCGAGGAGGGTCACATCGGCCAAAGCGGGTGCAGACATTCGTTACTTTCCGCTGTCGTGGAAAACAGCGTGTGCCGAAACGAATTTCGGCACACGCTGTTCCGATTAACAGTGATCGCTACTTGACCTGATACATCCAGATCAACGCGTTGGCCAATTCACCCGTGGAACCCCACTTGTACTGACGCGCCAGACCCTGGCCGTCGTAGCCGCGCACGTATTCGACCAGGTCGGGGCGGGTGACCTTACCGGCCTCGATGCCCTTGAGCACGATCGTGGTCAGGTCGTAGCCCTCGGTCGAGTAGGTGCCGGGCTCGTAGTTGTTGAACGCCTTGTAGGCGGTGGCGAACTTGTCACCGGCCGGACCACACGGGCAGGAGAGCAGCGCGTCCTTGGACTTGCTGCCGGCCTGCTTGGTGAACTCGACGTCCTTGGTGCCGTCGTCGGAGATGAAGGTCGCGGTCACGCCGCCGTCGCGCAGCTGGCTCACCAGCGGGGCGGCCTCGGCGTAGTAGCCCGCGTAGAAGATGCCGTCCGGCTTGGCCGATGCCATCTTGGACACGGTCGCCGAGAAGTCCTTCTGCTTCGCCTTCACGCTGGCCGCGCAGCTCGGGTCGGCGATCGGACCCAGACCCTCGGTGACCGTCTTGGCCAGGCCGGTGCCGTAATCCGAGTCGTCCTGGATGACGCAGATCTTCTTGAACTTGCCGGTGCCCTTGAGGTATCCGGCCACCGCCGGGCCCTGGATGCCGTCATTGCCCAGACCGCGGAAGAAGTTGGTCCAGCCGTTGGTGGTGAGGGTGACATTGGTGGCCGACGGCGTCAGCGACAGCAGGTTGGCCTGGTTGAGGATCGCGCCGGTCGCCTTGGTCTCACCGGAGAAGGTGGGGCCGATCAGCGCCACGATCGACGGGTCGCTGACGATGGTCGGAATGACCTGGGTGGCCTTCTGCGGGTCGCCCTCGGTGTCGAATTCCTTGACCGAGACCTGGCAGCCGGGGTTGGCCTTGTTGTGCTGGTCCAGCGCCAGCTTCACACCGCGGATGATGTTGAGGCCGAGGTTGGCGTTGTCGCCGGTCAGCGGGCCGGCCATCGCGATGGTCTGCGGGGCGCACTTGCCCTTGCCGTCACCGGCGGGGTCGGCGGCCGCGCTGGAGTCCGTGACCGGGACCTCCTTGCCCTGCGAGTCCACCTGCACCAGGGGCGAAATGGTCAGATTCGACCCGCCTCCGCCCGAATTGTCCGTCGATTTGCTACTGCAGCCGGCACTGCCCAATGCGAGTACGGCCGCGGCCCCGACGACAAGCATCTTGACCGTGCGACTGTGCCGCAGGGTCGACGTGCGCGTCATTGAACCAAGCACGATTCACCTCATGTTCTGTGCGCCCCCGGGGTGACCGAGGAGGGCCGCCCCATCGATCGGCCCGCACAGAAACATAGTCGGGCCACGTTAGGTCCGCATCACATTCGAATCATTCATGTGACATCGCAACTAAAGTGGAACGCCCTGTTGTTACCGCACTGTTAATTTCCTCAGTGCATTAGTGGCAACAACAGGGCGACGACCCGGCAAATGCGACTTACTTCGGTGCGAGGTTCTCCAGCACCACTTCCGCGACCGCCTTCATAGTGGTGCGACGATCCATGGCGGTGCGCTGAATCCACTTGAACGCCTGCGGCTCGGATAGCCCCTGGGTCTGCATGAGCACACCCTTGGCACGCTCCACCAGCTTGCGCGTCTCGAGCCGGTCGGTGAGGTTCGCGACCTCGCTCTCGAGCGCGGCGATCTCATGGAATCGCGATGCGGCCAATTCGATGGCCGGCACCAGATCCGACTTGGTGAACGGCTTCACCAGGTACGCCATCGCCCCCGCGTCGCGTGCCCGTTCGACCAGGTCGCGCTGACTGAAGGCGGTCAGGATGACCACCGGCGCAACGCGTTTCGACGCGATCTCGGCCGCCGCGTCGATGCCGTCCCGGCGCGGCATCTTCACGTCCATGATCACCAGATCCGGACGCAGCTCCACAGCGAGGTCCACGGCCTGCTGACCGTCACCCGCCTCACCCACCACGTGATAGCCCTCTTCGGAGAGCATCTCCACCAGGTCCATCCGGATGAGCGCCTCGTCCTCGGCAACCACCACCCGCTTGGGGGCGGACGCCGCAGCGTCCTTCTTCGAACCGCCCCCTGCTGTCGTTCCCATAGATGAACCCCTGTCGCTTCCGAAATCCGATACCCGATGCCACCTCGTCTTGCGCCACCCTCACAGGACCAGCACGCACCCGAGTCTCCCAAAGAGTACCGTTCACCCGGCCCTACAACCCACGTACCCAGGGCAAACCGACCAGTATCACAACGATGTAGTCGCCCGACCACCTCGATTTCTTGGTTTGCCCCACCACCCGCTATCATTTCCCTCCGGTGCGCCGAGTTGGCGGAATTGGCAGACGCGACGGTCTCAAAAACCGTTGCCCGGAAGGGCGTGTGGGTTCGATTCCCACACTCGGCACCATGGGAGATCCCGGATCCGGAGATCGGTCACCCAATCACTTCCCCCGCGCTTCGTGGATTCGCCGACGGCTGCGCGTGGTCCGGGCGCGGTAGGGCGGTCGCACAGATCGGGCCGAACAGGGCGCGTGCGGTGCGGGCGAATTCTCTTCGGGTACAGCCCAATCGACGTAACGCCCGGCCGTGATCGACCAGCACCACCGCGATCGCAACGTGCAGGATTCCCCGCCAGACAGCGCGGACGAGGGGGCGCAACCCGGGCGGTGTGGCAGCGAAGGCGAGGCGCAGACGCTGCGCGTGGAACGGAATGTGGCGTTGCTCGTCGGCCAGGATGAGGGCGGCGGTGCGGGTGGCGAGCGGATCGCGGGCGCCGTCGCGGAGCGCCGAGTAATAAGGGATGGCGATGACCTCGGCGATCGACAGCACCATGAGTTCCAGCCGCAAGCCCAGGCCCCGGCGCAATGCGACGAAGACCGCGTCGGTCCAATGACGCGAGATCGGCCGCTCCCCCGCGGCCTGCAGGAGGTTCAGCAGCAGCCGCGCGTGGTTTGCCTCCTCGGCGACGAACAGCCGAACCGCCGCAGCGTAAACCGGATCCCCGGCGGCATCGGCCTTGGCGATGAGATGCGCCCCGTCACCCGACTCCCCCACCTGAAAACGCTGGATACTGCGCACGAGGGCGGGATGCAGGGTCGCGCCGGCGCTCCAGTCCGGGTCGCCGGTCCGAGCCCGGGCGTGAGCCTTGGCCTCGAATTCCGTAGTCCACCGGGTGAATTCATCCGAGTCGCGCATGCGAACCCTCCGTTCTCCAAATGCTCGGGCCGTTCGCACACCGACACTAGGAACCGGATGTGCGGTCCCGGCGGACACCGTGTGGAGATTCTGTGGCCGTATCGCGGATAATCGCGTCGATGGTGGAATGAGTTGGTTTCCAATCCATTTCGGCGATTGCCTTGGATGGGTCGACGACCAGGGCCGCCGGTTCCGGGGCCGGGGGCCGGTGGTCGAGCGC
The DNA here is from genome assembly GCF_050955695.1 of Nocardia sp. CA-136227. Taxonomy (NCBI): domain Bacteria; kingdom Bacillati; phylum Actinomycetota; class Actinomycetes; order Mycobacteriales; family Nocardiaceae; genus Nocardia; species Nocardia sp. CA-136227. The sequence goes on from NZ_CP192081.1 coordinate 5,154,423, forward strand.
GACCCGACGACCGGTCACCCGTTCCACCGAGGCGACCACCTCGAGGATGCTGGTGCCGCGACCGCTGCCGATGATGTAGCGGGCGACCGCGCCGGGGGCCGACAGGTGGTCGACGGCTGCCGTGACAGCGCGGGCGGCATCGTCGACGTGCAGGTAGTCGCGGACGGCGGTGCCGTCACCATTCACCGCCAGGGGTGAATTCCCCGATGCCGCAGCCAGTGCGCGCGGGATCAGGCGGGTCGGATCGGGGTCGGCGCCGCCGGCGATATTGGACAGGCGGAGGATCACCGCCGCCAGATCACCGGCCTGGGCAGCGCCTTCGATGGCCAGTTCGGCGGCCAGCTTGCTGCGGGCATACGGGTGCGGTGGGGCGTCCGGGAGGTCTTCGGCCATCGGCTGACGGTCAGGAGTCCCGTAGATCGCGGCGGTCGACGCGAAGACGAGCCGCGGGACGCCGGCGGCGGACATGGCCTCGAGCAGCGTGAGGGTCGCGGTGGTGTTGCCGCGGAAGTAGCGCAGCGGCTCGGACAGGGACTCGCGGGCGCGGGTCAGGCCGGCGAGATGGCAGACCGCGTCGACGTCGCGCAGGGCGCGGGCGAGGGCGGGTTCGTCGAGCAGATCGGCGGTGCGGACCTCGGCGGCGCCGGGGATCGGCGGGGCGGCGGCGCGGATCATGGCGACGGGTTCGTGGCCCGCGGCGGACAGGGCCGCGACGACGGCGCGGCCGAGATATCCATTCGCTCCGGTAACCAGTACACGCACTCGGTCATCATGGCGCATGATCGGTGGGCCGTTGTTCCGGAAGCAGTATGGAGGCCGTATGCGAATCCCGAAGACCTCGATGGCGAGAGGCGGGTGGGGCCTCGCCGTGGGCGTGATGATCGCGGGGCTCATCGGGGGATGCGGATCGGAGACGGACGGGCACGCGATGCCCGAGACGACACAGACGGGGACGACGAGCGTGCGACAGAATTCCACGACCACGAATTCCGCGAAGGACACCACGAAAGCCTCGGGCGGATTACCCGCGGCGGCGAATGGGACCGATCTGGGAGCCTGTTCGAAAGGTAATTGCGAAATTCGGATCGACGGGCCCACGACCATTCCGGTCCCCGGATATTCGCGGATCGGCGGCAGTGTGCGGATCGGGGAGATCAGCGCGCTGTCGACCACGGCGTCCACCACGGTCTTCGGGCTGCCGGTGAGTGGATCCACCGGGGTCGGCGGGACCATTTTCCTGAATGGCCTGACCGTGAAGATAGTTGCTGTCCAGGGCAGCTCGGCCGTGTTGCGGTTGAGTACGTCGTAGACTCGATTCACAGGACCGCGTTTCGAACCGCGGGCACGGGAGCCACGTAGACCCGCACAGAGCAGCCAACCGTGCGGAGGTCACGAATGCCGGTGAAGAGAATGACCGCCGACCTGGCCGACTATCCGGACCTGGTCGTCATCCTGCTCGGCATGCGCGTGCGCAGGCCGCGCGGGATGCTGCGGCTGCTGGGCCTGGGGCCGCGGTTGTACAAATCGCATCACGATCGGCCCGACGGGCTGCTGTCCCACGAGGACGTGGTGTGGTCGCTGTTCCCGCCGCACTGGGGCGCGCGACAGTACTGGCGGGACCTGGAGAGCCTGGAACGGTGGACGCGGTCGGAACCGCATCGGGACTGGTGGCAGCGGTTCCTGCGGGACTCCGGCGGGACCGGCTTCTGGCACGAGGCCTATTTCGCCGGGGGCGGAATAGATTCCGTGTACGACGACATGTCCGCGAACACCGGACTGGCGCGATTCGCGCCGATCGTCCCGGCCCGCGGGCGGCTGTTCTCCACGCGCGGGCGCACACGCGGCGCCGCATCCGAAATCGCGCCCGTGGTAACGGAATCCGCGTTGTACGGCACGACCGACGAATAATCGTCGAGCTATTGATTCGGCGTGTGTGAAAAGGCATGATCGTCCGCGATGCCGTTGGCCCGCCGGACACTCCGGTAAACGCCCGCCGACAACAGGTGAGCGACATCCGGCCACCGCATGAACAATGCGGTTGAAACGTGTGATTCGGTCACGGAACTGTTTCGAATCGACAACGGCGGGCATAGGTTGTCCGCATGCACGTCCTGTTCGTCTGCAGCGGAAATGTTTGCCGATCCGTCATCGCCGAACGCCTCACCTTGGCGGTGGCCGCCGACCACGGACTACAAGAGCTCACCGCCGAGAGCGCCGGCGTGCGCGCCCTGGTGGGCTTCCCCGTGGAACCCCTGGCCGCACAGACGATTACCGGCCTCGGCGGTGACGCCTCCAACTTCAAGGCCCGGCGGCTCAAGGCCGAGATGGTGCACCGCGCCGACCTGGTGCTCACCATGACCGAGAAGATCCGCGACCAGGTCCGCGAACTCGTGCCCGCCGCGCTCCCCCGGACCTTCACCCTGCTCGAGGCGTACCGGATCGCGAAGGTCAGCGGTGCGCGCACCGTGGTCGGCCTGCACGCCGCGCGCGACGACCTGGCCTACGTCGGCCGCGAGAACATCTCCGACCCGGTCGGCCTGTCCCCGCAACAGTATTGCGATGTCGGCGACAAGATCGCCGAGGCGCTGGTGCCGCTGCTGCTGGCGATGCACGCGCATCAGCATCCGCAGGCCACGCTGCGTCCGCGCAGCGCCCCCGACGGGCAGCCGCCGCTGCTGGTGATAGACGGCGGACGCGGCGAATCTCCCCGAACGGCAGCGCAATCACCGCGACCGGCCGCGCAATCGCCCCATCCGGCACCGCGCCCGGCCCGCCGCGCGGCGGAATCCGCCGGATAGCAGGCGAACCCGGCAAACCGGCCGGTCGGAGTCCGCGTGTCAATACACCTTGCTGCCGCGATGGTCCGGTAAGGGATTACACTCTCGCGCGGAACACTTATCCGTTCCGCCGAACGCCACTGCCGGTGGTTCGACACAAGAACAGGACCAAGGACATGCCGAAGCGCATTTCGGATGTTTCGCTCCATGTTTACGTGACACCCCACACCCTGCGCCGCGTCACCGAGACGGTGTGCCGGGTGGTCGACGAATACGTCGCCGATCGAGACATCTTCGCGTGGCGCTTCACCCTCCCGGTGGAGTGCGACGATCCCGCCCACACGGTGCTCGAAACCCAATGGCGGCTGGATCATCCCGCCGCCGAGCCGGGCGAGCGCCGCACCTACGAGATCGCGCTCAGCCTCGTCGGGGAAGCCCGCCAGCTCACCAAAGCGGGTATCGCCAAACTGGAGCAGCGGCTACTGCTCGAGCTCTCCGCGGGCGAGCCGATCCCCTACATCGTGCACGCCCTGCAGCGCGAGAACTTCGACCTCGAAGAGAACCGGGAACTGATCTAGCCCCGGACGTGACAACGGGCCGCACCCCGAGGGGTACGGCCCGCCTTCGCGTGTCTCAGCGGCGTGCCGGGAAGTGGCGGATCACGCCTTCCTGGACCGTCGTCGCCAGCAGGTCGCCGTTCGTGGCGTAGAAGTGCCCGCGAGCCAGGCCGCGCGAGCCCGCCGCCACCGGCGACTCGGTCGCGTACAGCGACCAGTCGTCGAAGCGGAAGGGCCGGTGGAACCAGATGGAGTGGTTCACCGTCGCCGCGATGATGCGGTCCCAGCCCCACGACAGCCCGTGCGTGGTGATGATCGAGTCCAGCACCGTGGTGTCGGACGAATACGCCAGCGCCGCAACGTGAATCAGCGGATCGTCGGGCAGCGCGCCGTCGGTGCGCATCCAGACCCGGTTGTGGGCGAGGCTCTCGCCCTTGCCCTTGAGGATCCAGGCCGGGTCGTTGGTGTACCGCATCTCGATGGGATGCGGTGCGTCCACGAACATCTGGAGCTTGTCCTCCATGCCCGCGAACGACTCCTCCACGCGCGGAAGACCTTCCGGCCCCGGCACGTCGGGCAGGGGCGTGCCGTGCTCGAGCCCCTTACCCCAGTCCTGGAAGGCCGCGAGCATGACGAACAGCTCCTGCCCGTCCTGGTACGCGGTCACCGTGCGGTTGGCGATGGAGCGGCCGTCGCGATGCCGATCGACGTGGTATTCGATCGGCTGCTTCGGGTCGCCGCCGCGCACGAAGTGCGCGTTCACCGCGTGGATGGGCCGTTCCGGTCCCACGGTCCGGCCCGCGGCGATGATCGCCTGTGCGACCAGCTGGCCGCCGAACGTGCGGCTCCACACCTTCTCGGGGTGATGTCCGAGGAAGATATCGGGGCCGTTCTCCTCGAGATCGAGCAGACGCAGCAGCACCCGCAGATCATCCGATAGCCCGGCCCCCTCGGGGTCCGCGACGACGTCCGCAGACGTCTCGTCCAGCGACGCACTCAAATTAGTGGTCCTCCTCGCCGATGCGATGCACGTGGATCAGGTTGGTGGACCCGACAGTACCCGGCGGGGAGCCCGCCACGATGACCACGAGATCACCCTTGCTGTACCGCCCGATCGACAGCAGCGCGTTGTCGACCTGGTGGATCATCTCGTCGGTCGTGCCCACCGGAGGAACGATGAACGTTTCCACGCCCCACGTCAAGGCCAGCTGACTGCGAATCGCGGACTGCGGGGTGAAGGCCAGCAGCGGCAGCGGGGTGTGCAGGCGAGCCAGGCGGCGCACCGTGTCGCCGGACTGCGTGAACGCCACCAGCGCTTTGGCATTGAGGCGCTCGCCGATGTCGCGGGCGGCGTAGGAGATGACACCGCGCTTGGTCCGCGGCACGTGGGTCAGCGGCGGCACCCGGGTCGAGGACTCGGACTCCACCGCGTGCACGATGCGGGCCATGGTGCGCACGGCCTCGATCGGGTAGTCGCCGACCGAGGTCTCGCCGGAGAGCATGACCGCGTCCGCGCCGTCGAGCACGGCGTTGGCCACGTCGGAGGCCTCGGCGCGGGTCGGGCGCGAGTTGGTGATCATGGATTCCAGCATCTGGGTGGCCACGATGACCGGCTTGGCGTTCTCGCGCGCCATCTGCACGGCACGCTTCTGCACCAGCGGCACCTGCTCGAGCGGCAGCTCGACGCCGAGGTCGCCGCGGGCGACCATGATGGCGTCGAAGGCCAGCACGATGGCCTCCAGATTGTCGATGGCTTCGGGCTTTTCGAGCTTGCCGATGACCGGCACGCGGCGGCCCACGCGGTCCATGATGTCGTGCACCAGCTCCACATCGGAGGGCGAGCGCACGAAGGACAGCGCGATGAAGTCCACGCCCAGCTTCAGGGCGAATTCCAGGTCGTCGATGTCCTTTTCGGACAGCGCGGGCACGGACACGTCCATGCCGGGCAGCGAGACGCCCTTGTTGTTGGAGACGGGGCCGCCTTCGGTGACCTTGCAGATGACATCGTTGTCATCGACGCTCAGCACGGTCAGCCCGACCTTGCCGTCGTCCACGAGCAGTCGGTCACCGGGCTTGGCGTCCTTGGCCAGGTGCTTGTAGGTGGTGGAGACCCGGTCGTGAGTGCCGATGATGTCGTCGACGGTGATCCGGACTTCCTCGCCGGTGTTCCACACCGTTTTGCCGTCGCCCTCGAACCGGCCCAGCCGAATCTTGGGGCCCTGCAGGTCGGCGAGGATGCCGACCGCGCGACCGGCGGTATCGCTGGCCGCACGCACCTTCTTGTAGTTCTCGGCATGATCGGAGTGCTCGCCGTGGCTGAAGTTCAGGCGCGCAACGTCCATGCCACTTTCGACGAGCTCACGAATCCGGTCCTCGGATGACACTGCGGGTCCGAGGGTGCACACAATCTTCGTTCGTCGCATCACGCGTTCAACCCTAGACCTGTGGTAAGGCTCATGCCGACCCCGGCACACACATATACGGTTCTTGTAAGCACCCGTTCAGCTATCGGCAGGTCACCGAGCGACGTGCCTGGCCAGACGGGTCTCCAAGAAGGTTTGGAAGAATCCCAGGATGAGGCAGACAACCCAGTAATAGATGGCGGCCACGCCGTAGAGGGCGAAAAAATCGAAGGTGGGCGCGGCGGCCATCTGCGCGGTGCGCAGCAACTCGGTGACCAGGATGGTCGACGCCAGCGAGGTGTCCTTCACCAGTGAGATCAGCGTGTTGGACAGCGGGGGCACCGCGATGCGGGAGGCCTGGGGCAGGACCACCAGCCGCAGCGCCTGGGCGTAGCTCATGCCGACCGAGTACGACGCCTCCCACTGTCCCTGGGCGACCGAAAGGATCGCGGCGCGAATGATTTCCGCCGCGTACCCGCCGACATTGAGGCTGAACGCGATGATCGCCGCCGGGAACGGCTCCAGCACGATGTCGAACGCCGGCAGGCCGAAGAAGATGATGAACAGCTGCACCAGCAGCGGCGTGCCGCGAATGATCGAGATGTAGACGCGTGCGGCCGCCGACAGCGGCCACACGCTCGACATCCGCGCCAGCGCCACGAACAGCGCGATCACCAGTCCGATCAGGAAACTGACGGCGGTCAGCGGCAGCGTCTTGTTCACCGTGGCCTCGAGCATGGGCCACAGGTTGTGCCGGATCAGCGCCCAGGTGGCGTCGTCCATGTCGAAATGCCCCGCGCCGCTTACTTGCTGACGTCGGTGCCGAAGTACTTCTCGGAGATCTTGGCCAGGGTGCCGTCGGCGCGCAGCTCGTCGAGGGCCTTGTTCACCTGATCGGTGAGGGCCTGGGAGTCCTTGCGGGCGGCGAAGGCCTGCTTGGAGGTCTCACCGGTCTTCCCGGCGACCTGCACGATGCCCGCGCCCTGCTGCTTGGCATAGGCGTTCACCGCGAGGGTGTCGTTGACGGTGGCGTCGGCGCGACCGGTCTTGAGCAGCTGCACCGCCTCGACGAAGCCGGGGATGGCCTCGACCTTGCAGCCCGCGCCGCGCGCGACCTCGGCCCAGTTGCTGGTCTCGGACTGGGCACAGGTCTTGCCGGACAGGTCGGTGAGGGCGTGGATGCCGCCGTTGCCGGTCTTGGTGACGATGACGCCCTCGGAGACCGTGTAGGGCTGCGACAGCGAATACTTCTGCTCGCGTTCGGGTTTGACGGTCACCTGGTTGGCGACGAGGTCCACGCGCTTGGATTCCAGGGCGGCGAACAGCGAGTCCCAGGGCGCGGTGGTGAACTCGACCTTCTTGCCGAGCTTGTCGCCGACGGCCTTGATCACGTCGACGTCGTAGCCGGTGAGGCTGCCGTTGTCCTGGTAGGTGAAGGGAGAGTAGTTGCCCTCGGTGCCCACCTTCAGGGTGTTCGCGTCGTCCTTGCTCGAGCTGCAGGCGACGAGCCCGGCTGCGGCGACGACGGCGAGCAGGGTGGCGGCTAGCTTGTGGCGCACGACGGGGACCTCTCCTCGGGCGTGTGGAGTGAACACGCGATAAACAACCGACAAAGGGTACGCCGCGGACCGACCGGGCGGCACGGCAACCATCACGATGCGCGAAAACCTGGATCCGGCTCCGGCCCGATGATATGCGCGAAACGGCCGCCACCCGGTCGAGTGACGGCCGCCGACATGCGGAGTGTCGCGCTCGGTCGCGCAGCGGTGGCGCTCAGTCGCGCAGCGGACGCCCCTGGAGATCGGGCACCTTGCCGGTGAGGATCAGGATGCCGTCGATCAGCGCCCAGATACCGCAACCGCCACAGGTGACCAGCTGCAGCACACCGATCGTGGTGTAGCCCAGGTAGAAACGGCCGATCCCGAAACCGCCGGCGAGCAGCTGCAGCAGACCCGCGGTCAGCTTGCTCTTGTCCGACAACGGAACTCCGAACGGATCCCGGCCGAACGGGGCCTCCGGGTCCCCGCCGTAGGGACCGTACGGGCCGGGCGCGGCGAACTGCTGCGGCTGGCCGTAGGGCTGGCCCGGCTGCGCGAACTGCTGGGGCTGGCCGAACTGGTCGCCCGGCTGGCCGAACTGCTGGCCGGGCGCGGCGAACTGCTGGGGATCCGGATAGGGCTGCTGGCCGTAGGGCTGTCCGTACTGCGGGCCCGTGCCGGGCGCGCCGTACTGCGGGCCGTCCTGCGGCGGCTGTTTCTGGAAGGGATCGGTCACGCAGGAATTATCGCGTGCCATCGCGGATTCGTTGCCGGGCGAAGCGAATCGACCGCTACATGGCGCTGAGTGTGCGCGCGTAGTTCACCTGGTGCATGACCATCGGGAAGGTGGATTCGTTCCGCACCGCGATCATCGCCGAGTGGAACCGGCCCGCGCTGTTCACGGTGACCTGCACGTATCCGGCGACCACCTTCTGCTTGATGAGCAGGAACAGCAACCCGAGGAAACAGAAGGGCAGGAACAGGATCGCCAGCACGATGGCGTACGGCGGGGTCCGCTCCGAGGACTGCGACATATCGGTCGCGGTCCAGATCGCCCCGCGCAGCGGGAAACTGCCCGACGGGGTGGTGATCAGACCCTCCGAGACCGCGATATCGCCGATCGCGATCAGGAACCCGGGTTGCTGCGGCACGGCCGCGGGCATCGGAGCCGGGAGGCCGTACTGCTGCCCCGCCGGTCCGGTTCCCGGTGGACCGTACTGTGGCCCACCGAAACCAGGTTGCTGCTGATACGGACCGGTCACTCGCCCCTCCTGGCATGCGTACGGGTCCTCCCGCCGACCCGTTCCCCCTACGGCCGCACCGGCGGCCGTCGATGCCCGATTGTCTCCCGAATCACCGCGCCGCGCTACGGGATTCGCGCGATTCCATGATCAGGAATCGCTCTTGCTGTCCGCCTTGTCCGCGGTGTCGGACTTCTTGGCGACCTCGACCTTCTCCGGCTCCGCGGCGGTTTTCGCCTTGTCCGCGGGCTCCGCGTCATCGTCAGGCACCGGCTTGTCGGCGGATTCGGATTCGGCCTCGTCAGCGGATTCGGCCTTGTCGGTGGATTCGCCGGCGCCGGACTTCTCGTCAGCGGACTCGTTCGCCGCGGCACTCGCGCTCGGAATCGCGGATTCGGTCGCGACGGCCGCCCCGTAGGCGCGCAGTGCGCCGAACTGCCACGGCCAGGGGCGTTCCGCGCCCGCCCGCACCTGTGCGGGAGTCTCCCGGCCCTTGGTGGCGAGCAGGAAATAGGCCACGGCGCAGACGAAGACGATCGCCGAGGTGAACGTGTTCACGCGCAGGCCCGCGATGTGGGTGGCCTCGTCGTCGCGCAGCAGTTCCACGAAGAACCGGCCGAAGCAGTAGATGGCCACGTACAGGGCGAACAGACGGCCGTGGCCGATGCGGAACTTGCGGTCCACGTACAGCAGGATCGCGACGCCCAGCAGGTTCCACAGCAGCTCGTAGAGGAAGGTCGGCTGCACGACGTGCACCACCACGCCATTGGAGACGCCGTTCATCGGGTCGGAGCCGCCATTGGCGTCGAAGCGGTCGAAGATCTCCAGACCCCACGGCAGCGTGGTCTCGCGGCCGAAGAGCTCCTGGTTGAAGTAGTTGCCCAGACGTCCGATGGCCTGCGCCAGCAGCACGCCCGGCGCGATGGCGTCACCGAAGGCGGGCAAGGGGATTCGATAGTGGCGGCAGCCGATCCAGGCGCCGAACGCGCCCAGCAGCACCGCGCCCCAGATGCCGAGCCCGCCCTGCCAGATGGCCCACCAGTGGGCGTCGGCCTTGCGATGCGGGCCGAAGTACTTCTCCCAGTCGGTGGCCACATGGTAGAGCCGCCCGCCGATCAGGCCCAGCGGCACCGCGAACATGGCGATGTCGAGCACCGCGCCGGACTCGCCGCCGCGGGCCACCCACCGCTTCTCGCCCAGCCAGATGGCCGCGACGATGCCGATGATGATGCAGATCGCGTAGGCGCGCAGCGGGAACGGCCCGAGGTACCACACGCCGCGAGGCGGACTGGGAATGTAGGCCAGGACATCGGCGCCGGTGCTCTCGGCAAGGGCTCGTATGGTCACGAGTCCCCACCGTAGCAGTGTTCGAGCGACCCCTCCGTACGGCCACGGGCAGGTTCACGGCCAAAAAGAAAGGTGTATACCGAATTCGGTACACACCTCTCGAAAAGGTCCTTCGGTCAGGAAGCGACCGCCGCCGAGCGGACGCCCTGCGCCAGCTCCTCGGTCAGCGTCCGGATCGCGTCCAGACCCTGCGCCGCTGCCGTCACCAGGGCCGAGCCCACGATGACGCCATCGGCGTAGGAGGCGATCTCGGCGGCCTGCGCGCCGCTGCGCACTCCCAGGCCGACGCCGATCGGGATGTCGGAGTGGGCGCGGATGCGGGCGCACAGCGCCGGAGCCATGGACGACACGGCGTCACGCGCGCCGGTGACGCCCATGGTGGAGGCCGCGTACACGAAGCCCTTCGAGGCCTCGAGGGTCTTGACGAGCCGCTCCTCGGTCGAGGACGGCGCGACCAGGAAGATGCGGTCCAGGTTGTGGGTGGAGGACGCCACGAACCAGTCGTCGGCCTCCTCCGGAATCAGGTTGGGGGTGATCAGGCCCAGACCGCCCGCCGCCGCGAGATCGCGGGAGAAGCTGTCCACGCCGTACTTCAGCACCGGATTCCAGTAGGTCATGACGACGGCCTTGCCGCCCGCCTGGGAGATGGCCTCCACGACCTTGAACACGTCGCGCACCCGCACGCCACCGGCCAGGGCCTGTTCGGCGGCGCGCTGGATGGTGGGGCCGTCCATCACCGGATCGGAGTAGGCGACGCCGACTTCGATGATGTCGCAACCGGATTCGACCATCGCCTTGCACGCGTCGATCGAGCCCTGCACGTCGGGGTAGCCCGCGGGCAGGTAGCCGATGAGCGCGGCGCGGTTCTCCTCGCGGCAGGCCGCGAAGGTGTTGGCGAGACGGGACTGCTGGCTCACTTGTCGTCCCCCTCGGGCTTGTCGAACAGCCCGAACCACTGGGCGGCGGTGTCCATGTCCTTGTCACCGCGGCCGGACAGGTTGACCACGATGATCTTCTCCGGGCCCAGCTCCTGACCGAGCTTGATCGCGCCCGCCACCGCGTGCGCGGACTCGACGGCCGGGATGATGCCCTCGGCGCGGCTCAGCAGCAGGAGCGCGTCCATGGCCTCGGTGTCGGTGACCGGGTAGTACTCGGCGCGCCCGATGTCCTTGAGGTAGGCGTGCTCCGGGCCGACGCCCGGGTAGTCCAGACCCGCGGAGATGGAATGCGATTCGATGGTCTGCCCGTCCTCGTCCTGCAACAGGTACGAGTACGCGCCCTGGAAGGCGCCCGGGCTGCCACCGGTGAAAGTGGCGGCGTGACGGCCGGTTTCGACGCCGTCGCCGGCGGCCTCGTAGCCGACCAGGCGCACGGCCGGATCGTCGAGGAAGGCGTGGAAGATGCCGATCGCGTTGGAACCGCCACCGACACAGGCGGTTACCGCGTCGGGCAGACGGCCGGTGTGGGCCTGGATCTGCTGCCGCGTCTCCAGGCCGACGACGCGCTGGAAGTCGCGCACCATGAGCGGGAACGGGTGCGGGCCCGCGGCGGTGCCGAAGCAGTAGTAGGTCTGCTCGGCATTGGTGACCCAGTCGCGCAGCGCCTCGTTGATGGCGTCCTTGAGGGTCTGCGAACCCGTTGTCACGCTGATGACTTCGGCGCCGAGCAGGCGCATGCGGGCCACGTTCAGCTGCTGGCGCACGGTGTCGACCGCGCCCATGTAGATGACGCACTCGATGCCCAGCAACGCGCACGCGGTGGCGGTGGCGACGCCGTGCTGGCCCGCGCCGGTCTCGGCGATGACGCGGGTCTTGTTCATGCGCTTGGCCAGCAGCACCTGACCGAGCACATTGTTGATTTTGTGAGAACCGGTGTGGTTCAGGTCTTCCCGCTTCAGGAAGATGCGCGCGCCGCCCGCGTGCTGCGACAGGTTCTTGCACTCGAACACCGGCGAGGGACGCCCGGTGTAGTCGCGCTGCAGCCGGTCCAGCTCGTCGAGGAAGTTCGGGTCCACCCGGCACTTGTCGTATTCGGCGGTGACCTCTTCGATCACGGCCATCAGCGCCTCGGGTACGTGGCGGCCGCCGTAGACGCCGAAGTGGCCGCCCACGTCGGGTTCGTGACTCTTGTGCGCGACACCGTCGCTGGCCTGGGGCAGGCCGAGAGTGTTCTTGCCGGACAGCTTTTCGGTCTGTGTCATCGCTTCTTTCACCGTCCCCGGCGAACCGGTTTCGGGCAGGACGGGTGGGTTCCGGCGGTCACCAGCTCGGCCACCGCGGCGCGCGGGTCGCCGCTGGTCACCAGGCCCTCGCCGACGAGCACGGCGTCCGCGCCCGCGCCGGCGTAGGCCAGCAGGTCGGCGGTGCCGCGAATGCCGGACTCGGCCACGCGGATCACTTCACTGGGCAGACCGGGGGCGATGCGCGCGAACACATCCCGGTCCACCTCGAGGGTCTTCAGGTTGCGGGCGTTCACGCCGATCACGCTGGCCCCGGCCTCGAGGGCGCGGTCGGCCTCTTCCTCGGTGTGCACCTCGACCAGCGCGGTCATGCCCAGCGATTCGGTGCGGTCGATGAGCGCGGAGAGCACGTCCTGCTCCAGCGCGGCCACGATCAGCAGGATCACGTCGGCGCCGTGCGCGCGGGCCTCGTGGATCTGGTAGGGGCCGACGATGAAGTCCTTGCGCAGGACCGGGATGTCGACCGCGGCGCGGACCGCGTCCAGGTCGGCCAGCGAACCGCCGAAGCGGCGCTGCTCGGTGAGCACGCTGATGATGCGGGCGCCGCCGTCCTCGTAGGCGCGGGCCAGGTCGGCGGGGTTGGGGATGTCGGCGAGCGCGCCCTTGGAGGGGCTGGCCCGCTTCACCTCGGCGATGACGCCGATGCCCTCGGCGTGCAGGGCGGCCTTGGCGTCACGCGGGGACCGCGCCGCCGCCGCGGCCGCTTTCACGGCCTGGAAATCCAGAAGGGCTTCCCGCGCGGCCACGTCCGCACGGACCCCGTCGAGAATCGAGTCGAGTACCGTCATCTGGCTCGAATCCTTTCTGGGGAGACGGACTTGCTGCCTGAGAATCCCCCCAGGCGCTGTCTCACCGCTGCTGATAAAGAGTAAATGGCTATGTTCCCGGTCTTGACGGCGGGGCTGGAAGCGGCGACGCTGCCGCTGTCCGGCCCAGCTCAGTGGTGTTCGCCGCGCGGGGCCCCGGAACCCGGATCGTCCTGCGCGGCAGAGTGATCGGCGTCGTCGGCGGTCGGATCCAGGCCCTCGTCGAGCGCGTCCCACAGCACACGACCCGACAACTGCTCCTTCGACGGCGACTGTGACCCGGATTCCGCGGGTCCCCGGTCGGCGTGATGCTGGGCAACCTGCTCGGCCGCCGCGGACTTACGCACGGCCGGGCTGTCGTACTTGCCCGACATGCGGGCCGTCTCACGGGGCATGCGCACCAGCAGCAGCCCGGCCACGAACGCCGCCACCGCCCCGAACAGCGTCAGCACGGCCGGCAACGACGCGGTGGTGACGGTTCCGGGGTGCTCCCAGCCCCGCAGCTCGGCCAGCCGGGCGGCCCGGTCACCGGTCCTGCCCTGATGGACCAACAGGGCGTAGGCGGGCACCGCGGCCACCGCGGCGAGCACCGCGACCACCACGCCCACGCCACGCCGCCACCAGCCGTGGGTGGCGAACACCGCCGCGATGGTGGCCAGCAGGACCAGGGCCAGCGGCGTCAGCGCGCCGAACCAGGTGCTGCCGTTGAGATGGGCGGTGCGCGGCGGACCGAGCTCGCTGGTCACCTCGAGGGTCACCCAGGTCATCCGCGAGGACGCCCACAGCAGTGCGGCGGCGACGGCCAGCAGGGCCACGGCCAGGTAGGGCCGGGGGCGCTTCCGAGCGCCCTCGGCGACCGCGGCCCGGGCGTCGGCCTCGGCTTCGCGGGCGTCCGCCTCGGCGGCACGCGCATCGGCCACCGCCTGCGCGGCATCCGCGTCCGCCTCGGCTCGATCCGCCGCGCCCGCTCCGCCGGACCTCTGATCAGACTGCGGCACAATGGGTTTCACGCCGGACGAGCCGTCTCCCGTTTGCGCGGCAGGATTCCTCGGCGGGGTATCGGGACCGGAATCGGTCATTGCCCGGTGCCGTTCGGCCGGTAGGCGCGTACGGTCTCCGCCGCAGCGACGGCCTTGAGCACCGCCATGGCCTTGTTGCGCGATTCGACGTCCTCGTACTCGGCGTCGGAGTCGGCGACGATGCCCGCGCCGGCCTGCACGTAGGCGGTGCCGCCCTTGAGCAGTGCGGTGCGGATGGCGATCGCGGTGTCGGCGTCACCGGCGAAATCGAGGTAGCCGACCACGCCCGCGTACACGCCGCGGCGGGTGGGCTCGAGCTCCTCGATCAACTCCATGGCCCGGACCTTGGGCGCGCCGGACAGCGTGCCGGCCGGGAAGCAGGCCTGGACCGCGTCGAGCGCGACCTTGCCCGCCCGCAGCCGGCCCGACACCGTGGACACCAGGTGCATGACGTGCGAGTACCGCTCGACGTGCCGGTACTCGGTGACCCGCACGGTGCCCGGCTCGCAGACCCGGCCCAGGTCGTTGCGGCCCAGGTCGACGAGCATGAGGTGCTCGGCGTTCTCCTTCGCGTCCTCGAGCAGGCCCTTCTCCAGCAGCAGGTCGTCCTCCTCGGTGGCCCCGCGCCAGCGGGTGCCCGCGATCGGGTGCGTGGTGGCCACGCCGTCCTTCACCGTGACCAGCGATTCGGGGCTGGAGCCGACGATGGAGAACGCGGTGCCGCCGGAGCCGTCCGGGATGTGCATGAGGTACATGTACGGGCTCGGATTGGAGGCGCGCAGCATGCGGTAGAGGTCCAGCGGGGTGCCGTGGTAGTCCATCTCGAAACGCTGCGAGAGCACCACCTGGAACGCCTCGCCCGCCTCGATCTCCTTGACCAGGCGGCGCACGCCCGCGCCGAACTCCTCGGAGGTGCGCTGGCGGCGGTAGTCGGGCTCGGGCCGGTCGAAGACCGAGACGGTGGACTCGGCGGGCGCGGCCAGGGCCTCGGTCATGCGGTCCAGGCGGGCGACCGCGTCGTCGTAGGCCTCGTCGACGCGCTCGTCGGTGCCGTTCCAGTTCACCGCGTTGGCGATCAGGGTGATCGCGCCCTCGTGGTGGTCGAAGGCGGCCAGGTCGGTGGCCAGCATCAGGACCATCTCGGGGACCTGGAGGTCGTCGGTGGCCAGGCTGGGCAGGCGTTCGAGCCGGCGCACGGTGTCGTAGCCGAGGTAGCCGACCAGGCCGCCGGTCAGCGGCGGCAGGCCGGGCAGGCGCTCGGTGCGCAGCACCCGCAGCGACTCGCGCAGCGCTTCCAGGGGGTCGCCGCCGACGGGCGCGTCGGCCGGGGTCTGCCCGAGCCAGGCGGCCTGGTCGTCGACCACGGTGAGCGCGCTCGGGCTGCCCGCGCCGATGAACGACCATCGCGACCACGAGCGGCCGTTCTCCGCCGACTCCAGCAGGAAGGTGCCGGGCCGGTCGGCGGCCAGTTTGCGGTAGGCGGACAGCGGAGTCTCGGAGTCCGCCAGCACCTTTCGGATCACCGGGACCACGCGGTGATCGGCCGCGAGCGACCGGAACTGCTCCCGGGAGGTGGTGGTGTCGATTGGCAAACCGTGGGCGCCGTGCATTGCCCCATCATTCCAGGCCCACCGGGCGGGATCTAAATCGCTCTCCCCGCCCAGCCGAGCGGGCCGCTGCGGCGAATACCTGAAGCGGTCTCACTACGCTCGCGGCGGTAGCACGCGGTATCCCCCATTTTCGAGAGGAGATCAACACAGATGTACCCCTCGCAACCGGTGGCTCCGGAGGGTCCACGGCACGCAGCTCCGCAGATGGCCCCGGGCGTCATGCCCGGTCAGCTGCCTCGGATGATGCACATGAACCCCGGCGGGAAGTACTCCGCCATCTCCTCGTTCGTCACCTACGTGAAGGCGCTGGAGTCGCTGGATCCGGGCAACTTCCCCGACGAGTACGCCGAGCACACCGATCGCATCAAGGAACTGAAGCCGTTCCTGCGCGCCCACGGCATCCTCGACGTGATGAACATCAAGAACCCGGAGGTCGCCGCCCTGATCGGGGCGTGACGCCGCACCGACACCGCGTGTCGGGGGTGGTTGGGGCTCCGGGGGCCGCCCCCCGGACCCCCAGGCAGGGAACCGGCCGACAGGCCGGCGGTGGGCACTCGCCAAGCCCACTGCCCGGCAAGGGATTCCGACCGGGCGGTCACCGCCTCCCCGAATAGCTCGTGCACGATGAATTGGGGGTAGGGTACGGGCATGAAGGTCGGTCAGCTCGCACCCAATTTCGAACTATCGGATCAGTCCGGCACCCCGCGTTCGCTCGAGTCACTGCTCGCGGACGGCCCGGTGGTGCTGTTCTTCTATCCCGCGGCGAACACGCCGGTGTGCACCGCCGAGGCGTGCCACTTCCGGGATCTGGCAACGGAATTCAAGGCCGCCGGGGCGAGCTGCGTGGGCATCAGCGCGGATTCGGTCGAGGTGCAGTCGGGATTCGCCGAGAAGCAGGGACTGGGCTACCCGGTGCTCTCGGACCCGGGCGCGAAGGTCGCCGCGGAGTTCGGCGTGAAGCGCGGCCTGCTGGGCGCGATCGTGCCGGTCAAGCGGACCACCTTCGTGATCGACCCGGATCGGACCGTGGCCAAGGTGATCACCAGCGAGATGCGCGCCAACGTGCACGCCGACGAAGCCCTGAAGTTCCTGCGCGAACGCTGACGGACCGCTCCCGCTCGGTCCCGGCCGCGCGACCTCGTCGCGTCGGTGCTTCGCCCGCCGACAATTCGGACATACGCTGGGCGCATGACTACGGCCGGCACCGAGCAGGAGCGAAAGTCTTCAACCTTCGTCACGTGGCGCAATCGCATCATTGCCGCGGTCGTGACCCTGGCGGTGTTGTGGCTGTCCTATCTGATCCTGGCCGCGTTCATTCCGCGGTGGTG
This sequence comes from Nocardia sp. CA-136227, assembly GCF_050955695.1. Classification (NCBI taxonomy): domain Bacteria; kingdom Bacillati; phylum Actinomycetota; class Actinomycetes; order Mycobacteriales; family Nocardiaceae; genus Nocardia; species Nocardia sp. CA-136227. The sequence goes on from NZ_CP192081.1 coordinate 5,171,287, forward strand.
GGCACAGCGCCTGGGGGAAATGGTCGGCTCGAGTTTCGCCAAGGGCATCTGGTACGGCCTGTTGATGGGGCTGATTTGCACAGCGGTGCCACTGTTCCTGTTCCTGGCGGCGGGTCTGTCCTGGCGTAAACGGGCCGGAAAGTTCGTCGCGGGCGGGGCCGCCGTACTGGCCCTGGTCTTCGCCATCCCGAATTTGATGACGCTGACCATCGTGTGGGGCAACTCCAGTGCCGCGCACGCCGGGGAACGCATTCTCGACGTCGACGCCCCGGGATTCCGCGGCGCCTGCCTGGCGGGCGCGATCATCGCCGCCGTGCTGTTCCTGCTGGCCGCATTTCTCTTGGTGCGCAAGCGATTCCGCCGCCACCGCGCCGACAGACAGCGAAACGAACCGGAAAAGCCGAGCGTGTCGCCGGAAACTCCGGCAAATCCTCCCGAAGTCGGCACGAACTAATTCCGCGCGCAACACGCGTGATCGATGTCACGTCATTCGGCAACACCGTGACTGACGAGCGAAGTCGTGGCAAACTTTGACGTGCGAGTGACTTGTTCGATGCCATGACACGGGCTCTCGAACGGTCGGGGACCAACCGTCACTCGGGTGGTACGAGAGGGCGCGCACGGTGACCAAGTCGATGAATCCCCAAGAACAGCGAGCTTGGCGAACCCTGATCGCGCTCACCACCCGACTGCCCGCCGCTTTGGATACCCAACTGCAACGCGAGTCCGGGATTACCCATTTCGAATACTTCGTGATGGCCTTGCTCTCCGAAGAACCCGATCACCGCTTGCAACTCAGCGACCTCGCGCAAAAGGCAAATGCATCGCTATCACGGCTCTCGCATGTGGTGTCCAAACTCGAGCGGCTCGGCTGGGCGCAACGCGTGGCGCTGACCGGCCGTCGCGGGGCCCAGGCCGTGCTCACCGACGCGGGATATCGCAAGGTCAGCGATGCCGGGCCCGGCTATCTGGAGTGCGTGCGCGGCCTGGTGTTCGACGGCCTCGACGCCGATCAGACCGAGCAGCTGCTGGCACTGGGTGAAACCCTGGTGGCACAGCTCGACAAGGGCATGACCCGCGGGCTCGGCCGCTCGGGGCGGCCCAGCTCGCATCTGGGTCTGGATCCCGCCGAATCCGACTGAGACTCAGCCCTCGTCGGACAGCAGCCGATCGCCCTGCGACAGCAGCACGTCGGTGTCGAAGCAGGTGTGGGTGCCCGTGTGGCAGGCCGCGCCCTCCTGGTCGACGATGAGCAGCACGGTGTCGCCGTCACAGTCCAGCCGCACCTCGTGCACGTACTGGGTGTGGCCGGAGGTCTCGCCCTTCACCCAGTACTGCTGCCGCGAGCGCGAGTAGTAGGTGCCCTTGCGGGTGTCGAGGGTGCGGGCCAGCGCCTCGTCGTCCATCCACGCCATCATCAGCACGTCCCCCGTGCTCTTCTCCTGGGCGATGGCGGCGAACAGGCCGTCGGCATTGCGCTTGAGGCGCGCGGCGATCGCGGGATCCAGGGCGCTCATCGAACCGTGATCCCTTCCGTGCGCATGGCGTCCTTGACCTCGCCGATGGTGAGATCGCCGAAGTGGAAGACGCTGGCGGCCAGCACCGCGTCCGCGCCCGCCTGCACGGCCGGCGCGAAGTCGGCGACCTTGCCCGCACCGCCGGAGGCGATGACCGGCACCGACACCGCGGCGCGCACCGCGCGGATCATGGTCAGGTCGAAGCCGGCCTTGGTGCCGTCGGCGTCCATCGAGTTCAGCAGGATCTCCCCCACGCCCAGCTCGGCGCCGCGCACGGCCCATTCCACGGCGTCGATGCCGGTGCCGCGCTTGCCGCCGTGGGTGGTGACCTCCCAGCCGGAGGGGGTGGGGTCCTGGCCTGCGGGCACGGTGCGGGCGTCGACCGACAGCACGATGCACTGCGAGCCGAACCGCTCCGACATCTCGCGCAGCACCTCGGGGCGGGCGATGGCGGCGGTGTTCACCGACACCTTGTCCGCGCCCGCGCGCAGCAGCCGGTCCACGTCCTCGACGGTGCGCACGCCGCCGCCGACGGTGAGCGGGATGAAGATCTGCTCGGCGGTGCGGGTGACCACGTCGATCATGGTGCCGCGGTCGCCGGTGGAGGCGGTGACGTCGAGGAAGGTCAGCTCGTCCGCGCCCTGCGCGTCGTAGGTGGCCGCCAGCTCGACGGGATCGCCCGCGTCCCTGAGGTTTTCGAAGTTGACGCCCTTGACCACGCGCCCGGCGTCGACGTCCAGGCACGGAATCACGCGTACTGCCAGTGTCACTGCTCTGCCTCTCCTCGGACCCGATCGGCGGTGTCGGCGATCAGTTCCAGTAGTTCCTCGTGCACGCCGGGCGCGGCGGCCAGCACCGAACCGGATTCGATGGTCCAGTCCGCGCCCAGCAGATCGGTGACGACCCCACCCGCGGCCCGGACCAGCACCACGCCCGCGGCGTTGTCCCACGGGTGATGTCCGAACACCACGGCCCCGCCCAGAATTCCGGACGCGGTGTAGGCCAGGTCGATGCCGGTGGAGCCGTACATGCGCTGCCGGCCCGACAGCCGCGACAGCGCGCCCAGCAGGTTGAAGCGGAAGATGCCCGGAATCCGGCCCGCCCCATCGATATTGAAGCTGCCGAACCCGATCATGGCGGTGGCCAGTTTGGCCGGGGCCAGCCGCGGCAGCGGGGTGCCGTTGAGCAGCAGCGGCCCGCCGTCGACGGCCGCGTAGCGCTGGCCCAGGATCGGCAGCCAGGTCAGCCCGATGACGGGGACGCCGTCACGCACCAGCGACAGCAGCATCCCGCACATGGGGCTGCCCGCCGAGTAGTTGAAGGTGCCGTCGATCGGGTCGAGCACCCACGCGGTGCCCGAGGTCAGCTGCGGGCCGCCGAATTCCTCGCCGTGCACCGGGATTCCGGTGCGCTCGGCCAGTCGCTGCGAGATGGTGCGCTCGAGTTCCAGGTCGAGTTCGGTGGCGAAGTCGTTGCGCCCCTTCTCGACCGCGCTCGGCGCCCCGATGCCCTCGACGAAACGCGGTGCGGCGGAGTCGAGCACCGCGCTGGCGATGCCGAGCAGTTCGGCGAGTTCGGCGGCCATCGGCGGTTATCGAACCGCGGCCAGGGCTTCGGGCAGGGTGAACCGGCCCGCGTACAGGGCCTTACCGATGATCGCGCCCTCGACGCCCTCGTCCACCAGGGTGGCGATGGCGGTCAGGTCCTCGAGCACCGAGATGCCGCCCGACGCGATGACCGGCGCCTCGGCCGCGTTCGCGACCTGGCTCAGCAGATCCAGGTTCGGCCCGGTCAGGGTGCCGTCCTTGGACACGTCGGTGACCACGTAGCGCGAGCAGCCGTCGCGTTCGAGCCGCTCGAGCACCTCCCACAGGTCGCCGCCGTCAGTAACCCAGCCGCGGCCGCGCAGCCGCCACTCGCCGTCGATGAGCTTCACGTCCAGGCCGACGGCGACCTTGTCGCCGTACTCACCGATGGCGCGGGCGCACCACTCCGGGTTCTCGATGGCCGCGGTGCCGATATTGACGCGCGCGCAGCCGGTGGCCAGCGCCGCCTTCAGCGACTCGTCGTCACGGATTCCGCCCGACAGTTCGACCTTCACATCGAGTTCGCCGATGACCCCGGCGATGATGTCGCGATTGGACCCCTTGCCGAACGCGGCGTCCAGGTCGACCAGATGCACCCACTCCGCCCCCGCCTGCTGCCAGGCCAGAGCGGCGTCGCGCGGCGAACCATAACTGGTTTCGCTGCCCGCCTCCCCTTGAACCAGGCGCACAGCTTCACCATTGGCGACATCGACGGCAGGTAGCAGCACAAGACTCACGGGGTAAGCCTAGTGGTTGCCCGGCGTCACACCGTTCGCAGGGTGAACCGAGTCGCGGCGGCGCGGCCGGGCCGCCCTCCGTCCCGATTCACTGCCGGGCGAGCCAGTCCGAGAGCCGGGTCGGGGCGAGTTCCGCGCCGGGGCCCGGCACCAGGCTGTCCGGACCGAGCAGGGTCCCGAAGTACCGGGCCTGCGGGTCGGTGACCACGTCGCGCGGGTCGGATCGGGCGGTGAGCACGGTGCGGATCCACTGGTCGAGGCCGAACTTCTCGGGTCCTCCGACGTCGAGTGCGCCATTGCGGGGCGGGTCCAGCGCGGCTCGCGCCGTCACGGCGGCGACATCGTCGGCGGCCATCGGCTGGACGCCGCCGTCCGACATCCGGACGACACCCTCGGTGGTGGCCGAATCGGCTATGCCACCGGCGAATTCGAAGAATTGGGTGGCGTGCACGATCGTGTACGGGAGGCCGGAGCTCTGAATCATTTCCTCCTGCGCCGCCTTCGCCCGCAGGTATCCCGATTCCGGCAGGCGGCCGGAGCCCACCACCGACAAGGCGACATAGTGGCCGACGCCCGCGCTCCGCGCCGCGTCGAGCAGGTGCGCGGTCGAGGCGCGGAAGAACGCCATGACGTCGTCGTCGGCGAACGACGGCGAATTGGAGACGTCGACGACGACGTCGGCCCCTTGCAGCACCTCCTTGACGCCCACTCCGGTCACGGTGTCGACGCCCTTGCTGGGCGAGGCCGGGACCGCCTCGTGGCCGCTCCGGCTCAAACGGTTGACGACATTCGAGCCGATCAGGCCCGTTCCGCCGATGACGACGATCTTCATGTCCGCTCCTTCCGTTGTCGCACTGCCTCGGCTTCCACCATCCCACCGAGGCGGGTTTCAGCTGTCGGCGGCGTGCGCTTCGAGGATGCGATTGAGGGTCAGGACGAAATGCGCGCGGTCGACGGCGGTGAAGCCGGGCAGCAGTTGCCGCTGGGCCGCTTCCAGCCGTTCGTCGAGGTCGGCGAGGTGGGCGCGGCCCGCGCGGGTGAGGGTGAGGGTGTTGCGGCGGCGATCGGCGGGGTCGGGGGTACGGGTGAGGAGACCGCGATCGGCCAGGTCGTTGACGGTGGCGACGACGTCGCTGCGGTCGATGCCGGTGCGGCGGCCGGCCTCGGCCTGGCTGAGCGGGCCGTGCTCGTCGAGGGTGGCGAGCAGCGCGTAGTGGTAGCGGCGGGAACCCGTTGGTTCCAGGGCCTTCTCGGTGCAGCGGTTGGCGATGATGCCGACCTGGCCGATCAGGCGGGTGGGAAGGGCGCGCAGTCGACCGGAGGCTCCCTCGGGCGCGGTGTCCATGAGGCGAATCTACCAACACTTGTTGGGAGCACCCACGATCGGTTACATTGGTTTCACCAACGTTGGCCCAACCAACAAATTCGTCGAAAGACTGCCACCATGAACGCGATCGACATCAGCACCGGGCGAATCCAGGAGCTGGCGGACAAATTCGAGATCACCGAGCTGGTGCACCGGCTCGGCCGCGCCCTCGACGAGGGCGACTGGAACGAACTCGGCACGCTGTACACCCCCGAAGCCACCGCCCAGACCCCGGGCGGGCTAGCCGTCGGCCGCACCGCCCTGGTCGCTCAGGCCAGCCGAAATCACTCCCCCGACAAGCACATTCAGCACATCATCACGGGAGTCATCGTCGATCTGGACGGCGACACCGCCCGCGTGCGCGCCAACCTGCTGGCCGTCTTCGCCTGGGGGCCCGCCCAAGACCCCACCCTCGGCTCCCGACCCCGCCTCACCCTCGGCGAGGTCTACCGCTTCGAGGCCGCCCGCACCCCGGACGGCTGGCAGCTCGCGGGCGTCGCTTCGTCCCCCGTCTGGTCCGTCGGCGCTCGCCCGACGCGGGAGTGACCCACGTCACCGGCGGTGCTGTCAGGAATCCGCGCGCTGTCTCGTTCAGAGGGCACGCGAACCAGACAGGAGCGAAATCATGCAGCACCGCATCGTCGTCCTCGGGGCCGGCTACGCCGGCGCCTTCACCGCCGGATACCTGGCCCGCACCCTTGATTCCCGCGACTTCGAGATCACCGTGGTCAACGCCGAACCCGATTTCGTCGAACGGCTGCGGCTGCATCAGCTCGCGGCCGGACACGCGCTGCCGCACCGGCCGCTGGCGGAGGTGTTCGCGGGCACCGGCATCCGGCTGCGGGTCGCGCGGGTGATCGGTGTCGACGCCGACCACCGCAGCGTCACCATCGCCGATGCCGAAGGCACACACCGCATCGAATACGACACCCTGCTCTACGCGCTCGGCAGTACCGCCGCCGTGCACGACGTTCCGGGTGCCGCGGAGCACGCGTTCAACGTCGCCGGACGGCCGTCCGCGCTGGCTCTGCGCGCCCGTCTGGACGAGCTCGGCGAGCAGGGCACGGTGCTCGTGGTCGGCGGCAATCTGACCGCGATCGAGACCGCCACCGAGATCGCCGAAGCCCGTCCAGGACTGCGGGTCCAGCTGGCCACCAGCGGTGAACTGGGCGGCTGGCTGGGTCCCAAGGCCCGCCGTCATCTGCTGCGCGCGTTCGATCGATTCGGGATCACCATCCACGAGCGCACCGCCATCGCGCGGGTCGAGGCGCGGCGGGCCGTCGCCGACGATGGGACCGTCTTCGCCTCGGACGCGATCGTGTGGACCGCGGGCTTCGCCGTCCATCCGATCGCCGCCGACAGCGGCCTGGCGGTGGAAGCCAACGGGCAGATCACGGTCGACCGGCAGATGCGGTCGGTCTCGCACCCGGAGGTGTACGTCGCCGGTGACAGCGTCTTCGTCATCGGCGAGAACGGTCGTCCGCTGCCGATGTCGTGCGCGTCGGCGGGATTCACCGGCATGCAGGCGGCGGCCGCGATCCTCGGCGACCGGACCGGGCGCACCGTCAAGGCGACCACCCTGAGCTACGTCGGCAACCACATCAGCCTCGGCCGCGAGGACGCGATCTTCCAGCTGGTCGACGGTGCCGGGCAGGCGAAGCCCGGGGCCCTGTGCGGCCGCCCGGCGGCGCTGGTCAAGGCGGCGATCGTGGCGGGCAGCGGTTGGAGCATCGGCCACCCGACCTTCGGAATGCCAAGCCGCACACGCCGCTCGGCGCCCGCCCGCCCGCACCCCGTGGATGCGGTCACCGCATAGGGTGACGCTCATGGATGCCGCCACCGTGGCGTGTTTCGAGGCCAGCCGCAACCGGCTGGCCTCGCTCGCCTACCGTCTGCTCGGCTCGGCCGCCGACGCCGAGGACACGGTGCAGGACGCGTTCCTGCGGTGGCAGGCGGCCGACCGGGACTACATCGAGGTCCCCGAGGCGTGGCTGACGAAGATCGTCACCAACCTGGCGCTCGACCGCCTCCGCTCGGCGCGGGTCCGCCACGAACGCGCGGTCGGCGCCTGGATGCCCGAACCCTTGCTCGACGGCGATCCGATGCTGGGCCCCGCCGAAACCGCCGAACAACGCGAATCGGTGACCGTGGCGGTCCTGCTGCTGATGGAGCGCCTGACCCCGCTCGAACGAGCCGTTTACGTTCTGCGCGAGGCCTTTTCCTACACCCACGCCGAAATCGCCGACATCCTCGCCATCACCGAATCCGCCAGCCAGCAGCACGCCCACCGAGCCCGCCGTCGAATCACCTTCTCCGCCAGCAACACCGGCAGCGACCCCGCCGCCGCCCGCGGCATCGTCCAGGCTTTCGTCGACGCCGCCGCCTCGGGCCGCACCGACCACCTCGTATCCCTGCTCACCGCCGACGCGACCGCCACTTCCGACGGCGCGGGCGGCTCGGCGCCCAAGCTGATCCACTTCCGCACCCCCGAACGCGTTGCCATCGCAGTCCGAGCCGGCTTCACCCCCACACCCGCGAAACTCCGCCAGTTCAACGGCTCCCCCGCAATCCACGCCGCCGTTCTCAACGGCTGCCCCGCCATGCTCATCACCCTCGACGACCGAATCCTCAGCGTCACGATCCTGGAACTGCGCGACGACAAGATCGCCGCCCTGCACGGCATCGGCGCGCCGGCCCGCCTCCACCGCCTCACCGAGCAATGGCGACGCCGCGACCACGACGCACCACTCGTCGAGCTGTGGAGCCGGACTCCCGAGTAGCGCGGCCGTCGTGCCTATCCGTGTCGTGCCACGTCCTCGCACAGGATGCCCGGCCAGCGAGCGAGATCGGCCGGTGTGTACGCCACCTCCAGTGTGGCCTTCGGCAGCAGGTCCACCAGCGCCTCGGCGGTCGACACCGGATGGGCGGGGTCGTCTGTCCAGGCCAACACCGTGGTCGGCACGTCGATCGCGGCGATCGCCTCGGGGGCGGGCAGGTCGCTCATCGCCGCCCCGCGGAACAGTGCGGGCAGTAGGTGCTCGGCGACATCCGGCACGGTTTCCGGCGTTCCGACGGTGGCCGGCGGGCGAGGCGCGGTGAGATCGGCGCCGAGGAAGGCGGCGAGTCCCTGCTCTTCGATCAAGCGGGCATTCTTGCGGTAGATGTCGGCCTTCGCGGCTCGGGTGCGCCACGCGGTCGCGGGCACGAGCAGGGTGAGGCCGGCGAATCGGCCGGGATCGCGGACGGCGGCATGCAGCAGTGTCCCGGTACCCATCGACGGACCGACACCGTGCACCTGTTCACCGGGGAACCAGTGGTCGAGCAGGTTCAGCAGGTCATCGGCCAGAACCGGCCACCGATAGTCCTCGGGGACGGCACGACCCGTCGAGTGGCCGTGGCCGCGCGCGTCGTACCGCAGCAATCGGGTTCCGCTGAGTCCGCGGCCGAGATCGAGGTCCATCAGACGGTCGCGGTGGCGGCTGGAGGTGAGGCCGTGGAGTTGGACGACCGGGTGGCCGCCCTCGTCGCTCAATTCCACGTCGATGTCAGCGCCGGAAACGCGGAAGGTCGGCACGGTGGCTCCAGGGTGCTGGTGAGACGGCGATCGCTCGAGAAGGAGCCTAGGATACCGGCATGCGGCTGACCAACGTCGCGCACCTGCGCCTGCCGTTCGGCCGCCTACTGGGCTTCGACGTCACCGCGGGGCGGGTGGGCCGGGCTCTTCCCGTGTCCTTCGACCAGCGACGCCATGTCGGCGCCGGCGACCGAGCGGGATCCTGGATGGCGTTGTCCTTCAAGCTCTCCGCGCCGGTACCGCCCGACGAGCTCGCGGCCGCGTGGATGGCGGTGATCGAGCGGCACGGCACGCTGCGGTCGGTCTTCGTGCCGGGCGCGGACGGCGAGCCTCAGCTGTACGAGGTCGATATCGTCCCCGGCGGCTGGGTCGAGCATGTGATCGCTCCGGGGCAGGCGGTCAACGATGCGCTCCGCGCCGTGCTCGACCATGCCTGTTCACCGTACAGTCGCCCGTCGCATCGGCTGTGTGTACTCGAGACCGCGGTCGGGCCGACCGTGGTGGTCGCCGCCGACCACTCGCACGTCGACATGTGGTCGATGCTCGTGATCGCGCGTGACCTGCTCGCCGCGCTGGCCGCGGTGCAGCAGGGTCGTTCACCGTCGTTACCGCCCGTACCCGCCTTCGCGGAGCACACCCGCGCGCTGCGGGACCGCCCGCCGGCGCCCGCCGAGGTGCACCGCCGCTGGGCAGAGGTGCTGGCGGGCAGCGGCGATGTGATGCCACGGTTCCCGCTGTCGCTGGGCGAGGCGACATTGCAGCAGGAGCGCGTGGAGGTGCGCGATGTCCTCGACGTCGACGACAGCGCCGCGTTCTCGGCGCAGGCCCGCGACGACGGCGTCTCGACCTTGGCGCTGGTGGTGGGGGCGATGACCGAGGTGACCCGCGAGCTGGCCGGCACCGCACTGCGGGCGGTGTTTCCGGTGCACAGTCGGTATGACACCACCTGGCACGACTCGGTGGGGTGGTTCATCACCAACTCGGTGCTCGAGTCGGCCGACTCCGATCCCCGTGCCAGTGCCGAGGCGGTGAAGGAGGCCGTCCGGATGGGGTCCTGGCCACTGGAGGACATCCTGCGTCCGTGGGGCGGGATGCCCGAGGCGCCGGGGATGTTCGCGATTTCGTGGCTGGACCTGCGCCGGCTGCCGGTGCGAGTCGACGCGACCGGATTGGAGGCGCAATACGTCGGCGCGACGATTCGGACCGACGGCGTGATGCTCTGGTTCGTCCTCGACGAGACCGGGCTGCACCTGCGCTGCCGGTACCCGGACACTCCCGAGGCCCGGCGGCACGTCGGCGCCTGGCTGGACACGCTGATCGCCCGGCTGCAGGCCCGGGCACGGGCTTCGGTCGGTGGCCGGCTCCGACTCGGCGACCGGATCTATCGTGTGCAGCGGGCGGCGCGGGCCGACGTTCCGGCGCTGGTCGCGCTGCTCGCCGATGACGAGATCGGCCGTGCCCGTGAAGGTTCCGAGATTGCCCGCTACGAGGAGGCGTACGACGCCATCACCAGGGATCCCTCGCACTATCTGGCCGTGGTCCGGGACGAGGGCGACCGGATCGTCGGCACCATGCAGCTCACCATCATTCCGGGCCTGTCCCGCGGCGGCGCCACCCGTCTCCAGATCGAGGGAGTTCGGGTCGCCGCCGCGGAACGCTCTCGCGGCATCGGAACCGCGATGCTCGAGTGGGCGCACGACCACGGCAGGCACCGAGGCGCGACACTCGCGCAGGTCACCACGGACCGGGTCCGCACGCGGGCGCACGCCTTTTACGCGCGGCTCGGGTACGACAACAGTCATGTCGGGCTGAAGCGGGCGCTCTGACGGATTCGCCGCGGAACCGGGGGTTTGGGCGAGCGCGGTCGATCAGATCGAGTCGACCCAGTTCCGGAGGAGGTGGGCTCCGGCGTCACCGGACTTCTCGGGGTGGAACTGCGTCGCGGAGAGAGGGCCGTTCTCGACGGCCGCGAGGAAGGGGACGCCGTGTTCGGCCCAGGTGAGTTTGGCCGGGGCGAGGTGGCCGCCGCCGTCGTCGGTCCAGCCCCAGTGCTGGGCGGCGTAGGAGTGGACGAAGTAGAAGCGGGTGTCGGCGTCCATGCCCGCGAACAGCACGCTGTCCTCGGGAGCCTTGACCGTGTTCCAGCCCATGTGCGGCAGGACCGGCGCGTCCAAACGCTCGACGGTGCCGGGCCATTCGCCGCAGCCGTCGGTCTCGACGCCGAACTCGACGCCGCGTTCGAACAGGATCTGCATGCCGACGCAGATGCCCAGGATCGGGCGGCCGCCGGAGAGCCGCTTGCCGATGATGCGGTCACCGCGCACGGCGAGCAGGCCCGCCATGCAGGCCGCGTAGGCGCCGACGCCGGGGACCACGAGACCGTCCGCGTTCAGGGCGGTTTCAGCGTCGGCGGTGATGATCACCTCGGCGCCGGTGCGGGCCAGGGCGCGGCTCGCCGAGTGCAGGTTGCCCGAACCGTAGTCGAGCAGGGCGATCTTCTTGGTCACAACGAACCCTTGGTGGACGGGACCCCGGACACGCGCGGGTCGTATTCGACCGCCGCGCGCAGTGCCCGCGCGACGGCCTTGTATTCGGCCTCGGTGATGTGGTGCTGGTCGCGGCCGTAGAGCACGCGCACGTGCAGGGCGATGCGCGCGTTGAGCGCGATCGACTCGAACACGTGGCGGTTGATGACCGTCGAATAGGACGCGGTCGGGGCGACGCTCGGAATGATGGTGTGCAGCATGTGATCCGGCTCGCCGGTGTGCACGCAGTACGGCCGGCCGGACACGTCGACGACGGCGTGGGCGAGGGTCTCGTCCATCGGGATGAAACAGTCGCCGAAGCGGCGGATGCCCTTCTTGTCGCCGAGCGCCTGGCCCAGGGCCTGGCCGATGACGATGGCGGTGTCCTCGACGGTGTGGTGGGCCTCGATCTCGATGTCGCCCTTGGCCTGGACGGTGAGGTCGAAGCTGCCGTGCTGGCCGAAGGCGGTCAGCATGTGGTCGTAGAACGGGACGCCGGTGGAGATGTCGGTCTTGCCGGAGCCGTCCAGGTTGAGCTCCACCACGATGCTGGACTCGCGGGTGGTGCGCTCGACCCGGGCGATGCGGTCGGCGGGACGTTCGGTGGTCATCGGGCGATCAGCTCCTCGGACGCCAGTTTCGCGCTGACGCGCAGGAATTCGTCGTTCTCGGCGGCCAGGCCGATGGTGGTGCGCAGGTAGCCGGGGATGCCGACATCGCGGATGAGCACGCCCTCGTCGAGGTAGTGCTGCCAGGCGCGCGCCGCGTCGGCGAAGCGGCCGAACAGTACGAAGTTGGCGTCGGACGGGATCACGTCGTAGCCCAGTTCGGTCAGCGCCGCCATCACGCGGTCGCGCTGCGCGGCCAATTCGTGGACGCTGCCCAGGGTTTCGTCCGCGTGCCGCAGCGCCGCCCGCGCCGCGGCCTGGGTGACCACGGACAGGTGGTAGGGCAGGCGCACCAGCAGCATGGCGTCGATGACCGCGGGCGCGGCCACCAGGTAGCCCAGCCGTCCGCCCGCGAAGGCGAACGCCTTGGACATGGTGCGGCTGACCACCAGCTTGGTCGGGTACTTGTCGATCAGGCCGATGGCGCTGGGCGCGGAGGAGAACTCGCCGTACGCCTCGTCGACCACCACGATGCCGGGGGCGGCGTCGAGGATGCGCTCCAGGTCCGGGATCGGGATGCTGTGCCCGGTCGGATTGTTGGGGCTGGTCACGAAGACCACGTCGGGGTTCTTCTCCCCCACCGTGAGCACCGCGAAGTCGATGTCGAGGGAGAAGTCGCCGTTGCGCTTGGCCTCGATCCACTCGGTGTCGATGCCCTCGGAGATGATCGGGTGCATCGAGTACGAGGGCACGAAACCCAGTGCGCTGCGGCCGGGTCCGCCGAACGCCTGCAACAGCTGCTGCAGGATCTCGTTGGAGCCGTTGGCCGCCCACACATTGGCCACGTCCACCGCGACGCCGGTCTGCCGGGTCAGGTAGGCGGCCAGGTCGGTGCGCAGGCCGACCGCGTCACGGTCCGGGTACCGGTGCAGGTCGGCGGCGGCCGCGCGCACGGACTCCGCGACATCGTCGACCAGGTCCTGGCTCGGCGGGTGCGGGTTCTCGTTGGTGTTGAGCTGGACGGGCACCGTCAATTGCGGTGCACCGTACGGGCTCTTGCCGCGCAGGTTGTCGCGCAGCGGCAGGTCGTCGAGCGAGATCTTCGAACCGGGCACAGTGCCTTCCAGGCCGGCCTGGGCGCTCACCGCAGTTCTCCGAATCGCGCCTGCACGGCCTGGCCGTGCGCGGGCAGGTCCTCGGCGTTGGCCAGTGCGACCACGTGCCCGGAGACGTCCTTCAACGCGGCCTCGGTGTACTCGACGACGTGGATGCCGCGCAGGAAGGTCTGCACGCTCAATCCCGAAGAGTGCCGGGCACATCCGGCGGTGGGCAGCACGTGGTTGGAGCCGGCGCAGTAGTCGCCCAGCGACACCGGCGACCAGGCGCCGACGAAAACCGCTCCGGCCGAACGCACCCGGGCGGCCACGCCCGCGGCGTCGACGGTCTGGATCTCGAGGTGCTCGGCCGCGTAGGCGTTGACCACGCGCAGGCCCTGCTCGATGTCGTCGACCAGCACGGTGCCGGACTGCTTGCCCGACAGCGCTTCCGCGACCCGGTCGTGGTGCTTGACCACGGCCATCTGCGCGGTGAGCGCCGCGTCCACGGCGTCGGCGAGTTCGACGCTGTCGGTGACCAGGACGCTGGCGGCGAGCACGTCGTGCTCGGCCTGGGAGATGAGGTCGGCGGCCACGTGCGCCGGGTCGGCGGTGGCGTCGGCGAGGATGGCGATCTCGGTGGGCCCGGCCTCGGCGTCGATGCCGACCAGGCCGCGGCACAGCCGCTTGGCGGCGGTGACGTAGATATTGCCGGGGCCGGTGATCAGGTCGACCGGTTCCAGCTGCGCGCCGTCGGTGTCGACGCCGCCGTAGGACAGCAGCGCCACGGCCTGCGCGCCGCCGACCGCCCACACCTCGGTGACGCCCAGCAGCTGGGCGGCGGCCAGGATGGTCGGGTGCGGCAGGCCGCCGAACTGGGCCTGCGGCGGGGAGGCCACGACCAGCGACTCCACGCCCGCGGCCTGCGCCGGGACCACGTTCATGACGACCGAGGACGGGTAGACGGCATTGCCGCCGGGCACGTACAGGCCGACGCGCTCGACCGGCACCCACCGCTCGGTGACGGTGCCGCCGGGCACCACCTGGGTGGTCTTGTCGGTGCGGCGCTGGTCGTTGTGGACCTTGCGGGTGCGTTCGATGGCGACCTCGAGGGCCGCGCGCACGGCGGGATCCAGCTCGGCGAGCGCACGCTCGAGTTCGGCGGCCGGCACCCGCACCGAGGCGGGGCGCACGCCGTCGAACTTCTCGCTGAACTCCTGCGCGGCCTCGACGCCCCGATCGCGGATCGCCTCCACGACGGGCCGCACATGATGCAGCACCGAGTCCACGTCGACGCCCCCGCGCGGCAGAGCCGCGCGCAGTTCGGCAGCAGTGGGAGTACGTCCGCGCAGGTCGACGCGGGCGAGCTCGATGCGGCTGGTCATAGCGCTGTGCAGTCCTTGTCTGTGCTGATTCGAGGGGGTTCGCGACGCAGCCGAAACCGCTTGCGACCAGCTACCAGCCTATCCGGTCACCGCCACCGCTTTATCCGCGCACCACCCGAGCGCCCGCTATTCGTGGGCGACCGCCGCCGACCCGGCGCTTTCGCCGCGTCCGCCCCGCTCGGCGCGGTCGTCGCCGAAGCGGGTCGCCACCACGTGTTGCTGGGCGAATGTCCAGGCATTCTGGGTGACGAAGTACAGCAGGATCGCGATCGGCATGACCGGGCCGACCACCAGCGCGCCCGCCGGAAACACCCACTGCGAGAGCGTGTTCATGATGCGCGCGGTCGAGGCCGCCGGGCCCTCGGCCGGCGCGGGCTGGCGGGCGATGGCGGCGCGGGCGGTGAAGTGGGTGGCGATCGCGGCGATCACCATGAGCGGAATCGCGGCCGCGGCAATGGTTCCGAACTCCGAACCCGCCCCGGACAGCGTGGCGGCCAGCGGCGCGCCGAACAGTTTGGCGTCCAGGAACGACTGCACCTGTCCGGCGCCGAACACGTAATTCTGGGTGTGACCGGGCTGGAAGGACCGCAGCACGTGGTAGAGCCCGATGAACACCAGCGCCTGGCCGATGATCGGCAGGAACCCGGTCAGCACATTGACCCCGGACTCCTTCTGCAACTCCTGCATGGCCAGCGCCTGCTGCTCACGGTCGCCCGCGTGCTTGCGCTTGATCTCCTGGATCTGCGGCTGCATCTCGGCCAGCTTCCGCGAGAACCGCAGTTGCGCCACGAACGGCTTGATCAGCAGTGCTCGCAGGGTGAGCACCAGGAACACGATGGCCAGCACCCAGGCCAGGCCACTGGTCGCGCCCAGCACGGACGCGAAGGCGGTGTGCCACAGCCACAGCACGGCGGACACGGGGTAATAGATGAAATCGAGCACGGGAGAACCTCGCTGCGCGGCGCCCGCACACGCGTGCGGGCGAAGGGAATTCGGGACGCGAAGCACCCGACCCGGCTACGACCGCACGGCCGTACGCGGGTCAGGCCGCGAGAACTCCCGGCGCTCGCGGCCGCGGCCGCCCCGGCGCATCCGGATTGCTCTGCCGCAGAAACGCTCCCCGCCGCCGCTTGCCGGCCGATTCCGCCGGTCCGGCACTCACCCCGGCCACCCGCAGCGGCCCGCGCGCGGACAACACCGCCGCGGTCACCGCGACCAGTGCGACCGCGCCGAGCACGATCAGCGAATCAGGATGTGCGGCACCCAGATACAGCACCGCCCACGCGGAGACCACGAGCGCGCACACCAGCAGCGCCGCCGTCCGAATCCGCGTGATCATGCGCCCGACAGTACCCGCGTTCCTCCCCCGCGGCACCCTGTGTTTCGCACCACGGGCGCCCCACATGTCTCGTTTCAGCGAGCGTTGAGGCGTGCGAGCTTGTCGGGATTGCCGATGGCGCGGATCGCGACCACGTGGTTGTCATGGGACTCCAACGCGATCACGACCATGACCTGGCCCGCGAGTGACACGACCACCCCCGGCTCGCCGTTCACCGACACGACCCGGAAGTCGGCGCCCGCTCCGAACAGAGTTCTGGCGAGCGTGACGCCGACCAGCTCGGCGCCGACCAGTGGTCCGAGGGGGGCGCCGGCGACTCGCCCGCCGGAGTCGAATTCGCCGACCACGTCGTGAGCCAGTACCTCCATCAGTGCCGCCAGGTCGCCGGTGGTGCAGGCGTGCGCAAATCTCTCGGCGACCGCGCGCGCCTGTACCGGTGAGACCTCGAACCGCGGCTCAGGGTTGTCGCGCAGCGCGGCTCGAGCACGACTGGCCAGCTTCCTGGCCGCGGCCGGTGAGCGGCCGACCACCCCGGCGATCTCCTCGAAGCTCACTCCGAAGACATCGTGGAGCACGAACGCGACGCGTTCGGCGGGGCTGAGGGCGTGCAGCGCCGCCAAGAGCGCCAGGCGCACGCTGTCGTCGAGGGTGACCTGATCCGCCGGGTCGGGATCGGTGCCGGCCGGCTCGACGAGCGGTTCGGGCAGCCACGGCCCGACGTAGCGGGCCCGGGTGCGGTCGGCGCGCAGCCGGTCGAGGCAGACTCGGCCCGCGACGGTGACCAGCCAGCCCTCGACATCGTCGATGCCCTCGCAGCCGTGGCGGGTGAGTCTGGCGAAGGTCTCTTGCACGGCGTCTTCGGCGTCGACGAGGGTGCCGAGCATGCGGTAGGAGACGTCGAGCACCCGCCGCCGGTGCAGGTGCCAAGCCTGCTCGATGATGTCGCTCATACCTACCTCCGACGAATGAGCCCGGTGAAGTGTGACCGTCACACACGACCCCGCCGACACGTCCTTAGAGATATGACCCTTACTACCGAACCCACGCGGCCTGACTGGCTTACCGCGCAGGATTGGCCCCACCCGCTGTACGCGTTCGACCTCGACGGGCGCCGCGTCGTCTACACCGATACCGGCGGTGACCGTCCGGTCCTGCTCATGGTCCACGCCGGACTCTGGTCGCTGCTGTGGGCTGATCTGATCAGCCACCTCGAGGACCGGTACCGGTGCGTGACCCTCGATCTGCCTGGAACGGGCCTCTCCGATCCCGGCGAGGCCACGGTGGCATCGGCCGCCCACACGATCACATCATTCATCGACCATCTCGGCCTCGACGCCGTGACACTGGTCGTACACGACCTCGGGGGCCTGGCCGCACTCGCCGCTGTCCACGATCGAGTCGACCGCGTGGCCGCTCTGGTGGCCATGAACACCTTCGGCTGGCAGCCCCGCGGCATACTGTGGCTCGCACTGCGATTCTTCGGCTCGGAGCTGATGCGGGAGGTCGACGCATGGCTCGGGTTGATCGCCTGGGTGAGTGCGACAAGGTTCGGTGTCGGCAGACGATGGAACCGCACCCGTAAGACCGCGTGGCGACGTGGTCTGCGCGACCGCGACCGTCGCCGGTTCTTGCACCGAATGTTTCGCGACGCGACCCGCGACCGCGCCACCGCCGCACGAGCGGCAAGCACGGTCACCGCGCTGACCGGCCGGCCGATGATGACGGTATTCGGCCGACTCGGCGACTACTTCTTCTTCGTTCGCCGTTGGCGGCGTCTGTTCCCGTACCTGACCAGAGTCACCGTCCCCTGGGGGCTGCACTTTCCGATGGCCGACAACCCGCAGCTCGTGGCCGAGGCCATCGACTGCTGGCACCGCGGCTGTGTGGTTCGTGCTCGACAGTGAATCCAGATCCCTCTGCCCGGAATCCAGGTGGCGTGGCGGTGGTGCGGTGCCTTTGTTGGATGGGAAGCTGAAGTGGCGGGTGGTTGCCGGTTGGCACATGGCAGAACCTCGGCCTCGGGTGCTCCGAGTCCTGTATGAGGGGCCCACCCGGCATCGGCACTTCAGGGCGTGATCGTCTTCTGAAAGTTCACGTCAACCTCTGAGGGCGTACGTGTTTCGGGCCCGCAGCGGTTTCGCAGGGGATGACCACATCGGGACATGGGGTTCGGATGAGGAGCTGAGCGAATGCGCATCGTGGTCGATCTGAACAGGTGCCAGGGGTACGCGCAGTGCGTTCCACTGGCGCCGGATGTGCTCGAGATGCTGGGTGAGGAGGCGCTGGCGTATGACCCCAACCCTGATGACGCGCAACGCCGGCGCGTGTTGCGGGCGGCGGCGTCGTGCCCGGTCCAGGCGATCGTCGTGGAAACGTACACCCCCGACGGGTCGGAGCCCGTTATCCCCGAGGGGCCGGAGCCCGCGGCATGAGCACCGCGTCGCTGGCCGCGGACCTGGTCAGGACGTTTCGGGCCGAGGGGCGGATCGTGATCGTGGGGGCGTCACTGGCCGGGCTTCGCGCCGCGGAGGCCTTGCGGGACAAGGGCTTCCACGGTCCTTTGACTCTCATCGGTGATGAGCCGCACGAACCGTATGATCGCCCGCCGTTGTCCAAGCAGGTCCTCGAGGGCTGGGTTCGCGCCGATCACACCAAGCTTCCCCGGATGCGGGCCATCGACGCACAGTGGCGGTTGGGTGTGGCCGCGACCGGTTTGGACCGGGTGAACAAGCAGGTTGTGCTGGCCACCGGGGATACGGTGCCCTACGACCGGCTGCTCATCGCCACCGGTGTCCGGGCACGACCGTGGTTCAACCCGGCCGAGGCCGCACTGGAGGGGGTCTTCACGGTGCGCACCTGCGATGACGCGGCCCGGCTGCAGGCGGCGCTGCATTCGAACCCGAAACGGGTGCTCGTCGTCGGCTCGGGGTTCGTCGGCTCCGAGATGGCTTCGGTGTGCCGCGAGCTGGGGCTGCCGGTGACCGTCGCCGAACGTGGAGGCGGGCCGCTGGTAGGGCCGCTGGGCGGGGTGATCGCCGACATCGCCGCCCGGATGCAGCGCGACGCCGGCGTCGACTTGCGCACCGGCGTGTCGGTGGAAGGGCTCGATGGCGACGCCGACGGGCATGTGCGCCGGGCCCGGCTGTCGGATGGGACCGTGCTGGATGTGGATGTGGTGGTGGCGTCCTTGGGGTCGATCCGTAACGTCGAGTGGCTGGCGGGGGCCGGGTTGGCCGCCGGCTTCTGGGGAGTCGGTTGCGATGCGGGCTGCCGGGCGTTCGACGTCAACGGGGTGGTGACCGACAACATTTTCGTGGCCGGGGATATCGCGCGCCAGCCGCACGTGCTGTACGAGTATCAGTTCATCTCGATGGAGCACTGGGACAACGCGGTGTTCGGGGCGCAGGTCGCCGCGAACAACATGATCAGCCTGGAGACCGAGCGCCGACCACATTTGCCGCTGCCTTCGTTCTGGTCCGCGCAATTCGGGGTGAACATCAAAGGGGTGGGGGTGTGCTCGTTCGGCGATGAGATCGTGTTCACCCAGGGCTCTCCCGAGGACTATCGCTTCGCCGCGGCTTACGGCCGCCGCGGCCGCATTGTCGGGGCGGTGACGTTCGATCATGGCAAATGGCTGCCGTACTACGCGGCGATGATCGAGCGCTCAGCACCGTTCCCGCCACCGCCGCCGGGCTACGACCGAGCACCCGACCCGTCACCGATGCCGGCCCGCTTCCCCGACCCGCGAGTGCCGACCGAGATTCCCGACGTGGTGCTGACCGGCCACGACCCCACCTCACGGGGCGCCGAGTTCCACTGGACAAGGGAGCCGGCATGACTGCAGCAACCGCCTGGGCGGAGGCGATGAAGTACGAACACCGCGCCGACCCGTATCCGTTCTTCGACGAATTGCGCCGAACCCCCGTCGCGCGAGTGGCCGAGAATCTATATGTCGTGACCGGCTACCAGGAACTGCTGGCGCTGGCGCACGACCCCCGGATCAGCTCCGACATCAGCCGCAGCCCGCTGGGCGCTGCCCTGAGCGCGGGCACCGGCCCGGAACCCGGCGCCGAGGATATGCGGGCCTACGGGCGCCGGCCGAGCATCATCGTCTCCGATCCCCCCGAGCACGATCGAGCGCGTCGGCAGGTCATGCGCCACTTCGGCCCACCGCATGCGCCCGATGTCATCCCCGGCATGGAACCGAGCATCGTCGATCTGTGCAACCGACTGCTCGACCGCATCAAGGCCGGTGGCAAGACCCGGATGGACGTCGTCGAGGATTACGCGTACCCCGTGCCGGTGATGGTCATCTGCAAGATCCTCGGGGTCCCGCTCGCCGACGAACCCATGCTCCATGCCTGGATCAACGACATGTTGACCGGCGTGGATCTGGGTCCGGACGCGACCACCGAGGAAGGCCAGGCCCGTGCCGCGAAGTCCCGTGCAAGCCGTGACGCACTCATGCACTATCTGGCCGACTTGATCGAGCAGCTCCAGCGCGAGCCCGGGCCGGGCTTGTTGTCCGAACTGATCCATGACGACGGCCCCGATGGTCCGATGCCCGCTGAGCAGGCATTGTCGAATGCGCTGCTGCTGCTCGTCGCCGGTCACGACTCGACGGTCAACACCATCGCCAATTCTGTGATGACGTTGCTGCGCAACCCCGGGTCCTACGACCAGGTACGCCACCGACCGGAGCTGCTCCCACGCGCGATCGAAGAGGTCCAGCGGCTGCAGGCCGCAGTGCAGTTCTTTCCCAGCCGCAGCGCTACCGCCGATATCGACATCGCCGGCACCGTCATCCCGAAAGGGGCAGCGGTGCATCTGATCTACGCCGCCGCCAACCGCGACCCGAACCGATTCTCCGACCCGAACCGATTCGATATCCAACGCCCCGACAACGAACACTTCGGCTGGGGCAGCGGCATCCACACGTGCCTCGGCGGTCCGCTCGCACGACTCGAAGTCAACCTCGCGATGGAGACCTTCCTACGCCGCGTCGCCACACCCCGCCTGGTCGTCGATCCGCCACCCTATCGGCGAAGCCAGATCTTCCGCGGCCCCCGACACCTGCTCATCGACTTCGACCACATCACCGACTGAGCAGCACACGACATCGGATACATCCGGCGCCGAACGAGTGTGGACTCGCTGGCCGATAAGTATCCACCGCCGTGCGGGCGTCGGGATATCTCACCAGGAAAGGACTGGCAGGCCCGCTGGAACATTCACTCCTGGCCGCAATCAGATTTCGTTTTTGGTGGCCACGCCCGTGATCAGCGGTCGAACAATCGGGGGCATGGCCCGCCACGACATTTCTTGCACGTCTTCGACCTTCAGCCCCGACGCCCGGAGCAGCTCGAGGGTGGCGCGGTTGCAATGACAGCCCTCTGCGAACCGGCGCCAAGGGCCGGCGAGGCGGTCCTGCCAAAGGGAAAGCCGAGGCGAATCGGAGCGGACGTGCTCGAGAAACAGCAGCCGGCCGCCGGGACGCAACACCCGTCCGATCTCCCGCAACACCGGATCAGGGTCATCGACGGTGCACAATACGAGCGTTGAGACGACCGTATCCACGGTTTCATCCGCGAACGGCAAGTGTTCCGCCGTTGCGTCGAGCACGCGTGCGCGAAGGCGGCTCCGACTCAGCCTCCGCGCCAACCGCGTACGCATCGCGGCCTCCGGTTCGGTCAAGATCAGCTCGTCGAGGCCGTCCGGGTAGTACCCCAGGTTGAGGCCGGTACCGCTGCCGAGTTCGACTGTCCGCCCCCTCGCACGGCTGAGCAAATTTCGCCGACGAGTGCTCATACCCGCCTTCTCGCCCATCCACAGCAGAGGGTCGTACAGTGCCGCGAAAGCCCGGGCCCACAGGTCCGAGCCTTCAACCCCTGCCGCGGGAACGGCGCCACTGCTCACAGACTTGACGGTACGCCTAGCGGCATCGTCGCATAAGTCCGGCGCGTCGAGCAGGACTCGACGGCCGTGCCCCCGCCGTGGAGTGCGGGGGCACGGGCTTCGCGACCGCTATTCGGCGACCAGGCGGCGGATGATCATCGGCTCGGCGACGATGCCCTCCAGAACCCCCGCCACGTGCTGGAAGTGGTCGGTGGCGAAGTGCTTCTCGAGGGCGTCGGCGTCCTGCCATTCCTCGACCACGACCATGTGGGCGGGGTCGTTGGGGTTGGTGAAGGGCTGGTAGGACAGGCAGCCGGGTTCGGCCAGGGACGGTTCGATCATGGCTTCCAGGGCGGTGCGCAGGCGGTCCTCGTTTCCGGCGGTGACGCGCAGTTCGGCGACGACGTGCAGGGTCATGGTGTGCTCCTCTGGTTCGGTGTGGGGTGTGTCAGTGGGTGATCGGGCCTTCGCCCGCGCCGGTGGTGCGCAGGGCGGTGGCGATGGTGTCGAGGTCGGCGGGGGTCAGGTCCAGTGTGGCGGCGTCGATCCAGCCGTCGACCTGGGCGGGGGTGCGGGCGCCGACGATCGCGCCGGTGACGCCGGGCCAGGTGAGGGTCCAGGCGATGGCGAGGGCGCCGACGGTGGTGTGGTGGGCGGCAGCGAGGGGGCGCAGCGCTTCGACCAGGGCGAGGTTGCGGTGGAGGTCGGTGGTGAATTCGGGGAAGCCCTTGCGCCAGTCGTCGTCGGGCAGGGCGGCGACGCGTTCGGCGGAGAAGGCGCCGGTCAGCAGGCCGGAGTGCTGGGGCTGGTAGACGATGCCGCCGGTGTGATGGGCTGCGGCCCAGGCCAATTCGCCCGCGGCGGCGCGCTTGATCAGGGAGAACTGGGGCTGGATGGCGTCGACGTGGGCGATGGACTCGGCGAGTTCGAGCTGTCCGACGTCGTGGTTGGACAGGCCGATGGCGCGGACCTTGCCCTCGGTGACCAGGTCGGCCATGGTCTGCCAGTACTCGTGCAGCGGGGTGACCACGGCGTCGGCCACGCCGTCCGGGTCCGAGAAGTCCAGGGAGGCACCGGTGTCGGGCCAGTGCACCTGGTACAGGTCGATGCGTTCGACGTCCAGTCGCCGCAGCGAGTCCTCGATCTCGCGGCGCACGCTGGCGGCGGCCATGATCCGCCGGGGCGCGGCGGCGCGGTCGTTCTCGTCCCAGACCAGCCCGGCCTTGGTGAAGACGAAGGGCCGGTCGGCCTCGGACAGGTCGCCGATCGCCTTGCCGACCACTTCCTCTGAGTGGCCGAGCCCGTAGACAGCGGCGGTGTCGATCCAGTTCACGCCCGCGTCGATGGCGCGGCGCAGGGTGGCGATCGAGCCGGCGTCGTCCTGCGCGCCCCAGGCGTAGCGCCAGCCCGCGCCGCCGAGTGCCCACGCGCCGAAACCGATTCGGCTGATGCGCATGTCGGTGGTCCCGAGCTGACGGGTCGGAAGGGAGGTCATGCTGTGCTCCTCGGGAGTCGGTGTCCGCCGTGGTGTGCGGCGCTGAGCACTACAGTCGTCCGATCCGGGCGCGGCAAACAGTGCGGCGTCTGCCTGGGCACGGCATGACCAGGATGAAACCCGGGGCCCGCGTGGTTACCTGGTTCCATGACCCTGGACCGTCGCGCCGAACTCGGTGAATTCCTGCGCTCCCGCCGCGCCCGGCTGAGCCCGGAGGAGGTGGGCCTGGTCTCGCACGGGGCCCGCCGCCGGGTGCCGGGACTGCGGCGCGAGGAGCTGGCGCTGCTGGCCGGGGTGAGCGTGGATCACTATGTGCGCCTGGAGCAGGGACGCAGTCTGCAGTTCTCGGAGTCGGTGCTGGACGCGGTGGCGCGGGCGCTGCGCTTGAACCAGGTCGAGCGCGACCACCTCTACCTGCTGGCCCGCCCGTGGTCGGGTGAGGAGCCGCCCGCCGCGCAGCAGGTGCGCCCGGGCTTGCGGCGGCTGCTGGACGCCGCCCACGACGTGCCCGCCTACATCGTGGGCCGCGGGGTGAGCGTGCTGGCGTGGAATCGCCTGGCGGCGGCCCTGATCGGCGATTTCGGCGCGATCGCCCCCGAGCAGCGCGACTTCCTGCACCTGGTGTTCCTGGACGAGGGCGCGAAGGACCTCTACGAGGACTGGGACGACAAGGCCGCCGACACCGTGGCGTATCTGCGGGTGGACGCCGCCCGCAATCCCGGCGACCCCCGCATCACCGCGCTGATCGCCGAAATGAACTCCGCGAGCCCCGAATTCGCCGCTCTGTGGGAACGCCACGAGCTCAAGGACAAGACCCACGGCCGCCACATCTACCGGCACCCGATCGTGGGCCGCCTCGATCTGGGCTACGAAACCCTGCGCCTGCCCGACGATCCCGATCAGGCCTTGGTCGCCCATCACGTCGAGCCGGGCTCCCCCAGCGCCGACGCCCTGCGCCTGCTGGCCTCGCTCGCCGCGGATCCGGCCACCCACCACTAGCCGACCCGGGCAGGACCCCCGGAAAGCACTGCGCCGCACCGGTGATCCGGTGCGGCGCAGGTGGTTCGAGCGATCGGGCTACTTGGTGTCGCTGTCGATCAGCAGGGAGCCGCCGCTGTCGACGACCCGCAGCGTCACCGACTTGCTGCCGCTGTTCTTGGTGCTCAGGCTGGCCAGCGAGATGTCCACGGAGCCATCGGGATTGTTGCTGTCGGTCCCGCGGGCGCCCTCGATGGTCGAGTAGCGGCTGATCGGATTGTTCGTCCAGTAGGTCTGGAACGCCGTCGCGCTGCCGTACACCTGCTGCGCGGCCGGGGTGAGCCGGGTCCACGCCTCCTGGTACCGCTGCGAGGTGAGGGCGTCGTAGAACTTGTCCACGGCGTCCGCGCCATTGCCGACGCTCACGGTCGAGGCGCTCTTGGTCTGGCCCAGGCCCGAGGGCGTGCCCTTGGTGGAGCTGGCCGAGGTCGAGGCCTTCACCGAGGTGGTGGCGCCGCCCGCGCCGGGCGAGTCGTTCGAGCCGGAGTCGCTTATCATGCCGTAGACGATGCCGCCGGCCACCACGACGACCGCGGCGAGCAGGATCCAGACCAGCTTCTTCTTGCCGCCGGGCTCCGAATCCGGTTCCGGCGCGGGGTGATTGCGGGTCGGCGGGCCGCCGTTGGGGACCGGCCGCGGCGGCGGGGTCTCGAGCAGCTGGGCCTGGCTCATGGCGCCGGTCGGGATGTCGGCGTTGGCCGACGAACGGCGTTCCATCTGCCGGGTCTGCTGGCGCGGCGCGGCGCTGCCCTGCGGGGTGATCGGGCCGGAGCGGCGGGCGGCGAGCACGCGGGTGGCCTCGGCGTCCGGGCCGACCTCGGCGAATTCGGCCATGATGTCGCGCACGTCGAGCATGCTCGGCCGGTCCTCCGGCTCGAAGCTGAGCAGGCTGAGCAGCAGGTCCGACAGCGGCCCGGCATTGCGCGGCTCGCTGATCTGACCGTTGGCCGCGGCGTAGAGCAAGGCCAGCGGATTCGGGTTGGTGCCGTAGGGCGGTTCGCCTTCCAGCGCGTGGAAGAGCGTGGCGCCCAAGGCGAAGACGTCGGCGGCCGGGGTCGGTTCGGCGCCGCGGGCGACCTCGGGGGCGAGGTAGGCGGCGGTGCCGGAGATGAGCCCGGTGGCGGTGAGGGTGACGTCGCCCTTGGACTTGGCGATGCCGAAGTCGGTGATCTTCACCGCGCCGTTGTCGCCGAGCAGGATGTTGCCGGGCTTGACGTCACGGTGCACGATGCCGGCGCGGTGCGCGGCGATCAGCGCGGAAGCCACCTGTTCGCCGATGCGCGCGCACTGCGGCAGCGGCAGCGTGCCCTGCGCGGACAGCACCACGGCGAGGCTCTGCGAGGGCAGGTACTCCATGATCAAGCACGGGTCGCCCTCGTGCTCGGTGATGTCGAAGACGACGATGGCGTTCGGATGCTGGAAGCGGGCCGCGTTGCGCGCCTCGCGCGCGGCCCGCTGCTTGACGATGTCCTTGTCCGCGTCCGACAGGCTCGGCTGGGTGAGGATCTGCTTGATCGCGACGGAACGTTCCAGCCGCTGGTCGACGGCTCGCCAGACGACACCTGTGCCGCCGCTACCAATCCGTTCGACCAGGCGGTAATGCCCTGCGATCACTTGGCCGGTTTCGATGGCACTACTCCGAGGTTCTTCGAGATGACTGTGACAATGCGGTTGCCCGCGCGTTTCCCCGCACGAGTGTAGCGGGCGACGCGCGGATCGCCGACGTCAGCGTGAGATATGGCGGAGATCTCGATGAGATCTGCGCCGCCCGTCGGCGACCCGCTTGTGACCGGGTCGGCGTATGCGCTGGTCGCGACCCATACATGACCAGACATAGACCGATCGGTTTGGTGCGTGTTTGCTCCCACACACCGATCGAGTTCAGCTACTTTTCACCGCCGCGGCCCACTCCGCGCGGACCAACCGGGCGGCGTCGTCGGCATCGAGCTCGATATCGAAGACCTCCGCGAGCACCTTGGGCAGCTCGGCGACCTCTAGCTCACGCACCTCCTCCGACCCGTCGGGATGGTGCGTGGTCCAGGTGGTGCCGTCGATCTGGTGGTGCACGTCGGGCAGGAAGCGCTGCACGAAGGGCCGCATGGTGAACGGCGAACGCGCCGAGGTGGACACGTAGTGGTTCCCGACCGCGAAATCGACCCGATACTGCGGGGTGATGGCGAAGGTGTGCCGGTCCACCCAGCCGTCCTTCCCGAACTGGTACAGCGTCCACAGCTCGCCGCCGACCGCATCGGTGGTCCGCTCCAGCCGGAAACGCCATGCGCCCGCGCCGAATTCACCGCGGTCGGGGGCCAGCTCGATCGGTTCCAGGGGGCCGAAGCCGAAACCGACGTCGCACAGCCACAGCCGGTCGTCGTCGGCGGTCTTCACCCGCAGCAGCGCGTGGGTGGGCGGGCGCAGGCCGGTCGCTCCCAGCGTGACCCGGCCGGACATGGCGGTGAACTCGAAACCGAGCCGTTCCAGCGCGGCCGCGAACAGTCCGACGTTCTCGTAGCAGTAGCCGCCGCGCCGCCGCCGGATCAGCTTGTCCTGCAGCGCCTCCACGTCCAGGGGGATGCCGCGGCCGAGGATGATCTCGAGGTTCTCGAACGGGATCGTGGTGGTGTGGGCGCGCACCAGGGCGCGCAGGGTCTCCAGGGTGGGCGTGCGCGCACCGGTGAATCCGATCCGGTCCAGGTAGGCGTCGAGGTCGAGCTCCGCGCCCAGCCAGGTGTAGGTGGGGTCCGCCGGTGTGTTCATCACTGCCTTCCTTCGCGCCCGATTCGCGTGGATCATCCGTCTTCCGTGGTGATCAACGGTAGTGGGCGCGGCTGTGTTCCGACGCGACCGGACCGCCGGGTCAGGCGTGGACGCGCGCCAGGGTGCGCAGTCCCTCGCGGTAGCTCGGATAGCGCGGCGCCCAGCGCAGTTCGGCCCGGGCCTTGGCATTGGAGGGGCGGAGCGAGAAGTCGAGCATCTGGGCCGCGGTCAGCGGGGAGGTGATGCGCATCAGGCGCGGCGGCACCCGCAGCGGCGGGCGCGCGCCGACGGCCGCGGCGGCGGCGTCGAACATGGCCTCCCAGGTGGCGGGCTCGTCGTCGACGATGTTGTACGCCTGGCCGGGCACGCCGCGTTCGAGCGCGGCCACGGTCGCGGCGGCGGCGTCCTCGACGTGCACGAAGCCGGTGTGCCCGGTGGTCGCGCTGGGCAGCGGGAACAGCCGTCGCCGCAGGGCGCGGGTGAAGGACGCGGACGCGCCGGGTCCGTAGAAGACGCCGTAGCGCAGCGCGATTCCGTCGATGCCGGGCGCCCGCCAGGCGTGGCATTCGGCCTCGTGCAGCGCCCCGATGAGGCCGTCGTTGACGTCGCCGGGGATGCGGCCGAAGGGGTCCTGCTCGGTCACCGGCCGCGGGCCGTGGTCGCGCATGCCGTAGCCGAAGATCACCGATTGCGTCAGGTACCGGCGCGCGCCCGCGCGCTGGGCCAGTTCCACCAGGTGCTTGCCGCCGGTCTCGCGTAAGGCGTTGGTGCGCAGCAGGCCCGGCGAGTGGTAGTGGGTGGGCGGCGAGTTCCGGTAGGCGGTGAGCTCGTGGATGACCGCGTCGGCGGTGAGCCGTTCGGTGGCGCGCAACAGCTCCGAGCGATCCATCACATTGGCGACCAGCGGGGTGGCTCCGAGCGTCCGCGCGACCTCCGCGCCGCGGCCGTCACGGGTGAGCGCGTACACCTGGTGCCCGCGGGCGCGCAGCGCCGTCACCAATGGCCGCCCGATCGCCCCTGTCGCTCCCGCCACCACGACTTTCATTGCGCTTCATCCCGTCTCGCCCTGCCGATGCCGGGGCCGAGCCTAGTGTTCGGCGCCCGATCGTGTGGCACGGCGGTCGGCCCACGCGGGGCGCGACGCCGGGAGCGGTAACCGGTTGCGCGCGGGACCGGCTGTCAGGCCGCGCATTTGGCGTTCGCCGGGGCCGGCGGGGCGGTGTTGACGCCCGCGCCGACATCGATGGTGTAGTCGTGGTCGCCGCCGAGGGGTTCGGTGCCCTGCAGCAGTCGCATGACCGCGCAACCGGATTCGAAGAACACCGGATTGATGCCGTGCTCGCCGGGCACGACGCGGCCGTCGAGATCGCGGCCGCTGACGACGGTGTACATGGACACCCGCTTGCCCGCGAGCATCAGCGCGGCGCGCATCTCCATCGAACTGGTGTAGGGCACCACCGTATCCGCGGTGCCGTGCACCAGCACCGCCCGCTGGACGTCGATGCGGCCGGGCATGAGCACCGGCGAGCGGTCGATGTAGGCCTGCGGGCAGGTCAGCGGAATACAGCCGCCCGCATCGCGTTCGATCTCCGGCCGCAGTTGCTTGCCGGCCAGGTTGGCTTCCAGCCAGGCGGTGAGATCCCCGGCGTGGCCGAAGGTGTCGACCCAGTAGTCGTAGGTGCCGGGCGGGGCGTAGGCGGCGGCCAGTCCGCTGGTGACGCCGCCCTGGCTCCAGCCCCACAGCACGGTGGGTCCGAGGCCGGGGTGTGCGCCGCGGTACCACTGGGTGGCGGCGACGGTGTCGCGCCAGCCCGCCCACACGTTCCACTCCCCCGTGCGCCACGCGCCGGAGTCGGAGCGCTGGTCCATGGTGACCAGGGCGGCGCCAGTGTTGTTGACGATCGAGGCCATGTAGTCGGGGAAGTCGCTCGCGCTGCCGTCGTGGCCGTGCACCGCCACGATGAGCGCGCGGGCCCCGCCCTCGGGTTCGTAGACGCGGCCGGTGGCGGTCTCGCCGTCCACGGTGAGGCTGATCGGCCGCATGGACACGCCGTCGTCGGCCGCGCCCGCGATGCCCGGTAGCCCGACCATGGCCGCCGCCACCACACTCGCGACCGCACCGATTACCCGCAACCCTCGCCGATGAGCACGCACGTCCGGCATCGTCGCATGTCCGGGCGGTCCGGTCGGGAACCCACGCCGGGCCGGTCGGCGCGCCGGAACGGATGTGCCGGGGTGTGCCCGAATCAGGCTGCCGGCGGCTAGGATTCGACCATGCGTTCGATGGATGCCGCGGAGCGGCGGGCTCGACTCGGGGTGCGGCACCGGCTGGCGGCGGCGGAACGCGGCGACACGGTCGAGTCGATCGTGCGGTCCCTGGTGGTGTTGCACGCGACCGACCCGGCCACCGTGTACCTGTCGGTCGCGGCGCGCTCGGCGGACCTGGAGACCGGCCACGTGGAGAAGTCGCTCTACGACGACCGGATCCTGCTGCGCATGCTGGCCATGCGGCGCACCATGTTCGTCGCACCCGTCGATCTGGTGCCGGTGCTGCAGGCCGCGGTCGCCGACGCGCTGGCGCACAAGCAGCGCAAGACCTATGGGCGCTATCTGGAACAGTCCGGCGCGGTGCCCGGCAATGTCGTGAAGTGGTGGAACGCGGTCGAGTCGAAGACGCACGACGCCTTGCTGGCCCGCGGGGCGGCGACGGGAGCGCAGCTGAGCAAGGCGGTGCCCGAGCTGCGAACCCAGGTGGACACCGCGCCGGGCAAGCCGTACTCCAAGCCCACCAATATCACCACCTGGGTGCTGGTCACGCTCGGCTGCGAGGGCCGAATCGTGCGCGGCCGTCCCAATGGGACCTGGTCCAGCAGCCAATACACCTGGGCGCCCATCGAATCCTGGCTGCCCGATGGGATCGCGGTCATGCCGGTCGAGGAGGCTCGCGCCGAGCTGGTCCGGAAGTGGTTGCGCGCCTTCGGTCCCGCGCCGGTGAGCGATCTCAAATGGTGGACCGGCTGGACGCTGGGCGAGGTCCGCAAGGCGCTGGCGCTGGTGGACACGGTCGAGGTGGACCTGGGCGGGGAGACCGGCCTGGTGCTGGCCGACGATCTGGAGCTCACACCCGCCCCGGAACCGTGGGCGGCGTTGCTGCCCGCGCTGGATCCCACGCCGATGGGCTGGCAATCGCGCGACTGGTATCTGGGACCGCATCAGCCCGCCCTGTTCGACCGCAACGGCAATATCGGCCCGTCGGTGTGGTGGGACGGTCGCATCGTCGGCGGCTGGGCGCAGCGACCGGACGGCGACATCGCCTGGCGGCTGCTCGAGGATGTCGGCGCCGACGCCGAGCGCGCCATCGCCGCCGAGGCGGACCGGCTGCGCGGCTGGTACGGCGAGGTCCGCCCGATCCCCCGCTTCCGCACGCCGCTGGAACGCGAACTGTCCGCCTGACCGTCCGGCCCCCGCGCACGGCGCGCCCGATGATCACGGGCGCGCCGAACGCGGTTGCTGTGCGCGAGTATTCGGAGAATTTCTGCGGGCCCCGCCACGGCGGACTGTTACTGTCGACCGTGTTGTTCGCACGATCCGGGCCCGGACTCGGGGAGGTCCACGGGTTCGGCCATTTCTTCGGAGTGTGTGTCATGGCGTTCTCGAATCGGCTGGTCTCCCCGGCTGCCCCGCGCACCGATCCGGCCGCCGCCGCGCCCGCCGGATCCCCGGACGCGCGGCCCGCACCGCATCTCACCAGGTTGCCGGGAGGGCTCGACGAGCAGTGGGGCGATGCCTTCCGAGATGCGGCGCTGGGCATGTGCGCGGTGTTGTCCGCGACCGACGGCCGTATCGATCCGGCGGCGCGGATGCGGGTCGCGCAGATGGTCGGGGCGCACGAGGTGCTCGGCCGCCGGCCCGCCGAGGACCTGCGAAACCGGTTCGAGGACAACTGCGCCCGGCTCATCATGGATCCGGCGTTCGGCCACGCCTACGTGATGGCCCAGATCGCCAAGGCCACCGAGTATCCCGACCAGGCGGCCGCCGTGCTGCGCATCGGATTGACGGTGGGGCGAACCGATGGCGAACTCGGAGCACACGCGGCCACGGTGATTCGCGAGGCATGTCAGGTGCTGCGGTTGGACCCAAGGGAATTCGGTCTGTAAAGCCCCCCTGGCTTTTGCTGGACATTGCCCGGAGCCGACGCGCATTCTTGGGTCGTTTGCTGCCCAGCGAGGGGATCCACTCTGCATGGCGATCCAAGGGTTTCTCAATATCCTGCTCGACACCGTCCACCCGAATCGGGGCTGGCGGTACTGCGGATGGTGCGAAGGCACCGGGGCCGCAGGCTATTCCGAGGCGGGTTCGGCCATCCTGTGCACCGGCTGCGGGGGCATCGGCTGGCTCGTCGACCCGCCCCTTCCCCGGGCCTGAACCGGCTCCGAGCAGCGACGCGGCCCCGGGCGAATGACACCCCGGGGCCGCGTCGACGCAACGGTTTCCGCGCTACATGTCCAGGCCGAGATCGAGCACCCGGACCGAGTGGGTGAGCGCGCCCACGGCCAGGTAGTCGACGCCGGTGCGCGCGTAGTCGGCGGCCATGTCCAGCGAAAGCCCGCCCGAGGACTCGAGTTTGGTGCGCGGCGACCGGGTGTTGCGGCGCTGCACCGCCGCCTGGGTGGCCCACAGCGGGAAGTTGTCCAGCAGTACCAGTTCCACGTCCTCGGCGAGCACGGCGTCGAGCTGTTCGAGGCTGTCCACCTCGACCTCGCACTCGATGTCCGGGTCCAGCTCCCGCACGGCGCGCAGCGCGGCGACCACCGAGCCCGCGGCCACCACGTGGTTGTCCTTGATCAGCGCGGCGTCGCCGAGACCCATGCGGTGGTTCACGCCGCCGCCGACCCGCACCGCGTACTTCTGCAGCGCGCGCAGGCCCGGCAAGGTCTTGCGGCTGTCGCGGATCCGGCATTCGGTGCCCTCGACGGCGTCCACCCACTGGGCGGTCGCGGTGGCGATGCCGGACAGGTGGCACACCAGATTCAGCAGCGTGCGTTCGGCGGTCAGCAGCCCGCGCGTCGGCGCGACCAGGCTCAGCACGGTGTCGCCCGGCTGCACCCGGGTGCCGTCCGGCACGCGCCCGGTCACCTCGTAGTTGCCCGCCCCCAGCACCTCGTCGAGCACCAGCAGCCCGACGTCCAGCCCGGCGACGGTGCCCGGCTGCCGGGAAGCCATGCCCGCCTTGGCCACCGCGTCCGCGGGCACCGTGGCCAGGGTGGTGATGTCCGGGCCGTACCGCAGATCCTCGTCGAGGGCGGTGCGGATCAACGCGACCAGTTCGTCGCGATCGAGTCCGGCATCGAGGGTCATGACAGCACTCCTTGTTCTCTGACGCCGCTCACGACGCGGCGGGGATAACGTCGCGGCCCCACGTGGGCGCCGCCTCCGCGTCCTCGGTGACCAGCTTCGGGCGGCCGTCGGAACCCAGCCGCACGGTGGTGCTGCGGCGCAGCTCCTCCCGCGGGTCCGGATAGTCCGAGCGGGTGTGGCAGCCGCGGCTCTCGGTGCGGGCCGCCGCGGCGACCAGCAGCGCGCGGGCGGTGAGGGTGAGGGCCGAATCCTCCAGGTCGCGCAGGAAGGCCGCGGCCGCGTCGGCGGGCACGCCCGCCCGATCCACGCGCGCCGGGTCGTCGGACCCGTCGGCCTCCGCCGCCCCGCGGTTCAGCGCCCACTCGACGGTGATGTCGGGAGCCTCGTTGTCGGAGACCAGGCCGAGCATGCGCAGGATGGCGGCGCGCAGCCCGTCGCCGTCGCGGACCACCCCGGCGCGTTCGGTCATCAGCTCCTGCAACAGTTTCCGGTCCGCGCGCGGGAACCGCAGCGGGCCGACCTCGGAGATCGGGGCCGACATGCCCTGCCGTTCCGCGGCGGCCGTACCCGCGCGCTCGCCGACCACCAGGCCCTCGAGCAGGCTGTTGGAGGCCAGGCGATTCGCGCCGTGCAGCCCGGTGCGGGCCACCTCACCGGCGGCGTACAGGCCGGGCACCGTGGTGCGGCCGGAGGTGTCGGTGAGGATGCCGCCGCACTGGTAGTGGGCGGCCGGCGCGACCGGGATCAGGTCGGTGGTCGGGTCGATGCCCGCCGCCCGGCACGAGGCCGTGATGGTCGGAAAGCGTTGCGGGAAGCCCTCGAGCGCGCGGGCGTCGAGGTAGACGTGGTCGTCGCCGAGCTCGTGCATGCGGGCCGCGATGGCCTTGGCCACCACATCGCGCGGGGCCAGGTCGCCGAGCGGGTGCACGCCCGCGGTCACCGAATCGCCCCGGGAATCGACCAGGATCGCGCCCTCGCCGCGGACCGCCTCGCTGATCAGCGGGCGGCGGCCGAGACCGCCGGGGGTGAACAGCACGGTCGGATGGAACTGCAGGAACTCCAGATCCGAGACCAGCGCCCCGGCCCGCAACGCCAGCGCGATGCCGTCGGCGGTCGCGCCCGCGGGATTGGTGCTGCACGCGTAGAGCTGGCCGAGGCCGCCGGTGGCGAGCAGGACCGCGGGCGTGTGCACGATGCCGAAGCCCTTGTCCGACAGCGCGATCACGCCGCGCACGCCCTCGGGTCCGGTGACGATGTCGAGGACGGCGGCCCCGAAGATCACCGGCAGTCCGGCGGCGTTCAGGGCCCGCTGCACCTCCGCGCCGGTGGCGTCGCCGCCCGCGTGGATGATGCGGCGGGTGCTGTGCCCGCCCTCACGGGTGCGCGACACCTCGCCGTCACGGCCCAGGTCGAAGACCGCGCCCAGGTCGGTCAGCGCGTCGACCGCCTGCTGACCGCCCTCGACGATGGACCGCACCGCCTCGACGTCACACAGTCCGGCGCCGGCGACCACGGTGTCGTGCACATGGGATTCCACCGAATCCCCGTCCGGCGCGACCACCGCGATCCCGCCCTGCGCGTACTGGGTCGAGGTGTCGGTGGGTCCGCCCTTGCTCAGGGTCAGCACCCGCAGCCCGTGCCGGGAGGCGGTGCGCGCGGCGGTCAGCCCGGCCACGCCACCACCCACCACGACGAGGTCGGCCTCGGCTTCCCAGGTGACCGAAATCGATGTGTTCACTTGCTCATCCCTCCCCCGACGGGGCGGGCGTGGCTACTCGCCGCCGCCCGGGTTGCCGATCTCGATCATGCGCTGCACCGAATTGCGGGCCAGGGCGGCGGTTTCGGGATCGACGTGGACCTCGTCGCGGTTCTCCACCAGGCAGCGGAGCAGGGCGGCGGGGGTGATCATCTTCATGTACTTGCAGGACGCGCGGTCGTTGACGGCCTGGAAGTCGATGCCCGGGGCGGCCTTGCGCAGCTGGTGCAGCATGCCGACCTCGGTGGCGACCAGGACCTGACTGGACTTGGCGGCCTTGGCGGCGTCGATCATGCCGCCGGTGGACAGGATGTGCACCCGGTCGGCCGGGAACTCACCCGCGCCCGCCAGGTACAGAGCCGAAGTGGCGCAACCGCATTCGGGGTGCACGAACAGCTCGGCGTCGGGGTGGGTGCGCGCCTGCTCGTTGAGCTCGTCGCCGTTGATGCCCGCGTGCACGTGGCACTCGCCCATCCAGATGTGCATGTTCTCGCGGCCGGTCACGCGCTTGACGTGCGCGCCCAGGAACTGGTCCGGCAGGAACAGCACCTCGCGGTCGGGGTCGATGGAGGCGACCACGTCGACGGCGTTGGAGGAGGTGCAGCAGATGTCGGTCAGGGCCTTCACCGCGGCGGTGGTGTTCACGTAGGAGACCACCAGCGCGTCCGGGTACTCGGCCTTCCAGGCGCGCAGTTCGTCGGCGGTGATGGAGTCGGCCAGCGAGCAGCCCGCCCGCTCGTCCGGGA
Source organism: Nocardia sp. CA-136227 (assembly GCF_050955695.1). Taxonomy (NCBI): domain Bacteria; kingdom Bacillati; phylum Actinomycetota; class Actinomycetes; order Mycobacteriales; family Nocardiaceae; genus Nocardia; species Nocardia sp. CA-136227. Next base: position 5,206,063 of record NZ_CP192081.1, read on the forward strand.
TGAGGACCGTCTTCTCCGGGCTGAGGATCTTGGCGGTCTCGGCCATGAAGTGCACACCGCAGAAGACGATGGTGTCCTCGGGCGCCTCCGCGGCGATCCGGGACAGGGCCAGGGAGTCGCCCACATGGTCGGCGATGTCCTGGATCTCCGGCAGCTGATAGTTGTGCGCCAGGATGGTGGCATTGCGCTCGCGCGCCAGCCGCTTGATCTCCGCCGCCCAGTCCGGGGTGGCTTCCACACCGGTGTACCCCGACGGCCCGTCGGCGATGCGCTCGGTCAGCGTGCCCACTGCTGCAGCCATGGCATGGCTCCTTCTCTCATGCGCCCGGCAACTTCGCCGATTCGCATCCACACGGTTTTCGACTTAGAATCGAAAACGTGGCCCATCGTAGCACCATCCACGAAACGCTCACCGCCGTGTTCCAGGTTCGTCGCTTCCCGGAAACCATCGGTGCAGGTGAGAGCGCTAGGGACCGGCGCAGCGCGGTCACGGATCGGTGCCCGCCCGGCCAGCGCACCGAACTCGCGGTCCTGTTGTGGGAGCGCGCCCTCGACCCCGCCAAGGACACCTGGTCACTTCCCGGCGGCCGCCTGCGCGACGGCGAGGACCTCGACGCCTCGGCCGCGCGCCAGCTCGCCGAGAAGGTCGATGTGCGCGAGCTGACCCACCTGGAACAGGTGTGGGTGTTCAGCGATCCCGACCGGGTGCCCGGCGACCGGCGCATCGCCTCGGCGTACCTGGGTTTGGTGCCGTTGACCGCCGAACCGGTGCTGCCGCCCGACACCCGCTGGCATCCGGTCTCGAACCTGCCGACCATGTCCTTCGACCACGGCACCGTCGTGCGGCACGCGCGAAACCGGCTGGCCGCCAAGCTCTCCTACACCAATATCGCCTTCGCGCTGGCGCCCGCCACCTTCACCATGTCCACGCTGCGTGAGATCTACTGCGCGGCACTGGGATACGACGTGGACACCACCAACCTGCAGCGGGTCCTGACCCGCCGGAAGGTGATCACGCCGACCGGCGAGACCGCCTCCCCCGGCCGGGCCGGCGGCCGCCCCGCCGCGGTCTATCGCTTCACCGACTCCGAGATCCGGGTCACCGACGAATTCGCGGCCTTCCGCCCGCCCGCCTGAGGCCCCCATTTTTGGTGGCAGCGGCGGCGGGTAACCCGAAAAGCGCTGCGCCCGATAGTGGAATGAACGTCCAAGATCACTATCGAAGGAGTGCCATGTCCGCATCCGTGCGCATCGGAACCGCCCTCGCCGGGGCCGCCCTGACCGCGGCCGCCGTGTCGATCTCGGGATCCGCGGTCGCGTCCGCCGAGACGGTGGTGGCCGATCCGAACGCCTATCTCGTCGGCGACACGGTCTATTTCAGCTACTCCAACCTCGCCAACTGCGCGATCAAGCCGACCGGCGACGTCGGCTGCGACGCGACCAGTATCGATCTGCGCTGGTACGGCCTGCCGGTCACCAACCTGACCATCGACGCCGCTTTCCTGCCCGCCCATCCCGCGATCGGACCGATCGGCGTGCACGGCCGCCCGGGCAGCCCGCTGCTCACCGGCGGCGGCCCCACCCCCGGCTCGAACTCGCCCTACGGTCCCGACGCCACCATCACCTACGCGGGCACGACCTGCAACGGCAGCGGTTTCCGCGGCGCGATCTCGTGCAACGCCAAGGGACACCACTTCACCTTCGGCTTCGTCACCGACTACAACTGAGCCGCCGGCCTAGGCTGCGTCCCATGCGAGCCGCCGATGTCCTGGCCCTGCACCACGCCTGCTCTCGATCCGGGCTCACCGTCTGGATCGACGGCGGCTGGTGCGTGGACGCCCTCCTGGGCGAGCAGACCCGCCCGCACCATGATCTCGACATCGCGGTCCATCGCCGCGACGCCGACCGAGTCCGCGAAATCCTCACGGACCTGGGCTATCTCGCCTCCCCCACACCCGACGACACCCCGTGGAACTTCGTCCTGGCGAAGGGCCCGGACGCCTCGGTCGACCTGCACGTCTTCGAACACGACGCCGACGGCGCGGTGAGCTACGGCATCGCCTACCCCGTCGAATCCCTCACCGGCACCGGCACTATCGACGGTGAACGGGTCGACTGCATCGCCGCCCGCTGGATGTACACCTTCAAGACCGCCTACCCTCCCGCCGCCAAAGACCTCCACGACGTCCGCGCCCTGGCCGCGAAGTTCGGTTTCCCACTACCGGACGTGTACCGATAACCCCGACACCGTCCGCTGATCGGCTACCAGCGCAGCATGGGCAGCGGCCGCAGCGGGTGAGTGACGGCGTACGCGACACCCCGACGCGCCAGGAAGGCGTGGAAGCCCTCGTACGGGAGTTGGGCCACAACGGATTCGACGTCGGCGCGGGCCAGCGGACGCCGGACCAGGCCGCGACTGGCGTCGATCCGGTCGGCGACGCGGAAGGTCTCGACGAGGCGGTCGTCGACGGCGCGGAGCCGGTGATGGTCGAGGACCAGGCGGCGCGCGGTGCCGACATCGGTGATACCGAAATCGGCGGCGTGCACGGTGGCCAGGTCGGCGGATGGATCGAGATAGTCCCAGGTCCCCGCGGTCCACACACCGAGGTCGTGCACGGCCCACACCAGGGCCGCCACATCGGGAACCGGCTCCCCCAGCAGCAGTCGCTGGTAGTTCAGGCTGCGCAGAACGTGATTGCGGTAGGCGGGAAACGACGCGCCGAGCTGTTCGCGATGGCGGTCGAGCACCGCATCGACGATCGGATGATCGGTCTGTATCCGCATGGGCTCCCCTGGTGTGTCATCCGGACTTCAGCGGACACTACACCCGGCATCGCACCGCGGGCGGACGAGCGACCCCCCGAAAACCTGGGTCCCCGAAAGTCCTTGTGAAACAATGGTTATTCAAAAATACTTCTCGGCCATGAACACCAAGAAGGCCGGTCGCTACGCCGCGGTGGGGGCCGCGCTCGCGGCCGCGGCGGTACAACTCTCGACCGGAACGGCCACGGCCGCGACGGGCCACGTCTCACTCTGGGTGGGCGGCGGAACGGACCTGCTCGCCTGCCGGGCGACGGCGCAACAGTGCCAGGTCATCGGGTACGCCTACGACATGACCACCCCGATCACCCTCAGCGTCAACGGGAAAACGATCGCCTCCGCCCTGCCGACGCCGACATCGGGCACGATCGAACCCGGGGAGCTGAAGATCCTGTGGGTCCCGCAGACGGCGGGCCCGAACATCATCACCGTGCAGCAGGGCAGCGACTCGCAGTCGGTCACCATCCAGATCATGGACAACAACTCGCTGGAAGCCTTCGCCCAGCGAACCGAAGCGTACCTGCGGACCCTCCCGTGCAAGACGGGCAGCGCCACCATCTCCGCCGGTTGCCAGTTTCCCGCAGGGGACGTCCATTGAGAACGACCACCCGCGCCGCACTCGGAGCCGCCCTGCTGACCGCGGCGATCCCGCTGTCGACCGGAACCGCGGCCGCCCAGGACTTCCAGATCGACCTGATGCAGATGGACCCCGGCCGCTACAGCTGTGAACTGTCCACCGAAACCTGCTGGATCTCGGTCGTACTCCTGACCGACCTCACCACGCCCGTCACCATCAGCGTCGACGGCACCGTCATCGCCACACCCACGCCCTCGACCAATTGCTGGTGCACCAACGAAACCGCGTGGATCCCATCCAAGGGCGGCCGGTACACCCTGACCGCCAAGCAGGGCGACCGAACCGCCGCGCGCACAGTCACCATCGGCGACTACAACGGCGTGCAGGGGATCCTGGAGCGCTACCTCGGAATCAATACCGGCAGCGGCAGCAGCTAGGAGTCATGTCGATTTCGCACCGCCGGACGCCTATCACCGACCCCATTCAGCTAACCATCGGCATACTCTGAGCCCATGCCACGGAGTACTGCGAGCACCGTCGACGACTACCTCGGTGAGCTGGCCGAGGACCGGCGACCGGCCCTGACCCGGCTGCGCGAACTGTGCCGGGAAACCCTCGTCGGATTCCACGAGGACATGGATTTCGGCATGCCGGTCTACGAGCGCGACGGCATCGCCGAGATCGCGTTCGCCAGCCAGAAGCAGTACATCTCCTTCTATCTCATGCGCGGCGACATCCGCGAGGCCTTCGCCGAGCACCTCGATACCAAGGACATGGGCAAAGGCTGCCTGCGCTTCCGCAAACCCGAAGCCATCGACTTCCCGCTGCTGCGAACGATTCTCGAGGCGACGGCCGCGAGCCGCGGCGCCGTCTGCTGATCGGCTAGTCGCCCCGGGAACGGTCGCGGTGCTTGGTGGTGCGCCGGTAGCGGCGGCCGCTCGGGATCGGCTGGGACGCATTGGATCTGCGGAGTTCGTGGCGGTGACGCCAGGCGGTGAGGTCCGGGCGCTCTGCCGGTGCGGCGGCGTCGGGCGGCGCGGACTTGCCCGGCGGTGCGGTCTTCATGGGGTCCCCCTGGGTGGTGCGAATCCGTGGTCGCGAACACGGTAGGGGGTACAACAAGCGTGGTCCAGCGATTATTGCCGGATTCGGGTCAGCGGGGGGCTTCGGGTTCGGGGGCTTCGAAGGGGACCGCCGGGCCGTGGGGCGCGTGGGGTTGCGGCGCACCGGAATTGCCGGGGTAGGGGCCGTAGAGGATGGCGGAGCCGTACTGGGACGGGGCGACGATCACCGGGTCGGGGCGCGCGCCGCCGAAGGGTAGGTACTCGCCGGTGCCCAGATCGTCGGAGGTGCTCAGCGCCGCGAGCAGCAGGATCACCACCGCGGCGGCCAGGGGCTGCGCGATGAGGGCGGCCCAACCCTCCACGGAGGGCGCGAATTCCACGATGGTGTGGATCGGCGGATGGCTCGGGCGGACGTGGCGCTGCTCGGCCACCGCCTCGCCGACCACCTTGGTGAGCAACGCGCCGAGCGCGGAACCGAGAATGATGCCGGTCAGCAGGACCGGGCCCCGCACCCGCCGCCAGCGCCAGGCCGCGACCGTCCCGAGCACGCCGAGCACGATGCCGATCAGCACGAAGATGGCGAGCGCGTCGAAACGGTGCAGGCTCTCACCGGTCAGCGCGGTGCCGCGATCGGGTTCGACCACCAGCAGTTGTTCCGCCGGAGCGAGATACGCCCAGGCCACCCCGGCCAGAGCGCTCACCGCGGCGAGCGCGGCACACACCGCCGCCGCCGCACGCACTTCCCGCATCAGTACATCGACGCGTAGTCCGCCCGGCTCGGCGGCGAATGTGGCTGCCACTAGCGGTGTTCCAGGCTCGTGGAGTCGAGCACCCCGTGGCGCGAGCACTTGGCCCACCAGCCGTCGGGGCTGACCTGCACGATCATGCGGCGTCCGCATTGTTCACAGAAGCGCGGTGGCTCCAGGCCCAGGGCCGCCGCGGGGGGTACCGGATCGTCCAGCCCCGGCACGACTCGCTTGCCCGTGAAAGGGTTGTAGCGCTCCTCGATGTCCACGACCACCTCGATGGATCCTTCGCGTATCGAACTCGGCGGGCAGATCAGGTCCAGGGGAATGCAAACCCCCGCACCCCTACCGTACGAGACGGGTTCGGGGCATTGGCCCCGAACCCCCTTTTTCTCTCAGTGGATTTCGCTCAGAGCGTTTCGTTGAGCGCCTTGATCGGCATCTTGAGTTCGCCGAGCAGATCGATGTCGGACTCGGCCGGACGACCCAGGGTGGTCAGGTAGTTGCCGACGATGACGGCGTTGATGCCGCCCAGGATGCCCTGCTTGGCGCCCAGGTCGCCGAGGGTGATCTCGCGGCCGCCGGCGAAACGCAGGATGGTGCGCGGCATGGCGAGACGGAAGGCTGCGACGGCGCGCAGCGCGTCGGCGGCCGGGAGCACCTCGAGGTCACCGAAGGGGGTGCCCGGGCGCGGGTTGAGGAAGTTCAGCGGCACCTCGTCGGGCTCCAGCGAGGCCAGGTCGGCCGCGAATTCCGCACGCTGCTCCAGGGATTCGCCCATGCCGAGGATGCCGCCACAGCAGACCTCCATGCCGGCCTCGCGCACCATGCGCAGGGTCTCCCAGCGCTCGTCGTAGGTGTGGGTGGTGACCACGTTCGGGAAGTGCGAGCGCGCGGTCTCCAGGTTGTGGTTGTAGCGGTGCACGCCCATGGCGGCCAGCTGGTCCACCTGCTCCTGGTTCAGCATGCCCAGCGAGCAGGCGACCTGGATGTCGACCTCGTTGCGGATGGCCTCGACGCCCGCGGCGACCTGCGCCATCAGGCGCTCGTCCGGACCGCGCACCGCGGCCACGATGCAGAACTCGGTGGCGCCGGTCTTGGCGGTCTGCTTGGCCGCCTCCACCAGCGAGGGGATGTCGAGCCAGGCGGCGCGCACCGGCGACTGGAAAAGGCCGGACTGCGAACAGAAGTGGCAGTCCTCGGGGCAGCCGCCGGTCTTGAGCGAGATGATGCCCTCGACCTCGACCTCGGGGCCGCACCACTTCATGCGGACGTCGTGCGCCAGGCCGAGCAGCTCCTCGAGCCGCTCGTCGCCGAGCCGCAGGACCGCGAGGGTCTGCTCCTGGGTCAGGCCGACGCCGCGCTCGAGCACCTGCTCGCGAGCGATGGCGAGGATGTCATCGCCTGCGTTGGTACCGGCTTCGGTGGTGACGGCTACCTGGGTCATGTCCGCGGGAATCCCTTCGTCCGGCCGTGTGGCCGAGCAACTTGAACGGTGTTCAGGGTAGGCTAGCAGCCCGGAACGTGAGCCGGAACACGAGAGGGTCGGATTCTTCAGTGCAACTCCATCGCACGGACGTGGTCGACGGGGCCATCGCCATCCTCGACCAGTACGGGCTGGCGGATCTCACCATGCGCCGCCTGGCCACCTCGCTGCACGTCCAGCCCGGCGCGCTGTACTGGCACTTCCCCAACAAGCAGGCCCTGCTCGGCGCGGTCGCCGACCGCATTCTCGCGCCCATGGACGAACCGGTCCGGGCCGAGGAATGGTCCAAGCAGATGACCGAACTCGCGCACCGGCTGCGCGAGAGCCTGCTCGCCTACCGCGACGGGGCCGAACTGGTCTCGGCCACCTACGCGTCCCGCCTCACCACCAGCAAGGGCCGGGAACGACTGGCCAGCGCCGCGATTCGCGCCGGCATGACGCGTGAGGAGGCCGAACTGGCCGCCTACACGCTGCTGTACTACGTGCTCGGGCAGACGGTGGACGAGCAGTCACGCATCCAGATGGACTCCGCGGGCGCGCTCACCGAGGAGAACTCGCCGCTGTACGACATGCCCGACGCCACCGCGCGATTCGACTTCGGATTGCAGCTGTTCGTGAGCGGCGTGCGGCATCTGCTCGGTTCGCGGATCCGCTGACCTTCGCGGACACCGGGATGAACCGACCAGTCGGAACCGGCGAAGGTTCCGGACGGTAGGGTTCCCCTCGTCAGTATCGGCGGGTGCGGGAATCCGGTGGGAATCCGGAGCGGTCGCGCCACTGTGAGCACCGGATCCCGGTGCGAGTCAGACCTCCCCCGCCGCGCAACACTCTGGAGAGGCCGCGTCATGCCCGAGGAGCTACCGCGATGAGCCGCGCGCGGACTTCGCTCGCCCTGCCCGTCATGGGAGCGCTGCTGGTCGTGGCCATGATCGTCGCGACCGGATTCGGCGCGGAGACGATCCCGGTGCGCGAGGTGCTCGCGGTGCTGCGCGACCGGCTGACCGGCACCGCGCACACCGATCTCGGGCTCGACACCATCGTGTGGCAATTGCGGGTGCCGCGAACCGTTCTCGCCGCCATCGTCGGCGCGGGCCTGGCGGTCGCCGGGGCGGCCATGCAGACCCTGGTCCGCAATCCTCTCGCCGACCCCTACCTGCTGGGCGTCTCCTCCGGCGCGGGCGTCGGCGCGGCGGCGGTCATCACCTCCGGGGTGTTCGCCGGGGCCGGACTGTGGGCGCTGTCGGCGGGCGCGCTCGCCGGGGCCTTCGCCGCCGCGGCCGCGGTATTCCTCATCGCCCTGGCCCAAGGCGGGCTCACGCCACTGCGTCTCGTGCTCACCGGCACGGTGCTGGGCTCGGCCTTCGCCGCCTTCAGCAGCTACCTGATCTTCCGCAGCAGTGACCCGTCCGCCGCCCAGTCGGTGCTGTTCTGGCTGCTCGGCAGCCTCTCCGGCGCGGACTGGACCCGAATCCTGTTGCCCGGCTGCGTGGTCGCGGCCTGCCTGACCGCCCTGCTGCTCGCCGCCAACTGGCTCGACGCGCTGAACCTGGGCCCGGACACGGCGGCCTCCATCGGAGTTCCGGTGCGCGAGTTGCGCATCGCGCTGTTCGTCCTGCTGGCGGTCCTGGTCGGCGTGCTGGTGGCGGTCTCCGGCGGCATCGGTTTCGTCGGGCTGGTGGTCCCGCACGCCGCCCGGCTCCTGGTCGGGCCGCGCCACCGCGTCCTGCTGCCCGCGAGCGCCCTGTGCGGGGCCACCTTCCTGGTCGTCGCCGACGCCGCCACCCGAGTCCTGGTCCGCCCCACCGAGATCCCGGTCGGCGTCCTCACCGGCCTCATCGGAGCCCCCGCCTTCCTGCTCCTCATGGGCCGCCGCACCTACCGATTCGGTCCGGCGTGAGGCCCCGCCGGGCCGGGTCGCGTCACCGGGGCGCGGGCGAGCTGCGGGCCGCCGGACTGGCCTGCGCGGCGGGACGGCGCACGGTGGTCGCGCAGGTCGACTTCACGGTGTCGCCGGGCGAGACGGTGGGCATCGTCGGGCCGAACGGCGCGGGCAAGACCACGCTGTTGCGGACCCTGGCGGGGTTGATCGCACCGGTCGAGGGCGGTGTCGAGGTGGATGGCCGTCCGGTGCACCAGGTTTCGGCGCGGGAGCGGGCGCGGCTGGTGGGTCTGGTCGGGCAGGACGAGGTGCCGCCCACCGATCTGCTGGTGGGTGAGCTCGTGGCGTTGGGCCGGACGCCGTACCTGCCGCCGTGGGGCGCGGGCGGGCCGGGCGAACGGGCGGCCGTCCAACGGGCGCTGGGTCGGGTGGATCTGGCCGGGTTCGAGGGGCGCGCGGTCGGGCGGCTGTCCGGCGGGGAACGGCAGCGGGTGCTGCTGGCGCGGGCGCTCGCCCAGGACACGCCCGTCCTGCTGCTAGACGAGCCGACCAACCATCTGGATGTCACCCATCAGCTCGAATTGCTGGCACTGACCCGGGAATTGGAACGGACCGTCGTCATGAGCCTGCACGACCTGACCCTCGCGGATCGGTTCTGCGACCGGGTGCTGGTGCTCGACGACGGCCGGGCCCGCCCCCTCGAACCGCCCGGCACCGCGCTGCGGCCCGAGGTGCTCGACGAGGTGTTCGGCGTGCGGGCGCGCCGGATACCGGATCCCGACACCGGTGATTCCCATCTGCTCATCACGGCTCGAACGGCACAGTCTTGACTCGAAAGGCACGGTCTTGAACAGGATCCTTCCGCTCGTCGCGGTCACCGCCATCGCGGGAGTGCTCACCGCCTGCGGATCGCCGCAGGCGGCGACCGGGAACATGACCGTGCGCAATTGCGGTGCGGAACAGCGGTTCCCGTCGCCCGCGCAACGCATGTTCGTCAATGACGGGAACCTGATCTCCATGGTGCTGGCCCTGGGAGCCCAGGACCAGACGGTGGCGGTGTCGAGCCTGAAGCGGGACGCGGACACGCTGCGCAAGCATTACGGGGACGGCGTGGACCGGCTCAATTCCGTTGCCCCCGACTATCCCTCGCGGGAGACGGTGCTGGCCCAGCGCCCCGACGTGATGGTGGCGGGCTGGAACTACGGCTACTCGGAGTCGGCGAATCTGACGCCGGAGTCGTTGCGGGCGGCCGGCGTCGCGCCGTACGTGCTCACCGAGAGCTGCCGCCGGCCCGGCGGCGAGCGGGGTGTGGTGGATGCCTGGACCGCGCTGCGCACGGATCTGACCGCGCTGGGCGCGATCACCGGGCGCGCGGACCAGGCGGCACGGGTCACCGGGGATCTGGATCGCCGAGTGTCCACCCTGCTGGCAGCGCCGCAGCCCGAGCGGCGGCCGACGGTGTTCCTGTTCGACAGCGCCTCCGACACCGTCTTCTCCAGCGGGCAATACGGTGCGCCGCAGGCGATCCTGGAGGCGGCGGGCGCGCGCAACGCGCTGTCCGATGTGGCCGACACCTGGACGGCGGTGTCGTGGGAGCGGCTGGCGGCGGCCGACCCGGACGCCATCGTGTTCGTCGACTATCCGCCGCAGACCTTCCAGCAGAAGGTGGATCTGCTGCGCGGCAAGCCGGGCATCCAGAATCTGCGGGCGGTCACGCAGGGCCGTTTCCTGAACCTGCCGTACGCGCTGTGGACCAGCGGGCCGTTGAACATCGACGCCGCCGAGCAGGTGCGGGCGCAGCTGGAACGCTGGAACCTGGTGCCCGCCTCGGGCATTCGCCCCGCCGCCGACGACGCGGTGCGCTAGGCGGACCACGCCGAGCCCACCGGCGCGGCCCGGTCAGTGGCCCACCGCGGCGGCTCCGGACTGATCCCGCCACAGCTGCCGCACGAACGGCACCACCTGCTGTTCGATGACGGTGTTGTACTCCTGCGGCCGCTCGATCGGATTGGCGTGCCCCGTGGTTCGCGTGGTCACCACCAGCAGGGTCCCGCGCACCCCGCCGACCCGGTCGATGAGCACCTGGTGCGAGTACTCCACGTCCACCACCGGATCGTCGTACGGGTCGTGCGGCCGGATGAACACGATGGCCGGGCGTGGTTTGCCCGCCGCGGGTTTGGCCAGCGCCCGCAGGTCGTCCACCGCGCCGCCCGCCACGATGGCCTTGAACTGCGCCTCGATCAGACCGTTGCTGGCGGCGTCGGTATTGAGGATCTTGGACCGCAGCACATCGTCGACCGCGCGCCGGAACTCGCCGCCGCGGATCACGTAGCGCCCGCCGACGAAACGGTCATGGCGCGCATACACTTCCACGGCCAGCCGCAGCATGCGGCTCTCCCGCGCCCCGGGCACCCAGCCCATCCAGCGCAGCATCTCCTCGCCCTGGTCGCGGCTCTCGGGCCGCACCGCGTTCAGATCCACCGGCGTGCAGTCCAGGATCACCGCCCGCACCCGTGTGCCGTCGCTGTCCTCGTGCAGGTGCTTGGCGATCTCGAGCGCGATGACCCCGCCCATACTGTGCCCGGCCAGCACCACGTTCGGCACCTTGGCGGCGGCGGTGACCTTCACGATGAGGTCCGCGATCACCTTGGTGTCGATACCGGTGTTGTCGTAGCGGACCGCCCACACCGACCCCAGCCGCGACAGCGACGGCAGCGCCCGCGCGGTGTCCCCGGCGTCGAGGACGCCCAGCCCGACCAGGTCGAAGACGGCGGTGTCGGTGGCCTGCAGTTCCGCGGGCGCGGCGATGGGCAGCACCGAGGGTTCGGTGCGGGCCAGCCGATCCTGTTCGGGGAGTACGTCCAGGCCGATGTACTCGACGAACGCGCCCAGCGCGACCAGCGGAACCAGGCCCAGTCGCAGGGCCAGCAGCCGGGCCCGCCGGAAGCGACCCCAGCGCGCGCCGAGCCGGGTGGACCGCAGGCGGGCGCGCCGTCGCCGATCGTCGTGGTCGGCGGCGCCGGACGGATACGGGAACCCCGGCAGGGCCATCAATCCACTGTACGAATTTCCGGCTCGTCATCCAGGCTTGTGCTGCGCGTCATCCGCTGGTACCGCGCGCGTCACCTGCGCGTGCCGCGGCGGAATCAGTGTCCCTCGGCGCGTTCGGCGAGGGCGGCGAGATTGTGCAGGGCCGTGCGGAAGCCGACCTCGTTGTCCTCCGGGGACAGCCCCGGCGGCAGATTGTCGTGCTGGGCGGTGACGCGGGTGCCGCCGGGCGCGTCGTCGAGGGTGTAGGTGACCGTCATCTCGCCGGTCAGTTCCGGATTGTCGGTCTCGAACTCGATGGTCTGCACCACCTCCCGGTCGGGGACGACGCGGGCGAAGACCCCGTGGAAGGTGTCGGTGTGCGGGCTCGTCTTGCCGGCCTCGGCGGGCAGGTCGTAGGTCAGCGAGATGCGGAACCGCCCGCCGACGCGGGCATCGAATTCGTGGACGCGGCTGGTCATTCCGTCGGGCACCATCCAGGTCCGGACCGAATGCGCGTCCAGGAGGGCGCGGAAGACACTGGGACGCGGAGCACCGACGAACTTCTCGACTCGAGTGGAAGGCACGGGCGCCACCCTACGCTCGCTGTGACCAAGATCACGACAGCCCCGGCGCAGCCGTGCCCGCGTCGTCCGGCGCGACCGGCAGGGTGAGGGTGGCCAGGGTGCCGCCGCCGGGCGCGGGAACCAGTGTCACCGAACCGGAATGGACCGCGGCCACCCACTGCACCAGCGACAGTCCGATGCCGTGCCGACCGCCCACGCCGACCGCGCCGCGCCGGAACGGGTCGGTGAGCGCGGGATCCAGCCCGCGCCCGTGATCGCGCACGGTCACCTGCCCCGCCGCGACCCGGACCTCCACCGGCGGCCCGCCGTGCACCAGCGCGTTGTCGACGAGATTGCGCACGGCCAGGGCCAGCAGCTCCGGGTCCGCCCACACCGCGGTGGGTTCGGTATTCAGCCCGATCTCGCCGCCGCAGTCGGCGACCACGCCCTCCACCAGTTGATCCAGGAACAGCCGCTGCCGATCCAGTTCGCCCGCACCGGTTTCCGCGCGGGTGCGGGCCAGCAGCCCGGCGACCATGCGGCCCATGCGATCGGTGAGCGAGCGCGCGTCGGTGACCGCGCGGCGGGCGTCGGCCGGATCCCGCAGCGCGGCATCGAGATAGAGGCGCAGGGTGGCCAGCGGCGTGCGCAATTCGTGCGACGCCTCCGACAGGAACCGTTCCTGCTCGTCGAGCATCCGCACCGCCGGGCGCATGCTCACCCCCGACAACAGGTGCCCGGCCAGCGCCGCGAGCGCCACCAGGGCGAGTCCGCCGCTCCACAACGCCACCACCAGCCGGCGGTGGTCACGGGCGCCGGGCTCCGGATCACCGCCCGCGACGACGACGGCCCCGACGGTGGCGTCGTTGTCCCAGGCGGGAGCCACCGCCAGCCGCACCGGATCCCCGTCCCGATCGGCGGTGGTGTGCCACTGCGTCTCCTCGGCGTCGGCGGACCGCCGCACCAGTCCGGTCAGGTCGGCGGGCAGCCCGGAACGCTTGTGTACGAACAGTTCCCGCCAGCTGTTGTCGGGCTGCCGCACCAGGATGGTGACCGCGTTGACGCCCCCGACCAGATCCTCGTCCCCGCGCACCGTCTCCAGATCGACGCTGCCGTCCTCGTTCCAATACACCTCCCGCGCCACCCCGGTCACGACCCGATCCACCCCGGCGTCGAGATCGTGTTCGCGGGAGTGCGAATCGATGGAGGCCGCGATCGACGCGAGCACGACCAGGCACAGCGCGGTCAGCCCGGTGAACAGCCCGGTCAGCAGCCACCGCGTCCGTCGCAACCGGCCCGGCGAGGTCGGAGTTCCCGGTCCGCGCCAGGACGCGAGTCGCTGCCGGATACTCATGGCGCGATGGTGAATCCGGCGCCGCGGACGGTGTCGATGAGCGGCGGCGCGCCGAGTTTGCGGCGCAGCTGGGCGATCACGACATCGACGACATTGGAGGCGGGCTCGGCCATTTCGTCCCAGCAGCATTCGATGAGTTCGGCGCGCGTCACGACGGAACCGGCCCGGGCGGCGAGGAGTTCGAGCACGCCGAATTCCTTGGGCGTCAAGGTGAGCAGCGTGCCCGCGCGGTGGACGCGGCGGCGCGGGCGGTCCACGATCAGGGTGCCGACGACGGTGCGGGTGGGCGCGGGCAGTTCGCGGCGGCGGCACAGCGCGCCCACGCGGGCGGCGAGCTCGTCCATGGCGAAGGGTTTCACGACGTAGTCGTCCGCGCCGTGCGCGAACCCGTCGAGCCGGTCGGCGAGCGCGTCGCGGGCGGTGAGCACGACGACCGGGGTGCGCCGCCCGGCCTCACGTTGCGCGCGCACCAGGTCGAGCCCGTCCCCGTCGGGCAGTCCCCGGTCGACGACCAGGCAGTCGTAGCTGTTGACGGCGGTCTTCAGGTCGGCGTCGGCGTAGTCGCGGGCCAGATCCACCGCGAATCCCGCCGCCCGCAGGCCCGCGGCGACCTCGTCGCCCAGGTTGCTGTCGTCCTCGACCACGAGTACCCGCACCTGCGCCATTACAGCATCCATACCGGTCATCCGGCCACGACTCCCGGCGCGCTCATACCGTCACCGTGGCAGAACGCCCGTGAGGAATTCGTTAGGGCGGGCGGCTACCGGTCAGGGTCGCAGATACCGATCGGTCCAGTCCGGGTCGAACCAGCCCGGCGCGGCCGCGGTGAACTCGGCCCGGCCCCAGGCCCCGGCGCCCGCGGGCAGCGAACCCACCAGGTCGACGCCCGTGACGGCGGGCAGGTCGGTGCGATTGCACTCGGACGCGAGATCGGGTGCGGCGGGCCAGGATCCGATGACCAGGCCCGCGCAGTCGACACCGGCCGCGGCCAGCGTGCGGGTGGTGAGCTCGCTGTGGTTGAGGGTGCCCAGCCCGGCGGCGGCCACCAGCAGGACCGGGGCGCTCATCTTCTGGGCCAGGTCCAGCAGGGTGAACTCGCCCATGCGCACCAGCAGCCCGCCCGCTCCCTCGACCAGGATCAGGTCGGCGTCGGCGCAGGACTCGATCCCGGCGACCGTCTCGGCCAGGGTGAGCAGCGGTTGACCGCAGCGGCGCGCGGCGGTATCGGGGGCCAGCGGGTCGGGGTAGCGCGCGAATTCGAGGGTGCGGGTCACGCCGCTGAGCCGCGTGATGTCGGCCAGGTCGCCGGGCTCGCCGGGGGCCATGCCGGTCTGCGCGGGCTTGACCACCGCGACCTCGGTTCCGGCGGCGCGGGCGGTCGCCGCCAGCGCGGCGGTCACGATGGTCTTGCCGACATCGGTCGAGGTGCCGGTGATGAACAGCAGGTTCGCGGTCATACCGAAACGACCTCCCGCCCACGGGCTTCGGCCAGCACCTCGCCGAGAACGGTGGCGATGGTGGCCAATTCGGCCTCGGTGAGATCGGCGCGCGCGGTCAGGCGCAGGCGCGAGGTGCCCTCGGGCACCGACGGCGGCCGGAAGCAGCCGACGCTGAGGCCGCGCGCCCGGCAGGCCTGGGCGGCGTCGTAGGCGACCTGCGCCTCGCCGAGCACGACCGAGACGACCGCCGACTCCGGGTTCCCGACACCGGCGATGCGGGCCAGGTCGGCGGCGCGGTCGAGGACCCGCTGGGCCATCTCGGGCTCGCGGCGCAGCAGCGCCAGCGCCGCGCGGGCCGCGCCGACGGCGGCCGGAGCCAGGCCGGTGTCGAAGATGAAGGTGCGGGCCGCGTCGATCAGATGCGCGCGCACCCGCTCACTGGCCAGCACCACACCGCCCTGCGCGGCAAAGGCTTTGGAGAGGGTCGCGGTGATGATCAGGTCGGGTTCCCCGGCCAGCCCGCACTCGTGCACCAGGCCGCGCCCGCCGTCGCCGCGCACACCCAGTCCGTGCGCCTCGTCCACGATGAGGACCGCGCCGTTGGCCCGGGTGACGCGATGCAGTTCGGTCAGCGGCGCGAGGTCGCCGTCGGCGCTGAACACCGAATCGGTGAGCACCAGCGCGCGTTCCTCGGTGCGCTGCGACAGCAGCCGATCCACGGCGGCGGGATCCTTGTGCGCCGCGATCTCCACCCGCGCCCGCGACAAGCGGCAGGCGTCGACCAGGGAGGCGTGACTGCCCTCGTCCGAAACCACCAGCGCCCCACGCCCGGCCAGCGCGGTGACCACACCCAGGTTGGCGGCGTAGCCGGAGGCGAACACCAATCCGGCTTCCGCGCCCACGAATTCGGCGAGTTCGCGCTCGAGCTGTTCGTGTTCGACGGTGGTCCCGGTGACCAGTCGCGAACCGGTGGAGCCGGTGCCCCAGTGCCGCACCGAGGCGACCGAGCCCTCGACGACCTCGGGGTGGCGGACGAGCCCGAGGTAGTCGTTGGAGGCCAGGTCGATGTTCGCCGCGTCGGAGGTGCGGGGTCGCAGTTCACGGCGCAGCCCCGCGTCGACGCGTTCGGCGGCGCGGGTGTCGAGCCAGCTCAAGGGATCGGCAGTCACAGCTCGGAAGCATACTTGAACGCCGTTCAGGTGGCCATGGGTGTCGGTGGACGGCGCTATGCTTGAGGATCGTAAGGAGGCTGCGCGATGCCACGATGGGCAATAGTGGTCGAGCAGACGACCGGCTTCGGCGACTCCAAGACCTGGAGTCCGAAGATCCTCACCGAGGTGGTGGGAACCCGCGAACAAGCTCTCGCGAAGGTCCCTGACCTCGTCTCGAAATTCATTCCCGATCATCCGAAGTTGATCAGCCGCCGCACGATTCTGCGCGACGGCGACACCTTCATGCTGATCGCACGTGGCTGGTCCGATGACTATCACTGCGTGTTCAAGGTCTGGGAAGTCCTGTCAGACAGCGACAATGCAGACAAAGCACGCGAGAAACGGGTCAACCGCTAGGAATTCGGCATCCCGGCGGTAGTCCAGGATCAGGCCGCGGCAGCCGCGAGCATGGCGGCGGTGATCCGGCGGACGTCCTCCGAGGTGCTGATGAACGGGGGCATGGCATAGACCAGGTTGCGGAAGGGCCGCAGCCAGGCTCCCGCGTCGACGGCGGCGTGCGTCGCCGCGCGCATGTCCACCGGGTGATCGAGCTCGATCACCCCGATGGCACCGCGCACCCGCACGTCGGCGACGCCGGGCAGGTCCCGCGCCGGGGCCAGACCGGAGTTCAGCTCGGCCTCGATCCGGGTGACCTCGCCCTGCCAGTCCCGCGAGAGCAGCAGTTCGATCGAGGCGACCGCCACCGCGCAGGCGAGGGGGTTGCCCATGAAGGTCGGGCCGTGCATGAGACCGCCGTGCGAGCGGCTGATGGTCTCGGCGATCTCCGCGGTGGTCAGGGCGGCGGCCAGGGTCAGGTAGCCGCCGGTGATGGCCTTGCCGACGCACATCACATCGGGGCGGACCCCGGCCTGGTCGGCGGCGAAAAGCGTTCCGGTGCGGCCGAATCCGGTGGCGATCTCGTCGAAGACCAGCAGGACGTCGTGCTCGTCGCAGAGGCGGCGCAGTTCGCTCAGGTAGCGCGGGTCGTGGAAGCGCATGCCGCCCGCGCCCTGCACCACGGGTTCCACGATGACGGCGGCCAATTCGTGGGCGTGCTCGGCGATGGTCCGTTCCAGTTCGGCGACGTACTCCGGCCGGAAGTCCGCGGGGGGCGCGCTCGCGAAGATCTGTGGGACCAGCACGTCCGACCACAGCGAGTGCATGCCGCCCTCGGGGTCGCACACGCTCATGGGGGTGAACGTGTCGCCGTGGTAGCCGCCGCGCCAGGTCATCAGCCGGTGCTTGCCGGGCCGACCCAGCGCGCGCTGGTACTGCAGGCACATCTTCACCGCGACCTCGACCGACACCGAGCCGGAATCGCAGAGAAAAACCTTGTCCAGACCCTCGGGGGTGAGCTCGACCAGCAGCCGCGACAGCCGCACGGCGGGTTCGTGGGTGAGCCCGCCGAACATGACGTGACTCATCTTGCGCGACTGCGCCAGCAGCGCCGCGTCCAGCACCGGATGCTGATACCCGTGCACGGCCGCCCACCAGGAACTCATGCCGTCCACCAGTTCCCGGCCGTCGGCGAGGGTGAGCCGGGTGCCCGCCGCCGAGGCCACCACCAGGGGTTCGGTGCCGGCCGGGAAGCCGCCGTAGGGATGCCACACGTGGGCGGCGTCGAGGGCGGTGATCTCGGCGGGCGACAGCGCGGCCGATGCCGTCAAGGGGTCGGTCAATGCCACAGGTGGTCCTTCGAGGAGCGGGCTTGAACGGCGTTCAAGTTACCAGAACCGCCCTACGACCCGGCAAGCGCGCGTAACCTTTGACTCGGTCAAAGGATTGGAGCCCGGATGGCCTCGGAAACGACCGATCGCCTGGTCGAAGCCCGTCACATCGCCGCGGTGCGCGCCTTCAACCGGCACTACACCCGCGTCATCGGAGTCCTGCAGGGTGGGATGCTCGGCACCGAATACTCGCTCACCGAAGGCCGGATCCTGTTCGAGCTGACCCACTTCGGGGCCGCCGAAGTCGTGGATCTGCGGCTGTCGCTGGACCTGGACGCGGGCTATCTGAGCCGCATCCTGGCCCGCTTCGAGGAGCGCGGGCTGGTGGCGCGGCGCCGGTCCGAGGCCGACGGGCGGCGGCAGGTGGTGGAGCTGACCGAGGCGGGCCGCGCCGCGTTCGACCTGCTCGACCAGCGCACCCGGCAGCAGATCGGGGACCTGCTGGTCCCGCACTCCCCCGTCGTGCGCACCCGGCTGGTCGGGGCCATGCGGACCATCGAGCGAATCCTCGACGGCGAGACCGAGCAGAGTCCCGACGCCGATCCCGACGCGGTCACCCTGCGCGCCCCGAAGCCCGGCGAGCACGGCTGGGCCATCGCCCGCAATGCCGTGCTCTACGCCGAGGAGTTCGGCTGGAACCACGAGTACGAGGCGCTGGCCGCCAAGATCATCGGCGACTGGCTGAATTCCCATGACCCGCAGCGCGAACGGGCCTGGATCGCCGAATACCGGGGCGCGCCCGTCGGCTGCGTCTACTGCATGCGCGAGGACGACCACACCGCGCGGCTGCGGCTGCTGCTGGTCGAGCCCTCCGCGCGCGGGCTCGGCGTGGGCAGCGCGCTGGTCGGCGAGTGCCTGCGCTTCGCCGCCGCCGCGGGCTACACCGAGATGGTGTTGTGGACCAACAGCGTCCTCGACTCCGCCCGCCACATCTACGAACGCGCCGGATTCGCACTCGCCGAATCGAATCCGCACCACAGCTTCGGCGTCGACCTGGTCGGCCAGACCTGGCGGCGGGCACTGCGATCGGCGGCCGACCCCGGCCGATAGGGTTCCGGATATGGCTCCCGCGACTCCCGGCACCACCGGGCTCGGTGTCTGGCCCGGGACCGCCTACCCCCTGGGCGCGACCTACGACGGCGCCGGAACGAACTTCTCGGTCTTCTCCGAGGTGGCCCGGCGGGTGGAGCTGTGTCTCATCGACGCCGAACACCGGGAGACCCGGATCGAGCTCGAGGAGGTCGACGGGTACGTCTGGCACGCCTACCTGCCGGGGATCGGCCCCGGGCAGCGCTACGGATTCCGGGTGCACGGCCCCTTCGAACCGGCCGAGGGCCTGCGCTGCGATCCGAGCAAACTGCTGCTCGACCCGTACGGCAAGGCGTTCGAGGGCGACTTCGGCACCGCCATCGCGCCCTACAACTACGGGCAGAACTCGCTCGGGCACACCATGACCGGGGTGGTCATCAACCCCTGGTTCGACTGGGCCGACGACCGCGCGCCGAAACGGCCGTACCACGAGACGGTCATCTACGAGGCGCACGTGAAGGGCATGACCGTCACCCACCCCGAGGTGCCGCCGGAGCTGCGCGGCACCTTCGCGGGCATGGCGCATCCCGCGATCATCGACCACCTGCGCGGACTCGGCGTGACGGCCGTGGAACTCATGCCGGTGCACCAGTTCCTCGACGACCGCATCCTGCTGGATCGGGGACTGCGGAACTACTGGGGCTACAACAGTTTCGGCTACTTCGCACCGCACCGGGGCTACGCCGCCGGGGCCTCCCCCGCCGCCGCGGTCCCCGAATTCAAGGCCATGGTGCGCGCCTTCCACGCCGCGGGCATCGAGGTGATCCTCGACGTGGTCTACAACCACACCGCCGAGGGCAACGAGTTCGGGCCGACGCTCAGCTTCCGCGGCCTCGACAATGCCGCGTACTACCGTCTGGTGGACGGCGATCCGCAGCACTACATGGACTACACCGGCACCGGCAACAGCTTCAACATGCGGCATCCGCACGCCTTGCAGCTGATCATGGACTCGCTGCGGTACTGGGTGCTCGACATGCACGTGGACGGTTTCCGTTTCGACCTGGCGGCCACCCTGGCGCGCGAATTGCACGACGTGGACCGGCTTTCCACCTTCTTCGACCTGGTGCACCAGGATCCGGTGGTGAGTCAGGTCAAGCTGATCGCCGAACCCTGGGATGTCGGGGAGGGCGGCTACCAGGTCGGCAACTTCCCGGTCGCCTGGACCGAATGGAACGGCAAATACCGTGACACCGTGCGGGACTACTGGCGCGGGCAACCGGCCACCCTGGGCGAGTTCGCGTCCCGGCTCACCGGCTCCTCGGACCTGTACGAGGCCACCGGCCGCCGCCCCAGCGCCAGCATCAACTTCGTGACCGCGCACGACGGGTTCACCCTCACGGACCTGGTGTCCTACAACGAGAAACACAATGACGCCAACGGCGAGGGCAACCAGGACGGCGAAACCTACAATCGCTCCTGGAACTGCGGCGTGGAAGGCCCCACCGACGACCCGGAGATCCTGGCCCTGCGGGCCCGGCAGCGCCGCAACCTGCTCGCCACCCTGATGCTCTCGCAGGGCACCCCGATGTTGTTGCACGGCGACGAGTTCGGCCGCACCCAGCACGGCAACAACAATGTCTACTGTCAGGATTCGCCGCTGTCGTGGATGGACTGGACCCGCATGGACGCCGAGGCCGAGCTGCTCGAATTCACCAGGCGCACCGTCGCCCTGCGCGCCGCGCACCCGGTGTTCCGGCGGCGGCGCTTCTTCGATCCCGCGCCCGCGCCGGAGGGGCTCGGTGACATCGCCTGGTTCACCCCCGGCGGCGCGGCCATGACCGACGCCCACTGGGAGACCGGTTTCGCGCGCTCGCTCGCGGTGTTCCTCAACGGCGACGGCATCGGCGAACCGGGCCCGCGCGGGCAGCGCGTCACCGACGACTCGTTCCTGCTGTGCTTCAACGCCCACGACGCGGCCCTCGACTTCACCCTGCCCGACGGCCGCCACGGCCGGGCCTGGACGGTGGCGCTGGACTGCTCCACCCCGACCGGCGAACCGGCAGGCAGCGACCCGCACGGCGCGTCGGCCACGGTGCAAGTGCCCGCACGCTGTCTCGTCGTACTGCGCCGTACGGCATGATCGGTAGCGACATGACCAGCTCGCCCGAACACACCACCGGCCCCATCGCCCGCCAGATGCCCGTGCGCAGCACCTACCGCCTGCAGCTGCGGCCCGACGCGCTCACCTTCGCCGACGCGCGCGGTATCGCCGAATACCTGCAACAGCTGGGCATTTCGCATCTGTACCTGTCGCCCGTCATGAGCGCGGCCCGCGGCTCCACCCACGGCTACGACGTCATCGACCCGACCACGGTGTCGGCGGGGCTGGGCGGTCCGACCGGGCTCAAGGCCCTCGCCGACGAGGTGCGCAGCCGCGGTATGGGACTCATCGTCGACCTGGTCCCCAACCACGTGTCGGTGGCCGATCCGCGGCAGAACCAGTGGTGGTGGGAGGTGCTGCGGGACGGCAGGGACTCGCCCTACGCCACCTGGTTCGACATCGACTGGACCTCCGGCAACGGCGCGGGCGGGCGGATCGCGCTGCCGGTGCTGGCCGGCGAGAACGATCCGGCCGCGCTGACCGTGGACCGGTCCGGGCCCGAACCCATGCTGGCGCTGCACGACATGCGCTTCCCCATCGCGCCGGGCACCGACGGCGAGAACGCGCTGCGCATCCACGATAAACAGCACTATCGGCTGGTCAACTGGAAATCCGGGCTGTGCGGGTACCGGCGCTACTTCACCGTCGGCGGGCTGGCCGCGCTGCGCCAGGAGGACCCGGCGGTCTTCGAGGCCACCCACCGCGAACTGGCCGCCTGGTGCGAGCACGACCTCATCGACGGTGTGCGCGTGGACCATCCCGACGGGCTGGCCGAACCCGCGCAGTACCTGCAGCGGCTGCGACGGCTGATCGGACCGCAGCGGCTGCTGCTGGTGGAGAAGGTGCTCTCCAACCGGGAGCCCCTCGACGCCACCCTGCCCATCGACGGCACCACCGGCTACGACGCGCTCGCCGACATCGGCGGGGTGCTCATCGACCCGGACGGCGAGAAGCAGCTCACCGATCTGTCGCGGCAGTTCACCGGGCACGGCAGCGACCGGGCCTGGTTCACCGAGCAGGAGCACCGGATTCGTCGCGCGGTCGCCGAGACCATGCTGGTGCCGGAGGTGCGGCGGCTGGTGGCGGCGGTCAAACGCGACGCCCGCGCCGACGTGTTCGACACCATGGCGCTCACCAACGCCGCCATCGAGGTGCTGTCGTTCATGCCGGTGTACCGCACCGACTACGCGCCGCTGGCCGGGATGGTCGGCGCGGTGGTCGCGGAGGTGGCGCGCCGCAATGCCGAACTCACCGCCCCGCTGCAGGTGCTGGTGACCGCGCTCGCCGTGGGCGGCGAGGCCGCCACCCGCTTCCACCAGGTGGGCGGGGCGATGAGCGCGAAAGCGGTGGAGGACACCATGTTCTACCGCGCCGCCCGGCTGGTGTCGCTGCAGGAGATGGGCGCGGACCCGGCCCGGTTCGGCTGCTCCCCCATCGAATTCCATCTCGCCAACGCCGAACGCGCGGCTCGCTGGCCCGCGACCATGACCGCGCTGTCCACCCACGACACCAAGCGCGGCGAGGACGTGCGCGCCCGCATCGGCATGCTGTCGCAGGTGCCCGACATCTGGGCGCGGTCGGTCAGCACCTGGGAGGAGATCGCGCCCGGGCCCGACGGCGCGACCACGCTGTTCCTGCTGCAGAACATGTTCGGCGTGTGGCCCGCCGACGGACGGCCCGCCGCGAGCGTGCCCGGGCTGCGGGAACGGCTGCACCAGTTCGCGGAGAAGGCGGTCCGCGAGGCGGGCACCCAATCCTCGTGGGAGGAACCCGATATCGAGTTCGAGACGGCGGTGCACCGCTGGATCGACGCCGTCATCGACGGACCGGTCGGCGCGGAACTCGGGGAGTTCGTCAACGATCTCGCCATCCACGCCTGGACCGACTCCCTGGCCCAGAAGCTGCTGCAGCTGTGCGGCCCCGGCATTCCCGACATCTACCAGGGCTGCGAACTGTGGGAGGACTCCCTCGTCGACCCCGACAACCGCCGCCCGGTCGACTTCACCCACCGCTCCCTGCTGCTCCAATCCCTCACCGGCACCCCCGACCTCGACCCCACCGGCGCGGTCAAGATGTGGATCGCCGCCTACGCGCTGTGGCTGCGCCGCGAACGCCCCGACTGCTTCGTCGGCGGCACCTACACCCCCCTCTTCGCCTCCGGCGACCGCGAACACCACCTGCTCTCCTACGCCCGCGGCCGCACCGGCGAATCCCCCGAGATCATCGTCGCCGTCACCCGCCACAGCATCCGCCTCGACGAGGCCGGCGGCTGGGGCGACACGGTCCTCGACCTTCCCCAAGGCCACTGGACCGATCGCCTCACCGGCCACACCTTCTCCGGCCGCGCCCGACTCGAGAAACTCTTCGCCCGCCTCCCGGTCGCCCTGCTGGTGCGCTGACACCCTTGTCGGTGTCGCTCAGATACCGACTGTGCGGCATGGCGGTTGGGGGGTGCCGTCGCCGGCGGTGGTGGGCCAGGTCATGGCGGCGGAGGTCTGGGGACCGAAAACGCCGTCCTTGGTGACGGTGTGGCGGTCCTGGGCGACGAGGACGGCGCGCTTGGTGTCGGGACCGTAAATGCCTTCGGGGTCGTTGATTTCGGCTTGATAGCAGACCCGTAGGGCGGCTTGCAGGGTCGTGACGCCCGCCAACGGGCCCTGCGCGGCGTCCTTGGTAGAGAGCACGCAGCGGCGGCCTCCGTCCGCGGTCGCGGGGACTACGACGGGGCGGTCGGGGGTCTGGGGGACGGTGGCCGTGTACTGGCAGCGGGCGGTGATGGGGGCGGAGGGCACGGTGGCTTCGGGACGGGCCGAGTCCGAATCCCAGCGCAGCACACCGGCGATCACCGCGGCGCCCGCCACCGCACCGACCACACCGGTGGTGGCGATGCGCCACCAGGCCGATCGGCGCGAACGGTACGCGAGCGCGCTCGCTCCGGGGTTCGCGTCCACGGTCTCCGCCGAATCCGCGGCCAGCAGGCGGGCGATGTCGGCGTCGTCGAGCCGCATCGGCGTCGATTCGAGGCGGTCCGGGCTCGATTCGGTGGGGGCGGTGTCGAGGACGTCCGCACGGCCGGGGGCGGGCGGGGCGAACGCCAGGGGTGGCCGGTCGGAGTCGCGCAGGCGTAGGGCGGCTTTCGCGGCGGCGGCGAAGTCGCCGCAGCCGGGGTAGCGGTCGGCCGGTTGCCAGGCGGTGCCCTTGGCCAGCACCACGCCGAGCAGGCCGGGGAGGCTCGGATCCGTTGCGGGGATCGGGATCTCGCGCGGGAGGTGGCCGGTGGTGAGCTGGTAGAGGGTGACGGCCAGGGCGTGGACGTCGGCGGGCGGGCCGACGGTGCGGCCCGCGCACTGTTCGGGTGGGGCGTAGGGCTGGGAGAAGGCCCAGCGGCCGGTGGCGGTCCGGGTTTCCTCGGCGGCGAGGCTGCGGGCGATGCCGAAGTCGCCGATCAGGACCCAGTCCGCGCCCGCGGTGCCGGTGGTGCGGAAGATATTGGCGGGCTTGACGTCCCGGTGGATGACCTGGTGGGCGTGCGCGTAGTCGAGGGCGGCGGCGACGTCGACGACCATGCGGACCGCGCGGTCGGGGTCGATGCCGAGGGGGTTGGCCTCGATGAGGTCGGCCAGGTCGCCGCCGGGAACGTACTGCATGGCCATCCACAGCGTGCCGTCCGCGTCGCCGAAGTCCTTGACGTCCACGATGTTCGGGTGTTGCAGATTGGCCACCAGCTGCGCCTCGCGGCGGAACTGGGCGGTGCCGGCGGTGCCGGTCTTCATGGGGGTGAGCAGTTTCAGCGCGACGGGCATGTCCAGCGCCCGGTGCCGGGCCAGGTAGACCGTGCCCATCCCGCCCGCGCCGAGCCGGCGCTCGATGACGTATCCGGCGAAGACCGACCCCGCGGCCAGCTCGGTTGCGTCCACCGTCCGCGCACCTCCTCCCGGAGCCCGCCGATTCGAGGAGGATAGCGCCGTCACGCCGGTCCGGCAGCCCATTATCAGGCGGCGGATTCCGCCGACCCGCTCCCCTCGTCGATGCTCACCGGATGCCGGGGCAGCGGAACCAGGTCGACCGTCTCGATCAACTCCGGCGGGACGGGGCCGGGGCGGTGCTCGCACCAGCGCCGAATATTGTTCGGGCGGTAGCCTTTTCGCTCCTCGACGGTGGAGGCCAGGAAGCTGTCCTGGTCGCCGGGCTGCAGCAGTTTGCGCCACGAGTCCCAGTAGAAGCGCGAGCTGCGCCAGGTGGTGGCCATGCGGGCGACATTGAGGATCCGGAAGCCCGGGCTCAGCGAATCGTGCAGGTGCGGGGCGTCGAACGGGCAGCCGCGCAACAGGTCGTCGAGTCGATCGTGGTCGAAGGCCAGGCCCTCGGCCTCGGCTTCGGCGATCATCCAGCGCAGCGTGATGTCGGACAGGCCGCAGTCGGCGTAGCCGCCGCCGATATCGCAGTGCACGCCCTCGAACCAGACCTGCTTCACCCGGTCGGGCCGGTCGGCGTAGAGCTCGCGCTGATCGTCGGGGACCTCCCACAGGCAGGGTGAGAAGGCGCGCCGCCGCTCGTCGATGGCCAGCGCCTGCCGCGCGCACAGCACGATGCGGGAGAGCCGCACATCGTGGAAGCGGTGCAGGCGCGCGGTGATGCCGGGGACGCCCATCGCACCCACCGTGTCGAAGACGCCCAGCAAGTTGATGGTCGGGGCCTCGGGGTGGGAGTTCCGGGCGCGGAACTCGGCCCATTCGGGCGGGTCCGGATCGTCGGCGTGCTTCTTGCGTGTCCGGTAGATCTTCAAGGCCTTGGGGTACTGACCGCCGATCATGGCCTGGTAGGTCAGGATGCCGAGCCGGTTGATCATCCCGGCCAGGCTGCGGGCGGTGTACGCGCCGCGACTGAAGCCGAAGATGTAGATCTCGTCGCCGGGTTCCCAGTTCAGGGCCAGCTGCCAGTAGGCGGCCGACAGGTTGGCTTCCAGGCCCAGCCCGAAGGCGCCGCCCATGAGCTTGTCGGACATGAAGCCGCGGGAGCCCGGCCCGGGGACGTAGTTGATGCGCTGGCCGACGCGGTTCCCGTCCCGATCCGTCCCGGTCAGCGCGACCGTCTCGGCGATCTTCACGATATTGGACACCGCCGAGCTCGATTCGGCCTGCCACGTGCCGTCGCAACACACCACGAGTCTTTTCATGAACGCCAGCCTCCCGTTCTGACCGCCCGGTTTCCTGCGTAGCGAACTACTCGAATAATCGCGGCCCCGCCGCGCGCCCGTTAACCCCGCGCGCGCCCCCATAAGTACCCGCACCAGCGCCGTTAACGCGCCGGGTGCGGCCCGCGATCGGTCATGAATCGTTCACGATCAGCGTGGCACCGTGAGCCCATGTCCCCACCGCCGCGGTCCCCTGCTGCACGCCTGAAAACCCCACGGGGGCAACCGGTCCCGTGTGATCCGAACGAGGGGTCGGATCACACGGGTCACCGGGTCAGGTCAGATACCGGTAGGCGGGCGAGTTCGGGTCCAGCCGCTGGCCCTGGATCGGCGAGGCCTCCAGCCGTGCGATCAGCGGCTCCAGGCAGTCCGGGCTGCCCAGTTCGATGCCGACCAGCGCGGCCCCGGTCTCCCGGTTGTTGCGCTTGACGTACTCGAACAGGGTGATGTCGTCGTCGGGACCGAGCACCTCGTCGAGGAAGCGGCGCAGCGCACCGGGCTCCTGCGGGAAGTCCACCAGGAAATAGTGTTTCAGGCCCTGATGCACCAGCGAGCGCTCGATCACCTCGCCGTAGCGGGAGATGTCGTTGTTGCCGCCCGACAGCAGGCACACCACCGTCGAGCCCGGCGCCACGTCGATCTCGCGCAGCGCCGCCACCGACAGCGCGCCCGCCGGCTCGGCCACCACGCCCTCGTTCTGGTACAGCTCCAGCATGGCTGTGCAGATCGCGCCCTCGTCCACGTGCATCATGCGGAAAGTGCCCGCGCCGGAATCGGTTTCGGTGCTGGTCAGTAAAGGCAGCGAGGCGTGCGAACGAACCAGGCCGCCGAAGCGCGACACCGCGGTGTAGGGCACCGCGCCGATCCGGCGCACGGCCGCGCCGTCCACGAACGGATCGATCTCGGGCAGCGTGACCGGGCCGCCCGCCACCAGCGCGGCGGTCATGGACGCCGCGCCCGTGGGCTCCACACCCAGGATCGCGGTCTGCGGCGACCGCTCGCGCAGGTAGGTGCCGACCCCGGCCAGGCAGCCGCCGCCACCCACCGGCACGATCACCAGATCGGGTGCGCGGCCGAGCTGTTCGAGGAATTCGGCGGCGATGGTGCCCTGCCCGGCCGCGGTGCGCGGATCGTCGAAGGGCGGGACCATGGTGGCCCCGGTGCGGGCCGCATCGTCGGCGGCGGCCGCGGCGGCCGCGTCGTAGGTGTCGCCGACCGCGATGAGTTCCACGAATTCCGCGCCGTGCACGCGGATCCGGTCGCGCTTCTGCTTCGGGGTGGTGCGCGGCACGTAGATGCGCCCGCGCACGCCCATCGCCTTGCACGCGAAAGCCACGCCCTGGGCGTGGTTTCCGGCGCTGGCGGTGACCACGCCGGCGGCCTTCTCGTCGTCGGTGAGCTGCGCCATCAGGTTGTAGGCGCCGCGCAGCTTGTAGGACCGGACGGCGGTGAGGTCCTCACGCTTGAGGTAGACCTCCGCGCCGGTCAGCGCCGACAGCCGCGGAATCCGCTGCAGCGGCGTCGGCTCGATAATGTTCGAAATTCGCTTGGCAGCCGCGTCGATCTCGTCCGCCGTCAATTCGGGCAGCGGACCGGACACTTTCTCTGCTACTGCAAGCGGATCAGACACCCGAACATGCTAGCCGGGCGCGTGCGCCCCGGTGGAGGCAGCGCCCATTTCGGGGCCGCCTCCGGGATCGGTACGGCGTGTCAGGCGCGTGGCGTGAGGACGAACAGCGGGATCTCGCGGTCCGTCTTCTTCTGATAGGCGTCGTAATCGGGCCAGACCTCGGCGGCCCGCTTCCACCACACCGCCTTCTCGTCGCCGGTGGCCTCGCGCGCGTCGTAGTCCTTGACCACGTCGCGGTCGCGCAGTTCCACGTGCGGGTCGGCCTTGATGTTCCAGTACCAGACCGGATGCTTGGGCGCGCCGCCCAGCGAGGCGACCACCGCGTACTCGCCGTCGTGTTCGACGCGCATGAGCGGGGTCTTGCGGAGTTTGCCGGACTTGTTGCCGCGGGTGGTCAGCAGGATGACCGGCACACCCTGCAGGGTGGTGCCCGTGGCTCCCCCGGAGTTCTCGTACTTCTCGGCCTGCTCGCGTGCCCAATCGGACGTGCTGGGTTCGTACTCTCCGTGAAGTGGCATACGACCAGCAACGGCCCGGGCTCGTGTGTTGTTCCCGACAGAAAGTTTCGGTTGCCCGAACTTTGGTTCGACGTCTACCCTGACCATATGGCAGTGGTTCACCCTACGGACACCGAACGCGTGGTCGCGCGCGTCGCCGCCGTGGATATCGCCGGGACGGCGTGGCCGGTCTACAAGCTGGAAGCCTTGTTCGCCGGTGTGGTGGTCGCCCTGACCCTCTCCCTGATCACCGGGTCCGCGCAGGCCGCCGTGCTCGGCGCGGCCGTGATCGCGGCCCTGCGGTGGATCGCCGGTTCCGTCCGGCGCTGACAATCTCGTGTGCCCCTCGCTGACGCGAGGGGCACCCAGGGCAAGAAGGGGTGGGTAATCCCGGCCCGTGGCCTGTCAGCCCGCGAGGCAGCCCGGGCCCAGGAGGGCCTTGAGGTCTCCCATGAGCGCCGAGGACGGCGAGACGCGCAGGTTGTCGGCGACCTTCAGCTTGGTGGTGCGGTCGCGGGAACCGACGTGCTTGATGTGCACGTCCGCGGTGCCGGGGTGGCGGGACAGGACACGCTTGAGCTCGCCGATCTTGTCGGGCGTGCACAGGCGGGTGGGGATGACCACCTGCAGCGGCTTGTCGACGCCGATCGACGAGAGATCCGGCACCACAAGGTCGTTGGCGATCAGCGAGACCCGGTCGTCGCGGGCGTTGACGCGGGCCTTCACCAGCACGATGGCGTCCTCGGTGACGTCCATGCCGTAGACCGAGTAGGACTGCGGGAAGAACAGCACCTCGATGCCACCGGTGAGGTCCTCGAGCTGCGCCGAGGCCCAGGGCAGGCCGTTCTTGTTCACGCGGCGGGTGACATTGGCGAAGATGCCGCCGATGGTGACCTGCGAACCGTCTTTGATGTCGCCTTCGAGGATGGCCGGAATATTGGTGTCCGACTGCGCCGTCAGCACGTGCTCGACGCCGTTGAGCGGATGCCCGGACACGTAGAGCCCCAGCATTTCCCGCTCCAGGGCGAGCTTGTGCTTGGTCTCCCACTCGTCGTCGGGGACCTTCACATTGAAGACGCTCGCGATCGAGTCGTCACCCTCGTCCAGGCCGCCGAAGAGGTCGAACTGGCCGATGGCCTCGGCCTTCTTGGTCGACATGCAGGCGTCGATGGCGTCGGAGTGCACCAGCAGCAGGCCCTTGCGCGGATGCCCGAGCGAGTCGAAAGCGCCTGCCTTGATGAGGGATTCGGTGACCTTCTTGGTGCAGGCGATGGCGTCGATCTTGTTCAGGTAGTCGGAGAAGTCGGTGAACTTCGACTTCTCCTTGCGCGCCGCGATGATCGAGGCCACCACGTTCGCGCCGACATTGCGGACCGCACCCATGCCGAAGCGAATGTCATTGCCCACCGAGGCGAATTCGAGTTCGGACTCGTTGACGTCGGGCGGCAGCACCTGGATGCCCAGGCGGCGGCAGTCGGCCAGATAGACGGCGGCCTTGTCCTTGTCGTCACCGACAGAGGTGAGCAGACCGGCCATGTACTCGGCGGGATAGTTGGCCTTGAGGTAGGCGGTCCAGAACGACACCAGGCCGTAGCCGGCGGCGTGCGACTTGTTGAACGCGTACCCGGCGAACGGAAGAATGGTGTCCCACAACGCCTTCACCGCGGGCTTGGAGAAGCCATTGGCCACCATGCCCTCCTCGAAGCCTTCGAACTCGGCTTCCAGGATCTCGGCCTTCTTCTTACCCATGGCGCGACGCAGAATGTCTGCTCGACCCAGCGAGTAGCCGGCGACCTTCTGCGCGATCTGCATGATCTGCTCCTGATACACGATCAGGCCGTAGGTATCACGCAGGATGTCCTTGAGCGGCTCTTCCAACTCAGGGTGAATCGGCTTGACCTCTTGCCGCCCGTTCTTGCGGTCGGCGTAGTCGTTGTGCGCGTTCATGCCCATGGGGCCGGGGCGGTACAGCGCGAGCACGGCGACGATGTCCTCGAAGCCGGTGGGCTGCATACGGCGCAGCAGATCTCGCATGGCGCCACCATCGAGCTGGAACACGCCGAGAGTGTCACCGCGCGCGAGCAATTCGTAGGTGGCGGTGTCTTCGAGCGGCAGGGTGTCGAGGTCCAGGTCGATGCCGCGGTTGGCCTTCATGTTGACCAGGCAGTCACCGATGACCGTCAGGTTGCGCAGACCCAGGAAGTCCATCTTCAGCAGGCCGATGGCCTCACACGACGGGTAGTCCCAGCCGGTGATGATGGCGCCGTCCTGCGCGCGCTTCCACACCGGGATCGCGTCGGTCAGCGGCTCGGACGACATGATGACGGCACAGGCGTGCACACCGGCGTTGCGGATCAGACCTTCGAGACCGCGGGCGGTTTCGTAGATCTTGTTGACGTCCGGGTTGGTGTTGATGAGCTCGCGGACCTCGGCGGCCTCTTTGTACCGCTCGTGCTCCGGGTCCATGATGCCCGAGAGCGGAATGTCCTTGGCCATGATCGGCGGCGGCAGCGCCTTGGAGATCTGGTCGGCGATCGCGAAGCCGGGCTGGCCGAACTGCACGCGGGCCGAGTCCTTCAGCGCCGCTTTGGTTTTAATCGTACCGAAGGTGATCACCTGGGCGACTCGGTCGCTGCCCCACTTGTCGGTGGCGTAGCGGACCATCTCACCGCGGCGGCGATCGTCGAAGTCGATATCGATATCGGGCATGGACACGCGCTCGGGGTTGAGGAAGCGCTCGAACAGCAGACCGTGCGGAATCGGGTCGATGTTCGTGATGCCCATGGCGTAGGCGACCAGCGAGCCGGCCGCCGAACCACGGCCCGGGCCGACATTGATGCCGACCGAGCGGGCGTAGGTGATGAGGTCGGCGACGATGAGGAAGTAGGCGGGGAAGCCCATTTCGTTGACGACGCCGATCTCGTAGTCGGCGCGGGTGATGTAGTCGGCCGGAACGCCGTTGGGGAAGCGCCGATCCAGGCCGCGCATGACCTCCTTGCGCAGCCAGCTGCCCTGGGTCTCGCCCTCGGGCACCGGGAAGATCGGCATGCGGTCGCGGTGCGCCCAGACGTCGTCGTAGGACTGGACGCGCTCGCCGATGAGGACCGTGTTGTCGCACGCGCCGGGGACTTCCGCGTCCCAGATGGCGCGCATCTCCTCGGCGGACTTGAGGTAGTAGCCCGAGCCGTCGAACTTGAAGCGGGTCGGGTCCGAGAGCGTCTTGCCGGTCTGAATGCACAGCAGCGCTTCGTGATTGCCTGAGTCGTGCTCGTGCACGTAGTGGCAGTCGTTGGTGGCCAGCGGCGGGATGCCCAGCTGCTTGCCGACGTTCAGCAGGCCCTCGCGCACCCGGCGTTCGATGGACAGGCCGTGGTCCATGATCTCGAGGAAGAAGTTCTCGGGACCGAAGATCTCCTGCCACTTGGCGGCGGCCTCGAGGGCCTCGCGCTCATGGCCCAGGCGCAGGCGGGTCTGCACCTCGCCGGACGGGCAGCCGGTGGTGGCGATGATGCCCTCGGCGTGCTCGGCGATGATGTCGGCGTCCATGCGCGCCCACTTGCCCAGCTGGCCTTCGATGGAGGCGAGGCTGGACAGTTTGAACAGGTTGCGCAGACCGGTCGCGTTCTCCGCGACCATGGTCATGTGGGTGTAGGAACCCGAACCGGAGACGTCGTCGCCCTTCTGCGACGGGTCGCCCCACAGCACGCGCTTGGTGTTGAACCGGGACTCGGGCGCGATGTAGGCCTCGATGCCGATGATCGGCTTGATGCCCTGCTTCTTGGCGGAGTTGTAGAACTCCGAGGCGCCGTACATATTGCCGTGGTCGGACATGCCGACGGCGGTCATTCCCAGCCGGGTCGCCTCTTTGAACAAGGGCGTGATCTTCGCCGCGCCGTCGAGCATCGAGTACTCGGTGTGGTTGTGGAGATGGACGAATGATCCCGACGAGGCTGACACCCGGACATACTATGCGGCCCCACCGACGAGTTCCGCAGCCACGCGGGGGCGCCTCCGATGATCGGCGTGGCGGGCCCTGCGTGTCGTGGCAGAGGTCACGCGGAGCCGCTCGCGGGCATCGGAATCAGGCGGCGGCGGGCCGGGCGAGGGTTGTGGTGCGGCGCGCCGCGTTGGCGCCCCGCACCGCCAGCGGCAGCACCCATGCCGACGCGATCTGGTCGAGGCTCATGGCCCCGATGCCTAGCCGATTGTGGACGAATCCGACCGACAGGCCCAGCCGGGGTTCCGCCCAGCCGAAGGACCCGCCCAATCCGATGTGCCCGAAGCCGGCGCGCGCGCCCGGCACCGGCAGCGAGTGATAGCCCATGTGCCACATCATCGGGATGTAGAACAGCGCGTGGTCGAGCCGATAGCTCTCCACCTGCCGCATGGCCGCGATGGTCTCCGGCGAGAGGAACTGGCGGCCCTCGTGCATGCCCTCGTTGGCGAGCGCCCCGTACACCGTGGCCAGTCCGGTGGCGGTGCAGACGCCGTTGCCCGCGCCCAGTTCGGTGTGCAGGATCGGCGGGTCCTCGCCCTCGAGAAGTTGGTCGAGGCCGGGCAGGAACAGCGCCCGCGCCGCCGCGCCGACCGCGCCGGGCAGTGAGTACGCGCGGCCGAGCACCAGCGAAACGTAGTTGGCGCCGACGGCCGACAGCTTGTTGCCGCTCAGCACCGCGGCGCTGGTCGGCGATCCCGCCGGGGGCAGGCCCAGGTGGATGCCCTCCGCGCCCAGCGGTTCGGCGACCTCGGTGCGGATCAGTTCGGCCATGCCGCGCCCGGTGACGGCGCGGGCCAGCCCGGCGAGCAGCCAGCCGAAGGTGAGCGCGTGATAGGTCGGGACGCCCAGCAGGTGATCGGGTTTCGCGGCGGCCAGCTGGTCTTCCATCATGCGATGGTCGAGCACGTCGTCGAGGCCGCGCGCGATCTCGGGCAGCCCGTAGAGCCCGGCGCGATGGGACAGCAACTGCCGCACCGTGATTCGGCCCTTGCCGTTGGCCGCGAACTCCGGCCAGTAGTGGGCGACGGGGGCGTCGTAGTCGAGGAGACCGCGGTCGGCGAGCCGGTGGATGACGGTGGCCGCGATGCCCTTGGTGGCGGAGAAGACGATGGCCCCGGTGTCGGCGTCCCAGGCCCGGCCCGGCGCGGCCTCCCCCGTCCAGATCCGCACCAGCGGCTCCCCGCGCAGGTACACCGTGAGCGCGCCCCCGGCGCCAGGGTGACCGCCGACCATGCGGGCAAAAGTGCGAACCAGCGGGCCGAATTCGGCGGCCGCGTAACCACCCACCGTGGAGGGCAGGTCGACGAGCCCCGTAGCGTCATTGCTCACGTAATCCACGGTACGAGTGACCAGTCACCGAGGGCAATGACGACACCGGGAGAGTTACTGTCGTTGGCCCAGTGGTTATTTCGAAGTGGCCGGGTAGTGACCCCGGCGTTATCGACGCGAGGTCTATCGAGATCAGCGGGGTGACGGTGGCGCGTCGGTAGGCTGAAGCGCATGCGGAAGCCGTGGTCGATGGTTGCGGCGGCGCTGGTCGTGATCGCCGCGCTGGTCGCCGGATGTTCGTCGTCGAAGCAGGAGAGCGCCCCTCCGATCACGCTGACCGGGGACTGGCACGGCACGATCGAAGTGCCCGATCAGCCGCTGGCGGTGGGAATCAGCTTCACCGCGGAGGGCACGGCCACCATCGACATTCCGGCGCAGGGCGTGGTGGACGGACCGTTGAGCGACGTCCGGACCGGCGCGGATGCCGTGACCTGGACGATCACCAAGATTCCGGGCACGCCGTCGTTCCAGGGCGTCTACGACCAGGGCTCCGACAGCATCAAGGGACAGTTCACCCAGTCGGGGCAGTCGTTCCCGCTGACCCTGACCCACGGCAAGGTCGAGGGGCCGCCGCGACCGCAGGAACCGAAGCCGCCGTTCCCGTACAAATCCGAGGATGTCAGCTATCGCAGCGGTGACATCACGATCGCGGGAACGCTGACCGAGCCGCAGTCGGGCGGGCCGTTCCCGGCGGTGCTGCTGATCAACGGCAGCGGAGCCAATGACCGCGATGAGGAACTGCTGGGCCACCAGCCGTTCCTGCTGCTCGCCGACACCCTCACCCGCGCGGGGTACGCGGTGTTGCGGACCGACAAGCGCGGTGTCGGGCAGACCGGCGGGCGGCTGAACAGCGCGACCTACAGCGATCTCACCGGCGACATCGCCGCCGGAATGACCTTCCTGCGCGGCCGTTCCGATATCGACGCCCAGCGGATCGGGCTGCTCGGGCACAGCGAGGGCGGGTATCTCGCACCGCTGTACGCGCGGCGACCGGACAGCGGGGTCGCCTTCGTGATCATGATGGCGGGCCCTGCGGTGCCCGGTTCCGAGGTGCTGCTGGAACAGAATCGGCTGATCCTGGCCGCGCAGGGGGCGACGCCGGAGCAGGTCGGCAAGCAGGTCGGGTTCACCTCGACGCTGTCGTCGGTGCTGTGCAAGGGCGATCTGGTGGCCGCCAAGGACTATGTGCGCCAGCACAATGACACGCTCCCCGCGGACGAACGGCTCTCCGAGGAGGCCATGGACGAGATGGTGTCGCCCTACATGGCGGCGCTGGTCTGCTACGACCCGGCCCCGGCGCTGTCGGCGCTGCGGGTTCCGGTGCTGGCGTTCTACGGCAGCAAGGATCTCCAGGTGCCGGCGGCCCAGAACGAGGGCCCGGCGCGGACGCTGCTGGCCGCGGATCCGGACGCGACCGTGATGGTGTTCGACGGTCTCAATCACCTGATGCAGCCCGCCGACAAGGGCACGCCGGACGAGTACGCCCGGATCGAGACCACCATCGACCCGCAGGTGCTGACCACCGTGACCGGCTGGCTGACCCAGCGCTTCCCGCCCGGCCACTGAACCACCCGTCCGAATCGCCCGTATGGACCGAAAGAGTGGCGGACGAGCCAACCGATTGCGAGAGTGGTGTCGTGGGATTCTACGAGGATCGAGTCGTGCCCCGGCTGGTCGACCTGTGCTGCGGCGCGAAGAACATGAACGGCGAACGCAAGCGGGTCTGCGCCGGACTTCAGGGCCGGGTCGTCGAGATCGGCTTCGGATCCGGGCGCAATGTGCCGTTCTATCCGGAGACCGTGAAGTCGGTGAGCGCGGTCGAGCCCGCCGAACTCGGCTGGCGGATGGCCACCGGACGGGTTGCCGCGTCGACGATTCCGGTCGAACGCGCCGGCCTGGACGGACAGGCACTGCCGTTCGCCGACAACAGTTTCGATTCCGCGCTGTCGACGTGGACGCTGTGCACGATTCCCGATGTCGAGGCCGCGCTCGCCGAGGTGCGCCGGGTGTTGGTGCCGGGCGGCACTTTCCATTTCGTCGAGCACGGTTTGGCGCCGGATCCGGGTGTCCGGAAATGGCAGCACCGGCTGGACCCCCTCGAGCAGAAGGTCGCCGGTGGCTGCCATCTCAACCGCGATATCCCCGGACTGATCGAAGGCGCGGGTTTCGAGATCCGCGATATCGACCGGTATTACCAGCAGGGCCCCAAGCCCTGGGTGGCGTTCTCCCTGGGCACCGCGGTCGCCCCGTAGCGGTTATTCCGCCTGCGGCCAGCCGCCGTACGGGACGGTGATCAATTCCAGGTAGTGGCCGACGGGATCGAGGAAATAGATCCCCCGGCCCCCGTCATTGTGATTGATCTCGTTGACGCCCTGCTGGCGCGGATCGGCCCAATACGTCATGCCGTACCGCTTGATCTTGGCGTATGCCGCATCGAACTCGTCCTCGGAAACCAGGAACGCGTAATGCTGTGGCTGCGGTTCGCCCTCGAAACCCGGTGGCAGATCGGCGAAGTCGAAGGTGACTCCGTTCCCGACGGAAATCGGAATGAACGGCCCGTACGGCTTGCCCACTTCCACCCCGAGGATATCCGCCCAGAATTCGGCGGAAACCCGATTGTCCGTGCACGCGACAATGGTGTGGTTGAACTGGATAGTGATAGGAATTCTCCTGTGTTCGTGGCGATCCCGACCCTGGACCGGTACAAGTCGGCCGACAGGAGCACCGCCACTGACTCGACGTTAACCACGTTCCCGAGAATTCGCCAAGGGCGGTGTGTCGACCGTCACACACGAGGTCCGCGCCCGAACGGTCATGCCCGCCGGGGCGCGGAGTACTCCTGTTCCGGGCGGCCGGTGCTGCCGTAGCGCAGCTGCATCCGCAGGTCACCGGCACCGACCAGGTTCGCCAGATAGCGTTGCGCGGTGGCGCGGGAGATGCCGATGGCGGCCGCCACCTGAGCCGCCGACATGGCCGCGGCGGCGTCGCGGACCGCTTGCAGCACCAGATCTTTCGTCGGCGAGGCGGCCGCCGCCGCGCCGGTCGACACGCCGGCCGGGGATGCCGCGGGGCGCAGCGCCGCCAGCGCGGCATCGACATCGGCGGCGGTCACCTCCGGGCCCGAGAGCAGTCGCCGATAGCGCGCGTAACCGGCCAGCCGGGTGGCGAGCGCCGCGTGATCGAACGGCTTCACCAGATACCCGAGGGCGCCAGACGACAGCGCGGCCCGCACCGTGGCCGATTCCGTTGCGGCGGTGAGCATCATGGCGTCGCAGGTGAGCTCGCGGACCAGGTCGACGCCGGAGCCGTCGGGCAGGTAGACGTCCACCAGCGCCAGATCGAAGGCGTCCTCGGCCAGTGCGGCGCGGGCGGCGGCGATCGAGTTCACGGTGGCTCCGACCGCGAATCCGGGGAGTGCGGAGACGATTCCGGCGTGCAGGTTCGCGACGCGGAAGTCGTCGTCGACCACCAGGACGGTCAGTTCTCCTCGGCCCACGCCGGCTCCTCCTCGGTCAGTGCGCCCGGCATGCGGGCGATGAACTCCGCTCCCCGCAGCCGGGACTCCTCGTCCCCTGAATCGTCGCCCACCCCACCGGGGTCGCCGAGCAGTACCTCACCGCCGCGGGCGCGCGCCACCTGGCGCGCGAGTGCCAGACCCAGGCCGCGTCCGCCGGTTCCGCCACCGGATTTGGTCGAGACTCCTTCGGCGAAAATCGAATCCGCGAGCCCGGGCGGTACGCCCGCCCCGCTGTCGGCCACCGCGAGGTGCAAGGTGTCGCCGTCGCGCACCAGCTCGACCTCCACCACGGGTTCGCCGCCGGGAGCCGGGGCGCTGCCCGCCGCGTCGATGGCGTTGTCGACGAGATTGCCGAGCACCGTCGTGACGTCCACGGGGGCGGCGAGATTCGCGTCGACCCAGGTGTTGGGGCCGAGGCGGAGGTGGACGCCCTGTTCACGGGCGTGGGCGGCCTTGGCGGCCAGGAAGGCTTGCAGGTAGGGGTCTCCGATGGTGTCGATGCCCGGCAATGTGGTGCCGAGAGGTCCGGATCCCAGCAACTCCTCGAGGTAGCGGGCGGCCTCGTCGGGGCGGCCGGTGTGGAGGAGGCCGTTGAGGAGGTGGAGGCGGTTGGCGAATTCGTGGCGCTGGGCGCGCAGGACGGTGCTCATGGTGGAGACGGCGTCGAGCTGGCGGGTGAGGGATTCGACGTCGGTGCGGTCGCGGACGGA
Source organism: Nocardia sp. CA-136227 (assembly GCF_050955695.1). NCBI lineage: Bacteria > Bacillati > Actinomycetota > Actinomycetes > Mycobacteriales > Nocardiaceae > Nocardia > Nocardia sp. CA-136227. The sequence goes on from NZ_CP192081.1 coordinate 5,244,026, forward strand.
CAGGACCGCGCCGAGGGCGCGGGCGTCGCGGGTGACGGTCCGAGCGGTGACGACGACGATGCGGTCACCGACGGCGGCCTGGACCGGGGTGCCGTCGGCGGCGCGGAAGGCTTGCAGGACACGGGGAGTCAGGCCGATGGAGTCGATGCCGCTGCCGGGCGCGGGATCGATGCCGAGCAGGCGGCGGGCCTCGTCGTTGACGACGGTGATCCGGGATTTCGCGTCGGCGGCGACCACGCCCTCACCGATGCCGTGCAGGACGGCGTCCTGCTCGCGCACGAGGTCGGCCAGATCGGCGGGTTCGAGACCGAGGGTCAGGCCGTGCCAGCGACGGGCCAGCAACACCGATCCGGCAATGCCCGCCAGCAGCGCGCCGCCGACCAGCAGACCGGCCCGGCGCAGATCCCGCAGCAGCTGTTCGTGCACGGCCGCGGTCGAGATGCCGACGCTCACCTCGCCCACGACCCGGCCGGGACCCGGCTGCCCGCCCGGCGAGCCCTGCGGATCCGGTTGCAGGACCGGAACTTTCGCCCGGACCGATTCGCCGAGGGTGCCCTGTTCCTGGATCACGACCTCGCCGCCGCCCAGGGCGCCGGAGGGATCGGTGCTGACCATCTCGCCGAGGCGGGCGCGGTCGGGGTGGGCCAGGCGGATGCCCGCGTCATCGGTGATCACGACGAACAACGCACCGGTGCGCAGCCGGGCGCTGTCCGCGATCCGCTCGAGTTCTCCGTCCGCGAGTTCCGTCTTCAGTCCCGGGCCGGTCGGAAGCGGGCTGTCCGCGTAGTGCGTGACGCCGGCACGGACCTGCGGGTCGGAGGCGACGGTGCGGGCGATGGCCAAGGCGCGCTGCCCGTATTCGCCCGAGAGGCGGTCGCCGCCGACGTAGGCGAAGACGCCGAAGGCCAGGCCGACGGTCAGACCCACCACCGCGATCTGCAACAGCAGGATCTGTGTCCGGAGCCGGACGGAACGCGGGCCTGGCGACAACACGACGCCAGTGTAGACAACCCTCGGCAAACGCCTGAGCAGAATGCGCAAAACGGTCGAATCGCTGCTTGTGTGACTTGCGCGCACAACCGGGTGGAGTGTGACCCGGCACACGTAGCTTCGCTTCGACGCCGCAGCGGCGGCACTGGAACGGAGCGGTAATGAGCACAACGACCACGGAGCGCGGTGGCACGACGCCACCGATCGAGCCGGCACCCCTGATCGAACTGCGCGGCGCGACCAAGCGGTTCCCCGGTAACAACGGCGGCATCCACACCGCGGTGCGCGACCTGAACTTCACCGTCGCCGCGGGTGAGTTCGTCGCCGTCGTCGGCCCCACCGGCTGCGGCAAGTCCACCACCCTGTCGCTGGTGTCGGGCCTGGAACCGGCCTCGGCCGGTCGAACCCTGGTGCGCGGCAAGGATGTCCGCGGCATTCCGGACGGCGTCGGCTACATGTTCCAGCAGGACGCGGTGCTGCCGTGGAAGTCGGTGCTCGAGAACGTGGCGCTGGGCCCGAAGTTCCGGGGCGTCGGCAAGTCCGAGGCGCGGGAGCGGGCGGCGCGCTGGGTGCACACGGTCGGGCTCGGCGGGTTCGAGAACTACTTCCCGCATCAGCTGTCCGGCGGTATGCGCAAGCGGGTGGCCCTGGCCCAGACCCTGGTCAACGATCCCGAGATCATCCTCATGGACGAGCCGTTCAGCGCCCTGGACGTGCAGACCCGCCAGCTCATGCAGGACGAACTGCTGCGCGTGTGGTCGGGCTCGGACGGCTCCGAGAGCCGGGAGAAGGGCCGCGCGGCGGTCATTTTCGTGACCCACGACCTGGAGGAGGCCATCGCCCTCGCCGATCGGGTCGTCGTCATGACCGCAAGTCCCGCGACGGTGTGCGGCGATTTCGAGGTCACGCTGGACCGGCCGCGCAATGTCGAGGAGGTGCGGCTCACCGAGGAGTTCCGCGACCTCTACAAGGAGATCTGGGAAACGCTGCGCGATCAGGTCGAGGCGGCTCGCACGAAGGGAGCGGCCCGTGTCGCTTGACGCATCGACGCTCGATGTCATGGACAAGACCGCCGCCGCACCGGAATTCGAGGTGGAGACCGAGGAGCAGATCCTCGCGCGGGTCCGCTCGCAGGCCCGCCGGAACAAGATCCGCACCTGGGGTCTGCGCGCCCTGATCGTGGCCGTGTGGCTGGGTTCCTGGCAGCTCACCGCCACCTACTGGATCGACCCGTTCTTCTACTCCAAGCCATCGCTGATCTGGGACCGCCTGGTCGAATGGTTCACCGAGGGAACCCAGTTCGGTTCGATCTGGCTGCAGCTGTACACCACCGTGCAGGAGGCGGTGCTGGGCTTCGCCATCGGCACCATCGCGGGCATCGTGCTGGGCGTGCTGCTGGGCCGCTCCCGCTACTGGGCCGATGTGCTGGCCCCGTTCATCAAGGCGCTCAACGCGGTCCCGCGCATCGTGCTGGCCTCGCTGTTCATCATCTGGTTCGGGCTGGGATTGCAGTCCAAGGTGGCCACGGTGGTGGTGCTGGTGTTCTTCGCGGTGTTCTTCAACGCCTTCACCGGCGCGCGTGAGGTGGACGGCAATGTGATCAACAATGCCCGCATCCTGGGCGCGAGCCGCCGTCAGGTGCTGGGCTCGATCGTGCTGCCCAGCGCCACCACCTGGATCCTGTCGTCGCTGCACACGGCGTTCGGTTTCGCGCTGATCGGCGCGGTGGTCGGCGAGTACGCGGGCGCCAGCAAGGGTCTGGGCCTGCTGATCAGCAATGCCCAGGGCACGTTCGACGCGGCGGGCATCTACGCGGGCATGATCATCATCACCGTGGTGGCGCTGGTCGCCGAATGGCTGATCGGGCTCGCGGAGAACCGGCTGCTGAAATGGCGTCCGTCGCAGGCCGGTTCGGGACACGGGATCTGAGCCATGAAGTACCGCAAGCATATCGCCGTGATCCTGCTCGCCGTCGGCTCGCTGCTGCTGGCGACCGGCTGCCGCGACTCCCGCACCATTCCGACCGCGAACGGGCGGCCGCAGATCACCATCATGGTGGGCGGCCTGGAGAAGGTCATCTACCTGCCCGCCATGCTGACCGAGCGGCTCGGCTTCTTCCGGGCCAACGACCTCGACGTGCACCTGCTGGGCGAGCAGTCCGGCGCGAACGCCGAGACCGCGCTGCTCACCGGCGACGTGCAGGCCGTGGTCGGCTTCTACGACCACACCATCGACCTGCAGGCCAAGGACCAGTGCCTGAAGACCGTGGTGCAGTTCGCGGACGTGCCGGGCGAGGTGGAGCTGGTGTCCAAGGACGACGCTGCCGCCATCAAGTCGCCGGCGGACTTCAAGGGCCGGAATCTGGGTGTCACGTCGCTGGGTTCGTCCACCGACTTCCTCACCCAGGCGCTGGCCGGGCAGGCCGGGCTGGGGACCTCCGACTACACACGGGTGAAAGTCGGTGCGGGACAGACCTTCATCGCGGGCATGAACCACGACGGCATCGACGCGGGCATGACCACCGATCCGACGGTCGCCAAGATGGTCTCCTCCGGGGACGCCCGGGTGCTGGTGGACATGCGCAACGAGCAGGGCACCCGGGCGGCGCTCGGCGGACTGTATCCGGCCGCGTCGCTGTACATGCGGTGCGAGACGGTGCAGGCGCATCCGGACATCGTGCAGAAGCTCGCGAACGCGTTCGTGGAGACGCTGCGCTGGATCAAGGCCCACTCCCCCGAGGAGATCGCCGCCGAGATGCCCGCCCAGTACGCGGGCGGCGATCCGAAGCTGTACGTCAAGTCCATCACCGACTCGATCAGCATGTTCAACGGTGACGGCCTGATGAAACGCGAAGGCGCGGAGAACGTCCTGCGCATCCTCGGCCAGTACTCCCGCAATGTGGCACCCGTCAAGGACCGCGTCGACCTGGACGCCACCTACACCAACGAGTTCGTCGGCAAGGCCCAGGGCGCACACCGGCCCTGACCCGGCCGCCCGGAACCGCACACCGCATGAGGGGGTGTGCGGTTCCGCGCTAGGCGGAGGTCTTCGCGGCGCGGCGGGAGCGGCGCAGGGCGTCGGCGGTGAAGATGGCCAGCGCCAGCCAGATCAGCGCGAAACCCGCCCAGCGGGAGGCGGGCATCGGTTCGTGGCCGACGGCGACACCCCAGGTCAGCTGGAGCGCGGGCGTCAGGTACTGCAGGATTCCCATGGTGGACAACGGGACTCGCGGGGCGGCCAGCGCGAACAGCACCAGCGGGACCAGGGTCACCGGACCGGTCAGCATGAGCAGTCCGGTGTGCCCGGCCGAGGAGCCGAAGGTCGCGTTGCCGGTGAGCGCGATGGCGATGACCGCGATCAACGCGAACGGCGCGGCCGCCAGCCCCTCCGCCGCCAGCCCGGGCAGCGCGTCCAGCCGGATCACCTTCTTGACCAGACCGTAGGTCGCGAACGAGCAGGCCAGGATCAAGGCGATCCACGGCGGCCGCCCGTAGTCGACGGTCAGCACGATCACCGCGGTCGCGCCCAGCCCGAGCGCCACCCACTGCGGGGTGCGCAGCTTCTCGCGGAAGATGAGGACGCCGAACGCCACCGTCACCAGCGGGTTGATGAAATAGCCGAGCGCGCACTCCACCACGTGATGCGAGATGACCCCGTACACATAGGTGCCCCAGTTCAGCGAGATGGCGGCCGAGGCCACCGCCGCCAGCCGCCAGGTCCGCGCGTCGATCCGCCGCAACTCCCCTAGCCGCCCGGCGACCAGCAGCACCAGCAGCGCGACGACCAGGGTCCACAGGATCCGCTCGGCCAGCACCTCCCCCGCGCTGGCGAAGGACAGCAAACCGAAGAACGCGGGGAACAGACCCCACAGGAAGTACGCGCCGATCCCGAAAGCGATCCCGGTGTCCCGCTCGCCGTCGTGCCGCGTGAAGCGGCCACGCCACCCCCGCTCGGCCGTCACCGTCGCGGCGCCCGCGGCCGGGTGCGGGGCGGGGGACTTCGGATGCTGATGTCCTTCGGCCACTCAATTACGTTAGCGTGCGCAACAAGTCCTTTTCTCGATGTCCGATTTGTCGGATTTGCCTGTGACCTGGCACAGCGCGCATTTTCGACACCTCCGATTTCAGCTACACCTGGGTTAACGGCCCGGAAGGGCTAGCCTGGTCGGCATGTCGATCACCGCGCAGGCAGCGAGTCCGCCGAGCCCACCCGCGCTGGGGCTCACCTCCGCCGAGGTGGAGCAGCGGCGGCGGGACGGGCTGACCAATGACGTGCCGGAACGGGCCAGCCGGTCGGTCAAGGACATCGTCAGGGCGAACGTCTTCACCCGGATCAACGCCATCCTCGGCGTGCTGTTCATCCTGGTGCTGGCCACCGGATCGATCATCGACGGCATGTTCGGCCTGCTGATCGTCGCCAACAGCGCGGTGGGCATCATCCAGGAGATCCGGGCCAAGAACACCCTCGACAAGCTGGCCATCGTCGGACAGGCCAAACCGGTGGTGCGCCGCGACGGGCAGGCCACCGCGGTCACGCCGCAGGAGGTCGTGCTCGACGACATCATCGAACTCGGCCCCGGCGACCAGATCGTCGTCGACGGCGAGGTGATCGAGACCGAACTCCTCGAGGTCGACGAGTCACTGCTCACCGGCGAGGCCGACCCCATCGACAAAACCCGTGGCGCGCAGATCATGTCGGGCAGCTTCGTGGTGTCCGGCAGCGGCGCGTACCGGGCCACCAAGGTCGGCAAGGACGCCTACGCCGCCAAACTCGCCGACGAGGCCAGCAAGTTCACCCTGGTCAAGTCCGAGCTGCGCAGCGGTATCGACACCATCCTGAAAGTCATTACCTACCTGCTGATTCCGGCGGGCCTGCTGTCCATCTACAACCAGCTGTTCTCCTCCAAGGAATCCTGGCGGCCCGCGGTCAACGGCATGGTCGCCGCCCTGGTGCCGATGGTGCCCGAGGGCCTGGTGCTGATGACCTCCATCGCCTTCGCCGTCGGCGTGGTCCGGCTCGGCGCGCGCAAGTGCCTGGTGCAGGAGCTGCCCGCCATCGAGGGCCTGGCCCGGGTGGACGTGGTGTGCGCCGACAAGACCGGCACCCTCACCGAGAACGGCATGCGGCTGGCCGAGATCCGGCCGGTCGACGACAGCGGGCGCGCGGTGGACCCGGCGAACGACGGCCAGGCCCCCGAGGAGTTGCGCCGCGCGCTGGCCGCCCTCGCCGCCGACGACCCGCGCCCCAACGCGTCCGTCCTCGCCATCAAGGAAGCCCTGCCGGACGCCCCCGGCTGGCAGTCCACCGGTCTCGCGCCGTTCTCCTCCGCCAAGAAGTGGAGCGGCATGTCCTACGGTGAGCACGGCAACTGGCTGATGGGCGCGCCCGACGTGCTGCTGGACCCGGACACCGAGATCGCCGCCACCGCACAGGAGATCGGGGCCAAGGGCCTGCGCGTACTGCTGCTGGCCCGCAGCGACCGCCCGGTCGACGCGCCCGACGCGCCCGGCCAGGTCACTCCGGCGGCGCTGGTGGTGCTGGAGCAGAAGGTGCGGCCCGACGCCAAGGGCACCCTCGAATACTTCGCCTCCCAGCATGTTTCGACCAAGGTCATCTCCGGCGACAACGCGGTGTCGGTCGGCGCGGTCGCGTCCTCGCTCGGGCTGAGCGGCGGCGACGATCCGGTCGACGCCCGCACGCTGCCGACCGATCAGAACGAACTCGCGGACGTGCTCGACGAGAAGACCGTCTTCGGCAGGGTCCGCCCGGATCAGAAGCGCGCCATGGTCGGAGCGCTGCAGTCTCGGGGTCACACCGTCGCCATGACCGGCGACGGCGTCAACGACGTGCTCGCCCTCAAGGACGCCGACATCGGCGTCGCCATGGGCTCGGGCAGCCCCGCCACCCGCTCGGTGGCACAGATCGTGCTGCTGGACAACAAGTTCGCGACCCTGCCGTACGTGGTGGCCGAGGGCCGCCGGGTGATCGGCAATATCGAGCGGGTCTCCAACCTGTTCCTCACCAAGACCGTCTACTCGGTGGTGCTGGCGTTCCTGGTCGGCATCGCGGGCATCGGGTCGCAGATCTTCCACTACAAGGCGATCGGCTACCCGTTCCTGCCCCGCCACGTGACGATCGCCGCCTGGTTCACCATCGGCATCCCGGCCTTCATCCTGTCGCTCGCGCCCAACAACGAGCGCGCCCGCACCGGATTCGTCGGCCGCGTCATGCGTTTGGCGATCCCGTCCGGCGTGGTGATCGGCGTGATGACGTTCATCTCCTACCTGATCGCCTACCGGGGACCCGATGCCGGAGAGACCGCGAAGGTGCAGGCCGGCACGACGGCGCTGATCACGCTGCTGATCATCGCGGTGTGGGTGCTGGCCATCGTGGCCCGGCCGTGGAACTGGTGGAAGATCCTGCTGGTCGCGGGTTCCGTTGCGGGATACCTGATCCTGTTCGCGGTGCCGTTCACGCGGCACTTCTTCAAGCTGGATCCGTCCAATGTCGCGCTGACCACCTCGGCGGTGGTGTGCGGCGCGATCGGCGTGGTGCTGGTCGAGGTGGCGTGGTGGCTCAGCGCCAAGTATCTCGGCGACACCCCGCACAACGCACCGGCCCTCCTGGACGAAAACGACTGAATCGCACGATGTTCCGGAGCGGCGGCGCACCCCACGGTGTGCCGCCGCTCCGCTGTTTCCAAACTGGTCGCATGGTTTGGCTCGCCGGGTGGTCGGCCGTCCTGGGCAGCGGTCGAAATCGCAGGTACCTTGTGCCCCATGGAGGTCTTGCTGCATCAGCTCGACGCATTCGCCGACGCGCCGTTCTCCGGCAACCCCGCGGCGGTCATGCCGCTGCTGTCGTGGCTGCCCGACGAGCTGCTGCAGCGGCTGGCCGAGGAGAACAACCTCGCCGAGACCGCCTTCTACACCTCCGCATTACCCGTGGAAGCGGGTGTGCCGCCGGACAACTCGCCCGCCTTCCACCTGCGCTGGTTCACCCCCACCGTGGAGGTCGACCTCTGCGGGCACGCCACCATGGCCACCGCCGCCCAGATCCTCGACGACATGCACCCCGGCGCGGACCGGGTGCACTTCTACACCCGCAGCGGCTGGCTGCGCGTCGACCGCGACCGCGACGACCTGGTGCTGGACCTGCCGTCGGTGGCATCGGTGGAAATCGATGCGCAGGAGGAACTTCCGCACCGGCTCGCCGAGGCGCTCGGCGTGCGGCCGCTGCGCGCCTTCGAGGGCACCGACGTGGTGCTGGTCGTCACCGCCGAACACGAAGTGCGCGAATCCCGCCCGAACTTCGCCGCCTTCCCCGACCTGAAACGCGCCGCCATCCTCACCGCCGAAGGCACCGAGGTGGACTTCGTCTCCCGCGTCTTCGCCCCCGGCCAGGGCATTCCCGAAGACCCCGTCACCGGTTCCGCGCACGCCCAGCTGACCCCGCTGTGGAGCCGCGAACTGGGCCGCACCAGCCTCACCGCCCGACAGCTCTCCCGCCGCGGCGGCTCCCTGCGCTGCACGCTGACGGGCGACCGCGTCCGCCTGACCGGCCGCTGCCGCCGCTACCTCGACGGCGTCGTCCGCATCCCGGACTGAGAGCCGCGTCAGCGCGCGACGATCTGCCGGGTGAGCGTGTCCAGGTCGTCGGCCCGGTAGCCGGGGTAGCCGTGCATGATCTCCCGCCACTCCGCGGGCACGGCCGACGCGCCCCAGCGGGCCCCGAGCAGGCCGCCCGCGATGGCCGCGGTGGTGTCGGTGTCGCCGCCCGCGCGGACCGCCAGTTCCAGTGCGGCCGGGAGGGTTTCGGCGTGGGTGATCGCCCACCACGCGGTCTGCAGGGCGTGCACCACCCAGCCGTTCTTGGCGAAGTCGGCCGGGACGCCGGTTTCGGCCTTGTCCAGCAACGGTTCCCAGAATCCGGTGTCCACCTGCGACAGCGCCTCCCGCAGGCCGTCGTAGGTGCCGAACAGCACGGCGTGGCGGATGGCGAGGGTCCAGAGTTTGCACGCCTGCATGGCCTGCATGTCGTAGTGGGTCAGGGAGCTCACCAGTTTGGCTGCCTTGCCGCACTTCTCGGCATCGTTGAGGTAGGCGAGGGCGACCGGGGCGGTCCGCATGAGCGACCCGTTGCCCGCCTTGAGCCCCGGCAGATCGTGCGCCCGCAGCTGCATGGCCCGGCCGGTCCGATCGCGGTGCTCGAGCACCTGCCGCGTCTGGTTCCCGATATCGACGGGCTTGGAGTCCCACCACGCTACGAATTCGGCGGCCACCGCGTCCAGCCCCTCGGGGCCGCACAGGTCGCCCGCCACCGCCGCCGCGCGGGCCACCGCGACCGCCATGGCGGTGTCGTCGGTCCACTCCCCCGGCGCCCACCGGAACGCGCCGCCGCCCTTCATATGGATCTCCACGTCGGGACCGGGATGGGTGAACTCGTATCCGGCACCCAGCGCATCCCCCGCCGCGGTCCCCACCAGCACGCCCAGGGCCCGATCAGCCTGCTCCGGCGTCAATTCCATCCGCAATCGCCTCTTCCGCTCCGATGCCGTCGGCATCGATCCGCCACGCGTATCCGATCCACCACGACGTTACCCACCCCGGGGCCACGCCGAACCGGGCATCCGCGGTCTTCACGGGTTCTGGACTACCCTCGGAATCACTCCGGTGCAGTGTCGCCGCCGCTGTTGTTCCGTGCACTCCCTCCCGCGACTCGGATGCAAGATCCGGAGGTTCTGCCGATGAAGAACCAGCTCGCCGGCCATTCCGACCGGGCCGCCGCGGACCCGCTGTCCGCGCCCCTGGCCCCCGTCCCGGGCTCCGGCCACATCTTCGACGTCGACCGCCGCCTGAGCACCGTCGACATGGACGAGAACCGGAAGATGCGCATCGACGGCATCGCCCGCCATCTCCAGGACGCCGGGGTCGACCATCTGATGCACATCGGCTCGCTCGAATCCCACCCGCACTGGATCGTGCGGCGCACCGTCATCGACGTGCTGCGCCCGATCGCCTGGCCCACCCGGCTCCGTGTCCGTCGCTGGTGCTCCGGCGTCTCCCCGCGCTGGTGCACCATGCGCGTCCGCATCGACTCCGAGGCCGGCGGCCTGGTCGACACCGAGGGCTTCTGGATTCACGTGAACAAGGCAACGATGAGCCCCTCCCGCCTCACCGACGAATTCTTCGAACTCATGGCCACCACCACCGACGACCACCGCCTGCGCTGGCGCCAGTGGCTCGACGCCCCCGCCCCCGCGGCCGAGGGCACCCGGTACACCTTCCGGCGCGCCGACACCGATCACTTCCGGCACATCACCAACACCGCGTACTGGCACGCCGTCCACGAATTCGCCGCCGACACACCCGGACTCACCCGCGGCCCGCACCGCTACATCCTCGAGTACAACAAGCCGATCCGCTTCGGTGAACCCCTCGACATCCACGCCGTCGACGCCCCCGGCGCGCTCACGCTCTGGTTCACCGTCGACCAGGAGACGCGCGCCATCGCCCAACTCCGCCCACTGGAGGACGACTGATGCTCCCCACCCCCGTTTCCGCCGAGGATCTCAATATCTACGGCCAGGCCGACCTGCCCTGGGACCGCGTCCTGAAGGCACTCGACATGGCCATCGGCCTCCCCGAGACGGCCGAATTCCTCAGCACCGTAAGCCCTTCCGGCAAGCCCAGCTCCGCCGGAATCGGCTGCGTCGAAGCCGACGGCCGGCTCTACTTCACGAGCGGACCGGCCACCAGGAAGTCCCGGAACCTGGCCTCGAACCCGAATTGCACGCTCTCACTCCGCCTCCCCGGAGTGGACCTGGTCCTCTCCGGGGAGGCTCACCGAGTTTCCGGCACGGTCGAACTCGACCGCGTCACGGCTGTCTACCGCGCGGGCGGATGGCCCGCGGAACGATCGGGAGACGAGGTCACCGCCCCCTACAGCGCCCAGAGTGCGGGTCCCGCACCATGGCACCTGTACCGCTTCACCATCCACTCGGCCGTCGGGGTGGCGCTGACCGATCCACACGGGGCAACCCGCTGGCAGTTCGCGCACCGAGGGATGGCGCTGTCACAGGAGCACTCAGATGCACCAGATGACGCTACCGAGGTTGAAACACCACGCAGCTGATCCGAACGATCCGTCGATCGGCGTGGCGGAGGTCGCCGGAGGCGCCGGAGCGGTGGCGTCGGCGCCGGCCGCGGGTGCGGCCAAGACCAGCAAGGGCGCCGCAAATACTGTCGCCGCTACGGTTTTCATGATCTTTCTGGACATTTTGCTTCCTTACCACGAGCTTTTGTGATGTCCGCGTCTACCAGGCTGCGTTGCCGAGCTACCGGACCTGACCACGATCGCGTCGCACGCCGAATCGGCTCTGCGACACCCGATTGGCTCTTTGGTGAAGTAGTAAACCTTGTGAAGCACATGCGACGTCCCGATCGGAACGCGCATTGTGGCCGGCCGAGAGCTACCGCATCGACCTGACCGGAAAGGACGTCATGTGGAACGACGCCAGGTAAGAGCATACCCCTGGCTATCAATCGATTCGGACGGAGCGAGCAGATTTAGTTGATGAAGATTCTGCAAAGTCGAGCGTCCAGGAACCGGTCAGCCGGCGGGGACGGGGCCGTCGTCGGGGCCCGGGACCGCGGCCTCACGCTGCTCGGGCAGGAGCGGCGAGACGGCGAAGACGGCGGCGGAAGCGTCGGCCGGTAGCGCTTCGACCGCGCGGATTCCAGGACGGGTGGCCACGGTTCGCAGCTGGGAGAGGGAGCCGTGGACGACGACGCCCACGACGCACGTGCAGTCGGCGCGCAGCCGGGCGGCGACGAGGTCCTTGACCTGCGTGGAGCGGGTGTCGAAGGTGGTGGTCGATTCCATCTGGGCGGCGGCGGATTTCACCGAGGCGACCGCGACGCCCTCCCCCGATGGCACACCGATCGCGATGATGGGCGTCGCGACCCGGTCCACCCACACGTGGTAGTCGACCTCCGAGACGCGCAGGCCCGCACTGAATTCGGGGATGCGGTCGGCGGTGACGCCCTCGGTGAAGGACAGCAGGGCCCAGTGGCCTCCGGAGTCGCTGCCTTCCAAGGACTTCCGGGCGCGGGTCAGGTAATCGGCCACCGGCTCACCGCTTTCCGGTCCCAGCCGGTCGGTCGCGATGATCCCCGCCCGCGGCGGGTTCGCCCAGCCCAGGACGAGGATCAGGACGACGAGAAGCACCGCCGCCGTGGCGATCCCGGCGCGGCGCGGGGCCGAGCCCGCCACGCCGCGCGGCCGCGGTGCATCCACTCGGAGCTCCGATCAGTGCTGACGCAGGACGTCGAGCGCGTGTTCCAGGTCGGCGGGGTATTCGCTGGTGATCTCGACCCAGCGGCCGTCGGCGGGATGGTTGAAGCCCAGCTGGCGGGCGTGCAGCCACTGCCGTTCCAGACCCAGCCGTTCGGCCAGGCGCGGGTCCGCGCCGTAGGTGAGGTCACCGCAGCAGGGATGGCGCACGGCCGAGAAGTGCACACGGATCTGGTGGGTGCGGCCGGTCTCCAGGTGGATGTCGAGCAGGCTGGCGGCCTGGAAGGCCTCGACCGTGTCGTAGTGGGTGACCGACGGGCGGCCGTCGGCGGTGACCGCGAACTTCCAGTCGTTGCCGCGGGCCCGGCCGATCGGAGCGTCGATGGTGCCGCTCGACGGATCCGGATGGCCTTGCACCAGAGCGTGATATCGCTTCTCGACGGTGCGGTACTTGAAGGCGCGCTTGAGCTGGGTGTAGGCGTGCTCGGACTGCGCGACCACCATCACGCCGGAGGTGCCGACGTCGAGACGGTGCACGATGCCCTGGCGCTCGTGCGCGCCCGAGGTGGAGATGCGGTAGCCCATCGCGGCCAGACCGCCGACCACGGTGGGGCCGGTCCAGCCGACACCGGTGTGCGCGGCCACGCCGACGGGCTTGTCCACGGCCACGATGTCGTCGTCGGCGTAGAGGATCTTCATGCCCTCGACGGGGGTCGCCTCGACGGTGAGTTCGCGCTTGGGCTCGGGGAATTCGACCTCCAGCCACGCGCCGGCGGTGAGCCGATCCGACTTTCCGGCCGCGACGCCGTCGAGCTGCACCGAGCCGTCCTCGGTCATGGCCGCCACCGCGGTGCGGGACAGGCCCAGCAGGCGCGAGAGCCCGGCGTCGACACGCATGCCGTCCAGGCCGTCGGGCACGGGCATGCTGCGGGTCTCCCTCATGCCGCCTTCCCCTCCGCGGTCGTCGCGGACGCGCGGTGCATGCGGGTGCCGTCGGGTTCGAAACCGAACACCGTCAACGCCACCAGCAGGATCGCGCCGCACACGATGGCCGAATCGGCCACATTGAACACCGGCCACCAGCCGACCGCCACGAAATCCACCACGTGACCCTGCAGCGGGCCGGGCGCTCGGAACAGGCGATCGATGAGGTTGCCGAGCGCGCCGCCCAGCACCAGGCCCAGGCCGATGGCCCACGGCAGCGAGCGCAGGGTGCGACCGATCCGGATCACGCCGATCACCACGGCGGCGGCGATCAGGGTCAGCAGCCAGGTCATGCCGGTGGCCATGGAGAACGCCGCGCCCGGGTTGCGGACCAGCGACAGCCGCGCCCAGTCGCCGATCAGATAGATCGGCTTGCCGGGGGTCATGGTGGAGACCACGATCGTCTTGGTCAGCAGATCCAGGCCGAGCACCACGGCGGCGAGCACCAGCAGATTGCGCAGGCGCAGCGGCTGCGACGCGGTCTCGGCGGGAGCGCTGTCCGACTCGGCGGGTTCGCCGGCGGGGGAGGCCTCGGCATCGATCGCGGGAACGGTCTCCCCTGGCGACTTGTCTGGTTCCTCAGCGCCCGTTTCGCGCGGCCGGTCGGTACTCACCCTGACATCATTCCTTATCCACGCCCGCGGACTCCGAACGGTCCGGGCCGGGCGGCTCCGAACCGCCGCGCGGGCCGACCCGGGGCCCGTCCCGGCGGACCGAAACGGCGGCCGCACAGGATCCCAGCTGTTTTTCAGGAACCCGTCGTAACCTGTTCGACGTGACGGTGTTGTCTTCCTCCCCCAGCTCGGCGAACGCCACCGCACCCTGTTCCGGAGCCCCGCGACCGCCTCGCCGCGGGAGCGCCCGCGGCCACCGTTCCGGGGTGCTGCTGCTGGTCCTCGCGGTCACCCTGACCGCCTTCGGCGTCGGCTGCAGCGACTCGTCGGAGACCACGGCCGAGGGCGACGGCACCGAGCCGGTGGGCATCAACAAAGAGGTCACCATGCCCATCGAGGCCGTGACCACCACCGTCGTCAACCCGGGCGCCGAACCCCGCTCCCCACTGCGCCGCACCCTGGAGCCGGGCACCAGCCAGCAGGTGACGTTGAGCACCGAGCACCACATCGAGCAGCAGATCAATCAGCAGGCGCAGCGCGACATCTCCCCGCCCGCGGTCACCATCCCGCTGACCGCGCAGGCCGAGGCCGACGGCGTCGAACTGACCGTCGGCAATGTCACCTCCCCCGACCCGGCCCTCGCCGCGGCGCTGACCCACGCCGACGGCTCCCACGTCGGTTTCGACGTGAGCGAGCTGGGCGCGATCACCGCGCTCAAGCTGGCCCCCAAACCGGCCACCTCCGACGCCGCGCGCGCCGCCCTGGAGCAGTCGTTCTATCAGGCCGTGTACCAGTCCATCGCCTTCCCGACCGAGGCCGTCGGCGTGGGCGCGGTATGGACCGTGCGGCAACAGGTTTCCGGGAGCGTCCCGCTCGAGCAGGTGACCACCTGCACCCTCACCGCTCGCGAGGGCAACGAGCTCACCATCGAACTGAACGTGGTGCAGAGCCCGAAGTCCGCGGTGTGGCATCTGCCCAACGAGGCGGGCCAGCTCGAGATCGTCGACTACCTGATGCACGGCACCGGCACCATCGCCGTGGATCTGGGCCTGCCGCTGCCGGTTTCCGGCCAGGTCGAAGTCGGCGGCAACCAGACCTACCGCGACCCGCGCAGCGCGGTGACCCTGCGCCAGACGCTGCGCACGGAGGTGCAGTGGGGAGCCTGACACGGCTGGCGTTGCTGGCGGGCGCGCTGGCGCTGACCGCCACCGCCTGCGGGAACAGCAAGGACTCCGGGGGCCCGCTGCCCAGCCTGGGCCCGGCCGTGCAGCCCACGCAGTCGCCGGGCGGCGCACCGGTTCTGGACGAGTACACACTGCGCTCGGATCTGCTGGATCTGACGGCCATGCCCGCGGGGTTCACCGCCCTGGACGATCCGCCGCCCGGCGCGTCGGGCGGTGCGGGCGCGAAGACCGATCCCGCTCAGTGCGCGAAGGTGCTGGAAGCCATCGCGGTGCAGGCGCCCGGCGCGGCGGCGCGCGCGGCGGCCCAGTTCGGCGGTATGAACTTCGCCAGTGTCGACATCGACGCGGCGTCCTATGCGAACGGCGGCGCGGCCCAGGCCTTCTCCGCCGCCCAGTCGCTGCTGACCGGGTGCACGAAGTACTCGGGCACCGATGCCGACAACACCAAGGTCGAGTTCCGGCTGGGTGGTTTGAATCAGCCGCAGGCCGGCGACGGATCGACCGCGTTCCAGGTCCGGACCACCAGCGAAGGCCTCACCCTCTACACCGACGTGAGCATCACGCTGGTGGGCTCGACCGTCGTGCAGATCGCCTACTCCGACGCCAAGGAACCCGATCCGCAGCAGCTCAGCGCCATGACGGCGGCCCAGGTGCGGAAACTGCGGGGAGCCGCGGGCCCCTAGCTGCCGCCCTGTCCGCGGCGCGCAGGAGCTACAGGCCCCGCGGCCATGCAGGGCTGAGTCCCCCAGAACGACACCGCCCCCGCTTCCGATCGGAAGCGGGGGCGGATCGCGGTCACGGTGTGACGGCCGAAGCTACTGCCAGCCGGTCACATTGATCGGCCCGGGATTCCACATTCCCGTGTGACTCTCGACGGTCACCGACGGCTTGGCGGTCTGGGCGGAACTGTCGATCCGCTCGAACCGCTGCAGCTCGCCCCAGTCCCGGCGCGGGTCGTTGTCCAGGAAGGTGGCGATGGTGACCGGACGCAACAGCATCGAGCTCCAGCCCAGCGCGCCGCCGCCGTCGTGGCTCTGCCACAGCGTGGTCATGGCCGCGCCGCCGCGGTCGGGCAGGATGCGGTACTCGGGCACCTCGGCGATGCCGTCGAGGTGATCGAAGGGCCGCTGGCACGGGAACTGCAGGCCCACTTCCCAATCCAGCAGCACGGGCTTGGCGCTGCCGACGTACTCCTGCAGCGTCACCGTGTGCGGGATGCGCGGCGGGGTGAGCGCCACCCACTGCTTGGGGTCGCTGTCGCGATCGGTGGCGACCACGCGAATCGCGGTGGCGGCGGCCGGGATCTCGCTCAGCGGCGTCCGCAGATTGCGCCAGGTCGGGGCGGGACCGATATCGATCGGCGTCACCCGGCCCTGCGCGACGGGCACGCCGTCGGCGCCGGGCACACCGTATTCGACCTCGACCGACTGGCCGGGGGTCACGATGCCGTCCTGGTCGACCGAGCGGATGCGGCCCGCGGCGGCGATCGCGATGATGCCGGAGCGATCCTTGGCCGCGGGCAGCGTGTACCAGCCGGTGGTCAGGGTGGAGATCGCCTCGGAGCTGTTGTAGCTGCCCAGCACCGGGGTGCTCGCGTCCAGCCCGAAAGGCAGTGGCGCGGTCGTGGTTCCGTCGGCGGTGCCGCTGCTGCGCCCGCTGACCGCGCTGGCGACGCTGCCGCCGGTGTCGAGGTCGTCGTCGGGGCGCAGATCGGTGGCGACGCCCTTGGGCGAGAAGCCGGTGGCCTCGGCGCCGAAGGCGCTGTGCGCGTCGCCGGTCAGTGGCGGCAGCATGCCCGCGTTGGGCTGCTCCTCCACCCGCACGTCGCGGGCCAGGCCGCACGGCTTGCCCAGCACCGCATCGATATTCGAGCGAGCCAGCGAGTACGCCGGGTACTGCACGACCGCGCCCTTGGCGAGCATGGCCACCTCGAACACGACCATGAAAGCGGCCGCCACCGTCAGCGGCGGGATCGCGATGAAACGCCAGCCCAGCTTCGAGATCCGGTGCGGGCCCGGCTTTTCGGGCGCGCGCACATGGAACCAGCCGGCGAGCGCGAGCAGCGCCAGTGCGATGCCCAGGAAGATCTTCGAGACCAGGAACCCGGCCAGCACCACCGGCTTGTCATTCCAGGAGATCGACCAGTTCGACACGTACCACCAGCCGTTGATGCTGGCGAACGCCGCGGCCAGCGCGAACGCCACCACCGCGGCGAACAGCGCCCGGTTGCGCGGCGACCGCATCACCCGGGGGCCGACCGCGACCGCGGTGAGCACCGCGACCACACCGGCCAGTCCGGCGTAGATGCCGTTGTGGTGGGTCCACTTGGTGGGGGTCAGCATCATCAGCAGGATGACGCCGACGCCGGTGCCCAGCACGCGCCGGGCCGGGCCCGAGGCGGTGAACGGGATCCGGCCGCCCTTGCGCAGCAGCACCGCCGCGCACACCGCCAGGCCGATCCAGAACACGAACATGCCGAAGCGCCGGGCCAGCGAACCGTCGATGGTGGGCATGAAAAGGTACTGGTAGCGAATATATTCGCCGTCCCAGTGCACATCCGGGCCGACCGCGGTGTGCACCCGGCTCATCTCGAACATCGAGGCCAGCGGCTGATCGCAGAACATGACCGCCAGCACCACGGCGCCGGCCGCGGCCACCGGAGCGGCCAGCGTGAGGTACGCGCCGAAGCGGGCCTTCAGAATGGTGAGCGCGCTCGCGTCGGGCGGGGTCGGCTTGCCCAATTCCGTTGCGCGCCGGTTGAGGATCCGCCAGATCGGCCGGATGCCCGCCAGCAGCGGAGCGAAACAGATGATGCCGGACGGGCCGACGGTACAGGTGAACGCGCCGATGCTGACGGCGATGCCGTAGGGCAGCAGCCGCCCGGTCGCGATGGCCCGCTCCACCGACACCCAGGTGAGCAGCACACCGAGAGCCACCAGCGGTTCCGGCCGCAGGCCGTTGTTGTAGGCCAGCCACACGGCCAGGAAGCCCAGCGCCCCGGTCCACACCGCGATCCGGTCGCGGCGCACCCGCGCGCCCAGGCGCGGGATCACCTCGCGGCTGAGCACCAGCCAGATCAGCACGCCCGCCGCCAGCGCGGGCAGGCGCATCCACACGCTCGCCGGGCTGACCTGCGCCATATGGCCGATCAGGTCGTAATACGGTGTGCCGACCGGAGTTTCGGGGACACCGAAGTAGCCGAAGTAGTTGGCCATGTATCCGGCGTGCAGGGACGCGCGGCCCATACCGAACTGGTAGCCGTCGTCGGAGGTGGTGGCGCCGATGAAGTGCCACAGCACCAGCGTGCCCAGCACCACGGCGTCGACCGGCTGGAAGGTCCACCAGTGCTTGGGCAGGAAGCGGCGGCTGCGGCGGCCGTCGAGGCGGTCCAGCCCGAACAGGGCGCCCAGCGCGACGAGGGTGCCGGCGATGGCCGTCCAGATGGCGATCCGCTTGAGCGGACCCGGGGTGGAGGTGAAGCGGCTGTCCACCGCCGCGGTGACCTTCGCGCCGTCGGAGACGGTCAGATCGCTGAAGATCCCGACCAGCTGCGGCCGGTAGTCACCGTTGAGGGTGACCGGCTCGACCGAGGAACCGGTCAGCGTCGCGGTAGAGGAGGTGAAGTCCGAGTGCACGGTGAGCGCGCAGCCCGCGCCCAGCTGGTCCACGGGCACGCTGAGCAGCGTCTTGTGGTGCAGGATCGCTTCCAGCTTGCCGGGCGTGGTGACGCCGTCGGCGGTGGTCGCCGCGGTGACGCGGGCCACGAATCCGTACTTCTCGAGGTCCGGCGCGCCATTGGGTCCGGTGGCGGCCAGGGTGCCGCCCTTGGCGCCCAGCTGGGCCACGGCGGCGCAGGGAATGGTGGCGTCGAAGCTCTGCGGCGCGTAGCTGATCAGCGGGGCTTCGACGCTCTGCGTCGAATTGCCCTGCGGCCAGGTCAGAGTGGTGTGGTCCACACGCACCGGCAGGAACGGCACCGCCAGCGCCGCGAGCACCGCGATCAAACCGGCGATCAGGGCGACAGGGCGTGCCCAGCCCCCTCGAGTCCGTCTCTCGGGTTCGGCACCAGCACTCCCGGCGGCATCCGGCCCCGCCTTCTCCAACACGTCCGTCACGACCGCAGATCCTAAGCGGTCCTCATCATCGACCGCCAAGAAGAGGACGAACCCGGCATTCCGCTAGGGGATGCCGGGTCCGCTCGAGACGACTAGCCGCAGGCCGGGGAGGTCTGGTTGACCAGCGAGAGGGCGTTGCAGACCCAGTCCTTCTGGACCTTCCACTTGCCGTCCTCGGCCACGAACGGCACGACGGCCTGCTGCGGCGCGCCACCGTTGACCGCGAACTGGGCGTCGGCGGTGATGGTGCCGTTGCCGAGGTCGGTCACATTGGTGACGGTGATGGTGGCGTTGTTCTGCCGGTAGGCCTCGGCCAGGCGGCCGGGCAGGGCCGGGTCGGCGTTGGCGCCCTGCATCATGTCCAGCTTCTGCGCGTCCGGGATGCTCGGATCCAGCGCCTTCTGCAGCTGGGCATTCAGGTCCGCCACGGACGGAGCCGCCGGGTAGTTGTTCTGCGCGCCGGTGACCTTGGAGGTGGTGGCCTTGGTGGGCTTGGTCTCCTTCTTGTCACCGCTGCCACACGCCGACAGCCCGAGTACGGTCACGACAGCCAGGGTGGCGACCGCGATACGTCCAGTCTTCTGAAGCTTCAACTGCTCGTCCTTTGCGTTCGAGTAGGTCCGTTCGACAAGTGACAGCTACACCGCGGCGGCGCTGCCCGACTGGCGACACTACCAACGCCCGGTCGCGGAAACCGCGTCCGAGGGCGGTGGCGCGGCATATTCAGGCCGAATCCTCATAATTCGCGCATTCGGGTCTTAACGCCTTCAGCGCAGGCTGCCCAGCGGATCCGCCCTGGTGAGAGCCGGATCCGCGGCGGCGAAGGTGCGCGTGGGACCCGGTCCGGTGGAACGGGTCTCGAAGCGGACCGTCACCACCCCGTGCCCCGCGCCCTGCACCCAGCCGTGGCCGAGATCGGGGTGCTCGACATCCAGTCCCGGATACCAGGTTCCGATCGCGAAGGAGCGAGTCGCGGGCGGTACCAGCGGATCCGGACCGCCGGGCGCGGCCAGCGTGGGCTCCTCGGCGACCGCGTCGGCGTCCACCGTCTGATCCAGTTCCGGGAACAGCGATTCCTGCCGGATCTCCGACAGCCCGGCGAAACCCACGCCCACCAAGCGAATCGGACCGATCTCGACCGGGTCCAGCGCCGAGCGCTGCGCGGCGGCGGTCAGGGTGACCAGGTCCTCGGTGGCGTAGGGCAGCGTGGAGGATCGGGTCACGATGCTCATATCGGTCTTCTTCAGCTTGAGCACCACCGTGCGCGCCGCGCGCCCGTCCGCGCTCAGCCGCCGGTGCGCCGAGGACGCCATGGCGTCGATGGCCGGGCGCAGCTGGGCGAGGGTGAGAATGTCGGTCTCGTAGGTGGTTTCGGCGCTGATCTGCTTGGCCTCGGCGCGTTCGGCCACCGGTCGGTCGTCGATACCGCGGGCCAGCCGGTGCAGCGCCACCCCGATGCTGCCGCCCAGGATCGAGGCCGCCTCCGATTCCGGCAGCGCCGCCAGCGCCCCCACCGTCTCGATTCCCAAGGAGCGCAAACGACTCTCGGCCACCGGCCCGATCCCCCACAGCTTGCGCACCGGCAGCGCGGACAGGAAGCCATCCTGCTCGACCGCCGGAATCACCCGCACCCCATCGGGTTTGGCCAGGCCGGAGGCGATCTTGGCGAGCTGCTTGCCGCTGCCCGCCCCGACCGAGGCCACCAGCCCGGTGCGCTCGCGCACCGCCGTCCGCAGCTCCTCGCAGAATTCGAGCACCCGCTCCGGCGTCGCCCCCGCCAGTTCCGCGGGTTCCCCGAACGCCTCGTCGAACGACAGCGTCTCCAGCACCGGGATCCGCGACCGCAAGGCCTCGAACACCTGCCCGCTCAGTTCCCCGTACACCGCGCCGCGCGGTGGTATCACCACCGCCGACGCGCCGACCAGCCGACGCGCCTGATGCATGGGCATGGCCGACCTCGCGCCGAACACCCGCGCCTCGTAACTGGCCCCGGCCACCACGCCGCGCCCGCCCATGCCGCCGACCAGCACCGGCCGACCGCGCAGGGTCGGCCGGGTGAGCTGTTCGACCGAGGCGAAGAAGGCGTCCATATCGATGTGCAGCACCCAGCGCCGCTGGCCCCGGCCTCCGGCGGGGCTGAGGGGTTGCCGTGAATCCGCCACGGCGCCCACCGGCCCGCCGCCCGGTGCCGCCGCCCCAGCACAACCGGCCTCACCAGGCACGATGCCCGGGTTCGCGGGGCCGGCGGAGGTGGTCACAGAGGGAAATCTACAAGCCGCTACCGACAGGTATGGGCAGGAACCTGTGTGAGAATTCGTCCATGACGATTCGCAAGGCCGTGATTCCCGCCGCTGGCATCGGCTCGCGCCTGCTGCCGTTGACCAAGGCGATCCCGAAGGAAATGCTCCCGGTGGGCGACAAGCCGGTCATCGAGCACACCGTCCGCGAACTCGTGGCCTCCGGTATCACCGACATCACCATCGTGGTCAGCGGTGGAAAGTCGTTGATCCAGGACCACTTCCGCCCCAATCCGGCGCTGGTCGCACAGCTGCGCGCCGACGGCAAGACCGCTTACGCCGACGCGGTCGAGGAGGTCGGTGAGCTGGCCCGGGCGGGCCACATCACCTACCTGGACCAGCACGGTCCCTACGGCAACGGCACGCCGGTGCTGAACGCCGCCCGCCACCTGGGCGACGAGCCCATGCTGGTGCTGTGGCCCGACGACGTCTTCGTCGCCGAGGTGCCGCGCGCCCAGCAGCTCGTCGACGCCTACGCCAAGACCGGCGCGCCGGTGCTGGCGCTGATGCCGATGGACCCGGCCGAATCCTCGCGCTACGGCGTGCCGGTGGTCGAGGAGACCGAGGGCAACGGCCTGATGCGGATCAGCGGCCTCAAGGAGAAGCCCAAGCCGGCCGACGCGCCGTCGGAGTTCGCCGCGATCGGCGGCTACGTGGTCACGCCCGGCATCATCGCCGAGCTGCGCCGCCAGGTCGACCACTGGTACACCCATCGCACCGGCGAGGTGTACCTGACCGACGCCATCAATATCTTCGCCGCCGAGAACCCGGTGTACGGCCAGGTGATCCGGGGTCGCTGGTACGACACCGGCAACCCGGCCGACTACCTGACCGCGCAATTCGCCTCCGCGCTGGCGCACCCGGAGTACGGTCCGCTGCTGCGCGGCCTGGTCGCCGAGTAGGAGCACCGCGACACGCGCTGAACCACAGCCGATCCGCATAGCCCGGCGCACAAGTGCCGTGTGCCACAAGCACGCCGACCCCGATATTGTCGAAACCTGAAACATTGGGGCACGAGTCGGCGATCATGCGCATGGGTCGGGACACCCTGTGGATCGAAGGTCGGTTTTGCTAGGCGGATTGGGCACTCGGGCAGCACTGCTCGCGGCGGCAAGTTGTTCTCTTGTCACTACGTTCACCACGGTCGTGCCCGCGGGCCCGGCCTTCGCCGCCCCTCCCGACCCGATAACCGGCAGCGCCGCACTCGCGGCGACAACGGTCTCCGAGGACGGATCGTCGATCGAGAGCTTCGAGATCCACGACGCGCGCAACCTCACCCTGCTGGTGCACTCGGCCGCCATGGACGCCGACATCACCGTGGAGGTGCAGCGGCCCGCCGATCCCTCGCGACCGCGGCCGGTGCTGTACATGCTCAACGGCGCGGGCGGCGGCCAGGACACCGCGACCTGGAAGCGCAATACCGACGCCACCCAGTTCTTCATGGACAAGAACGTGAACGTGGTGATGCCCATCGGCGGCGCGTTCACCTACTACACGGACTGGCGCAACGCCGATCCCAAACTGGGACAGCCCATGTGGAAGACCTTCCTCACCGAGGAACTGCCGCCGCTGGTGGACGCGGCGCTCGACACCGACGGCACCCACGCCATCGCGGGCATGTCCATGTCGGGCACCTCGGTGCTGCAGCTGGCCATCGCCGCGCCGGGCCTGTACCGGGCGGTCGCCGCCTACAGCGGGTGCGCGCAGATCTCCGATCCGGTCGGGCAGAAGTTCGCGAACCTGGTGATCACCATCGGCGGCGGCAATCCGGTGAACATGTACGGGCCGATGGACGATCCGGAGTGGGCCGCCAACGACCCCTACGTGCACGCGGAAGCCCTGCGCGGCATGGAGATCTACGTCTCCAACGGCAGCGGCCTGCCCGGCAAGCACGACAATGTGGCCGATGTGCGCAGCCTGGGCCCGGCCGACGGCGGTCTGCCGCAGCAGATCCTGGTGGGCGGCATCCTGGAGGCGGCCAGCGACTGGTGCGCGCGGAATCTGCGGACGCGGCTGCGGGACATGAGCATTCCCGCGACCTTCGACATCACCCAGGCGGGGACGCACTCCTGGGGGTACTGGCAGGACGCGCTGCGCGCCTCGTGGCCGGTGCTCGCCAAGGGCATGGGCCTGCCCGACGAGGAATGGGCGCCCGAGACCGCGCGCTCGGACGGAACCAACTGAGGCGCTCCGACGGAACCGACTGAGCCGGGCCGGGTTCGGGCCTAGCCCGCGTCGGCGGCGTTGTAGCGCACCAGGTATCCCGCCAGCCGCTCCACATCGGCGTCGTCCCAGTCCTGGAAGCGTTCGGTGAAGGCGGTGGCGCGGCTGCGGGCCGCCGCGCGCGCCACCCGGCGGCCCTCGGCGGTGGCGTGCAGCACCAGGTTGCGGCGGTTCGTCGGGTCCACTTCGCGTTCCAGGTAGCCGTCGCGTTCGAGGGCGGCGACCTGGCGGCTGACCGTGGACTTGTCGAGGTGGAAGTGGCCGGCGAGATCGGCGGCCAGGCAGCCGTTCCGCTCGATCACCAGGTCCAGGATGCTGGAGGCCACCAGCGACAGTTCCGGGTGGAGTTCACTGGCCCGGCCGCGAGCGCGGCGGGCGAAGGCGGTGAGCTCGCGCTGTATGACCTCGATCGCATCGGCGCGGCCGGGGAATGCGGATTCACTCTTCATGGTTGTAGACTACAACCTCGCTTGGTTGTATTTACCAACTATTGGAGAAGACTTCATGGCCACCCAACAGATCCGGCACGTCGCCGTGCACCTGCTCACCCCGCTGCTCATGTGCCTCGGCATGGGCCTGGCCTACCTGGGCGCGTTCCACCAGCCCGAGCCCAACCACCTGGCGGTGGCCGTGGTCGGCGACAACGCGCAGGTCAAGGTGCTGGCCCAGTCCCTGAAGGACAAGGGCGGCAACGCCCTCGACGTGATCACCGTGCCCACCCGCGGCGACGCCGTCGACAAGCTGCGCCACCGCGATCTGGCCGGGGCGTACGTGCCCGACCCGCGGCAGCCGGAACTGCTGGTCGCCAAGGCCGGATCCGACACCACCGCCATGGCCGCCGAGGCCGTGTTCGGGCAGGTCGCCGGATTGCAGAACACGCCGCTCACCGTCACCGACGTCACCACCCCCAGCTCCGGCGACCCCACCGCGCAGGGCATCTTCTTCCTGCTGGTCGCGCTGAGCATCGGCTCCTACGGCAGCGTGGCCGCCATCAGCGCCGCGGGCGCGGGCCTGCCGCTGTGGCAGCGCGGGATCATCGGACTGGTCACCTCGCTGCTGGTGAGCCTGATCGGCCTGGCGCTCGCGGGCCCGGTCTTCCACATCGTCGACCACGATCTGGGCGCGATCTGGGGCATGTCGTGGCTGTACGCGGCGGGCATCCTGAGCATCGGCATCGGCCTGCACACCTTCCTGAAGCGCTGGACCACCCTGGCCATGATGGTGCTGTTCGTGATGCTGAACTTCACCAGCTCCGGCGGCGTCTACAGCCCGTGGCTGCAGAACGACTTCTTCGGCACGCTGCACCGGTTCTGGAACGGCGCGGGATTCGTGGAGGGCGCACGCAGCCTGCTCTACTTCGACGGCATCGGACTGGGCAGCCGGATGGCGAGCCTGGTGCTGTGGCTGGCCGCGGGCGTGGTGCTCATGGCCGCCGCGGGCCTCGCCGAGAAGCGGCAGGCCGCGCCGAAGCACGCCGCGCCCGAGCCCGCCGCGGGCGACGCCGCCGAGGAGGAGATGGAGGAGGCGGTCGGGGTCTAGCGAATACCCCACTGCGACAAGGCGGTCCGGATGCCCACCCGGACCGTCTCCGCGTCGCCCACTCCCCCGCTGATGGTCACGCCGTCGCGGGTCAGCAGCAGCGCGCGGGCGGCGTCCTCGACCTGCGGGTGACCGGCGGCGCGCAGCCGCTCGGCCATCAGGTCGCGGAACCAGGCGCGGTACTCGTCGACGACCTTGCGCACGGCGTGGTCGGAGTTCGGGAACTCCACGGCGGCATTGAGAAACGGGCAGCCCCGGAATCCCGGGCCACGACTGAGCTCGCCGAGCCGCTCGAAGATGCCGACGATGGACTCGGAACCCGAACCGGGGATGGCCTCCAAGGTCTCGCGCTGACGGCCGTATTCGCGGACCAGGTAGGCGACGACCAGATCTTCCTTGGTCTTGAAGTGCCGGTAGAAGGTGGCCTTCGCGATCCCGGCCTCGGCGATGATCCGGTCGATGCCGACCGTGTGGATCCCCTCGGCGTAGAACAGCCGGGTCGCGGTGTCCAGCAGGCGCTCGCGGGCTTCGCTCATGGCTTGACCTGCTCTCCTTCTCCCTGATCGGGGCTATGTATTGACGATAGCAGACAGATCTGTCTACCCTGGGACTCGGACGTGAACAGACAAGTCTGTCTAGGAGATATCAATGCCCGCACTCTTCACCTCATCCGCTACCTCCGTCGGCCGCGAGGGCCGCTCGGTCAGCTCCGACGGCTACCTCGACCTCAAGCTCGCCCAGCCCAAGGAGGCGGGCGGCAACGGTGACGGCACCAACCCCGAGCAGCTCTTCGCCATGGGCTACTCGGCCTGCTTCGCCGGCGCGCTGCAGGCGGTGGCCCGCAGCCAGGGCGTGAAGCTCGGCGACACCTCGGTGACCGCCGACGTCACCCTGAACAAGGACGACGAGACCGGCTTCGGCATCTCCGTGGTGCTGCACGTGGAACTGCCCGCGGAGCTGCAGAACGAGCAGGGCCACGCGCTGGTCGAGGCCGCCCACCAGGTGTGCCCGTACTCCAAGGCCACCCGGGGCAATATCCCCGTGGAACTGGTTGTCGAGTAAGGCGATTCAGAAGAATCGGCGAATGGTGTAGATGTCGAACTCGCTCAAGGGCGTCAGTCCGACGGGCACACCCCAGTTGTACGCGTTCAAGACGTTGCCGCCGCCCGCGTAGATCCCTTCGTGGGAGGCGTCATCGTTGAGGATCAGCACATCCCCGGGCTGCAGCGCCCCGAACGGCACCTCGAGACCGACCTCGGCCTGCTGCCAGGTGGTGCGCGGCAGATTGATGCCGACGCTGCGGAAGGCCCACTGCACCAATCCCGAGCAGTCCCAGGCATCCGGACCGGTACCGCCCCACTGGTAGGGCTTACCGGTCTGGGTGCCTGCCAGCGCCAGCGCGACCATGGCCCGCGGGCTCGCGATCGGCAATTGCGCCGAGCCGCTGGCACTTCCGGAGAACGACCCGGTCCCGCTGCCGGAGGAGGATCCGGACGCGGAGCCCGAACCCCCCGACCCGGTGTCGGCATGCGCCGCGCCCGCCCACATCGCCCCTGTCATCGCCATCGCGGCCACCGTCGTGGCCAAGGTTCTGAGCCTGCCGAGCCGCTTGCGAGCCATGGGGCGCCCCTTCATCGGTGGTACCGCGGGAACAGCTGTGAACAAGATCGGTTAGCTAGCTGATAGCCGTTCTATCGCACCTGCCACAGCAGCCACAAGAGAACCAGGGCTGGCGTGTCTCGAGCCGCTGCCGCCTCCCCCGAAGAAACTCCTGGTCAATCGATCCAGACCCCACATAACAAAAAGAGCGCCTCCCCGATCGGGGAGGCGCTCCGTGTTTGCTGGAGTCTCGCGCCGTGGCCGGCTCAGCGCCGCGCCCACACCGTCAGCCGCTGGTTGGCCTTCATCAACAGCGGAACCAACAGGTACGCCGACACCGGAACCACGATCACGGTCAGGATCAGCGTCTTCACGAAGACCGGCAGCCCGCCCATCTCGGGGCCGAGCAGGGCCAGCGCGAGGGTGATGGTCGGGTACACGGCCAGCCAGGTGATCAGCGCGCGCCGGTGCACCGACGGCATGGCGGCGGGGGTGGCGACGACAGCGGCGGGGGTGGTGATGGTGGTCATTGTTCGCTCCTAGCGACCGTGTTCCCATTCTCCGGCGAGACGGTCCGTCTCGTCTCATGAAGTAAGTTAGCGCGCCGCCGAAACTCTGTCAAGACGAGACGTACCGTCTCGTTTGCGGAGTATGCTGGACCCATGCCCCAGCCGCCCAACCCCGAACTGCGCAGCGCCAAGTCCCATCAGGCGATCCTCGACGCCACCTTCGAGCTCGCCGTGCGCAACGGCTACGGCAAGCTCACCATCGAGGCCATCGCCTCGCACGCGGGTGTCGGCAAGCAGACCATCTACCGCTGGTGGCCCTCCAAGGGCGCGATCGCCCTCGAGGCCATCAACGATCAGGTCGGCTCCGCCACCGACTTCCCCGACACCGGCGACATCGCCGCCGACCTGACCACCCAGATCACCGCCCTGTCACACATGCTCGCCGGCGACGCCGGCTGCGTCTACCGCGGTGTCATCGCCGAGGCCCAGAACGACCCGAATCTCCTCCAGATGGTCCGCGAAACGTTCATCGAACCCCGCGCCCGCATGGCCGGCCACCGCCTCGAAACCGCCATGCGCGCCGGCCAGATCCGCGCCGACCTCCCCCTCCTGACCATGACCAACATGCTCTACGGCCCGGTCTACCTCCGCTTCCTCCTCGGCGCGGGCGAACTACTCGACGTCCCGACCCTGGTCGAGCCCGTCCTCGAAGGCCTGCGGCCCCGAAACTAGGCGCAGGGCATCAACCCTGTCGGCGTGCTCGTGCAGTCGTTCGTAATCGGCGACCGAGATGACGACCGCTATCTCGCTGCCGCCGTCGGTGATGATCGCTTCCTCACCGGTAGCTGCCACACCGCGCACGATCGCCTCGAGCCGCGTCCGCGGATCGTTCAGGCCGTATATGTTCGCGCCCTCCATGTTCGGTCATTCGGGGGCCGCCGCGACGCGGATCGGAGCGACACGACAGCGCGCCGATACGACAGCGGCGCGGACCCGGAGGTCCGCGCCGCCGGCAGGTGAATTCGGTCAGGCCTTGGTGATCGAGGCCTTGACGCCGCCGACGATCTCGGCGGCGTCCGCGGGGGCCGCGCCGAAAGTCAGTGTGGTGGCGAGGATCTCGCCCGCGATCAGGTCGCGGTGGGTTTCGGCCCAGGCGAGGCGGTCGCCGGGGACGTCGAGGACCACGGTGATGCGGTCGGAGACGTCTAGGCCGAGGGACTTGCGGGTTTCCTGGAGGTCGCGGATGAGGTCGCGGGCCCAGCCCTCGGCCTCGAGTTCCTCGGTGACCACCGAATTCAGCACCACCAGACCGGCATTGCCGGGCAGGGCGGCGGTGGATTCGGGCTCGGCGGCGACCAGGCGCTGGGTGTACTCCTCGGGGAGCAGGGCGATGCCGGCGGCGGTCACGGTGCCGTCGGCGGCCTCGGTCCACTCCCCCGCCTTGACGGCCTTGATCACCGTCTGGACGTCCTTGCCGATGCGCGGACCGGCGGCGCGCGCATTGACGACCAGTTCGAAGCGGCCGTGGGCGGCCACGTCGGCGGTGAGGTCGACCTTCTTGACGTTGACCTCGTCGGCGATCAGATCCACGAAGGGGCGCAGGCGTTCCGCGTCGGCGGCGGCCACGGTGACCTCCGAGAGCGGCAGGCGCACCCGCAGGTTCTGGGCCTTGCGCAGGCTCAGCACCGTGGAGCAGGCGGTGCGGACCTCGTCCATGGCCGACACCAGGTCGGCGTCGTGCGGCAGGACGTCGGCGGCGGGCCAGTCGGCCAGGTGCACCGAACGCTCACCGGTGAGACCGCGGTAGATCACCTCGGAGATGAGCGGCAGCAGCGGGGCCGCGAGCCGGGTCGTCACCTCGAGCACGGTGTGCAGGGTGTCGATGGCGTCGCGGTCCTCCTCCCAGAAGCGCGAACGCGACCGGCGCACATACCAATTGGTGAGCGCGTCGGCGAAGGTGCGCAGCTCGTCGCAGGCGGTGGCGATGTCGTAGACCTCGAGCGCGTCGGTCATGACGTCGCGGGTGGCCGCCAGCTTGGCCAGGATGTACCGGTCGAGCACGTTCTCCGAGTCGGTGCGCCAGGCGCCGGGCTGCGAGGCGTACAGCTGCAGGAAGGTCCAGGCGTTCCACAGCGGGCGCAGCGCCTGGCTGACACCCTCGCGGATACCGCGCTCGGTGACGATCAGGTTGCCGCCGCGCAGCACCGGGGACGCCATGAGGAACCAGCGCATGGCGTCGGAGCCGTCACGGTCGAAGACCTCGTTGACGTCGGGGTAGTTGCCCTTGGACTTCGACATCTTGAGGCCGTCGTCGCCGAGCACGATGCCGTGCGCCACAACGGACTTGAACGCCGGGCGGTCGAACAGCGCGGTCGAGAGCACGTGCAGGTTGTAGAACCAGCCGCGGGTCTGGCCGTTGTACTCGACGATGAAATCGCCGGGGCTGTGCGGAGCCGCGACGGCGGCGCCGTCAATCGACTCCGTCGAGGTGCCCTCGAACCACTCCTTGTTCTCGAACGGGTAGTGCACCTGCGCGTAGGGCATGGAACCCGACTCGAACCAGCAGTCGAGGACCTCGGGGGTGCGCCGCATCATCGACTTCCCGGTCGGGTCATCGGGATTCGGCCGCACCAGGTCGTCGATCATGGGCCGGTGCAGGTTGTCCGGGCGCACGCCGAAGTCCCGCTCGAGGGCGTCGAGCGAGCCGTACACGTCCACGCGCGGGTAGGCCGGGTCGTCGGAGATCCAGACCGGGATCGGCGCGCCCCAGTAGCGGTTACGGCTGATGTTCCAGTCGCGCGCGTTCTCGAGCCACTTGCCGAACTGGCCGTCGCGGATGTGCTCGGGGACCCAGGTGATCTCCTTGTTGAGCTCCACCATGCGGTCGCGGAACTTGGTGACCGCCACGAACCAGGACGGCACCGCCATGTAGATCAGCGGCTGGCCCGAGCGCCAGCTGTGCGGGTAGGAGTGCTCGATGGTCTCGTGCCGCAACAGCTTTCCGGCGGCCTTGAGGTCCTTGATGATGACCGGGTTGGCGTCGAAGACCATCAGGCCCTCGTACGGCGGCACCATGGAGGTGAACTTGCCGCCCGCGTCGAGGGGCTGCACGATGTCGATCCCGTTGGCGGAGGCGACATCCATGTCCTCCTCACCGAAGGCGGGGGCCAGGTGCACGATGCCGGTGCCGGAGTCGGTGGTGACGTAGTCGGCGTTGAGCACGCGGTGCGCGCGCGGGTGGCCGAGGAAGAAGTCGAAGGGCGGCAGGTAGTTCAGGCCCTCGAGCGCGGCGCCCGAGTGCTCGGACAGCACCTGCGGCTCCTCGCCGAACTCACGGGTGTAGTGCGACACCCGCTCGGCGGCAACCACATACCGCTTGCCGTCCTTGCCCTGCACGTGCGCGTAGGTGACGTCGGGGTGCACGGCGATGGCGAGGTTGGACGGCAGCGTCCACGGCGTGGTGGTCCAGATCAGCGCGTTGGCGCCGTCGAGGTTGTGCAGCGGGTGGTCGGCCGGAACCCGCAGCACCATGTCGACGGTGACCGCCGGGTCCTGGCGCATCCGGTAGGAGTCGTCGAGACGCGCCTCCTGGTTGGACAGCGGGGTCTGCTCGTACCAGCTGTAGGGCAGCACCCGGAAGCCCTGATAGATCAGGCCCTTGTCGTACAGCGACTTGAACGCCCACATGACCGACTCCATGAAGTCGAGGTCGAGGGTTTTGTAGTCGTTGTCGAAGTCGACCCAGCGCGCCTGACGGGTGACGTAGTTACGCCATTCGTTCGTGTAGCGCAAGACCGAAGATTTACACGCGGCATTGAATTCCGCGAGACCCATGGCATCGATCTGTGATTTGTCCGTGATACCGAGCTGCTTCTCCGCTTCGATTTCCGCGGGCAGCCCGTGAGTATCCCAGCCGAAACGCCGTTCGACCTTCTTACCGCGCATGGTTTGGAAACGCGGGATCAAATCCTTCACGTATCCGGTCAGCAGATGACCGTAGTGCGGCAACCCATTGGCGAAGGGCGGGCCGTCGTAGAAGACGAATTCCTCTGCCTCGGAACGGTTCTCGATGCTGGCACGGAAGGTGTCGTCGGCGGCCCAGTAGTCCAGGACCCGCTGCTCCAGCTCGGGGAAGGAGACCTGCCCGGTGGTCCGGCTCAGGTCCGCGCGGGGGTATGCGCTTCGGGTGCTGCTGTCGTCCGCCATGGCGGCCTCTCGTCTCCTCGTGCCTGCGTCGTGGGCACGGGGACGATCCCGGCGCTCGGCGCGCCGTAACCGCGGTACCACCCCGCTTGCCCGGACCGCAGGAGCTGTGAAAACCCTTGCGAGACCGAGCCTCTCGTTGCGAGCTGTGACGGGCTCACCCGTTCGGTTCTAGTGGGCGATACCCGCGCGGAGCAGGTCACGCCGTTCTTCCGAAGGCTCCCCGGTGATGGCCGGATCGACGCCGTGGTGCTGTCTACATACTAGCGGGGCGGGTCCAGGGGATATTCCCCGGACCCGCCCCGAAGCGAATCGTGTGAGCCGCTAATGCCTGGCGTGCCGTCCGCCCGGTGGTGGCGAGGACGCGTCCTCGTCATCGGTCCGCAGCGACAACGCACTGACGAGCAGCAGCACCGCGCCGATCACGCACACGATGATGCAGCCCCATGCCCAGATCACCGAACCGGTGGTCAGTGCGGTCACCAGCAGTCCGAAACCGACCGCGGCGAGGCCGAGTGTCACTGCGAGCAAGTGCACCATCCCCTCGTGTGTCTTCGGCGGCGAAGGCCACCGGAGGTCGCTTCGAAAGGTTGGCGACGATGCCGTGCCGCCCGGGATCGGGTCCCGTGCGACATGGCATCGCAGGCCGTGGTTACGACTTTACTTGCTGCCCTTGAGGAGTGCGCCGTTGCCGGAGGCATCCTGGCCGAATTCGCCGCCGTCGACCGGGACCGCGGAGCCGCGGTTCTCCAGCTCCTCCAGCTGCGATTCCAGGTAGGACTTCAGGCGCACGCGGTACTCGCGCTCGAAGGTCTTGAGCTGCTCGATGCGGCTC
Organism: Nocardia sp. CA-136227; assembly: GCF_050955695.1. Taxonomy (NCBI): domain Bacteria; kingdom Bacillati; phylum Actinomycetota; class Actinomycetes; order Mycobacteriales; family Nocardiaceae; genus Nocardia; species Nocardia sp. CA-136227. The sequence continues at coordinate 5,276,413 of NZ_CP192081.1, forward strand.
TCCAGCACGCTGCGCTGCTGGGTGATGGTGGCCATGATCTCGGTGTGCTTGCGCTCGGCGTCGGCCTGCAGGGCGTCGGCCTTCTCCTTGGCCTGGCGCAGCTGGGAATCCGAGCGGGTCTGCGCGTCGGACAGCATGGCCTCGGCCTTCTGGCGCGCGTCGGCGATCATCGCCTCCGAGCGGGTGCGAGCGTCGCTGACCAGGCGCTCGGAGTTGCCTCTGGCGTTGGCCAGCAGCGACTCGGCCTCGGTCTTGGCGTCCGAGGTGAGGCGGTCGGCCATCTCCTGGGCCAGCGAAAGCACCTTGGCGGCCTGCAGATTGGCGTCCGCGGAGGGGGCCTCGGCCTTGACGGGGGCGACCGGGACCGGGGCCGGCATGGGGGCCGGGGGCACCGGCGGCGCGGCCTTGATGGGCTCCGGCGCGACCGGGGCCTTCACCGGCTGGACCGCGGGGCCGCGGTTCTTCTTGGCGTCGGACAGTTCCGCGTCCAGCTCGGCAACGCGCTGGCGAAGATCCGCGTTCTCCTCGATGAGGCGTGAGAGCTCCTGCTCGACCAGGTCGAGGAAGGCGTCGACTTCATCCTCGTTGTAGCCGCGCTTCCCGATCGGCGGTTTGCTGAACGCGACGTTATGAACATCGGCGGGGGTCAGCGGCATGGAACGATCCCTTCACGCTTCGTATGGAGATCTAGCGGTAGATCTGGGCAAGCATTCTTTCGGCTCATTCTGTCACACCTGAGCTACCGACTGCCCTATCTGGCCTGTGATCGACATGAGGATGAACACGATAAACAGCAAGACCATAATCGACAGATCGAGCCGAATTCCCCCAAGATTCACTGGGGGTATCAAACGCCTCAGAAGTTTCACCGGGGGGTCGGTGATCGTGAAGATCACCTCGAGGATGACCACGACGAAGCCGGTCGGCCGCCAGTCGCGCGCGAAGCTGCGGATGAACTCGACGATGACTCGGCTGATCAGCAGCAGCCAGAAGAGGAACAGCAGGAGGTTCAACACCTGGAACAAGGCCACCGCACCACTCTGCCTGACAAACCATGATCGGCAAAACAGAAACACGGATCGTGCCGGTCACATCCGGTGTTGACGCGGCATGGCCGCAAGACTCCCCCATGATCCCCCGCGACCCTCGGTCGCAACCCCCTGGACGCGGCGCATTGCGCCGCCGCCGTGCGTGTTCGGCGCTGATGTGCGCCGGCACCGGCTGACGCCGCCGTTCCCCACGGCAGCGGCAGCTGGCTACTTCTGGTTGTAGAAGCCGTTCTCGGCGATGCGGCGGCGCTCCTCGGCGGAGACGTCGACGTCGGCGGGCGAGAGCAGGAACACCTTGGTGGCCACCTTGTCGAACGAGCCACGCAGGGCGAAGGCCAGACCGGCGGCGAAGTCCACCAGGCGGCGGGCGTCGGAGTTGCTCATCTCGACCAGGTCCATGATCACCGGGGTGCCGTCACGGAAACGCTCACCGATGATGGCGGCCTCGGCGTAGGTGCGCGGGCGCAGCGTCGTGATCTTGGACAAGGTGCCTCCGTCCTCGAAGATCTGGGGACGGCGGGCCGCCTCGATGCGGCGCTCCTGCTCCCGCAGCTCCTCGATGCGCCGCTCGGCGTCGGTGTCCATCGCCAGCGCGCCGCGGGTGCTCGCACCGCCGCCCATGGACCGGGTGCGGCTGGAGGGGGCGGCGTCGATGCGGGTGGGGCGACGCGGGGCGTCGTAGCGGGCGTCGGCGTCGTAGCGGTCGCGCTCACGGTGATCGCGCTCGCGCTCACGGTGATCGTCGGCGTAGTCGTCACGGCGGGAGGCGCTGTAGGCCGGCTTGTAGGGGGCCTTGTACGACGGCTCGTAGGCCGGCTCGTCGTCGTAACGGTCCTCGCCGTATCGGTCGTAGTCACGCTCGCGTTCGGCGTAGGGCCGGGGACGACGCTGGCCACGCTCATCGGCGCTCCGGGCGGCTCCGCGGTCGTCGACGTAATCGTCTTCGTAATCCTCGAGCGGAACCATCCCGAAGTACGCCTTGAACTTGTGCAGCGTGCTCATCTGGTCGACCTTCCTTCGGCCCCGGTTGGCCTGGGGTGTTGTCCTGCTCAGTCCTCGTCTGTCACCAAGCATATGTTTCAAATGTGACTGGTGAGGTTTCTTTGCTACGCCGAGGTTATCGGTCGCGCGCCCATAAGCGCAGTACCGACACGCACGCACGTACTGCCGTGGCGGATGGCCGACTCCAAGTCGCCGGACATGCCCGCCGACAGTTCTTTCGCCTCGGGGTGAACAATCGTTAATACAGAGTGGATGCGGGCCAGTTGCTCGAAGGCCGCATCGGGCTCCACATCCAGCGGCGGGATCGCCATCAGGCCCGCGAGCTGCAGCGATTCCGAGGCCGCGACCTGATCGGCGAGCGCGCGCAGCGCGTCGTCGCGGACGCCGCCGCGGGCCGGGTCGGCGTCCAGCGACACCTGCAGCAGCACGCGCAAGGGGGCCGAACGCGCGCCCTCGTCCAGCGCGGCCTGCGCACCGGCCTCGAGCGCGCTCGCGAGCCGCTCGCTGTCCACCGAGTAGACCGTATCCGCCCAGCGTGCAACGGCTTTCGCCTTGTTACGCTGAAGCCGTCCGATGAACTCCCAACGGACCTGGGACAGGTGTCCCAGCTGCGCCACCTTGCCCGCGGCCTCCTGTTCACGGGATTCCCCGAACTCCCGGCGGCCCAGGTCATAGAGGATCTCGATATCCGAGGCGGGGAAGTACTTGGTCACCGGCAGCAGCCGCACCGACCCGGGTTCGCGGCCCGCGGCCGCGCACGCTGCGTCGATTCGCTCGATGAGTGCCGACAGCGCGGTTTCGAGCTCGGCGACACGACCTCCGCCGGACGTGACGTGCGCCGCATCGGATCCCGCTGCGGCGGTGAAACTTTCGGTCATTCTGAAACCCCCTCGGGTGACATCCAAATCACACCGGCGAGTCGGCCTGTCGGCGCGCCGCGGCGGTGGGAGAACAAGGTCTTGTCCTCGATGGTGCACCGCGGGTCCATCGCGACGGCGCCGACACCGGCGGCCTCCAGCTGCCGCCGGATGCCCGCGCGCAGATCCAGGCCGGGCGTGCCCTTGACGGTGGTGGTCGCGCTGCCCGGCAGATGCGCCTCGACATCGGCGCGCATGGCCGCGGGCACCTCGTACTGGCGGCCGCTGGCGGCCGGGCCGAGGAAGGCCCCGATCCGCTCCGGCTTCGCGCCGACCGACACCATGGCCTCGAGCACCCGGGGCACGATCCCGATGCGCGCCCCGATCCGGCCCGCGTGCACGGCCGCGATCACCCCGGCCTCGTCGTCGGACAACAGGATCGGCACGCAGTCGGCGGTGAGCACCACCAGCGCCAGGTTTCGCTGGGTGGTGACCAGCGCGTCGGTGGCGGGCACCGGCTCGGAGCGCGGTCCGTCGACGATCTCGACGTTGCGGCCGTGGATCTGTTCCATCCACACCAGCCGGTCCGGCGTCAGCCCGATGCTCTCCGCGAGCCGAACCCGATTGCGCCGCACCGCCTCCGGATCATCGCCGACGTGGTCGCCCAGATTGAACGAGTCGTAGGGCGCTTGCGAGAATCCGCCCGCCCGCGTCGTCACGACCCGTCTGGTCCGGAAAACAGGTGCCGCTGAAGTCATGCTACCGAGGGTAGTAGCCACCGCGGGGCAACCCGGAATCAGACAGCTACTGCGGCCGGAATCACGAACGCGCCCACCCTCTCGGGCAGGCGCGTTCGAATCGCGTTCCGTGACAGCGCGGTGTCAGCCGCGGCGCATGAAGTCCGGCACGTCGACCTCGTATTCGTCGGTGTCCGGAGGCTGGATGTGGCCGCGGTTGTTGCTCGCCACCGTCGGGTCCACCACGGGCCGGGGCGCGCTGTAGGACGGGGCCGGACCGCGTTCGGCGATCGGCTGTGCGACGGGCGCGGGCTCCGGGCGGGCAGCCGGGGCGGGCTCGACCGCGCGGGCCGGGGTGTATTCGGTAGTGCGGCTGACGCTTCCGGCGCTCGCGGTCGCGGTGCTCGACTGGGTGCCGGGGAACCGGCTGACCGCGGGTTCGATGCGGCGGGCGGGCCCGCTGCCGTCGAAGCCGGCGGCGATCACCGTGACCCGGACCTCGTCCCCGAGCGAGTCGTCGATCACCGTTCCGAAGATGATGTTGGCCTCGATGTGCGCGGCCTCCTGCACCAGCGAGGCGGCCTCGTTGATCTCGAACAGGCCCAGATCCGAACCGCCCGCGATGGAGAGCAGCACGCCGTGCGCGCCGTCCATGCTGGCTTCCAGCAGCGGCGAGTTGATCGCCGCCTCGGCCGCCTTCACCGAGCGGCCCTCGCCACGCGCGGAGCCGATGCCCATGAGGGCCGAGCCCGCGCCGGACATGACCGACTTGACGTCGGCGAAGTCGACATTGATCAGACCCGGGGTGGTGATCAGGTCGGTGATGCCCTGAACACCGTTGAGCAGCACCTCGTCCGCGGAGCGGAAGGCGTCCATCAGGCTCACCGCGGCGTCGCCGAGCTGCAGCAGGCGGTCGTTGGGGATGACGATGAGGGTGTCGCAGGACTCGCGCAGGGCCTGGATGCCCGCCTCGGCCTGGTTGCTGCGGCGCTTGCCCTCGAACGAGAACGGCCGGGTGACGACACCGATGGTGAGCGCGCCGAGCTTGCGGGCGATGGAGGCCACCACGGGCGCGCCGCCGGTGCCCGTGCCGCCGCCCTCGCCGGCGGTCACGAAGACCATGTCGGCGCCCTTGAGGACTTCCTCGATCTCGTCCTTGTGGTCCTCGGCGGCCTTGCGGCCGACCTCCGGATCGGCGCCGGCGCCGAGACCGCGGGTGAGTTCACGGCCGACATCGAGTTTCACATCGGCGTCCGACATCAACAACGCCTGCGCGTCGGTGTTGACCGCGATGAACTCGACTCCCTTGAGTCCCTGCTCGATCATCCGGTTGACGGCGTTCACGCCGCCGCCGCCGATACCGACGACCTTGATCACAGCAAGGTAGTTGTGCGGGGGCGTCATGGGCTCTCGCCTTCCTTCGATCTGAAACAGCTTGTCGTCTTCGGTTACTCGACATGAAACGACACAATGGTCTCGGTCCGATAAACCCTCAACCATAGCTTCAGCGTTATGTCAAGTATCCGACTGGTGCCGAACGGTATTCGCAGCCACCGCGTTACGGGCGCAGGCGCGCCGAAACGAGTGTCAGAATCTTGTGTGATTCGCCTCGTCCGACCCACCCGAGCATCGTATCGTGGACGGTTGCCCTTCGGTCCTGGATCGGAACCGACGGTGCCCTTCCGGCAAACCACCGAAAATTTCGGCGGCCCAATGGGTATCGCTCACTTTACCGTGACCAGATTCGGACTCGAAACATCGAATACCTTGCCCGGCTGGGAAAGCAGGGGGCCGACCACCGCGGCCTTGCGCGAGGAATCCACGGTTCCGCCCCACAGCACCGTGCGACCGTCACGCAACTCCAGGGCAATGTCCGAAACCGAGCGGGCCACAACCGCTCCCACGCCGACCTGATCGCGCAGCGGAATCGGAATGGCGGCCATCACCGCCACCGCCGCCTTGGTCACCGGGTCCGTTCCGCCCGGATGCTCGGTCACGAGTTTGGGCACCCCGAGGCCCGGCGGCTCGATGGCGAATTCCACGCTGTCGCAATCGAGCAGATGGGCGCCGTCGGGACTGTCGAAATACAGCACCGGGGTTCGCTCGGTGACCGTCACCCGCACCGTGGACGGGAACACCCGCTGCACCCGCACCGAGCGGACCTTCGGCAACCGGGAGACCTGTTCGGCCAGGGCGTCGGTGTCCAGCCGCAGGATGGACAGGCCGTCGGGCACCTGCAGGGCTTGCCGCACCTGCTCTTCCGGCACCGCGGCCAGTCCGTCGACCTCGACCGTGCGCACCGACAGCATGGGAGTGAACCAGGCGACCAGTCCGAGCGCGATCAGGGCCACCACACCCGCGAGCACCCCGATCCGCACCCCGCGCGACCGCCAGGCGATCGCGATCCGCGACTCCCGCGGCTCCCGGCCACGTCTGAGCCGGGCCCGGCGGGCCGCCGCCCGTTCGCCGGCCCCGGTGTCCTCGGTGGCCGGCTCGGCGGAATCGGTACCGCGCGTGCCGCTATCGGCAGCGGCCGTGTCGTAGGCGTCGTCCGCGGCCGGAACCGACCGCTCCAGCTCTCCCCCACCCGAGCCCATCGGCGCTCACCGCCCGTGCGAGGGTCGTGCGCGCAGCCCGTCCAGAATCTGGCTGCCCAGCATGGTCACATCGCCCGCGCCCATGGTGATCACCACGTCGCCGGGCCGCGCCAGCGCGCCCACCTGCTTGCCGACCCGCGACATATCCGGCTGGTAGTGCACGGGTTTGGTGACCGCGCTCGCGACCATCGCTCCGTTCACGCCCGGCAGCGGCTCCTCCCGCGCGCCGTAGACGTCGAGCACCACGACCTCGTCGGCCAGCGACAGCGCCGTCCCGAACTCGGTCGCGAAAGTGGCGGTGCGGCTGTACAAGTGGGGCTGGAACACCACGATCACCCTCCCCGGCCGCGACCGGGCGCCGTCGCGCGCCTCCTGCGCGACCAGTTCGGCGGCCGCGGAGAGCACCGCGCGCACCTCGGTCGGGTGGTGGGCGTAGTCGTCGAAGACGCGCACGCCGTTCTCGCGCCCGGTGAGCTGGAAGCGGCGGTGCACACCGCCGAAACCCTCCAGGCCCTGGATGATTTCGCCCAGATCGGCCCCGGTGGCGCGGGCGGCCAGCAGCGCGCCGAGCGCGTTGAGCGCCATGTGCCGGCCCGGCACCGACAGCCGCAGGGTGCGCGGCGCGGACTCGTCGGAGAGCTGGAACACCGCGACACCGCCGACATCGCGCGGCTCCCACGACAGCAGTCGCGCGCCGACCGTCAGACCGGACTCCGCGAAATCGCCGGAGCCGTAACCGATCACCTGGATCCCGCGCGAATCCTCGGCCAGCCGGGCCGCCGAACGCTGCGCCAGACCCAGCGAGCCCGGGTCGTCCAGGCACACCACCAGGCGGCCGCCCTGTTCCAGCCGGTCCACGAAGTCGTCGAAGACCTGCACGTAGGCCTCGTCGGTGCCGAAGTAGTCCAGGTGGTCGGATTCGATATTGGTGACCACCGCGACGTCGGGCGCGTACTGCAGCAGCGAGCCGTCGCTCTCGTCGGCCTCGGCCACGAAGATGCCGCCGGTGCCGTGGTGAGCGTTGGTGCCCGCCTCGTTGAGCTCGCCGCCGACCGCGAAGGACGGGTCGAGTCCGCAGTGCTGCAGGGCCACCACCAGCATGGAGGTGGTGGAGGTCTTGCCGTGGGTGCCCGACACCAGCAGCGTCTTGTGCCCCTGCATGAGCGAGGCCAGCACCGCCGGGCGCAGCAGCACCGGCACCCCGCGCCGATGGGCTTCCACCAGTTCGGGATTGGTCTTGGGGATGGCGGCGTAGGTGGTCACCACCGCGGTGGGTCCGCCGGGCAGCAGGTCCAGCGCCGAGGCGTCGTGGCCGATGCGCACCTGCGCGCCGCGCGCCCGCAGAGCCAGCACGCCGCGGCTCTCCTTGGCGTCGGAACCGGACACCATGCCGCCGCGCGACAGGAGAATTCGGGCGATACCGGACATACCGGCACCGCCGATGCCGATCATGTGCACGCGCCGCAGATGCTCGGGTAGATCGGTGTGAGCTTCCGCGGTACCCACATCACTGTCCGGCCGCTCCACTGTCACCTCGAATTACCCCGTTCCCTGGCGTGTTTCATCGGATAGTTGGGCTCCCAGGCCCGGGTGCTGCGCCACGATTCCGTGGAGCGGCTGGTGCGCCGGGCCGAATCCGAATCTACCGACCGCCGCGAGGATGTTTCCGCCGAGCCGCCCCGGCCCCGCCCCGAGGGTAGCGCGCGCTTCTGCGGCGCGGACTTCACCTTCGCGTTCGCCTTGGGCTTGGGCTTGGGCTTGCCGGTCGCCTTGGACTTGGCGCGGGCGCGCGCGGCCCGGGCGGGCGAGTAGATGTCGGGTGTGGGCAGCCGCAGCAGACGGCTGAAGCGGCCGTCCTGTCCGGCGTGCAGGGCCGCCACCGCCTCCGGCTCGTGCCGGGCGGCATTGGCGATGATGCCGAACATGAACAGGGTGATGGCCAGCGAGGAGCCGCCCGCGGAGACCAGCGGCAGCTGCAGACCGGTCACCGGCAGCAAACCCACCACGTAGCCGACATTGATCAGCGCCTGCCCGGTGATCCAGGTGGTGGCCGAGGCGGTCAGCAGCCGGATGAACGGATCCACCGACCGCGAGGCGATCCGCAGGCCGGTGTACACGAACAGCGCGAACAGCCCGAGCACCAGCGCGCAGCCGAGGAAGCCGAGCTCCTCGCCGATGATGGCGAAGATGAAGTCGTTGTGCGCGTTGGGCAGATAGCTCCACTTGGCGCGCGACTGGCCCAGGCCGCGACCCCAGATACCGCCGTCGGCAAGGGAATACATGGCCTGGCGGGCCTGGTAGCCGATGCCCTGCGGGTCGTCGCCCGGATTGAAGAAGGCGCGCATGCGGTCCGAGCGATACCCGGCCGAGAGCGCGAGGATGGAGGCCGCCACCGCACCCGACACCGCGATGGTGACGAACATGCGCAGCGGCAGCCCGCCGAACCACAGCAGCGAGGTCAGCACGATGCCGAGCGCGATGGTGGTCGACAGGTTGGGTTCGAGCACGACCAGCAGGCAGACCAGCAGTCCGGCCGGCACCAGCGGCATGAGAATGTCCTTGTACCCGGCCTTCTCGGACTGCCGCGACGCCAGCAGGTGCGAACCCCACACCACCAGCGTCACTTTCGCGATCTCCGAGGGCTGCACCGACACCACGCCGAGGTCGAACCAGCGCTGCGAGCCCTGCACCTTGGTGCCGACGCCGGGGATCAGCACCAGCACCAGCATCACCACCGACAGCGCGAACACCGGGAACGACAGCTGCCGCATCACCCGCATGGGAATGCGCAGCGCGATGTAGAACAGCACCGCGCCGACGGCGGCCAGCACCGCCTGGGTGAAGAACAGCGAATAGGCCGAGCCGCCACCGGCGTAGGACTCCACGCTGGAGGCCGAGAGCACCATGACCAGGCCGAGCACGGTGAGCAGTACCGCGATCGCCACCACCAGGTGGAACGACGCCAGCGGGCGGGCCAGCCACGCAACGAACCATCCGGTTCGCAGACGCTGTGGACCCTTGTTCCCGGCCCGCCGCGGCGTCGCCGTCGTCATTCGGTTCTCCCGATGTCCTTCTCGTCCAGGGCCTGCACGGCGGCCGCGAAACTGCGACCGCGGTGCGTGTAGTCGGCGAACATGTCCAGGGATGCCGCGGCCGGAGCCAGCAGCACGGTATCGCCGCGATGGGCGAAACCGGCCGCCACGCGGACCGCGCGCGCCATCACCGCTTCGGGCTCGATCTCGGTGAAGGGGTCACCCATTCGAGCATCGTCCCCCGAATTCAGCTCCACCACCGGCACATCGGGGGCGTGTCGCGCGAGTGCGGCCGCGATCACGGCCGCGTCCTGCCCGAACAGCACGGCCGCGACCAGGTGTTCGCGGCACTCCTCGATGAGGTCCTCCACGCCCGCACCCTTGAGCTGACCGCCGGCCACCCAGATCACGTTGGGGTGGGCCAGGATCGACGAACGCGCGGCGTGCGGGTTGGTGGCCTTGGAGTCGTCGACGAACTCCACGCCCGACAACTCGCGCACGAAGGCCGCCCGGTGCGGGCCGACCCGATGCTCCTGCAGTCCCTCCTTGACGAACTGCGGGGCCACGTCGATGGATCGGGTGAGCGCGGCCGCGGCCAGCGCGTCGGCCACGCCCGCCGGACCCTGCGGGCTGATGTCGCCGGTCTCGGCCAGGATGGCGGCCTTGGTGAAGGCGCGGTCGAGCAGCTTGCCGTCCACCACGCCCAGCTCGCCGTCGGCGGGCACGCCGATGCGGAAGCCGACCGTCCGACGCGCCTTGGACTTCCGGGCCAGCGCCGCGGCCACCTGGTCGTCGAGGCCGACCACGCCGACCCGGCCGGTCAGCGCGCGCGCCTTGGCGGCGGCGTAGGCGTCCAGGCCGCCGTGCCAATCCAGGTGATCCTCGGCCACATTCAGCACCACCCCGGCCTCGGGGCGGACCGACGGAGCCCAGTGCAGCTGGAACGAGGACAGTTCCACGGCCAGGATCTGCGGGCCGGGATTGCGGCGCAGCGCGTCCAGGATGGGCAGCCCGATATTGCCGCAGGCCACCGACGGGATGCCGGCGGCGCGCAGGATCGAGTGCGTCATCTGGGTGGTGGTGGTCTTGCCGTTGGTGCCGGTGATCACCAGCCACTTGCGGACCGGACCGTAGATGCGGGCCTGATCGACCCACCACGCGAACTCGACGTCACCCCACACCGGGATGCCCTCGGTCACCGCGGACGCCAGCACCGGCGAATCCGGCCGCCAGCCCGGGCTGGTGATGACCAGCGCGAAGCGCCGCAGCGCATCCGGTTCCAGCAGGTCCGCACTGGTGGCGGTGCCCAGACCCAGTTCGGCGGCCTCGGCCAGTGCCTTGGCGCCGCTGTCGGTGACCACCGGCCGCGCACCGATATCGCGCAGCGGTTCGATCAGCGAACGCCCGGAGACACCCCACCCGGCGACCAGCACATCACGGCCACGCAGGAATTCGAGCATGGGCCCCGGCGACCGCAGGACCCTCGGAGAATGTTCGGCCATTGCTGTCTCACCCTGCCGCAGAGAGGTATTCGCTGTAGAACAGGCCCAGTCCGATCGCCGACGCCATACCGGCCAGCAACCAGAACCGGATGATCACCGAGGTCTCGGCCCACCCGCTCAGCTCGAAGTGATGATGGAACGGTGCCATCTTGAACAGACGATTGCGGGTCGCGCGGAACACCGCCACCTGCAGCACCACCGAGGTGGTCTCGGCCACGAACAGCGCGCCGATGACGACCATCAGCAGCTCGGTGCGGGTGGTGATGGACAGGCCCGCGAGCAGACCGCCCAGCATCAGCGAACCGGTGTCGCCCATGAAGATCTTGGCGGGCGCGGCATTCCACCACAGGAAGCCGATACAGGCCGCACCGCCCGCCGCGCACACCAGCGCCAGGTCGAGCGGATCACGCACCTGGTAGCAGCCCGCCACCGCGTGCGCGGAGCAGGAGTTACGCCACTGCCAGAAGGTGATGATCATGTACGCGCCCAGCACCAGGCTCATCGAGCCCGCGGCCAGACCGTCCAGGCCGTCGGTCAGGTTCACCGCGTTGGACCAGGCCACCACGATGAGGCAGACGAACGCCAGGAAGACGATCACGCTCATCGACAAGGTATTGATGTCGCGGGTGTAGGACAGTCGCTTGTCGCCCGGCGTCAGGCCGTGAATGTTCTTGAACTGCAAAGCCAGGACGCCGAACACGATCGCCGAGGTGAGCTGGCCGATGTACTTCCCGGCCGCGGTCAGACCCAGGTTGCGCTGCTTGCGCAGCTTGATCAGGTCGTCGGTGAAGCCGACGAAACCCAGCGCGGTGGCCAGGCCCATGACCAGCAGGCCCGAGGCCGAGGGGCCCGGCTCGCCGTAGGTCATGGAGATCAGGTGCGAGCCCAGGTAACCGGCCCACATGCCGATGATGATGGCGACGCCACCCATGGTCGGGGTGCCGCGCTTGGCCTTGTGGCTCTCCGGGCCGTCGACCCGGATCTCCTGGCCGAAGCCCTGCTTGGCGAAGTAGCGGATCACCACGGGGGTGAGCAGAATCGAAACGGTCAGCGCGATCGCGGCCGACAAGAGAATCTGGGTCATCGAGCGGCCTCCTGGTCCGCACCGATCAGGTGTTCGGCGACGGTCCACAGACCGACGGACTTGGATGCCTTCACCAGCACCACCGCGCCCGGCTCGAGTTCTTCGTCGAGCAGCGCGATGGCCGAGTCGATATCGGGCACGTGGATGGCTTCCTCACCCCACGAGCCCTCCTGCACGGCGCCCTGGAACATGGCGCGCACCGGACGACCCTGACCGACGACGATCAGCCGGTCCACGTCCAGCCGCACCACCAGGCGGCCGATCTTGTCGTGTTCGAGAACGGATTCCTCGCCCAGTTCGCCCATTTCGCCGAGCACCGCCCAGCTGGGCCGCGGCTCGGCCCCGGCGCGGGACATGGTGACCAGCGCCTTGAGCGCGGCACGGACCGAATCCGGGTTGGCGTTGTAGGAGTCGTTGACGACGGTGACGCCGTCGGCACGGGTGCGCACGTCCATGCGGCGGGCCGAGGCAGCGGTCGCGCCGGCCAGCGCCGCCGCGACGGTCGCGAGATCCGCGCCCTGGTCGAGGGCGACGGCGGCGGCGGACAGGGCGTTGCCGACCTGGTGCTCACCGGACACGGCCAGCTGGACGTCGACCGATTCGCCGTTGGCGTGCAGCGTGAATCGGGCGCGCGCCTGCTCGTCGAGCACGACGTCGGCGGCGCGCACATCGGCCGAGGACGCCAGGCCCACGGTCACCACCCGGGCGGCGGTGCGCCCGGCCATCCGCGCGACCAGGTGGTCGTCGGCGTTCAGCACCGCCAGCCCGGAGGCCGGAAGCGCCTCGACCAGTTCACCCTTGGTCTGCGCGATCACCTCTCGGCTGCCGAACTCGCCCAGGTGCGCGGTGCCGACGTTCAGCACGACGCCGACGCTGGGCGGAGCGATCTCGGTGAGCGCCTTGATGTGTCCCGGGCCGCGAGCCGACAGCTCCAGCACCAGGAACCGGGTCTGCGCGTCGGCGCGCAGGGCCGTCCACGGGTGGCCGAGCTCGTTGTTGAACGAACCGGGCGGGGCCACAACGGATCCCAGCGGCGCGAGCACGGCCGCGATCAGGTCCTTGGTCGAGGTCTTGCCGGACGAGCCGGTCACCCCCACCACGGTCAGGCTCCCGGCCTGCACGAGCCGGTCCACGCTGGCGCGGGCCAGTGCGGCCAGCGCGTCCAGCACCGCCGCGCCGGAGCCGTCGGTGTCGTGGGCCAGTGCGATGGCGCGGGTGTTCCCGGGGTGGGGCTCCACCACGATGGCGGGCACCCCGACCGGCCGCGCGGCGAGCACCGCGACCGCGCCCTGCGCGACGGCCCGCGCCGCGAAGTCGTGGCCGTCGGCGCGCTCACCCGGCAGCGCCAGGAACAGGTCACCGGAACCGATTCGGCGCGAGTCGAATTCGGCCGAGCCGGTGACCTTCGCCTCGGGATCGGCGACGTCGTGCAGCGTGCCGCCCACGACCTCCGCGATCTCCCGCAAAGTCATCTCGATCATGAATGCGTCAGGTCCCTCGTCTTTTCCGACAGGGCGGCCGCGAGTACCTCGCGGTCGTCGAACGGCTGCTTCACGCCTGCAATCTCCTGCCCTGTCTCATGTCCCTTGCCCGCGACCAGCACCGCGTCCCCGGGCCGCGCCCAGTTCACGGCGGCGTGGATCGCGGCCGCCCGGTCCCCGACCTCCCGGACCTCACCGCGTTCCGCGTCCGGCACCTGTTCGGCCCCGGCGAGCACCGCGGCGCGGATGGCGGCCGGGTCCTCGCTGCGCGGATTGTCGTCGGTAATGATGGCCAGGTCGCTGCCGCGCGCCGCCGCCGCACCCATGAGGGGCCGCTTGCCGGCATCGCGATCACCGCCCGCGCCCACCACGACCGCCAGACGTCCCGTCCCAGCCCCGGGGAGGCGGGGGCGGTCGGCCAACCACGTGCGCAAGGTGGCCACGACCGATTCGATCGCGGCGGGCTTGTGCGCGTAGTCCACCACGGCCAGAAACTCCTGACCCCTATCCACCCGCTGCATGCGGCCCGGCACGTCCACCTCGCCGAGCGCCGCCGCGGAAGTCTCGATATCGGCGCCCGCCGCCGCGCAGACCGCGACCGCCAGGAGCCCGTTGGCGATGTTGTACGCGCCCGGAAGCCGCAGCCGCACATCCACATTGACGCCCGGCCCCGCCGCGGTGAACTCCTGGGTGCCGCCGGTCCCGGCGGTCGCCGCGCCCGCGGTCCAGTCGGCGGGCGCGCCCGCGCGGGTGGCCACCGTGCGCAGGCGGCCGGTGGTATCACCGGATTCGGCTGCCAGGCAGTCGGATACGTCGCCGGCCAGGCGCTGTCCCCACTCGTCGTCCACGCAGATCACCGCGGTGCGCGCGGCCACCGAGGGGCGCGACGCGGCGGCGGTGTCCGGGCCGTCGGGAATGAACAGGCGGCGCTTGGCCGCGAAGTAGTCCTCGAAGTCGGCGTGGAAGTCGAGGTGGTCCTGGGACAGGTTGGTGAACGCGCCGACCGCGAAGCTCACCCCGTCCACCCGGCCCAGCGCCAGCGCGTGACTCGACACCTCCATCACCACGGCGTCCACGCCCTGCTCGACCATGACCGCGAACATGGCGTGCAGCTGCGGGGCCTCGGGGGTGGTGAGCGCCGAGGGCACCCGGACCCCGCCGATGCGGGTCTCGATGGTGCCGATCAGCGCGGTGCGCAGCCCGGACGCGGCGAGCCCGGCCTCCACCAGATACGAGGTGGTGGTCTTGCCGGAGGTGCCGGTGATACCGATGATGCGCAGTTTGCGAGACGGATCACCGTAAAGGGCCGAGGACAACTCGCCGAGAATCGTGCGCGGCGCGTCGTGCACCAGCACGGGGACGGCGATCTCGCCGATCAGCTCCGCGCCCGCCGGATCGGTGAGGACCGCGACCGCGCCGCGCGCCACCGCGTCCGCGGCGTAGCGCGCGCCGTGCGAATGCCCACCGGCCAGACCGGCGAACAGATCTCCCGGCAGCACCGCGTTCGACCGCTGCTCGATACCCGTGACCTGGATGTCCTGCAAACCTGCCGCGGGCCCGGCGGGCGTCGCGCCCGTCAGCTCCGAGACCGTGCGCAAGCTGGTCGCCGCCGGTGCGGCGGGCCGGAACACCTGCGGGCTGGACTGCGCGGGCACGAAGCTCCTCTCACGGGTGGGTTTCATATGTAGAAAAGATCCGGACGACCGGATCGACGTGTCAGGTTACCTGTGTTCGATTGCCGTGCGATCGGCACGGCGCAGTTCGGTCACCCGCCGGTAGTGGTATCGGCGGCGGCGTGCGTCACGACCATCCGTTCCCTGCGCTAACTCGCCTGCAGAATCAGCTGTTTGGCGGGCGGTGACGGCGGGATCCGGTCCCGCTGCAGCAGCCACGACGCGATGCTGTGGAACAGGGGTGCGGCCGACCCGCCACCGCTGCCGTCCGAGCTGCGCACGGGCCCGTCGAGCATCATGCCGATCACGTAGCGCGGATTGTCGGCGGGTGCCATGCCCGCGAAGGTGATCCAGTAGCGATCGCTGGAGTAGCAGCGGCACTTGGGATCGATCTGCTGGGCGGTGCCGGTCTTGCCGGCGATCTGATAGCCCTCGATCGAGGCCGGGCTGCCGGTGCCGGACTGGATGCCGCGCGGATCCTTCTGCACCACGGCCTGGAACATCTGCTGCAGGGTCTTGGCGGTCTGCGGGCTCACCACCTTCACCCCCTCCGGCGGCTCCTCCTCGGTGCGCGCGCCGTCCGGGGCGATCTTGGCCTTCACGATGCGCGGCGGAATCCGCACGCCATTGTTGGCGATGGCCTGGTACATCCCCGTCATCTGCAGGGTCGTCATCGAAAGACCCTGGCCGATGGGCAGGTTGGCGAAGGTGGACCCCGACCACTGGTCACGGGAGGGCACCACGCCGCTGCTCTCGCCCGGCAGGCCGACGCCGGTGCGCTGACCCAGGCCGAACTTCTTGAGCATGTCGAAGTAGCGGTCCTCACCGACCCGCTGCGCCAGCATCAGGGTGCCCACGTTCGAGGACTTCCCGAAGACGCCGGTGGTCGTATAGGGGGCGACGCCGTGGTCCCAGGCGTCGTGCACGGTGACCCCGCCCATGAAGATGCTGCCCGGAACCTGGAGCACCTCATCGGGGTTGGTGAGGCCGTACTCGATGGCCGAGGCCGCGGTGACGATCTTGTTCACCGAGCCGGGCTCGTACACCTCCTGCACCGACGGATTGCCCAGATCGGTGGTGGACCAGAAGCGCGGCCCCATCGCGGGATTGAAGGTGTTGTCATTGGCCATGGCCAGCACCTGGCCGGTGTGCACGTCCAGCACCACCGCCGAGGCCGCGCTCGCGCCCGACAGATCCTTGGCCTGCTGCACCTGCTGCTGCACGTAGTACTGCAGATCCGAGTCCAGGGTCAGCTCCACGCCGAACCCGTTCACCGCGGGCTGGCGGTCACGCCACGAACCCGGGATCACCGCGCCGTCCGAGCCGCGGTCGTAGGTCATCGAGCCGTCCGAACCGGCCAGCAGCGCGTCCATCGAGGACTCCAGGCCGATCTGCCCGTGCCCGTCCCAGCCGGTCGCGCCGATCACATTGGCGGCCAGCGCGCCACCCGGGTACTCGCGCATGTCCTGGCGTTCGAGCCCGACCTCCGGGAATTTCAGCGTGATGTCGGCGGCGACCCGCGGATCCACATTGCGCACCAGATAGACGAACGGCTCGTCACTCTTCAGCTTGGCCAGGATGTCCTTCTGGGGAGCGTCCTTACCCAGCTTCTCGTGTAGGTATTTGGCGATGGCGGCGAGCCGGTCGTCCGGATCCGGAGCGGTCTTCGGCTGCTTCTCGCGCTCGTCGGCCAGATCCTTGCGGACCCGCACCGGCTGGAAGGTCAACGCCTTGGCGGCGATGGTGAACGCCAGCGACTTCCCGTAGCGGTCGGTGATCGGCCCCCGGGTGGCGGGATCGGCCAGCTTCACGGTCCGCTGACTGGCCGCCTCCGAGGAGAGCTTCGGCGCGGAAATGCTCTGCACCCACAGCAATTGGATGGCGGCCACGACGATCGCCACCAGCATCACCAGCCGGCCCACCCCGAACCGGAACCGCGTACTCGAATCCAGTCCCGGAGCCGGCCGTGGTCTGAACTGCCGGCCCGGACCCGAACCCGCGCGCCCCGACCCGGACTTCGCCCGTGCGACGGCGGCGCGCCCCCGGCCGGAATCGGAACGGCCCCGGCCGGAATCACGCCCGCGCCCCGCGCGGGTAGGGCTCATCGACCAACCCCATTCGCCTGCGTCGTGGTCGTCGTCGAACGTTCGATCATCGCGGCACGCCGTTCGCCTGGACCGCCGGGTTCTGCGGCGTCGGAAGCGGGGACGCCGGAACGGGATTCGCGGCCGAGGTGGTCGGCGGTGCCGGGGCCGTCGTGGGCGGCCCCGCCGGGGTGGTGGTCACCGGAACGACGCGCTCACCCTGCGTCTGCGTCTGCGACTGCTTGGGCGGGGCCGCGGCCGGGGTGGTGTTCAGCGGGGGAGCCGGAGCGCCCTGCGCGGGCTGCGGATTACCGACCACGGTCACCTGACCGTCGGGGGCGATGATCAGGCGGGCCGGGTCCTTGGCCGGGATCATGCCGAGTTCGGCGGCGCGCTGGGCCAATTCGGGCGCCGAGTCGGCCGCGGCCACCTCGCGCTGCAGCGCGTCGCGCTCGTCGGACAGCTTCTGATTGGCGCGGCGCTGATCGCCGAGCTGGTAGCTGTCCTCGGTGGCGCGGGTGGTGAGCAGCAGAGTCAACGCCAGACCGCAGCCCAGCAGCGCGATGATGGTGGCCACGAAGGACATCCGGCCGCGCGGGATGGATTCACTGCGCCGGCCGCGGCGCATCCCGGGCAGCTCCACGCCGCCCTCGCGATTGCGGCGCCGGGCGTAGGCCCGTTGCGCCGCACCCGATTTGACCCGCTCGGCGGCCTGCGCCCGGCGGGCCCCCCGGCTCACCTGCGTCTTGATCGTCATAGCGCGGCTCCGATCTCTCGGGTCACGGCCCGGAACCGCCCGCCGCGCCGGCGCTGTCGCGCCCCGTCACGTCGTCTCTGGTTCATGCTGTGCCGTTCTGAGGCATGAGCGGAGCGCTCCATGGTTACGCTCCGCAAGCGCTGGATGATGGAGCGACGCCTCCGCGCCCGACCACTCATGCCTAATCCTCCCCTGCGATACGTTCCGCCGCCCGCATGCGCACCGGAGCGGCTCGCGGGTTCTCCTCGATCTCCTGCTCGGTCGCCTTCTCCGCACCGCGGGTCAGGATCTTGAATTCCGGTCCCATGCCGGGCAATTCGACCGGCAGATCCAAGGGGGTGCGCGAAGCCGACCGCTTGGCCAGCGCCACCTTCACCACCCGGTCCTCGAGGGACTGATAGCTCATCACCACGATGCGGCCGCCCGGGGCCAGCGCGTCCAGCGCGGCGGGCAGCGCCGCCTCGAGCGACTCCAGCTCACGGTTCACCTCCACCCGCAGGGCCTGGAAAGTGCGCTTGGCGGGATGCCCGCCGGTGCGCCGGGCGGCGGCCGGGATGGTGTCGTAGAGCAGCTCCACCAGCTGGGCGCTCGTGGTGAACGGGGTGCGCTGGCGGCGCCGCAGGATCTCCGAGGCGATCTTGCCCGCGAACCGTTCCTCGCCATAGGTTTTCAGCACCCGGGCCAGTTCGCCGTGACTGTAGGTATTGAGCACGTCGGCCGCGGTGGGACCGGTGCTGGAATCCATCCGCATGTCCAGCGGCGCGTCCACCGAGTAGGCGAACCCGCGATCGGCCTCGTCCAGCTGCATGGAGGACACGCCCAGATCCATGAGAATGGCGCTGACCGAACCCTTTTCGGGCAGACCGGCCTGTTCGAGCGCGGCGGGGATCCCGTCATATCTGGTGTGCACCAGGGTGATCCGGTCCCGGAACGGCGCCAGTCGCTCCCCCGCCAGCTTCAGCGCGGCGGTGTCGCGATCCAGGCCGACGAGTCTGATGTTGGGGTAGGTGCGCAGGAAGTGCTCGGCGTGACCGCCGAGACCGAGCGTGCAGTCCAGGTACACGGCGCCCTCGGAATGCAGTGCGGGACCGAGGATTTCGTCGGCGCGATGCAGGAGAACCGGAACATGGCGGGGGCCGTCATTGCTCTGGTTCACCTAGGACCTCCCGGAATTCACTGCCTCACGTTCATTCGCACGGCCACATCGGATAGCGCGCGACGGTGGCCTTTTTCACAAACGACCTTCGAATTAGGGCGAATGCCCCGTGGTCTCTGACCGAAGCACCGCACCTGGCGTTGGGGAAGTACGTCAGGGTCGGCGTCGGGCAGAGGCCGCAGGGCACTCGCCTCGCACGGGCTAGAAGATCTCGCCCAGCGACTCGTCTCTGGCCTGCGAGTAGTCCTCCTCGTGCTCGGCGAGGTAGGAATCCCACGCCGTCTTGTCCCATATCTCGAGGAAATCGACCGAGCCGATCACCACGCAATCCTTGGAGAGATTCGCGTAGCGGCGATGCTCTGCCGACAGCATGATCCGGCCCTGTGCATCCGGACGTTGCTCATCGCTGGAAGCCGCCAAGGCCCGGACGAATGCTCGGGCCTGCGGGTTCGATCGGGACGCGGCCGCGGCTCTCCGCGCGAGCGCGGTGAACTCGTCCTTGGGATAAACGGCAAGGCTGTGGTCCTGTCCCTTCGTGACCATCAACCCTCCCGCCAGCTCGTCCCGGAACTTCGCAGGCAACGTCAGTCGCCCTTTGTCGTCCAATCGAGGGGTATAGGTCCCGAGAAACACGTCTCGACACCTCCTGCCGGATCACCCTCTCGACTGTTCGGCCTCCTGTAGTGCGGGCTCCACATTACCCCACTTTCCCCCACTTTCAATCGAAAGCGCCGGTGATCTCGGTCCCCGCTTGGCGAACTTCGCAGGTCACACCAGCTATCACGATGGTGGGGAAGATTTCGCGCAGTTCCCCCGACACGCGCGACGCGCGCCGGCGGGTACCCGACAACCGCCAGCAAACCCGCAGATAGCGTGCATTTCCGGCACATGTGGGGCGCGGTGGGGCACCCCCGTGGGGAGGTGTGGGGGATCGTGGCCGACACTCGACACGCCGATCCCCGACCAACCAGAAACGCCGTGACGCCACACCTCAAATCGGTGTGGCGTCACGGCGTGTCGTGAAGATCTTCAGTTGGTCGATCGTGGTCCGCTACCGTGCCGGTCCGAAAGCCGTCGGCCGCACGGTAGCCCGGTCAACTGTCCTGTTCGAACCTCTTGCGGAACCGGTCCTCCATCCGCGCGGAGAACCCGCCCTGCTTGCGGGGCTTGCCGCGGCCGGCGCCGGGAGCGCCGCCCTGGCTGGGATGAGCGTCCGAGGCCCGACCGGCCGAACCGCCCATGCGGGGGCCACCGATCAGCAACAGCACACCCGCGCCGAACATGACGATGAAGCCGACGAGACTGATGATCGGGAAACCGCCGGGCTTGAATGGCGCGGCGATGCCGGCCACCAATAGAAACAGGCCGAGGACGAACAAGGCCGCCGCCTGGAGTCTGCGCCGACCGGTGGCAGAACGTAACCGTCCGCCCCGAACAGTCGAGGCGAACTTCGGATCCTCAGCATAGAGCGCGCTCTCGATCTGTTCGAGCATGCGCTGCTCGTGCTCGGAGAGTGGCACGGTACCTCCCCCGGCACTAGGTGGTGGCTGTCGCCTCCGGGTAGACGACGGGTAGCCGACCTTGGCGGCTATCTGCCACCAATAATACGAGTTCGATCAGAACCGGACCACCTACTCGCCGATACTCACGCCAGCATTCCGTTCACCCACCCTGAACTGGGCCGGAGCCGCGACGCGGCGGCCAGCAGATCGGCCACGTCGTGCAGGAATGCGCCTACCCGCGAAGCGAACTCGTCGGCGCGGTGGTCGTCGATGGGCCGGGACAGGCCCGCTTCGAGCGCCGCGCGGGTCTCGGACTGGCCGGTGAAATAGTCCGTCCACATGACGAATTCCGGTGCCGCGCGCTGCATCAGGACCCAGGCGTTGCGCGAGCGGGCCCGGGGCGCCCGGTCGGCCCCCGTCAGTGCCAGCACCGCGCCCGCCCCGCGTAGCGCGGCCAGGTAGGCGATGCGGAAACGCTCCGCCGGATCGCGTTCTCCCCGTGCCTCCGACAGCAGCCCGTCGGCCTTGCGCAGCAGGTCGCCGGCGCGGCCCGGGTGGCCCGGACGTTCAGTTTTCCCGGTCATTTCGCGTACCTCCCCACTCGCACACCCGAATCACATCTATAAGGACAACGCGTCCCGATCAGGCATTTCACCCGAGTCGATGATCGAACAGGCATTCGAAGGTTTCTGTTGGGTTTGAATATAGAGAGACCCACCGACAAGTTGAGGCGCCCACCGTGGCGCTACTGTCGACCCATCCGTCCGCGCCAACGAGAGTTGCGTCCAGCCGATGACCGCAGTCACCCCCAAACCGACGCCGGCACCCGTCGTGGTCGATCTGTCGGCCGCGACCCTGCGGCACCGGCTGCACGACGCCCTGGCGGTCTACGTCGCGGCCATGGACTACCCGCGCGGCACCGAACATCAGCGCGCGCCCATGTGGACCGAGCACACCACCCGCCCCGGCTGGCAGGCCGTGGCCGCGGTGCTGCCCGACGACGACGGACGACTGGACCTGCGCACCGCGCCCATCGTGGCCATCGCGTACGGCTATCACGGCGCGCCGCACCAGTGGTGGCATCAGCAGGTGTACAGCGGTATGCGGCGTACCGGCTGGCCCGAATCCGGCGCGCGGGAACTGCTTTCGGACTACTTCGAGCTCACCGAACTGCACGTGCACCCCGCCGCGCAGGGCCGCGGGCTCGGCGAGATCCTGCTCACCCGGCTGCTGCAGAACCGGCCCGAGCGCACCGTGCTGCTGTCCACCCCCGAGGTGGACCGCGAGTCCAACCGGGCCTGGCGGCTCTACCGGCGCCAGGGGTTCGGGGATGTGGTGCGGCACTTCATCTTCTCCGGCGACACCCGGCGGTTCGCGGTGCTCGGGCGGCGGCTGCCCCTGTGAGTAGGCGCGACAATGGTTCCCGCACAGTCGTAGTCGTCGGATCGGGGCACAACGCGCTGGTCGCGGCCTGCTACCTGGCCAAGGCCGGGCATCGGGTCGAGGTGCTCGAACGTGACACCGTGCTCGGCGGGGCCGTCTCCACCGTCGAACGGTTCCCCGGCCATCTGGTCGACCGGGGGTCCTCGGCGCACATCATGATCCGGCACACCGGGATCATCGAGGAGCTGGAGCTGGCCCGGTTCGGGCTGCGCTACATCGACTGCGACCCCTGGGCTTTCGCGCCCGCGCCCGCCGGGAGCGGGCTGGCGCCCATCGTGTTCCACCGGGATCTGGACCGGACCTGCGCGTCCATCGCCGCCGCCTGCGGGCAGCGTGACGCCGACGCGTACCGGCGGTTCGCGACCGTGTGGGGTCCGCGCAGCGCGCGGGTGATGCGGGCGTTCTCGGGCACCCCGACCGGCGGGCATCTGCTGAAGTCGTTCTGGGGCATGGATCCCCGCGAGGCGGCCGGGGCCACCGGGCGCGCCAGCGGCGGGGCCTTGTCCCGGGAGATGATGCAGACCGGAGACGCGCTGCTGGACAGCCTGTTCGACAGCGAACGGCTGAAGGCGGCGCTGGCCTGGTTCGGCGCGCAGTCCGGGCCGCCCATGTCCGAACCCGGGTCCGCGCCCATGGTGGGGTTCGCGGCGCTCATGCACACCTTGCCGCCCGGGCGCGCGGTCGGCGGCAGCGGCGCGCTGAGCGCGGCACTGGTGGCGCGGCTGGAGTCCGACGGCGGCGTCGTCTCCCCCGGCGACGCGGTGACCGCCCTGACCCGCCGCGGCGACCGGTGGGAGGTGCGCACCGCGAGCGGGCGAAACCTGGCCGCGGACACCGTGATCGCGGGCAGCCACATCCTCACCACCCTGAACCTGCTGGAGCAGGGCGGATTCGACACCGCGACGATCGCCGACTGGCGACGCCGCATCCGGGTGGGACCCGGCATCGGCATGGTGGTGCGCGCCGCGATCAGCGAACTCCCCCACTATCCCGGGGCCGAGACCGCCGAATCAGCGCACGGGCTGCAACTCCTCGTCACCGACCGCCGCGAGCTGCGGCGCGCTCACGGCGCGGCCCTGGCGGGCGACCTGCCGCCGCGCCCGGTCGTGCTGGCCATGACGTTCAGCGCCCTGGACCCGACCATCGCCCCCGCGGGCGAACATCAGGTCACCCTGTGGTCGCAGTGGCATCCCTACGACCTCGCCGACGGCAGCGACTGGTCCGCGCACGCCGAGACCGAGGCCGACCGCATCATCGCCGAAGTCGACGCCCTCGCACCGGGATTCGCCGCCTCGATCACCCAGCGTCACATCCAGACCCCCGCCGACCTGGAACGCGAGATGGGCCTGCTCGGCGGCAATGTCATGCACGTCGAGATGTCCATCGACCAGATGTTCATGTGGCGCCCCCTGCCCGAGCTCGCCAACCAGCGCGTCCCCGGCGCCCCCGGCCTCTACCTCACCGGCGCCTCGACCCACCCGGGCGGCGGCGTCTCCGGCGCCAGCGGCCGCAGCGCCGCCCGCCTCGTGGAGCGAGACCTGCGCCCCCGCCGCCTCTTCCCGCCCCGCCGATGACCGACCCCGCCCTATCGGGCCCCCGCCACGAAACCCATCGCCGGCCTGCCACGACTGCCTCGCCGGAACGGACCACCCTCTCGACCGAGCGACGGGCGGTGACGATCTCGGCGGTGCCCGCGGTGTTGTTGGTGCTGGTGCAGATCGCGTATCCGCTGGCGCACGGGGTCGGGCGGGATCGGGTGACGGTGGCGGTCGTATTGCTCTCGGCCGGTGCGGCTTTGACGCACGCGGCGGTGACGCGCGGGGTGCGGTGGGCGGCCGGGGTGCTGGTGATCGTGTCCGGGGTGGGGTTGGTGGCCGAGGTGGTGGGGACGGCTACCGGGATTCCGTTCGGCGGTTACGACTACGCGAGCGGGCGGTTGGGGCCCGAGGTGCTGGGGGTGCCGGTGGTGGTGCCGCTGGCGTGGACGGGCGGGTTGTACCCGGTGTGGGTGGTGGCCGGGCTGCTGGCGAAGGGGGCGGCCGGGCGGGTTTCGCTGACCGCGGCGGGGGCGGTCGGGTGGGATCTGTTCCTGGATCCGCAGATGGTGGCCGATGGGCAGTGGACGTGGCGGTCGCCGATTCCCGGGCTGCCGGGGCTGGGTGAGATTCCGGTCAGCAACTATGTCGGCTGGTTCGCGGTGGCGACGGTGATGGCGGGATTGCTGGAGTGGTGGGATCGGACGGCCGCGGGTTCGGGTGCGGCGCGGGCGGTTCCGGTGGCGGTGTTCGGGTGGACGTGGCTGGGGTCGACGCTGGCGCACGCGGTGTTCCTGGGGCTGCCGGTATCGGCGGTGTACGGGTTCTGCGGGCTCGGGGTGCTGGGGATTCCGCTGGTTCGGGGGCTGAAGGCCCGTCGAATCACGCTGTGGCCCGGGACGCATGGCACGATGTGAGCCGTGCAGCCGAGTCCGAACATGTCGACAGCAGAGGGAACACTCGAATCCGCCCCACCCCGGCGACGATCGCGGCGATGGGTGCGGACCGTGGCCGTGGTCCTGTTCGCGGGGCTGGCGGTCCTGTTGACCGGATGCCTGCGGGTGCAGGTGTCGATGGGCGTGTCCTCCAACGACCGGGTGTCCGGGCGCATCGTCGCCGCGGCCGTGCCGCAGCACGAGAAGGACAAGGGCCCGCAGCTCAAGGCCCCCGACGGCCTGTCCGGCAAGGTGCGGGTGGACTCCTACGCGCAGGACGGCTACGTCGGCAGCCAGGTGTACTTCGACGATCTCACCTTCGGTGAGGTGCAGCAGCTCGGCGGCCTCTCCGACCAGACCTCCGGCATGTTCAACCTGCTCTTCGCCCGCACCGGCGACCTGGTCACCCTGACCGGCCGGGTGGACCTGAAGTCGCTGCCGCCGCAGGGCTCCGACGTGCAGCTGACCGTCGCCTTCCCGGCGCGCGTCGCCACCACCAACGGCACCCGCGAGGGCGACTCGGTGGTCACCTGGAAGCTGCCGCCCGGCGATGTCAGCACGCTGCGCGCCGAAGTCGGCTACGCGGACCCGAACACGCGGTCCTTCGCCGGATGGGCGGGCATCGTCGGCGGCATCACCCTCGCGGTGGCCGCGGTGGTCGCGGTGCTGGCGTACATGACCCGCAACCCCGATCCGCCGGCCTACGTGCGCGCCGCGCGCTGGCTGCGCCCCGATCGCACCAACACGCGTTAGCACCCACCCCATGACTCTTGCCCCGAAGGCGGTGACGGCCGCGAGCGCCGTCGCCGCCTTCGGCGCATCGGTCGCCCTCGCCAATCGCCTCACCGTCCCCCGGCTGCGGCGCGGCGGGCCCACCGTCATCGAACCGGTCACCGTCTGCATCCCGGCCCGCGACGAGGCCGACCGGCTGCCCGAGCTCATCGCGGATCTGCGCGCCCAGCCCGATCTGCCGCGCCTGCGGGTCCTCGTCCTCGACGACGGCTCCACCGACGACACCTTCGAGGCGGCGCGCGCGGCCATCCGCGGCGACCACCGATTCCTGCTTTCCCGCAGCGACACCGATCCGGCGCCCGGCTGGACCGGCAAGACCGCGGCCTGCGCCCGGCTGGCCGAACTCGCCGACACCGCCGACGGCGTGCTGGTCTTCCTCGACGCCGACGTGCGGCTCGCGCCCGGCGCGCTGTCGGCCGCGGTCCGTGAACTGCGGTCGGCCCGAACCGATCTGCTCTGCCCGTGGCCCCGCCAGCTCGCGGTCTCCCCCGCCGAACGCCTCGTCCAGCCGCTGCTGTGCTGGTCCTGGGCCTCGACTCTGCCGGTCGCGCTGGCGAATCGGACCCGGCGGCCGTCGATGGCCGTGGCGTGCGGGCAGTTCCTGGTCTTCGACGCCGCCGCCTACCAGGCCGTCGGCGGGCACGCCGCGGTCGCGGACAGCGTCACCGAGGATCTGGCCATCGCCCGCGAGCTGCGGCGCGCGGGGCGGCCCACCACGCTGGTCGCGGCCGGACCGCTGGCCGAGACCCGGATGTACCGGGACGCGGCCGAGGTGAGCGAGGGCTACACCCGCTGGCTGTGGTCGGCCTACGGCGGGCCCGCGGGCAGTCTCGCGATCGGTTCGATTGCGGCGCTGGCCTTCTGGGTTCCGCCCATCGCGGCGGTGTGCGGGCGCGGACGGATCCGCCGGACGGGGCTGCTCGGCTGTACCGCCGCCGTCACGGCCCGCCTGCTGGCCCGCTCCACCGAGAACGGCGGGCCGGTCGACGCCACGGATGCCGTTGCGGCGCTGGCACACCCGTTCTCGGTGGCCGCCTACCTGGCCCTGTCGGCCCGGTCCCACCGCGCGCACCGCACCCGCGCGCTGCGCTGGAAGGGCCGGACCGTCGCCTGAGTCCCGATCAGGGAACCGGCGTCATCCCGATGGTCGGCAGGAAGAAGCAGGTGGCGTCGCCATTGCGGACCGTGCCGAACATGGCCGCCAGCACCGTGCCCGATCCCGTGTTCACCGGCACCGCGCGGACGCCGCCGGCCGGCAGGGCCGCGGTGAAGTAGTCGTGCACGGCCTGTTCGACCATGGGCCGCAACTCGTTCGGGACCTGCTGCGGGATCATCGCATTGAGCACCTGGTTCAGCGGGCCCATCGGCACCAGGCCGCCGCGGCCGGTGGTGGTGTTGAACCAGGCGACCTGCATGCCGGAGGTGTCCGCGCCGTCGGGGGCGATGCCGTAGGGCACGAAGGCGAACATGGCCTGGCCCGCCTTGACGGCCGAAAGATCCAGGCCGGGAATGGAGATCGCGTAGTGCGGCCACGGGCCCGGGATGCTGCCCGCCATGGCGGGGGACAGGCCCAAGGTGGTGCCGCCGAGACAGAACGGCGCGGCGGTCGGGTACAGGAAGGGCTTGATGCCCAAGGTCTGGAGTCCTTCGACGGCCTGACCGTAGGCCGACAGCCAGTCCGTCGGAGCGGCCGCCGGCCCGGCGGCATCGGACCGGCCGGTGGTGTCGGGGCGAGCCGCGGCGTCGGGACGGGCGGTGGCATCGGCGCGGCCTGTGGTCTGGTTCACCGCGGTGATGGCGGCAAGTGCGGCGGCGGCCTCGGGGCTCACCGCGGCGACCGCTGCGGCGCCGGTATCGGCCGGCGCCGGGGCCGCGGCGGCGGGTCCCGCCAGGGTTGCCGGTCCGGCGGCGGCGAGCACGGCGCAGGCGCTGACAGCGCCGGCCACCCGGGCGAAGTGGTGGAACACGGACATGAAGGGCTCCCCTCGAGGTCACGAGTCGTGAGGGGAAGGTACTCCGCTGACCAGTGCATTCCGGTGATTTGCTCCGGCATGCCGGAGCCGATTCACGGTGCGAACCGGTCCGTTCAGGCGTTCGCCGGAGCGGCCGAGACCGAATAGCCCAGATTCGCCAGCACTTCGCTGGTGGCCTTGGCGAAATTCAGGGTGATGAAATGCAGGCAGGGCGCGCCCTCGGAGATCAGGCGCTGCGCCATCTCCGTGGCGATCTGGATGCCCTCGGCCCGGACCGCCGCGCGATCCTCCTCCGGCCCGGTGCCCGCGGCCTTGCGCAGCCGCTCGATCACCTTCGCCGGGAGCGGACGGCCCGACAGCTCCTCCGCGCGCTCGACCGTGCGCAGCGAGGTGACCGGCATGAGCTCGGGAATGATCGGCTTCGCGCCCTCGATCGGATCGGCCGCGATGGCCCGATCCCGCAGGCGCAGATAGTGATCCACGTCGAAGAACATCTGGGTGATCGAATACTCCGCGCCCGCGCGCAGTTTCGACACCAGGAAGCGGGTGTCGTCGTCGAGGTCGGTGGAGCGCGGGTGGCCCTGAGGGAACGAGGCGACACCCACGTGGAAGTCGCCCAGGTCGCGGACGATGCGCACCAGTTCCTCGGCGTACTCGACGCCCTCGGGGTGCTTGAGCCACTCGCCCAGCACGTCGCCCGGCGGATCGCCGCGCAGCACCAGCAGATTGCGGATGCCCGAGTCGGCGTACGCGCCGACGATGGAGCGCAGTTCGGCGACCGAGTGGTCCACCGCGGTCAGGTGGGCGACGGTCAGCAGCGTGGTCTCGCGCGCCAGCTCGCCGGTGACCCGGATGGTGCGGTCGCGGGTGGAGCCGCCCGCGCCGTAGGTCATGGACACGAACGCCGGATGCAGCCGCTCGAACTCGCGGGCGGCCCGCCACAGGCGCGCCTCGCCGGCCGCGTCACGCGGCGGATTGAACTCGACCGAGAAGGGAATCGACCCGTCCGGACGGGGGCCCAGCTGCTGCACCACGGAGCGAGTTCCGGACACATGGGGTGTGCGGGAAACTCGGCCAGGGGTCGAATATCCCCGTACATTGTCGAAACTCACGCCAGTATTTTACGGGCCCGCACCCGGGCCCCGGACCCCGACCTGTGCCTATCCCAGCAGGTGGGACCGGACCGGGCCCGACCGATTCCCGGCCGCGACCCGGTGGTCGGTAGAGTCGGGGCGAACCCCGCGCGCGGACCTGACGCCCGCGCGATCGGGCCGGTCATCGGGGGCGTTCGCCATCGTCGCACGCGCACCGGGACCGATCACCGGGGGAATCGCGCTCGCGCCGCGCCGCGCACTCACCAAGGAGGCTCCCCTGTCCGCCGGACCCGGTACCCCGACCCGCCACCCGGTCGGCGCGGGATCACTCGTCGCCGCCGTGGAGGACCGTCTCACCGCCTTCTTCCGCACCCGCGAACCGATCGTCGAACCCCTCGGCCCGGTCTTCGTGGACGCGGCCGCGGCCCTGGAGGACTTCGTCATTCGCGGCGGCAAGCGCACCCGCCCCGCCTTCGCCTGGACCGGCTGGCTGGGCGCGGGCCGCAGCCCCGAGGACCCGGACGCCGACGCGGTGCTCACCGCCTGCTCGGCGCTGGAACTGGTGCAGGCGTGCGCGCTCATCCACGACGACATCATCGACTCCTCGCGCACCCGGCGCGGCTTCCCGACCGTGCACGTGGATTACGAACAGCGGCACCGGGATCAGCACTGGACCGGTGACGCCGACCACTACGGCGTCAGCGTCGCCGTCCTCATCGGCGACCTGGCCCTGGCCTGGGCGGACGACATGACCCGCGACGCCGGGCTGCCCGCCGACGCCGCCGCCCGCTTCGCCCCGGTCTGGGCGGCCATGCGCACCGAGGTGCTGGGCGGGCAGCTGCTCGACATCCACGGCGAGTCCGCGGGCGACGAGTCGGTGGAGGCCGCGCTGCGGATCAACCGGTTCAAGACCGCCGCCTACACCATCGAACGCCCGCTGCACATGGGCGCGGCGCTGGCCGGGGCCTCCCCCGACGTGATCGCCGCCTACCGCGAATTCGGCACCGACATCGGCATCGCCTTCCAGCTGCGCGACGACCTGCTCGGCGTGTTCGGTGACCCGGCGGTCACCGGCAAGCCGTCCGGCGACGACCTGCGTGAGGGCAAGCACACCGTGCTCATCGCCGAGGCCCTGCGGCGCGCCGACGCCACCGCGCCCGCCACCGCCGCGCTCATCCGCACCAGCCTCGGTACCGATCTCAGCGCCGAGCAGGTCGCCGAATTGCGCACGGCCCTCACCGACCTCGGTGCGGTCGACGCCGTCGAGCAACGCATCGCCTCGCTCACCGAGCAGGCCCTGACCGCGCTGGACGCCAGCACCGTGACACCGGACGCCGCCCGGCAGCTGCGCGGCATGGCGCTGTCGGCCACCGCGCGGCACTACTGACGCCGGATCCGACGGACAGCACGGGCCGCAGGAGGGTGGCATGAAAACGGTTGCGGGACCGACCGATCGGGTGGTCGTGGTCGGCGCGGGACTGTCCGGGCTCGCCGCGGCGCTGCACCTGCTGGCGGCCGGACGGCAGGTGACCGTGCTCGAACGCGACGACCGCCCCGGCGGGCGGGTCGGGTCCTACAGCGGACCGGACTACGAGATCGACTCCGGGGCAACGATTCTCACCCTGCCCGAACTCATCGACGAGGCGCTCGGCGTGGTCGGGCACACCCGGGAGTCGGTCGGCCTGACGATCCTCGACATGGCACCGGCCTACCGGGCGCGCTTCGCCGACGGCACCCAGATCGGCGTCTACTCCGACGAGGAGCGGATGGCCGACGAGGTCGCGCAGGTGCGCGGCCCCGCCACGGCCCGCCGCTACCGGCGGCTGCGCGGCTGGCTGAAAGGCGTGTACGAGGCCGAGTTCCGCCAGTTCATGGACACCAACTTCGAGTCACCCCTGGACATGGTGCGGATTCCGGAGAAGCGGACCGCACTGGCGCGGCTGGTACGGCTCGGCGCGTTCGGGCGGCTCGGTCCCAAGGTCGGTCGCGTGATCCGGGATCCGGACATCGCCCGGCTGTTCAGCTTCCAGGCGCTGTTCGCGGGCATGGCTCCGAACAAGGCGCTCGGCGTGTACGGCGCGATCCCGTACATGGACACCTGCCTGGGCGTCACCTACCCCGAGGGCGGCATGCGGGCCATCGCCGCGGCGCTGGGCCGAGCGTTCACCGCCGCCGGCGGGACCCTCGAACTGAACGCCGAGGTGATCGGCGTCGACTACACGGGCCGCCGCGCCACCGCCGTGCACACCGCCGACGGCCGTGTCTTCGACTGCGACGCCCTGGTGGTGACCGCCGACATCGGGTCGCTGACCCGGTTCGGGCTGCGGCATCGCCGCGGACTGCGGGCCTCCCCGTCCGCGGTGGTCGCGCACGGCACCATCCCCGCGGAGGTGGCGGCCGCCTGGCCGGTGCAGGCGCATCACACCATCGACTTCGGCGCGGAATGGGACCGGACCTTCGCCGAGATCGCGGCCCGGCGCGGCCGCGGCGCGCTGATGAGCGACCCGTCGCTGCTGCTCACCCGGCCCGCCCTCACCGATCCGACCCTCTACATCGACCGCCCCGAACAGCACATCGACGCCGCGGGACACCTGCGCGACACGGTCCGCTACGAACCGCTCTCGCTGCTCGCCCCCTGCCCGAATCTGGATGCAGCGCCGCTGGCCTGGGACGAACTCGGCCCGCACTACCTGCGCGAACTGCTCCAGGTGCTGGAAGCGCGCGGCTACCAAGGCATTTCGCGGCACTTCCGGGTCGACCACCTCGACACCCCGCGCACCTGGCGGGCCAAGGGCATGCTCGCGGGCACCCCGTTCTCGGCGGCACACCTGTTCCGGCAGACCGGTCCGTTCCGGACCCGGAACCTGGTGGCCGGGCGCGCGAATGTCGTTCTCGCAGGCTCGGGCACCGTGCCCGGCGTCGGCGTGCCGACCGTGCTGCTTTCGGGCAGACTGGCGGCGGCACGCATCACGGGTGACGTACGACATGCCGGTATCGGATCCGCCGACACCGGGGCGGTGGCGTCCGCGCACACGCACTAGACTGACCGCGTCCTGAACCAACGCGGCTGCCGCCGCTGACCTTTCCGGGGGGAACGACCGCCTATGCCGACCCCCGATATGGACGCAGCCACCCCCGACACCGGCGCTGTCGCCACCCGTCCCGCCGGCGCTCCGAGCACCACGGATGCCGCCGACCCGGACGCTCCGTCTCCGAGTGCCCGGACGAGCTGGCAGACCCGGGTGCGCCACGCCGCCGACTTCGCCCGCACCCCCGAGGGACACGCCGCGACGCTCGGCTTCTTCGGCGCCCTGCTGATCACCTTCGGCGGCTTCGGCGCGGGCGGCGTGCGGCGCAGCGACCCGCTGCTCGAGGCCATGCACCTGTCGTGGCTGCGGTTCGGGCACGGCCTGGTGCTGTCGTCGATGTTCGTGTGGCTCGGCGTGATCGCCATGATCACCGCGTGGGTCCGGCTGGGGCGCATCGTGATCGGCGGCCAGCCCGGCACCTCGGTCACCCTCAACGAACTGCGCGGCATCGTCGGCGTCTGGACCTTCCCGCTGCTGTTCGCGGTCCCCATGTTCAGCCGCGACGCCTACTCCTATCTGGCGCAGGGCGCGATGCTGCGCGACAACATCAACCCGTACCTGTACGGGCCGGTGGAGTTGAAGGCCAACGCCGCGGTCCTGCTCGACAATGTCAGCCCCGTCTGGACCACCACCACCGCGCCCTACGGGCCGGTATTCCTGCTCATCGGGCGCGCCATCACCACCATCACCGGGGACAACGTGGTGGCCGGGACCATCGCGCTGCGGCTGGTCATGCTGCCCGGGCTGGCGCTCATGGTGTGGGCGGTCCCGCACCTGACCAAGCACCTGGGCGGCAAGCCCACCACCGCGCTGTGGCTGGCCGTGCTCAACCCGCTGGTGCTCGTCCACCTCATCGGCGGCGTGCACAACGAGATGCTCATGGTCGGCCTGATGGCCGCGGGCATCGCGCTGGTGCTCGAACACCATCACGCCGCGGGCATCGTGGTGGTCGCCATCGGCGTGGCCGTGAAAGCGACCGCGGGCGTGGCGCTGCCGTTCCTGGTGTGGATCTGGATGATTCACGAACGCGAACGCCGCGCCGCCCAGCACGAGGGCGAACTGCCGCATCCGTTGCGCACCTTCGCCAAGATCGGCGCGCTCGGCGTGGCGGTGTTCGCGGCCGTGTTCGCCGTCGCCACCTTCGCGACCGGGCTGCGCGATCACCAGATCGGCTGGCTCACCGCGCTGTCGGGCTCCAAGAAGATCATCAACTGGCTCTCGCTGCCGACCATCATGGCCCACGTCGTCACCTGGGTGACTCCGCTGCCGATGGACAAGGTGCTGCCGTGGACGCGCATGCTGTGCGCGATCGCCATGGTCGCCATCCTGGTGTGGGCCTGGTGGCGGTTCAAGAACAGCGAGAAGGAGGCCGTGCTCGGCATTCTGGTCGCGTTCGTGGCCATCGTGATCCTGTCCCCCGCCGCACTGCCCTGGTACTACTCGTGGCCGCTGGCCCTGGCCGCGGGCTTCGCGCTGTCCACCCGGACACTGCAGGTCCTGGTCGGGTTGTGTACCTGGCTCATGCTGATCTTCCAGCCCGACGGCGCACCCGTGTCCGATTATGTGCACGGCACCCTCGCGATCGTCGCCGCCGTGGTGGCCGCGGTCTCGCTGTGCAAGGTGGATCCGCTGAAACTGCGTGCCGGACGCCCGCATTCCGATCAGCTCGCCGGCGCGCCCGCGCCCAGCCCCGCGTGATGCTGGACCGCGCCTACCGCGACTGCCGCCGCATCGCCGCCGCCCACGGACGCACCTACTTCCTCGCGACCCGGCTGCTGGAACCCGAGCGAAGACCGGCCGTGCACGCGCTGTACGCCTTCGCCCGCCTGGTCGACGACATCGTCGACGCGAGCGACGCGCCCAGCCGGGCCGCCGAATCCGCGGCCCGGCTCGACCGGATCGAACACGAACTGCGGGCCCGGCTGGCCGACGCGCCCACCGAACCGGGCGACAGCCACGAACAGCGGGTGCTGCTCGCGGTCTCCGACACCATCCGCCGGTACTCGATTGCCGCCGAACACTTCTGGGTGTTCCTCGACTCCATGCGCATGGACATTCCGGGCGCGCCCCAATACCGCGACCGCTACCCCACCATGGGCGAGCTCGAGGACTACATGCGCGGCTCGGCGGCCGCCATCGGGCTGCAACTGCTGCCGGTGCTGGGCACCGTCGTCCCGGTCGCCGAGGCCGAACCGGCCGCGGCCGCGCTCGGGGAAGCCTTCCAGCTCACCAACTTCCTGCGCGATGTCGGCGAGGATCTGGGCCGCGGCCGGGTGTACCTGCCCGCCGACGAACTGGCGGCCTTCGGCGTGGACGACGAATTGCTGTTCCACTGCCGCGAATCCGGCCGCACCGAGCCGCGGGTGCGGCGTGCGCTCGCACATCTGATCGCGATCAACAGGGGTGTCTACCGTCGCGCCACCCCGGGCATCGAACTACTGGCCCCGCGCGTGCGCCCGGCCATCCGGACGGCGGCCACCCTCTACGGCGGCATCCTCGACGAGATCGAGCGCGCCGACTACGCCGTCTTCACCGGCCGAGCGGTCGTCCCCCAGCACCGCCGGCTCCGGGTCGTGGCACGCGAATTCGTCGCGGCCAGTCCCCTCGGGAACTGACCGCGTCCGCGGTCGGGCTATGTCAGAAGGGGTCCGCGGCGGCGCGGCGGATCACTTCGCGGGCCAGCGGCCCGTGGATGGCGTCGATGGGACGGCCGGGCAGGGTTTCGTCCTCGGTGTAGATCCACTCGAGGATTTCCTGGTCGGTGTACTTGCCGTCACGCATGACCGTGATCAGCGGGGTCAGGTGCTTGGCGACGGCGCCGGTGGAGTCGAAGAACTCCTTCGGGATACCGGCGATACCGTCCCGGCGGACCGCGATGATCTGATGGTCACGCAGCATCTGATGGACCCGGGTCACCACCATGCCCAGCTGCTCGGCCACGTCGGGCAGCGGGATCAGGGTCACCGAATCCGGCAGGACGTCTTCGCTGCAAGGAAAGGCACTCACGCCGACCACGGTAGTCTCTCGCGTCGCCACAGTCGCATCACACCCCGACGCGGCTACCATCGGGTGAGCCGCGCTGGGCGGCATTGACGAAAATCGGAAGGGTCGCAGTTGATCGGCCAGATGCTGGAAGGGCGCTACCGCATCGACGCGCCGATCGCGCGTGGCGGTATGTCCATGGTGTTCCGGGGGGTGGACACCCGGTTGGACCGACCGGTCGCCATCAAGGTGATGGACCCGAAGTTCGCCTCCGACCCGCAATTCCTCACCCGCTTCGAACTCGAGGCGAGAGCGGTGGCCAAGCTCAAACACCCCTCCCTGGTGGCGGTCTACGACCAGGGCGTGGACGGTGACCACCCGTTCCTCATCATGGAACTGGTCGAGGGCGGCACCCTGCGCGAACTGCTGCGCGAACGCGGCCCCATGCCCCCGCACGCGGTGCGCTCTGTCGCCGAACCCGTGCTCTACGCCATCGGTGTGGCCCACGCGGCCGGGCTGGTGCACCGCGACATCAAGCCGGAGAACGTGCTCATCTCCGACTCCGGCGAGGTGAAGATCGCCGACTTCGGTCTGGTGCGCGCGGTCGCCGAGGCCAAGATCACCTCCGACAGCGTCATTCTCGGCACCGCCGCCTACCTCTCCCCCGAGCAGGTCACCAGCGGCAGCGCCGACGCCCGCAGCGACGTGTACTCCGCGGGGATCCTGATCTTCGAAATGCTCACCGGCCGAACCCCGTTCACCGGCGACAACTCGCTCTCGATCGCCCTGCAGCGGGTCGAGAAGGACGTGCCCGCGCCCGGCCGCCTGATCGGCGGCGTGCCCGCCGAGATCGACGAGCTGGTCGCGCACGCCACCGCCCGCGAACCCATGCACCGGTTCTCCAACGCCACCGAGATGGCCGACGAACTGCGCCGCGTCGCCCGCGAACTGCAACTGCCCGACTACCGGGTGCCCGCGCCGACCGAATCCGCCGAGCACCTCAGCGCCAAGTACCGGGTCGGGCCCACACCGGCCCCGCGCGGCCCCGTACATCCCCCGTCGCGGCCGATTCCGGGCGCGGCGGACCAGACCACCCGGTTCCAGGCCGATGCCACCACGCGGCTGCCTGCCGACCCGCCGACCGTGTTCGCGCCGCCGCAGCAGCCCCAGCACACCCGGGTCATGACCGCGGCGCGCGAGATCCCGGCCGAGTACCGGCAGAACGACTACGCCCCGCCGCCGGGCGCCCAGCACCCCGGCTCCGATCTGATCGAGGACCGCGGCAAATCGCGGCGCCGGGTCGTCGTGTGGCTGAGCATCGTGGTCGCGCTGGCGGTGCTGCTGGGCATCGGAGGCTGGTGGCTGGGCGTCGGGCGCTATTCGCCGGTGCCCACCATCGCCGGCATGGACACCCAGCGCGCGGTCTCCACGCTCGAGGACGCGGGCTTCGAGACCGAGACCCGCAACAAGCCCTCCGACATGATCCCGGTCGGCAACGTGGTCGGCACCGACCCGCCCGCCGGCACCCGCGTCACCAAGGGTTCCCTGGTCGCGGTGCTGGTCTCCAGCGGCAAGCCGAAGGTTCCCGACGTGAGCGCGGGCCAGGACGTCAGCTCGGTCAACAAGGCCATCCGCGACGCCGGGCTCACCCCCGTGGACGCGGGCGAGGTGGGCAGTTCCGCTCCGAAAGGCTCACTCGCCAAGGTGGATCCGGCGCCCGGCACCGTCCTCCCGGCCAACGGCCAGGTGAAGGTCTACCGCAGCAAGGGATCCCTGCCGGTCAAGGTGCCGGACCTGCGCGGCAAGACGCAGGAGGAGGCCAAGATCGCCCTGCAGAAGGCCGGACTCACCGTCAGCTCCACCCGCGAGCAGTTCGACCCGAAGATCAAGTCCGGCCAGGTGATCGGCACCGATCCGGCCGCGGGCACCAGCGCCGAAACCGGCTCCGGCGTGGTCCTGATCCTCAACAGCGCCCTCGACATGCCGAATCTGCTGGGCGCCAATGTCGGCACCGCGCGCGGCAAACTGCAGCAGATGGGGCTCTCGGTCACCGTGCGCCAGCTGGCGAACAACGACAGCTCGATCGTCATCTCGCAGAGCACCGCCCCCGGCGACGCGGTCGAACCC
This sequence comes from Nocardia sp. CA-136227, assembly GCF_050955695.1. Classification (NCBI taxonomy): domain Bacteria; kingdom Bacillati; phylum Actinomycetota; class Actinomycetes; order Mycobacteriales; family Nocardiaceae; genus Nocardia; species Nocardia sp. CA-136227. The sequence goes on from NZ_CP192081.1 coordinate 5,312,896, forward strand.
GGCTCCACGGTCACCATCGTCGCCATACCGTAACCGCCTCCCCGCGACTTCAGCAGGCAGCTGAGAGCCGCCGACCGTCTCGCATCCGGATCTCGGTTCGTATCAAACCGATTCTGGACGTACCCGACGAGTTACCCCCACCGCTACGAGATCAATAGTCGCCTTGGACAACGCAATACAGACGCGAGTGCCCGGACCGCTGACGTGGTCCGGGCACTCGAATCTTCTGCGAGCCGCATCCAGCTAGCGCAGCATCTCCGCGACCAGGAAGGCCAGTTCGAGGGACTGCTGGGTGTTCAGGCGCGGGTCGCACGCGGTCTCGTAGCGCTCCTCCAGATTGAGGTCCGAGATGTCCTGCGCGCCACCGAGGCATTCTGTGACGTTCTCACCGGTGAGCTCGATGTGCAGGCCGCCCGGGTGGGTGCCCAGCGCGTGGTGCACCTCGAAGAAGCCCTGCACCTCGTCGACGATGCGGTCGAAGTGGCGGGTCTTGTAGCCGGTGGACGCCTCGTGGGTGTTGCCGTGCATGGGGTCGCACTGCCAGATCACCTGGTGGCCGGTGGCCTGCACCTTCTCGATGATCGGAGGCAGCACGTCGCGGACCTTCTGGTTGCCCATGCGGGCCACGATGGTCAGGCGGCCGGGCTCGTTGTTCGGGTCCAGGCGCTCGACGTACTCCACGGCCTGCTGCGGCGTGGTGCTCGGGCCGATCTTGAGGCCGATCGGGTTGGCGATCAGCTCGGCGAACCCGACGTGCGCGCCGTCGAGCTGACGGGTGCGCTCACCGATCCACAGGAAGTGCGCCGACAGGTCGTAGAGCACCGGCTCGCCGGTGACGGGGTGCTCGCTCAGGCGCAGCATGGCCCGCTCGTAGTCGAGCACCAGCGCCTCGTGGCTGGCGTAGAGGCGGGCGCTGGACAGGTTCGGGTCGTTGACCCGGCAGGCCTTCATGAACGCCAGCGCGCGGTCGATCTCGGTGGCCATCTGCTCGTAGCGGGCCCCGGCCGGGGACTGCGCCACGAACTCGCGGTTCCAGTCGTGCACCTTGTGCAGATCGGCCATGCCGGCCGAGGTCAGCGAACGCACCAGGTTCATCGCCGCGGAGGCGTTGGCGTAGGCGCGGACCAGGCGCGACGGGTCGTGCTCGCGCAGCCCGGCGTCGGCGACCAGCGAGTTCACCATGTCGCCGCGGTAGGACTTGAGGCCCAGCGAATCGACGTCGGCGGAACGGGGTTTGGCGTACTGGCCCGCGATGCGGGCCACCTTCACCACGGGCAGGCTCGCGCCGTAGGTGAGCACCACCGCCATCTGCAGCAGGGTGCGGATATTGCCGCGGATGTGGGGTTCGGTGTTGTCGGCGAAGGTCTCCGCGCAGTCACCACCCTGCATGAGGAAGGCCTCGCCGCGCGCTACCTCGGCTAAGCGTAGGCGCAGTTCCTCGACCTCGGCGGGCACGCAGATCGGCGGCACGCTCTCGAGGACGGTGCGCATCTTCTCGGCCTGCTCGGGATCCCAGGACGGCTGCTGTAGGGCCGGTCGGGCGAGCGCCTCGTCGAGACGCCGACGGAGCTCGTCAGGCAGCGGAGGAAGTTCCGGCAGGCGATCGATCGGTACGTCGACGGTCCAGTTCACGTGTTCAGAATACGGATTGCTCTTGGACAGGCGAAGCACACCCAGGGCTGGTGTCCTCTCACCCGGCGCTCGGCCCGTACAGTTCGACAGAGGCAGACAGAGTCGAGGGAACCGATTGAAACGCGTTGACGAACGGAAGGGCTTCCGGTGGTTGCCGCCGAAAGCTAAGTCAGCGCGCTCCTTCCGGGTCATACCGAGCGATAATTTCGCGCGCCCAATCGAGCATATCCTCGACTCGCTGCCCGATCGGCTGACCCGTGATCCACAGTTCCAAATTCTCGGGCCTATTATCGAGCTTGTCACCATTGATATGGTGCACGTTCTCACCCCGATACAGCTTTCGGCCGAGAACCTGCTCCATGATCAAGCGATGCTCCAGCATCCAACCGCCTTCCGGAAGCCGGAGCAGCCGATAACCGAACGAAGTAATGCGACTACGACCGTCATGCGTACTCTTACGACGTCGTCCGGGCGCGCCTCGTCCCGGCGCGGCCTCGACCGAACCCCACCGGCGAATCTGCGTCTGATGAGGACGACAGACACCGCGCTTCAGGATGGCCGGGCGCTCGCAACCCGCAACCGAGCATCGCGGATACACCTCTTGGAGCTCCTTGACATAATGCCGATGACACATGCCACGCGAGTAGCGCTCCGGCACCGTCCGAGAGCAATCGGAAACAACACAAACTGATTCCACCTGAATACCCCCACGATCGATTTTACGCACCGCTCTTCAGGTTACTCGAAAGGACCATCGCTTGAGGTATTTTTACGATTCCGAATTCATTGAGGATGGGGTCGTAATAGACCTGGTGTCCATTGCGGTGGTCTGCGAAGATGGCCGCGAATTCTATGCGATCTCGAACGAATTCAATGCCGACAAAGCGGGCCCTTTCGTCCGGCGAAACGTACTGCCGAAACTCCCGCCCACCTCCTCGCCGCTGTGGCGTTCCCGTCAGCGCATCCGCGACGACCTCTACAAGTTCCTGGTCCCGCGCCCCGGCGTGGAACCCGAGCTGTGGGCCTGGGTCGGCGCCTACGACCATGTCGCGCTGTGCCAGCTGTGGGGTTCGATGGTGGACCTGCCCAACGCGCTGCCCCGCTACACCAACGAACTGCGCCAGCACTGGGACCAGCACGGCCGCCCGCCGCTGCCGCCGGTGCCGAAGGACGCGCACGACGCGCTGGCCGACGCCCGCCACAACCTGGCCAAATTCGAGGCCATCGAAGCCCACCGGCGGATCCGAGCGGTCTGAGCCGCGACACCGGGCATGCGAAAGGCCCCGGGAGACTTGGTCTCCCGGGGCCTTTCCGGTTCCATCCGACGGGGACTAGCCCGCCAGGGTCTCCGGGACGCGGTCGGCGTCGGGGCGGCTGCCCGAGGGCACGCCCTTCTTCAGGCTCGCGGCGTAGACGTCCACGTACTCCTGGTCGCCCATCCGCATCAGCTCGTACATGATCTCGTCGGTGACGGCGCGCTCGACGAAGCGGTTGCCGCCCATGCCCTCGTAGCGCGAGAAGTCGATGGGCGCACCGAACTTCACGGTCACCTTGCGCGGCCGCCAGCGGAACGGACCGGGCGGGCACACCTCGTCGGTGCCGATCAGGGCGACCGGGATCACCGGCACTCCGGTCTCCAGGGCGAGGCGTGCCACACCGGTCTTGCCCTTGTAGAGGCGGCCGTCGGGCGAACGAGTGCCCTCGGGGTACAGGCCGACCAGGCGGCCCTCACCGAGCAGCTTGCGCGCGGTGTTGAGCGCCGACTCGGCGGCGTCCGCACCGGAACGATCGATGGGATACTGGCCGGTGCCGGAGAAGAAGAACTTCTGCAGCCGACCCTTGAGACCGGGGGTGGTGAAGTATTCGGCCTTGGCCAGGTAGGTGATCCGGCGAGGACTCATCAGCGGGGTGAACAACCAGTCGGTGAACGACAGATGGTTGCCGGCCAGAATGGCCGCACCCTTCGGCGGAATGTTCTCGACGCCCTCGACCTCGGGCCGGTTGATGAGATGCATCAGCGGCCCCACCAAGACGAACTTCAGCAGCCAGTAGAACATCGCGTCCTTTCCCCTGTTTTCGATACCCGGGACCGGCCTCATTGCGGGCACCACCACTCGCTTGCCTACCCTACCGCCGAGACAACTCGGCAACCAACCGTGGTGACCCGTTTCTCTGATCCCGGGACCAAAGTCCCACGCTCCGGAATACCCAAGTCGGTGAGCAGGTCCCGCGCTCAGCGTCGCGCGGGGGCGACCGACACTGCGTTCGAGTCGGCGAGCACCGCCGCGCGCGCCAGTTCCGCCGCGCCGATCATGCCCGCGGCCTCACCCAATTGGGCGGTGCGGATACGGGCCAGGCGGCGGTGGCGGGCGCCGGTGATGGAACCGGCGTAGTGCTCGCGGGCCTCGTCGAGGAACAGCGGGGCCGAACTGCTGACGCCGCCCGCCACCACGATCAGGTCCGGGTCGAAGATGTCGCTCACGAACGCCAGGCCCAGGCCGAGCCAGCGCGCGAAGTCCGCCATCACCTCGAGGGCGACCGGGTCGCCGTCCTGGGCCGCGCCCGCCACCCGGCGACCGGTCAGCGAGCCCGGGTCCCGGCCCGCCTCCCGCGCCAGCACGGTGGAGCGCTGCGGATCGGTGGCCAGCAGTTCCAGCGCGGTGTCCACCAGAGCGGTTCCGCTGCAATACCGTTCCCAGCACCCGCGCTTGCCGCACGCGCAGGCCCGGCCGTTCGGGACCACCTGCAGATGCCCGAGTTCCGGTGCGACGCCGTAGCTTCCGCGATACAGCTGGCCGTTGATCAGGAGAGCCGCGCCGATGCCGGTGCCGATGGCCACCAGCACCACATTGCGCCCGCCCGCCGCCGCGCCGAACCGGTATTCGGCCCACAGCGCGGCATTCGCGTCGTGCTCCAGGATCACCGGCAGGCCGAGCCGATCGGTGAGCCGTTGCGCGACCGGGGCGTCCTCCCACGGCAGATGCGGGGCGAAACGCACGGTGGCGCGGTCCTCGTCGACGAAACCCGCTACCGCCAGCCCGACCGCGCCGATGGCGTGGCGGCCGCGCAGTTCGCGCACCGCGCGGGCCAGGCCGTCCTCGAGGGCGCGCGCCGAATGCGGGGTCGGCGCGGTCACGGTGTCGAGGACCTCGCCCGCACCGTCGACCACCGACGCCCGAATATTGGTGCCGCCCACATCGATACCCACGGTCAACGGCACATCCACACCGCCCGTCATGCCTTGATGGTTACGTCGATCGGCACATACTTGCCCCGTGTGGGCCGCCGCCCGGACTGCGCGGCGCGACCCGGCGCGGAGGCCTCACGACCGGACGGTCCCGCGGCCGGATCGCCCGGGGTCGCCGGTCGGGCGGGGTCGTCGGCGGGGCGTGCCACCGGCGGCCCGAACGGTTGCGCGGCGACGTCCACCCGATCGTCCGCACCGTTCGTGGCGCGAAAGCCCGTGCCCGACACCGGGTCCGGGTCCTCTGGGCGGCGTGCCGCGCCGGGGCCCTGCCCCATCGAATCGTCGGACTCGTCGTCGTCGTGGTGGTCCCGGGCGCGAGCCGCCGCACGACCCTGCGCACCCGCGACGAACCGCGCGAACACCGCCGCGAGGTTCGCGGCAGCGCCGTGGTGGCCGGCGGATTCGGCTGGGCTCGCGGTGGATTCGGGCCCCGTCGACCCGTGCTCCTCGTCGTGTTCGCCGCGGGCGTTCGCGTAGGCGTCGGCGAACGGCAGATCGCCTGCGCCGGACTCGGTCCCGGCTCCGTGCGAATACCGGTGCCAGGCTTGATATTCCGGCGATTCGGGATCCAGATCGGGCGGGATCACCGGGTCCACCGGCACCCCCGCGAGCGCCTCGCGCAGCACGGTCACGATGGCGGTGCCGTGTTCGGCGATGGCCGCCACCACGTCGTGGTGCTCGCCGCGCACGATCGCGGCGGCCGCGCACACCGGGCACCAACTGCAACTGGACCATTCGGTGCGCCCGTCGGACGCGGTGCGGCGCAACACCGGTTCCACGCGTTCGAGCAGGGCTTCGGCGAGCAGCCGTAACTCCTCGGCGAATTCGCCGAGGTTCTCCTCCGGGTGGCCGGGGCGGGGGTGGTGCGTGGTGGTCATTTCGGCCAGACCTGCGGGTCGGGCCGGAAGCGGATCACCAGGTGGTCGCCGTCGAGTTCGGCGGCGTCGACCGTGCACCGCCGCAATACCGGGGCCAGCCGCAATCGCCGCCGGACCCCGTCCGCTCCCACGATCAAATCGTCCTCCACTCGTCCCAGCCGCAGTGTCGACGCATCGACCACCGGCAGATGCATGCGCATCGCGAACACCGAAGCCACCCCCGCCCCGGACTCGAGCCGGACCACCGGTTCGGCGGCGACGGGCGGCGCCCCGTCCGCGTCTGTGCCAAGCATAGGGACCGGACGCCATCCCACCCAGTTACCACTCGCGTCCACCGCGTAGGACAGTGCGGCCAGCGAGCCCAACCCCACCGGTTCGGTCCCGGCATGCCCCACCACCTGCACCGGAACCTCGCTCAGCCGCTTGCGCAGCTCGGTCACCACGTCGAGTTGCTCACCGCGCCGGTTGAAATACCACTGCACCGCCGGATGCTCCGGCGCGGCCGGGTGCGGTTCGGGCATCTCCGGCAGCACCTTGTTGACCAGCACCGCGTCCAGGCGCAGGCCCAGCAGCGCGGCGGCCGAACGCACCCGCGCCGATTCCGCCACCGCCACCTGTTCGGCGACGGTCACCAGGCGCGCGCCGGTGCGAGTCCGATCCGCCAGCAGGTCACGGGCTTCGGTCACCGCGTCCACGATCTGTTCGACGGTCACCGCCAGCACCGCCTTGCGGAAGTCGGCGCCGATGGCCTCCATGGTGCGAGAGTGCGCGGGCCACACCCGTTCCAGATAGCCGAGCAGGGTGTCGGGGGCGGTCACGATGCGCAGCATGTCCGCCGAGGGCGGGCAGTCCAGCACGATCACGTCCCACCGCTGGTCCTTCGCGAACTGCGTGATCTCCAGCAGCGCCAGCAGTTCCTGCACCCCGGGCAGCCCGGTGAGCTCGGCGGGATCCAGTGCGCCCAGATCGAATCCGTGCTCGTGCCCGGCGCCGGAAGCCATCATCAGCACCTGCCGGAAGCGATCCTCCAGCAGCGCCAGCGAATCCACCTCGATGACGTCGAGGGCCGGCGCGGCGGCGGACCCGACCACCGGCAGCCCCGGATCGGTGGCCTCGGGGTCGCGGGCGAGATCCGGTGCGGCCGTGGCGAACACGGGCAGCGGAACGCTGGCCACCGCCGGTTTCGCGCCGTGGCGCAACCGGTAGCCGAGCGCGTCGCCCAGAGAGTGCGCCTGATCGAGGGAGGCCAGCAGCACCCGCCGCCCGGTCCGCGCGTAGGCGATCGCGGTCGCGCAGGCGAGGGTGGTCTTTCCGACGCCGCCCTTGCCGATGAACAGCTCGACTCGGGCGACGGGGCGGGTCGGGCGTTCGGTACCGCCGGCGGTCAGCCTTCGACCCGTTTCTTGAGTTCCTTGAGAGCGGTGTCGGTGATGACCTTCTCCGCCTTGCGTTTGAACATGCCGATCATCGGAATGTTCAGGTCGACGGTCAGCTCGTAGACCACCTGGGTGGTGCCGTCGGGCAGGGCGATCAGTTCGTAGGTGCCGTCCTGCGCCTTCTGCAGTTCCCCGGCGACCAGGCTCCAGCTGACCGCGCGGCCGTCGGGCCGCCAGGTGTAGGCCAGAGTGTAGGTGTCCTTCACGACCCCGGCGTCCAGCACAAAGCGCGCGGTGCGGGCCCGGCCGTCGGGTAGTTTGTCGAGGACTTCGACCGAGCGGGCCGCGGAGACCCATTCCGGATACGACTCCAGGTCGGCGATGACGGCCATCACTCGGTCCGAGGGGGCGTCGATCACGATCGACCGCTGAGTTCGATCGGCCATGGGCGGCAACGCTTCCTTTCTAGTGAGCGGCCGCGGGCGCGACCCCGGCCTTGCGCCCCGCCTCCAGGCGGGCCTTGATCTCGAACGACATGACCTTGCCCGCGACCCGGCGGGTGCGGTTGAGCGCCAGCAGGTCACGCCCGGACATACCGGCGACGCCGCCGCGCGGTTCGGCGTGCATGAAGTAATGCATGAGGACGCCGTCCAGCATCGGCTCGAGCCAGAGTTCCATGGTGCCCTCGGCGCCCCCGCTGACGGTCCAGCGGATTCCCTTGTCGCCCCGATCTTCCCGCACGTCCAATTGCAGGTCCGGCCACCACTGACGCCACCGCCCGCGATCGGCCAAGATCTCGGCCACGGCCTCGCCCGGCGCGGCGATGAAAGTCATATCGGCAACCTGGATACTGCTCACGCGGGTGAGCCTATCGCAGGATGCGTCACCCCTCAGACCCCGCGCCGACCTGGACCGGCGGCTCAGCCCAGGTGACTGGGGCGCAGGTTCGGATCCAGCAGCTGCTGTAGTCGCTGACCCATGAGATCCCAGCGCCACTGCTGCTGCACCCAGGCGCGGCCCGCCGCGCCCATGGCGGCCGCGGCGTCGCGGTCGGAGAGGATGTCGACGATGGCGTCGGCGAGCGACTCCAGCTTGCGGCCGTTGACCACCCGGCCGGTCTCGCCCTCGCGCACGGTCTCGGGCGCACCGCCCGAATTGCCCGCGATCACCGGTACTCCCGTGGCCGAGGCCTCCAGGAACACGATGCCCAGGCCCTCGACGTCCAGGCCCGCGCCGCGGGTCCGGCAGGGCATGGCGAACACGTCGGCGATGGTGTGGTGGGCGGCCAGCTCCTGCGACGGCACCCGGCCGGTGAACACCACACTGTCGGAAACGCCCAGGGCCGCGACCAGTTCGCGCAGCTTCTGCTCATAGGGTCCGCCACCCGCGATCACCAGCACCGCGCCCTTGACCCGCTTGCGGATATCGGGCATGGCCGCGATCAGCGAATCCTGCCCCTTGCGCGGCACCAGCCGCGACAGGCACAGGATGGTCGGCCGGTCCCCCAGCCCGTAGCGCGCCCGCAATTCGGCGCGCGCGGCCGGATCCGGCTTGAACACCTCGGAGTCCACGGCGGGCGGCAGATACTCGAGCGCCGACTGCGCGCCGAACGCCGCCGCGAACCGCCGCCGCGTGTACTTGCTGACATAGGTGACGACATCGGTGTGATCGCCGATGACCCGCAACGCCTGCCGCGCGCCGGGCAGCATCGACCAGCCCACCTCGTGGCCGTGGGTGGACGCGAGAATCCGTTCGGCCCCGGCCTTGCGCAGCACCGGCGACATCAGCGCCAGCGGCGCGGCCGCCCCGAACCACACCCGATCGCATTGCTCGTCGCGCAGAAGTTTCCTGGCTCGGCGCGCGACCAGCGGCGTCGGCAGCATCAGTGTCGTGGGATGCCGCACCACCTGGAACGGCTGCTGCGCGTCGAACTTCCAGTGGCTGTCGCCCTTCCAGCGCGGCGCGTACACCACCAGCTCGTCGGCGGGCAGCTGTTGGGCGAGCGCGTGCAGATACGACTGAATCCCGCCGGGTCGCGGCGGGAAATCATTGGTAACCAGCAGAGTTCGCCCCATGCCACAAACCTACTGCACCCGCGGACCAGGCGGCTTTACGCGCCCTCGGTCGTGCGGCTGGTGAGCCAGGCGCGCCAGCCGCCGACGAGGTCGGTGTAGGTGGTGCCGAGCGCGTCGCGCAGCACGGCCTCCACGGCGGCCCGGTCCTTCGGTCCGGAGGCCAGCTGCCGGTACAGGTCGACCAGGGCTTGATCGCCGTAGCGGTCGGCGATGAAAGCGCAGGCGGACCAGCCCTGTTCATACGCGAGCGAGGCCTTGCCGCTGGAGGGTTCGAACATCGCGTCGGCGGGGAGATCGGCGGGCAGGTCACCGGCGCGGGCGCGGGCGGTGAGGGTCGGGGCGATCTGGGTGACGGGGTGACGCATGCCGCGGTGCGCCGAATACTCGGCGAAACCCTCGAGCATCCACATCGGCGAACCGTCGACGGTCACCGCGCGGCTGGCCATGTGGGTGAGTTCGTGACGCAGCACCGAGCGCAGTCCGTCCGCGCCCAGGCGGCGTCCGGAGTCGGGCCCGAAAACCACGCGCTGCCCGGTCAATTGCGTGCCGGGCCGGTACGGGTCGGCGACGGTGGAGGCGGCGACCTCGGCGGGCACGTCACCGGTGGCGCGGGTCAGCGCCGCGAATTCCGAAGGGCTGGAGGCGACCACCACGACCGGCGCCCGATTCCAGTCCTGGCCCCACAGCGCGGAGACCGCCGCGGTGGATGCCGCGAGTTCGCTCGCCAGCACATCGAGGTCGGCGCGCTGGCCCGGATGGCCGAGCACGATGCCGGTCCGGCCCGATCCGGTCGGCACCGGTTCGGCGACCACCTTCCCGTAGGCGTCCATGGACCGCTTCACCAGCGGCACCTGCGGATCGGTGGCCTGGCTCGCGTCCTGGCCCGGCACCACCGCCCGCAGCGTCGGCAGCACCGAGTTCGGCAGCATGAGCAGCGCGCCGCACGCGCCGGTCAGGGCGCTGACCATGACCAGGGTGAGCACGAACTGGAACCGCCGTTTCGCCGACAGCCAGCCGCGGACCTGCCGCAGAGCGCTCATCGCCGCCTCTCGTTCAGTACCGACGAGCCGAATGGAACGGGGTCGAACCCAGCGGCGCGACCTGGACGGGAACGCCGAAAGTCGACGCGTGCAGCATCAACCCGTTGCCGGCGTAGATGCCCACATGCGAGATATCCGAGTAGAAGAAGACCACATCACCGGGCTGCAGGTCCTTCTCGTCGACCGGCGTGCCGTATCCGGCCTGCTGCTGCGAGGTGCGCGGCACGCTCTTGCCGACCTGATGGAAAGCCCACTGCACCAGGCCGGAGCAGTCGAACTGGTCCGGTCCGGTGGCACCCCAGACGTACGGATCGCCGACCCGGGTCAGGCCCGCGGCCAGCGCGCTGGTGCCCGAACCCGGGACCAGACCCTTGAGCAGGCTGTCGCGATCGAAGCCGGGCGGGAACATGGAGCCCGCGAGCGCGGACTTGTCACCGGCCGAGAGCTGGCCCCACGCGGCGATGACCTGGGCCATCGAGCCTTGCAGCGCAGCGCGTTTGGCCTCCAGGTCCGTGCGGACCCGGTCGGCGGCGGCGCTGGCGGCGCGGGCGGAGTCGGCGGCGGCGCGGGCACCGGATTCGGCGGCGGCGGCCGCGGTGGTGGCCTTCTGATACTGGGCCAGTTGATCATTGGTGCGCGCGCCCACCAGGTCCACGATGGACATCTGGTCGAGCAGCTGCTGCGGCGAATTGCTGACCAGTAGCGAGGTGATCCGGTTGGTGCGGCTGCCGAGCAGCGCGGAGGTCGCGGCGCGTTCGATGACCGGTTGGTAGCGGCGGATTTCGGCCTTGGCGGCGTCCAGCGTGGCGGCCGCGTCGGCGGCGCGCTGGTCGGCGGCGTCCGCGGTGGCGGACTTGGCGTCGAGATCGGCCTGGGCGTCGAGCGCCTGCTGATTCATCTGCTCGGACTGCCGGGAGAGGTCGATGAGCTTCTGCACCGCGTCGCCCGCGGAAGCCGGTGCGGCCACCGGATCGGCCCCGGCGAAGCCGTAGCCGCCGTAGGTGCCGACCATGAGGGCCCCGACCGTGAAGGCTCCTCCTACCAGTCGCCTGGTCCGCTCACTGTGTGTCCGCTGATGTCGCTGTTGCGCTGCCACCGCTGGTGTCGTCCCGTTCTCTTACCCCGAGCCGGTCAGAAGGTCTCGGTAAGATTACGAAACGGCGACCGCTTGTGTCCAGCAGGCCACGGAAGCATTACGGTCGCCGTTTCCCCCGCGGGTCGCCCGCCCGCGGTCGGCTGGGGGACGAATCCCCCGGTAGAGCAAGGGATCAGATGCGCGTGGCGCCCGAGAACGGCATCGACGAAATCGGGGCGACCTTGACGGGCTGACCGGAGGTCGACGCGTGCACGACATTGCCGTCGCCGATGTAGATGCCGGAGTGGCCGCCGCCGTAGAACGACACCACGTCGCCCGGCTCGAGGGCGTCGTAGGAGACCGGGCTGCCCGCACCGGCCTGCTCGTAGCTGGTGCGCGGCAGGTTGACGCCGGCCTGGGCGTAGGACCACTGGACCAGACCCGAGCAGTCGAAGGCGTTCGGGCCGGCGGCGCCGTACACGTAGGGGTCGCCGACGCGGCTCATGGCGGCGTCGACCGCGGCCTGACGGAAGCTGCGCTGCGGGCCGGGCGCCGGGACACCCGGGACCTCGATGCCGGGCAGAGCCGGGATGGTCACCGGCAGGGACTCGGGCAGGCCCGGGATCCCGGCGGGGAGCTGGATGGCGTCGGGCACGTCGATGACGCCGACGGGGGTGTTGACCGGCTGAGCGGCCGCGGGCGTAGCGGGCAGCAGCAGCGCGCTCAGCGTGGCAGCGCCGACGGCGCCGGCCGCGGCGGCGCGACGCGCAGTGCGCTGCATGCCCCGGACCTGTCGCTTGACGGTGGTGGTCGCCATGGTGAGGTACTTCCAATCTGCCCCGCGACGCCGCACCCGGTGGTGCGTCGGACTCCGCGAGGTCTCAGGAAGATTACGAGGACATAACGGTGCTTTGTAAAGCCGAGGTGGTCGATGCCTGACTCAAAATTGTTGCGCACTCGCATTTCGGTGCGACAAACGTCACAGCAATCACGAAACGATAACAGCGGCCGTTTTTCTGAGAGCGTCCTGAGAGCTACCCGCCGGTAGCAAGCGCCCGTCCGAGGCCCCTCCGACCTTGGCAAATTCCGCATAACTCCAGGTCATCGCCATGGCCCGCGACCTGGGGGATTCCCGGACCGACACCCGGCGCGCCCGGGCGCGGGACACCGGGCCAGCACTCGCCACACGCGAATCCGGACCAACCGCCCTCCCCCACAAAATTGATCCATTTTGTGAATAACTGTGACCCTGGTCACAAACGCGCATATTCGCTCAATTCGGGGATTTCATCTCGAGAATCGTCATCGTATTTTCGAGCATTTCCCCAGGCCGCCTCGAAAGATCAACTTCGGGCGGAGTTGTCGGACCCTGCGCCTAGGCTTGCCCCTCGTGTCCGGACAGCTGGCCTTCGATGAGCTCGAAACCCCGCTCTATGACACAACGTTCGTGGTCGTGGACCTGGAGACCACCGGAACCAGCCCCGAGGGCGACTCGATCACCGAGATCGGCGCGGTCAAGGTGCGCGGCGGTGAGGTGCTCGGCGAGTTCGCGACCCTGGTCAATCCGGGCTGCGCCATCCCGCCACAGATCGTGCAGATCACCGGCATCACGACCGCCATGGTGATCGACGCGCCCCGGATCGAGCAGGTGCTGCCCGGGTTCCTGGAGTTCGCGCGCGGCGCGGTGCTGGTCGCCCACAACGCCCGTTTCGATCTGGGCTTCCTGAAGGCCGCCGCCGCGAAGTGCGAAGTGGCCTGGCCCGCCTTCCAACACGTGTGCACCGTCCAGCTGGCCCGCCGCGTGCTGCCCAAGGACGAGGCGCCCTCGGCCAAGCTCTGGTACCTGGCGCAGCTGCTCGGCGCGGAGACCCGGCCGACGCACCGCGCCCTCGACGACGCCAAGGCGACGGTGGACGTGCTGCACGCGCTCATCGCCCGGGTCGGCAATCAGGGCGTGCACAGTCTCACCGAGCTGCTCGACTATCTCCCCGAGGTGACCCGCCGCCAGCGCGCGAAACGCGTGATGGCCGCGGACCTTCCGGCGACCCCGGGCGTGTACCTGTTCCGCGGCCCCTCCGACGAAGTCCTCTATATAGGGACGGCGGTGAATCTGCGCCGCCGCGTCCGCAACTACTTCACCGGTTCCGATACCCGCCCCCGCATGCGCGAGATGGTGCAGCTGGCCACCCGCGTCGATCATGTCGAGTGCGCGCACGGCCTGGAGGCGGGCGTGCGCGAGCTGCGGCTGCTGATCGCCCACACCCCGCCCTACAACCGGCGCTCGAAGTTCCCGCAGCGCGCGTGGTGGCTGACCCTCACCGACGAGCCCTTCCCCCGCTTCGCCGTCTCGCGCACCCCCACCCGGGATGCGCTGGGCCCGTTCACCTCCCGCACCGACGCCCAGGAGATCGCGGCCACCCTCGCCGAGCAGTCGGGCCTGCGCACCTGCACCACCCGCATCCCGCGGACGGGCCGCCACGATTGCCAGCCCGCCATCGTCGGCGGTTGCCCCGCAGCCACCGAGAACAGCCCCCTATATATAGAGGAGTACGAACCGACCCCCGCCGCCATCCGCGCCCTGTTCACCGGCGTGGACGACGCACTGCTGCACGCCATCGCCGTGAGACTCGAAACCCTTTCCACCGCAGAACATTTCGAGGCCGCAGCCCGCCTCCGGGACCGCACCGTCGCGGTGGTCCGCGCCCTGCGCCGCACCCAGCGCCTCACCGCCCTGGCCGCCATCCCCGAGCTGATTGCCGCCCACCCCGACGGCGCCGGTGGCTGGCAGTTCGCGATCATCCGCCACGCCCGCCTGGCCGCCGCGGGCACAGCGGTCCGCGGCATCTCCCCCATGGCCGTGGTCGACCGCCTCGCGGCCGCCGCCGAAACCGTCCTCCCCCAACCGCTCCCGGACTCCGGCGACACCCCCGCCTTCCCCCCGCTGCGTGGCGCCCTCCCCGAGGAGGCGGGCCTGCTGGTCCGCTGGCTCGAACAGCCCGGCACCCGCATCGTCCGCACCACCGACGGCTACGGCGAACCCCGCCTCGGCGCGGGCCCCTGGCTCGACTGGGTCGACCGCGCCGAGGCCGCTGCCCGGATCCTGACGCCGGGTGAACCGCTCACCTCCGACCCGTCGAACCCCTAAGCCTGTTCCAAGACGTCGAACGGGATCGTCGCCTCGACGGGATCATCGAGCAGGAGGACACGGCGGTGGACGTCGTGGGCGCGGTAGCGGCGGCCGGACCAGTCGAGGCGGTATTCCTCGATTTCCTCGATCCGCTCTTCTTTCTGGTCCAGTCGGACGATCAGATAGCGCGGGACGCCCGCCATGGCGTATTGGATGCGCTTGTCGGTGATGTCGGCGTCGATCGTCGATTCGGAGGTCACTTCGACGATGAGCAGGATGTGGTCGCGGACCGTATTCACGTTGTACGGCTCGCAGTCTCGGATCCAGATATCGGGGTACCGAATGTTCAGGCGGCGGTCGGCGGCGGCCGAATCACTGTCGGCGAAGCGGGCGGCGACGTCGGAATCAACCACCATGCATGGCCCCCCGGGGCGACGTCCTGCCTCCAGGAGCCCCGCCAGCCGTCGTACCACCCGGCTGTGCACCGGGCTCTGCGCCATCATCTGAACGACGCGCCCATCCACGATCTCGATGTCACCGAGCTCGGAAGTCGCTCCGTCGTCGAACTCCTCGGCTGTCACGCGCTGGGCGTCTTGCTCGTCGGGAGCGCTCATGCCGACCATCATTGCAGCTCGGCCGGTGACGAGCCAGGAACGGGGAAGGCCCCGAGTCGAATTCGACTCGGGGCCTTCCCTGGTGACGATCCGATCAGTGATCGGTCTGCTTGCCGGAGGCGGCGTTCTGGGCCGCTTCCAGCACGGAGAGCATCTTGTGCTCTTCCTCGTGGGCGATGGCGACGTTCTCCGCCTGCTCCGACGCGGGGTCGGGGCGCATGAACGAGCCGGTGCCGGGCTTGCCGGCGGAACCGAGCTTGGCCATCTTCTTGGGCACCGGGGCGCCCTGGTACTCCAGCGGGACCGGGTGGCCGTGCGAGTCGACCGGGCCGAGGGGCTGGTGGACCTCGATGTACTCACCGTGCGGCAGCCGCTTGATGACACCGGTCTCGATGCCGTGCTCGAGCACCGCGCGGTCGGACCGCTGCAGGCCGATGCAGAAGCGGTAGGCCACGAAGTACGCCAGCGGCGGGGCCAGCAGCAGCGCGATGCGGAAGAACCAGGTGGTGGCGTTCAGCGAGATGTCGAACTTCAGCGACAGGATGTCGTTGACACACGCCAGGGTCAGCACCATGTAGAACGCGATGGCCATGGCACCGATGGCGGTGCGGACCGGCACGTCGCGCGGACGCTGCAGCAGGTTGTGGCGAGCGGTGTCGCCGGTGAGGCGCTTCTCGATCCACGGGTAGGCGATCAGCACGGTGAACACCAGACCCATGATCAGGGCGACCCAGAACGGCGCCGGGACCGTGTAGCGGCCCAGGTACAGCTCCCACGGCGGCATGAGACGCGCCATGCCGTCGGTCCACATCATGTAGAAGTCCGGCTGCGAACCCGCGGAGACCTGAGACGGGTTGTAGGGACCCAGGTTCCAGATCGGGTTGATCTGGAAGACGCCACCCATGATCGCGACGATGCCGAGGGTGAGCGCGAAGAACGCGCCCTGGTCGGCGGCGAACACCGGGATGATGCGGGCGCCGACGACGTTCTTCTCGGTGCGGCCCGGTCCGGGGAACTGGGTGTGCTTCTGGTACCAGACCAGCGCGACGTGCGCGGCGATGAGCGCCAGGATGATGCCCGGCAGCAGCAGCACGTGCGCGATGTAGAGGCGCGGGATGATGATGGTGCCCGGGAAGTCGCCGGCGAAGATCAGCCAGTGCATCCAGGTGCCGATGACCGGCACGCCCATGGTGATACCACCGAAGGCGGCGCGCAGACCGGTGCCCGACAGCAAGTCGTCGGGGATCGAGTAGCCGAAGAAGCCCTCGAACATGGCCAGGATGAGCAGCAGCGAGCCGATCACCCAGTTGGCCTCACGCGGCTTGCGGAACGCGCCGGTGAAGAAGATGCGGAACAGGTGGATGATGATCGACGCCGCGAACAGCAGCGCCGCCCAGTGGTGCACCTGGCGCACGAACAGACCGCCGCGCACCTCGAAGGAGATGTTCAGCGCGGTCTCGTAGGCCCGCGACATGGTGACACCGCGCAGGGGCTGGTAGGCGCCCTGGTAGACGGTCTCGCTCATGGACGGGTCGAAGTACAGCGTCAGGTAGATGCCCGACAGCAGCAGGATGATGAACGCGTACAGCGCGATCTCACCGAGCAGGAACGACCAGTGGGTCGGGAAGACCTTGTTGATCGATCGCTTGGCGAACGCAGCCATGTGGTAGCGCTCGTCCATTTCGTTGGCCTGGACGGCCGCTTTGCTAGGGCTCATGAACGACGCTCCCAGAAGGCCGGGCCGAGCGGCTCGATGAAGTCGCCGGCGGCGACCAGGTAGCCATCGGCATTGACGGTGATCGGCAGCTGCGGCAACGCGCGGGCGGCGGGACCGAAGACCGGCTTACCCCACTCGGTCGCGGAGAACTGCGACTGGTGGCAGGGGCACAGGATCCGGTTGGTCTGCTGCTCGAACAGTGAGGTGGGGCAGCCGAGGTGAGTACAGATCTTCGAGTAGGCGAAGTAGTCGCCGTAGTTGAAGCTCTCCTGGCCCTTGCGCTTGATCGCGGTCTGGGCGTCGTGCGGGCGCAGACGGATCAGCATGACCGCGTTGCGGATTCCGCGCAGCGACTGCAGGGTCGCGTGCTCGTCTCCGCGCCAGGATTCCTTCCAGGGGAAGACGGTTTCCATGGCGCCGCCGTCGAGGTCCTCCGGCTTGACCAGGACGATGTCCTCGGGGCGGCCGGTGTCACGGCGCAGGAAGACGGTCTCGCCGGGGTAGTCCGGGGTCCAGCCCGAGACCCACAGCGGCGACTTGTCGCGCTTGGCCCACGGGTTCTTGATCATGCCGCCGACGAACAGGAACAGCGCGCCGACGCCGACCAGGCCCGCGCCCAGGCCCGCGGTGCGGGTGATGAGCTTGCGGCGGCCCAGGGTGGAGGTGTCGGCGGCGTCCTGCAGCTGCGCGACCAGGGTGCGCCGGTTGACCTCGGAGGACGGGCCGTCGTGGCGGTCCTGGATGGAGATCTCGGCGGGGATGAAGTGCTTGCGGATCAGCACGATCGCCACACCGACGGCCAGCACGGCGATGCCGAGGGTCAGGCCGTAGAGCGGGGTGGTGAGGGTGTACATCCCGTTGCCGTCCTGGTTGCGGCCCTTGTACTCCCAGGGCCAGAACAGGAAGACGCCGATCAGAGCGGCACCCGCGAGCGCGGAGATGCCGAACCACAGGGCCACGCGACGCTCGGCGCGCTTCTCGGCCCGGGTGCCCTCGACCGGCCAGCGGGGGGCGCGGTAGGCGACGTCGACGCCGTCGAGCTCGGTGCCGAGCTTGACCAGCTCGTCCCGCGACATGGCGTCGAGCTGCTCGTCGGTGGGTTCGGTGGGGTTGTCCCCCATGCTGTTTCGCTCCTGTTCACTCATGACCGGGAACCGATCCACATCGCGGAGCCGACCAGGGCCACGATGCCGACGACCCAGATCGCCAGGCCCTCGGTCGCGGGACCGAAGCCACCGAGGCCGTAGCCGCCCTCGGACTTGGTCTCCATGCGGTCCTTGATGTACGCGACGATGTCCTTCTTCTCGTCCGGCGTCAGCTGCCGGTCGGAGAACTTGGGCATGTTCTGCGGGCCGGTCAGCATGGCCAGGTAGATCTGCTGCTCGCTGGCTTCTTCCAGCGGGGGCGCGAACTTGCCGGAGGACAGCGCGCCGCCCTTGCCGGTGAAGTTGTGGCAGGAGGCGCAGTTCAGGCGGAACAGCTCGCCACCGCGGCCGAGGTCGCGGCCCTCGATGAGGGATTCCTGGGCGACCTCGCCGTTGGCGTCGCGCACGACGGTCGGGCCGCCGCCGTTGGCCTGGACGTAGGCGCTGATCGCGTCGGTCTGGTGCGCGTCGAACTTCGCCGGCTTGCGCACGATCTGCGCCTCGTTGCGGGCGGCGGGCATGCGGCCGGAGGAGACCTGGAAGTAGACCGCGGCCTCACCGACGCCGATCAGGCTGGGGCCGCGATCCGGGACACCCTGCAGGTTGACACCGTGGCAGGTGACGCAGGAGGTGTCGTAGATCTGCTTGCCCTCGCGGATCAGCGCGGACTGATCCTCATGCGCGGTCGCCACCTGAGCCTGCGGGGTCAGGGCCGATGCCGCGAAGCCGGCTCCGACGAGGCCCATCAGGAGGACCAGCCCGCCGGCCAGCTTCCGGCGAATGCGGCGCTGCTTGCGGGTCTTGGTGGCCTGGCCGATCCCCTCGGGATCTGGCGCTGACGGGGGAGATGAACTCATCTGTGTCCCTTTGGAGTAGACGGAACCGACTTGTACAAGTTTGGGTTGCCGATGGCGGGCAGGCTCAGGGGGGTGGGTGCCGTGCTCGGCGTGTCCGTTGTTAGCGGACGAAGTAGATCGTCGCGAAGAGGCCGATCCAGACGATGTCGACGAAGTGCCAGTAGTACGACACGACGATCGCCGCGGTGGCCTGCGCCGGGGTGAACTTGCTGAGCTTGGTACGCACCAGCAGGAAGATGAACGCGATGAGACCGCCGATGACGTGCAGACCGTGGAAGCCCGTGGTGATGTAGAACACCGAGCCGTACACCGAGCTGGAGATCGTGGTGCCCTCTTTGACGAGGTTGGTGTACTCGTAGCCCTGGCCGCCCACGAAGATCGCGCCCATGATGAAGGTGAGCAGGTACCAACGGCGCAGGCCGAACACGTCGCCCTTCTCCGCGGCGAAAACGCCCATCTGGCAGGTGAAGGAGGACAGCACCAGCACCGTGGTCACCGGCACGGCCAGCTTCAGGTTCAGCTCGGTCGGCTCCGGCGGCCAGACGCCGTGTGCCTGGGCACGAGCAACGAAGTACATGGCGAACAGGCCGGCGAAGAACATCAGCTCGCTCGACAGCCAGATGATGGTACCGACGCTGACCATGTTGGGCCGGTTCAGCGAATGCACACGCTGGGTAATGGCCGATCCTGGGGTCCCTACTGCGGTCGTCACGCCGGTAAGTATGACTTGTCGTAGTACGACAGGCGTAGGCGGGTACGAAACTTTGTCGTACGTGTCGGAAAGCCCAGGGCGAGCATGGCTCTCGCCGGGTCCCCGGCGTGTCCGCGCAGAGCCTAGATTGCGCAGGTAAGAGGAAGCTGAGGCCCCTTTTCGGGGCCCGCGAGAGGGAGTCGACGTGAAGTCGTGGTGGCGGCGGTGGCGAGGGCGCGGCGGCGCAACACAACTGGATCCGGCGCGCCCGGATCTGGTGGTGGTGGCATCGAGTTTCGATGACGCGGAGGCGTGCTCGGCGGCCCTCGGCAAGGCCTTGGACTGGACGGCGGATCAGCCGGTGGTGCTCAGGCACCATCTGCGCCTGCCCGCGGCCCAGGTGAATGCGGTGCAAGTCATTGCCGCGCAGGGCGGCTATGAAACCGCCTCGGTCTCCGCCGCGGACCCCGCGAAGCTGGTCTTGCAGCGCGTGCAGATCCTCGACGCCGTGCACTGCTCCCAGGAGCGTTCCCGGATGGCGGGCCTGGCCCAGCGTCACGACGGCGACGCTCTGGGCTGGGACGCCCTGCAACCCGCCGAGCGGCCCCGATAATCGGGGGTTCGGTGGCGAAGCACCCGGAGAGTCCCGGGAGTCGGGTTCCCGGCACTAGGCTTGCCTCCGAACCACACTGGTGTCCGGGCATCCGGCAACGGGAAGAGAAGGCAATGAGCGCGCGCAGCTGGCGAGAAGTTCTCGGCATCCTCACCGACGGCAACGACCTGTCCTCGGACGAGGCCGCGTGGGCGATGAACGAGATCTTCACCGATAACGCCACCTCGGCGCAGATCGCCGCCTTCGGTGTGGCCCTGAAGATGAAGGGCCCGACCCCGTCGGAGTTGAACGGTCTGGCCGGGGGCATGCTCTCGCACGCGCGCCGGGTGCGCCACGACGGCGCGGCGGTGGACATCGTCGGCACCGGCGGCGACCGGTCGGGCAGCGTGAACATCTCCACTATGTCCTCGATCGTGGTGGCGGCCTCCGGGGTTCCGGTGATCAAGCACGGCAATCGCGCGGCCTCCTCCAAGAGCGGCGGCGCGGATGTGCTGGAGGCGCTGGGCGTGAAGATCGCCCTGGGCCCGGAGTCGGTCGAGGAGTGTGTGCGGCGGACCGGGATCGGTTTCTGTTTCGCGCCGGTGTTCCATCCGTCGCTGCGGTTCGCCTCGCAGGCGCGCGGCGAGATCGGGATTCCGACGGTCTTCAATATCCTGGGCCCGCTGACCAATCCGGCGCAGCCGGGCGCGGGCCTGATCGGCTGTGCGTTCCGGGAGCTGGTGCCGGTGATCGCGGGCGTGTTCGCCGAGCGCGGGGCCTCGGCCCTGGTGGTGCGCGGCAATGACGGCCTGGACGAGATCACCACCGCCGACACCTCCGACGTGTGGGTGGTGGCGGGCGGCAAGCTGCACGAAACCACCATCGACCCAACGACTCTCGGCATCGAGCGGGTGGATCCGTCGGCGTTGAAGGGCGGCGACGCGGTGATGAACGCGGCGATCGCGCGAGCGATGTTCGCCGGCGAGCCGGGTCCGGTGCGGGACGCGGTGCTGTTGAACTCCGCGGCCGCGCTGGTCGCGTTCGACCTGACCGCCGACGATGTGCACGCCGATCTGCACGGCAAGCTGGCCGAGGCCCTGAAGCGGGTGGCGGAGACGGTGGATTCGGGTGCGGCCACCGCGCTGCTGGAGCGCTGGGTGACCGTCTCCAACGAGCTCGGCGCGGACTAGCCGGCTTTCGTGGCCTCGACGAACCGGCGCATGGCATCGAAACTCTTGATGCCGGGCGCGGTTTCGAGCGAGCTGGACACGTCGACGCCGAAGGGCCGGTGGGTGGCGATGACCTCGGCGACATTGTCGGGGGTCAGCCCGCCCGCCAGCACCACCTGACCGGGCGCTGTCTCGAGCCAGTCGGGGAATGCGGCGAAGACGCCGGAGCCGTGGCTGGCGTCGTAGAAGAAGTACCGGCAGCTCTGGCCGGGTTCGGGCCGCTCGGCCGAGCAGTAGGCCAGGTTCGGCAGGTCGGTCCAGTGGTAGAGCTGAATGATGTCGAAGTCGTCGATCACCTCGTCGACTTCGCTCTTGTCGAAGGCGACCACGAAGGATTCGATCCGGCCGCGCGCGTAGGCGGCGAGTTCGCGGGCCCGCGCGGGTTCGACGTACCGTTTGCTCTTGGTGGTGCCGACCACGCCGATGGCGGTGTAGCCGAGGTCGACGGCCCAGTCGATCTGTTCTTCGGTGGTCAGTCCGCAGACTTTCACGAACATGGGTTCCTGCCTTTCCCTGGGCGGATTGCTCAGAGTGTCCTGGGAGTTCGGGGCCCGCGGCGTCGCGTGGTCGTTCGGCCGCCCGCGGCGGCGTTACAGTTCGGCTATGCGATACGCGGTGGTGCTACCCGGCCTGGTGGTCGTGCTTCTGGGCCTCGGAGTCTCGGTGAGCGCCGCTCATCCCTCGGCTCGGGCCGAGTCCACCGATCCCGACGCGCTGTCGGTGGACGGCCGCAGCTACGGTGTGCCGTCCGATTGCGTGACCGTCCACCACTGGCCGCATCGACTCCATGTCGCCAATGCGACCGGGCTGCCGGCCAGCGTCTACCTGCTGCCGGGCTGCAAGGGCGGGGTCACGCACGTGATCGAACCGGGTCAGAGCGGCCGGGCGCTGGGCGCGTCGGTGCTGACCCGCTGATCCGGGCGGCTATTCGCCGATCGAGAATCCGGCTTCCACGTCCGCGCGCGAGTAGGACTTGAACGCGATGTGGGTGGCGGTGCGCAGCACGCCGGGCGTCTTGTTGATGTGCCCGGTGACGACGTCGGCGATCTCCTCGTGGTCGCGGACCCGGACCTTGGCGATCAGGTCCACATCCCCCGCGCACGAATAGACCTCGGTCACCCCCTTGATGTCGGCCAGTTCCTGCGCGGTCTCCGGAATCCGATCCGGTTCGGCGGAGATCAACACGATCGCGGTAATCATGTGCCCAACTCTAGTGGTTCGCCGAGCAGGTCGGCGGCGGCGCGGTGGATCTTGGCGAGCGCGGACATCAGGTGTTCGCGTTCGTCGGCGGTGAGGTCGGCGGTGACCTTGTCCGACAGCGCCTTCCGACCGGCCTCGACGGGTTCGCGCAGTTCGCGGCCGTGATCGGTGAGCCAGAGCCGGACCAGCCGGTTGTCCTTGTCGTCCCGCCGGCGCGTGAGCAGTCCGGCCGCGGCCATCCGGGTGGCCATCTTGACCACGGTCGGCGTCGTGACATTCAGCGCCGCGGCCATCTCCCCCGGCGTCCGCCCGTCCTGTTCCCACAGCGCGGCCAGCACATGGTTCTGCCCGAGATGCAGCCCGAGGCGCCGCATATCCCGATCAGCCAGGGCGCGCAGCACTTTCGAGGTGAGCCCGTGCAGATCGAGAAATTCGACTGAATCGCCGGCGGCCACGAAGCCTCCTTCGCACAGTGGCGTTGACGTTCGATCGTTAGCCGTCTAACGTTTTTCAATAGACGGCTAACGATCTGGAGAAGCCATGCTACTGCTGACCGGAGCGACCGGGAACATCGGCCGCGAACTCACCCGCATCCTCGATTCCCACCACACCGATTTCCGCGCCCTGGTACGCGATCGGACCCGTGCCTCGACCCTGCCCGCCCGCGCCGAGGCCGTGCTCGGCGATCTCGACGACCCCGCGAGCGTGGACCGCGCCATGTCCGGAGTCACCGCCCTGTTCCTCCTGGTCCCCGGCATCGGCCTCGACCACACCCGCACCCTGCTGCGCGCCGCCGAACGAGCGGACGTGCAGCGAATCGTCCTCATCTCCTCGGCCCACGTCCTGATCGACCCCCTGCCCGCCATGGGCACCTGGCACCGCGACCGCGAGAACCTGGTGCGCGACACCGGAATTCCCGCCACGATCCTGCGCCCCGGCGGCTACATGTCCAATGCCCTGGAGTGGATCCCCCATCTCCGCTCCGGCGACCCGATCCTGGACCCCTCGGGCCCCGGCCGTTTCGCCCCCATCGACCCGGCCGACATCGCGGAGGTCGCGGCCCGCTGCCTGACCGAGCCCGGCCACACCGGGCAGGCTTACCACCTCACCGGCCCGGACCCCCTGACCGCCGCCGAACAGGTCACGATCCTCGCCCGAATCCTGAACCGGGACATCAAGATTCGCGAGACGACGACACCCGAGGAGGCGATTGCCGCCCGATACCCCCACGGCGCTCCCCCGGCCCTGGCCGCCGCCATCCTCGAAGGCTTCGCACTACTGCGAGCAAATCGCGCCGACGCCCGGACCGACACCGTCACCGAACTGCTCGGCCGCCCGCCACACTCCTTCGCGGCATGGTGCGAGGCACACCGCGCCGCCTTCACCGACTGACGGACTCCCCGAATTCTCTTGCACCGGTCGCGGGATGCGAACCGCGACCGGTGTACTCGGAACCGCTACTTCCTGGCAGGCTCGATCGCTAATGTCGAGCGCATGGACGCGGTGCAGGTGCAGAAGAAGCTCGAGCTGTCTCCTGATGAGGACTTCATCCTCACGGTGTGGCAGTACCGGATGATGCAGCGCGACATCGCCGCATCGAAGGGCAAGCACCTGCCGTCCAAGCGCGAAATCCGCAATGCCTTCCGCGACGCCGCGGTTGCGGCGATCATGCAGCGCAGCGAGAAAGATTGGTCCCGCGCTATCGCTGAGGTTGTCAGCCAGATCCTGGTGGAGGGCGAGTCTCCGAATCTCGAGGCGCTCGAATCCGCTGGGCCAGAGATCTTCTCGGTCGTGGCCCGAAGGTCACGAGCTCTGCTTCTGCTGATCGACTTGTATGGCTTCGAGCCATGGGTGGAGGGCAGGTGGGAGAAGGCTGTCCGCGCCGAGGCTCTCGTCGCAGCTCATGGATCGATGGATCAACTTCATCCAGAAGACCTCCATGCTGTGGAAACCGCATACAAGGACGCGATCAAGAAGCTGTCGAAGGCGAGTAACTGGAGCAAGTACGCGCTCCTCGCCGGAGCCGGTCTCGGACTCGGTGTCCTGACCGGCGGTCTCGCCGCACCCGCAATCGCGGGTGCGTACGGAGCGCTTGTTCTCGGCTATTCGGGCGCGGTCGCCACTTCCGCGGGCATGGCCGCGATCGGTGGCGGCTCTCTTGCCGCCGGTGGTCTGGGAATGGCCGGTGGTGCTGCCATCATCACCGGCGTCAGCGGCGCGGTAGGGGCCGGGGCAGTCACGCTCGCGGGTAAGGCATCCGGGTTCACGGCAGCTCGCATCGCGGCCGACGCCATCCGACTCCACGTCGTAACTCAGCTTGTCCTTCGTGATGTCGACGGAAACGAAGAGGCAGCGAAGGCCGTCATCGTCAGTCTCCGCGAGCGAGTCACAAACCTCGGCAAGACCGTCGTGGCCCTTGCCGAGCGAATCGACGATCTCCGTGCGCAACTCGAGGCCAAGCAGGCGGAGCTGAGCGCGGAGAGGGGCCAACGCCTGGCTGCCGAAGATCGCGTCGCTCGCTTCCGCATCGTCGCCGACCGGCTCAAGGAGCGTGTCGCCGGGCCTGAGAGTGAGGAACTCCAGGCCCTGATCGCCGAACTCGAAGACCTCGAGAGCGAGAAGAAGACCGTCGAGGGCCTTGCTCAGGGCGTCTGCCTCCTCGCAGACGACCTCGAGGACGCGGCGTGAGCACCGCCGGCAACGACTCCAGCGACCGGGTCTCGCCGATCGATGACGACTACATTGGCAACTTGGACGCACTCACACGCGACCTGGACGACATCGAGCTGATCGCCGCAACAGCGCTTTCGGACAAGCCGATCGACCAGGCAGCGAGTGAGCGTATCGCGAGCATTCCGACAGACCTCACCTATTCCGAACTCACATCCCGTCATCAGGATCGTCGCGCAGTCGAGGGTTGGGGAGAGCCCGAACTGGCCGATATCCTCGACCCGATCGCGCTGGAACAGCTCGATGGATGGCGGGCAGCCCAACGGATTTCGTGGGAACGAAGCGACCTGGTGGTGGTCGGCATCGCGGGGCTTATCGGCGCGTTCGGCAACCTCTACGACAACTGCGTAGACGCTTCGGTTCTCGGTGGCCTGTCCTTACTGAAGAAGAGCGACCTGCTGCGCCGGTGGGAGAGGGAGGCCGCCCGACTTCCGATCGATTACACCGGTCCAAGATTCGGCGGTCCGGCCCATCGCGTCCGGTCCGCGGGCCACGACATCGGCCGGTTCTTCAACGCCCTCGATCAGATCCGCACCGGAACCTTCGAAGGAATCTGGTGGAACGACGGACAACGGATGGTCGAGCGCGTGACGGCAACTCGATCCGGTCTACCGTTCGTGCAGGCACCCGAGCCACATCTCGCGCTCGCTCTCTTGCTGAAGCACTGGGTCGCCGACTTTGTCACTCCGATGAACCTTCCGCTGCCCGGGTGGACGCTTCTCTGCGAGATGCCGAATCCCGACCTGCGGAAGTTCGCCAATGACGCGTACGCAGGCACCAATGCCGGTAACGGGTTGAACCTTCGCTCCGCAGTATTGACACCTGGGCTGGGGATGGTCGCGACCGATGTAGTCGTGCGAACCCACTCGCACCTCGGGGCCTACCTTTCCACGGGCACCGCACGCCTGACGACCTCCGCGAGGGCCAAACACACGGAGATGCTTCTCGCCGCGCACTCGGTAGCCGGGGCGGTCAGCTTGTCGAAGACCGCGGCGGCGACAATCGCTGGTGAAACCGCAGTTGCCGCTCGACATCTCAATATTCCTGTTCTCATGCGGATCGGCATGCTCGCGCTGAAGGTCCGCTCCGATGCCGCGGCCCGCGCGGAAGCCGGAGCACCGTCGTGGGAACAGCTGCTCGCTGCGGAGGCCGCGACTTGGACCTTGCCCGAGGCCGTCACCATCGCAGACCTGTTGATGACCTAGCCGTGCCCGGACGCCCAGGACGTGCCGGGGCCCCGGAAAACCTGCGGACCTGTGCCGAGGTGTCACGACTTCGAGCCCCGTCAGCTTCCGACAGCGCATTCCATCGAATCCGTCTGCATGGCCGCGCATTCCAGCCGAGGCGAACGAGCTGCTGCGCCCAATTGCGGTGGCGGGCACGACACCGGAAGCCATCCAAACCTGCCGTATCCACGAATCACAGTGGTGCAGGTGCGGAGACGATGTTCCGCAGATACGGAGGAATCCTGCGTGAAAACGCGGAAGAAATCAGTGTGTAAATGCGGAAAATATTGCCCCGGAAAGCCGCCTTGTAGTGCATAGTAACGGCATGGATGTCCTGCTCACAGGAATCGCGCCTCGTCGGCTCTGCAACGTGCTTCAGGCTCGGGTCGCCGAGGAGCCCGTTGTCGTTCTCAATGGACCTCGCACTGTCGGCAAGAGCACCCTGTTGGCGCACCTCGCGGCCGCCACCAATCGGAAGGTCATCGACTGTGATGATCCAGCGACCCGGGCCGCGGTCCGCAACGACCCGGGGCGATTCGTCGGGGGAGACGACTTGGTGCTGATCGACGAGTATCAGCTTGTCCCGGAACTACTCGATGCGATCAAGGCCGAACTCAACCGCGACCTGCGGCCGGGACGGTACGTACTCGCAGGGTCCACTCGCTATTCAACGCTCCCTCAGGCCGGCCAGTCATTGACCGGCCGAGTCGACATCCTCGACGTCCTACCCTTGTCCCAGGGCGAAATCGCCGGCACACGAGAGGGTTTGATTCACAGCCTCCTGGAGGGCGACCAGCCGGACTTCAGCGGCTTCACATCCGATACCAGCCGGGACGAGTACGCACGCCGGATCACCTCCGGCGGCATGCCGGTCGCCCTGCGCCGCCCGCCGGGACGATCACGAAACCGATGGTTCGCGAACTACCTCGAGCTCGTCCTCGAACGGGATGTGATCGAACTCAGCCGCGTTCGCCAACGAGAGATGCTGCCACGTCTGCTCGAGCAGCTCGCCGCCCGCACCGCGCAGGTGCTCAACATCTCCACGGCAGCACAGAACATCGGCATGGAGAAGTCCAGCGCCGAGAACTATGTCCGGCTGCTCGAAGCCGTCTTCCTCGTCCACCGACTGCCAGCCTGGGGAACCACCCTTGGCTCACGGATTGCCCGCCAGCCGAAGCTGCATGTCGTCGATTCCGGCGTCGCGGCCTGGCTGCTCGGCCTGACACCGGGCAAGATCGCCGCGGCAGATCCAGCAGTCCTCACCCAATACGGCCATCTCACCGAAACCTTTGCGGTCGGAGAGATTCTCAAACAACTCAGCTGGTGGGATGCCCCGGTCACGGTCGGCCACTTCCGCACCGGTACCGGTGATGAAGTCGACCTCGTGGTGGAGGCGGACGACGGCTGCGTGATCGCGTTCGAGTTCAAGGCCGGAACCCGAATCCACGGCGAAGATCTCCGCGGCATCCGCGCGCTCCGAACCAAACTCGGCAACCGCCTGACGACCTCGATCATCCTCTACACCGGCCCACACGCCTACCGCCATGAGGAAGGCAGCCTGGTGCTCCCGCTCGATAGTCTGTGGACCGCGTCGAGTGGACACGGAGCCCCCTGAAACTCCTTGCGCCAGTGGCGGGATTCGAACCCGCGACTTCTGCCATCACACCGGCTGGACCACCCCACGTCCTGCGCGCCAGGGCGTCGGTGGCGACAAGGACAGTAACCGCCCGCCGCGGAAATCGGTATCGAATTTCCGCGGCGGGTGGGCGGTCACCACTGGCCGGGGGTGTATTCGCCGCCCAGTTGCCCGGAGATGACGTTGAGGCGGTTCCAGGCGTTGATGGTGGCGATGAGGGAGATGAGGGCGCCGATCTGGTCGTCGTCGTAGTGCTTGCGGACCTGGGCCCAGGTGTCCTCGGTGATGGCGGTGGAGGTGTCGGCCAGGCGGGTGCCTTCCTCGGTGAGGGCCAGGGCGGCGCGTTCGGGGTCGGTGAAGACGGTGGATTCGCGCCAGGCCGCGATCATGGCCAGGCGGACGGGGGTCTCGCCGGCGTGGGCGGCGTCCTTGGTGTGCATGTCCAGGCACATGCCGCAGTTGTTGATCTGCGAGGCGCGGATCTTGACGAGTTCCTGGGTGGCCTTGGGGAGGCTGGAGTCGTCGATGACGCGAGCGGCGGTGACGATGCGCTTGCTGAACTTGGCGGCGATCTCGTTCTCGTACAGGGCGAAGCGGGTCATCGTTCTCTCTTTTCTGGTGGGTGTTCGTTGGCTTCATGAGGTTGACGATGTGGCCCGCACAGGTGTGACATCGCCTCGCGTGTGAGGCCGGTCACCCCCGGAAAGAGGGGTCTGGCGCGAAAAGTGAATCTGGATTTCACCAATTCGCCTCCGCGCGGCACGATCCCACGCGATCATGAATCGGTAGATTGTGAACCGACCGGTAGTCACATCCCGGCTACCTAGGGGGTTGCGATGCTCGAATCAGGCAGACACCGCCGCGTCTCGTCCGCGAGCCAATGGCAGTGGGTTGTTCCGCAGCTGCGGCGCACCCCGCCCGGCCGACATCATCGGCAGACACCGAACACCTTGCGCACCAAAACCTTACAGGCGCTGCTCCCCGGAGCGACGGTCGTCGCCCTGGCGGCGGTGTCGACCCCGGCGCACGCCGAGGCGGTGAACCCGCCTCCCGCCGATTCACCCGCCCCGCCGCTCGCGGACTCGGGCACCCAGCCATCGGCCGAGTGGGAGGCGCCGCAACAGGTCGCCTCGGAGACCCGGCTAATACCGGGCGACTCGGCGGACCGGCCGCCGCAGGTCGATCCGGTGTTCGGCCTGTCCCAGGACCTGCCGGAGGCCTTCGACGCGGTCAAGTCGATCAATATTCCGGGCATGGATCTGCCGGGCCTGGATCTGCCCGCGCTGTTCACCCCCGACACCGCGATCGTGGTGCTCGGCTACGGCCTGCTCGCCGACGGCCAGATGCGCCCGGAGCTCATGGCCCGCCTCTCCGCGGGCTACGTCTCGGCGCTGCTGTCGCCGCAAGCCCCGGTCATCGTGACCGGCGGCAATCCGCAGAACGGCGTCACCGAGGCCGATGCCATGGCCGACTGGCTGGTCGAGCGCGGCATCGACCGCAATCGCATCCACACCGAGACCAAGGCGAATTCGACGGTCCAGAACGCCGCTTTCTCGGCGCATCTGATGGATGTCATCGGCGCGCACGCCGCGATCCTGATCACCTCCGCCGATCACATCGCGCGGGCGCTGACGAATTTCCGGGCTGCCGGAATCTCGGTGGTGGCCACCCTGACCCCGGATTCCGCGCCGCTGTCGGCGCAGCCGTTCGGGCCGGGCGCGAAGTAGGCCGGTACGGAACTCGAAGGCCCGCCGATCGATTCGATCGGCGGGCCTTCGGCGTGCGATGGGCTCAGGCGAGGTAGCGGGCGATGCTCTCGGCGACGCAGGCGGGCTTGTCCGCGCCCTCGATCTCGACGGTCATGGTGCGCACGGCCTGCACACCGCCGGGAATATCGGTGACGGTGTCGAGGGTGAGCCGTCCGCGAATGCGGCTGTCGACCAGCACCGGATTGATGAAGCGAACCTTGTCGAGCCCGTAGTTGATCGCCATGTTCGCCGCGCTGACGGTCATGATCTGCCCGGTCATCGGCACCACCAGCGACAGGGTGAGGAACCCGTGGGCGATGGTGCGGCCGTAGGGTCCGGCGGCGGCGCGGGCGGCGTCGACGTGGATCCACTGGTGGTCGTCGGTGGCGTCGGCGAAGGTGTCGATGCGCTGCTGGTCGACGGTGATCCAGTCGCTGACGCCGAGTTCGGTTCCGGCGGCGGCCCGCAGTGCGTCGAAGTCGCTGAAGTCGATCATGGTCCTGCCCTTCAGAGGTATCGCTGCTTCAATTCGCGTTTGAGGATCTTGTGGGTCGGCCCCATCGGCAGCTCGGTGACGAACTCGACGCGGCGCGGGTACTTGTACCGGGCCACATGCTCTTTCGCGTACTCGATGACCTCCTCGGCGGTGAGTGGTCCCGACGGCACGACGACCGCGAGGATCTCCTCGCCGTAGTTCTCGTCCGGTACCCCGATCACCGCGACCTGCGAGATGTCCGGGTGCCGCAGCAGCGCGGCCTCGACCTCGGTCGGGTACACGTTGAACCCGCCGCGGATGATCATCTCCTTGATCCGGTCCACGATCCGCAGGTAGCCGTCCTCGTCCTTGACGCCGAGGTCCCCGGTGCGGAACCAGCCGTCCACCATGACTTCCGCGGTGGCGTCGGGTCGTCCGGTGTAGCCGCCGAACACATTGTGGCCGCGGATCACGACCTCGCCGATGGTGCCGGCGGGTTGCAGGTCGATGCGTTCGCGGACGGCGGCGTCGGCGATCTCGACGTCGACGCCCCACACCGGGTGCCCGACGGTGCCGGTCTCGGGGCCGAGCAGCGGCTGGTTCACCGTTGCGGTGGGCGAGGTTTCGGACAGCCCGTAGCCCTCGAGGATGTGCGCGCCGTACACCTTCTCGAACTCTTCGATGATGACCGGCGGCATGGCGGCGCCGCCGCTGATGCACAGCCGCAGCGCGGGCAGCGTGGTCGCGGTCGCCGCGGCCTCGAGCAGCCCGTGGTACATGGTGGGCACGCCGTGGAAGGTGTTGACGTTCTCGGCGACCATGAGCTCGATGGCCTGTGCCGCATCGAATCTCGGCATGAGGACCAGGGTCGCGCCGAGCCGCCAGTGCGAGTTCATGGACACGGTCTGCCCGAACACGTGGAACAGCGGCAGCGCGCCCAGCGCGATGTCCTCACGTTTGACCTCGTTGGCGTCGAAGGCGTTGACCGTCGCGCACATGACCATATTGAGGTGGCTGAGTTCCGCGCCTTTGGGGCGGCCGGTGGTGCCGCTGGTGTAGAACACGACGGCGGTGTCGAGCGGACTGCGGGCCACGAACGCCGGGATCGCTTCCCCGGTCAGCTCTTTCGGGTTCACGCAGGGGATTCCGGCGCGGCTCGCCGCCTCCTGGCCGACGGCCTCGACCATCGGATGGCACACCATCACCGTGGCACCGCTGTCGCGCAGCACGTATTCGGCCTCGTCGGCGGTGAGCAGCAGATGCACCGGCACCACGGTCGCGCCCGCCGCCAGGATGGCGAAGTACGCGCGCGGGAAGTCCGCGGTATTGGGTCCCATGAGCGCGACCCGGTCCCCCGGCCGGACCCCGAGTTCGATGAGGGCCCCGGCCTGTTCGCGCGCCTGCCGCCACAGTTCGCGGAAGGTGATGCGCTGTTCGCCCTCGATGAGGGCGAGATGGTCGGGCCGCCGCCACGCCGGTTCGGCGAGGATGCTGGCCAGGGACAGGGTCGCGTTCATCTACAGCCCCATGTCCTTCGCGATGATCATCTTCATGACTTCGCTGGTGCCGCCGTAGATCCGGTTGACGCGGTTGTCGGCGTAGAGGCGGGCGACCGGGTATTCATTGATGAACCCGTACCCGCCGTGCAGCTGCAGGCAGCGGTCGATGACCCGGTGGGCGACCTCGGTGCAGAACAGCTTGGCCGACGCGGCGTCCGCGGCGGTCAGGGTGCCGGCGTCGAGGGCTTCCAGCGCCCGGTCGACCACGGCTTCGGCGGCGTCCACCTCGGCCTGGCAGGCGGCGAGCTCGAACTTGGTGTTCTGGAAGCTGGCGACCGGCTGCCCGAAGACATTGCGCTGCTGGGTGTATTCCTTGGCGAACCGAATCGCGGATTTGGCCTGCGCGTACGCGCCGACGGCGATGGACAGCCGCTCCTGCGGGAGGTTCTGGCCGAGGTAGGAGAAGCCCTTGTGCTCCTCGCCGAGCAGATCCTCGACCGGCACCCGCACGTCGGTGAAGTTGAGTTCGGCGGTGTCGGAGACCTTCAGTCCCAGCTTGTCGAGCTTGCGGCCGACACTGTACCCGGCGGACGTGGTGTCCACCACGAACAGCGAGATGCCGTGGCGGCGATCGTGCTCGGCGGGTGCGGCGGTGCGGGCGCACACGATCACCCGGTCGGCGAGCACACCACCGGTGATGAAGGTCTTGGACCCGTTCAGCACGTAGTGCGTGCCGTCCTCGGAAAGCTTTGCCGTGGTGCGCATTCCGGCGAGGTCGGAGCCGGTGCCGGGTTCGGTCATGGCGATGGCGAACATGATCTCGCCGGTGACGAAGCCGGGCAGCCAGCGCTGCTTCTGCTCCGCGGTGGCCAGGTTCTTGATGTAGGGCAGGCACAGCCCGACATGCACCCCGGACCCGCCGAACGACACCGCCGCCCGCGCGCACTCCTCCATCAGAATGGCCTGGAACTTGAACGATTCGATGCCCGCGCCGCCGTACTCCTCGGGCACCTCGATGCCGAAGACGCCGAGTTCGCCCAGCTTGTAGTAGAAGTCGCGGGGCGCGATCCCGGCGGCGTACCACTCCTCGTAGACCGGCACGACCTCCGATTCGATGAAGGCGCGCACGGTCTCGCGGAAGGCGTCGTGGTCTTTGTCGAAAACTGTTCTCTGCATGGATATCTCTCTCGCGATTAGAGGCGACGGCCGCCGTCGACGTAGATGGTCTGCCCGGTGACGAACGAGGCGTCGTCGGAGACCAGGAACGACACCACGTTGGCGATGTCGGCGGGCTCACCCACGCGGCGCAGCGGCGTGATCTTGGCGGCCTCGGCGCGGAACTCCTCGGGCGAGACGCCGACGCGGGCGGCGGTGGCGTCGGTCATCTCGGTGACGATGAATCCGGGCGCGACGGCGTTCACATTGATGCCGAACGGCCCCAATTCCATGGCGAGCGTGCGGGTCAGGCCCTGGATGCCCATCTTGGCGGCCGAGTAGTTGGCCTGCCCGCGGGCGCCGAGCGCGGACACGCTGGAGGTGTTCACGATCTTGCCGGACTTCTGCTTCACCATGTACTTCTGAGCCTCGCGGGTGCACAGGAAGGCGCCCTTGAGGTGCACGGACATGACCAGATCCCAGTCGTCGACCGACATCTTGAACAGCAGGTTGTCGCGCAGCACGCCGGCGTTGTTGACCAGCACGTCCACCGAGCCCAGTTCCGCGGCGATGCGTTCGAACGCGGCGGCGACCTGGGCCTCGTCGGTGACGTTGCAGCCCACCGCGATCGCGGTCCCGCCCGCGGCGGCGATGGCGTCCACGGCGTCCTTGCAGGCGGCTTCGTCGAGATCGACGATGGCGACGGCGAATCCGTCGGCGGCCAGGCGGGCCGCGGTGCCCGCGCCGATTCCGCGGGCGGCGCCGGTGACGACTGCGACTTTCGACATCTTGGGTATCTCCCTGGGTGAGTGGTCAGTTGAAGGCGTTCACGCCGGTGAGGGCGCGGCCGATGAGCAGTTTCTGGATCTGGCTGGTGCCCTCGTAGAGGGTGAGGACACGGGCGTCGCGCAGGTACTTCGCGACCGGGTACTCGTCGATGTAGCCGTAGCCGCCGAACACCTGGATGGCATTGTTGGCGGCCTTCACCGCGGCCTCGCTGGCGAAGAGTTTGGCGACCGAGGCCTCGGTGCCGAACGGCTTGCCCTTCTCCACCAGGTCCGCGACCCGCCAGGTGAGCAGCCGCGCCGCCTCCACGTCGACGGCGATGTCCGAGATGAGTTCCTGGACCAGCTGATACGCGGCGATCGGCTTGCCGAACTGCTCGCGCTGCCCGGCGTATTTCACCGACTCCTCGAGGCAGCCGCGCGCGACGCCGACGCATCCTGCGGCCACACCCATGCGGCCCTTGTCGAGGGCGGCCATGGCGATCTTGAAGCCCTGGCCGAGGTCGCCGAGCCGATTGGCGTCGGGCACCCGGACCTGGTCGAGAACCAGTTCGGCCGTGGCCTGGCCGCGCAGCCCGAGCTTGCCCTTGATCTCGGTGCGGGTGAAACCGGGTGCGTCCGTGGGCACCAGGAACGCGGTGACGCCCTTGGGGCCGGGCCCGCCGGTGCGCGCGAAGATGATGGCGACATCGGCCCAGGTGCCGTTGGTGATGAAGATCTTGGTGCCGGACAGCAGCCAATCGTCGCCGTCGGCAACGGCTTTGGTGATCAGGCTGCCCGCGTCCGAGCCGGTGCCGGGTTCGGTGAGCCCGAAGCAGCCCAGCGCCTGCCCGGCGCACAGCCGCGGCAGCCATTCCCGTTTCTGCGCCTCGGTCCCGTAGGTCTTGATCGACTTCGACACCAGGCCCAGGGACACCGACACGATGCCGCGCACCGAGCTGTCGCCGCGGCCGAGTTCCTCGAGCAGCAGGCAGTAGTCCAGGGCGGTGCCGCCGGAGCCGCCGTACTCCTCGGGGATCTCGATGCCGAGGAAGCCCATGTCGCCGAGTTTGCCGACGATGGCGGTGTCCACCGATTCGGCCCGGTCCCACGCGGCGGCGTACAGGACGACTTCCTTGTCGACCCAGGCGCGGGCCAGTTCGCGTAGTTCGCGCTGCGACTCGCCGAGTTCGAAGTCCATGGTTGCGATAGCTCCTAACCAAACGTTGTTAGGTTTATGACTCGAAGTTATCCTAACAGTGTTCGGTTTATCAAGGACCGGGTGTTAAATTCGACGTCCGCCGGTGTCGCACCGGCCGATCGACCGCAGGAGGTGAGCCCGATGGCCCGGCCGAAAGTGCCGTTGCTGAGCCGCGAACGCATTCGCGACGCGGCCCTGACCCTGATCGACCGTGACGGGCTCGGTGAGCTCTCCATGCGCAAGCTGGCCGCCGAACTGGGCGTGCAGGCGGCCTCGCTCTACACCCACTACCCCACCAAGGACGCGGTGCTCGACGACATCGCGGGCGGTCTGATGGCTCGCGTCGACGTCTCGGCGTTCGATCAGGGCTGGCGGGTCGGCCTCACCCACTGGGCGCACTCCTATCGCGACGCCCTGGTCCGGCACCCCAACTTCGTGGCCTACCTGGCGGCGGGCCCCGGCACCCGCGACGAGAATCTGCGCGCCGCCGACGCGGTCCACGGCGGTCTGGTCGCCGCGGGCTGGCCGCCGCGCGACGCCACCATGATCGGCGCGGCCACCCGCTATCTGGTCATGGGCGCGACCATGGGTTCCTTCTCGCGCGGCTTCGTCGACGACGTGCAGGTGTATCGGGACCGCTACCCGCATCTCGAGCAGGCGCACCTGCTGCGCGCCAAGGCCGACGAAATCGATGCCGAGAGTTTCGAATTGGCGCTGTCGGCCTTCACCGACGGTCTGCAGTTGCGTTTCGAGGCGATCGAGCAGCAGCGGGCCCGCCGACGGCGGTAGCCGTTCACTATCAGCGGACCATTTTTGGTCAATTGTCCGAATTTGCTGCGGAAGTGCCGAACCCCCGCTAACCTGCCGCGCATGTCTGGAACTCGTGCATGGGTGGCCGCCGTCGCGCTGGCCGCACTCCCGCTGGCGTCGGCCGCCCCGGCGACGGCCGCTCCCGTGGTGAACAAGGTCGTGGTGATCGGCATCGACGGCACCCTGTGGAGCGAGGTGCAGGCGGCGAACGCGCCGAACCTGGGCCTGCTCGCCGCGCAGGGCACCCTGGCCCGGACCTCGATCGCCCCGCACACCACCATGTCCTGCGTCTCGTGGGCGACGGCGCTGACCGGCGTGTGGGACACCAAGCACGGCATCAAGGACAACGACGCCACCTGCAACCCCACCCCTTTCGCGCAGTATCCGACGGTGTTCACGCAGTTGGAGCGCTACAAGCCGAGTCTGGCGACGGCGTCGCTGGGCACCTGGGACAAGATCGGCATGATCGCGCGGACCGGAAGTCCGGCGGCCGACAAGGTGTCGGTGACGCAGGTCGACCCGACGGGCGCGGGAGTCTGTGAGACGACGGCGGATTCGGTCGCGGCGTCGAAGGTGGTGTCCTCGATCACCGACGACGGCGCCGATTTCACCTTCACCCACCTCGATCAGGTCGATATCGTCGGCCACACGCTGCGCGGGGTATGGCCGCAGGCCTACCGTGACGCCATCGGCCGGGTGGACACGCTGGTCGGCAATATCACCAAGGCGGTGGACGACCGGGCCCGCACGCACGCCGACGAGCGCTGGACGATCCTGGTGACCACCGATCACGGCCACAAGCCCGAGGGCGGGCACGGCGGTCAGAGCGCCTACGAGACAGCGAGTTTCGTGATCGCGCGCGGCCCCGACTTCACCGCCGGCGCCCAGAACAACGGCTACGCGCTGGCCGACATCACCCCGACGGTGCTGGATCTGCTGGGCGCCCCGGCGGATCCGAACTCCGACGGCCGGTCCATGCGGCTCGGCGGTTCGGGCGATCCCGCCGCGACTCCGCCGAACACGCCCGCCCTCGATTCCGGGCTCACCGGTTCGTCGTCGGGTTCGGCGCAGATGCTGATGGTCAACAACCCGCTGTGCCTGGTAGCCAGCGGCTCGGCCGGTGGCTCCTACGGCAAGTAGGCCGCTCGACATCGAAAAGCCGGTCCCGGGTTCGGTTCCCGGGACCGGCTTTCGCGTCGGTGGGTGATCAGGAGATGAGACCCGCCGCCTCCGCGTACCCCGCGGGCGCGGGCTCCTCGGCGGGCCCGTACACCATGTGCACCACCCCGGTCTTGAACGGCGTGGCCGAGATCAACCGCAGCGGAACCGAATTCCCGTCGTCGAACAGCCGCACCCCGCCGTTGCGCAGCGCCACCGGATGCACCAGCAGATGCAGCTCGTCCACCAGTCCGGCGGCGAGCAGCTGCACCACCACCGACGGCGAGCCGCTCATCGCGATATCCCCGCCGTCTTCCGCCTTGAGCGCCGTGACGCCCTCGACCAGGTCGCCGCGCAGCTGCTCGGAGTTCCGCCACGTGAACTCCAGATCCTGGTGCGAGACCACGACTTTCCGCATATCGCCGAGCGCCTTCGCGAATCCGGCGTCCTCGCCGCCCGCGGCCTCCCGCTCGGGCCATGCTCCCGCGAACCCTGCATAGGTGGCCCGCCCGAACACCAGGGTGTCCGCCCCGGCGATCTGAGCCGAAACCGCTTCCCCCATCTCGTCATTGAAGTACGGGAAGTGCCAGTCCTGGGGCTCCGCCACGATTCCGTCGAGCGAAATGAACAGTCCCGCCGTTACCTTGCGCATCAGTGTGCTCCTTGCCGATCAGTAGTCGAATGTCTCGCGCGCTTACCTGATACGACGGCGTCCCGGCCCCGAATTCATCGCTCCCCTGCCCAATTCCCCCCGACTCGCCCCCGCGCGCCCCACCACCGCCACCACGCCGCCCATCCCATGGTGCGCCGGTCCCCGCCCCTCATACGGTTGAATCCCGCCTTGTGGAGCCAAACGTGAAGCGACTGCTCTTCATCACCGCCGCGGTCATCCTCGCCGTATCCACCTACACCTACGCCCTCTCCCCCGGCCACTACGGCGCCGGCATCGCCCTGGGCGCCGTCCTCACCCTCTGGTTCGTCGGCAAAGCCATGGACTAGCCCCCACCTCGAGACGTTCGCCGATGTCGATGGCGAGGGCACGCAGCTTGGTGAGGTTGACGCCGTGGTCGTCGACGTGCCGCTCATTGACGGCGCGGGCCTTGGGTCCTCCAGGGCCGCCAGATCGGCCAGGGCGGCGGTCAGGGTCGGCTCGGAAGCGCTGGTCACACGAACTCACGATAGCGCCGATCGTGATCTCCGAGCGGGAACGGGTATGCGGCAAGTAGCCCTGTCCGACCTGGTTGGGAGGTTGTCATGACCGCTGATCCCCAGCGGGCGAAGCGTCCGGTGAGTGCGGTGCTGGCCGGGCCCTACGGCCATCCGTTCCATCCGATCCTGGTCACCGTGCCCATCGGGGCGTGGGTGGCGAGCGTGGTCTTCGACCTGGCCTCACATGTGGCGGGAGATCCGGACGCGCTGGCCTACGGCGCGCGGTGGCTGATCGCCATCGGCGTGCTGGGCGCGCTGGCCGCGGCGACCGTCGGGTTCCTGGATTTCCTGGCCATTCCGGCCGGAACCCTGGCCTTCCGCATCGGGTTGACGCACCTGAGCCTGAATCTGGCGGTGACCGCGGCTTTCGCCCTGAACTTCTGGTGGCGCGGCTCGCCCGACGGCGCGGTGCCGATCGGCCCGCTGGTGCTGTCGCTGGTCGCGCTGGCGACGTTGTCGGTCTCCGGCTATCTCGGCGGCAAGCTCGCCTACCGCTACGGCGTCCGGGTCGCCGACGAGTCCACCCAGGCGGAGGGTTTCCGCCGCTGAATCCCCATCCCCTCGCATTCGACAGGAGTTCGTCATGGCCATCGCGGCACTGATCACCTGGCTGCTCACCGCAACGGGTGGCTTCGTCCTGCTCGGCACCTGGATCGCCAAAGGCGGTGTGCGCGAACCACGTACCAGCCACCTGCCCCCGCCCGTCATCTTCGGCCATTTCCTGCTGGCCGTGATCGGGCTGGTGCTGTGGATCATCTATCTCGTCGTCGATTCCGACGCTCTGGCCTGGGTCGCCTTCGGCTTCCTGGTGCCGGTGGCGGCGCTCGGTTTCGTGATGCTGCTGCGCTGGCTCCCGATCTACCGGGCGTCCCGCGTTGCCGACGCGGAACCGGCTCCGGTGTCGATCCCGGGCCGGGAACCGGCGGAACGGCATTTCCCCGTGCTGGTGGTCGGCGGCCACGGCCTGTTCGCCGTGATCACCGTCGTTCTGGTGCTGCTCACCGCGCTGGGGGTGGGAGCGAGCTGAGGGAATCATCAAGCGTGTGCGGTCTTTCCGCCGTCGATCACCAGTTGCGCGCCGGTGAGGTAGGGGAATTCGGGCGAGGCCAGGGTCAGCGCGAAGGCCGCGATCTCCTCCGGCGTGGCGAGCCTGCCCAGGCCGGGCACATTCGATGCGGCCCACTGCTTCATGGCGACCCGGTAGGCGTCGTCGGGTAGGTGGCCGATCGGGCTCGCGTTGCGGACGAGGTCGGTGTCGGTGGTTCCCGGGACCAGGGCGTTGACGCGAATCCCGTGACCCGCGTAGTCCAGTGCCGCGGATTGGACCAGGCCGACGAGACCTCGTTTGCTCGCCGTGTAGGCGGCGCGGCCGGAATCGGTGGCCAGCGCATTGCTCGACGCGGTGACCACGATCGTTCCGCCGCCGCGGCGGATCAGGTGCGGGATCTCGTATTTCATGGCCAGGAAGCTGCCGCGCAGGTTGGTGTTCACGACACGGTCGAACTCGTCGGCGGAGTACTCGTGCAGGGGCTTCTGGATGGTGATGCCCGCATTGTTGAACGCGACATCGAGTCCGCCGTAGCGCTGCACGGCGGCGTCGACGAAGTCACGGACATCGGATTCGATCAGGACGTCGGCGTGGATGTAGGTGGCTTCGCCTCCCGCCGAGCGGATCTCGCGCTCGACGGCGCGACCCCGGTCGACGCGGCGTCCGCAGAACGCGACGCGCGCGCCCTCGGCGGCGAACAGGCGGGCCGCGGCGGCGCCGATCCCGGAGGTCGCTCCGGTGATCACGACGACCTTGTTCTCGAACCGTCGCGCCGAGGGGCGCAGGTGTGGCGGATTCGCGTCGGCCGCGAGCGCGACTCCGCTCGCGACCCCCGCGGCCGCGCCGGCCACCAGTCCCCCGGCCACCGCACCCAGGACCCGGCGGCGGCTGGGACCCCGCTGTGGTGACTGCGCGTCCGGATCAGAGGACTTACCCGTCTTCGTGTCGTCGTTCGTCGGATTGTCGTTGAGGCTCATGCCTTTCACCCTCGCCGCCGAACCGGCGCGAGGGATCCGACCACGGGCCCCTCCCAATGGCCCGATGTCGGAGAACGATCTCCTCCCTGCGGAGGAATCGCCACGCCCTGCGCGTGCGCCATCATGGGAACGTGGTTGGTTCCTCCGGC
Source organism: Nocardia sp. CA-136227 (assembly GCF_050955695.1). Lineage (NCBI taxonomy): Bacteria > Bacillati > Actinomycetota > Actinomycetes > Mycobacteriales > Nocardiaceae > Nocardia > Nocardia sp. CA-136227. The sequence goes on from NZ_CP192081.1 coordinate 5,353,176, forward strand.
GTCACCCGAAGTGCCGAGTCGCTGCTCGGCGAGCGCATGCTGCCGGTCCGCCTCGCCGTGCTCGCGGTGCCGGCAGCCGGTTGTCTGCTGCTGCTCGGGAACCAGCCGACGGTCTTCGACTGGGCGACAGGCCTTCTCGCGGTGCTGGCGACAGCTCTCGGGGTGCGCCGCCCGATGGCGGCCTCTTTGCTGACGACCGGGCTGCTGGTCCTCGGCTTCGAATTCGGCCATACCGGACCGATTGTCGCGAAGGTGGCGGCGGCATTCGCCCACGCGGAGCTGACCGCTCGCCGCGGCGGCTGGCGCTCATGCCTGGCCGCGGTCGCCTTGGGGGCCGCCTACCTGCTGCATCCGGTCGGCGGAACGGCGGTGATGCTGTATCGCGCGGTGGTGATGGCCGTGTTGCCGCTGTTCATCGGCGGTCTGCTGCGCGCCGCGTGGGCCCGCGCCGAACAGTCCGCCCGTGAGGCCGACGCGCTCGAGCAGCGCCGGGAGGGCGAGATCGCCGCAGCCCGGGAATCCGAACGGACCGCCATCGCCCGCGAACTCCACGACCTGATCGCCCATCACGTCTCCTCGACCGTGCTACGGGTCGGAGTCGCCCGCCACGCGGTACCGGACGCGCCGCCCGTACTCCTCGAGGTCCTCGACGACATCCACGCCACCGGCAAGCAAACCCTCACCGATCTGCGGAAATTGGTGACGATCCTGCGCGATCCGGCAAGTGACGGCGCATCCTTCCTGTCCCCGGCGGACCTGCCCGCCGCGCTCACCGAGACCGTCGAACGCGCCCGCCGTGGCGGCCTGGCCGTGACCGCGAACGTGGCCGTGGACATCACGGCGGTGGACGCCTTACGCGCGCTGACCGTGCTGCGCCTGACCCAGGAAGGGCTGTCCAATGCCGTCAAACATGCCGGACCGGAGACCAGCGTGTGGTTGACCATCTCCGTCGACAGCACCGGCGACCTCGATTTCGCCTTACGGGACAACGGCTCTCCACGACCGGCCCCGTCCCGGCTGCCCGGCGGGGTCGGCCTGATCGGGCTGCGCGAGCGGGTCGAGCTACTGGACGGCCTGTTCGACGCCGGACCGAACGGTTCCGGCTGGCGGATCACCGCCCGTCTCCCGCGGCGCATCGGCGCGGCCGCATGACGATCCGCGTACTCCTCGTCGATGATCAGCAATTGGTCCGCGCGGGCCTGCGCATGCTGTGCCACACCGCCGACGACCTGGAGGTGATCGGCGAGGCTTCCGGCGGTTCGGACGCCGTGCGACTGGCCGCGGACACCACACCCGACGTCATCCTGATGGACTTGCGCATGCCCGGCATGGACGGAATCCGCGCGACCGAACGCATCCTGGCCGCCCGCCCGTCCGCCCGGGTGCTGGCCCTGACCACCTTCGACGACGACGATCACCTGTATCCGGCGCTGGAAGCCGGGGTCTGCGGATTCCTCGTCAAGGACGCCGCTCCCGCCGACCTGCTCGACGGCATCCGCCGCGCCGCGATCGGCGAACGCCCGTTCTCCCCGGACGTCCTGCACCGCTTGGTCGAATCGGCGGTGGCCGCACGCGCCGACGGCGAACTCGACACTCCCCCGGAACTGTTCACGCTGACCCGCCGTGAGGCGGATGTGCTGGCCCTGCTCACCGAGGGCCTGTCCAATGCCGAGATAGCCGCACGCCTGGTCCTGGGCGTCACCACCGTCAAAACCCACGTCACCAACCTGATGGCGAAGACCGGCTCCCCCAACCGGGTCCGCCTCGCCATCTACGGCCTTCGTCACGGCGCGCACTGAGACCCGGAAAGAACTCGGGCCCCGAGCTGAGTTCAGCTCGGGGCCCGCATGTTTCGGGACTTACTTCAGCCGCAGGCTGCCGAAGAGGCCTTCCTTCTCGGAGTTCGGCCCGGCGGTGAAGTACAGCGCGTCGGCGTCGCCGAGGCTCTCACCGTTGCCGAACATCAGACCCCACAGGCCGTCGATCTCGGCGGGCTTGCCGTCGGCGTCGCGCAGGTAGTCGACGAACTTGCCGGACTGGTCGTCGAGGGCGAGGATGTGGCCGGCGCCGGCGAAGTTGCCGATCAGCAGCTTGCCGGAGAGCGGTCCGAAGCCCTGCGGGGCGACGACGACGGCCCACGGCGCGTTGAGGCGGCCGTCGGCGTCGATGGTGCGAACCAGCTTGCCGCTCTTGTCGAATTCGGCGACCTGGCCCTTCTTGGCCTTGTTGCCTTCCTTCTTCTCCTGGTCCTTGTCGAGGGAGTCCTCTTCGCCGACCTTGAGCTTGTTCGGGTCGCCGCCCTCGGAGCCGGTGATGGCGTAGGTGACGAACACGCGGTCGCCGATGGTGGCGACGTTGAACGGGGCCGGGTCGCCGACCTTGATCTTCTTGCCCTTGGTGGCGTCGGCCGGGTCGACGGCGTCACCGGTGGCGAAGGGGTTGGCGAAACCGGTGGTGGGCACCAGCTTCCAGTTCTTGTCGAAGGTGCGGACCTGCGGGTCCTTGCCGAAGTCGGCGGCCAGCAGCTTGGTGCCGGACGGGTCGAGGGCGATGCCCTTGAAGTTCATGCCCTGGGCGGTGCCGTCGTATTCGAGGACAGCGGGGCCGTCGTGGCGGACGATCGCGCCGCCCGCGCCCTGCTCGGTCCAGCCGGAGATCTTGCCGGAGTCGGTGGCGAAGATGAATCGCGCGGAGCCGGTGAGCTTCTCGTCCTTGCCGTCGTAGCTGACGGGCTGGTCCTTCACCAGGAAGATGTCGGAGGTGATCGGGGCCGGGTTGAAGACGACGCCGGTGGTCTTGCCCTCGCCCTCGTCGCCGTCCTCGTCCGGGATGGAGTCGGCGCCGGGGATGGTGACCAGCTTGAGCGGGTCCTGGAACATCTTCTGGTACTTGGCGTCCGGGGACTTGGTGACGTCGCCGACGTACTGGAAGGAGTAGCCGCCCGCGCCGACCCAGAAGTGGCCGCCCGCGCCCTTGGGCCGGTCCGCGATGCCCCAGGCGTTGATGAAGTTGGGGTCGGTGAACTGGGCCTTGTCGGATGCCTTGTTGGAGGCGATGTTGACCTGGGCGTAATGGTTGCCGTCGAGGGCCTTGACGTCGTCGGAGTCCGACTTCGTGCTGCCGCACGCCGCCGCCACGACCAGCGCCGCACCCAGCGCGGACACCCGCAGCAGGGTCTTGCGGCCCGGGGTACCGCTCGCTCGTCCGTTCATGTCAGTCCTTCCAACGAAACGCCCAGGTTCGGCGTTAGGTGACGCTAACCATAACTGGGTGAAACGCCCCTGTCGTTAGGGGACCCTCATTTCTATTCGGAAGTGATATTCGCGCCGGTCCAGGGCGCGCGGAGCAGTCCGCGAGCCGTGTCGGAACCGTCCAGAACGCGGGTGACACGACTGGTGAACCGCCAGCCTTCGGGGGTACGGGCGAGGCGGAAGTGGTTGGCCCCGGCACGCCAGACGAAGAACTCGCCGTCGCGGTGGCGGATCAGCAGGGATTCGCACACGGCTTCGGCGGTGTCGCCATCCAGGGTGACCGCCGCCGGGCCCAGGAAATGCGCCGATCCGGCCGCGATCAGTGATTGATGCGCGGTCGAGTCGACCATGGCGCGCACGTCTTCGCGGCTGCGCATGTGCCAGCCCTCGACGTCGTATTCGCCGTCCTCGGTCCACAATTCGGCGACCTCGTCGGCGACCCCGGCGTCCACGAGCGGGCCGTAGGAGGCGATCAGTCGCGTGATGGCGAGCTCGTCCTCGAGGCGCAGCAGCCGGGCTTCGAGGGCGGCGAGACGCTCGTCGGTCATGGGAGTCCTTCTGCTAGACGAGATGGCAGTCGACGAGTTCGCGGAGAGCGGCGAGTTGCTCGCAGTAGTGCCCGGCGTCGGTGGCGCGCACGGTGCAGGTCAGGTGGGTGGCGCCCGCGTCGCACAATGCCGTGAGCCTGCGCAGCGAATCCGCTTCGTCGCCTTGCGGATCCAGCGGGGCGCCGGGCGAGAGCACGATGTCGAAGCCCTCGGGAACCGTCACCGTGGCGAGCATGTCGGCGATCTGCTCGGCCTTCAGCCCGAACGGCACCCACCCGGTGCCGAGTGTCACCGCCCGGCGCAGGGATCGGCGGGTGCGGCCGCCGACCCAGATCGGCACGGCGTGGTCGATCGCATGGGGTTCGATGACGAAGTCCTCGGCTTCCCGGCGGCCCCAGGCCCGTTTCAGTCGTGCCAATGCCGCGTCGGCGAGTGCGCCCCGGTCCTCCCAGGCCGCGCCGAGCAGCGCGAATTCCTCGGCGAGAGAACCGACTCCGACGCCGAGCACGACGCGGCCGTTGCTCAGCCGGTCGAGGGTCCCGTAGCTCTTGGCCAATGCCAGCGGATGGTGGTAGCCGAGCACGAGCACCGAGGTGGCGAGCCGGATCCGGCTGGTGTGCGCGGCCAGATAGGACAGTGTCGCGAGGGGATCCCAGTAGGTCGCGCCGCGCACGGCGGCCGCCGCGGCGGGCACCCCGACGTGGTCCGCGCAGGTGAGGTGGTCGAACCCGAGTTCGTCGGCGGCCCTGGCGATCCGGGTGAGTTCCTCCGCCCCGGCCGTGGCTTCCCACGGTGACGCGATCCCCGGAAACTGCACGACGATGGGTGTGGACAGTCCGAGCCGCACGGTCATCGCGCCACCCGCTCGGGCAGTCCCATGAGCCGTCGCATTCCGCGATCGGCGCGCAGCACGGCGGTCGCCCGATCCGGGTCGTTGCGCTGCGCGGCCCCTGCCTCGTTGCCGGACATGATGTGGACCGGACCGTGCCCGAGGTTCGACAGTCCTTCGCGCGCCACGTCATCGGGTTCGGACACCGTCATGCCGGGCACGTCGAAGTTGAGGCCGACCCGTTCCATGGCGGGTGTCCGCGTCACCCCGAGCACCAGTTCCAGGACGTCGACCCCGTATTCGCCGAGTTCGAGCCACAGGCTTTCGGCGAAGATCCGCCCGAACGCCTTCACCCCGCCGTACACGGTGTGATGCTGCGACCCCAGATATCCCGCGAGCGACCCGACCATCAGGATCCCGCCCCGCCCACGGGTTTTCATCCGCGCCCCGAAGTGGTGGATCAGTCCGAGCGGCGCGGTGATGTTCAGATCGATGACCTGCTGGAACGCGGTCAGATCGCCGTCGACGAAGGGCGCACTGTGGGTATTGGCCCCGGCATTGAGCACCAGCAGCCCGACCTCGACGTCCTCGACCGCGGCCACGATCCGGCCTACCGCCGCAGGGTCGGTCAGATCGGTTGCGAGCGTCCGCACCTCGACCCCGAGCTCCCGGCATTCCGCGGCCGTGGCCTCCAGCGGTTCGGCCCGCCGAGCCACCAGTAGCAGCCCGATCCCGGCGGCCGCGAGTTCCCTCGCGAACGACCGTCCGACCCCCTCCGATCCCCCGGTGATGACCGCCCACGGCCCATAACGCTGCGGGTCTACACCGCTCATTGCGACTCCCTCACCTGTGAGATCGAACTCGGTCCCTTCCAGTTCTACAAACTTCCACCCAGAAAAACTAGAGTGAATTCTAGTTATCGGACAGAAGGTGGTTCCATGCCGCGCATCCAGGACTCCCGCGCCCCCGGCCGCGTCTCGACGGCCCGGCAGCTGGAACGCCAGCGCGCCATCCTCCGCTCCGCCGCCCGCCTCGGCGCCGAGCACGGCCTCGAACGAGTCCAGATGTCCGAAGTAGCCCAGTCCGCCGGAGTAGCCCTCGGCACCCTGTACCGCTACTACCCCTCCAAACACCACCTCTTCGCAGGCGTCCTCGACGGCGCTGTCCGCGAACTGCCCCACCCCACCCCGGTTCCCGGCGACCCGATCACGGGCGCGTCCGAATTCCTGGCCGCCGCCGTCGATGAACTCCTCCGCCACCCCCACCTGGCCCGCGCCATGATCGTCTCGATGAACGCCGTCCGCGCCGAAGGCCACGCACTGCGCGCCGAACCCCCCGCCGCGGCTTCCTCCGCCGCGGCGGCCGTCCTCGAAACCGACCACATCATGCCCGAGCGCATCCTCTCCGCCGCCGGCATCACCACCCCCACCGACGAGGACCGCCGCCTGGCCCGCCTCCTCGAACAATGCACCTACGGCATCCTCACCTGGACCATCGCCGGCCGCCTCACCACCCCCCAAGCCGTCTCCGACGTCCACCGAGCCTGCACCCTCCTCCTCGCCCCCTGGCGCGAACAGCCCTGACCCCCAACCGGTTTGCCCCGGACTCGGGGCCACCCGGCCTCTCCGCTCAGATCAATTCCCTACTCGTGCACGAGGTTACGGCCTCGAATGCGGCTGGCGAACATGCCCCGGCCGACGATTCCTCCTCGCGCTCGAAACACGGTGTGCATCGTCCACATTGGCGTGTCAGAGATCTTGGTTATCGTTCCGAGCGCCGCCGTCTCACTGCGTCGCAGCACCCGGCAGCCACGCGTAATTGGCTGTGCGCGAGCCGTATTTCGCGTACCGGTTGATCGATTCTTTGCTGAACGCGGCCAGTCGTCCGGAGACATAGAGCCGGCGTGGAACGTCATCGCGGCGCGAGGCTTGCACGACCCCGTCTCGGCGCCCGAGGCTGAGCGCTTGGCCGGTGTAGCCCATGGAGAATCGCTTCGGCGCCCGGCCCGCGATCAACCGCGCCAGCGTCGTGGCCGCGTGCGCGCCCTGCGGTGTGGCGGTCGCGCAGGCGAATCGGGCGTTCGGCACGGCGGCGCAATCGCCGACGACGAAGATCCTCGGATCACCTGTGCTGCGCAGGAACTCGTCGACCACCGCACGACCGTCGCGGGTCACCGGCAGGCCGCTGCGCGCCGCCAGATCGGGCACCCCCGACACGATCGCCCACAGCGTGAGCTCCGATGCCAGCACCTCACCCGAGCCGAGGGTGATCGTGCCGCCACCGGCGTCCACGTCGACGACCGTGTCTCGTACGAGGTCCACCCCCAGCCGTTCGAGGGCGTCGATCACACGCTGCTGCGCGCCCGGGGACAAGCTCGCGCCGATGGCCGCGCCCACCAGGCGGACCCGCAGGCGCGGGTGTGCCGCGGCGATCTCACTCGCGGTCTCGATCCCGGTCAATCCACCCCCGACAACCGTCACCGTGTTGTCCTCGGTCAACTGCCCCAGCTGGTTTCGTGCCTGCCGCGCCCCCTCCCAGGTGCCTACCGGGACCGCGCCCGCCGGTGCCTCCACGGTGCTGCCGACCGCCAGCACCGCGTAGTCGAACCCGAGTTCGCCACCATCACCCATGGTGAGGACGCCGTCGCCGATCTTGTCGACCGCGCCGACACGCAAGGCGATTCCAGCCCGCAGCATCGCGGTCAAAGGCGTTGCCGCACTCCCTGTTCCGGCTATCTGTTCATGCAACCGAACTCGCTCGACGAACTCCGCACGCGGATTGACCACGGTGATCTCCGCGTCCCGCACCCTCCTGGCCAGCCGGTTCGCCGCGATGGTTCCCGCGTATCCAGCACCCACTACCACGATTTTCATCGGTTTCTCCCCTATTCGAACCGGACCGCGTATTCGATACGCGGTCAGTGATTTCCGTCGGCGGGCCCACTCAGCGCGAAGCCGATGACCTCACGCAGTTGTTCGAGTGGCGACCCGCCGACGGCGGCTTGGTTTCCCGCGGTCATCACGATGCCCAGGTAGGCGAAGTACACGATCCGCGCCCGCCGCGCGGCCTCCGCCCGATCCAATCCGGTCCCCGCGAGCACGTTCTCGATTTCAGCGACCAGCGCCAACGCGAGCTCGGCGAAGATCGCCGATTCGTGCGTGCCACGGACGATGATCGAGCTGTACTCGCGAGACAGCCCGGGATCCTGCGCGAAGTACACGATGAACGGCTCGAACAACGCCATGACAGCCTCGCCCGGCGCCTCGGGCAGTTCCCCACCCTCGCCACGAGCCCGATGAACCGCCCCGATCCATTCGTCGAACACCGCGACCAGCAACGCGTCCTTGTCCCCGACCGCCATCACCGACCCCGTGCTGACCCCGGCGTCCGCGGCGATCTGCCGAACGGTTGTCGCTGCGAAACCCTGTGCACGGAACAGCCTTTCAGCCGCCGCCAACACCTTCCGCCGCGTCGAGTCACGCGCCTCGACCCGCGACTGAACACGTTCACTGAACATGTTCAGTACACTCCCCCACTTCCCGTCACCTGTCAAGGATCAATCGCCCACAGGCTTTCGACGTTTGCCGGCGGCCAGCCCTTCTCGTCGCTGTCCATGGGCCCGGTTTCCGGCTCGCCTAGGCCAGGTACGGAAGCTGTGGATCACGCTGGCGAGCGGAAGAAACCATCGGATCTCCTCCAGCACCGACTCCATCACGGCTCCAAGCCAAGGTGCGTATGCGAGCCAACATATTCCGGAGCCCGGAGGGCACGCACAGCGTCGACGGCAAGAGACACTGCCCAAGTAACACAGGTGCCAACTCCTCAGCGCACAGTCGATTCGGCAGCCGCGGACACCCGGTTGGCGCACAGCGACGCGGACTGGACGGTTCGTATACCCTCCGAAAGGTCCACTTCGGAAGGGGGCGATCCGACGTGGCTCGCGCTCTTCTTCACGTCAATGGTTGTGTGGGGTAAAGAGATGGCGAGTAGCGACGTCGAGCTGGCGGCACGGTGGTGGCAGTGGGCGATGTCGGTGCCGAACGCCAAGAATCCGGTAGTCGACGAGACCGGCGAGTTCGCCGCGATGGATCAGCCGACGGATGTCTGGTTCCTGGCAGGCACTTTCGGTGGGCGAGTCGAGCGGCGGTGCACGATCCCGCACGGCCGACCGATCTTCTTCCCGGCTTTCAACATGTTCCAGAAGGTCCCGGACGGCTTGTTCGCGCGTGGCGAGGTGCCGGTGGCGCCCGCGCCGTCCGGCCACGCCGCCTTGAACGGAGTCCCACTGCCGGTACGAGCAGTGACCAACGACAAGGCATTCCGCGTCACGGCGGCAGCGGGCGCCCCCTTCGGCTACACCGGCCGCTTCAAGGCCAAGGCGTGGGGCCTGTGGGTTCGCCTCGACGATCTCGCACCCGGCGACTACGTCCTCACCTTCGGTGGCGAATACGAGCCCGGCGGCTTCTGGGTCGAAGTCACGTATCAGTTGGAGATCCGCTAGTTCCGGCCCGCAGACCCAAGGCACCGAACCGGTCGGAGCCCCTGGGTACAGCCGAGCTGTGCCACCATCGTGGCCGGCTCGGTCAGGCCGACGGGTGCAGGTTGTCCAGCATCAGGGTGAGGGTGAACGTGAAGCGGTCGGGGCCCGTGCCGGAGGTGAGTTCGGCGGCGTAGCGCCGGGTTTGCGGGAAGGTGTCGGCGGGCAGCGCGGTGAACCGCTGCACCAGTTCCTCGCGGCTGACGACCCATTCCTGGTTCGGGTGTTTGCGCCGCTGCTGGACCAGCGACTGCTCCAGGGCGTAGGCACTGACGTAGAGGGACATCGCGTCCAATGCCCATGCGGCGGTGCGGGGTTCGATTCCACCCGTAAGAAGGATCGCGAACATTCCCTCCCGGACCCGCAGGGCCTCGAGGTTCGTGGGGACCATGGCCAGGGCGGCGCGTGAGACTCCGGGGTATTTCAGGTATTGGTCGCGGATCTGGCTGAACACGTCGAGGAGCTGATCGCGCCAGGTGGCCGGATCCGGTTCGGGCAGCACGATTTCGGCACTGAGCCTGCCGACCAGCAGATCGTCGATATCGTCCTTGTTGACGATGTGCGCGTACAGCGACGACGGCCCGGTGCCGAGCAGCGCGGCGACCCGGCGGATGGTCAGCGCGTCGTAGCCCTCGGTGGCGACGACCTCCAGTGCGGCGTCGGTGATCCGAGTGACCGTGATGGGCTCCTTGCGGCGCGAGGACGCCGCGGTCTCGTCGGCGGATTGGGCGTGACGAGCCGCTCGGCGCTGTCGGGGAGCTGCTGGCATGCCGGTCACTATAGCTTGACACGAACTTAGTTCCCCCAGTAGAACAATGTTCGTTAGAGTAGAACTAAGTTCGTTCGGAGGTGCGTAATGCGAGTTTCCGTTATCGGAGCCGGTCTCGGTGGCCTGTGCCTGGCGCAGGGTCTGCGCGGAGCCGGAATCGAGACCGCGGTGTTCGAACGGGATCCGGCGATCACCGCCCGGTTCCAGGGCTACCGGCTGGTGCTGAACCAGGTGGGCTTCGACGCGCTGCGCGGCTGCCTACCCGAGCGCTGGCACCCGCTACTGGACGCCGTAGTCGGCGACGCCTACGGCGAGCGGCTGATCCTGGACCCGCAGCTCAACAAGATCGGCGAGCTCGAGCCGGGCCGCAACGCCATTGTGGTCGACCGCGACGTGCTCCGCCACCTGCTGCTCACCGGCCTGACCGTGCACACCGGCAGCGCACTGACCGGCTACGACCTGCTGGCCGACGGCCGGGTCGAAGCCCGGTTCGCCGATCGCGATCCGGTCACCGCGGACTTGCTCGTCGGAGCCGACGGCGTCAACTCAGCCGTCCGATCGGTCCTGTCCCCGAAGACCATCCCGACCGACACGGGCGTCCGGTTCGTCATCGGCCGCACTCCGCTGACCGAGCAGTTCACCAGCCTGTCCCGAGCATTCGGCTCGAAGATCGCCGGCGACGGAGTGAGTCTCCTGCTCGGCGCAATGCGTTTCCGCACCCCACCGAAGCAGGCCGCCGAAGCGCTCGCCCCCGAAGTGACCCTGCCCGACATCCACGACTACGTGCGCTGGGCCATGATCCTGCCCCCGAACGGCTCACTCGGCCCCGAAACCCCGCAGGAGGCAGTGCTTTCCAGAATGCCCGGCTGGCACCCGGACCTGCGCGCCCTGATCGAGCAGTCCGACCCCGACAACAGCACCCTGCTCTCCATCCGAGTGGTCGAACCCGGCCAACGCTGGACCCCCGGCCCGGTCACCCTGCTCGGCGACGCCATCCACGCCACCTCACCGACCGGCGGCAACGGCGCCAACACCGCCCTGCGCGACGCCGACCTCCTCCGCCGCACCCTCACCCAAACCCCCACCCTCCTCGACGCACTCGACACCTACGAACGCCACATGCTCACCTACGGCGCCGAAGCCGTCCGCCTCAGCCTCTCCGCCCTCCCCGCCTACACCTCCCAGAGCAAATAACCCTGACGGCGGCCTTCCGGTTCGACGAGGAACCGACCATGACTGCTTGTCTCTAGCGGCTGGCCACCGACAGCAACCGTCACCCGCGCCGGCCGGTTCGGCCAGCGCGGTATGCGGCATGTCAGTGCGTTCCTCAGTAATGGCCGATGCCGTAATACTGGTCGGATGCGGTGGATTCGCGACTACTACGCGGACGAGGACATCTGGCTCCTCATCGAACTCGATGATGATGGCTGGCCGAACCGACAGGTCGATCTTCGAGGTGCTGACGGTGAGCCGCTCACGGCTGCGGCGCTCGCGGAGGTCATACGTGCGCGAGACCACGGGGGAATTGCTGAGGTTCAGGCATATGAAGGCAAATACGGTGTCCTCGCGGAGGGCAGCGCCGCCGATTGGGACTTCGAGGGAAGTGCCCTCGACGAAATGACGGCTGAGGAATTCGAAACTGCGTGGACCGTGGCTCGCCAGGCGATAGAGCACCGATGGTCCACCAGTAGCTGAGCGGGGTTTCGGACCACACAAGCCGCTCGGTCATCGGCATCAGCGTGCATAGCTGGGACCCGTACGGCGCTCTGCGCGTTGATCTTCGGCAGCCTCGCGCTGGCCGACTCGGTCGGCGCGCCACGGGCGCTCCAGTGCGTTTCGGTTGGCGGGATTATTGCGGTGGAATGGGACGCTCATGTGCCGATTTGGGGGTACATACCAGCGGGCTGCCCAGCCAAGCCGGAGTGACCCGCCCGCTGCCGGGTCGGCGCGAGTCCAGCGATTGTCCAAAAACCAAGCACTTGTTAGGGTTTCGGGATGGAGCTTTCCGGTCCAGTGGCTGGTCCGATCAACCTGATCTCGACGTTCTTCCCACTGTCCGATGTCGGTTACGTCGCCGAGGAGTACCTCCTGTCCGGTACAGCCGGGTCCTACCGCCTGACCGGCTCGGCCGGTGCCGACGGGGAGTGGGCGACCGAGCCGGACGGCCTCGCACCGTTCACGACCAGACTCGTGGTGTACCGGCCGGTCGAGGGCTACTGCGGAACCGCTGTCGTGGAGTGGCTCAACGCCTCCTCCGGTGCGGACGCGCCGCCGATCTGGCTGCTGGCACACCGGCATCTCATCCGGGCCCGGATGGCCTGGATCGGGGTTTCCGCACAGTACGCGCCGATCCACGGCGGCAGCGTCATGGCCGCGGCCGCCGAGGAAGACGACACCTGGAACTCGGTCCTGCTGCCGCCGCTGAAGCAGTCGGATCCGGTGCGGTACGCCGATCTGTCGCACCCTGGGGATGCCTACTGCTACGACATCTACCGGCAGGCGGGAGAACTGGTTCGAAGGCTGCTGCCAGGGACCCGGCAGTTGCTCGCGGCCGGGCAGTCCCAATCCGCGGCCACGCTCGTGACATATGTGAATGCCATTGCGCCGCATGGCTCGCCGTACGACGCGTACCTCATCGACGGGCGGCCGGGCCGCCCTGCCACGCTGACCGGCTTGGTGGACCCCGAGGCGCTGGACGGCGGTACGCGGGTGCGTGCGGATTCGACCGCGCCGGTGCTCGTGCTCCAAACCGAGTTCGAGGTGGTCGGTCTCATGCGCTCGATTGCCGCCCGCCAGCCCGACTCCGACCGGTTCCGGCTCTGGGAGCTGGCTGGTGCCGCGCACGCGGACTCCTACAGCGTCGGTGCATCGTTCACCGACTCGGGCTTCCTGACCGCGGAGGAGCTGGCCGAGCGGATGGCGCCGCGACGCAATCCACTGGGCGTCGATTTCCCCGAGCCGATCAATTCCGGGCCACAACATCACTACGTAGTCCAGCGAGCCATCGCGGCGCTGTCCCAATGGGCCGATGGCGGACCCGCTCCGGCGCAGGCCGATCGGCTCACGGAATCCGCCGGGGAACTGGTGCTCGACGCCCATGGCAACGCGCTGGGTGGCATCCGCACGCCGTGGATGGACGTACCGCTGGTGGTGCTGTCCGGGCTCGGACAAGAGGACGGCGGCCCGGCGATCATGTTCGGCTGCACGCGACCACTCCCGGGACCCCCTCCGGACGACTACCTCCGAGCATTCCGAGTGGCAACCGACAAGGCGGTCGCGGCCGGCTTCTTGCTGGCTGAGGACGTACCGGAAATCGTTGCCACGGCAGCCGCGAATCAAGCGATGAGCATCAAGGACGCATCCCGATAGCACCACCGATCAGCTGGTGGTCACCGCGTGAGAACTTGTGGCGTCGGTGAATTCGAAAGTAATGCTCGCGTCGTCTCGCGTATTGACGTCGGAGATGCTGCTCCGACTATCGGCGCAGCGGCCGTGGGGGGATGGTGTGGGGAATCGGCGACGGTCACGGCCTGCGTACTCACGATGTCGCCGGATTCCGGGTGGGCGGCCTGTCGTGCTGGGAGAACTGGATGCCCCAAGCCCGTCACGCCCTGTATGCCGACGGGGAAACCCTCCATATCTCCACCTGGCCCGGATCGGTCCGAAACACCCGAGACATCACCCGATTCGTCGCGCTGGAAGGTCGGGTCTATTCCCTGGCCGCCGGAGCCGTGCTCGACTACAGCGATGTACCTGAGGACTTCCCGTTGCGAGACATGCTGATCTCACAAGGCAAGCCGGCCGGCTATGACGGCGGCTCCGCGATCGCCGGGCCCGACGGCGACTGGCTGGTCGAGCCGGTGATCGGTGCGGAACGCCTCGTGGGCCGATTTCGATCCCGCCCGGTTAGCCCAGGAACGACAGAATTTCGATCCCGCCGGCCACTACTCTCGCTCCGATGTCTTCTCGGTCACTTTAGACCGCCGCCGGTCCCCGGCAACCTTTCTCGACGACTAGCTACTGCCTGCGTTGCGGCGCAATTCGTGCAAGGGAGTCGATACGTCGCGGCCGGTGCTGAGCCGCGGCCGGTCGATCGGAATCTCGGTCAGTGGTAAGGTCTCCCGCATCGAAGCCAACGACCTCTTGGCCAATTCCTGATAGACCTTGACGCCGTTGGCTTTCCACCGCAAGGTCTGCTCATCCAAGGGCCGGGTCTCGGTGACCGGGTTACCGACCGCGAGATGCTCTGCGGGGATCGCCGTGTCCGCCCGAACCATGCTTCCGGCGCCCACGAGCGCGCGGGCTCCCACCCGTGCGCCATCCATCACGATTGCGTTCATGCCGACCATCGCCCCCGACTCGATGACGCAACCGTGCAGTACCGCACCGTGTCCGATGTGGGATTCGTTCTCCAGCACCAACTCTCGCCCCGGAAACGAATGCAGCACGCAGCCATCCTGAACATTGGATCCCGCACCGATGACAATCGGGCCGAAGTCGCCTCGGACGCTGGCCACCGGGCCGATGTAGCAGCCACTTTCGACCACGACATCTCCGATCAGCACCGCTGACGGGTGCACGAACGCGTCGGCGGCTATAACCGGTATAACTCCGTCAATTTCATAGCTGGGCATACCCACTCCTGTTCCCCCGGGCGGGCCCGGTCAGTTCCGGAGCCTCTCACAACGTCTCGGGACGTCAGAATTCGGCGTCGAAGCAGGGCTTGAGCCTGTAATCGGCAGTTGCGGTCGTTCTGCACCGCAACGGGATCCGGCCGCCCGCGCCCCGCGCTGGCCGGTTCGGTCAGCGCGGTATGCGGCATGAGCGGATATTCGAGTTCTGGGGCTTCATCGTGTTGAGTGGGGTGATGGGTCTGGCGCGCAAGGGAACTCGAATTCTCGACGTTGACGGCGAGCGCTTCAGATGGGTCGTCGCACCTGACGACGAACCTGGTCTCGCCATCGTCGTCGAGATCGCCGAAGGCCAGGGACAACGCATGGTCACATGGGTCGACCACGGCACAGTCATCACGCCCGGTGTGGTCGCGGAGATAATTCGCAAGGCTCTCCGCAACGGATGGACTCCGAAGCAGCGAAATCGACAGATTACCTACCGCGTTCAAGATGCCAAGTTCACAACCTGGCCATCTCTGGCACCATGAACCGCTCACTGCACTGAATTCGGTATTACAGCGCGTACGCAGTCCGTACGCAGCAGCGCCACACGGCACCGGCTCTCACCAACGAGCCCAACGACGATTCGCCCCGGTCAGACCAACCCGCCAACGCCGCCAACCACTCACATGCCGGGCAAAACAGACTCAGGAGGCCCCCCTGAAGCGGGTATCGCAGGTTCGAATCCTGCCGAGGGCACACCATCAGCGCCGGATATCGCCGAAGTCCCCGGCCGAGCGCCTACCCTGAACGACACGAATGCCCCACCGGATAGGTCCCGGCGGGGCATTCGTCCGTCCGGGCAGTGATCAGGCTGCGATGCGGTGTGACCCGGGCCTTCGGGCGGGCGTTGCGTCCCTCACCGGCCGCGGTCGTCTCGTGTGGGCGGCAGTGGCCCGTCGCTCCCGTTCGATCCGCACTCTGATCGCACTCACACTGTTCTCCGGGGGGATTCGCTCCGGCCAGAGCGTGGCCCGGAGCAGTGCGCCGCCGGGGACCAAGAACGCCAGCATCCACCCCCAGAACAGGGCGGTCTCGTGGTGGGCCAGGTAAGTGATCATCTCTCCAGGTCCTCTCGCGCCAAATCTGTTGGACTCCAATGAATCTCACGAACACTTACGTGCTCCACTTCGATGACGGTCACGCTCAGCGGCTCCAGGGCCGACACGTCGGTCTCCAGTTCGCGCAAATGCGCCGGGTATTCGTCCATGGGCACGGGCCAACCGTCCGCGCCTACCACCGACCACGACCCGTCCGAGCCCTGGAGGTAGCGACCCCCGGGCTCCACGCGCCGCGGCGCGGATTGCCTTGCGGGCCGCGCCCTTCGGCGGCTCATCGCGCGTACCTCCGGAACTTCGTGGTCCAGGCCGCACGCCCTCTGGGGGTGATCGACCATCGGGACGCGTGCGGGACGGCCATTACCAGCCCGCGTGACTCCAGTTGCCCGATCGCCCGGCGGGCCGACCAGCCGGTGATCCCAGCCTGTTCGCCGATCTGCGCTGCGGTCAGCCTCTCGCCGGGTGCGAGCACCCCCAGCACCGCCGCCTCTGCCATCGCCCCGGCTGCCATCGGCACCCCCTTGTAGTCAAAATCCGTCCCCGCACTGCCCGAACGCGCCTTAGCGTATACGCAGCTGCGTATACGCACAAGGCTCACGCACGCACAGGTTTTGATGTGTCATGACTGCCAACACCCACAATGGGTATACGCAGTTGCGTATACTGAAGATCATCCATTGCACTGCACCAAGCATCGAGGGGGCTGAAACGTGGTGGGAGAACCTGCCTACGTCTCCATCGCAGGCGAGTACGCGCACCGAATCCGAACGGGGATACTGTCACCCGGATCTCAGCTGCCCAGCCTCGCCGAGATGGCCGCCGACAACGGCGTCTCGGACATTGTGATCCGCAGGGCGATCAAGCTCCTGCTAAGCCAAGGCCTGGTCCGCACGATCGAGCGTCGCGGGACCTTCGTCGCAGATCGACCGAACCTGATCCGGGTCTCGCCTGAACGGCAAATGGAAAGTCCCGAAACAACCTTCGGTCATGAGTCTGATCACGCGGTTCGAATCGAACGCGACTCACAGCGCATACACGCTCCCGCGACCATCGCGGAGCCGCTGGGCCTCGCCAATGGCGCTGAGATCACCCACGTCGCCACCCGTACCAGCGAGAACGGCAAACCGATCTCGATCTCCGATTCCTACCAACCCGTGGGCATCCACGGCACGACTGCCGCGGCGTTCCTGGAGGAGACGATCGCCGACCGACTACCGACACAAGCCCATGCCACATGGCTTGGTACGCCCGCAGGCGAGTTGGTCAAGACGGTCCATCAGCGCTTCGTCGACCCTGATGGCCGAGTGATCATGATTTCCGACGTGTCCTATCCGCTCAACCGGTACGACGCGTTCGTGTTCCGCATGGCACTCACAGGTGACGACGAGTCCTGAAGGCGACTACCGGCGCACCCACCCTTGAGCGACGTCGGACAGGTTCCACCACGAAACATATTGGGATGGAGCAGATTTAAGCTCCCAACCTTCGACCAGTGCATCGAAGAAGGCATCATCACCGGTCTTGCCGCCCTTGGGTTCACCGACGAAGATCAGTCGTTGACCTCCGTGCGCGGCAAACCGCGCGAGGGCCTCGGAGGCCATCGGACTTCCCCATCCGGGCGGCCAGCACATCAGAAGCGTGTGATCGGCCTTGCCGTCGGTCCGATCCAAGTACTGTTCCACACTGCCGATGCCATGCCAGACATCACGCTGACCAGCGGCGTCGGGGAACGAGACGTTATCGGCGATATCCGGCGGTTCCGAGTCGTAGGCGTCTGTCTCCACCCCTGCACGCTCGAGCTGCGCAGCCCAATACCCACGCCCTGCACCGAGTTCGACGACACTACTTGCTCCGCAGAACTCCCGGACCCACATGACCGTTCGTGGGGACGGGATGGCGTACGCGTATGCGGACTGAAGGATCGTTTGAGCGAACGCGAGTCGAGCACTACCGGACGGTTTGCCACCATCCACAACCCATCGGCCATCCCGCTCTGACACCGAAGACTCCACGATGTCCCAGTAGGGATTCCCGCTTGGAGACTCGCCGCCCGTCATGTAGTGCACAAGCTTCAGATCGAACGCTGCGTCGGCATCCTGATCACCCGTGCCAGGCAACATCGGCGCGGTCTCCAGGTACTCCGCGACCCTCGGGTACCGTGCCCGCAAGCCCTGCTCGTCACCGAGTAGCGCGGCCAGCTCACTCCGCCGCTCGGGAGTCAGCGCGAGATCAGCCATGACCCCAATTCTGCCTGTCCGCCGATCAATGTAGTTCCACTTCAATATGATCGGGCACGTCAGGCCCAGCCGGCCCGTCGACTTCTGACCTCCGCACCGAACGTATCGAGTGAGGAAGCCCAGTCGATCCCGCCTCACCGAATCGGGCGCCAGCATGTCCCCGCAGCGCCTCATCCCGCTGTTGGCCTCGCCCTTCCTCTTTGGCCCGATCGTCTCGCTCCAGGAGGATTCGACAGGGGCCGGATCGAGCGATCAGCGGCACGAGCGCGCACTCGCCTCAGCCGTAGTCAGGTGCTTCCGTCAGGGGGAAGTCGCGGCTATGCGGTGATCGCGGCGACTGGGTCGTGGAGTTGGGCGATCAGCTCCAGCACAGTGGGCGGTGCAGCTCTGAGATCACCCTCGATTCGGAGTTTGCCACTGGCCGTCGCGATTTGGCGCTGGTGTTGAGAAACGGCGATGGCTTCGGGGTCGCCTGCCCAGACCCGTCGCGAGAGCTCATGGTGCGTCGCGTAGTCAGCGACGACGCGGATATCGGCATTGCTGACGGATCCTGCCCGGGCCTCGAGGCTGTTGCCGTGGATGTGGATGAACCAACTGAGTGTGCCTGCAGGTGTGTTGGCGCGGTCGACTGGTGGGCTGGTGAGGTCCTCGCAGATGACGTAGTCGAGTGAACTCAGATCGTGGCCTTGCAGCAGGTCGGTGATGATCGATTGCACGGCGTCGAGCCATTCGGTGCTCACGTATTCGTACGTGTCTGTAGATGCCATCTGACGAATGGTTTCACGGATAGGCGGCCTGCGCTTGCGGTGGTTTGCGAAGGCGCGGGTGTCGTTTGCGAAATCAGTTTCGGTGGAGTGGAACATATTTCCTCACCGCACGGACAGGCCGCAGCGACATTGAGCGGGCCTACCGCGGTGCCGCACTGGCCCGCCGAGCCCGCGGCCCGGTCCCGAACGCCCGGGTCGCGGCAAACGAGGGCGTCCGGGAGGCACTATCAGACGGGCCGAGCCTCCAGGTAGTCCGGTGCACCCGCGGCGCGCAAGAGCAGCCGCACGGACCATGGCGCCCAACGAGAGGGCGGGTCGGATCCGAGCATCGGCTCTACCGCTGTGACAGTTCGTCCATTCCACTCGAGCTCGAACCTGCCCGCCATCAACACGTTGCGGACCCAGTCCGACTCTCGACCATGGCTCAAGGCGATGCGATACCGGTCGTGATGGCTGAACACTGCCACCGGGCTTCGGTATTCACGTCCGGAAATACGCCCGTGATGGACCAGCACTGCCCAAGCAGGGATCAACTGCATCATCCGGAATGCCAGACGGTTGATGACCCGGCGCTCAAGTCGGGCTAAGTTGCGTGAAAAGGGCACAGTCTCCATCCTGCCTGCCGCGCTCGCGGCGGACCTTGGCGGCAGACGGTGGCCGTATGGATCGAGGTGGTTTGGCAAATCAGTGCGTTCACAGGCGGGTGCGACGGCCGCCTGGACCGAGCGGTCAGCGGCATGAGCGGACGTATCAATGGGCCCGATTCTTCTCCGACAAGAACTCTTCGAGTAGATCGAAAGTAGCCTCGAGCACCGCAGTTTCCTGTTCAGGCGTAAAGGCGCTCACAAAGTCCCAGTCCGGCAGCGCTAACTGCCCGACCAGGGTCCACCACGCCAAATTGGTGCCTTGACACGGGTGGTTCGCCAACAGCCACTGTTGAAAGCCTTCGAGGCTCAGCCCCCCGAATCTTCGGGCGGCGAAGTCGTATCCGTTGAGGAACCCCACTACTCCCTGTAGGGAGACACGGCCGATGTACATCCCAGGTCGCTTGATGAACAGCGTCAGGTACTGGCGGTCGCTCAGGTCGTCCAGCACGATCTGTCTGTCGGCACCATAGTGCGGCAGCGGGGCGTCGCGTTTACTCACCCGCACACAGAATCACAGCTTGGGGCCGTTCAGGCACCACATTCGGCAGAAGCGGACGTTCTGCGGCACACCAGTTTCCGGCCGGTGTTGCCCGCGCTGGCCGGTTCAGCGCGGTATGCGGGTCAATATCGGATACGTACTGTCGTCAACCACGTCTACCTCTGCGATCTTGTAGTCGGCTGTCGTACTCTCTGCACCTGGCCAGCCAATGGTCCAATCGTGCTGCGACTCCGAGTTCAGACAACACGTACGGTTCGGAACCGCCGTGGGATATGAGGTTCGGGGAGGCCAGGCTCGCGGTCATGTCCAACCCGTGTAGATAATCCAGGCCGAGTGCGGCCATGGCATCCGTTGGTGTGCCGACATCAGCACCCTCCACCCACGGCTTCGCCCAGTCATGGGCTGCCTCACGAGTCAGATCACCTACCAGCACTCGTCGCCAAACACTTTCGACCTCAGACCGCTTCGGCCATTCGCCTTCAATCGCCATCGAGATGATTATGGATTCCGTCGCTCGGCGGTGTGGGCGTGACGCGGGCGGCAGTCGGCTCGGGCCCGGTGGGCCCCTACGACCCGAAGTCGATCCGGGCGCTTGGGTGCGCGGCGGTGATCCGGTCGCGGACCTCTCGGGGGAACCGGTTGCCGTAGAGGTCGACGGTCTCGAGGTCGGGGAGCGTGTCGAAGTCGGGCGGCAAGTCTTCGAGGCCGTTGAAGGCCAGGCGGACGGTCCGCAGCCGGCGGAACGTCCCGATCCCGGCGAAGTGCTCGGGCTTGAGCCGGCGGCGCTTGCCGTCCCGGCGCCACCTGTCGATCCGGAGTTCCTCCAGACCGGTCAGCTCCATGGCGAACAACTCCCGGAGGAAGGCGTGCCCGGGCTCCGGGCCGCGGCTGCTCTGCCCGCTGAAGCCGAGGACCCGCAGCGCGGGCAGGCGGCCGAGGTCCGGCAGCGGGTCGCGCAGCAGGCCGAGGCTGCCGCCGAGGTCGAGGTCCACCAGCCGGGTCAAGTGGAGCAGGCTGTCGGGGACGGTGTCGAAGTTGTTGCAGCTCAGATCGAGCCGGCGCAGGTTCGGGAAGGTGGTGACCACCTCGGGGAAGGTCAGTAGGTACCGGGCGGGGCTGCCGGACATCGACACCTCCTCGACGCCGGTCAGGCCGCGCGCGGAGTCGGGGAACACGACGTTGGTGCCGTCGGCGACCAGCTTCCGCAGCCCGACCAGGCCGCCGAAAGTGTCCGGCAGGACGAACCGCGTCGACTCGGGCGGCATCCGTCCCGGCTCGTACTCCGCGTCGGTGCGGACGGACAGCCCGGAGATGTCGAGTTCCTCCAGCGCGGACAGCCGCCCGACGGCGGCGGGCAGGGTGAACTCGACCTCGTTCTCGTCCAGGGATGAGTTGCCGGCGACGCGCAGCACCCGCAGCCCGGCCAGGTCGCCGATCGATCCGGGCAGGGCGGTCAACTTGCAGTCGCGCACCGACAGGTGCTCCAGTCCGGTGAGCGTCCCGATCTCCTCGGGCAGCTCGCGGATCGGATTGCGGTCCAGGATCAGGGTGCGCAGCCACGGCATCCGGAGCACCTCGGCGGGGAACGCCTTCAGCTTGCGCCCGGTCAGGTCGAGATGGTCGGCCTGGTCGGCCAGGACCCGGGACAGCTGGTCGTCCAGCGCCGCGGCCGCCGACTCGCGCGCCGACCGGGCCCCGGGCCGCAGGACGGGCAGCCCGGCACGCAGCCGGTTCAGGAACGCCTTGATGTCCAGGCGACCCTCGTCGTCGACGACCTCGGGCACGAACGCCTCGGCGAGGCCGTTCCCGGCGACGAAGTCGGCGTCCCGGTCGCAAACGCCGAGGTTGTCCACCCAGCGCGCGCCCGGGGCCGCCAGTGCCATGTGGTGGTCGAAGTGGATCGCCCAGGGGGTGTCGACCACCCCGGCCGCCAGGGAGCCGTGGTTGTAATAGCCGTACACCATGTGGGTGAAGGTGCCGTCGTGGATGCGGATCTCGGCGTCGCCGGCTTCCAGCGTCTCGGCCCGGGTATGGCCGCCGACGTAGAGCCCGGGCCAGTCCTCGTAGAGCGCGATCGGGCCGTTGACCGTCAGGTCACCGGTCACCACGATCAACTCGACATCGCCGTCGCCGTCGGCGCCCACACCGCGCAGCTCGGCGACGGCGGACAGGAAATCCCCGTCGAGGGTGAGGTCAGCGTCGAAGAACAGCACCGTGGGATCGTCGGGATCGTCTGCGGCTCCCTCGAATTCGGCGGACAGCACGCCGCCCAGGCGGGCGTCCACGTCGGCGTAGGACAAGAGGTCGGGCATGGAAAAGGTCGACATGCGGGAGAGCATATGTTCGTGGCTCGGCTGTGTTGCGCGCTCGACCAGCCGCCGTCACGAAAGCCGAGTAGTCCCACTGCATACCGGTAACAGCATCCGGTGCCAATTGCTGGACTTCAGCGCGCAACTCGCCCTCGACCGCGAACTGCCAAGCCGTGAAGCCCTGTCCATGCCGCTGCTGGAAGCTCCCGTAGTCCAACCAGACGGTGACCCCGTCAAGGCACCAACGCCCATCTTCCTCACGGGGAGCCAACGTCCCATCGGTCGACATCCCCTCCCGCTGGAAGAGAGCCCGTAGAACGGGCAATACGGCATTGGCCTGTCCTGTGTCGATCCACTGAACATGAAAGTCGGCACGAAACCACCCTGAACCCAAGTGGTCACCACCACGCTGAACAGTGGACGCCGACAGTGCTCCGCTGTGGTCTTCCAGGTGATCGCACCACGCCAGATTCCTCACCTGCCGAACGTTAGGGCACACCCACGACATAACTCACGGCCGTCCTGAAGCGAGCGCTCAGCGACATGCCAGTGCGTTTGCCGCGTCGGTGACGGGATGCGCTGGCGTGCATTGCAATTACATGTCTGCGATCAGGATGAGGAGAACCATGGACTGCCCTGGCCCGTGGTGGCCGACCCCTGAAAGTCGGGGCAGCCCACAGTTGTGAAGTCGCCGCGCTTCACTCGTTGGGGTCTGTAGGGTTCGGCGACCCCACACCAGGGGAACCCGCACCAGGAGAACAATGAGCACGCGCATTCGCCTCGGCCGCAGAATTGGCTGGGGCACAACAGGACTGGCCGCCATCATGGCCGTTGTCGCAATCGGCGCGCCCACCGCGTCCGCCGATGTCCACACGCTCGCTATCTATCCCACCGGTCAAACCTATTACGTCGGAGGCTCCTACGAGCTGGTCTCCACGACCGCGCCGACGACGGCGTGGGTGACCTTGTCCGACAACGGCCAGTGCATCGGCGGCATGCGGTCGAGGCCGGTCAACAATGTCGATTCCATCAATCTGGTCGCGAAACTGAACTGGGTCCCATCGACGGCGGGCCATCACGTCCTCACCGCCGCCGACAGCCGGACCACCAAGACGTTCGAGGTCGACGTGCTGGCCGCACCCGCGGGAACCGTCCCCGCCGCGCCCGCCCAACCCAGCGGTTGCAGTCCGCTGGAACGCTTCCTCAACTCCGGCAGCGGCTAGGCCACCGAACGAGTCGGCCGCCGAAATTCAGTACCTCTGGGTGGCGCCGCGATCTGCCTCCGAGACACCGCTGGCCGGACACGACAGCGTGTCCGGCCAGCGGATTGTCGTAGATCAGAGCTCGAATTCGGCTCGGACCTGGTCTTCGGTGAGGCCGTAGTCGGCGAGCGAGTACTTGTGGACCGGTTTTCGGTCGCCGGACTTGCTCTCCTCGTCGAGGGCGGTCATGGAGGAGCGCGCCGAGTCGGTGTAGTCCAGCCCGAACTTCGAGTAGATCTTCTCGACGGTGGCGAACGGGTCCGCGCGCAGTTCGTCGAATTCGATGTCCAGGAACTGATCCGGGTTGTAGCGGGCGCGTGCGGTATTGAATTCACGCAGGCCGCGCGACCACAGTTCCAGCTGGGACGAACCGATCTTCTCGCCCACGAAGGTGGTGGACCAGCCCGCGGTCGCCTGCTCGGACAGACTGCACGAGGAGCCGACGATGGTGACCGGGTCGCGGTGGGTCTGGATGATCAGCGCGTCGGGGTACACCTTCATCAGCGCGTCCAGGGCGAACAAATGGCTGGGGTTCTTGAGAACCCAGCGCCGTTCGTCGCCGAGCCCGATCAGCTGCAGGTTCTGCTTGTGCCGGGTGTAGGCGTCGGTCCAGTCCTGCTTGCGCAGCCATTCCGAATACGTCGGCAGGTAGGCCAGCGATTCGTAGGAGATGGATTTCACGGTCTGGCGCAGCAGCTGCCAGCACTCCTCCACCTCGGCGGCGGTCATGTAGTGCACGCCCATGAATTCCGGATTCTCGATCCGGTGCTGGGCGAAGCCCTTGTCGACGGCCTGGTAGACGGGGTTGTCGGCCCAGGTGTCGCGGGGCGGTCGCGGCTGCGGGAAGTCGGCGAGCCACATTTCCAGGGCCTGGTGCTGCGGGTCGGCGGCGAGCAGGCGGTGCAGGGCGGTGGTGCCGGTGCGGGGCAGGCCGGTGACGAAAATCGGGCGGGTGACCTTGGTTTCGGTGTACCCGGGGTTGGCCTTCCAGCTGGCTTCGCTCAGCGCGCGGGCGACGAGCGCGCCGCGCAGGAAGTAGCGGCTCATCTTGGAGCCGATCTCGGTGAGCCCGGCGTCGCGCTGGTAGGAATCCAGCAGCACGCCCAGCGCCTCGTGGTGGTCGTCGGACCCGAAGTCGGTGAGCCCGCAGACCTTGGTGGCCGAGGCGTGCAGGTCCTCGACGGTGCCGACGTTGGTACGTCCGGTCATGGTGATGAAACTCCTTGCTCAGACGTGGTATTCGCCGCAGTTGACGTCGATGGTCTGCCCGGTGACGGCGTTCGCGAACGGCGACATCAGGTAGACGATGGTCTGCGCGATCTCGTCGGGCAGCGGCAGCCGCTTCAGGTCGGATTTGGACGCGGTCTGCTGGTAGACCTGCTCCTCGGTGATGCCGTACTTCTTGGCGATCTCCGCGAAATACCACTTCAGCTGGTCGGTCCAGATGTAGCCGGGCAGCACGCTGTTGACGCGAATACCCTTCTCCCCCAGCTCGGTCGCCAGGGTCTGCGACATGGCCAGCAGCGCCGCCTTGGCGATCTTGTAGCTGCCGTAGCGGGGCTCGCTGTGCCGCAGCACCATGGAGTTGACCATGACGATCGACCCCTTGGTCTCGGCCAGCCCGGGCGTGAACGCCTGCGTCATGCGCAGATTGCCGAGCACGGTCAGGTCCACGCTCTCGCGGATCTGCTCGAAGTCGGTGCGCGCCAGCGGCTTCATCGACGGCACCTTGAACGCGTTGTTCACCAGCGCGTCGACCCGGCCGAACGTCTCGAGGGTCTGCTTGGCGAGGTTCTCGACGGTCGCCTCATCGGTGATATCGGTGGGCACGCACAGGGTTTCCGCGCCGCCCTCGGCCGCGATCTCGTCCGCGACCTCCTTCAGCTTGGATTCGGTGCGCGCGGCCAGCACGACCTTGGCTCCGGCGGCCGCCGCCTCGAGCGCGATGGAACGGCCCAGACCGGGCCCGATTCCGCTGACCACGACGACCTTGCCGTCCAGCAGACCGGTCTTCAGACGGCTCATCCCAGCATCCTTTCCGCGAAGGCGCGCTGGCGTGCGGCGATCCGCTCACGCCATCCGGCCTCGTCGATTCGATTCAGTTCATGGTGCGGCAGGCGTTCCGCCACTTTGTCGAACGGCACCAGTTCGATGGTCGGCCCGTCCTCGGGCGTCATCGTCCGAGAGACCCGCTGCCAGCGGAACTGGAGGATGCCGAGCTTGCGCCCGGTGGTCTCGATCCAGTTGGCGACGCCCGGATTCCGCGCCGAGACGACCATGCGGATCATCCCGTCCGGATCCACCTGCGCCTGGCGGTGATTCAGCGAGGTCTGGTGGTTGACGTAGTCGAGGGAGATGTACCAGCGGCTGCCCAGCTGGAATCCCTGGTACGGCGCATCGGATTTCGGCACGGTGATGATGAGCGCCTGGTCGTCCTCGAGCTCGAAGTGCCCGACCGAGGAGTACTGGGTGCTCAGCCCGCCCGGCGTGAGCCGCGGTTCGGTCAGCGTGTTGACCGGCAGGTTCAGGTAGAACCACTTCGGGAAGTTGAACCAGGTGTGCACCCGGGTCAGCAGCATGCGCCCGGCCGCCCGGTACCGCTTGCGCAGCTGTTCCACGCCCGCTTCGACCGGCGCGGTGCCGATGGTGTCCACCCGCTCGATGCGAATGGTGCCCTTGCGCTCCGCGTTCCAGTCGCCGTACACCTCGCGCACGGCCAGCATGGACGCGCCCTCGGCGAGCACGAAGTAGTTCGGCTCCGGGTTCTCCTTGGGCGGCCCGAAACGCAACTGGTAGCTGCCGTCCGCGTTGATCTCCAGCCGGCGGTCGTCGAACGCGTCGTCGCCGTTGGGCACATCGGAGGCGGTGTAATCGCCCTTGAGCACCTGGAAACTCAGGTCGACGGTGCTGCCGCGCACGCCGGTGAGCAGGTATTCCGCACCCGGTTCGATATTGGCGCTGTAGTACAGCGTGTCCGGATTATCCAGGCCCATCTTGGTGTAGGGCCCGGTCGCGGTGACCAGGTACGGGTGTGAGGTGCCGTGCGCCCGGGACAATTGCAGCACCGCGGCGATACCGGCCTGCAGATAGTCGTATCCCTCGGCCAGATCGTGCGGGTCGCGGATGAAATCCGCACCGGCGATGAGCTTCTCGGCCTCCGCGACGGCCGCCAGGAACGGTTCCGTGAGCGGCTGTTCGGCCTTGTCGTTGTCTGTCATCAGCTGTCAGCGATCCCTAGTGTCTCTCGAATTCGATGGGCGATCTCGGCCGGCGTCCCGTCCGAGGGGGTGATGGTGAGGTCGGCGAACTCCGGCCGCTCGTACGGCGAGCTGACACCGGTGAATTCGGGCAGTTCCCCGGCGCGGGCCTTCCGGTACAGGCCCTTCGGGTCCCGCAGCTCGCACTCTGCCAGGGGCGTGTCGACGAAGATCTCCCGGAACGGAAGATGCTTGGCGTCGTGCAGTTTCCGCGCCTCGCGTCGTTCGGCGCGGAAGGGGCTGATCAGCGAGACGATCGCGACCACGCCCGCGTCGGCGAACAGCGCCGCCACCTCGGACACGCGGCGGATGTTCTCGCGGCGATCCTCATCGGTGAAGCCCAGGTTCTTGTTCAGCCCGTGCCGCAGATTGTCACCGTCGAGCAGATAGGCGGGCTGCCCGGAGGCGATGAGCTGACGCTCCAGTTCCACTGCGATGGTGGATTTCCCGGAGCCCGACAGCCCGGTCAGCCACACCGTCGCGCCGGTGCTGAGCCGCTGCCCACGCTCCACGGCGGAGCTGTGCCACACCACGTTCGAGGCCTTGTGCCCGACCTTCGGCGCGCCCGTGGAGCGTCCGGTGATCATGCCCGCGGCCACCGTCTGGTTGGTGGTCTCGTCGATGAGGATGAAGCTGCCGGTGGCCCGGTTCTCACGGTACGGATCGAACAGCAGCGCCTGCCGGCTCTTGAGGGTGAGGCGCCCGATGTCGTTGAGCCCCAGCGTTTCCGCGTCGGTCTGCCGGTGCAGGGTGTTCACGTCGAGCCGGTAGTCCAGGTCGGTCACCTCGACCTTGGAGGTCTGGGTGGCGGTCCGGATCGAGTACGAGGCGCCCGCGCGCAGTTCGATGTCGTCGGAGAACCAGCACACCATGGCGTCGAGTTCGCGATCGGTGTGCGGCTGGTTGCCGGGCCGGGCGAGCATATCGCCACGGCCGATGTCGATCTCGTCGTCGAGGGTCAGTGAGACCGCCATGCCGGTGAACGCCTCGTCCACCTTGCCGCCGCCCGGCCCCCAGATCTGGTTGACGTGGCTGGTGCGCCCCGACGGCAGCACCACGACCTCGTCGCCCGGCTTGAAGATGCCGCCCGCGACGGTGCCCGCGTAACTGCGCTGACTCTCCCCGTGCGGCCGGATCACGTACTGCACCGGCAGCCGGTTGTCGATCAGGTTGCGGTCGGAGGCGACGTGCACTTCCTCCAGGTGCCGCAGCAGCGGCGGCCCCGGATACCAGCCCGCGGTGCGCTCGGAGGCGTCCACCACATTGTCGCCGTGCAGCGCCGACACCGGCACGAAGCTGAGGTCGCCGACATCGAGCTTGGTGGCGAAATCCGCGAATTCCGAACGGATCTCCTCGAACCGCTGCTCGGACCAGTCGACCAGGTCCATCTTGTTCACGCACAACACCAGGTGCCCGACGCCCAGCAGCGAGGACAGGAAGGCGTGGCGACGGGTCTGCTCGGAGACGCCCTTGCGCGCGTCGACCAGGATCAGCGCCAGGTCCGCGGTGGACGCGCCGGTCACCATGTTCCGGGTGTACTGCACGTGCCCGGGAGTGTCGGCGATGATGAACTTGCGTCGCGGCGTGGTGAAGTAGCGGTAGGCGACGTCGATGGTGATGCCCTGCTCGCGCTCGGCGCGCAGGCCGTCGGTGACCAGCGACAGGTCGGGTCCGTCGCCGCCGCGCGAGAGGCTGGCCCGCTCGATGGCGTCGAGCTGATCGCTGAACAGGCTCTTGGAGTCGAACAGCAGCCGCCCGATGAGGGTCGACTTGCCGTCGTCCACACTGCCGGCGGTGGCGATCCGTAACAGGTTGCGGCGCATCAGAAGTAGCCCTCTCGCTTGCGATCTTCCATGCCGGACTCGGAGATCCGGTCGTCGGCGCGGGTGGCGCCGCGCTCGGTCAGGCGGGTGGTCGCGGTCTCGGCGATCACCTCGACCGGGTTGGACGCGCCGGATTCCACGCAGCCCGTGCAGTCGGCGTCGCCGAGGGTGCGGAACCGGACGGTCGCCTCGAATCGCCGCTCGTCCGCGCTGAATTCCAGGAATCGGTTCTCCGCCAGCAGCATTCCATCGCGCTCCACCACGGTGCGGCGGTGCGCGTAGTACAACGACGGCAGCTCCACCTCGGCCTGGTCGATGTACTCCCAGATGTCGAGCTCGGTCCAGTTGGACAGCGGGAACACGCGAATGTGCTCGCCCTTTCGATGCCGCCCGTTGTAGAGGTTCCACACCTCCGGCCGCTGCGCGCGCGGATCCCACGCGCCGTACTCGTCGCGGAAGCTGAACACCCGCTCCTTGGCGCGCGCCTTCTCCTCGTCGCGCCGCGCCCCGCCGAAGACCGCGTCGAAGCGGTGCTCGCGGATGCTGCGCAGCAGGGTGGCGGTCTGCAGCCGGTTGCGGGTCTCGCCCGGGCGCTCGGTGACCCGGCCCGCGTCGATATCGTCCTGCACCTTGCCGACCAGCAGCTGGGCGCCCAGTCGCGCCGCCGTGCGATCCCGGAAGTCGATGACCTCGTCGAAGTTGCGCCCGGTGTCGATGTGCAGCAGGGCGAACGGCAGCGGCGCGGGCCAGAACGCCCGCCGCGCCAGTTCCAGCATGACCGCCGAGTCCTTGCCACCGGAGAACAACAGCACCGGCCGCTCGAAGGTGGCCGCCACCTCCCGAATGATGTGCACCGATTCCGCCTCCAAGGCGTTCAGGTGCGACAGCTCATATCCCGTGCGCATCTCTCGTCCCATTCGCCGCGTCTGTCGAACCGGTCGGGTTCTTGCCAACCCTTGCGGTGTCGAATATTCGACGCTATTGTTCGATAATGTGACACCGACGATAAGTCGGTACCGGGCGACGGTCAATACCCACGCCCGAATTGGCGCGCACCGTCATCACCGGAATCGGCCGCGCCACCGCCGGGACCGGCCCGGTCGGGGTCACGCCGCCGTGCGTGACCGATACACCGACCGATACGATTTCCGCGCGCCCCTCCCGCACCGCGGGACCGACACATGCAGGAATCGAGTTGCCTGAATCCACCACCGCACCAGTGGCTTCCACCCCCGCGACGGTGACCGAACCCTGCGCGTCGCCCCCGACCCACCGCGTCGTGCAGGCGATCGAACTGCTGTCCCGGCATTCCGGCGAGCGCCTGTCCCTGGCCGCGATCGTGCGCGCCACCGGCATGTCCCGCGCCACCGCGCACGCCGTGCTCACCCAGCTGTGCGCCGACGCCTGGACCGTCCGCGACCCCGAGGGCAACTACAGCCTCGGCCTGGGCCTGCTCGCCGTGGCCCGCCGCGCCGACACCGCCTTCCCGGTCCGCAGCCTCGCCCTCGGCGCGATGCACACCCTCGCCGCCGACGCCGGCGTGCCGGTCTTCCTCGCCGAACGCGAATTCCAGAGCGGCTCCCGCGCCGCCGCCAAGCCGGACGCCGCCCCGGACACGATCGTCATCACCGAAGTCCTGGGCACCCCCTCCGCCCCCTGGATCCGCCCGGCCCGCCGCATGCCGTTCGCCCCGCCGGTCTGCCGCGAATTCGTCGCCTGGGCGCCCGAATCCGAGCGCGCCGCCTGGCTCGCCGCCGCCGACCCGGCCCACCGCGACCGCCTCGCCGCCGTCCTCGACGCCATCGCCACCCGCGGATACTCCGTCGAGCGTTTGGCCGACGACTCCGCCCCGATGCTGGAAGCCCTGGGCGCCCTACGTCATTCGCCCGTCACCGATCCCCTGCGCCACCGCCTCAGCGCCATGATCGCCGACCTCATCACCATCGACTACCTACCCGACGAACTGGGCGACCAGAACGCCGTCGTGTCCGTAGCCGCCCCCATCTTCTCCCCCGACGGCCCCGTCATCGCCTCCATCGTCGCCTGCCCCGACACCAATCTCTCCGCGGCGGGCCTCGGCGACCTGGCCGCCGCCACCATCGCCGCCGCCGACACCGTCACCACCTCCCTCCGCAGCTGACACCCGCGGGCCACCGACAACGGAGCCGAGTCATAGCGCAGTGCGCGGCGTCGCCGCGCCGCGGACTACGTCGCCGCGCTGTGACAACTCGTGCGGGCCGCGGATCTCCTCGCACACTCGCAAGACGGCCCGCACCGAGTCGGTGCGGGCCGTCGAATCAGACTGCGACGTCAGCGATTCGCCAGTTCGGCGAGCTGGAAGGCCAGCTTGTAGCGGAACGCCGGAATGCGGGCGAGGGTGCTGATCACCAGGTTGCGGATCATGCGGGCGGGGCGGGCACGGAGGGTGGCCATGCGGGTGACCCGGTCGGTGAAGGCGACGACGTCGAGAGCCACCGGGCGACGGGTCTGCTCGTAATCGTCGAGGAGCGAGGCGGGGGCGCCCGCGACCACGGCGGCCAGCAGGCGACCGAGGACGACCGCGTCCTGGATGCCGGTGTTCATGCCCTGACCGCCCGCGGGGCTGTGGACGTGGGCGGCGTCGCCCGCCAGCAGGACGCGGCCCGCGCGGTAGTGGTCGGCGACGCGGTGGTGGACGCGGAAGCGTGAGCTCCAGACGATCTCCTCGACCTTCGCGTGGGCGCCCGGGCGGCGGGCGTCGACCAGGCCCTGCACGTAGGCGAGGTCCTGGTGCTCGGGCGCTTCGGCGACGGTGGCGACGATGCGGAAGCGGTCGGGCCGCGCGTCCGGCAGCGGGGCGATGACGGTGACACCCTCGGGCGAGAGCTGCAGGCAGACTTCGTCTCGCGGCTCCGGCCAGGTCATGCGGACATCGGCGAGGACGAAGGACTCGGGATAGGTGGCGCCGGTGAAGCCGATCCCGGCCGCCTCCCGCACCTTGCTGTGCATGCCGTCCGCGCCGATGACCCATTCCGCGCGAACCGAATTCGCGACGCCGTCGGCATCGGTGAAGTCGACGGTGACGCCGTCCGCGTCCTGGGTGAGCCCGGTGACCTCGGCGTGCCGGACCACCTGCACGCCCGCCTTCTCCAGCCGTGCCAGCAGGATCGCCTCGGTGGATTCCTGACCGAGCATGACGGTGTAGGGGTGTTCGGTGGGCAGCCCCGCGAAGGAGACGCGGGCCAGCGTCCGGTCGCCGTCGCGCATGACGAAGTTCGGCACCACGAGCCCCTGCTCCAGCAGCCGCTCGGTGACCCCGAACTCCTCGAGCACCTCCAGCGTGCGAGCGTGCACCACCACCGCACGCGAGGTGTTGGCCCCCTCGGCGAGCCGATCGAGCAGCACCACGTCCACGCCCGCGTCGGCGAGCGCGATTCCGGCGGTCATGCCGGCGGGACCGGCACCCACGATGACGACCTGGGCGGTGGCGGGCACTGCGTTCATGACAACTCCCGAATCTATGCCAACACTTGTTGGCCAACGTCTGTTGAATTAGACGGTACGACTCGGTCAGCGCGATGTCAACAGTTGTTGGCCAACGATTGTTGGCAACATTTCAGCGGTCGGTCGCCGCGGCCAGGGACTGGAAGACTCCCGCTGTGCGGCTGTGCGGGGTCGCGCAGTAGACGATCACCCGCTGATCGGTGTCGGAGATGTGCAGCACCTGGCACTGGAAATCCAGCGGGCCCAGTTCCGGATGGCGGATGCGTTTGCGGTGGGTGCGGCGCACCTCCACGTCGTGCGCGCCCCACATGTCGGCGAAACGTGGTGAGGTGCCCAGTAATTCGGTGACCAGCGCGGCGAGCGCCGGATGCCCCGGGTAGCGGGCGTAGGCCGCGCGCAGGTCGGCGATGAGGGCGCGGGCGAAGTCGCGGGTGTCGGCCTCGGCCCACTGCGGGTGGTCGACGGCCTCCCGGAACATCCAGCGGATCATATTGCGCTCGTGACCGGGCACAGTGTCGAGATCGCCGACGAACGGGGTCGCGGCCCGGTTCCAGGCCAGCACCTCGTAGGTGGCGTCCACCACGTAGGCCGGGGTGGCGAGCGCGTCGAGAATGGTCCGGACCGACTGCGGCACCGTCTTGTTCGGCCCCGCCACCACCGGCGGCGCCTCCCCCGCGATCCGGAACAGGTATTCGCGTTCGTCGACGGTCAGCATGAGCGCGCGGCCGATCGCCGCCAGCACCTGCCTCGAGGGTTTCGCCCCGCGCGCCTGCTCCATCCGGATGTAGTAGTCCACCGAGATCCCGGCCAGCTGCGCCACCTCCTGACGCCGCAGGCCGGGCGCGCGGCGGTTCAGGCCCAGGGGCAGTCCGACGTCGGTGGGTGTCAGCCGGTTGCGCCTGGCCTTGAGAAAGGCCGCGAGCTCGCTACGGTCAGCCATGACTCCAGTGTGGGCCGGTATTCCCGTCCAGGGTGGTACAAACCGGTCCTCCCGCGGAATCCGCTGCCGCGCGAAGCTTTTCACATGAGCGAAACAGCATTCATCACCGGAGCCAACAAGGGCATCGGCTACGAGACCGCCCGGCAGCTGGCCGCGCGCGGCATGACCGTCCTGATCGGCGCGCGCGACCCCGGACTCGGGCAGGCCGCCGCGGACAAGCTGCGGGCCGAGGGCGCGGACGCCCACTTCATCCAGATCGACGTCGCCGACGAGGATTCCGTCGCCCGCGCCGCCACCCGCATCGAGTCCGAGTTCGGCAGGCTCGACGTGCTGGTCAACAACGCCGCCATCACCGGCGGTCTGGAAGGCGACGGCAAGGCGTCCTCGGGCACCCTCGCCACCCTGCGACACGTGTACGACACCAACGTCTTCGGCCTGATCGCGGTCACCAACGCGCTGCTGCCACTGCTGCGGCGCGCGGAGGCCGCGCGAATCGTCAACGTGTCCAGCGAAGTCGGCTCCCTCACCGCGCGCACGGATCCCGACAGCCCGCTGTCGCGGATGCCGTCCGCGATCCCCTACACCGCGTCCAAGACCACCGTGAACATGGTGACGGTCCTCTACGCGCAGGAGCTGCAGGACACCCCGATCAAGGTGAACGCCGCCAACCCCGGCTACACCGCCACGGATCTGAACGGCCACAGCGGTTTCCGCACCCCCGAACAGGGCGCCGAACCCAGC
Source organism: Nocardia sp. CA-136227 (assembly GCF_050955695.1). NCBI lineage: Bacteria > Bacillati > Actinomycetota > Actinomycetes > Mycobacteriales > Nocardiaceae > Nocardia > Nocardia sp. CA-136227. Next base: position 5,386,806 of record NZ_CP192081.1, read on the forward strand.
GTGTACCTGGCGACCCTGCCCGCCGACGGACCGACCGGCACTTTCTGGGGCCACGTGTGGGGTAGCGAGGAGTACGCGCGGCTCGCCTGGTGAGCGCTACCAGCTGCCCGTCGACGGCGGGTCGCCACGGTGCCACATATCGTTGCGATCACGCATACAGCGCGGCTGCCACCATTCGTGGAGTTGCTTGCAGTGGTGGATAAACCAGGCGTCGCCCTGATCGCCGCCGCCATCGCGGTCCGAGCCCTGGTCGTTGTGGCGAGCGGCGACCGGGCTCGCCACCGCAGTGGTCGCCGGCGCGGCCTGGGCCGCGGCCAGGCCCGTCACCAGTGGCGCCGTCACCAGCACGGCCGCCAGCGCGGCCGCGGGAGTTCTTCCGAACATAGGATCACTTCTTCGTATCACGGAGTGCACCAATACGATCCATGACCAATCCCCCAGCCCTTCCAGGCGTGGACCGCGACGACCATTGAACGCCGCCCGCGTCACGCCGCAAGGGCCACCGGGATCCACTTTCAGCGGATCTTCCGCTTTCGGACGTAATAAACCGTCTATACGACTGGACGCCCGCTCGTCTTCTCGTGCAGCAGCAGAAGCGAATACGCGGCAACGGTCTGCGCGTCCACGATCGCCCCCGTCCGGATCAGGTCCTCGAACTCGTCGCGGGTGAACCACCCCGACTCCATGTCCGCCTCCGACGGCTCCCGCTCGTGCGGCCCCTCGGTCAGCTCGGTCGCCAGCACCACCGTCCCGTAATGCGTACTGGTCGCCGGAGCCGGAGCCACCTTCCCCAGCACCGTCAGCGTCCCCGCCCGCAACCCGGTCTCCTCCCTCAGCTCCTGCCGGGCCACCTCGACCAGATCGCCCTCTCCCGCCACCGCCCCACCCGGGAACTCCCAGCACCGCCGCTGCAACGGATACCGGAACTGCTCCACCAGATGGAACCGCTCCCCGTCCCACGGAATCACGATCGCGAAGTCCGACTTCCGGATGAAGGCATAGATCGACTCCTCCCCATCGGCCTGCCGGACCACATCCTCCCGCAGCGTGATCCACCGATTCGAATACACCTCACGACCGCTCACCGTCTCCATGCCCCGATCCTCCCTCATCCGGACCGAGATCAGCGGAGTCCGGAGATCGCGGGCTACTATCCGGCCGTGCGTGTGGGAGGGAAGCAGGTGACCGAGGGCGCGGCCGTGGCCGCGGTGGCCGCGGTATCGGCTGGATTCACGGCGATCTACTGGCGCGACCATCCGCTGATGGCGCTGTTCCCCTGGTACTACTACGGCGCGCTGATGCTGGCAGTCCTGATACACGAACTCGGACACCTGGCGGTAGGACGACTTTTCGGCGCGTATCCCCTGATCGTGTGCATCGGAACGCGGCCCGGCGCCGGTGGTCTGCGCTTCGAACTCGGTTCGGTGACGGTGCGGCTGGGTCTGTATCCGGGCGGACGGGTGCACTGGTCGGTGCGACCGAGCCCGCGCGGCGAGCGGCTGACCGTTGCCGCGGGTCCGCTCGCGAACCTGATCTCCGCGGGCATCTTCGCCGCGGTCTGGGCGCAAGCAGCTCTGCCGCTGCCGGTGGGGTTTTCGTTGACGGCGCTTTCGGCAATGCTCGGGCTGAGCAACTTGCTGCCGTTCCGAACTCGCGACGGCAGCTACAGCGACGGCGCGCAGCTCTTCGGAACCGTCCCGGCCGACGCCGTGCCGACGCTGTCCGACCGGACCCGCATCGACTTCGACAGCTCCCCGCCGCCCGACCCTCAGCCCGCCGCCTCCAGCGACGAGACCCTCCAGCGGGCCGCCGGAACGGTCCGGGCACTGTGCGAGATCGCGCTCACCAAACCCGATCTCTCCACCGCCGAGCTGGAGCTCACCGGCACCCGCATCGCCTGGCTGGCCGAGAACGCCCCGCGCACACCGCAGGTCGAGGCCGTGCTCGCACTCTACGAGCGGCGCGTGGGCGTCGCGTCAGAGCTGGCGGGCGGGAGCTAGCGCGTCGCGGGCGTCCATGAGGGCGAAGCCGAGTAGGTTCTCGCCGCGCCACAGCGCCGGGTCGGCGGCGTCGGGATTCTCGGCGCCCAGCCCGATGCCCCAGATGGTGTCGCGGGGTGCGGCTTCCACCAGCACCTTCTCGGTGGTGGCGAGCAGGAAGTCGCGCAGCGCGTCGTGCTGGCCGAATTTGGCGATGCTGCCGCGCAGCACGATGTCGAAGCGGTGGGCTTCCCAAGTGTCCTGATCGAAGCCGGAGATGGCACGGCCCAGGCGTTTCGCGTCCGCGGGGGTGTCGCTGGTGAGGATGCGGGTGCGCATGTCCTCGTCGCCGAACAGGCGGGCCTTCTCGGCCATCATGAAATGTTCGGCGCTGGAGTAGGTCTGGCCGTCCACGGTGAAGTCGATGGGCCACCACTGGCTGAGCACCCATGTGCCGACCTCGTGCCCGGGGGTGCGGGTGTGCCCCCAGAAGAAGAGGAACTCCGGTCTCGCTCCGGCCGCCATATCCGCTGCAAGCTGCGCCCTGTCCACGCCGCGACCCTAGCCGACCCAGATGACACAGTCGTGAAGAAATCCCGCCACACCGGCGACGCGCCGCCCGAATCAGCGGGCCAGCGCGCGTAGTCGGGCCATGACCTCGGCGGGCGGATGGTCCTGGACCCGGAAACGCGGCGGGTCGTACTCGTCGGCGAGTTCCAATGGCACCAGCCCGGACACGTCGTCCCAGGCCACCCGGAAGACATCGCCGTCGCCGGTGACGAAGCAGATGAAGTCCGCGGCGGGCAGCAGATTCGTGGCGCCGTCGGTCCAGGAGGTCATGGTGTACTCGCTGCCGTCGGGCGCGCTCACCAGCAGCAGCTCCATGATCGCGCCCTCGCGGTCGTCCTCCTCGCGCAGATTCTCGGTCTGCGACCGGTACGCGCCGACCACGAGTTGCGCCTGCGCGTGCCGGATCTCCGCGTACGCCGGATGATCCTCGGGCACCCGCAGCGGCGTCAGGTCACCGTTGTCGTCCACGGTGTACGGCACCGCCGACAAGGGTCGCAGCGCGGCCTCGTGCCGTTCGGAGGCCAGCGCGAGCAGTTGCGGCATGGCCGCGGGCGTCGCGCCGAGCACGACCAGCATGCCGAGGTGTCCCGGTAGGAAAAGCAGTGGCGTGGTGCCGGTTCGGGCCCCCACCCCCGCCAGCCAGCCCGCCACCAGCGGCAGCGAGCCGACGTAGTTCTCGCCGTCGTCATCGGTGAAGTCCAGCACCCGCACGCCCTCCGCCTGATCGAAGGCGGTCATGGTGCTCATGGCCAGTTCGGTGAGATTGGCGTGCGCGACCGCGTACACCTGCTCCTCGTCCACTCCCCAGCGCGAAAGATCCTGCCGTGTCACGAATTGCACGGTGCTGGGCAGATCGATCACCACCAGCTCGCACAGATACGGCAGCGCCGGCCGGGTGAGCACCATGTCCCGGCTGTCCGCCTCGGCGACCCGCACCGCCCCGTACCCGGCCCGCCGCACCACCGGCCGCAGCTTGGGCGACACCTCGTCCCAGCTCTCCCGCGCGGCGGGCGGCAACAGCATGCTGTCGATCACGGCGAACAGCTCCGCGCCGACCTTCCCCCCGAACCGGCGATAGAGCATCTCCAGTTTCAGTGTCGCGGCGTACCCGTTCCGCAGCCGGCACGCGATCTCGAACGCCTCCGGGTCGAACCGCGCGAATTCCACCACCTCGTACCCCCGCACCTGCTCCAAGATCTTCTTGCCGAACCGATCTCGCGGCGACCCGAAAACCCCACCCAGGAAACTCATAGGCCGGACTCTACGCGCGAGCGCAATTCGCGCGGTTGTGGTTAGCTGTAGCGCCATGAGCACGCCCGTCTCCACCCACCCCGACGAGTTTCTGCCCCGCGACACCGCGGATGTGGTTCGGACCGTTCGGGATTCACGTCGTTCGACGAAACCGCTGATCATCCGGGGTGGGGAACGTCCGGACGAGGAGTTCGGACTGCCCGTGCAGGGCACCACCCTGAGCATGCGGAAGATGAACCGCGTGCAGGTTGTCGACGCCGATGCCAGGACTGTGCGCGTGCAGGCGGGGGCACGGCTGTCCGACATCGATCGCACCCTGGGCGCGCACGGGCTCGGGCTGCCCATCGTGGGCGACCATCGCGACATCACGGCGGGCGGATTCGCGGCGGTGGGCGGGCTGTCGGCGGCGTCGCATCGCTTCGGCATGTTCTCCGACAATGTCGTCGAACTCGAATACGTCGATCAGGACGGGCGATTCGGCACCTGCGGGCGCACCCACCACGCGGAACGCTTCCGCAAGATCCTGGGCGGCGGCGGGCGCACCGGCATCATCACCGCGCTCACCCTCGAGGTGACCGGCGTGGACAAGGACCGCACCTGGCTCACCACCGACGCGCACCGCTTCCTGGACTTCGACACCTGGGTGGAGCACTCCTTCCGCGAGATCCAGTCCCCGGGCGACTCCATGCTGCAGGTGGGCCGCTGGATCGATACCGCGCCGCTGAAGGTCGCGCGCCCGGTCGGCACCGGCACCGTGCAGCTGGGCACGGTCCGTTTCGGCCAGTGGTCGAGCCTGCACCCCACAACCCCCAATCTGTCGCTGCGCGCCCGGCGTGAGGTCGGCGCCCGCGCCCGGAAGTCGCTGGGCGCCATCGCCGCCTCGGCGGGCGGCCGCGCCGGCATGCCGGTCCGCAATGCCGCGGCGGGCGCGCTCATGTTCGCTCCGAAGGTGCTGACGCTGCGCGACGCGGAGTACCTGGCCGACACCGTGATCAGCTCCTCGGAGCGCGGACCGGCCTACCGCATCTCGCTTTTCGCGCCCATGTCCAACTACGCGCGGGTGTTCCACGGCCTGCACGACCTGTTCTCCGGGCACCGCGAGCGCACCGGCTGCTTCACCGTGATCTCGGCCATGACCTATGGCGTGCGCTCCCGTTACCTGCGTGAACTCGACGACGAGGACCACGGCTTCATCACCTTCACCTGCCGGTTGCGTCCGGCGGCGCTGCCCTCGGAACTGTTGCGGGACATCGTGTCCGGAATCGACGAGATCTGTGTGGCCGAACGCGCCCGGCGTTATGACCCGACCGAATAGAATGTGTTCCGCCGCTCACCCAGCAATCGCGTAGCGCAAATCAGCTATCGGTTGGCAGCCGGGAGGCGCGGCGGTATCGATACTGTCGGCGGGGTATCGGTGCATGGTTCATGCTCAATCCTCTGATGAAGGTTGCCTGTCCCATGATCGAATTCCGTGCTGCCCGCCGCCCCCGTACCGCCGGTGACCCCGAGGGCGAACGCCCGCTCGAGGGCAAACGCGTGGTCATCACCGACGCCACCTCCGAGATCGGCCGAGAAACGGCCCGACTACTCGGTTTTCACGGCGCGGAGGTCATCCTGGTCGCGCGCACCGGCGCCCAGCTGGTCGAGGATTGCGCCACCATCATCGAAGCCGGCGGCCGCGCCCACTGGTACCGCTGCGACATCGCCGCCCTCGGCGATGTCGACCAGCTGGTCGAGTGGCTGCTCACCGAATTCGACACCGTCGACGTGCTGGTCAACAACACCGGCCGCCCCAGCCGCCGCCCGGTCCTGCAATCCCTGGACCGGTTCCGCGACTACCAGCGCATGATGGCGGCCTACTACTTCGGCCCGCTGCGCCTGACCCTGGGCCTGCTCCCCGCCATGCTCGCGGGCGGTTCCGGCCACGTGGTGAACGTCGGCCCGTGGAGCCCGGAGAGCGGGGCCGCCCCGAACTTCGCCTCCTACGCGTCCGCCCAGGCCGCCTGGACCACCTTCGGTCAGTGCGCCGACGCCGAGCTCTCCCCGCGCGGCATCCACGTCTCCACGGTCCAGTACCCGATCTTCGACGGCGCCACCAGCGCTCGCGCGCACGCCGAATACGGGACCATCGATCCGGCCGAGGCCGCCCGCTGGATCGAGACCGCCATCCACACCCGCCCGTCCCAACTGACACCGAGGTTCCCGCGCGCCCTGCTGGGTCTGGCGTCGATGTCGCCGCGCACCACCCGCCTCAAACACGCGCTCGGCATCTGAAGACCTCCGAACGGTCCCCCCCCCCGAACAGCAAAGCGCCCCATCCGGATTCGGATGGGGCGCTTCGAGTTGTGCTCCGGATCAGTGCTTTTCCGGGCCCAGGTGGTACTCGAACACCAGGCCGGCGACGGCCGCGAGCACGCAGACCACGCCGATGCCGATCAGCCAGAACTGGAAGAACGCCAGGCCCAGCGCGGTGATGGAACCCGCACCGGCCAGCAGGATGGGCCAGAACGAGCCGGGCGAGAAGAAGCCCAGGTCGCCGGCGCCGTCCACGATCTCGGCCTCCTCGTAGTCCTCGGGACGCAGGTCCAGACGACGGGCGACGAAGCGGAAGTAGGTGGCCACGATCAGCGCCAGGCCGCCGGTCAGCACGATGGCGGTGGTGCCCGCCCACTCGACTCCGGTGCGGGACTGGCCGGTGAAGTAGCCGTAGATCACGGCCACGATCACGAAGAAGACCGTGAGCAGTTCGAAGATGCGAGCTTCGACCTTCATGTCAGTTCATCCTCACTTGGCGTCGGCGAGCTCGTTGCCGCGCGCCTTGCGGTCGGTGTTGAACGGCTTGGTGGAGGTCGCCACCGGCGACTGACCGATCGCGGAGAGCGCCTCGCCGTTGGTCTTGTGGTCCTTGATCCGCGCGTCCATGTACTTCTTGAAGTCGTCCGGCGAGACGACCCGGATCTCGAAGTTCATCATCGAGTGGAAGGTGCCGCACATCTCGGCGCAACGGCCGACGAACGCGCCTTCCTTCTCGATCTTGGTGATCTGGAAGACGTTGTCCGAGTTGTTCTGCTTCGGGTTCGGCATCACGTCGCGCTTGAACAGGAACTCCGGCACCCAGAACGAGTGGATGACGTCGGCCGCGGCCAGCTGGAACTCGATGTTCTTGCCCGAGGGCAGCACCAGGACCGGGATCTCGTTGGAGGTACCGACGGTCTCGACCTTGTCGTAGTGCAGGTAGGAGATGTCGTTCGCGGGCAGGCCGTTGTTCGGGCCCGGCTGCGGGTGGCCATCCTTGGTCGCTTCCTTGTAGCGATCCTTGATGTCCTCGTTCATGTCCTGGCGCTCGGTGTCGACACCGTCCCAGACCGGCGAGCCGTCCTTCAGGTCGACCTTCTGGTAGCCGAACTTCCAGTTCCACTGGAACGCCGTCACGTCGACCACGACGTCCGGGTTCTCGACCTTCTCGTGCACGTAGTTCTGCACGACGACGGTGAAGTAGAACAGCACGGCGATGATCACGAACGGGATCGCCGTGTAGCTCAGCTCCAGCGGCACGTTGTAACCGGTCTGCCGCGGGAACTCCGGGGAGTTCGCCTTCTTGCGGTGGAACGCGATGGTCCAGAAGGTCAGACCCCAGACCAGCACACCCATCGCCAGCGCGGCGAGCACGGACCAGGTCCACAGCTCGCGCATCCTGGTGGCCTGCGGCGTGATGCCCGAAGGCCAGCCGAATCGAAGCCAAACGTTGTCGATCGAGCAGCCGGAGACGAGCATCGCGGTCATCCCCAAGGACACCGCCAGCCCGGCCCGCCGAAGGATGCGGCCCCGCCGACCCTGGGCGGGTCGTGCCCCTATCGCCTCGCTCGCCTTGTGCGCCACGCTCAACGCCTTCCTGGTCGTCATTCCGACACCGCGCCGCCCGGGCTCCCTTCCGCCGGACGACACATAATCAGCACAGTTCGGGAGCTCGGGGAAGGGTACACGCGAACGCGCAACCGACCCTGAGAGTTTCCCAAGTACTACGCAGCGTAGACCAACAAGGGGCCCCCGTTGCGACGGGGTCCTGTCCGACACTCCGGAAACCTCATATGCAGTGGATACGGGCTCTGGCGGCGGGATCTGCACGGGTACGGCATACTCGGGCAGTAGGTTTCGCGTGCAGCGTGCCCGTGCGGGTACGCCCCAATCCTTATGACTCCGGAAAGAGGTTCTCGGCGCAGTGTGTGGTCTGCTCGGATTTCTGACAGCTAGCACAGCTACTACTCCGGACGGGCGGACGGTCGAGACCACCGCTGCACAGGTATACGAGGCGCTGCACTGCCAGCGCCACCGCGGCCCGGACGAGCGGGGCACCTGGAACGACGAGCGCATGATCTTCGGCTTCAACCGCCTGTCGATCATCGATATCGAGCACTCGCACCAGCCGCTGCGCTGGGGTCCCCCGGAGAACCCCGAGCGCTACGCCATGACCTTCAACGGCGAGATCTACAACTATCTGGAGCTGCGCGCCGAGCTGAAGGAAGCCCACGAGGCCGAGTTCGGCGACCAGCCGATGTTCCGCACCGAGGGTGACGGCGAGGCCATCGTGGCCGCCTTCCACTACTGGGGCGCCAAGGCCGCGAGCCGGCTGCGCGGCATGTTCGCCTTCGCCATCTGGGACACCGAGCTGAACAAGCTGTTCCTGGCCCGCGACCCGTTCGGCATCAAGCCGCTGTTCATCGCCACCGGCGCGGGCGGCACGGCCTTCTCCAGCGAGAAGAAGAGCCTGCTGGGCCTGCTCGCCGAGCTGGAGCTGACCGACGCCCTGGACCCGCGCGCGCTCGAGCACTACACGGTGCTGCAGTACGTCCCCGAGGCCGAGACCCTGCACAAGGACATCCGCCGCCTGGAGTCGGGCTGCTACGCCTGGATCGAGCCCGGCAGCGCCCCGCAGGTGACCCGCTACTTCAACCCGCAGTTCCGGGTGCAGAAGTTCGCGGCGGGCTCGGAGGCCAAGCGCTACAAGGAGATCGCCGAGGCGCTCGAGGACTCCGTCGCCAAGCACATGCGCGCGGACGTCACCGTCGGCGCGTTCCTGTCCGGCGGCATCGACTCCACCGCCATCGCCGCGCTGGCCATCCGCCACAACCCGAACCTGCTGACCTTCACCTCGGCGTTCGAGCGGCAGGGTTACTCGGAGGCCGATGTGGCCGCCGAGACCGCCGAGGCCATCGGCGCCAAGCACTACATCCGCATGGTCTCCCCCGAGGAGTACGCGGCCTCCATCCCAGAAATCGTCTGGTACCTCGACGAACCCGTCGCCGACCCGGCACTGGTGCCGCTGTACTTCGTGGCCAAGGAGGCCCGCAAGCACGTCAAGGTGGTGCTCTCCGGCGAGGGCTCCGACGAGCTGTTCGGCGGCTACACGATCTACCGGGAACCGCTGTCGCTCAAGCCCTTCGAGTACCTGCCCAAGCCGCTGCGCAAGCTGGCGGGCAAGGTGTCGGACCGGATCCCGGAGGGCACCCGCGGCAAGAGCCTGCTGCACCGCGGCTCGCTCACCCTGGAGGAGCGCTACTACGGCAACGCGCGCAGCTTCAACGACGCCCAGCTGCGGTCGGTGCTGCGCGAGTTCCGGCCCGAGTGGACGCACCAGGACGTCACCGCCCCGATCTACGCCATGCAGGGCTACCACTGGGACCCGGTGGCGCGCATGCAGCACCTGGACCTGTTCACCTGGCTGCGCGGCGACATCCTGGTCAAGGCCGACAAGATGACCATGGCCAACTCGCTGGAACTGCGCGTCCCGTTCCTGGACCCCGAGGTGTTCAAGGTCGCCGAGAAGATCCCGGTGGACCAGAAGATCACCAAGGAGACCACCAAGTACGCGCTGCGCCGGGCGCTCACCGACATCGTGCCGCCGCACGTGCTCAACCGGGCCAAGCTGGGCTTCCCGGTGCCGCTGCGGCACTGGCTGCGCGGCCCGGAGCTCTACGACTGGGCGCGCGCCCAGATCACCGAGTCGGGCACCGACCACCTGCTGAACAAGCAGGCCATCCTGGCCATGCTGGAGGCGCACCGCACCGGTCCGGTCGACCATAGCCGCCGCCTGTGGACGCTCATCGTGTTCATGATCTGGCACGGCATCTTCGTGGAGAACCGGATCAAGCCCGAGATCCAGGAGCCGACCTACCCGGTCAACCTCTGACCCGCACGCGACACACCGGAGCGCCACGCCCGTGAGGGCGCTCCGGGCCCGCGTCGCCGCAGTACGGTGCTGGCCATGAGCCACCCCTTCGCACCTTTCTCGCGTCGCCGGATGCTCGAACTGGGCGCCCGGACGCTCGGCATGGGCGCTGCGGCCGCCCTCGGACTAACCGCCTGCGGCACCTCGGACAATGGATCCGGCACCACCGGCGCCACCTCGGCCTCCAGCGACGCCAAGGACATCGCCGCCGACGCCTACGTGTTCGGTTACCCGCTGGTCCTCATGGACGTCACCCGCGAAACCGGGGGCCCGGCAAACCAATTCGTGCACCAGAATCCGCCCACCCCCGAGGTGCGGCAGGTGGTGCGGCTCAACCTCGACACCCTGTACTCGCAGGCCTGGCTGGATCTGCGGCCGGAACCGATGGTGTTGCAGGTACCCGAGATCAAGGGCCGGTACTGGCTCATGCAGTTCCTCGACGCCTGGACCAATACGGTGCACGATCCCGCCAGCACCAATCCGCGCGTCAAGAACGCGCCGCAGCAGGCGCCCTACACCTACCTCGTCACCGGACCGGGCTGGAAGGGCACGGTGCCCGACGGCATGACCCAGCTGGCCATGCCGACCGGCACCACCTGGCTGCTCGGCCGTATCGAATACAAGGGTGAGGGCGACATCGAGCGTGTGCGGGCGCTCCAGCACCAGTTGAAGCTGGCCCCGCTCAGCGTCTGGGATTCCGGCGAGGTGCAGGGCGGTCCGGGGGCCTTGGCCGCGGGCGGCGGCGCGCCCGCCCAGATGGTGGGGGCCATGGACGGGCCCACGTTCTTCGCGCGCATGTGCACGGTCATGGCGGTCAATCCGGCCGACGAGGACGCTGTCGACGCCATGAAGCGCTTCGCCACCATCGGCATCACGCCGGGCGGAGCGGCCACCGTGCCCGCGGACGTGCTCAACGCGGGCCTCGCCGACGGCCGCCGCGCGCTCACCGAGTACCGGGATCCCAAGTCGCAGTACCAGAACGGGTGGCTCTTCAATCTGGAGGTCGGCGCGTACGGCACCGACTATCCGCTGCGCGCGCAGATCGCCGCGCTCGGCCTGGGCGCGAATCTGCCCCGGGACGCGGTGTATCCGACGATCGACGCGAATGCGGACGGCGACAGCCGATTCCGGGTCACCTTCGCCCAGGACCAGCAGCCGCCGGTGGGGGCGTTCTGGTCACTCACCGCCTATGACGGCGAGTCCTACCTGGTGCAGAACCCCGCGCGCATCTACTCGGTCGGGCATCTGGTCCCGCTCTCCCCCGCCGAGGACGGCACCATCACGATCGCGGTGCAGAACGCCGATCCCGGGTCGGAGGTACCGACCGGGCACTGGCTGCCGATCCCGGAGTCCGGGCGGTTCTCCCTCACGCTGCGGCTGTACGCGCCGAAGGACAGCGTGCTGAACGGGAAGTGGGAGGTCCCGAAGCTGGAGAAGCTGTCCTGACCCGGGCGCGCCCGTCGTCAGTCGGCGGGCGCGTGGTGGCCGCGGGCGAGGCGGGCGCGCGCACCCGCGATGATCGTGATGATCATGACCGTCATGACCTGGAGCGCGGTCAGGCCGGCCGCCGGTGGTGGCGGCTCCGGCGCGGCGACTTCGACCGGCTGCCGAGGCGGCGGCGGGATCGGCGCCGGGGCGGGCGGGACCACCGCGGGCAGCGGAGCCACGACGGGAGCGGCGGCCGGGACCACCGCGGGGGCGGCCGGCGGGATCAGCAGGGGGATACCGGGTTCCGGCGCCATCGGGACAGGCAGCAACAGCATGCAGGTCAGCAGGGCGCTGCCGGTGGCGGCGCTGCCGACCACCACACTGCCCGCCCCGGCCGAGCCCGGACCGACCAGTCCGCTGGAGCCGGGGATGAAGCCGGGGCCGATCAGGCCCGAACCCATGCCACTGCCCGTGAGGATGCCCATGCCCAGCGCCGCACTGCCGACCACGGCGCTGCCCGCGCAGGCGGTGAGAACACTGCCGGAGTCGAGGCCGAGGAGACCACCGAGGGCGTTGGGGATGGCGATCGGAGTCGCGGGCGGTTCGGGTGGCACGAGACCCGATGCCCCCGCGGTCGTTTCGCGCCGGATGTCCGGGCTGCTGCTGCCGAGATCCAAGGCGGTGATCGGATTCGGGCCCGCGGGGTTGCCGGTGACGACCCGGCCGCCCGGTTGGCCCTGATTGCCGGAATAGCTACTGCCGGTGCCCAATCCGAGCGCGCTGCCGGTGGGCGCGTCGATCGGCGCGGCGGTGTCACCGGGATCCGGTCCCCCGCCCGCGCTGCCGCTGATGATCTCCCCGATCGACGGCAGCCCCGGGTCGGCGGCGGCGACATCGGGATGGAGGGCGAGCAGCGCCGCGGCCACCGGGACCGCTGTCACCGCCGCGAATCCTCTTGCTGTTCTGCGGTTTCCGTTCACGGGTGCCTCCGAGAAGCCGAGCGGGTTACGCGGTCGCGACGGTCAGCGGGGACTGCCGCCGCTGGACGGCGTTTCCGCGGCGATGTGCTGGAAACGCGCGAGGGCGAGTTCGTAGGCGTCCTTGGCGACGTGATTGCCGCCGGAGAAAGGCCGATCGAGCTGATAGACGGCCACGATGACCGCGCCGATCACCAAACCGAACAGACCGGTCATCAGGATGCTGCGCTTGGTGACCACGACACCGGAGAACACGGTGCCGAACAACAGCATGCCGGTCGCGAACCACAGGGCCACGTAAAGGAATCCGGGCAGTCGGTACCCCGCATCCAGGCCGCGGTCGTAGCGGGCGTCGGTGATCGCCTCGACCGCGGTCGCCGCCTTGTCCTGGGTGGCCTTGGCATCCGGGTCGGTGGCGGGCGCGGCGTCCACGGCCTCGCGCAGATCGTCCAGGGTGGACTGCGCGGCCGGGCTCAGGCGGCGCTGCTCGTCCATCACCTTCCACTCGTCGCCGATCACCTGCTTGGTGTAGGCGGTCACCAGGGCCTGGATCTGCTTGCGGTCCTGTTCGGGCATGCCGTTGGCGCTCTCATAGACATTCACCAGCGCCTTGCCCTCGGCGACCGTGTGCGCGTGCGAGGTGTCGTACTGCTGCCACAGGATCACCACCACGAAGGCCACGATCGCGGCGAAGAACATATTGACCATGTCCAAGGTCATGGAGCCCGCGCCGGAATCGTCGCCGTGCCGCCAGGACCTCGGGCGCACCCGGTCCCCCAGCACGAAGATTCCCACCGCGATGCCCGCGAAGAGTGCCAATACCCCCAGCTGCAACAGAATTCCGAGCATTTCGCGACTCCGTTTCCGGCCGGGTGCATGCGATCAGAAGGTATTCGCGGCCACGGGTCGGTCGGATTGCGAACGGAGGACGAACTGTTATACGAGTGTCCGAATCCCAACCCCGCCAAGGCCGGGACGCGTTTTCCGGTCCACTCTCAGCGACCGAGCGACAACACCGCTGCGGCCGCAGTGACACTCAATTCCAGTGCGGCGCCGAGCACATCGCCGTTCAACCCCCCGAATCGCCGCACACAATGCCGCACCAGCACCATGGCCCCCACCAGCCCCACAACCACCGCCACCGGCCCCTGCCACACATTCCCGGTCACGAACACCGCTGCCCCGCAGGCGATCACACTCCACCCGACCCCCACCACGGGCGCCTGCGTCCCCGCCACCAACGCGCCGAACCCGGCCCCCGGCGCCGCCTCGATCCCCCGCCGACACGCCAACACCACCGCGACCCGCCCGACCGCAACAGCCACGACGACCGCCGCCCACCGCCCCTGCTCGGCAAGCACGCCCAGCGAAATCGCCTGAATGGCAACAGCGAACACCAACGCCGCCACCCCGAACGGCCCCGCTCCGCCACTCTTCATGATCTCGCGAGCCCGCTCCGGCGGACCGTAGCTCCCGAGCCCATCCATGGCGTCGGCCAGCCCGTCGACGTGCATCCCGCGCGTGATCAACGCGAGCCCGGCCACCACGACAAACCCGGCCAGCAGCCCCGAGGCCCCGAGTTCGCCCAGCCCCCAAAGCAATCCGGCCGCCCCACCGCCGAGCAACACCCCGACCACCGGAGCCCACCCGATCGCCCGGGCAGCAACCGACCGGTCGACTTCATCCGGCCCTCGAACCGGCAGCACCGTCAGCCAGGACACCGCCAGCCGAAGCCCGTTCACCGATCAGGCCTCAGCGGCTTCCGCGTCGGCGTCGGCGGTGCTGACTCCGGCTTCGGCGAAGGTGGCCATCTCGCCGAGGGTGGCGACGGCGGCGCGCAGCAGCGGGAGGGCGGCCACCGCGCCGGAGCCTTCGCCCAGGCGCATGTTCATGTCGACGAGCGGCTCGAGGTCGAGACGCTTCAGGGCGATGGTGTGGGACGGCTCGCTGGAGCGGTGGCCCGCGATCCACCAGGCGCGGGCGCCGGGGGCGAGCTGGTCGGCGACCAGGGCGGCGGCGGTCACCACGACGCCGTCGAGGATGACCGGGGTGCGACGGGCCGCGGCACGGGCCAGGAAGCCCGCCATGGCGGTCAGATCCGCGCCGGAGGCGGTGCGCAGCAGGGCGACCGGGTCCTTGAGGACGGGGCGGGCACGCCACATGGCGTCGCGGATGGCGGCGGTCTTGCGGATCCAGCCCGCGTCGTCGACGCCGGTGCCGCGGCCGACCGCCACCACCGGCTCGGTGTCGGTGATGGCCGCGATCAGCACGGTGGCGGGCGTGGTGTTGCCGATACCCATGTCGCCGGCGATGAGAAGGTCGGCGCCGGAATCGATTTCCTCGTCGGCGATGCTCGCGCCGGCCGCGAGCGCCGCCTGCACCTCGGCCTCGGTCAGCGCGTCCTCGCGGTCGATCGAGCCGCTGGAGCGCCGCACCTTGTGTCGCGAGATCTCCGGCGCGGTGTCGCCGTCGACGGCGATGTCGGCCACGCGCACGCTGGCATCGGCCAAGCGCGCCAGCACATTCACGGCCGCGCCGCCGTGCAGGAAGTTGGCGACCATCTGCCCGGTCACCTCGCTCGGATACGCGGACACGCCGTGCTGCGCCACCCCGTGATCCCCGGCGAACACCACGACGCGGGCCCGCTCGAACTGCTTGGGCGGGCACACGCCCTGGCACGCGGCGACCCAGTTGGCCAGCTTCTCCAGTCGGCCCAATGCCCCTGCGGGCTTGGTCAATTGCGCCTGCCGCTCCTCGGCGGCGGCCCACACCAGCGGATCCGGTCCGGTCACAGGACCGAACGAGATGCGGGCGGGCTTGGTGAGCACTGGGGCACTCTGCGCGCCGTCAGCCAGCGACTCTCCACCCGTCTCGCCGTCGGCGGACGCGACGCCCACCCCGGCGGCGGCCGCGGAATCGGCGGTCGCCGAGCCGAGTTCGGCACCGGCGGTTCCACTTTCGACGTCGGCACCCGAGCCGTCCGGTCGGCCCGATCCGCCGTCGGTGGCGGCCTGCGCCACGGCGGCCGCCGAAACCGACGCCACCGCAACCTGATCCGCTCCGCCATCGGAGGCATCGATCGAAGTCGCCACCGTGAGCGATGAATCCGCACCGGCCGCATCCGACAGCGCGGCGCCGGACACGACCGCCCGGTCGGGCTTGACCCGCACCGGCTGCCCCGCGACCACGAGGAAGACCTCGTCGCACACCTCGGCGAGGCGCTGGTTCAGCGTTCCGATCTCGTCACGGAACAGCCGCCCGGAGGCGGTGGCGGGAATGACGCCGAGCCCCACCTCGGGGCTGACGATGATCAACCGCTGCGCGTAGCCGGAGACGGCGGCGACGAGCGCGTCGATGTCCGGCCCGACGGTGCCGCGCGGCGATTCCCAGGCGGCGCGGGCGTCGATGCGCCCGGTCAGCCAGGTGCCGAGGTCGTCGACGAGGGTGGCGGCGGTGGGCTCGCCCAGCGCGGCGATCGGATCGCCCTCCACGATGGTCCAGCTCGCGGGCCGCCGGGCCCGGTGCGCCGCAATGCGTTCGGCGAAGTCGGCGTCGGCGGGGTCGACCGCGGCGGTGGCCACGTACCGCACCGCCTCCGACGCGACGAGCTGTTCCGCGAAGGCCGACTTGCCGGACCGGGCGCCACCGAGCACCAGGGTCCGCAGCGGCCGATCGGTTGTCTGAGCACTGTGCGACACGTCAGCACGGTATCAACTGTGCCCGTGCTCCGGCCGAGTAGGCACGGCCATCCCGGGTGCGGGAGTCAGTGGTTCTTCTCGTTGTGCACGCACTGCACCTTCAGGTCCTTGGCCGTGTACGACCAATCGGTCCCCTGCGGGCAGTCCGAGCCGTGCGCCACGCTGGCGATGATCTTGCCGTCGTGCTGCTTGGAGCAGGCCACCAGCTTGTCGTGGTTACTCGTCGCACCGCCGACGATGCACTCCCCCACCGCGGTGCGCGGATCCGTGCATCCCGCCGTCGCCGAAACCGCCGCCACCGCCAGCGGCACCGCCGCGATCATCACTGCCCACCGCATGAGTGCGCATCGTAACGGCCCGAGCCCGCTCAGGAGACCCTGGATCCGAATCGCCGCCGGTACTCCACGGGCGCGATCCCCACCAACCGCTGGAAGTGGTGCCGCAACAGCGCCCCCGACCCGAATCCGCAACGGTGGGACAGCGATTCGAGGTCCAGGTCGGTGTCCTCCAGCAGCTGTTTGGCCAGCAGTACCCGCTGCCCGGTCAGCCATTTCACCGGCGTGGTCCCGGTCTCGGCGGCGAAGCGCCGTGCGAAAGTGCGCGTCGACATGGAACTGCGCGCCGCCAGTGACTCCACCGAATGCGGCAGGTCCAGATGCTCGCCCATCCAATGCAGCGTCTCGCTGAGCCCCTCGGATTCGCAGGCCACGACCGGCCGCTCGATGAACTGCCGCTGTCCGCCGTCGCGCTGCGGCGGAACCACCATGCGCCGGGCGATAGCATTGGCGACGCTGCTGCCCAGCTCGCGGCGCACCAGGTGCAGGCAGGCGTCGATGCCGGCCGCGGTGCCCGCGCTGGTGATGAGATTGCCCTCGTCGACGAACAGCACGTCCGGGTCGACGGTGGCGAGTGGGAACTGTTCGGCCAGCAGGTCGACGTAACCCCAGTGGGTGGTGCATTTGCGCCCGTCGAGCAGTCCGGCCGCGCCCGCCAGGAACGCGCCCGAGCACACGGTCAGCACGGTGGCCCCGGCCGCGGCGGCGTCGCGCACGGCGTCGATGACCCGCGCGTCGATCTTCGCCTTGCCGTCGCGGATCGGAAAGGCCGGAATGGCAACCAGATCCGCGTCGCGCAGTTCCTCGAGCCCGTAATCGGGCGTGACGTGGATGCCCGGCGAGCTGGACTTCAGCGGTTTCCCCGGTTCGAGCCCGCAGACCCGGAAGTCGAAGAGGGGCAGGCCCTGCGCGGTCCGGTCGAGCCCGAAAACCTCACAGACCACGCCGAATTCGAACATGGCGAGGTTGTCGTTGAGTACGACGGCGACCTTGGAGAGCATGTCGCGATCCCATCTGGCCGGATATTTGCGAACTATGTCAGAACAGCCACTGTTGGCCGAAAGTTCCCTACTGAAAACTTACTGCCATGGATGCACTGTCCGCAATCG
Organism: Nocardia sp. CA-136227; assembly: GCF_050955695.1. Classification (NCBI taxonomy): domain Bacteria; kingdom Bacillati; phylum Actinomycetota; class Actinomycetes; order Mycobacteriales; family Nocardiaceae; genus Nocardia; species Nocardia sp. CA-136227. The sequence continues at coordinate 5,404,379 of NZ_CP192081.1, forward strand.
TCGCAGCCGGAACCGCGATCACCGCGCTCGGCACCCTGACCTTCGGCCTCATGGCCGCAGAGACCACCGCACACCTCGACGAGGAAGAGGCCCGCGCATGACCGCCATCACCTCCGGACACGGCCACTACCGCTCCGCGACCGCCACCTCCCGCGCCGGCCTCGCCGTCCGCCGGATCACCGCCCTGTTCGCCGCGGCCGGCCGCGCGGTCCCGCTGCACCGCGACAACACCTGGGAGCTCGCGGGCTCGACGAACGTGGTCGATCGGGACCACGCCCGCGTCGCCCTGGAATTGCGGGCGCTCTCGGCCTACCGAGAGCAGAACTGATCGCTAGATCGCGTCGCCCGGGCTCACCTGCGGCTTCGGCGCGCGCATGCGCCGCACCTGCGAGGCGCGCACGAAGGCGTACCAGCCCAGCGAGAACGCGGAATCGGTGCTGTCCGGGAAGCGCTCCCGGACCCGGTTGCTCACGATCCGACCGAGCACCACGCCCTCGATGATCATGAACAGCATCATCACCAGCATGGCCAGCGTCACGATCGCCTGCAGCGCGGGCGAGAGGATCATGCTCAGGATCAGCACCAGCGCCAGCGGCATGAACAAGCCGAGCAGGTTGCGGCGGGCGTCGACGATGTCGCGCACGTACTTCTTGACCGGGCCCTTGTCGCGCGGGAGCAGGTACTGCTCGTCACCGGCGAGCATGCGGGCGCGGCGGTTGTTGACGTCGGCGCGACGCTCGGCCGAGGACGCCTTGCGCTCCTCCTTGGTGCCGCGCAGCGCCTTGCGGCGGGCCCGGGCCTCCTTGGCGGTCTTGGGCGCGGGCGCGACCGGACCGCGGCGGCGACCCTGCGCCTCGCGGCGCGACGGGGTCGGACGCCCTTTACCCAGGGTGACGGTCGTGTCCGCCACCGCGGCACCGGCGTCGGTGCTGGTGCTGTCGGAGGTGGGGGTGGACTCGCCACGGCGCAGGAACTTCACGCCGACCAGGCTAACAATCCCGCCTCTCCGAAACTTCAGCGCCCAGCTGAGAGCCGTTTGCCGACCTGCATGCGGGCCGGCGGTCGAGAGCCAACCCGATTCTGGACGTCCCCGGCGAGTTACCCTCGCCACCCGAAATCACTTGTCACCTCGGCACACCCCCGGAGCTATTTGTCAGCGACGACGCAGCCTGACCGTTCCGCTGGATAAGCGCCGCGTAGGATAGGGAATAGTCGCCCGCCGACGGGTGTTGACAGGCTTCGAGCCATACCCTCACGGGCTGGCCCACACGCCACCACAAATGGGTCCCTTAGGAGAGTTCATGACTGTTGAGAACGAGACCACCACCCATGGTGCGACTCTGACCGAGGCCGCCGCCCTCAAGGCGAAGGCGCTGCTGGACCAGGAAGGCCGCGACGACCTCGCCCTTCGCATCGCGGTTCAGCCCGGTGGCTGCGCGGGCCTGCGCTACCAGCTCTTCTTCGACGACCGCACCCTCGACGGCGACCTGGTCGTGGAGTTCAACGGCGTGAAGCTCGCGGTCGACCGCATGAGCGCCCCCTACATCCAGGGCGCCTCGATCGACTTCGTCGACACCATCGAGAAGCAGGGTTTCACCATCGACAACCCGAACGCCACCGGCTCCTGTGCCTGCGGCGACAGCTTCAACTGAGCTAGCTCCCGAGTTAGCACCGCGCAGCGCGGAACATCTTCCAGGATGTTCCGCGCTGTCGCGTGTCCGGTTATTTTCGTAGGTGCGGACCACTGTCGGCCGCCTCCCCCACTCGAAGGATCCACCCGTGACCATCGCCGTGTCCGCGTCCATCGCGACCGATCACCTCATGCGCTTTCCGGGCAAGTTCTCCGATGTGCTGCTGGCCGATCAGCTGCAGCATGTTTCGCTCAGCTTCCTCGTCGACGATCTGGTGATCCGCAAGGGCGGCGTCGCCGGCAACATCAGCTACGCCATGGGCGTGCTGGGCCGCACCCCGCTGCTGGTCGGCGCGGTCGGCCAGGACTGGGGCGACTACCGGAAGTGGCTGGAGGACAACGGCGTCGACTGCTCCGCGGTCCGGGTGTCCACGACCGCGCACACCGCGCGCTTCGTCTGCACCACCGACGAGACCATGGCGCAGATCGCGTCCTTCTACCCCGGCGCGATGGCCGAGGCCCGCGAGATCGACATCACCGAGCTGGCCGCCGGCCGCGAACTGGAGCTGGTGCTGATCGGCGCCGACGATCCGGAAGCCATGCTGACCCACACCGATCAGTGCCGCGCCGCCGGAATCCCCTTCGCCGCCGACCCCTCCCAGCAGCTGGCCTTCCTCGACGGCGAGACCATCCAGCGCCTGATCGACGGCGCCGACTACCTGTTCACCAACGAGTACGAGTGGGGCATCCTGCTCCAGAAGACCGGCCTGTCCGAAGCCGAAGTCGCTGAGCGCGTGGGCATCCGCATCACCACCCTCGGCTCGAAGGGCGCCAAGATCGTCGACCGCGACGGCTCCGAGCTGTTCGTGGACGTGGTCCCCGACATGGCCAAGGAGGACCCGACCGGCGTCGGCGACGGCTTCCGCGCGGGCTTCCTGACCGGCCGTTCCGCGGGCCTGTCGCTGGAGCGCTCGGCCCAGCTGGGTTCGCTGGTCGCGGTGCACGTGCTGGAAACCGTTGGGCCGCAGGACTGGACCCTGGACCACGACGTGGCGATGAAGCGCCTGCGCGAGGCCTACGGCGCCGAGGCCGCGAACGAGATCGAGCCGATCCTGCGCTGACGGCCACCGCGCCGCCGACAGCCGCACGCTGATCCGATCAGCGTGCGGCTTTCTCGTACGACCGGCCGCCGCGCTCCGAATCGCCGCCCTCCCGTTGCCGGTCCGGGTTCGGACGAATGCATCGCCCGCAATACGCTGTGAGGCATGTCCTCCGACGACCGTCTGTACTTCCGCCAGTTGCTCTCCGGCCGCGACTGGGCCGTGGGCGACCCGATCGCCACCCAGATGCGCAACTTCGCCTACCTGATCGGTGATCGGGATACCGGCGAATGCGTGGTCGTCGACCCCGCTTACGAGGCGGCCCAGCTGGTGGAGATCGCCGAGGCGGACGACATGCGGCTCACCGGAGTCCTGGCCACCCACCACCACCCCGACCACGTCGGCGGCTCGATGATGGGCTTCACGCTGCGCGGCGTGAAGGAACTCCTGGAGAAGACCGACGTGGCGGTCCACGTCAATGCCGAGGAACTGCCGTGGGTGGCCAATGTCACCGGCATCGCCCCCTCCGAGCTCACCGGTCACTCGCACGGCGACAAGGTCGCGGTCGGCGGCTTCCAGATCGAACTCCTGCATACCCCGGGCCACACTCCCGGCAGCCAGTGCTTCCTCTTCGAGGACCGCCTCATCGCCGGTGACACCCTCTTCGTCGACGGCTGCGGCCGCACCGACTTCCCGGGCGGCGACTCCGACGCCATGTTCCGCAGCCTCCGCTACCTTGCGGACCTGAAGTCCAACCCGACGGTCTTCCCGGGCCACTGGTACTCGGAGGAGCCCAGCGCGTCGCTGTCCCACATCCGCGACCACAACTACGTCATGCGCCCCCAGACCCTCGAACAGTGGCACATGTTCATGCCCAGCTGACGACATCCCGCCGAGGCGCTCGCAGCAGCCCGATCGCGAGAACGAGCGCATCGGCTGCCGGGCTGCTGGCGGCCCGGTCGCGTTCGTCCGGCGGCCGCGGCCGACCACCTCTCGATACAGCACGACCGCCCCGAAACTCTTTCGGGGCGGTCGTGTTTCGCTTGCGGGAGGCTATGCCAAGGTGCGTAGCCAGCCGTGGCTGTCGGCGAAGGTGCCGCGCTGGATGCCGGTCAGCGTGTCGCGCAGGGCCATGGTGACCTCACCGGGTTCGCCGGTGCCGATGGTGAATTCGCCTTCCGCGGAGCGGACCGAACCGACCGGGATGACGACGGCCGCGGTGCCGCAGCCGAAAACCTCGGTGATCTCACCGGATTCGACGCCCTTGCGCCATTCCTCCACGGAGATCTTGCGCTCCTCCACCTTGTAGCCGGAGTCGGCGGCCAGGGTGATCAGCGAGTCGCGGGTGATGCCGGGCAGCAGCGAGCCGGACAGTTCCGGCGTCACCAGCCGCGCGTCGGAGCCGCTTCCGAAGACGAAGAACAGGTTGTTGGTGCCCATCTCCTCGACGTAGCGGTGCTCACACGCGTCCAGCCACACCACCTGGTCGCAGCCCTTCTCCGAGGCCTGCTGCTGGGCGAGCAGCGAGGCGGCGTAGTTGCCCGCCACCTTGGCCTCGCCGGTGCCGCCGGGAGCGGCGCGCACGAACTCTGTGGACAGCCACACCTTGACCGGCTTCAGCCCGCGCGGGAAGTACGCGCCGGCCGGGCCGCCGAGCAGCAGGTACTTGTAGGCGGAGGCGGGCTTCACGCCCAGGCCGACCTCGGTGGAGAACATGAACGGCCGCAGGTACAGCGCGTCCTCGCCGCCCGCGGCGGGCACCCAGTCGCCGTCGACCTCGAGCAGCTGGCGGATCGACTCGACGAACAGCTCCTCGGGCAGCTGCGCCATCGCCATGCGGGCCGCCGACCGGCGGAAACGCGCGGCGTTGGCGTCGACGCGGAAGGTCGCGATGGAGCCGTCGGCCTGCCGGTACGCCTTGAGACCCTCGAAGATGGCCTGGCCGTAGTGGAACACCATGGTGGCCGGGTCCATGGCCATCGGCCCGTAGGGCTCGACGCGGCCGTTGGTCCACTGTCCGTCCACATAATCCAGCGACACCATGTGATCGGTGAAGTACCGCCCGAACCCGGGCTCCGCGAGAATCTCCTGCCGCCGCTGCGCCGGAACGGGCGCGGGATGCGGGACACGGGTGAACTGCGCGGCAAGTGTCATGACCGGGAGTCTAATTCGCCGCCCGCGACACGCCGGTTCGGGCTACCCTTGCGGACCGTTCAGCATCCCGCCGTCGTCCCGGCCGCTGGATAGGGTGGACGACGTGTATCCGGAGCCTCCGCCAGCGCAGCCGCCCCGTTCGAACCGTCCCCTGGTCATCGCATTGATCGCCGTGAGCGCGCTGGGCCTGGTCGCCATCCTCGCCGCCGCGGCCCTCGTCCCCGCCCACACCATCCCCGGAACGGCTCTCCCCGCGGACGACTACGGCCCCCAGGACACCGCCACCCACACCACCGCGCCGACGACCACCACCACGACCGGCGTCCCGAAACAGCAGATCGCCGCCCTGACCCCCGGCTGGCAGACCGCCTACTCCATCAACCGCAACGCCGCCTACGACGCACCGGCGGACTGGACCGTCCCCACCCCGACCACCATCGTCGGCTACGAGGGTGGCGGCGGCCACGTGGTCATGAGTGGCGCCGCCGAATGGCAACCCAAGTCCTGCGACGGCCATCACACCAAGGCTCTCGCAGGCGTGACCGGCTCCAAACTGGGCGACCCCGCGGCCGCCGCCAAAGACATCGCCGGCAGCTGGGCCAAGGTCGTGGCCTCCAACGACGACCGCCCCAACTCCACCTACACCCTCTCCCCCGCCGAAACCCTCACCATCCAAGGCAAACCCGCCGCCCACATAACCGCCACCCTCGCCAACCCCGGCCCGAACGACTGCTCCCACCCCGCTGTCTCAGTCGTCCACACCATCGCCGTCCCCGGCAACAAGGGCCAGTCCGTGGTCATGGTCATCTACGCCGACCAGAACGTCGACGGCGCGGTCACCGACGACACCCTCCGCCAGATGTACACCACCCTCCGCCCGGCAGGCCTGGCCCTCGCCGACTGCAAGCAGGACAACGAGGTCGTCGGCACCTGGTGCGGCTGAGTTCACCTGGACACCGAACGATGAACGCCACAGTCGGTCGTCTCGACTGCGGCGTTCATCGTTGCGAGCGAAGCTCCGTCAGGCAGTGCGGGTTTCGACGAACGGCGGGCGGATGACCTCGCAGCGGAGGCGGCGGCCGCGCACGTCGACCTCGACCTGGTCGCCGGGCTCGAGGCCCGCGGCGGTGTCGAGCAGCGCCAGCGCGATGCCGACCTTGAGGGTGGGTGAGAAGGTGCCGGAGGTGGTTTCGCCGACCTGCTCGTCACCGCGCATCACAGCCTGGCCCTGGCGCAGCACGCCCTTGTCGATCGCCTTGAGCCCCAGCAGGGTTCGGCGCGGACCGGCGGCCTTCTCGGCGTCGAGGGCTTCCTTGCCCCAGAATTCCGGCTTCTTCCAGCCAACGGCCCAGCCGGTGCGCGCCTGCAGCGGCGAAATGTCCACGGACAGTTCGTGTCCGTGCAGCGGGTAACCCATCTCGGTGCGCAGCGTGTCACGCGCGCCCAGTCCGGCGGGCTGGCCACCGGCCGCCTGCACCTCGCTGGTCAGCGCCCGGAACACGGCCTCGGCGTCGTCCCACTTGGGCAGCAGCTCGTAGCCGTGCTCACCGGTGTACCCGGTGCGGCACACCCGAATCGGGCGACCGTCCCACTCGGCGTCCTCGTAGGCCATGTACTCCATGTCGGTGGGCAGCCCCAGCTTGGCCAGCACCTCCGCCGACCGCGGCCCTTGCACCGCGAACACGGCGTACCCGCGGTGCTCGTCGGTAACGGTGATCCCCTCGGGCGCGACCTTCTGCATCTCGGCCACCACGGCAGCGGTGTTCGCGGCATTGGGCACCAGGAAGATCTCGTCGTCGCTCACGTAGTAGGCGATGAGGTCGTCGATCACGCCGCCCTCGGGCGTGCAGCACAGCGTGTACTGCGCCTTGCCGGGCCGAATCCGGTTCAGGTCATTGGTCAGCGCCGAGTTCACGAAGGCCGCCGCTCCCGCGCCCTTGACCGTCGCCTTGCCCAGATGACTGACATCGAACAGTCCGACCGTGGTCCGCACGGCGGTGTGCTCACCGACCGTCCCCGCGTACGAAACCGGCATCTCCCACCCCCCGAACGGAGCGAAGGTGGCGCCCAGCTCGACATGGACGGCGTGAATGGGTCCCTGCAGCAGTTTCTCGTCGGTCACCGTGGCAGTTTATCCGTCTGCCGATAGCCGGGTGACATCGGAACCGACCGCCTGCAACGCCGGATCACCACCGGTCAGCGACTCGGACCCGATCGCGACCACCGCCGGGGGTTCGAAGATTGCCGCCGCTGCCGGGCCGGACCGCGCGCCGAGGCTCGCGGCGAACGCCGCCTCATCCATGACCTCGATCCGCTGCCCTCGTATCCGCAGTTCGGCGACCCGCCGCGCCTTGCTCGTCGTGAACGCGGACACATCAGCGCCGCGGAAGCCGTCACCGATCACGAGCCCGGTCGTACGCCTGGTGACGTTGCGGGCGGGAGTCGCCCCGCACGCGGCGATGGCGTCCCAAGCTTGCTGGCGTGTCATGGCCGCGAGATCGCCGGTGAAGACGATGGTCTCGCCGTACAGCGGGTGGGATGGGTCGGTGCCGGTGACAGTAGGCAGCACCAGTTCCTCACGGGCGAACCAGGATCGGCGAGGCCCACGCTCGGCGGCGACGGGCTCGGTCCGCAGGGGCCGAGGTTTCCGTTCCGTCCGCAGCGGCCGGTCGACGACCATGCGTTCGAGAGCCGCGAGGGAATCGGTGCCCGCCCGATTTGCCAGGGCGATCACGATGTCGGCGGCCGCGGCGGCGTCTGCTGCCGCATCGTGGTGGTTGGTGAAGTCGATGCCCAGGGCGTCGGCGACGTGCGGCAGTCGATAGCTGTCGAGAGCGAGGTGGCGGCGGGCCAGGGCGAGGCTGCAGCTGTAGGTCCAGCTGGGCGGGTGAATACCGCTGTGGGCGCAGGCTTCCCGGATCGCACCGCTGTCGAACCCCGCATTGTGCGCGATGACGGGCAGGTCGCCGATGAGGCTCACCACCTCTGGCCACCGGTGCGCGAACTCCGGCTTGTCGGCGACCATCGCCGCCGAGATCCCGTGCACGCGAATGTTGTGCCAGTTGAAGAAGTCGAGCCCCGCGGGCGGCCGGCACAGCCACGACGCGTCCTCGGCGCGACGACCGTCCCGCACGACGGTGACTCCCACAGCGCAGATACTGCCCCGTGAGGAGTTGGCGGTCTCGACATCGATGGCGGCGAACGAAAGTCCCGCCATGCTCACCGCACCGCGAGCGGCAGCGACCGCGCCTCGGGCCCGCCGAGCTCGACCAGGAACGACCGAGCCAGCCGCAGCGACTCGAATGCCGCCCAGGCATCGGCCAATTCCGCGACCTCCCGCGCGAGAGTGAGCACCGGCCGAATGTGGTCGTCCACCACGTCGACCTGGTACCGCGTCAACGGCACACCACCGGCCGCCGCGATCACCGGCCACTGCGGCCGGGTCAGCTTTCCACCCGCGTCCTGATGCTCGGTGAATCGCGCATCCGCGGATTCGACTGCCGCACGAACGGTTTCAACGGTCGCGTCGATATCGACAATCCGCACGTTTACGGCATCCGGGTCGCTGCCCTTCGCCATCGCGACGGGATATCCGCTCGTGAGACTCTCGATCTCCGCCACACACGACCGATCCAGCACCCAAGCGCCCGATAGCCGCGACTCCCCCACCGCCGCGCCCACATTCACATGCCAGATGACCATCCGTTCCCCGGCCGCGCCGAGCACCGCAAGGGAATGAAGGTCGGAGGGGGCAGCCATAACGCTCCACGGTCGTGGCGAACAGGTACCGCGCTACGTTAGAGCATCCCGCCGACAGATTTCCGCGAACCCCACGCGAATCATCAACGGAGCCAAACAATTCCGACCGACCGGTGTTCCACTACGCAACCCACCCCTGCGGCCGAAGCATCAATGCCCGACTCGCCACCAGCCGACCGAGGCACGGCCGCACCCTGCGGCCGTGCCTCGATGAATGAGCCGTTCCGCCAACTCGAGCCCGAGGTCAAACCAGTTCGGGAACCCGCAAATGAGCCAAGGCCAGCTCGAATTCGCGAACGTCGACAGCCTCGACGCGCGCCTGCCGAGCGGCATCCACCCGCAACGCGGCCGACGCCATCCGATTGCGCTCCATCGCCTCGGCACTGTCGTACACACTGCACGAGACAGCACGCCCCGACGCCCTGTTCACCATCAGGCTCGCACTGCAAAATCCATCGAGCTGCTGCTCCATACCGGGCAACGTATGCCCCCGATACACGTCGATCGCACTGTCGATCCTGCTGGGATCAGTCTTCACCCAGGTAACCCGCGCACACGCACCCTCCGGCGTCATATGCGCCCGATGCATGACCGCGATCTCCCATTCCTCGACCATCGGACTCCCACCGAATACCGCCGCCGCCCGATCGCGAATCGCCATCACCGGCCCAGCACTCGCCCGCATCGCCTCCTCGGTTTCCCACGAACTCGTCACAATGCACCGGCCCGTATGCCGATCGACCAGCAACGAAAGCCCGACACACCCGGGAATCCCCTCAATCCCCGGCATGACCTCGTCCCGCACATGCGCGATCCCGGATTCCAAAGCAGATAATTGCGCCTGAAGCGTGGTAGACCGTGCGTACACGACCCACCTCCTTTCTCCACAGAGGCAGCGCCCGGCGGCGCCACCGGCACACTTCACAGTGCCCCCTCCCGATCACCAGAGCAATAGCCGATGGCTATTTAGCGGCAATCGAACGGCCTCACCGGCCATGACCCCAGAGCCAAGGGGCTTTACTCGGCAGCCAGGTTGTGACCTCGCCGAGGATTGCCGCGCACGGCGTATTCGAGACATGTCCGGGTGGCGCGGTCGTATCATTTACTCGTTGGCCGCTCCCACAAGCCATTGCCGAGGTCGGATATCGACCACCGTCGATCGCACAGTGAGGATCTCGCAGATGGCAAGCTCGATCGAGCCCTATCAGGCAGAGGTGTCCGTCGCCGATTCGTCGACCTGCCCCGGATCACAATGCCAGTTCACGTTTCCAACGGTTCCCGCCGGGAAGCGATTGCATCTCACCAGCGTTTCCGCACAACTCGGCCAGGTCTCCGACGTCATTGTCCTCGAGGGTGCGGGGGTGTCGTACTTCGTGACCAAGTTCCACCCCGACCTCGGTTACCTCACCACCCCGGTGTCGCTGCACTACGGGGCCGGGCAAACACCGACGGCGCGCGTGTTTGCACCGAATCCGGATCAACCCACGTCGCTGATCATCACCCTGGTCGGCGAACTCGAGAAGCTGTAGCCGAATCGAGTTGTCCCCTGGGCAACCGCTAGCGCGAAGCCGTCACGCCGGACAGCCTGTCGTGGTCCCTTGGGCAGCGATTCCGCTTGCGTTGACGGCGAATCGGCCGCATTCCTTGCCATCGAAGGTGCCGTGTTCGACCCATTCGGTCAGTGCTGCCGCGACGGTGCTGTGAGGGCCGAGCCAAGTCTGCGCGGTTTGCCCATACGGGATGGTCGCATCATTGTGGTCGTCGCAGCGGGCGTCGGCACAACCCTCGCTGTGCATGAAATGTCCGCCGCATTCGATCTTCACCATCACTTTGTTCGCGACGCCGGTGAGCGAGTCGAAGATGTTGTCGGCGTTGGCCGGTGGGTTGGTCAGGTCGTCCGAGCCTTGCAGGATCAGCGTCGGCACCGTGAAGGTGGCCGCGACGGTGGGATTCCAGCCGTAGTTGGTGAACGTCGGCAGCCGGTACACCCCGCTCGGATGGGCGGGATCGCTACCGCCCCAGGACTTGCCGAGCGGATCGAGGTCGAGCACCTGCCGTTGCAGATCCTGTGGTCCGCCGACCGGCACGCGGCCGGTGCAGACGGATTCACGATCCGGCGGTACACCGTCCCAGCCGCCCGTGCGACCGATCGCGAGCGGGAAAGACGTGGACCGCTCCAACTCGGGCAGGTCGGCTTCCTCGGTGGGGAGGTTGACGTCGCCGGGCACACCGGGCAGGCGGTTGAAAACCGATGCCACCAACAGGATTCGACTGACCTTGCGGTTGGCGTGTTCCCCGAGCCGGTACAACGCACGAGCCACGCGCGCCCCACCGAGCGAGTAGCCCAGCACGGCGACTTTGTCCGCCCGCGGCCGAGCCTTGGCGATGGCGTCGTCGATTACCTGCAGGATGTCGCGCGCCCAGACGTCGGTGGTAGCGAAGTAGTGGCCGCTGGTGTGCTTGCGCATTTCGCCGTGCAGCGGATTCACGCCGAGCCCATCGATCGGCGGATTCTTGCCGTCGCCGAGATAGCGGGCCTGCTGGTTGAGCGGGAAGATGGCCGCATTCCGGGTCCGGTCGCACCCGACTTCCGGTGTCGCACAGCTGTTGTCGGCACCGTACGCCGGAAGACTGGCGTTGGCAGGATCGTCGAGGCCATCGGGGAATCGGGTCGATTTGCCGTAGCCGAGCAGGTCGGGCGCGAAGGTGTCGATCCCGGACCGAGCGAGGGCTTCCTGAAGGCTGAACGCCCCACCACCGGGGTCTTGCGAGGTCGGATGACGCAGGTCGAAGGTGGACGACCCGGGGATCGAGCGACCGTGCACGAGCACCATCGCCGTAGTCTGCACACCTGGGCACCTGCCGTGCGCATAGGCCGGCGTCACGCGATGCACTCGGATCGTGGCAGGACGGCCGTCGAACATCGCATCCGGCATCAGGTGCGGCGGCATCGTGAAATCCAGTGTGTAGTCGGATGCCTCGACCCCCGTCGGGACCCGATCGCACGTGGGTGCGGCCTGCACAAGAGGCGCCGACCCGACGTGGATCGACCCGGCCAACACCGCGGCGAATACCGCAGCGGCGAGCGAACTTCGCGGTGCGCTCATCGAATACATTCCTGTCCGGGGTCAACAATGCTCGATTGAGCCAGGATCGTAGCTGGTCAGGGTGCGCAGACCGGGGATGCCGGGCGGCGCGGCAACAAGCTCGTCGACAACCCGGGTGCGGTCCCCAGCTGCCAGCCGGGGAGGTCGACCCGATAGTCACTCATGCTTGTGACGGGGTCTGGACCTCGCGCCGCCGCCAAGGTTCGAAGGCGGACCGAACCCTCGATCGGATCGCTGTCACGATTCCTCCCCGGATCGGCCAGCTCGACTACGACCCGACCGGGCCCGTTGCCCGTGCACACGAGGCGGCGTTGATCGCGATCGCTCGACTCGAAGCCGGATTCGGCGAGCATCTGGCACCGTTGGCCGACTTCCTACGCCGCAGCGAGTCCGTCGCCTCCTCGAAGATCGAACACATCGATGCGGGCTGGCGGGCCTTCGGCAAAGCTGTCGCCGGCGGCAAGGCCAGCGACGAAGCGAAATCCCAACTGGCCGCTGTCAAGGCCCTGATCGCCATGGTCGACGCAGCCGGCTCGGGCGAGATCGGACTCGAAGACCTGCTCCACGCCCATCGGTTGTTGATGGCGACCGACTATTACACCGCCCGGGATTCCGGCCAACTGCGAGACGTTCAAAACTGGGTTGGCGGCGGCGATTACACACCGATCAACGCCGCACACGTCCCACCACCCCCGGACCTGGTGCCCGAATTGATCGCCGACCTACTCGACTTCGTCAACCGCGACGATCTGCCGATCCTCGCCCAAGCCGCCATCGCACACGCACAGTTCGAGTCCATCCACGCGTTCACCGATGGGAACGGACGCATCGGACGGGCCCTGATCAGTGCTGTCCTGCGCCGCCGCGGCCTCACCCGCCGTGTCACGGTCCCGCTCGCCTCGGTCATGCTGGCCGACACAAGCCGATACTTCATGCGCCTCAATCGATTTCGCGATGGCGACGCCAACGCGTTCGTCGAGTATCTGGCAGTGGGCGCGATCCACGCCAGCGAAGCCGCCCAGGACTCCGCCATGGCTCTCGCCGACCTGCCCAGACGGTGGCGAGACATCACACGCCCGAGAGCCAACTCCGCCGACGAGACCATCCTCGCCGCGCTCCTCGAAACCCCGATCTTCAACGCCGACGCCGCACAACGGATCACAGGCACCACCGATACAAGCACCTACCGCACTCTGGGACGCTTGACCGACGCCGGGATCCTCGAGCTCCTCTCCGACAGTCAACGCAACCGCGTCTGGGCCGCAACCGATGTACTCGCGGAGTTGGACGCACTGAGCGCCGCCATCGGCCGCCGCACCATCGATCACCGATAGCGAAATTCGGCGCAGCCTTGCGGCCGCGCCCCGACCGTAGAAATCGGATAGCTGAATTAAGTTGTATGCCTTGACAATACAATCATCAGCTCTTCAAATCCCACGTGCCTGAAGCAGCCGCCACAGCCCGATAGCAGAGCCGCGTGGATCCGCTACGGGTGGCTATTTGGTGGCCAGGCGGATCTCGAGCAGGTCATCAGCTCCGCGGTCGATATGGGTGTGGAACCGGCGGCTGATGCGAGTGAGCGTTTTGACCAGCCAATCGGCATCGGCCCGGGATGCAGGTTCGAGCCGCATGCGGCGAATCCGCATGGGCAACATCCGAATTCCGGTCGGCTGCCCGCCGGGCTCGACCGAAACCAGGAATAGCAGCCGCAGTTCGGGACGGTAGGACCCATATCCGGAGATGCCTTCGTAGTCGTCGATGACATCACCACAGCCATAGAAGATCGGTTGGCCATGGTAGATCTCGACAGGGCGAGGATGGTGGGATGAATGCCCGTGCACGATGTCGACGCCGGCGTCGATGAGCCGGTGGGCGAACTGGATTTCGCTCCGCCCGATCCCGTAGCCCCAGTTCGGGCCCCAATGCACGGACACGATCAGAATATCGCCGGGACACTTGTACGCGACCGCTTGCGCCGCGACATGGTCGGCGACATCACGGCCCGCCGGATCACCGAACAGCCACACTCCCGGCCGATCGTGCCGCGCGGCCCACGCCCGCGGGACGCCGCTGCTGGTGCTGGCGACCGAGACGATAACCACCCGCCGCCCGGCCGGCTCCACTACCTGCGGGCGGCATGCCGCGTCGATGCTCGCTCCCGCCCCGGCCGCGCGGATGCCCGCCGCGTCGAGCGCGTCGAGCGTGTCGAGCAGACCACGGTTTCCGAAGTCGAGGATGTGATTGTTGGCCAACGCGCACGTGTCGGGCCGAAACGCTTTCAGCGTCGCGATATTGGCGGGGTTCATCCGATAATGGATGCCCTTGGCGGGCGCGAATACGCCGTCGCTGGTGATCGAGGTTTCGAGGTTTATCAGCCGGACGTCGGGCGCCAGTTGGTCGAGCATCGGCCCGACGTCGCCCCACGGCCAGTCGAAGTCGACCGGGTACGGTATCGGCCCGTTCGCCTTCTCGGCCAACTCGACGTAGCGACGGGCGTCCTCGACCCACGATTCGTGCAAGAGCGGATCACCCGGATGCGGCAGGATCTGATCGACGCCGCGACCGAGCATCACGTCACCGCCAAGCAGCACGGTGACCGGACTCTGTTGCGATGGACTACTCGTCTGCGTCATCGATTCGCCCCCAGAACACGGCCTGCCCAAGAGCTGTCTACCTGTCCGTGACGACGGATGTAATGGCCATTGTAGCGGCGGGGATACCGCTCTGATGACCTTCGCTTCTGGGCAGGGACAGGGCGAAAGCGCAGAATCTATGTATCGCACGAATCTATTTGCCTGAATAGCGGCGGCTTATCGGGCCGCATGAGCGGAAGGCATCGTTGTGAAGGTCCGAAGTGATTCATTCGACGATAATGCGCGCATTCCGGGCACGTTCGCCTACGGCGTACCGGATGCCGTGCACCATGTCCGGGCGGGCGCCAATCGCAACCCGCATCTGGCGTGGGATGAGGTGCCCGCGGGAACACAATCCTTCGCGGTCGTGTGCTGCGACCCCGACGTGCCCAGCACCGGCTCGGACGTGAACGTCGAGGGGCGAACGGTGCCGGAGGAATTGCCGCGCAACGACTTCTACCATTTGGCGTTGTTCGATATCCCAGCCGACGTGCGGCAGATCGCCGCAGGCAGCCTCCAGACCACACACAATCCGACCGCACCCCATAACGCGCGGTACGGCCTCAACGACTTCAGCAGTGCGGGAAACGATCATTACGGCTATGACGGCCCCTGCCCGCCCTGGAACGACCAGCGCCTCCATCACTACGTGTTCACCGTCTGCGCCCTGGATGTCGAACGGCTGCCGCTGCGACAGGCGGTGACCGGGAAACAGCTACGCCAAGCGATGACCGGCCACGTCCTGGGGCAGGCCGACCTCGTCGGCACCTACACACTCAACTCCGCCCTGAGCTCGAACTGAGTGGCACAAGCGCATGTCATACCGAAGCGACTGCTGGTTCCAAGCTCGGACCGGAGGGCCGCGGGGAGGAGCGCTGTGGACGGCAGCCGTTTTGCTGGACGACCAGGCGTTGTGATGGCCGATCAGGGCAGCTGAATCTTATGCTCATGGTTCGCGACAGCTTCCTGGAGCCGGAACCGCGACAGTGTGTGCGGCCCACACTCGCAGGCAGCGGGCAACGCGTCATCGACAAAGCCATCACCGGCAAGCAGATCCGTATACCGGGTGCCATGCCCGTTAGCGCTGTGCGCGGCATCGACGAAATCACGCGACCCATGCGCGCGCGGCCCGGTCGCCGACTGATACACCGCGCCGGCCGGTGTATCGAACACCGCCGCCACACGATGACCACAACCGCACCGCACCTGCGTCAACGTATGCCCCGCCCGGTCCGTCAGCGAGTCCAGCGTGTTCTGGGCCAGCCGTCGTCGTTCCGGTGCGGTCAGAATCGAAACTTTTGCCATCAATCCACGATCACCTTCGAAGGTCTCAGCAGCAAGACCCAAATGGCCGAGAGAAGGGATGATCGGCCCCGTTATCGCTTCGCAATCTTGTCGGGCGTCTGCCCGCTAGCTAGAGCGAGGAGGATTCCGGCTGATCTGATGGCGAACCCGTCGACCCCGTCAGGTTTTCGTGAAATCCGATCCAATCGAGATGTTCATCGAGCTGCAACGCCACCTCACCGCACTCGACGGAATGCAGCCCCGTGCCGAGCTGCAATCAGCGGGCTGTCGAGGGCGCTGAAGCCGTGACGTTCGGTCTCACCGCTACTCGTTGGCGGCCGCCCGCTTGCGACTCTCCCGAACCTCGACCCGGCCGTTGCCCTTGAACTCAACCCGTTCGAAGGTGTCGAAGCCCAACTCGCTGAGCGCTTTCAGCGCCGCGTGCGAGTTGTAGTTGTTGACCGAGCCGCCGGAGCCGGGGGTGCCGGTGGCGAGGGTGATCAGCTGGATCGGCGGCCAAAGAGTTCCATTGACCAGCACCGCGTAGGTCTGAATCTTGTCCGGCGTCTGCCCGCGGGTGGCGAGGAAGACCTGGTCGTCCGTGAGCTGGACCGAACCGCCGTTGATCGTGATAGTCGTGTTGGACACAGCTGGTGATCCTGTCAGAAGTCGGAGTACCGCAAC
This sequence comes from Nocardia sp. CA-136227, assembly GCF_050955695.1. Classification (NCBI taxonomy): domain Bacteria; kingdom Bacillati; phylum Actinomycetota; class Actinomycetes; order Mycobacteriales; family Nocardiaceae; genus Nocardia; species Nocardia sp. CA-136227. Next base: position 5,420,730 of record NZ_CP192081.1, read on the forward strand.
CAATTTCACGCAGCAGCCCACCACGCAGGAAGCTGGCGTTCTGAGCGACGGATTCATCTCCGCCGGAATGCGTTTCATTCGCAGCATGAGCTAGGTGGGGCTCGAGCACACGCGACGTGCGAAGCTGGTCCGCCGGGCGCAGACTCAACGACCCGCCGCGATCGCGCCCTCGACTATCCGGCGGGGAACCTCGAAACGAATTCGGACGCGTTTGGGGTCTGCGGTGGAGGCGCTAATCGCGGCGATGTAATCGTTCTTCTTCGCCATTGCCGCGCGGGCCTCGGCGACGATCCGGGCTCGGGCGGGTTCGAGTTGATCCGGGCGGTAGGCGGCGAGGACGACGCCCCAGCTTTCCAGCAGCGCGCGGTTGATCGGAGAGCGCCGATCGGAACCCGCGGGCCAGCGACGGAAGGCATAGTCGCCAAAAATTATTCGCGCGTTCTGCATGCCGCGTTCGAAGGCCGCGAACCAGGATTCGAGCTGGGCGTCGGGTACTTGGCGCGGGTCGTCGAGGAGTTCGGTCGTCGCGTCGAGGAGGTTCTCGAGTGAGCCGTAGGAGTCGTACTCCTGGAGGTTCGGCAGCCGGTAAAAAGCCAGGAATCGCAGGACCGCTTCGCGGTCGTTCATACGCACGTGATCGCGCAGCACGCCGGCGGTCGCCTCATGGAAGGCAGCGGAGGCGGCGCACCGTTTGAGCAGGTCTCGACTGCGGGCGCTACTCATACAATGCCGAATCTCCATGGCGTTCAACGGTTCGCCACCGGTGTTGATGCGCTTGAAGATGTCGTACTTGACGCGGTTGGGTGTGGAGGGCTCGATGACGTGGACGACGATCTGCGCGTTCTGCAGCCGACGGCGGAGCACGGTCTCGAAGTCGGCGAAGGTCTTGCCGTGCTCGGCATCGAGGTATTCGAGCTCGTCGAGCGCGAACCGTCCCTGTACGAAATCATGCACGGTGGACAGGCGCTGCAGACCGTCGACCACGCGGAACATGCCACCGCGGTCCTCGGCGAAATAGAAGGCGGGCAGGGGAATCTGCAACAACAGGCTCTCGATGAGTCTCGACTTCTGGCGCCCCTTCCACACCCGATTCCGCTGAAAGTCGGGGGCCAGCTCCAGATCACCGTCGTCGATCATGTCGAGTACGTTGCGCAGCGAGAAGGTGCGCGTGGAGATTCGGATCTGTTCGGGATCCCACGGCGCGAGCGGCCGCTGGTCGAAACGGTCCTCGTTCTGCTCGATCTCGACGCCGGTCGGCTGTCCGTAGAAGACCTCCTCGACCACCGGTTCAGCGGGAGTCTGGGTAGTGTCGGTGACACCCGCTGAGGGAGCACCGGATTGGAAGTAGGCCACGATGGTGTCGGTGCGGTCCGCGAGCTCTGCCGCCGAGAGACCGGCGAAGCTCGCGACATCGTTCATGGCCGGCAACCACCGGTTCTCCATCATCGTTCGCAGCCGGTGCGCGAACTGCTGGCGTCTCTCCTCCTCGCCGAGAAACGGTGGCAGAAAGCACCCGAAGATCAGCCGCAGGGATCCACCGTGCAAGCCCAGGAAGTACAGCCAGTAGGGAAATTCGTTGTCCAGCCGTCGGACGTAGTGCCGAACCGGCTCCATCTCGAACAGTTCGGTCGGGATGTGTTCGTAGCCCTCGATCACCAGCTCCACCGCGCCGAGCGCGCCGCGCGCGGCGTCCGGCGAGATGAAGCACGAGTTGAGGGCTTCGATTGCGGGCCTCAGGTCCCCACTCTCGATGTCTTGACGAGGCACCACGACAACCAACTGGTCTGGCGAAAACACCGGTCTTCCTTACGGTTCGAGCTGTCCGCCGATCACCCTACCGAGACACCCTCGCGCGGGGACCGATTCGATGGTCCCTACCCGCGGGAAACCCGAGGTGAGGCCACATTCCGCCAAATCGGTCATCGTATCGGTCGGTCCGGCGAACGCTAGGATTTGTGGAGTTGTCCTCCGCTGGAAAGGAGTGAACATGGTCGCGGGAGTCGTGTTGCGGCATGCTGACGAGAACACCCCGCGGGCAGCCCTCACGCGCCGGATCGCGGTTGCGCTGCTGCGTACTCCGTTCCAGTCCGCACAGCTGATCAGCGCCCGGCTCGATCTGCCCGAGGCCACCCCGAAGGTGGTGACCTCGCTGTTGTACAGCGAGCCGCAGGTGTTCGAGATCCTGGGTACCGAGAACCCCTCCATCTGGGCGGTTCGGGAAGCGGCCGAGGCGCTGGTAGAGACATGGGCCCGACCACCGACTCCGCAACCGGAACCCACGGACTCCCCGAGGACACCGACACCATCCACGAGTTATACGGGCCCGCCCTTGCGCGCCTGGCAATCCGAGGCATTGGCCGCTTGGACTACCCGCGACCGGCGAGGCATTGTCGAAGCTGTCACCGGCTCCGGCAAAACGGCAGTCGGGACCCGGGCGGTCGCCGAGGCGATCGACGACGGGCGACAGGCCGTCATCCTGGTCCCCGGCATCGACCTGCAGACACAATGGTGGGAGCGACTGAGCGCAGCATTGCCCGGAACTCGGATCGACCGGGTCGGTGGCAAAGGTGCAGCTCGGCCACCGGCACACTGGGATGTCCTGGTGGCAACGGTGCAAACCGTTTCGGGAACACAGTTGGCGATTCCACCCGGCACCTTGCTGGTTGCCGATGAGGTGCACCGCTACGGCGCCGGCAGTTACGCGAAAGCGCTGGCCGGCGAGTACGAATGGCGGCTGGGTCTCACCGCCACGCTGGAGCGCAATGACAATGCGGTCGAGGAGATCCTGCTGCCCTACTTCGGTGGCCTGGTCCCCGGCTGCGATTACACCCGTGCCCGCGCGGACGGAATCCTCGCACCGGTGCGGCTGGCACTGACCGGTGTGCACTTCACCGCTCGCGAGCGCGCCAAATACGATCGCGCCGACGAAGCCGCGCGCAAAGCAAAATCGGTGCTGGTCGACGGTTACGGCGCGCCGGAGGACTCCTTCGGCGAATTCATGTCCTTCGCACAGCGATTGGCGAAGCAGGAGACGGGTGAGGCAGCGCGGCAGGCCCAGCGATTCCTGAAGTACTTCGCCGAACGCCGCGAAGTACTGGCCGACTGTCAGGGCAAGCTCGACTTGATTCGTACCTTGCCGATCCCGGAACTCCGTGCCACCCAATCGATCTTCTTCGCCGAACGGACCTCCACGGCCGGTCAGATCCAGTCCACCTTGGACCAGCTGGGTCTGTCCTGCGGATGTGTCGGTTCCGCCCTGCGGCCGACCGAGCGCGAGCAGATCATCGGCGACTTCCGGCGCGGCGACCTGCGCGCTCTGTCCGCACCCCGGGTCCTCGACGAGGGCATCGACATCCCCGACGCCCAACTCGGTATGGTGCTGGCTGCCAGCCGCACCCGTCGGCAGATGATCCAGCGCATGGGCCGCGTGGTCCGGCCCAAGTCCAATGGCAGCGCCGCGCTTTTCGTGGTGGCGTACGTGTACGGCACGCCGGAGGACCCAGCACTGGGTGCCCACGAGGCATTTCTGGAAGACCTGGAATCCATCGCCGAGGAACGCATCACCACCGACGCCGCCGGGCTCCCGGCGATCCTGCGCGCTTGGCTGACCGAGCCGAACACCCAGACCGCGCCCGAATCTCCCGCTGCGCACGAATTCCGTAGGCCGCCCCCGCCCCCACAAGAACCTCGCCCGCTCACTGCCCCAACCCCAGCCGAGTTCCGCACACCCCCTCGCGAGCCTGTGCCGGCCACACTCGATGCGTCGGCGTCGCAGGCGAGCGGCGACACGACGGACATGCCCACCCCACTCGAGGTGGTTGCGCGGATGCCGACGCGACGGCTCCCCGCCGAGCCGGATGAACAGGCCTCCGGTTCCTCGTCACGGGGATTGAATACGCCTCCTGCCCCAGCCACAGCTGACAGCGGTCCGGCCGATTTCAGTCCTGCGGAGCCTGATTCGTCGACTGAGCCAAACCCTGTCGTCGCCGCACCCGGAGACCAGGCTTATCCCACTACCGGTCCGGAAAATGATGCACCGACAGCAGGCTCGGACAATCCCGGCGATCATGCCGCTGGTTCGCAGCGGCCGGGCGGCACGCGCCGCCCCTACGGTGAGCCGGTGCCACCGGCACGGTCCGACAGAGCCCGCACCGCGACGACCTATCGCAGGCAGGTTGAGGAAATGCTCGGCGTGGCAGATGCTTCCGGCCTGTGGACGCGCTCGGCCGCCGACTCCTCACTGATGGCTTTCGACGAGTTCGTGGAGTGGCAGGCAGACACCTTGTACTACCTGTCGCGCCCCTGGGACGGCGATGCCGAGACGTGGCAGCGAACCATGCGAGCCATCGTCGACTGGGCGGCGTCGCCCGCCGACCCGATCGACTCGTTCCTCGAGGTCAATCGGGCCGTGAGCGAGGTGGGGCCGAGCCGTACCGAAATGCTGCGCTTCGCAGCCGTCATGCGCGGCTGCGAACTGGCAGATCTCTTGTAGCTGATCAGTTCCCGTTGCCGATGCTGCGCGACAGCGGCACTACCATTGCGAGCGCGGCGATCGCGTTGTCGGTAAGCCGGGTTTGTCCGACCGAGTTCAGAACCGCGCGGAACAAGGTCGCGCGGTCTGCGATGCCGAGTTGCTCGGACTGGTAGGCCATCAGCTCCGCCAGCTCGAGCGGCGGAATCTGCTCGACCTTGCGCGGGCCCAGTCCACGCCATCGGGTCGCGGGCTGACCGGGAAGGCGGTAGGTCAACAGTGCCGCGTCGTCGATATCGAGGGCATTGTCCACCAGCAGTTTTCCGGTGGCGACCGCAGCACGCAGCGCGATGTCGAGCTTCTGGCGGACATGATCGCGTTCCCTGGTCCGAGCCGCGGTCACGTAGGCGGCGCGCAGCCGCGCGGCCGTCACCGGGCCCTCGACCTCCACGATCCGGACGAAGTCACCGACGATGGTCGAGTGGGTGGCGCTCGTCGGGCTCTCCAGCTGATCGGTGAAGGCGGCGTACGACTCGATTTCTCGCCGCAGGGTGGATTCCGCCGGAGTGTCGGCCACCGATGCTGTGGCATCGACGGTCTGCTCGGCATCATCATCCATGAGGCCGTCGGCATCGTCCTTCGCCGCTTCGGACATAGCACCCGATGACGGGGTGGCGGGAACCTCGTCGGGCACGTCCGATGGTTCCTCGAAAGCACCATCCTCGGCCGATGACTCACGGTCGGAAGACACCGCTTCCGCGTCATCGCGGGCCGCTCGATCAGGATGATCGGAATCGCCCGTGCACACACTGAGGCGTGAGTCGGCAATATCGTCCGCCGACGCCGTCGATTCCCAGACAACCCGCGAAACACGTTCCCGCAATTCGTGATCGGTCGGGTCTACCGTGACCGGTCCGGAGTCGGCGAGCAGCTTGGCCAGCCGGCGCTGCTCTTCCTCGGCGATCGGGTAGATCCCGTGGCGTTCGAGCAGCGCGACCAGCTCGTCCAGACAGGCTTCGGGATCGACGATGAAGTCCGCCAGCCGGATTCGATGGAACGGCCAGCCGCAGCGCTCCAGGTCCCGTTGCCGGGCGAGGTCGTCACGGTAATGGTCAGGACCGTGCCAATGGTCGCTATCGCACTGCACGGCCAGCTGCCCGCCGCCACCGGACACCACCACATCGATGTCGTAGCCGGTTTCGGTGTGGTGCGGGCTGATCTGGTAGCCGCGGTCGACGATGCCGTTGTAGACCTGCTGTTCGAAGAGCGATTCGAAGGGCTCGACCGGATAGTCGCCGGGAAACCGTTGTGGCGGTTCGGCATCGACACCGGAGGACTTCTCGACTCCGAGGCAGTACTCGAGCAGCTGCAATCTCATATCGGCGCTGTTGGACAGATGGTCGAGCGTCATCGAGTGGAACAGCCACAGCTGGTCGCGGGCTCGTGATACCGCGACGTTGTAGCGCTGCACGGCGCCGTCTTGGGTCTGTGCGGGCAGCCGCCGGTCCGGACCCGGCGCGGCGACCAGCGACAGGAAGATCACATCGCGTTCCGCACCCTGGAAGTCGGCCGCGTCGCCGCAGTGCAGATCTCGCCGCTGCATCGCCTCGGGTCCGACGCGCGTCACCAGCTTCTGCGCGATGTGCTTGGCCTGCGCGGAACCGAGCAGCGAGATGACACCGAACGACTTGCCGTCGTAGCGGGAATCGGCGAGGCACTGCTCGATCCGGTCGACGATCAGGTCGGCCTCGGCCGGGTTGACGCCCCTGGACACCTCGTGGCCGTCCGGCACGTACACGGTCCGCACGGGGTCGAGCCGGTCGCTGCCGTAGCGGCGCACAGGCACCAGCCGCACACCCTGCGGCTCGTAGGCGATCTTGTTCGAGAACTCGATGATCTCGGGCACGCAGCGACGATGCTCGACCAGAGTGAGCCGCTTCGGGTACCGCATGATCGCGTCGTCGAACAGGCTGCGCTTGGGATTCCGCCAGGACGACACGTAACGGTCATCGTGGAGATATTGTCCGGCCAGCCGCTCGAGTTCGGATTCGTCGACACCCACCGCCGAGGGCGACACCTGCTTGTCGTCGCCGATCACCACGATGCGCGGCGCCAGGTACTGCAGGAACACCGCTTCGACACCGGCCTGCGAGGCCTCATCGACCACGACGACGTCGAACATGTCCGCGGTGATGGAGAACTGTTCGACCACACGGTAGATCGGCATGATCCACACCGGCACCGACGAACGGCAGTTGCCCAGCGCCTGCTGAATCTCGGCGCGTTTGCGGTCCGCGTACTGGCCGGTGCCGCGGCCCAGGCTCTTCACCAACTGGGCGTAATGCTGCAGGTCGGCGCGGGCGCGGTTGGTGAGTCGCCCGACCGCCAGATCCCACGCCGTGGTGGCTGCCCGGGCTGCCGCCTGGCGGCGCAGTTCGGCTTCGACGTCGTCGAGGCCGCGGCACAGTTCGTTGACCCCGCCGAGATTGTTGGCGGCCAGCCACTGCCCGACCACGGCCCAGCGCCAGGCTTCGTCGAAGCGCTCGAGGCGCGCGTCCCAGTCCGGATCGGCGGGATCAGCGGCAATGGCGGAGCGTACTTCCGGCAGTACGGACAGATCGGCGTCGATCTCGTACCTGCGGGCGAGGCTGCGGCGCAATCGATTCAGCTCGGCCAGCTGCTCGTGCGCCCGCTGGTAGGCGGCCGGATCTCGTTCCCTCGCGGCTTCGGCGAGGCGGTGGAGATCATCGGTGGCACGCGGGTCGTCCCGCAGCGCGCCCAGTCGCCGGGCCAGCTCGGCGAGCGGCTCTGCCGCCCGATCGAGCGCTTCGCGGGCCGCGACAGCGTCGAATACCTCACGCGCGTTGTGTGTTCCAGCCGGGTCACCCCAGTCGGGCAGGGGGGGCAGGCCCAGTTCGTTCCAGCGCATCCCGACAAAGTCGAACCGTCCCGCGTAATCGAGCAGCTGCGCCAGCAGCGTGTGCGCGGCCCGGTGCCGGACGACGCGATCACGCAGCGGTCCCGGACCGGAAACCGGTATGGGCCACGCCAGGTCGAGTTGGTCGGCCAGCCGCTCGCCGCGCTGTGCGTCCAGGAATCGGGTCAGCTGCTCGACCGTGGTGGGAATGCGACCGTCGATCCGCACATGGTCGAACAGTGGGTCCGCGAGCTTGACCACTCGATTGGTGAGCAATCCGGTCTTGGGTCGCCCGTCGGGGTGCACCGCCAGCTCGCCGTGACTCTCGATGTGCGCCTTCAGGTTCTCGGCCAGGTCCAGCAGCGACGCCGGATCGTCGATCGTCACCTGAACGGTGCTGTACCCGAGCGCGGCGACCACCGAGTCGGCCTGCCCGAGCAGATCTGCGACGGCCCCGGCACGCGCACGCCATTCGAAGACCCTCCCGCCGTGGACATCCGCGAGGGCTGCCCCGATCCACGGTTCCGGCCGGTGCCGCAGGTGCTGTACCCGGTCGCCGATCTCGCCGAGCAGACCCATCGCTTCCTGACGCTCGCCGATCGAGAGCTGCGTGACGCGCGCGGTCGCGTGGTCCCCATCGAATCGCGCGTACCGCTGCCGATGGTGCGCCGCTTGTTGTTCGGCCGCGCACCACTGACCGAACAGTTCCGCAGGCGGCAACGAGGTGGCGGCGACGAGTTCGGGCACCGAGACATCCGGATCGTCGAGCTGGTTGTCCAGCAGCAGGTTTCGCCACTGCGCGACCAGCTGGCCCGCGACGGGGCTGTGCGGATGCCCGGCGTCAGGGACCAGTTCGGTGATCCAGTCGAAATCCTCCCGCTGGGCACGCCACCGCAGCGCGATGTCGGCGATCGTCCCGGTATAACCCCCGACCGTATGCGTGGTGACATCCTGCTCCCGCAGGCTCAGCAGCTCCTGCTGGATCGCTGCCCTGCGCTCGCGCAGCTCTGCGATGGCCCGGTCGGTCGCGGCCACCGCGGCTCGCCCCACGGCCGGATCGTGCTCGGCGGCCGCGTGGGAAATCTGATTGACCGAGGCTTTGAGATCCTCGAGCTCCTGCCGCGAGTCGCCGACCACCGCGACACTGAGCGGCTTGATCTCCTCGGGCAGCTTGGCCCGCACCTCGTGCAGGGCGCGATCGGTGTGCGCCGTGATCAGAACCCGCTTGCCCTGCGCGAGCAGATGCGTGATGAGCGCGGCGGCGGTGTGCGTCTTGCCTGTACCCGGCGGCCCTTGCACCAGCGTGTGGGCGTGCTTGTCCACGTGCTCGAGAATCCGCAGCTGAACATCGTTGAGCTGTAGGGGCAGAAACAGATCCGCGCCGTCGCGGACGATCGCACCGTCGCCCGCGGTCGGCGCCGGCACCGGCTCGAAGTCCGGATCGACCAGGTTATGGATGCCCGAGGGTAGTTCGCCGGTGGCGCGGATGGTCTGCGCGATGGTGCGCAACGCGGTCACCATGCCGCGATTGCCGCGCTTGTGCAGGATCACGGCCGGCGCGTAGGTCGCCGTGGGGTGCGCCACCGCGGTACCGGGCCGAATATCGTCGGCGTACACCGCATCAGGGTTGATGCAGTTGACGAACATGCGCACCAGCGCGCCGACGTTCTCCCGGTCGAACGGGTCGATGTGACCGTCGCGCGCCTCGTTCTCGGCGCGTTGCAGGTCACCGGCCGCCGACATCTGGGATGGCTCGAGGATCTCCTGCAATTCGGCGGTGTATCCGGTGACGCCCGGATCGATGGACACCGAGATCCCGCCGTAGTCGGAGTCGAAGCCCAGCACCACCGGCATGGTGAGCACGTGTCGGCGCACGGTGCCGATGTCCCCGTTCCGCCAAGCCAGAAAGCCCAGGGCGAGTACGGCTTCGAGGGATTCGGTCGCGCCGTCGTAGCGCGTGTACATCTCGTACATGGTCTGGTAGAGACGCCGCACGAGCAGCTTGGGCCGCGCTTGCTCAGCCCATTCACGCCAGCTCGGCAGCCACTGCGCGAAGGCGGTCCGGATATCGACATGCTCGTCGAGGCGAAGAGTCTCTCCGCTCTGGCCAGCCCGGGTCGTACGCAGAGCCGGTTCCGTTTCGGGTTTGTCCCAGCCGGTTTCGAGCCACCTGCGCAATTCGGTCTCGGGCTCCGGCGCGGAACCGATGGTCACCTTCTGGACCATCAGGAACGGCTTCCCCGGTTCCGCCTCCTGGTAGGTGACGGCCGGATGTTCGGGCAGGTCAGCTACCCACAGGACTTCACCATCACGCTGATAGGTGGCAATGTCCTGGATTCGGGATGCACGCAGCGTCTGTGCCTTCGCCAGAAACTCGAACAAACGCGCGCCACGATCGGCGAGATCGTTCATGACCGGCGTCCGGTCGCCACCCATTGTCGGCACCCTCTCCTCCATCATCGATCCAGGGTCTGCGGAGAGCTATCGACAACTGATACGCATCCGCTACTCGAGCAGTCCGTTCCGCCTGATACGGCGGATTCATCTGACTACGAGGGCTTTATGTGATTGATCTGCGCGGCGAGATCGACCACGCGGCGGTCCTGTTCCCCGTAGCGGAGCGCCATCTGAGAGTGCAATCGCTTGAGCCGAGTCAGGGCATTGCGTGTGTCGCCCAGGTGGACATGGCAGGTGGCCAGCTGGCGCTGGCAGTACATGACCTGGTCGTCGTAGGGCCCGCGCTCCGCGGTGAGATCGTCGATCAGCCCGCGATACAGATCCGCCGCGGCGGTGTAGTCGGCGTTCTCGAACCGCAGATCGGCCAGCTTCACTCGCGCCTCGACCACGTCGGCGTCGCGTGAACCCAGCAGGGGGGCAGCGTATTCGACGACCGTACGTAGTTCGTGGATGGCCGGATCGTAACGGGAATCGTCTGCCAGGTCGCGGGCACGGCGCACAGCTCGCTGGAGGTCGGCGCGACTGAAGTCGCGAGCGGGAGCGGGATCGGGGTGGCGCTCGACCAACTCGGTCCGGTCGTTGGACGGGGCGACCACGGTCCGGGCGGTGCGCGGGGATGCCGTGGACCCGACCGCGAGGGCGTACATGCGTGCGGGGCTGTGGTTGTCGTTGACCTCGGGCAGCTCATTGAGGTCGGTCGCGTAGCGCAGCAGTACCGCGTTCACCGTCGCGGCGTCGTCGGGGCGCGCGTCGGGCGATTTGGCCAGCATGCTCATGATGAGCCTGGCCATTTCGACCGGGACCCCGGTGCGTTCCCGCCGGATGTCGGGGGGCATGTGTTCCATCTGCTGCTGCCACAAGGTGTAGACCGCTGTGCCGGTCATCACCCGGTCTCCGGTGAGCAGCTCGTAGAGCACGAGTCCCAGCGAGTAGAGGTCGGTCTGCGGCAGCACCGGCTTCAATTCGACTTGTTCGGGCGCCATATAGGCGGGCGTTCCGATGGATTGGCCGTGGCTGGTGTGCCGGGTGCGGCCGGAATCCGGTGCGACCGCGAGCCCGAAGTCGAGCACTTTGACCGTGCCGTCGGCGCACAGCATGAGGTTCGACGGCTTGAGATCGCGGTGGTAGATGCGGTTTCGATGTGCGGCGGCGAGCGCGGCGGCGGCCTGTGCGCCGAGGTTGGCCACCACGCCGACCGGCTGCGCACCGCGCATTTCCAGCAGCGTGTCGAGGGTCTTACCTTCGATGAATTCCATGACGAGGTAGGGACGTTCGGGCCCGCCCGGAGCAAAGGCCCCGGTGCCCACGTCATGGATCACGGTGAGACCGGGGTGGTTGAACTGGGCCATCAGTTCGGCTTCCCGCAGGAATCGGTCGTCCCAGCCCGGATCCTCGTCGAGGCTCGGGTGCGTGAACTTCACGGCGACGCGGCGGCGAAGGTTCTGGTCGTAGCCCTCGTACACGCGTCCCATGCCGCCCGAGCCGATCTCACGGATCAGCTTGTAACGGCCGCCGACGATCTGCGGTTGCACCGCCATTACCTCCGTGAATACGAGAAAACCGACACGCGAACCTACTCGGTGCCGGCGACGGGACGCAGTGTGCCCGCGGCCAATCCACCGAATCCAATTCGCGCCAATTGTCCGATATTTGCCCGCTGTTCGCGAAACACGGTCTCCAGCTCGGTCAACTGCTCGAAAGCCCTGCCGTAACGACGTTGCTCGGACGGATCGATGCGCGGCACGGCCACGTCATAGATGTCGACGTGATCGCCCTCGGCCGCCTCGACAGCCGCCCGCAAAATCCCCGCCAGAAAGTGCGGATCGATGGCGGAATCAGCGCGCACCAGACGAATTCCCGGTCCGAGCAGCGCACCATCGGCGGTGCAGACCCGAACCGCGGGTTCGCCACTGATCGTCACGGCGACGTCCCCGGCGCGAACGGCGACCGCACCCGGAGCGTCGGCCGCGCCCCAGCGCGAAGGGGCGCGACCGAGCCGGACATCCTTGGCGGTCAACATCGGCGTGTCCCCGCCCGCGGAACTCACTGTCGGCGGCGCTTCATGGACGGCCAGCGCGCCGGCGTCGACAAGCGCCTCGAACGGAATCGGAGGGTGCGAGGCGGTGTCCGGCTCCAGCATCGGTGGCCGCACATCCACGAGATCGAGCCACGCCGAGCACCGGTCCCGGTATTCGGCGAACGGGTCCGGGCGCTGGCCGATGTCGAGCGCATCGGGCCCGCCGTCAGCCGCACAGTCAACGCCGGCGCGGTCCCGCCGACCAACGACCTCACCCACCATGACCCCTGGTCTCCCCCGCCCACACCGAATTTCTGATCGGCAGCAAAAGTAGCAGCGCTGTAGCTCGCAATGCCCGGTGTGAAGCAAAGATGGCACTCATCGTCCGTCCTCAGCATCCTCGGGCGCCAGCGCGCCCGCCGTCAGCCCTGTCGTCACCAGCTCGGCGACCTGCTCGGCTGCCTCGGTGGCCCGGCGGGCGGCAGTGCGCAGCGTGAACAGCTGCCGGAACAGTTCGCCATACCGTTGTTGCTCGGCCAGCCCGAGCACCGGAATGCGCAGCCGGGAAGGGTCGAAGCGGACCGTGGATGTCCGTGTCGCCGAGATGTTCTCGGCGCCGGTCAGGAAGCCGGCCAGGAACCAGGGGTCGAGACGGTCCGGGTCGACGCGCAGGGTGTGGATGTGCGGACCCCGAATCGCACCGGCGTCCTCCGTGTCGGCTACCCGCGCACTGCGCCCGCCGGTGCGGTCGCTGCGCACAGCGGGAATGAGAACGTCACCGGCTCGGACTTCGACGCTGGTCGCCGCGACCGACACTGTCGCGGTGCCCGATGCCGGAACACCCGCGGCGATATCGGGCGCGGTGAGCATCCGGCGCTGTGGCGCACCGGGATTCAGGTCAGGTGCCAACCCGAGATCGGGCTCGTCGGCGGGCGCCCGGCCCGCGGACACCGCGGATTCCGCGCCCGGCAGGATGGACCGGATCAGTTCCAGTTGACCATGATTGGCCAGGTCAGCGATCGTCACGTAGCGCCAGGACACGCCGGATCCGGCCGACCATCCACGCATGTCGTCGGCGGCCGAGGTCAGATCCGTGGCCGCGCCGCTCAGCGATCGGATCGCCTCGCCGACCTGATCGGAGACAGTCCCGGAATCCAGCGCGGAGCGCACATATCCGGCCGGGGTGAGATCGACCTCCTCGGTCAGCACGTCTACCAGCCGAATACCCGCCGCCACACCGGATTCGATGGGGGTGTCCGGGTCGGGTCCGTCGAACGCACGCCAGGCGCGCAACACGGTGTCGGTGACGGCGGAGTTCTCGCCGTCACCGGTCGCGGGCACACCGGTGGTATCGACGAACAGCATCGAGTCGGCGACGGGCGCAGCGGGTCGGGGTCGGCGCAACAGCCAGATCTGCAGGCCGACATGCCATGGCTGGGCACTTCCCGGAGCCAGGCCGATCACCGCGCGCAGCGCGCCTGTGCGCACCAGGTTGGCGCGGATCTTGCGGCCTGAGGGGCGGGTGGCCACGGCGGGCGGGAGCAGTACCGCGGCGGTCCCGCCGGGCCGTAGATGCGCGAGCGCGTGTTGCACCCAGGCGAGTTCGGGTTCCCCACGCGGCGGCAGCCCGTAATCCCACCGCGGATCGAACGCCAATTCGCTCGCACCCCAGTCACGTTGACCGTAGGGCGGATTGCACACCACGGCGTCGGCCCGCAGGTCCGGAAAGGCGTCGGCGGTAAGACTGTCACCGGTCCGCATGTCGGGTTCGAGGGCGGTCTCGGCTTCGATGAGCAGCCGTGCGCGCTGCACCTGGACCGGCAGTGCGTCCTGACCAGCGAGTTGGGTCGCGCCGGTCCGCGCCGCCGCCAGCAGGAGTGACCCGCTGCCGCAGGCCGGGTCCAGCACAGCCCGCACCGATTCGACCTCGGCCTCGGCTTCAGGGCCAGACGCGGTCGCCAGCGCGGCCATCAGGTCCGCCAGCCACGCCGGAGTGATGTACACACCGGTGGCGGCGGTTTCCTCGAGCGCGCGTTCACCGAGGATGTCGATGGCCGTGCGCGCTCCAGCCTCGGCGACGGCCCGGTCGAGCAGTTGCGTTACCTCGTCGCCGAGTCCGGCCTCGAAACCGGGTGCGGTCCACCCGCTTTCGCCTCGTCGCAGGGCTTGCAGCAGGCGCGCGACGGTATCGGGAGTAGATCGAGCGCGGACCAGGGAGCGCAGTTCGCTCACGGCCGAGGCGCTGGCCTCGTTGCCGTGTTCGGCGAGCCACTTCTGGACTTCGTGGAGGTCGAACTGCGGGCGGGCCTCGCTGCCCCCGATGGACTTGGGAAAGTCGGCGTGCCGTCGCCGCCAGTTGCTGACGGTGGCGCGCGTAACCCCGGCCAGCCGGGAGATCTCGGCGGCGCTGACGGTCGATACGGGCTTCGACATGTCCCTCCTCTCGTGTACGTTCCCCCCACCCTGCTCGAATGAGGGGCGAATTGCAATCCTTCAATGACGATTGACAACGCTTTCTCATCATTCTAGTGTTTGCCATCACTGGAGTGCGTAAGCGCCGTGAAAGCGCCACCCAGCCGATCGGGGAGGAAGACATGACTCGGCAACGCCCACTTCGCGGCCACACCCACCGCCGTGTCCACACCCATGAACCGACCGGCGGCGCCTCCGTCCCGAAGCGGCCCGCCCGCCTCACCGCGGTCCGCCGCTGCGTCGACGGCGGCAAGATCCGCTACCCCCACCGCCGCGAAGCCGAGCTCATGCTGGCCTCCATGAATCGCGCCAATCCGCAACGGCGGGAGAAACATTCCTACCGCTGCCCGGACTGCGCCGGCTGGCACCTCACCAGCTGGACGACCAGCGAACACGAGGACTACGTGGCCGTCGCCTTCAGCGCCGGCGCCCCCAGCTACCGGATCTACCCACTGACCGACTATCCCCCGACCGCGGAATCTCCCAGGGCTCCCAGGGATTTGCGGAGCATCACCGCGACCCTGGCCACCGTCCCGACCCCAGCGGAGGTGGCCGTACGCACTGCGACGGCACCGATCGAAACACCGGAGCCCGAGCCGGCTCCGTCCGGCGAGCCGAACTCGCCCGCCGTTCCCTCACCTGCCGAAGTGGCCGCCCGGAGACGTGCCGCGCTCTGTTCGGACTCGGAGCCCATGGTGAAACCCGTTGCCCCGCCCGTCTTCACGACGGCGTCACCGTCTGCGACCTTGCCGAGACCAACCGTCCGCCCGCCTTCCACGCCCACTGTCCTGCCGACGCCTGTCGCCCCGCCCACGCGCCCCACCCGGTCAATGCCGTCACCGGCCGAGGTGGCCGCGCGCACCGTCCCGATCAAGCGGGCGGAGGCGGCCCGCCGCGAAGCCGAGGCAGCCCGCGAGCGGGCGGTGGCCATCGCCGAGGCGAACACCGCTGCCACACACCGAAATCCGTCTCCCACCCTGAAGTTCCGAGACCGGCTGCGCACCCTGCTGCGCCACCTCGCGGTCCGTCTGCGCCGGAGCTGACCCACCACCCACGTCCCGCGGCCGGTATTCCCGGCCGCGGCGACCCCGCACGCCCGTCGGGCGTCGCGATCCATCCCCTTTCAAGAAGGAACCATGCGCACTCTCTCGACCCTGCTCGCTGCCGGCGCGACCGCCGTCGCCCTGTCCGCCGCGACTCCCACCGCCCTGGCCGCCCCCAGCACCGGCTCCTCCGGCTCCTCGAGCGGCTCGTCTAACGGCTCGTCGGCCCCCGGCTGCGGCCCCCGCAGCGCCGCCGACCTCCGCTTCCTTCGCGCCGCCAGCCAGACCGAGAACTCCTGCTCGGTCCAGGATTCTGCCATCGGCCTCGCACAGTCCCAGTGCAAGTGGCTCGACGCGTACGGCAACTCCGCGCACAACCACATCGTGCTGGCCGAGCGCAGTCGCGGCGCCGTGAAGTACCCCTACACCTTCCTCGACGCGGCCATCAGCGCGTACTGCCCGCGCCACGCGATCTGACCTTCGAACAGCCCAGGGCCGCAACGGTCCTCGCGGTAACCATCGATCTCGCGGCGGGACGGACGCCAGCCCCGTTCCGCCGCACACCACAGAAACCAGGAATGCCAATGACTTACCAGCCCCCGCAGCCGCCGTACGACCCGACGTCGGGCCACCACCCGGCCACCCCCTATCCCCCGGTCACACCTCAGTACGCAACGGGCGGCGTGCCGCCGCAGTACCCGGGCCAGTTCCCGCCGCGATACCCCACGCAGCCGCCGCCCAAGAAGCCGAACACTCTCAAGATCATCCTGCTGATCCTGGCCGGCATCGTCATCCTCTGCGGCATCGGCAGTGCGCTCGGCGGCAAATCCACCAAATCCGCTGAGTCCCCCGCAACTTCGACGCCCGGCGCTCCGGTCGCCCCCGCCGCCGGTGCGCCGGGAAACGCGCCCGCCGCACCGGCCCCCACCACCGAGAAGCCCCCCGCTCCCGGCCTCAACACCCCGGTCCGCGACGGCAAGTTCGAATTCACCGTCACCGAGATCCAGACCGGCATAAAGACAGTCGGCGACAACCCCTACCTCCGCAAGACCGCGCAGGGCAGCTACACCATCGTCTCCCTCACCGTCCGCAACATCGGCAAGGTCCCCTACGGCTTCTCCCCCTCCAACCAGGACGTCTACGACGCCCAGAACCGCAAGTTCTCCAACGACGCCGCAGCCGCGATCAACCTCCAGTCCGACACCAGCCTCTACGCCGAGATCAACCCCGGCAATTCCATTACCGCCCAGGTCGTCTACGACCTGCCCGCCGACTCCACCCCGGACCACATCGTCCTGCACGACTCGATGTTCTCCGGCGGCGCGACCGTCTCGCTGCGGTGAACCCGAATGTTCTCTTCCCCACTCCCTAAGGACATTTCATGACCGTTCCCTGGACTGATCTCCCACTGGCCGGATTGGATCTGGAGACCACCTCCCCTGATCCCTGGACCGCCCGGATCGTCTCGGCCTGCCTCCTCTTCCCCGGCATCGACGGCCACGAGGCGGAGACCTGGCTCCTCGATCCCGGTATCCCGATTCCCGCGGAGGCCACAGAAATTCACGGCATCACCACCGAGACCGCTCGGTCGGAAGGGTTGGACTACGCCCTCGGCTACGCCGATATCCGCGCGATGCTGGAGCGCACTTGGGCACAGGGCTACGTGGTTGCCGCCTACAACGCCAGCTACGACATGACCGTCATCGACCGTGAAGGACGTCGACTGGGAGCCCCGCCCCTCATCTGCGGCCCGATCGCCGACCCGTACGTCATCGACCGCGAACTGGACCGCTACCGCCCCGGCAAGCGCTGGCTCTCGGTCACCTGCGACCACTACGGCGTGTCCATGGACGCCACACACAACGCCTCCGACGACGCCATCGCCGCGGTCGAACTCACCGAAGTCCTGGTCCGTCGCTATACCTCTGTGCTCGGCCGCCTCAGCACTGCCCAATTGATGGCCGCCCAGACCACCTGGCACCACGACCGCCAATCCGACTTCGCCGCATACCTGCGCCGCTCAGGCAAGGACGCCCGCGATGTCAACGGCGAGTGGCCCATTCGCACGGCCTGACGGATCGGCCCGCTGATCGAGCCGGACGCCCAACACCACCACATCCTTGGAGAAGCTATGACCATCGCCATCGACCCTCGTGTCCTGTCCAAGCCGCAGGACTCCAGCACCTATCTTGCGCTCAAAACCACCCAGGGTGAGCGAGCGGTGTACTCCACACGGGTTCCGCTGCTGGACCTGCCCACCATCCTCCCGGTTCCCGATCCCAGCAACGTGGACAAGGACAACCGGAAGGTGGATCGCCTGCACGCCAAGCATTTCGGCGAGTACCTCGACGTCAAGCAGGATTGGGTTGCTCCGGCCCTGCTCGCCCGCGACGGTGGCGGCTGTGTTTTCGAACCGGCCGACGCCGAGGGCCGGGTCGGATACCTGACCGTCCCCTGGGCGATCGGCGGTATCGCGACCCTGCGCACCATCGACGGTCAGCACCGGGTGCTCGGAGTGTCGATCGAGAAGCAGCGCATCACCGAGGCCATCTCCACCATCGACCGGGAGCTGTCCCGCAAGGTGAGCGTCGAGAAGGCCGCGAAGCTGCAGGCCGACCGTGACCGGCTGGTGGAGCGGATGGGTCGGCTCAAGCGCGAATACATCGGCGTCGACATCTACGTCGAACCCGACCCGATCAAGGCCCAGCAGATGTTCGTCGATGTCGCCGACAACGCCAAGGGCATCAGCAGTGCCGTGCGCGCCCGCTTCGACAACGACAAGGTCGCCAACCGCACCCTGTCCGATGTCATCGACCATCCCCTGTTGAAGGGCCGCGTCGACACCGAACAGGACCGGATGACAGCGAAGAACCCGAACCTGCTGGGCGCCAAGCACGTCGCCGACATCACCCGCGCGGTCATCGCCGGCGCGGGTGGCCGGATCAGCAAGAAGGCCGAACAGACCCTCACCGACGGCGAAGTCATCGAACAGGTCAAAGACTTCCTCGACGTCATCTCCATCGCCTTCACTGACCTCGCCGCTATCACCGAGGAAGACCCCGCCACCGCCCGAGGATCCGACGATTCCACCAAGGCCCAGCACCTGCGCCGCACTTCACTGCTCGGCTCGGTCGGCATGCTGCGTGTCTTGGGCGGCGTCTTCCGCCAGCTGCGCGCCGGCGACAACCCCGCCGAGCTCGACGACATCACCGAGTTCTTCAAACGCCTGGACCCGCATATGGCGGCTCCGGTCGCCGAAACCAGCATCTGGCGAACCACCGATACCCACCCAGACTTCGAGCCGAACGCGTCGGCCCCGATCATGCGGACACAGAACATCGTCCACCTGGTGGGCGTAATCGCGGGGTGGTATCGGAAGGCACCGAACGGGCTGTAGGTGTGGCCGAGGTTGCAAGGACCCGGGCCTCTGATCTCAAATGCACGAAATTACTGATTTGATAACCGATTCCAGCCGTCTACGGCAGGGTTAGCCTGCCGTTGAGAAGCTATGTGCCAAGTTCGAGGCCGCGACTCGGTGCACACCCATCCATGAACGTCGTGTGTTGCCGAGAGCGCTGCAACCGACCCATCGCCGAGGAGGCAATCGAGCTTGGCCCACTGGTCTTCCAGCTACTGCGAGTTCCATCAATCGGTGTACACGCCACCGACGGAGCCTCCTGCACTAGAGCTCTTCTGCCCGAAATGCCAGGCGAGTCAGTCCTCACTCCAGATGTTGCGGGAGCACCGCTTCGCCACGCATCCGGTCGAGCGCCCTCTTCTGAAGCATCGCGACCGCCCGTGCGGCAGTGCTCGATTCACGGTCCGACAGATCTACGGGCCTCTGGACTGGCAGGTCGAGCACTGCATACGGGCTATCGTCAATGGGGTTGCCATCTCACCTGCTGATCTCGGCGAGCACTTGTTCTCCGAGCGCGGGATGGTCAAGGTCGAGCTGGCGTCCGAGAACGCGCTTTCCAGCTATGAGTTCGACATCGCAATCCCTGCCGAGCACGACCTGAACGGCATGGACCGAGTGTTACGCGAAGTACTCGAGGCGGGCAAGGTCACTGCGGCCACGATCAGCGAGTTCTTCGAGCACACCAGAACGTTCCCGAGTGCGAACGAGTACGCGGACGCGATCGCCGACTACCTCTACTGGTTCGCGGGCCGTCATGCCCAAATCGATCAGGCGACGATCGACCGGCACCGCGAGAAGCTCAAACGAGCCTCCGCCGTCCTGCGGGACTTCAACCGACCGGTCGCGTTGACTATCTGCAGTCTTATCTCCTTCTACTTCAACCATTTCGAGGACGCCGCCCGCCGGGCCCCACATCAGCTTCTGGGCAACCTGTCGACCCGAATGGCCGATTCCGCCGCGGCACGCACCGCGCCACGCCCGAAAGCCGCTGTCAAAGGTGAGCTCTCAACACTGGAGCGAGCCCTGATCGATCGCCGCACAGCGGACATCATCAGACTGCTCTGTCTTCCGATGACGGAGCAAACCACTGCGGACCTCGTCGAATTCACCTGTGCCGAGGCCGATTTCTACGACACTTGCAAGATCACGCTGTTCACCGCGGAACACCACCTCGCCTCCGGTGACCCCCGTGCGACCCAAGTCCTCCACTCCGCTGGCCGGATTGGACTTCCCGAACGGTGGGTGAACGCCCGCCTCGACCTCATCACCGAGTAGGACTCATATGCCCAACGGCACCGAACCGCACGGAGCCACCGTCTCGAACCGCAAGTCCGCAGTGGCGAATCCGAAGAAGCGAACCACCAAGCCGAAGCGGACAATCACGAACGCCGACTCGCTGGAAGCGTTCTTGCAGGACCTGCTTGATTCGATCGGCAAGTTCAGGGCCGTCGAACTCAGTCTGTCCGCGCGGCTACGGGCGGTGTTGATGAGCCCCGCCGATCTCAGCGAGCATGACGCCCTGCTGCGCCGGATCTCCGTCCAGGACCTGCGGGCCACCATGCCGGTGGAACTGTTGCGGACAGCTGACTTGTCGAGCCTCCGCGATGTTTCCCGGCAGACCGTGGCCGGAATCGCCGCCCGACTGCTCACTCTGCATCCTCTGTTCGCCGATGATCAGGAACTCGTCGAGGCTGTCGAAACGGCATCATCGGATCGCGCGGATGCCACCTCTCTGGGCCTGCTGGTCACGCATATTCGCAAGGTCGTCGCCTATGAGGGCAAAGCGGTTCCCAAACCCAAGGAACACGAGCCGAAGAAGAAAACTTCGCTGACCCCGGCGGAATTGGAGACCCTGCGCGAAAATGCCGTCGATGCCGTGATCCTGCTGACCGCGTCGTCTCTGGACTGGGACCGCGACACCATGGTCGATATTCTCGCCGAACACGTGTGGAGTGGGTACCGCCACACCGATGACCGTTCGACGGCCTACCGAGCGAAGCTCACGAGCGCTAACCCGGACACCCGTCGCCTCGCCGCTATCGCGATGGCATCCACTCAGCAGCGGCTCACCGCGGCCAAGTTGAAACTGGACGCCGCCGAACGCCGCGCCAAGACCGCCAACGCCCGGCTGAGCGCGCTCGAGGAGGAGCTCGACGATTCGACGAAACGGATCGTCGAACTCGACATGGCACTGTTCGACACCCGGCAGGAGCTCCAGCGCATCGTGGACACCCATCATGGCGAGCGAATGCGGGAAAGCACCGAATTCAAGCAGCTCCGGGTTCGTTCCGCCCGAGTGGTCGCGACACAGGTCGATGCACTCGGCGATGCGCTGGATGCGCTCGAACACGGACATCCGCAGATAGCAACGGAATTCATCAAGGACTCGATCCAGGCGCTGCGGAAGACGCTGTCCAGTCTTCGATCCGAACCGCACGACCCTCAGGGGGAACAAGCATGACTGTCGTCGGGTTCGACTTCGGCACCACCAACAGCCTCGTCTCGGTCGTCCATGACGATCGCGTCCATGATTTGCTGGACGACGACGATATGCCGACGCCCTCAGTGGTCAGGTATCAGGGCAACCGCACGATCGTGGGCCGCGAGGCCCGGGAAGCACTCGATGCCCCGGGACTCGGGATCCACGGGGACTTCGTGAGGTCGCCCAAGAATTACCTCGGTCTGGAAAGCATCACCGTCGGCGGTGTCGATCTCAGCCCGATCGATGTCGCATACGACGTAATCGACCACGTCAAGCACCGTGCGCTGGAGGACAACCCAGCGCACGCGCGCTTCCTCGGTGACATCACCGAAGCGGTGGCGACGATCCCGGTGAACATGGACGGACACGGCCGCCGTGCGCTACGAGATGCTTACGCACGAGCAGGAATTCGTGTCGTCCAGTTCGTCCACGAACCGTTCGCGGCACTGTACGGCCATGCCCGACCGCTGTACGGGACCGACTTCATCCAGCGCTACAACCGAAAGAACGTGCTGGTGGTGGACTGGGGTGGCGGCACCCTGGACCTGACGCTGTGTCTGGTACAGGACGGCCGGGTATTACAGCGACAGAGCAGCGGCACCCACGAACTCGGCGGCGACGTCTTCGACGAAACCTTCCGGAACCATGTACTCCTCGAAGAAGGCGTACAAGCCGGAGACCTCGATCCCGAGCGCCGCCGCCAACTCCGCAACCGCTGCGAACTCCAGAAGATCAAACTCTCCACCGCGAATACGGCGACCGTGTACATTCCGAACTTCCACGGCCCCGGTCAGCCACTGAGCTACCAGATGACTCGGGAAGAGTTCGAGTCGATCACCAAGCCGCTCATGGATCAGGCCATCCGAGATATCGGGAACCTGCTGATCGCCGCGGGCCTGAACGAATCTCAGATCGCACTGTGCCTGGTGACAGGCGGGATGTCGAGAATGCCGGCGATCGCGGCCCGGCTACGGGAGTACCTGAGCGCCCACCGCGTACAGGTGTCGAGCAACAGCGCGACGCTGATCGCACAGGGAGCGGCGTGGATCGCGCACGACCGCAAGCAACTCCAACTGGCCAAGGACATCGAGGTGCAGCTCGCTCGGGGCGGGTATCACCGAGTGGTGAAAGCCGGCACCGAAATACCGTTCGAGGGGCAGGAACTCCCGGGCGAACCACAGGAGTTCTTCTGCGCCGATCCACGCGACGGCGTCGCGAAGTTCGAACTCTGCGCCACCGCCCGCCCCGGCGGCCGTCCCCAACTGTCGGATCAGCGGTACCCACTCGGCAATCTCAACCTCGACGTCGACAGCAAAGCCCGGCCCTTCATCGAAAGACTCACGCTGACAGCAGCTCTCGATTGCGACGGCATACTGCACGTGAAGGCGTCCTCTGACCATTTCCACCGCCACGAACACGAATCGATCCACAATCTCGAGTTCGCGATCTCACTCGGCCCAGCCGAGCAGACCTGCGACGCCGAAGGGGACAACGGTCCACCCGCGAACAGTGTGGAAGAGCCAGCGATCGGCCAAGTCGTCGTGCGATCGAATATCGCTGCCCCTGACGAGAAATACCGCACACTCGACTATTCCCTGATTCCGGGGGATCTGCTGTACTCCACCAATCGAATGTTTTTCATGCGCGGAGTCGCGAATCGAGCGACGAAGCTACAGGAAGAAGAGCTGCTCTACTACCGGCCCTGTGCCGTCTGCGGCAGGGTATCCAATCACCCCGACTGCCATTGCGGCACAGCACCGAGCTCGCGCTAGGTCTCCCGACACGAGGCAACGACGGGATGTCTGTGGGCTCGATCTCGAGGCTAGTCGCACTTCCCCGGAGCTGGTCGGCTACTCGTCGGCCAGTTGCTGGAAGATCCGAGTCCGGTGCCATGCGAAGTACGGCTCACGTGTGCTCGTCCACCACGGGCTCACCCGGTCGCGCAGATGATCGTCTACGTGTCGCCGAATATCGCCGGAGTTGTGGGTTGCGTTGCTGACCAGGAGCTTCCCGCCATAGTCCACTCCGATGTAGCCGTGTTCGAACAGGCTGTCGCAGCCGACCGCGCATGCGAGCATGCCGATGTTCTCGAGGTCCTTGCGTTCGTCCTCGGTGCATTGCCCCCGCCGTTTGATGTGTGCGGCGATTAGAAGCTGATCAGGGAATGCGCGCCCGCACAGTGCACACCGACCTGTACTCAGCTGTCGTAGTCGGCGCTTGAGCGCTCGCTGTTCGCGACGAAAGGTAGTCTCGCGAATCCCGTCGGTCGCACCTTCGGGCACTGCGGCCGCTGACGGCGGGCGCATGGACGCCGGACTCTCCGAGTAGTCGATATCGGTCTCCAGGTTGACGAGATCCGCGAGGTTCTCGGCAGGATCCCCCTCGACGACGGTGAACCCTGGGATCGAACTGTCCCCTTGCCATCCGATTGCGCGGCGGACCTCCTGAACGGGTATTTCGACGGTCCGCAATTCCGCGAGCGCGAACATGTTTGTCCACGCTCTTCCTTTGGAATCGCGACCCCATAGCCGTTCGGCAAGCGCCTCGTTCTGGAACAGCGCGGCGACGTGGCTGAGAGCGTGCAGCTTGTTGTCACCGCAGAAGGCAACGGGGTCACCAGGTTCCAGCTTCGCCCACTTCCCCGTGTTCACCCCGGGGGTGACCGCCCACATCCGAGCCGCGCCATCGGGGAAGATCCGCAGAAGATTGGCGAGGGTTTCGGAGTCCAAGAGGTCGAGGTGGTCATCGAAGCGAACTTTGGCCCGGATCGTGGTCTCGAAATGCTCTAGAACTGGTCGGTTGCTGAGGCGGGCTGGAAGCAGCGCGATTCTCACATGTCTCCATGGCGAACGATCCGGCATTGATCACGGGACGCAGCAATGACGCTACATCCCATTTGACCGATTCTGCCAGACCGCTCCGACACCTGCATCCACGTACTCTGTTGTTACCCAGCCTCTTTCACCGACTCCGCGACCGTTCGCCTCGCGAGTACGGTGAGCTGATCCAACGGACGCAGATCTTGATCGTGAGGATGACGGGGAGGCAGCTTTCATGCGTGGGCAGTGGCGTTGGGACCCCCCGACCAGGCTCCAGGTGGCACAGTTCGATCTGGATTGCTCCGGGGCTGACCTGCACCTGACGCTGTCTTCGGATGCGTACGGCCTCTTCCCATGCGCCGATAAAGACCCGGAATACTGTCCACGTTCATCCAGACCCTGAATGGGTGCCGAGGCCGCCGCCGGTCTGCACCGTTGCAGGACCAATCGTGAGCCGAACGGCAACCAGGCCTACCTCTGCCCGGTTTTCGTGTCCGGCGGCGCTGTGCCATGATCACGAGAAGTCTCTGAGGGGGTCGCATGACTGGCAAGGTCGAAGTCGAGATCCAGCAGCTGCGCACTGTCGGCGGCAGTCTGGACGCGGTCGCCGCACGCGTCGATGCGGTGTTGGCCAAGGTCTCGGCCGCGTCGGCCACCTACAAGGGGTCATGGGGTAGCGATGAGTTCGGGCAGAACTTTGCCGGGGGCAAGAACGGGTACCTGAATTCCGACACGAACCTGCAGGCTGTGCTGAAATCCAAAGTCACACTGCTGAACTCGTACTCCAAGGGCTTGACCGATGCCGCCTCCGCTCTGCAGGCCGCCGAGGACACCAACACCGACTCGTTCCGGTAGCGGTACAACGACAACCGGTTCCGTGTCGCTGCAGGTGGATGTAGGGGAGAGTTGATGTCGAACGAGGGTGCGCGAGCGCGGCTGGCGGACTTGATGGAGTCGGTACAGGCAGGAATGGCCTCCATCGCACGGGTGCAGCAGGAGCAGGCACGACTCACCGCGACCGCGACCGGGGCCGGCCGGCGGATCACTGCGACGGTCAACGCACACGGTGTGCTTGTGGAACTGAAGTTCACCGGCGACATCGAAGATCTCCCGTACGCCGACTTGGCGCGCGAAGTGGTCGCCGCTACTCAGGCGGCCGCGATCGAGGTGCAGCGCAAGACAAAAGACCTGTTCGAGGGTCTCAAGCAGGACAACGCCCGCATTCCGCGGTTGTCGGAATTCGTCCCGGGTATCCCGGATGTGCACGACATGCTGCCCACTCCGCCCGAGGTATCGATGGCTGCGCCCGATGCGT
The DNA here is from genome assembly GCF_050955695.1 of Nocardia sp. CA-136227. Lineage (NCBI taxonomy): Bacteria > Bacillati > Actinomycetota > Actinomycetes > Mycobacteriales > Nocardiaceae > Nocardia > Nocardia sp. CA-136227. The sequence continues at coordinate 5,446,141 of NZ_CP192081.1, forward strand.
TGGACCGCAAAACCGATGACAAGGACGCACACCTGTATCGGGTCATGGAGTTCACCGACGTCGAGACCACCAATGGTTCATCGCGTATCGCCGATCCTGGCGACTGGTGACGCCAATCTGCCGGGGGTGATTCGTGTCGACCATCACGTCGCTGTGGGAGTGGATTCCGCGCTGGATCCTGACCGGCTTGAACTTCGGGCAGGCGTACCCGGACGGGGATGAGGACAAGCTGTGGGAGCTTGCCGACGCTTGGAAGGCTGCCGCCGCGGAGCTGGAGCAGCTGCTCCCGGACATGAAGGCGGCTACCGACTCCACTCAGAAGTTCTATATCGGTGAGGGCGCCGACCAAGCCGCCACCGAGTTCCGCAAGCTGTACGACGGCGGCCCTCACTCGGTACACACCCTCGCCGAAGGGCTCAAAGACCTGGGTAGCAAGACTCGGGACGCGGGCACCCAGATCGAATACACCAAGATCATGGAGGCGACGTTCGCCGGCATCACCGCATACAGCGTGATCGCCTTGATCGCCGCCTGGCCCTGGGGCGAAGCCGCGGTGCCTGCCGCACTTGCCGCGGGCCGCGAAGCGGTCGCCTTGGCTTCCGAGCAAGGCGCGAAACAGCTTGCCCTGCAAGCCGCTAAGGCCGGACTCCGCAACGCGGTCAAGCCCTATCTGAAGAACGTCGCCATCACGGCCGTCAAGGCAGGAGCCGTGGGCCTTGCCCTCGATACCAGCATCCAGACCTACCAGTATCTCGACGGGCACCGTGACAACATCGACCTGAGCCAGGCGGCCCGGACCGCCGTCGAATGGGGCGCCGGCGGCGCGGTCGGCGCGGGCTTGCACCCAGGATTGAACAACCTGCTCGGCCGTACTCCCCTCAGTCCGGCGCTGCGCGGCCTCCTGAGCGGCGGCCTGTCCGGGTTGGGCGGCGGAATCGGCGCCTATGGCGGCGGCATCGCCTGGCAAGTCGGCGATCAACTCGTGCACGGCAATCTCGACTGGAGCAAGATCGACACCCACCTCGACCCTTCCATGCTGGCCGCCGGGTTCGGACTCGGCGCCATGCACGGGGTCCGCGGCGCGGGCCGCCCCGGCGGCGGAATCCCGTCACAACCGGATGGCACTGCGCCGCACCCGCAGGCATCCAAACCCGGCACAGTCACACCCGACAGCCAGGCCGCGGGCCGCGACCTCTACAAGAACCTCGCCCGCGAAACCCACCCCGATAACTTCGCCCCCGGCCCCCAACAGGACCGGGCCGCAGACGTTTTCAAGCGTGCCTCCGACATCAGCGGCGAGGCCAATGCACCCGGATCGAAGGACGCCTACAGCGACAAGCACGTCAACGAGCTGAACAACCTGCGCAACGAATGGGATTCCGCTCGAGCCAACGACGCGGGAATTCATCCACGTACCGAGGTGCCCGAGGCGCGTTCGGGCGCACCAGAAGGCCGAGCCGGCGTGCCGGACTCGCCCCTACGAGCTGCCGACCCGACGAGCGTCGATGGCAACCGCCCCACCGCAGGGGATCGGAGTCCCGTCGCTGCCCCAACGGATCCCAGTACCCGCGTCACCACGCCGGTCGACCGCAGCCCCGGTGCACCCGTCGCCGAGAGGGTCGCCAACCCACGTGATGTTCCCGCCAGCGGCCAGCCGATCACGAGCGACCGGATCTCCCCTCGTGCTGGCGCACCGATCACCACCGGCGGCGAACACACCCCGAATGTCACCGCCGCGCAGCACGAACGACCGGCGCCCACTGATCGGCCGTCGACCGGCGCGAGGCCGACCACGCCGGATGCCCAGCCCGAACCACACCGCCCTTACACCAACCTCTCACTCGGCGAAGGCGCATCAGCCCGACCGGAATCGGCCACGCCGCCAAGCCCTCGACCGGTCGAAACCGCCTATGCACCGAGCGGGCACCCGGCCGAACGTCCGGACGAGATGAGCAATTCCGGCGACAGACAACCGAACTCATCGGCCGAGGCCGCCGGTCCGGAAATCAGGTTCGACAGCCATCTACCGAATGGCGAGGGAGTCGTGTACCGGCCCGACCGAACCTCGATCGGCGATGACATGCGCACCCACCAAGTACGAGACAACGTCCGTAACGAAGGCGAACACGACGTCATCGTGCACGGCAGCCCGGACGGTGCACCGATACCTGGTCTCGGAGACGAGGTACACCCGGAACAGATCGTCCAGGCCATACTCGGCAACCCGCACTACGTCCCTGGAACACCCGTCAGGTTGTTGGCGTGCTTCAGTGGCAACGAGTTCGGCTGGGCGCAATACATCGCCGATCGGCTGGGAGTACCGGTCCGCGCTCCATCAGACGCCGTCGGTACCCCACGCATTCCGAACTCGACCGCAATCATTCGAGGCGATGGCGAGTGGGTTCCCTTCACCCCAAACACGCCCCACGAAAAGGCCGGCCCGCTCCACGAACCCGGCCAGATGCCCGAACACGGAGCCGAAAAGCCAGAGAACCGACGGTCAGCCTATGACAACCCTCCTGGCTGGGATTTCATGGGTGAGGGCCGCAACGAACCGTCTCCCGCCCACACCGATCCAATAGCCGCGGATGTCAACCGGTACCTCAACCGCGAGGACGTGCATCACGTCATCGATCTGGCGAACGAAGCGAGCAGAGAGAATCCGAACAATCTCGTCAAGGTCGATGGCCAGCCGATGCACCTCGGCGATGCGATCACGACTCTCATAGGCCGGAATCCGGAGTTCGTTCGGACATTGGAAACAACGCCCTACCTCGAGTCCGCACTTCTGCAACGTCCCAGGGCATTACTGAGTGTGCTCCAGCAGCCTGAGGCGATGCGGATCGCCGCGGAAACCGTGAACGACATTCGTGACCACGGACCAGAATCGGTTATCGCCGAACATAGCGATGCGCCGAAATCCACCCCATTCCAGATATCCGAGAGTCAGCGGCAGCTCGTAGACGAGATTCAGCAGCAGATCGCCGATCTCAAGATATCAACAACCCAGCCAGGTTACCACGAACCGATATCACCCCCTGTCGATGCAACCGGGTCGGTACGTCGTGGACTTCAGACAGCGCTTGATGAATACAGAAATAGTTTCCTGAAAGGAATGTACGACGATTGGCCAATAAATCAGCATGACCTGAACACCGTGGCCGCGCGGGTCGCCACAGAATCCGGCGGTGAGTTACATTCCCGACCTGGACCCAAGGATGAAGTCAGAGTTGCCGAGAAGGTCGACGGAAAATATCAGGGGAACCCTTCCAGGCTAACCGATTTGGTTGGTGCTTATATCCGCTACGATTCGATATCCGACCTCTATCGAGGTTTGGAATTCCTGCAGAACCAACTCGATGCCGAAGGTTCAGCCACTCGAGTCGTCGAACTGAAGGATCGGTTCGCGGTACCCCAGGGTAGCGGCTACGGCGATGTGCAGATGTTGGTTCAGCTGTCGAGTGGCCATATCGCGGAGTTCCGCATGCATCTCAGATCCATGGACGATGTAGCGGAATATGAACACGCTTTGTACGAGATCCGGAGAGTACTCGATCCGCTCGCGAAGGAGCAGGGCCGACAGCTTACACTCGAAGAACAGGCGTTGCAGGTGGAGCTGGAGCACCGTGCTCGCCAACTGTACGCCGAGGCCCTCCGGAAGGGACTGAATGAATAGCGACACGACAGAATATTGGGAATACCTGAATAGGCCGTATCGATTGGAGAAATCGGAACGGCTCGATGCAACCAGTGGGCGAATCGGCTATTTCATCGACCGCCGCAGCGGCGAGTATGTCGAGGACAATACGCCCATCAACAGTATCCTTTGGCCCGATCCCAAGACCGACGGATTCTGGCGAGAGCACGACTCGTTCCGGCGAGACAGGAAGTGGTACATAGATGCCGTAGAGCATGAGCGCATGCAGTATCTGCGGGGCGAGGGTGCAATTTTCGCACTCTACGAGATGATAGAAGCTACCCGCGATCAAGCGCGATCGCGCGGAAAGATGACACCGGAAGAGCGTGCACTCATTTATTCGCTAACCAATAAGACATTCGACATGTGGGAAGAGGAGATCACCCATCGAGCCGCTGGGGAATCTCCTACATTTCCGGTCACCTCCATTGTCGACCACCCCTGAGATCGATACCACGAACACCACAGGATCCTCGATGACAAGGCTGAAGCCGGTTGGACTGTTTCGCGAAATGTATAAAGTCGGCCGTCACGATGCACTACCATCACTGTTTGAGTCATCGACCGATCGCGTAATTGACGACCGCGAACAGGTGTTGGAGTACATGCGTACCGCACCCGGAGTGCTCGACGTCCTCGACGTGTTGACTGACATGATCAACAACACCGACAAGATAAGGAGCGCCTCATCACTGATCTCTGATGGCGAGTGGATCTGGCGCGTCGACTCGACCCACTACCTCAGTCGGCACAACCTCGACATCCCTGACGAATTCCTGCAGCATGTTCGCGAGCACAACTACACACCACCGAAGGCCATCGACTTCACGCCAGAGCTCGAGTCCGAGATGCTCGACTACTTCTGATGCAAGGGCACTCCGAAGGCAGTGGTCAAGTAGTCCTGTTTGCATCTTTTCCGTCGGTCGATGAGTGCATGACGGAGACACTTGCCGGATTTCCGGGAGGTCCTGGCTCTCGACCACGGAGGGTCCACCGACCATAAGCTGCGCGTGACGACATTCGCGCGCGATGTCGTCCGTTGTCGGGGTGCAGGTCGGCCTGGCGCTGTACGGCGACCCGCTCTACGACGTGGCTTCCCACCTGCACAAGATGGGCTACCACTCGGACGAGCAGGCGTGCTTCCTGGAGCAGTGGGCGACCGCTGAGCCCGCCGCATCAACCCACGACTGGGAAGCAGATCTCCAGACCTACCTGAACCACGAACGGATCAAGTCCGTCATCGTCGACGCGGTCCGCTACTCCAAAGTGCTGATTGAAGGCAGCCGATCCCCGGACCAAGAAGGCGCCTTGGTCACGAATCTGATTGCCAAACTTCGTTTGGCACACCAGGTTTGGAAACGACAGCGCGACTTCGACCCAACCTTCGTCGACTCAGCTCTACGAGCCGGCGCCTAGGGTCGATCGAACCTACCCGCTTTCACGGCGCGTATGAAACGATCCCAGGTCGGCCCATCGAAAACCAACACCGGGCTCGAATCCCCCAACTTCGAGTCCCATACGCCCACACCGCCTTCCACGAGGTGGGCGGGCTTCTACGCGTGCATCCTGCTGCGCCGACCTGCTGCTCTTGAGCCAGGCCAAATCGGACCGAGAAATCATCCGTCGTACTCCTTCGGATCGCCGGTCACGGCTCGTAACGTCGCCAGTCGGCGCGCGCTGTCGTCGACCAGTCGGCAGCGTCGACGCGGGTCAGCAAACCGTCCCCACCGCGACCGGCGTAGCGCGCGAGGACGCGGAAATTACGGTGGCTGGACCAATTTCGATAGTCGCCGACGATGACCAGGCGGCGTTTAGCGCGGGTGATCGCGACGTTCAGCAGGTTCGGAGTGTCGGATGCCCAGACTCTGGAGCCGCGCTGATCGGTGGCCGTACCCAGCACGAGGATGACGATCTCCGATTCCTTGCCCTGTGTGGTGTGCACGGTGCCGAGGCGTTTCGGCTCGCGCGGTAGCCGGTCGCCGACGGTCTTCTGCAAACCGTCGCGCACTGCGACAAACGGGCTGACGACGAAAACAGCCTCCGCCACACGGCGATTCAGCTCGGCAACCATGCTGATCTCGTTCTCGGCCCAGCCGGGCGGTTCGCCATCGAATTCGATGAGTTCGGCGTTCATTCGTTCGCGAATCCTTCCCCGCACGAGATCCAACGTCGCGACGACGTAGCGTCCGTCCACGGGGTTCCACTTCTCACCGGACGGGACAGCCGGTACATCCAGCCAAGTATTACGAGTCAGCAGATCCGGCTCGTCCGGTTCGGCGGTGCCGAAGACCATCAGATTGTCGTAGGCAATCGAGTTGCTGACCTCGAACATGAGACGGTCACAGCGACGGTGCACGCGCAACGGGGATCCCACCCACAGCTCGTCGCGATTATCCGGATCAGGCAACCAGGTTCCGAAGTGGTTGAGTCGGTCCGCGATCGACTGCACCGACGAGCCGTGCGGTGTCCACTGCGCATCGACACCGAACTGCGTGCACAGCCGACGCTGACCCGACCAAGGCAAGGTGTTCACTGGCTCCAGCTGCCGCGGATCCCCGACGATCACCGCACGCTGCGACCGCCACAACGCACCGATCGCCGCCTGCGGAGTCGCCTGCCCGGCCTCGTCGATGAACAACCAGCCGAGCGCTTCGCTACCGAGTGTGGCGAACATTCGTGAAACCGAGGCGAAGGTAGTCGAAATCACCGGCACGACAAAGAACAACAACCGCCACGCGTCCAGCACCGTTTCGGGCGGAAGATCGGCGGGCGCACGGCCACGCACGATTTCCATGGCGCTGGCAAGGTTGTCGCGAACTCGTTTCGGTTCTGAGGTCAGTACCGCGAAGTGCAGTGCGAGGGCGGCCGTGAAGACCGCTGTTCTCGCTGCAGCGAACTCCTCGTCCATCCATGGCGAGGATTTCTCACGAATCTCCATGGCAGCTCGATCATCGACCGACGCCGCCCATTCCGATCCGGGAACTGTGGACGGCCACCATTCGCGTGCGGCGGCGAGGGCTTGGTCATCGCGACGCCGTGCTTCCTCTCGACGGCGGATTTCGTCCTGGGTCCGTATGCGATCAGCAGCGGCCGCGTCGAGTTCTCGCGAAACGGCACGCAGAGCGCCCGTCGCTGAACGTTCGGTCTGCGTGGCCGCATCGACTGCGCGCTGGCGAATACGCACCTCGGCGCGTACCCGATCGTTCTCGCCCACGGCCCAGGCCAGACTCTGGTCCGCCTGATCCTGACCCTTCATCAGCGGCTCACGCTCGGCCTCCCACTCCTGCTTCGAACCCCACGACAGAACGCGTTTTATGAAACCGGGACGCTGTCGATCATGTTCTCGCAGAGCCACTTCGGCCGCCCGCACCGCGCCCGCCGCATCCTCGACCGAGGCATCGGCGGCGCTCGACCTCGAGCGCGCCGCGGCGAGTTCTGTCGACGCTGCGATACGGGCGCCCTCGGCATGTCGCACGTTCTCAGCGGCTATCGACCGCCGGCTCCGCAGCCCGTCAAGGTAATCGTCGTGATCCCGTGCCGCATCGCGCAATCGGACGAGTTCGGGATCAACGTCGAATTCCCGCTCGAGGAGGTCGGCGATATGCTGACGCTCCGCGGCGAGCCTTGCCGCTTCGGCCATCGCCTCATCGAATTCGGCGACCGCCTCCTCCCACGTGGGTATGCCATCCAACTGTTCGCCTGCCGCCGCATAGTCGGCGAAACCTGTCAGCAGATCCTTCAGGCCTGCCTCGCCCTCTTCGAGGTCTGCGCCCTCACCCCACCAGAATCGCTCGACGAATTCGGATCGGTAGGGGCGCTTCCCCAATCGCGCCGCGACCGCACCCCACGCCGGCTTGCCCATCAGCAGAGTGGCCTGGTCGGAGAGGTATTCAGCGCGCGGAAATTCATCGGTATCGACCGCGTCCGCGGCGGGAACTTCCATGGTGATGTTCTCGACCGCACCGTTGTTCGATGACGCGACCACGATTTCGAAACCGCACAGCTCGTCGATGAGCGGATAGAGGCGGTTCTCCCACGAACCCGAATCGCCGGTCCGCCACTTGCGCGCCTGCTTCCCGAACGCCTGTCCCGGGCTCTCGAGTCGTGCCAGCACGACAGCGCGGTCGACGACGATCGCCGCGATGAGATCGCGCAGCAGGGTCGTCTTGCCGGTGCCCGGTGGTCCGTTCACCGCGAAGATTCCGCGGGCGCGGGGATCTCGGAGACTCCGGTGGATCTCGTTCACCGCGAACTGCTGACTGAGCGTCAACGTGTGCGCGAGCTTGGCGGGCCAGCGGCCGGCGGGCATGGATGACGGAGCCACCGACCGCAGCACCTGCTCCGGAGCCCCGCGGACATCGACGCGCTGACGCTCGTCGATCCGCGCGCCGTCGACGAGGTAGTCGGTCAACGCCTGGCCGGCCGCGTTGCTCTCGACCGCCTGCGCCACTCGTTCGAGATCATCGGCATAGAAGCTATTGAGGAATTCATCGCTCCCGGCGTCGTCGGCGGAGCGCTCGTTCACCTGATAACTCTTGACCCGAATGATTTTGGGCAGCAGTACTTCCGCGACCCCTAGCTGCTCGGCAACCCAGCGGGTGAGTGCAACCAGATCCTTGACATCGAGCGCCTTGACGCCCAGCGCCGGCACTTCGGCGGCGTCGTCTTCGGCCTCGGCCTGCTCCTGCGCCTCGGCGGTGCCGTCGTCGGATTCCGTGTCCTCCGAACTGCCAGACATATCGACTTGGGAGGACAGCTCGGTCATGACCTCCCAGACGTCACCGGCGAAGTCGGCGGCCGCGCCGACCACATCCGGCAGTGTCTCGGTGATCAGCGGTCCAGCTCCGGAAATCGCTCCGGCCAACGCCGTGGACACACCACCGGTGACCGTATCCAGCGCGATGCGAGCCGCGGTGCCGGCGATCCGGCCCAGTACGGACGGCGCATCTGAGGCCACCTCGGTAATCGGCACGCGTCCATCACCGATACCGAAGGCCATCGCCAGGATGTCCTTTTGAGCATCATCGAAACCGGTCAGCCACGAGTCCGATGCGGGCCCCGGATTCACAGTCCGGCCGATAGCCCAAGCACACGACGACAACGTCACCGAGTCACGGATCAATAGACCGTCCGAATTCACCGTCAAGCTGAGCAGCGCGCTCTGCCCGCCGGTGCGACTGTCGAGATCGAGTTCCTCCTCGTCCGCGACCCGCAATGTAGCGTCCAGCACCTCACGCACCTTGGACAGGTCGAAAACACCGACATACACCGTGTGCTGCCACCGACACTTCTTCCGAAGCGACTCATGCGGTTTCGCGCCCCCAGCCCACGGCAGCGGCCGCGCCCCGTCGACATTACGGATGCCCCGGCGCCAGTCCGTCGCATCCACCTTGGGCGGCGAAAAGTACTCGACCGCCCGCCAGTACCGCAGAATCCGAGCCTGCCGATCCGCCTCACCCATATGCTCTCCCCGCCCCGCCATCGTCGGCAGTACCCACGCCGCCCCGACCACACCCGGTTGCCGCGGCCCGACTCAGATCGATTCTGCCCGAACGACACCCACAGCGCGGCCGAAGAGCGCAGAAACCTTGCGTCCGATAACTCACGGCACCGATCGATACCCGTATCGAGTTCATCTCAGTTCGCAGTCCGCAGACTGGAATCGCACTGTGCAGGAGGGGATTTGATTGGCAGCCCAGCGTCGAGTATGCCGGTTTGGTACGGATTCCTGACGCCGGTACTGCGGGTTCCCAGCGACGGACAGGTCTGGAGGAAGCGCAATCTGCACGAAGCGGTCTTCGAACATCTCGGACTGACCGCCGACGAGCGCGACGAGGTGCTGGATCCGGGACAGCAACGTGCCGACAACCGAATCGGTTGGGCGCTGAGCGGACTCGACCGGGCCGACCTCATTTCCAAGCCGGCTCGCGCAACCTTCACGATCACGACGGCTGGCCGCGAAGAGCTCGCCGCTCATCCCGAGGGACTCGACGAAAGGACCCTGAAGGCCCTCCTGGCCTATCGCGATCACATCCCGACAGCGATCAGCACCCACGATTCCACGCACAACGCGACCTCGACAGATCCCGCTGATCCACTCGAACAGATCGAATCCGGCGTAGCGCGCCTCCACGATGTGGTGGCAGCGGAACTACTCGAGCGCCTTCGTGACCAACATCCCGACTTCTTGGAACACTCAGAACTCGACCGGCTGGTGGCGATGGGCTACAGCGGCACCGAACGACGGGCCACCCGCATCGGCGGATCCGGTGACGGCGGGTTCGATGGCGTGATCAACCAAGACGCCCTCGGCCTGGATCGAATCTACCTGCAAGCCAAACGATACGACCACGACAACACGGTGCAGCGCCCCGCCGTGCAAGCCTTCGTCGGAGCGCGCACGGCGTCGGCGCTACCCGTGGTGTCTTCATCACCACCAGCCGATTCTCCACCGGCGCAAAGGAGTACGTGGACGGGGTCAAGAACGCGAGCGTGATCCTGATCGACGGCTCCCCCCTGGCCGAACTGATGATCAAGTACGGAATCGGAGTCCAGCAGCGCTCCGTCACTACAGTCGTCCAGGTCGACGAGGACTACTTCGAGTAGCGTCGTCGATCGGATTGCTCCGACCTTCGTCGATTCAGTTCTACGATCTGGTGCTCAGCTCCGTCATAGAGCGGCTCGCTCGGCACGTTCGCCAGCGCGATGCCCCGCGTCCTAACCTACTGCTCGATCGATCGATGCTCGGTGCATGCTCGGATCCCATCAACGGGGGCGACCTTACCTTCGGCGGACAGCACTTGCGGTCGGCTCGTCTGCAGACTGCGGACGATCTCGAGTAGGTGCTGCACTTCCTGGTATGTCGGGGACAGCTGGTACGCGTGCTGGTGGCACGCCTCAGACAACCGCGTCCACGCGTACTGAGAGCGGGACGGGATGTCGCTCTCATCGCGGTACGCGATTTCGAGGCAGGCCAGGCGGGTCCGGCTGCTGGCCCTCCCCGGGTTGATCCCCTTCGCGCGCAGGAGTTCGTCAATGATCTGCTCGAGTGCGGTCCGAGTCAGCCAGGCCGCGATCCTATTGCTGTGTGGGGATTGTCGGGAGCTCTGCGCAGCAGCCAGAGTCAGCAGGCTGGTCACTTTCCCGCCTTTTCGATGTCGTCGACCAGGCGCTGGACGTCCTTAGCCGCCTGGCGTGGATCGGAGGTCGAAGTGAGCCCGTCGTGCATCCTGGGCCCTGTGATGTGCAGCGCGGACTTCTGATACTGCGCTCGCGCCCACTGTTCGAGCACATGATGTTCCCGTGGTTCGCCGAACACTCCGAGGATTACCTTGGCTCGTGTGGTGGCCGCTGCTCCCCACTCGTTCTCGAGTGTTTCAAGCGACCGTCCGGCCCTGATATTGCGCGTGAAATACGAATGGCGGGCGGCTGTTTCGACCCCGAACCGCAGCATGCCGGGCAGTGTCCGGCGCATAGCCTCATCAGGGAGCTTGCCATTCTCGTATTCGAGCACCAGGCCGAAAGCGTCTTCGATATACCTTCGAGCGGGATCGGTGAGCGTCGTGATCGACACCTGAGAGTCCCTGCCGCGGTTGACTTCAACGATGGTGGCCGCGAAGTTCCCCCGCCGCACCGCGGCGGGCAGGCGGTCGTCGTGGGAGAAGACCACGACCTGGCGGGTCTGGGCGAGCTCGCTCAGCAATGTGACGAGCCCGTCCACCTTTGCCGGGTCCATGGCCTGCACGGGGTCGTCGAGAACGAGGAATCGAAACGGTGACTCGGCCATGGTGGCGCGCGGCAGGAACAGCGCGAGTGCCAGGGCGTGGAGTTCGCCCTGGCTCAGCACGGTGAGCCCATCCGCGGCCACGCCGTCGACCAGCGAGTCGATGCGCAGCTTGCGCCGGGTCGCGGACCCTTCCAGGCACAGGTCGCCGATCTCGACGTTACTTTCCTGCCGCAGCGTCGCCCACGCGTGCTGGACGCCCTCGCGGATCGGCGCGAGGCGTTCGTTGCGCAGTCGGCGATCGTTGTCCTGAAGCCATTTCTTGGCCTCATTGAGCTGATCGACCACGGGCTTGGCCCCCAGCCACGCCTCCCAATCCGCGCACCAGGCATGAAGTTCGGCGTTCACCGGCTGCCAGCGGTCCTCACGCTCCGCCAGCCGTGCCGCCGCGGCCTTGTCGAGCGCGGCGACCGCGTCGCCGAGTGCGGCGGCGTTGGTTTCCAGGTGGTCGGCGAGCTGTGCCGTCGTCGGCGCAACGGGGCCGTGCGTGATCGCGCCCCACCGCTGCCACGCGCTGCGGGCGGCTGCCACCGTCTCCTCGAGCTCCGGCACGGGGGCGTGGTCGAGGATGGCGGGCACGCGCGGCAGCGCGCGAAGGGCCTCGGAGTGCGCCTGTTCCAACGCTTTTCGGGCATCGTTCAGTGCCGACAGGTGCTGCCGGTCCGCGGTCACCGCCGCACGGCTTTCCCGAGCCCAGGTCGCGTCGAGCGTGCGGCCGTGACATACCGGGCACGCCATGTCGCCGTGCTCTTCGTGCACCCGCAGAGCCTGTTCGAGCAACCGCAGGGTAGACAGTGTGCGGTCATCGGACACGACACTGAGCGCGGCCAGTTCGGCGTCGATGTCGCGCAACCGCGTAGCGATGGCGACGGCGCCCTCCGGGGTGATCGGGGCCGTCAGGTTCGCGAGGTCACGTAGCTCTGAAACCGGTCCGCTCGCAACGGCTTCGGCCTCGCGCAGCGACGCGCGCAGCTTCTCCAGGTCGGGCGCGGTCTTGCGCAGCAGTGGCGCCACTGCGGCGGCCCGCTCGTCGTCGAATTCCGCGACCGCCTCGGCCAGGGCTTTGCGGCGTTTCGCGAGGTCGTCGCCGGGCGCCTTGCGGTCCTTGTGTCGCACCGAGATTCGATTGATCGCCTCGGTCAGCTGTTCGACTCCCAGGACTCGCGAGATCGCGTCGTGCAGGTCGCTGGGAGTACCGTTGAGCATCGCGCCGAGTTCGTCATAGGACAGGATCGGGCGGAATCGCTGCAGCGGTGCGTCCCAGCCGAGGTCGTCGCGACCGATCCGCTGCTTGCCGCCGCGTCGCTGGGTGCGGGTGGTGTGCTGGTTCACGTCGGTCTCGTCGTCGGACCAGTCGAGCCGCACCACGACCGGATCGTTGTCCTCCTCCACCATGCTCACCGCGATGCGCGCGGTGAAGTGGTGCAGGTTGCGCCACTGGTCACGCCACTGGGTCGATTTCTTGGTGGACCAGCGGACGGTGCTGCCGGTGAGCGTGAGCTCCAGCGCCTCGGAGATGCTGGACTTTCCAGATCCGTTGCGCCCGGCCACGATTGTCAGCCCCGGTTCGGGCCGCAGGTTCAAGGTGGTGGCGGGTCCGATCCCCCGAAAACCCTCAACTTCCACCGAAGTGAGGAAAGTTCCGCGAGCATCTGATGGTGTTCGGTCGGCGGGCGGTTCCTCGGCGAGCCGTACCGACGTGCCGCCGCCCAGGTAGTCGTCGAGCGCTCGATCGCCTTCGAAGGCGGCCAATACCAGCAGTCCCACTTCGTCGGGGAGGTCCGATCCGTCGATCTGGTCGGCGATCCAGGGGGCGAGGCGGGTGCTGTCGGGAAGCGGATCGGTCATGGCGGTGAACCCTTTTCGTATAGGTGATTCGGGTGGAGCCAGAGAGAGCCGGCGCGACCCGCGCCAGTTTGTTGATGTACACATCATCAGGATCAGTGTGAATGTTGTCAAGCAATGCAATTTCGCTTGATTTTCACACACGCATGCACCAGGATCGTGATGTACACGAGAGGGGTGACATGTCGAACCTGGTTCCACCCGTGACCGCCACGGAGATCTCCAAACTGGTCGGCGTGACCCGCGCGACCGTGAGCAACTGGCGCAAACGTCATGACGACTTTCCGAAGCCGGTGGGCGGCACCGAGTTCCGGCCCGTGTTCGACTGGAACGCGGTGCAGGCATGGTTGGCCGACCGCGGCCAAGACGCCACCGACGCACCGATTCTCTCGCTGCAGACAGAGTTGCGTTCCGCGCTGTCCAGCGATGACGTGCGGATCCTGCTGGCCGGGCTGAAGCCGTCCGATTCCGGCTGGGTGTCGTCGGACCCCGCGACAACCGACGCCGTGTCCGGCGTCCTGAAAACATTGGCCCACGCCGCCGAGGTCGAGGGGCCCCGCGCGGCACTGCAGGCGTTGGCCGACCACGCGCACGGCGGTGAGCAGAATGTCGGCCTCTACCGGACTCCCGAGCTGGTCGCCGCCCTCATGGCCGAACTGCTCGAGCCGCTCCAGGCCGGGCCGGCGCGGGTGCTCGACCCCGCGTGCGGTGGCGGTTCGCTACTCGTCGCGGCGGCGGAGCGCGGCGCCACCGAGCTTTACGGACAGGACATCTCGGAAACCCAAGCGGTCCTTGCCCGTCTGGTGGTCCAAGCCGAAACCGAGGTCGACGCCGACATCGCCACCGGCGACAGCCTGCACGACGACGCCTTCCCCGGCCTGGAAGTGGACGCGGTACTGAGCAGTCCGCTGAGTGTTCGAGACTGGGCCGCGGATCGAGTGCATATCGACGACCCGCGGTGGGCGTATGGCACGCCCGGGCGCATGGATTCCGACCTCGCCTGGGTCCAGCACGCGCTCGCGCATCTTCGTCCCGGCGGACGTGCCGTGCTGCTTCTTCCCGCGCATGTCGCGTCGAAGGCATCCGGCAGGCGAATCCGCGGTGCGCTGTTGCGAGCGGGCGCGCTGCGTGCGGTCATCACCCTGCCGCCGCGACTGCCTCAGCTACTGTGGGCGCGACTGAACCCTCAGATCTGGATCCTGGAGAAGCCGGACCCCGACGCGGCGGTGGCCGACAGCGTGCTGCTGGTCGACACGGCCGCGGGCGAGGTCGCGCAAAGCGGCGCCGGCGACGCTGTCGATTGGCCGCCGGTCGCCGAGACGGTGCGGCGAGTGTGGTCCGCCTTCGTCGAAGGTCGAGCAGCGCAGGCCGAAGAGCCCAACGTGTCGACCGTCGTCAGGGTTGTCGACCTGCTCGACGAAGAGGTCGATCTCACGCCAGGACCGCGGGTGAGGTTGGCGATCGACCCCGAAATCGTTGCCGGCGAGGCCGACACGGCACTGTCTCGCCTGCGCGCCACCGTTGCGGAACTCGCTGACGCCTCCGAAGCTGTCGGCCAGGTTAGGCAGATCTCGGGTGCGACGTGGCGGACCGCGACTCTGTCCGATCTGGCGTCGGGCGGAGCCGTCCGCATCCTGCGTGCGCAACCGTCGAGGTCGACCGCATCCGACGACGAGGATCTGCGGCTGGCCATCACCGGCCGCGACATCGCCACCGGCAGTCCGGCATCCGGCAAGATCAAGGTGGAACGCGACAGCCCGGCGGTCGAAGTCGAGATCGGCGACGTTCTGGTGCCGACAATGCGCGGTCCTCGGGGCCAAGTCTTCCGGATCGGGGGCTCGGAGGAGGAAGGGATCGCACTCGGCCCGAACGTGCAACTCGTCCGCACGGACCCGCGACGTCTGGACCCGTGGTTCGTAGCTGGATTCATCGGCGGCATCAATGAGGGCTCTGCCGTTGGCACGACCGCGATTCACTCCGCTCTGCACCGAACGCGAATACCGTTGTTGCCGTTGGCCCAGCAACAGCGCTACGGCGAAGCGTTTCGCCGCCTGCACCAGCTTCGAGCGGCATTGGCTCAGGCTGGCGAGGCAGCAGATCAGGTCGCCGAGGTGATGGCCACCGGTCTCGTCGCCGGTGCGCTCGAACCGACCGCGGGCAGCGCGACACACGAAGACATTGGCAATCCTCGAGGAGGCAGTGAGTGAACACCGGCAAGCACAGCGAGCTGGCCAACCACGCGTGGTCGGTCGCGGACCTGCTGCGCGGCGACTACAAGCAGTCCGACTACGGCAAGGTGATCCTGCCGTTCACGGTGCTACGACGCCTGGAGTGCGTGCTGGCGCCCACCCGGGACGCGGTCGTCACCAAGGCCGAGTCGCTGGCGGGGAAAGACCTCGATGTCAACAAGTTCCTGACCATGGCGGCCGGCGCGGTGTTCTACAACACCAGCGATCTCACCCTGAAGAAGATCGCCGCCGACCCGACCTACGCCTCGAAGAACCTGATCACCTACATCGGCGCCTTCTCCGAGAACGCCCGTGAGGTGCTGGAGAAGTACGAATTCGCCCAGCAGATCCGCAAACTCGACGCGGCGGGTCTGCTGTACCAGGTGGTCGGTAAGTTCGCGGACCTGGACCTGCGCCCGGAAGTGGTGTCGAACCATCAGATGGGTTACGTGTTCGAGGAACTGATCCGGCGTTTCTCCGAACAGTCCAACGAGACCGCCGGTGAACACTTCACCCCGCGCGAAGTCATCGAACTGATGGTGAACCTGCTGATCGCGCCCGACGCCGAACTGCTCGGTGTGCCTGGCGTGGTCCGTCGGGTACTCGACCCGGCCTGCGGCACCGGCGGCATGCTCAGCTCCGCGGAAGCCCACATCACCGCTTTGAATCCGCAGGCGACGGTGGACCTGTACGGGCAGGAACTGAACCCGGAATCGTGGGCGATCTGCCGCTCCGACCTCATGATCAAGGGCGAGGACTCCGAGAACATCGTGCTCGGCAACTCCCTCGACGACAACGACGGTCACCCGAAGACCAAGTTCGACTACATGCTCGCCAACCCGCCGTTCGGCGTGGAGTGGAAGAAGATCAAGGACGACGTCGAATGGGAGGCCGCCAACCTCGGCGACGCCGGGCGCTACGGCGCCGGCCTGCCCCGCATCAATGACGGCTCCCTGCTGTTCCTGCAGCACATGATCTCGAAGATGAAGCCGGTGAACGCCCTCGGCGAGGGCGGCAGCCGGATCGCCATCGTCTTCAATGGTTCGCCGCTGTTCACCGGCGCCGCCGGGTCCGGCGAGTCCGAGATCCGCCGGTGGATCATCGAGAACGACTGGCTGGAAGCCGTTGTCGCGCTGCCGGATCAGCTGTTCTACAACACCGGCATCTCCACCTACTTCTGGATTCTCACCAACCGCAAGAAGACCGACCATCTGGGCAAGGTGGTGCTGCTGGATGCGCGGGACCACTGGGTGAAGATGCGCAAGTCGCTGGGGGACAAGCGTAAGCAGATCAGCGATGAGCAGATTCAGGAGATCACCCGGTTGTATGGGGATGCGCTGACGGTCGCGAAGGACCCGGCGCATCCGTTGCACGGCAAGGTGAAGGTGTTCAGCAACGAGGACTTCGGATACCGGCGGATCACCGTGGAGCGACCGCTGAAGCTGCGGTTCGAACTCACCGGTGAGGGTTTGGAGAAGCTGGCCTCGTCGGGACCGGTTCGCAAGCATTACGGCGAGTCCAATGCGTTCCGGGTTCTGCTCGCGCCGTTGGTCGGGGCTTCGTGGAAGACGAAGGCTGAGGCTGTGTCCGCCATGCGCGATGCTGTGGTCGGTGCGGGTGAAACGTGGCCCAGCGGTGCACCTTTCGCCAAAGCCTTCCGGGAAGCCGTCGGTATGCGCGATGCGGAGGGTGAGGTTCAGTTGGTGAAGGGAGCGCCCGAACCGGACCCCGAGTTGCGCGATTACGAGAACGTTCCGTTGACCGAGGACGTTGATGAGTACCTGAGCTGCGAGGTCCTGCCGCACGTGCCCGATGCTTGGATCGACCATGCCAAAACCAAAGTGGGCTACGAGATCCCTTTCACGCGGCACTTCTACGTATATACCCCGCCGAGGCCGCTTGCGGAAATTGATGATGAATTGAAGGTGCTCGAGTCGGAAATTCAGGCGCTGTTGGGTGAGGTGACACGATGAGCAGGGCAAGCATCGCTCCTTGGCTCGCAACATCGCAGTGGCCTACTGTCCCCATTCGGCTCGTTGCGCGTTTGGGATCCGGACATACTCCGAGTCGGAAGGTTGCTGAGTACTGGGAGAACTGCGACATCCCTTGGATTACGTTGGCCGATGTATGGCAACTCCGCAACGGCGCAGTCGACGTCATAACCGAGACCAAAGAGATGATCAGCGCGCTCGGGTTAGCAAACTCATCAGCGGCCATCCATCCTGCTGGTACCGTGATCCTGTCGCGAACCGCGTCCGTTGGGTTCTCGGCAATCATGGGGTCAATGATGGCTACCAGTCAGGACTTTGCAACTTGGACTTGCGGCCCACGGTTGGAGCCAAGGTATCTGCTTCATGCACTTCGCGGTATGGCGCCGGATCTGAAGCGCATCGCCATGGGATCGACGCATAAGACGATCTACATGCCTGATATCGAGCAACTTCGTATTCCGCTGCCTAATATTGAGGAGCAGCGCCGCATCGCCGAATTCCTCGACGCCGAAACCTCCCGAATCGACCGGATCTCCCACCTGCAGTCACGGGTGCTGGCCAAGCTTCATGAACGCGAGATGGCGCATCGGGATGCGGCAATTGATCGTTTGTTTGATTCAGGCGGAGCGGTGCAACTTCGTCGGCATATCTGGTCTGTCGACCAGGGTGTTAGCCCGCAATGCGACGCGGTTCCCGCTAGCGACGACGAATGGGGTGTGCTAAAGGTTAGCTGCCTCCGTCCGTGCGTGTTCGACCCGACGCAGAACAAGCGTCTTCCGCCGGATATTTCACCTAATCGCTCCAGTGAAGTTAGAAAAGGCGACCTGCTAATCGTCCGTGCTAATACGCCGGAGCTGGTTGGATCTGCCGCTGTTGTTGGCGACGTTAGAAGTCGACTGCTTTTGCCTGACAAGATCTTCCGTGTCCGGCTCGATTCCAAATTTCTGCCCGAATTTGTAGCTGAAGTTGCGGCTGGAAGCAGGGTCCGCGCGATGAGCGCTGCGTCATCTAACGGAGCCTCGCAATCGATGGCAAATATTCGATTCGACCAGGTGAAGGCTTGGAAGATTCCGATCGCCGATCTCCACGCGCAGGAGCGATTCGTTGAGAAAATGACGGCAAACCGAAAACATCTGTTCGAAATTGGAAGAGCGATTGAGCGTCAATTGGCTCTAATTGAGGAGCGTCGTCAGTCCCTCATAACCTCGGCCGTCACCGGTCAGCTCGATGTCGCGACTGCCACCGGTCGTTCATCGACTTCACTCTAAACTGTGGTCCGCCCGCTGCGCTGCCCTTGAACCGAGACGGGAAAGGCTTGGCGCCGCGCCAGATGGTATCTGTAAGGTCAAGCTAGACAGTCAGTTTCATGGCCTCGATTGATCCAGGGGTAGGGATGGCGCAGCAGGAAACGTCGGCGCGACCGTTGCAAGTTCAGCACGTTCGTACGGCGATACTAGGCAACTACGACGGTCTAATCTACGACCAAGACCTGCGAGGATACGACGCGGTTGGCCGGGAGCAGCGCTTCTTGTCGCGAGGGTTGGCGGCCGAGGCCGTTCGAATGGCGACTGGATGCGATCACGCAACCGCAGGGAAAGCTGTCATCGATGGAGATCGCGACCAGGGCATTGATGCGATCGCTGTCGGCGACAGCCTGCGTGATGTTTGGCTGGTTCAGGCGAAATGGAGCGACTCCGGTAAGGCCAAGCTGTCAAAGGCTGAGGCGCTTTCTTTTGCCGATGGTGTTCGATTGATAGCGGATCGCAATTTCGCTCCTTTTAATGACCGAATATCGCCACTGCGGGGCAGGCTGGACGCCGCTCTCGGGAATCCCTCGCTGCAGATTACTATGGTAGTCGCGTTGATGGGGCCGAACGTTCTGTCCGACGCGTCAATTGAGGTGTTGGAGCGACTCCGTGCTGACGCGAACGCCAATGGCCCCTTGTTGAGTTATCAGATATCAGGCAGTGGAGATTTTCATCAGAAGTTGCGTCGAGACGTTGCCCCTGAATCGATAGCAGTAACGGCCAGAATGCGAAATTGGATTCGGCGCGACACACCCTTCGAGGCGTGGCAGGGAACGGTCTCCGTTGCCGAGATTTCCAAATGGTACGAAGAACATGCGGATAGACTTTTCGAGCAGAACGTTCGCTACTCGCTGGGGCCGACACGAATAAACGCGGGGATCAAAGAGACGTTACGGAGCGAACCAGAGAATTTCTGGTACTTCAACAATGGAATTACGGTCATTTGCACCGGAATTGAACCCTTTTGGCCTGGGCGGCGTAAGCCTGATGAACCCGTCGAGTTGCAGCTGCATGGTGTTAGTGTGGTCAATGGTGCACAGACAGTGACCTCCATTCATGAAGCTATGACCCAGTTTCCTGATAAGGCTGAGGATGCCGACGTTACCGTGCGCGTATTCTCGCTTGATGAGCAAGGCTTGCGTTACGCAACACGAATCACTGAAACTACCAATACGCAAAACGACGTGTCAGCGCAAGATTTCGTTGCACTCGACCCGGCCCAGTCAGAAATCCGCGAGGACTTCTTGTTATCTCTCGGTATGACCTACGTGTACAAGCGTGGTGAGCCGGATCCGGCGCCGGATACCGGTTGCTCGATCAGCCAAGCCGCAGTTGCGCTGGCGTGCGCGCATCATTCGCCCGAGTTGGCGGTGCGTGCATCCAGAGACACGAACCTGCTGTGGGAACGGGGGAGTCGTGGCGCCTATTCGAGGCTCTTTGGCGAAGCTCCGAGTGCGTATCGGATATGGCGGTCAGTTCAGCTCTATCGTTCCGTGGGTGACGCTCTGGCGCGGGTGCGGAGCACTTTGAATGGTAGAGGTGCCGACATCACTCGCCGAGGCGAAATGTTGATATGCCATCTGGTCTTCCAGCAGATCGACCTGGACGAATTGGACGATCCGGAGGTGGACTGGGCTACAACGCTGGAGCAGGTGCCTCATTTTGTCTCGGCGGCTGCATCGTGGCTGATCTATCATCTCGATAGTGAATTTGGACGTAATTCCTTCCTAAGTAGCACATTCATCGACGAGACCCGATGTCGTCAACTGGTCAAACTCGTCCTGTCTGATATCAGTGCAGGGAGAGAACGGCCGGAGTTGCCACCCGACTATCAATTGCAAGCTAAACGCACTCGGAAGCCACGCCGACCAAACGCTGTTCCGCTGCTGGTAAACGCGGGCGGTATTGCTGACGGTACAAAATTGCACTTTCATCCGCAATCGGAGATGGAGCAAGTCGCTGTCAATGGATGGTTGGCCGAGGATCATCGTCGAGGATATGCAACTTGGGTGAACGATCGTCTGAAGTGCTTGCTGTGGGCCTACGATGAACAACAGTACTCCGCAACTGGTCTTGTACAGAGGATTTGGAAGCTCGCCGCTTATCAAGACTCTCCTGTCGCAGTGCAGGGCACGAAGCGATGGACGCTTTCAAGCGGTGAATCGATCGCTGATTTGGCCCTTGAGATTTACAAAGATGAGTCGGGCGGCGAATATTCTTAGCAGTGACAACCATCGACAGAATACTCCGCGACGGTAGATGCTGCGGTTATATGATTGGAGAGTCGGAGCTAAATATGTCTGTCCACAGCGAGCAGGTGTTCGGGGAGGCCATCGTCGCAGCGATGGTGGAGAACGGCTGGCGGGAGGGGAATCCGCACGAGTACAACGCGGAGCTCGGGCTGGATATCGGGGAGTTGCTGACCTTCGTCTCGCGGACTCAGCAGACGGAGTGGTACGACCTGGTCGCCACCTACGGCGACGATCAGGATGAGGCGCAGCGCGGGTTCGCGAAGCGGCTGGGGCAGGAGCTGGCGACCAAGGGGCTGGTGAAGATACTTCGGGAAGGGGTGAAGGATCGGGGGGTTTTGATCCGGGTCGCCTACTTCAAGCCGAACCTCGTCGGGTCCGAGGACGTGCTGAACGCCTATGAAGCCAATCGGCTCACGGTCGTTCGCGAACTGCGCTACGCCACGAAGCCGGGCGCTTCGCGGCCCCGTCTGGATCTCGCGATGCTGCTCAACGGGATTCCGGTGGCGACGGCGGAGTTGAAGAATCCGCTGACCGGGCAGGGGGTCGAGAAAGCGAAGCGGCAGTATCGCGAGGACCGGGATCCCACCGAGCTGATCTTCAAGCATCGGGTGATCGCCAATTTCGCCGTCGACCCGGATCTGGTATTCGTCACGACTCAGCTGCGGGCGGCGAAGACGGTGTTCCTGCCGTTCAACACCGGTTCGGAGGGGCCGGGAAACGCTGGCGGCAAGGGGAATCCGTCGGCCACTGTGGAAGGCAAGTACGCGACCTCGTACCTGTGGGAGCAGGTGTGGCAGCCGGACAACTGGCTGGACCTGCTGGAACGGTTCGTGCACACAACCGAGAAGAAGGGGCCGGCGGGAAAGGCGACTCGCTCGACCATCTTCCCGCGGTTCCACCAGTGGGATGCGGTCAAGAAACTCACCGCGCACGCCGCGACCCACGGGTCCGGGCACGACTACCTCGTGATGGCCTCGGCCGGCTCCGGCAAATCGAACACCATCGGCTGGCTCGCGCACCGGCTCAGCGACCTACACACCGAGCGGCTGGGGAATCTCGACGCAGAGGCGCGCGCGGCCGGATTGCAGCCGGGTGTACCGGTTTTCGACAAGGTCATCATCATCACCGATCGGCGCAACCTGGACTCCCAGCTTCGCGACACCGTCGGCGGGTTCGAGCAGGTGTCCGGACTGGTGGTGAAGATCGACGACAAGGCGGGCGCGAAGTCCGAGCAACTGGCGCGGGCATTGAGCTCGCAGAGCGGCAAGATCATCACCGTCACCCTGCACACCTTCCCCGCGCTGCTGGACTATCTGCGGCGCGAGCAGGCCAAGCTGGCTGGTGGCCGCTACGCCGTCGTCATCGATGAGGCGCACTCATCGCAGTCCGGTGACGCTGCGGCGGCGGTACGGACCGCGCTGCGCGACATGGGGCTCGACGCGGACGACGAGGAACAGGGCGCGGTCGAGGTGAACATCGACGCACGTCTGCGGCGTAAAGCCGAGGCGCGGGCGAAGGCCTCCAACATCTCCTACTTCGCGTTCACCGCGACGCCGAAGGCGAAGACACTGGAGAACTTCGGTACCGCCGACGGCGCCGAATACCGTCCGTTCCACACGTATTCGATGCGGCAGGCGATCGAGGAGGGGTTCATCCTCGACCCGCTGCGCAACTACGTCACCTACAAGGCCTACTACCGGTTGGTGAACCAGAATCCCGACGACGTCGAAGTACCCGAGGCCAAAGCCTCGAGCTTGCTCGCACGGTTCGCGTTCATGCATCCGTACGCGGTGGAACAGCACGCGCAGGTGATCGTCGAACACTTCGTCGCGCACACCCGTGGGCGGCTCGGTGGCCGAGCGAAGTCGATGGTGGTGACCGCTTCTCGGCAGAGCGCGGTCGCCATGGCGCGGGCGATCAAGGAGTACCTGAAGGATCGGGAGTACGACCTCGAGTACCCGGATATCGGTGTGCTGGTGGCCTTCTCCGGCAGCCTGGAAGTCGATGGCGAGGAAGTCACCGAGCCGTCGGAGAACGGTGGGCTCGCCGAATCCGCACTGCCCAAGGCGTTCCGGTACACGCGGGCCGATGACCGAGCCACCCAGGTGGGCGGCAAGGGGCAGAAGGAATATCGGATCCTGGTGGTCGCCGAGAAATATCAGACCGGGTTCGACGAGCCGCTGCTCACCACCATGTATGTGAACAAGACGCTCACCGGTATCGCCGCCGTACAGACGCTTTCGCGGCTCAACCGAACCCGCGAAGGCAAATCACAGCAGGATCTGGTGGTGCTCGACTTCGTCAACGAGGCCGAGAAGATCAAGGAATCGTTCGCGCCCTACTACGAGGACGCGTTCACCCTGCCGACCGACCCGAACCTGCTGTACGTCGCACGCGACCGGGCGCTGGCCGCGCCGATCCTGATCACGCAGGAGATGAAGGATTTCGCCGAGGCCTATCTCGACGCCGAGCAGAAGGCGGCCGGATCGGCGTCGAAGTGGGCCAAACTGCATGCCGAGCTGTATCGGCACCTGGCACCGGCTGTCGACCGGTTCAGCGTGTTTCTCAACAGCGAGGAGGAAGACGATGTCGCGCTCGCCGAGTCATTCCGCGCCGACCTCAATGACTACGTCCGCAAGTACGGGTTCCTCGCACAGATCGTGCCCTATCAAGACCCTGATCTCGAACTGCTGCACCTGTACGGGCGCCACCTGCTGAATCGGTTGCCGCGACGCGCTGATGGCGGCATCGACATCGGCGAGGTCGACTTGAGCCACCTCCGGCTCGAGCAGACCGGGGAACACGATCTCGGACTCGCTCCTGAAGGCTCACAGGAATTGCGGGGGTTCGGTGACGGCACCGGGTCGGCCAAGGAGCCCGAGAAGTCGCTGTTGTCTGAGCTGGTCGAGCGGTTCAACGAACGGTTCGGCACCGAGTTCTCCGAGGAGCACCTCGCTGTGCCGTTCAACGCCGCCATGGATGAACCGCAGGTGGCGCAGGCGCGCCTGGCGAACAAGAATGTCGACGACTTCGGCGTCGTCTTCGACAAAGTGTTCGCCGAGAAGATGGTCGAACACTTCGATACGCTCAACGATCTGGGCGAGCGGTACTTCGCTCGGGACAACGAGTTCAAGAAGGACCTGGATCGGCAGGCCCGCACCGCGGCGTTCCGGCTGCTGGGGCGGCGGCATGGACTGCCCGAGATGTAGAGCGGCGGTACATGGGTATTGAGGGATGGCAGGGGGTAGACGGTGCCGGCTCGGCGCATCGGTAAGCGGTACGACCTGATCGAAGAGATCGGGTTCGGCGGGATGGGGTCGGTCTGGCGCGGGTACGACACCGTGCTCGACCGTGAGATCGCGGTGAAGATGATCCGATTCACCCAGATCCACTCGCAGACCGATGCCGCCGAGTTCGCCGAACGGTTTCGTCGTGAAGCTCGGATCACCGCGCAGATCCGACACCATGGCGTGCCCCAGGTGTACGACGCGGTCCTCGACGCGGATCTGAGCGAGGTGTACCTCGTGATGGAACTCGTCGAGGGCGCCAACACATTGCGGCACTATCTCAACCCCGGCGCCCCGCTGCCGGTCGAATGGGCAGTCGCGGTGACCGCGCAAATCGCCACCGCACTCTCGTACGCGCACGCGCTGCCGGTTGTCCACCGCGACCTCAAACCCGACAATATCCTCGTAACGCCCAGCGGCACAGTGAAGATCATCGACTTCGGCATCGCCGCGCTGCTCACGGCCCGCGCCCCGAGGCTGACCATGACGGGTGCGATTCTCGGTTCGGTGGCATATATGTCGCCGGAACAGGCCATCGGCGCCAAGGCAACGCCACGCACCGACCTGTATGCACTGGGCTGCATCTTCTACGAAATGTTGTGCGGCTACCCGGTGTTCGACGGCGCGGCCCCGATCGTGATGCACCATCACGCTGCCACCCCGCCCGTTCCGCCCGGCGAACTGCGTGCCGAGGTACCTGCCGAATTGGACCGGCTGGTCTTGGACCTGCTGGCCAAGGAGCCCGAATTGCGACCAGGTGACGCCGCGGATGTCTACGAGCGACTGCTTCCGTTACTGCCCCCGCCGGGGTCGACTGCCAGACCGAGCGCTGGGCATCTGTCCGGCATGCCCGACCCGACCGCGATTTTCCGACGCCCCAACGGACCTCTGCGTCCGGAGCAGGTAACGCCCACCACTCGGTTCCAGGGAGCGTTGCCCGCCACCGCTCCGATCAGCGATGCGGTGCTCGAACAACGGCTGGAACATAAGCTGGCCGAGTACCGCGACTTGCTCGCCGCGGGCCGCACACTGCAGGCAGCTGATGTCCTCAGTAGCATCCTCGAGCCGGCGGGCCGCGCCCTCGGCACCGATAGCCCGCGGGTACTGGAACTACGGTTCGATATCGCGCTCGCGCGCTTCCTCGGTGGGGAATTCCGAAAGGCAAGAGCGGAATTCGACGTTCTTGCCGCGGCATCCGCCCGTGTGAAGGGGTTCGCCGACGACCTGACAATCCAATGTCGCAAGTTCGCCGCGGACTGCCGCATCGAGCTCGGCGAACTCACCGAAGCGCTGTCCGGGATGCGCTCGGTGCTGGACGACGTACGCGCCACACAGAGCGACGGCAGCGAAATGGCGCTCGAGTTGAGGCTGGCTCTCGGGCGGTTGCTGGCCCTCATCGGTCATCGCGTGGAGGCGCACACCACGTTGAGCGAGCTATACGAGGATCTGCTGGTCCTGCGCGGGATCGATGACCCGCTGACCCGAGATGCGGCGGAAGCACTCGAGCGGTTCATCGACGATGATCCGGCACCCGGTGGGCAGGAACAATCGTGACCGCATCCGTCCATTTCGCCGTCAATGCACCAGATCTGAGGCAAGGTTCTGCGCGGCCATCTGCAGTTGTCCGAGCTCGTCGGAGGAAAGACGTTGGGCTGAGGCGGCTCTGCCGGTCGCAGAGAAACTGATTCCTTCGCTTTCGAGTAGTTGGCGCGGGTTCTCAGGGATGTCGCCGGGCCCATAGGAAATCATGCCGTGTGCGTCGAGAACGCGGTGAGCATTGGGCGCTGGGTGCGACCGCAGCCGGGTGCCGACGCGGTGGGCTGCGGTGCCCAGAAGGTTGCCGAGGTCGCCATAGGTCGTCCAACGGCCGGCGGGCAACACCGTCAGCAATTGGTGCATGGCAGCCCAGGTAGGGTTGTCGGGAAAGGCTGATTCGTCGGCCGGTCCCGGCCAGAATTCGATGATCCGCTCGGACAACGCCAGGCCTCGCTTCTCGATTTGGCTCGGGCCCCACGATTCATGCGCGGCGATGTCTTGGTTCATGCGGATACTGCTGGCGCGCAGGGTCTCACGCTTGAGGGCGAACTCGTGGTTACTCAGCGATTCGTTGTAACCGGTCAGAGTGAGGTTGCCGAGAGTGTGGAGGTACCGCTCGTGCAGAACGTCGACCTCGTCCTCTCCGTACTCGGCGCTCAGCTCAGCGCGCCACTGCGCTGAAAGACTTTGCGGCATTACATGTTCGATCGACAACGATTCCGGTTGGACGGTTTCTCTCGAGAGAAACAATTCCTCGATCCAGGTCATCAGAATCTTGCGATGCGCGCTACGTCCGTTCAGGTAGAGCGGCACGGTCACGATCGCCTCGGTCAGCTGCTTATCGGTCGCATAATGCTTACGACCAGCCGAGAAGTGGACACGCAGCGCGGTGTCCACCGGCAGCGCGGTGTCGAGTTGCTGCGTGGCTTCCGCGAACAGGCGATTCAAACCCTGAGATACGCGACCGACAAGGAATCGCCGCACCAGCAACGATTCGATGTACAGCAGAGCTCGCGCAACCTGCTCGCTCGAGGCTTCGCCGCGGTCGCGTAGCAGCAGCAGGTGCAGAACCAACGGTGCAGGCGCGGTGGAATCCCACTCGGCGAGGCGGGTAAGCCGCACGCGAACCTCGGGGTCGGGCTCGCCTTCTGGCTCGCTCATCAGCCGATACAGGCGGCCGAGCCGGGCGATCCGTTCGATCTCGGCGACGATTTGTTCTTCCGAGGTCAGCTTCTCGAGTCTGGCCTGCTGCGCGGCGAAAGTCTGGCTCTGCTTAACGCTGGGACGCTTGTGCAGCAGATCGAGCCAGAACAGTGTCTCGATGCGTTCGTTGTCCAACGAGGCCTGCAACGGCAACCAGTGGGTGCGGTAGACCTCTTCACTGCGATGCGGCAGCCGCATGAACAGGTAGTTACGCAGGAGGTCGCCCTGCGTAAGTTTCAGACCAGTGTTATTGAGGGATTGAAAGATTCGGTGGACGTTATCACCGGGGTGCGCACTGATCGACACCACCGACAGTCCCGAGACCACAGCTTGGACGACCTGCGAAAGCCCAAAAGGCTTGGCGTCGGCCGCTGATAGTTCGTCAAGGCGACTGCGGAAGAAGCGATACGCACTGCCGATATTGCCGTCGTCATCGGTAGCGCTACCATCAATGACGGCCGTGTAGGCCGGTCGGTCTACCTGTGTCGGAAGCAGTTTCAGGCGATCCGGGTCGTCGTGATACTGATTTGTCAGTAGCTGGTTGTGGATGCGGTCGGTGTCGCGGCTCGCGGAACCGTCGACTGTCCGCAGGTAGTCGCGGATCGCCGCGAGCAGCAGAGTCAAGGTTGTGAGTCGCTGCTGACCGTCGACGACGAGAAAGCGGGTGACCGCGCCTGCGACACCCGCCGGCGTCGGGGCCAAGACCACAGACCCGATGAAGTGGGTCGTCTCCGGCTCCTCTGTACGATCTTCGGCGAGCTGGATTACGTCGCTCCACAGCTCCCGCAGCTGCTCGTCGCCCCAGCCGTATGGTCGCTGATACAGCGGGACAAGGTACTGCGAGCTCCCCTCGAGGATCCGCTGCAGACTGGTTTCCTGCGCCGCGACCACTCACTTCTCCTTCGTTGTGACGCCACCGAACACCGACGAGGCATCGTTCACTCGAACCCCTCACGGAAAGTGTTCCGCCGCACCGGCATCGTATCGGGGACAGGGATGGCCGAACCACTCCGAGGTCTGCTTCGGACACCGGATGGCTGGTCGGCTTCGTGCCAGCCGCGCCCGGCTCAGCACACCTCGAAGCGTTCCTCGATCAGGTTCTTGCCATGAGAACCTTCGCGGACCGGTACCGCACCACCTCCCCCATCAGGAGCGGCGACATGGGTGAGGTGTGGGGAGCGAAAGACCTGTGCCTCACCCGTAATGTCGCCGTCAAGCTGGTCGCCGCCGAATTCACCAATGACAGCGACACCCGGCGTAGGTTCAACAGCGAAGCCCGGATCACCGCGCGACTGCACCACCCTGGAGTACCCGCGGTCTACGACTTCGGCCACGGCGTTGATCTCTAGATAGTGATGGAGTTGGTGCCCGGCGGCACGGTCGGCTCGCTGCTCGCCGAGCCGGACCACATACCGACGAACTGGGCGGCCTGCATCACCGCTCAGGTCTTCGCGGTACTGACCGCGGCACACGAGGCGGGTCTGATCCACCGCGATGTCAAACCGAGCAACCTCGTGCTGTGTCCGACCGGGTATGTCAAGCTCATCGACTCGGAGCGGCGACCTCGGTCCGAACCGGCGAGTTCTCCGCCATCACCGCATGAGGCGATATTCCGGGCTCAGTCGGCTACATGGCCCCTGAGCTGCTGCGGGGCGAGATCGCCGCCTTCTCGCGCCAGTTCGGCATTCCCACGCCGATCTGCAGCGTCCACAGGCCGTAGCGGTTGAACACCTGAGTCGACTTGGCGCTCAGATTCTTCAATGAACTGGAAGTCGTCGCCGACAAGGTCCGAGGATGGCTCGCCGCCAAGGTGGAAGCCTCCACCATCGCGGTCCTCACCCGCGGCCAGAACGAACGAACCCAGTTCGTCCGCGCCCTCGGCGAACGCGGCATCGAAGCCCGGGCCCTCTACGACAACCCCGCAACCTCCGGCCACGTCCAGGTCCTCACCATGCACCGCTCCAAAGGCATGGAATTCTCCCGCGTGATCCTCGCCGGCATCGACGAATCCCACGTCCCCTCCCGCTCGGTGACCAAGTCGGTGCCTGAAGAGGAATAGCCCGAAGCCCTCCTGCGCGAACGCTCCCTCCTCTACGTCGCCTCCAGCCCTGCCCGCGACGAACTCGTGGTCATCTGGAGCGGCAAGAAGTCCGAACTACTGGATTGAGGAAGACGCCGGGCGTACCCGCACCCACGGATACGCCCGGCCGCCCGAATATCCGACAGCGGTTCAGCCCCGCCAGATCCCGCTGGAGAGGAAGCTGTCCCACTGGTCTCCTGAGAACACCAATGCAGGACCGTGCGGATCCTTCGAGTCGCGCACTCCGACTGAGCCAGCCGAAAGATGCGCGATCTCAACACAGTCTGCGGTCGGCTGGCTGTATCTGCTCTTGAACCATCGAGCACTGGACAGGTCTGCAGTCACTCCCCGTACTCCTTCACGATCTGTTGAATGCATTGCACTGTGTTGTGTTCAGTCAACGCTACCCGTTGGATGTCCAGTATCGCCCGCCGATGCCGGTCGATCATGTCAGTCCGTTCCAAGTACAGGCTTCCGTCGTAACCTTCGACATAGACGATCGGCGGCTCGGCCAGATGGCTTGCTAGGGGCGGGAATTCGAGCAGAGTGAACGACTGCGTCAGCAGACCAAGGTGACTTCCAGCGTCTGAGGGTACGACCCGGATCGACAGGTTTGTGCTGGCTTCGATCATCTCGAGCAGATGACGCAGCTGCTCGACCATGACCGACCGCCCACCCGGCGTCTGGCGAAGTACCGCTTCGGAAAGCAGCACATCCGCCCGAAAGCTCGGATCCGCCAGCCTGACCCTCCGGTGTGCGGCCAGTTCCAGACGTCGTTCAAGCGCGGCCGGCGATACCGTCGGATCGCCAACGAGGCTGAGCGCGCGCCGATAGTCGCCGGTCTGCAACAGGCCCGGAAGCAGGAGCACCTGATGCGTCGTCAGGTGCGTCGCAACAGCTTCCAGTCCCAGATAGTGGTCGAAATGCGGCTCGTACTGGTCGGTATACGCCTGCCACCAACCTTTCGCCGTACCGGCAAGCTTCGCAGCGAGCGCCTGATCCCTCACCTCTTGCCACAGCATGAATATTTCGTTCCGCTCATCACTCGGATTCGGAACACGGTATAGGTCAAGGAGATCCCGAATTTGCGAAGTGCAGATCTTTACCTTCTGCCCATCCTCCATTCGGCCGATGCTCTGCGGCGACATCTCGATATGCAAACCCGCAGCCAGTTGACTCTTTTCAGCCTCTACTCGATAGCCGCGCAGCCTGCGACCGAGAGCCCTTCGGGGAAGCGATGATCCGGCCATTTCGTTAGCCTCGCTATCTGGGATGCTCCGTTCTGGAATGTGCCCAGCTGGAACGCCAACCATTCTTCATTCAGAAGGTGCTGGACATACCAATTCTATTGCCGCAGGTGTCTACTGAACTCACGATCACGAAAAGCCGAGGGGAGCAACCAATGACCACCCACCTGCCGTCCAAAGATCTGCTCCTGCACGCCTGCGCCGGAACCATCACCCAGCCCCACCCGCTCCTGCAGGCCGCCTACGAACTGGCCAGTCTCCACGAAGCCCGCCACTCCGCCATACCCGCGGATCTCCCCGAAATCGACTGCACCCGAGACCGATTGATCTACGACATCGACCTCTGGACCGCCCGCGAACTCCCCCGCCCTTTCGCCGCCGCCACCTTGCACACCGAAACCCTCGGCATGGTCATCGACCGCCTCGCCCGCTTCTCGGTCGCCGCCCGCACAGACCTCCCTGACCCCACCACCGGCCTCTACTCCCACCACGCCTGGACCCGCCTGGCCGAAATCTCTCTCGCCTACGCCGACCTCACCCAGGACCTGACCGCCCGCACCCGCCGCATCCCACACTCCGTCACCACCCGGCCGGACAACCTCCCCTGCCGCTGAATCCGACTACCAACCAGCGGATCTCACCGACTGCCACCGGCCCGATCGATTCCCCGATCTGGTCGATTCCCCGAAAGAGGCGCACGATGACCACCCTCTGGCTCCCCTTCCTCCTCGGCCTGACCGCCGGCATCACCCTCACCTGCCTGCTCCCCCTGATCAGCCGCCCCACCCACCCACCGACCACCGACGGCTGGACCGTCGCCGACATCACTTCCCGCCTCGAACTCGAACGCGACGAGACCCGCCGAGGCTCGGCATCTGCTCAAAAACCCCTCGGCAGATACCACGCAGCTGCCTCAGCCAAGCCCACATCATCGCGGCCGATGAGACTGCGGGCCTGAACCAACGCCAGCTACGGGCATCGAACCTGAACATAGCCAACGGTAGTAGGTCTTCCAGGTCGCGCTGAGCACTACCAATCCGGGGCCTTGATCGAGCCGCGCTCGTAATAGTCGTC
This sequence comes from Nocardia sp. CA-136227, assembly GCF_050955695.1. Taxonomy (NCBI): domain Bacteria; kingdom Bacillati; phylum Actinomycetota; class Actinomycetes; order Mycobacteriales; family Nocardiaceae; genus Nocardia; species Nocardia sp. CA-136227. The sequence continues at coordinate 5,477,671 of NZ_CP192081.1, forward strand.
GTCGAACTCTTCCTCCGACTTGCGCTGCCGTTCCATGCGCTCGGCTTCCCAGCGTGCCGAGTTCGCCTTCGTGTAGGTCGAAACCGCTTCGAAGGTTGGATCGGCTCGTAGTTCCCGCAGTGCTTCATCGACCTTGGGGCGCTTGTCTTCTATCGCCGCCTGATACGCGGCCATGATCATGGCTTCCTCGTTCACTGTCACCGAGAGCAGACGATCTTCGGCGTCGACGATCACGCGGACACCCTGTACGGCACCTACGCCACGTATCTGTTCGAGAGCGTGTTGAGCACGCTGCACCTTGAGGCCCAGTTCGTCGGATTCGTTGCGTGGAGGGAACATTCACGAATCCTTACGGGCGCTTGATCTCGGTCGGTTGGGGAGCAGCCGTGCTTTCGGCTGCCTTGGGAAAACATGGAGAGCTGGCGGTGACGCTCAACGAATGGTCTTGTGCGGGAGCGTATTGAAGGACGAGTGCATAGCCGTCGGGAGTGTGCACCGGAGCCCAGCGCGAGTCGGCGTCCTGCTGAAGGGCCCAGCCTCGCGCGGTCCATGCGTTCCGGATGAGGTCGAAATATTGGGCGTTCTGGCCCGCCGGAACACCGACGACCCAATAGCTGAGCTGGAGTACTTCCGATCCGTTGCCATGGTCGTCGCAGGGGACGGTGAGGCTGGGCGTGTGCATGTTTCCGAGGTACTGATTGTCCGACGCGATCGAATAGCCCACGCTCGGCGGGAGTCCTTGGAGGGATTCGAGGAGGTAGGCGTTGAGCCGATCGCGGGCCTTCGACTCGGTGAGAGATGAATCCACCTTGGTTCCTCCGCTGTTTCCCGTGTCGATGATCCTCGGTGCGTCATGGTTGTCTCCGCGGTCCTTCGCGCATCCGCTCAACAGGGCCGCTGCGGTGAGCAGCGCAATACCGAGCTCCGAAACCCTCCTGTGCCGCCTGATAATCATTTGATTTTCACAGCCTCATTTCCGTTGCCCGCGATGATGTCGCCCATGCCACGCAAGGATTTGGAGTCCGGTAGCCAGTACTCGCTGTGCGTGTTTCCGTCATATCCCAACGCGCCCTGATGATCTGAGGGGAATGACTGAGCGCCGTACCTGTTCCAGGTGGGATCGACACCGAAGTCGTCCATATTGGCATGACGCGCGAGCCATCGGAGCGGTGAGACTTCTTGCTTTTGGGCGTACAACGCTACTGGATCGGCGTCCGATTTAGTGGCGAAGACATGTTTGGCTGTTTCCGAGCTCGGTACGCCGGTCAGACTGAGATCGCTGGCATGCTGAACCGTGGTCCCCGGACTGGCCACGAGTACAACGGCATCGGCATTCAGCGTTCGTCCATGACTGGCGGAGTCGCCGACCAGCGTCGTGCCGTAGCTGTGGCCAAGCACTGTGTTGTACGACGGTTGCCCCTCGTGGGAGGCCCGAAGCCCGTCTTGGAACCGATCCAGGGCGGGTGCTCCCTTGTCCGCATAGGACACATGCGTTGCATTCAGCAGCTCTGGCGGTGCGTCGTAGCCGAACCATGCGACCACTGAGGTGTCCGGCGCACCGCTTTTCTGGGCTTGCTGTCTCATCGCGTCGACCCGCGGCATATCGCCGTTGATTGTATTGGTGCCGTTCATCGCCGAGGGGCGCGAAGTGGTCCCGGGTACGTAGGTACACACGTTGCTGGCGGTATCGGGATTGCCGGCCGCGATTGCCGCGTGCGGGATGCCGCCCGATTGAGTATCCATCAGCATCAGATACCGGTCGGATCCGGTTAGCGCGGTGGCGATGCCCTGCAAGTCGGCAAGTTTGTCTTTGAGTGCTGGATCGCCATTCTGGGCGCGGGACAGTTCGTCGTCGAGTTTCTCGCGGTTGTAGTGGTCGCGGTCCACTGTGGGCAGCCCATCGCGGTTACCTATGTAGTTGTCCTTTTCGTACAGCGCGTCCTTCTCTGCCGGTGTCAGGCTCTCCCAGAGGTCGTGCAGTTTCTTTGGGTCACTAGGCAGTTCAGAGTTGCCGTCCAGAATGTCCTGCACGCTGGAACTAATTGGCGCGCCGTCCGGCTTGGTCTCATAGCTCCCAAGTAGTTGCAGGTCGGCGGAGATCGCTGTTTTCGCCGATATTTCCGACATGCCGAACTGGAACAGGAGTGCCCTGATCCGGGACTGGAATCCTGATGCTTGACCGTCGAGGGTCTGTTGAAGCAGCGCAGCGGTCCCTGTCAGCGGATGATCGGGGTCGGAGGGAACCTTCGGCGCGGTCACGTTGCCGTCATCGTCCACGGTCATCCCGGCGGCAGGGAGTTCGGTATCCAGAATCTTCAGCAACGCGGTCCGGGTGTCACCCAGTTGAGCGCCGTATGTGTTGTAGTGGTCGGCGATGCCGACGATGGTGGTCGCGAGGTGGTTTCCGTGCAGCTTGTGAGCTACTGCACGCTCGGAGGCGGACGCCGCGCCGGCGCCCTTCCAGCGGTTCATGGCATTGTCGACCGATTGCTCCATCTGGTCGACCTTCGAAACGAACGCATCGTTCTGCTTCACCAGATCCGTGGCGTAGTCGAGCATCGACTGTGGGTCGCATCCACGAACGTGACCGATCGTGGTCAATTCACGCCCTCACCACGGCCGTACTTGTCCAACTGGTCGGCGTTGGACTTGTCCATGTCCTCGTAACTGCCAGACGCCGACTTGGCGCGGTCCGCCAAGATCTGGATCTGGCCACGGATCAACCCGTACGCCTTCAACACCGCGTCGCCGACCTGCGTCGAGACCGCCTCGATTGGGGATCCCGGCATATTCACGGCCTTGGTCAGGGTGATCCTGCCGATATCCTCCGCCTGCCCGCCGAGCTCGTTCGCCAGCCCGTGCAGCGTAGATAGGTCAACGTCGAGAATGTCAGTCACCGCTGGACCCCCTGAATCAGTTCGCGGTACGAACGTTCTCGGGGACCCTAGCATGATCATCCGACCAGTCTGTTCAAAGACCAATGGGCCGAGGACAACCCCGCAGCGGCAACCTCACGTGAGGCTGCTCGAGGCTGACCAGCGCGGCCGAGGTCTCCGATGGGATCGAGGCGATGAAGCGGGAGTCGGAGAACATCTACAATTTCCGGCCCTGACCGACCTGATCAGCCGTTCCCTCGGTCGCCACCGGGCGATGCTTGTAGAGGGCGCCCGAATCGCACTGACAAACTGTGCCAATTTGCCCGAATCCGGTTAGCCACAGTTCTTCTGACCGAATTATTCCAGTTCCCCCACACGCATACTTACCAGTCGGTTATAGCGGATTTGCCGTCCTGCCCGCAGGCGCGCAACGTGATTGACACTCACCGGTGCCGTCCGATTTCATTGACTGTGCGGGCCGCATAGTGCCGCACAAAGATTGCGCCTCGCACGAGGTGTCACGTCAGGGGAATGTCGATGTCATATACGGCAGAGATCAGTCGCACCAATCCAACCTGCTTCGTCTTCCTGGTGGATCAGTCCACCTCGATGAACGACCTGATCGGTGGCGAGGTGCCACAGAAGAAGTCGGATGTCGTTGCGGACGCGATCAACCGGCTGCTGACCGAGCTATCGGTCAAGTGTGCCAAGGAAGAAGGCGTGCGGGACTACTTCCACGTCGCGATCGTGGGGTACGGCGCCGCTGTCGGCTCAGCCTTCTCCGGCGCGCTGACCGGTCGCGACCTGGTACCACTCAGCGAGGTCGCTGACAACCCCGCACGGGTGGAGGAACGAACCAAGAAGGTTCCGGACGGCGCGGGAGGGCTGGTCGAGACGACCGTACACTTCCCCCTCTGGATGGATCCGGTCGCCGGCGGCGGAACGCCGATGACCCGCGCGCTCAGGTACGCGGAGTCCTTGGTCAGAGGATGGGTTGAGCGCTATCCCGGAGGGTTCCCGCCGATAGTGATCAATCTGACCGATGGCGAATCCACGGACGGCGCCCCCACCGAGGCCGCCACCGCCATCACCTCCCAGGCCACCGCCGATGGCGCGGTGCTGCTGTTCAACTTGCACGTCTCGGCCAGTGGCGGCACCCCGGTCGTCTTCCCCAGCTCCGATGTGGGACTGCCCGATACCTACGCTCAGACGTTGTTCGCCATGTCGAGCGTGCTTCCGAGTCACATGCGGTCCTACGCCGCGGCTCAGGGCCAGCAAATCGGCGACACCACACGTGGTTTCGTCTACAACGCGGATATCACCTCGGTCGTCCAGTTCCTGGACATCGGTACGCGCGCAACCGAACTGCGGTGACCACTCCCGGGCTTTTCGTTACGCGCCTGCTCGCGGCGAAACAGGGCAATTCGATGAGCGAGTGTGAGGACGCCGTTTACGTCCTGCCGCCAACGCCGTTCGATGAGCTGATCGACGGTGCGGTGACGGCGAGCGTATGCGACGGCGCGACCGAGAGCGTCCTCGCCAAGGATTGGGCGCAGCTGCTGGCGTCGATTTCGGCGACGAGAGCCCACGCTGATCCAGAATTCTTCGAAACAGGGAGGGTTTTCGAGGAATTCGCGAAAGAGGTCGTGAACCACTGGGGCCCTTGGGTCGATGAATACGAGAGCCTTCGTGCGGCACAGGGCCGCCCGCTCAAGTGGTACGAACAGCAAAAACTGTCCGGCAGTACCTTCGCGACCCTCCTGAGCGTTCGTGTCACCCCGATCCACCTACCGGATCGTCATTCAGCCCAGCAACCCCCGTCGGCCGAGTGGCGGTGGCAGGCTGCGGCGCTCGGAGACTCCTGCTTGTTCCACATCCGTGACGACGTGCCTGTTCAGTCCTTTCCAGTCGAGCAGGTCGAAGAATTCGGAACGACCCCCGACCTGTTCGGCAGCCGAAACCATGACTCGGGACTCCTCACAGCTCGGACCCGATTCGCCGAAGGGCTATGCCGACCGGGCGACAGACTGCTACTCATGTCCGACGCATTGGCGGCGTGGTTCATGACCGCTGACGACTGTGCCGCCGCGACACGCGAGCTTCTGGAATACAGCGGCCCACACGATGCCGCCGAGTTCTCCGCATGGCTGGGGTGGCTACGCGCTCGACGAGAACTGCGGAATGACGACGTCGCGTTGATCAGAATCGACGTCGAGGGGAGATAGCAGGGATGGTGACGGAAACGGCTCGCCACTTTCCCACGGCCGGGAATTACCAAGAGGCGCTTCAGAATCCGAGCGTGTGCTTCACGCATGCCGAGCTACGGGACTCGGTTCCCGATTTGACGAAGCTTCGCCAGCCCAGGGCGATCTCCGGAGCATTCGCCAGTGTATTCCCATTGACCCACACCGCGACCGGGCGCAGATACGCCATCAAGTGCTTCACCCGTGACGTCCCCGACCAGCAAGCCCGCTATCGGGCCATCAGCGAGAAGCTGTCGGCGTTGCCGGCCGCCGAGCTCTCCCAGCCCTGGAAGATCGGGTTCGAGTATCTGCCAGACGCCGTGCTGGTCGGGACTGCGCGGTACCCGATACTGAAAATGGAATGGGCGCAGGGCATCACGCTATCGGCCTGGCTCGATGCGCACCACGACGACCGCCGTAAGGTGGACCGGCTCACCGAGCGGTTCGCGCAGCTGATTCTCGATCTCGAGGCCCACGGTATCGCTCACGGCGACCTGCAACACGGCAATCTTCTTGTCGCTGACGATGAAACGCTGCGCCTGCTGGATTACGACGGCATGTTCGTACCGGACCTGGCGGGGTTCGCTGGCACCGAAAGAGGCCATCGCAACTATCAGTCACCACGCCGCGGGGACGATGACTTCGGCACCGAGATGGACCGATTCTCCGCGTGGCTCATCTATTCCGCGCTGAAGGCCGTCGCGATCGACCCAAGCCTGTGGCGACAGTTACACGAAACGCACGGTGAATACCTGCTGCTCAACGAGGACGACCTCAAACACCCGGAAGGGTCATCCAGGTTCCCGACTCTGCTATCGCACTCGAACCTCGAAATACAACAACTGGCCGAACACGTCCGGATACTGGCCTACCAACCACTGGCAGCACTACCGGCTCTGGCCCCGAACCCCGTGGCGGTGGTCCCGGCACCGACAGCTCCCACCACGTCCGCGAGTAGCGGCGCACTACCAGCATGGATGACCACAGGACACCTGGAACACGCCGCCACGTCGGTAAGCCCTCAACAAGGCACGCTGGACGAGCCCATCGGATTCGCTGGTCGGCGCGTAGTCGATGTCCTGGCCATGACCTTCCTTGTCATTGCGATCGCGGTCGGAGCCTTCACCGTTCCCCTCGCGCCTGTACTGGTCGTCCTGGCTTCCATCGGCGTATGGGTGGCCCGCCGCACCCGCGTTGAAACGATCGCGCATCGGAGCCGTCTGCGTGATCTCGACGTGCGACGCGGTGCGGTCGCCGACACTGCCGGGGCCGCCGACGCGTTACAGCGCGACACCTTGGAACTCGATCGATCCGAGCAGCGGCGATCGTCGGACCAGGCCGGCCTGCGCAGTCAGTTGAAGCAGCGACACGACCAGGAACTCGCCGACATCGAACGCCGGAAGATCACGCGAGCCACCGATCTGGATCGCCAAATCCTGGCTCTGGAGCAGCGACTGCGGGAGGCGCTCCGGGCCGCGCTGGAGCAGGAGCGGAACGAAATCATCCAGCGCGAGCTGGCCAGGTTCACTCTGGCGAGCGCGTCGATCTCCGGCATCGGAAAGACGCTCACCGGCGAGCTGGCGAACAACGGGATAAGAACAGCAGCCGATTTCACGGGAATCCGCGTGAACCCAAGTACAACCGGCTACAGCTCCACATCGACATCGATCATCCTCGCCAGCGGTCGCGCAGTGCACGTCCGGGGAATCGGTGAGGCCAAGGGCAAATCCCTCCTGCAATGGCGGGATGGCTTGAAGACGAGAGCGCAGGCACGGTGCAATATCAGCGCTCCCACCCAGGGGTCGGCCATCACCTCGCGGTTCGCCGCCGATCGCCAGCAGCTCGAGGGCCAACGCCGCAGCATCGACACTGACGCCCGCACTCAGCGCGACCAAGCCAAACAACGGCTCGAAGCCGACCAGATCAGGCTCAGCGAGGATGCCGCGAAGGCTGCCGCGGCGGCCGTGCGACAGCGCCAGGAATTCGCCCGCCGCAGGCTCGAGATCCAGAACGCACCACAAGAACTGGCGATCATCGACGCACGCATCGCGGAGGTTCGTCGCCACCGACACGTAACGTCTCACCGGCGCTACCTGAAATTCGTCCTGGTAGGCCGATAGCGACGCCGGAAGTTCGACCACAACCGCTAACCGTCGTAAGGGGACACGATGCTGCGCCGCGCTGAGAACGTCGGTGTCACACACCGGCAGGGACTGTTCACCAACAAGGGCCCGATGACCTTGCACGTCGGTCGTCAGTCCTACGTCATGATCCCTAAATTGCCGGTGGAGCAGTACCGGCAGATGCTCGCGTCCTCTGCCGGCCTACCGGTGCTGTTCGGCACAGTCGGGGCCCGCGCGTACTGGCTTTTCGAAGGAAAGTGGTTCTGGGACAACGATGGGCTGACCGCGGACGAGGTTTACGCCGTGCTCGTCACGCGTGGCCAACGCCGCCAGGCGCAGATAGACCGGGCGCAATCAATGGTCGCGATGCAGCAGGCCCCCGTCCCCAGCGTGCGCGGCGCGATCCCGGATGACGTCAAGCAACTGGTCTGGACCAGAGACCACGGATGCTGCCGACAATGCGGAGCGAATATCGAGCTGCAGTTCGACCATGTCATCCCGGTATCTATGGGAGGTGCGTCCACCCCGGAGAACCTCCAGATCCTCTGCGGACCGTGCAACCGGAGGAAGGGAGCCTCGATCATCTGAGGCACGTCTGCCCGCACCTACGACACAGCCGATCGGATGCAACGCATTCGCCGAGACCCAGCAAGACGTCGTCAAGATCGGGACCGTCTACCACGCCAAGGGCATGGACTTCGGCGATTGCTTCACCTCACCGATGCACCGAAACAGCTGCCGGGGCAACTCACCGATACCGAACGCGATCGCACGGAATTGGCTGCGCGACAGCGCAGAGTGGCGCTGATACGTGCTCGCGACTACATCCGGAACGGCTTCATGCAGGGCTGACGGCAGAGCATTACATCGCCCAGCATGGCCGGGTTAGTCGAGGGGCATGTGGTATTCGACCTGGATGTCGGGGAATTGGACGCCGTGGCGGCGGAGGTTGTCGAGGAGTTGGCGGGTGAAGCGGCGGGGTGGGCGGTAGTGGGTGCTGTGGTCGGAGATGAGATGGAGGTGGCCGGATTTGGCGGAGAGTTCGCCGGCAGCGGCTACTGGGGCGCCGGACAGGAAGCTGGAGTGGTGGAACTGGCCGAGGATGTGGTGAGGGGAAGAGTAGAGGGCGCCGTCGGCGTCCATGACGAAGATGGCTCGGCCGCCCTGGGGGGTCCAGAGGGTTCGGGATGTAGTGGTGTCGAAGGGGGCGCCTTGGGCGTCGTAGAGGAGGCCGTTGGTGATGGTGAGCTTGTATGGGGCGCGTTCGGCGGGGGTGAGGTAGCGGACGTGGGTGCCGTTCCAGCGGGTGTTTCCTGGGAGGTGCTCGCCTATGAACTCGGGGCGGAGTGGGGTTGTTTCGTAAGGCACGGGAGCTGAGGGGGTCGACAGGACGGTCACTTTGGAGGGGTCGAGGGATGAGGACGACAGGATCTCCCGGACTATCGCGGCGGCGTTGGGGTCGTTCTCGCGCGCTACCAGAGCGGTCGCGTTTCGGTCGCGCCAGCCGGGCCAGATGAAGCCCACTTCGGTGCTGGACTTCAGGCGGAGGAGCAGTACCTCGCGGTTGTAGCCGGCGGGCTTTCGGAACATCTTTCCGACGATGGGCTGGATGTCGATCCAGGACAGGTCGATTCGGGCAATGGGGTCGAGGTGGACGAACTCTGACCACCTTTCGAGCGGGATCTCGCGGTAAGCGCGGTCGGGCCATGGGCGCATGGTGTCGAGGTCGGCGACTACGCGGGTGAGGAAGTGGCGCTTTTCTGCTTCGGTGAATGGGGCGTGGACGACTGGGTCGATGGCCGTGTCGGAGTGGAGGGCCGTGGTGAGGGCCTGATGTTCTTCCTCGACCGTCAGGTCCCAGAGGGGTTGGTGGACAAGCCATTCTGCGGTGCGACGGGCCTCCGTGTCGCCGAGGGCACTGGCGAACTGCGTGCGGTACAGGACGGCGGTGACAACTGCCCGCCATGTCTCGGTCATGTCGAATCCTCTCTTGCTACTTCGGGGCTCGCAGGTCGATCTGGGTGGGATCTATTCGGAGGCCTTCACTGCGAAGTTGGTCGATAACCTGGTTCGAGAATGTTTGGGCGGGGCGGTAGTGGCCACTGGCGTCGGTGATGAAGCGGAGTTCGCCGTTGACCACTTCGAACTCGCCTGCACCGGCAACCGGGGCGCCGGAAAGGAAGCTGGAGTGGTGGAATTCGCCGGGGGCATGGTACTTCGAGGCGTAGAGGGCACCGTTCTCGTCCATGACGAAGATCGCTCTTCCGCCGTTGAAGTGGGTAGCTGAGGTGGTGGTGTCGAACAGGGCGCCGGTGGCGTCGTAGAGCTTGCCATCGTGGATGGAGAGTTGGAAGCTCTGGCGTTCCTCGGGGGTGAGGTAGCGAACGGATTGTCCTGGCCAGATCGAGTTTCCGGGGAGGTTTTCGCCCTTGTAGTGGGGGTTCATCGGGGTGGTCCTGAGTTTGGGAACAGAGCCTGTTCGGCGGCCGAAGACTGCCAGTCTCGCTGCGGCCTCCTGGACCCACTTGGCGACCTTTGCCGTGAGGGCTCGGACTCGGTCGGCCATGACGCCGACGACCCGCGCGGATTCCCTTGCCTTGGTGGCCAAGCCGGCGATGATCGACGCGATGCGGGCTGCTTTGACGGCTACTCGGGCGGCCCAGGCGGTGTTGCCGATGTACTCGGACAGGCCCGCGGTCACCGGAGCCAATAACGCCAAGCCGATTTCTACCGCGGCGGTTTCGAGGCCCAGGTCTTTCAGCTCTTCGAGGATTTGGTGGTGGGCCTCGTCGAGGTGGTGGGCGTAGTCGCCGCAGGCCGTTCCGATCTCGGTGCTGATGGTGGCGAGGTCGGTCAGGTCTGATTGGCGGGAGCGGGCGGCCTCGATCGCGGCGGGGATTTCCTCGGACTGTTGGTTGGCGAGGAGGTCGATGGCCTTCGGGATCGTGTCGGCCAGGGTGTGGAAGTTGGTGGCCGTGGTGGACCAGGCGGACTGGGCGGCAGAGAGTTCGGACTGGTGGCCGTTGGGCCACATCGCGCCTACGGCGTCCTTGATGATCGACCAGCCGAACGGTTCGGGGATGCCGTCGCCGGCCGCGGAGGGAGCCTCGTCGGGGAGGCAGGATGGCGGGGTCAGAGCGGGTGGTGGAGGGGGTTCCACCTCGTTGTGGTCGGCTGCGGACTCACCTGCCTGGTGGTTGTAGGCACCGACCACGATCAGGTCTCGGACTTGTGCCGCGGCGGCGGCCAGTTGGGCGGAGGCTTGCAGGGCTGAGTTCGCGGCTTGGTCGTAGGCGGCGGACCATTCTTGGGCGATGGTGTCGCTGCCTGCCATACCGACGTTCGCGCGGAGGACGGTGAGCAGGCCGGAGTGGGTTTCGATCGCGTCGGACTCGAGGGTGCCGAAAACCTCTCCGGCGGAGCTGTATTCGCCTGAGCGGCAGACGATCAGCGGGACCGTGGGAGGCGGGCTCATGGCCACATGGACGCGTTGGTGGATCCCACCGTTTCGTAGGCGGTGTGGGCTGCGGAGAGCTTCTCGCGCAGGGCTCGCAGGGCCTCGCGCATGAGGGCGGCCGCGGCTACACGGTCATCGTGGGCGGCGCGGTGGGCGGTGGCGGCTTCGCCGGACCAGTCCACGTGGAGCTCGGCTACGCACTTCTCGATCGCGGCTATCCGGGCCTCGATCGAGGACTCCAGTTTGGCTGTGCCGTCGATGAGTTGTTGCAGACCACCCAGGTCGACCCGATAGTCCGCCACTAGACCACCTCGGGCAGGTCGAGGCCCGAGCCGGCTTGCGCGACCGCCTCCGCTCGGTGGTGGTCAATCCGGGTGTGTTCCGCGGCCGCTTGACGGAGGAGGGTGGCGTCGGTGGCGAAGGAGGTGAGAATCCGGCGGGCGCCGGATTCCCAATCGGTCCACGGGGTCTCGTGTGAGGCCGCTGCGTCACCTTGCCAGTCGCCGCCCAGGAACGATCGGACCAGCCGCATGTGTGCGGTCAGGTCGTCCACGAGGTCCTGGGCCGCGCGGTCCAGCCAATCCGCGGCCGCTCGCATCGCGGCCGGGTCGATCTTCAGTATCCCCACCATCCGCACGAAGGTAGTGACGGAAGGCGGTGGTGGGGTGCGAGATTCGAACTTCGCGCACTCGGGGTGGGGCTAGCCCGCGTGCATCCACTCGGAGGTGAAGCGGGGGCGCGGGCGGTGGTAGGAGAGGATCGAGGTGGGGGTGGTGTGGCGGCGGATGATGACCTCGAGGGCCTGGGGGAAGGTGGGGGCCACGAGGTCGAGGGAGAGGACGCCGTCGGAGACGATGCGTCCGTCGTCGAGCATCAGGAGGAAGGTGGTGCCGGCGGTGTTGGCTGCCAGGGGGGTCATGCGGTGGCCCAGGGCGCGTTCGAAATCGGCGTAGCGGTCGTACATGCCGCTGGCTACGTCGATGGGGTCGAAGAATAGGGGGTCCGCGGTCCAGAGGGCGCCGGGGAGATCCGGGGGCTGGAGGGTCAGGTTGCCGAAGCCTTGGAGGATGCTCGCAGCAGGGCGGGAGACGTGGAAGCCCTCGGCTTCCAGCTGGTCGGTCCAGCCGGTGATGTCGATACGACGGGAAGGGGTCCAGCCCGCTGCGGTGAGGGCTCGGCACGTCACTGGATTCGGCCAAAAGTAGCGCATAGTGGATATTCGGCGCTGGAAGTTCTTGGGCACGTATCGATTTGATCGAGATACGCCAAAGGCCCCCAGCAGATTGCTGGGGGCCTTCGCGAATGATGTTCCGGCGGTGTCCTACTCTCCCACACCCTGTCGAGTGCAGTACCATCGGCGCAGGTGGCCTTAGCTTCCGGGTTCGGAATGGGACCGGGCGTTTCCCCACCGCTATAGCCGCCGTAACTCTATGAAACTATCCACGCGGTGCGACAAGGACTTTCGTCCTCCGCAACACATGTCGTGTGTTGTTTCAGATACTGCACAGTGGACGCGTAGCTTCTTTGTTGGTAAGTCCTCGGCCTATTAGTACCAGTCACCTACATCTGTTACCAGACTTCCAGTTCTGGCCTATCAACCCAATGGTCTGTTGGGGGCCTTACCCCCTCGAGGGGGTGAGAAACCTCATCTTGGAACAGGCTTCCCGCTTAGATGCTTTCAGCGGTTATCCCTTCCGAACGTGGCCAACCAGCCGTGCTCCTGGCGGAACAACTGGCACACCAGAGGTTCGTCCGTCCCGGTCCTCTCGTACTAGGGACAGCCTTCCTCAAGTTTCTAACGCGCGCGGCGGATAGAGACCGAACTGTCTCACGACGTTCTAAACCCAGCTCGCGTGCCGCTTTAATGGGCGAACAGCCCAACCCTTGGGACCTACTCCAGCCCCAGGATGCGACGAGCCGACATCGAGGTGCCAAACCATCCCGTCGATATGGACTCTTGGGGAAGATCAGCCTGTTATCCCCGGGGTACCTTTTATCCGTTGAGCGACACCGCTTCCACTTGCCGGTGCCGGATCACTAGTCCCGACTTTCGTCCCTGCTCGACCTGTCGGTCTCACAGTCAAGCTCCCTTGTGCACTTGCACTCAACACCTGATTGCCAACCAGGCTGAGGGAACCTTTGGGCGCCTCCGTTACATTTTGGGAGGCAACCGCCCCAGTTAAACTACCCACCAGGCACTGTCCCTGAACCCGATCAGGGTCCGAGGTTAGAGGTCCAATACGATCAGAGTGGTATTTCAACGATGACTCCACGAACACTGGCGTGCCCGCTTCACAGTCTCCCACCTATCCTACACAAACCGTACCGAACACCAATACCAAGCTATAGTGAAGGTCCCGGGGTCTTTTCGTCCTGCCGCGCGTAACGAGCATCTTTACTCGTACTGCAATTTCGCCGAGTCTGTGGTTGAGACAGCTGAGAAGTCGTTACGCCATTCGTGCAGGTCGGAACTTACCCGACAAGGAATTTCGCTACCTTAGGATGGTTATAGTTACCACCGCCGTTTACCGGGGCTTAAATTCTCAGCTTCGCTCCGAAGAGCTAACCGGTCCTCTTAACCTTCCGGCACCGGGCAGGCGTCAGTCCGTATACATCGTCTTACGACTTCGCACGGACCTGTGTTTTTAGTAAACAGTCGCTTCTCACTGGTCTCTGCGACCCCACCCAGCTCCAGGAGTAAATCCTTTCACCAGGCGTGGTCCCCCTTCTCCCGAAGTTACGGGGGCATTTTGCCGAGTTCCTTAACCACAGTTATCTCGATCGCCTTAGTATTCTCTACCTGACCACCTGTGTCGGTTTGGGGTACGGGCCGTGTACCAACTCACTAGAGGCTTTTCTCGGCAGCATAGGATCACTGAATTCGCCTCAATCGGCTACGCATCACGTCTCAGCCTCATGGGATACGGATTTGCCTATACCCCGGCCTACACGCTTACACCAGGTATTCCATCACCTGGCCCAGCTACCTTCCTGCGTCACCCCATCGCTTACCTACTACAGCCAGGGTCATGCGCAGCCGCGTTCCCTCTCGCCCGAAGGCTCGATAAGACCGCATTTGGGCACTTAGCACAACTGATTCGATATTTGGCGCGGATACACGGGTACGGGAATATCAACCCGTTGTCCATCGACTACGCCTGTCGGCCTCGCCTTAGGTCCCGACTCACCCTGGGCGGATTAACCTGGCCCAGGAACCCTTGGTCATTCGGCGGACGAGTTTCTCACTCGTCTTTCGCTACTCATGCCTGCATTCTCACTCGCATGGCCTCCACGGCTGGATCACTCCGCCGCTTCCCTGGCCATACGACGCTCCCCTACCCATCCAGACTCCTGGCCCGAAGGCGGGATAATGTCTGAATGCCGCGGCTTCGGCGGTGTACTTGAGCCCCGCTACATTGTCGGCGCAGAATCACTTGACCAGTGAGCTATTACGCACTCTTTCAAGGGTGGCTGCTTCTAAGCCAACCTCCTGGTTGTCTTCGCGACTCCACATCCTTTTCCACTTAGTACACGCTTAGGGGCCTTAGCCGGCGATCTGGGCTGTTTCCCTCTCGACTATGAAGCTTATCCCCCACAGTCTCACTGCCGCGCTCTCACTCACCGGCATTCGGAGTTTGGCTGACTTCGGTAAGCTTGTGGGCCCCCTAGGCCATCCAGTAGCTCTACCTCCGGTGAGAAACACGCGACGCTGCACCTAAATGCATTTCGGGGAGAACCAGCTATCACGGAGTTTGATTGGCCTTTCACCCCTACCCACAGCTCATCCCCTCAGTTTTCAACCTAAGTGGGTTCGGGCCTCCACGACGTCTTACCGTCGCTTCACCCTGGCCATGGGTAGATCACTCCGCTTCGGGTCCATAGTGTGCGACTCAGGGCGCCCTATTCGGACTCGCTTTCGCTACGGCTCCCCCACACGGGTTAACCTTGCCACACACCGATGACTCGCAGGCTCATTCTTCAAAAGGCACGCCATCACCTATTACAGCTCTGACGGATTGTAAGCGCACGGTTTCAGGTACTATTTCACTCCCCTCCCGGGGTACTTTTCACCTTTCCCTCACGGTACTAGTCCGCTATCGGTCACCAGGTAGTATTCAGGCTTATCGGGTGGTCCCGACAGATTCACAGCAGATTTCACGGGCCCGCTGCTACTCGGGTGCCCACCACATGAGCCAAGATGTTTTCGTCTACCGGACTCTCACCGTCTACGGTTGGCCATCCCAGACCAATTCGACTAACAACTTGGTTTCTTACTCATGCCCAATTCGGCAGAATTGGGAAGATGGGTCCCACAACCCCGGCTATGCAACGACTGCCGTCTATCACACACAACCGGTTTAGCCTCTTCCGCTTTCGCTCGCCACTACTCACGGAATCACTGTTGTTTTCTCTTCCTGTGGGTACTGAGATGTTTCACTTCCCCACGTTCCCTCCACACGCCCTATATATTCAGGCGCGGGTAACACGACATCACTCGTGCTGGGTTTCCCCATTCGGAAATCCTCGGATCTCAGCTCGTTTGACAGCTCCCCGAGGCTTATCGCAGCCTACTACGTCCTTCATCGGCTCCTGGTGCCAAGGCATCCACCGTACGCTCTTACACACTTACTAACAAAGATGCTCGCGTCCACTGTGCAGTTCTCAAACAACACACAAGTCCGAATCCGTGTTTCAGCACCAGCCCGAGCAAGCTCGGCGGTATGACTGAGGATTCAGTCTCGTCGTTTTTGATTCCTAGAAAGAATCGCTTTCGCGTGTTCTTTCAGGACCCAATAGTGTGTCGGTATATTCACCGCGCTCGAAGACATGGCTTCGAGCTAGGTGCGATGAAGGTTGTCAGTGTTCCACCCATGAGCGTCCGCCGGCCTACGTGTGAGGCCGAAACGGTCTCTGACACAGTCACATTCGACTCTTCGAACGGTCTGTGTAGAAGTGCTCCTTAGAAAGGAGGTGATCCAGCCGCACCTTCCGGTACGGCTACCTTGTTACGACTTCGTCCCAATCGCCAATCCCACCTTCGACAGCTCCCTCCACAAGGGTTAGGCCACTGGCTTCGGGTGTTACCGACTTTCATGACGTGACGGGCGGTGTGTACAAGGCCCGGGAACGTATTCACCGCAGCGTTGCTGATCTGCGATTACTAGCGACTCCAACTTCACGGGGTCGAGTTGCAGACCCCGATCCGAACTGAGACCGGCTTTAAGGGATTCGCTCCACCTCGCGGTATCGCAGCCCTCTGTACCGGCCATTGTAGCATGTGTGAAGCCCTGGACATAAGGGGCATGATGACTTGACGTCGTCCCCACCTTCCTCCGAGTTGACCCCGGCAGTCTCTCACGAGTCCCCGCCATTACGCGCTGGCAACATAAGATAAGGGTTGCGCTCGTTGCGGGACTTAACCCAACATCTCACGACACGAGCTGACGACAGCCATGCACCACCTGTACACCGACCACAAGGGGGGCCATATCTCTATGGCTTTCCGGTGTATGTCAAACCCAGGTAAGGTTCTTCGCGTTGCATCGAATTAATCCACATGCTCCGCCGCTTGTGCGGGCCCCCGTCAATTCCTTTGAGTTTTAGCCTTGCGGCCGTACTCCCCAGGCGGGGTACTTAATGCGTTAGCTACGGCACGGATCCCGTGGAAGGAAACCCACACCTAGTACCCACCGTTTACGGCGTGGACTACCAGGGTATCTAATCCTGTTCGCTACCCACGCTTTCGCTTCTCAGCGTCAGTTACTTCCCAGAGACCCGCCTTCGCCACCGGTGTTCCTCCTGATATCTGCGCATTTCACCGCTACACCAGGAATTCCAGTCTCCCCTGAAGTACTCTAGTCTGCCCGTATCGACTGCAAGCTTGCAGTTGAGCTGCAAGTTTTCACAATCGACGTGACAGACCGCCTACAAGCTCTTTACGCCCAGTAATTCCGGACAACGCTCGCACCCTACGTATTACCGCGGCTGCTGGCACGTAGTTGGCCGGTGCTTCTTCTACAGGTACCGTCACTTGCGCTTCGTCCCTGTCAAAAGAGGTTTACAACCCGAAGGCCGTCATCCCTCACGCGGCGTCGCTGCATCAGGCTTTCGCCCATTGTGCAATATTCCCCACTGCTGCCTCCCGTAGGAGTCTGGGCCGTGTCTCAGTCCCAGTGTGGCCGGTCACCCTCTCAGGTCGGCTACCCGTCGTCGCCTTGGTGGGCCGTTACCCCACCAACAAGCTGATAGGCCGCGGGCCCATCTCGCACCAGTAAACCTTTCCAACAGCCCCCATGCAGAGGCTGCTCATATCCGGTATTAGACCCAGTTTCCCAGGCTTATCCCAGAGTGCGAGGCAGATCACCCACGTGTTACTCACCCGTTCGCCGCTCGTGTACCCCGAAGGGCCTTACCGCTCGACTTGCATGTGTTAAGCACGCCGCTAGCGTTCGTCCTGAGCCAGGATCAAACTCTCCGTTGAAGACTCTAGATGCACCCGAAGGCGAATCAGAAGTATCTCGAACCAGAGTCCGAAAACCTAGCAATCGTCGGCTGGAAAATTAGCCGACTTAAATGTCCAACCACCCTCACGGGGGTGAGAATGATTGGAACCAAATATAATATTTGGCACTGACATTCATCGACACACTATTGAGTTCTCAAAGAACACACGCACAAGCCATCGATCCGAGCGGTAAGCCCGTTCGACTAGCTAGGCAACTTTTCAAGCTTAGCCCCGTCCATGCAGCAGAACCAAATCCGCTGGTCAGGTGGAACTAGTGTGATCGTCAGGCGCTCCTCGTCCAACCTCGTTTCCCAGGCCCTTGGGGCTCCGGGTCGGTGTCCGTGTCGCTCTGACCTGGACTGTTGCGTTGAACCAAAGTCAAATCGCCTCTCTACCTGCAGTTTTCCGGCGACTATGCGGAGGGCTGCGGGGGCTTCCAGCCTTCGAGGGTCCGGCGACTGTTGGAACGGAACATCGCTACCGAGACTTTGTTCGGAATCGCGAGGAATGCGGCGTCCCGCAAGGCGGCAAGAGCGGTCGAGCCCGGAGAGGTCATTCGGGTGCCGTGCTTGGACAGAAAGCTCATCCGGGCGACGCGGCTGCGGCGGGCGGCGGAGTAGCGAGCGAGATCCGGGGCGCAGGCCGCCAGAGTGACGGCATCCTCCAATGCCATTCCCGCACCCTGACCCAGGGTCGGCCGCATGGCGTGGGCCGCGTCGCCGAGAAGGACAGCGCGGTCGTTCCACAGCTGCCGGGGTACGTCGATTTCGAGCAGCTCGTCGGTGACCACCGCGGATCGGTCGGTGGCGGCGATCAGTTTCGGAAGCGGGTCCGGCCAGTCGGTGAAGTAGTCGAGATCGTCGATGCCCGGGAGGCCTGCGGTGAAGACGTAGGTGCGGTCGCCGGTGATGGGGACGACGCCGGCTTCACCACGAATGCCCATGATCACGCCGACCGGGTCGGGCGCGGGGGTGTCGAGGACCCATCGCCAGGCGGTGATCCCGGTGCGGTGCACCGGGCCGGACTGCGGCCACAGCTGGGTACGGACCACGCTGTTGACGCCGTCGGCACCCACGATCAGGTCGTACCGGTCCGTATCCGAATCGGTTTCGATCCGGCCATCGGCATGGACGGCGACCACACGGGTGCCCGCGCGGACGCATTCGGCGGGTACCGCGGCTGCGAGGATCGCGATCAGGTCGGCGCGATGTACGGCGACGAGGCCACCGGTGAAGTCACTGATGCGGGCATCCACCAGTACCCGTCCCCGCTGGTTGCGGGCGAAGGCGCGGCGGTCCGCGACCGCTCCGGCTCGCACCGCTTCTCCCACACCGAGCATGTCCAGGGCCTTCAAGGCATTGGCCGCGAGGGTGATTCCCGCACCCACCTCTGTGAACTGCGGCGCGCGTTCGTAGACGGTGACGTCCCAGCCCGCCGCGCGCAGTGCGATCGCGGCGGCGAGACCACCGATTCCGCCCCCGACAACCCCGGCCCTGCCCTTACCTTCGGCCATGATCCCTCCCCGAACGTAGACGTGTCGCGATCGTAAATCTCCGATTCCTCCCGAAGTCGTAGGAGTGCGCGGGATCACGGCACCGAATACCTCCCGACCGGAAATCGAGTGGAGGGCAAGCGGTATGGGTGCAGCGGCGGAGCAGAGCGGAGTGTCGAAGGCGGTGTCGGCGGCGGTGGAGGCGGCCAAACGGGGTGACGTGATCGCGGCGCGGCAGTTGCTGGCATTGGCGGACCAGCTGGCGGTCGAGGCGCTGGCGCGGGAGACCGCGCGGGCGAATCGGCCGGGGTGGCTGCGGGTTCCGCGCATCCCCGGGTTGCGGCGTTGAGCTGAGGCGTGGCGCAGTTCCCACAGGGATGTGGAGAAGCCGCAACGCCAGGCCCGATGCGGGACAGCCGCCCAGCCGTCCGGGTGCCGTGGAACGGGCGACCAGTTCGGCGTTGCGTTGAGCGTTGACAGCGATTCCGGCGGCCACAATGGGCGAAGTGCGCCGTCTGACGGGGTTTGTGCGTCATCTCGGCCGAACCCAGAGATGGCTCGGGCTCCCGCGGCCCGGGTCCGGACGAAGGAGTCGGCGTGAATTCATCGGTGAGGTCGCGAACCTCGGACGATCAGGAGCGCGGGGCCGACAGCCTGGTCTACGTCGTGTTCATCACCGCGGCGGCCGCGATGGGCGGATTCCTGTTCGGATATGACAGTTCGGTCATCAATGGCGCGGTCGAGGCCATCCGGGATCGGTACGACATCGGGTCGGCGACGCTCGCGCAGGTGGTGGCGATCGCGTTGATCGGCTGCGCGGTGGGCGCGGCCATCGCGGGACGGATCGCGGACCGGATCGGGCGTATCTGGTGCATGCGGATCGCGGCGACGCTGTTCACGGCGAGCGCGATCGGGTCGGCGTTGCCGTTCGCCCTGTGGGATCTGGCCATGTGGCGGGTCATCGGCGGGATCGGGATCGGGATGGCCTCGGTGATCGGGCCCGCCTATATCGCCGAGGTGTCGCCGCCGGCGTATCGCGGGCGGCTGGCCTCGTTCCAGCAGGCGGCCATCGTGATCGGCATCGCGACCTCGCAGCTGGTGAACTTCGCGATCCTGAAGATGGCGGGCGGTGAGCAGCGCGGGACCATCGCGGGGCTGGAGGCCTGGCAGTGGATGCTCGGGGTGATGGTGATCCCGGCCGGGCTGTACGGGTTGTTCTCGTTCGCGATTCCGGAGTCGCCGCGGTATCTGATCTCGGTCGGCAGGATCGAGCAGGCGAAGCAGGTGCTGGCCGAGGTCGAGCGCGGGCAAGAGGATCTGGACGCGCGGGTCGCGCAGATCGAGCAGGCCATGCACAGCGAGCACCGGTCGACGTTCAAGGATCTGCTGGGCGGGAGGTTCGGGTTCCTGCCGGTGGTGTGGATCGGCATCGGGCTGTCGATGTTCCAGCAGCTGGTCGGGATCAATGTCGTCTTCTACTACTCGGCGACGCTGTGGCAGTCGGTCGGCATCGATCCGTCCAGTTCGTTCTTCTATTCGTTCACCACCTCGATCATCAATATCGTCGGCACCGTGATCGCCATGCTGCTGGTCGACCGGATCGGGCGGAAACCGCTGGCGCTCATCGGCTCCACGGGCATGGCCGTCGCGCTGGCGCTGGAGGGGTGGGCGTTCTCGGCCAAGACCGGGTCCGGCGAGAGCGTGTCGCTGCCGCACGCGCAGGGCATTGCCGCGTTGGTCGCGGCGCACTGCTTCGTGCTGTTCTTCGCCATGTCGTGGGGTGTGGTGGTGTGGGTGCTGCTGGGTGAGATGTTCCCGAACAAGCTGCGCGCGGCGGCGCTGGGTGTGGCTGCGTCGGCGCAGTGGATCGCCAACTGGGCCATCACCGCCAGCTTCCCGAGCCTCGCGGATTGGAATCTGTCGGGGACGTACGTCATCTACACGCTGTTCGCGCTGCTCTCGATTCCGTTCGTGCTCAGGTTCGTTCCCGAGACCAAGGGCAAAGCACTCGAGGAGATGGGCTAGCGGCCGGGCTATTTCAGGATCTTGGTGATCTGGCCCGCGCCGACGGTCCGGCCGCCCTCGCGGATGGCGAACTTGAGACCGACCTCCATGGCGATCGGCTGGATCAGCACCACTTCCATGGAGACGTTGTCGCCGGGCAGCACCATCTCCACCGCCGTGGGCAGGGTCACCACGCCGGTGACATCGGTTGTGCGGAAGTAGAACTGGGGGCGGTAGTTGTTGAAGAAGGGGGTGTGCCGGCCGCCCTCCTCCTTCGACAGGATGTAGGCCTGGCCCTCGAACTGGGTGTGCGGGGTGACCGAACCGGGCTTGATGACGCATTGGCCGCGTTCCACGTCCTCGCGGCGGACTCCGCGCAGCAGCAGGCCCACGTTCTCCCCGGCCTGGCCCTCGTCCAGGAGTTTCCGGAACATCTCGATGCCGGTGACCGTGGTCTTCGTGGTCTTCGGGCGGATGCCGACGATCTCGACCTCGGCATTGACCTTGAGCACGCCGCGCTCGATGCGGCCGGTGACGACGGTGCCGCGGCCGGTGATGGTGAAGACGTCCTCGATGGGCATGAGGAACGGCTTCTCCACCTCGCGGGCGGGGGTATCGATCCAGTCGTCCACGGCGGCCAGCAGTTCGGTGATGGTCGCGCCCCACTCCCCCGCCGGATCGGACAGCGCCTGGAAGGCGGAGACCCGCACGATGGGGCTGTTGTCGCCATCGAACTCGTACTCGCTGAGCAGTTCGCTCACCTCGAGTTCGACCAGCTCCAGGATCTCCTCGTCCTCGACCATGTCGCACTTGTTCAGCGCCACCACGATTTTCGGGACGCCGACCTGCCGGGCCAGGATCACGTGCTCCTTGGTCTGCGGCATCGGGCCGTCGGTGGCGGCGACCACCAGGATCGCGCCGTCCATCTGCGCGGCGCCGGTGATCATGTTCTTGATGTAGTCGGCGTGCCCGGGGCAGTCGACGTGCGCGTAATGCCGTTTCTCCGTTTGGTATTCGACGTGCGCGATGGAGATGGTGATGCCGCGCTGGCGTTCCTCGGGGGCCTTGTCGATGTCCTCGAAGGGGGTGAAGGGGTTCAGGTCCGGATATCGGTCGTGCAGGACCCGGGTGATGGCCGCGGTGAGCGTGGTCTTGCCGTGGTCGATATGGCCGATGGTGCCGACATTGACATGCGGCTTCGTCCGCTGGAATCTCGCCTTCGCCACTGGAACCTCCTGCGCGCCCGTCGTTTCCAGGGTAGGGAGGATGGGGGCCGGAAGAGCTGAAAACCGGGCGAAACAGACGTCGAGGACTGTTGACGAAAACCATTCCCGAACAGAGGTTTTCCACGGCCGGCACCGCTCCACCACCGCGGGCGCGGGACTGCGGCGCGCGGGTGCGCCGAGCGAAACCGGGCGGATGCGGCGGTGACCCGAGAAGCGGGGGCAGCGCCGCGAGGGTTCGAATCGATACCTTTCAACTTCACGTCGGCAGCGTCAGCCGATCGGAACGACATGAGGTATCGATGAACAAGCGCATTGCCGGTATCGCCCTCGCGGGCGCCCTGCTGGTCCCGGCCCAGTTGGCCGCCTCCGCCGTGGCGACCGCCGCACCGCAGGCCGCGAGCCCGATCGGATCGGCGGACTACGGCTGCACCTCTTCCCAGCCGCCCACGTGCAACCCGGCCTTCCTGCAGTTCCTGCTGCCGCTGCTGACCGGATCCGCCTCCGGATCCGCCAACGGCGCGAAGTAGCACCGCGATCCTCCCAGTCGCCGGCGGGGGCGGGAAGTACGGGAGAACGGTCGAAACGGACGTCGAGGACTGTTGACGAAAACCCGTCCCGACCAGAGGTTTTCCACGAATTCGCCGAGCGGTCAGCGGGCGCCGGGCTCACCGGCGGAAGTCGGCGCGGTGGGCTCGGTCGAGGTGGCCTGTTCCTTCGGGACGCACACCCACTGGCCGTCGGCGGTCAGACCCCACTGGGCGACGATGCGGCCGTCGGAGCAGTCGTCGCCGACATTGTGCTCGGGCTGGACGGAAGTCGGCGGTATCGACGGCAGCGTGGTGACGGTGGTCGGCACCGGGGCCTGGCCGGTGTCGGAGCAACTTGTCAGCAGGCAGCCCGCGAACGTGACCCCGACCAGGGCTACAGCCGATCCGGTCGTGCGCACCTTCAACCGTGACGCCATGTGGTCACCCTTTCGTGCCGAGACGATTCGGGTCAAACAGCAATCACAGAGCAATCTATCGTGCGGTCCGCGCCCAACCGGCTGTGGCCGGGGCGGCGCAGTAACGTGGGCAGCTATGACAGCTGTTGCAGATCGTTCGCTCGGGCCGGAACTCGCCCGCACCGAGGGCATCGGGGAGGCCGATGTCCTGGTCATCGGACTCACCTCGTCGGAGGACGGGCCGGTCATCGCGCCCGCCGACGCGTTCGAGGATGTGCTCGACGGTGACACCCGCGACGCCCTGCTGAGCGCGCTGCGGGCCGTCGGGGCCAAGGGTAAGGGCGAAGAGGTCACCAAGGTGCCCGCGCCCGCCGGGCTGGGCGTGGACTTCGTGCTGGCGGTCGGGCTCGGGGCGGCGGACAAGCTCGACGCCGAGCAGGTGCGCAAGTCGGCCGGTGCGGCCGGTCGGGCGCTGACCGGGGTCGTCACCGCGGTCACCACGCTGTCGGGCCTGGATCTGGGCGCCGCGGCGGAGGGGTTCTATCTGGGCGCGTACCAGTTCACCACGTTCAAGTCCGCCAAGAGCGCGCCCAAGCCGGAGGAGCAGCCGGTGCAGCGGGTCGAATTCCTGGTGCCCGCACCGGGATTCGGCGAGGAGGAGCTGTTCCGGGCGCAGGCCATCGCCGAAGCCGTCGCCACCGCACGTGATTTCGTCAACACCCCGCCGAGCGACCTGTTCCCGGCCGAGTTCGCCAACCGCGCGGCCGAACTGGCCAAGGCGGCCGGTCTCCAGGTCGAGGTCCTCGACGAGACCGAGCTCGAATCCCAGGGCTACGGCGGCATTCTCGGCGTCGGCAAGGGCTCCTCGCGGCCGCCGCGCCTGATCCGCATCACCTACGCCGGCGGCGACCCCAAGGTGGCGCTGATCGGCAAGGGCATCACCTTCGACACCGGCGGCATCTCCATCAAGCCCGCGCAGTCCATGGAGAACATGACCTCCGACATGGGCGGCGCGGCGGCGGTCATCGCCACCACACTGCTGGCGGCGCGGCTGAGCCTGCCGCTCACCGTCATCGCCACCGTGCCCATGGCCGAGAACATGCCCTCGGCCACCGCGCAGCGGCCCGGTGACGTGCTCACCCAGTACGGCGGCACCACCGTCGAGGTCATCAACACCGACGCCGAGGGACGCCTCATCCTGGCCGACGCGCTGGTACGCGCGGGCGAGGACGAGCCGGACTACGTCATCGACGTCGCCACCCTCACCGGTGCGCAGATGGTGGCGCTGGGCACCCGCACCCCGGGCGTCATGGGCACCGACGCCTTCCGCGACCGGGTGGCGCGCATCTCACAGTCCGTCGGCGAGAACGCCTGGGCCATGCCGCTTCCCGCGGAACTGCGCGCCGACCTGAACTCCAAGATCGCGGATCTGCAGAACGTCGCGCCGCACCGCTGGGGCGGCATGCTGTCGGCGGGCCTGTTCCTCAAGGAATTCGTGTCCGAGGGCGTGCAGTGGGCGCACCTGGATGTCGCGGGTCCGGCCTACAACACCGGCGGACCGTTCGGCTACATCGGCAAGGGCGGCACCGGCGTTCCGGTCCGCACGCTGATCAGCACCCTCGAGGACATCGCCGCCGAATAGCGAACGGCCAAGTCCCACAGCGACGCCCGCCCCGCGGTTCCGCGGCGGCGGGCGTTCGCGTTCACAGGGACGCCGACCGGTCAGGTCAAGGCGGCCGCGCGGCGTTCGAGAACGCGGCGGCGCGCCTCGTAGTCCCGCATGCGCTGCGGGTAGCCGACGCGGCGCGCGTCGTAGACCGGGACGCCGAGGGCGCCCGAGAGGCGTTGCGCCCCGCGTTCGCCGACCACCCGGCGGGTCCATTCGCCGTCATGCGCGACCAGCGCCACCGTGACATCGGTGACCGTGGTGCGCGGCTCGACGAAAGCCTCCACGCCGTAATGGTTTCGCGTCCAGGCCACGAGATGGGCCATGTCGGCCGGATCGGCCTCGCCTCGGCGCGCGGCGCCGCTGTGCCCGAACAGATCCAGGAAACCCATTCCCGTCAACCTCCTCTCCGGCTTCGGAAAACCGCCGGATACTTCGATAGTGCGCAGCTCACGCCCGCTTCGCCAGACGATCGGCGATTTCCATAGCAGCTGCACAGAATCCCTTCAGAATCGACTCAGCGGGCGTGCGCGGTCCGGTCAGTGGCACGCCGGAAAGGCCAGTTCGACGCAAACGTGATACGTGTCATGGCATCCCGCTATTTCACCCGCGCTCCGTGGCGTTCGACGCTCACGCCGGGAAATGTGGCGTAGAGAGGTCGGCACAACCGCCGCCCTGTGACACGCCGCACCCGGACGAATGCAAGGATGGGTGGCTGGAACAAGAACCAACACGGATCTCCGGTGCCATCGCCGTTCGATGGCCGTCCGGGACGACACCGCGACCCGCGGTGCCACGCCCGCGGAGAGACGAACTGTTTAACCCGACGAGCAGTCAGAGGAGTCAACGGACATGACCTTCTCCGTCCAGATGCCGGCTCTTGGTGAGAGCGTCACCGAGGGCACTGTGACCAGGTGGCTGAAGAAGGAGGGAGACTCGGTCGAGGTCGACGAGCCGTTGCTCGAGGTCTCCACCGACAAGGTCGACACCGAGATCCCCTCCCCGATCGCAGGCGTTCTCGTGAAGATCGTCGCCCAGGAGGACGACGTCATCGAGGTCGGCGGCGAACTCGGCGTGATCGGCGAGGCCGGTTCCGCCCCGGCCCCGGCCGCCGCCCCGGCTCCCGCCGCAGCCCCTGCCCCGGCCCCCGCGCCGCCGGCTCCCGCCCCGGCCCCGCAGCCGGTCGCCGCCGCACCCGCCCCGGCTCCGGCCGCCGCGCCCGCTCCCGCCGCTGCCGCCTCCGGCACTCCGGTCAAGATGCCGGAGCTCGGTGAGTCCGTCACCGAGGGCACCGTCACCCGCTGGCTGAAGCAGGTCGGCGACCAGGTCGCGGTGGACGAGCCGTTGCTCGAGGTCTCGACCGACAAGGTCGACACCGAGATCCCGTCCCCGGTCGCGGGCACCCTGCTGGAGATCTCCGCGCAGGAAGACGACGTCATCGAGGTCGGCGGCCAGCTGGGCGTCATCGGCAGTGGCGCCCCCGCGGCCGCCCCGGCCCCGGCTCCCGCTCCGGCCCCCGCCCCTGCGCCCGCTCCGGCTCCGGCCGCCGCGGCTCCCGCGCCCGCCCTGGCCGCTCCGGCCCCGGCTCCCGCGCCGAAGACCGCCCCGGTTCCGGCCGCGGCGACCCCGGCCGAGGAGCCCTCCGGCAACGGTGGCCCCTACGTCACCCCGCTGGTGCGAAAGCTGGCCGCGGAGAACAACGTTGACCTCGCCGCCGTGACCGGCTCCGGCGTCGGCGGCCGCATCCGCAAGCAGGATGTGCTCGCCGCCGCGGAGGCCAAGAAGGCTCCGGCCCCCGTTGCGGCCGCGCCCGCCGCCGCTGCTCCGGTCGCCCCGGCCGCTGCCGCCGCCGCACCGCGTCCGTCGCTGTCGCACCTGACCGGCACGGTCCAGAAGGCCACCCGCATCCGGCAGATCACCGCGGCCAAGACGCTCGAGTCGTTGCAGACCACCGCGCAGCTCACCCAGGTGCACGAGGTCGACATGACCAAGATCGCGTCCCTGCGCAACCGCGCCAAGGCCGCGTTCAAGCAGCGCGAGGGCGTGAACCTCACGTTCCTGCCGTTCTACGCCAAGGCCGTCATCGAGGCGCTGGCCGTGCACCCGAACATCAACGCCTCCTACAACTCCGAGACCAAGGAGATCACCTACCACTCGGTGGTCAACCTGGGTATCGCGGTCGACACCGAGCAGGGTCTGCTCTCGCCGATCATCCACAACGCCAACGACCTGTCGCTGGCCGGACTGGCGCGCGCCATCGCCGATATCGCCAACCGGGCCCGCACCGGCGGCCTGAAGCCGGACGAGCTGGCCAACGGCACCTTCACCATCACCAACATCGGCTCGAACGGCGCGCTGTTCGACACCCCGATCCTGGTGCCGCCGCAGGCCGCCGAGCTGGGCACCGGCGCGATCGTGAAGCGCCCCATGGTGATCAGCGACGACGGCAACGAGTTCATCGGCATCCGGTCGATGGCCTACCTGCCGCTCACCTACGACCACCGCCTCATCGACGGCGCCGACGCGGGTCGCTTCGTGACCACGATCAAGCACCGTCTGGAAGAGGCCGCGTTCGAGGGTGACCTGGGCCTCTGAGGCCGGAACGGAGACGGGTCGGGGGTTGGATCGGATGAAGATCGTGGTCGCCGGTTCGTCCGGACTGATCGGGACGGCACTCGTCGCGGCCCTGCGCCGTGACGGGCACGAGGTCACCCGCCTCGTGCGCCGTCCCGTGCACGCCCGCGACGAATTCACCTGGGATCCGGTCCGTTCCAACCTGGACGAGCGCGCGCTGCGCGGTGCGGACGCCGTAGTGAACCTCTGCGGCGCGAGCATCGGGCGGCGGCGCTGGAACGGCAGCTACAAACAGGAGCTGCGCGACAGCCGCATCGTCCCCACCGATGTCCTGGCCGCCGCGGTCGCCGCCGCGGGAGTGCCGACGCTGGTCAACGCCAGCGGCGCGCACTACTACGGCGGCGAGACCGGCGACCGGGTCGTCACCGAGAGTTCCCCCGCCGGAACAGGATTCCTGGCCCGGCTCTGCGCCGACTGGGAAGCCGCCACCGAACAGGCCGCCGACGCCGGGGTGCGCACGGTGCTGCTGCGTTCGGCGGTGGTGCTGGCGCGGCACGGCGGCATGCTCGGAATGCTGTACCCGCTCTACTATCTCGGGCTCGGCGGGCGGCTCGGCAGTGGGCGGCAGTACGTCCCGTGGATCTCGCTCGACGACGAGGTGGGGGCGATCATCTACGCGCTCACCCACGAGAACCTGTCCGGGCCGGTCAATATGTGCGGTCCCGCACCGGTCACCAATGCCGAGTTCACGCGGGCGCTGGGGCGGGTCATGCATCGGCCGACGCCGTTGATGGTGCCCGCGTTCGCGTTGAAGCTGACCGTCGGCGAGTTCGCGGACGAGGCGATCCTGCACGGGCCCAGGGCGATTCCCGCCGCGTTGGAGGACGCCGGGTACGAGTTCCAGCACCCGACCATCGGCGCGGCGCTGACCGCGACGCTGGGCCACTCGGGCTGATTCCCTCCGCTTCCGGCTGATACCGGGCGCGGTGCGCGTCACAGCAACCTCGCCGATACCGTGGACCCGTGACCAATCAACCGTCCGACGTGGTGGTGCGCGGCGCACGCGAGAGCGATCTGCCGGAAATCCTGGTGATCCACAACAACGCCATCGCCGAGACCACGGCCATCTGGGATACCGAACTGGCCGACATCCACGAACGCGAGGCCTGGTTCGCGGCGCGCACCGGGTCCGGGCATCCGGTGCTGGTCGCCGAGATCGGCGGCAAGCTGGCGGGGTACGCGAGTTACGGGCAGTTCCGGCCCAAGTCGGGCTACCGGTTCTCGGTCGAGAACTCGGTGTACGTGTCAGATATATTCCATCGCCGCGGCGTGGCCACCGCGCTCATGCGGGCGCTGCTGGCGCGGGCCGAGACAGGCGATGTGCACGCCATGATCGCGGCGATTGAGTCGAGTAACCGCACGTCGATCGGGCTGCACGAGAAGTTCGGCTTCAAGGTTGTCGGGCAGATGCCGGAAGTCGGGTTCAAATTCGGGCGCTGGATGGATCTGACGCTCATGCAACGGACCTTCCCCGAGGGAGTAGCGTCGCCATCGTGAGCGAGAGCATGACGGCCACCGCGGCGTTACCCCGCGCGGTGTCGGCTCGCTTCGACAGCACACCCCTCGCGGTCGAAGATCTGGGCCTGATCGACTATCAGCGAGCCTGGGAATTGCAGCGGTCCATCGCGGACGAACGCGCCGAGGGCATCGGGCAGGATCGGCTCCTGCTGCTGGAACACCCCTTCGTCTACACCGCCGGACGGCGCACCGAGGCACGGGATCTGCCCGTGGACGGCAGCCCGGTCATCGCGGTCGATCGCGGCGGGAAGATCACCTGGCACGGGCCGGGGCAATTGGTCGGCTACCCGATCGTTCGGCTGGCCGAACCGGTCGATGTGGTCGCGTACGTGCGTCGCCTCGAAGAGGCTCTGATCGCCGTATGCGCGCAGCTCGGGCTGGAAACCGGTCGGGTGGAAGGCCGTTCGGGCGTGTGGGTCCCGGCGAACCAGTTCCTGCCCGAGCGCAAAGTCGCGGCGATCGGTGTGCGCGTACAGCGTGGCGTCGCCCTGCACGGCATCGCGCTCAACTGCGATTCCAGCCTGGACGGTTTCGATGCCATCGTGCCGTGCGGTATTCGCGATGCCGGGGTCACCACCCTGAGCCGCGAACTCGGCCGCGACGTCACCGTCGCCGAGGTGCGGCCGCTGGTCGCCGACGCGATCACCCGCGCCCTCGACGGTGTCCTCGAGGTGACCGACCACGCTCTGTCGCGCTGCGTCGAAGCCTTTGCCGAATGTCCCGAGCCGCTACCCGCCCTGCAGACCGACGAGTCCGCCGCAGGGCACGCCAAAGCCGAATGATCACGAGCGTAGGGTGAACCAGTGACCTCCGTCGATACCCCGACACCTGATAACTCGGCCGCACCCAACGGCCGCAAGCTGCTTCGCATCGAGGCCCGCAACGCCGAGACCCCGATCGAGCGCAAACCCTCGTGGATCCGCACCCGCGCGACCATGGGCCCCGAGTACACCGAACTCAAGGGCCTGGTGAAACGTGAAGGGCTGCACACGGTCTGCGAGGAAGCCGGGTGTCCCAACATCTTCGAATGCTGGGAGGACCGCGAGGCCACCTTCCTCATCGGCGGCGAGCAGTGCACGCGGCGCTGCGACTTCTGCCAGATCGACACCGGCAAGCCCGCCGCCCTCGATCGTGACGAGCCGCGGCGCGTGGCCGAGAGCGTGCAGGCCATGGGGCTGCGCTACTCCACCGTCACCGGCGTCGCGCGCGACGATCTCGAGGACGGCGGCTCGTGGCTGTACGCCGAGACCGTGCGCGCCATCAAGCGGCTCAACCCGCACACCGGCGTCGAACTGCTGATCCCCGATTTCAACGCGGTGCCCGAGCAGCTGGCCGAGGTGTTCGAGTCGCGGCCCGAGGTGCTGGCCCACAATCTGGAGACGGTGCCGCGCATCTTCAAGCGCATCCGTCCCGCCTTCCGCTACGAGCGGTCGCTGGCGGTCATCACCGCGGCCCGCGAGGCCGGTCTGGTCACCAAGTCCAACCTGATCCTGGGTATGGGCGAGACCCCGGAGGAAGTCACCCAGGGCCTGCGCGACCTGCACGAGGCGGGCTGCGACATCATCACCATCACCCAGTACCTGCGGCCCTCCCCGCGGCACCACCCGGTCGACCGGTGGGTGAAGCCGGAGGAGTTCGTCGAGCACTCCAAGGCCGCCGAGGAGATGGGCTTCGCCGGTGTCATGGCCGGTCCGCTGGTCCGGTCCTCGTACCGGGCGGGCCGCCTGTACGCGCAGGCCATGCGCCACCACGGCCGCGAGATCTCCCCGGAGATGGCGCACCTGGCCGAGGAGGGCAGCGCCGCTCAGGAGGCCACCAGCGTCCTGGCTCGTTTCGGTTCCTGACACTCCCGGTTCACTCCGCTCGACCTAGTTGTTCGGCGATTCGTGGACGCGACCCCATAACCGGTGGGAAGCTCGAAGGACCGCAATGATCGACCCACGGAGCGAGCCATGGTCGAGCGAACGACGACACCGCACGGTGTCAACGGCAAGGTAGTCGTGGCCGAACGGCCCGGCGATATCCGGAATGTGGTGCTGGTCGGGCACAGCGCGTCAGGGAAGACCACGCTGGTCGAGGCGCTCGCGGTGGCCGCCGGGGCGGTGCCCAGAGCCGGGCGGGTCGAGGACGGCACCAGCGTCTCCGACTACGACGACATCGAGCAGCGCCAGCACCGGTCGGTGCAACTGTCGGTGGTGCCGATGGGGTGGGAGAAGGTCAAGGTCAATCTTCTCGACACCCCCGGCTACGCCGACTTCGTCGGGGAGCTCAGGGCCGGTCTGCGAGCAGCGGACGCGGCCCTTTTCATTCTCTCCGCGGCCGCCGGCGTCGAGGGCGTCAGCGGACCCACCCTGGCACTGTGGGAGGAGTGCGCGAGCGTCGGCATGCCGCGCGCCATCGTGCTCACCCATCTGGACACCGCACGCGCCGATTTCGAGGACATGGCCGAGACCTGCCGGCAGATCCTCGGCGGCGGACGCTCGGAATCCATACTGCCGCTGCATCTTCCGGTGTACGGGCCCAAGAATCCCGACGGGCACCGGCCGGTGACCGGGCTGATCGAACTGCTCACCCAGCACGTCTACGACTACACGACCGGGGAACGCGTCGAGACACCCGCCTCCGACGAACAGCGCGAGCAGATGGAAGAGGCGCGCAACCGGCTCATCGAGGGCATCATCGCCGAGAGCGAGGACGAGACCCTCATGGACCGCTACATCGGCGGGGAGGAGATCGACCTCGCCTCACTGATCGCCGATCTGGAGAAAGCGGTCGCGAGGGGGAGCTTCCACCCCATGCTGATCGCCGCTCCCCCGCCCGAGGGCGCGCGGCAAGGTCTCGGCACCGTCGAGATCCTGGATCTGATCACCCGCGGATTCCCCACGCCCGCAGAGCATCCGGTGTCCGCGACCGGCAGCGGCGGCAAGTCCGCGGCACTGGCCTGCGATCCGGACGCGCCGCTGGCCGCCGAGGTGATCCGCACCGCCTCGGACCCGTACGTGGGCCGGTTGTCGCTGGTCCGGGTGTTCTCCGGAACCCTGCACGCCGACGACACCGTGCACGTGTGCGGACACGGCACCGGCACGAACGGCGATCATGATGCCGACGACCGGGTCGGCGGAGTGTCGGCGCCGTTCGGGAAACAGCAGCGGCCGCTGCCGCAGGCCATCGCCGGGGACATCGTGTGCGTGAGCAAGCTGACGCACGCCGAGACCGGGGACACCCTGTCCGCCAAGGACAGCCCGCTGCTCATCGAGCCGTGGGACTTGCCGGATCCGCTGCTCCCGGTCGCCATCCAGGCACACGGCAAGGCCGATGAGGACAAACTCTCCCAGGGGCTGTCACGACTCGTGGCCGAAGACCCCACGGTCCGGCTCGAACAGAATCCCGACACCCACCAATTGGTGCTGTGGTGCCTCGGCGAGGCGCATCGCGAGGTGGCCCTCGAACGGCTGCGGTCCCGGTTCGGGGTCCAGGTCGACGTCGTCGACCACAAGGTGGCCCTGCGCGAGACCTTCGCGACCCAGGCGGCCGGGCGGGGACGACACGTGAAACAGTCCGGCGGCCATGGGCAGTTCGCGGTCTGCGAGATCGAGGTGGCACCGCTGCCGGAGGGATCCGGCATCGAGTTCGTGGACAAGGTGGTGGGCGGAGTCGTTCCGCGCCAGTTCATCCCATCGGTGGAGAAGGGCGTGCGCGCCCAGGCGCTGCGCGGCGTGGCGTCCGGATTTCCGCTGGTCGACGTGCGGGTGACGCTGTTCGACGGCAAGGCGCACTCGGTGGATTCCTCCGACGCGGCGTTCCAGACCGCGGGCAGCCTGGCCTTGCGGGAAGCCGCCGCCACCGCCCGCATCAGCGTGCTCGAACCGATTGCCGAAGTGCTGGTGGTGGTTTCGGACACCTACGTCGGTCCGGTGCTCGGAGACCTATCGAGTCGCCGCGGCCGAGTGCTCGGCACAGAACCGGCGGGGCTGGGCCGCACCGCGATTCGGGCCGAAGTCCCGGAACTGGAACTCAGCCGCTACGCCGTGGACCTGCGTTCACTGGCTCACGGCGCGGCGAGCTTCACCCGCGCCTACGCCCGCCACGAGCCGATGCCACCACAACTGGCCGACAGCCTGCGCGAGCACGCCAAAGCCGGCCGCTCCTGACCGTCAGGACTCCGCCGCCGCGGTGCGCGCGGGCAGGGGCAGCGCGGCCAGGGCCGTCATGAAGAAGTCGAGCCCGAAACCGTAGTGCTGGTCGGCCTCGCAGGAGGTCAACGCGTCCGCGGCCGCCACGACCCGGGGATAACGCTGCCGCGGAAGGGTTTCCAGGCGTAGGCGCTTGCGGCGGATCATCTCGGCGTTGTCGTCGGCGGACTGCTGCGGGGTCGGGGCGCCGGGCTCGCCCAGCACCAGCATGACGGCGGTGCGCAGGGTGTTGCCGCAGACCGCGGCGGCGGGTTCGACGTCGAAGCCGTATTCGGTGAGGATCTCGAGCGCGGTCTCGGTGGCATCGAGGAATCCGGGGCTCGGGTCGTTGTCGCCGGGCACCTGGAACAGCGGGACCAGGGCGCGGTGCCGGCGCAGCACCGTCACCAGTGATTCGGCCAGGGCGCGGAACTGTTCCAGCAGCGGGCGCGACCGGTCGCGGGTGGTGTCGACCTGTTCCCACAGCCGGTCGACGACACCGGCCAGCAGTTCGTCCTTGTTCTTGAAATGCCAGTACAGGGCCATCGGGGTGACGCCCAGTCCCTGTGCCAGGCGCCGGATGGTGAGCGCTTCGAGGCCCTCGGCGTCGGCCAGCGCGATCGCGCCGTCGGCGACGGTCTCCCGGCTCAATCGGTTCTCCGCTTTTGCCACTTGACAAATATACAACGTACAGGCTTTCCTGTACCACGTACATGTACAACGTATGTGAATTATGTACAGGCACAACGTATAGGAGTTGCGGTGCCACTACTGCCCCGCCGCTGGTGGGCCCTGATCGGGGTTTCCCTGGCGACCTTCATGACATTTCTCGACAACAACGTGGTCAACGTCGCGCTGCCGTCCATCCAGAGCGACCTGGGGCTGTCCATCTCCGGCCTGGAATGGGTGGTCAGCAGCTACATCCTGGTCTTCGCCGGGCTCATGCTGGCCGGTGGACGACTCGCCGACCTGTTCGGACGCCGCCGGATGTTCCTCGGCGGACTGGCCGTGTTCACCCTCGCCTCACTGCTCGCCGGACTCGCCGACAGCCCGGCCATGCTCATCGCTGCCCGCGTGCTGCAAGGCGTCGGCGCGGCCGCCGCGATACCCCCGACCCTCGCCATCATCGCCGGGCTGTTTCCCGACGACTCCGAACGTGCCAAGGCGGTCGGCGTGTGGAGCGCCATCGGCGCACTGGCCCTGGCGCTCGGGCCGTTCACCGGCGGCGTGCTGAGCCAGCACGTGGACTGGAGCTGGATCTTCCTGATCAATGTGCCCTTCGGCGTCCTGACCTTCGCGCTCACCGCGCTGACCCTGGACGAAACCCGCGAACGGGTACGGCACCGACTCGACCTGCCCGGGCTCGTGACCTCGGCAGTCGCGCTCTTCGCGATCACCTACGCCCTGATCGAAGGACACACCCGCGGCTGGACCTCGACGGTCATCGTGGGGTGCTTCGCGGTCGGCGCGGCCGCGCTCGCGGCGTTCGTCGCCATCGAATCGCGCCGGCCGGACCCGATGGTGGACATGTCGATGTTCCGTTCCCGCGCCTTCAGCGGCGGCATCGCCGTCATGATGCTGTGGGGCTTCGGGGTGATGGGCATCTACTTCTTCACCGCGATGTATCTGCAGAACGTGCTCGGCTTCTCCCCCACCGCGGCGGGCGCCGCGTTCATTCCGATGGCGGTCGCCATGGTGCTGGTGTCGCCGCTCGCCCCGCTGGCCGCGCGCCGGCTGGGCACGAACGTCACCGTGGCGCTGGGCGTGGCGGGCATCGTCGGTGCGCTGCTGGATATTTCGACGATCGGCGAGCACGGGCACATCCTCGACCTGATGCCCGCGTTCATCGGCTTCGGCATCGGATCGGGCCTGCTCATGACGCCGTTGAACACCGCGATCATGGACCGGATGCCGCCCGCGGTCGCGGGCGCGTCGGGCGCGGTGGTCAATGCGAGCCGCGAGATCTCGGCGCTGCTCGGCGTCACCATCGTCGGCGCGATCCTCACCACGCGCGCGGCGACCGTGGCCGGGCAGGGCGCGGCTCCGATGCACGCGTTTCTCGAGGGCTACCGCCTCGCGATCATCGTCGCGGGCGTCATTGTCGCCGTGGGTATTCCATTGGCGCTGATCACCCTGCGGACCCCACGCCAGGAAGCACCCGACGCGATGGCCCCCGAACCGATCGGGGCGGCGGCCTGACGCCACGCGTGCCGCATCGGCCGGAAGGACTCCGGCCGATGCGGCGGCTCCGGCCGACAAGCACTCGCGCCGAGCGCGATTCGGGCCGCCCGGCACCGACCGGTCGCGTGAGTGTCCATCCCATCGCGAACCGGGCGTACCCGGCGATTAAGCTGGACCGCATGGCAGCAGGCAAGGGCGGTAATCCGTCGAAGGAAGCGAAGGCCGCGGCGAAGGCGGCGCGCAAACAGGCGTCCAAGGACCGCCGCCGCCAACTGTGGCAGGCCTTCCAGATGCAGCGCAAGGAAGACAAGCTTCTGCTGCCGCTGATGATCGGCGCGCTCGTCGGCGTGACCGTGCTGTTCCTGGTGATCGGCCTGATCTTCGGTCTGCAGTGGTTCCTGCTGCCGATCGGCCTGGTGCTGGGCGTGCTGGCCGCGTTCATCATCTTCGGGCGCCGGGTGCAGAAGAACGTGTACGCCAAGGCCGAGGGCCAGGCCGGCGCGGCCGCCTGGGTGCTGGACAACCTGCAGGGCAAGTGGCGGGTCACCCCGGGCGTCGCGGCCACCACCCAGCTCGACGCGGTGCACCGCGTGGTCGGTCTGCCCGGTGTGGTGCTGGTCGCCGAGGGCTCGCCGCAGCGGGTGAAGTCGCTTCTGGCACAGGAGAAGAAGAAGGTGTCGCGCCTAGTCGGCGACACCCCGATCTACGACATCGTGATCGGCAACGAGGAGGGGCAGGTTCCGCTCAAGGAGCTGGAAAAGCACCTGCGCAAGCTGCCGCGCAATATCGACGCGGCGCGCATGGACAATATCGAGGGGCGGCTGTCTGCCCTCGCGACCCGTGGCGGGCCCGCGCTGCCCAAGGGTCCGCTGCCCAATGGCGCGAAGATGCGCGGCGTGCAGCGCTCGATTCGCCGCCGCTGACCCATCGACGACGAAGGCCCGCATCCTGTCCGGATGCGGGCCTTCGTTTTGTTGGTCTGGTCAGCGCACGTGACGGGAGAGGAAGCCGATCACGTCGGGCGTGACCGTCCGCCAGTACTCCTCGGTGTGCGTGCCCGGGGTCACCAGGCCCACCTCGGGGCGGGCGGTGGCGATGAAGCGGCGGCAGCCCTCGATGAAGCGGTCGCGGTCGCCGCACCACAGGCCGACGGGAGCCGGGCCGAGCTTGTCGAGGTTGCGTAGCGGGTCGAGGGCCGCCCACTGGTCGGCATTGGTGAAGGCGTTCCGTTTGGCCATTTCGGTCCATGAGGTGAGCAGCCCCGGCGACATGGTGGCTACCGCGTTCAGCGGGCGGTTCTGCTCGGCGCGGCGACGCGCGTAGACCAGTGCGCCGAAGCCGCCCATGGAGGTTCCGGTGCAGGCGAAGGGCTGTCCGTCCTTGCCGGCGAGGCGACGCTGGGCGAGCCAGCCGGGGACCTCGTCGAGCAGCATGGCCATCGGGTCGTCGCCGGTGCCGTGGTCGTGCCAGTAGTTGTCACCGCCGTCGAGGGCGACGAAACCGAAGGCCGGGGTGAGGCGGGTGGCGACCGCGGCGGCCAGCAGGTCGGCGATATTGCCGACGGCGGCGTTGCGGGCGGTGCCGTGCAGGCCGTGCAGAAGCAGAGATATAGGGATGTTCTCAGCGGGGACGCCGGGCGGCAGAATCGTGACCAGGTCGACCTCGCAGCGGCGGGCCTTCGAGTAGACGCGTTCGGTGTTGATGATCGGGGTGACGCCCATGGCCGTCTGGCCGATGTCCTCGGCGTGCTGGGTGCGCTGGACGCCGTCGGCTTCGGTGGCGGCGTTGACGCCCGCGGCGACGGCCGCACCCGCCGCGGCCAAACCAACCAGTCCGGTGGTCGCGAGCAGAGACCGCCGGCTCAGGGTCCGCGCGGCCGCCCGGTAGTCCTCGACCATCGATCCCTCCATCAGCACAGCAACAGCTACCGCCCTGACGACGGCCAGGTGGCTGTATCAGGGCAAATCGCCGCCACCATACCGATCGAAAGCAAACAGCGGTGAACATTTGGCAACGCCTTGCAACACACTGCACCAACAGCATCGCAGGTAACGTGCCTGATCCGCGCCGACCCGGCGCGGCGTGATGCGTTCGAATCGTCCCGAGCACAATTCTGTGACCGGAGACGAGAGGATCCGTGACCGGAGCTGGTGAACGCGGGTGACCGCGCGGGGTCAGCGGCTGTAGACGAGGGCGGTGCCGGTGGCGCGGTCGTGCATGCCGCGGCCGTCACTGTCGGTGAACAGCGCGGGGATGACGAACAGCAGGATGAGCTGCCGGCC
Organism: Nocardia sp. CA-136227; assembly: GCF_050955695.1. NCBI lineage: Bacteria > Bacillati > Actinomycetota > Actinomycetes > Mycobacteriales > Nocardiaceae > Nocardia > Nocardia sp. CA-136227. Next base: position 5,514,993 of record NZ_CP192081.1, read on the forward strand.
CAGCGCCCGGACGAAACCGACCGGCGCGTCAGCGTCCACGCGGCTGACCTTGATCTTCAGGAAGTACTGCCCCGGCGTGAACCCGAACAGTGTGACCGCGATGATCCCGAGCACGAACCACACCAGCAGCGTCGGCGTCGACAGCGCCTGGGTGATGACCTCGAAATGCGAGGGCGGCTGCTGCCCCTTCGGGATGGTCATCTTCGACAGGATCTTGTCCGCGTCCGGTCGCACGATGATGGCGGCCAGGCCCATGGAGATGAACCAGTCCACCAGCACGGCCAGCACGCGGCGGGTGAAGGGAGCGAGCGCGCCGGGACCGGAGGCGGGGAGACCGAGTTCCTTGCCCTGGTATTCACCGAGCGGGTTGTCTCCGGATTCGGCGTTCGGTCCGGACAGCCATGAGCCGGTGATGCGTGCCATGGACTCAGCTTATGCGCCGCCCGGCGGCGGGTCGCCGACGCCCGTCGATCGGCGGACGAGCGGGGGATCGTATATGTTGTCGGCACTCTTCCGGCTGCTGCCGCAACTGTTCGGCGACCCCGGTTGCCAGGTGGATGCCCGGCGGTGAGGATTGTCACGCTCACCGGGTCGGACGCGGTAAGGACCCTAACTTTTCAGAGTCTTAACAGCCGGTTCCGGCAGGTCGGTGGCAGGATATCGGTGCTGGTCGAGCATTGCTCGGCGACCGCTGCGGCGTCCACGCGAACCCGGGGGCACCGCCGAACCCCCGGCCAGCAGTGCGTGTAACACTGGCGAAACACAGCCTTGATTGCAGGGAAACACCGCATCCATACCGTGTGGTCGCGACGAACCCATGCAGTCACCACTGGCTGGGAACCGATCCGTAAGGAGTACTAAGTGGCGTTCAGCACGGCCGACGAGGTCATCAAGTACATCAAGGAGGAGGAGCTCGAATACGTCGATATTCGCTTCACCGACCTCCCCGGTGTGCAGCAGCACTTCTCGATCCCGGCGAAGGCGTTCACCGCTGATCTCGCCGAAGAGGGCCTGGCGTTCGACGGTTCTTCCGTCCGCGGCTTCCAGTCGATCGACGAGTCGGACATGCTGCTGCTGCCCGATTACAGCACCGCGCGGGTCGACCCCTTCCGTGCCGCGAAGACGCTGAACATGAACTTCTTCGTGCACGACCCGTTCACCCGTGAGGCGTACTCCCGCGACCCGCGTAACGTCGCCCGCAAGGCCGAGGAGTACTTGGCCGCCACCGGCATCGCCGACACCTGCTACTTCGGTGCCGAGGCCGAGTTCTACATCTTCGACTCGATCCGCTACGACTCGGCGATGAACGGTTCGTTCTACGAGATCGACTCGGTGTCGGGTTCCTGGAACACCGGCGCGGAGTACAACGCCGACGGCACCCCGAACCGTGGTTACAAGGTTCGCAACAAGGGTGGTTACTTCCCGGTTGCGCCGTACGACCACTACGTCGACCTGCGCGACAAGATCTCGACCAACCTGCAGAACGCGGGCTTCGAGCTGGAGCGCGGCCACCACGAGGTCGGCACCGCCGGTCAGGCCGAGATCAACTACCGCTTCAACACCCTGCTGGGCGCCGCTGACGACCTGCAGCTGTTCAAGTACATCGTGAAGAACACCGCGTGGCAGGAGGGTAAGACCGTTACCTTCATGCCGAAGCCGCTGTTCGGCGACAACGGCTCGGGCATGCACGCCCACCAGTCGCTGTGGAAGGACGGCAAGCCGCTGTTCCACGACGAGGCCGGCTACGCGGGCCTGTCGGACCTGGCGCGTCACTACATCGGCGGCATCCTGCACCACGCCCCGTCGCTGCTGGCGTTCACCAACCCGACCGTGAACTCGTACCACCGTCTGGTGCCGGGCTACGAGGCCCCCATCAACCTGGTGTACTCGCAGCGCAACCGCTCGGCCGCGATCCGTATCCCGATCACCGGCTCGAACCCGAAGGCCAAGCGCATCGAGTTCCGCGCGCCGGACTCCTCGGGTAACCCGTACCTGGCCTTCGCCGCCATGATGATGGCCGGCCTGGACGGCATCAAGAAGAAGATCGAGCCGATGGCTCCGGTCGACAAGGACCTCTACGAGCTCCCGCCGGAGGAGGCCAAGAACATCCCGCAGGCCCCCACCTCGCTGGCCTCGGTCATCGACCGCCTCGAGCAGGACCACGACTACCTCACCGAGGGTGGCGTGTTCACCACCGACCTGATCGAGACCTGGATCGACATCAAGCGCACCCAGGAAATCGCCCCGGTCAACCTGCGCCCGCACCCGTACGAGTTCGAGCTGTACTACGACGTCTAAGTCGAAGTAGCGCAAGCGCTCTCGGAAGCCCCATCCGCCTCGGCGGGTGGGGCTTTGCGCGTTACCGGCGGTGGCAGTAGACCCGGACGAGCACGGTGTCGTCGGGCAGTGTCTCGAGGTAGTTTTCGAGATCGCCGGGTGGTATGGGGCAGGCGGGCCGGTCTGCGGGGGACGTGTTCTGGTCCCAGTCCTTGTGTCGGCAAACGCCGCTCGACTCGATCCACCAGCCATCCAAGGTGAGCACATCGGGCTCTGCGAAATTGTGTGTCGCGACGTCCAGCAAGGCCTTCGGGCCGCCCGCGCATTCGCCGCGCGTGGGGGGAAGCACGATGCCGAATCGGTTGGGACCATCGTGGATCAGCCGGGGATCATCCTCGTGGCCCGGTCGGACGTAGAACCCGGCTCCGTCTCCACCGTTCCGAAGCCGCCAGGTGCTCCACATGTCTCGCTCCGGAAGCCCCTGGTGCATCTCGAATGGAGCGAGGGCTCTCGTGATCGCGGCCTGCACGTCATCGATCGCATCCGGCGGCAAGCAGACCGTCACCGAGATTTGCGCCAAAACGACTCCCCTCCTGGGGTACCGAGCGCCTCAGGTTACCTCTCGGAATCGACACTCCGGGTGGTCAGTGCGACTCCGGTTCTTGCGGGGGTAGAATAGTTGCGCGAGAGTTACTGGGGTGCAACGGTGTTCGGGGTGGTCCAGTGGTGGTCCCGGTGGGTGGGGACGGGTGGCCGGTGAGCGGGAGGACCGGTGGGTAACCGGGCGGGGCACGCGTAAGCACCCCTACCGTCGCCGCCGTGAACATCAAACGATTTGCACGACTTCGTATTTCAATGCTCGTTGTGACCGCTGCCGCGGGGGCGCTGCTCGGGGGCGGGGTGGCGGGGGTGCCGTCCGTGGCTCTGGCCGCGCCGCCGATCATGCACACCGAGGCGACTCGGATCACGTTGCAGGGGGCGGTCAATGTGCGCGATATCGGGGGGTATGCGACCTATACCGGGGATTCGACCAAGTCGGGGAAGGTGGTTCGGGCGGATGCGCTCGGGAAGCTGACCGACGCCGATGTGCAGCAGTTGGGGGCGCTGGGGATCAAGTCGGTGATCGACTTCCGGACGCAGGCCGAGGTGGGGGCGCAGGGGGCGGATCGGGCGATTCCGGGGGCGACGGCGGTGTCTCGGCCGATCAGTGATGGGGGGATGTATCTGAAGATGGTGCAGGCCATCGGGTCCAAGGATCCGGCGGTGCAGCAGGCGGCGCTGGGTGACGGCAAGGCCGAGCAGATGATGCGCGATATGTATCAGAGCTTCCTGACGCCGGATTCGATGGCGAAGTTCGGGCAGACGATCAAGGACATCGCGGCCTCCGGGGGCGCGACGCTGTATCACTGCACCGCGGGCAAGGACCGGACCGGGTGGATGACGTATGTGATGCTGCGCGCCGTGGGTGTGCCGGAAAACGTTGCCCGCCAGGACTATCTGCTGTCGAACCAGTACCGGTCGGCGGCGGATGCCGCGCAGCGGGCGCAGTTGAAGCAGACGGGCATCATGCAGAACCCGGATCTGCTGATTCCGCTGCAGGTCGTCAGCGATGAGTACCTGAACAACGCGATCGACAAGATGAACGAGCAGTTCGGTGATTTCGGCAAGTTCCTCACCAAGGGACTGGGCGTCGACGCCGCGACCATCGTGAAGCTGCACAAGACCCTGGTGGGCTGACCCTCACCCGTTCCGGCCCCGTCGTACCGCGTGCGGCGGGGCCGTCGCGTGTCCGGCTACGGCCGGGAACTCAAGGCGGACAGGTCCAGAGCGGTCGTCTCCGCCCACGCGGTGGCGCGCAGGTCGCCGGGGTCGCCGACGCCGAGGGCCTCGTGCAGGCCGCGGGTGGCAGCGCGGGCGAGGTCCTCGAAGGCGGAGCGGGTGATCGGCCAGCGCAGGGTGCGCCGCCAGTTCTCGATCTCGCGTTGCAGGGCGGGAGCGGTCCAGCCGAGGTCGCGCAGCAATTGGGCGGCGGCCTCCGAAATCGGTTCGGGCAAATAGTAATTACCGGTGAGTTCGGCGGAGAGATTGATGTCGAACTGCTGGAATTGCACGTATCGATTGCCGGTGGCGACGAGGGTGAGGGTGGCGCGGGAAGGCAACCCGGCGAGGAAGGTGGCCAGCCTGTGTGCGAACACGTCCCAGTCGGTGGTGACTATTCGTTCGCGCTGGCCCTGGATGCCCATCCCGGCCGATCATACGCCGTCCAATGCAATCACCGGACGAATTACCGTGCCGCCCAGTCCGATCACGGAAATATTGGCGACTTCGATCAGCACGGACGATCATGGACATCGCCATTACCGCCACGGTGTAAGGAGCAGACGATCCATGTCCTCGGAATTCTCCAGCGGCCCTGATCATTTCGAGGTACGCCCGGTCGGCCACGTCCGCTCCCCGCTGGCCGACCGCGCCGGGGCGCCGCGTCAGCCCGATGAGGACGCGCCGCCCGCCGAGGTGGTGCTGGCGCCCGAATTCGCCGCGGCGGCGGCCGATCTTCAGCCCGGCATGCGGGTGATCCTGCTGACCTGGTTGCACGCGGGAAGCCGGGACGTGCTCGCGGTGCATCCGCGCGGGGACCGCTCCCGTCCGGCGACCGGTGTCTTCGCGACCCGCTCCCCCGACCGGCCGAACCCGATCGGCCTGCACGAGGTGACATTGACGGCGGTGGCGCCGGGCGTGCTGGGGGTGGCGGGCCTGGAGGCCATCGACGGCACGCCGATCCTCGATATCAAGCCGGTGCTGGGCGGGGTAGAAACCCGCTGACCGGCCCGGATGGGACGGGCGGGCGACCCTCGAGGGTAGGTTGAGTCCCATGGCGGCACCCAGGCATCCGATCCCGGCGGTCGGCACGCAACGGCTGGCCGCGGCGTGTCAGGCCGAGGTGACGGCATTGACCAAGCAGTTGATGGCGGCGATCTTCACCGACAACCCGGGCTGGACGGATTACACGGCGGTGCCACGCGCGGACCTACGGGACGGCTGTCGGCGGTATCTGACGCGGATTCTGGACCTGCTGGGCGGTTTGCCGCCGAATCCGGACGGCGACGATGTGGCCGCGGCGATCGGCAGGCGGCGCGCCGAGCAGGGTGTGCCGCTGGAGGCGATGCTGCGGACGTTCCGCCTCGGCGGCCAGATCGTGTGGGAAGCCTTGCTGGACAAGGCCGATGACATCGGATCGGCGGAGACCCGGCAGGTCGGCTCGGCCATGTGGGCGGTGGTCGACGGCATGTCATCGGCCCTGGTCACCTCGTACCGGAACACCGAGCTGGATCGGGTGCGCAGCGACGAGCGGCGCCGGCATTCGCTCATCGAGGACCTGCTCGCCGGGCGCGCCCACGACGCCACCTTCGCGGCGCGGGCCGGGCGGGAACTGAATCTGCCCGCCCACGGCGCGTATCTGGTGGTGGTGGCGCGCGGCGAGGGCGGTCCGCGGCTGCACACGGGTGCCGAGGCGGCGCTGGGGGTTTCGGGAGTGCGGTCGGTGTGGCACGAGCGCGTGGATTCGACCGTCGGACTGGTGTCGCTGGAGCATCGGGACAGTTCGGTTGTGCTGCAACAGCTTCGGCCGTTGATCCGAGGCCGGGCGGGCGTCTCCCCCGCGGTCGCCGGGCTGGCGGGCATCGATACCGCGCACGGGCTGGCGGTACTGGCGCTGGATACCGCGCCCGGGGACGCGGCCGGGCTGCTGGTCTCACTGGACGAGCGCTACCCAGAGGCGCTGCTTTTACGCTCCCCCGATCTGACCGATCTCTTGGTCGCCCGGACCCTCGGCCCGGTCCTGGAATTGCCGCCGAAAGAACGCGACATTCTGCTGCGGACTTTGGCCGTCTGGCTCGCCGAGAACTGCTCCGCGGCCAATGCCGCACCCAAGTTGCACTGCCATCGGAACACGGTCATCAACCGGTTGCAGCGCATCACCATGCTGCTCGGCCGACCCGTGGAAGGCCAGCGCGCCTACCTGGAACTTTCCCTCGCTCTGGCCGCTCTGGAATTGCCCGGGACCACCCGCGGCTGAGCCGCCGAAAGCACGCTACTCACGGGTACAAATTGTGCTCTCCGCCCAGTCGCGCACAGACATATATGGGCTTCGAGGGCATTGATTGTGCAAATGGGGACCGACAGACTCGTTCGCAATGACTCGCATCACAACCGATGGCGGGTCGAGTTATCGAGAACGAGGAGCACCACGAGTGCCGGAATTCGATCTTCTGGTGATCGGTGGCGGTCCCGGCGGGTACGTCGCCGCCATCCGCGCCGCTCAACGAGGCCTCACCGTCGGCCTGGTCGAGAAGGAACGCCCGGGCGGAGTCTGCCTGAACTGGGGCTGCATCCCGACCAAGGCGATGCTGCGCTCGGCGGAGGTCTTCCACACCGTCGCGCACGCCGCCGAATTCGGCATCTACGCCGATAACCTGCGCTTCGACTACGCCGCCGTGCGGCAGCGCAAGGACGGCATCGTCAAGGAACTGACCGACGGCGTCGCGGGCCTGCTCAAGGCCAATGGCGTCACCGTCATCGAGGGCCACGCCCGCTTCACCAGCCCGACCACGGTCGAGGTCGTCGAGGCCGGCCCGTCGCCGATCTTCGAGGGCGGCCCGCGCTACGCCGCCGCCCCGACCGCGAACGCCGTGCGCACCGTGAGCGCGAAGGATGTCATCGTCGCGACCGGTTCGGTCCCGGCCGTACTCCCGATCCCGGGGGCGGACCTGCCCGGCGTCATCACCTCCGACGGCGCGTTCGGTCTCACCGAGGTGCCGAAGCGCCTGGTCGTCATCGGCGGCAGCGCGGTGGGCGCGGAATGGGCCAATCTGTTCCACGAGTTCGGCGCGGACGTCACCGTCGTGGAGATGCAGGATCGCCTGGTTCCGTTGGAGGACAAGGAGATCGGCACCGCGCTGGTCCGCTCGTTCACCAAGCGCGGCATCAAGGTCCTGACCGGCGCGACCGTCACCGCCATCGCCGAGGGCGATGCGGGCCTGACCGTCACGGTCGGCGGCGCGAAGCCGCAGGAGCTGCCCGCGGACGTGGTGCTGGTCGGTGTCGGCCGCCGCCCCAATACCGCCGGGCTGGGCCTGGAGGTCGCCGGAATCGCCACCGACGCACGGGGTTTCATCCCGGTCGACGAGCACCTGCACACCGGTGTCGAGCACGTCTACGCCATCGGCGACGTCACCGGTAAGGCGCTGCTCGCGCACGTGGCCTCGCATCAGGGCCTGGTCGCCAGCGACACCATCGCCGGTCACGCCGCCCACATCGACTACAACGTGATCCCGGCCGCGACCTTCACGCATCCCGAGATCGCGAGCGTCGGCCTCACCGAGGACGCCGCCAAGGCCGCGGGCCACGAGATCGTGGCCGCGAAGTTCCCGTTCGCGGCGCTGGGCCGGGCCAAGTCCTTCGGCGATCAGGAGGGCTTCCTGAAGATCGTCGCGGGCAAGAAGCACGGCGAAGTGCTGGGTGTGCACATCATCGGCCCGTCGGCCAGTGACCTGATCACCGAAGGGGCCCTGGCGATCTCGCTGGAGGCGACCCTCGACGAGCTGGCCGAGACCATTCACGCCCACCCCACCCTCGGCGAGATCGGTATGGAGGCCGCCCTGGTCGGGCTGGGCCTGCCGATTCACGTCGCGCCGCCCCGGAAGCGTTGAGGAGTTCCGTCATGACCACGACCACTTCAGCGGAGCTGATCAAGACCACCGCCGCGCCGCGCAAGCCGGCGCGCAAGGCCACCCGCCCGGCCGACCAGACCGCGGACGCCGCCGTATCCCAGGCCGAAATCGCCGAAACCCTGCTTGGTGGAGCCGATTTCGGCGGCACCGACGCCGCGACCCTGCGCGAGCTGTACAGCGAGATGCTGTTCATCCGCCGCTTCGAGGAGCGCACCGCGCAGGCGTACCAGCAGGCCAAGATCGGCGGCTACTGCCACCTGAACCTGGGTGAGGAAGCCACCGTCGTCGGTGTCGGGCGGGCCATGCGTCCCACCGACTACCTGTTCACCAACTACCGCGAGCACGGGTACGCGCTGGCCAAGGGCATCGAGCCCGGCCGCGTCATGGCCGAGCTGTACGGCCGCTCGACCGGCACCTCCAAGGGCTGGGGCGGGTCGATGCACATGTACGACACCGAGACCCGGCTGCTCGGCGGGTATGCCATCGTCGGCGGCCAGGTGCCTCTGGCGATCGGCGCGGCGCTGGCCATCGACTACCGCGGCGGCGATGACGTCGTGGTGTGCCAGATGGGTGAGGGCACCACGAACATCGGCGCGTTCCACGAGTCGCTGAACATCGCGGCGCTGTGGAATCTGCCCGTGGTGTTCCTGGTGATCAACAACCAGACCGGTATGGGCACCACCGTCGAGAAGTCCTCGGCCGAACCGGATCTGTGGAAGCGTGCCGCCTCGTACCGCATGCGCGGTGAGCGGGTGGACGGCACCGATGTGCTGGCCGTGCGTGAGGTCGCCGCCGATCTCATCGAGACCGCGCGCCGCGAGGGCAAGCCCGCGCTGCTGGAGGCCGTCTCCTACCGGCTCAAGGGGCATTCGGTGGTCGACCCGGCCAAGTACCGGGCCGAGGACGCCGTGTCCACCGCGGTCGCGCACGACCCGATCGTGTTGTGGCACAACCGTCTGCTGGAGGCTGGCGTGCTGAGCGAGGAGTCGGCCGCCGCCATCGAGGCCGACGTGAAGGAGCGGGTGCGCGTCGCGGTCGATTTCGCCGACCAGTCCCCGCATCCGGACCCGGCCACCCTGTTCGATTACAACTACGCGACCCCGGTCGCGGGCGATTCCCATCGCCTGCCCGGTGATCCGCTCTTCACCGCATAAGGACATCACCGTGGCTGTCATGACCTACCGTGAAGCGCTGCGCGAGACCCTCCGCGAGGAGATGCGGCGCGACGACGACGTCTTCCTCATCGGTGAGGAGATCGGCGTCTTCGAAGGCTCGTACAAGATCACCGCCGGCCTGCTGGCCGAGTTCGGCGAGAAGCGGGTGCGCGACACCCCCATCGCCGAAGAGGGTTTCGTCGGTGCGGCGATCGGCGCCGCCATGCTGGGCCTGCGCCCGGTCGTCGAGATCATGACGATCAACTTCTCGCTGCTGGCGCTGGACCAGATCGTCAATCACGCCGCCAAGATCTACGGCATGTTCGGCGGGCAGACCGCCGTGCCCATGGTCATCCGCACCCCCGGGGGCGGCGGGCAGCAGCTGGGTGCGACGCATTCGCAGAACATCGAGCTGTACTACGCGTTCGTGCCCGGCCTGAAGGTGGTCGCGCCGTCGACGCCCGCCGACGCGGCGGCGCTGATGAAGGCCGCGATCGCCGACAACGATCCGGTGCTGTTCCTGGAGAACCTGTCGCTCTACAACACCAAGGGCGAGGTCCCCGAGGACCTGCCGCCGGTCGAGATCGGCAAGGCCGCGGTCACCCGTGAGGGCACCGACATCACCCTGATCGGCTACTCCCGCATGGCGAACGTCTGCACCCAGGTCGCCGAACAGCTGGCCGCCGACGGCATCTCGGCGGAGGTCATCGACCTGCGCAGTCTGCGCCCGCTGGACCGCGACACCATCATCGCCTCGGTCAAGAAGACCGGTTGCGCCGTCATCGGCGAGGACGACTGGCTGACCTACGGCATCGGCGCGGAGATCGCGGCGTCCATCTCCGACGGCGCGTTCGACTACCTCGACGCCCCCGTCCGCCGGGTCGCCATGGCCGAGGTGCCGCTGCCCTACGCCAAGCCGCTGGAGAAGCTGGCGCTGCCCTCGCCCGAGTCGCTGTACCGGGCCGCCACCGAAACCCTTGCCGCCGTGGGCAAGCGCCGCTGAGATCCGGAAGGAACCATGTCCGAAGTAACCATGCCCCGGCTCTCCGACACCATGGAGGAGGGCGTCGTCGCGGCCTGGCTCAAGCAGGTCGGCGACCAGGTCAAGGCGGGCGAGATCCTGGCCGAGATCGAAACCGACAAGGCGCTCATGGAGCTCGAAGCCTACGAGGACGGGGTGCTCGAGCGGATCATCGCCGAAGCCGGTGCGCGCGTGCCGATCGGTGAGGCCATCGCGATCCTGGGTGACGGCAGCGGGTCCTCCTCCGCTCCGGCCACAGCCGCCGTCCCCGCTGCGGCTCCGGCCCCCGCCGCTCCTGCCGCGCAGAGCAATCCGGCTGTCGTGAACGGAAACGTCGGCGCCCCGGCGGTGTCCGCCGACGGCGAGCGCAAGAAGTCGTCCCCGCTGGCCCGCAAGGTCGCCAAGGAGCTGGGCGTCGACATCACCGCCGTGACCGGCACCGGCCCCGGTGGCCGCGTCACCAAGCTGGATGTCGAGACCGCGAGCAGCACAGTCGCTCCGCCCGCCCCCGCCGCAGCCCCGACCGCCGCCGCGCCCGTCGCGGCGGCCGCCCCGGCCACCGGCGACTACGACGAGATCCCGCTGACCACCATTCAGCGCGTCTCGGCCCAGCGCCTGACCGAGTCCATGCAGCAGGCGCCGCACATCTACCTGACCAGCGCCATCGACGTGACCGAGCTGCTGGCCTTCCGTGCGCAGATCAACAAGACCCTGGAGGAGGCCGGTTCCGGCAAGGTCAGCGTGAACGACCTGCTGGTGAAGGCGGTCGCCACCGCGCTGCGCCTGGATCCGTCGGTGAACGTCTCCTTCGCGGGCGACAAGCTGTTGCGGCACAAGGCGATCAATATCGGCATCGCCGTGGCCACCGACGCGGGCCTGTTCGTGCCGGTCATCCATGACGCGGACCGCAAGTCGGTGTCGGCGATCGCCGCCGAGGGCCGGGAGAAGGCCGGGCGCGCCCGCGACCGGAAGCTGAAGGGCGAGGACATGTCCGGCGGCACCTTCACCATCTCCAACCTGGGCATGTTCGGTATCGAGCAGTTCACCGCCGTGATCAACCCGCCGGAGTCGGCGATCCTCGCGGTCGGGGCGGCGCAGGACGAGTTGAGGCTCGACGGCGAGAAGGTGGTGTCGCGCAAGATCCTTCGCGTCACGCTGTCCGCGGATCATCGGTCGATCGATGGTGCGGTCGCGGCGAAGTTCCTGCAGCAGCTGAAGGAACTCATCGAGCATCCGCTGCGGATCGTGACCTAGTCACCCCGAGACCGTCGTCCGATTTTCTGATCCAGGATCGGACGGCGACGCCCGCCGTGAGCCGAACTCACCCGGTGGCGGGCGGAATCGCCGGATGGCGTGGACCGGTTTTACCCGGCTGGTCCCCGTCATCCGGCTTTTCACGTTTCGGCCGAGGGCGCGGGCCGGGACTGTCCGGGTCCGGCCGCCAGTTCGACGACCACCCATGCGGTGACGGTGGCGAGCAGAGTCCAGATGACCACCGGCCCGGTCGGGTACGACCAGAACGTCAGCGTGATCGCCGCGACGGCGAGAACGGCGATCCGCAGCGAGCCCCGGTAGCGGGCCACGACGGATCGGATCGCCCGTGGATCGCGCGCGACTCGGTGCGACTGCGCGGCCAGCACGATCACCACGGCCAGGGCGAACATCACTCGCACGGTGGTGTCGAGCCGCACCAGGAAGGCGTCGATCACCGCCGCGGCGGCTCGAGGGGTGAGCACGTCGGCTGGTACCGCGTCCAGGTAGGCCGATCGTGCGATGCCGACGGCGACCGCGAGCAATGCCATCGCCAACGCCAACGTCGCACCGAGCCAGGTGAGGGCGCGACGCCGCGCGCCGGCGGGTGCGGCCCAGACCGCGCCGGCCGCGACGAGCACCGTGATCCAGGGCAGCACGTCGGCCACCCGATCGAGGATCATCACCCATCGCCGCGCCTCGACCAGTTCGGGAGACCGGAAGACCACGAACGATCGGTCGATCGCCGGCACCTGGTCGGCGAACGTGAAGCCCCGGTCGGTCAATTCGGATCGGACGCTGTCGATGAGCGGGCCCAGTTGCACACTCACCGCGCCGTTCCGATCCATTCCGACCGCCGTGGGGGCCGCACCGGTCAGCACGACGACCAGCCCCCGGTGCGCCTGCCGGTTCGCCTCGATCCACACGGTTCGGAATTGGCCGGACGCCAGAACGGATTCGGCCGTGTCACGCACGAGACCTCGCGCTTGCCGGGTGGCCAGGGGAGCCAGACCGGTCACGGCGCGCGGAACGCGCGGGTTGCTGTCGGCCAGCGCGGCCAGGGCCTGGGCGGTGACGGATTGGACGTCGACGCTGTTCATGATCGCGTCGGTGGCCCGGTCGGCCAGCACTTCCCGCAGTGCGGGGTCGGCGGACAACGGCGTGACGGTCCGGACGTAGCGGTCGGTGTCGAGCAACTCGCGGTGCGCGAATCCGGCGAGGACCGAGGTGATCGCCAGGACGGCGAACAGGGTCAGCAGAACGGCCGCGGCCGTCCACCGCAATGCGCTCCGGCGTGGGCGTTCGGGTTCGGAAGCCGCCATGACTGTCCCGCCTCGATCGTGCGATGGTCAATTCGAGCCGTGCAGAAACCGTCCGATCACGGTCTCGTCCAGGGCGAAAGCCTTGATGATCGCGGCAGCGCCGACGATCACCACCGACATCACGAAAAGCCAGCTGACAGAAGTGAAAGCGAGCCCCAGGGGCCCGAAGTGCCGCTGGGCGTTGGCCGTGATCCTCGGCAGCACGGCCCGCCCGGCCAGATGCACGGCGGTCAGGCCCGCCGCGGTCAGCAGCCCGGTCGCCCAGGCCACCCGCCGGGTCAACGCGCCCTTCGTGAGCAGGAACGGCGCGAACGCCCACACCACCGTCCAGATGACGAGCTCGCCGGCCAGCACGAGCGGCCACCCCACATAACTGACCCGCGCGAGGTTCTGGGTCTGCCCGACCAGCGCGACCGCCAGGGCGACCGCGAACAGTGCCGCGAACCACCGCCACGCGTCCCGTGGCCCGATCGAATTCACCTGCCACACCGCGCCGTAGACCCGTCCGAGCGCGCGGGCGAACGACGTGCCGCTGAACACGACCATCAGCAGACCGACCACGCCGAACGCGGCCAGCGACGAATCCGACGCCTGTGCCGCGTCACCGACGGGCAGCGCCTCGAGATCGAATCCGAACTGGAAGCGGATCGCGCCGGACGCGGAATGCCAGCCGCTCAGGGCTGATGCCGCCATGATGACCGGCAAGACCGACGTGAAGATCTGCGCGGACAGCGCCAGCGAGCGATCGACGAGCTCGATCTCGAACAGGCCCTGGACCGTCCGCCAGGCGGTCCGGCCCCAGGGTGTGCCGCGCAACCAACCGGCAGCGGTGTCCACGAATCGATCGTATCCCGATCGATCGTGACGGTTGCCACTCCACCGACATGATGAGAAGATTCGGTAGTAACTCTCTCATCCTGTCGGCGCGTGACCGCCGTCAGGAACGGTCGATCAAAGGAGATCCACCATGACCGCCGCCGTCGCGCTCACCGAGGGATCCGGAGCCGCCCGCCCCGAACGCCGTCCGTTCGGACCCGGCAGCCGGATGTGGGAGGACACCGGGCTCATCACCTTCTCCCTCACCGCCGGCTCGGCCTTCCTGCTCCAGACCATGGAACCCAGCATCGCCGCCGTGGTGGACGAGCACTCCAGCTTCCGCACCGACGCACTGGGCCGCGCGGCCCGCAGCATCGCCTCGGTCATGATGTGGATCTACGGCGGCGAGGAGGCTCTCGCCGAGGCCGACCGGCTGCGCACCATGCATGCCACCCTGAATTCCACCGACGCCCAGGGCGTCAAGCACCGCGCCCTGTCCTCAGGCCCGTGGGCGTGGGTGCTGCACACCGCGGTCTTCGCCTTCACCGAGGGCAACAAGTACTTCTCCAGCGACAAGCTGACCGAGGCCGAGAAGGAGTCCTATTACCAGGAAGTCGTGCAGCTCATGCGCAACTTCTCGGTGCCGCCCAAGGAGATTCCGGCCACCTATGCCGAATGGCTCCCCTGGTTCGAGGACCAGATCGAGAACCACCTGGTGCCCACGAATGTCGCGCACGACTACCTGAAGGTCATCCGGAACATCGCCCCGCCCAAGCAGATCCCGTCCGCCCTGCGCCCGGTGTGGCGCGTGGCCACCCAACCCATCGGCCGCCTCCAGTACTTCTGCACCGTCGGCACCACCCCCGACTCCATCCGCGACCGCCTCGGCCTGGAGTGGACCGCGAACGACGAACGCGCCCTGCGGGTCCTGGGCTGGGTCATCGGCCGCCTCGTCCCGATGCTCCCGGAACGCGTCCGCTACTTCCCCATCGCCTACGAGGCCCGCCGCCTCGAACGCGACCGCGCCCGCCTGCGCGCGATCATCGACGTGCGCCCGATCTGACGTTCACGTCCGGCCGGTTCGGTTCGCGAGCCGCGCGCGAACCTCCGGCCACTCCTCGGCGATGATCGAGAACAGCACGCTGTCGCGCACGGTCCCGTCGCCGCGCCGGAACTGACGGCGCAGCGTGCCCTCGTACCGCGCGCCCAGTCGCGCGATCGCCTGCTGGGAGCGGTGATTGCGGACGTCGGTCTTCAACTGGACCCGCCCCACCTTCAAGGTCTCGAAGGCGTACTCGAGTAGCAGCAGCTTGGCTTCCGGGTTTACCGCGCTGCCCCACACCGACGGGGTGTAGAGGGTGAACCCGATCTCCAGCCCCGCATCGCGCGGGCGGGCCTCCAGATAGGCGGTGACGCCGACGATCGATCCGGCGGGGAGGCCGCCGAGCTCCACGCGCGTCCGCACGATCCAGATGTGCCAATCGTCCTGCGAATGACGTTGACGCAGGCTGTCTTCGAACTGTCGCGGGTCGGTGGGCCGCCAGGGCACATGCGCCCATGCCCGCTCATGATCGAGGGCCGCGAACAGCGCGTCGGCGTCGGCGGCCGGGTCGATCGCGGTCAACTCCACGGCCTTCCCGCTCAGGACGGTCCCGGTCGGCACCGGCCAGATCATGTCCGGCCACACCTCGTCGTCCGGCCGCGGATCCGCGATCACCGGAAACCGATCCGATTCGGTCGTTGCCAGTTCGTTCGCCCGTGTCTCAGTGGGCATGTCGACGCTCCCCCGTGTTCTCCGCTGGTTGTCCCGAGGATAACGGGGGGCCTGGGAACCAGCGGCGGATGGCGACCGCACCCGCGGTCGCGACCGCTCCCAGTGCGACGCCGGCGGAGCCGAGTGTGGCTGCCGTGCCGATGATTCCGACCGCGATCGGGCCCGCGAACATGCCGAGGTCGTGGGTCAGCCGCCAGGCGCCGAGGAATTCGGCCTGCGACGACGGCGGGGCGACGTCGGAGCCGACGGTCATGATCAGGCCGTTGCTGAGGCCGTTGGCGATTCCGAGGATCACGGCGATCACACACAAGCCGGCGGCGGTCGTGGCCAGGGGCAGCGCGGTGTAGCCGAGCGCGAACAGCAGCAGCGAGGGTGTTCCGGTCGCGCGGCGCCCGTAGCGGTCCAGCCAGATGCCGGACGGGTACGACAGCAGGACGTCGACGGCTCCCGCGATTCCGAAGATCAGTCCGATGGCCGGGGCGCTCATGCCGATGTGCGCCGCCCACAAGGGAAGCAGGGCGACCCGGGAGGCTCGGGCCGCGCCGGTCGCGAGTGCGCCGAGCCCGAGTGTGCCCAGGACACGGCGGTTTTCGGTCACCACCGCACGCAGGCCCTGCCGGACCTGCTCGGCCTCCTCGATATCACTGACCGACATCATCAGTGTTCCGCCGACGAGTATCGCCGCCAGTTGCAGCCACATCGCGCCGGTCACGCCGAACGCGTGTGTCGCGGCCGCGCCGATCAGCGGCCCGGCGAACACCCCGAACCGCTGTGAGCCCGCCAGCAGCGACAACGCTCGCCCGCGGTCGCCGGCGGGCACGACGGCCACCAGATAGGTCTGCCGCGCCAGCCCCCACAGCGCCGACGCCGCGCCGGTGAGCAGCATCCCCGCCGCCAGCCACCCCAGATTCGGCGCGAAGATGGCCATGAGCACACCGACCGCCCCGCCCACCGATGCCGCGGCGACCGCGCGCCGCTCCCCGACCCGGGCGATCAGCTGTCCCGCGGGCAGATCCGCGAGCAACAGCCCGAAGCCCGAGAGCGCCACCACGATTCCCGCCGCCCCCGCGCTCGCGCCCAGCTCGAGCGCTCGCAACGGATACATGGGAGCTGCCGCCCCGCCGCCCATCCCCAAGACGGCGGTCGGAACGAACACCTGCCAGGTCAAGGCCCGCAGCCGCACCACCGGCGCAACGAGGTCGGTGACGCCTTCACCGCTCATCGCACTCGAACCCCGAACACCGATCCCACAGCAAGATCCCGGCTACAACCACATCCGCATCGAATCAACCGGCGCGGTGACGGAACACCCTTTTCCTGCCGCTGATTCCAACCCGGGAAGACGGGTCAGCGGAAGGCCCACAGTTCGGGCGACTGCAACCCGTCTGAGCGCTACCGCGTGGCGGGTGCGCGGTGCAGTTCCTTTCGGTCGTAGTAGCCGGTCACGATCAACCCGAGTAGCAGGCCGATCACCAAGCCCAGCAGCGTCATCCAGCACGCGTGGCTCAGCCCGGCCGAGCCGTCGCCGTTGAAGTACAGGATGGCGCGGACGCCCAGGTACACCTGATGCATGGGCTCGAAATCGGCCAGCCAGGCGACCGGCCGCGGGATCGCCTCGACCGGGACGGTGCCGCCGGAGGATGGCAGGCCGAGCACGATGAACAGCACCAGGTTCACCAGCAGGCCCATGGTGCCGAGCGCGGAGACGATCGACAGCGCGGTGATGCCTACCGCGATGATCGCGAACGTGCTGTAGAGGAACAGCAGCAAAGGCCGGTCCATCGGCATGCCCAGCCACTTCCCGATACCCAGGAAGATGCCCGCCACCACCGGGGCGACGCCGGTGATGACGGCCCACTTGAGGAACAGTGTGCGCAACCGGGAGATCGGCACCGGCGGATAGTGCACATACCAGGGTCCGAACTCGGTCGGCGCGAAACCCAAGGAGGAGTCGACCATCCCATTGATGACCATCGCGCCGGTGAAGCCCGCCAGCAGCACCATCATGGTGAAGAAGAAGGCCGTGATCCCGCCGCCGGTGCCGCCGGGCAGCGGATGGAACGGCGTGACCGTCACCTCGATCGGCTTGGCCAGCATGAGCTTGCTCAGCCCCGGCAGCGTGGCGACGCCGCCGGAGGGTTGCAGCTGGGTGTTCACGGCGCCGGTGAGCCGTTGGCCCACAGTATCGTTCGCTTGTTTCAGCGCCGTCCCGGCGATGTTCTGCATCACCTGCGATCCGAAGGTCCCGGTACGCGGATTGGTGAACACCGTGATCTGCGGGCGGGCCACATCGCCGGGCACGGCACTGGCCGCCGCGAAAATGCCCAGCCGCTTGGTGAAATCACTGGGGATGACGATGGCCCCGTACACCTTGCCCGTGTTCAGCTGCTGCTGCGCCTCGCTGATGCCCAGCACCCGCAGATCGAACTTGTCGGCCGGAATCTGTTGCACCAGTGCGTCATTGATCTGCTTGCCGATATTGGTGGGCTGACCGCCGATCACATCGCCCGAATCCTGATCGACCAGGGCGACGGGAAAACCGTGCAGGTGCTTCGACGGATCCACCACGTACGCCAGGTACATGGTGGCCAGCAGTGCCATCAGCAGCGACACCACAACCGCGGGGGCCAGCCACACCCGCGGGCTCTTGCGCGGCAACGACTCGGGAGCGGTTTCCTCTACATTCGCCATGGGGTACCGACTCTCTGTGATTCAGGGGTTGGTGCCGGTGACCTCGCGCACGAACGCGTCGACGGCATGCTCCATCTGGGTGAGTCCGGGTTCCTCGAGCGGATAGTGCCCGGCGTTCTCGAGCATCACCACCTTCACCGGAACCTTGTCGATCGGGTCGAGCACGGGTTTGCTCAATTCCAGCGGCGTCCAGTGATCCTCGGCGGGCTGGGCGTGCAGGATCGGGCAGACGTCGAAATCGGGTGGTTCGATATCCGGGACATAGGTGCGGTAGTCGTCGAGGAATTTCATCGACGCCACATTGCCCGCCGAAGTCCTGTCCGCCAGAAACACTTTCATGGCGTCCGCGTTGTTGCACAGCGCGCTCATCTTCGACGCGAGGCTCATCGGGAATTCCAGGCCCTTCATCGGCGAACGGGCCAGGGCGCCGACGCCCTTCGTACCCACCGTGGCGCTGAACTTGTTGTACGCGGTCGCGATCAACACGTCGCGATTACGCTGGTCGAGGAAGGTCAGGCCGACGATGCCGCACACGGTGCCGCGCGGTGCGTGCGCGGCGACGTGATAGGCGACCATGCCACCGGCCGACAGGCCGTAGAGCACGATCGGGCGATCGTCGCGCGACTTCTCGTAGGCCAGGTAGTCGGTGACCATCTGGACCCACTGGGTGTACCCGTAGGTGCCGCCGGGGCGGACCTGCGTCATGCCGTAGCCGAGATTGTCGACAGACGTCACTTCCCAGCCCTTGTCGGCCAGCGGCTTACCGAGAATGAGGTTCAGCTGCCGCCCGTTGGTGCCGACGCCGTGATGCAGGATCACTTTCGCCGGGGCGTCGGGGTTCAGATACTGATCGAGGTGGATGTTGTTGTCCTCCCATTCCCAGAAATCCTCGGTGGGGAGGTCCGCTTCGACCGTGAGCCGGAGCCGGGGCGGGAGAAACTCCTGGAGCTTCCGCCACGCGGATTGATCGTGGTACAGGGTGTCGCGCCCGGTTTTGCGCTTCATCGAACGCCCCTCGTTGACGAGCAGTTTGCGAGCCGTTCGCTCTCCAATCGTGGCCAGTGCGTCCGGAGCAGTCAATAGCCGGCTACCCGGGGCGGCTCGCGCGCCTTCGTGACGCCGCCGACCATCGTGCACCCAGGTTCCTGGGGCTGGTCAGGGGCGCGCACAACCACCAAGGTCACTATGGTGAGCATGCGGATGGTGGTGTGGCGCGCGGTGGTCGGCGTGCTGTTGGTGATGGGAGCGGTGGTCGCGCCGGGGCAGGCGAGCGCGAATCCGGGGTATCAGTGGCGGGAGGAGTTCATCACCGCGCCCGACGGGACGCGGTTGCACGCGGACGTGCTGCGGCCGGTGGGGCTCGGGGACGATGTGCGGACGCCGGTGGTGATGACGGTGAGTCCGTACCGGTCGCACGAGGCGCGGTTGACGGAGTTGCGGCCCGGTGGCGGGCCGTCGACCGGGGATCTGCCGGTGCCGATGCTCCTGGCCGCCGGGTACACCTATGTGATCGTGGACCTGCGCGGGTTCGGCGGATCCAACGGGTGCCCGGACTTCGGGGGGCCGGGTGAGCGGTCGGACGTGAAGACCGCGGTGGAATGGGCGGCGGCACAGCCGTGGTCGACCGGGCGGGTCGGGTTGTACGGGGTGTCCTACGAGGGGTGGACCGGGCTCATGGGGCTGTCCGAGAAGCCGGCCGGATTGGCGGCGGTGGCCTCGTTCGAAGTCGTCGCCGACCCCAACGCCTACCTGTACATGCAGGGCATCGCGTGGAAGTTCTCGCTGAAACCGATCAGTGAACAAGGTTTCCGGCCCGGGGACATGGCCGGGTTCGAGCACCTGCTGATCGCGTCGACGCCCGCGCATCCCAATGACTCGGCCGAGTACAAGGCCAACGCGTCGTCCATCGATCCGGCCTGCTACCAGCAGTATCTGGCCGAGACCAGCAACCACGACGCGAGCACGCCGTTCTGGCGCGACCGCGATCTGGTGGAGAAGCTGCGCGGCAACACCATTCCGCTGTTCCTCGGCCAGGGGTTCGTCGACTACAACACTCGCGCCGACCGGGTCTTCCAGCTGTGGAACGGGCTCGGCCCCGGTGAGCACAAGGCCATGTTCGGGCAGTGGGGTCACCGCGATTGCAGCGAGAAATGCGGTGCCACACAGTTCTCCTCGGAGCTGCTGGCCTTCTTCGACCGGCAGGTGGCGGGCAAGGATGTGACGGTGCCCGGCCCGCGCGTCACGGTCGGGCAGTTCGACGGCCGCTGGCGGGCGGAGACGGCGTGGCCGCCGGCCGACAGCCGCGCCCTCGACATCGACCTGCGCACCGGACGCTACAACGATCGCGGGCTGCTGCCCGGCGCGGACCGGGAAATCTGGACCGTCTCCGAACCGCTCGCCCAGGATCAGCAGCTGTCCGGTGCGCCGACCGCCACGCTCACCCTGGACGGTCCCGCCACGGCCAGCGTCACCGTCGAGGTCTACGACATCGCACCCGACAATCGGGCCACCGTGATCACCCGCGGCATCGCACCGGTCACCCCGACCACACAGGTCCGGCTCCTCGCCCAGGACTGGCCGATTCCCGCCGGACATCGCATCGGCATCCGCGTCACCGACGTGGTCGACGACGTGTGGGCGCACCAGCCGGCCAATGCCCCCGTCACCGTCACCGCCGCCCAGCTGCACCTGCCGCTGCTGTCCGGAATCCGCACCCCGGACCTGCCCGGCGACCTCAGCGAGGCGATTCCGAAGTGGCGAAACGAGAAGACGGTCTCCCTGATCCCTGATCTGGTGAACAATGCCAGTGTGGCCGTGACCTTCCCTCCCCGGACCGGCGGTTAGCCCATGACCAGCACCGCGCCGACCGACACGCCCACCGTCGACGACGCCACCGCCGAGCGGCTGGCGGGGGCGCTCCGCTGCCGCACCGTCTCCCACGAGGACCACAGCCGTATCGACCCGGGCGAATTCGAACGCCTCACCGGCCACCTGGAGAAGTGCTTCCCCCTGGTCCACGCCCATCTCACCTGGGAGAGCTTCGGCCACAGCCGCTTGTACCGCTGGGCGGGCAGCGCGGTGGCCGAGCACCAGGCGGGCGGAGCCGGGCAGGCGGCGAAGACCGCCGACGTTGGGGCGGCCGGGAGCATGCGGCAGGGGACGCGCACCGGAGAGCCCGGGGCTGAAGCCGTAGCCGCGATTCTGCTGGCGCACATGGATGTCGTGCCCGTCGACGACCACGACGGCTGGCCGTACCCGCCGTTCGGCGGGATCGTGGACGACGAATTCATCTGGGGGCGCGGCGCGATCGACGACAAGAGCCGGATGATCGCGATTCTCGAGGCGGTCGAAGCGGCGCTGCGGGACGGCGTCGAGCCCACGCAGACGGTGTATCTCGCGTTCGGCCACGACGAGGAGATCTTCGGGGCCGACGGCGCGGGACAGATGTCGCGGCGGCTGCGGGACGCGGGGGTGCGGGCCCGGCTGCTGGTGGACGAGGGCGGTGTCATCACCGTCGGGGTCGCCGAGGGCATCGACGTGCCTGTGGCCACGATCATGGTGGGCGAGAAGGGCTTCGCGACGGTCCGGCTGTCGGTCACCGATGTGGGCGGGCACTCGTCCATGCCGGGACGGCAGACCGCGGTCGGGCGGCTGGCGCGGGCGGTGGCCCGGATCCAGGACCATCCGTTCCCGCTGCGGCTCACCCCGGTCGCCGTCGACATGCTCACCCGGGTGCGGAAATTCGTGACCGAACCGCGGCGCACCCTGCTCGGACTGGTCAATGTGGCAGGGCCGATCGCGGCGCGGGTGCTGGCCGCCCGGCCGCAGACCGAGGCGCTGGTGCGGACCACCACCGCGCCCACCGTGATCAGCGGCGGGGTCAAGTCCAACGTGCTGCCGCAGCGGGCCGAGGCGTACGTGAATTTCCGTATCCTGCCCGGTGATTCGGTGGCCGGTGTCCTGGCGCACTGCCGGAAGGTGGTGCGCGACAACGGAGTCACCATCGAACTCGACGGCACCTGCTCCGAGCCGTCGGCCAACCCCAGCGCCGGACCGGATTTCGAGGTGGTCGCCGATGTGGCGCGCGCGGTGGTGCCGGGGCTGGCCGTCACCGTCGGCGTGGTTCCCGCCGCCACCGACTCCCGCTACTACGACGATCTGGCGCGGACCCGCTGCAACTTCGCCCCGATCATGCTGTCCGCCGCCGACCTGGAACGCATCCACGGCACCGGCGAACGCATCTCCCGCGCCAACTACGCCCGATTGATCCGGTTCAACCGGCTCCTCATCGACCGCATCGCCACCTTCTGACCCGAGCCCGGCACTACCGCCGCCGGCCGCGCACCCGGGCGCATCGGCCCCTCCGAGGCGTCGGCCTCGCGTCCGACCCGCGTGAACGCCGTCATCCCCGCGCCGACTGCCACGCCCACGGGTGCGAACTTCGCGGTCCCGCTCCGCGCCGCGCCGGATACGCAAGAATGGCTTCGCCGGAGGGTGACAATTCGGGCGCACGTCGTCGTGGACGGGCGTTCCCGCCGGCACGGTGACCATTCGACCCCGAAGGGAGCGGCGATGACCCGCACGGAGACCGGTGAATTCCAAGGCGCGGGCGGGCGGGTGTTCTGGCAGGCGTGGCTGCCCGACACCGAACCGCGCGCGGTGGCCGTGATCGTGCACGGCTACGCCGAGCATTCCGGCCGGTACGCCCATGTCGCGCGGCGGCTCACCGAATCCGGGTTCGCCGTCTACGCGCTCGACCACACCGGCCACGGCAAGTCCGAGGGCGCCCGCGCCAATATCGGCTCGCTCGACACCGCCGCCGACAATGTGCGCACCATGCTCGCCACCGCCACCGGGCGTCACCCGGGGCTGCCGAAATTCGTCATCGGCCACAGCATGGGCGGGCTCACCACCGCCTACTTCGCCACCCGCGACCAGCCCGAGGTCGACGGCCTCGTGCTGTCCGCCCCCGCGATCGACATCGAGGCCGGTAATGCCGTGCAGCGCGTGGCCGCGCCGCTGGTGGCCAAGTACCTGCCGAACGTGCCTGTGGTGAAACTGGATTCGAAGCTGGTCAGCCGCGACCCCGAGGTGGTGCGCGCCTACGACGACGACCCGCTGGTGCATCACGGCGGCGTGCCCGCCCGCACCGCCGGAGAGATGCTGCGCGCCGGGGAGTACGTCAAGGCGCACCTGGATCGGCTGACCGCGCCGCTGCTGGTCCAGCACGGCAGCGCCGACGGCCTCGCCTCACCCACCGGCACCGACAAGGTGGAACGCGACGCCGCGGCCAAGGACAAGACGATCATCCGCTACGACGGGCTCTACCACGAGATCTACAACGAGCCCGAGCAGGACAAGGTGCTCACCGACGTGGTCAACTGGCTCGAGGCACACCTGCCCAATGCCTGACCGGGCTCACCTGTAGGTCTTCAGGCAGGCGTCCTCGCCGTCGAGGACGCCGGTCCGGAACGCTTCCAACCGGACGAAACCACTGGGTACCACCGCGCCGTTGACGTCGGCGGCGGCCAGGCCGTCCATCAGCAGTCCGGAGACGGCGGCGTCGAGATCGGTTGCGGACAACTGCAGATCGCTGCCGGGGCGACTCAGCTTGGTGCTGTAGGCCCCGGAGAAGCAGGCGGCGCGCAGCCCGGCGCTGTCGGCTCCGGAGATGGCGAGCCGGCGGGCTTGCTGCACGGCGATCATGTAGCGCGAGACGAACACCACGAAGGCGTTGTAGTCACCGCCAACGGTCGCGGAGAAGAGGTCGCCTGTGTCGCCAGTGGCCGCGCGCTTTGCCAGGCTTGGAATGTCGGTGCCGATCACATTGGTGGTCGGGCAGTACGAAACCGGCTGGGTTACGGTCACTTTCGGGCAGGCCCGGGTGACTCCGCTGTAGTCGAAGGCGGGCGCGGGCTGGATCGGATAAGTGCGGATCAGCGACTGCGCCACCAACGCCAGATCGGGCTGATCCACCGGCAGCTGGCGTTCCTTGTCGCCCGGCTGGAAGCTCGTCGGCAGGGTGCCGCGGCGCTGCTTCAGTTCGGCGCGGGTGATGCCCTTGCAGGCGGTCGCGCCGTCGGTGTAGCCGATCTGGACGGCGGTGACGCGCTCGAACGCGGTGCCGTGCTCGTCCTGCGACGCGCCCGGTTCGCGGTCGCGGAAGGAGATCACCGCGGCCAGTACGCCATTGAGGCCCTCGGTGGTGTTGAGGGTGAAGTGGCGCGCATTGCCTTCCGCCACCGCACGCAGGAAGACGCCGGCGAAGCAGTCGGCCTGCTGTTCGCGGACCACGGTCGGGGTGAAGAAACCGTT
The DNA here is from genome assembly GCF_050955695.1 of Nocardia sp. CA-136227. Taxonomy (NCBI): domain Bacteria; kingdom Bacillati; phylum Actinomycetota; class Actinomycetes; order Mycobacteriales; family Nocardiaceae; genus Nocardia; species Nocardia sp. CA-136227. The sequence continues at coordinate 5,539,343 of NZ_CP192081.1, forward strand.
CAGCTTGGCCTGCGCCTGGATCGAATGGCCGTACTCGTGGGCGAGGACCATGACCACCGCCATCGGGCCGAACTTCTTCACCAAGCCGGGCAGCAGGGTGCCACGGTCGAAGCCGATGGTCTTGTCGACACCGCAATAGGCGGCATTGACTTGCTGAAACGTACTGCTGCGGCAGAATTCGACGGCCTGGGCGCGCGGGGCGGTGGAGTCCCAGGAAATGAACCGGGTCACCGGTTTGAACGCGCCCGGAAAGGTTTTGGCGTACTGGCCGTTCCAGTAGTCGGCGATATCCGCGATGGCATTGAGGGCCAGCTTGTCGACCGCGCCGCCGTCGCCGTTCTCGGCCGTGAGGTTCGCGTCCGGCACCCCGGACCGGGGTCCGCTGGGCCCGGCGGCCGAGGTCTGGCCCGCCACCACCCACGGGTTGTCCGTCAACGGTACCGAAACCTGCTGCGAGGCAGGGCTTTTCGCCGATGAGCAGCCGACCAGGGCCACCCCCGCGACCGCCAGCAGTACGACCAGTCCCCGCCGAATCCGCGACGTCCCCATCTCGCCTCCCACACCGCTCGGGACAAGTATCCACCGAGATATCGCGCGAAGTCCCCGGTCCCGCAACGACAGTTCGTGACACAGTCGAGGATCATGAGCGACTATCGCGGCCTGAACCGGGCCAATTGGAACGATCGCGCCCCACTACACGCCGATTCCCTGGACTACCACTTCGACGACTTCCGGACCGACCCGTCCTTCCTCAGCCATGTGGTGCGCTTCGACCTGCCACGGCTCGGCGACATTCGCGGGGTCGACGCCGTGCACCTGCAATGCCACATCGGCACCGACACGCTGTCGCTGGCCCGGCTCGGCGCGACCGTGACCGGACTCGACTTCTCCCCCGCCTCGCTGGCCGAGGCCCGCAAGCTGGCCGACGCCGCCGCCACGCCGATCGAGTACGTCGAATCCGATATCTACGAGGCGGTGTCCGCGCTCGGCGGGAGGCGGTTCGGGCTGGTCTACACCGGGGTCGGCGCGCTGTGCTGGCTGCCCGACATCCGCCGCTGGGCCACGACCGTGGCCACGCTGCTGCGGCCCGGGGGCCGCCTGTTCCTGCGGGAGTACCACCCGGTGCTGTGGTCGATCGACGAGACTCGCACCGACGCTCTGACGATCGGCTACCCCTATTTCGAGACCGCGGAGCCCATGGTGTTCAACGACGAGACCACCTACGTCGAAACCGATTCCACGGTGGCCAACACCATCACGCACGAGTGGAACCACGGCCTCGGCGAGATCGTCGAAGCCCTGCTGCAGGCCGACCTCACCCTCACCCAGCTCGTCGAACACGACAGCGTCCCCTCGAACCCGTTGCCCGGCCGCATGGCCCACGACGAACAGTGGGAATGGCGACTGATCGAACACCCCGAACGCCTGCCCCTCAGCTACACCCTGCAAGCCCGCAAAGGCTGACCGGCCGCAGAGGGAACCGGCATCGACCCTCCCGCGTCCAAGTACTCGGAAGCTGGACGACGGGAGGGACGCCGATGGAACCGGAAGCCTTGCGGCGCAGCGCCCGCCTGAGCCAATCGGGCGCCGAACACGACCAGGCCCGCCTCACCGACCGCACCACCGACCCCGACTACATCGACCAGGTCGAAGACTTCACCCGGCTGACCCACCAGCAGATCCACGACGCCGCCCAAGCCATGAACCCCGCCGACATGCATACTGCCGCCGACACCTGGGTCACCATCGCCGACAGCATCTTCGGCGCCGTCACCACCCTGCACGCTGCCGTCCACACCGCCCTCGCCGACAGCATGACCGGCCACCTCGCCGACGCCGCCGCGGCCACCGCCCGCCGCTTCGTCCAGGACGCCACCGACACCGCCGAGATCGCCCACAGCACCGGCCACCGCATGATCGCCGCCGCCTTCGGCGCCGAAGCCCTCCGCAAAACCGTGCCCCCACCGGTGACCCACGGCTCCCAATCCGACCGAGACGAGCAATATCAGCTCGCCCTCGCGGCCCTGGACGCCAACTACACCCCGATCTATCCGCCCGCAGGCTCAGGAATCCCGGCGTTCTTCACGATCACCACACCGGGCGCCGCCGATGCCTCCGGGAACAGCCGTGGCGCAACGGATCCGAGTCCCGCCTCCGATGCGCGAGCCATTACCACGCCAGGGTTCACTCCGAACATGGACGCGTGGCGCAATCCGGCCGACCTCGATACCCACCGGCCACACGCCGGTGAGGAGACCGCCTCGGCCACCAATTCCCCATTCGCACAGCACATCCCCCAGGATCAAGCCGCCACCGACGAGCCGGACGCGCTCCATCGCAGCGCGACCGACCCCGGCGCGGATCGGTGGCGACCGGACACCGATCCCGATCACCGCTCGACCACGCCACCGACCACCACCGAAACCCACCCCACGGCGACCCTCCCGACCTCGACGACGCCCGCCGACGATCCCACCCGTGCAAGCCGGCCCAGCTCCCGCATCGGCTCGCCATCGAACCGATACTCCCCCAACCCCTTTCCCGACCTCGCCCACAGCGTCCGGGGCCCGACCGTGCCCGAGCCGACCACCCAGCCCCGCCCCCTCACACCACAGCTTCGCCCCGAATCTCCCGGCACCGCCATACCGCCGGGTATGTTCGCTCCGGGCACCCGAACGACCGCTCCCGAATCGGCCCACACCTGCCCGCCCTGGTTGATCCGCAATCGCGAGGACGAGCTACTCGGCAGCCCACTCCCGCACGTCCCACCCACGCTCGGAGCCGAATTCCCCTCCACCCGAATCGACCCCGCGCGCACGCCGGACGACCACCTCTGACCCGCAGGCCGAGAATGGCCTGCCGCGAAATTCTCCGCCCAACGGGTTTTCGCCGCCCGACCCGGAAGGCGTGCGTTCGTACCGCATGGGTTCGGAACTGGATCCCGGGGGTTGATGGTGGACATGTTCACCCACGATCCAGGGTGCTGAACAGCCCGGAAAGCCCTGGTGACGGCCCGGTTCGAACCTTTCACGGCACGCTCGACCATCCGAGACGCCCCTGTGATCCGAATGCGAATCGACAAGATCTCTGGATTGTGAAGGGTGATACATGGACACAGGCAAGCACAGAAAGATCAGTCCGCGTCAACAGAAGGTGGGGTCGATGGTAGTGGCGGGAGCGGTTCCCGTTGTTCTCACTCTGGTGGGTAGCAGCGGTACCGCGAACGCCGAGCCCGGCCGCTACGTTCCGGGGAGCCCGACCGAGCACGGCAGCCACGTTGCCTTCGTGGCCGACGACCCGGATTCAGGCGAGGCGACCCCCGCCGTGCAGGCAGAGCAGACGAAGCAGCCCCCGACCTGGCCCGCCGCGCAAGTGCCGAATGTGCGCCCGTACCTGGGAACGCGAATCCCGGACGACACGCGCAGTTCGCTGCAGTGGGCACGGCCGGTACCGAAAAGCGAGTATCTGTCGCCGGTCGAGTTCCTGCACGCCCCGGTCCCGGTCGCGCCGGTGCCGCCGATCGCGCCGCCGCCGGGCATGTTGCGTTTCGGCAACGTGCAGGTCGAGGCGCCGGATTGGCTGCCACGGGAGCCCGCCATCCAACTCAACGACGCCGCGGCGGTCACCGAGGCCGATCTCGCAACGTTCCTCGACTCGGTCGGTATGGAACGCACTCGCTCCGATCGTGTTGCGAGTCAGACCGTCGGCTCCGCGGCGCTCGGTGCTGCCGCAGGCGCAGTGATGGCGAGCCCGTTCGCACTGATCGGCGCAGGTGTCGGCGGTGCACTCGGTCTGGCGATCGGCTTGCCGTTCGCACCGATCGGTCTCGCCGCGGCGCCCATCGGCGCCGCGTACGGCGCGGCCCTCATGGCGGCACCGCTCGCCGCCATCGGCGCGGGAATCGGCGCGACTCTCGGCGCGACGCAGGCCCTCACCGCACCCCCGCGAGCCCTCGGCCCAGCTGAGGCCGCCACCGACGCACCCGCGACCGATTGACAGAGTTCCACTTTGTCGAACCGGTCGCGATACCGCCTGAAATGCACCGGCAGATATATCGGCTGCCGCACGCGGCCCCTTTGGCCTGTCGATTTGTGACAAGTCGAAGGGGCCGAGATATCGGAGACACCGGCCGTGTGTCAGGACTCCGCGGCGTCGTCGGCCGGCTCGGCCTCGGTCTCCGGCTGCCGGTGCGCGGCCAGGAACTCGTCGACGATGCGAACGTGGTCGTTGTGGGTGGTGCGGGCGGCTCCGACCAGCCGACCGTAGGCGATCGGGCCGACCAGTTGCGCGACCACCGCGGCCACGTTGTCCGTACCGATCGCCGCACGGCCGTCCTCGGTCGCGAACAACTCTTCGAACGGCTGGCGGTAGTGGTAGTTCAACGCCAGCCGGAACATGTCAGCTTTGCTCAGCTGTGCGCTCAAATCGACCGGGGTGCCGGCGGCGAGCCAGGTCAGGGCCACCTTGCGCACCGGCGCGGCATGGATGACCTCGGCCTGGCGGTCGAGCAGCTCGATCAGCCGGTCGCGCACCGGCCCCGCGCCGGGTGCGGTCGCCACAGGCACCAGGGCGCGGTGCAGCGCGGCTGTTCCCGCCATGACCCCCTTGCCTAGGTACTGGTACATGGAGTTCTTGGCGGCCTTCTTCCGCTCGCCGTACACGTAGATCGCCAGCGGCTTCAATCCACCCGATTTGACCAGCGTCACCACCGCGCGCAACTGATCGGCCCGTGTCATCGGCGCCTGCGGGGTCTCCGCCTGGCGGGTGTCTTCGGTGGTCTCGGTGGTCATCGGGGTCCTTTCGTCCACAACCCGCCGCGACTGCTCCGGCAGGAAATCCATCACCGATCTTACGTACGATCGTTTCACACACTTCGTCATGCCAGCGGGGGTCAGGGGTCGAACCAATTTCCCCATGTCCAACCCACTCTCGGAGCCGAATTCCCCTCCGCCCGAATCGACCTCGCACCCGCGGACGACCTCTGATCCGCGGGCCGAGGATGGCCTGCCGCGAAATTCTCCGACCAACGGGTTTTCGCCGCCCGACCCGGAAGGCGAGCGTTCGTACCGTGTAGTCGACCTGAATCCGCATCACAACAACTTCCGACCGGCGAGCACGGTAATCGAGCGCGCACTCTTGCTCGCTCCATCCAGCTTGGAAGCGGCCCGCACTGGAAACCTCTGCGGCGAGTGAGCCGTGCCCGCATCGGGTTGCGTCGTCGGCGGGGCGGTCCAGCTAGCGGTAGCAGTAGGAATCGGAGGAGGCGTCACCGCCCTGGAGGCGCACCTGGTGCACCCGCAGACCTCTGAAGTCCTCGTCGTGTGGGAGGAACGACTCGTCGATGGTCATTCCGCCGTCGGGATCGGTGTGCAGCACGGCCATCCAGGCGCCGACCCCATCCGGGTAGAACTGGTCGTCCCACGTGCCGTAGAGCGAGTTGGTGAGGTAGACCCGCTGACCGTTACGGCTGATCTCGACCATCTGGGGGCCACCCGCAAGCGGCTGGTTCGGCGCCGCCGGGTGGGCGGCGCGGCCCACGATCCCGCCCAGCCGGACGGACCCGGTCTGTTTCGGGCTGGCCGGATCGCGCACGTCGAACTGCTTGAGCTCCCCGGTGCCCCAGCACGAGACGTAGAGGTACGCGTCATCAACCGACAGGTCGATGTCGGTGACCAGCGGCGGCACCGCACCGAACGGTTTCAGTGCCGGTGGCAGCAGGTCGGGATCAGCCGGCTCGGCCGGGATGGTGATCACCTTGTCGACCGCCCACACATCGCCGTCGTGGTGCCAACGCCACACGGAGGCCGACAAATCCTCGGTCGAGATCACCACGCCGACGAAACCCCAGGTGGCATCCGGATCGTGCGAAGGGCGCAGCTCGAGTGCCATCTGGTTCTGTTCCCCGAGATCGACCCGCTGCTGGTGCCGACCGGCGGTGAGGTCCCAGAAGTGGATCGCGTGGCCGTACTTGTTGGCCAGCAGCAACTCCGGCTGCAACCCGTCCTCGATCATGGACGGAGTGCCCCACTCACTGCTGATCAGGGTGTTCTGGTTGAGATGCCACCAGGCGTCGTACGCGAGGTATTGCGGCCCGCGGTCGTTCTCCCACTGCCGCAACACATCGAACGTGCCGTGATCGAGCAGCGCGATCCCGCCCGGCCCGTCCGATCCGTCTGCCCCACCGAGGCAGGTCAGGAAAACACCGTCCGGCCCGCAGTGCAGCGTGTGCGGGCGGGAGTAGCCGGCCTTCGCCGCGAGCTCGGAGCTGTCCACGATCTTGGAAAGGGTGGGCCGACGTGGGTCGGGCTGGGTGTCGAACACGTACAGGTGCGACGAGCGCAGACCCGGCACGATCAGGTAGCGCCGAGCCAGCCCGTCGATGTGGTGGCCCTCGTGCTTGAGCGCGCTGCTGCAGACGTTCCAGCCGAAATGGTGCAGCTCGTTGCCCAGGTGGGGCACCTCGGTCCAGCCCACCACCCTGCCGTAGGTGGCCGAGCCCGGATCCACATCGACTACCGACAGCGCATCCGGCTGTTGCGCCGCCCGGTCGAACGCAACAACGTAGGCGAGCCGCTCCGGTGGCGCAGCAGCCGCCTCCGCTGCACTCCGATAGAAGGTCGGGTCCAAGTCTGAACGATCCATTTCCAGCCTCCTTCGCATCGATAAGCGGAGACTCACGCACGTCGCCCGATCTGGCGTATCCGAGGTGGGGCGACCCGTGTAGTCGCAATGGCGCGGACAGGCATTAACCAGTCTCGGCCTTTCGACGTAGATCCACCAGCTGGTCAGTGCTGCAACCGCGGTCGTCGATTGACTCGGTAGCGCTCCGCACTGGTATCCAGGTGTGCCGCACTCTGACCGGGGCCAAGGCTACGAGATGGCCGAACACGCCACGTTCACCCTTCGCAACCGGCGTCTCGGTCTGTTTCTGCAACCCGGAGAACCCTCCCTACCGGTCATCGCGACACTTGTTCGAGTGCTTCTGATGGTGTGCGGAATCCGAGGGTTTGTCGAGTCCGTTGAGTTCGTCGGGATGGTGTCGAGGTCGGCCTGGCTGTAGGTGCGCAGGTGTGATCCTCATCCGACGGGTACGCCGATCCTCCCGTCGCCGCCCTAGGGTGTCCGCATGGGGAGAGATGACATCCTTACCGGGTTCCGCCAGGAGGCGAAGGCACTGGTCCACGTGGTATCAGGGCTCTCCGAAACCGAATTCGCCAAGCCGACACCCTGCGCGCCGTGGACGGTCACCGAGTTGCTCGCCCACGTGGTCGCCGGGATCGAGCGTGTCACCGACGGCCTGACCGTCCCCGAACCGGCCACGGCTCCCCTGAACGCCGTCAACTACTACAACCCGCGAATCTTCGACGCGCAGGCCAATATCGAACGCGTGGCCCTCGCCCAGCACGGCGCCACCGCCTACCCCTCCGGCCGAGCCGTCGTCGCGGCACTCGACGCCGCCTGGCCGCTCGCCCACGACTCCGCCCGCCGCGAACCCGACGACCGCCGAGTGATGACCCGCTGGAACATCGGCATGGGCCTCACCGACTTCCTCATCACCCGCGTGGCCGAACTCGCCCTCCACGGCCTGGACCTCGCCACCGCCCTCGACCGCGCGCCCTGGACCACCCCGGAAGCCGCCGACATCGTCACCACCCTGCTACTGGTCTCCGGCAAACCCGACGACCTCACGCCCCTGGGCTGGGACCCCATGACCTACCTCGCCAAGGCCAGTGGCCGCGCACCACTGACCGCCGACGAGGCAGCGCACATCGAACAGGTTGGCGTGGAATGGATTCCACTCGGCTGAGCCGCGCGTCCCCGCGTCAGCGGTCCCAGATGCGACTGCCGAGGAAGGCGTCCCACTCGGAGCCGTCGAAGAACAACTCCGGGCCACCGGGGTTCTTCGAATCGCGTACGCCGACACGATCATCGTCCTGGTAGAGCTCGACGCACTGGTTCGAGGTTTCACTTCGGGTGGACTTGTACCACTGCCGGACAGGCGGATTGTTCACGCCGCATACTCCTTCGCGACCTCGAGCACCATGGTCCTGGTGTCGTCCTCAGTCAACGCTACCGTTTGCAAAGCGGCGATCGCCTCGCGATAGCGGTCGATCACGTCGGTTCGATCGTGATAGAGGGCCCCTACAGCGCCCTCGAGGTAGACGACGGGCGGCTCGGTCAGGCGACTCTGGATGCTGTCGAAATCCAGCAGGGTGAATGATTGCATCACCAGACCTCGGTGGGGACCGATTCCGAATGGAATGACCCGGATACCAACGTTTTCCCGTTCGCCCACCTCCGCCAGCCAGCGCAGCTGAGCGGCCATCACGGCGGGTGCCGCGGGGCGATGCCGCAGGACCGCCTCCGACAGAAAGACCTTCAACTGGAAGGCTGGGTTATCGAGCCGGATCTGCCGACGCTCCATCAATTCGATCCGCCGCTCGGTATCGACAATCGACAGCTCCGGCGCATCCAGCTTGGCGACCGCCCGGCGATAATCAGCGGTCTGCAACAGACCGTGGACCAGCACGAGCTGATGTGTGGTCATGCGATCGGCTGCCGCTTCGAGCCGCAGGTAATGCGGAAAATGCGAAGGCAATTGATCCGCGTACGGCTGCCAGAAGCCTTTCGAATTGCCTTGCAACTTATCGGCTTTGGCCTGCTCCCTGACTTCTCGCCAGAGGTTCAGCGCCTCCGCTCGACTTGCCTCGTCTGCCTGATAGAAGGTGAGCAGACTTTCGAGCTGCATGGTGGTGACCTTCGTGAGCATGCCGTCTTCCAGCCGGACGATGGTCATGCGAGAGGTTTCAGCGTGCAGTCCAGCTGCCAGTGCAGTCTTCTTCGCCTCTTCCCGCATCTGACGCAAGAAGTTTCCAAATGCCCTGCGGGAGACCGTTGATCCGGCCATGTTAGTTAGCCTCGCAATCTACGGATTGCCCAGGACCGGTGTGCTCATGGTGAGCATGCACACCATGAGCGTGCACAGCCTGAGCATGCACAGTGTGTGCACCCATCGTAATTCGCGTGCAGCACATTGTGAACGGCACTCTTCGGCCATCCTGGGTGCACCGAGAACCGGCGCCGAGCGATAACGCCCGCGACGCCGTTCGGGAATCAGGCCATTCGGGAACCACGCAATTCGAGGGGATGCCGTAATGCTTTGGGACACTTGGGCGCTGCTGTCGATTCTCGCTCTCTGCCTGGCCGTGATCGGCTGGAGCGTGTGGGGTTTCTACCGGGATGAGCATCCGGGTGGTGAGGCCCGGTTTCTCCGACTGTGTCTCGACGGTTCGAGGTATGTGGAGGCGCCGGCGAGCGGGCGGGCGGGGCGTCGGCACCGCGGCCGGCATCGGTCCGGGCGGTGACGACGTTGTCCCGGACCACATCTCGCGTAAGCCATCATCGACTGCCGCTGACACCGTCGACGCAGACTTCCGACAGCGTGAAGATCCTGTTGTGGCCACATCGGCTGTGCGCCGAAGGCGATGGGCACCGGCCCGGTTCGTGCAGCGCGCGCAAGCAGCTACTCGCCATCGCCCGTGGGGCCGGATGGTCCTGGGTCGAGGGCGTGTGAGTTGCTACTCGCCGCCGAAGACCCTTTCCACCACCGTTTTCGCGCGGCGGGTGACGCGCATGTAGTGGTCGAGGAACTCGCTGCCGTCATCGTTGGGCCAGCCCGCGACCCGGGCTACCGCCGACAGCAGGGTGCCGGGGCCGGGGAGTTGGTCGGCTGGTTTGCCGCGGACCAGGACCAGGGCGTTGCGGGCCTTGGTGGCGGTGAGCCAGGCGTCGCGGAGGAGTTCGGCGTCGGCGGTGTCGATGAGTTCGGCGCGTTCGATGGCGTCGAGGGATTGCAGGGTCGAGGTGTTGTGGAGGTCGGGGACCTCGTGGGCGTGCAGCAGTTGGAGGAGCTGGACGGTCCATTCGATGTCGGCCAGGCCGCCGCGGCCCAGTTTGGTGTGGGTGGCGGGGTTGGCTCCGCGCGGGAGGCGTTCGGAGTCGACGCGGGCCTTGATGCGGCGGATCTCGCGGACACCCTCCGGCGACATGCCGCCCTCGGGGTAGCGGACCGGATCGATGGTGCGCAGGAAGCGGACTCCGAGTTCGGGGTCGCCCGCCACCTGATGCGCGCGCAGCAGCGCCTGGACTTCCCACGGCTGCGCCCACTGCTGGTAGTAGGCGGCGTACGCGGCCAGGGTGCGGACCAGCGCGCCGTTGCGGCCTTCGGGGCGCAGTCCGGCGTCGACCTGCAGCGGCGGGTCGACGCTGGGCGCGCCGAGCAGGCGCTGCACCTGTTCGGCCACGCTGACAGCCCATTTCACGGCGACGGTCTCGTCCTCGCCGGGGCGCGGGTCGCAGACGAACAGCACATCGGCGTCGGAACCGTAGCCCAGTTCCATGCCGCCGAGCCGTCCCATGCCGATGACGGCGAAGTCCGCGGGCGCGGGCCGGCCGAGTTCGGCCTCACTGGCCCGGATCACGGCCTGTAGCGCGGCTTCCAGGGTGGCGATCCACACCGAGGACAGCGCCTCGCACACCTGCTGGACGTCGAGCATGCCGAGCACGTCGGCGGAGGCGACGCGGGCCAGTTCGTGCCGGCGCAGCGAGCGGGCCGTGGCGACCGCGCGCTTGGGATCGTCGTAACGCCGTGCCCCGGACAGGATTCCGCGCGCCACATCCGAGGGCTTGGTGGCCAGCAGCAGCGGCCCGTTGGGGCCATCGGCGTACATGCGGATGGTCTCGGGCGCGTTGATCAGCAGGTCCGGCAGGTACGCCGAGGAGCCGAGCACGATCATCAGCCGTTGCGCGATGGCCCCTTCGTCGCGCAGTTCGCGCAGGAACCAGATCTCGTTGTCGAGACCCTCGGAGACCCGCCGGTAGGCGAGCAGGCCCGCGTCGGGATTCGGGGTCTCGCCGAGCCATTCGAGCAGGGTGGGCAGCAGCAGGGCCTGGATGCGGCCCTTGCGCCCGACCTCACCGGTCAGCGCCTTGAGGTGGCCGAGCGCGTTCTCCGGGGACACATAGCCCAGCGCGGCCAGCTGCCGCACGGCCGCCGCGGGGCTCAGCCGCAGGGCGGCGGCGTCCATCCGCGCCACCGAGTCCAGCAGCGGCCGGTAGAAGAGCTTGGCGTGCAGCCGCCGCACCCGCACCGCATTGCGTTTGATCTCGCTGGTGAGCACCCCGACCGCGTCCTGGCGGCCGTCGGGGCGCATGTGCGCGGCGCGCGCCAGCCAGCGCATGCCCTCCTCGTCCTCGGGGGCGGGCAGGGTGTGGGTGCGCTTGAGCTTCTGCAACTGCAGCCGGTGTTCGAGCAGGCGCAGGAATTCGTAGGAGGCGGTGAGGTTGGCGGCGTCGTCGCGGCCCACATAGCCGCCCGCGGCCAGCGCGCCCAGCGCCTCCACGGTGCTCTGCACGTGCAGCGACTCGTCGGCCTTGCCGTGCACCAATTGCAGCAGCTGGACGGCGAATTCGACATCGCGCAGACTGCCGTGCCCGAGTTTGAGCTCGCGTTCGCGCAGATCGGCGGGCACCAGGTCCTCGACGCGGCGGCGCATGGCCTGCACGTCGGCCACGAAGTCGGGCCGTTCGTTGGCCGCCCACACCATGGGCATGAGGGCCTTCTGGTATTCGCGGCCGAGGTCGAGATCACCGGTGGCGGGCCGCATCTTGAGCAGCGCCTGGAATTCCCAGGTGCGCGCCCAGCGCTTGTAGTAGGCGACGTGCGAGTCCAGGGTGCGGACCAGCGCGCCCGCCTTGCCCTCGGGCCGCAGTGCGGCGTCGATCTCGAAGAACGCGGCGCTGCCGACGCTCATCATCTCGGCGGCGAGCCGGGTGGCGGTGGTGTCGGCCGGTTCGGCGACGAAGATGACGTCCACGTCGGAGACGTAGTTCAGTTCCCGCGCACCGCATTTGCCCATGGCGATGACGGCCAGGTGCACCGGCACCTCGCGGTCCTGGCACACCCGCGCGACCGCGACCGACAACGCCGCGGTGAGCGCGGCGTCGGCCAGATCGGTGAGGTGCTGACCCACCTGCTCGTACGGCAGCACCGGTTCGTTCTCGACGGTGGCGGCCAGGTCGATGGCGGCCAGCAGCATGAGCTGATCGCGATACCGCTTGCGCAGCAAGGCGATCGCCTCGGGCCCGGAGATCCCCGCCCGGTACATCATGGGCCCGGCCGCGGCCCCGTTCTCCGGGACGGCCTGCACGGCGTCCAGCAGATCCGCCAGCACTTCCGCGCGGCTGGGCAGCGTGGGCCGCCGCAGCAGCCGCCACGCGCCCGGATCGGCCACCAGGTGGTCGGCGAAGGCACTGGAGGAGCCGATCAGCGCGAACAGCCGCCCGCGCAGCGCGGAGTCGCGGCGCAGTTCGGAATCCACGGCGGCCCAATCGCTCCCGAGCTGCTCGCGCAGCCGGATCAGCGTCAGCAGCGCCAGATCGGCGTCGGGGGAACGCGACAGCGCCCACAGCAGGGGAACGCTGTCCACGTTGTCCCACGCCAACTCTCGCAGAGAGGCGGCGGCCGACGGCTCGAGCAGACCGAGCCGCCCGACACCGGGCACAGCGGAACGAGCAGTCGGTGGCCGAACCATGCCCACCAAATTACAGGCCGCGACCACCAGACATGCCACCCATCCCACCCAAACCAGACACTGTGTCCAATCCGCTTCCGGTCCGCGACGCCACCGAGTGGCCGCGGTGACGTGCCGCTCGGGTCCCGGGAGTGCCGGCGTGAGACGCGAATCGGGCCGCAATCGCGAGGATTGCGGCCCGATTCGGGTGCTTTGCCGGGTTCAGAGACCCAGGTATTCCTTAAGCTCGTACGGCGTCACCTGAGCGCGGTAGCCCGCCCATTCGCGACGCTTGTTGCGCAGGAAGAAGTCGAAGACGTGCTCGCCCAGGGTCTCGGCGACCAGCTCGGACTTCTCCATCGCCTTGAGCGCCTCGTCCAGGGACGCGGGCAGCTCGCGGAAGCCCATGGCGCGACGCTCGGCGGAGGTCAGCGACCACACGTCGTCCTCGGCCTCCGGCGGCAGCGTGTAGCCCTTCTCGATACCACGCAGACCCGCGGCCAGCAGCACCGCGAACGCCAGGTACGGGTTGCAGGCGCTGTCAGGGCTGCGGATCTCGACACGACGCGAGGCCGACTTGTTCGGGGTGTACATCGGGACGCGCACCAGCGCAGAACGATTCGAGCGACCCCAGGAGGCGGCGGTCGGGGCCTCGCCGCCGTGGATCAGGCGCTTGTAGGAGTTCACCCACTGGTTGGTGATCGCGGAGATCTCGTGCGCGTGCTCGAGGATGCCCGCGATGAAGGCGCGCGCGGTCTCGGACAGGTTGTCCGGGTCGTCCGGGTCGGCGAAGGCGTTCTGCTCGCCCTCGAACAGCGACATGTGGGTGTGCATGGCCGAACCCGGGTGGTCGGCGAACGGCTTGGGCATGAAGCTCGCGCGCACGCCCTCGTCGATGGCCACTTCCTTGATCAGGTAGCGGAAGGTCATCACGTTGTCGGCCATGGACAGCGCGTCGGCGTAGCGCAGGTCGATCTCCTGCTGGCCCGGCGCGCCCTCGTGGTGGCTGAACTCCACCGAGATGCCCATGGACTCGAGCGAGTCGATGGCGTGGCGACGGAAGTTGGGGGCCTCGTCGTGCACGGCCTGGTCGAAGAATCCGCCATTGTCGGCGGGGATGGGCGCGGTGCCGTCGTGCGGGCCCGGCTTGAGCAGGAAGAACTCGATCTCGGGGTGCACGTAGCAGCTGAAGCCGAGGTCAGCGGCCTTGTTGAGCTGGCGGCGCAGCACGTGGCGGGGATCGGCCCAGGACGGCGAGCCGTCGGGCATGGCGATATCGCAGAACATGCGCGCCGAGTGCTGGTGGCCCTTCGAGGTGGACCACGGCAGCACCTGGAAGGTGGACGGATCCGGCTTGGCCACCATGTCCGCCTCGGAGACCCGGGCAAACCCCTCGATGGCCGAACCGTCGAAGCCGATACCCTCCTCGAACGCACCCTCGAGCTCGGCGGGCGCGATCGCCACGGACTTGAGATATCCCAGGACATCGGTGAACCAGAGACGCACGAAACGGATGTCCCGCTCTTCGAGCGTCCGGAGCACGAATTCCTTCTGACGGTCCATGACCGCGAGCGTAGGGTCCCGGAGTTAAATCCGTGTTACATACGCCGACAGATTCAACTCTCGGAACTGTCAGCAGTGACGACCCCGAACCGCGCGGAGATTCCGGCGCGCGGCCCGGGCGTCGCCGATCAGCAGGTGAGGCCCTGGGCGGGCTGCTTCAGGTCCACGAGATAGTCGATGACCGGGTCGTCGACGCATTTCACACCGGACAGCGACACGGTGTGGCGTGTCCCGTTGAAGGTGATGAGCGAGGCGCCGAGCTGCTGGGCCAGGTTCACGCCCGCCTGGTAGGGGGTGGCCGGGTCCTCGGTCGTGGAGATCACCACGACCTTGGGCAGGTTCGGGATCGAGATCTTGTGCGGGGTGCTGGTACTGGGGACCGGCCAGATGGCGCACAGTTCCAGCGGCGCGGCATCGCTGCCGTGCCCGTCGTCGAGGAAGGGCGCGACGCGGCGGTAGTCGGCGTCCTGCTTGGCGGCGACGGCGCGATCGGTGACGGCCGGGTCGTCCACGCAGCGGATGGAGTTGAAGGCGTCGGCGCTGTTGTCGTAGGTGCCGTCGTCGTGGCGGCCGTCGTACATGTCCGCCAGCGCGAGCAGGGTGTCGCCGCTGCCCTGGGCCAGTTCGCGCAGGCCCTTGGTGAGGGCGGGCCACAGGCGGTTGGAGTACAGGGTCTGCTGGACGCCGGTGATGGCGTCGCCGTAGTGGAGGCCGCGACCGTCCTGGGTGGGCACCGGCTTGTCCCACAGCGGGTCGACGAGGGCGCGGAACTTCTTGGTGGCCTGACCCGGGTCGTCGCCGAGCGGGCAGTTGGTCTTCTCCTTGGCCGCGCAGTCCGCGGCGTAGGCGTCGAACGCCTTCTGGAAGCTGGCCGCCTGCGCCACCGACTCCTTGACCGGATCCTGTTCCGGATCCAGCGCGCCGTCGAGGACCAGGGCGCGGACCTTGTCGGGGAACTTCTCGGCGTAGGCGTAGCCCAGGCGGGTGCCGTAGGAGTAGCCCACGTAGGTGAGCTTGGGGTCGCCGAGCGCGGCCCGGATCACGTCCATGTCCTGTACGACCTCGCGGGTACCGACGTGGCCGAGGAACTCCTTGCCGGTGCGCTCCACGCACTTGTTGGCGAAGTCCTTGTTCTCCGCCTCCAGCGCGGCGATGCCGGCGGGAGAGTTGTCCCGGTTCGGCTCGGCGCGCTGGGCGTCGTTCTCGGCGTCGGTGCGGCATTTGATCGCGGGCTGCGACGCACCGATACCGCGCGGATCGAAGCCGACCCGGTCGAAGCGGTCGGCCAGCGCGGTGCTGTCACCGAGGGTGACCATGCTCAGGCCGGTCACACCCGGGCCGCCGGGGTTGAACAGCAGCGAACCGATCTTGTCGCCGTTCGCCTTGACCCGCGAGATGGCGATCTTGGCGGTGGCCCCGCCGGGATTGGCGTAGTCGACCGGCACGGTGACCCGGGTGCACTCGGCGTCGCGCGGCATCTGGTCTTCGCTGTACTCGCGGCAGCTGCCCCAGTTCAGGGTCTGGTTGTAGAAGGATTCCATCCCCACCGGTGCCGACGCGGTGGGATTGCCGTCCACCACGCTGGTGCACGCAGCCGCGGTCATCGCCAACGCCGTCGCCATGAGCACGACCCGGCCGGTTCGCATCAACGCCATCCCACGATCGTGCCATGTCACGGTTTCGGCGATGGTGGAGGTTCGGTGCCGGTCCTGTCCGGTACGTGGGTGTTCGCACGGAAAGTCCCCAGGCCGCTCTCAGAAACCGCATGCTTAATGGGAGAGAACCGGGGGGCTCTACGTACGAGGGGATGCCATGTCCGTGCAACCACTTTCGCCGAATCGGTCCACCACCCGCTCGTCCCGCCCCCGCGCGCTGCGTATCGCCGCGGCGGCGGTGGTCGCGCTGACCGCCACGCTGGGACTGGTCGCGTGCGGGCCCTCGACCATGCCGGGTGCGCCGATCGCGGAATCGCCGGGCGGGGTGACGAAGAGCCAGCCCATCGACTTCACCACCGCGCCAGCCGATCTCGACGCGGCCGCGCGAAATGCGGTACCGGGCATCGTGGATATCGACACCGAGCTGGGGCTGCAGAACGGCGAGGGCGCGGGCACCGGCATCGTGCTGGGCTCGGACGGCCTCGTGCTCACCAACAATCACGTGGTGGAGGGCGCGACCAAGATCTCGGCAACCGATCTCGGGAACGGGCAGACCTACGAGGCCACCGTGGTCGGGTTCGATCGCAGCGAGGACATGGCCGTCATCAAACTGAGCGGGGCGTCCGGGTTGCAGACCGCGCCGCTCGGCGACTCCGACAAGGTGACGGTCGGCGACCCCGTGGTCGGTGTCGGCAATGCCGGCGGCCGCGGCGAGCCCACTCCCGCCCAGGGCACGGTGACCGCGCTGAACCGGTCCATCACCGCCAGCGACGACGCCACCGGCAGCTCCGAGCAGCTGACCGGTCTCATCCAGGTGGCCGCGAATATCGAACCCGGCGATTCCGGCGGCCCGCTGGTCGACGCGACCGGCAAGGTGATCGGCATGGACACGGCCGCGTCCAAGGGCTTCCGGTTCAGCATCGGCGGCGGTCAGGGCTTCGCCATCCCGATCAACAAGGCCGTCGGGGTGGCCAAGCAGATCCAGGCGGGCCAGGGCTCGGACCGCATCCACATCGGCGACACCGCCTTCATCGGCGTCTCGGTGACCTCGGCCGGGGGCGGCGCGCAGATCCGGGGCGTGGTGCAGGGCGGGCCCGCCGATCAGCTCGGGCTGGCCGCCCGCGACGTCATCACCGGCCTCGACGACCACACCATCACCACGGCCACCGACCTCACCGCCACCATGGACCTGCACCATCCGGGCGACACCGTCACCTTGAAGTGGACCGACGCGACCGGGCAGAACCGGTCCGCGCGGGTCCAACTGGCGAAGGGACCGGTCGGCTGAGATGTGAGGAATCGCATTCCTGGGGTGAGCGGCCGCGATGGCAGACTGAGGACGTCAGAACAACCCGGGGACCCGGCACGGGCCTCGAGGAACGACGAAAGGGACGATGATGTCCGTATCCGATGCGGAAACCCCTGTGTACGGTTCGGCGCCGAAAACTCCCAAGCGCGGGGAGGCGGAGCGGAAGCGGAAGACGCGAGTGCAGCACCTGCAGCAGATGAAGCAGGCGGGCGAACGCTGGTCCATGCTCACCGCCTACGACTACTCCACCGCTCGGCTCTTCGAGGAGGCCGGGATTCCGGTCCTCCTGGTCGGCGACTCGGCCGCCAATGTGGTGTACGGCTACGACACCACCGTGGCGATCACCGTCGACGAGCTGATTCCGCTGGTCCGCGGCGTGGTGAAGGGCGCTCCGCACGCGCTGGTCGTGGCCGACCTGCCGTTCGGCAGCTACGAGTCCTCCCCCGAGCAGGCGCTGGCCACGGCCGTGCGGTTCATGAAGGAGACGGGGGCGCACGCGGTGAAGCTGGAGGGCGGCGAGCGCGTCGCCGACACCATCCACAAGCTGACCGCCGCCGGCATCCCGGTGATGGCGCACATCGGGTTCACCCCGCAGAGCGTCAACACGCTGGGCGGATTCCGGGTGCAGGGCCGCGGCGACGGGGCCGAGCAGCTCGTCGCCGACGCGATCGCGGTGCAGGAGGCCGGCGCCTTCTCCGTCGTGATGGAGATGGTGCCCGCGGAGCTGGCCGGGCAGGTCACCCGCAAGCTGACCATTCCGACCGTCGGCATCGGCGCGGGCGCGGAATGCGATGCGCAGGTGCTGGTCTGGCAGGACATGGTGGGCTACACCGGCGGCAAGACCGCCAAGTTCGTCAAGCAGTTCGCGGATGTGGGCGGGCAATTGCGCACCGCCGCAGCCACTTACGCCGACGAGGTGCGGCGCGGGGTGTTCCCCGGCCCGGAGCACAGCTACTGAGCCGTCCGGCCGCGTACCGAACGAGAACGCCCCCGCGATGATCGCGGGGGCGTTTCGCTGAGGCCACCCGACGACGCCCCACCCGCCCGCGTTCCATAGCTTCCGGCTATCTCTCAGCCTTCGGGCCCGTCGACTCGGTCCACAGCGCGAATTTGGTGGCAGACTCGAAAGCCAACGAGCTGGAACGACCAAAGGGAATTCATGGATCGTGGAACGAGTCGCTGGATCCGCCGTACCTCGCTGCTGGGCGCGGCGTTGGCCGCCGTCGCGCTGACCGCGGCGTGCGGGGACAACACCTCCACCGGGTCGTCGCAGCCCAAGGGCTCCGGCTCGCCGCTCACCTCGGCGCCGACGACCGCCCCGAGCACCGGTGCGGCCTTGAACATTTCCGAGGATCAGGCCAAGCAGATCTGTGACATGCTGCGCCCGCAGCTGTCGGACTGGCGGGTGCAGGGGCCGACGCTGGGCAAGATCGCGTTCAACGCGACCGTGCTGCAGTGGGCCACCCAGAACGGCTTCCTGCTGCAACTGCCGGGCGATCGGGGCGTGGTCGACCGGGTCACCACCAAGAGCTGTTCCGACGTCCGTGATCAGACGCTGTCGGCGCTGGAGATCCCGAACATGGCCGCGGGGCTGGTGGCGGGCTGATGCGCACCCTGTACCCGGCGATCGAGCCCTACGAGCAGGGCAAGCTGGAGGTCGGTGACGGTCAGTCGCTCTACTACGAGGTGAGCGGCAATCCGGACGGCAAGCCCGCCGTCTTCCTGCACGGTGGACCGGGCGGCGGCACCGCGCCCTATCACCGGCAGTTCTTCGATCCCGAGGCGTACCGGATCGTGCTGTTCGATCAGCGCGGGTGCGGGCAGTCGACGCCGCACATCGCCGACGGAGCGAGCCTCGAGCACAACACCACCTGGGATCTGGTCGCCGATATCGAAAGGCTGCGAACGCATCTGGGCATCGAGCGGTGGCTGGTGTTCGGCGGATCGTGGGGTTCGACGCTGGCGCTGAGCTACGCGCAGACCCACCCGGACCGGGTCACCGAGCTGGTGCTGCGCGGCATATTCCTGTTGCGGCGCAAGGAAATCGATTGGTACTACAATGGCTCCGCGGGGTACGTGTACCCCGACGAGTGGGAGAAGTTCCTGGCGCCGGTGCCGGAAGCCGACCGCGGGCGTGACCTCGTCGAGGTCTATCACCGCCTGCTGCACTCCCCCGATGCCGCTCTCGCCACCGACGCGGCCGTCGCGTGGTCCACCTGGGAGGGTGCCACGAGTTCCCTGCTGCCCCAGCCGGATCGGGTCGCCGAGACCGCCGATCCGCGCTTCGCGCTGGCCTTCGCGCGCATCGAGAACCACTACTTCGTCCACGGCGGCTTCCTCGACGAGGGACAGCTGCTGCGCGACATCGACCGCATCGCCCACATTCCCGGCGTCATCGTGCAGGGCCGCTACGACGTCGTGTGCCCGGCCACCAGCGCCTGGGATCTGCATCGGGCCTGGCCCGGCTCGGAACTGCACGTGGTGGCCGACGCCGGCCACGCGGCCCTCGAACCCGGCATCACCCACCATCTGGTGGAAGCCACGGACAAGTACAGGACGTAGATGAGCACCACAGCCGGTCCCGCCTTGGTCGACGCAGTAGCCGCCGATGTGGACCGGCTGTGTACGGCCGAACCCGATGTGCGCCAGGACCTTCCGGACTCGGTACACAAGATGCGGGTGGCCACCCGGCGGCTGCGCAGCGTACTGAAGTCCTACCGCCGGGTGCTGCGCCGCAAGGCCGTCGGCCAGATCACCGACGAGCTGCGCTGGATGGCCGGACTGCTCGGCGTCGCCCGAGACGCCGAGGTCCGCGCCGAACGCTTCGCGGCCCTGCTGGACGATGACACGGCCAGCGATAGCCCGCCGTCCCACCAGACTGACGAGACCCCCTCTCCCCACCGGGATTTCGGTCACCGCCTGGTCGCCGAGGAACGGCAGATCTACGCCGACGCGCACCGCGAGGTGGTCCACGCGTTCGACGGCGACCGCTACACCGCCCTGCTCAGCACCCTGCACGGCCTGATCACCGACCCGCCCCTGAAGCACTCCCACGCGGACGAACCCGCCGAGCCGGTCTTCACCAAGGTGCTGCGCCGCGACCTGCGCGAGCTACGCCACCTCGTCCACTCCGAACACGGGCTTTCCGGCCCCGAACGCATCGAGCGCCTGCACGATATCCGCAAGGCCGCCAAGCGATTGCGCTACTCCGCCGAAGCCGCTACCGCCGTCCTCGGCAAACCCGCCGAAGACCTCGGCAAGAAGGCCAAACACCTCCAGGGCGTCCTCGGCGACCACCGCGACGCCGTCGAAGCCCTCCTCACCATCCGCACCCACGTCGCCGACACCGCCGACTCCGGCTACCGACACCTCTGCGACGCCGAGGAAGCCGCGGCCGCCAAGGCCCTCGGCGAGTACCCGGACGCCGTGGAATTCGTCCACCACCACCCACTGAGCTGACGCACGGTCCTAGGCCCTGTCCTCAAAGTCGGTGTGGCGGAACTGTGTTGATGGCAGACAGCCGTTTAGTGCGTTTGTGCAATACATCTGTTTATTACAAATGTTCAGATAGGTGACGACGGGTTCGAGACACTGCGGGGACGGCGATCGAGCTGCTCGACCTGCACCGAGCTGTCTTCGTACCACCATCGAGTCAGCCCATGCGGGCGCGTTGGCCGGCGTCAGATTCTCCAAGCCGCCGATCCTGGTCCGGCTCACTCAAACTGATGTCTCCTGCTAACCGCCCGGTACGTTGTGTTGATGACCGTGGCTCTGTATTCGGCCGAACAGGTGGCTGCCATTCTCGGATTGCATGTGCGTACCGTGCGCGGATACGTTCGAGACGGCCGCCTGCCGGCCGTGCGGATGGGCAAGCAGTACCGAATCAGCGAACGGGACCTTCGTGCCTTCACCGGCGTGGTACCCGACGAACCGATCAGTACCCCACACGTGCACGTTTCGTCTGTCGTGCACATCGACGACGTCGACCGTCTCGCGATGGACCGGATCACCGCACACCTCGCCGCGACCGCGATCGGCGACTCGAGCGTCCCAGTGCAGCTCAACGTCCACTGGACCTACGACGAATCTGCTTGCCGCCTTACCATCTTCGTCGTCGGTGACCCAGAATCCGCGGCAGCCGTGATCAGACTGATCGGCACTTCGACGCGCGCGGGTCGGGAAGTGAGCACCGAGGTTTGCCGCTGCCGATCTGGTCGGCATGCCGTCGAGCACAGGTGATCGTGAGCACCTTCGGCGCTGGACAGCGCTCGTGAGAGTTGCCTGGCGGCAACCGGTTTCCGCGTAGCCTGGCAGGTTTCCGCAGCGGCACATCGCATCCCATAATCGACACCGTGTTCGCCCTCGACGACATCGTCGCAGCCACCGCTATCCGCATTGGCAAGATCGTCGCCACCGTCTGACACCGACCTGGCAAGCCCTCCGAGATAGCGGGGAAACCTCAGGTGGGCTATGCCTGTCTTCCGCATGCCCTGCCCAGCCCAGGATGGACGCGACGGCCGACTACCTATGTGATCGTGGAGTACAGCGATGCCACGACATCGGCCGTGCGTGCTTGACCTTGTCACTGTGTAAAGGCATTGAATGGCTGTCGGAGGTGGTCCCCATCAACTCGACACACAGGAACCCACACACTATGCGACTGTTCGAGGCATTGGCCGCTGCGAACTCATCGACCCGGCTCGAGGCGGCTCTGGCAGCCGGCACGCATCCCGAGCCCTTCTTCGTCGATGCACTCGTAGAGCGGTGCGCGATCGAGCCGGACTTCTTCGTGCGCGACATGCTCACGTGGGCGCTGACCCGCCTCCCGCGCGAGATCACCGTTCCCGCACTACGGGCGGAGCTCTATTCCGAACACGCGCAAGCCCGCAGCCAAGCGTTGCACACGCTGTCCAAGATCGGGGACCCGAATACCTGGTCAGCGATTACGCATTCGATGCTGCACGATGCCGACGACGAGGTCGCGCGGAGTGCATGGCGCGCTGCGGTCGTTCTCGTGCCCGACGAGGAGGAGGTGAAGGAGGGGCTGGCCGCGGAACTGGCCACGCAATTCGGCCGAGGTGACTGCGAGGTACGGCTGAGTCTGAGCCGGGCTCTGGTTGCACTCGGCGAGGTGGTCGAGCCGGTCCTGCAGGCGGCGATGACAAGTCACGACCCGACGATGCGGGCGCACGCGAGCGCCACGCAGCGGCTCCTGAGTGACCCGGATGCCGGATTCGACCTCGCTATCGGTGAGGCGAGACGGGTCGTCGCACTCGGTCCGGATCGGGAGGAGGCAACGGCGTGCTGATCGGCGACGTGGCGCGATTCTCGGGAGTGAGCGCCCGGATGCTCAGGCACTACGACTCCCTCGGGCTGGTACGACCGACAGGCCGCACCGTGAGTGGCTACAGGGAATACTCACCCGACGATATCCGGCGGATCTTCCATGTGGAGGGGTTGCGGTCGCTGGGACTTTCCCTGCGCCAAATCGGACAGGCTCTCGACGATCCTGGATTCAGCCTGTCCATACTGGTCGGTGACCTCATTCGAAGGACCGAAGCACGACTGAACCGGGAGCAAGAACTCCTCGAGCGGCTCCGTACCGTAGATGCCGCCGATCCAGGCGGCTGGCAAGACGTCCTACGCATAGTCGAGCTCTTGCACGGACTCCGTTCGCGCAGTGCCGCCCGGCGACAGCAGGCCGTCCTCGCCCCCGCCGAGGACGTGCCGGTGCCTGCCGAACTGCTGGCCGAGGCGATCCTGACCGAATCCGATCCGAACGTTGCCGGGGCCCTTCGGTGGGCACTCGCCCGGGCCAACGGCGACGGCATGGCGAGCGTGGCGTTCGGCCTGGCCTCGGAAGACGTCGAAGTCCGGCGGCGCGCGGTCCTGGCACTCGCCGAGCTACCGGGCGACGAAGCGACCACGATACTTACGGACGCGCTCGGGGACGCCGACGCCACGGTCCGCAGACATGCCGCTCTCTCACTCGGTGCGCGGGGCGTGGCCCGGGCTGTGCCGGCACTGGTCGATACGGTGGTCAAGGGGCCGAACGATGTCGAGGCGGCCGAGCTCTTGGGAGCATTGGCACAGGACGCGAAGTGGGCGGACCTGATCATGAATGCGCTGGCAGACGAACTCACCGCGCACACAGCGGACTCGGCGGTACGGGTGCGACTGACCCAGGCGCTCGCCGAGATGCCGGGGGCCATCGCGCTGGACATCTTGCGACAACTGGCCCACGACGAAGACCGCGTCGTCGGCCTCGTCGCCTCGGCCCTCATCAGAAGGCTCGAAGAAGAGCCGGATCAGGAAAACTGAGACGGGCTGGGACTGTTGCTGCTCGAGACGCTCCCTGACACAGAAGTAACCCCAGCTATCGGGTCTACAGGCGCGCGCCCCGAAACTGTGATACTGACTCCCGTCCAGATCGAAACAGATGGAGTCCCAAATGAATTCGAAGAAGTTCCTCGGTGCCTTGGCCGTCACGGCCGGCCTCTGCACCCCCGCTACCCTCCTCGCCGCCCCCGCCCAAGCCGAGCCACTGCCGGTCACCGCCGCACAGCCCGTCGACACCACCGGATCTTCGAACGGCTCGTATTCTGCCGCGAACCACCTGGTCTGCCTCCTCTTTCACACCAGCCTCAACGGCTCCGTAGGGATCGCGTCCTGTTGACCCGCTAGCTCGAGCTTTAAGCCTTGGGGTTGTGCTGGCCGCGTACTCCTGGTTGATCATGGCCGAAGCCCTTGGTGGACGATTTATCCTGCGAGAGAACGAATCTTATGTCCGCCGGGCGGTATTGTTCCCCTTGCGCACAAAGCACTTTCACAGAATCTTCGAAATCCAAGAGGGTGTGATGATCGCAGTGGTGCGGCCGGTCTCGGCCTCGGCGGCGCGGGTGCATGGATGCTCGTGCCCTACACATCGATCAGCCCCATGCCCATGCATGCGCCGCAGACGAAAGACTGTCTGACAGTGGAAAACATCACGGCGCGAATCGAACGCGGACTGCGGGGGGCGCAACCACTGCGGAAACGGTTCGACGGTCATGACGTCGAGTATGACGTCGAAGGCGCTGGTCCGGCGGGGTAGCTGAAGGTGACCGTGCGGGTCACGGGGTCAGCCTCGGCGAGGCGGACCTTGACGTTCTCGCCTTCGGGTGGGCGGCCGATGCACTTGGCCAGCACGGGTGGGTCGGCGATGAAGATCTCGGCGGGGCGGGTGCCGTTGGCCTCGCGGAGCACGACCGCGTCGAAGTCGGTGTGCAGGCGCGGGGACAGGACGGTGGCCTCGGTGAGGTCCAGGCAGGCGCGGTCGACCTTCCCGGCCAGGGCGTCGGTACGGCGCATGGTGTCGACAGCGGCGGCGAGCTCGTCGTGGACCCAGTGCGGGACTTCGGTTTTCGCGCAGTAGGCCAGGCAGATCTCGGTGGCGTAGCGGTCGGCCAGGCGCCGCAGCGGAGCGGTCACGTGAGCATAGGTCCCGGCGATCGCGCTGTGCCGCAGGGTTTCCGGGTCCTGACCGTTCAGAATCGTGTAGGATGCGCCGCGCAGCAGGCTGACGGCCTCCGACATGAGCACCAGGGCGGCGGGAGTATTGCAGTCCAGACCAGCCAGCATGCGACCCACCGACTCGTCCGGTGGCCAGGCCACCCCGACCGCCGCGGCGGTGCGCCGCATGGACTCGATGGCGGCGGGCGGAGCCGGGGGCATGGTCCGCAGCAAACCCGGGAGCGCGGGTTTGCCGGAGCCGTTCGAGTTATGTCCATCGAGCATGATTCTGGCCGCACACATACCAGTCAGCAGGGAGACCTGTTCGTTCCAATCGTCCGCGGCGGTGCGCGGCTCGATAGCGAGTTGCCAGTGATCGACTCCGGATTGCGCACCGTCGCGCACCACGGTCTGGGCGGGCAGTCGCAGCGTGATCGCGCCGCGCTCGATGCCGGCCGCGATGCGCAGCCGCCCGAAGTCGGGCAGCGCGGCGATCGACGGGTGCAGGCGGCCGTTGTCGGCGTCGGCCTGCACGCCCTGATAGTCGAGGCGGGCGCGGGAGCGGACCAGTGCGCGGGTCACCGAGAACCGCACCGGTTCGGCGTGCGCGTCGCATTCGATGGTCCACAGCGCGGCCGGGCGGTCGACGTCGGGCAGCAGGCTGGCGAGGCCCTCGCTCAGCACCGGCGGGTGCAGCGGGACGGTGCCGTCGGGGAAGTAGAAGGTCTGGCCGCGGGCCAGGGACGCGCGGGCCAGCGGCCCGCCGGGGACGACCACCGCGGCGACGTCGGCGATGGCGTAGTGGAGGAGGAATCCGCCGCTCGGGGTGCGCTCCAGGCAGACGGCCTGGTCCAGATCCATGGCACCCGGGGGATCGATGGTGACCAGCGGAATCTCCCGCCGGTCGGCTCGGGCGCCCGCGAACGCGTCGACCGCGTCGCGGGCTTCCGAGACGGCCTCGGACGGGTAGTCCGAGGCCAGTCCGAACTCGGTTCGGACGGCGCCGAAGTCCACCGGCGCCGACACGATCCGTTGATGCAGTTCCACTGCGGAGACTGGCCCTACTGCAGGGCCAGCATCGTGCCGTTCAGCTCGTTGAACGGACCGTACACGGTGAACACCACGCGGCCGCCCGGGTACTGCGACGACAGCAACGCGGCCGAGTCCAGGGCTTCCCCGAACGACGCGGCCGACGGATGCGGCAGGCCGGCGATGACCTGTCCGAAGTGGTTCTGCGCCACCCACTGAGTGTCCGCCGCGGTGAGATCCACCTGAATTCCGCCCGGCAGCGGCGTCACGGCCACCGCGGAGGCAGAACCGGCACCCAGCACAGCGGAGGCGGCAGCGGCGAGAAGCGCCCCCACTGCCAGTTTGCGAGCAATTCGCATTGAGACGAGACCTGCTTTCCGACGATTGTCGAGCCCTTGTCCCGTCGCGGACCGCTACGGGACTTTCCAACGCGCAACACTTTATGACGTCGATCACGTTCGGTGCCAGTTCAAGGCGGATAACCCGCCCGACACGCCGAGCCGCGCCGGTACACACCGTGTGGCGCGCCGCAATTCTTATCCAACCGGATGGTTCGCGCAGGGAAAAGGGCGAGCGGTGTCGATCACGCCGCCCGCCCGCCTGTTTTCCCGCGGCCGCACTGCTCGCCGCGCGGTGCGCCTACCTACCGCGCAGTCCGCCCGGGAACTTGGCACTGAAGAGTTTGAATCCATACGCGATGGCGAACAGCACCACGATGGCCGCCGGTTGAACGACACCAGCCATGACTTACTCCCTCATCTCTTGCGACGCGCCGGGCTCCTCCGGCGCGGTCTCGGCCGGCATCCGCCCGCTGCGCTCGAGGAAACGCAGCAGCTCCACCGGGAACGGCAACACCAGGGTCGAATTCTTCTCCGCCGCAACCTGAACCACGGTCTCCAGGAATCGCAGCTGCAAGGCGGCGGGGGCGTCGGACATATTGGCGGCGGCCTGCGCCAGCTTCCGCGAGGCCTGCAATTCGCCCTCGGCGGAGATGATGCGGGCGCGGCGTTCGCGTTCGGCCTCGGCCTGGCGGGACATGGAACGCTTCAGCGCGTCCGGCAGGGCGACGTCCTTGATCTCGACGCGGTCGATGTGCACGCCCCAGTTCAGGGCGGGCGAGTCGATGAGCAATTCGAGGCCCTTGTTGAGCTGCTCCCGATTCGACAGCAGATCGTCGAGTTCGCTCTTGCCGATGATCGAACGCAGGGATGTCTGCGCCACCTGCGCGACCGCGAACAGATAGTCCTGCACCTCGATGAGGGCGCGGATCGGATCCACGACCCGGAAATACACGACCGCGTCCACCCGGACCGTCACATTGTCCCGCGTGATGCCCTCCTGCGCGGGCACCGGCATCGTGACCACCTGCAGGGAGATCTTCGACATCTTGTCCACACCGGGAATCAGCAGCCGCAATCCGGGATCCCGCACGGCCCGCACCCGCCCGAGCCGGAACACCACGCCCCGCTCGTATTGCGTGACCACCCGTACCCCGGCCGCCAGGCCGATTCCGGCGATCACGACGATGGCGGCGAGCCATCCGATCAACAGATACAGAACATCCATGGCGAGCTCCGCGAAAATATCTCCGCGCCATCGGAAATCCGACGGTGTGCCTCCATGATGGCACCGGACGGTGAACCCCGCGACGGGGAAAGGCGGACGAGTCGGTCTGTAAGCCGGATCCTGTCCCCGACGTCGAAACGCCGGGTGGCGACCATCC
Source organism: Nocardia sp. CA-136227 (assembly GCF_050955695.1). Classification (NCBI taxonomy): domain Bacteria; kingdom Bacillati; phylum Actinomycetota; class Actinomycetes; order Mycobacteriales; family Nocardiaceae; genus Nocardia; species Nocardia sp. CA-136227. Next base: position 5,566,685 of record NZ_CP192081.1, read on the forward strand.
ATCTGGACACACCGTTGCCGGGTGCCTCGAGCGGTCCACCCGCAGGCTCGGGCGAGCAGCCCTCGAACACCTGCGCAGCCGCACTCTCGCGAGTGCGGCCTTCGACCTTGCTCCGGGCGGGGTTTACCTAGCCGCGCCGGTCACCCGGCACGCTGGTGCGCTCTTACCGCACCGTTTCACCCTTACCGGCGGTGCACTTCTCGCGAAGTGCGGCCCGCCGGCGGTTTGTTTTCTGTGGCACTGTCCCGCGGGTTGCCCCGGGTTGCCGTTAACAACCGCCCTGCTCTCCGGAGTCCGGACTTTCCTCGGCGACAGGCTGTGGCACACGTGTTGCCCGTTCCTCTCGCCGCGGCCGCCCGACCGACTCGTCCGCGGCCACCAGGGTACGGTAGGGCGTCATGGAGCGTGTCGAGGTGGGGTTCCCTTCGGGTGTCGAACAGTGCGCCGGCTGGCTGTATCTCCCGGATGGACCGCCGCGTCCGCGCCCGCTGGTGGTCATGGGGCACGGGCTGGGGGCGGACCGGGAAATGGGGTTGGATCGGTACGCGCGCCGTTTCGCGTCGGTGGGAATCGCGGCTCTGGCCTTCGACTATCGGCATTTCGGGGCCAGTGGGGGCGAGCCCCGGCAGGTGATCAATATCGCGCGCCAGCGTGAGGACTGGCACGCGGCGATCGCGTTCGCGCGCACGATTCGCGGGATCGACGCGACGCGAATCGCTTTGTGGGGCAGTTCTTTCGGCGGCGGGCATGTACTCGCCGTCGCTCCCGACGACCATTACATCGCGGCGGTGGTGGCACAGTGCCCGTTCACCAGCGGCTGGTCCTCGGCACTGGCGAAGGGACCGTTCAGTCTGATCAAGACCGGGACGCTGGCGGTGACGGATCAGGTGGTGGGGACGATCATTCGGCGTCCGATCACCGCGCGGCTGGCGGGCAAGAAGCACTCCGCGGCATTGATGAGCGCGGCCGACGTGCCCGCCGGATTCGGGCGGCTCGCCGAGGAGAGCGCGCAGTACCGGCCGAAGGTGGCGGCGCGGATCGGGCTGTCGACGCTGTTCGACAATCCGACGCGGCACGTCAAGGACATCAAAGCGCCTGTGCTGTACGCGATCTGCGACAACGACTCGGTGGCCCCGGCGGGCCCCACCGTGAAGGCGGCCGAGCGGACCAAGCACGCCACCGTGAAGCGTTATCCGATCGGCCATTTCGACATCTACTTCGACGACTGGTTCGAGAAGGCCGTCTACGACCAGACCGAATTCCTGATGGCGACCCTACGTCCGTGAACCGAACCCCCTGCGGCGCAAGGGGTTACCAGTCTCCTCAGAGATACGACGTGTCGTTGACCAGGCGCACCGACGAGCCGCCGTCCGGATAGAACTCCGCGATCGACAACGACGCCAGATCCAGGTGCAGCCGGTACAGCAGCGACGGACCCACCCCGAGCGCCAGTTGCAGCAGCGTCTTGATCGGCGTGACATGGCTGACCACAAGCACATTCGCGCCCGGATACAAGGCCACCAGATCCCGCCGCACCGACTCGACGCGCTCCCGCACCTGATCGAAGCTCTCGCCGCCGGGCGCGGGGATCGAGGGATCGCCCAGCCACTGCCCGTGCAGCTCCGGATCCTGGTCCCGGGCTTCCAGGAACGTCATTCCCTCCCAGGCCCCGAAGTCGGTCTCGGTCAAGCCTTCCAGCACCCGCACCGGCAGCCCGAGCGCCTTCCCGGCCGCCTCCGCGGTCTCCCGCGCCCGGCCCAGCGGGGAGCACACGATGGCCTCGATCCCGCCCTTGCGGGCGAGCATGGCCGCGGCGTTCTCGGCCTGCTGCCGCCCGAGCTCGGTCAGCGGCGGATTGCCGCGGCCCGAATACCGGCGCTCCACCGACAATTCCGTCTGCCCGTGCCGGAGCAGCAGCAGCCGCGTCGGCCGCCCGATCGCCCCGGTCCAGCCGGGTGCGGGCGTCGCAGCGGATGCGGGACTGTCCACGACGCCGCCCGCCACCGCGGCGGCGACCTGCCCCAGCGTGCCCTGTCCGCTCCCGGAATCGCGTTCGGCCGCTGTCGAATTCGATGCGCCGGATCCGAGTTCGGCCGGTCGGCCGAGCGCCTGACCCGACTCCCGCAGCGCCGTGCGGACCTCGGCGACGGTGTCGGCGTCGTCCATGGCCTCGTTGGCGAGCCGGTCCGCGTGCGAGTTCTCCTTTCGCGGAATCCACGCGAAGCTCACCCGATCGAACCCGGCCACCAGCCGCCGCGCCCGATCGGCGAGCGGAATCATGGACTCGTGCTTGACCTTCCAGCGGCCGGACATCTGCTCGACGACCAGCTTGGAGTCCATGCGCACGGACACCTCCCGCGCACCCAGCTCGGCGGCGGCCTCCAGACCCGCGATGAGCCCGCGATATTCGGCGACATTGTTGGTGACGACCCCGAGGAATTCCTTGCGCTCGGCCAGGACGCGCGCACGATCGGCGTCCCAGACCACCGCGCCGTACCCGGCGGGGCCCGGATTGCCGCGCGAGCCGCCGTCCGCCTCCACGATCACCATGTCCACCAACGCTGTTCACCTTCCGTGCAGGTCCGAGAATCCGCCGGCGGGTCACGCCGCCGTGGCGTCGAGGTCCGCGCGGGCCAGGCGTCGATACTGTCGCGTCGCCGTGCTGGTTTCGCGGTATTCGGGCTGTCGTGTCGTGTGCCGGTCCACGCGGGGCGGCACGGGTGCCGCGCGCCGAGGGGCGCGCGGCGGGCGGGTCAGAGCCCGGAGTGCTTGGTGCGCACCAGGATCGCGCCGCATTCGGGACAGCGGACCACGACATCGGGGGCGGTCTGGGTGATGCGGGAGATCTCGCCGCGGTCCAGTTCGATGCGGCAGGCGCCGCAGCGGCGGGCCTGGAGCAGGGCCGCGCCGACACCGTAGGTGGTGCGCTGCTTGTCGTAGGCCGCGAGCAGGTCGGCGGGGACGGACCGGGTCAGGGCTTCGCGGTCGGAGTCGCAGCGCTGCTGGGCCACGGCCAGGTCGGCGAGCGCGCTGTCGCGCAGGCGCTCGGCGTCGACCAGTTCGGCCTCGGCCTGGTCCAGGTTGGCCCCGGCGTGCGCGTGCGCGGCGGCCGCGGCCTCGCGGCGCTCCATCACCTCGATCTCGTCGTCCTCGAGGACCTTGCGGCGGCGTTCCAGGCTGGTCAGCTCGTGCTGCAGTTCGGAGAGCTGCTTGGCCCCGACCGAACCGGCGGTGAGCATGCCGCGGTCGCGCTCCTCGCGCTTGCGGACGGCCTCGATCTCGCCTTCCAGCTTGCGAATGTCGCGATCGAGGTCGTCGATCAGGATCTCGGCCTTCACCGCCTCGTCCTTACGAGTGGAGCGCTCCGCCGCCAGCCGATCCACGTCCTGCTGCTCGGGCAGCACCTTGCGGCGATGCTCGATCCGCGTCAGCTCGACGTCGACGGCGGCGAGGTCGAGCAGCTTGGCCTGGATCGATGGTTCGGCATTCAACGCGAAGGTCTCCTGGACGCTCTGGACGAATTCAAGACACCCACCGTACCGTGTGAAATTTGCCCTCCGCTCCGCTCCGGGCCGGTTCGCGGCCCCGAAGTCTCGATTCTTCCCTCCTCCACCCCTCCGCTTCGCTCCTGTTTCCGCTCCAAGCGCGGGGAGGCGGAGCGCAGTCCAGAATCGAGACGGCCGCGAACCACCAGGGTGGTGCCCAGGTCAGCAGGCGTTAGCGCCCAGGGTCCACGGGTCGGTGCGGAGGGTGGAGACGCGGGTCTCGAGCCCGGGCAGGGCGTGGCGGACCACACCTTCGGCCTGGCCGCACCAGGGGAACTCGGTGGCCCAGTGGGCGGCGTCGATCAGGGCCGGGCCGCCCGCACGCAGGTGTTCGTCGGCGGGGTGGTGGCGCAGGTCGGAGGTGACGTAGGCGTCCACGCCGAGGCGGGAGACCTTGCCCAGGAAGGAATCTCCCGCGCCGCCGCAGACGGCGACGGTGCGGATGATCCGGTCCGGGTCCCCGGCGGCGCGCACGCCCCAGGTGGTGGCGGGCAGAGCGGCACGCACGCGAGCGGTGAACTCGCGCAGGGTTTCCGGGGCGGGCAGCTCGCCGACGCGGCCGATGCCCAGGCCGGACGGCAGGTCGGCGCGCTCGGTGACGTGATAGGCGGGTTCCTCGTACGGGTGGGCTTCGCGCAGGGCGGCCAGGATCGCGGTCCGGCGCGACGGCGGGGCCACCACCTCGAGGCGATCCTCGGACACCTCGTGCAGCTCGCCGACCACGCCGAGGGCCGGGTTGGCGCCCTCGAGGGGCCGGAACTGGCCGGTGCCCGCGACCGTCCAGGCGGCGTCGGAGTAGGCGCCGATCCGGCCCGCGCCCGCCGCGAACAGGGCGTCCAGCACGGCGTCGCGGTGCGTGACCGGCACCTGCACCACCCACTTGTCCAGGGCGGTCAGCGGTTTCGGATCGAGCGGGCCGGTGACGGTGAGTCCGATCGCCGCCGCGAGCGCGTCCGAGACGCCCGGATCGGCGGAGTCGGCATTGGTGTGGGCGCTGAACAGCGCGCAGCCGGAGCGGATGAGCCGGTGCAGCAGCGCGCCTTTCGGGGTGTCGGCCGCGACCGTGTCCACTCCGCGCAGCAGCAGCGGGTGGTGCACGACCAGCGCCTGCGCGCCCCACTCGATGGCCTCGTCCACGACCCCGGCCGTGGCGTCGACGGCGAACAACACCCGCGAGACCGAGTCCCGCGGGTCACCGCACACCAAGCCCACCGAATCCCAGGACTCGGCCAGTCCGGGCGGGTACGCCGCTTCCAGCGCCGCGATGAGATCCGACAGCCGCACCGTCGTCACAACCGAACCTCCTGCTCGATCCTGCCTGCCACGATCACACACCCACGTCGCGAATGGCCGCGACGAGCCGGTCCACCGCCTCCGCCGGCCGCACCGCGACCCGCAGGAAACCCGTTTCCAGCCCGGGGAACGTATCACCGCGGCGCACCGCGATCCCCTTGTCCGCGAGCTGCTTTCGCAACAGTTCCGCGTCCGGCACCCGGATCAGCAGGAACGGCCCGGCCGCGGGCTCGTGCACCTCGACGCCCAGTTCCCGCAGCCGCGGGATCATGGCGGCCCGATCAACGGCGATGCGCTCGGCCATCCGCTGCGCCTGCGCGACCGCGGCCGGTTCGCTCACCGCCGCGATGGCTTCCAGCTGCAGGGTGCCCAGCGGCCAGTGCGCGCGGCCGTGATTCAACCGCGCCAGCACCTCCGGCGCGCCGAGCGCGTACCCGCAGCGCAGTCCGGCCAGCGCCCAGGTCTTGGTGAGGCTCCGGAACACCAGCACATCCGGATGACTCTCTCCGGCAAGGGATTCCAACTCGCCCGGCACGGCGTCGGCGAACGCCTCGTCCACCACCACGATGCGCCCCGGCCGCCGCAGCGCCCGAATGCTGTCCGCCGAGTGCAGGACGGAGGTCGGGTTCGTGGGATTGCCCACCACCACCAGATCCGCGTCCTCGGGCACCACGACACCGTCGAGCGAGTACGGCGGCTCCAGCAGCACCCGCGCCACCGGCGCCCCGGCCTCGCGCAGCGCCAGCTCCGGCTCGGTGAACGACGGATGGATCACCGCGGCCAGCCGTGACACCAGCCGCGGCAGCATCGCGAACCCCTCGGCCACCCCGGCCAGCAACAGCACCTCGTCGGCCGAGCGCCCGTGCCGCGCGGCCACCGCCGCCCGCGCCGCCCGCTCGTCCGCCTCCCCCGGATACCGGCCCAGCTCCCCCAGCCGTCCCGCCAGCCGCTCCCGCAGCCATTCCGGCGGCGCGCTGCCCTGAACGTTCACCGCGAAATCCACCATGCCCGGCCGCGCGTCCACGTCCCCGTGGTGCCGCAGCCTGGCATGGTCGAAATCCTGGAACTCGGTGTCGTCCGGCACAGCCGTCCACCCTACGTGGCCGCCGTCCGCGCCTACCGGCCAGAATGGCTGTCGTGGGCGACCTGCATGTGACGTTTATCTGCACCGGCAATATCTGCCGGTCCCCGATGGCCGAGAAGATCTTCGCCGCGCATCTCGAGCGCGCGGGATTGGCGGATCGGGTGCGGGTGAGCAGTGCCGGGACCGGCAGCTGGCATGTCGGGGACGAGGCCGACTACCGGACTGATCGGGAGCTCAGCGCGCACGGGTATCCGACCGGGCACAGTGCGGCGGTGATCGGGGACGACCACCGCGACGCCGATCTGGTGGTGGCGCTCGACACCGGGCACAAGCGGGACCTGGCCCGGATGGGGGTGCCGTCGGATCGGCGGCGGCTGCTGCGCAGTTTCGACCCGGACGCGGACGGTCGCTCGGTGCCGGACCCGTACTACGGCGACCAGTCCGATTTCGCGTTGGTGCGCGAACAGATCGAGGCGGCCGTGCCGGGGATGCTGGACTGGGTGCGCGAACAGCTCGGCGAGGAACCGCGGGCCGGAGGCCGGTACGCATGAGTTCACTGCTGCGTCGCCTCACCTTCCTGCTGCGCCCGAGCTGGCTGATCCTGGCCGTGGTGGTGGCCGGTTTCGCCTACCTGTGCTTCACCGTGCTCGCGCCCTGGCAGCTGGGCAAGAACACCCGCACCTCCGAACGCAACGACCGCATCGCCGCCTCGGTGCACGCCGACCCGGTGGACATCGCCGGGCTGCTGTCGGGCGACGGCAAGAACACCGAATGGCGGCGGGTCACCGCCGATGGCAGCTACGTCCCGGACTCGACGGTCCTGGTGCGCCTGCGCCACCTCGACGGGCAGCCCGCCTACACCGTGCTCGCCGGGTTCCGGCTCGACGACGGCCGCACCCTGCTGGTCGACCGCGGCCAGATCGCGGCCGCGCAGGGCGGCACCCGCCCGCCCGCCATCGCCGACCCGCCCACCGGGCCGCAGCACCTCGAGGCCCGCATCCGCGCCTCCGAGGGCGTCATCGAGAAGAAGCCGCCGACCACCGAGGACGGCTACCGGCAGGTGTACACAACCGACACCCAGCAGGAAGCGACCGTTCTCGGTCTGCCGCTGACGCCCATCCCGACCGACGGCCTCGGCGGGTATCTGCAACTCGACGCGGGCCAGCCCGGAGCGTTCACCCCCGACGCCCTCCCCCAGCTCGACGCCGGCCCGTACCTGTCCTACGGCCTGCAATGGCTGGCCTTCGGCGTCATGGCGCCGCTGGGTCTCGGCTACTTCGTGTGGGCCGAGATCCGCGCTCGCCGCCGCGAGAAGTCCGAGGCCGCCAAGTCGACGGGCGCCGAGACCCCGGCGACCGAAGCCACGACGCAGGCGGCCGAATCACCCGCTCCGGCAACCAAGTCGAAGCCCAACGACCCGGCCCCCAAACCCGCGCCCGCCACGAACGAGGCCCGCCTCGCCGACCGCTACGGCAACCGGCGTTGAGGGCGACCGCTACCGCGGCCGGACTGCTCCTCGGGTTCGGCCTGGACCGGATGCTGGGCGATCCCCGGCGCGGACATCCGGTGGCCGGGTTCGGTTCGGCGGCAATCCAGGTCGAGCAGGTCACCTATCGAGACGACCGGGCCGCCGGAGTCGTGCACGAAGTCGTGCTGGTCGGGACCGTCACGGGACTCGGAATCGGGTTGGGACGCGCCGTCTCCGGACGGACCCGGGCGAAACACCGCACCTCGCGGCCGCGTTCGAACGAGATCGTTCGGACGCTCGGCGAGGTGGCGCTCACCGCCGCCGCGACCTGGACCGTGCTGGGCGGGACGACCCTCGCCAAGACCGGGCGCGACATGGCCGATCGCCTCGAGTCCGGCGATATCGAGGGCGCGCGGGCCTTGCTGCCGTCGTTGTGCGGCCGCGATCCCGAGGTGCTCGACGCGGACGGGCTGGCGCGCGCGGCGCTCGAATCGATCGCGGAGAACACCTCGGACGCGACTGTCGCGCCACTGTTCTGGGGCGCGGTGGCGGGCGTTCCCGGACTGCTGGCCTACCGGGCCGTCAATACCCTCGACGCGATGGTCGGCTATCGCAACGAACGCTACGGGCGGTTCGGTTGGGCCGCCGCGCGAACCGATGACGTCGCCAATCTCGCGCCCGCCCGGGTGAGCGGCCTGCTCACCACCGCCCTCGCACCGGTGATCGGCGGCCGTCCCGCCGCCGCCTGGCGGGCCTGGCGGCGCGATGCGGGCAAGCATCCGAGCCCGAATGCCGGTGTGGCGGAAGCCTCCATGGCGGGCGCGCTGGGCGTGACGCTCGGCGGCCGCACCGAGTACCGGCACGGGATCGAGATGCGGCCCACCCTCGGTGACGGTCCGGTCCCCCGGGTTCCCGATCTGCGGCGCGCGGTCCGGCTGTCCGAGGCCGTTCAGGTCGCGACGGCGGTCCTCGCCGCCACGGCCGTCTGTCTGCGGCGACGCTGACCCGTCACCGCGAATTCGCGAACCGTCCGGTCGCCTTCGCTAGATTTTCCAGGGGAATGTCACAGCCCGGCGAGCTGTCTCGTCGGTCCTGTGAACGGTCCGCCCCATCGGGCGGGCGTGAGCGAAGGCGAGGGTTGCGATGAGTGGTGACGGACGGAACGGGCCCGATCAGGCCGAGCTGGCACGGCAGTTCGAGGAGCATCGCGGCTACCTGCGGCGGGTCGCGTACAGCACGCTCGGCAGTCTCAGCGACGCCGACGACGTGGTGCAGGAGGCGTGGCTGCGGCTGGTCCGGTACTACGAGACCAGCCCGGAGGATGCGCAGATCGAGAACCTGCGCGCCTGGCTGACCACGGTCACCGGGCGGCTCGCCCTCGACTATCTGGGGTCGGCGCGGGCGCGGCGCGAACAGTATGTGGGCGAATGGCTTCCGGAGCCCGAGGTCACCACCTGGGACGACCCGGCCGACCGCGTCTCGCAGGACGAGCGGGTCACCACCGCGCTGCTGGTGGTGCTGGAATCGCTGTCGCCCGCCGAGCGGACCGCGTTCGTGCTGCAGGACGTCTTCGGCATGACCGGCCCCGAGGTGGCCGAAGTCGTGGGCCGCACCCCCGCCGCGGTGCGCCAATTGGCTTCGCGCGCCCGCAAACACGTGGAGAACGGCACCCCCCGCTTCCCCGCCAGCGCCGACGAGCACGAGAAGGTGGTGTCGGCGTTCGCGGTGGCGTGGCGTTCCGGCGACCTGAGCGCACTGCTGGGCGTGCTCGACACCAATGTCACCTTCACCTCCGACGGCGGCGGCAAGGTGCAGGCGTTCCTGCACCCGATGCACGGCGCGGACAAGGTCGCCGCGACGCTGCTCGGGTTCCTGGAGTTCGCGTCGAAGATCGGCGGCGCGTGGGGTCGCCCGGTGCTGGTCAACGGCCGTCCCGGCCTGGTGGTGTTCGACGGCAAGAACACCGGCGTCTTCTCGTTCACCATCGACGAGGGCCGGATCACCAAGATCGACGTGGTGCGCAACCCCGACAAGCTCCGCGACCTCCCGGCCGACGGCGCGGGACCCGATTGGGCGCTGGGCTCGTCCGAGTCCTGAGCGACGGACACCGCGGGCCCGCAACCGGATTCACCCCGGTCGCGGGCCCGCCACCGTGGTCAGGACGAGGTGTACGTCGCCGGCCCCAGGCCGTGCGCGGCCGCCACCTCCGGCGAGTAGAGCCGACCGGCGTCGGCCGTGAGCCCCTGCGCGAGACCGGGATCCGCGGCGCACGCGCCCGACCAGCCCAGGTTCGCGATGGCGCGCGCGTACGGCAGCGTCACATTGGTGAGCGCCACCGTGGACGTGTGCGGGACCGCGCCCGGCATGTTCGCGACGCAGTAGAACAGCGTGTCCGCCACGTGGAACGTCGGTTTCGCGTGCGTGGTCGGATGCGAGCTCTCGAAGCAGCCGCCCTGATCGATGGCGATGTCGACCAGCACCGCGCCGGACCGCATCCGCGCGACCAGACTGTCGGGCACCAGTTTCGGGGCCCGCGCACCCGGCACCAGCACCGACCCGATCACCAGATCGGCGGCCAGCACTGCCTTCTCGACCTCGGCGGTATTCGATCCGATGGTGGTGAGCCGCCCGCCGAACCGGGCGTCGAGTTCCCGCAAGCGCGCGATATTGGTGTCCAGCACCGTGACCCGCGCCCCCATGCCGAGCGCGACGGTCGCCGCGTTGACGCCCGCCACGCCCCCGCCCAGCACCACCGTGTCCGCGGGCCGCACGCCCGGCACCCCGCCGAGCAGCAGTCCGGACCCGCCCTGCGGCGCCATCAGGTGATACGCCCCGACCATGCCGCCGAGCTTGCCCGCCACCTCGCTCATGGGCGCGAGCAACGGCAGGGTGCCGTCCGCGGCGCGCACGGTCTCGTAGGCGATGGCGGTGATGCCCGAGCGCAGGATGGCGTCGGTGCATTCGCGGGAGGCGGCCAGGTGCAGGAAGGTGAACAGCACCTGCCCCGCCCGCATGCGCGGATACTCCTCGGCGATGGGCTCTTTCACCTTCAGCACCAGTTCGGCCGCGTCCCAGACGTCGTCGGCGGTGGGCGCGGTGCGGGCGCCCGCCTCGAGGTAGTCGGCATCGTGGAAGCCGGACCCGATGCCCGCTCCGGCCTCGATCAGCACCTCGTGGCCGCCCCGCACCAGTTCCCCGGCGCCGGCCGGGGTGAGGGCGACGCGGTATTCCTGCTCCTTGACCTCCCGTGGAACCCCGATTCTCATACCGCCATAGTTCCCCGGCCGGGGCCGCGCAGCCATCAGCGCCACGGCCCGAATTCGGCGGCCACTATCAGCGGGCTACCGCGGCGGGGAGTTCCAGGGCCAACGTCTCGCCCGGGCTCGGGATGCGCAGGCGGTCGGTCTGTCCCGCGAGCATGAAGCGGTGGGTCAGGTAGTCGAGGTGCTCGGAGAAGTGCGCCCAGCCCTCGGCGTGCACCGGCACGATCAGCGCGTCACCGAGCGCGAGCGAGGCCTTGGCGGCGGTGCGGCCGTTGAGGGTCAGGTCCAGATCGCCGAAGCGGTCGACGTTCGCCGCGCCCACATTGAGGATGGCGATGTCGATGCGCCCGAAGCGTTCCGCGATCCGCTGCACGTTCTCGACCGAGGCGTTGTCGCCGGAGACGTACACGGTCGGCAGCCCGTCGGCCTGCAGGACGAACCCGGTGACCACACCGGTGAGCGGCTCGCAGCCCTCCGGTCCGTGCAGCGCGGGCACGCCGGTGACGGTCACCGCGCCGATCCGCGTCGACTCCCAGTTCGCGAGTCCCCGAACGCCTTCCATGCGCTCGGCGGCGTCGGGGGTCGACAGCACGTGTTCGACGCTCGGCAGCAGCGCGCGACCGGCGGCGTCGAGATTGTCGGCGTGCTGGTCGTGCGAGAGCAGCACCACGTCGATCGGGCCGATCTCCGCGACCGGGACGGCGGGTCCGGCGAGCTTGTAGAGGGTGACCGGGCCGGGGTAGTTGCCGGGCTCGTCGAAGGTGGGGTCGGTCAGGAAGGTCAGGTCGCCGTAGCCGAAACGCACGGTGGGACCGCCGATGTGGAGGATCTCGAGGGCGGGCGCGGTGTCGATCTTGTTCGTCATGGCATCGAGTTTCGTCGTCGGGGCCGAGCGCCGACAGTGGCCCGAAGGCCTCGTATCGATAAGATCGGGCCATGAGTGCCGAGCACACCGTCGCCGTTCTGGCGCACGACGGGATCAGCCCCTTCCACCTGTCGGTCCCCACCCTGGTGTTCGGCCGGATCGGCGCGGGCGGCCCCGACCACAGCCCCTACCGCGTGGTGGTGTGCGCCGAGCAGCCCGGAACCTTCGCCACGCCCGCGGGATTCGACATCGTCGTCGGCCACGGCCTGGAGGCGGCCGAGACCGCCGACACCTTCGTGATCCCCGCGTGGGACCGCGATCGCCCACTGCCCGAACCGGTTCGCGAGGCCCTGCACCGGGCGCACGCCCGCGGCGCGCGGATCGTGGGCCTGTGCCTGGGCGCGTGGGCGGTGGCGGCCAGCGGCCTGGCCGACGGACGCGAGATCACCACGCACTGGTCGGCGGCCACCGAGCTGGCCCGCACCTATCCGGCGGTGCGGGTACGAGCCGACCGGTTGTGGACCGACGACGGCGACCTGATCACCTCCGCCGGCACGGCCGCGGCGCTCGACTGCTGCCTGCATCTGGTGCGCACCGACCACGGCAGCCGGATGGCGGCCGAACTGGCGCGCAGTCTCGTGCTGGCCCCGCATCGCAGTGGCTCACAGGCGCAGTACATTCCGGTCGCGGTGCCGGAGTCGGTGGACGAGGATCCGATCGAGCACGCCATGGTGTGGGCCCGCACCCATCTCGACGAGCCGGTGGACCTGGACGGCTGGGCGCGGACGGCGCTCATGTCGCGGCGCACCTTCACCCGGCGATTCCGCGATCGCACCGGCGCCAGCCCGCAGCAGTGGCTGCTGCAGCAGCGCGTCGATCACGCCCGGCTGCTGCTGGAATCGACCGACGACACGATGGATCGCGTCGCCGCCGATTCCGGTCTGGGCACCGGCGTCAATCTGCGCCATCACTTCCACCGGCTGCTGGGCACCACCCCCGCGGCCCACCGCGCCCTGTTCCGCCGCTAAGTTCGCCCCATGAGGATTCAGCTGGGTGAGCACGCGCCGCAGATCGACGAGACCGCGTGGATCGCGCCCAACGCCACCGTGGCCGGCCGGGTGCGGCTGGAAGGCGAAGTGAGCGTCTGGTATTCGGCGGTGCTGCGCGGGGACATGGACCAGATCACCGTGGGCGCGCGCAGCAATATCCAGGACGGCTGCGTGCTGCACGCCGATCCGGGCTTCCCGTGCACCGTGGGCGAGGGTGTCTCGGTCGGGCACAACGCGATTCTGCACGGCTGCACGGTCGGCGACGACGTGCTGATCGGGATGGGCGCGACGGTCCTCAACGGCGCGGTGATCGGCGAGGGCAGTCTGATCGCGGCCAACGCACTGGTGCCCGAGGGCGCGCAGATCCCGCCGGGGTCGCTGGTGGCGGGCGTCCCGGGCAAGGTGCGCCGGGAGCTGAGCGAGGCCGAGCGCGATCACATTCGCCTGAATGCGGCCGCATACCTGCACAACTCGGCGCTGCACCGGCAGGGTCAAGAGGTGTGACTGAAGGGGGCGTGTGAGAAGCCCCACACTGAACAAGTGACCAGTCAGTACGCTGCTAGCATCGGCGGATGCGTTCCCGGCGGCCCGCGCTGTGCCGCCGCCGGCCGGGTCCGCGCTCGGGGCTAGCAGGAGGTTTCACGGTGTCGTACAAGCACGACGGTATGCACCGACAGCGCATCAGCGTGGCCGACATCGCCGCGCAGCCAGGGGGATTCGAGGCGCTGCAACGCCGAGTCCACGAACTGCGTTCCAGCGGCATCGATTTCGCGGCCAATGCCATCGAGAGCGAAATGGCCGCCCTCGACGTCCGCTGACCGGACCGGGCGTTCACTGATCGGACGGGGTACGAACCGCGACCCCGAGGCAATGAGATACTTTCGGATCGGCCTGTGCGCTACCGCGCCTCGGCCGTTCACCGCGTTGTCGCGGGGTCGTCCACCCGATCGACTGGAGACTCGATGCCGTCCGTTCCCACCATCCTGCAACGCATTCTCGAGAAGCCGCGGAGCGAAGGCGAACAGCTACTGGAAAGCGCGCTGTCGGCGTTCCTGGACTTCGGGATCAAGCGAACCAGCATGGGGGAGATCGCCCGTCGCGCCGGGATCAGCCCCGCCACCCTGTACCGGCGATTCGAATCCAAGAACGATCTGGTCGCCGCGGTCGGCGTGCGCGAGGCGCAGCTGTTCATCGCCGAGATCGACGAACGCGTGCGCCGCGCCGCGGTCGGCAAGTCCGGGCAGGCGCAGCTGGTCGAGGTGTTCGCGGCGTTCATCATTCAGCTCGCCAACAACAAGCTGCTGCGGCGGCTGCTGCGCACCGAACCCGACACCATCCTGCCGCGGCTGACCACCGAGGCCGGGCCGGTGCTCGCGGTCGGACGCACCTACCTGGCCGAGAAACTGCGCGCGCTACAGGCTTCCGGGGACGTCCCGGACTTCGACGCGGATCTGGTGGCGGAGGTGTTCGCGCGGCTGGGGCAGTCGCTGGTGCTGACGCCGGACGGGCTGATCCCGCTCACCGACGAGACCGCGGCCCGCGAGTTCGCGCGGCGCACGGTGCTGCCGATGATCGGCGTGCAGCCGATCTGATCCGGTCGCGACGCGGGCGAAAAGTCGTTCGATCGGCGCGGGGAGTTCCGGCACACTGGCAACCATGCCGTTGCGTTCCACTCTCCGCTCCGCCCGCAGCCGGGTCGCCACATGGTTGCCGTTGCGGCGGGTGGTGAAGATCTGCGCCGTGATCGCGGTGCTGGGGTTCACGGTATTGGTCGCGTCGGATCTGTGGATCCGGATGGCGCACCGGAAGTACGAGTACAGCGTGGAGAGCGCTCCGTCCGCCGATGTCGCCATCGTGCTCGGCGCGGAGGTCAAGGCGAACGGGAAGCCGTCGGACTATCTGAAGGCCCGCCTGGACCTGGGCCGGCAGCTGCTGGCGGCCGGGAAGGTGAAGGCGCTGCTGCTCACCGGCGACAACGGCCGCTCCACCTACGACGAGCCGACCGCCATGCGCGCCTACCTGATCGAACAGGGCGTGCCCGCCGCCAAGATCGCGCTCGACTACGCCGGATTCAGCACCCACGAATCGTGCGTGCGCGCCCACGACATCTTCGGCGTCACCTCCGCCATCGCGGTCACCCAGGATTTCAGTCTGCCCCGCACCATCGCGCTGTGCCGCGCGGCCGGAATCGATACGGTCGCGGTCGGTGACGACACCATGCCCCACACCATGGTCTATCGCCAGAATTGGCTGCGCGAACAATTGGCCGACACCAAGGCCGTCTATTCCATTCTCCTGCACCCCGAGCCGACATTCCGTGGCGCACAGGAGAGTTCGGTCCGCGACGCGATGGCCGCGGACCCGCAGCCCTGACCGGTCAGATATTCCCGGCCAGCGATCCCGCGCTACCCGCCGCACCCGCGGCCACCGCGCTACCCGTCATCAGACCGACCGCGGCGAGAACCAGAGCCCACATGTGTTGAACCTTTCGAGAGCGAGAAATTGAAGACGCCTCGAAAAGTAATGCGGCCCATCATGTCCCGGCGAGAGCCGGACGCGGATTCTGCGCCGACTCCATGGCGATACCCAGCACCTTCCCAGTACCCGATCGCGGCACGGTGTGGTAAGCGCGACTAGCACGCGTGGCACCGCCGCCACAAGCGCTGCAACACACACAAACAGGATCCAACGCATGATCGTCGCGAAACGAGTTGTGTGGCAGCATCCCGTTATGGGTTGCTCGTCGGTGACTGCGAGCGGGAATCGGCGACGAGCAGGCAGTGGGAAGGCGGGCATCGGTGACCGGAGACGGCGACCGGCTGGCGGATGACATCTCCATTCCCAGCTTCGGCCAGGCCTTACGCCGCCTCCGAGACGAACGCGGCTTCTCCCGCGAACACCTGGCATACTCGGCCGGCGTCAGCGCCAGCTATGTCACGCTGCTGGAGAAGGGCGAACGCGGCAACCCCACCCGGTCCGTGGTCGAAGCCCTCCTGCGCTGCCTCGACACCAAGGCGCCCCTGACCCCCACCGACCGCCGCCACCTCTTCGACCTGGCCGGCCTGCGCGCGGACGACGCCCCCACCTCCGAGGACCTGTACGACTCCCTCACCGCCGACCAGCACGAGGCCCTGGCCCTGTTCGAACCCGCCCCGGCCGCCTATATCGCCCCTTGCGGCGACGTCCTCGACGCCAACGAGGCCTGGTACGCCGCCCTCCCCGGTCTCCGCGAGGACCGCAATATCTTCCACTGGCTCTTCGGCAACCCGATAGCCAAACTCGTCGAACCCGACTGGCAGACCGAGGTCCGCCTCTACGTCCAATGGCTCCGCATGACCGTCGGCCGCCTCCCCGACGACCCCGCCCTCACTACCCTGGTCGCCGAGCTGGCCCGCTACCCCCACTTCCGCCACTACTGGTCCGAAGGCACGGTCGACTTCACCCCGCCCGTCCGCACCCTCCGGCTCCGAAACCCCAACTCCGGCACCATCCGCGAGTACAACGTCCAGGTAGGCCCCATCCAGTGCGAAACCCACCCCGACCGAATAGTCCTGTTGCTGTGCCTGCCCCTATGACGTCACCACCTGTGCCCCGCCCCGCCGCTCCTCCGGGCTGTTCCTCGTCCTCATGATGGTCGCGGCCGCGCTCGCGGTCACGGCGGCGCCGTTCATCGCCCTCGCGGTGTGGGGCGTGCTGAACGAGAAGGCGGGGCAGGCGCCGAGTCGGCGCCTGCCCCGCCTTTCGGGTGAGACCGGTTGTCCTGCCGCGAATTACGCGGGGACTTCGCTGCGGTCGCCGCTCCACAGCGTGTGGTACTTGCCTTCGGCGTCGACGCGCTCGTAGGTGTGGGCGCCGAAGAAGTCGCGCTGGCCCTGAGTGAGGGCGGCCGGGAGGCGCTCGGCGCGGAGGCCGTCGTAGTAGGACAGCGAGGAGGCGAAGGCCGGGACCGGGATGCCGAGCTGGGTGGCGACGACGACCACTCGCCGCCAGCTGTCGATGGCCGTCTCGATGGCCTCGCGGAAGTACGGGGCGAGGATGAGGGACGGCAGGGACGGGTCGGCTTCGTAGGCTTCCTTGATGCGGTTGAGGAAGCGGGCGCGAATGATGCAGCCGCCGCGCCAGATGGTGGCCAGGTCGCCGGGGTGCAGGTCCCAGTTGTATTCGGCGGAGCCGGCGGCGATCTGGTCGAAGCCCTGGGCGTAGGCGACGATCTTGGAGGCGTAGAGGGCCTGGCGGATCGCCTCGGTGAATTCGGCGACGTCGGTGGGCTTCTCGCCCAGGACGCCGGAGGCGAGGCCCTTGGCGGCGGCGCGCTGGGCGCGGGAGCCGGACAGGGCGCGGGCGAAGACGGCCTCGGCGATACCGGTCACGGGGATGCCGAGATCGAGGGCGGACTTGACCGTCCAGCGGCCGGTGCCCTTCTGCTCCGCGGCGTCGACGATCACGTCGACCAGCGGCTTGCCGGTCTTGGCGTCGACCTGGTTCAGCACCTCGGCGGTGATCTCGACCAGGTAGCTCTCCAGGTCACCGGAGTTCCACTGGGTGAAGACGTCGGCGATCTGCTTGGCGTCGAAACCCAGCGCGTCGCGGAACAGGTTGTAGGCCTCGCCGATGAGCTGCATGTCGGCGTACTCGATGCCGTTGTGCACCATCTTCACGAAGTGGCCGGAACCGTCGGGGCCGATGTGGGTGCAGCAGGGGACGCCGTCGACCTGGGCGGCGATCGACTCCAGCAGCGGGCCCAGCGACTCGTAGGACTCCTTCGGGCCGCCCGGCATGATGGCGGGGCCGTTCAGCGCGCCCTCCTCACCACCGGAGATACCGGCGCCGACGAAGTTCAGGCCGCGCGCCTTCATGGCCGCCTCACGGCGAATGGTGTCGGTGTAGAGGGCGTTGCCGCCGTCGATGATGATGTCGCCGGGCTCCATGGCCGCGGCCAGCTCCTCGATGACGGCGTCGGTGGCGTCGCCCGCCTTCACCATGATCAGCACGCGGCGCGGCTTCTCCAGCGCGGCCACGAACTCCTCGACGGTCTCGGTGCGCACGAAGTCGCCGTCACCGCCGTGCTCGGCGAGCAGGGCGTCGGTCTTGCCGATGCTGCGGTTGTGCAGGGCCACGGTGTAGCCGTGCCGGGCGAAGTTGCGGGCGATATTGCTACCCATGACCGCCAGGCCGGTCACGCCGATCTGGGCGCGCGCTTCCGAGGTCGCCATGAAACAGCCTCTCCGTTCAGATGTCGATGACCGCACGAAGTCTCCTCGGCGGCGGCATCAGCGGATGCGTCCACGACGCCATACCTTTTCTACCGCACGCCCGATTTCCGCCGCAGCGCGGCTTCGGGGCGCGAGACCCCTCCCCTGTTCCCCCGGGCACCCGTGCTCGACAGCCGATCGAACAGCCCGCCCGGGCCTGGCCGTCGCGGTGCGCCGAAAATGCTTGGCCGCCAAGACCGATACGCCGATACAGTGCCCGAATGACTCGTTTGAACCAGATTGTCGCCGTCGAGAAAGGGATCAAGTCCCGCACCTTCTCCGAGCTCGCCGAGGCCCAGGCCAAGCTGGCCAAGAACCCGCTGCTGAGCGGTATCTCACGCACCTACCGACCCAAGGACGAGGAGGGTGAGCAGCTGCCGCCCGAGTCGACCCGGGTCCAGGTGCGTTCGGAGGAGGTCCTGCAGACCACGGCCGACATTCTGACCAAACTGTTCGACGTCGTCGCCACCAAGGACTGGGCGAACTGCACCGCCACCGCCGACGTCGTCGTGGACGGCCGCACGCTGGTCGCCGACGCGCCCATCACCTACCTGCTGTTCCTGGAGAAGCAGCTGGTGGACCTGCACACCCTGGTGCGCAAACTGCCGGTCCTCGACGCCGCCGAGACCTGGGAGTACGACGCCGCCGCCGACTGCTACGCCACCGAGCCGGTACAGACGGTGCGCACCAAGAAGATCCCGCGCAACCACGTGAAAGCCGAAGCGACGGAGAAGCATCCGGCGCAGGTCGAGGTGTATCACGAGGATGTGGTGGTCGGTTACTGGCGGACCATCCGGTTCTCCGGCGCACTGCCCGCCAAGCGCGTCAACGAGCTGACCGAGCGCGTCGAAAAGCTCCAGCACGCAGTCAAGTTCGCGCGCGAGGAGGCCAACAACGCCGAGATCACCCAGCGCAAACTGGGGGCGGAAGTCTTCGGATATTTGTTTGGCTGATCGGTGCGGCGGCGACTACAGTCGGCACTGCGCAAGGAGCGCAAGCTGAAACAGAAGATCAATGTGACCGGCGCTGTGCGCCATCAAACTCACACTATCGCTCCAGTTTCAGCATTCGCCGCCGAACGCCGAACCGAGAGGACGGATTGTCAGCGTGAAGGTTGAGGGTTCAACTCCCTCCGGCTCAGCCACCAATGGGCCGTAGCTCAATCGCAGAGCGTCACGTTAACGTAAGACTGAGCACGTTCTTAAACAGGTCGGCGTGCCGCAATTGGGTGGCCACTGAAACCCCGGGGCAGGCTAGTCCCCGGGGTTTCCCTTATGTTCCGGCCCGGAATCAGCTCGAAGGCAGTGCGGGCGCAACCCATTTCGACAAATATTCGCGCAGCTCGGTTCCGCGGCGCGGGGGGCGGCCCGGGTCGATGACGAACGACTGGACTATGCGCAGCATGTGCTCGACGAGCTCGTCCAGGTCGCTGTCCGAGATGCCGGCGGCCGCCCAGTCCACCGAGTAGCGCTTCAGGAGTGAACGCCCGAAAGACCGTGCGGTATCGGAGGTTACGCCCGCCGAGAAGGCGCTGGCCCGTCCCGGACGCAGCAGCAGACCGAGGTATTTCTCCTCCGGCAGGCGTTCGAGGGTGTAGGCGATGCCCTCCACGACCGCGGTCGCCGGATCGCGAATCTCGACCAGTCGCTCGGCAAGCACATTCAGGAAATGTTCGGTCTGTGCGATGGCCGCCGCGGTCAAAAGCGTTTCCGCACTGGGGAAATAGCGGTACACGGTCTGCCGGGTGACGCCGAGGTCGCGGGCCACCTCCGCGATGCTGAACTCGTCGCCGGAGCGGTCGATGGCGCGGCGGGCGGCGGCCACGATGCGGTCGATCGCCTCCGCGTCGTCGGCGGGAGCTGATCCGGACCATCCATGCGTGCGCACTCCTTGACCATACACCTGGTCCTGACTGTATGGTCGAGGGGCGTGAAAGGAAGCCCATGACCACCACCCCGCCGCGGCCCCCGCAACTCGACTCCCCGGTCCTGCCCAAGATCTTCAAATACACCGGCCGCGCACAGGTCTGGATCTACCGCCGCACCGGCGGCCGGATCGGCGGGAAATGGCGCATCGGCGCGGGCTTCCGCAAACCGGTGCCGACCCTGCTGCTCGAGCACCGCGGCCGCAAGTCCGGCACCGTCTACACGGTCCCGCTGCTGTACATCGGCGACGGCGCCGACACCATCGTGGTGGCCTCGCAGGGCGGGCTGCCGAAACACCCGCAGTGGTACCGCAATCTGTGTGCGAACCCGGACACCCACATCCAGATCGGCCGCGACCGATTCGCGGTGCGCGCCCACACCGCCGACGCCGAGCAGCGCGCCCGGCTGTGGCCGCGACTGGTGGAGGCCTACGCCGACTTCGACACCTACCAGGCGTGGACCGAGCGCGAGATCCCGGTCGTGATCCTGACCCCGATCAATTAGGCGACATCAACTAGACGACACCGGTGGGCAACCCGACCGTGGCGACGATATGGCCGGGATACGCCACGGAATCCAGCATGCCCACCTGGATCCGGTACACCTTCAGCTCGCCCGTGCCCCGATCACGCAATCGCATGGTCCGCACGGGCGGAGCGAACCCGACATCGCCGGAGGACCAGAAGCGCCGGAACTCCGCGAACTCACCGAGCTCGCGCATGAGATCACCGAATACGGTGGGATCGGTCAGCGACCCCACACTCCCGCGCAGCCAGCTCACCGACTGCCGCACATCGGCCTCCCAATCGGCCATCACCCGCCGGGCCGCCGGATCGGCGAACATCCACCGATACAGATTCCCGTTCTCGGCCAGCCCCGGAAACGCCTGCGCCCATTCGATGTTCCCGGCCAGCACATTGCCGCGGGTGTCGTAGAACGCCGCCAGCTTGGGCCGGTGCATGGCGAGCATGCGCAGCGCGTCGGCGCTGATCGATCTCTTCAACTCCGCGACCGTCGGATATCCGGCGCCGGTGAGCCCGGCCAAATCGTAGAGATAACGACGCTCGGTGTCCGACAGCGGATTCCGCTGATTGATGCATCTGACGAGCGCGTCGACCACGGCCTGGGTGGGCTTGGCTTTCCCGCCCTTCTCCAACTGCGTGACATAACTGGCGCTGACCCCGGCCGAGAATGCCAGCCGCTCCCGGGAAAGTCCGCGCTGGTCTCGTAGCCGCCGCAACACATCTCCGAATGTGGGCAGCGCGATGTCCTGGTATTCCCCGATACTCGTTGTCCGGATACTCATATCCGCCGGTTCCCTCCTGCCCTGTAGCGAATCGACGACTCAGCGTCCGCGACCACTGCCAGAACTTCTCCCGCACGGAATACTCCCACATAATCGGCCTGGGGTCCCATCCGCCGGGCGGCGCGTCGATTGATAGCAATGAGGAATCCGCTATCGTCCCGCGAATTAACCTCGGTGAAATCGGCACGGCACAATGGAATTGGATTTCGCCCCGCGCGCCGCCACGCCGGGCAATTGGAACATGTGTCAATTATCCCATCCGTCCGGTTCTCGGCGTTTCCCGCGCAATCAGTCTCGAGACCGGCCCCCACCTTTGGTATGTTCTGCTCGACGTGCCGCCCCGGCACCGACCATGCGGTGGAGAAATCGTCCGAACGATTCGATCAAGGGGTGTGGACCTTGTCCATTCGAGTTACCCGAGCCTTCAGAACGGCGAGCAGCGCGCTCGCGGCGGTGGCGACCGCGGCCGGAATCCTCACGGCCACCGGCGCACCCGGCGCACAGGCCGCGCCCGCGGATTGCCCCAACCTCAATGTGATCGCCGTCCCCGGCACCTGGGAAACCTCGGTCGACGATCCGAAACAGGGCATGCTCGCCCAGGTCACGCGCGGCCTGCCCGGCACCGTGCGCACCGACTACGTCAGCTATCCGGCCACCGCCTTCCCCTGGGACGGCGAGGTCTACGGCCGCTCCAAGCACGAGGCCGTGGGCAATGCCCGCGGGCTCATCTCCGCCATGGCCGCCCGATGCGCGGCAACGCGTTTCGCGCTCATCGGCTACAGCCAGGGCGCGGACGCCGCGGGCGACCTGGCCTCCGAGATCGGCACCGGCCTCGGCGTCGTCTCGCCCGATCGGGTGGCCGCCGTCGGACTGGTCTCCGATCCGCGCCGCTCCCCCACCGACGCCCTGATCGGCCCGCAGGTGGCCGGCACCGGCGCGGGCGGTGCGCGGGCCGGCGGCTTCGGCTGGCTCAGCCCGAGGGTCCGCACCTTCTGCGCGGCGGGCGACCTGTACTGCTCGGTCCCCACCGACGACCTGGCGGGCCGCTCGGCCGGGCTGCTCACCCAGCTCACCGCCCAGGACCCGGTGCAGATCCCCAGCTATGCGCTGACCTTCCAGTCCATCCTGTCCGAGGCCCTGGTCCAGGGCGGCACCGCCATTCTCAGTGCGCCGGGCGACCACCCGGCGAGTGAGCAGTGGATCAAGCAGGTCCAGGACTTCCTGGACTCGGGCGTGCACCAGTCGTATCCGCGGTACGTCGTCGACAGCAACGGCACCACCGCCACGGTCTGGCTGCGCAACTGGTTGGCCGATACCGCGGGCGAAACGCGCTGATCCCTGGCCGTTCCGGTGGGCCGGACCCGCTATTCCGGCCCACCACACACCGACCGTTCCAACGCGCCGTGCAGCCATTGCTGCGCGGCGCCGGTCGTCAGGGCGCCCGTGACCTCTCCGGTCAGGCTCCAGTAGCGCAGGATCCGTTCGTCGGAATCGGTTGCGCCGGACAGTAGTCGCCGCCGGAGACCGGGACTGTCGTGTTCGCCGCGCGCCCGGGCGTGGACGTCGACGAACCGATCGAGTTCCGGTCCCGGGCCCGGCGGCCGGTTCGCCACCACCTGCGGCCCGGCCGCCGCACACGCCCACGCGACACCGTCCAGCAGCGCCCGCCGATGCGTGATGCGTTCCCGGTCCGCCCGCCATAGCTGCCGCGAAACCGCCTGATACAGGCCGGGATCCCCGACCGCGGTGACCAGTTCCGCGAAGGCCAGCAGTTCCGCGGGTGTCGGATCGATCGGATCCGGGACGTTCATGTCGACGAACGCGTCGAACATCTCCGGTGTCAGCGGCTCCAGGACCCGACGCCAGAACCGCACCACCGTGTCCTTGGCGTGTCCCCGATCCCGCACCACCGCAACCAATTCCAGCCGGCTCGCCCGCTCCCCCTCCGGCGCGTCCGCCACCGCCGTCAGCGCCGCCTGCCGCCAGGTCAGCGCGGCCACTTGAACCTCCACCCGGGTGGAATTCCTACGGTACGGGAATGACAACTCCCACCCTGACCACCGAACAGATCTGGCGGGCGGTCGCCGCCGAACGCGTCAGCCTCCACGACATGCTCGACTCGCTGTCGGACGCCCAGTGGAATCACCAATCCCTGTGCGCGGATTGGCGAATCCGCGACGTCGTCGCCCACGTGATCCTGTCCGCCCGGCCGAGCACCGCCGCCATCCTGATCGGCCTGGTCCGCGCGGGCGGCAACCTGCACACCATGATCCGCGACACCGCCATCCGCCACGCGGCGGCCGCGACCACCACGCAACTGCTCGACGAACTGCGAGCCACCGTGCCCACCCGGGCGACCGCCCTCGGCTCCACCCCGGCCGACCGCCTCATGGACCTGCTCGTGCACGGCCAGGACATCGCCGTCCCCCTCGGCATCCCGCGCGACATACCGATCGACGCGGCCCGGGTGTCGCTCGACCGGATCTGCGCGGCGGGCACTTTCGGGATTCGCGACACCTTGGCCCGGCAACGGCTCACCGCGACCGACACCGAATGGACTGCGGGCAGCGGTGTCCCGGTGCAGGCTCCCATCGGCGAGCTGTTGCTGCTGGCCACCGGCCGTTCGCGGCCATGAGTTTCTCGTTGGTCGTTCGTTGGTAGCCGCCCGCATTCTCGGTGCACACCACCTCTCGAATACGAAGGAACCGCACCGATGATCGCCACCCACGCCCGTACCGCCGCCCGCGCCGCGCTCGCAGCGGCCGTCGTCGGTTCCGCCAGTTTCGGTCTGTTCGGCAGCCTCACCGTCGCCAACGCGGGCGGCGACTACGGGCCCGACACCTGTCAGGAGGGCTACGTGTGGCGGGAGGCCAACTCGGCCGACCACGTGTGTGTCAGCCCCGGCACCCGGGATCAGGCGCGCGCCGACAATGCCGCGGCCGCGTCCCGCAAGGCGGGCGGCGGCGCGTACGGGCCCAATACCTGTGTGAACGGCTACGTCTGGCGGGAGGCCTACAACGGTGACGTCGTCTGCGTCACCCCGGCCGTGCGGCAGCAGGCCAAGGACGACAATGCCGCGGCGGCCGCCCGCAAGGCGTCGCTGAACATCTGGCTGACCACCTACACCGCGGGCAACAAGTGCGACGGCGACGTGTGCACCGCGGTCTCCGATGCCGGAGCGCAGTTCAAGATCAATGGCGATCACTTCAACAATGGGACCGTCACGCTCATCGTGAACCGGAACAACGGCACGCGGCTGGCCACGTACACGGTGAAGGCCGGGCCGCACAACGGCTACGCGGGCGCCTCCTTCGGCTACCAGACCACCATGTGGGATCCGAAGTCCGGCTTCCACGCGCCCTGCACGGGCGGCGACGACTCCTACATCCAGGCCTACGATCCGACCTCGCAGCGCTGGTCGGAGCGGTTGTCGTTCAAGCACGACTGCCACTGACCGGGGATGTGCGGGACCGCCTCGGTGGTCCCGCACCTCACTGAGCGCACTCCGAAAAAATCGGAAACAAGTTCGTTTAAAAACAGCCCGGCCGGTACCCCACTCGAGGTACTTTCCTGCCGAGTCCGTCACCGGACCGGAAGGGTTGAAACACAGTGTTCATTGGGCAAATCGGGTCGACCGCGATCCTTGCGGCCGGAGATTCGGCCGACTCCTCCGGCTTCTCCGCCGGCAGCCTCCTGATCCCAGCGGCCGGTGTGGTCCTGCTGATCGTGGGGCTCGTACTGCGCAACCGGTCGAAGACGACCCCCGTCGCAGCGGAAGAGGGCGGCATCCCCGCCAAGACCGCGTCATCCGGCCTGCCCAAGCACACGGGCACCATCGTCGCCGTCGCCGGCATCCTGATCCTGGCGCTCGGCCTCGTCGCGGGCCTCACCAAGTCCGGTGCCATCTCGGCCAAGGATCCCGAACTGGCCGTGGGCAACTGCGTCACCGCCACCGACTACCGCGGCGCCCAGATCGGCAAGATCAAGCCGACCGCCTGCGAGGACAACTCCGCGGTCTACGAACTGGCCGCCTCGGTGAAGAACGGCGCCACCTGCCCCGACGGCAAGCTGCGCGACGCCGGCTACTTCGTGCTCACCAACGGCAACAACTCGCTGTGCTTCGCCCCCAACGTCAAGGTGGGCAGCTGCTACAGCATGCAGCCCGACGTCAACCAGATCGCGCCCATCGACTGCGCGACGAAGAACGGCACCGCCATCACCGTCCAGATCGGCGGCCGCTTCGACGGCACCACCGACACCAACCAGTGCGCCATCCCCGCCGGCGCGACCGTGACCCCGCAGCCCGCCCGCGTGGTGTGCTGGCAGCCGGTCACACCGGTCAGCTAGTCGACACACAGCGAAGGGCCCCGGCGGTCACACCGCCGGGGCCCTTCGTCACGTCCGGGGACTAGCCCGCCGCGACCGCGACGCTCTCCGCGCCCACGCGCGGGTAGGTCGGGTACTCGATACCCGAGATGTACTGCACGGTCCGCACGACCTGGCACGAGTAACCGAACTCGTTGTCGTACCAGAGGTAGAGGATCGCGGTGTCGCCGTCCACGATGGTGGCGTTGGCGTCCACGATCGAGGCCGCGCGCGAGCCGATGAAGTCACTCGAGACCACGTCGGTGGCCGCGGTGAAATCGAGGTTGCGGCTCAACGGACCCGACAGCGACATCTCGCGCAGGTACTCGAGCACCTCGTCCTTGGAGGTCGCGCGCTCGAGCTGCAGGTTCAGGATCGCCACCGAGACATCCGGGGTGGGAACGCGAATCGAGCTGCCGGTGATCTTGGCCTGGAAGTCCGGCATGGCCTTCTTGACCGCGGACTGCGCACCGGTCTCGGTCAGCACCAGGTTGAACGGCGCGGACCGGCCGCGACGGTCGGAGCTGTGGTAGTTGTCCAGCAGGTTCTGGTCATTGGTGAACGAGTGCACCGTCTCCACGTGGCCGCGCACGATGCCGAACTCGTCCTCCATCGCCTTCAGCGGCGGGACGATCGCATTGGTGGTGCAGGACGCGCAGGAGTAGATGGTCTGCGACAGGTCCAGCTCACGGTGGTTGACGCCGTGCACGATGTTCGGGACGTCGCCCTTGCCGGGCGCGGTCAGCACGACCTTCGAGATGCCCGGGCGCAGGTGCTGTTCCAGGCCCGCGCGGTCACGCCACTTGCCGGTGTTGTCGATCAGGATCGCGTTGTCGATCCCGTACTCGGTGTAGTCGATCGAGGTGGGGTCGTTGCTGTAGATGAACTTGATCGCGTTGCCGTTGGCGATGATCGTGCTGTTCTCGGCATCGACCTTGATGGTGCCGTTGAACTGGCCGTGCACCGAGTCGCGGCGCAGCAGAGACGCGCGCTTGACCAGGTCGTCCTCGCCACCCTTGCGGACCACGACGGCCCGCAGGACCAGGCCGTTGCCGGAGCCGACCTTCTCGATGAGCAGGCGCGACACCAGACGGCCGATGCGACCGAAGCCGTACAGCACGACATCGCGGGGGCCCTGCGCCTCGGCCTTGTTGCCGTCGGTCACCTCGGCGAGCACGTCGGCGGCGAACTCAGGGACCGACAGGCCGCGCTCGTCGGCGCGGTAGGCCATCACCAGACGGCCCAGGTCGATCTTGCTGGGGCCCAGGTCGAGCGAGCGCAGCGCCTCCAGGAAGGGCAGCGTCTCGTCGATCGACAGTTCCTCGCCCTCGATCTGCCGCGCGAACCGGTGGGTCCGCAGGATGCTGATCACCGACTTGTTCACCAGTGACCGGCTGTGCAGCAGAATCGTCACCCCCTTGTCCCGATACAAGCTGCCGATGATCGGAATCATCGCCTCCGCCGCAGCCTCGTGAGCGTTCCAGCGGTCAAGATGGTCGGTAGTCAACACAAGTCCTCGGGGTTTCCTCGATCTGCACGTGCTGACGATGCTAACCAGCCCCGAAGTCGCACAATCCTCGGCTACCCGCATGTGAGATCCACGTCGCGTTCGCGAGGGGAAGGAACGCGACCACGCACGACGGCGGTCGCCGGGCGAAACCGCCCGGCGACCGCCGTCGTCCACTCCGACGCTAGTGCGAGGAGATTCCGGCCGAGAGGGTGCTCAGGACGCCGTTGGCGTACCCACCGCCGAACGCGCTGCCCAGGCCCGCGCCCATGGCGGTGAGGTCCACCGACCCGGTGCCGATCGCGTTGCCCAGTTCCGAGGCCGAACCGGACGTGACGGGCAGATCCACCGGAGTGGTGAGCGGAATCCCGTCCGCCGCAGCCGTTCCGATGCCGGCTCCGAGCAGCGCGGCCGACGCGATGCCCACAAGAATCGTTCGTTTCATAAACTGTCCCTCTTATCCAGGTTGTCGGAACGGACGAGGTCGTCCCACTCCGCGCGCCAGAGCATATGAAATATCGCTAATTCACATGAGTGTTTTGGACCGTTTGGTATCCCCGCCACAGTGACCCCCGGGCGGCGGTTGTGAATAGTCCCCATTAGCGAATAAGTCGCCGGGGAGCGGTCCACCGCCACCCAATCCGCGAAGTACATGGTTCGAACCATGGAACCCGGAAGCGGAGTCTTTGCCCTACTGACCAATTCGGGCCGGGCACAACGAGAACGGCCCGCCGGGCCAGCTTCAGGATGGTCGGCGCGATCCGCGTGGTCAGCACGGCATCGTTCACGACCGCGCGCTTCGCCCCGGGACCGAAGACCACCAGCGTCCCGCCATTTTTGTTCCGCGCAGAATATTTCACGGTGGAATCACATATTCTGGACAATTGCCCAGTTCCGAATTGTCGTTATCAACGACGAGAACCCGGGCCGAAGCCCGGGTTCTCGAAGTATTCGCCGCGAACGAATCAGCGCGTCACGATGGTCGCCGAACCGTGGCCGAACAGGCCCTGGTTCACCGCGATGCCGGCGCGGGCGTTCTCCACCTGACGGCCGTCGGCCTGGCCGCGCAGCTGCCAGGTGAGCTCGCAGATCTGGGCGATGGCCTGGGCGGGGATGGCCTCGCCGAAGCAGGCCAGACCACCGGAGGGGTTGACCGGGACGCGGCCGCCCAATGTGGTTGCGCCGCTGCGCAGCAGCGCCTCCGCGCCACCGACCTCGCACAGGCCGATGTCCTCGTACCAGTCCAGCTCCAGCGCGGTGGACAGGTCGTAGACCTCCGCCATCGACAGGTCCTCGGGGCCGATGCCGGCCTCCTCGTACGCGGCGTGCGCGAGGGAGGACCGGAAGGTGTGCGGCGGCGGCTCGACGGCCAGGGCCGAGTCGGTCGCGAAGTCCGGCAGGTCGAGCACGGTCTTCGGGAAGACCGGGGTGACCGTCGACAGGGCGCTGATCCGGACCGGGTCGGCGATGCCGTGCTTGCGCGCGTAGTCCATCGAGGTGAGGACCAGGGCCGCGCCGCCGTCACTGGTGGCGCAGATGTCCAGCAGCCGCAGCGGATCCGAGACGATGGCCGAGGCGGCGATCTCCCCGACCGACACCTCCTTGCGGTAGCGCGCGTTCGGGTTGTTCAGGCCATGGCGGGCGTTCTTCACCTTGACCGCGGCGAAGTCGTCGAGCGTGGCGCCGTGCAAGGCCATGCGGCGGCGGGCGTACAGCGCGAAGTAGATCGGGTTGGTCGCGCCGAGCAGGTGGAAGCGCAGCCAGTCCGGGTCGTCGCGGCGTTCGCCGCCGACCGGCTGGAAGAAGCCCTTCGGGGTGGTGTCGGCGCCGATCACCAGCGCCACATCGGTGAGCCCGGCCAGGATCTGGGCGCGCGCGTTGGCGATGGCCTGCGCACCGGAGGCGCACGCGGCGTAGCTGCTCGAGATGCGCGCGCCGGACCAGCCCAGCGCCTGGGCGAAGGTCGCGCCGGCGACGAAGCCCGGGTAGCCGTTGCGGATGGTGTCCGCACCGGCGATATAGCCGACGTCCTCGTGCTTGATCCCGGCGTCGGCGAGCGCGGCGCGGGCGGCGACCAGTCCGTACTCGACGAAGTTGCGTCCCCACTTGCCCCACGGGTGCATGCCCGCGCCGAGGACGGCGATATCGCGATTCGTGTCAGTCATTGACCGGCCTCCACTTCCACACCGTGTGCTCCGCCTCGTCGTCCTCGTACAGGGTGCCGATGGCGAGTTCGACGGGCATGCCCACGGCCAGGTCGTCGACGGTGAACCCGCGCACCACCTGTCCGAGAATGACCATCTTCTCGACCTCGAGCTCGACCGCCGCGATCACGTACGGTTCGAACGGGTCACCCGAGACATACGGGGCGGGCGGCTTGTACCGGGCATCCGCGTACGACCAGATCCGGCCACGCGTGGAGAAGAGGTAGTCCTCCAGCTCGGAGCCGTCTTTCGGGCCCGCACACCGGGGGTTCCGGCAGGCGAGGGTGTTCTTCGGGAAATACGGTGTGCCGCACTCCTTGCAGCGGCTGCCGCGCAGCCGCGCCACACCGTCATCCGCAGTGAACCAGTCGGCCACGGCGGGGCGTTGTTCTTTCTGCACAAGCCCGACGGTATAGGAACACGTTCTACTTTGGGGGCGAATTCCCCACGCGCGATCCACCCCCGGAGGTACGGTGAACCCTCGGATTGAGGAGTAACCCACCGCGATGGCCACCAAAGCTATTGACCCGCAGTCGATCCGCAACGTGACGCTCATCGGCGACCCCGCCGACACCACCCGACTGCTGCACCGCCTGCACGGCTCCGCCCACCCAGGCCCCGAGCTGCGCTGGTCCGCCGATCGAGCCGATCACACGATCCGCCTGTCCGAGGTCTCGAGCCACGCCCCCATCCCGATCCTCCAACGCGCCATCCGTGTCGCCGACAGCGTCATCGCCGTCGTGAACGCCGCCGAAACCAACGCGCCCCGCCTGGAGACGATCCTCCAGATCGCCGACGACCACCAGGTCGCGCGCCTCTGCCTCGTCACCTCCCTCGACGATCCAACCGCCAACTTCCCCCGCTGCCTGCGCACCATCGCCGACACCCGAGGCGCCATCCCCCTGACCCTCCAACTCCCCCTCGGCACCGGGACCGCCTTCGAGGGCGTCATCGACCTCCTCCCCCTCTGGGCCCTGGAACCCCTGGCCGCCGAAATCTACGGCCCCCACTGGAAATCCGCCGAACACGGCTACCACGCCCTGATCCGCACCCTCACCGAAGACACCCCAGACTCCACCGAACTGACCCTCGACCACCTGCACCGCCGAATCCGCTCCCTCACCCGCCTGGGCGACGTAGTCCCGGTCCTGTGCAGCGCCACCCCCCGAAGCAACGACACCGCCCCCCTCCTCGACGCCATCGTGCGCTACCTCCCCTCCCCACTCGACGTCTGCCAACCCGAGCACGCCCTCGACTACTGATCCGGGTCAGGTCCAGACCGGCGCAACCGGAACCCGGTCGGCGGCCACCGGATCGCTGCGATCAGCGGGTCAATTCTGGTCCCATGTCGAGTAATTCACGGTACCGGCTCCCAATCAGGTTGCCCTCGAGCCATTTCGTCCCGAGTTGCCTCATCCGGCCGAGGAGGGGATGGAAATACGAGTAGCCTCCGCCGACGGTCCGGATCCGCCACGCCACGGCATAGCCGTCCGGATCGACCCATCCGAAGCCCTGACCGCACCGGGTCGAGCGGCCAGAACCGGTCTGATCATTTTTGCGTAAGCTGAAGTCGGATTCGCCGTGTTCGAGAAAGTACGACCATGGGTAGAGCAATGGCGCTCCTCGCCGCGCTACTGATGAACATCCTCATCCCCATCGCCCCGGCGATGATCTCCCAGGCTGGTGCGGACAGCTGTGTCGGGACCTGGACCATAGGGATCGGCGGTGGCGACAACGTCGAGTCGGCATTCACCCCGTATGCCGACCGGGTGATCACCTACAGTTCCGTCGCCCCGGTATCGGCGATCGACGAACTCGACCTCCTGTTCTGGTCACACCGAGCGGAATGCCCGGGCGACCATATTCGCTTGATCGGCCACAGTCAGGGCGCGGCCATAGTGCACGCGTGGATTACCGCCCACCCGAACGCCGCCAACGCGAACGCCATTCTCCTGGCCGACCCCAAGCGCGCCCCGGGTCCCGGCGGCGGCGGGGTGTCCGCGACGCCCGGCAATTCGCTCGTCGGTTACCCCCTCGCCGGTGTGGACGATTGGTTCGGAAACGTCCCGGTTCTCACCGTCTGCAACCACGACGACCCGATCTGCGACGCCTCGGCCACGTGGCGGGGTTACGCCGAGGGCGCCCACCTCCGCTACGACTTCGACGTCAACGACTACGGAAACTGGGATTCCGGCGTCTGGTATCGCTAGCCGACGCCTGCGCGAACCGTGCCGACGAAAAGGTGGGCCCCCGTTTTCCGCCGATACCGCCTAACCTCGCTGATGCACAACGGTTCGGCTCAGAAGGTGGCAGTAAGTGATCGGTACGCGGGCGAAGCTCGATGAACTGGCCAAGATCCTGGAGATCGCGGCGGAACCGGCGGGGGAAGCCGGAGTCGTCAAGCGGGAGAAGAAGGGAATTCCGAGCGTTCGGCAGCGGGTGCACATGCTGCTGGATCCCGGGACATTCATCGAGACGGGGGCGCTGGCTCGGCAGCCGGGGCAACCGGAAGCGCTGTACGGTGACGGGCTGGTGACCGGTCGCGGGCTGATCGGGGGCCGGCCGGTGGTGGTGGTCTCGCATGATCAGACCGTGTACGGCGGGTCGGTCGGGGTGACGTCGGCGCAGAAGTTCATGCGCGCATTGCAATTCGCGTTCGACACCGCGTGCCCGGTGGTGACGATCAACGATTCCGGTGGCGCGCGCATCCAGGACGCGGTCGGTTCCATCGCCTCCTTCGGCGATATCTCCCGGGTGCTGGAGAAGCTGTCCGGCTATGTGCCGCAGGTGTCGATCATTCTCGGGAAATGCGCCGCCGGTTCGGTGTACGGGCCCATCAATACCGACGTGCTCATCGGCACCAAGGATTCCTACATGTTCGTCACCGGGCCGGACGTGATCAAGGCCGTCAACGGTGAGGACGTGAGCGCCGAAGAACTCGGTGGCGCCGAGGTGCAGGCCAAACGCGGCACCCTGCACCACGTGGCCGACACCGAGGAAGAGGCCTACAAGTGGGCGCGTGATTACCTGAGCTATATGCCGACCAGCTGCCTCGAGCAGCCGCCGATCGTGAATCCCGGTCTGGAACCGGAGATCACGGCGCACGACATGGAACTCGACACGGTCATCCCGGATTCCGATCGCTCCGGATACGACATGCACGAGATTCTGCTGCGCCTCTTCGACGACGGCGAATTCCATGAAATCCGAGCGGCATTCGCGCCGAATCTCATCACGGGATTCGCCCGCGTCGACGGCTATCCGGTCGGTGTGATCGCCAATCAGCCACTGGTGCTGGGCGGTTCGATCGACGCCGCCTGCTCGGACAAGTCGACCTACTTCATCCGCCTGTGCGACGCGTTCAATATCCCGCTGGTGTTCGTCGCCGACACCCCGGGCGTGCTGCCGGGTCTCGCGGAGGAGGCGGCCGGCGTGATCATTCGCGGCGGCCGCACACCCCGGGCGATCATCGAGGCCACCGTCCCGATCATCAACCTGGTGGTGCGCAAGTCCTACGGCGGCGCCTACGGCATGATGGCGGCCCGGCAGGTCGGCGCGGACATCAGCCTGGCGTGGCCGACCGCCCGCATCGCGGTGATCGGCGCCGACAGCGCGGTCGACCTGCTCGGCAAACGCCAGCTGGCGGCGATGCCTGAGGAACACCGCGCCGCCGCCCGCGAATTCATGGTCAACCAGTACAACGAGACGATCGCCACCCCGTGGATCGCCGCCGAACGCGGCTACATCGACGCGGTCATCGAACCGTCCCGGACCCGCCTGGAAATCCGCCACGCCCTCCGACTACTCCGCGACAAGCCGAAGGTGAAGCCGGAGTTCAACCCGCGCAAGCACGCCATCTACCCGATGTGAGCCGATGCGGCCCGGTCAGGCGGTCAAGCCTCGCCGGGTCAGCAGGGGTTCGATGATCGGCGGGCGGCCCCGGAACGATTCGAAGGCCGCCATCGGGTCGACCGAGCCGCCGCGGGAGAGCAGTTCCCGGCGGAACGCCGCACCCTTGTCGCGGATGGATACGGCATCGTCCTCGAACCAGGTGACGGTGTCGGCGTCGAGCACCTCGCTCCAGATGTAGGAGTAGTAGCCGGCGCCGTACCCACCCGCGAAGATGTGCGAGAAGTAGGCAGTGCGGTAGCGCGGCGGGATCGCGGCCAGGGCGACACCGGCCTTGCCGAGGGCTTCTGCCTCGAAGGCTTCTGCCTCGACGCCGTCCGTGGCCCCGGCGGGCAGGCGGTGCCAGGCCCAGTCCAGCAGCGCGGCCGCCAGGTATTCGACCGTCCGGAACCCTTCGCCGAACTGTCCCGCCTCGAGCATGCGCTCCACCAGCTCGGTGGGCATCGGCTCCCCGGTCTCGACGTGCTTGGCGTAGTTGGCCAGCACCTCCGGGCGGGACATCCACATCTCGTTCACCTGCGACGGGAACTCGACGAAATCGCGGGGCACCGCCGTCCCGGAGAAGAACGGATACCGCACATTCGAGAACAGCCCGTGCAGCGCGTGGCCGAACTCGTGGAACAGGGTGCGTACGTTGTCCCAGGTGAGCAGGGCTGGTTCGCCCTCCGGCGGCTTCACGATATTGAGGTTGTTGACCACGACCGGGTGCGTGCCCAGCAGCGTCGACTGGCCGACCAGGCTGTTCATCCACGCGCCGCCCCGCTTGGACGGGCGGGCGAAGAAGTCGCCGAGGAACAAGCCCAGACCGGAGCCGTCGTCGTCGAAGACCTCGAACACCCGGACTTCGGGGTGATAGCCGAGCAGATCCGGGCGCTCCTGGAAGGTGACGCCGTACACCTGACCGGCCGCGAAGAAGACGCCGTCCCACAGCACCCGTTCGAGCTCGAAATAGGGACGCAACGCCTCGGCGTCGACCGAGAACTGTTCCGCGCGAATCCTTTCCGACCAGAACTGCCAATCCCAGGAGCGCAGGTCCTCGTCGTCGCCCGCCGCGCGCATGGCCGCGGTGAGTTCGCCCTGTTCCCGCTCGGCATTGGCCACCGCGGGCGGAACGAGCTGCGCCAGCATCTCCTCCACCGCGTCCACCGTCTTCGCGGTCTGGTCCTCGACCACGTACGCCGCATGATCGGAGTACCCGAGCAGCGCCGCCCGCTCGGCCCGCAACGCCGCCATCCGCACCGCCAGCTCGGCATTACCCCCGTCCGCGCCGAACCCGCGCCCCAGCGACGCCGCCATCATGCGCTCCCGCACATCCCGGTCGGCCAATTCGGCCAGCACCGGCTGGTTCGACACATTCTGCAGGCTCAACGCCCACGCCCCCGTATGCCCGAGCGCCGCCGCGTTCTCGGCTGCGGCCGCCACCGCCGCGTCCGCCAGCCCCTCCACCTGCTCGGCCCGATCCAGAATCAGCGCCGCGGCATTGGTGTTGGCCAGATTGTTCTTCTTGAACAGCGTCGACGCCGACGCGAGCTCGGCATTCAACTCCCGCAACCGAGCCTGTTGACCCGCGTCCAGCCGCGCGCCCGCCCGCACGAACCGCAGCCGATACCGCTCCAGCAGCCGCACCTGCTCCGCATCCAGCCCGAGCTCCCCGCGCCGCTCGTACAGCCCCTCGATCCGTTCGAAAAGCTCCCCGTCCAGCAGGATCGAATCCTCGTGCGCCGCCAGCCGAGGCGACACCTCCGCCTCGATCGCCTCGGTCCGCTCCGTCGAATCCGACGACGCCACATTGAAGAACACCCGCGACACCCGCCCCAGCAACTGCCCCGACAACTCCAGCGCCTCAACGGTATTCGCGAACGTCACCTCCCCCTCGCCTGCCGTGATCCCCGCGACCTCGGCCAGCTGCTCCGCCATCCCCCGCTCGAACGCGGGCAAGTAATGCTCGTCCCCGATCTCCGCGAACTCCGGAAGCTCATACGGCAGCACACTGCGCTCAAAGAAGGGATTCCTCGACATACGCGCCACCCTACGTACTACGCACCCCGACCGCCCATCCGTAAGTAGTCGACCAGCAGAAATACCGGAAACTACGGATTCCTCCCCAACCCCGACACCCCACTATGGATATCAGCAAGTACTTGGCAACACCGTCACCCCCATTCGGCGGAATCGCCCGACAGATCTCGCCAATGACGTCGAGATCAGGCTCAATGAAGCGCCGCAGTCGTTCAGATCGACCGAATGGGGTTGTCACATCCTCCGCTCGCCCTCCTGGTCAGGCTTCCAGTCTGGCTCGGATGGTGGCGAGGCGTTCCCGGAGTTCGGATTCGTCGATGACGCCGCGGACCACCAGCGAGTGCGCCAAGGCGACGAGCTGGTTTTCCGGGTAGGGCAGGTCGGCGTAGAGCGTCGACGACAATGAGTCCTCTTCGTCGCGCCGCTCCTTGAAATCAGGGATGTTCGCCGCGCAGGCGGCGTTGTCCAGGGCGTCGCACATCCCGTCCAGGCTGGTCTTCCAGGGCGGCACCGGGTTGCTGACGCCGTATTTGGCGGCCATCCGGGGCCACACCTGGTTTCGTTCCACGATGCCCCGCAGCGACGAGATTTCTTCCGTGCTCACGATTGCCCGCTCCCTCAGTCGACTGGATGGATGGCCGCACGCGTATCGGTGATGACATTGCTCGTCACGCCCACCTTGGGCAGGGCAACACCGATCAAGCAATCGCGGGTGATGATTTCGGCGAGCTGGTCTTCGCTCCAGCCGGCGGTTCCCTCCGGGCGCATCGGCATCACCATGAAACGGTGTTTCTGGTTGGAGTCCTGGACACGCACCGCGACACCCTCGGGCAGGTCGAGCCCGAATTCCGACAGCACCTGGCGCGGCCAGCGGACCATGCGCCGCCGGTAATTGGGCGTGCGATACCACTCGGGGGAATTGCCGAGAATCGGCCGCGGGTAGCACGAGCACAAGGCGCAGACGATCACATTGTGCAGGTCCGGTGTGTCCTCGAGGATCTCGAATGCGGTGAAATCACTGGGTGTTCCGAAACCGGTGGGGTCCAGCCAGTCGACGCCGACTTCCCGGCTGGCGGTCATCGGTTCCGCGAGAGCGAGCGCTTTGAACTCGGGGTCGAGCCACGCCCGGGCTACCAGGTGTGCGGCGGGAGCGGGCCCGATCTGCTCGGCGAATTCGGTGAAACGGCGATGCTCCTCGGCCGTGAAAATGCCTTTCTCGATACACAATTCGCGGAGCGCGATCTCCAGGACTTCGAAGTCCGTGATTTCGTCGACCATGGGCGCAACCGTGCGCACATGGTCGTGGTCATGATCATGGCCGGTCATTCGATCCCTTTCAGCCAACGCTCGGGCAGCTCGGTTTGCAGGGTGTCGGTGCTCGTTCCGGTGTAGCCGTACCACAATTCGGCGAGATTGAACCGAACGACGTAGAACCACTCCGGTTTCGCGTCGGGCCGATCCCACGTTTCGTCCTCGGCCGCCGGGCTTTCATAAGCGACAGAAGCGATTTCACCTTTGGCGCCGCGGACGTACTCCGGCGTCCGCGTGTAGAACAGGGCGGGCAGTTCACGCACGATCACGGCATCGCCGACCCGGAACTTCGGTTCCCCGGCCTGCCCCGCGAACACCTGCGGATCGCCTTTACCGACCGCCTCGACGTGGTGCCGATTGCGTCCGACCCGCGACCCGTCCCCTTCGAACTTCGGTCGAGCCTCGATGGGCCGGCCATCGAGACCATCCGCATAACGGTCCTGAACCTCGATCATCCGCTCGCTCAACTCGCCGAGGCTGATGTGATGCTTCTCGACCAGGACGCGCGCGACAGCGAGCAGCCACCGAGCGTAGTACGGAATCCCCAGATAGATCGCGCGACCCACATCGACATTCCCCATCCGGCGCCGCTCCTCCGACAACCAGATTCCACGCCAGGCCAGCACCTCACAGATCACATACGTGTTGTGCTCCCACACCTCGTACTGCTTGTTCTCGTACTTCATCGGCGCGCACGGCTCACCGCCCACGTCGTGAACGGTCTTCATATAGGCGGCGAAGTGCTCGTGATCCATGAGATCGGGAGTCGGCGCGTCCGGAGTCTCGGAATACGAGGATTTGAGGCGAGCGACCAAATCCAGCTGGGCTGCCCGCTCGGCGGCACTGCTCATGACGGCTCCCTTCCTCGGCGGATAGCAAACCAAGGCCAAATCCGGGCCGCACCACATCAGGTGTGAGGAGATCAGAGCTGAGACACGAAGACCCAGGTGCGCTACCGACCTGGACCCAGGGAACTCATCCTACAGCGGCTCGCTACCGGCCTACCGCGGCCGATAGTTCTCGCGGACCGCCGGTCGGGCATCTACAGCTACCCTCGGATATCCGCCCTGCCGAGAGCATGCTCCGCCGCATCGATCCGCCGCGCACCTTGGAGTCCATCCTGACCGAGAACCTGAATGCGTTCGCGCACGCCACAACCGAGGCCCTCCGATGACGGCCGGCGTCGACACCCCCGACCCGCGCGGCCGCACCGGCCTGGACCGGCACGGCCGCGACCTGACCGGAAACCCGCGGGTCCGGATCCACGATGTCGACGTGCTGTCCTGCAACTGGTACGTCCTGCGCAACACCACCTTCGACTACCAGCACAGCGACGGCCACTGGACCCGCGAACAGCGCGAAACCTACGACCGGGGCAATGGCGCGACCATCCTCCTCTACAACACCACCCACGAAACCGTCCTGCTGACCCGCCAATTCCGCCTGCCCGCCTACGTCAACGGCCACCCGGACGGCATGCTCCTCGAGACCGCCGCCGGCCTCCTCGACGGCGACACTCCCGAACAGGCGATCCGCCGCGAGGCCCAGGAGGAAACCGGACACCGCGTCGGCGCCGTCGAACCCGTCTTCGAGGTCTACATGAGCCCCGGCTCCGTCACCGAGCGACTCCACTTCTTCGCCGCCCCCTACGACCGAGCCGACCACCTCGCGGACAGCCACGGAGTCGCCGCGGAAGGCGAGGACATCACCACCGTGGAAATCCCATTCCCCCGTGCGCTCGCCATGATCCGCACCGGCGAGATCGCCGACGCCAAAACGATCATGCTCCTGCAATGGGCCGCCCTCGACGGCCCCTTCCGCCGGCACTAGCCGCGCCTCGGGTCGAAAACCGTGTCGGCCGAAGACGCCGACGCCACCTTCGCACGCCTCGAAGCCGCCGGCGCCCCCGTCGAACAGCCCCTCATCGACCAGCCCTACGGCATGCGCGACTGCGGCTTCGCCGACCCCTGGGGCAACCACCTCCGCTTCTCCCAGCCCCAGGGCTGATCGGTTCGAGGACCCATCGGTCTCCGACAGAAGATCGGGAGCTCATCCACCGAAACGGATGGGCTCCCGAGCTCGCTTGCGACGCATGGACTATCCGGCTAACTCGCCAGCGCTCTACCGCTGAGCTGAACGCCCGCTACCACCCGGCTGACCGAAGCATTGACCATGATCCAATCCTGGTGCAGAAGGCCATGATTCGCGCCGAAGGCAACGGAGGAGGATCGCCCAGCAGTGAGGGCTTTTCACGCTGGTAAGCCTCTCGGAGGAGAGACCCACCTCTGACGCGCGTGCAGGGACGGTTGGTGGTTGATCAGCGCCCGCACGTCGAATCCGGAACGGCCGCGTAGCCCCTGGAATTCATCAAAACTCACTCAAAATGCACCCAAAATGTCGCTATTCAGCAGCTAAAAGCCACAACGACCCGGTGGAAAATGGCTGGTCCTCCTTCATAATCTCGTAGCCCCAAAACCGTTGAGGTATCTCGATACACATCTGACATTGGACGCCGATCTCCATGATGGGCACACGACGACCAACGTCCTTACGGAACAGGACCAGCGAGTCTGCAGAAAATAACCGCCATGACGTCGGGTAAATGTGACAGTGACCACGCAAGGCCCACCCTCGGCCGACCGCAGTGACCAGTACACAATTGGAGGGATCCGGATCATGTTCGTCGATAAGTCGCTCAAACCACTGGGCGCAATTCTACTGTCCGGCACGTTGGTGATCGGCTGTGCAGCGAGTGCGGCGGGTGCGCCCAGCGGACCCGATCTGGAGAGGTCGGTCGTCCTGCTCGAGACGAGCTGGGACGGATATATATTCGTGCCGCCGAAATACGATCAGGATGGCGTGGGGTTCACGAAGGAAGTGACAGCGGATTCGACTTGCACGGGCTGGTTCGTCGGCAAGACCGGCCAGATGATGACGGCCGGTCACTGTGTCGATCCGGCGGAGGGCAAGAAAGCCCTGTTGCAGCATTTCCTCTCGTCCAAGGGCAGATCCGACCTGCTGGAAACCGCCCTCATGAATTGGAAGGTGGAGGGGACCACGCAAGGGGCGCCGGTGGACCGCGCGGTGAAGGCGATTCAGCCGACAACGGTGAACGACGCCGTGCTCACGACCGCCACCACCGTTCAGATCGTCGACTTCCGGTCGTTCGAGCAAGGGGATCTGGCCTTGCTGAAGGCGTCGGGCTTGTCGAAGGACACACCGGCACTGTCGATCGCCGACGTGACTCCGCAGGTCGGCAGCCAGCTGACCTCCATCGGGTTCCCCGGTAGTGTGTTGAACTTCGCCGATCCCAGCCGGATCCCCCACGCGTCGTTCAAGTCCGGCACGGTGTCGAGCCAGCAGGTTTCGCCTCAGGGAGTATCGGTCCTCGAGGTGAGCACCGACATGTCCGGCGGCATGTCGGGCGGCCCGACCGTGAACAGTGATGGTCAGGTCGTGGGAATCAACAGCTTCGGCGTCCTGAATCCCAGTACCGGTGCGGAGATGGCCGGCACGAACTTCATTACTGAAACCAAGGATCTGCGGACCTTCCTGGATTCACACGACGTACCACTCGCTCAATCCGCGTCGAAGAGCAGCTTCCCGGTCCTTCCCGTGATCGCTGGAGTGGTAGTGGCCGCTTTGGTCATTGCCGGCGCGACTGCGGCCCTGTTGTTCCGGCGCCGGAGGACCGCTATGGCGGTTCCTGCACCGGCCGGCGAAGCTGCCGCCACGGGTTCGGTTTCTGCTGCCGGTCTCCGAGACGACCCGGTTGGCGGACCGGAGACAACTCACGCACAGCCGATGTCGCATCCGACGCCGGTCACCGTCGGGTCGGCCGAACCGATTCCCGCTGAGGACCACGAGCCGTCGAGGACAGACGGCCCGGATACCGAGGCGCGCTACTGCTCCAACTGCGGATTCGAACACCACCCAGAGGAGAAATTCTGCCCTCGCTGCGGACACGCCGCCGGCTGAACCTCAGGGCTGCTGCAGGATCGGGTGACAGCGGTCATTCAGCGGTGACTATTGAGCGCGTGCACGAATCTCGTCGAGCGAAGCTGGGATCCGCGGTCGGTGTGCACTGAGCCACAAACGATGTGGTTCGCCGGCGGTGAAATTCCGCTGCACCACGTCGTCGTGGACGGGTGATTATTCAAGGTGGGCGCAGAGGGTTTCGAACCCCCGACCGCTGGTGTGTAAAACCAGAGCTCTACCACTGAGCTATACGCCCTGACCGCCCGGAAACCCGGGCGACGGGTTATGAATCTAGTGTGGCGAGGGCTTTTTCCCAAGCTGCCTGGTCA
The DNA here is from genome assembly GCF_050955695.1 of Nocardia sp. CA-136227. NCBI lineage: Bacteria > Bacillati > Actinomycetota > Actinomycetes > Mycobacteriales > Nocardiaceae > Nocardia > Nocardia sp. CA-136227. The sequence continues at coordinate 5,607,357 of NZ_CP192081.1, forward strand.
CGGGGCTCGCCGGGGCCGTTCATTTCGGCGAAGCGGATTATGCCGTCCTTGTCGACGACGAAGGTGCCGCGGTTGGGGTAGCCGGATTTGGCGTTGAAGACGCCGTAGGCCTGGGCTACTTCGCCGTGGGGCCAGAAGTCGGAGAGCAGGGGGAAGGTGTAGCCCTGTTCGGCGGCCCAGATCTTGTGGGTGGGCGGGGGGCCCACGGAGATGGCGAGGATTTCCGCGTTGTCGTTCTGGAACTTGGGGAGTTCGTCGCGGACCTTGCAGAGTTCGCCCTGGCAGATGCCGGTGAAGGCGAGGGGGTAGAAGACGATGAGGACGTTCTTCTCACCGCGGAAGCTCGACAGGGTGACTTCCTGGTTGTTCTGGTCCTTCAACGTGAAGTCCGGTGCGTGCGTACCGATCTCGAGCGGCATGCGTTCCCCTCCATCCTGATGTGGCGGCGCGGCGTACGACGCGGCGCCGCGTGCGACCCGGTGGATCGGACGAGCCGATCCACCGGGTGCACCCGGTTCACCGAAAACCTTAGTGGAAGGCCTCAGCGCTGCTTGGAGGGTGTCTTGGGCTGGGTGAGCTTGGTGCCCGTCCAGGTGCCCAGGGAGACCGGAGTGGTCGAGGTGAGGCCGGCGGGGGTGGCCGACTCGGCGATCTCACTCGGATCGACATGGCCGGATTGACCGGTCTTGGGTGTGAGCACCCAGACGACGCCGTCATCGGCGAGCGGGGTGATCACATTGAGCAGTTCATCGACCAGGTCGCCGTCACCGTCCCGCCACCACAGCAGCACGACGTCGACCACCTCGTCGGTGTCTTCGTCGAGCAGCTCGGATCCGGTGGCTTCTTCGATCTCGGAGCGAAGCGCGTCGTCGGCGTCTTCGTCCCAGCCCAGTTCCTGAACCACCATGTCGTGTGAAATGCCAAGCTTCTGAGCGTAGTTCTGCGCGTCCGCCGCGGCGACCACGGTGGTGTCCTCCTCAATTCCCGACAATAGGTAGTTGCAAGCGAACATGGTAAAAGCCCCCAGCGCAAGCCGATCGGCCGAAATCGCACCCTAAATGTCGTATGTGAGACCGCCGGGACTCAGCGGACAGCCCGCTCACACCCCCTCCGACCTGGCCTATCGATCGGGCTCGCGGCGGGAGCGGCGTTCAGACCGGACAGGAGTTGCGAACCGCGGTCAACGTGTCGTTGACCTTCTTGCTCGCGTCGTTCAACGGCGCGACGGAGGAATTGGTGGTCAGCTTCCGCACCGACGCCGCCAGATCCCGGGCCGCGGACACGTAGTCGGTGAACCTCTGCGCCACCTCCGGCGCCAGGTCCGGACCCGACGCGGTCACCTGAGCCTCGACCGTCTTGGCCGCGTCCTCGAGCGCCTGGGCCGCGGTGTCGCGCTTGGCGTTCTTGTCGGCCGCGCTCACGTCGTTCGCGTCGTGGGCGTCCACGAACTCGTTGTAGCGGTCGACCTGGGTGCCGGTGGTCTTGCGGAACGGGCCGCAGTTGTCCGCGGTCGCCTTCGCCTTCGCCGCGGCCGCCTTCGAGGAGCTGGCCGCCGCCGCCGAGGTGGCCGCGTCGGCCTTGTACGACGACACCTGAACCTGATTCGCCGTCGGGGTACCCTCGACCGTGTTCGCGCACCCGGCCAGCACCAGTCCGGCCGCCACCGCCGCGGACGCGCACAGCAATCCGAACCCCCTCGGGTTCAGCAGCTTCACTCGGTTCCTCCCCGATCCAGCCCGGAAGTGATGGAACCCGTCGCGAGCGGCGCGGTTCCCTGCGCCACGGTACTGGATTTCCGGCTGACATGATGACCTGGGCCGCATCATCGGCAAGGATGTGAGATGCGCCCCAACCGATCGTTGAACGGGTACGCCGCGCACCAACGGCTACCCGGGGTATTGACGCCACACCAGATGTCCCACCCCATGTGTACGAGGAGCAATCGTCTTGACCGACTTGATGCACCCTACGTCGTCGAACTCCACCAACGGGTCACAGGAACCCCAGGGCGGATCGGCACGCAAAAGCCCGGCGGGGGGCCGGGTTCGAGTGATTCGCGAGGGGGTGGCGTCATACCTGCCGGACATCGATCCGGAGGAGACCAGCGAATGGCTCGACTCCTTCGACGAAATGCTGACCCGCGAGGGCCCCGGCCGCGCCCGCTACCTCATGCTGCGCCTGCTGGAGCGCGCCGGTGAACGCCATGTCGCGATCCCCGCGCTGACCTCCACCGACTACGTCAACACCATCCCCACCGAGAACGAGCCGTGGTTCCCCGGCGACGAAGAGGTCGAGCGCCGCTTCCGCGCCTATATCCGCTGGAACGCCGCTGTCATGGTGCACCGCGCCCAGCGCCCGGGAATCGGTGTGGGCGGCCACATTTCGACCTACGCGTCCTCGGCGGCGCTCTACGAGGTCGGTTTCAACCACTTCTTCCGCGGCAAGGACCACGCCGGCGGCGGCGACCAGGTGTTCATCCAGGGCCACGCCTCCCCCGGCATCTACGCCCGCGCGTTCCTCGAGGGCCGGTTGTCCGAGGATCAGATGGACGGCTTCCGCCAGGAGTACAGCCACGGCGGTCCCGGCGCGGGCCTGTCGTCCTACCCGCACCCGCGCCTGATGCCCGACTTCTGGGAATTCCCCACGGTCTCCATGGGTCTGGGCCCGATGAACGCCATCTATCAGGCCCGCTTCAACCACTACCTGCACGACCGCGGCCTCAAGGACACCTCCGATCAGCACGTGTGGGCGTTCCTCGGCGACGGCGAGATGGACGAGCCGGAGTCGCGCGGCCTGATCCAGGTGGCCGCCAACGAGGGCCTGGACAACCTGACCTTCGTCATCAACTGCAACCTGCAGCGCCTCGACGGCCCGGTCCGCGGCAACGGCAAGATCATTCAGGAGCTGGAGTCGTTCTTCCGCGGCGCCGGCTGGAACGTCATCAAGGTGGTGTGGGGCCGCGAGTGGGACTCGCTGCTGCAGGCCGACCGCGACGGCGCGCTGGTCAACCTGATGAACACCACCCCCGATGGCGACTACCAGACCTACAAGGCCAATGACGGCGCCTACGTGCGCGAGCACTTCTTCGGCCGTGACCCGCGCACCAAGGAACTGGTGAAGGGCCTGTCGGACTCCGAGGTCTGGAACCTCAAGCGCGGCGGCCACGACTACCGCAAGATCTACGCCGCCTACGCCGCGGCCATGGCGCACAAGGGCCAGCCGACGGTCATCCTCGCCAAGACCATCAAGGGCTACGGCCTGGGCAAGCACTTCGAGGCCCGCAACGCCACCCACCAGATGAAGAAGATGACCCTCGACGATCTGAAGGCGTTCCGCGATGTGCAGCGCATTCCGATCACCGACGCCGAGCTCGAGGCGAATCCGTACCTGCCGCCGTACTACCACCCCGGCATGGACGCCCCCGAGATCCAGTACATGATGGCCCGCCGCGGCCAGCTCGGCGGTTTCGTCCCCGAGCGCCGCACCATGTCCAAGCCCCTGCAACTTCCCGGCGACGAGGCCTACCGTTCGGTCCGCAAGGGTTCGGGCAAGCAGAGCGTGGCCACCACCATGGCCTTCGTGCGCCTGATGAAGGAACTGTTGCGCGACAAGGAGATCGGTAAGCGCATCGTCCCGATCATCCCCGACGAGGCCCGCACCTTCGGTATGGACTCGTGGTTCCCTTCGTTGAAGATCTACAACCGCAACGGCCAGTTGTACACATCGGTCGACGCGGAATTGATGCTTGCCTACAAAGAGTCGAGCATCGGCCAGATCCTGCACGAGGGCATCAACGAGGCCGGTTCGACCGCCAGCTTCACCGCGGTCGGCACCTCGTACTCGACGCACGGCGAGCCGATGATCCCGCTCTACATCTTCTATTCGATGTTCGGCTTCCAGCGCACCGGCGACGGCCTGTGGGCGGCCGCGGATCAGATGGCCCGCGGTTTCGTGCTCGGGGCAACCGCCGGGCGAACCACACTGACCGGTGAGGGCCTTCAGCACAACGACGGTCATTCCCTGCTGCTGGCGTCCACCAACCCCGCCTGCGTCGCCTACGACCCGGCCTTCTCCTTCGAGATCGCCCACATCGTGCGCGACGGCATGCGCCGCATGTACGGCGGCGGCCTGGCCACCGGGTATCAGGAGGCGCTGCCGGGCACCGATCCCGAATCGCACTCGGTGCATCACGAGTTCGGCGGCGAGGACGTCTTCTACTACATCACCCTCTACAACGAGCCGTATGTACAGCCGGCCGAGCCGGAGGGCCTCGACGTCGAGGGCCTGCTGAAGGGCATCTATCTCTATCAGCCCGGTTCGGCGGGGATCCTGCGCGCGAACATCCTGGTCGCGGGCGTCACCATGCCGGACGGCCTGCGCGCCCAGGAGATGCTGGCCCAGGACTGGAACGTGCAGGCCGATGTCTACTCGGTGACCTCGTGGGGCGAGCTCCGCAAGGAGGCGCTGTCCAAGGAGATCGCGAAACTGCGCCACCCCGACCAGGATCAGGGCCTGCCGTACATCACCGAGGTGCTGTCCAAGGCGCAGGGCCCGTTCGTGGCGGCCTCGGACTGGATGCGCGCGGTGCCCGATCAGATCCGCCAGTGGGTGCCGGGCGAGTACATCACCCTGGGAACGGACGGTTTCGGATTCTCCGACACCCGCCCGGCCGCGCGCCGCGTCTTCAATGTGGATGCCGCGTCCATCGTGGTGGCAGCCCTGCAGGGACTGGCCAATCAGGGCCGGATCGCGCAGGCGACGGTGGCCGAGGCGGCCCGCCGGTACGGCGTCGACGATGTGAACGCCGCGCCGAAGGCGGCACCCGGTACCGAAGGTGGCGACGCATAGCCGAACATAGGAACTGTGGAACGTAAACCGCCGAGGCCGCGCCGGATAAACGAAGAGGGCACCTCCTCCCACGAGGTCTATCTTCCGACCGGCGCGCTCTCCCCGAATCGGCAGACGCGCGACCCGCTTCCGGACACTCTCCTGAAACGGGTCAAGCAGTTCTCCGGTCGCCTGTCGACCGAGGCCGTGGCCTCGATGCAGGATCGGTTGCCGTTCTTCGCCAATCTGGACGCCGCCCAGCGGGCCGGGGTGCAGATGCTGGTGCAGACGGCGGTGGTGAACTTCCTGGAATGGCTGCAGGACCCGGAGTCCGACATCCGGTTCAGCCTCGATGCCTTCCAGGTGATTCCGGATGATCTGGCGCGGCGGCTGACGCTGCGCCAGACCGTCGACATGGTCCGGGTGGCCATGGAGTTCTTCGAACAGTGGCTGCCGGCGCTGGCCCGCAACGACCGGCAGCTGGTGGCGTTGACCGAGGCGGTGCTGCGGTACGGGCGGGAGCTCGGGTTCGCCGCCGCCTCGGTGTACGCCTCGGCCGCGGAGTCGCGCGGCGCCTGGGACACCCGATTGGAGGCCTTGGTCGTCGACGCCGTGGTGCGCGGCGACAACGGCCCGGAAATGCTCTCCCGCGCGTCCACCCTCAATTGGGATGCGACAGCACCGGCGACCGTTCTCGTTGGGACTCCTCCCAAAGATCAGGTGGCCGTTGTCAGTTCCGTACATGCGGTGGCGGCCCGGCACGGCCGCAACGCGCTCGCCGTGGTGCAGGGTTCGCGGCTGGTAATGGTAGTCAGCGGACATCTCGGGGACCCGATGTATCCGTCGCAGTTCCTCGCGGATCTGCTGGCGGACGCCTTCAGTGAGGGCCCGGTGGTGATCGGCCCGACGATGCGCGCGCTGTCCGCGGCGCACGTGAGTTCGGTGGAGGCGATGGCCGGCATGGAGGCCGTGGTGGGCTGGCGGGGAGCCCCCCGACCAGTGCACGCGTCCGAATTGTTGCCGGAACGTGCCCTGCTCGGAGACCGCGCTGCCATCGACGCTCTGAACGAGCTTCTCGTGTTACCGTTGGCCGCCGCCAGCGCCGATTTGTCGGACACGCTGGATGCGTATCTGGATTGTGGTGGAGCCGTCGAAACCTGCGCCCGCCAGCTGTTCGTTCATCCAAATACCGTGCGCTATCGCCTCAAGCGGATCGGCGACATCACAGGTCGGGATCCGATGAATCCGCGCGATGCCTATGTGTTACGGATCGCGGCCACAGTAGGCCGGCTGACACGAACCCGTAACGAATCACCCACTCCTGCCACTGATGTGACTCCCGTCACAGAGCCCAAGGATGGGGTGTAACGAGATTCGAGGATCGGGCGATCCGGACAACCCACGTGGTCTTTTGTGGACTCCTCACAAAACTGCCAACGAAGCTTCATTCGCGCCGACATCTCGTGAGAGCCGCCTCACAGTGTTTTCTTAAACCCGTGATCGCATTGCTCACGCCCGGACAGGGCTCACAGACACCCGGCATGCTCACCTCATGGCTGGAACTCCCCGGCGCCGCGGACCGCGTCGCGCTGTGGGGTAAGGCTGCGGGGCTGGACCTGCTGCGGTTGGGCACGACTGCGACCGCCGAGGAAATCGTCGACACGGCTGTCACCCAGCCGCTCGTCGTCGCGGCCGCCCTGCTGGCTTTCGCCGAAATCCCGCAGGATTCACTGCCCGCCGATACAGTCGTCGCCGGACACTCGGTCGGTGAGTTCGCCGCCGCCGCCGTCGCCGGAGTCATCTCCGCCGACGACGCGGTCACCTTGGCCGCCATCCGCGGTGCGGAGATGGCCAAGGCGTGCGCGCTCGAGCCGACCGGAATGTCCGCGGTGCTCGGCGGTGACGAAGCGGAGGTTCTCGCTCGTCTCGAGGAACTCGGCCTGGTCCCGGCCAACCGCAATGCGGTGGGTCAGATCGTGGCCGCGGGTAAGCTCGAGGCGCTCGAAGCCCTGGCCGCGAACCCGCCCGAAAAGGCCCGCGTCCGTGCTCTGCCGGTCGCCGGCGCCTTCCATACCGCGTTCATGGCACCCGCCCAGGACGCGGTGGCGGAGGCCATCGCCCAGATCGTCCCGAACGAGCCGGTCCGGACCCTGCTGTCGAACTTCGACGGGCAGCCGGTCAGCTCGGGCAAGGATGCGATCGACAAGCTCGCTGCTCAGGTCACGCGCCCCGTGCGCTGGGACCTGTGCACCGAAACGATCCGTGCGGCAGGGGTTTCCGCGGTGGCAGAGTTGCCGCCTGCGGGCACCCTGGTCGGCATCGCCAAGCGGGAGCTCAAGGGCACCCCGAATCTGGCGCTGAAGACCCCCGCGGATCTCCCCGCGCTCGCCGAGCTGACTTCAGCAAGCTAGCTTGGCTGGCGGCCCGCTCCCATCAACGGCGATGGAGCAACCGGGTCGCAAACAATGAATCCCCACCCCTCTACAGAAGATAAGGAGCCACCACAGTGGCCGCTCTGACCCAGGAACAGATCGTCGAAGAGCTCGGCAAGATCATCGAAGAGGTGACCGGTATCGAGCCCTCCGAGGTCACCATCGAGAAGTCCTTCGTCGACGACCTGGACATCGACTCGCTGTCGATGGTCGAGATCGCCGTCCAGACCGAGGACAAGTACGGCGTCAAGATCCCGGACGAGGACCTGGCGAGCCTGAAGACCGTCGGCGACGCGGTGGCGTACATCCAGAAGCTCGAGGCCGAGAACTCCGAGGCTGCCGAGGCCCTCAAGGCCAAGCACCAGGGCGAGTAGGACCGACACCGTGACCACTCCTTCCACCTTGAACGGGAACTTTCCCAACGTCGTCGTAACGAGCATGGCGGCGACCACGTCGATCGCCGGTGACGTCGATGCGACGTGGAAGGGCCTCCTCAATGGCGAGAGCGGCATCGACACTCTCGAGGACGACTTCATTGCGGAGTACGACCTTCCGGTTCGTATCGGCGGCCACCTGAAGGTGTCGCCGGACACGCTGCTCGAGCGGGTCGAGATCCGCCGCATGGCGTATGTCGAGCGACTGGCCACCGTGCTCGGTCGTGAGGTCTGGAAGAACGCCGGCACCCCCGAGGTCGACCCGCTGCGGCTGGGTGTGGCCATCGGTACCGGTCTCGGCGGCGGCGACGCGCTGATCGATTCGGTCGACAAGCTGAAGAACGGTGGCTACCGCAAGGTTTCGCCGCTGGCCGTTCAGATGGTCATGCCGAACGGTCCGTCCGCCGTGGTCGGCCTCGAGCTCAAGGCCCGCGCGGGAGTGGTCACTCCGGTCTCGGCCTGCTCGTCGGGTTCGGAGGCCATTGCCAACGCCTGGCGGATGATCGTCATGGGTGACGCCGACATGGTCGTCACCGGCGGTGTCGAGGGCTTCATCGACTCGATTCCGATCGCCGCGTTCTCCATGATGCGGGCCATGTCGACTCGCAACGACGATCCGAAGGGCGCCTCGCGTCCCTTCGACAAGGATCGCGACGGCTTCGTCTTCGGCGAAGCGGGCGCGCTCATGGTCCTCGAGACCGAGGAGCACGCCAAGGCTCGTGGCGCCACCATCCACGCCCGCCTCATGGGCGCGGGTATCACCTCCGACGGGTTCCACCTCGTGGCTCCCGATCCGGAGGGCAGCGGTGCGGCTCGCGCCATGCAGCGCGCGATGCAGACCGCGGGTCTGTCCGCTTCGGACATCACCCACGTGAACGCTCACGCGACCGCCACCCCCGTGGGTGACACCGCGGAGGCCAACGCGATTCACAAGGCCGGCGTCAAGCACGCCTCGGTCTACGCACCCAAGTCGGCCCTGGGCCACTCGATCGGCGCCGTCGGCGCACTCGAGTCGATTCTCACGGTGCTCAGCATCCGGGACGGTGTCGTCCCTCCGACGCTGAACCTCGAGAACCAGGATCCGGCGATCGATCTGGACGTCGTGCACGGCGCTGCGCGTCATCAGGACATCCAGTACGCGATCAACAACTCCTTCGGTTTCGGTGGGCACAATGTCGCGCTCGCCTTCGGCCGGTACTGACGCGCACTAGACGAACCGCGCACTTCTAGAACCGGTCAGTAAGACAAGTGGTCCCGGCAGGGGATTTCGGATCGAGATCCCGGACCCGAATCCCCTGCCGGGATTTCGACATTTCGCAGCCGCTCTCAGCGACCGCATTTTCCTCATGAGGAGAGTTTGCGATGACCATCATGGCCCCCGCACACGCGGACACCACGACCGATCCCCGTGACCCGCTGGGTCGGTTGCAGCGCTTCTTCGATCCCGGAACCGTTCTCCCGCTCCACCCCCGCGACAAGTCCGGCGTGCTCGCCGCCATCGGTGAGATCGACGGTGTCCGCACCGTCGCCTACTGCTCCGATGCGACCGTGATGGGCGGCGCCATGGGCGTCGAGGGATGCAAGCACATCGTCGATGCGATCGATACCGCCATCGACTCCAAGATTCCCGTTGTGGGCCTGTGGCATTCGGGCGGGGCGCGACTGGCGGAGGGCGTCGAGGCCCTGCACGCCGTCGGCCTGGTCTTCGAGGCCATGGTCCGCGCGTCCGGCCAGGTCCCGCAGATCTCCGTGGTGCTCGGCTTCGCCGCCGGTGGCGCCGCGTACGGCCCGGCGCTGACCGACATCGTCATCATGGCTCCGGAAGGCCGGGTCTTCGTGACCGGTCCGGACATCGTGAAGACGGTGACCGGTGAGAGCGTCGACATGGAGACCCTGGGCGGCCCGGTCACCCACGGCAAGAAGTCCGGCGTCTGCCACATCGTCGCCGATGACGAGCAGGACGCGATGCACCGTGCGCGCCGCCTGGTCTCGATGTTCGCCGAGCAGGGCGAATTCGACCTGGCCGCCGCCGCGCACGGCGATGTCGACCTCAAGGCCATGATGCCGGAGTCGGCCAAGCGCGCCTACGACGTCAAGCCGATCATCAACGAGCTGCTCGACAATGTCGACGGCGAAAGCACTTTCGAGGAACTGCAGGGCGGGTACGCCCGGTCCATGGTGGTCGGTCTGGGTCGCCTCGGCGGCCGCACCGTCGGCGTGCTGGCCAACAACCCGATCCGCCTGGGCGGCTGCCTCAACTCCGAAAGCGCCGAGAAGGCTTCGCGTTTCGTGCGCCTGTGCAACGCGTTCGGCATCCCGCTGATCGTCGTCACCGACGTGCCGGGCTACCTGCCGGGCGTCTCGCAGGAGTTCGAGGGCGTGGTGCGCCGCGGCGCGAAGCTGCTGCACGCGTTCGCCGAGGCCCGCGTCCCGCGCGTCACCCTGGTGACCCGCAAGATCTACGGTGGCGCCTACATCGCCATGAACGCCCGCTCGCTGGGCGCGACGGCCGTGTACGCGTGGCCGGGTTCCGAGGTCGCGGTCATGGGTGCCAAGGCCGCCGTCGGCATCCTGCACAAGAAGGCTCTCGCGGCCGCCCCGGAGGAGGAGCGCGAGGCCATGCTGGAGCGACTCACCGAGGAGCACGAGCGGATCGCGGGCGGCGTCGAGCGCGCCATAGCGATCGGGGTCGTGGACGAGGTCGTCGACCCGGCCAAGACCCGCTCCACCATTGCCGCCGCGCTGGCCGCCGCGCCGTCGCGACCGCAGCACAACAAGAACATTCCGCTGTAATTCGTTACGCGGCAACGCAAAGCGGGCGGTCTCTACGGAGACCGCCCGCTTTGCGTTGCAGGGGAATCGATTCCGGGTCAGACCGGAGGGATGTTCGCGTTGTGGTGGAAGATGTTGTCCGGATCCCACTCGGCTTTCAGGGCGGTGAGCCGGGAGTACTTCTCGCCGTAGGATTCCTGGAGCCGGGCGGGGTCGTCGTCCACGAGGAAGTTGACGTAGCTCGCCGAGGAATTGGCGTACGGGCGCAGGGCATCCCAGAAGTCGCGGGTCCACTGCCGTTCCGACGCGAAATCGGCCGGGTCGGGGGTGATGGCGCTGATGTTGATGGCCCAGCACGGGTTGCGGGAACCGCTGAATGCCGTTGTGTCCTCGTGGGTTTCGCTGTAGCGGCCGCGCAGCGGGAAGATCGGGACCAGGGTCAGCGGGGAGCGGCGCCGCGGGAAGGTGCTGATCAGCGTGGCCAGGCAGGCGTCCGACAGATCGTCGACGTAGAGGGACTTCTCGTACGCGTGCAGTCCGGGCGGGGCCGACTCGTCGAACATCTGCTGCAGCGCGGTGTACGGGAGCGGGGTGACCAGTTCCCAGGCCGGGGCCGGGGCGGCGGCGCGCAGCGGCTTGACGATGGCCTCGAGTTCGTCCGGATCGCTGAATCCGGCCACCCCCACCACGAATCCCGGCTGACCCTGATAGTGCTCGGGCACGAACGGGGCGGGCGGCGCGCTGACCGCCATGATCACGCCGCCGTACCCCTTGGGCAGGCCGGCGATGAGTTCACGCCCGGCGGCCAGACCCTCGGCGGCGCGCTCGGGGGTCCAGCACAGCATGGCGAGCTGGGCCAGCGACGGCACATCGTGCAGGGTGAAGGTGAGGGTGGTGACGATGCCGAAATTGCCTCCGCCGCCGCGCAATCCCCACAGCAGTTCGGCGTTCTCGCGCGGTGAGGCGACCACGACGCGACCGTCGGCGGTGACGACCTCGGCGGCGACCAGATTGTCGCAGCTCAGGCCGCAGCGCATGGTGAGCCAGCCCATGCCGCCGCCCAGGGTCAGGCCGCCGACGCCCGTCGTGGAGATGAAGCCGCCGGTGACGCCCAAGCCGTGCGCGGAGGTCGCGGCGTCGGCCTGCGCCCAGGTGGCGCCGCCGCCGATGTGCGCGAGTTTGGCGTCGGTGTCGACGGTGATCGAATCGAGGGCGCGGAGGTCGATCATCATGGCGTCGTCGGCGACCGCGTGGCCCGCGTAGTTGTGGCCGCCGCCGCGCACGGTGATCTCGAGGTTGTACCGGCGGGCGGCCAGCACGGCGGCCGCGACACCCGCCGCGGAGGCGGGGCGGATGATGACGGCGGGGCGGCGGTCGATGCCGCCGTTCCAGACTTGACGGGCCGTGTCGTAGTCGGGGTCGGCGGGCGTGATCACCACCCCGTCGACGGCCGAGCGCAGTACCTCGATATCGATTTCCGCAGTGGTCATGTCCGCTCCTCAAAGGTGTCGGTCTGCCTCCGTGGCGAAATTCAGGCTGCGCTGTACGGGGTCACAGCACATCGGTCGTTCGCCCTATTGAACGCCGCGGCTCGGGTGTTCCGGAAGTACGCAGCAGACGCGGACCGGGTTCATGGGCCGGAGCGCGCCGAAATGGTCGGCGAGTCGCGCGTGGCGCGTGTTCCGCCCGCGCGGCGGGTCGATGGCGAACCGCCGGGGATGTGGCGCAGCAGATGCGTGGCGGCCCCTCCCCGACGACCACGCCGTCCGCATCCTCACCGACGCCGCCCGCGCGCGCCGAACCGACTGAGCGATGAGCAGAATGCTGACCGCCCCTTCACCCGCCTGTCGATCGGCGACAGCGCTTCCGAGCATTGGATTCTCGCCCCGCCCGTGCTGTTCTCGATAACCCTGCTCGCTCTGGGGGCGGCCAATGTAGCCGAGCTGGCCGGCACCCACGGCGACCAGCGATCCGCTTGATCCGGCCGGGCGGAAGCAGCACGGTCGCACCCGGGTAGTCGTGCGTGAATCCGTTGGCCGGGTTCAGGACTGGAGTCGGACCTTGTCGGCGGATTCGTTCTGGCTGGCGCATTCCTGGTACGGGTTGGGGCTGCCGGCGCGTTCACCGCAGACCCAGCGGATGGTGGCCACGGTGACCGCGATGTCGCCGGTGGATTGTTTGGCGCGTTGGTCGGCGTAGGCGCCCGCGACGGAGAGGGCGGTGGGGCAGAAGTCGTTGCCCTTGGCGGTGGAGGCGACGACGGCGAGTCCCCAGGGGCCGGTGCCGCACTGGACGGCGTCGTGGCCGGCGGCCGGGAAGGCGGCGGCGGACGGGGCGGGTTTGGCGGCGCTGCTGGTCGCGTCCGAAGAACTGTTGCTGGTGGCGTCGTTGCAGGCGGTCAGGGTGAGGGCCGTGGTGATGACGGCCAGTGCCGTGCCCGCGATCTGCGCTGTGGTCCGCACGAATCCTCCTCGTCGGCTGCCCCTCCCCTGGGAATTCTGCCCGTTTCGGGGCGTTTGCGACGGCAGGCTCGGATGGTTCGGCGGTCCGCGCGGTGTGTCCGGTGGTACGGGTCTAGCCGACGTCGCGGCGCAGCCAGGTGACGTCCGCGCCGTCGCCGCCGAGGCGGTAGGGCTCGAGGATGTCGTCCCAGGCGGTGCCGAGGGCGCGATCGATTTCGGCGGTGATCTCGGCGGCGGTGCCGCGGCCGTGGGCGCGGGCCTCGGCGACGATGGCGCGCAGCCGCATCTCGCCGACCATGACGTCGCCGCTGGCGCCGGTGGCGCCGCTCCACATGCCGAGGCCGGGGACGAAGCTGAAGCGTTCGCCGTCGACACCCTCACTGGGTTCCTCGGTGACCTCGAAATGCAGCACGGGCCAATCGCGCAATGCTCTGGCTAATCGCCCCCCGGTACCGACTGGCCCGTACCAATCAGTGGTGGCGCGCAGCTGCCCGGGATCGGCGGGCTGGACGGTCCAGCGGAGTTTGGCGGGGGCCTTGAGCGTCGAGGTGAGTGCCCATTCGATATGCGGGCACAGCGCGGCCGGCGACGAATGGACATAGACGACCCCAGACGTCGCTTCCGCGAACTGACTAGACGCACGCACCACTGACACCTCCGGCTCGACGAGGTACGTCTTCCCCAACGACCCTGGTCCGAGCTCGGCGTGGCCCGAGTTTACTGGAGTGCCCGATGTTGCGTGTGTTACTCCGCGACCGTGTCGCCGTCTACGCAAACTCCGCGATCACGGCATCGCTGAAGGTCGGCCACGCGGCCCGGGCCCAGTCTCCGAAATTCTCGTCCGCGAGTGCGAGACACGCCATGCCGACGTTCGGATCCACCCAGAGGAACGTTCCGGATTGCCCGAAATGCCCGAAAGTGCGGGGCGAGTTCGCGCCGCCGGTCCAGTGCGGCGCCTTGTGGTCGCGGATCTCGAATCCCAGTCCCCAGTCGTTGGGCCGTTGCGAACCGTAGCCGGGCAGCACGCCATTGCGTCCCGGGAATTGCACTTCGCTTGCCTCGGAAACCAATTCGGCACTCAGAATTTCCGGTGCCAGCAATTCCTCAGCGAAGCGCAGCAGATCTGCGACCGACGAGCGGCCCGCATGCCCGGCGGGACCGGTCAGCACCGAGGACGTCATCCCCAGCGGTTCGAACACCGCCTCGTGCAGATACCGGTCGAACGCGATACCGGTCTGCGCCGCAACGAAATCCGCGAGCACCTCGAATCCGGCGCTGGAGTAGATCCGCTTCGCACCCGGCGCGGCCAGCACCGCGTCGGTGTCGAAGGCCAGCCCGGAGGTGTGGGCGAGCAGGTGCCGCACGGTGGATCCGGGCGGCCCCGCGGGCTGGTCGAGCTCGATCGCCCCCTCCTCGACCGCCACCAGAACCGCGTACGCCACAAGGGGTTTGGTCACCGAGGCGAGCGGAAACACCCGCGCGGTATCCCCCTCGGTGTCGACCACACCCTTGCCCCGGACGGCGACACCCGCCGCCGCGTTCCGGACCGGCCACTGTCGAATCTGCTCGAGCGCTCGCATATGTCGAGCCTAGGCGGCCCGGTTCAGCGCCGATCGCCGCCTGCCGTACCCGAAGTACACCAGCAGCCCGATCGCCGACCACACGGTGAACGCCAGCCAGGTCACCCCGGGCAGATGGACGAGCAGCCACACGCACATGGCCACGCCGATGACCGGCACCACCGGCACCAGCGTCCGGAACGAGCGCGGCAGGTCGGGCTTGGTGCGTCGCAGCACCAACACGCCGATGTTCACCAGCCCGAAGGACACCAGCGTGCCGATATTGGTGGCGTTCACCAGTTCTCCCAGCGGCACCAGCGCCGACAGCACCGCCACCACCCCGCCCACGATGAGCGTGTTGATCGTCGGCACCTGCTTCTGCCCGACCCGTGACAGCACGTTCGGCATGAGCCCGTCGCGGGACATGGCGACCAGGATGCGGGTCTGCCCGTACAGCACGGTCAGCACCACCGAGGCGATGGCGATGACCGCGCCGGCCGCGAGGATGGTGGCGGGCCAGCCGCGCCCGGTGACCTGGTCGAGCACGGTGGCCAGGGAGGCGCCGGAGCTGCTCACGTCGTCCACGCCGACCGCGCCGACGGCGGTCAGCGCCACCAGCACGTACATCAGGGTCACGATGCCGAGCGAGATGATGATGGCGCGCGGCAGATCCCGCTGCGGGTTCTTGGCCTCCTCGCCCGCGGTGGAGGCGGCGTCGAAGCCGATGAAGGAGAAGAACACCATCGACGCGGCCGCCCCGATCCCGGAGATGCCCTCCGGCGCGAAGGGGTGCAGGTTCGAGGAGTTGAAGGCGGTGACCGCCACGACCACGAAGAACATCAGCACCGCGATCTTGATGATGGTGGTGACGGTGGTGACCCGCGCACTCTCCCGGATGCCGCCCAGCAGCACCGCGGTGGCCAGCAGTACGACGACGGCGGCGGGCAGGTTGATCACGCCGCCTTCGCCCGGCGGCTGCGCGAGCACGTCGGGGATGCGCCAGCCGATGGTGGAGCCGAGGAATTCGTTGAGGTACGCGCCCCACCCGACCGCGACGGCCGCCACCGAGACGCCGTACTCCAGCAGCAGGCACCACCCGCACACCCAGGCCACGATCTCGCCCAGCGTCGCATAGGTATACGAGTAGGCCGACCCGGATACCGGCACGGCGCCGGCGAGTTCGGCATAGGACAGCGCCGAGAACAGCGCGGCGAGCGCGGCGATGACGAAGGAGACGACGACGGCCGGCCCCGCCAGCGGCGCGGCCTCGCCGAGGACGACGAAGATGCCGGTGCCCAGCGTCGCGCCGACCGACAGGGCGATCAGCGCGGTCAGGCCCATGCTGCGCCGCAGTGCGGTGTGCTCGCCGTCGGAGGTGAGTTGTTCCACCGGCTTGGTGCGCAGCAATGATGCGGTAATCCGCGGGATTCCGGGCATGTCCGGCCACGATACCGGCACGGATCGGCAGAAATATCGCGCGGTCACGGTGGCCGGCAGGGTCTTCGGCCACGCCCAGCTATGTACTGGCGTCGCCCGGTGTGCGCTGCGTCGCCCGGCCGCGGACCAGCGCATCACCGGACCGAGCGTTGTCCGTCGCCCGCTCGAGCGCTCACCCTGGCGCTGTCGCCGAACCCGGTTACGATCGACCCCATCATGAGTGAGCAGGTCACGGTCCACGGCGAGGTGGACGCGGGTTTCGGTCCGGTCGCCGACGCGTTCCGCCGCAATTTCTCCCGGCACGGCGAGATCGGTGCGGCGGTCGCCGTCTTCGACGGGGATCGGCCGGTGGTGGATCTGTGGGCCGGCTATCGCGATCGCAAGCGCACGGCGGCGTGGGAGCGCGACACCATGGCCCCGGTGTGGTCCTCGACCAAGGGCATGACCGCGTTCGCGATCGCGTCGGCGGTATCGAAGGGCCTGCTCGACTACGAGGATCCGGTGGCGCTGCACTGGCCCGAGTTCGCCGCGCACGGCAAGGAATCGATCACCGTGCGCCAGCTGCTCGACCATCAGGGTGGCCTGGCGGCCCTGGATCGCCCGTTCCGGCTCACGGACATGGCGGATCTGGACGGCATGGCGGTGGTGCTGGCCGAGCAGAAACCGTTGTGGCAGCCGGGAACCCGGCACGGCTATCACCCGATCACGGCCGGCCTGTACCAGGGCGAGCTGCTGCGACGGGTGGATCCCGCCCATCGCACGCTGGGCCGCATCTTCGCCGAGGACATCGCCGCCCCGGTGGGCGCGGAGTTCTATATCGGCCTGCCGGAGGAGATTTCCCTCGATCGGGTGGCGACCCTGTCGGCGACCGAGGGCCTGGACATCCTGCGCTACGAGCGGGATCTCCCGGTGCGCATCGGCATCCAGCTCTACAGCAAGCGCGGCCTGTCCTTCCGCGCCTTGAACAGCCCGCAGGTGGGCGCGCCCGCCCGAGCCGCGCGACGCGAGTTCCTGTCGGTGGAGAGCCCGGCGGCCGGCGGCGTCGGCACGGCGCGCGCCCTGGCCCGGGTCTACGGCGCGGCGGCCGGGCAGACCGGTGAGCTGCCCATCGACCGGGCCCTGCTGGACCGCCTGGCCACCGCCGACACCGCCGACGACGTCCCCGCCGAGGATCTGGTGCTGCTCACCCCGAGCCGCTACCACCTGGGTTTCCGCAAGTCCCGCGGCGGTTTCCGGTTCGGCTCCGACAAGCGCGCCTACGGCACCACCGGCTACGGCGGCTCGTTCGGTTTCGCCGATCCGGCAACGGGTCTCGGCTTCGGTTACGTGATGAACCGCCTGGGCATGGCGGTGCTCGACGACGTTCGTTCGCGCAATCTGCGTGACGCCCTGTTGCGCTGCCGCTGATCCTCAGCCGCGTTCGACGTCGTGCGCGTGATGCACGAGGTCGTGCAGGAAGTACCGCGCCATGGAGTCGATGGTGAACGCGGAACCGTTGCCGCGTAGCGCGGCCCGGTCGCGTTCGCCGTCCGGCACGGCCGCGAAGGCGTTGGCGACCACGTCGACCGCGGCCGCGAGTTCGGCTGCCACGGTGGCGGTCTCGGCCGCGCCGTAGTTCTCGGCGAGCGCGGTGGCGTCCTGATCCCAGTTGGCGAACATGGGAATCCCGTTGTCCCCCACGGTGACCGCGGTGTCGTAGGCGGCGATCACCGGCCCGGGCCGGGGCTCGCCGGTGCGCGCGATGTCGAGCCGATGGGTGAAGATGCGGCACACATCGCGCACGTGGGCCGCGTATTCGAGCGCGGACCAGGTGGAGTCGTCGGGCCGCAGCCGCGCGTCCGGCCGTTCCAGCGCGGCCAGCAACCGGGTGACACTGGCGCGGGCCGACCCCGGCACCGCCGCGAAGGCGATGGCGTCGGGGTCGAACCCGCAGTCGGCGCAGATGCGTTCGAGCACCCAGGTCCAGTCTTTGGCGTCGGGAACGATCGGCATGGCCCCAACATACGGTGGCATTTGTTTGTCGGCCACCAATATTCAGCCAGCTGTCGTCGAGATGGCGACAGGTTTGCCGTCACTCCATCAGCTTGTGCGCCTTGTCGAACAGTTCGAGGGTGATGGCGTGCAGGAAGTCGCCGACCTGCTTGGGCGCCTTGCCCGCGAACGCGCGCGCGTGGGTGCCCTCGAGGACGATGCCGAGCTTGAAACAGGCCAGCACGGTGTACCAGGTGACGTGGCTCAGGTCGCGGTCGGAGAACCGCCCGTAGTGGGCGATCATCTCCTCGGCGGTGGGCAGGCCGCCGACCGCGCCGAGGGTGCCGATCAGGGCCGCGCCGGTGGTGCCGGGTTCGGGGCGGGTGGCGATCTGCCAGCCGAGGTCGAGCAGCGGATCGCCGATGGTGGACATCTCCCAGTCGACCATGGCCACCACATCGGGGCCGTCGAAGGAGAACATCATGTTGGCGAGGTGGCAGTCGCCGTGCAGGATGCCCGCCTTCGGCTGCACCGGCCGGTTGCGGTCGAGCCAGTCGCCGACCTGCTGCACGCCGGGGATCTCAGGGCCGGGGTAGCCCTCGTTGACGCCGTAGGAGTCGAGTTCCTTGAGCCAGCGCGGCACCTGGCGTTCCAGGAAGCCCTCGGGCTTGCCGTAGTCGGCCAGGCCGAGCGCCTCGTGGTCGAGGGAGCCGAGCCGGGCGATGGCCTCGACCGCGGACAGACCCATCCGCCGCCGCACCTCGGGGTCGCCGGCGTGCAGTTCGGGCAGCTCGTTCTGCGGGTTGAAGCCGGTGATGGGTTCCATCAGATAGAACGACGCGCCGAGCACGGATTCGTCGGGGCAGGCCGCGATCACTTTGGGGGCGCGGATCTCGGTGTCGCCGAGGGCGCCGAGGATGCGGGACTCACGCTGGATGACAGTGTTGCTGGCGGTGCGCAGATGCTTGGGCCCGCGCCGCAGCACGTAGTCGCGGCCACCGCGCCGGAAGCGCAGCATGATGTTCTGAGTGCCGCCGCCGAGCGGCTTCACCTCCTCGAACTCGCCGCCGGGCAAGCCCTGCTCCTCCATCCACTTTCCGACGATGGCGAAATCGACGACGTCACGATCCACTTCGGACGGCTGCGCAACAGACATGCCGACCATTGTGCCGTAGTCGCCCGGACAAACTGAAGGCGTGTGCCAGCAGTAGTGGCGGGCGACTCGTTCACGCAGGTCGGAGCGCGGTGTTTCAACGCGGCAGGCGTAATGTGCGTGGTCAAATGCGCACGCTGTTGATCGATAACTACGACTCGTTCACCTACAACCTGTATCAGCTGATCAGCCGGGTGAACGGGGTCGAACCCGTGGTCGTGCGCAATGACGAGGTGGGGTCGATCGAGGAGCTCGGGCTCGAACGATTCGACAACATCGTCATCTCCCCCGGGCCGGGACGGCCGGATGTTCCCCGCGATTTCGGCATCTCGGCGGCGCTCATCGCCGAATCGGAGCTCCCTTTGCTGGGCGTATGCCTGGGCCATCAGGGCATCGTGATCGCGGCGGGCGGCGAGGTGGTCATCGCACCGCGGGCCCGGCACGGGTATCCGGATCTGATCAGCCATGACGGACGCGGCCTGTTCGCCGATGTGCCGCAGGCGTTCTCGGCGGTGCGTTATCACTCGCTGTGCGCGGCTCAGCCGGTCCCGGCGGCCCTCGAGGTCACGGCCACCGCGCCGGACGGCGTGATCATGGGCGTACGCCACCGCACCCGCCCGCAATGGGGTGTCCAGTTCCATCCGGAGTCCGTCTCCAGCGAGCACGGGGAACAGCTGCTTCGCAATTTCGCCGCCCTGACCACCGAATACCATCGGGGACAGGGTGTCTCCTTCCCTTCCGAGCGAACACCTGTGGCGCACAGCGAGATCGAGGCCGAGGCCTCGCGCCCGGTCGACGCACCCGTCCACTACCTCGTCGAGCGGACCGTCGTGGAGCGCGCGGTCGACGCCGAGGCCGTCTTCGACGCCCTCTACGCCGATTCCCCCCACGCCTTCTGGCTCGACAGCGAACACGTGGAGCCGGGCCTGGACCGCTTCTCGTTCCTGGGTGACGCGTCCGGCCCGCTGGCCGAGGTGGTCGGCTACCGGGTGGGCAGCGGCCACGTGGAGGTCGAGTCCGCGGCCGGGAGCCGCACGGTCCCGGGCAGCGTCCTCGATTACCTGTCCGCCGAGCTGCGCCGCCGCCGGATCGACTTCCCGGACGTGCCTTTCGATTTCGCGGGCGGCTACGTCGGCTACCTCGGATACGAGATGAAGGCCGACTGCGGTGCCGTCGCACCGCACCGCTCCCCCACCCCTGACGCTCAGTGGATCTTCGCCGACCGCCTGATCGTGGTGGACCACGAGGCGGGCCGCACTCACCTGCTGGCCCTCACCGATCCGGAGGCCACCGCCGCCGCCCGGGACTGGCTCGCCGCCACCCGGGCCGTCGTGGAAACCCTTCCGACGTGGGAGAATCCGCCGCTGCTGGAGTTGCGTGCCGACGAGGCGACGGTCGCGCCGCTGCTGACCCGGGGCCGCGCCCGCTATCTGGCCGATGTCGCCGCTTGCCAGGAGCAGTTGCACGCGGGCGAGTCGTACGAAATCTGCATCACCGACAGCGCGTATCCGCCGGGCGACGCCGACGGCCTGACCGTGTATCGCACACTGCGCCGCTGCAATCCGGCCCCCTACGCGGCCTTCCTGCGCTTCGCGGACCTGGAGGTGGCCTGCTCGTCTCCCGAGCGCTTCCTCAAGCTGGACCGGTCCCGGACCGTGGAGAGCAAGCCGATCAAGGGCACCGCGAAGCGCGGCCACACACCCGCCGAGGACGCGGAGATCGCCGCGGATCTGGCGCGAGACCCGAAGACCCGCGCCGAGAACCTGATGATCGTGGATCTGCTCCGCAATGATCTGGGCCGGGTCTGCGAGGTCGGTTCGGTGCATGTGCCCGAGCTGATGGCAGTCGAGACGTACACGACTCTGCACCAACTGGTCTCGACCGTCCGCGGCAGGCTGCGTCCGGAGCTGAATGTCGTCGATTGCCTGCGCGCCTGTTTTCCGGGCGGTTCCATGACCGGCGCGCCGAAGCTGCGCACCCTGGAGATCATCGACGCATTCGAAACCGAGGCCCGCGGCGTCTATTCGGGCACGATCGGCTTCCTCGGCCTCGGTGGCACGGCCGATCTGAACATCGTCATCCGCAGCGCGGTCCGCTACGACGGCCGGTGGCGGATCGGCGCGGGCGGCGCGGTGGTCCTGGATTCCGATCCCGAGGGCGAGTACCACGAGATGGTGTGGAAGGCCGCGGCCGCGCTGCGCGCCCTGCCCGGGCTGGGCGTCCCGCCGCGGGCTCCGCTCCCTCTGTCCTGACCGCCGCGGTCACATTATTTGCGGCGGCGGGACTTGTCCTGCGGCGGTTCGGGTTCCGGATTGTCGCGGCCGCCGGTGAGGCGACCCAGCAGGGAGACGCCGGGGAGCTTGTCCAGTCGCTCGATGATGTCCTCGCCGAGGGCCGTGACCGATTCCAGCCGGGACAGGACGCGGTCGTAGGCGATGAAGGCCGGTTCGGCCAGGGCGAGGGTGCGGTCGAGCCGGTCGATGGTCGAGTTGAGGCGTTCGACCGCGGTGGTGAGGCTCTGGATGAGGTCGGGCAGCTGCGCCGCGAGCTGGATGGAGGCGGGCGGCAGCCGGACCGCGGTGTCGAACGCGGTCGAGGCGGTGACCTGCGCCGAGTCCAGGGCCAGCCCGGCGGCGTTCTGGGCGGCCTCGACGGCGGCCTGCGCGGCGGCCAGGATGTCGCCGGCGGTGGGCACCCGCGAGCCGGCGCCCTTGCCGCGCGGGGCGGGGTTCTGCTGGTCGCTCCCCTTGGGGTTGGTCATCCCTCTACTGTGCCGCACGATTTCCGGATCGGCCGTGAGGGCGGGCGTGCGGTTTCGCCGGTGGCCGGTGGCCGGTTTTGTCGGTGGCTCGTGGCATAGTGCCACCACGATGAAACTGACCAAGGGTGAGCGAACGACGGTTCCGACATCGCTTCTGACGGTTGTGCTTTCGTGGCGGTCGTCGCATGCGGTGCGGGCGCAGGCCGTCCTGGTGACGGAGCACGGCCGGGCCCGGTCCGACCGCGATTTCGTCTGGTTCGACGCGCCCCGCCACGTCTCCCAGGCGGTGACGCTGGATCGCGAGCCGGCGGCGGGGACGGCCCGGCTGTCGGTGTCGCTACCGCGGACCGGGCCGGAGGTGGCCGGGATCGTGGTCGTCGGCGCGGTCGCGGAAACCGAGGGTTCCGGCCGGGGCGGCCAGGGTTTCGCCGGGGTCGAGGGCCTGCGGCTCACCGTGTTCGACCACGACAGTCCGGTGGTCTCCTACGAGGTGGACGCGTCGCAGCCGGCGTCGGCGCTGGTGCTGGGCGAGTTCACGCGCGCCGACGGCGCGTGGGAGTTCCGCGCGCTGGCCGATCCCGGGGTCAGTCTGGCGGGGCTGGTGCGCGAGTTCGGTATCCGGATCGATCCCGCGCGCGGCGTCGAGGCCGAACCGCGCCGCACCCCGCCGCCCTCGGATCCCGAACGGGCGGACTGGCATCCGGACCCGCGCGATCCGGCCCGCCTGCGCTGGTGGGACGGTGGCGCCTGGACCGCCTCGACCCGCCCGGTCCCGGTGCGGGACGCCCGCCACTGCCCGCGTTGCGGCGCGCCCCGCAGGGGTCTGCTGAGCGCGGCCGCGGGACTGTTCGGGGCGACCCCGCTGTGCCGTGAATGCGGTACGGAGACAGCCGAATACCTGCGGGACTGGCGTCCTCGGGCCGAACGGGTCCTGCGCGCCGGCGGTGACTGGGAGTCGATGTGGTCGGATCTGCGCTTCCAGCGCATCGACCGGGCCGCGGCCCTGGACCTGTTGCGCCCGGCCGCCTCCGAGCAGCTGGAACGCGTGGTCGCCTTCGCCCTCGCCGACGGCGTGGTCGAGCAGTCCACCCTGGACGACTTCGACGACACCGCCGCCGAACTGTCCCTGTCGGGCCCGCTGGTGGAGGATCTGCGCCGCCGCCTGCACCGTGCCCGCCTGCTCACCCGGCTGCGCTCCGGGGAACTCCCGCACCAGCCCGCCACCGGCCTGCACCTGGACCCCGACGAGCGCGTCCACCTGAACCTGCCCGCCGTCCACGTCCGCCAGCTGGCCCGCGGCCCCAAACGCACCGAGGGCCGTCTGATCGTCAGCAACCGCAAACTCCGTTTCACCGGCCCCGACACCGGCATCGAGATGCCCTGGGCCCGAGTGGTTTCGGTGACCCCCGCCGCCGGGCGGATCGAGATCTCGGCCACCTCCGCGCGCGGCGGCGCGATCCTCGAGCTCGCCGATCCGGACTACGCGGCCGCCGCCATGGAGGGCGCGCTCCGGGTGGCCAAACGCCTGGCCCTCACCCCCGGCCGCCGCGACACCCGTTCGGTTCCACCGGATGTCAAGGCCGTGGTGTGGCAGCGCGACGGCGGCAAGTGCGTCGAATGCGGCGACACCCACTATCTGGAGTTCGACCACATCATCCCGATCAGCCGCGGCGGCGCGACCAGCCCCGCCAACCTGCAGATCCTGTGCCGCGCCTGCAATCGCACCAAGGGCGCGCACATCTGAGCCTGGAATCCAGCCGCACCACCCCGCGACAGCGCACCGAATGTGGGTAATCGAACGCTGTGGCAATCGAACACCATGCGATGAATCATGGTGAGCGCCATCCCTTGTAGTTCTAGCGTCCGAGACGAGCAGATCGAGGAAGGGGAGTCGAAATGCAGGTAGCAGTGGTGGGCGGCACCGGAACCCTGGGCGCGCCGGTGGTCCGTGAGCTGGCGGCCCGGGGCCACACCGTGCGGGTGCTGAGCCGGTCCGCACCGGCCGATCCGGTGCCGGGGACCGAGCATCACGCGGTCGATCTGGTGACCGGCGCGGGCCTGGACGCGGCGCTCGAGGGCGTCTACGCGGTGGTCGACGCCGGTAATCACCGTGGCCCGCGCAGCGCCCGCACCATGGTCGAGGGCGTGCGCGACCTGCTGGCCGCCGAGCAGCGCGCGAAGGTCGGCCATCACGTGGAGATCTCCATCGTCGGCTGCGAGCGGGTCCCGTTCGCGTACTACCGGACGAAGGTCGCCCAGGAGCGGGCCGTCACGCAGGGCCCGATCCCGTGGACCCTGCTGCGCGCCACCCAGTTCCACGAACTCATCGACGAACTGCTGGGCGGCGGCGCGAAGTTCCGGATCGCGCCGCACAGCGCCATGCGTTTCCAGCCGGTCGACGTGACCGCGGTGGCGGGCCGGCTCGCCGACGCGGTGGAGGCCGGGCCGTCGGGCCGGGTCCGCGATGTCGGCGGCCCGGTCGTGCAGACGCTGGCCGAGCTCGCCGACCTCCGCGCCCGAACCCTCGGCCAGGCCCTGTTGCCCTTCCCGGTGCCGCCCATCGGCCGCGCCATCCGGCGGGTGCGTGACGCCGCGCTGTGCCTCGACTCCGAGGGCGAGGCAGTGTCTTTCGACTATGCCGAGTGGCTGCGCCGCCGGTACGCGAAGCCGGTCAGCGCTTGACCCGCAGCACCGTTGGTTCGGCGCAGAATTGGGCTGTGGCCTGGTCTGGGCTGAGCCCCGTGCGGGCCAGCCCGCCGGTGTCGACGACCGTGCATTCGCTGCCGCCGACGTGACCGGTGCCGTCGTCGAGGAAGTGGACCTCGACGGTGACGAGCGGGTGCAGGACGGCGGCGTCGAAGGTCCAGAACTGGATGTTCCACAGTTCGTAGGAGTCGCGGGCGGTGATGACGGTGTAGCCCGCGGCGGAGGTGTCGATGCCGATTCCGGCGAGTTCGCCGGAGCGCTGGAGCTTGCCGTCGGGCGCCGCGTGGTAGATGACGTACCGGATATTGGCGGTGGCGGCCATGACCGGGATGATCAGCTCGTCGCGGCCGTCGTTGTCGACGTCGCGCAGGCGCGGTTCGGTCGTGCCGACGGCCGGTTCGGTCAGAGTCTGGAGGGTGACGCCCTCGGGGTCCAGGGTGGTGACGGTGACCGCGCTCTGCTGCCCGTGGCCGTGGTGGCGGACCTCGAAGGTGAGTCCAGCGCTGTCGTGTGACTGCAGGTAGCAGTCGGGAGGCGTTGCGGCGGAACCGATATCGCCGCAGGGCTGTAGCCCGGAGACGGGGGCGGGCGGCTCGGTGGCCGCGATGTCGCGGGGAGCGCTGGGTTGCGGGTCGAGGTTGCCCGCCATGGGCGCGTCGGGGCGGGCACAGGCGGCCAGCGCCAGTGTCGCGGCGGCGACCAGGGCGCCGGCCGCGAGATTCCTCCCCATAACAGTGAGGATAGCGACGAATCGCCCAGTCACCCGCACGGCGACGGGGTGCCGGAAACATATACGCGACATCATGTGCACACCTGCGCACCTATTGGCCTATAGTGGCGGCATGCTCGTCGTGCTGCGCCATCCTCAGTTCCGCAAGCTGTTCACCGCCCAGGTCGTCGCCCTGGTCGGTACCGGCCTGCTGACCGTCGCGCTGGGCCTGCTCGCCTACGAGGTGGCGGGTGGTCAGGCGGGGGCGGTGCTGGGGACCGCGCTGGCCATCAAGATGGTGGCGTATGTCGCTGTGGCGCCGGTGATCTCGGCACTCACCGGGCGGCTGCCGCGCCGCCTGGTGCTGGTGTCGGCGGACGCGGTGCGGGCCGGAATCGCGCTCATGCTGCCGTTCGTCACCCACACCTGGCAGATCTACGTGCTGATCGCGCTGCTGCAGTCGGCCTCGGCGACCTTCACCCCGGCCTTCCAGTCGCTGATCCCGTCGATCCTGGTCGACGAGGAGGACTACACGCACGGCCTGTCCCTGTCGCGCCTGGCCTACGACCTGGAGTCGCTGCTCAGCCCGATGCTGGCAGCCGCCCTGTTGACGGTGATCAGCTATCACTCGCTGTTCGTCGGCACCGCCGCGGGCTTCGTGGCCTCGGCGCTGCTGGTGGTGACCACCCGGCTGCCCCGCCTGGACCCGGCCGACCACTCGGCCCCGCTGCTGGAGCGCATCACCGCGGGCGCGCGCATCATGATGAACCGCCCGGTGCTGCGCGGCCTGCTGGCCCTGAACATGGTGGTGGCCGCGGCCTCGTCGCTGGTCCTCGTGAACACCGTGGTGTACGTGCGCGACCAGCTCGACGGCTCCAATACCGGTGTGGCACTCGCGCTGGCCTGCTTCGGGTTCGGATCGATGGCGGTGGCGCTGTCGACCCCGCGGCTGCTGACGATCCTCCCCGACCGGCGATTCATGCTGACCGGCAGCGCGTTACTGCCGCTGGGCCTGATCGCCGCGTCCCTGCCGCCGCTGCTCCCCGACACCGCCGGCGCGATCGTGCTGGCCCTGACCTGGCTGTTGCTCGGCGCGGGCACCTCGATGATCAGCACCCCGTCGGCCCGCCTGTTGCGCGCCCAGACCCAACTCTCCGATCGCACAGCCGTTTTCACCGCCCAGTTCTCGCTGTCGCACGCCTGCTTCCTGGTGACCTATCCGATCGCGGGCAAGCTGGGCGCGCTGGCGGGTCTGCCGACCACGGCCATCGTGCTGGCCGCGCTCGCTACACTGGCAGCGACGACCGCGGCGCGGGTCTGGCCCGCGTCCGTCCCCGCCGACATCGAGGCGGTGCCCGCGGCAGGAAGGTGATCAGGTGAGCAAGGCCGAATCGCTGCCCGCCGCCACTCCCAGCCTCACCCATCCGGTCGCCCCGGACGAGGCCCGGCTGGACGTGGCCACCGAGACCTTCCGCATGCTCTCCGATCCGACCCGCCTGCACATCCTGTGGATCCTGGCCGACGCCGAGGCCGATGTCTCCGCGCTCACCGTGGCCTGCGGCGCGTCCCGGACCGCGGTCAGCCAGCATCTGGCGAAGCTGCGCTTCACGGGCATGGTCGACACCCGCCGCGAGGGCCGCCGCATCATCTACCGGATTCGCGACGGCCACCTGGCCCGCCTGGTCCGCGAGGGCCTCAACCACGCCGATCACGTCGTGACCGGCGAACCCTCCCACGAGTAACCATCCCCCGGACCTGCGCTCCTGGTCAGTGGGACGTGGTATCGCCGTGTACCCGCATTCGCCGCGACGATATGCCTATTCGAAATATCGCCGGACGAATAGTGAGAGGTCGCGCGCATGCATCCCGAGCAGGGCAGCCCATTCGATGTCATCATCATCGGGGCCGGATTCGCCGGACTGTACGGCGTCCACCAGGCGGCGAAGGCCGGATTGAACGTGCTCGGCCTGGAGGCCGGCGAGGGCGTGGGCGGCACCTGGTTCTGGAACCGCTATCCGGGCGCGCGCTGTGACGTGGAGAGCGTCGACTACTCGTACTCCTTCGACGAGGACCTGCAGCAGAGCTGGACCTGGACCGAGCGGTTCGCCGCGCAGCCGGAGATCCTCGACTACATCAATCACGTGGCCGACCGCTTCGAGCTGAAGGGCCACTACCGCTTCGGCCAGCGCGTGATCGGCGCGAGCTTCGACGACGCCGCCGCCATCTGGACGGTGCGCACCGAGTGCGGCGACGAATTCCGTTCGCAGTTCGTGATTTTCGCGACCGGCTGCCTGTCCGCGCCGATCAAGCCGAACATCCCCGGCATCGAATCCTTCGCGGGCGAGGAGCTGTTCACCGCGCAGTGGCCCGAGCAGGGCGTGTCCTTCGAGGGCAAGCGGGTCGGCGTGATCGGCACCGGTTCCTCGGGCATCCAGGTGTCGCCGATCATCGCGCGGGAGGCGCAGGCGCTCACCGTGTTCCAGCGTTCGGCCAACTTCAGCGTCCCGGTCCCGAACCGCCCCTGGACCGAGCAGGAGCAGACCGACATCCGCGCCACCTACCGGCAGCGCCGCGAGAAGTCCTACTACGCGGGCGCGGCCACCCCGCACGCCTCGCTGGAGACCAAGGCCCTGGAGATGAGCGCCGAGGATCGGGCCACGGCCATGGAGGACCGCTGGAACGGCGGCGGCGTGCTGTTCAACAAGGTCTTCCCGGACCAGAACAGCGATATCCGCGCCAATGAGCTGGTGCGCGAGTTCGCGGTCGCGAAGATCCGCGCCAAGGTCGACGATCAGGCCGTCGCCGACGACCTGATCCCCTCCGACCACCCGATCGGCACCAAGCGCATCTGCACCGACTCGGGCTACTACGAGATGTTCAACCGGCCCAATGTGTCGCTGGTGAACCTGCGTCGCGAGGCGATCGAGGAGGTCACCCCGACCGGCATCCGCACCGCGGACCAGTTCATCGAGCTCGACACCCTGGTCTACGCCACCGGTTTCGACGCCATGACCGGCGCGCTGCTGCGCATCGACCTGCACGGCGCGGGCGACGCCCGCCTGGGCGACCTGTGGGCCGACGGCCCGGTCACCTACCTGGGCTTCGGCATCCCCGGCTTCCCGAACATGTTCAGCATCAACAGTGTCGGCACCCCGTCGGTGATGGCGAACATGGTGCTGCACTCCGAGCAGCAGCTGGACTGGGTGCTGGCGCTGGTGCAGCACTGCCGCGCCCATGGCATCCGCACCGCCGAAGCGCGGTCGGAGGCGGCGGTCAAGTGGACCGATCACCTGCTGGAGGTCGCCGAGGGCACGCTGTTCGTGAAGGCCAACTCCTGGTACATGGGCGCGAACGTGGAGGGCAAGAAGCGCGTGTTCATGCCCTACATCGGCGGTTTCGGCAACTACCGCCGCTACTGCGACGACGAGCGCGACAACGGCTACCCGAACTTCGAGCTGACCGCGTAATCGGCCGAGGAGACCGGCTTGCTTCCCGTGGAAGCAAGCCGGTTTCGTCGTATTCGGCGCTGTGTCGTGTCAGGCGGGCAGTCCCAAGCCCGCCGCCAGCACCGGCCACGACTGCTTCACCGCTTCCTGCCAGTAGCCCCACGAGTGGGTGCCGGTGAGCGTGAAGTAGCAGGTGACGGGAATGCCGAGCCATTCGAGCCGGGCCGCGAGATGGTGGCTGCAGTAGTCGGTGACGGCTTCGATGGAGCCCCCGAGGGTCAGCTGGTCGATCCAGCCGTCGAGGCCGGGCAGGGTGTGCGGGCCGCCCGGCAGATCCCACTGGCCCGGCACCCCGGATCCGCTGGAGATGAACAGGTTCAGGCCGCGCAGCTGATCGGCGTGCAGGAAGGGATCGTTGGCCGCCCACTCGGGATCACCCGCGGGCCCGTACATGTTGGCCGGGTTGCCGCCGCCCTTCTCCACCACGGTGCTCACGAAATGGTGGCCCAGCGGGTCGCTGATCTGGGCGCAGCCGCTGTAGGACGCGACCGATCGATACAGCCCGGGCGCGGCGATGGCCAGTTGCAGCACCGAGGTGCCCGCCATGGACAGGCCCGCGATCGCGTTGCGCCCGTTGCCGTTCAGTTCCCGGTCCACGACCGGCGGCAACTCCTGGGTGAGGAAGGTCCGCCATTTGTTCACGCCCAGAACGGGATCGGGCGCGCGCCAGTCGGTGTAGTAGGTGTAGTCGCCGCCGATGGGCGCCACCACGGTGACGTTCTTGCCGGCGAGGAAGTCCATGGCGTCGGTCGCGGTCTGCCAGTTCACCGCGCCGACGCCGCCGCCCGCGCCGCCGAGCAGGTAGAGCACCGGGACGGGCTGCGCGGTGTCGGCGGCGCGCTGCACCTCGACCTGGATGTCGCGGCCCATGGCGTCGGAATGGACCCACAGCGTCTGGAGGCGCCCGTCGCCGGTGTCGGGTTCGGCGGCGGCGGTGCCCGCGGCGGTCGTGAGCAGGATGGTTGCGGCCACGGCGGATAGTGCGCTGACCAGGGAATTTGTCGATCGCACGGTGTCTCCTTCGGCGATGGAACTATGCCTGAGGGTACGATTCCGCGCCGCCGGTCAGGGCCGGATTCCGCCCCCGGTGACCGCACTGTGGCCGTCCCGCGACCACCCCCGGACACGACGAAACCGGCTCGCTTCCCCTAGAGGCGCGCCGGTTTCGTCGTCTCCGATCAGGCGGGCAGGCCCAGACCGGATGCCAGGACCGGCCACGACTTCTTCAGCGCGTCCTCCCAGTACCCCCAGGAGTGGGTGCCGGTGGGCGTGAAGTCGTAGGTGGCCGGAATACCGAGGCCGTCGAGCTTGACCTTCAGATTCTGGGTGCAGTAGTTGGCGGCGGCCTCGAGCCCGCCGCCGAGGGCGAGCTGGTTGATCAGGCCGCCCGCGCCCGGCTGGGTGTGCGGGCCGTCGAGGGTGTCCCATTCGCCCGGCAGGCCGGATCCGCTGGAGATGAACAGGTCCAGGCCGCGCAGCTGATCGGCGTGCAGGTAGGGATCATTGGCGGCCCATTCCGGATCGCCTTGGGGGCCATACATGTTCTTGCTGTCACCGCCGCCCACGGCGACGACCATATTGACGAAGTTGTAGCCGAGCGGGTCGCTGATCTGGGCGCAACCACTGTAGGCGGCCACCGATTTGTACAGGCCCGGCGCGGCGATGGGCAGCTGCAACACCGAGGTGCCCGCCATGGACAGACCCGCGATGGCATTGCGCCCGTTGGTGTTCAAGGCCGCGTCGATGAGCGGGGGTAGCTCCTCGGTGAGGAACGTCTTCCACTTGTTCACGCCCAGTGTGGGATCCGGGTCGCGCCAGTCGGTGTAGTAGCTGAACGCGCCGCCGATCGGCTGCACCACATTGACGTCCTTGTCGGACAGGAAGTTCAGGACGTCGGTGCGCTTGCGCCAGGTCGCGGTGTCGGTGCCGCCGCCCGCGCCATTGAGCAGGTACAGCACCGGGGTGGGCCCCGAGGTGTCGGCGGCTCGTTGCACGTCGACCTGGATGTTCTTGTCCATGGCGGCCGAATAGACCTGCAAGGTCAGGTTCCGCGCATCGGTGGGCTTGCTGGAGGCGATGCGGGAGCCGTCGGCGGAGGCCCCGGCATAGTCCACCGAGGCGCCCGGGTCGGCCCAGGCGGCACCGGCGGCGATTGGTAGCAGGACGGTTGCGGTCAAGGCGAGTACTCCACTGCACCAGATCTTCGTTGAACGCACGCTTTCTCCTTCGGCAGTGTTTTCCAGCTTGTTACTACTCAGCGCATCACATTGCCGATACGTTCTAAGTAATTGCTGGCTCGAAACTGAGTGGCGGCTGAGAACCCCGGTCAGTGGCTGTCAGCGCACTGTCGGTGAGGTGTCAGCGGCGGTCGGCATCGTCATGGACATGACACAGACCACAACTTCCGACGCCGCCCTGACCGCTTTCGTCGAGGCCACGGCCGCGCGGTACGACATGCCGGGCATCGCCGTCGGTATCTGGGCGGGCGGCCGTGAGATCCATGCCACGGTCGGCGTGACCAGCACCGAGAACCCGGTGCCGGTGACCGAGCACACCGTGTTCGCGATCGGCTCGACCTCCAAGACCTTCACCGCCACCGCCTTGCTGCGCCTGGTCGCCGACGGCCGGGTCGACCTGGACGCCCCGGTCCGCACCTACGTTCCCGAGCTCGAACTGCTCGACGAGCACACCGCGGCCACCATCACCGTGGCGCAGCTGCTCAACCACACCGCCGGGTTCGAGTGGAACCTGATCAACAACACCGGCGAGGGCGAGGACGGGCTGGCCGCGTTCGTGGCGTCGCTGGCCGAGCTGCCGCTGCTCGGCGCTCCCGGTGAGCGCGCGTCCTACAGTCAGGCCGGTTTCAATCTGCTGGGCCGCGTCATCGAGAACGTGACCGGCGAGCCGTTCGAAAAGGTCGTCGCCGACACCGTTTTCGCGCCGGTCGGGCTGACCGAGAGCCACTACTTCCAGGGCGACATCATGACTCGCCGTTTCGCGGCCGGGCACGAGCGCCAGGAGGACGGGGCCCTCGAGGTGGCGCGGGTCTGGAAGGGTACCCGCGCCAACAATCCCGGCGGCGGCCTCGGCACCACGGTGTCGGATCTGTTGCGCTGGGGCCGCTTCCACCTCGGCGACGGCCGGGGCGCGCACGGCGAGACCGTGCTGCCCACCGATCTGCTGCGCGCCATGCGGGAGCCGACCGTCACGCTGCGCAACAGCACCCTGGCCGACGCGTTCGGCCTGTGCTGGATGCTGCGCGAGGTGGACGGGGTGCGCATGGCCGGGCACGGCGGTTCCGGCTTCGGCCAGTTCGCGGACTTCCAGCTGGTGCCGGAGCGCGATTTCGCGATCGTGGTGCTCTCCAATGCCAGCCCGGACGGCATTCCGGCCAACCAGGCCATCGTCCGCTGGGCGCTGGAGCATTACTTGGGCGTGCTCGACCAGAACCCGGAGCCGGTGCCGTTCGACGCCGCCCGCGTCCCGGAGCTGTCCGGCGTGTACGACATCGACGCTATGACCATGACCTGCTACGCCGAGGGCGATCAGTTGTACCTGGACTGCAAGGTCAAGCCGGAGATCCGGGCCGCCGGGGGCGCGGAGATCCCGCAGGATCACCCGCCGTTCCCGTTCGGCATCCTGCCGGGCGACGGGGACGACTATGTGATCACCGCGGGGTCTTTCGAGGGTCAGCGCGGGTTCTTCAGCCGGGACGCCGACGGGGAGATCATCGGGGTGGATCTGGCCGGGCGATTGTTCAGCAGGGTGTCCTGAGCGGCGTCAGCCCACCGCCCCCGTCAAGCGGCCCAGGGCTTCCGGCCTGGAGAGATCGGCCCCGAGGCGATATGCGCGGTGGTACTCGTCCTCGCCGAGACGCTCGGTGAGGGTGGCGACGAGCGTGGTCAGCTCGGGCTCTCCGTGATCGAAGACACCGCGGATGACCTCGCTGAGGCCGAGAGCCGTGGCGGCCGCTGCGGGATCATCCTCCAGGAGACGGAGTTTCGCGAGCAGTTCCGCGGCCTGAGCCTGCGCGTGCGCGGTGAGGGCGGAGTCGCCGTGCACGAACGACCCGTCGATCACCTGAGGGAGCAGCGCACGGGCGGACCCGACGTCCGCTCCCGAGAGGTGATTCCGCAGCCGCGCGACCGCTATCTGGTTGGCTGCCATGGATTCCGGGTAGGGCAGGTGACGAATCCGCTGTTCGACCTGCTCCAGATCGCGGCCGGAACGATCGAGATCACCTGTGCGGCGATGCAATTCGGCGCTGGCGAAGAGGATCACCGCGCTCAGCCGAGCCAGGCCCTGGTCGGCGGCGAGTCGTTGCGCGGCCTCGATATCGCCGGCGGCCTCGGCGAGTTCGCCGCCACGCATTCGTTCTTCCGCGAGGGCGGTGCGAGCGGCGGCGATATCGTCCTCGGTCCCGAGTTCGGACGCCAGGGTGACCGCGCGGGCGAAGTCGGCGAGGGCCCGATCGTGCTCGCCCGCCACCGCGTGGGCGCGTCCGTCCGCGAGCAGGGCCATGCCCAGGCCCCAGCGATCACCGACGATCTCGAAGCCTCGCAATGCTTCTCGCCGGGCCTCGACTCCCTCCGCCAGCCGTCCCTCCCCGGTCAGGGCGATGTCGCGGGCGAACTGGGCGCTGGCCCGCACCCACGGATCCGGCCAGGTCATGGCTTGCCGCAGCTGTCGTTCGGCGAGCTTCCCGTCCTCGGCGCGGGCGGCCAGCAGCGCGGTCCACAGTGGTACAGCGGGATGGAATTCCAGCCCACCGGCTGCCACGCAGTCCTCGATCAGTGTCGACAGCGAGCTTCCGGCGGGCGGGGCTCCGGCCATGAGGGCGATGACCCGGAACGCGGCGCGCGCCGATTCCGGCAGCTGATCCGCGAGGGCCAGGATTCCGGCCAGCGAGCTCTCGAACTGGGTGCTCATCCCCCGGATCCCCCAGTACCAGAACAGGGCGCGCACCAGCCGCGACGCGATCTCCGGCGATGCCGGCTGTCCCAGCGCGGTGCGTAGCGCGGCGGCCAGGTTGGCGTGTTCGGCGTCGAAAAGGGCGATGGCGGCGAGCTGTTCGGTGCCGCGCAGGTGGGGTTCGGCCTGTTCGGCGAGGGTCAGGTAGTAGTCGGTGAACGGCTCGGTGAGGTGGTCGGTGGAGGACGCGAGCCGGTCGGCGGCGTAGGCGCGGATGGTCTCCAGCATGCGGTAGCGCGGCGGATCATCGGAGCTCACGGTGACCAGGGACTTCTCGACCAGGGCGTCCAGCAGGTAGAGCAGGTCGTCGGCCGGGAGTTGCTCGTCGCCGCAGATGATCTCGACGGCTTCCGCGGTCGCGCCGCCGGGGAACGCGGAAAGCCTTCGGGCCAGGACCTTTTCGGGCTCTTCGAGGAGATCCCAGCTCCATTCGACCAGGGCGAGCAGGGTGCGCTGCCGGGGCAGGGCGGTGCGGCTGCCGGAGGTGAGCAGCCGGAAGCGGTCGCCGAGCCGCCGGGCCACCTGGTCGACGCTCATGGCGCGCAGTTTCGCGGCGGCCAGTTCCAGGGCCAATGGGAGGCCGTCGAGCCGGCGGCAGATCTCCACCACCGGTGCGACGGTGTCGTCGTCGAGCGCGAAGCCGGGACGGATGGCGGCGGCGCGTTCGACGAAGAGCCGCACCGACGAGGAGCGTTGGGCCGCAGCGGAATCCGCGGTCTCGGCGGGCACGTCGAGCGGACCCAGGTGACACAGGGCCTCACCGGTGATGGCGAGGGGTTCGCGGCTGGTGGCGAGTACCCGCAGTTGCGGCAGCCGGTCCAGCAGTGTCTCGGCGAGCCCGGCGGCGGCCGCGATGACGTGCTCGCAGTTGTCGAGCACCAGGACGGCGGGCCCGACGTCGAGGAGTTCGATCAGCCGGCCGGTCTTGTCGGGACGTTCGGCGGCAGCACTGTCGAGTGCGCCCGCGACGGCGTCGGCGAGCTGGTCGGGTGCGCCCAGTTCGGCCAGCGGGACGAAGAACACCGCGCCGGTGCCGTGCCGGTCCATGGCCTCGAGCGCGAGGCGGGTCTTGCCGGCGCCGCCGGGTCCCACGATGGTGACCAGTCGTGAATCCGCCAGCAGCCCGGTCACTTCCGCGATCTCCGGTTCGCGGCCGACGAATCCGGTGAGGCGGGCCGGGAGGTTCCGGGTCGCGGGTTCCCTTCGCGGGGAGGGGCTTTCGAGTTCGCCGCGCAGCAGTGCCAGGTGGGTTTCGCGCAGGATCGCCGACGGGTCGATGCCCAGTTCCTCGTCGAGCCGGGCCCGGGTCTCCTCGTAGGCC
The DNA here is from genome assembly GCF_050955695.1 of Nocardia sp. CA-136227. Taxonomy (NCBI): domain Bacteria; kingdom Bacillati; phylum Actinomycetota; class Actinomycetes; order Mycobacteriales; family Nocardiaceae; genus Nocardia; species Nocardia sp. CA-136227. The sequence goes on from NZ_CP192081.1 coordinate 5,642,378, forward strand.
GCCAGCGCGTCGGACTGCCGTCCGGCCGCGGCGAGGGCCCGCATGCGCAGGGCGGCGAGCCGTTCGCCGAGCGGATTGTCGGAGGCCGCGACCTCGAGGTCGGTGAGCACCTCGATGTGGCGGCCCAACCGCAGATCGGCCTCGAAGCGGTCCTCGAGGGCGGCGGCCCGCAGATCGTCGAGCCGGGTCGCGGCGGTCTGGGCGTACGGGGCGTCGAGTACGTCGCCGAGGGCGGGCCCGCGCCACAGCTCGAGGGCCTCGCCCAGCAGTCGGGCAGCCGGTTCGGCACGGTCCGCGGCCAGTTCCTGCCGTCCGCGCCGCACCAGATCCTCGAACTGCTCCGCGTCCACGCGGACCCCGGGCAGCCGGTAGCCGCCGGGCCCGAATTCGACGGTGCCCACATCGCGCAGGGCCTTGCGCAGCCGCGACACCAGCGCCTGCAACGCGCCCGACGCCTCGGCGGGCGGTTCCTCGCCCCAGAGGCCGTCGACGAGCGCGGAGACCGACACATCGCGCCCCGACTCCAGCGCCAATCGCACCACCAGCATTCGCACCCGGACGCCGGAGATCTCGACCCGGGTCCCGTCCTCCGCATGGACCCGAACCGGTCCGAGCACACTCACCTGCACCCGGCGAGTCTTCCAGACACACCGGCCGGGCACCCGTCTCCGATCGGGCGGGGCCCAGCCGTTTACCCCTGAGGTAATCGACTCCGGGCGCCGCGGCGGGCACAGTCGATCCCATGACCGACATCTCCGCCGACCCGATCGGCCCCCAGTTGTTCGCCACCATGCCGTTCACCGAGAGCCTCGGCGTGCAGGTTCTCGACTGCGGCCCGGAACTCGTGCGCAGCCGGCTGCCTTGGCGCGAGAACCTGTGCACGCTGGGCGGTTCCCTGCACGGCGGCGCGCTGATGGCGCTGGCCGACGCCACCGCGGCGGTGTGCGCGTACCTGAATCTCCCGGCGGGCAAGCAGGGTACGACCACCGTGGAGTCGAAAACGAACTTCGTGCGCGCCCTGCGGTCCGGTCACGCCACCGCCACCGCCACGCCGCTGCACACCGGCCGGAGCTTCATCGTCGTGGAGACCGAGATCCGCGATGACGCGGGCGCTCTCGTCGCCAAGGTGACCCAGACCCAGGCGGTGCTCTAGCCCGGCTGTCGACGCGATGCCCCCAAAGTTGCGGTCGTTCCAAACGGAACGACCGCAACTACTGTTCGTCCCGTCGAAAGGGACCCTCCGTGAACCGATTCATCGCCGCAGCCTCCACCAGCACACTTCTCGCCCTCGGCCCGTTGGCCGCCACCGCCGCCGCGGCGCCCGAGCCCGCCACCCCCGTCGCCGACAGCGGCTCCGCCTCGGGCTCGGGCACTGTGGTCGGCCTCGGACTCCAGACGCTGTTGTGCCAGCTGAAGGGCGGCACCATGACCAGCTCCGCCGCCGAAACCGCTCCCCCGTCCGACTGCACCGTCATCTGATCCCGAGTGGATGCCGATCACTCCTCGATCCGGCCGGGTGGCCCGGATCGGGGTGGGGCGTTATGATCGGCTCGATGATTACTCATTCCAATCCACGATTGGGGGTCTCGTTCGCTTCTGGTGAGTGCTGATGCACCCATCCACCGCGAACGGGACGACTTCCCGACATTCATTCTGGCTGCGCGTGCGGGAGCTCGCCGTGCCGCCCTCCATGATCGAGACCGCTACCACTCGGCGTCGTGCCGGGGATTGGGCTGGGGCTTGTGCCGCAGCGGGTTTCGATGTGGATATCGATCTGCGGGCCGTGGCCCGCGTCCATGGACGAGGGCTTGCCGCTCGCGTTCGAGACGATCTGCGAAGTCTGGCACCGGATCTGCTGCGCTGGCATCTGCCCCGGGTCGCTCCTGACGGATTGCTGCGGCCCGGGCTGACGATGTCGCTGGCTCGGTACGGCGGCGACGAGTACGGAAGTGGCTGCGGCGGAGCCGATTCGGTTCATCTGGTGGTGCGGACCGCTCCCGCGTGGGCAGATGCCGGTCAGCGGGTGAGTCTCGCGCTGTGGGACGGATCCGGTGACCGGGACGTGGGCACCTTGCATCCGCATCCCCGTCCGGACCGGCGGTATCGGCTCGATCTTCATCGCCACCTGTGGGATTCGCTTCGTAGCGACGAGCTCCGAATACGTTCCGGGGCAGTGCGACTCGACAGCCCGAACGAAATCGAGACCCAACTCTCGGGCGCGGCCCCACCCGGTTGCGCCGTGGACCGGTGGGCCGACGAGGCCGGGATTCTCCTGCGCGCCGAAGGGAATACCGGCGGCCAGGTGCTCGTGCGGGCCGGGGTTCGGCGGCGGATCGTTCTCGAATTGCCTTCGCACGCAGGTGATCCGCCCGATGTGCGAATCGCCGAGCGATATCCACGCGGCGAGATGTCCGGGCTACCTGTGCTGCCCGATGCCGCGACCTGGGTGCTGCCCGATCTGGAGTTGTTGCGCGCGGGTGCGATCACGGCCGATCGGCTGCATCCACTGGTCGCGTCGGCGCTGGAGCCGGGCCATTCGAGGTCCGAAACCTCCGGTGGCACAAATCAGGACGGTCGGACGCTGTTGGTGGAGTGCCGCGGCGAGCTGCATCGGGTGGCACTGGTGGACGGGGTGCTGACTGCCCTGGATCACGCTCCCGCCGAGGTCCGGCGGGAGGAGCTGCTGGTCGCCCTGACCGGCACTCCCCTGCCGTGTCTGCAGGCGATCGACCGGGCGCACCGGCGACCGGACTGGCTGTCCGATGTCCGGGAACGGTTGATGCACGGCGACACCGCCGGTGCACTGACCGTTGTCGAGCGCGCTCTGGGTCCCGACGCGTTGCTCCGCGAGGGCGCGCTGCGCGACGAGCTGGAGGCGGCCGCGCGGCAACGGATCACCTACGGCCTGTTCCGATCCGGCCTGTCCAAGCCGTTCCCTTGCATTCCTCGGCCGACGCACCGCGCCCATCCACGAAACGCGACCTCCCGCTGATCCGCGGGCGTCGCACCTTTCCCCATTCCTCTGAACTCCCAAGGTGATTCACGCATGTCTACTGAAGCCCATTCCGACTCCCAACTCGCCATCGCGGGCGACCTGCTGACCCTGCTGGGCGATGTCGCCACCGAGCCCCGGCCCAATCTTCAGCTCGAAGCCCTCACCCTGGCCGTGGCCGCCGACCTGCCGGTTCTCCTGTGGGGCGAGCCGGGCATCGGCAAAACCGCGGCCCTGACCCAACTCTCGGACGCCCTCGACCTCCCGCTGACCACGGTGATCGCCAGCGTGCACGAACCGTCGGACTTCTCGGGCCTGCCGATCATCGGCGACGATCCCGCCACCCAGGGTGTCCCCATGGCCCCGCCGGAGTGGGCGGTCCGCCTGGTGCGCGCCGGGCGTGGCCTGCTGTTCCTGGACGAGCTGTCCACCGCGCCGCCCGCCGTCCAGGCCGCCCTGCTCCGCCTGGTGCTGGAACGCCGGATCGGCACCCTGCGACTGCCGCCGGGCGTCCGGATCGTGGCCGCCGCCAACCCGCGGTCCTCGGCGGCCGACGGCTGGGAGTTGAGCCCGCCGCTGGCCAACCGTTTCGTCCACCTGAACTGGGTGCACGACCATGAGGTGGTGGTGCGCGGTCTCGGCGGGACGTGGCCGTACGCGACGCTGCCCACGCTCGATCCCGAGAAGTTCCCGGAGGCAGTCGATTTCGCCCGTCGCGCGGTGTGCGGCCTGCTCTCGGGCCGCCCGAAGCTCGTGCACCAGCTGCCCAGCAGCGAGGCTCGTCGGGGCGGCGCGTGGCCGTCGCCGCGCAGTTGGGAGATGACGGTGCGGCTCATCGCCTTCGCCACCGCCGCGGGGGCCGGCCGTGACGTGCTGTCGCTGCTGGTCCGTGGCTCGGTCGGCGACGGCCCCGGGTTCGAGCTGCTCACCAGCATCGACCGCATGGATCTCCCGGATCCCGAGCTGTTGCTCGCCGATCCCGACGCCGCCGACCTGCCGACTCGCGGCGACCTACGGCAGGCGGCGCTCGACGCCGTGGTGGCGGCCGTGCGCAGCCGCCGCACCAAGGCCCGCTGGGACGCCGCCTGGGCGCTGCTGGCGAAGGCCGCCGAAACCGGCGCGCCCGACCTGGTGGTCGTTCCGGCCACCACCCTCGCGAGTCTGCGCCACGAAACCTGGGACGTGCCCGCCTCGATCGAGCGCCTCACCGGCATGGTCTCGGTCTCCCAGGGCGCGGACCGCGCCGCCGCCCGCGTCACCGCGCAGGTGGGCCGATGACCCCGATCCTGGACTCCGAGAAGCTCTTCGCCGCCCGCCTGCTGGCCGTCCGCGCCCGGCCCTACCTGGCCACGGCCCTCTACGCCCTGAACATCGTCGAATCCCGCCGGGTCCCCACCATGGCCGTCGACCGCTACTGGCGCTGCTACGTCTCCCCCGCCTTCGTCGACCACACCCCGGTCGAGAATCTGGCGTCGATTCTCGTGCACGAGGTTTCCCATCTCCTCCGCGACCACCACGGCCGCAGCGATCGTTTCGCCCAGGCCCACAACCTGTCCGGCCCCGCCGAACGCCTCCGCATGAACATCGCCGCCGACGCCGAGATCAACGACGACGCGTTCGGCGACGGCCTGATCCAGCCCGAGGACGCGGTCACCCCGGCCACCCTCGGGCTGTCCCCGGGCGAGCTCATGGAGGACTACCTCCACCAGTTCCGGCTCACCGTCGACGCCCAGCACCTGGCCTGGCTCGACTGCGGCAGCGGCGCCGACGGTCTCGACCGCGAGTGGGATCTGGGCCCGGGCGATGCCGACGGCTTGACCGACCAGCAACGGGACGCCGTCAAATTCCGTGTCGCCCAAGGTATTGTCGGCCAGCCCGGCGACGCCCCCGAAGGCTGGCGTCGCTGGGCCGACCGCGCCCTCCACCCACCCCAGCCCTGGCGAGACCTCCTCGGCGCGGCCCTCCGCTCCGCCGCCTCCGCGCCCGGCCTCGGCGCAACCCACACCTACTCGCGACCGTCGCGCCGCGCCACCGCCCTCCCCCGAACCATTCTCCCGACCCTGCGCCGCACCCCACCCCGCGTCACCGTCATCATCGACACCTCGGGCTCGGTGAGCGACACCGAACTGGGCAGCGCCCTAGTGGAAACCGCCGCCATAGCCCGGACTCTGGGCGGCCGAAAGGACCTCCTGACCGTCATCTCCTGCGATGCCGCGGCGCACATCGCGGGCCCGTTCTGCCAGTCCGAGAGCATTCCGTTGATCGGCGGTGGCGGCACCGACCTCTGTGCGGGTTTCGCTAAAGCCGCACGCGCCCAACCCCGCCCGGATGTCCTGGTGGTCCTCACCGACGGCCAAACCCCCTGGCCCAAGCAGTGTCCGTCCGCTCGAACCGTGGTCGGACTCTTCCGCCGCCCCATCACCTGGACCGCGGACGACACGGGCTTCGTCCCCGACAAGCCCCCATCGTGGGCCCGTGTCGTCGAGATCGGCTGACATTCGTGGCGGCGGCAGGTCGAACAACGCCGCCGCGCAATCGGATTCAGTCCTCGCAGCAGTCGCACTCACGGTCCGCCGCTCGGGCGCCTGCTCCGAGCGCGGCCGGGGACGGGCAGCAGGTGTCACCGCGCCACGCGTTGACACCTTCCTTCACCGCGATGACGGCGATGACGAGAGCGGCGATCGGGTCGGCCCACGACCAGCCGAACGCAGTGTTGACCACCAGTCCGACCAGCAATACCGCGGACAGATAGGTGCACAGCAGCGTCTGCTTCGAATCGGCCACCGCGGAGGCCGACCCGAGTTCCCGCCCGGCCCGGCGCTGCGCCCACGACAGCACCGGCATCACCGCCAGACTCACCGCCGCCAGCGCGATCCCGATCGGCGAGTGCCGAGCCTCCCCCGCACCGGCCAGCCCGCGCACCGAGTCGACCGTGACGTACATGGCCAGCGCGAAGAACGAGAACGCGATGATCCGCAACGCGGTCCGCTCCCGCCGCTCCGGATCCCGGCCCGCGAACTGCCACGCGACCGCCGCGGCCGAGGACACTTCGATCACCGAGTCCAGACCGAACCCGATCAACGCCGTCGACGACGCCCGGGTGCCCTCACTCAGCGCGACGATCGCCTCGACCACGTTGTAGCCGATGGTCGCCGCCACGAACCAGCGAATCCGACTCGCCAGCACCGCCCTCCGCTCCGCCGAAGGCCCCACCACCCCAGCGGACGGCATCCCCAGCGACGCCGACATCAACAGCACCCCTCGGCCTCGGCCGCCGCACAACACGCGGGATCGACCGCCAACACCAGCCCGGTCAGATCATCCAGCGCCCGCCCGATCCGCGCATCCGCCAACTCATACCGCGCCCGCCGCCCCTCCGGCACCGCGACGACGAGTCCGCAACCCCGCAGGCACGCAAGATGATTCGACAGAATCTGCCGAGACACCCCGATCCGCTCCGCCAACTCCGACGGATAGCTCGGCTCCCGCCGCAAACTCAACAGAATCCGGGTCCGCGTCGGATCCGACAAAGCATGCCCGAACCGGGCAAGCGCATCACGGTGCAGCAGGGCGTCCATACCCAGACAGTACATCAGAATCTGTATTCAGAAAACGATGAACCATTAGGGGGAGCCGCCCATTCGGCAACCTGTCTCACGAACCGGTCGAGGCACGCCGCGCCGTGATGCCGAGCGCGGTCAGCACACTGAGCAGAGCCACCGACGCGATCGCCCACCATGAGTGCGTGAACCTGTCGAGCGAGTCACCCTCGGAGGTGGTGAGCGTACCGAGCAGGGCGACCAGCATGGCGACACCGAGGACGTAGCCGAGCTGGCGGCTGGTGTTCACGATGCCGCTGCCGGTCGAGACCCGGGCGGGCGGCAGATCCACCGTGGCGGAGGCCAGCAGGCTGGGCAACGAGAAGCCGACGCCCACACCGATGATCAACCAACCGGGCAGTACCTGGGTCAGGTAGTCGACCTCGGTCCGGGCGCTCAGAGCCAAGACCAACGCGCCCAGGCAGACCAACGAATTACCCAGGGCCACAAGATAACCGGCCGACCAGCCGCGCCCGGTCAGGCGCTGCCCCACCGCGGCGAACACAGGCACCATCAGCGGGCCGGGAGCCACCGCGAGCCCGGTGGCCAGGGCGCTGTACCCCGCGCCGCCCTCGAGCCGTAGCACGACGCTGGGCAGCACCGCACCGAAGGCGGTGCAGAACAGCAGGGCGGTCACATTGGCCCAGAAGAAGGTTCGAACCTTCATCAGGGCCGGATCGATGATGGGCGACGCGTGGGTGAGCACTCGGGCGATCACCAGCGCCGCGGCAATGGCGGCCGCCGCGAAGGCGATGAGCGTCGAACTCCCCGACCAACCCCATTCCTGGCCCTTCACCAGCGCGAGCGCCAGCGCGCCTAGTCCGATGGCGAGAATCAGCGCGCCCAGTAGATCCGGAATCCGTTCCACCGTCTCGCCTTTGGTATCCGGCAGCAGTGCCAGCGCGCCGATGAGCGCGATCACGCCGACCGGCACATTGACCAGGAACACCCACTGCCACGACACCTTCACCAGCGCACCCCCGATCACCGGCCCGATCGCGGCGGCGAGGGAGGTCGAGGTGGCCCAGATCTTCACCGCCCCGGCGCGCCGTTCCACCGGCAGCACGGTCAGCAGCAGCCCCAGGCTGGTCGGCGTCAGCACCGCGGCGCCGGCGGCCTGCAATACCCGGAATCCGATGAGCCACCACAAGGTCGGGGCGAGGGCGCACGCCACGCTGGCGAGCGTGAAAACCGCGAGGCCGATGAGGAATCCCCGCTTGCGCCCGAACCGATCGGCCAGCCGCCCGGCGGGAATCAGCAGCGCGGCATACACGATCGTGTACCCATTCAGGACCCAGCTCAGATCCGACAATGTCGACCCGGGATAGCCCTCCCCGATCGCCTCGAAGGCGACATTGACGATGAAGGTATCGAGCATCGCCATGAAGGCCGCCGAACACAGCACCAGCAGAACGAGATCCGAACGATTCCGCGTCTGTTGCGCAGCAGAATCCACCTGACTTGTTTCAACCATAGTTAGATACCGTAGATGCTGACTATGGTTGCATCAAGTCAGGTGACTGAACGAAGGCCCGCCCCGACGGATGCCGGGGCGGGCCTATGGGCAATGCGCGATCAGTGCGGTTGCGCGGCGGCCTGTTTCGGCAGGCCGTACACCACCGCGAAGGAAGCCACGGTGAGCGCGATCGCCACCCCGGTGACGGCGCGGATGGCGGTCACCGCGACCGCCGGGCCGTCGCCGAGCGCGAAGCCGCTGAAGAACACCGTGCCGAGAATGGCAACACCGAGCGCCGCCGCGCCCTGCTGGAAGGACTCCAGCAGCCCTGAGGCCGAACCGATTTCGTGATCATCGAGCTCGCCGACGATGATGCCGAACAGCGGCACGAAGATCATGCCCATCCCGAGCCCGTACGCCAGCAGCGCCGGGGCCAGAGCGAGCGCGGTCGGCGTAGCTGCCGAACTGAACTGGCAGAACAGGGCGATCAGGCCGAGCAGCATCCCGCCCAGGCCCAGGTGCAGCACCTTGCGGCCGAGCTTGGGCGCCAGGCCCGCGCTGACTCCGGACCCGAGAAACGCGCCGATTGCCCAGGGCGCCATGGTCAAACTGGCCCGCAGCGCGCTGAAGCCGAGACCCATTTGCAGGAACAGCCCGACCGCCAGCGAGAATCCGCCGACGCCGCCGAAGAACACGGTGATGAAGCCGATGCCGGAGGTGTAGGAACGCTTGGCGAACACACTGGTCTCGATGAGCGCGGCCTGCCCGGCGCGGGAGCGGCGCACCTGATCCAGGGCGAACAGTCCGAGTACCGGAATGGACGCGATCGCCATGGCGATCATCCAGCTCGGCCACCCGGCCGCGCGCCCCTCGACCAGCGGGTACAGCAGCATGCCCAAACCGGCGCCGGCCACGATCGCACCGCGCAGGTCCAAGGTCAGACCCGGCAGCGGGGCGGCGGCGGGCAGGATCCACGCGCCCAATGCCAGCGCCACCACGCCCAGCGGCAGGTTCATCAGGAAGATGGCACGCCACCCGCTGCCGAGCAGGTCGGCGTCGATGAGCAGTCCCGCGACGATCGGCCCGGCGATGGTGGCGACGCCGATGAGCGGCCCGAAAGCCGCGTAGGCCTTACCGAATTCGCGTCCGAACAGATCGCGGATGAGACCGAAGCACTGCGGCACCATGACCGCCGCGAACGAGCCCTGCACCACCCGTCCGGCCAGCAGCAGTTCGATGGACCCGGCGGCCCCGCACAGCAGCGACGCGATCAGGAATCCGGCGAGCCCGATCATGAGCACCCGCTTGCGCCCGTACATGTCGCCGAGCCGCCCGCCGGTCAGCAGCCCGATCGCCATGGCCAGGGTGTATCCCGCGCTGAGCCACTGCACGGTCGCCGCCGACCCGCCGAGCTCGCCGCGAATGGCGGGCGCGGCCACGTTCACGATGGTGGCGTCCAGCAGATTCAGCAGGGTCGCGGCCAGGATGGCGAGCAGCCCCCACCACCGCCGCGGCAACGGTCCGGCGGAATCGGTTGTGATCGTGGAGGTTTCGAGGGGCGGATGGTCGACCGTGACGGTCATGGCTGTCTCCTGACGCCGATTGCCTAATCAGAACGGAATGATCTGTTCCGTTACAGTGAACCAGAGGGCTCCGCCCGGATCAAGCGTGAAATTGAATTGGAATAGAACATTCCGTTCTGATACTGTCGCCGCATGCGACCGACCCGGGTCGCTGATCCGAAGGGAAGAACCCATGTACCTCGTCGTCGGCGCCACCGCTCACTTCGGCCGTCAGGCCGTGGACGCCCTGCTGACCGCGGGCCTGCCGGTACGGGCTCTGACCCGCCGCCCCGAGACCGCCGGGCTGCCCGCGGCCGCCCAGGTGACCGCAGGCGACCTCACCTCCGAAGACGCTCTGGCCGAAGCGGTTTCAGGCGTCGAGGCGATCTTCCTGGTGCTCCCCTACGACATGGAGGTCGCTCCCCTGCTGGCCGCCGCCCGCCGCGCCGGAGTGCGGCGCATCGTCTTCCTGTCCTCGGGCGCGGTGGTCGACGGCGCGCAGGCCCAGCCCGACGTGATCGCCCGGTACCACCGCGACGTCGAAGCCGCGATCGAGGCGTCCGGCATCGAATGGACGTTCCTGCGCCTGCTGTTCCCGGCCATCAACTCCCTGACCTTCGCCATGCAACTGGCCGGCGGCGACGTCATCCGCGCCGCCTACGGCCAGGCCGCCGCGTCGGTGGTCCACGAGAACGATGTGGCCGAGGTGGCCGCCGCGGTACTGCCCGGCGGCCACGCCGGAAAGACCTACGACCTGACCGGCCCGCAGTCCCTCACCCAGACCGAGCAGGTCGGGATCCTGGCCGCGGCCCTCGACCGTCCCCTCACCTTCGAGGAACTCGACGACGCCCCGGTCCGCGCCCAGATGGCCCAGTTCATGGACCCGGCCTTCATCAACGCCCTGTTCGACCTGATGGCCGAAACCGTCGGCAAGCCCGCCGCACTCAATACCGTCATCGAAGACCTCACCGGCCACGCTCCCCGCACCTACGCCGATTGGGCAGCCGACCACCTCGCTGACTTCTCCTGAGCGACACGCGCAGCGACGCGCGGTTCGATGCGGTGAAAATCGCATCTTGGGTTCCTTGATGGCAAGGTGCTCGATCACGGCGCCCTGGTGAATGGACCGGCGTCGCTGCGCTTGCGGATGTCGGCCTTGCCGATCCGGCGATCGCGTGATCGATCGTCATCGCACCGCCGATCTCGATGCACGCAGAAATCACTCGATGCAACATGCAGGAATCAGATGCACATGCAGGAATCAACAGTGAGGAGGGCTAGTGACGAGCAAGGTGGTTCAGCGGGCCGGCATGGTCGGCAGGCTGGGTTTCGCGGGTGTGGTGGCCGGTGCGTTGGTTCTGGAACAGCACGCCGTCGCGCACGCCGCCGAGACGACCACGTTCCAACTCCCGCTGCTGGAGGTATCCCAATCATGGGGTGTCCCAGCATCATTCACGATCTTCCTGACGGCGACCGTCGGCAACGAACCCGGAGTCACCACCTTCGGTGTCGCCAACCCGCCGCCGTTCGACGGCAAGCACCCGCTCGATTCGCCCGCCCGGATCTGGTGGGCGAACCTGTCGACCGGAGCGGCGGGCATCGTCGACATGGACGTTCGCGAGACCGCGGAGCAGCCCTGCGACTGCGCCCCGGTCCCGGTGTCGGTGAACACCGGACCGGGCCGGATCGCCGCGATCGTGACCGCCGGCGGCGTCGCCGCCAACGTGTCCTCGGGACTCGGAACGTTCACCACTCCTTGAGCCCCTGGTGAGGGGCACATAAGCCGGAACCCGGAACACCGGACCGGCCCCACGGAGTAGCGTGCGGTCAATGAGCGCATGCGAGGTTTGCGGTAACGATTACGCCATGCCGATCGTCGTCGAAGCTCAGGGAGTGCGGCACGTCTTCGACTGCTTCGAATGTGCGATCCACCGTATGGCACCCATCTGCGAGCACTGCAATTGCAAGATCATCGGACACGGCGTGGAGTCCGAGGGCAGATTCTTCTGCTGCGTGCACTGCGCCGTGTCCGAGGGTGCCATAGGCCTGGTCGACCACATCTGAAACGGGCGGTCCGGAATGCCGAACACCCCTGCGGTGCTTCGGCATTTCGGACTGCGCACCGTGGCGGTTGTGGGGCGGGCGGGGCAAAGGGCCACAGGGATACCCTGGCAAGTGGCCGCTGAGTACGAGGCACGAGCACGCGATGGCCGAAAGCGATCAATTCCAGACACAGCGTGATGCGGGTAGCGATGTCATCACGGAACTGCACGCTGCCGGTTTCGACGATGCGGAAGAGATCGGCCGCGGCGGGTTCGGCCAGGTATATCGGTGTACCGAGCTCGCTGTGGACCGTACGGTCGCGGTGAAGGTGCTCACCGGTGAGCTCGACGATGATCGGGAACGTTTCCTCCGCGAGCAGCGCGCGATGGGGCAGCTGACCGGGCACCCCAATATCGCCGACATGCTGGAGGTGGGTCAGACCTCGGGCGACCTTCCATACCTGGTGATGCCCTACTACTCGCGCGGCTCCCTCGATGCCCGTATCCGGCGAGACGGCCCACTGTCGCTGCCAGACGTACTGCACCTGGCGGTGAGGATCGCCGGGGCGCTGGAAACGGCGCATCGGGCGGACGTGCTGCATCGCGACATCAAGCCAGGGAACATTCTGCTGACCGACTACGGCGAACCGGTGTTGACCGACTTCGGGATCGCCCATATCGCCGGTGGGTTCGAGACCGCGACCGGCATGATCACCGGTTCACCGGCGTTCACCGCGCCCGAGATACTCGGCGGGGAAGCCCCGAGCCGGGCCTCGGATGTTTACGGGCTCGGCGCTACCCTGTTCTGCGCCCTGACCGGCCACGTCGCCTTCGAACGCCGAAGCGGCGAGCAACTTCTCGCGCACTTCGTGCGAATCACCGAGCAACCGATCCCGGATCTGCGCGAGAGCGGCATCCCCGACGACCTGTCCGCGGTGATCGAGGCGGCGATGGCACGCGACCCGCAAGACCGACCGACCGCCGTGGAATTGGGTCGGCGACTCCAGGAGATCGAGCGCGAGCACGGATTCGCCGTAGACACGATGGCACTGCCGGCCGAACCCGGAGCCGCCCGTCCATCGGCGGTGTCGTCGATGCCCGCGGTGGGGAACGGCATCGGAAATCTCCCACTCGAGCTCACCAGCTTCGTCGGTCGGCGGATCCAGGTGACCGAGGTCAAGAATCTGCTGGCCGGGTCGCGCCTGGTGACGCTGACCGGCATGGGCGGAGTCGGCAAATCACGGCTCGCACTGCACGTCGCCGGCAAAGTGAAGCACAATTTCGCCGACGGCGTCTGGGTCGTCGAGTTGGGTGATCTGCGCGATGAAACACTGCTGGTCGACGTGGTGGCCGCCACCCTCGGCCTACGGAATCAGAGCCCGCGCCCCATGCTCGAGGTCATGGCGGAACTGCTGTCCGAACGCACTCTGCTGCTGATCCTGAACAACTGCGAGCAGGTGATCGAGGCCGTCACGAAGCTGACCAAGTCACTACTGCAGACCTGCCCACAGCTGCGGATTCTGACAACCAGCCGCGAGGCCTTGAACGTAGGCGGGGAATCGGTATTCGCGGTGCCGCCCTTGGGGATTCCCGACGTGACGGACAAGCCGTCGGCGCGTGCACGCTACGACGCGCTGGCCTTGTTCGCCGACCGCGCCGCCGCAGCCGCACCGGGGTTCGAGATCACCGATGACAACAGGCACACCATCGCTCGCATCTGCGCACGGCTCGACGGCCTGCCGCTGGCGATCGAGCTGGCCGCGGCCCGCCTGATGACGATGTCGCCCGCGCAGATCCTGTCCCGGCTCGACGACCGATACTCCTTACTGACCGGCGGCAGCCGTGTTGCCCCGAAGCGGCAGCAGACCTTGCGGTGGTGCATCGGCTGGAGCTACGACCTGTGCACCCCGGTCGAGCAGCGGCTGTGGAACCAGCTGTCGGTGTTCACCGGCGGGTTCGAACTCGATGCCGCCGAACAGGTCTGCGACCTGACCGAGGCGGAATTACACGACGGGCTGTCCGGGCTGATGGACAAGTCGATTCTGATCCGCAAGGAAACCGCCGGCACGATTCGCTTCCGAATGCTCGAAACAGTCCAGGAATACGGCCGGGAGCGGGCCGTGGAAAGCGGACGGCACCTCGAATACGTTCGGCGGAATCGAGATTGGTACGAGCAGCTGGCGCTCCGAGCAGCGGCGGAATTCGTCGGCCCGCACCAGCTGCAGTGGGTTGCCCGATTGGAAAGGGAACTACCCAATCTGCGCGACGCACTGGAACTCAGCGTGAGCGAGTCGAACGATGCCGCACTGCGGATCGCCTCCGCTCTCTTCCCTCTGTGGACAACGCGCGGACGGCTCAGCGAGGGGCGCCACTGGTGCGAGCGTGCCCTCGACCATACGACCGGCGCGCCGACCGCCGACCGGGCCAAGAGCCTCTACGACGCAATCACGCTGGCAGGGTTCCAGGGTGACCTGTCGGCCGCCGCCGACAGAATCACGCAGCTCGAGCTCCTGGCCGAGCAGACCGACGAGCCGCTGGTCAGAACCTTGTGCAAGCATGTCGAGGCAATCACCTGGCTCGAGGGCGGTGACGATGATCGGGCTCGCGCAGAAACCGTGCTCACCGAGGCCGTCGACACCTACGAGGCATCCGGGAACCTCTGGCTGCAGTTGGATGCCCTGATTGCGCTCGGATGGGCCTACGCCCTGCAGGGGGACGCCGCGCAAGCTCTCGCGTACCTCGACAAGGCACTCACGATCTCCGAATCCACCGGTGAGATGATGCTTCGTCCGTGGGAGTTGTGGGCAGCGGGATTCGCCGTGTGGCGAGGACATGAACCCGACCGCGCTGCGCACCTGCTGCAGGACGGGATTCGAACGGCCCGGCTGGCCGCGGACCCTCTCATCATCGGTACCTGTGTGGAGACGCTGGCCTGGATCGCGGCCGAGCAGCACCACGTCCGGCGCGCCGCTGTCCTGCTGGGTGCCGCCGATTCGCTGGGCCGTCTTGCCGGCGGCTCCACGGCCACGCTGCGCGCTTTGCTCGCCTACCGTGAGAAATGCACCCAATGCAGCCGCGAAGCACTCGGAGAGCAAGCATTCGAGGCGGCTCACCAAGAAGGCACCGCGATGACTGTCGATGCCGCGATGGAATTCGCGCTCGAGGAACGAGCCAAAGCGGTTGAACCGGAACCCCATTCGGAAGGTGACCTGACCAAACGAGAGCGTCAGGTTGCCGATCTCGTTGCGCAGGGTCTGACCAACAAGGCAATCGCCGCCCGGCTGGCGATCTCACCACGCACAGCCGATGGGCACGTGGAACACATCCTGACCAAACTGGGATTCACCTCGCGCGCACAGATTGCCGCCTGGGCCGCCCAGCACGGAGACAACCGCTCGTTCGGCATCTGAGACCGCAGATCGATTGCGAAGTCGTCCTTCGGTTTCGGGGGAGATTGTCTGCTGGTGAAGGAGTGCTGTGGGGCGGGCGGGGCTCGAACCCGCGACCAATGGATTATGAGATCAATCGCTGTCGGCTCTGTGCGGACCAGCAAAGTACCTGCACGTCATGGAGCGCTTTTCCATAATCTATTGGCGTCCATCGAAGACCATCCAACGGCGTGGAGCCACGACTAGGTGTATTGACCGGAGACGTTGATCGAGTGCCTCACTCAGCTTGGCCATTCACGGGTCTTGCTGTC
This sequence comes from Nocardia sp. CA-136227, assembly GCF_050955695.1. Classification (NCBI taxonomy): domain Bacteria; kingdom Bacillati; phylum Actinomycetota; class Actinomycetes; order Mycobacteriales; family Nocardiaceae; genus Nocardia; species Nocardia sp. CA-136227. The sequence continues at coordinate 5,657,729 of NZ_CP192081.1, forward strand.
GCTGGGGGATGCCGATCTCGTCAATGTCATGGCCGCTGCGGTGGGGGCGAGGGGATGGGCAGGCCGATGCTGTGTCTGCATCCCTGCGGGCGCTGCGCTGCCGTTCCGCCCCCGCGGACCGGTGTTCCGGATTCGCTGACCCCCAACCCTTCTCGAAGCGGCTCCGGGCCTCAGAAGGTGAACTGATCGCCGTAGGCGGTGGTCTGTACAACCCCCCGCGCGGTACTCACCGTGGCCGTAACGAAGGGGACGGCCGACACCGGCGAGGCGCATTGGGCGACATTCAACGCGGCGCTGTCGAAAGAGATGCGGTACGGGAACACGGTGGTGTCGTCCAGGGCCGACGTCGCCGTTGTCGCGACGGTGACCTGGCCGGGCCCCAACGTGGCCGTCAAGACCTCTAGCAGGCCCAGTACTCCACCGACACTGGGTCCGAGGTCGATGCTGGGTGGACTGGTACTGGTTGGGGTGGTAGCGGTTGGGGTTGTCGTAGTTGTCGTGGTCGTCGTGGTCGTCGTGGTCGTCGGGGTGGTTGGGGCAGCGGCCGGGCCGGTAGTGGTTATGGCGAAGCCGACCGGGCGGGTACCGGGCGTGATGGTGCTGGGGGTGATGACGGAGGCGATGGACGTAGTCGGCACGGGAGTGGCCGTCGCAATCGGCGCGCTGACAGGGCTCGCAGGGCTCACGGTCGGGGCAAGGGCACCGACCAAGCCTTGATTGGGCTCGATTCCGACGGTGAAGCCGCCGGCCACACTGATCCCGCAGCCGAGGATGAGCCCTGCGACGGCTTGACCGGACGTGATCGGGCCACCCTCCACATTGACCGAGTAATCACCGGACATCTGCGCGGCATGCGCGAACGTCATGAGGAAATTCGGAGTCCGGTTACCAGGCAGATTCACCCCGACGCTGTCGACGGATGCCGTCAGATGAACTCCCGAACCGGTTACCTCCGAGCCGGGCGGCTGGGCTCGGCCCAGGTTGGTACCCCAGACCCACACGCCCAGGGTTGCCACGGCCGTGCCCGCCGCGGCGACGATCAGTAGACGCCGCAAACCTGGATCCTTTCTCGAAGATGTGCGCTAGCGCTTCTTCCAGAGTCCGATATCACAGGAACAGCCGCTGTTGGCTGGCAATAGAGCCTATCGGAGATATCAGGCTGAGGAGCAATGCGGCGATAAGGCGTGTCGACCAGGGAATTCCTGCCGACGAGCCGATACCCGCCGTAAAGGTCAGAACAGTCGATCCGGCGGTGCCGACAGCGGACTCCTACGGCTCGAACCGAACCACATGGGCAAGAATCCACGCCCATCGACGCTGGTAGCCGTGCTCGCAGCAGAGTCCGGTATAGGCTTCCAACGCACACACAACTAGCGCGCCGGGCGTTCAGGCGTTTCGACTGACCAGCCAGACCTGTTCGTCGGGATAGTCTTTCGCGACAGACTCGGTTCTTCCGCCTCGGCTCGGTCACGAAGTCGTCCTTCAACGGTCCGCCGGTTCGTTCGCGACAGCCACGTCTCGATGTATCCGTCGATGTGGTCGCGGGTGATTTCGGGTGCTTCGATCGGAAGTGCCTCGGAGAGAAGGTAATCGGCGAAGTGGCCGATGTGCACCAGGTACACCTGGATCGACTTCTGGGCTCGGTTCCTTCGCCTCAGCTCGGTCGCGAAGACCTCTCCAGAAACGACAAAAACCCCTGGTCAGAGGGGTTTGTGGGGCGGGCGGGGCTCGAACCCGCGACCAATGGATTATGAGTCCACGGCTCTAACCGACTGAGCTACCGCCCCAGACCGCTGGAGATCACCGCGGGCTGCGCGAGATGCTACCGCTTCGGTGGGGGCGATGCCCAGTCGGACCTATCAGGCGGCGGGGCCGTCGGCGATCTTGTTGAGTTTGAGCTGGTAGTAGAGGATGCCGAGGCCGAAGACGAAGTTGAGGAGGAAGCCGTAGAGGGGGTTGCAGGTGGGTTCGAGGCCTGCGGCTTGCTGGGACTGGCTGATGCGGGTGCCGGTGCGCCAGAAGCTGATCAGGGCGGCGATGCCGGTCCAGGAGAGCAGGATCATGACCAGGAGGGGGCCGGCGACGGGGGCTTCGGGGTCGCGGCGGAGTTCGGCCATCTCCTTGTGGATCTTGTAGTACCAGACCAGGAAGTAGATGCCGAGGGTCAACAGCGGCCAGACCAGCCACACCAGCACGGGGTTGCGGGGTTTGATCGGTGTGGCGAGGGCTGTGGTCATGGGGTGAATCCTTTTGTTGTGGTGCGATTTTCGTGTCCCGGTGGGAACCGGCCGCCGAAACGTATCCACAGGATCGTGACCTGATCGTGAAGCGTTAATCTGAGGCGACCACCAACGGCAGGGAGGCACAGGATGTCGAGTCTGTTCGGGAACGTGCTGAAGGCGCACCAGTGGATGTATGAGAACAGCCACGGGGTGATCGGGCACAAGTTGTTGTTCGGGAATCCGACGCTGCTGCTGCGGACACTGGGGCGGAAGACCGGTCAGCAGCGCACGAATGCGCTGACCTACGCCAAGGACGGCAAGAACTACTTGGTGACGGCCTCCAACGGCGGGTCGCCGCGGCCGCCGGGTTGGCTGGCGAATGTGAAGGCCCGGCCGCAGTGCGTGATCCAGATCGGAACCCAGCGGATTCCGGTCACGGCCACCGCGACTTATCCGAATGATCCGGACTACGCGCGCCGGTTCCAGCTGGCCGACAAAGTGAACAAGGGCCGCTATACGCAGTATCAGACGATGACGTCGCGGCCGATCGCGGTGGTGGTGCTCACACCCCGGTGACCCACGCGTTGGGGTTGAACCGGCGACTAAGGGTCGGCTACCCTGCTGGCTAGAGGGGAGTACTTCCCACGAGCCATTCCGGTCAGTACGGGCCGCGCCGTCGCGTCCCCCGGGTGGTTGCCCACGGTATCCGCGGGTGAAGGAGACCTCGGCTGGTTTGCCATGTCCGAGGAGGTCCCATGAGTGCTACCCCCACTCTCCTAGCCGCTACGCCCGTCATCGACAGCATCGGAACCCCCTGGTTGTGGGGTGGAACGATCGCCGCGGTGCTGGCGCTGCTGGTTCTCGATTTCACGCTCACCCGCCGCCCGCACGAGGTCTCCATGCGGGAGGCCATCGGCTGGACGGTCTTCTACATCGCCCTGCCGGTCGCGTTCGGCGTGTTCCTGTGGTTCAACAACGGCGGCACCCCGGCGGTGGAGTTCTTCACCGGCTATCTGCTGGAGAAGTCGCTGTCGGTGGACAACCTGTTCATCTTCATGCTGCTGCTGTCGGCGTTCGCGGTCCCGGCGGCGCTGGCGCAGCGGGTACTGCTGTACGGCATCGCGGGCGCGCTGGTGCTGCGCGGCATCTTCATCGCCCTGGGCGCGGCCGCCCTGGCCACCCTGGACTGGGCGTTCCTGCTGTTCGGCCTGATCCTGCTGGTCACCGCGCTGAAGCTGCTGGCCGACGCGGCCGGCGGACACGAGCAGGAACTCGACGTCGCCAACATGAAGTCGGTGCAGCTGCTGCGCCGCATCTGGCCGGTCACCGACGACTACCGCGGCACCAAGATGACGGTGAAGGAAGCCGACCCGGACAAGCCCGGCAAGTTCCGCCGCGTCCTGACCCCGCTCGCCCTGGTCGTGGCCGCGGTCATGGCCACCGACATCGTCTTCGCCGTCGACTCGGTCCCCGCGGTGTACGGCGTCACCGGCGACCCGTTCCTGGTCTTCGCCACCAACGCCTTCGCGCTACTGGGCCTGCGCGCACTGTATTTCGTCCTGCACGCCGCCCTGTCCCGCCTGGTGCACCTGGCGTACGGCCTGGCCGCCATCCTCGCCTTCATCGGCGTGAAGCTGGTCCTGCACTGGGCCCACGGCATCTGGAGCGGCGTCCCGACCATCCCCACCGCCGCCTCCCTGGTGGTGATCGTGGTGGTGCTGACGACCGTCACCCTCACCAGCATCTACTCCACCCGCGGCGAGGAGAACGAACCCGTAGCCGACCCGCGGTGAGCCACCGCGGCGTAACCCGATGCCGCTGAACCGGTTCCCGCGTCCACCGCTCGATCCAGTCGATCGGGCGGTGGACGCGCGGCTAACCGCCGCCGCCACCGCACCCGCCGCCGCCACCGCCGCAACCCCCTCCGCCTCCACCACCGCCGCAGCCTCCGCCACCGCAGCCGCTGCCACCGCCGCACCCGCTGTGCCCGCCGCCGCAGCCACTGCTGCCACCGGGATCACCGCCCGCGCCGCAGTTGATCACACCGCCGCTGCTGTTCACCGAACCGCCGCTGTAGGCCGAGCCACCGGCCCAGCCTCCCCCGGCCCGCCATCGCTCCCTTCGGCGCTTCACCTCGAGATCGGACCGGATGCCCTCGATGAGCCCGTAACTCAGCGCGCTCACGAAGCCGATACACAGGATCACGGAAATTATGGTGCCGATCATCGCCGGCCTCCTCCCCCGTCTCGCGGCAGCCGTGACCGCGAGATACAGCCGAAAAATACGCCGGGAGAATCGCTTCGACCAACCTATTTATCGGGCCCTGCCCAGTCGCGGTATTCGACGTAGCGTGTAGCCATGTTGCTGAACCGTTCTCGGCGTCCGAGCATCGAACAGGTCAATCGGGTGGTCGACGCGCTGGAGATTCCGGAGGCGGTGTTCAAGACCTGCCCGTGGCAGCCACGGGAACTGGTGGAGACCGGTTTACGGCAGTGGTTGCGATGCTGCGGAGCGGCCATGCGCGACGATCGAGTGATCGGGATGCCGTCGCATGCGGTGGACGAGGCCTGGCACGGACTCATCCTGTGCACGAAACGGTATGCGCGCCTGTGTGATGACGCGTACGGGCGATTCCTGCACCACTTCCCGGACGGGGAGGGCTCGGGATCCGGGGACCCGATGGCGGAGCAGTTGGGACGCACCGTGGTCGCATGGTCGTTCGTGGCGCGACCGGGCGAGGACTGCGTGCTGTGGAACCTGGACAGCTTTGTAGGAGTGGACCATCCGTGGGGTATCCCCACCGAGCGGGTCCACTCGATCGAGGCGGCGTTGCGGGCGGGCTAGTTCCCGCCGCCTCCGCCGCACCCACCACCGCCGCAGCTGCTGCCGCCGCCACACCCGCTGTGCCCGCCCCCGCAACCGTGGTGGCCGCCTCCGCTGTCGCCCGAGTCACCGCCGGAGCCGGAGTCCCAGCTCCTGCTGCGCCTGCCCCGCGCTGGATCGCGGTCAGCCCGGTTGGTGATCACCGCCACGGTGACCAGCGTGAAAACGATGATGACTACGACGAATCCGATCGCGAACATCGTCGGCCTCCTCCCCCGTCTCGCGGCCCCTGTGGCTACGAGGCTGAGCCGAAAGCTACGCGGGGAGGGCGGGTGCGACAAGCGCATTCTTCGAGGGGCTCAGCACCGGTGTGAGCCCCTCGAAGAATGGGTATTCCCTACGTCAGTTTGACCCGCGCCGCGAAGAAGCGGGCGACGGCCGGGGCGAAGCGGTTGAAGCGATACTGCAGCCACGCCTCCGGGGTCACCGGCACCACGTCGCGACCGTTCTCGACGGCCTTGACGATCTGGTCGGCGACCTTCTCCGGGCCGTAGCGGCGGGCCGCGTACAGCTTGTCGTAGCGCTGCTGCTTGGCGGCTTCCTCCTCGGCGGAAACGCCCGAGAACCGTGTGTTGGCAACGATATTCGTATGCACGATTCCTGGGCAGATGGTCTGCACACCGATCCCCTGGCCCGCCAGTTCGGCGCGCAGGCAGTCGGAGAACATGAAGACCGCGGACTTGGAGGTGGAGTACGCGGCGAAGCCACGCTGCGGGGTGTAGGCGGCCATCGACGAGAGGTTGACAATATTGCCGCCGAGGCCGCGGTCGGCCATGGCCTTGCCGAACGCGCGGCAGCCGTTGATGACACCGTGCAGGTTGATATCGAGAACCCGGTTGAATTCCGCCGCGGAGGTGTCGAAGAAGTCGCCCGCGGCGCCGATGCCGGCATTGTTGATCAGGATGTCGGGCACACCGTGCGCGGCGATGACCGCGTTCGCGTGCTCGGCGACGGCCTCGGCGTCGGACACGTCGAGCTGGTAGGCGTGCGCGACACCGCCGATCCCCGCGATGAGGTCCGCGGTCTCCTTGGCGGAGTCCAGGTTGATGTCGGACAGCACAACCTCGGCGCCCTTGCGGGCGAAAGCCAGAGCGGTCTCGCGGCCGATGCCGCTGCCGCCACCGGTGATCACCAGCAGCTGGTGATCGAAAGGCCGCTGCTCCGAACCGACCTCGGCCCGGCGCAGGGTGCGCGGGGTGTCCCCGGTGCGGAGCGAGTCGATGAGCTCGATGGTGGAGGTGGCCAGCAGTTCCGGGTGCGAGAACGGCAGCCAGTGCCCGCCGCCGACCTCGCGGCGGTACAGGTTGGGCGCGTACTCCTTGGTGTCGGCGTAGCCGGCGGGCCGCACCGCCACATCCCGGCGCGCGATGACCAGCTGCACCGGCACCTCGGTGCGGCGTTCGCGCGGATCACCCAGGCGCTGCAGGATATTGGCGCGATAGATGCGCATGCCGTCGAAGAAGTCGCGCCGGAACTCCGGTCCCAGCTTGATGTTCTCCGGCGAGGTCTCGTTCATCAGACCGACGAAGCGCGACCACATCTTCTCGGTGCCCAGCGGCTTGAGCACCACCCGCGGCACGCCCGGCGTCATGAACAGACCGGTGTACAGCGAGGACAGCAGCTGGGTGAACGGCCCCCACACCTTGCCCTGCGACATGCGCGAGCGCACCCAGGCGCCCAGGTGGTCGAGGTTGGGTCCGGACACCGAGGTGAAGGACGCGACCCGGCCGACGGCCTGCGGCTCGCACACGGCCTCCCACATCTGCACCGAACCCCAGTCGTGGGCCAGGATGTGCACGGGCGCATCGGGACTCACCGCGTCGGCGACGGCGAAGAAGTCGGCCGCGAAGTGCTCGAGCCGGAAGTCCTCGGTGCGGTCGGTGCGGGTGGAGCGGCCGTGGCCGCGGGTGTCGTAGGTGACGACGTGGAAGCGGTCGGCGAGCAACGGCACGACCCGGTCCCACAGGTGGTTGTCGTCGGGCCAACCGTGAACCAGCACAACGGTTTCGGCGGACGGCTCGCCGTATTCGTAGACGGCGATATCGAATTCGCCCGAGCGCACCCGGCGCTCGGCGGCGGGGATGACGGTGGCTTCGGTCACGATCTTCTCCTCGTTGAGACGGTGCTAGAGGTCCAGCACCAAACGGTCCCCGCCGCAACGGGATACACAGATGAGCATGTCGCCGGCCGCGCGCTCGGCATCGGTGAGCACGGTGTCGCGGTGGTCGACCTCGCCGGAACGCACCCGCACCACGCAGGTGCGGCAGAAGCCCTGACGGCACGAATACGAGCTGTCCGGACGGGCTTTCAGCACTTCCTCGAGCACCGACTTGTCGGCGGGCACGTCGAGCACCTCACCGGTGCGGGCCAGCTCCACCTGGAAGGCGGTGCCGTTCACCACCGGCGGCGGCGAGAACCGTTCGGAATACAGTTCCACGCCAGGCATGCCGTTGAATGTCATTGTGCGCACGGTGTCGGCGATGACCTGGGTCATGACGACCGGGCCGCAGCAATAGACGGAGGTGTCGGGCCCGACGCCGGGCAGCAGGTCCGCGGCGGTGGGGACACCGTGCTCGTCGTCGGTGCGCACGGTGACCCGCGCCCCGAACGACTCCACCTCGGACAGGAACGGAATGGTGTCGCGGGACCGCCCGGCGTACACCATGGTCCAGTCGACGCCGAGCCGATCGGCCATCCGGATCATCGGCAGGATCGGCGTGATCCCGATGCCGCCCGCCACGAAATGCACTCGCGCGGCGGAGGATCCGTAGCCGGGCAGCACGAACGGGAAGGCGTTGCGCGGCCCGCGCACGGTGATCGTGGTGCCGACCCGCACCTGGTCGTGCACCTCGAGCGAGCCGCCGTTGCCGTCCGGAATACGCCGCACCGCAACGCGATACGCGTGCCGATCAGCCGGGTCACCGCACAGCGAGTACTGGCGGACCTTGCCCGAGGGCAGTTCCAGATCCAGGTGCGCGCCGGGCCGCCAGGCGGGCAGTTCGCGCCCGTCGGGGGCGGTCATCAGCAGGCTGATCACGTCGGTGTCGTGCGCCTCTACCCGGCGTTCGACGACCACCAGCGGAATCCGCCACGAGTCGACCCGCACATCGGGCTCGTACCGGTTGACGAAAGTGCTCCAGCGCAAACGACTCTCGGCGATGAAGTCCAGGACCCGGGTGGTGCGGTCGGCACGCCCCTTGCCGAACAGATCCTGCGGCGGTGTGACGGGAACGGGCCGGATCGCGGCGCTCACGCCTGCACCTCGCTGCGCTTGGCTCCGGCGTGCGCGAAGCGCGCTGTGTCCATGGTTCGCTCGCTCCGCTCGTTCACGAGGCCATCACGCGCGCGGCCGGGGATTGCGCCAGGTAGGCCACGGCCTGCGCGGTGGACCCCACGCCTTCGGGGCTGTAGCCGGGCTTGAACGTGGACAGCGCGCTGATCAGCAGCGACGGGATGCCGGGCACCGAGCCGCGCCACATGGCCGCGAAGATCCGGGCGACCAGCATGGGATAGCGGTGGTTGGGCAGCGCGGGGTCGGCGTGCACCAGGAACTTGGTGCCGCGCAACAGCAGCGCGATGAAGATCGGGAAGACCATCAGCATGAGCGCGCCGCGGCGCACGTAGCCGATCTCGAAGTACTCGGCGACGTCGTGGGCGACCATGCGGTGCTCGACCTCTTCGGCGCCGTGCCAGCGGAACAGGTCCAGCATCTGCGGGTCGGCGTCGAACTGCTCGAGGTCGGCGTTGATCACCCAGTCGCCGAGGAAGGCGAAGAAGTGCTCGAGCGCGGCGATCACACCGAGCCGTTCGACGAGTTGCTGCTGCTGGGCGGCCGTGGTGCCCAGTTCCCGCGGACCCAGGGTCTTGCGGAACAGGAACTCGGCCTGCCGCACGTACGGCTCGACATCGATGCCGTGCGCGGCCAGCACCTCCTCGAGCGCCCCGTGGTGGCTCTCGGCGTGCATGGACTCCTGGCCGATGAACCCGATCATGGCCTCGCGCAGCTTCTCGTCCTTGACCAGTTCGAGGGCTTCGCCGAAGGTCACCAGGAACATGCGCTCGCCCTCGGGCAGCAGCATGCTCAGGGCATTGAGGACGTGCGAGGCGATCGGTTCCTGCTTCATCCAGACCGGTTCGGTCTTCGACCAATCGAACCGGACATTGCGGGCGTGCAGGGCTACCTCTCCGGGTTCGGTCACCTCTCGGCGGCCCAGCTTCGGAAGTAGCTTCATCGGTACTCCTGGTCTCGTAGCGATTTGCTGCGTGAGCGTAGCAACATTCTACCTATGTATGAAACCAGGAGTTACACCTAGATTTTTTCGCCCCGATCAGCTATCGACGTGCACGTGCGGGCGCTGCGACCGCCGCGGGATGGCCCGGCGCAGGATCTCCCGGGTCACCGGCGCGACCTCGCCCTCACCGAAGAACACGAACCGCACCAGATTGGCGAGCGGGTTCCCCTCGGTCCATTCGAAGTAGACGTGCGGGCACTCCCCGGTCCGGTCCCGGATGGCGATCAGGATGGACGCGATGCAGTTCGGCACGGCCGCGGCCTCGACGGTCAGGATGTGGTAGTCCTCCACATCCACCTCGGTCACGTGCAGCGTGGTGCTGAACTCCGAGGGGTCCTTCACGATGACCTCGAGGAAGAGGATGGGCTCGCTGTCGGGAATGTGGCTCTCCCGGCGCTGGTCGGCCTCCTTCTCCCGGTACTCCTCGGGCGAGCGCCCGTCGGTGATGTCGTGGGTGACGATGCGGATCTCGCCGCGCTCGGCCAGCTGGTCGATCACCGCGCAGGCCTTCTCGTCGAAGATCACCTCGACGGCCCGCAGCTCGAACGCCCGGCGGATGCGCGAGGCGAACGACACCACCAGGGTCGCCAGCACGAACAGGATGGCGAGGTGCAGACCTTCGGGCTTCTCGATGATGTTGTCGATGGTGGTGTACACGAAGATCAGCGACACCACCCCGAAGCCCAGCACTCGCGAGTACTGCTGCTTGCGCCACGCCGAAATGGTCACCGCCACCGCCGCGGAGGTGATCAGCACGAGCACACCGGTCGCGTACGCCGCGCCCTGCTGGTCCACGCTGGCGTCGAAGTACCAGGTGATCCCGAAGGCGATGAGCGCGAAAACCAGGGTCAGCGGCCGGATCTGACGCGCCCACTCGGGAGCCATACCGAAGCGCGGGAGGTAGCGCGGGACCAGGTTCAGCAGGCCCGCCATGGCCGACGCGCCCGCGAACCACAGGATCGCGATGGTGCTGATGTCGTAGACGGTGCCGAACGCGTTGCCCAGATGCTCGTGCGCCAGATACGCGAGCGCCCGCCCATTGGCCTGCCCGCCCTCCTGGAACTCCTTCTCCGGAATCAGGATGGTGGTGATGAAGCTGGTGACGATGAGGAACCCGCTCATGATGACCGCGGCCGTGGTCAGCAGCTTGCGGGTGCCGATGATGCGGGTGCGCGGAAAGTCCTTGGGGTCGGCCGGATTGCCCTTGATCTGCGGCATGACCGCGACGCCGGTCTCGAAGCCGGACAGGCCCAGCGCCAGCTTGGGGAACACCAGCAGCGCGACGCCGATCATCGCGAAGATATTGCCGTGCTTGGCCGTCAGCAGATGCGACCAGTCGGTCACCAGATGCGGGGCCTCCAGCACCTTGACGATGCCGACCACGGCCACCACCAGGTTCAGCGACAGATACACGCCGACCAGTCCGACCGCGATGCCGATGGCCTCGCTGAAGCCCTTGAGGAACACCGCCGCCAGCAATGCCAGCAGGACCAGGGTGATGGTCATGTTCTGGTCGGCCAGCCACTCGGGCACGTACGGGTTCTCGACGATGTGCGCCGCGCCGTCCGCGGCCGACAGCGTCATGGTGATGGTGAAGTCGGTGGCCGCGAAGCCCAGCAGCACCAGGATGAAGATCTTGCCCCACCAGTTGGGCAGGAAATTGGCGAACATGGCGATGGAGCCGCCGCCCTCGTGGCTCTCCTTGGCCACCCGCCGGTACACCGGCAGCGCACCCAGCAGCGTCAGCGCGACCAGCACGATGGTCGCGAGCGGGGACAGCACGCCCGCGGCCAGCGCCGCGATGCCCGGCTGATATCCGAGTGTCGAGAAGTAGTCGACACCGGTCAGGCACATCACCTTCCACCAGGAGTGCTGATGCTCCTTGGGCGGCTTCTTCGCCATCGGGCCCGGAATCTGCGAGTGGTGTTCCCCCGCGTCTTCCAATAGCCAGTTCGCGAAGCGCGAGCGCGGCCGTACATCGGTCGTGGTCAAGGAGTCCTCCCCGGATCGCTGCGGTCCGGTTTCCCGTAAATCTTCCGAAATGACGTGATGAATGTACTCACGGCAAACCGGGCACGGTCAGAGCCCGCGCCGTGAGTCGATCAGGGGAATGTGCTAGCCGAGATAGGCCGCGATGGCGTCGGCGATGGCCCGCGCGAATCGGGCACGGCCGTCCGGGGATTCGATCAGGGCGGCATCGCCGGGATCTCGCATGTTGCCGCATTCGACGAGGGCGGTCGGCCGCTCGGAGAAGTTCAGCCCGGCCAGGTCGGGCCGCGGGTTCATGCCGTCGGAGCCGACGTAGGTCGAGGGCGTGAAGCCCGCCCCGGACAGGGTGTCGCGCAGCCGGGTGGCCAGCTGCACCGACGGCCCGGACTGGGCGTCGTTGAGCGCGGGCGAGGAGTAGGCGACGTGGAAGCCGTGCGCCCCGGCCGGCGCGCCGTCGGCGTGGATCGACACCACGGCCGCCGCCCCGACCCGATTGCCGAGGGTGCCGCGGTCGTTCACGCACGGGCCGACGCCGGTGTCGCTGTCGCGGCTCATGATCACCTGGAAGCCGCGGGCGGTGAGCTGATCGCGCACCAGCTGGGCCACCGCCCAATTGAATTCGTGCTCGGTGTAGCCGTCGTCACCGCTGGTGCCGGTGGTGTTGCAGGGCTTCATGCCGCCGCGCCCGTCGGGCACCTTGGCATTGATCTCGTCGGCGTGGGCCGCGCCGCCGCCATTGTGGCCGGGGTCGATCACCACGGTCCGGTTGGCGATCGGAAGGATCGGGAGGGCAGGCAGATCCGCTTTCGCGGGGGCGTCCTGCGCCGGGCGCGACTGCGAGACCGGGACGGCTTGGCTCTGCACGCAGCCCGCAACCAACAGCGCGCCGCAGAGTGCCGCCATGGACTTCCAGTGTCGGTGTCGCACGCTTCGACGATAACGGTTGAATCACGAACCCGTAAGTCAGTGTTCGAGTTTGCGCAGGATCTCGTGGAGAGTGCGCAGGTCGGCCGGGGTGAGGCCGGCCAATTCCGCGGGCGCGGGGTCGGGTGTGGCGAGCGCGTCGGCCACCACCCGCTCGCCGGCGTCGGTGAGCGAGATCAGCTTGCTGCGCCGGTTGGTCGGATCGATCTCGCGGGTCACCAGTCCGCGCTCCTCGAGGTCGTTGACCACGACCGTGGTGGCGGGCGCGTCCATGGCGGCCGCGCGGGCCAGGTCCTTGGCGCTGAGCGGTCCGGGCCGCAGCCGCCGCAGCACCCGGATCCGGCTGAAGGGCATGCCGGTTCGCTCGGTCACCGCGCGCTTCCAGCCGTCGCGGGTGTCCATCACCAGGTGAGTGAGCTGCCGCCAGACCTGGTCGGTGGTGGGCGTGTCATCCGGCATGAACGGGGACCTTCTGTTCCAGCAGGGGCGCGATCCGATCTCGCGAACGGTACGCCCAGTCGGTATTGGCGGCGACGCCGAGCGCGGTGACGGCCACGGCGAATCCGCTGATGGTCCACCACAATCCCGCGCCGGTGAGCGCACCACACAGTGCCACACCGAGACTCACGCCGACCTGGCGGCTGGTGGAGGCCACCGCCGCGGCCGCCCCGGCCCGATCGAGCGGCATCCCGCTGACCGCGGTGGTGGTGATGGGCGCGTTGACCATGCCGAATCCGATGCCGAACAGGGTGAATGTGACGACCAGCTGCCAGATCGGGGTGTCGGCGCGCAGCAGGGTGAGCAGGACCGCGGCCACGCCCATCAGGGATCCGGAGGCCAGCAGTGACGGCCGGGTGCCGTAGCGGCCCACCAGTCGTCCCGACAGCGGCGAGAAGAACAGCATGCCCAGCGCCATCGGCAGGTACAGCAGGCCGGTGTGCACGGCCGAGAAGTGCCGCGTCCCTTGCAGATACATCGACATGCTGAACAGGAACGCGCCCAGCGCGGCGAACGAGCAGACCGCGATCACGGTGGCCGAGGAGAACGGGAAGCTGCGGAAGAAGCGCAGGTCGATGAACGGCGACCGGTGCCGCGACTCATGCCACAGGAATCCGGCCAGGGCCGCCGCCGCGATCACGAACACCGCGGGCTTGCCCTCGATCAGCCCGAACACCAGGGTGAACAGCACGGCGATCGCGAGCACCTGCCCGATCGGATCCATGCCGCGCGGATTGGCCGACTTCGACTCGGGCACGAAGATCGTGGTGAGCGCGAACGCCACCGCCACGATCGGCAGATTGATCCAGAACACCGACTGCCAGCCCAGGCTGTCGATGAGCACGCCGCCGACCATGGGCCCGAGCGCGGTCGAGATGCCGACCACCGCGCCCCACACCCCGACCGCCCGCGCCCGCTCCACCCGCCCCGTGAAGGTGGTCGTAATGATCGACATGGCAACGGGATTCAGCATGGACCCGCCGACGGCCTGCACGAACCGCGCGCCGATGAGGACCTCGATGCTGGGCGCCAGGCTGCACAGCAGCGATCCGGCCGCGAAGGTGAGCAGCCCGATCCGGAACACCCGCTTGCGCCCGAACCGGTCCGCGGCCGCGCCGGAGAGCATGAGCAGGCTGGCCAGCGTCAGCGTGTAGACGTCGACGATCCACTGCAACCGCGACAGCGGCGCGCCGAGATCGTCGCGAATGGTGGGGATGGCGACATTCACGATCGTGGCGTCCATGGACGAAATCAGCAGGCTCAGGCAGCAGGTGACCAGGATGATCTTCTTACGCCGCGCGTCGAGCTCCTCAACAGTTGTAAGCACACAACCATTGTGAAATCACAATCGTTCCGGACGCAAGGTCTCGCGCAGTGGCCCCGGTCACACCGGCATGGCCAACCGTCGTTGCGACGGACTGTTCCGGTGGGTGGTGCCTCAGTGTTCGCCTTCCGTAGTGATGTCGAAGGCGTTGAGGAAGTTGCAGACCAGCTGGTAGAAGCCAACGGTGAGCACGAAGTCGGCCAGTTCGGTGACGGTGAACAACTCGAGCGCCTCGGCCCGGGTGGCTACGTCGAGTGTGTGCTCCTGCAGAAGCTTGTCGGTCCAGCGCAGCACGGCGGATTCCTCCGCGCTGAGGGCATCGCCGTCGCCGGTGGCCGCCGCCGCGATCGCGTCCTCGCTGAGTCCGACTGCGCGAGCGAACCTTTCGTGGTGGTGCAGTTCGTAGGCGGCTTCGTACGCGTGGCCCACGCGAAGGATCGCCAACTCCCGCAGCTGGAAGGGCACCGAGTTGGTTTGCAGCATCGCATCGGCCATGTTCAGAAAGCTCACCGCCATGCCGTGGGAGTGACCGATCATGCGGTAGATGTTGGCCGAGTGGGTGGTCAGCGCTTCTTGTACTGCGGTGGGCAGGGTGGCGGAGTCTGGGTAGTCGATGGTGGTCATGGGAGCCTCTTCTTGGTCGGGGCCGGTCTGTGGTCAGGCGAGCTTGTCGACGTCGCCGCGGATGGGTTCGCTGCCGTCCCAGGTGGCGGCGACTTCCCGGATGTAGCGGAAGAACTGGCCTTTGGGGCCGCTGATGTCGGAGATCTCGATGATGTGGCCGAAGGTCTTCTCGGTGTCGAAGTAGGCGAAGCGGCCCTGCTCACCGCCGATCGCCCCTTCGTGGCCCACCTCGTAACCCAGCGACAGCGCCTTGTCGTAAAGACCCTGGTAGTCCTCGGTCCAATAGGCGATGTGCTGCAGTCCCTCACGACCGGATTCGAGGAACTCCCGATACAGCGAGGGCGCGTCGTTGCGGGGCTGGATCAGCTCGATCTGAACATCGCCGGAATTGGCAAGGGCGACACTCATTTTCATCGGTGATTCGCTGCCGCGGTGGGTGAAGTAGTCGGTCTGTACGTCGTGGACATAGAACCAGGGGCCGACGCCGTGGGCGAGCCACCGCCGCATCTCGGCGTTGATGTCGTGTACGACGTAACCCATCTGGGTGATGTTTCCGAAGATCCTGCTCATAGCATTGCTGCTTTCTCTCTGTGGTCGATACGGTTCCGCGGGTGCGCGGAGCCGTAGCATTTGCTGACGTGCGTTCGGCAGACCGAAGGGTCAGGCCCGTCCGAGGGCGCGGTCGAGCAGGTGCGGGTCGTGGGCGTTGACCAGCAGCAGGTCCGGATCGGCGGCGCTCCACAGCTTGCTGAGGCGTTCGTGGTTGGCCTTGACCTGTTTCCAGTCGTAGGCGATGACCCGTTCCATCGCGGTGAGTGCGCGTGGCGCGGAATGCGATCCGTCGAGCTGACCATGGTGGTAGAACGAGTCGCCGACGTGCAGTACCCACCGGTCGCCGGCGTCGACGGCCACGGCGGCGTGTCCGCGGCTGTGGCCGGGCAGGTTGATCAAGACGATGCCAGGGCCGATGTCGGCGAGTTCCTCCGCGCCGGCGAATCCACGCCAGGCTTCGCCTGTGGCCGGGGTGTGTTCGACGAGCTTCGGCTCATGAGCGCGTTGGGCCGGAAGGTAGCGCTCGCGTTCCATCATGGTGTTGGGATGTTGCGCCGCAAAGGCTTCCGCGCCGGTGAGGTGGACCTGGGCCCACGGGAAGTCGGACAGTCCACCGGCGTGATCGGCGTCGAAGTGGGTGAGCACGATGTGGCGCACGTCCTCGGGTTGGAAACCGAGAGCGCGGATCTGGGAGATCGCCGCTTCGGCCGGGTCGAAGACGGGCCGGACATAGAACCGCCCCGGACCGAACCGCTCGGCGGGGAACTGGACGTCATTCAGTCCCAGGCCCGAATCGATGAGGGCGAGCCCGTGCGGTGTCTCCACCAGCAGGACGTGGCAGACCAGCCCGGCGGATGTGGCGCGCGGGTGCATGGTGCCGCAGTTGAGGTGGTGAACTTTCATCCGCCCAACGCCGCCTTCATCTCTTCCATGGCAGCCGGGTCGCCGCTGAGCAGGCCCGGGTCGATGACCTGGATCGGGTTGGTTCCATCCCAGTTCGCCGTGGCAAGTTTGATGAGGTCGAACACGAACTTCTTGGTGCCGCCCAGATCGGAGATCTCGATGACGGTTCCGGGGTGGTGTTCGGTTTCCAGGTAGGCGAATCGTCCTGTCGGGCCGCCGATTTCGCCTTCCTGTCCGACGGTGAACCCGGCAGCTTTCGCCCGGTCGTAGAGATCCTGGTAGTTCTCGTTCCAGTAGGCGATGTGCTGCACGCCCTCGTGGCCGGCTTCGAGGAAGTCCTTGTACATCGACGGTTCGCCGTTGACGGGCTGGATCAGCTCGATCTGGATGTCACCGCTGTTGGCGACCGCGACGTCCATGACCATCCCCGACGGTTCGCCGCGGTAGGTGAAGTTCCCCGGCTGCAGGCCCTCGAGGTAGAACCAGGGACCGATACCGCTGTCGATGAATCCGCGCATCGAGGACTCGATATCGCGTACGACGTAACCGATCTGACGAATGGTGCCGAACATGTTGGCACGTGGCTCGGGTGCGGGCGCAGGGCCGGTGTGGGCGGCAGCGAAGGACATCACGATCTTGCCGGTCGCGGTGTTCTCCCGCAGTCGCCCGGCCGCATGGTCGGCCTCTTCGGGCACGAAAACGCTGTCCAGGCGCGGGGCGATCCTGCCCTCCGCGACAGCGGTCAGCACGTGCGGGGAAAGGGCGGCGACCACCTCGGCCAGCTCGGCGCGGGTGCGGATGCTGAAGGTGGTGCCCAGCAGCCGCTGACGGCGGAAGGCGATGGTGTCGAGGTTGAGGTTGGTCGCCGCACCGGCCAGGCGCCCGATACTGACGATCGTGCCGCCCACGGCGGTGGCCGACGGCAGCTGCGCGAACAACTCGCCGCCGACATGGTCGAGGGTGATGTCGACGCCGCGGCCGTTCGTCGCCTCGGCAACGGCCTCGCTCAGATCCTCGATGGCGGTGTTGACCGTGACGTCGGCGCCGGCGGCGATCAGCGCGGCGCGCTTGTCCTCGCTGGTGGTGGTGGCGACGACCGTACTCGCGCCCAGGGCCTTGGCGAGCTGGATGCCGACCAGCCCGATCGAACTGGTGCCGCCGACGATCAGCACGCTGTTGCCGGCGGTGAAGCCCGCTTGGGTGACCAACGCGTCGTGTTCGGTGATCAACCCGACCGGCAGCGTCGCAGCCTGCTCGAAGCTCAGGCCATCCGGAATGGGCACGAGCAGACGCGGATCACACAGGGCGTAGTCGGCGAACGCCCCCACGGTGATACCCATGACCCGCGTCCCGGCACTCAGGTGCGCGGCCAGTGGACTCGAAGTCTCCACGACCCCTGCGACTTCCATACCGGCGGTGAACTCACCGCCCTGCTGGGAATTGGCGGTATAGCTGCCTTCGAGCGCGTACAGGTCCGCGCGGTTGAGACCGGCGGCCATGACCTGGATGCGGACTGCGCCGAGCCGGCTCGGCGCGTCGATTTCACGCAACTGCCAGTTCGGTGCGGCTCCGCCGATGGGTGCACGCA
This sequence comes from Nocardia sp. CA-136227, assembly GCF_050955695.1. Taxonomy (NCBI): domain Bacteria; kingdom Bacillati; phylum Actinomycetota; class Actinomycetes; order Mycobacteriales; family Nocardiaceae; genus Nocardia; species Nocardia sp. CA-136227. The sequence continues at coordinate 5,675,528 of NZ_CP192081.1, forward strand.
TGTGCGGGTTTCCTTTCACAGCATGGGAATTCGGATCAGCGGGGTCGGCGACGAGTCGGCGCCTGCGCCCCGGATCAGTGGTGGGTGATGGCGCCATGGGTGAACGTCGGAGAGGTTCCGGGATTGGTCCACGCCGCGGTCAGTTCGCTCGACGGGAAGAACTGCAGGAAGCGGGAGTCCTTCTCGCTGCGGTCGGCGAGCGTCTTCTCCAACACGATCGAGTTGTATTGATCGACGGTGGTCTCGATGGTGTTGGCGTTGAGCACGATCTCCTGGCCCCACTCCTTCGCCCAGCGGGCCAGCCCCGGCATCCGCGAATGCTCCGGTGTCAGGCATTCGGCGGCGATCACGTTCTCACTGCTCACCCACACCCCGGTGGAGGTGTTGAGCACCAAGCTCTGGTTACCGAAGACATGACCGGGCGTCTTGACCACGGCGACGCCGGGTCCGAGTACAACCGATCCGTCGATGGGCAGGAACGCCTCCGGCGGGACGTCGCGGTACGTGCCGGGCTGATACCAGGGCCGCTGCATCGGGTGAAGGTCGGCCATGGCGGCCAGTTCGTCTCGTTGCACGATGACCTTCGCGCGCGGGAACAGGGGTTGGGGTTGCTCGCCCAGATCGGGCTGGTGTGCGGTGGTGCCGATCCACCGCCGCAGGTCCTGGGTATGGAGGTGGTCGAACATCAGATAGTCGACCTCGCCCGGGTCGATCCCCAGCCGGGACAGATGAGCGAGAACGGTTCCGCGCTCGGTGACCATCCGATTCGAGACGACGTCGGGGGTGCGGTCGGCGAGCTTGTCGAAATACGGTGTGTAGCGGCCGAGTTCGACGTCGCTGGGCTCGAACAAGAGCACACGCGGTGTTCCGTCGCTGTCGCTCCAGCGGATGACCACCATCCGGTTGGTGATCGACAGGAACGGCGCGATCGCCCGCGAAGCGCGGAACAAGCCGAACCGTGTCGGATAGGGCAGCGTCACCAGATCGCAGGTGCTGACGCTGTCGGGGGTTCCGGTCTGAATGAACTCCCTCCGGAACGCCGCGGCCTGCGCCCGGACCGCGGTGAGCCTGGCACCCGGTCCACCATCGATCGTCGAGAGATCGGTCAGGCTGTCGACCCGCGAGCCGATACTCGCAAGGTCCAGTACGTCACCTTGTCGCCACGGCATTTGCATGGGATTTCACCTCGTGTCATTTTTCCACAGCGTGGGATTAATGCCAGATTAAATCCACGCTGTGGAAAAATGCAAGGGTGGGTTCCATGAAGGCCGTACCCGGCCCAACAGCAAGCCAGCCGACATCGAGTGCACCCCGCCGCGGGCGGCCACCGAAAACGAAAACGGCGCAGCTCTCGCGGGAGGCGATCCGGGAGGCGGCGCTGTCGGTGATCGACGCCGACAGCGTCGAGGCCGTGACCATGCGATCGGTCGGCGGCGTGCTACAGGTGGACCCCAAGAGCCTCTACTACTACGTCGACGGCAAGGACGACCTCCTCGACGCCGTCGCCGAATACCTGCTCGAGCAGTTGCGCCCGCCGGAGGCGACCGACTCCGTGGCCCACGATCTACGTGCGTGGGCCCACGAGTTCCGCCGCATCACCCTCGCCCACCCCAAGGCCGCGACATTGGTTCTGACCCGCCAGCTTTCCTCGACGGCGGGTCTGGCTCCCGTCGAAGCCGCTCTTGCGGTGCTGCGGCGCACCGGGTGCGGTCCTGAGGAAGCGGTCCACTTGATGCGGACACTGCTGGCGACATTGATCGGAACTCTGCTTCGCGAGGTGTCGGCCGGCCCGACGTTCGGGACGGCCGACCCGACCGGTATCGCCGAGCGGCAGAAGACGCTGGAATCAGCCGGACTTCCGCAGATTGGCCTGGCCGCGCCCTACCTGGCCCGATTCGATCGAGACCGCGAGTTCGACTACACCATCGACCTGGTCATCCAGCTCATCACCTCCCGGTTCGACAGTGACCGCACCCGACACGCTGGGGGTTAGAACAGCCGCAGTTCCGCCGTGATCTCGAGCGATGCTGGGATCGGCGACAAACAAGCCCCGACTTCGCACCACGTGAAGGACACTCGACACCCATGACGGGAAACGTGAAGCGACGGTTGGTCATCGCCACGCTGCTCACCGCCGGACTGGTCGCCGCGACGCCGGCCGCCGCGCAGCCCGCACCCACCGCGGCCACCGAGTACCCGTGGCGTCAGCTCATGGTCGACACCGGGCGCGAGTATTTCCCGATCGACTGGCTCGAGGCGCGGGTGCGGGAGCTGTCGGCGCTGGGAATGAACACTCTGCACCTGCACCTGTCCGACAACCAGGGCTTCCGGCTGCGCAGCGACACCCATCCGGAGGTGAACTCGGCGCAGACCTATTCCAAGGACGAGATCCGCGCGCTGGTGTCCTACGCCGAGGGTTACGGCATCACAGTGGTGCCGGAGATCGACATGCCCAGCCACATGGGGCAGATCCTCGCCCACCACCCGGAACTCCAGCTGGTCCCCGCGCACACCACACCGGCCGAGGCCCAGCAGGATTCGCTGCTCGGCGGACCGGAGACCAAGATCGACCTGTCGAATCCGGCGTCGTATCAACTCATGGGCGACCTACTGCGCGAGTTCCTCCCGCTGTTCCCCGGCCCGTACTGGCATCTCGGCGCGGACGAGTACGTCAGCGACTTCGATCGCTATCCCCAGTTGAGTCCGTACGCGGTGCGCGACTACATCGCCTGGGCCTCAACCATTCTGGCCGAGACGGGCAAGACGCCGATCGTCTGGAACGACGGCCTCAACTGGCCCGGCGCCCTCGGCCTGGACCAGTCGATCATCATCGACTACTGGTCCGCCGGCACCGCGCCCTGGATCCGCACCGGCCGCGGCCCCGCCGAACTCGCCGCCAATGGAAACCGCTTGGTCAATGCCGGTTTCACCCCCACCTACTTCGTCACCGGTGGGCCCGCCGCGGGCCTGAACACCCCGCCCGCCCTGCTGAAACTGTGGAATCCCAGCATCTTCGTGGACCTCAGCACACTGCCCGCCGCAACCCGATCTCAACTGATCGGCTCCGGCATCTTCGTCTGGTGCGACGACCCCACGGCCATGACCCCGGACGAGATCACCGCTCCCCTGTCGGAACGCCTGGCGATCATCGCCGGAAAGCTGCGCGGGCAGTAACACCGACTCTGCTTGTCAGTGTTTGGGCGACACCTCGGGCAGCAGGGCCGACCACGCCGCGAGCACGTCCTCGGTCTGCTGATCCGGGGTGCCGTAGGTGTGGGCGGCGACGGTGAAACCGGGGCCGAAGGAGACCGACGACACCTCCGGGTCGCCGACATCGGCCCAGCCCCATTTGGTTCCGTACACCTGCGGTAGTCGAGCGGTGCCCCAGTCCTGGCGGGTGCCGTCGGCAGCGCGGTCGGCGGGCTGTTCCATCCACGCCAGGATGGGGCTGTCGGGGTCGGCGCGGATCTTCGCGGCGAGGAAGTCGGCCACGTCGGCGGTGCTGGTGGTCGAGAATTCCCAGTCGCCCTGGCTGTGGGTGGAGCGGAGGTGGTACTCGGCGGCCTCGGCGGCGATGGCGTAGGGGTATTTGGCTTCGATCCGGTCGGCGGCGCCGTCGTCGGATTTGCGGATCATGCGTTCGCTCAGGTCGCGGTCCTCGGCGGAGCCGTCGCCGTGTTTGAGGGCGTAGTCGGCGAGGTAGAGCTTGGCGAGGGACAGGGCCGCGCGTTCCTCGTGCTGGTTGGCGGTGCCCCAGCCCGCGCCGGGGACCAGGGTGCGCACCGAGAGCGAGGTGCGGGGCGGGACGCGGGACGGGTCGAAGGCGCCGGGGTCGAGCGCGGGTTGCGCGCTCGCGGCTCCGCCGGCGCAGACGCCCAGTGCCAGTCCGACTCCGGTCGCCACGGTCTCGACCACACCTGCCCGCCTGCCCATCGCCCACCTCCGCGTCGCGTTGTACCCGGTGTCACCTTGCTCCGCGGAGCTGGGCGGATGCTCACGACACGCCGATGACGGTCAGACCGTGAGCAGGGTGCGGCCCAGCGCGGCGCGCGATCCGATGGCGGTGTGCGCCGCCGCTGCCTGGTCGAGCGGGAAGGTCTGGCCGATCACGACTTCCAGGCGTCCGGCGGCGACTTCGGCGTGCGCGCGCTGGTGCAGCGCGAGCCAGTCGGTGTCGGGGGTGGTGAGCTCGAACAGCGTCACGACGGTGACCTGCTGGGCCGCAGCGGCTTCCGCGTCCACCGCGGCGAAGCCACCGGCGGCATTGCCGTAGGCGATGAGCAGACCGCCCGGCGCGACGGCGGCCAGTGCGTCGCGACCGATCTCGCCGCCCGCGCCGTCGAGGACCACCGCGACGCCGCCGGTGCGTTCGCGCACCCGCTCGGCCCAGCCGGGCTCGGAGTAGTCGATCACCTCGTGCGCGCCGAGTCGTTGCGCCAGCGCGAGTTTCGCCTCACCACGGGCGGCGGCGATCACCCGGGCTCCGGCGGTGCGCGCCAATTGGACCAGCAGCGTGCCCAATCCGCCCGCGGCAGCGGTGACCAGCACCCACTGCCCCGGTTCGATGGCGGCCCGGTCCGCGATGGCGAGCACGGTGCGGCCGTCGTGGACCAGGGCGGCGGCCTGCTCGAAACTCAACTCGGCGGGGATGGCCGCGAGAGTGTCGGCCTTGGCCAGGGCCAGTTCGGCGTAGCCGCCGATGGGCAGGCCGCCGCCGACGCCGCTGGCCGCGGTGGGGGTGGCCACCCGCTTGCCCACCCACGCGGCGTCGACATCGGGGCCGACGGATTCGACGGTGCCGGTGACCGCGCCGCCGGGGACGAACGGCGGTTCGGCCGGGAAGTACTCACGCGCTACGCCGCTGCGCAGCATCGTGTCCAGGAACATGACGTCGGCGGCGGCGACCCGCACCACCACTTCGCCGGGTCCGGCGACGGGGTCGGGAACCTCGCCGACCTTCAGCACCTCGGGCCCGCCGAACTCTTCGACCTGCACTGCACGCATCTCGTTGCCTCCCTCTCGCTTCCGACGACCGCTTCGACCGGCCGTCGCTGCACCCAGCATCGAACCTCGATATATGTTGAGGTCAAGGCCGGGCGGCGAACGTTCACTCCGGGCGAACACGGGAGTTCTGTTCTCGAGACGAGCCGCGAGCCCTGACCTGCGCCGCAACTGCTCGGCGAACTGCTGCGCCGGGAAAATGAACCCGGAGACACGCCGCGGAACAAAACACACTCGCAGCATGTCCGGGCCAGGCTGTTCGGGTGAGCGCTATCGCGTCGATGAGGATCGCCGGGTCGGTGAGCGAGACAGCGGCGAGCGGTATCGCCGCGGCGGGAAATCTCGTACCGCTGCTGGCCGCCGTGTGCGCGCTCGTGGCGGCGATCGCCCGGCTACCGCGCTGGCGTTCCGCCGAATCCCGGGCGTTCACCATCGCTTTGGCGTTGCTCGCACTGTGGGCACTGCTGCGCGCGCCCGCCGTCAACAGCTCGGCCGACGAATTGGCGCTGCCGAGCGGGCATTTCGAGGGCTTCCCCGGACTGGTCGCGGATCTGGCGCTGGTCGGCGCGGGCGCGCTGATCGGGGTGACGGTGGCCGACCTGTGGGGGCGGGCGCTGTTGAAGCGCGCGTTCTACGTCGGGCTCGGCGCGCTCGCGGCGGCGCTGCTGTTCACCTACGACCCGCTGCACCCGTCGTACATGACCATCGAGACGCACAAGTGGATCCTGGCCCTGTCGGGCGTCGTGGTGAACGCGGCGGTGGTGGCCGCGGTGGCGCGCAGCCAGCGCGTCGCACCCGAGGCGTTCCGGCTGCCGTTGTGGCTGTTCATGTTCGGCGGGCTGAGCGGTGCGGCGCTGGCGCTGCTGCGGGTGATCACCCTGGTGCGCCCGGCCGGGCCGCAGGTGCATTCGTGGTCGCCGATGGTCAGTATTCCCATCTTCGGATTCGCCCTGGGGTCGCTCCTCGCCGGCGCCCGGCTGCGCCGACAGGAATTCGACGACCTCGACGTCTGACCTGCGCCGTCGACCCGCTGTCCCAGCGGATGGGACGGATGTTTGCCCGTGGGTACGCGCTCGGGTAGCGCCGCTGACCGGGGGCGCTTATGCTGCGTCCGGCAGAACCGAATCCGCTTGGCGGTCCGGGCATTTGGCACGGTATTTCGCGAGGCGGGCGCGGTCGGGGGCATCGGGGCGTCCGCCCTGGTGGACGTAGTTCGGAAGTGCGGAGCGTGTCGGAATCAGTCAATCCGCCGAACGGGGAACAGCACACCGTTCGGAGTCAGCGCCCGCCGTATGTCACGACGGCCGTCTCACTGGTAGCCACCGTGGTCGTGGTCGCGGTCACAGTCCTGCTGTCCCCCAATGAATTCCGGATACCGCTGGCCATCGGGGCGAGTGTGGCGGCGTTGTTGCTGACCGGCGCGCTCACCGCGGCCGCCTACTACCGGGACCGGGTGCACGCGGTGCGCCGCGAGGCCCTGGCCTACACCGCGCAGGCCGATGCCCATGTGGCCGCGACCATGTCGGCCGCCCAGGCGCGCATCACCGAGTCCGAGGCCCGGGCGCACGACATCCGTGAACACGCCGCCGAACAGGCCCGCGCCGCCAAGGACAACGAGCACCGCCGGGCCGCGGCCATGGCCGCCTTCGCCGGGGCCGCGGGCCGCATGCAGGCCATGAGCACCTCCATGCTGGCCGAGCTGCGCGAGATGGAACACCGCCACGCCGACCCCAAGGTGCTGGCCGACCTGCTCGAACTCGACCACCGCACCGCCCAGGCCGGACGGCTCGCCGACAGCATCGCGGTGCTCAGCGGCGCCCGGTCCGGCCGTCGCTGGGCGAAACCCATTGCCATGGAGTCGATCCTGCGCGGGGCCATGGGCCGCGTCGCCGGATACCAGCGGGTGCGGCTGCGCGCGGTCACCGAGATCGCCGTCGCGGGCCACGCCGCCGAGGGCGTCATGCACGCGCTGGCCGAGCTGCTCGACAACGCCTGCAACTTCTCCCCGCCCACCACCGAGGTGCACGTCTACGCCGCCGAGGTTCCGGCGGGTGTGGTGATCACCATCGAGGACAGCGGCCTCGTCATGAGCGAATCCGCCCTCCGCAGAGCCGAATCCGCGGTGGCGGGCCCGCGCGCCGACACCGACCTCTCCTCCCTCTCCGGCACCCGGCTGGGTCTGGCCGTGGTCGGGCACCTGGCCCGCAAGCACGACCTGACCGTCAGCTATCGGCCCTCCGCCATCGGCGGCACCGCCGTGGTGGTGGTCATCCCCCGCGAGCTGACCACCCGCCTGGAACGCCAGTCCGGCACCCTGTCCCGCCTCACCCCGGTGGCGGCCGCCGGCACCGCCGAACCCCAGATCGCCCGCGCCCCAGCGCGATCGGAGGACTCGGTCGCCGAACCCGCGTGGGCGGGCTCGGCCACCGCACCGGGACGCGGCCCCGAGCTCGCGACTCCTGACACTGCCGCCGACCGAGCGCGTGGAGCCGAATTCGCCGGATCGGCCCGCACCGGGTCCGTCGCCCCGGCGAGCGGAGAACGACCCGAGCCCAGCTCGGCAGCACCCGATTCCTCCCCGGTGAACTACCCCGATCCCACCAACTCGGCACGCACCGGTCCGGCGCAGTTCCCCGCGAGCGGCAGCGGCCAGGGTCATCAGCAGGACGAATCCGGCTCGCACGCAGCGACTTCCAGTGTCCTGCCGAAGCGGCAGCGCGGCAGTACCCTGGCCGCCGTCCACCCGGAGGGCCTGGCCGTTCCGGCGGCCCCGCCCCCGCCGCGCCCCCCGGCCGCTCCGTCGTCGATGGCCGCCTTCCAGCGCGCCGTCTCCGGCCGGGAGGCCCCCGCCGACGCGGGATCCTCGCCGCTCACCAACCTCGATCCGCCCTCGGGCGGCCGCATCCCCACCGTCTCGACCCGGCCGGATCCGCTCGGCCTCGACGGTTCGAGCGACGCCTCCCCGCTGCCGAGGTCACTGATGGACGCGGTCCGGCGCGGAATCGATCTGCGCGACAACGCCACCGCGGCGTCGCATTCCGCCGGCCGGGCCGCACAGCTCCCGGACGGCGAGAGCGGTCGCGAGCCCGGCCCCGGCGCTTATCCTGCCCCTGCGAACCCCTGGGAGACCGATCGATGACACCGTCCGCCACACATCTGGGCTGGCTGTTGGAGCAGTTGCTGGTGCGCACGCCGCGGGCGCGGCACGCGCTGCTGCTGTCGGGGGACGGTTTGAAGATCTGTCATACGCCGGGGCTCGGGATGGACAGCGCCGATCAGCTGGCGGCGATCGCGGCCGGGATCCAGAGCCTGTCGCACGGGGCCTCGGTGGAGTTCGGGGACGGGCGCGGCGGCGTGCGGCAGTCGATGACCGAGTTCTACGGGGGCATCCTGTTCATCGTGGAAGCCGGGGTGGGCGCGCACATCGCGGTGGTCGCCGCGGAGGACGCCGACGCCGGACTGGTCGGCCACAATATGCGCGAGCTGGTCGAGCAGCTCGGCGAGCATCTCGCCGCAGCCCCGCGAGTACCGGGGGCGAGCGTGCCGTGACCAGGCCAGACGAGGATCCGGATCGGCTGTACACGCTGACCGGCGGTCGCAGCCAACCGGATTCGGACGCCTTCGACCTGGTCACCCTGGTGGTCAGCGAGAGCGCTCCGGTGCGTGGCATGCAGTCCGAGCACGCCGCCATCCTCGATATGTGCCGCGCGCCGACCGCGGTGGTGGAGATCGCGGCCGAGCTGCGCCTGCCGGTGGGCATCACCGTCATCCTCCTGTCGGACCTGCTGCACGCGGGCAAGATCACGGTGCGTCATCCGGATCACGCGTCGCGGCAATGGAATTGGCTGCCCACTACCGACACGCTGGAAAAGGTGCTCGTTGGACTCCGCAAACTCTGACCTCCGCCCCACCCGGGCCGAGGCTCCGCTGCCCGCCGACGCCCGTCAGGGCCTGAAGATCGTCATCGTCGGCGGCTTCGGCGTCGGCAAGACCACCATGGTGCGCTCGATCAGCGAGATCCGCCCGCTCGACACCGAGGCCACCATGACCCAGGTCGGCCAGGACGTCGACGACCCGGCCGGGATACCCGGAAAGTCCACCACCACGGTGGCTTTCGACTTCGGCCGCATCACCATCGACAACGAGCACGTGCTCTACCTGTTCGGCGCGCCCGGCCAGGAACGCTTCTGGTTCCTGTGGGACCGGCTGTTCACGGGCGCGCTGGGCGCGATCGTGCTGGTGGATCAGCGCCGGATCGCCGACTCCTGGTATGCCATCGACCGGCTCGAACATCAGGGCACGCCGTTCATCGTGGCCTGCAACAGCTTCGGGCCCGGACCGACCATGGCGGAGGTGCGGGAGGCGCTGGATCTGGGCCCGCACATCCCGCTGGTCGAATGCGATGCCCGCCTGCGCGATTCGTGCAAGAACGTCCTGATCACCCTGGTCGAGTACCTCTACCACCCGGAGACCGTCTCATGACCTCGCCCGCGCAGGGCAGCTGCCCGGTGCCCCACGCCGCCATGGCGGTTCCGCTCAGCGGCCCCCGCTTCCACACCGACCGCAACTCCCTCTACCGCGAGATCCGCCGCGACCACGGCCCGGTCGCCGCCGTCGAACTGATCGGCGGGATCCCGGCCTGGCTGGTGCTCGGCTACCGGGAGATGCACCAGGTCACCAGCTCGCCCGAACTGTTCCCGCGCGACGTGAGCCTGTGGAACCAGTGGCCCAACATTCCCCCGGACTGGCCGCTGCTGCCCATGGTCGGCACACCCATGCCCTCGATCTACTTCACCGCGGGCGCCGAGCACCGCCGCCACCTGGCCATGGTGGAACCGGCGCTGGAATCGGTGGACAACTTCGAATTGCGCAGGGTCGCCGAGGGTTTGGCCGACCAGCTGATCGACGCCTTCTGCGGGCGCGGCACCGCCGACCTGGTCGCCGACTTCGCCGAACCGCTGCCGGTGCTGGTGCTCGCCGGACTGCTGGGCATCCCCGAGGTCGAGGGCCCCGGGCTGGCGCGCGCCATGAAGGTGATGGCCGACGGCGGCGCCGACGCCCAGACCGCGTACCTGCAGTTCATGCAGTACATGCAGCACCTGCTGGCCATGAAGAAGGCCGCGCCCGGCGACGACCTGGTCTCGCGCATGCTCGCGCAGCCGGGGCAGTTCACCGACGAGGAATACGTCAACGACCTGATGGCCGTGACCGCCGCCGGGCATCTGCCCACCGCGGACTGGCTGATCAACTCGGTGCGGCTGATGCTCACCGACGACCGGTTCGCGGCCGCGCTCGGCGGTGGCCGGCGCAGCGTGGACCAGGCCATGAACGAGGTGCTGTGGGAGGACTCCCCCAACTCGATCCTGGCCGGCCGCTGGGCCGCCCGCGACACCCGGCTGGCCGACACCCAGATTCGCGCCGGTGACCTGGTGCTGCTGGGGCTGGCCGCCGCGAACACCGATCCGCATGTGCGCCAATCGGTCGGCGACGGCATCAACAGCGGCAACAACGCCCACTTCGCGTTCAGTCACGGCGAGTACCGGTGCCCGTTCCCGGCGCAGCAGATCGCGGAGACGGTGGCGCGCACCGGCATCGAGGTGCTGCTGGACCGGCTGCCCGACATCGATCTGGCGGTGCCCGCGGCGAGCCTGGTGCGCCGGCCCTCCCCGTTCCTGTGCGGAATGACTTCTCTGCCCGTTGTTTTCACACCTGTTCGTGCTCTCGGAGGTTTCCAGTGAGTTCCCCCTGCCCGCATGCCATCGCCATCGATCCGATGGTCGGCGATCTCGCCGGTGAGACCACCCGTCTGCGCTCCGCCGGGCCGATCACCCGCATCGACCTGCTGGGCGCGCCCGCCTGGACCATCACCGATCACACCGTGGCGCGGCAGCTGCTCACCGACGCCCGGCTGGTCAAGGACATCAACGCCTGGAAGCTGTTCAGCGAGGGCGTGATCACCCGGCAGTGGCCGCTGATCGGCATGATCGACGCCGGGCGGTCCATGTTCACCGTGGACGGCCCCGAGCACCGCCGCCTGCGCATCAAGACCACCCAGGCGCTGACCCCGCGCCGCCTGGAAGAGCTGCGCCCCACCGTCGAACGGCTCACCAAGGAACTGCTCGACGACCTGGACGCGGCGGGCGGCGAGGGCGCGGTGGTCGACCTCAAGCAGGTCTTCGCCTACCCGCTGCCCATGCGCGTGATCTCCGAGCTGATGGGCGTGCCGCGCGAGGACCATCCCATGCTGCTGGACTGGTACAAGAAGTTCTTCTCCATGATGACCCCGCAGGACGAGCGGCTGCGGGTCATCGACGACATGGACGTCTACTTCACCGCGATGGTCCGCCGCAAGACCGCCACCCCCACCGACGATCTCACCAGCGCGCTCATCCTGGCCGACGAGGGCGGCGAGCCGCTCACCGAGGAGGAGGTGGTCGGCAACCTCAAGGCGCTGGTCGCCGCCGGGCACGAGACCACCGTCAGCCTGATCCTGAACACGGTGCGCGCCTTGCTGGCCCGGCCCGAGCAGCTGGCCCGGGTGCGGTCGGAGGAAGTGGAGTGGAAGCAGGTCATCGAGGAGTCGCTGCGCTTCGACGGCCCGGTCACCCACCTGCTGATGCGGTTCGCCACCGAGGACATCACGGTCGGCGACACCGTGATCGAGAAGGGTGAGGGCGTGGTCATGTCGTACCGCGCGATCGGACGCGACACCGGCGTATTCGGTGACGACGCCGACGAATTCGACATCACGCGGCCGACCGCGCACCGCAATATCTCCTTCGGCTACGGCCCGCACATCTGCCCCGGCGCGGCACTGGCGCGGCTCGAGGCGGCCATCGCGCTGCCCGCGCTGTTCGACCGGTTCCCGGCGCTGCGGCTGGCCGGCGCGGATTCGGACATCGTGAACCTTCCGGTCATGACGCAGAACGACATCGCGGCGCTGCCGCTGCACCTGGTCTGACCGCTCGCGCACGCGCCGGGACCCTGTTTCCGGCGCGGGCGGTTGTGTCCGCCACGGGCGAATTGGGGTGTTTCGGCTCGCTCATCACCGGCCTTCGCCCTGCTACCGTCGACGCAGCGGAACCCAACGACAAGGAGAATGTCATGGGCGGCATCATCATGATGATCATCATCGGCCTGATCGCGGGCGCGATCGCCCGGCTGATCGTCCCCGGCAAGGAGGACTTCGGCATCATCTGGACCGCGGTGCTCGGCATCGTCGGCGGCTACGTCGGCGGCACGCTCGGCAGCCTGCTGTTCTCGCCGCACGAGTTCAGCGTGCATCCGCCGGTCAAGCACGCCTTCCTGGGCGCGATCGTCGGCGCGATCGTGGTGCTGGCGATCTACAAGTGGATCCGCGCACGCGTCTGAGCGCATATCGAAGACCACCGCTCGGGGCGGGGCCGCTGGAACGCGGTCCCGCCCCTTGTGGTTTCGGCGGCGTTGCACGCGATGAGGGGTCCGTACAAGGCCGCCGCCGCCACGACGCCGTCCCCACGGCGCCCCCGGGTCGCAGGTGGTCTACGCCCCAAGCTTTCTACGTACCTACTTAGTAGATACGTAGAAGTTAGCAGAAGGTTGCGGCTGGATCAACGGGCGGATTTCGTCGATCGGCGGGCGGAGATCAGTCGCAGCCGGTCTCGCGGTAGGCGGCCGGGGTGGTGCCCATCTCGACCCGGAACGCGCGATAGAACTGCCGCTCATTGGTGAAGCCGGAACTGTGCGCGATCGCGGCCACCGGGAGATCCCTTCGCGCGGTGAGCAATCCGCACGCGTACTCGACCCGCATCCGGCGCAGCAGCGTCGCCGGGCCCTCTTCGAACTCCTCGAGCACGCGATACAGGGTCCGCCGCGACACCCCGCAGCCCGCCGCGATCGCCTCCACGGTGAGATTCGCGTCGAGGCAATGCTTCCGGAGGAAATCCAGCACCTGACGGCGGGTGAGGGTCTCCGACGCCTCGCCCGGCATCGAGCGGCCGGAGATCAGGGCGATCGCGGAGGACAGCAGATCCACCGTCGAACCGGCCAGCACCGCGGCCTGCGCGGGGTCGGTGTTCTGCAGTTCGGTCAGCTCGCGCAGGAAGGTCGTGACCACACCGGCGGGACTGTGCTCCATCACCGTGGTCGCGGTCGGGATCTCGGAGGGGGCGATGCCGGAGCGCTGCCGCAGCCGGCTCAGCGGCACCTGCACCGCGGACATCTCCCACGCGCCCTCGAACTCCCAGTGGTACGGGCGGGTGCTGTCGTAGAACACCATCTCGCCCGGACCCACCTCCGCGATCCGGCCGTCCTGATGCAGCCAACCGCGGCCCGCGATCTGAATGCTGGTGTGCAGGAACTCGTCATCGGTGCGGGCGATCAGGGTGCGGGTGCGATGCACCCGCTGTTTGCTCGCGCCCAGCGTCGACAACTCGACCTCGTTGTAGCGGCCGTGCACGATCCAGCCCTCGAAGCGCTCCTGCTCGCCGGGCGACACCGCCAGCGGCACATACGCTTCGCTCAGCCCCGCCTCCCACTGCTCGAACAACTGCCCCGCCTTGACCCCCTCGCCGCCGCGGACGTCGACCCGCCGAACCCCCTGCAAAACACCCACTCCGATCGATCCACCACCGCGGTTCCCGCCATTTTCTCATGGGCCCCGATTCGAGCCCCGAAGCGCGCCAGGCCCTTCGACGCCGTCCGGCTCGCCGCGGGCGGCGCCGATCACGCCGCGGTGTTCTCCTCCGTCACCGCGTGCCCGGTCGCGGCACGGGCCAGGGTCGCCCAGTTCTCGGCCTGTTCGGCGGCCAGCTCGGCGATCAGCGCGGCGTGACAGGGCGAGAGCTCGCAGGCGAGATCGGCCCAGGCGGCGGGATCGGCGGGGAGGGCGGCCAGCAGGGCCAGCAACTGCCTGCCGGATTCGGTGCGTTGCAACGCGGGATCCGGGCACAGGGTGCGCAAGGCGGGGGCCTGCTGGGCGCGGTCACCGGCGGCCGAGTCCGAACGGCGTTGCATCGGACGGGGATCGGTGAGGTGGACGCGCTCGGGGCGGCGATGGACCTCGTCCGGCGCGGCCGCCGGGGTCGGGCACGGGCGCGGTTCGCAGGTCGGGAGCAACGCTGTTCTGCGCCGGATGGCCGCGATCGCGCGCTCGGACAGACCGAGTGTCATGGCCAGCCGGCGATCCGACCAGTCCGGGTAGTACATCAGCGCCTGTTCGGCGGCGGCCTTGCGATCGGCGGCGGACAGCGGCAGGCCGTGCGCGGTGTTCAGCCGGATGGCCAGCAGCAGGGCTTGCCCGTCGTCGCCGTCGAAGTAGACCGCGTCGATCCACTGCGACCCGCTGCACTGCGCGGCCCGCACGCGATGAGCGCCGTCGATGACAGTCATGCTCGGCCGGTGCACCACGATCGGCGGCAGCGCCGCGGCGACCTCCGACAGCGCGGCGACATGCCGCGCGTTCTCCCCGGATTGCCGCAGCGTCGCGCCGATGTGCACGCGGTCCAGGGGGATTCGGACGATCTCGGCGGGATTCGGCTCGAGCCCGCGGACATTCACGCCCCGATAGGTGCGCAACCCCATCGATCGCACCATACGAGCCGCCAACCACTGCCGGATGCCGGTGAGAAGACGCAGCCACCACGCATTGTTCGGTCCGAGCACTGTTGCCGCCTCCCTACGCCGAGCAGCCACGACCGCCGGAGCCGCAGAAGCGTTTCCGGGCAGGGCCTGTCAACGACGCGCCAGGCGGTCTCACGGGGAGAACCGGCAAGATTCCCGCTCGCACGGGTGCGTACTGGCGGCAGTGTAGCGATTCGGACATTCCGTGATCAATTGAGCAAATCCCCCGCCCACCTGCGTATTTCCCCCTTGATCACGCTGACCTGCCGCAAACCCGCGACGCGCGGTCAACCGCTGTTATATACCCAACAAACATTACTGGTGGTTTGTTTGCTGGCCGGCTAATCCACCAGGTCCGGGTCCCGCACCGTCACCAACGCGGCCGTCGTGTACTGATCCAGCGCCATCAGCACCGCCCGTGCCCGCACCACTTTCCACCCACCATCCAGCTTCCGCAACCGCAACACCCCCGATGTCCGCGACTGCGCCAGATCCCGGCTCATGGCCTTCGCGATCCCCAGATCCTCCGGATGAATCCCCGGCTCCGGCTCCCCCGCCAACGACTGCCACGCGATCCCCGGCATCGCCGGCCCCATCCACCGCAACAACCGCAGATTCCGCAAATCCACGATCGCCCGATAATCCCCCTCCGCCGCAGCCGCATCCAGCACCCGATGCTCCAGAATGACGGGTGGCGGCGCCGAACTCACCTCGGTCGCGTCCCCGATGTCATGCGTAACGCCCCGCATGAAGATCTCCGGCCCCTCGGCGGACGTGCGCTCCTCGAGGATCCGGCAGGAGAAGTGCGCCGCCCGCAACGCACCGTCATCCCGCCGCACGGTCCACACCGCCTGATGCTCGGTCCCGGGAGCCGACCGCACAATCTTCGCCAGCGCATCGGATTCGTCACTATTGGTGATGACGCGGGCGAACACCCCCGCGATGGCATGCTCCCGAGCCCGGTTCTCCGGCGCGACCCCGTACAGCTCGAGCAGATCATCCGACCGCGTGGATTTCGACGTCGAGAGGTTGAAGTACCACGCCCCCACGCGATCTCGCGGCGGCAACTCCTCCTCGACCGGGCCCGACCACAACAGCACCGCGTGCACTCGTTCCGGTGTGATGTGCAGCGGCACCGTCACCGTGCGCCGCCGCCCGTCCTCGCTCACGAGATCCACCGACCCGAGGCGGGCCAAGGTCGCCGCCACCGCGCCACGAATGGCCGAGAGGGTCTCTCGCTGCCGGAACATCTGGGTGAGCGGGACGAATTTCCTCGGCGCACTTCCGAGTCCGACCACCGTTGGCTCGCCGCCGCCGAAGGTCTCGATCAACAGCCACCGTGTACCGCTCACCACATACTCCCCTCTCGTCCCCTGACCATGAGTACACGAGTCTTCCCCAGCGCGGCACCGGCCGGTATTCGCTACTCGAGTCAGGCCTTCCCCCAAGACTTTTCACCGAGCGGTCCGCGTTGAGCCATTCCCGCCAAGTTTCACGTTCGGCCTGCGAGTGATCGGCGGTGGGGTTAATTTGGTCATGCGTCCAGGTTTTTCGGGGAAAGCAGTACTTCGATGCGAAACATCATTCTGATCACCGCTTCTATCGGTATTTCACTCGCCATCGCGGCCGCGCCGGCGGCCGCCGAACCACTCACAGTAGAAGGCCCCGGGGTTGCCCAGGCCGATCCCACCGCATTGGATCCCGGCATGACCTGCCTCGAGGGATTCCTCAAAGGCTGGGCCAGTTCGGCCGCCACCGGCTCGGTGACGGGTTCCGCGCTCGGGTTCCTCGGCGGTTCCGCCGCAGGCCCCGAGGCCGGTCTCGCCGCAGGTCTAACGAACGGGATCATCACGGCTCTGACCAGCGGCTCCGGCGGCGGACTCGCCACCTGCGCCCTCGACGAGCTGGCCAATGGGGGCGGCGACGCCTTCCTCGGCTCGACAACCGGGCCGGGCCGGGGATACCTGACAGGGTCCGCCAGTGGGTCCGCGTCAGGATCGGCCACCAGCGACCTGCCGGGTGCGGTGATATCCAGCATCCTGTCGGGACTGCTCGGCGCGGCGACCAGCGGCTCGAGTTAGCGGGCCAGTCGCACGAAAAGGCCTTCACCGACCGGTTGATCGGTCGAGGAAGGCCTTTTCGGCGCGGTGGATCAGTAGGTCGGGAGGACGTAGTCCTGGGTCTGGTCCAGCATTTTCATCATGATGGGACGGAACAGCTTGGTGGTCATGAGCTTTCCGACCTGCTGCATCATCTTCAGGCCGAGCTTCGAGGTGGGGAGCATCATCTGGATGCCGCCGCCGGGGAGCTCCTTGGCCTTCTCCAGGAACGGGGTGACCTGCTCCTCGTAGCGGGCCAGCGCGCCGTCGATATCGGCTGGGGTAGCGGCGATTTCGCCCGCCAGCAGGTAGGCGCCGACGATGGCCATGGCGGTGCCCATGCCGGTCATCGGGGAGCCGCAGAAACCGGAGTCGCCGAGCAGGGTGACGCGGCCCTTCGACAGGGTGGGCATGTCGACGCGGACCAGCTCGTCGAAGTAGAAGTCCTCGGTGGTCTCCAGGTGCCCGAGGGCCTCGGGCACCAGCCAGCCCGCCTCCGCCAGCATGTCGCGAATCAGCTTGCGCTGGGCGGGGATATCGCGGCGCAGGGCCGGGTCGGCGTCGGTGCGCAGGGTGATGATGGCCTTCGAGGTGGCCGGGTCGAAATCGGGGCGCAGGCCGAGCGAGGCGCGCGGCACCACGTGCATGGACATCCAATCCTTCTCCACGCCCGCCGGAGTGGGGATCGTGTAGAAGGACATGTAGCCGCCCAGGTAGGTGGTGAACTCCTTCTCCGGGCCGAACACCAGCTTGCGGGTGCGGGAGTGCACGCCGTCCGCGCCGATCACCAGGTCGTAGCGCTCCTCGCGGCCCGAAGCGAATCCGACCGTGGCGCCGTCGGCATCCTGGTCGATGGTCTCGATCCAGTCGCCGTAGCGGTAGTCGAGTTCGCCTGCGGCACCGGCGAGTTCGGTGAGCAGCACATTGTTGAGGTCGCCCCGGCTGATCTCGATGTCGGCCACCGGACCCTTGCCGTCGAACATCTCCATCGACATCCGGTACACCGACGACCCGTCCGCCTTGACCAGGGCCATCCCCTTCTCGTGCAGCAGGCTCTTCTTGATCCCCTCCATCAGCCCCATGCGCTCGGCCACCTCCCGGCTGGGCCCACGCAGGTCGACAGCCTGCCCGCCGGGCCGCGGCGCGTCCGCCCGCTCGACTACGGTGACCGCGATACCGGCCCGGAGCAACTGCAGGGCAACAGCATTGCCGGCAATGCCGCCGCCGGCGACCAGGACGCGGAGGGTGTTGGCGGTGGTGCTCATGGGGTGTCTCCCGGTTCGTGGTGAAGAACGTTTGTCTAAGACATATGTCTACACGAGGTCTGACACGTTTGTCTAGAACAAATGTCTAACACGGTGGCGAGCGTAGGCTCGAACGGGAATCAACGCTGGTGAGAGGACATGAACGTGACGACCCGCAGGGGACGGATCGGGCTGTCGATCGGGGCAGTCGTGGCGGTTGCCCTCTGGGGTGAGTGGGAGAACTGGCGTGCCTCACGCAGATTCGTGGGGTCCGCCCCCGGCACCACCGAGGCGGTCGTCGTGCTGGGCTATCGCAATGCGGGCACCCGAGCCAATGTGATGAACCGTTGGCGGGTGCGAGCGGGACTACGGTCCGTCGACCCCGCCGCAGCCAGCAGCCGGCTCGTCCTGTGCGGCGGCGCCTGTGCCGGCCCGACCCCCGAAGCCTTGCTGATGGCCGACTACGCCACCGCCCACGGCTATCGCGGACCCCTCACGGTCGAACGACAGAGCCGAAGCACCTGGGAGAACATCGCTTTCGCCCTCCCCTACCTCGAGAGCGTCGACCGGATCAAAATTGTCTCGCTCCCCTACCACGCCGAGCGAGGCCGGTCCTACCTCATCCGCCAGCGCCCGGACCTGGCCGAGCGGCTCGTCCGCGGCGCCGAATACCGCTTCGGCGAATGGATGCCGCTGAAACCCCTACTCGCCCTGTACGGCCGAGGAAAACTGGTGCGATGGCCGATCTCGTACTCACGCCGGAGCGGCGCGACCAGCTAGCCGCCCTGCTCGCCGACGAACATCGACTGCGGACGCAATTCCCCCGGGTTGCCGAATATTTGACGACAGCGCCGATGCTGTCAGGCACCCGCGACGACGCCACGGACGCCGCCTTCGACCTTCGCCTGGTGCATTACCTGACCGGCGGCGAGTCCCGGAATCCGTACTGGGACATCGTCGCGGCATCCGTGAGTGAGTGTAACGGCCGTCGAGTGGTGAACGGCGGCAGTTCATCCGGCAGCGGACGCCTGGCCTACGCGCAGACGATCCTGCAAGCGGCCTACGCGTATGCGATTCCCTCACCTCAGACGATCGCGTGGATGCGCGAGTTCTGCGGGAGCAGAACAGTGGTGGAGCTCGGCGCGGGACGCGGCTACTGGACCGCACAGCTCACCTAAGCCGGCGTGACCGTGCAGGCCTACGATTCACATCCTCCGCACGTCACCGACAACGCCTTGTCCCCCAACGCAGTTGGCCAAGGCTACCGGCTTCCCGTTTCGGGCACGAGCGTGAACAAGGAAGGGCCAGACGGCCTTCAGACCCGTCTAGTAGTGGTATCGCGCCTGAACGATCGTGATCGTCTCGCCTGCAACCGAATAGATCAGGCGGTGTTCGTCGGTGATCCGACGCGACCAGTAGCCGGATCTGTCGGCCCGCAAGGGTTCCGGCTTGCCGATGCCTTCGAACGGGTTGCGGGAGATCTCGGCGATCAGGCGGTTGATCTTCGCGAACATCTTGCGGTCCGCGGTGATCCAGTGCTGGTAGTCCTCCCAACCGTTCTTGGTGAACGTGATGTTCATTCGTCCTCCGCTTCGATTCGGGCGGCCATATCTTCCAGCTCGCCTAGGGAGAACGTCACCACCTCTCCGGCCTCCGCCTGAGCCATACCTTCCGCGAGGCGCTTTGCGTTCGCCGGAGAGCGGTACAGATAGATGGTCTCGCGCCACGAGTTGAAGTCCTCTTCACTCATAAGAACGGCGTTGCCCTTCTTACTGGTGATGTGGATCGTGGTGTGGTCGGTGTTGACTTCTTCGATCAGCGGGAACAGCTTGTTCCGAGCTTCGCTTGCCGACACGGATTCAGTCATCGCTACATCCTCTTCCGGTACGGGACACTTGTACGGTACCAGAAACCGGTACAAGTTGGGTTTGCGCTTGACGAAATCCGTTCGGCGCGAAAGCATCTAGCGCACAGACAAACGAAAAA
Organism: Nocardia sp. CA-136227; assembly: GCF_050955695.1. NCBI lineage: Bacteria > Bacillati > Actinomycetota > Actinomycetes > Mycobacteriales > Nocardiaceae > Nocardia > Nocardia sp. CA-136227. The sequence goes on from NZ_CP192081.1 coordinate 5,695,458, forward strand.
AGCCCCTGACCGTGCGGGGTGAACCGCGGGTCAGGGGCTTTTCGGCTCCCCCATCTGGACTCGAACCAGAAACCTGCCGATTAACAGTCGGCTGCTCTGCCAATTGAGCTATAGGGGATTGTTTCCCTGGCTGGCCCTTCCGGACCGGCCGGGGAAAACTTTAGCGTATCGGTTGTACAGTTCCCAAATCGTGGCTCTACCTGCGGGAATATGGACGGGGGCGAGATGGGGTGCCGGATCGACAGGGGCGGGGTGGGGGCGGGCAGGGCCGGAGGCGGGATGGTATGCGCGAAGAGTCGCGGGTCCGCTGGAAACGCGTCCGTTCTGTCCTTCTGTTCGCGCTCGGGGCCTGAAGTTGTCGGTGGCCTCATGTATTGACTGGAGTCATGAAGCCCGCTGCGGAGGTCGCTGCGATGAGTTGCCGGTCCTACCGGCTGCCGTCATGCGCGAACGCGGCGAAACTCGCGCGGGTCGCGGCGGTGTTGCCGGTGTGGCAGGCCGGGCTCGGGCGGGCCCAATCGGCGGTGCGGCGACAGTTGTTCACCACCGGTGTACTGCCCCGGTGGGTGGACACCAAAGGCTGGGACGACGGCTTATCGCAACGGCAGTGGGACTCGGTCGGTCAGCAGGCGGTGGCCACGCACCGGTCATGGCTGGGCAACTGCGAACGCGTGTTTCGCGACCTCGTCACCGGCTCAACTCTGCCCGAGAAGGTCGCCGAGGATCTGCTGTACGTGAACAAGGCCAACGCCTGGTACCGGCAGCCCGGCCTCGGGCAGGACGGGGCCCAGGCCGGGCAGATTCAGATGTCGAAGCACCGTGTGATCGCGGCCGAGATCTTGACCCTGGCCCGCACGATCATGCGCCAGGTCCGCAAGCGTGTCGGGGCTCCGGATCTGCGGCGTGTCCGCACCATGGTGATGGACGGCAAGATCGCCGTCGTCGAATCCCCGAAACACGCTGGCACACACGCTTATTGGGTCCGGATTTCCACCCTGACAAGAAACAAGCCGGCGTGGATCCCACTGCGCACCCAAGCAGCGTTCGAGGCGCGCCTGGCGCGCCCGGGCGCGGTGGTGGCCAACCACTGCCAAGTCATCATCACCGGGGAGGGCCGGGTCGAGTTCCGGCTTGTCGTGAAAACCAGGAAAGCGATACCCGGTGACGAGCGGACCCGCGACCTGGGCGTGGACTGGGGCATGGCGACTTTGTTCGCGACCAGTGCTGGCACCTTGCACGGGCGCGACTTCCTGGACCGGTTGCGCGCCTACGACGCCCGTCTGCAACCGCTGGTCGCGGCGTTGAACCGCCAGCACATCCGGTTGCGGGATTCGCGTCGTTACCGGGCTTTGGTCCAAGACATTCGCGGGTTCGTCACCAACGAGGTCAACCGGTGCTTGAACCGAATCCTGAACCCAGACAAGGGCGGCGCACCCGATGTCGCCCGAGTCATCGTGGAGAAGCTGGACTTCCGCGGTCTGGCCCAGGCCGGCAAACTGTCCAAACGCCTGCGCCGACTGCTCGCGTTCTCGGGCCGGGCCGCGGTCGACACCAAACTCGCTTCCCTGCGTGAGGATCTCGGCATCGAGATCCTCGAAGTCCCTGCCGCGTACTCCAGTCAGGAATGCGGCAGCTGCGGATACACCGCCAGAAGCAACCGTCGAACCCAAGCACGCTTCCGGTGCCGGTTCTGCGGGAGAACCGTCCACGCCGACATTGGCGGAGCCCGAACACTGCTGAGACGTTCTCACCTAGTGGGCTCCGACTCGTCTCGGAATCGTGGACAAGTCCTGAATGCCCTCGACGAACGATTTCAGTCCCGTTGGGGCTGGACGTTCGCCGAGATCGCTCAGCGACAGCGTCACGGGGCGGCACGAGTCACGCCCACTGCCGATCCTCCGGACACCACCGGAGGACGACAAAAAGACAACGGATTACCATTCGTGTCTGACCCTATGGGAGGAGCTTCTCGGGATGCTGCGGTTGATCATCGGTGTGGCGGCTGGGTATGTGTTGGGCGCCAAGGCCGGGCGGGTTCGGTATGAGCAGATCAGTAAGACGACCCGCGCGATCAGTGAGAGCCCTGTCACGCGGAAGGTCGTGTTGATGGGGCGGCAGAAGCTCGCGGACAAGCTGAACACCCAGCCGAAGCTGGAGCCGATGGTGCCGCTGGACGAGCGGACCACGATCCTGGTGCCGCAGGACCAGCTGCGGCGCTGAGGGATTGGGGCTTTGCCCCTTGCCCCCTGGTGGGGGCTGCGCCCCCACACCCCTGCCCGGAGGCGGCGAGCTTCGCCGCCTGCCGGGTGCGTGGGGTCAGACGCCTGCGAAGTCGCCTGAGTTGCCCATGGCCTGGGTGAGGAGGCTCTTGCGGTATTGCTCCAGGGCCACCAGGTCGCCGAACAGGGCCATGTAGGCGTCGGGCTGTTCGGTGGAGGAGATGCGCTGGAGTTTGGACTTCAGTTCGGCGATCTGACGGCCGACCCAGGATTCCTGGGTGCGGGCCAAGACGCCGGCGACGAAGCGGGGGATGTCGTCGGCGGACTTCACCGGGAGGGGTTCTGCGGCCAGTTCGGAGACCATGGCGCGCAGGGTGAGGTCGTCGGTGTTGTCGGCGACGGCGGTGACCCATTCGGCGCCGGTGAGGCCCGCGGCGGTGCCGCCGGCTTCGGCGATGGCGGCGCGGACGGCGAGGAAGGCGGGGTGGGTGAAGGCTTCGGGCTCGAGGGAGTCGAAGACCGCGCCCGCGAAGGCGGGGTATTGCAGGGCGGCGGCGAGGGTTTGGCGTTGGGGCAGCAGGGCCGGGTCCGTGGGGTTGGGCCGGGCGGCGGGGCCGGGCGAAACCTCGTGGTGGGGTTGGCGTTCGGGGATGCCGGGCTTGGCGCCGGTGCGGGCGCCCTTGCGGGCCTCCTCGCCGACGCGGCGGACCACCTGCTGGATGTCGTCCCAGCCGACCCAACCGGCCAGTTTGGTGGCGTAGGCCTTGCGGAGGGCGAAGTCCTTGATCTGGGAGACCACGGGGACGGCGCGGCGCAGGGACTCGACCTGGCCTTCGGGGGTGTCGAGGTTGTGTTCGGCGAGCAGGCCGCGGATGACGAACTCGTACAACGGGACTCGGCGGGCGACCAGGTCGCGGACCGCGCCGTCGCCGTTGCGCTGGCGCAGTTCGCACGGGTCGAGGCCGTCGGGGGCCACGGCGATGTAGGTCTGGCCCGCGAGCTTCTGGTCGCCGGAGAAGGCCTTGAGGGCGGCGGCCTGGCCGGCGGCGTCGCCGTCGAAGGTGTAGATGATCTCGCCGCGCCAGAAGTTGTCGTCCATGAGCAGGCGGCGCAGGATCGCGAGGTGGTCGTCGCCGAAGGCGGTGCCGCAGGAGGCGACCGCGGTCTTGACGCCGGCCAGGTGCATGGCCATGACGTCGGTGTAGCCCTCCACGACCACGGCCTGATGGCCCTTGGCGATCTCCCGCTTGGCGTGGTCGAGACCGAACAGCACCTGGGACTTCTTGTACAGCAACGTCTCCGAGGTGTTGATGTACTTGGCGGTCATGGTGTCGTCGTCGTAGAGGCGGCGCGCGCCGAAGCCGATCACCTCGCCGCCGAGATTGCGGATCGGCCACAGCAGACGGCGGTTGAAGCGGTCCATGGGGCCGCGCTGGCCCTGCTTGGACAGGCCCGCGGCCTCCAGCTCCTTGAACTCGAAACCCTTGCGCAGCAGGTGTTTCGTGAGGGTGTCCCAGCCGCCGGGGGCGTAGCCGCAGCCGAACTGGTGGGCGGCGTTGTGGTCGAAATTACGGTCGGTGAGGTACTTGCGGGCCGCCTCGGCCCCGGGCTCGCCGAGCTGTGAGATGTAGAACTCGTGGGCGGCCGCGTTGGCGGCGACCAGGCGGGCGCGGGTGCCGCGGTCGACGCGGACCGAGGTTCCGCCGCCCTCGTAGTTGATCTTGTAGTTGAGCCGGTCGGCCATCTGCTCGACGGCCTCGACGAAACCGATGTGCTCGATCTTCTGCAGGAACGCGAAGACGTCGCCGCCCTCACCGCAGCCGAAGCAGTGGAACACGCCGTGATTGGGCCGCACGTGGAACGACGGCGACTTCTCGTCGTGGAACGGGCACAGGCCCTTCATGGAGTCGGCGCCGGCCCGGCGGAGGGCGACGTACTCCCCCACGACATCCTCGATCCGGACACGTTCACGAATCGCCGCGATATCGCGGTCCGGAAGTCGGCCAGCCACGCCAGCGAGTCTAGCCCCGGGCAGCCGACACGCTCGACCGGGACGCACGGCTGGACGCCGGACCGAATGGCCTTTCCGGCACGTGCCAGGATCGATCCGTGCTCAGCCTCTATCACGACGCCCGGACGCCGGTGCACGTCGTGCCCGCGGGGGTGAAGCTGGCCGGGCTCGCGGTCGCGGGGACGGCGCTGTTCTTCGTGTCGTCAATCACCGTGCTGACCGGCGCGCTCACCGTGGTGCTGGGCCTGTACGCGCTCGCGCGGATCCCGTGGCGGACGACCGCGCGGCAGGTCCTCGCGCTGCTGCCGTTCCTGGCGTTGATCGTGATCGCGCAGGTGATCTTCACCGACGCCCGCACGGCGGTCCTGGTCGGGGAACGCCTGCTCACCCTGGTCCTGCTGGCCAATCTGGTGACCTTGACCACCCGCACCTCGGCCATGGTCGACACCATCGAGCGCGCGCTCACCCCGCTGCGCCCGCTCGGCGTCCGCCCCGAACGGGTCGGCCTGCTGGTCGCCATGACCATCCGATTCATCCCGGTCATCCGTGAGCAGGCCGAACTCGTGCGCGCCGCGCAGCGGGCTCGTGGCATCGAGCGCAGCACGGTCTTCCTGGTCCCGCTACTGATCCGCACACTGCGCATGGCCGACGGGGTCGGCGAGGCCCTGGACGCTCGCGGCCTGGACTGACCGGTCGGTCCGGCAGCCATTTAGGATGCCTCGGGTGCGTAGTAGGGATTTGGCGCAGATCGCGCTGTTCGCGGCAATCATGGTGGTCCTGGGATTCTTTCCGCTGATCCAGTTGCCGGGAGCCTTCGCACCGTTCACCTCGCAAACTCTGGGCGTCATCCTGGCGGGCTCGATTCTGGGCGCCAAGCGCGGCGCGCTGGCCATGCTGCTCTTCGACGTCATGGTCTTCGCGGGGCTGCCGGTGCTGGCGGGCGGGCGCGGCGGCCTGTCGGTGATCATGGGCCCGACGGGTGGCTTCGTGATCGCCTATCCGATCGGCGCGCTGGTGATCGGCCTGCTCACCGAACGGGTGTGGAAGCACTACATCCTGCCGCTGGCCCTGCTGATCAACTTCCTCGGCGGCGCGATCGTGCTGTACGCCATCGGGATTCCGTGGATGGCCGCGGCCGCGCACATCTCGCTGGGCAAGGCCATCACGACCTCGGTGGCGTTCCTGCCGGGCGACGTGGTCAAGACGGTGATCGGGTCGCTGGCCGCGGTGGCGGTGCGCAAGGCGTATCCGATGATTCCGGCGCGGGCATGATCGAACTCGACGGCGTCTCACACCGATTCGGCGAGCGCGAGGTCCTGCGCGACCTGGATCTGCGCTTGAGCGAACGCCGGATCGCCGTGGTCGGCGCGAACGGTTCGGGCAAGTCCACCTTCGCGCGGCTGCTCAACGGCCTGCAGGTGCCGACCTCGGGCACGGTCCGGGTGGACGGCCTCGATACCCGCAAACAGGGCCGGGCCGTGCGCAAACGGGTCGGATTCGTCTTCCAGGATCCGGACGTCCAGATCGTCATGCCGACGGTCGCCGAGGACCTCGCCTTCGGCCTCAAACACCACGGCGTCGCCAAATCCGACATCCCGCAACGGGTCACCGAGACCCTCGCGACCTACGGCCTCGCCGAGTTCCGCGACCACCCCGCGCATCTGCTCAGCGGCGGCCAGAAGCAGCTGCTCGCCATCGCCGCGGTGCTGTCGGTGCGACCCGAGTACGTGGTGTTCGACGAACCGACCACCCTGCTCGACCTGCGCAACACCCGCCGCATCACCCGGATGCTGCGCGAACTCCCGCAGCGACTGGTCGTGGTCTCCCACGACCTGGACCTGCTCGCCGATTTCGACCGCGTGCTGGTGTTCGACGAGGGCCGCGTCGTGGCCGACGGCCCGCCGGCGGAGACCATCCCGCGCTACGTGGCCATGCACTTGGACTGAGCCCGCGCCGAATGCCGCGGGACCATGGCTCGCCCCCACACGAGCGGACCGAGGCCGTCGCCGCTCGAAGTCCTCAGTCCTCGCGCCCGAACAGATGCCGCCGCACGTGCGCGTTCAACCGCTGCCCGGGCCGCGCGTTGAACGCCATGTGCACGCTCACCCGCGGAATCTCGCCCTGCACCGGCGTCACCCGGTGCCGGGACCGCCGCCCGGCGTGCAGCACCAGCGTGCCCGGCACGGTCGGCAGCATCTTCACCATGTGCCGGTGCCGCATCGGCAGCCCGCCCCCGCGCTCGATGAAAGCCCCGGGCAGCGGGATGTATTCGAGCGCCCCGCCCCGCTCCGGCGCGACGATGTGCAGCATGACCGTGTAATCGGACATGTCGTAGTGCCAGTCCTGCGCGTCCCCGTTCTCGTGGATCTGCACCGTCATCGCGCCCAGTTCGTCGGCGGACCGGTAGGCCTGCTCCCCCACCAGGTGGGAGACGAACTCCCGCAAGGGTTCCCAGTGGTAGAGCGCCTTCAACGGCGAGGAGTCCGGGATCCGGTCGCAGGCCACGGTGTATTCGAAGCGCATGGCGTCGCCGAGTCCGTCGGAGAGCACGTCGGCGGCCATCTCGGTGACCGCGGCGGGCCGCAGGAATTCGGGCAGCACGGTGACTCCGCTGACCAGGAAGTCCGCCTGCGACCGCTCGATGACCTCGCGCAGCCGCGTCACGGACCGCCGGTCGAGCGGATATCGCTCGAGGTCGACCAGGTCGTCCACCTCGCGTGTCATCGCGCGCCCCCTGCCGCCGGATTCACCGGACTCAGGGTATCGCGGCGGCGATGCGTTCCAGGCGGCTCTCGGTGTAGGAGGCGATCTGGTCGACGATCACCCGCACCCGGGCGGTGTCGTCGGCGGCTTCCTCCCACCACGGCAGCAGCAGCCGGTCCAGCCCGTGCGGGGCGGCGGCGAGCAGCCGGTCGGCGACGAGCAGGATGCGTTCGCGCTGCCCGGCCTGCCGCACCCGGTGAATCGGATCGGAGAGCACGTACCGCAACGCCATGGTCTTGAGGACCGCGACCTCGGCGGCCACGATGCGCGGCACCTCCAGATCGGCGGCGTAGCGCGACAATTGGCGGCCGCCCCACGCGGCGCGGGTGGCCTCGACGGCGGCGGTGGCGAAGCGGCCCACCAGATCGCTGGTCAGCCGTTTGAGCGCGACCGAGGCGGCCAGGGAGCCGTCGTATTCGGCGGCGGCGGTGACCACGGGCAGTTCGGAGAGCCGCTGCGCCGCGGCCACCATGTCGTCCACGCTGTGCGAGCTGTGCCGTTGCGCGCCGAGTTCGGCGAGCGCCACCTGTTCGGCCGGATCGGCCAGGGCGCGCAGGTCGATGCGCCCGGCGATGACACCGTCCTCGACGTCGTGCACCGAGTAGGCGACGTCGTCGGACCAGTCCATGATCTGCGATTCCAGGCATTGGCGGCGTTCGGGCGCGTCCTTGCGGACCCAGTCCAGCCGGTCCATGTCCACCCCGTAGGCCCCGAACTTGGAGCCGGGACCCGTTCTGCCCCACGGATATTTGATGACGGCGTCCAGGGCGGCCCGGGTCGGGTTGAGCCCGAAACTGACGCCCTGATCGTCGAACACCTTGGGTTCGAGCCGGGTGAGGATGCGCAGGTTCTGCGCATTGCCCTCGAAACCGCCGTGCGCGTCGGCGAATTGGTCGAGGGCCACTTCACCGTTGTGCCCGTAGGGCGGGTGCCCGATGTCGTGGGCGAGCCCGGCCAGGTCCACCAGGTCGGGATCGCAGCCCAGGCTGTCGGCGATGCTGCGGCCGATCTGGGCGACCTCCAGCGAATGGGTGAGCCGGGTGCGCGGGGTGTCGCCGTCGCGCGGGCCCATGACCTGGGTCTTGTCGGCGAGCCGCCGCAGCGCGGCCGAGTGCAATACCCGGGCCCGGTCGCGCGCGAATTCGCTGCGCCGGGCCGGGCATGGCGACCAGCTCAGTCCGGCCGTGTGCTCGGTCTCGGGAACCATGCGTTCCCGGTCGGCGTCGGTGTAGACCCGGTCATAGTCGATGCGTGCGTTCATTGCTCACTGATCCGCCGTGTATTTGAAGTCCGCCGAGAAATGGGTCAGCTGATACCAGAGCAATGCGAAGGTCTCCCGGAAGATCCCGTGCGCCTGCGATTCCCGCGTGTACACCGCGGGCCCGGTTCTGGTGGGCGCGGTCCAGGCCGACAGCCCGGCGTCGCGCGCCATGGTGCGGGTGCGCAGCGAATGCCAGGGGTCGCTGACCAGCACCACCGACGATTTGCCACGCGCCAGCAGCGCTTTCGACACCGCTTCCACGCTCTGCAGGGTGTCGGAACCGGTTTCGACGGCCAGGATCCGGTCCTCCGGCACGCCCTGGTCCTTCAGGTAGTTCTTGCCCGAGGCCGCCTCGGTGTAGTTGTCGCCGACCCGCTTGCCGCCCACCGTCACGATCATGGGGGCGACCTGCTTGCGGAACAGCTTGTGCGCCTGGTCCAGTCGCGCCTCGAACACCGACGACGGGGTGCCGTCGTACTGGGCCGCGCCCAGCACCACGATGGCGTCGGCGTGGGCGTAGTCGTCGATGCGGGCCACCTGCCACACGTGCAGGGCGGTGCCGCCCACCACGACCAGGCCCATCAGCACCCCGCCGACCAGCAGCCGGCGCACCCAGCGCAGCGTGCCGCCACCGCGTTCGGAGGCGGTGGATGCGGCCATGTCCGGTGCCGGCCAGTCGGGTTCGGCTCGGTGGTTGCGGAGTCTCACCAACCGCGTTGCCGCCATTCGGGCAGCTGCGGGCGCTCGGCGCCGAGGGTGGTGTCGTCGCCGTGGCCCGGATACACCGCGGCGGCGTCCGGATAGCGGTCGAACAGTTTGGTCTCGACGTCGCCGAGCAGCGAGGTGAACTGCTCCGGCGACTGGGTCCGGCCCACGCCGCCCGGGAACAGCGAGTCACCGGTGAACAGGTGGACGCCGCCTGCGCCGTCGGTCAGCGCCAGCGCGACCGAGCCGGGGGTGTGCCCGCGCAGGTGGATGGCCTCCAGGACGAGGTCGCCGACGTGGACCTTGTCGCCGTCGGCCAGCAGCCGGGCCGGGGGCACCGGCAGCGGCGCGGCGTCCAGCTCGTGCGCGGCGGTCGGAACGTCGGTGGCCGACACCACATCCGGGAGCGCGAACCAGTGGTCCCGGTGCTGGTGGGTGGTGACGATGAGCTCCACCCGGCCCGGCGCCTCCTGGCCGATGAGCTCGAGGATCCGCTCGGCCTCGTTGGCGGCGTCGATCAGCAGGGTCGCGCCGGTGGCGGCGCACTGCACGAGATAGGTGTTGTTGTCCATGCCACCGACCGACATCTTCACGATGCGCGCGCCCGGAACCTCACGCCGCTGCGGATTGGAGCCGGGCGAGACGTGGCCCGTGTAGGGCGAATCGATGGTGATCACGTCACCGATCGTAGTCATGGCTTCCGACACAGTGTGCAGAAGAAACCGACCCTCCGCGTTCCACAGTTAGATTCGACGCATGCGGCCATCGAAGCAGCTGTCCCTCCTCGTGACCGGTCTGCTCGCGGCCCTGGCCCTGCTCGGCGGGCACGCCGCGCCGGCCGCGGCCGAGACGCCCCTGCGACTGCCCGGCTATGTCACCGACAAGGCCGGGGCGCTGGACCGCGGGCAGACCGCGGAGCTGCAGCAGGCACTCGACGCGCTGTACTCGCGCGACCACGAGCGGCTGTGGGTCGTCTACGTGCGCGACTTCAGCGGGATGGACTCGCACGCCTGGGGTGAGCAGACCGCGAAACTGTCCGGGTTCGGGGATCGCGACGTGCTGCTGTCGGTGGCCGTCGACGATCGGGCGTACGCGTTCACCGGGACCGTGCCGCAGTCGGTCAGCGACAAGGAACTCGACCGGCTGCTCACCGACCGGGTGGAGCCGAAGCTGCGCGACGGGAACTGGGCCGGGGCCGGGCTGGCCACGGCGACCGGGCTCTCGGACGCCATGAGCGGCTCCGGCGGCATCGGGCTGTTCCCGATCCTGATCATCGCGCTTCTGGTGGCGCTGGCGGTGCTGGGCATCTGGTGGTGGTCGAAGCGGCGCAAGACGCGGCGGGAACGCTCGGTCATGGAGTCGGCGCGCAAGACCGATCCGACCGACACCCGGGCGCTGGAGTCCCTGCCGCTGGTCGTCCTGGACGCCCTGTCCAAGGAGACGCTGGTCGACACCGACAACGCCATTCGCACCAGCACCGAGGAATTGCGGCTGGCCACCGACGAATTCGGAGCCACCGCCACCGCACCCTTCACCGCCGCCCTGGAGGGCGCGAAACGGGCGCTGGCCAAGGCGTTCTCGATCCGCCAGCAGCTCGACGACGACATCCCCGAGACCCCGGATCAGCAGCAGCGCATGCTGATCGACCTGGTCAGCAGCTGCGGCAGCGCGAATCGGGACCTCGATGCCAAGGTCGGCGAATTCGACGCCATGCGCAATCTGCTCATCAATGCCGGGGAGCGGCTGGACGCGCTGACCCGCGACCTGATCGAGCTGACCGCGCGGGTGCCCGGTTCGCGGACCACGCTCGCGGCGCTGGTGGCCGCGCATCCCGCGTCGGTGCTCGCGCCCATCCACGACAACGTGAGCATGGCGAGCGAACGAATCGGATTCGCGGAGAAGACGATCGCCGACGGGCGGGCCGCGGCCGCCAAACCGGTCGGGCAGCAGGGCGCGGCGGTATCCGATATTCGCGCCGCCGAATCGGCCGTGGACGCGGCTCGCACGCTGCTGGACGCGGTCGATTCGGCCGCCACCGATATCGAGCAGGCGCGGGCCGGACTGTCGGCCATGATCGAGGAACTGCGCGGCGATCTGGCCACCGCCGACGGACTGTCGGAACACGGCGGCACCGATCTGCCCGCCGCGACGGCCGCCGCGCGCACCGCTCTCGATCAGGCCACCGCCGACGGGGCCACCAATCCGCTGGGGGTCTTCCGGCAGGCCGTCGCCGCCGACGCCGCGTTGGATCAGGCGATCGCCGCGGCCGGTGATCGCAAGCGGGCGGCCGATGACCTGCGTCGCCGTCTCGATCAGACGCTGACCGCGGCCCGCAGCCAGGTCAATGCCGCCGCCGACTACATCAGCACCCGGCGCGGCGGGGTCGACGCCGAACCGCGCACCCGGCTCGCGGAGGCCCAACGCAGTCTGGATCAGGCCGATCAGCTCGCCGCCTCGAATCCCGAGCAGGCTCTCCAATCCGCCCAGCGCGCCGTCGAACTCGGAGCTCGCGCGCTGCACACCGCGCAGGCCGCAGTGCAGGAATGGCAGGCTCAGCAGCAGCAACGCGTGTCTTCCGGGGGCTCCCAGACCGGGGCCATCCTGGGTGGAATCCTCATCGACGGCATGCTGCGCGGGATGGGCAATGAATACCGCCGCGGCGGTGGCGGATTCGGCGGCGGTTTCGGAGGCGGGGGCGGTGGCCGCGGCTACGGCCCAGGCTCCTTCGGTGGTTCCGACGGCTCCCGGCGGATCAGCCGGGGCGGCCGGTTCTGAGGGTTCGGCTCACCGGAGGCGAGCCGAACCCGGCGCACTCACCAGCCGGAGCCGGTCCCGCCGGAACCCGTGTTGGCCACGATGGTGCCGATGACCATCTGCGCGAGCCCCGCGATCAGGCTGAGAATTCCCATGGTGTCCTCCGACTTCCGCTTTCCTCACCGACTGTCCGGTGTAGCGGTGAACCTAACCCAGCAAACTTGAGAAAGTGGCTCATTTCAGAACATTTCCCGCTGAGTGCCACCCGTGGTCATGATTCAGCTACTGCCCCGGGACGCTAGAGCCAGCCGAGGCGCTCGGCCGCCCGGACGGCTTCGGCGCGCGTGCGGGTGCCCGTTTTGCCGATGGCGGAGGACAAATGGTTGCGGACCGTGCCCTCGGACAGGTGCAGGAGTTTGGCGATGGCGCCCGCGGTCGCTCCGTCGGCGGCCGCGGCGAGGACCTCGCGTTCCCGGGCGGTGAGGGGTGAGGTTCCGGCCGTGAGGGTTTCGGTGGCCAGAGCCGGGTCGACGACGCGCAGGCCCATGTGGACGCGGCGGACGGCGTCGGCCAGTTCCCGGGCGGGGGTGTCCTTGACGACGAAGCCGGAGGCGCCGGCGTCGATGGCGCGGCGCAGGTAGCCGGGGCGGCCGAACGTGGTGACCATCAGGATGCGCACGGCCGGGTGGGCGGCGTGCAGCTGGGCGGCGGCCGAGATGCCGTCCAGGCCGGGCATTTCCACGTCCAGCAGGGCCACGTCGGGGGTGGTGCGCTCGACGGCGGCGAGCACCTCGTCGCCGCGACCGACCTCGGCGACGACGTCGAGGTCGGGTTCCAGGCTCAGCAGTGCCGCGAGGGCGCCGCGGACCAGAGCCTGGTCGTCGGCGAGCAGTAGTTTGATCATTCCGGCTCCTTGATCGTCTCCGGGAAGCTTGCCAGCACCCGGAAGCCACCGTCCGGGCGCGCGCCCAGGGTGAGTTCGCCGCCGGTGGCCCGCACCCGCTCACGCAGTCCGGACAGGCCGGATCCGGTGCGGGCCGAGTCGCGCGGGCCCACACCGTCATCGGCGATCTCGATGCTGTTCGGGGTCACCCGCACCCAGCAGTGGGCCGCGCCGCTGTGCCGCACCACATTGGTGACGGCCTCGCGCAGTACCCAGCCGAACACGACGCTGTGCCGCGACGGCAGTTCGCCGGGATCCGGGAGCACGGCCTCGATCTCGGCGGCGTTCAGCGCGGTGCGGGCATTGGTCAGCTCGCCGGCGAGCGAAACCGCCCGCAGCCCACCGACGGTGGAGCGCACCCCGGCCAGCGCTTCCCGCGCCAGCTGTTCCACATCGGCCATCTCCGTCTTCGCGCGCTCGGGGGCGACATCGATGAGCCGTTGCGCCAGTTCGGTTTTCACGGTGATGACGGTGAGCGAGTGGCCGAGGATGTCGTGCACGTCGCGCCCGACCCGCAGCCGCTCCTCCGCCACCGCCAGTTCGGCGAGCTGCTGCCGGGCGATGTGCAGTTCGTGATTGCGTTGCAGGATCACCCGGATTCCGCCGACCGCGAAGGCCGCCAACACGATCGACTGCATCAGCGAGTACGCAGGCGGCTGCCCGGTGAGCAGTTGCGGCAGCAGCGCGAACCCCACGATCAACGCCAGTTCGAGCGGGACCGCCCGCCGCACCGGCAGCGTGAACGCGATGTAGGAGGCCATGTAGACGCCCAGCCCGAGCATCTGCGAATGCAGCGTGACCGCCGCGGCCGCGATCAGCGCCACCTGCACGGCCAGCGATCCGGCCACCACCAGCCAGGGCGGGCGCGGCGGCCAGCCCTGGTCGGACGGGCCGCGCACCAGCAGCCAATAGGACGCGACATAGGCGATGCCGAAGGCGACGATCACCGCGATCGTGTACGCGCGGGCCACCGGATCCTCGAGCTGCCAGCCCTGCCGCAGCGGGTCGAACAGGTACACCGCCCACACGGCCGCGAGCAGCGTCCCGAACCGTCGCCGCCGCCGGATACCCGCCTCTTCCGCGTCCACACCGCGGGACGCTACCCGAGCCCATGCCGATCGTCGCCGGTCAGCGCGCGGCCGTCCGGCGGATCGGGACGGCACCGCAGCGCTCAGCGACAGCATCGGGGCAGCCGGCAGCACCGACCCGGGGCAACGCGGCACCAGCCACTCGCGGTGAGGTTCATACGAATACCGTCACCCGCCGCGACCTGCCACGCATCCTCGGTTCGTCACTGTCCGCCCATGACGGATGTCATGGGCGAGGCCACGATCAGGCCGTGACGGTGACGCTGTGCAGACCGCCCGGGCCGATCGGGAACGGCGGGCGCTCCTCGGCGTCCTGGACCTCGCCGGAGCGGCTGATGGCGCGGGCCTGAATGGTGTGGGCGCCCGGCGGCACGTCGACGATGGTGCGCCAGCGCCGCCAGGCCGCGGGGGCCAGTTCGGAGCCGAGTTCCACCGGCAGCCAATCGGTTTCGCCGATCCGGATCTCCACCCCGGCCACCCCGTGCGGCGGGGCCCAGGCGACCCCCGCGATGGTGAACTTGCCGCCGCCCGGGCCGCCGCCGGAGGCGACATCGATGCGGGCCTGCGGCCGCACCCACAGTGGTTCGGCGGGCCAGCCGCGCTTCCACCAGTAGTCGACGTGGCTGTCGTCGGTGAGTTCGAGTTCGCCGACCCACTTCGCGCCCGAGTACTGGCCGTAGATGCCGGGCACGAAAACCCGTGCGGGGAAGCCGTGTTCGGGCGGCAGCGGTTCCCCGTTCATGCCGATGACCAGGTAGCCGGGCCATTCGCCGGTGCGCAGCGGTTCCAGCGGCAGCGAGATGGTGTAGCCGTCGACGGCGCGGGTGACCAGGCGGGTCGCACCGGATTCGGGGACGGCGTGGTCGAGCAGGGCGGTCAGCGGGACGCCGAGCCAGCGGGCATTGGCGCAGCGGCCGGAGCCGACGGTGTTGTGCACGCACACCATGACGGCGTCGAATTCGACGGCCTGCTCGGCCAGATCGGCCAGCGACAGCCGCAGCTGGTGGGCGACCCGGCCGCCGATGGACAGCCGCCAGTCGGCGGGATCGATGCGCGGGGCCCGCGAATTCACGTCCGCCACATAGAATTTGCTCGCCGGCGTGATGAGCGGGGTCAGGCCCGGTTCGCTGCCGATGCCGTCATCGGGGACCGGGACGTGCGCGCCCATCGGGCCGACCCGGCGGGCCCGTTCCCGGTGCCGCTGATCCTCGCGCCGCACCAGTGTCTCGGCGGCGGCGATCATGCCGGTTCCCGCTGCGGCCCACAGCAGTCCGTGTCCGGTGGGCTTGCGCAGCCCGGCTCGCAGTACGGCCGCGGCGGCCACCGCGCCGAGCGCGCCGGGCACCGAGCGGTCGGTGTTGCGCAGGGCCGCGGCTGCGGTGGCGGCCCCGAACACGGCGGCCGCGGGGGTGCGCAGTCGTGGCGGGAGCAGTGCGGTGCCGACGGCCGCGCCCACGCCCCAGAGCGCGACACCGAGCCGGGTCATCTCCTTGTCGTGGTCCCCGGCCTGCGCCACCATGGTCTCGACCACCTGCACGGGCGCGTAATCCGCGGCCAGCCGACCGATTCCGTCGAGCATGGAGCCGCCGCGCGCCGCGGCGAGCAGTTCGCCCGCGCCGAGCGCGCCCACCCCCACCGCGACCGCGTGCAGCAGCCCCTTCTTGCGCGCAGTCCCCTTCTCCGACACTTGTCCGAACCTTCCGTAGCCGACCGGGTTTCCGGGCCCATTGTTCCCCAGCCGACCCGCTCGCGGCCAGGATCAGCGGGCCAGATACGCCGCGACCAGGGGGCCGATCACGTCCCATGCGTCCGGGGTGGTGAGCCGGTTGTGCCCGAACTCGACGGGGCGGTCGTCGATCCGGCCCGCGATGTAGGGCCGCCAGGTACTGACATTCGGGATGGGCTCCGGGTTGCCCGTGGCGGCGATGAACAACAGGTCGCCGTCGAAGACCTCGTGCTCGTGCGCGGCGATCTGACGCAGCAGATGACACATGTCCCCGTAGACGTTCTCCAGTTCGGTTGCGGAGAAACTGATTCCGGCCGACTCCAGCAGTTCGGCCGCGCGGTCGGCCGTGAGGTCGTCGAGTCCGGGCGGGACGTCGATGCCACCGAATTCGGCCAGCAGCAGCGACAGCGGCGGAATGGCGGTGTCGTCCGGCACAGCGACGTCGGCGCGGGAGTCGAGCATGATCAGCGACGGCACCTCCGCGCCCCGGCGGCGTAGTTCGACGGCCGTGGCGTGCGCCAGCGGGCCGCCCGCCGAGTAGCCGAGCAGCTGGTAGGGACCCTCGGGCTGCACGCGGAGGATCTCCTCGGCATAGCGCACTGCCAGGTCGCGCACGGTCCGGTCGGCCGTCCCGCCGTCGGTCACGCCCGGGGACTGGATGCCGTAGATGGGGTTCACCCCGTCGATGTGTCGGACCAATCCGCCGTAGCACCAGGCCAATCCGATGGCCGGATGCACACAGAACAGGGCGGGACCCTCGCCCTGCGGGCGCATGGGCAGCAGGACCCGCATCGACTGTTCCACGCCCGGTTGCGCGGCGGCTTCGCCGAGTCGTCGCGCCAGCGCGGCGGGGGTGGGATCGAGGAACATCCATTGCAGCGCCATCGGGATGCCGGTCGCTTCCCGCACCTGGGTGACGACGCGGACCGCGCCCATCGAGGTGCCGCCGATATCGAAGAAGTTGTCGTCCACGCCGACTCGCGGGGACTCGAGCACGGCTTCGAAGGCGGCGACGAGGATGCGTTCCTCCTCGGTGCGCGCGGCGCGGTACCCGCGGTGGACCGGAGTCGGCGCCGGGTGGCTCGGCTCCGCGTGGGGAGTCGCCGTCAGCGCCGGCAGTCCGGCCCCGGCGACCTCGATGGTGCCGACCGCTGCCAGGGGATCGGCCGTCATGGCGTCGAGGATCGCGAGGAAGCCGTCCGCCATGGCCGCGGCGGTGGAGCGGTCGAACAAGTCGGTGGCGAAGGTGAGGGAGGCGGTCATGCCCGCGGGCTCCCCCTCGGTCCCGAACTGTTCGGCCAGCATCCATTCGAGATCGAACTTGGAACCGGGCGCGGGCGCGTCGAGCGGGCGGACCGCCAGGCCCGGCAGTTCGGTGCGCTCGGTCTGCACGTTCTGGAAGGCCAGCAGCACCTGGAACAGGGGGTGGCGGTCGGTGGAGCGGACCGGGGCCAGCGCCTCCACCAGTCGTTCGAACGGCAGGTCCAGATTGCCGTAGACGGCCAGGTCGGCGCGGCGGACCGCGTCGAGGGTGGCAGCGAATCCGGCGGCGGGATCGACCTGCGATCGCAGCACCACCGTATTGACGAACATGCCCACGAGGTCGTCGAATTCGCCGTCGCCGCGACCGGCGACCACCGAGCCGAGGGCGATGTCCGGGTGACCGGACATCCGCGCCAGCAGCACCGCGAGGGCGGCGTGCACCACCATGAACGGGGTCGCGCCGTGGGCGCGGGACAGCTGCTGCACGCGGTCTTGAACGGTTGCGGGAACGGTGAATTCGATGCGATCGCCGGTACCGGACGGCAGGGTCGGGCGGGGGCGGTCGGTGGGCAGGGCGTGGACCTCGGGCAGGCCGGCCAGGGTGGTGCGCCAGAACTCCAGCTGCCGACTCGCGAGACTGTCGGGATCGCTCTCCGCGCCCAGCAGTTCGTGCTGCCACAGGGCGTAGTCGGCGTACTGCAGCGGCAGCGGCGTCCATGCGGGCGCGACGCCCGCGGTGCGAGCGGCGAACGCGTACACGACATCTCGGGCCAAGGGAGCCATCGACCAGCCGTCGGCCGCGATGTGGTGGACCGCCAGCGCCAGCACGGTGCGTTCCGGCCCGACATGGAGAACACACACGCGCAGCGGGGTTTCGCGGGTGATGTCGAAGCCCCGCGACAGCTGGGCGATCAGCGCGGCGTGGATGCCGTCCGCGGTGACATCGAGTTCGGTGATCGGCGTGGAACCCGGTGTCGGCGGCAGAATCCGCTGGTCCGGCAGGCCGTCGGGCCCGGCCGGGTAGATCGTGCGCAGCGTCTCGTGCCGGGCCACGACATCGTCGATCGCGGCGCGCAGGGCCGAGACATCGAGCGCGCCGTCGATCTCGAAGGCGCCGGGAATGTTGTAGAGCGGTGAGCCCGGGTCGTATCGATTGAGGAACCACATGCGCTGTTGTGCCGCCGAGAGCGGGATCCGCGCCGGGCGCGGGCGCGGTCCGGGACGCGGGCGGTCGGACGCGGCGCCCGCCGCCACGAAGGCGGCCAGCTCGGCCACGGTCGGGGCGTCGAAGAGCGCCCGCACCGGCACGGCGGCGTCCAGGGCGGCGCCGACCCGGGCCACGACCCGGGTGGCGATCAGCGAATTGCCGCCGAGCGCGAAGAAATCGTCGTCGCGCCATACCCGATCGATGCCGAGCACCTCGGCGAACGCCGCCGCCACCGCGGTCTCCACCGGCCCTTCGGGCGCCTGGTGAGCGCGGGCCTCCTGCTGCGGGGCGGGCAGGGCGTCCAGGTCCAGTTTGCCGTTGGCGGTGCGCGGCAGCTCCGGTAGCACCATGACCGCGGAGGGCACCATGTAGGACGGGAGTCGTTGCGCGGCGGCCTTCTTCAGCACGGCCGGCACCGGCTCGGCACCGGGTGCGGCGACCACGTAGGCGGCCAGCAGGCCGCCGTGGCCGTCGTCGCGCACCACCGCGACCGCCCGCGCGACCGACGGGTCGGCGGTCATGGCCGCCTCGACGTCGCCGAGTTCGATGCGCAGGCCACGCAGTTTGACCTGGGTGTCGGTGCGGCCCAGGTACTCCAGCTTCCCGGCGCGGCGGCGCACCAGGTCGCCGGTGCGGTACATACGCTCCCCCGGCACGCCGTGGGGGTCGGCGACGAAGCGGGCGGCGGTCAGGTCGTAGCGGCCGAAATAGCCCCGGGCCAGCGGGATTCCGGCCAGATACAGCTCGCCGACCACGCCGTCGGGGACCGGGCGCAGCCGCTCGTCCAGGACGAGGGCCCGCACACCGGGCGCGGGGATACCGATGGTGATCGGTTCGCCGGAGCGCACCGACCCGCCGACGGCCCACACGGTCGCCTCGGTCGGGCCGTAGTCGTTGAAGTGGTTGCGGCCCTCGGCGGCCCACGCCGTCACCAGCTCGGGCGGGCAGGGCTCGCCGCCGGTGACGATCAGGCGCAGGTCGTCCAGGCCGGTGGGGTCCACGGTGGCCAGGGCCGACGGGGTGAGGGCGATGTGCGAGACGCGTTCCCGGGACAGCAGTTCCCCGAGTTCGAGTCCGGCGAAGACCGTCGGCGGTGCCACGACCAGGGTGGCGGCCGCGCCGACGGCCATGAGCAGCTCCACCACCGAGGCGTCGAAACTGGGTGAGGCGACGTGCAGGACGCGGGAGTCGGGGGTGATCTCGTCCCGCTCCCGCTGGGCGACAGCCAGATTCGCGAGACCCGCGTGGGACACCACCACGCCCTTGGGTGCGCCCGTCGACCCCGAGGTGAAGATCACGTACGCGGGATTGGCCGTGTTCCGGGGGATTTCGGCGAGTTCGGGCGGGTTGTCGTCGGCGTCGGGCTCGTCCAGGCACCACCAGTGCACGGTGTCGGGCAGGCGGTGACGCTGGTCGGTGACGGTAAGGCCGAGCCGCACGCCGGACACGTCGATGATGCGAGCGATGCGGTCGGGCGGGTAGGCGGGGTCCACGGGGACGAAGGCCGCGCCGGTGCGCGCGACGGCCCAGACCGCCACCACCGATTCGATGGAGCGCGGAATACCCACGGCCACCAGCGTTTCTGGGCGGGCGCCTGCGGCCGCGAGCCGTCGGGCCACCTGGTCGGCGCGGACATCGAGTTCGCGGTAGGTCAGGCTCCGGTCGCCGCAGACCACGGCGATGCCGTCCGGGTTGGCGGCGACGGCGTCGGCCATGATGTCGGCCAGGGTGCGCGGGGGTGTCACCGGGGCGCGACCGCTGCCGAGCCGGTCCTGCTCCGCGGGGGTGAGCAGGTCCAGATCGCCGACCGGGCGCGGGGATTCGACCGTGATATCACCCAGCAGGTGAACCAACCGGTCGGTGAAGTCGGTCATGGTGGCGGCGTCGAACAGGTCCGTGGCGTAGCAGCAGCGCAGGTCCAGGCCGTCGGCATCGCCGATTACGGTGAGGCTCAGGTCGAATCGGCTGTTGGTCTGCGGCAATTCGAGCGGGGCCACGGTCAGTTCGGGCAGGCGCAGTTCCGGCATGGGCAGGTTCTGGAACACCAGCATGACCTGGACCAACGGATGGCGGGCCTCCGAGCGGGCCGGGGACAGCACCTCGACGAGCCGCTCGAACGGCACGTCGGCGTGCTCGAAAGCCGCCAGATCGGTGTCGCGCACGCGATCCAGCAGCGCCCCGAAATCCTCGGCGGACCGCACGTCGGTGCGCAGGACCAGGGTGTTCACGAACATGCCGACCAGGTCGTCGAGTTCGCGCACGCCGCGGCCCGCGACCGGGGTGCCGACCACGACATCACCGGTCCCGCCGAGCCGGGCCAGCAGCACGGCCAGGGCCGCGTGCACCACCATGAACGGCGTCGCCCGATGCTCGCGGGCGTAGCGGTCGATCGCGTCGCTCACGGTGCGGTCCACGCGCGCGGTGCATTCGGCCGCCTGATGCGAGGCGCGAGCCGGGCGCGGGCGGTCGGTGGGCAGCTCCAGATGATCCGGCACCCCGGCCAGCGTGTCCGACCAGTAGGCGACCTGCCGGGCGGCGAGCGAGCGGGCATCCTCCTCGTCGCCCAGCCGATCCCGCTGCCACAGGGTGTAATCCGCGTACTGCACGGGCAGCGGCTCCCAGGTGGGAACCTCCCCGGCCGCGCGGGTCGCGTAGGCGGCGGCCACATCCCGGGTCAGCGGGGCCATCGAGAATCCGTCCGTCGCGATGTGGTGGGCGACGAGGACTACGACGTGGTCGTTCACTTCACCTGCGGACGTATCGATCCGGAAGACGCGAACGCGCAGGGGGACAGCGGCCGTGACGTCGAAGCCGTCGCCGATGGTTTCCGCGACCACCGTGGGCAGTGAGTCCGGGGTCACCGGAATCGGCTCGAGGTCGAGGGGGACCTCGTCGGTGTCGACGACGCGCTGCATGCCGATGCCGTCGATGTCGGGGTAGACGGTCCGCAGGGTTTCGTGGCGGTCCAGCACGTCGTGGAGGGCGGCGCGCAGGGCGGCATGGTCGAGGTGGCCCGTCAGCCGCAGGGCCACCGGCACGTTGTAGGCCGGGGACGCCGGGTCGAAGCGGTTCACGAACCACATGCGCTGCTGCGCCGGGGAGAGCGGGACCAGGGCGGGGCGCTCGGTCCGGGTCGGAGCCGGTGCGGCGGTGTCGGATTCGGTGGCGGTCAGGCGGTCGGCCAGTTCGGCGACGATCGGGGCCTCGAACAGCAGGCGGACGGGGACCGTGCGGTCGAGGTGCGCGGCCAGGCGGGCGGCGACGCGGGTCGCGATGAGGGAATCCCCGCCGAGGGCGAAGAAGTCGTCGCGAGCGCCGACACGATCCAGGCCCAGCACCTCGGCGTAGGTTTCGGCGACAGTGAGCGCCAGGCCGGTGGGCTCGATGTAGTCCGCCTGTGCCAGTGCGGGTTCCGGGAGGGCGCGCAGGTCCAGCTTGCCGGTCTGGGTGCGGGGTAGCTCCGGAAGGATCTGCATGCTCGAGGGGATCAGGTAGCGCGGCAGCCGATCCGAGGCCCAGGCCAGCAGGTCCGGCACCGGGATCGGAGCGTCGACGGTGACATACGAGCACAGCGACATCGCCCCGGCCGGGTTCCGGCGTGCCACCGTCACCGCGGCGTCGACGCGCGGATGGGTGAGCAGGACGGCGTCGACCTCTTCCGGCTCCACGCGGATGCCGCGGATCTTGACCTGGTAGTCGGTACGGCCGAGGTATTCGAAACCCGCCGCGGTGCAGCGCATCAGGTCGCCGGTGCGGTACATGCGTCGACCGGCGTTGAAGGGATCGGCGACGAACCGGCTCGCGGACAGCGCCGCACGGCTCGCGTAGCCACGGGCCAGACCCGGTCCGCTCACGTACAGCTCACCGATCGCGCCGAGCGGCACCGGTCGCAGCCAGCTGTCGAGGACCTGCATGGTCGTACCGGGGACCGGTGCGCCGATGAGCGTCCTGGTGTCGGGTGTCATCGGGTCGCCGAAGCTCGCGGCGATGGTGGTTTCGGCCGGGCCGTAGGAGTTCACCAGCGCGCAGTCGGCGCCGAAGCGGGTCACCAGGGCGGGCGGGCAGACCTCGCCGCCCATGATGACGGTGCCGACACCCATCAGGTCGGCGTGGTGGTCGAGGGTGCCGAGCATGCTCGGCGTGCTGACCAGATGGGTGGCAACTCCCGCCCTGATCGCCGCGGCCAGCTCGGCCCCGGCGCTCGCTTCCTGCGGGGCGACGAGCAGCGTCGCCCCGGCGGTGAACGTGGACATCCACACCAGCATCGCGGCGTCGAAAGCCGGATTCAGGCAATGCAGGACGCGCGCGTCACGATCGATCCCGCCGCGTCGCCGGGTCTCGGCCACCATGTCCGCGAGACCGGCGTGCGACACCACGACGCCCTTCGGCGTGCCGGTGGAACCGGAGGTGAACACGACATAGGCCGCGTGCTCCGGGAGCAATCGCGCGGTGCGATCCGCGTCGGTGACGGCCTCGGCGGACAGCGCGGCACACTCGGCGGCGAACTGTTCGTCATCGAGCCGCAGCCACGAGACCTCGCCGGGCAGATCGGTCTGCTCGACGCCGGTGACGCCCAGCACCGCACCGCATTCCGCGGCGACGACACGCGTCCGGGCGGCGGGCTGGGTGATGTCGACCGGGACGAAAGCCGCGCCGGTCTTGGCGATGGCCCACACGGCGACCATGGACTCGATCGACCGCGGCAGGGCGACCAGTACGGTCCGCTCCGGTCCCGCTCCCCCGGCGATCAGCCTGCGCGCCAACCGATTCGCCGCGGCATCCAGTTGTCCGTAGGTGAGTTCGCGAACATTCCGGCCGAGCCGAGCATCCGCGGACCGGTCCGCACCCACTGCGACGGAATCGGATGCGGTGATATCCGTTCCGGCATAGGCGGACGCGGTGTCGTCCACCACGGCGGCCGGTGAGGAGGCATCAAGGATCGCGATCGCGTCCGGGGACGCGCCGGAACCCAAGAGGTCCGGTAGCGGGCGAGGCGCGCCCGCGGGCAGGCCGTGGCGGATCGCGGCATCGGCGTCCGGGCACGCGCCGGTGAGCGTCGCGACGCGGTGGGTCGACGGTCCGGTCAGCGCGACGAGGAGGCGCGACAGGGACTCGGCGAGCGAATCGGCCTGGGCGGCGTCGAAATAGCGGGGTGAGCGGGTGAGTTCGAGACGGAGGCCGTCGTTGGCGTAGGCGGCCAGCGAGAGCGGGTAGTGGGTGCCGTCCTGGGCGCGCAGGTTGGTGACGGCGAGGTCGGCGTGGCGGGTGGCGGCGGCCAGGGTGGCCGCGTCCACCGGGTAGGACTCGAAGACCGTTGCCGTGTCGAAGAGCTGGCCGCGACCGGTGGCGGCGTGGATCTCGTCCAGGCCCAGGTGCTGGTGTTCGGCCAGGGCGGCCTGCTCGTGCTGGACGCGGGTGAGCAGGTCGGCGATGGATTCGGCCGGGTTCAGGGTGATGCGGACCGGGACGGTGTTCACCAGCATGCCGACCATGCGGTCGGAGCCGGGGAGCTCGGGGGGACGGCCGGACACCGTGGCGCCGAAGACGATGTCCGCGGCTCCCGTCCGCTCGGCCAGCAGCAGCGCCCAAGCGGCCTGGACCAGCGTGTTGACGGTGACCTGGCAGGCGGCGGCGGTGCGGCGCAGGGCGTCGGGCAGGCCCTCGGGGAGCGGAACCTCGTGGGCGACCGGCGCGGTCGCGGCGGCGGCGCGCGGGGCGGTGGGTGCGATCAGGGTGGGGCCGTCGAGACCCGCCAAGGCCTGCGTCCACGCGGTGCGGGCCTGGTCGGCGGGGCGGGCGGCCAGCCATTCGAGGTGGGTGCGGAACGGGACCGGGGTCGCGAAACCGGTGTCGTCACCGGAGGTTTCGTAGAGGCCGATGAGTTCCGCGAACAGCAGCGGCATGGACCAGCCGTCGAGGATCAGGTGGTGGTTGGTGATGACCAGCCGGAAACGGCGCTCACCCGCCGCGAGGCACAGGAAGCGGATGAGGGGCGGGCGGTCCACCGCGAACGGGACCCGCAGTTCGGCCGCGGTGAGGGCGTCGAGCTCCTCGGGGGTCGCGCCGATCGCCTCGCGATACTCGCACGGCACCGCCACCTCGGCCGGAATCACCTGTACGGCACCGGCATCCGAGGCGATGAACCCCGCGCGGAGCACGTCGTGGCGGCGGACCAGGGCTTCGGCGGCGGCCCGCAACCGGTCCGGATCGAGGTCGGCTTCGACGTCGATGATCGCCTGCACCGAATAGCCGTCCGAGCGGCCTTCGGCCAAGTGGGCCTGGAACAGGAGGCCGCGCTGCAATGGCGTCAGCGGCCAGGCGTCGGCGAGACGGCCGAGAGTCCGTTCCCAGGTGTCGATTTCGGGTTGCGAGACCTTCAGCAGGGGTAGGTCGGCGGGGGTCAGGCCACCGGCATCGGGCCGCCGGAGCAGGTCGGCGATCTCGCCGAGAGCCGAAAGCCATTCGCGGGACAGTGTTTCCACGTCCTCGGCGGGGATCGCACCGGAGGCGTACTGCCACATCGCGCGGATCCGCGGCCCGGCCGCCGACTCCAGGGTGACGGCATCCACCGACAGCACCGCCGCCAGCGGCATGGCCGGGTCGGCATGCCCGCCCAGGCGGTCGCCGACCGCGATCGGCAGCCAGTCGCCCTCGATCCCGATGTCGGGGATCTGGCCCAGGTAGTTGAAGCCGAGCTGCGGCTCCTGGATAGCGGCTAGCTCGGACGCGGTCTCGGGGTTCAGATAGCGCAGCAGTCCGTAGCCGAGGCCACTGCGCGGCACGGCACGCAGCTGCTCCTTGACGTTCTTCAGCACCGATTCCACCGAGCTGAGGTCCGAATCACCGTTCATCGCAACGGGTCCCAGCCGGACGGGCACCTGGGCGGTGAACCAGCCGACCGTCCGCGACAGGTCCGCTCCCGCGACCGCCGTCTCGTCACGACCGTGCCGCTCCACCGTGACCACGGTGCCCGCGGCCTCGGTCTCACCGCGCCCGGCGCGCCAGCGGGCGATCGCCATGGTCAAGGCGGCCAGCAGGGCGTCCTCGACGCCACAGCGATAGGTTCCGGCGAGCCGTGTGACCAGAATCGACGAGACGTCCTCCGGCACTTCGAGATCGATGTGGGCGGCGGTGCGGTGCGTGTCCACCGCCGGGTCCAGCGCACGCAGCCCGATCGGAGCGCCCTCGGCCAGTACGTCGCGCCAGTATCCGAGTTCTCGCCTCGGCCACGGCAGGTCCACCACCGCGTCGTCCGGGTGGTCCGTGCCGTGAGCACCGGCGTTCGCCACGGACGCCAGCGCGTACGACCAGGTGCGCATCGACGTCCCCGTCTCGCGCAATTCCGGCCGGGTACCGGAGACGGCCTGCGCCCAGGCGGACATCAAGTCGGGCAGCAGGATTCGCCACGACACCGCGTCGCAGGCCAGGTGGTGGACGGCGATCGCCAACCGTCCCGAGCGGCCCGCGCCCGCGTCCAGCCAGGTCAGGGCGAGCATCGACCCCGAGCGCGGATCCAGCCGGTTGACGGCCGCCGCCAAGGCGCGGTCGATCGCGGCGGCGGTGATCACGACCTCGGCCTCCGGCTCGCCGTGCCCGTCGCTGGCGATGCGTTGCACCGCGGCACAGTCGATTCGGGTCAGCAGGGTCGCCGCGTCGACGGTCTCCGGTGGGGTGACGTCCAATCGCGGCCCGTCATCGGTGTGGACGACGCGGGCCCGCAGCATGTCGTGGCGGTCGAGCACCGCTTGCACGGCGGCGAGCACCATCGCGGGCTGGGCCCCGACCGGGACCTGGACCACCATCGACTGGGCGAAGTGCCGCCAGCCGGGACGGCTCAGCAGCCAGGACGCGACCGGCGTCAGTGGCAGCCGGCCGACACCACCGCCGGGGAGTTCGGCAAGCCGCTCGTGGCGATCCTCCAGATGCGTGACCACGGCCGCCAGACCCGCCGGGGTGCGATGCTCGAACACCTCGCGGGCGGAGAAGACCAGGCCCGCCGCGCGGGCGCGCGAGACCAGCGTGATGGCCATGATCGAGTCGCCGCCCAGCGCGAAGAACGAGGTGCCCGGGCCGACCTCGGGGATGCCGAGGACCTCGGCGAACAGCGTGCACAGCGCCCGTTCGGTCTCGGTGGCCGCCGCTGCGGCGTCGACCGGTTGCGCCACAACGGGTTCCGGCAGCGCGCGCCGATCCACCTTGCCGTTCGCGGTGAGCGGCAGCGCGCCCAGCACGGTGACGGTCGCGGGCACCATGTACGGCGGCAGCCGGTGCGTGGCGTGATCCAGCAGCTCGGCCTCGGTGATCGCGTGCCCGGCATGCGGCACCACGTACGCGGCCAGCACGGTGCCGCCGCCGGGGCCCGGACGCGCCACGGTCACCGCGATCTCCACCCCGGCGTGCGCGTTCAGCGCGGCGTCGATCTCGCCCAGCTCCACCCGCATACCGCGCAACTTGACCTGGAAATCACCGCGCCCCACATACTCGAGCACGCCGCGCTCGGTCCAGCGCACCAGATCCCCGGTGCGGTACATGCGCGCCCCGGCCGCACCGTCCGGCGCGGGCAGGAACCGTTCGGCGGTCAGACCGGGACGGCCCGCGTACCCGCGCGCCACCCCCGGCCCGCTCACGTACAGCTCCCCCGCCACACCGATCGGCACCGGACGCAGCCAGCGGTCCAGCACCAGCATCCCCGCGCCCGGAATCGGATCGCCGAGACCGGACTCGACGCCCGCGACCAGACCGCCCGTGTAGGTGACGGCCACCGTGGTCTCGCTGGGTCCGTACGAATTCAGCAGGTCCCGCCCGGTCCCGAAGCGCGCCACGATATCCGGCGGTGTCGGCTCACCACCCGAGGACACCGCGCGCACGCCGTCGAGCGCGTGCGACTCCAGCGTGGACAGCACCGCCGGGGTGGAACACACCTGCGTGATGCCGTAATCGCGGACCAGCCCGGCCAATTCGGCGCCGAGCACCGGATCCGGTTCGGCCACCACCAGCGTTGCGCCCGCCGCGAACGCCATCAGCCACTCCAGCACCGCCGCGTCGAAACTCGGGTTGAGGCATTGCAGGACACGGGAACCCGGATCCACCCGGTACGCGGACACGATGGCCGCGGCCAGACCGGCCAGACCGGAGTGGGTCACCACCACGCCCTTCGGCACGCCCGTCGACCCGGAGGTGAAGACCACGTAGGCCGGATTCTCGACCCGGGGGCGGCCTCGGAGCTCATCGGCGGTCAACGGCAGATCCGACACCACGGCGTCGTCGGACGCCGCGCCGCCGCCTCGCAGGAGATCGTCCAGGATGATCCAGGGCATCGAATCCGGTAGTTTCGCAGACGATTCCGAGAAGGCGAGACCGACCGTCGCGCCCGCTTCCGCGGCGATGCCGGCCAGCCGGGCCGCGGGCAGAGCCGTGCCCACGGGCACGAACGCGGCGCCGGTCTTGGCCACCGCCCACAATGCCACCACCGCCTCGATCGAGCGCGGCAGGGCCAGCAGGACCGTCGACTCCGGGCCCAGGACGGGCACATCAGGGCCGGACTCCGCGGCGCGCAATATCCGGCGCGCCAGCCGATTCGACAGGGCGTCCAACTCGCCGTAGGTCAGTCGCCGGTCGGCGGCCATGACCGCGATCGCGTCGGGACCCGCCCGGTGCAGACCGGCGGCCAGGATCTCCGGCAGCAGCCGCTGTTCGGGCGCGGTCATCCCGTGCGCGCCCGCCAGCAGCGACTTCTCGTCCGGCACCGTGTAATCCAGCTCGGCCACGGGAGTCCCGGCCTCCGCCGACAGCAGCGAATCCAGCAGCGCGAGGAACCGGCGATGATGCCGGGCCAGCGAATCCTCGTCGTACAACCGCGGATTCGCCGCGAAGTCGACATGGATCGGCGCGCCCGCCCCGTGCTGATAGAAGTTGACGAACAGGTCCTCGATCGGCCCCGACGTCACCACGTGCAGGCTCGATTCGACGCCCTCGAAATCGATCCCGGCCGGGAACAGCATGATGTTGATGACCGGCCCGGTCATCCCGCGCCCGAACTCGGCCCGCCGGCCCCCGTCATCCCCGGCCCGGCCGACGTCATCGCCTCGCGAGTCGTCCGGGCGCATGTCCTCGTGGCGGAAGCGTTGGTGGCGTAGGGCTCCCGACGCCGCGACCCGGACCGCGTCCAGGACCTCGCCGACCCGCCCGGTGCGCGGCACCGGCACGCGCAGCGGCACCACATTGGCGATCATGCCGCCCGAACGCCGCAGCACCGCGGTGGTGCGGCCGGAGACCGGCAGGCTCAGGACCACGTCCTCCGTCGCGGTCAGGCGGGCGTAGTAGAGCGCGACCGCCGCCATGACCACGGTCGCCGAACTGGTGTCGAAACGGCGGGCGGCGGCTTCCAGCCGGGCGGCGGTGCCGTCACCCAGCTGGGCGCGGGCCTCGCGCCCCAGCGCGCACGCCGGGGCGGTGGCCGCGACCAGGCTGCAACGGCCGGGCATGCCCGCGGTGGCCTCGCGCCAGTAGTGCTCGTCGGTGACGTACCGGGAGGACTCCCGGTACGCCATCTCCGCCTCGTGCACTTCCAACAGCGAGGCCGCGGTGCCGGGAGGCGCCGATTGCCCGCGCACCGCGGCGTTGTACAGCTCGGCGACCCGATACAGCATGGTCACCGAACCGAATCCATCGATGAGAAGGTGGTGAGCTCTGGTGTACCACAGGTGATGGGACTCCCCGACCCGGATCACCACTGATACCCCGGCGTTCACGCCGAACAGGTCGATCGGCCGCGCCACGTCGGCGCGCATCCACTCCAGCGCCTCGGCGACCGGATCGGTGCGATCGGTGAGATCCAGGAACCCGATCTCGCGCTCCATCCCGGCGTCGACCACCTGCCCCGGCTGATCCCCGGCCTCGACGAACCGCAGGACGCCCGAACCGAACTCACGCCCCGCCCGCACCCCCACCCGCCGCAGCGTCTCGATCTCCAGCGGCCCGCGCATCTCGATGTACTGGGCCTCCGACAACGGCACGGCCGGATCCAGCTGCTGGGCGTAGAACATCCCCAGCTGTGCGGGGGACAGCGGGAAGGTATGGCCGGAAACGCGCGTCATCGATTAGTACCTAACTGCTGGTGGAGCAGGATTCGTCGGCCGGCGCCACCTGGTAGGCGGGCACGCGGGACGCGGGCCGGGAGGTCAAGCGCCGCACCATGACCGAGCGCACGTGCGCGGGCAGGGTCGGCGCGAACTTGCGCACGTAGGCGTCCGCCCATTCGGGGTCGTCGAGCAGGAACGGGAAGTCGGTGGTCATCATGGTGCGCACCACCAGCATCGGCATCGGCGCGTCCAGCGGCCGATACTCCTTGTTCCACAGGCCCGGTTGATCACAGCCCGGATAGAATTGCCCGAGCATCGATCCGCACTCCACGAATTTGGTCTTGAATTCCTCGTGGATCTCGTCGATCAAGGAATAGTCGGTCAAATTCGGGAATACCGTGATCAATCCGCGCAGCACCGACGCGGAACTACCGTTCCCCGTGGGCAGTTCCGGATACAGCTCCAGCGCGTCGCGGACGATCGCACGCAACCACATCGGCCGCGGTTCCGCCGCCGGCACCTGCGCCAGCCACAGCAGATCCCGCCGCATCGACGGCCGGACGTACGGGCAAACCGGCCCGTCACGGCCCAGTTCGTCACTGGGTTGGGTCAGAATGGAATCCGCCCAGGACCGGAACGCCGCCACCGTCGGCCGCGCGGCCGGGCAGGTTGATCCGATGTCCCCCAAAGGGACCCACTGCAGCCCCGAGCGGGGGCCTATAACACGCTCGCTCATGACTCACCTCGGCTGATCGAGCTTCGGCAGGAGAAGGCGCCGTTGCCCACATACTCAAATAGTGACCCGGTCATGGACCGTTAACACGAGTAGTGGGTTACCCAATTTATCTATGACACTCCGAATTTCAACCGTGGGGAAATAAAGAAAAGACCGGTCAGGTATTGACCGGTCTTTTCAGGGAACTGGGATCAGGCGCCGATGAGGCGCGCGGCCAGGTAGCCCTCCACCTGATCCAGGGCCACCCGCTCCTGGGCCATCGAGTCGCGTTCACGCACGGTGACGGCGTGATCCTCGAGTGTGTCGAAGTCGACAGTGATGCAGAACGGGGTGCCGATCTCGTCCTGACGACGGTAGCGGCGGCCGATGGCGCCGGCGTCGTCGAAGTCCACGTTCCAGTTCCGGCGCAGCTGCGCGGCCAGGTCCTTGGCCTTCGGCGACAGATCCGCGTTGCGCGACAACGGCAGTACGGCCGCCTTGACAGGAGCGAGCCGCGGATCCAGGCGCAGCGTGGTGCGATCCTCCACGCCACCCTTGGCGGTCGGCACCTGCTCCACGTGGTACGCGTCGACCAGGAACGCCATCAGCGAACGGGTCAGACCGGCCGCGGGCTCGATGACGAACGGGGTGTAGCGCTCACCGGTCTGCTGGTCGAAGTAGACCAGCTCCTTGCCCGAGTGCTCCGAGTGCGTCTTCAGGTCGAAGTCGGTGCGGTTGGCGACACCCTCGAGCTCGCCCCACTCGCTGCCCGCGAAGCGGAAGCGGTACTCGATGTCCACCGTGCGGGTGGAGTAGTGGGACAGCTTCTCCTTCGGGTGCTCGAACAGCCGCAGGTTCTCCGGGTCGATACCGAGGTCCGTGTACCAGGCCCTGCGGGTGTCGATCCAGTACTGGTGCCACTGCTCGTCCTCGCCCGGCTTGACGAAGAACTCCATCTCCATCTGCTCGAACTCGCGGGTGCGGAAGATGAAGTTGCCCGGGGTGATCTCGTTGCGGAACGACTTGCCGATCTGCGCGATGCCGAACGGCGGCTTCTTGCGCGCGGTGGTGGCGACATTGTCGTAGTTGACGAAGATGCCCTGCGCGGTCTCCGGGCGCAGGTAGTGCATGCCCTCTTCGGACTCGACCGGGCCCAGGTAGGTCTTCAGCATCATGTTGAAGTCCTTGGGCTCGGTCCACTGGCCGACCGTGCCGCAGTCCGGGCACACGATCTTGTCCATCGGGACCGCGTCCGGATCGTCGAGCTTGTTCTTCTCGGCGTACGCCTCCTGCAGGTGGTCCTGCCGGTGCCGCTTGTGGCAGTTGAGGCATTCGACCAGCGGGTCGTTGAACACCGCGACGTGACCCGAGGCCACCCACACCTGACGCGGCAGGATGATCGAGGAGTCCAGACCGACCACATCGTCGCGGCTGGTCACCATGGACCGCCACCACTGCCGCTTGATGTTCTCCTTGAGCTCCACGCCCAGCGGACCGTAATCCCAGGCCGACCTCGTTCCGCCGTAGATCTCACCGCTCGGGTACACGAGACCCCGACGCTTGGCGAGATTGGCGACGGTGTCCACCTTCGACTTGGGTGCCACTGAACAGTTCTCCATCCGTGTCCGGAAGATTGCAAAGGATTAGGTCCAGACTATCTGCCGCGAGCAACCGACTTTGCACCCACTGCCCCTACAAGCAGGGGATGCAGCCCTGATCACAACCGGCCATATTGGAACGAGGACACCGGTCGGCACGCGGATGTGCGCGATCCACAACAGCACAGGGGTGGGGCCATGCGAACGTACGGGAGCAAGTACACGGTGGCGCTCGCGATCGTGGCGGTGACACTGCTCGGCGGCGCCGTTCTGCTCAATCGTCTCCAGGCCCGCCCGGCGGACGATGCGAGTTCGACGATCGCCACGACCGCGCCCGTGGACCTGGGCCACCCGTTCGCCAACACCCCGACCGCCGCCTGGTCCGAAGGCGCGGCCGGAATCCAGCCGCCCGCCGCCGCGCCGGTCGGTCGCTACTCGGCCGCGACCGTGACCGCGGCCACCGATCGCGTCAAACAGCTGATCGTCACCGCCCGGCTGGATCAGCACGTGCTCGAAACCCAGGACGCCGAACCGGTGCTGGCCCTGCTGGCCACCCACCAGGTCGAGGACATCCGGCCGAAGCTGAAGTCCGGGAACGCGGCGGACACCTGGTGGCTGACCGAGAAGCTGGCGCCCGGGTATCGACTGCTGCCGGTCTCGCCGCGGGTCGAAGGGTCCATGACGGTGGGGCTGAACAGCAAGGGCGAGTTGGCGATTCGCACCGATTACTCGGTGGCGTACGCGTTCACGCCGCCGGACCGCACCGGGTACGGGGCATACGACATCGTCGCGATGGTGCGGCGGGTGGTCGAGTACGACTGGGTCGAGGACCCGACCTACGACGGCGGATCGCAGGGCATGTGGATCGGCGACGTCCAGGGCTTCGCGTATCCGGTCAACTGCTTCCTGGGAAAGAAGGGGTATCTGGCCCCCAACTACGGCAATCCGCCGTCGTTCGGCGGCGCACCCGACAAGCATCGGCCCGAGTACTACTTCGATCGGTCCACGCCGATGCCACAAGATGGCAACTGCTGAGGCGACGCGCCGACTTCATGTTTGACATGCGTACCCGTGCATATAAGAATGGCATCGGTTTCCAATAAGGAGTTGGTTCGATGACCACGGACAGCGGTGCGCCTCTGCGGCGCTCGCACGTCGCGACCGAGGCTCCGGCCGCGATCCCCCACGACGAGTATCCGTACCGGTCACCGCAGCCGCCGGTGGTGCCGTCGCGCACCATTCTCGACTCCGCCGGGGAACTGTTGCGCGCCCTCGCGGCGCCGGTGCGCATCGCCATCGTGCTGCAGCTGCGGGAGTCGCCGCGCTGTGTGCACGAGCTCGTCGATACCCTCGGAGTGACCCAGCCGCTGATCAGTCAGCACCTGCGGATCCTGAAATCCGCGGGGGTGGTGCGCGGTGAGCGCACCGGGCGCGAGGTCATCTACGAACTGGTCGACGAGCATCTCGCGCACATCGTCATCGACGCGGTCGCGCACGCAGAGGAAGGGTGACCCGTGGGAACAACCGAGAAGACGGTCGGGGTTCGCAGCACCCGCCAGCGCAGCGCCATCGCCGCTCTGCTGGCCGACATCGACGAATTCCGTTCCGCGCAGGAACTGCACGACGAACTCCGCAAACGCGGTGAGGGCATCGGCCTGACCACGGTCTACCGGACCCTGCAATCGCTGGCCGACGCCGGAATGGTCGACGTGCTGCGCACCGACACCGGCGAATCGGTGTACCGGCAGTGCTCGAGCGGACACCACCATCACCTGGTCTGCCGCCGCTGCGGCAGCACCGTCGAGGTGGAGGGCCCCACCGTGGAAGCGTGGGCCGACTCGATCGCCGCCGAGCACGGATTCACCGATATCAGCCACACCATGGAAATCTTCGGCACCTGCCGCGAATGCTGCGCCGCGAAGGGCTGACCAGCCGGAATCCCGCCTGGCCCACACAAATTCGCAACGGATGGGACAGGGCTGACATGGCATTGTCAGCTTGTTGAGAACGAATATTCGTTTTAATTTGGGCGCATGCCCAGAGTCAGCGATGCACACCTGGAACGCCGCAGACAACAGATTCTCGACGCCGCACAGACCTGCTTCGCCCGCAAAGGCCTGCACGCCACCACCATGCAGGACGTCTTCGCCGAATCCGGGCTCTCCGCCGGAGCGGTCTACCGCTACTTCAAATCCAAGAACGACATCATCGAGGCCCTCGCCACCGAAGCCACCGTCGACCTGCGCGCCGCTCTCTCCGAAGCCGTCTACAGCGACCCGCTACCCACGCCGCCCGCCCTGGTCCGGCTGATGAGCGAGGACATCGTCAGGCTCAGCGCCCCCGGCGGGCCCGTGCGCGTCATCCCCCAGGCCTGGGCGCTGGCGCTCACCGACGCCAATATCGCCGAATACGTGCGCACCAATATCCTCGGCTTCCGCCGCCTGTGGTTCGACTACGCCAATCGCATGCGCGACGCGGGCTGGTTCCCGCCGGACGCCGACACCGACGCCATCGCCAAGATCTTCCTGGGGCTGCTGCCCGGGATCATCCTGCAGCATCTCATTCTCGGCGACGCCGATCCCGACACCTTCGCACGCGGCATCACCGAGATCCTGCCCGGCTATCGCGACGCCGCCGGGGAACCCGAAACCGCCCGGGCCTGAACCGATCCCGGGCGGCGACCCCCGTCAGGGCAGCAGACCCTGGCGGGCGCGGCCCGCACCGGAGAGCGTCAACAGCAGCAGGGTGGCCAGCGGCTCGTCCTCCAGCCCGGCGGCCGGGAAGGTGTAGCGCAGGATCACATCCGCCAGCTTGTCGCGCGACACCACGGTCAGCGTGCCGAACTGGAGCGCGGCATTGCGCTCGGCGACCCGCTTGTGCAGCTGCGGCTTCACCGGACGGTCCCAGGCCAGAATGCACATGAGCGCCAGCACATCCAGGCCCGGCGACAGGTTCACCCCGCGCAGCGAGCACAGCGCGCCCTCGTATTCGAAACCGAGGGCGCCCTCCTCCTCGCGCACCTCCACGCCGTAGCGCAGCAGCAGCGCACGGGCGCGGTCCTGCAATACCTCCGAGGGAGTGAGCTGATCGGTCACTTCACACCTCCGAAACGGCGGTCACGCTTGGCGTACTCCAGGCAGGCCTCCCAGAGATTGCGGCGATCGAAATCGGGGAAAAGCGTTTCCTGGAACACGAATTCGGCGTACGCGGCCTGCCAGATCAGGAAGTTGGAGCTGCGCAGCTCACCCGACGGGCGCAGGAACAGGTCCACGTCTGGCATATCGGGCTCGTCCAGGTATTGGGCGACGGTGGCCTCGGTGACCTTCTCCGGATCCAGCTCCCCCGCGGCCACCCGGCGCGCGATTTCCCGTGCGGCGTCGGCGATCTCGGCGCGGCCGCCGTAGTTGACGCACATGGTCAGGGTCATCACCGTATTGTCCTTGGTGAGCTCCTGCGCGACTTCCAATTCCTTGATCACGCTGCGCCACAGGCGCGGCCGCCGCCCGGCCCACCGCACCCGCACACCCATCTCGTGCATCTCGTCGCGGCGGCGGCGGATCACATCGCGGTTGAAGCCCATCAGGAAGCGGACCTCGTCCGGGCTGCGCCGCCAGTTCTCGGTGGAGAACGCGTACGCCGACAGCCACTTCACGCCCATCTCGATGCAGCCCTCGACGGTGTCCATGAGCACCGCCTCGCCGCGCTCGTGTCCCGCGGTGCGCGGCAGCCCGCGCTCCTGCGCCCACCGCCCGTTCCCGTCCATCACCAGCGCCACATGCCTGGGCACGAACTCCGCGGGAATCGCCGGCGGCTTCGCCCCCGACGGATGCGGCGACGGCGGCCGCACAACACGCTGCTCAGTCGATGACTTCCGGTTCCCGATCACGCCCCCATCCTGCCCGACGCGCCACAGCGCCGGACGCCGCCCACTGGATTCACACCGGACCTCCACACCGCCGACACTCGTTGTCCGAATTCCGGCGCCGGACCAGCGGGTGTTCGACCGGTCAGCCGATGGCGGCTTCGGTGCGGTCGACGGCCTCGTGGGGGCGGGTGCGCTCGATGAGCGGGAGCGTGCGGAGCTGGCGTTCCAGATGCCATTGCAGGTGGGCGGCGATGAGGCCGCTGGCCTGGCGGCGCATGGCGTCGGAGACGGCGTCGACGCCGGACCAGTCGCCGCGATTGAGGGCGCTCATGTGGTCGAGGACGCCGAGCATCGGGGTGGCCGCGCCGGGCGGGCGGCAGTGCACGCAGACCGCGCCGCCGGCCGCCACGTGGAAGGCGCGGTGCGGGCCTGGGGTGGCGCAGCGGGCGCAGTCGTCGAGGGCGGGGGCCCAGCCCGCGAAACCCATGGCGCGCAACAGGAACGCGTCGAGGATCAGTTCGTGCGGGCGGTGGCCCAGGGCGATGGCGCGCAGGGCGCCCGCGGTGAGGGTGTGCAGACGGGCGGCGGGCGCGCCCTCCTCGCCCGCGAGGCGTTCGGCGGTTTCGAGGACCGCGCAGGCGGTGGTGTAGCGGCCGTAGTCGGCGACGATGTCGGCGGCGAAGGTCTCGACCGTGTGCACCTGGGTGACGGTGTCGAGATTGCGGCCGGGATGGAGCTGGATGTCGACGTAGGCGAATGGTTCCAGGCGGGCGCCGAACTTGGAGCGCGTGCGCCGCACACCCCGGGCTACCGCGCGCACCAGACCGTGCTGGCGGGTCAGGAGCGTGACGATACGGTCCGCCTCGCCCAGCTTGTGCTGGCGCAACACCACCGCATGATCCCGATACAACCGCACCGCAACAGTCTCGCACGCGGGACCGACCGGGCGGTGACGAGTCGCGGCGTGTATCGCGGCGGGGGGCGGTTAGAAGTTCGTTGGCCCGCGATTGGCGACTGAAACCAGGCTGAAACCCGCAAGGCAGAGCATTCGGACGCACCCATCGGAGGACTCCATGACGCGCCAGACTCCCGCCGCCGGATCCCGCTGGGCGGCCGTGCCGTCCGCGCCCCGATCGCTGCGCATCCCCGGGCGGGCGACCCGCATCTGTACCGCTGTCCGGCCCCGGAGGGGTGGGCCGGACAGCGGTACCCCCTCGGACGAGCAGCGTGGAGATCGGTAAGGCCGGGGACGGTCTTTCACAACGCCACCTGTTGGACGTGTGACCAAAGTCGCGCTATGTTACTCCCCGGTACAACGAGACGGGATTCACATGACATTGGCGGCGGTCGGCGAATTCGGGCTGGCGGAACTCGCGGCGGCTCTGGCGGCGGGCACGATCACATCGGTCGAGGCGACCACGGCCGTCCTGGATCGCATCGAGGCGAGCCAAGGGGCATTGAACGCCTTCCGGATCGTGCGCCGGGCCGAGGCCCTCGCCGAAGCCGCCGAGGCGGACCGCAAACTCGCCGCCGGACAACGGGACCCGCTGCTCGGGGTGCCGCTCGCCATCAAGGACGACACCGACCTGACCGGCACGCCAACGGCTTTCGGCTGCGGCGGCGACTTCCCGGCCGCGACCGAGGACGCCGAAGCGGTGCGCCGATTGCGGGCGGCGGGCGCGGTGATCGTCGGCAAGACCAATACCTGTGAGCTCGGCCAGCTGCCGTTCACCAGCGGAGACGCCTTCGGGCACACCACGAATCCGTGGAGCGCGGGCCACACCCCCGGCGGTTCGTCGGGTGGTTCCGCGGCGGCCGTCGCGGCCGGATTGGTGCCCGCCGCACTGGGTTCCGACGGCGCGGGCTCGGTCCGCATTCCCGCCGCCTGGAACAACCTGGTCGGCATCAAGCCCCAGCGCGGC
The DNA here is from genome assembly GCF_050955695.1 of Nocardia sp. CA-136227. Lineage (NCBI taxonomy): Bacteria > Bacillati > Actinomycetota > Actinomycetes > Mycobacteriales > Nocardiaceae > Nocardia > Nocardia sp. CA-136227. Next base: position 5,732,579 of record NZ_CP192081.1, read on the forward strand.
CGCATCTCGACCTGGCCGCTGCCCGAAGCCTTCTACGGGCTCACCGTGAACGGCCCGCTCGCCCGCACCGTCGCCGACGCCGCGCTACTGCTCGACGCCGCCGCCGGACCGCATGCCGGCGACCTGCACACCCCGCCCGCGCTGCGCGCCTCCGACGCGGTCGGCCGGGATCCGGGCCGCCTGCGCATCGCGCTGTCGCTGCGCATTCCGTTCACCGCCACCAAGACCGCGCTCGATCGCGAGGTCGAGGCGCGGGTGCACGCCACCGCCGCGACCCTGCGCCGCCTCGGCCACCAGGTCACCGTCGCCGATGTGCACTACGGCGTGCTGATGGGCGCGACCTTCCTGCCGCGGTCCATGGTCGGCATCCGCGAGGCCCTCGACCGGCTGCCCGGCGCCCAGGTCGACCCGCGCACCCACCACAACGCCACCGTCGGCCGTCTGCTGTCCCCGCTGCTGTTCGCCGCCCGCGCGGCGGAACCGTTGCTGCGCAAGCAGACCGGCCGCATCTTCGACGACTTCGACCTGGTGCTGGCCCCCACCACCGCCACCCCGCCCCCGGGCGTCCGCGAGATCGACGGCATCGGCTCCTGGGCCACCGACGAACTCATCACCGCCGCCTGCCCCTACACCTGGCCGTGGAACGTGCTGGGCTGGCCGGCGGTGAACATCCCCTCCGGTTTCACCGCCGACGGGCTCCCGGTCGGCTCCCAGCTGATGGGTCCCGCCAACTCCGAGGAGCTGCTGGTTTCGGTTGCGGCCCAGCTGGAATCGGAACTCCAGTGGTACAAGGCCCGCCCGACGCCGTGGTGGCCGCAGTCCTAGAAACGCCGAATGGCACACCGGCGAGGGAAGATTCCCTCATCGGTGTGCCATTCGCAGGACGCGGGTCAGAAGCCGAGCTTGCCCAGCTGCTTCGGGTCGCGCTGCCAGTCCTTGGCCACCTTCACGTGCAGGTGCAGGTAGATGCGGGTGCCGAGGATGTGCTCGATCTGCTTGCGGGCGTTGGTGCCGACCTCCTTGAGGCGGGCGCCGCCCTTGCCGATGATGATGGCCTTCTGGCTCGGGCGCTCCACGTACAGCAGGGCGTGCACGTCGAGCATGCCCTCGGCGGAACGGCGGCCGTCGGTCTCGGTGTCGTCGTTCTCCTCGCGTTCGAGGACCTCCTCGATGACCACCGCGAGCGAGTGCGGGAGCTCGTCGCGCACGCCCTCCAGAGCGGCCTCGCGAATGAGCTCGGCCATCAGGACTTCCTCGGGCTCGTCGGTGAGCTCGCCGTCCGGGTAGAAGGCCGGACCCTCGGGCATCTGCGAGGCGATGACGTCGATGAGCACCTCGACCTGCTCGCCCTTGACCGCGGACACCGGAACCACCTCGGCCTCGGGACCCAGCAGCTGGGAGACCGCCATCAACTGGTGCGCGACCTGGTCGCGGCTCACCTTGTCGATCTTGGTGACCACGCCCAGCAGGGTGGTCTTGGGCGCCATGGTCTTGATCTGCTCGACGATCCAGCGGTCACCGGGACCGATCTTCTCGTCGGCCGGAATGCAGACCGCGATCACGTCGACTTCCGAATACGTATCGCGCACCAGGTCGTTGAGCCGCTGCCCGAGCAGGGTGCGCGGCCGGTGCAGACCGGGGGTGTCGACCAGGATCAGCTGCGCGTGGTCGCGGTGCACGATGCCGCGGATGGTGTGCCGGGTGGTCTGCGGCCGCGAGGAGGTGATGGCGATCTTCTGCCCCACCATGGCATTGGTCAGCGTGGACTTGCCGGTGTTCGGCCGTCCCACGAAACACACGAAGCCGGAACGGAATTCGCCCTTGCCGTCGCCCTTGCCGCTCATTCGAAGACCTCCGATTCGGTGTCCAGGTCGAAACCCGCCGGGACCTGGCGCGCGCCCGCGACATTGTCCTCGGGGCGTTGCGCCGCGATGGGGTTCTCCACCCCGTAGTGGTCGTCGGCGTCCAGCACATCGAACACCGCGCCCTTGACGTCGCTGAAAATGATTCGCGCCGTGGGCGATACCTCGCGCACCGCCGCGACACCGGGATCGGACAGCTTGCCCGCCACCACCACGGCCGCCTCGAAACCGGTCGCGCCACTGGAGATCGCGGCCGCGACGGCCGCCTGCAACGCGGTCAACGGGAGCGCGGTCAGCTCCACCGTCCCGGCCGCGTAGGTCCGGCCGTCGGTGTCGCGCACGGCCGCGCCGCCGCGGCCGCCGGTGCGGCCCATCGCACCGCGGGCGAGCACCCGCAGCTTGCCGTCCTCGGCGTCGAGCTCAATCATCGGCGTTCATCTCGGTCATCGGCCTCTCCATCGTCGTGTGCGCCGCCCGGTTCCTGTTCCGCCGGTTCGGTTCTCGTCTTCTCCTGGGCCCTGCGCACCACCACCGTGTGGATCCGCATGCGGCCGCGCGCGTCGGCCCCGCCCTCCCCCTTCAATTGCAGGCCCTGGACGACGGCTTTGGAGCCGGGCAGCGGGACGCGGCCCAGGGCGTGCGCGAGCAGGCCGCCGACGGTGTCGACGTCCTCCTCCTCGATCTCGATGTCGAACAGTTCGCCCAGGTCGTCGACGGGCAGCCGGGCCGAGACCCGGAACTTGCCGGCGCCGATCTGCTCGATCGGCGCGATCTCGTCCTTGTCGTACTCGTCGGCGATCTCGCCCACGATCTCCTCGAGAATGTCCTCGATGGTGACCAGGCCCGCGATGCCGCCGTACTCGTCGACCAGCACCGCCATATGGTTGCGGTGGCGCTGCATCTCGTCGAGCAGCGCGTCGAGGGGCTTGGAGTCGGGGATGAAGACGGCGTGCCGCATGACCTGGCGCACCTTCACCTTCCGGCTCCGATCCGCGTACGGGACAAGGTCTTTCAGGTAGACGACGCCGAGAACATCGTCGACGTTCTCCCCGATCACCGGAATCCGCGAATGGCCCGACCGCACCGCCAGCGACATGGCCTGCGCCGCGGTCTTGTCCGCCTCGATCCATACCATCTCGGTGCGCGGCACCATGACCTCGCGCGCCGGGGTGGAGTCGAGTTCGAACACCGACTGGATCATGCGCGCCTCGTCGGCGTCCACGACGCCGCGCTCGCCCGCCAGATCCACCACTTCGCGCAGTTCGATCTCGGAGGCGAAGGGGCCGTTGCGGAATCCCTTACCGGGGGTGATCGCATTACCGATCAGGATGAGCAGGCGGCTGATCGGGCCCAGCAGCGAGCCGATGGCCTGCAACGGCAGCGACGCGCCCAGTGCCAGCGAATAGGCGTGCTGACGGCCCAGCGTGCGCGGGCCGACACCGATCACCACATAGTCGACGAGCACCATGACCGCCGCGGTGATCAGCAGCGCGGGCGCCTCGCCCAGCCAGTCCAGCAGCACCGCCGCCAGCAACACCGTTGCCGTGATCTCGCACGTAAGGCGCAGCAGCACCATGAGATTCACATACCGCGGCCGATCCGCGATGATGCGCGCCAGCCGCGCCGCCCCGGTCCGCTCCGCGCGCACCAGATCCTCGACGCGCGCGGGCGAAATGGTGTTCAGCGCCGAATCCAGCGCCGCGAACACCCCGCCGGCCGGGACCAGGACGATCGCCAGCAGCAGCAGAACGAATGAATTCACGCCGGGCCCAGCGGATCACCGGTGGTGTCGGTGAATCCGGTCTTGCCCAGCAGCCGCTGGTCGCGCTCGGCCAGCTCGGCGCGGCGCATCTCCTGGCGCACGTTCTCGTACCAGCCCTCCAGCAGGGAGGCCTGCAACGCGAACATCTCCTTCTCCTCCTCCGGCTCGGCGTGGTCGTAGCCGAGGAGGTGCAGGACGCCGTGCACGGTCAGCAGCGCCAGCTCGTGATCCATGGAGTGCCCGGCCTTCTCGGCCTGCTGGGCCGCGAACTCCGGGCAGAGCACGATGTCACCGAGCATGGAGGGGCCGGGCTCGGCGGCATCGGGCCGCCCGCCCGGCTCCAGCTCGTCCATGGGGAACGACATGACGTCGGTCGGACCCGGTAGGTCCATCCAGCGCATGTGCAGATCCGCCATGGTGTCGAGATCGACCAGCACCATCGACAGCTCGGCCGCCGGATGGACGTCCATCTGAGCGATGACGAACCGCGCGACGCTGACCAGTTCTTCTTCGGATACCTCGATACCCGATTCGTTGGCGATCTCGATACTCACCCGATCAGCGTAGTGGTCGAGTTCAGTGCCGGTCTCCCCGGCTCGCGGCACGTCGCTGCGCCCGATTGCCCGGATAGTGCACCGCCGCCGGCGGTCGCGTGTCCGACTCGTAGCGGTCGTAGGCGTCCACGATCGCTCCGACCAGGCGGTGCCGGACCACATCGGCGCTGGTGAGCTCGGCGATGTGGATGTCGTCGATGCCGTGCAGGATCTCCGTGGCCGCGCGCAGACCCGACCGCGCGTTGTTCGGCAGGTCGACCTGGGTGATGTCACCGGTCACCACGATCTTGGAACCGAAGCCCAGCCGGGTGAGGAACATCTTCATCTGCTCGGCCGTCGTGTTCTGCGCCTCGTCCAGAATGATGAACGAGTCGTTGAGCGTGCGACCGCGCATGTAGGCCAGCGGCGCGACCTCGATGACCCCGGCCTGCATGAGCTTCGGGATCGCCTCGGGATCCATCATGTCGTGCAGGGCGTCGTAGAGCGGCCGTAGGTACGGGTCGATCTTCTCGTTGAGCGTGCCCGGCAGGAAGCCCAGCCGCTCGCCCGCCTCGACCGCAGGCCGGGTCAGGATGATGCGGTTGACCTGCTTGGTCTGCAACGCCTGCACGGCCTTGGCCATGGCGAGGTAGGTCTTGCCGGTACCGGCCGGGCCGACGCCGAAGACGATGGTGTGCGCGTCGATGGCGTCGACGTAGCGCTTCTGGTTCAGCGTCTTGGGCCGGATGGTCCTGCCACGCCGGGACAGGATGTCCAGGCTGAGCACCTCGGCCGGGGAGTCCGAGGAACCCTCGGTGAGCATGGAGTAGGTGTGCCGCACCGCTTCGGGCGTGACCACCCGATTGCGTGCGGTCAACGCGACCAGCTGGGCCACCACGCGCTCGGCCAGTGCCACATCGGCCGGTTTGCCGGTCAGGGTGACGGAGTTGCCGCGGACGTGGATGTCGGCATCGAGGAGGCGCTCGAGTTCACGCAGGTTCTCATCAGCCGAACCCAGGAATCCGAACACCGATTCCGGTGCCAATTCGATGCTCGAACGAACGGTCCGCCCCGCCGGTCCGGAACCGTCGACACCGCCGATGCGGGCAGTGGAAGTGCTCTGATCGCCGATTTCGCCTGGTGTTCTCAAAAGTGGCTATGGCCTGCTTTCCGGTCTCGAAGCCGTCGTCGTTGACAGAAGTTTACCGCCGCCCACCGACACCGCCCAGTGAATAAGCGGCTACCAGCAGGCATAACGCACCGCTGACACGCAACTGCCGCTGCGCCGAATCCATTCCGTGGCGAACCCGCCGGGATCGATGCGCCGGCACGCGGGGCGAGCGCTACCAGCGCGAGGTGAGAGCGCCCAGTGCGCCCAGGGCGACGGCCGCGGCGGTGGAGGTGCGCAGCACCGTGGGGCCGAGGAGCACGATGTCGGCTCCGGCCTCGGCGAGGGCCTTCAGCTCGGAGTCGTCCAGGCCGCCCTCGGGGCCGACGATGAGGATGATCTCGGGCACCCCGCCGAAAGACATTTCGGTCAAACGGGATTCACCGGACTCGTGCAGGGCGGCCACCAGCGCGCCCCGCGCCTTGGCCGAACGCACCAGTTCGAGCAGATCCTTGGTGCCGTGCAGCTCCGCCACATCCGGGATGTAGGCGCGCCGCGACTGGCGGGCGGCCTGCTTGGCGGCGGCGCGCCACTTCTCGACGCCCTTGCGGGCCTTGGACTCCCAGTTGGAGACACAGCGCAACGCCTGCCACGGGACGATGGCGTCGGCGCCCGCCTCGGTCATCAGCTCGACCGCCAGTTCCGAACGGTCGGACTTGGGCAGTGCCTGGACCACCGTCACCTGCGGGGTCCAGGGCGCGGCCGCGCGCTTGGACAGGACCTTCAGCTCGAGGCGATCCTTCTGGGCCGCAACCACTTCCGAATCGGCGAGGACCCCGTGCCCGTCGGACAGCGTGATCGGCTCCCCCACCCGGATGCGGCGCACCGTGGCGGCGTGGCGGCCCTCGGGGCCGTCCAGCACCGCGGTCGCACCCGGTTCGGGGATCTCGTCGAGGTAGAAGACGGTGGCGGCCAAGGGATCAGCGTCCGCTGAAGGAGGCGCGCAGCCGGGCGAACAGGCCCGAGTTGTGCTCGGACTGCGCCGACAGCACCTCGGTGTGCTCGTTGGCCCGCATGCCCTTGTACTTGCGCAGCAGGTCCGACTGCTTGGCGTCGAGCTTGGTCGGCACCACGATGTCGAGATGCGCGATCAGGTCGCCGCGAGAGTTGGCGCGCAGCTTGGGCATTCCGTGGCCGCGCAGCACCGACGCCTCGCCGGGCTGGGTGCCCGCCGGGATGGTCAGCTCGACCGGGCCGTCGAGGATGGTGTCGATGACGACCGTGGTGCCCAGCGCCGCGTCCACCATGGGAACCCGGATGGTGCAGTGCAGGTCGTCGCCGTCGCGCACGAAGGTGTCGTGCGGCTGCTCCACGATCTCCACGTACAGATCGCCGGCGGGACCGCCGCCCGGGCCGACCTCGCCCTGGGCCGCGAGACGCACCCGCATGCCGTTGGCCACACCGGCCGGGATCGGCGCGGCGATCTCGCGGCGCGAACGCACGCGGCCGTCGCCACCACACTTGCGGCAGGGGTCCGGAATCGTCTCGCCCGCGCCCCGGCAGGTGGGGCAGGGACGCGAGGTCATGACCTGGCCGAGGAAGGACCGCTGCACGGTCTGCACCTCGCCCGCGCCGCCACAGGTCTCACAGCGCACCGGCTTGGAGTTGCCGTTGGTGCCCGAACCCTGGCACAGGTCGCAGAGGATGGCGGTGTCGACGGTCAGGTGCTTGGTGACGCCGACCGCGCACTCCTGCAGCGAAAGCCGGGTCCGCAGCAGCGAATCCGCGCCCGGCTGGACGCGGCCGCGCGGCTTGCGGGTGCCGCCGGAGGCGTTCATGCCGCCGAAGAACGCCTCGAAGACGTCGCCGAGGCCGCCGAAGCCCGCGCCCGAGAAGCCGCCGCCCATGCCGCCGCCGGATTCCATCGGGTCGCCGCCGAGGTCGACGATGCGCCGCTTCTCCGGGTCCGACAGCACCTCGTAGGCCGTGGAGACCTCGCGGAACTTCTCCTGGGCCTCCGGCTCCGGATTCACGTCGGGATGCAGTTCGCGGGCCAGCTTCCGGTAGGCGCGCTTGATCTCCTGGTCGGTCGCACCCCGTGCGACTCCGAGCAGTGCGTAATAGTCCCGTGCCACGTGCGTCTCTAGTCCTGTTTCGTCTCGTGCTTGCTCACCGTTCGGCGAGCACCTCACCGATGTACCGGGCGACGGCCGCCACCGAGGCAATGGTCCCCGGATAGTCCATGCGGGTCGGCCCCAGCACCCCCATACCTCCGAGCACCGTACCGGTCAGCCCGTAACCGGTGGACACCACGGCCGTCCCGCGCATCTGCTCGACCTTGGTCTCCTCACCGATCTGCACCGTCACGGTACCCGGCTGCTGCGCCGCGGCCAGCAGCTTCAACACGATCACCTGCTCCTCGAGCGCCTCCAGAACGGTGCGCAGGGAACCGGGGAAACCGTTGCCGGGGAAGTCGGAGGCATTGCGGGTGAGGTTGGCGGTACCGCCCAGCACGAGGCGTTCCTCCGCGTGCTCGACGAGGGTCTCGACCAGCACGGTGGACACCCGGACCAGCACGTCGCGCAGCTTGCCCGGGGAGTGCTCGGGCAGTTCGGCCACCGCCGCGGAGGCCGCGGCCAGGCGCTTGCCCTCCATCGCCATGCCGAGCATGCCGCGCAGCGCGGCCAGATCCTCGTCGCTGATCAGGTTGCCCAGATCGACCAGGCGCTGATCGACCCGGCCGGTGTCGGTGATCACCACGAGCAGCAGTCGCGCCGGATTGAGCGCGACCACCTCGATGTGCCGCACGGTCGACGCCGACACCGTCGGGTACTGGACCATGGCGACCTGCCGGGTCAGCTGCGCGAGCAGCCGGACCCCGCGGCGCAGCACGTCGTCGAGATCGACGCCGCTCTCCAGGAATTCCATGATGGCCCGGCGTTCCGGGCCGGACAGCGGCTTCACCTCGGAGATGTGATCGACGAACTGCCGGTAGCCCTTGTCGGTCGGGATGCGGCCGGACGAGGTGTGCGGCTGGGCGATGTAGCCCTCGGCCTCGAGCACCGCCATGTCGTTGCGGACCGTCGCGCTGGACACGCCGAGATTGTGGCGCTCCACCAGGGTCTTGGACCCGATCGGCTCCTTGGTCGCGATGTAGTCCGCGACGATGGCCCGCAGGACCTCGAGCCGTCGCTGTTCAGTGCTCGACATGATGGCCCCACCTCCTCGCTCGCCTCGGGCACGCCTGGCGCGTCCCCGAGCCTTCCGCGGCGGGACACTCGGCGCCGGCCATACGGAATTCCCGGATTATCCACTCCAGGATAGTGGGCGTCGCGCAGCTCGCCGTATGACCGCCCGCACGCTCACCGCCCGGCGGCGGCCTCCACCATGGCCGCCACGTCGGCCGGGTGCGAGACCAGCCCGGCGTGCGAGGCGTCGATCGAGGAGACATGGGCGTTCATGCGCTTGGCCATATCCCATTGGGAGGCGGGCGGAATCACCCGGTCGGCGGTGGACACCAGGTACCAGCTCGGCGTCGAGGCCCACGACGGAGCGCCCGAGGCCTCGAGGTTGGCGGACAGGGCGAGCGAATGCTGGCGGGCGGCCATGTCGGCGGCGATCGCCGGATCGACGTCCTGGGCGAAGACCTCAGGGAAGCGGGCCGGGTCGATGTAGGCGTCCAGGTTCCTGCCCGCGATACCCTGCGCGTCGTCGACGGCCTTCAGCCGCAGCGCGAGGGTGAGCTGCGAGCCCGGGTACTGGATCGGATTCAGTTCCAGCAGTGCGGCTTCGCCCTGCACGGGCGCGAAAGCGGAGATGTAGATCAGGGATTCGACGTCGGGGTCGTGCACATTGCTGATCACGGTGCCGCCGTAGGAGTGCCCGACCAGCACGATCGGACCGGCGATGCCGTCGAGGGTGCGCTGGATCGCGGCCGCGTCGTACGCGGGACCACGCAGCGGGTTGTCCGGCGTCACGACGGGGTAGCCGTCCGCGCGCAGCCGCGCGGCGACGCCGTCCCAGCTGGAGGAGTCGGCGAAGGCGCCGTGCACCAGTACGACCGTCGGCAGGTCCGCGGCGGCGGCCGATCCGGCGGTGAGCGGGCTGGCGGCGAGCGCCAGGGCCGCGGCCGTGCCGAAGGCCGCACGCGCGACGCGTCGGGGACGGGCGCTGTTCGGGAGCTCGACGGGTCGCATCAGTGGCTTCACCATGAGATGTCCTCGGGCCGAAGGTGTCGATCCTGACCGGTGCTGCGCAATCTCCGGTGAACAATTTAGTCCCGACCAGGCGGTTTCACTCGCGGTTGGCCGAATCCGTCCGGCTCAGGTCAGCAGGGCGCGGACGACGCCGTCGGCGAGCAGGCGGCCGCGGTCGGTGAGGATCAGATGGTCGCCGGCCCGCTCGGCCAGACCGTCGGCGATCACGCGCTCGGCGGCGGCCCGGCCGTCCGCGTCGAGATCGGCCAGCGGCAGACCGGTGCGCAGCCGCACGGTCAGCATGACGCGCTCGGTGTAGCGCTCCTCGTCGGTGAGGGACTCCCAGCCCGCCGCGGGCAGCGCACCCGTGGTGACCCGATCCGCGTAGCGCGCAGGGTGTTTCACGTTCCACCAGCGGGTGCCGCCGACGTGGCTGTGCGCGCCCGGGCCCGCGCCGAGCCAGTCGCCGCCGTCCCAGTAGCCGAGGTTGTGGCGGCAGCGGCCCGCGTCGGAGGCGGCCCAGTTGGAGACCTCGTACCAGTGCAGGCCCGCCGCGGCCAGGCGGGTGTCGATGCGTTCGTAGCGGGCGGCCAGCACGTCGTCGTCGGGGGCGGGCAGTTCGCCGCGGCGGACGCGGCGGGCCAGCGCGGTGCCGTCCTCCACGATCAGCGAGTAGGCCGAGACGTGGTCGACGCCAGCGGACAGCACGGCGTCGAGGCTGGCGTCCAGATCGGCGTCGGATTCGCCGGGGGTGCCGTAGATGAGGTCCAGATTGACGTGGTCGAAGCCCGCCGCGCGGGCCTCCCGCGCGGCCGCCACCGCCCGGCCCGGCGTGTGGGTGCGGTCCAGGATCTTCAGCACGTGCTGGGCGGCCGACTGCATGCCCAGCGAGATCCGGGTGTACCCGGCCGCGCGCAGCCGCTCGAAGAACTCCGGCGAGGTGGATTCCGGATTGGACTCGGTGGTCACCTCCGCGCCGGGCGCGAGGGTGAAGTTGTCGCGGATCGCGTCGAGCACCCCGGCCAGGCCGTCACCGCCGAGCAGCGACGGCGTGCCGCCGCCCACGAACACCGTCTCGACCGCCGGCGTCGCGGAGGGCAGCGCGTCGAATTCCCGTGCCGCCGTGGCCAGCTCGCCGCGCAGCGCCTCGAACCAGGACTGCGGCGAGGACGAGGAGCCCAGCTCCCCCGCCGTGTAGGTGTTGAAGTCGCAGTATCCGCAGCGGGTGGCGCAGAACGGCACGTGGATGTAGATCCCGAACGGCCCGCCCCCGAAGTCGCGCAGCACGGGCGCGGCGGAGTCGTCCGCGGCGGCCGGGCCGGTGGTCTGTTCGGGAGCAGTCGAGGTCACCCGTTCAGTGTGACCGGTTGCCCGCATCACAGCGCACCCGGTGGCGGCCGGTCCGGCGGCGCTCCCGGGTCCGGGCGGGGCGGCCGCGTTCCCGCCGGGCGGCGCCGGGTGAATCCGGGTACATTCCAAGGGATTTCGGCGGGCCGGGTGCGAGCTGGTCCGGGTGCGGACGGGAACGAGCCGATGATCGAGGTGCCGCGGCACGAGATCGACGCCAAGTCGATCAGGGAAGTGGACGAGGGGTCGGTGGCCCCGGTGGTCTACCGGGCGCGGCGGCCGGTGCGGCCGGACGGGCCGAACTTCTCGCGGTCCATGGACGGCGTGCTGCTGGCCACCATGCTGCTGCCGGATCCGGCGGCGCTGCGGTCGCGGACCTGGTATTTCGCCCATTCGACCGAGCAGACGGTGACCCGCCGGTTCCGCGCGGACGGCATCGAATCCGGCTTCGACCGGCACGACAAGGTGGCGGGCTGGCGGGCGGCGTTCTGGTGGACGCTCATCGCCCGCGACGCCGAGGCCATGGCCGAGCTGGTCGACTATCCGATCGACCGGCTGCGCGAGTTCGGCGACGACGCCTTCGACGACTTCCAGTACGAGTGGGTGCGCCTGCTGCAGACCGCGTGGCGGTACGGGCCGAAGAGCGTCTACGAGGCGGCCTGGGCGCTGGACACCACCAGCCGCGTGGGCGCGCAGGGCGTCACCGACCTGCTGTTCCGCCCGGCCGTGGAGGTGTTCATCCGGCTGGCCGACGGCGATTCGGAGGGCTTCGACCGCGAGCTGACCCACGCGCTGCGGCGGCATCGGGCGTTCTTCGACAACGACGTGTGGCGCAACGATCCCGAAGGCGTGTTCTCGCTGCCGCTGCTGGGCCTGGCCTGCTGGGCCCGGGACCTGGGCTATCGGACGGCCGTCCGCTCGGAGTACCTACCGGCCGGATTCATCGATCGGCCGGATTGGATGTTCTCCCCGGAACTGGGTGACGAGCTGGCCCGCCTCGCCGCCGCGAAGGCCCGCCTGACCGAGGCCGACGCCGATCGCGCGTCCTAGACTCGTCCCGAATTACCGAGGCATTCACACCGAATCGTTCAGGTCAACCGTCCAAGTGGTTTGGCCGGTGTTGATCTATGATGCCCGTCACAAATCGGACAATGTATCCAGGGGATTTCCCGGAAAACTGCGGAAAATTCGATCCGGCAGTCGGAACGACCCTTCTGACGTGGCACAATAAGCCACATGACTGGACTCGGAGTACGACTCGTGGCGCGTCGCCATGTCGACTTCAAGCGTGTCTGCAGCGCGAGCTGTCTGTCCGGAAGCCTCCGGTAGATCGGCTCCCATTCTCCCGGAATCCGGCGTCTCCCTGACGCCGTATAGAGCCGGTTCTCTGATATCGGAGGCGTGAGCCAGCCCCTCCCGCCTGCCCGCAAGACCTTCAGGAGCGACCCCCATGACGTCGAGCACCGACGCCACCAGTTCCGATACGCCGCAGACTGTGCCCGATTCGGCGCAGCCCGTCCGGCGTGAGCGCACGGCCCGTCCGGTGAAGCGCAAGTCGGAGGGCCAGTGGGCGCTCGGCTACCGCGAGCCGCTCAACGCCAACGAGCAGTCCAAGAAGGACGACAACCCGCTCAATGTGCGCGCCCGCATCGAGAACATCTACTCGAAGCAGGGTTTCGACTCGATCGACAAGAGCGACCTGCGCGGCCGCATGCGCTGGTGGGGTCTCTACACCCAGCGTGAGCAGGGCTACGACGGCACCTACACCGGCGACGAGAACATCGACCTGCTCGAGGCCCGCTACTTCATGATGCGGGTGCGGTGCGACGCGGGCGCGCTGAACCTCGCCCAGTTGCGCACCCTCGCGGGCATCTCCACCGAGTTCGGCCGCGACACCGCCGACCTGTCGGACCGTGAGAACGTCCAGTACCACTGGATCGAGATCGAGAACGTGCCGGAGATCTGGCGTCGCCTCGAAGCGGTCGGCCTGCAGACCACCGAGGCGTGCGGCGACTGCCCGCGTGTCGTGCTGGGTTCGCCGCTGGCCGGTGAGTCGCTCACCGAGATCCTCGACCCGACCCCGGCCATCGACGAGATCGTCAAGCGCTACATCGGCAAGAAGGAATACTCCAACCTGCCGCGCAAGTTCAAGACCGCCATCTCCGGCCAGCAGGACGTGGTCCACGAGATCAACGACGTCGCCTTCGTGGGCGTCGAGCATCCGGAGCACGGGCCCGGCCTGGACCTGTGGGTCGGCGGCGGCCTGTCCACCAACCCGATGCTGGCCCAGCGCCTCGGCGCGTGGGTGCCGCTCGACGAGGTTCCGGACGTGTGGGAAGCGGTCGTCTCGCTGTTCCGCGACTACGGCTACCGCCGCCTGCGAACCAAGGCCCGCCTCAAGTTCCTGGTCAAGGACTGGGGTGTGGAGAAGTTCCGTCAGGTGCTCGAGGACGAGTACCTGAAGCGCAAGCTGATCGACGGCCCCGCGCCGGTGCAGCCGGAGCGCCCGATCGACCACATCGGTGTGCAGAAGCTGCGCAACGGCCTCAACGCCATCGGCTTCTCCCCCATCGCCGGTCGCGTGTCGGGCACCATCCTGACCCAGGTCGCCGACGCCGTCGAGGCGGTCGGTTCGGACCGGGTGCGTTTCACCCCCTACCAGAAGCTCATCGTCCTCGACGTCCCCGACGACAAGGTCGAGCAGCTGATCGACGCGCTGGAACCGCTGGGCCTGCACGGCCGTCCGTCCATCTGGCGGCGGAACCTGCTGGCGTGCAGCGGCATCGAGTTCTGCAAGCTGTCGTTCACCGAGACCCGCAAGCGCTCGCAGGTGCTGGCGCCGGAGCTGGAGCAGCGGCTCGCGGACATCAACGCGCAGCTCGACGTCCCGATCACGATCAACATCAACGGCTGCCCCAACTCCTGCGGCCGGTCCCAGATCGCCGACATCGGCTTCAAGGGCCAGCTGGTCGACGACGGTGACGGGAATCAGATCGAGGGCTTCCAGGTTCACCTCGGAGGCAGCCTGGGACTCGACTCCGGCTTCGGCCGGAAGTTGCGCCAGCACAAGGTCACCAGCGAAGAACTGGGCGACTACATCGAGCGCGTGGTGCGCAACTTCGTCAAGAACCGTGACGAGGGTGAGCGTTTCGCCGTCTGGGCTGTCCGTGCCGATGAAGCAGACCTGCGGTAGTTGGGAGAAACATCCATGACCACAACGAAACTCGCCGAGTCCGAGCTGCGCGCCCTGGTCGACAAGGGCAATGCCGAGCTGGGCCCGAACGCGACCGCGCAGGAACTGCTGCAGTGGACCGAGGACACCTTCGGCACCAACTACATCGTGGCCTCGAACATGCAGGACGCGGTCCTGGTGCAGCTGGCCTCGCAGGTCCGCTCCGGCGTGGACGTGCTGTTCCTCGACACCGGCTACCACTTCGCCGAGACCATCGGCACCCGGGACGCGGTCGAGCTGGTCTACGGCGTGAACATCGTGAACGTGCAGCCGGAAAACAGTGTGGCCGAACAGGATCAGCTGCTGGGCAAGGATCTGTTCGCACGTGACGCCGCCGAATGCTGCCGCCTGCGCAAGGTGGTCCCCCTGAAGAAGTCCCTCGTCGGATACAACGCCTGGGTGACCGGCATCCGTCGAGTGGAGGCGCCGACTCGCGCCAACGCACCCCTCATCTCCTACGACGAGGGCTTCGGCCTGGTGAAGATCAATCCGATCGCCGCCTGGTCCGATGACGAGATGGCCTCCTACATCGAGGCCAACGGCATTCTCGTCAATCCCCTTGTGGAAGAGGGCTATCCCTCCATCGGTTGCGCTCCGTGCACGCGGAAGCCGGAACCGGGATCCGACGCGCGATCCGGCCGCTGGGCCGGGCTCGCCAAGACCGAATGCGGGTTGCACGCCTCATGACCTCACTCGAGACTGAATTCGACACCCTGGCCGCGCTCGAATCCGAGTCCATCCACATCTTCCGTGAGGTGGCAGGCGAATTCGAGCGGCCGGTGATCCTCTTCTCCGGCGGCAAGGACTCCACCGTCCTGCTGCACCTGGCGATCAAGGCCTTCTGGCCGGCGCCGCTGCCGTTCGCGCTGCTGCACGTGGACACCGGGCACAACCTGCCCGAGGTCCTCGCGTTCCGCGACAAGGTGGTCGAGAAGTACGGCCTGCGACTGCATGTCGCCTCGGTCGAGGACTACCTCGCCGACGGCCGCCTGACCGAGCGCCCCGACGGCATCCGCAACCCGTTGCAGACGGTGCCGCTGCTGGACGCCATCAACGAGAACCGCTTTGACGCGGTCTTCGGCGGCGGCCGCCGCGACGAGGAGCGTTCGCGCGCCAAGGAGCGCATCTTCTCGCTGCGCGACGCCTTCGGCCGCTGGGACCCCAAGCGTCAGCGTCCCGAGCTGTGGAACCTGTACAACGGCCGCCACGCTCCGGGCGAGCACGTGCGCGTGTTCCCCATCTCCAACTGGACCGAGCTCGACATCTGGCGCTACATCGCCCGCGAGGACGTGGAGCTGGCCAGCATCTACTACGCCCACGAGCGCCCGGTGTACCAGCGCGACGGCATGTGGATGACCCCCGGCGTGTGGGGCGGTCCGGCCGAGGGTGAGGAGCTGCTGGTCAAGTCGGTGCGCTACCGCACCGTCGGCGACGGATCCACCACCGGCGCCATCATTTCCGACGCCGCCGACAATGACGCGATCCTCGCCGAGGTCGCCGCGTCCCGGCTCACCGAACGTGGCGCTACCCGCGGCGACGACCGTGTCTCCGAGGCCGCCATGGAAGACCGCAAGCGAGAGGGTTACTTCTGATGTCCGACCTGTTGAGACTGGCCACCGCCGGATCGGTCGACGACGGCAAGTCCACCCTGGTCGGACGGCTGCTGTACGACACGAAGTCCGTGCTCGCGGACCAGATCGACGCCGTCACCCGCGCGTCGGTCGACAAGGGTCTGTCGACTCCGGACCTGTCGCTGCTGGTGGACGGCCTGCGCGCCGAGCGCGAGCAGGGCATCACCATCGACGTGGCGTACCGCTACTTCGCCACGCCCGAGCGGTCTTTCGTGCTCGCCGACACCCCGGGCCACGTCCAGTACACCCGCAACACGGTGTCGGGCGCGTCGACGGCGCAGCTGGTGATCCTGCTGGTCGACGCCCGCAAGGGCGTCATCGAGCAGACCCGCCGCCACGCCGCCGTCATGGCGCTGCTGGGCGTGCCGAAGCTGGTGCTGGCCGTGAACAAGATCGACCTGGTCGATGATCCGGCGGGCGTCTTCGACAAGATCAAGACCGAATTCAACGAGCTGGCCGCCAAACTCGGCTGGGCCGCCGAGGACGTGCAGGAGATCCCGGTCTCCGCTCTGCACGGCGACAATGTCGCCTCGCGCTCGGAGAACACCCCCTACTACGACGGGCCCTCGCTCATCGAGCACCTGGAGTCGGTGCCGGTGGACGCGGATGTGCACGGCCGCCACGAGATCGGGCTGCGCTTCCCGGTGCAGTACGTGATCCGGCCTCGCACCGCCGAATACCCCGACTACCGCGGCTACGCGGGTCAGGTCGCGGCGGGCCTGGTGTCCAAGGGCGACGAGGTCGTGGTGCTCCCCTCCGGCACCCGCACCACGGTCGAGCGCATCGACACCCCCAACGGTGAACTCGCCTCGGCGCAGCCGGGCCGCAGCGTCACCCTGGTGCTGGCCGACGACGTGGACGTCTCGCGCGGTGACGTGATCGCCGCCGCCGAGGGCGCTCCCGAGCCGATCGACGCCTTCGACGCCACCGTCTGCTGGCTCGGCGACAAGCCGCTGCGCCCGGGCGCGCGCCTGCTGCTCAAGCACGGCACCCGCACCACGCAGGCCATCGTCGGCGCGCTGATCGAGCGGTTCGACGAGCAGCACCTGGCCGCCGACCCGAACCCGGAGTCGCTGTCGCTCAACGACATCGGCCGCATCTCGGTGCGCGTGGCCGACCCGATCGTGGCCGACGACTACAGCGTCAACCGCCACACCGGCTCGTTCCTGCTGATCGACCCCGCGGGCGGCAACACCCTGGCCGCGGGCCTGGTCGGCGACGCGCTGACCGCGGTCGAAGTCGGAGCCTGAGATGAATCCGCCCGGCAACGGCGCAGTTCCGGCCGTCTGGCCGGGCGGTTCGACCTTCCCCGCCACGCTCGGCAGCGTGGCGACCGTGCGGGCCGGGGCGGCCACCCTGTTCCGCATCGAGCACGCGCCCGCGCTCATCGCCGTCGCGCACGGCAGCCGCGACCCACGGTCGGCGGCGACCATGCGCGAGGTGGTCGCGCGGATCGCGGAGCAGCGGCCGGATCTCGATGTGCGACTGGCGTTCCTGGATCTGAGCACGCCGTCGGTGGATCAGGTCATCGATGCCGTTGCCGCGGACGGGCATTCGCACGCCGTGGTGGTGCCGTTGCTGCTGGGCAACGCGTTCCACGCGCGAGTGGATCTGCCCGGGATGCTGGACGCCGCACGCGACCGGCATCCGCAGCTGCGGCTGACCCAGGCCGAGGTGCTCGGTCCCGATCCGCATCTGATCATCGCGCTGCGCGATCGCATCGCGGCGGCCATGGCCGCGGGCACCGACTTCCGGCCCGCCGCCGTCAGCGAGGCCTCGACCGGACGGCTGCGCCGGACCGCCGGTCCACGCTGGGGCATCGCCGTCGCCGCCGTGGGCTCGACGTCCGCGGTCGCCAACACTCGCACCGGCGACGTGGCGCGGCTGCTCACCGCCATGACCGGCTGGGACACCGAAATCTGTTTCGCCACCACGCAACCCACGGTCGACAAGGCCTTCGCCCGGCTCCGGTCGCGCGGGGCCGAACGCATCCTGGTCGCGCCCTGGTTCCTGGCCCCGGGCCTGCTGACCGACCGCCTGCGCGACGCACTGCCGCTGGTCCGGCACGCCGAGACGATCGGCGCACACCCGCTGCTGGCCGAAGTAGCGCTGGACCGCTACGCCACCGCCGCGCTGCCGCTCGAACTCACCGCCTGACCGGATTCGGCGCCGTGGACCCTCAGTCGACGGTCACTCGTTCCCACGTGTCTCCGCCGTCGAAGGTCAGGTACAGGATGTCCTCGCCATCCGGGGCTTCTCCGACATAGCTCAGTCGGGCGTAACCGGTGGTGGGCGTGAAGAACTCGCTCAACGGGACTGGTTTCCGGGTTCGGGGAACGGCAGGTACGGGATGAGGGAGTGGGCGAGGTTGGTGATGGTCAGTGATTGCAGCCAGACCCGTCCGGGCCCGGTGAGTGCGGCGAGGAACAGCCCGTCGCCGCCGAAGAGTACGTTGCGGACACCCTTCATCATGGTGATGTCGAAATCGACCGAGGCGTCGAACAATCCGACGTGGCCGGGGTGGACGCGCAGGGTCTCGCCGGGGGCCAGGTCGTAGGTGATGACCTCGCCGGAGAGTTCCACCCAGGCATAGCCCTCGCCGCTGAGCCGCTGCAGGGTGAAGCCGCTGCCGCCGAAGATGCCCGCGCCCAGGCGCCGCTGGAAGCTCAGGGCCACCCGGACATCGCCTGCGGCGCAGAGGAATCCGTGCCGGTGGACCAGGTATTCGCGGTCCTTGGCGATCTGGACGGGCAGGATCTGGCCGGGGAGTTTCGCCGCGAAGGACACGCTGCCGGACTGGCGGTGGGCGGTGTATTCGGTCATGAACAGGCCCGCCCCGGCCATGGCCCGGCGGACCGCGCCGAAGACGCCGCCGGCCGCGGCCCGGGTGGAGGTGTTGAGGCGGATGCTCTCGGTCATCCACGACAGCTGGCCCGCTTCGGCGACGAGGCTGTCCCCGGGGTCGAGGGCGACCTCGAGCACCGGCATGACCGTCCCCCGGATTCTGGTGTCCATCAGGCTTCCCCTCCCGCGTGCACAACTCACCCCAGTGTGCCCGACGCCGATCGTGGCGTGATCGTTGTCGACTTGCCATCACGCCGGCGGAGTCAGTAAATTAGGCTTTCCTTACCTAATAGAAGGCTCGACATGCTCCAGATCAGCAGCGCCCGGCAGCACACCGGGACAGCGGGCATCCCGCAGGATTCCTGGGGCATCACGGCCGCGTACGCGCTGCTGGCCACCGGCGCGCTGACCGCCGCCCTCTGGATCGCCGCCCATGTCACCGCGAGCCCCACCGTCCACCACGGCGGCGTGTTCGTCCACCTCGCCTCGCTGGTGGTCGGATTCGGCGGCGTCCTCACCGCCGACTCGTTCGTACTGCGTTGGGCCGCAGGCCGTCTCGACCTCGCGTCGGCACTGCGCGCGGTGAGCCGTCTGCACGTCCCCATCTGGCTGGGCCTGGCCGGACTGGTGGCCAGCGGCTGCGTGCTGGAGCCCGACCTCTCCTCCACCATGACCCGCACCAAGCTGGCGCTGGTCCTGGTGCTGACTCTCAATGGAATTCAGGCCTACTCGCTCAATCGCCGACTCGCCGCGCGCGGCGACGCTCCCCTGACCCCGCGGCTGCTGGCGTGGGGCGCGGCCACCGGGATGGCGTCGCAGGTCTGCTGGTGGGGCGCGACCGCCATCGGCTTCCTCAACGCCCAGCGCTGAACGCCCGCCCGATACGCTGGACGAATGATCAAGGCTGCGGTATTCGATGTGGGCGAGACGCTGATCGACGAGACACGCATCTGGTGCCGCTGGGCCGACTGGCTCGGCGTGCCCCGCTTCGCGTTCCTCGGCGTCATCGGCGGGATGGCGGCCACCGGACGTCCCCTCACCGACGCCTTCGCCCTGTTCCGGCCCGACCTCGACCTGGAGGCCGAGCAAGTGGCCTGGGCCGCCGCGGAACCCGCGAGCCTGCGCAACAACTTCGACGCCGACGACCTCTACCCGGATGTGGTCCGCGCGCTGCGCGAACTGCAGCGGCGCGGGATCACCGTGATCATCGCGGGAAACCAGCCGCCGCAGGCGAAGTCGGCGCTCGAGCGCATGGACCTGCCGGTGGACGCGGTCTACACCTCGGCCGAATGGGAGCTGGAGAAGCCGGATCCCAAGTTCTTCACCAAGGTCGCGGAGGTGGCGGGCGTCGAGCCCGACGAGATCTGCTACGTCGGCGACCGCGTCGACAACGATGTGCTGCCGGTGCTGGCGGCGGGCATGCGGCCGGTGCTGATCCGCCGCGGGCCGTGGGGGTATCTGACCGCCGAGCTGCCGGATGCGGCCCTGGCGACGGTCATCGACAGCCTCGACGAACTGCCCGATCTACTCGCCCCCGCCCGATCCCCCAATACATGACACATCAAGTGTGACGGCCGTTTTCCGCCAGCGGCCGGTCTCCGCGCGGCGTTGACTATGACACGTCAACGAAATCCGCTCTACCGCAAGGAGACGCAGTCATGACCCGGTTCGAATCCAAGGTCGTCCTGATCACCGGTGCCACCTCGGGAGTCGGCGCGGCCGTGGCCCGGCGGATCGCCGCCGAGGGCGGGGCCGTCGTGCTCGGCGCGCGCGGCAAGGAAGCCGGCGACCGCATGGCCGGGGAGATCCGCGCCGCGGGCGGACGGGCGCTGTTCGTCCCCACCGACGTCACCGTCGAAGCCGACGTGGAACGGCTGACCGCCGCGGCGATCACCGAATTCGGCCGCCTGGACGGGGCTTTCAACAACGCGGGCGCGGTCAACGCCTTCGGCCCGGTCCAGGACATCGACGAGGCGGGCTGGCGCGCCGACCTCGAACTGAACCTGACCGCCGTCTATTACGGCCTGCGCCACCAGGTTCCGGCGCTCGCGGCCACCGGCGGGGGCGCGATCCTCAACAACGCCTCCAACCTGGGCGTGGTCGGCATGGCGCAGGTCGCGCCGTACGTGGCCGCCAAACACGGTGTGGTGGGCCTGACCCGCGCCGTCGCCCTGGAAGGGGCGGAGCAGTCCATCCGGGTGAATGCCCTGGTCTCGGGCGCGGTCGACACCCCCGCCTTCCGGAACTCCATGGGCGCCACCCCCGAAGGCGAGGCCGCCATCGCCGCCCTGCACCCGCTGGGCCGCATCGCCCGCCCCGACGAGATCGCCGCCTTCTGCGCCTATCTCCTCAGCGACGAGGCGTCGTTCATCACCGGCGCGGCGCTGGCCGTCGACGGCGGCTTCACCGCCCGCTGACCCGTCGCACACGCGACAGGCCCACCACCGCGCTCCGGGCACTGGAATGCGGGGTGGGCCGGTCACTCTGGCGTCAGGGCCGCGGAGCCCGCAGCGCCCCGCACCCCTGACACCGGTCCACGAGAGGGATTCCCCCTCACTCGACGGGACGAGGCGGGGCGGGCTGGTCGGTCCCGCCACCGCCTGCGTCACCGTGGGAAGCCGGCGGATGGTGGGACGCCACCGCCCGATCTCCCCCGCCACCCTCACCGGCGCGCGGGACAACGCGCCTGGTGAGAGCCAGACCGAAAGCCAACGCCGCCAACGACTGCGATCCCGCGGGCCGCGCCGGACCTCCCGGGCCCGAGGCCCGCGACCGATCCGAGGCCCGCGCCGAGCCCTGCCTGAGCGGGCGGGAAGCGCACTGCCGCAAGGGGTCAGTGTTTGCCACCGCCACCACCACCCTTGCCGCCGCCGCCCATCCCGCCACCGGCTCCACCGCCCATGCCGCCGCCGTGGCTGCCGCCGGTGGAAGAACCGCCCGCGCCGCCCTTGGATGCGCCGCCCTGGGAACCGCCACCGGTCGCGCCGCCCTGAGAACCGCCACCGGTCGCGCCGCTTTGGGAGCCGCCGAGCTTCGAGCCGCCGGGAGATGCTGCGCCGCCGCCGGTTCCAGCGCCGCCAGTGGCCCCGCCGGGCTTCGAACCGCCCTGGTTGGAACCGCCGGGGTTGGAACCGCCCGCATTGGAACCGCCAGGGTTGGAGCCACCCGGATTCGACCCACCAGGGTTGGAACCACCCGGGTTCGAGCCACCAGGGTTGGAACCACCCGGGTTCGAGCCGCCCACGTTGGAGCCACCGGGGTTTGAACCACCAGGGTTGGAACCACCCGGATTCGCGCCACCGGGATTGGAGCCTCCGCCGTTGGAACCGGGTGACGCACCGCCGGTGTTGGCACCAGCGGGGTCGCCGGTCGCACCGCCGCCTGCCGAGGTGCCGCCGCCCGGGTTCGAGGCACCGCCACCGGAAGTCGTGCCACCCGTGGTGGTTCCGCCGGTGCCGCCTGGGGTCGAGGTGCCGGGGGTTCCGGTGCCGGCACCGGTTCCGCCCGTCGCGCCGCCGGGAGTCGTGCCGCCGGGCTGGCCCGAACCCGGCTGGCCCGCACCGGGCTGACCCGCACCGGGCTGACCGCTGCCGGGCTGACCCGCACCGGGCTGACCGCTGCCGGGCTGACCCGCACCGGGCTGACCGCTGCCCGGTTGACCCGCACCGGGCTGGCCACTGCCCGGTTGACCTGCGCCGGGCTGGGTTCCGCCGGGTTGTGTCGTGCCCGGCTGCGTCGTCCCGGGCTGACCGGTGCCCGGTTGGGTTGCGCCAGGGGTGGTTCCGCCGGGCTGGGTGGCGGAGGGGACGCCGGGGATGCTGACCTTGGGGGTCTTGCCGACGTAGCCGCCGATGGTCCAGCCCGCGAGAACGGGGTTCTGGAACGGGAGCGGGTTGGTGAACTGGGCCGGGTTCGCGTAGGTGACAGCCGGATTGGCCAGCGTCAGGGCGCGGGTCTCGCAGTGGCTGCCGCCGCCCGTGGTGTCGACGGGGCGGCCGTTGTACCAGGTGGAGGTGACCGTCGGGGCCTGCGGCGCGTAGCTGCGCACGGCGGCCACGGTGGTGACGGCGTGGGAGCGGGTACCCGCGGGGGCGGTAACGTCGTCGAGGACCATGACGTCCCCGCCGCCGAGGGTCGAGGTGCCGGCGGGCGGGTCGGCGGGTTCGGGGGCGGCCTGCAGTCCGGGCGGCCCGGCGACGGGCCCGCCGAGCACGGTGGCGGCGGACATGGCGAGCGCGGAAGCGACTGCCGCGCCGGAGATCACGGCGGCACGAGGGGCGTAGCGCCCGATGGCGGAACCGGTATCGACGCTGCGAAAGGCCGCGATGGCCGCGCCGACGGCGGCGGTGTGCGCGGGATCGGGCGACATGACGACCGGGCGGCCCAGATCGGCCAGCACGCGTGCCACCTCGGGGGGCCGGGCCGCGCCGCCGATCAGCAGCACCCGGTCGATCTCCTCCATGTGCAGCCCGGCCCGGTGCACGACGGACCGGACCAGGCGTAGCGAATTGCGAATATGCCAGCTGCGCAGCCGGTTCGTGTCGGAGGCGGGCACCACGGCCGAGACCGGCTCGGTCGCGCCGGGCGCGATGCTGCGTGCGTACTTGGCCAGCAGCGCGCCCAGCGGCCGACCGCCGAAGTCGTAGGAGCGTTCGGCGCGGCCGAGGATGCCGCGCTCCTCCACCTCGGCTTCGGTGCGCACCACGGCCAGGTCGAGGCTGTTGCCGCCGAGGTCGTAGACCAGGGTGATCCCGTTCTCCGAGAGGCCGTATTCCTCGTCGAGCCATTCGACTGCGGCGACCGGTTCGGGCATCAGGGTGACGTCCGCCGCGCCGGACCAGTCCAGTGCCCGCCGAATACGGGTGACGAGTTTGTCCGAATAGCAAGCGGGATACGTGGTTACGGCGGGCGCTTCGGGCGCGTGGGATTCGATCAGCCCGTTCACCACCGCCGCGATGAGGTCCGCGGGCGACCAGATGCGGCCCCCGATGACCACCGGGTCGGGATCGGCCGTGAGGTCCGCGAAGTCGGTGACCACCGGCGCGAACCTGGGAACCCCCCCGATCTGCGGGCCGCCGGCGCTGTCGAAGGTGACAGCGGTCCGACGAACCCGCACGGCTGGTCGGTTCCTTTCACCGGCCGTGGTGGCCCATACAGAGTTCACTGTGCCGATGCTCATGCCAAAGCCAACTGTCATTGCTATCCCGTCAACGCACCGAGACCACGGCCCGTCAGGCGTACCAACCATGTGGTCGCGGTCGTTTTCCAAACAGCGCGTTCAGGTTAGCTGGCGTTTGCGGG
Source organism: Nocardia sp. CA-136227 (assembly GCF_050955695.1). NCBI lineage: Bacteria > Bacillati > Actinomycetota > Actinomycetes > Mycobacteriales > Nocardiaceae > Nocardia > Nocardia sp. CA-136227. The sequence continues at coordinate 5,756,395 of NZ_CP192081.1, forward strand.
CATTGAATATCGAATCGGGAGAAAAGATTTCGCGTCCAGTAGCGAAGTTGGCGAATCTACTGGTCAGGCAACCGCCGTAGCAAGATCGAATCCGACTCCCCCATAAAGGCAACCGAACAGTCTTTAGCGATGGCTACATCACAGCGAACATTAAATTCATACCGACCGGTAGGCGAGTAGTGTCCGGAAAACAAAACCGCATCGTCAGTACGGACGGGCGGATTACTGATCACTGGTCGGTAGCTGTCCCGGAATGCCCCACGCCGGCCGCCGTACCGTCCGTGATTCGCGACGAAATCTTCCCTACTACCGGAGATGTCGCTGTGAGCAAACACGGTATTACAACTCGCACAACACCATCGGTACAGCGGACTCGACGGCGTCGGCCGACGTTCGCACAGACCCCCGAGATTCGCAGCAGCGGCGACGCCGGATACGTTGCCCGGCACAAAAAGTCGCGGCGGACCGCCCGGCCGGACCGGACATGACGAAGGCCGCCGCACGCACAGGGGTTGCGCGCGGCGGCCTTCCGAGGGACGACGCCGACAGGGGTGGGGTCAGCGACGCACCATCAGGGACAGCTTGCGCCGGGGCCGGTTGACCGCGCCGCCACGGATGGCGTGCGGCTGCCGCTCACCGACGAGCCGGTCGAAATCGCCCGCGCTGCGGGCGGGCCGGGTCAGCCGCCCGGCATTGAAGTCGTCCACCAGCTGGCGGACCGTCTGCTGCGCGCAGGACTTGTTGGTCCCGATGAACCCGGTCGGGCCGCGCTTGATCCAGCCGGTCACGTACGCGCCGGACACCACCGCGCCGCCGGACTCCTCGAGCACCCGTCCGTCCAGGTTCGGGATGATCCCGGCCCGCTCGTCGAACGGCACGCCCGGCAGCGCCACACCGCGGTAGCCCACCGAGGTCAGCACCAGTCCGGCGTCGAGGGTCTCGACGTCCTCGGTCGGAACCGCGTGCACCGCGCCGTTGTCGCCGGTGACGAGCTCGTTGCGCACCACCTCGACCCCGGTCACCCGGTCCACGCCGGCGATGGTCACCGGCGCCGACAAGTACCGGAACACGATCCGCTTGCGTCCGCCCACGGGCCGATCAGCCAAGCCGTGCAGCAGCTTCAGCTTGTGCTCGACCTTCTGCGACATGCCCTCGACGATCGGCGGCAGCTCGCCCTCGACCACGATGTCGACATCGGCGCCCAGCAGGCCCACGAATTCCGGCACGGTGAAGGCGGATTCGGCCGGACCGCGCCGTCCGAGGATCACGACCTCTTCGATATTGCTGCGCCGCAACGCGTTCAGCGCCCGCTGGGACACGTCGGTGCCGGCCAGCAGTTCCGGATCGGTGGTCAGGATGCGCGCCACGTCCAGCGCCACATTGCCGTTGCCCACGATCACCGCGCGCCGCGCCGACAGGTCGAAGAACCGGCCCGCCTGGTCGGGGTGGCCGTTGTACCAGGCCACGAAGTCGGTGGCGGAGGTGCTGCCGGGCAGCCCCTCACCCGGGATCCCCAGCTTGCGGTCCGAGGACGCGCCGACGGCGTAGATCACCGCGTGGTGGTGCGCCAGCAGTTCCTCGTGCGAAACGTGCTCGCCCACATTGACGTTCAGGTACGAGCCGAAGCCGGGCTGCGCGGAGATCACGTCGAACAGCTCGCCGACCTGGCGGGTCTTGGTGTGGTCGGGCGCGACGCCGAAGCGGGCCAGACCGTAGGGCGTGGTCACCTTGTCGAACACGGTCACCGACACGCCGGGCTGGGTGAGCAGTTCGTCGGCGGCGTACATGGCCGACGGGCCCGAGCCGATCACGGCCACCCGCAACGGTTCCCGGCCGGGCTTGACCTCGGCCGCGGGAATCGGCAGGGCCAGGAGCGGCCGCGGCCGTTCCTGGCGGTAGAAGTCGGCGTTGATCTCGATGAACGGCAGCTGCGCTTCGGTCAGCTTCTTCGAGGAGGTGATGGCGTCCACCGGGCAGGCGGTCGCGCACGCCCCGCAGTCCACACAGGCCTGCGGGTCGACGTAGAGCATTTCCGCGGTCAGGAAGTCCGGCTCGTCGGGAGTCGGATGGATGCAGTTGACCGGGCAGGCGTAGACGCACGAGGCGTCGCTGCAACAGGATTGAGTGACAACGTACGGCACTGTACGTCCCCTTCCTACGCGACCTTGCCGGAGCGGATGGGCTCCGAGCGGTAGCGCGACACCGGGCCGGAGATGCCGAGCAGCTTCCAGACCCGCTTGGAGATCGGGTTCATCAGACCGATCTCGTCGGCGAGGGCGCGCACATCGATGAAGTAGTCGGCGAAGACCTGCTTGGCCTCCTTGGAGCCGTAGAACAGCTCCTTGCGGACCGTCTCCGGGATGTCGAACTCCTGGAAGAACTTCTTCGGCGGGGTCGCGATGGACCGGCCCAGGATGAACATGATGACGGGCATGGCGATCGAGAGGATGAAGCGCTCGGCCGCGTTGCGCTCCGGCACGTGGTGCTTGAGGAACTCGTGCGCGAAGGAGATGTGGCGGGCTTCCTCGGCGACGTGGATGCTCATCACGCCGCGCATGATCGGGTGGACTTCCTCGCCCGAGCGCAGGATCTGCTTCTGGATGTGGTCGATCGGCTCCTCGCCGGCGAGCACGGCCATGAAGAACAGGTTCGGGAAGGCGACCGCGACGGGCACGCCGAGCAGGCGCAGCTGGCGGACGAGCGGGCCCATGCCCGGGACGTCCACGCCGATGCGGTTCACCATCTCCTGGAACATCAGGGTGTGGTTGAGTTCCTCGGCCATCTCGTGGGTGCAGTAGCGGAATTCCGCGTCACCGTTGGGCAGCGAGAAGGTGTGGTTGACCATGCCGCTGATCAGGATGGACTCGAACTGCAGGCCGACCTTGGCGATATTGGCCTGGCGGTACTTGCCGACCGCGATCTGCTGCTCCACCGTCAGCGACTGGTACCAGTCGTGGCGGCCCAGCGGGTCCGCGGACTCCGGCAGGATCCAGCGCTCGGGGCGGGCGTTGGAATCGAAGTCCGGGTTGTCCCAGTCGATGTCCTCGTAGGGGTCGAAGTGCTTGTTCACCGACCCTTCCGAGAGCAGCAGCAGCTTGTTGGCGTACTCCTGAGCTTCGGCAACCACGGGGTCGTCAAGGGGGGTCGTGGTCGGAGACATCGTCGTCACCTCTCCAGTCAGTGGCGTTATGTGTACCCAATAGTTACACCAAACTGGAGGGGCGTCAACAACAGTTCGCAAGATGCTTGCACGAGTTAGCGCTCCCCCGCCTCCCCGGCACTTCAGCGGACGACCGAGAGCCGTCGACCGGCACGCACCCGCCCTGCGGTCAGGTGGCGAACCGATGTTGGACGTACCCGACGAGTTACCCATACGGCACGAAATCAGTGCTTACCTGGGGGACGAAAGATCAAGTCAGAGCGCAGCCACCCGGGTGACACGCCGGAAGAATCCGGTCAGCGCATGATGCTTATGGCCCGCCGACTCCCGGGCCAGGAGTGCTTGCCGGGCCGCGATGGCCGCGCCGTCGGCGATGGTCCGTTCCGGGTCCGCGGAGACCACCACGGGACGCGCCAGCTCCTTGGCCAGCACCTGCGCCACCTCGGGCGGCCGTGCGGCCCCGCCGACCACCAGGATCCGATCCACATCGGCCATGGTGACGTCCGCGATCCCCAGGCACTGGTAGACCAGGGCGAGCGAACGGCGAATGTGGTCGGCACGCAGTTCCCCGGAGTCCGCGTCCGACAGCCCGCGCGGCACCACCGGCGAGCCCGCGGTCCGCCGCAGCGTACGCGCCACCATGTCGCCGAAGGCGCGGCCGCCGTAATCGGCCGAGTGCAGCGGCATGCCGACGACCGGATTGCTGGGCGCGCCCATGCCGACGCGCAGCAGCGTGACGTCCAGCCCGGCCCCGCCGAGGTCGTAGACCAGCGCCAATCCCGGTGTGAGCGGCCCGCGTTCGGCGGCCAGCCAGGACGCGGCCGCGATCGGCTCGGCCACCAGGGTGGCCCGGTCCAGGCCCACGCCGTCCAGCGCGGTGCGCAGATCGGCGATCAGAGTGGCGGAGTAACCGGCCGGATGGGTCACCGCGATACCGGTCTCCCCGTGGTCCAGCACCCCCGCCGGGGGTTTGCCCAGCACCTCCGCGACCACGCTGTAGGCCACGGTGGCCACCAGATCCGCGGCCGAGAGCGCCCGGTGCCCGACCCGCGCCATCGGCGCGCCGCGCTGGCCGAGATCGGCGAAATCGGTGATGACGCGCCCGTGCCGGGGAATGCGCCCGACGCGGGCGGTCCCGGAACTGTCGAAGGTGAGGGTGGTGCGCCAGGTGGCCGGAGGAATGCCTCGACGGCCGGGCGGCAGCTTTCCGGTTCGATCGGCCGCCGTGGAGCAGACCGTGTTGACCGTGCCGATACTCAAACCCACACCGAACGCCATCATCCACCTCGATCGACGAGTCCATCGGGCCGAGCGTTCGCACCGGCCGTCGAACTCGACCCGAATTCATGCAACTCCCGCGCCGGATGCTTGCCAACCACCGGACACGCGATTGTCCGCACGTGCGCCGCCGATCGGCGACAACCGTGTTGTCCAGGCAGGTGGCCGCGAAATCCCGCCGCGCACAATCCGATCGCGAGATGTTTGCCCGAACTCCCCCATTCGCCAGAAAAGCGACAGCCGGGTCCATCCGGTACGACCCGTCCATGCACCGACGAGAATCGCCCCCGCACCGGATAATCCGGAGCGAGGGCGATTCCGCGTCGATCTGTTCGACTACTTTGCGGTCGAGCCGAGCAGCGTGTTGCTGAGCACCGAGACCACGCTGTAGGCCAGGTTGATCAGGTCCGCACCCAGACCCGAGTCACCGGTGAGCATCTTGGCCAGCGGGCCGAAGAGCTTCACGGCCATCGGCACCAGTGAGCTCAAGCCACCCGCGCCCAGGCTGTCGGTCTTGGAGTTCTTGTCGGTCCCGGGAGCCTGCGCGCCCGGGGTCGACTGTGTTCCGAGGCCGCCCGGCGCCGCCGAATTCCCCTGACCGCCAGGGGTGCTCGGCGATTGCCGCACCGGTGCGCGCAGATCCGCGATCGCCCGTACCGCCGGGGTGGCGGGCTTGGTCTGCGCGGCCGGCGGCTGAGTTCCGTTCTGCGGCTGGGTGGTTCCCGGCTGCGGCACGGTCCGCTGGATGCCCGGCTGCGGCGGAGTCTGCGCGTGCTGCCAGTTGTTCAGGAACTGGTCGGCGAGCTGCTGGAGGACCTGGAGCCCGTCCCCGAGCACCGCCGCACCCGGCTGCTGCGCCGGATTCTGTTGCGCCGGACCGGCACCCGGTGTCCCGGGGTTCTGGGCCGGGAGCGCCGGAGTCTGCCCTGGCTGGGCCTGACTCGTCCCGGGCTGAGCCTGACTGGTGCCGGGCTGAGCCTGACTGGTGCCGGGCTGAGCCTGACTTGTTCCGGGCTGCGCCTGACTTGTTCCGGGCTGCGCCGGGGCCGGAGCCGCCGGAGTAGTCGTCGACTGCGGAGCCCGCGCCGGAACGATGATTGGCGGGGACTTCGGGGCGTGCGCCGGAACGATGACCGCCGGAACCTGCGGAGCCACCGCCACGGGCGCTTGCGGCGCAACGGCTTCGGGAGTCGGTTCCGGAACCGCCGCCGGGGCCTGCGGAGCCACGGCCTCGGGCACGACGGCCGGAGCCTGCGGGGCACTGGCTTCAGGAACCGGGACCGCGGCTTGCGGGGCCAGCAAGGCCTCGGGAGCCGGAGCCTGTGCCGGAAGCTGCTGCGCCGATGGGATTCCCGGCTCGGCCGCCTTCTCCGCCGGCTTGTCGGTGGCTGCGGGCACCGGCACGCCGAGCAGGTAGGAGGCGATCCCGGTGGTGATGGTGACCGCGTGCTTGAGCTGTCCCTCCGGGGATTCCAGCTGCTGGGCGTCCTCGGCGTTGGCGCCGTTGCCCATTTCGAGGAAGACGTCCGGCACCAGGGTCAGTGCGGGACCCGCGACGTCGGAACGGGTTTGGAGTCCCTCCGCCGCGCCGTTGTAGGTGGCGGCCTGGTAGCCGCTCTGCAGGTAGGTGTCGCGCATGGCCTTGCTGGCGGCCAGGCCCGCACCGGACTGCACCTCGTTGACCTTGGCGTCGGGGACCGGCAGCTGCGGAACGATGAGGTGGAAGCCCTTGCCGTCGGCGGGCCCGCTGTCGGCGTGGATGCTGACGGCGACGTCCGCGCCGGAGGCGTTGGCGGCCTGGGCCCGTTCGTCGATGCAGCCGCCCCAGCCGGTGTCGTCCGGACGGCTCATGACCACGTGCGCGCCCAGGCCCTCGAGCGAGGTGCGCACCAACTGCGCGACGTTCCAGGTGATGGTGTGCTCGGCTATGCCGTGCAGGGTGGTCATGCCGGTGGTCTGGCACGCCTTGGTGCCGCCGCGACCGTCACTGACCTGTTTGTTGGTGTCCTGACTGTGATTGGGCCCCTGATGGCCCGGGTCCAGGAAGATGGTCTTCCCGGCCAATTTCTGCGGTAGTTCGGGCAGCGCCGGCGCGGCCAGCGCGGCCACCGGAACTATCCCGGCCGCGGTGGTGATGGCCGCCGCAGTGACGGCCGTGCAAATTCCGGACTTGGTGATGCTTCGTTTCATAAGCGGCGGCGCTCGGGCGGAGCGCCCCTCCCTTCCCACTAGTAACACCAGACCCAGCAGTTCACTCTTGCAACACCAGTTACTACCTGGCAAGCGTCGTGACGGAACCGTTACCAGTGGTCAAACGACCGAAATGCCCTGATCCGGAGCACTACCGGGCGCAATGGCAAGCGACCACAGCGCCAACTATCCCCCACCCCGCGTGTCCCGCCCGGACGACGCGCCTGAGCGGTTCGACGCAACCCCTCGGCGTCGAACCGCATGGACGAAAATGGCTGATCAGGCCGATACGATCTGGTCCCCGTCGACCCGAATGCCCCGGGCGTCCAGCGCCCGCGGCGCGGGCCCGCTCGCGACCGATCCGTCCAGATTGAAGGTGCTGCCGTGGCACGGGCATCGGATCAGGCCGCCGGACACCGAATTCACGTTGCAACCCATGTGCGTGCAGACCGACGAGAAGCCCAGGAACGACCCCGCGGACGGCTGGGTGATGACGGTGCCGCCGCTGATCAGACCCCCGCCGACCGGCACATCGGAGGTATTGGCCAGTACGTCCAGTTTCTTCGCGGGCTGGGCATCCGGCCCGCCCGGCTCGGCTCTGGGCGCCGCGGAGGCGGGCCCGTCGGATGTGGTGCCGCAGCCCACCACGGCGAGCGCGGTGGCGGCGACGGCGGTGGTGGCCAGCGCGGTGCGACGGTCCAGGCGGAACCCGTCGGGGCCGGCGGTGGTGTCGGTCATCGGAAACTCCTCGCTCGGGGCCGGACCGATGCGATTCGGCCGCTGCTTGTTCGACGTGTGGGAAGGGGCGGTTGGTTCACCCGTTTCACGCACTGAGCGGTACGCGCCGCAGCGATCGCAGCGCGTAGTGCACCCGGGTTTTCACGGTGCCGACCGGAATGCCCAGGTCGGCGGCCACATCCTGGTAGGCGCGGTCGCACAGGATGACCTGGACGACGGCGTCGCGCTGCGGGGCCGGCAGCTGCGCGAGCAGGTCGGCGACCAGCAGGCCGTCGGTCAGGGCCTCACTGAAGTCGGGCCGGGCGCATCGATTCTCGGCCTGTTCGCCGATCTCGTCCCAGCAGGTGTCGCCGGGGCGCGCGGCCCGGAATCGGGCGATGTCGATGAGCACATTGCGTTCGATGGTCAGTAGCCAGGTGCGCACGCTGCCCCGGTCGGGGTCATAGCTGGCGCAGGCCCGCCACGCCCGTAGCAGGGTCTCCTGCACGGCGTGTTCGGCCAGACCCGGATCGCCGAGGCGACTCATGGCCCGCCAGTGCAGCAGGCCGCGATCGGCGGCGAGGACCGCCGCCAGTCCGGAGTCGGTACACAGCCGGGCGCAGTGTCCGGCGCATCCGGTCATGACCGGGCGAAGTCTTCCCATGACTGAATATCGCACTGGAGGCCGAAAGAGCATCGCATGTTTGTGAATTACCCGAAATCGCCCGATTTCCCGAAAACAGACCGAAATTTCTGATAAACCCCTCCCCGGGAGATGCGGGGATCGCCCGACACCGTACGACGGGAACCGTGCGGTGCAGTGAACTGCTCAGGGAGGAACATCGTGCGTGCAGGCGCGCTCGTAGCGACGGGAGCATTCGCTTCCGCGCTGACAATGGCGGCGTCGGGAATTGCGGCGGCCGAACCGGCCACCGATATCACCGTCGACGGCACCTATTTGGTCAATGTGGATATCAAGCCGGGCATCTATATCGGCGATGGGACGATGGATCCGGCCCCCGCGGGCTGCTTCTGGCGGCGGCTGTGGAAGGTCCAGACCCCCGAGGACTACCCGGACCCGAACTACTACATCATCGCCAGCGACTTCACCCGGCTGCGGTCGATCACGGTGGAGATCAAGGCGACCGACGTGGCCTTCTCGACGCAGAACTGCGGGGCCTGGCACCCGGCGCCCGCGCGGCCCAACACCGGATCGTTCGGATAATCGGCGCGCGCTCGTGCGGGGCATCGGCTCGTCCCGGTACCCCGCACGGGCGCGGCCGGATCACTAGGGTGAGCGGATGACCAGGCAGAGGATTCTCATCACCGGCGCGAGCTCCGGGCTGGGCGCGGGCATGGCCCGCGAGTTCGCGAGCCGTGGGCGCGATCTGGCGCTGTGCGCCCGGCGGGTCGCGAATCTGGAGGCGCTGCGCGCGGAGCTGCTGGCCACGCACCCCGGCATCACGGTCGCGGTGCGCGGCCTGGACGTCGATGACCACGCGGCCGTCCCGAAGGTGTTCGAGGAGCTGCGCGAGGAGCTCGGCGGGCTGGACCGGATCATCGTCAATGCCGGGATCGGCAAGGGCGCGCGCCTGGGCACCGGCCGCGCCGACGCCAATCTGGCCACCGCCACCACGAACTTCGTGAGCGCCATGGCCCAGGCCGAGGCCGCCATGAGCATCTTCCGCCGCGAGAACGCCGGTCACCTGGTGCTCATCTCGTCCATGAGCGCGGTGCGCGGGCTGCCCGGCAAGAAGGCGGCCTACGCGGCCAGCAAGGCGGGCGTCACCGCGCTGGGCGAGGGGCTGGCCATCGAGCTGCGCGGCACCCCGATCAAGGTCACCACCGTGCAGCCGGGGTTCATCGCCACCGACATGTCCGCCAAGGCCGGGGACGCGAAACTGGTTGTGCCACTGGACAAGGGCGTGCGTTCGATGGTCGCCGCCATCGAGCGGGAGACCGTACGGGCCTCGGTGCCCGAATGGCCGTGGCGGGTAGTGGGTCTGGTGCTGCCGGTGCTGCCGCGCGCGATCATGGCCCGGATGGGCTGACGCCGGGTAAGTGGCCGGGAATGCCGATCGAAGGCCGTGATCCGGCCGATAGCATCGCGGCCATGGCGAAATTCACCACCTGGGACGGGCTCGAACTCAACTACCGCGTGTGGGAGGGCGAGGGCGTCCCGGTGGTGTTGCAGCACGGCATCGTGGCCGACACCAATGCCAACTGGATGAGCCTGGGCGTGGTCGCGGCGCTGGAACGGGCGGGCCACCACGTGATCTCGCTGGACGCACGCGGTCACGGGCGTTCGGACAAGCCGCACGACCCGGCCCGCTATTCGTGGCAGGCCATGGCCGACGACATGCGCGCGCTGTTCGATCACCTGGGCCTGGAGCGGGTCAAGGTGGTCGGCTACTCGATGGGCGGGATCATCTCGCTGCTGGTGGCGGGGTCCGACGAGCGGGTGGAGCGGCTCGCGGTCGGCGGTATCGGCTCGGGCGTGGTGGATCACGGCGGCATCGACTGGCGGGTGATCGCCGCACAGGACATCGTGTCCGCCATGTCCGGCGACGCCACCGCGGTCAAGGGGCTGCCGAGCATGTTCCGCCTGCTGGCCGACGCGCTGGGCGCGGACCGCGAGGCCATCGCCGCCCTGGCCGCGTCCCTCGACGCGGCCCCGATCGAATCCCTCACCGGCATCACCGTTCCGACGCTGGTGCTGGCGGGCGATGCCGACCCGCTGGCCGCCGAACCCGAACGCCTGGCGGCCGCCCTTCCCAACGCGGAGTGCGTGGTGGTCAAGGGCGACCACCTCGCCGCCGTCGCCGACCCGGCGTTCTCGAAGACACTGGTCGACTTCCTGAGCTGAGAACGGTCGCGGCCCTCGGGGTTTGGTCAGTACTGCTTGCGGTGCGGCACGAACTCCAGGGAGAGCAGTGCCAGCGCAGCGATCAGCACCTCGCGCCACCGGATCAGCACGTACCGCTGATCGCCGAAAGAATTGAACTTGCGCAGGAATCGGTACAGCGATTCCAGCCGGATCAGCGGATCCCCCAGGCGCACCGCGAGATACACCGCCTGCATGGTCCGCGACCGGTGCTTGTCGGCGAAGATCTCCGGAAACGCCGCGAACGCCAGCGAGATTCGCTTGATCCCGTGGTCGCGCGCGTAGTCCACCAGGTCCACGATCATGCGTTCGTCGAGTCCGTTGGGTGCGTCGCGCCGACGCCACGGCACGTCCAGGCTGAGTTCCTGGCCGTTGCCGGAGGTCCCGTAGCGCTGGAACCCGACCACCTGTCCGTCGGCGCCGCGGGCCATCACCACCAGCATGCCCGGGTGCCGTCCGTCGAGCAGGTGGTCGAGGATCATGGAGAAGCCCCGGGTCTGCCGCCCGGTCCCCCACTCGTCGACGATGGACAGCAGGGTTTCGCGCTGCGGTTCGGTGAGCGCGACCTCGGGCAGGATCTCGGTGGTGACGCCGTAGTTCTTGGTGCGGCTCACGGCCTGGCGCAGATTGCGGAACTTGCGGCCCACCAGGTCGAAGTGGTCGACGTCGATGACCACGTCGCGGCCCACCGAGATGGCGCGCAGCCCGCGGTGGTCGACGGCCCGCCGCTGCCACAGCTCGCTGACCTCCGGACTGGCGCCGAGCACCGCGATGCGCCAGCCGTGGCTGCCCGCGAACAGCGAGAACTCGGTGAGCAGTTCCGGGAACCGCGCGGGGTCGCCGAGCGGGTCGCCGGAGACGACGGCGATGCCGAGCCGGGCCCGGTAGGCCACCGCCGCAGCGCCCGCGTCGTCGAAGAAGTAGGTCTTGGACGAGTGCAGCGCGAACGGCGCGAGCGGGTCCTGCGAGCTGCGCCGCACCAGCTCCGCGACCCGGGGTAGCTGTTCGGGTTGCGGCTTGCTGTTCTGCGGCAGCACCAGGATCGCGCCGCTGACCGCGAGGAACACGAATCCGGCCCCGGGGTGGTCGGTGCGGTAGGCGAAGTTGGAGACGACCAGGGTCGTGGCCGCGCCGGTGAGGTGAGGCAGCGTGATGGGCCGGCGCAGGTAGAGCCCGCGCGCCACGAACAACCCGGCGACCGAGACCGCGATGAACCAGCCGTGGTCGTCGCCTTCGCGGGAGGCTCGTTCGGCGGCCCAGACCAGGATCACGCTGCCCAGGACCAGGGCGCCCATCAGCCCGACGCGGGTGCTGGGCCCGGCGACGAAGGTGGTTTCCCGGTATGCGGTCAGCGTCGGATTCGGTACGCGTTCCTCACGCATCTGGACCCCTTTTCTCCCGCGTCTCCCACTCGACACTATGTGTGAGAGACGGTTCGAGGCATCGGGTTATTCCGGCCAACCCAGCCGCGGCGTGGTGAGCACCGGATCGGTGATGCCATTGTTGCAGGCCAGACCGACAGCGTCCCAGCCCGCGAGACTCGATCCGGACTCATATGCGGATTGGAAGAAGTCCAGTGCGGTGGCGACGGGGTCGGCGGTGACGCGGACGTCGTCGTAGGACAGGTAGGCGCTGTGCCCGGAGCCGGACGCCACCCAGCGGGCTTGATCGGGTCGCAGTGGTTTATCGCTGAGCCCGGCGGGTTCGGGCGCGGTGTAGGAGTAGAAGGTGGGGGCCGGGACCTTGTCGTCGCCGAACCAGAATCCGGCGCTGATCACCTCGCGGGAGTAGGCCTCGCGCGTGACCAGGTCGACGGTGTCGGGCATGACGATCTTGCGGTCGGAGAAGCGCTGCACGGCCAGATCGAAGGTGTGCCAGAAGATCTGGACGGGGCTGATCTTGCCGGAGTAGGTGGCGCTGAACTGTTCCAGGATGCGTCCGACCTGGCTCTGTACGTGGAAGGCGCGTTGCGCGGCGGCGGCGTTGTAGGTGTGGTGCTGGTCGTCCTGGTCGAAGGGGCGGCCGTGGTCGGGCAGGTCGAAGGGGGTGGGGTGGGCGATCACCACGTCGATGTCGAGGTTGCGCAGCGCGTTCATGGTCTCGACGTAGAAGCTGGCCACCGACTGGCCCGTGAGCGGCACCTCCTCCTGCGTGCCGCGGTCGTTGCAGACCCGCAGCACGTGGTCGAAGAAGTCGAAGGAGCAGGTGAAGACCGGGCCGTCGGTGGCGCTGCCGAGGGGGACGGTGGTCCAGCCGCGGGCGGTGAGCCGGTAGGTCATGTGCCACCAGTGGTTGCGGCGGATGCCCTTGGCCAAGGCGACCTTGCCGACGATCTGGGCGTAGCGGTGCAGGGTTTCCTTGGTGGGCCGCCATGAGTCGAGCGGGATGGCGGGAAGTATGTCCTGGGCCATCCGCTCATGCTACTCAGCTATCAGTGCATTACCGCCCGTCGCCGGTGTGCCCGGCGAGCAGTTCGGCGAACGGCCGGACCGCGCCGACGCCATTGCCGGAGTTGCGGTGCCGGACCGGCTCGTCCTGCAGGAAGCCCTGCACCGCGGTGGGTGCGGCGACGATCTGCTGGGCGAGTTCGGACGCCGCCCGGTGCACGCGCTCGGCGAGTCCGGTGGAGCCGAAGTCCTCGGTGGCGGCGAAGACGCCGGTGGGGACGACCACGGCCCGCAGGTAGGTGAACAGCGGGCGCAGCGCGTGATCGAGCACCAGCGAATGCCGGGCGGTGCCCGCGGTGGCGGCGATCAGCACCGGCATGCCATTGAGCGAGTCGGTGTCCAGGACGTCGATGAACATCTTGAACAGCCCGCTGTAGCTGGCGGTGAACACCGGGGTGACCGCGATGATCCCGTCGGCGTCGGAGACTCTCTGCCGGGCCGCGGCCACGGCGGGCGTGGGCAGCCCGCCGGTGGTCAGGGTGGTGGCGAGATCGCCTGCCAGTTCCCGCAGTTCGATCACCTCGACGTCGATGCTCTCCCCGCGCCCGCCCACCGCCGCGGAGACCGCGGCGGCGAGCTGGTCGGCGAGCAGCCGGGTGGAGGAGGGCTGCGAGAGCCCGGCGGTCAGGACTACCAGTGAGCGACTCATGCTCGGCCTCAGTTCTTTTCGGCGAGCACGCGCTCGCGGGCGGGCTCGACCAGGTGGTGCGGGGCGTCGGGGCCGGCAGCGACCAGCGACGCGTGGGTGGGCGGATCGCTGGGCACGCCGGCGGGGCGGCGGGCCTCGAACTCCTTGCGCAGCACCGGGACCACCTCCTTGCCGAGGATCTCGATCTGCTGCAGCACCATGTCCAGCGGCAGGCCGGCGTGGTCCATCAGGAACAGCTGGCGCTGGTAGTCGCCGACATTGTCGGCGAAGCCCAGGGTGCGTTCGATGACCTGTTCGGGGGTGCCGACGGTGAGCGGGGTCAGTTCGGTGAAGTCCTCCAGCGACGGGCCGTGTCCATAGACGGGCGCGTTGTCGAAGTAGGGCCGGAAGATCTTCTTGGCCTCGGCCTCGGTCTCGGCCATGAACACCTGGCCGCCGAGTCCGACGATGGCCTGTTCAGCCGCGCCGTGCCCGTAGTGCTCGAAGCGGCGGCGGTACAGGGTCACCATCTGCTTGGTGTGCTGCATGTCCCAGAAGATGTTGTTGTGGAAGAAGCCGTCACCGTAATAGGCGGCCTGCTCGGCGATCTCGGGCGAGCGGATGGAGCCGTGCCACACGAACGGCGGGGTGCCGTCCAGCGGCGCGGGGGTGGAGGTGTAGCCCTGCAGCGGGGTGCGGAACTTGCCTTCCCAGTCCACGCGCTGTTCGCGCCACAGGCGGCGCAGCAGGTGGTAGTTCTCGATGGCGAGCGGCAGCCCGTCGCGGATGTCCTTGCCGAACCACGGGTAGACGGGTCCGGTGTTGCCGCGGCCCATCATGACGTCGACGCGGCCGCCGGCCAGGTGCTGCAGCATGGCGAAGTCCTCGGCGATCTTCACCGGATCGTTGGTGGTGATCAGGGTCGTCGCGGTGGACAGCACCAGCTTGTCGGTCTTGGCGGCGACATAGCCGAGCATGGTGGTCGGCGAGGAGGGCACGAAGGGCGGGTTGTGGTGCTCGCCGGTGGCGAACACATCGAGTCCGACCTCCTCCGCCTTGAGGGCGATGGAGACCATGGCCTGGATGCGCTCGGCCTCGCTGGGCGTCCGGCCGGTGGTGGGGTCCATCGTCACGTCGCCGACGCTGAAAATTCCGAACTGCACGGGTCCTCCTCGGGTCGCATCCACATTTGGTGGATATGGCAACCACTTGAACATAGCGGGTGGATGGGGTATTCCTGGGCGCGACGGAGGCGTGATTCGTGCCACTGCGAGCGCCTCGCGGTCACCCCCGCCGAGGGTCCCGAATTCCGGCGGCACCTGCTCCGTTCCGGAGCCGAGGACTGGCCAGTACCCGCAATCCACTTGCGGGTACAGCGAAACACTCAGTAGTGCAAGATCTTTCGAAGTATCCTGAACATTCCCCGCGCAACGCCGGAGATCTCGAGCATGAACAAGGGGGTAGATCCAATGGCGGACAACTCCGTCGGTGCGGCATACGCTGTCGTCGTCACCGCGGTCGCCGATCCGATGCAGGTGGAGGGCCTGGAATGGGATCGTGCGGTGGAATTCCTGCCCAGTATCGATTCGCACGTCCTGAAGTCGTGGGTGCGAGATCAGGAGGCCGGGCCCGACCCACGCCGCGGCGTGGTGATCCCCGGCCCACAGCGCCGCGTCGGCCAGCGACATCCGTACCGGGAGGTGTGCGTCCCCTCGGCCGAATACCAGCTCTTCAGCGCCGCGGTCCGCAGCAACCGCCGTCGCGCCCTCGCCACCGCCTGTGCCGAGGAGGAAGGCCGCCGGCGAACCCGTGTGCTGTCCAGCGCCAACTGCGGCTGACCACACCGCTACCGGCGCACGTCACCGGACCGCTCGGGGGGTCGAGCGAATATCCGAGCCGAACGTGCCGCCGTGCCACACTCGCGGAGTGCGCATCGCCATCCTGGGCCCGCTGGAAGTAGCGGACGACGCCCGGCCCGTCCCCATCCCGGGAACCCGTCTGCGCGCCCTGCTGATTCGCCTCGCCCTGGAGCCAGGCCGCCCGGTGAGCGTCCCCACCCTGATCGACGACCTGTGGCCCGAAGCGGCGCCCAAGCGCCCCGAACACGCACTGCAAGAGCTGGTTTCCCGCCTCCGCCGCACCCTGCCCGCCGACGTCCCGCTCCGCGCGGCCGCGGGCGGCTACCTCCTCGACATCGCCGCCCTCTCGGTCGACGCCCACCGCTTCGAGCGCCTGGTCCGCGGCGGCGTCCTGCGCCTCGACCGCGGTGACCGGGCCGCCATTCCCCAACTGCGCGAAGCCCTCTCCCTCTGGCGCGGCCCGGCCCTCTCCGACGTATCGGCCCTGCCATTCGCCGCCGCGGCCGCCACCCACCTCGACGAGCTCCGCCTGACCGCCACCGAATCAGCGCTGGCCGCCGAACTCTCCATCCGCCCCGGCGATCCCCTCCTCATCACCGAACTGACCGGCCTCCTGACCGCCCACCCGCTCCGAGAACGCCCCCGCCTGCTCCACATTCAGGCCCTCCATGCCGCGGGCCGCACACCCGAAGCCCTGACTTCGTACGACCACTACCGGACCCTGCTCGCCACCGAACTCGGCACGGACCCGAGCCCCGAGCTCGCGGACCTGCACCTGAAACTCCTCCGAGGTGAGCGGCCGACCAAGACCACAGGCCCGAGTCCGGCTGCGCGGCTCCGGGTTCCGCTGACGAGCTTCATCGGGCGTGAGCACGACCTGACCGAGGTGGTGAAGCGGGTCGGAGATTCGCGGCTGGTCACATTGGTGGGGCCGGGCGGTGCGGGGAAGACGCGCCTGGCGGTGGCCGTGGCGGCAGAACTGGGCGGGCAGGTCGCGGGCCAGGTTGACCGTGCGACGGGCAGCCTGTTCGCGGGTGGCGTTGGGTTGGTGGAATTGGCGGCGGTGAGTGATTCCTCGGATCTGCCGCAGGCTGTGGCCGGGTCGCTGGGGGTGGCGTTGTCGCGGACGGCGGAGCCGTCCGGGGGTGATCCGGTGGGGCTGCTGGCGGAGGGGTTGCCGACTGCGCCGATGCTGCTGGTACTGGACAACTGCGAGCATCTCGTCGACGGAGTGGCCCGCTTCGTGGAGGACCTGCTCGGGCGGGTGCCGGCGCTGCGGATCCTCGCGACGAGTCGTCAGCCGCTGGGGATCAGCGGGGAAACGCTGTGGGAGACCGCGCCGTTAGCGGTGCCGCCGGCTGATTCGGTTGAGGTCGCGGATTTTCCGTCGGTTCGGCTGTTCCTGGATCGCGCTACCGCGGTCCGCGCTGATCTCGCGCCGACGGAGGGTGTGCTCGACACGGTCGCCGAGATCTGCCGTCACCTGGACGGGTTGCCTCTGGCATTGGAGCTCGCGGCCGCGAAGCTGCGGGTCATGCCGCTGCCGGTGCTTCGTGACCGACTCGATGATCGATTCACCGTGCTGGCGGGCGGAAGCCGCACCGCGCTCCCCCGCCACCGCACGCTGCGGGCCGTATTGGATTGGGATTGGGAGCTTCTCCTCGAGGAGGAGCGCACCGCCCTCGCCCGCCTGTCGGTCTTTCCCGCGCCCTTCACCCCCGCTGCCGCCGAGGGGCTCGGTGTGGCCACGTCCGAAATCGAAGCGCTGCTGGACAAATCACTGGTGCAGCTCGTCGACGTCCTGATCGCCGACCCCGCCCTCCCCACTCCGCGACCGCGCTACCGAATGCTCGAGTCGGTCCGCGCCTACGGTCGCGAGCACCTCACGGCCCGAGGCGAACTGGACTCGACCAGATCCGCCCACGCCGCCTACCACCTGGCCCTCGCCGAAGCCGCCCACCCGCATCTGCGCGGCCGCACCCAACTCCCCTGGCTCCGGCTCCTCGACGCCCACCACGATCACCTGATCGCCGCCCTCCGCTTCGCCGAGGAGTCCGCCGACACCGGCACCGCGTCCCGCCTGGGCTCGGCCCTCGGCATGTACTGGGCCCTGCACGCCAATCACACCGACGCCGTCCGCCTCCTACGCCCGATCCTCGAACTCCCGACCACCCACCCCCATCCCCCACTGGCCGCAGCCTTCGCCCTGCATTCCCTGCTCGCCGCCCAAGCCACCGAACTGACCACGGCCACGGACCACATCCGCCGCTGGACAGCGGAATCAGCTTCGGGTTCGGCCGGATCGGTGACCGCGGATGGGGCAGCGGAGTTGGCTCTGGCGCTGGTGGAGTTGGCAGGCGAGCGAGTCGATGTGGGGCTCGGGGTGGTGGAGCCGTGGCTGGGGCATTCCGATGCGTGGACTCGGGGGATGTTCTGGTTGGTGCGGTCGTTCCTGCACGCCAATGAGTCCGGGGTGGCGCGGTTGGACGCGGATCTGCGGATGGCGGCGGAGTGTTTCGAGGAGGCCGGGGAGCGGTGGGGTTGGTCCACCGCGTTGACGTATCTGGCGTTCACGCGGGCCGCGCTCGGGGATTTCGGCGGGGCCGAGGAGGCGATGGCGTCGGCGTTGGTCGCGGCGGAGGAGCTGGGCAGGCCGGTGGCGCTGCGGGTGTGGCTGGTGATGATCCGCTTGCATTCGGGCGAGGTGGAGGCGGCGCGGACCGATCTGAGTGCGCTGGCCGAGGAGACGCTGTCCGCCGGGGACACCGTCATGACCCAGCTGCTCGCGGCGGATGTCGCCCGGTTCGATGGAGATCTGGCCGAGTCTGCGCGCTGTTTGCGGCGGGTCGAGTCCGATCTCGGCCGGGCCGTGGGCGAGGACCGCTCGTACCGTGCGATGTTCGGGCTGCGAATGGGCTTGCTGCGTGCGGCCGAAGGCAGCACCGCCGCAGCCGCCACCCACTGTTCGGACGCGTGGGCGAACGCCATGGCCATCCGCGACCTGCCGTTAGCCGCCGAAGTTGCGGTCGGCGTAGCCCGGCTGTGCCTGGCAGCCGAGGCGGCGGAAGCGTCGGCCCAGGCGCTGGGCGCCGCACATGCGTTGCGTGGCGCTCCGGATGCCAGCTATCCCGACATCGTGGCACTCCGAACGGAATTGGCAGCAGCCCTGGGCGATGTTCACGCGACTGCCGCTTACGAACAGGCACGGGTCCTCACCCGCGACGAGGCGCTGGTGACGGTCGAAACCTGCCTTCGGACGGCGAGCGACATCAGCTCGAACACCTGAGGTTCATACGCAGCACGGCAGATGTGAGTGCCGAGTGAATGCGTGTGAGCGCGATGTGAACTCGCTGTGAGCGCCGCCCCGCAGTGTGGGCCGCATGCGAAACGACTCCGATCTGCACGAGTTCCTCACCACCTATCCCCACGACATGGCGTTCAGCCCCGACGACCCGTCCACCGTGGTCGACCGCTGGTTCACCCCCGACATCGACTACCGCAACGACGGCCTCCACCTGAACCGCCAGTCCTTGATCGCCCACGCCCGCCCGGCTCGCAAGAACGCCGAATCCGTGCGGGTCCGCATCCATCGAGCCTTGCTGTCCGGTGACAGCATCGCGGCCCACTACACAATGTTCGCGACCCTCCGCACGACCGGTCCGACCGCCACCGAAGTGTGCATGATCGGCCGCCTGTCCCCCGACGGACGCATCGAGCGGATCGATCAGCTCACCCGCTCCGTGCCGGTGGAGGGCGAGTAACCGTGCGATCCCTCCTATCTGCGCCGATCCTGCGGCGAATCGCCTTGGCCGCCATCGTCTTCTGGGTGGCCGCGCTCGTCGCCACCGGTGGTCTGGCGGGCAAGCTCGGCGGGGCGGAGAAGAACGACGCCACCACCTGGCTGCCGAAGAGTGCCGAGTCGACGAAGGTCTCCGAGCTGACCGGAAAGTTCATCGGGTCCGATGTGTACCCGGCGGTGGTCGTCTACGAGCGGGGCGACGCGGTGTCGAGCCCCACCGCGCGGGCGCGAGTGGAGTCGGACGCTCAGCGGTTCGCGACGCTGCCACAGGTGCGTGGTCCGGTCCCGGAGCCCGTGGAGTCGGAAGACGGCAAGGCGATCCAAGTCGTGGTCCCGATCTCGGTGGGCGTCAAGGGAGTCACGGACGCCCTGCCGACGGTGCGATCGATCCGCGACATCGTCTCCGATGCGGGGATGAGCGTGCACGTCACCGGACCTGCGGGTTACGGGGCCGATTCGGCGGACGCGTTCTCCGCGGTGAACTCGACACTGTTGTACGTGACCATCGCGATCGTCATAGTGATCTTGCTGGTCACCTACCGCAGCCCGGTGCTGTGGCTGCTGCCGCTGGTGTGCGTGGGTGTGGCCTTGACGGTCGCGCAGGGGCTGATCTACCTCCTGGCGGCGCACGCGGGCCTGACGGTCAACAGTGACACGGAATTCCTGCTGACCGTCCTGGTCTTCGGCGCGGGCACGGATTACGCACTGCTGCTCACGGCACGCTATCGAGAGGAGTTGCGGCGCACGGAGAATCGTCACGTAGCCATGGCCACGGCCATCCGCCGCGCCGGACCCGCGATCGCCGCGAGTGCGATCACCGTCGCCCTGAGCCTCTTGTGCCTCATAGTGGCCGATCTGAACTCGACGAAGAGCCTGGGCCCGGTGATGGCGACGGGAGTTCTGGTCAGCTTCGCGGTGCTCACCACCCTGTACCCGGCGCTGCTCGTGCTGTGCGGACGGTGGATATTCTGGCCCGCCGCAGCGCGTTTCGGCGATCCCGAACCGGCCGGAAGCCGTCGAGGGAATCGCCTCGAACGCTTGATCACCTCCCGTCCGCGAAGGGTCTGGCAGGTCACCGCGGCGGTGCTGGCGTTCCTCGCCCTGGGGCTGTTCGGATTGCACGCGTCCGGGCTGCGGGCGCAGGACACCTTCCGAAACCGCCCTGATGCCGTGGTCGGCGAACAGGTTCTGCTCGAGCATTTCCCGGGCGGGTCCGGCGACCCGGTACAGATCATCGGACCGGCAACGGATGCGGATCGCCTGCGGAACCTGGCTTCGGGGGTTCCCGGTATCGTGTCGGTGTCGGCTCCCGTTCGCGCGGATGGCCTCGCCTACTTGGAGGTGACGACGGCCGATGTCCACGGTAGCGATGCGGCGTTCGCAACCGTGGAGCGTCTCCGCTCCGCGGTGCACGCCGTGCCTGATGCCATGGTCGGCGGCAGTAGCGCCGTCGCGCTCGACACCCTCGACTCCGCGCGCCACGACCGCAATGTGGTTGTGCCCCTGGTCTTGTCCGTCGTCTTCGTGATCATGGCGCTGCTGCTTCGAGCCTTGGTGGCCCCCGCGGTGGTGCTGGTCACTGTCGTCCTGTCGCTGGCCGCTGCTCTCGGCGTCAGCGCGCTGGTGTTCGACAAGGTGCTCGATTTCGCCGGAGCTGACCCGTCATTCCCGCTGTGGGCCTTCGTTTTTCTGATCAGCCTGGGAATCGACTACAGCATCTTCTTGATGGCCAGGATCCGCGAGGAGACCGCGAACCATGACACCGCCAAGGCAACGGTGATCGCGGTGCGCACCACCAGTGGAACGATCACCGCTGCGGGGGTGGTGCTGGCCGGGACGTTCGCGGCATTGCTCACGCTTCCTTTGGTTTTCGCGGCGGAGATCGGGTTCGCGGTCGCGTTCGGCGTACTGCTGGATACCTTCGTGGTGCGGACGGTGTTGGTGCCGGCGCTTGCAATCGATTTGGGTGAGCGCATGTGGTGGCCTCGACGCACCCGATTCGGTTCACGGAAAGAGGAGGACGTTTCCGATCCGATTGTGACGCAAACTATTTAACCAATTCAATCTGAAATGCTCAGAAGCACTGTACATTTTGTGTTCCATAGGCGATCAAGCGGGAGTAGAATGGAGGCATGGATTCGAATGGGGTGACACTCGACGACTGCGGTATCGCTGAACTGGCGGCCGCGGTCTCGACTCTGTCGGAATCCATTCAGGGTGGGAAGATGGCGGGGTTTTCCGACGAGGACATTGTGACGTTGATGCAGAGGATTGAAACCTGCAAGCGTCAGCTCGCCGCGTTGGATACTCCGCTGATTGTCGAAGCGGGGGAGCGTTCGCTGCATTCACGTAGCGGGG
Organism: Nocardia sp. CA-136227; assembly: GCF_050955695.1. Lineage (NCBI taxonomy): Bacteria > Bacillati > Actinomycetota > Actinomycetes > Mycobacteriales > Nocardiaceae > Nocardia > Nocardia sp. CA-136227. The sequence continues at coordinate 5,777,715 of NZ_CP192081.1, forward strand.
CCGGGAAGATGGTGCCGTTCCTGCGCCACACCCTCGGGCTCTCCCGTTACGACGCGTCGGTGCGGGTGAAGATCACCCACCACTGCGGGGAATTCGTGCAGCAGACAGGGCATGTCGCACCACCGGTATTGCCGGTAACTGCCGAAGTGTTTGCTGCGGGCGAGATCTCGCGTGATCACGTGCGCCACATCATGGACGTGATGAACCACCTGCCTCTTGATGTGCCCACCGAGGCGCGGGCCGAGGCAGAGCAGATCCTGGTCGACTACTCGCGCAACGGGTGGCCCGATGACTTGTTGAAGATCGGCCGCGACATCCTTGCCCGATTGGATCCCGACGGGAAAGTCGTCTCCGACGCCGACCGTCGCCGCCGTCGCGGGATCACGCTGTGTCGCCCTGGTGTGGACGGGATGAGCCGGATCGAAGGGTGGATCACCCCTGAGCTGCGTGCCTGCCTGGATGCGGTGTTCGCGAAGCTCGCCCGGCCCGGGATGTGCAACGTCGAAGATCCTGAAAGCCCTTCCGCCATGGGTGGGTTCATCGCCGACAGCATCCTCGACGCTGCCGCGCGTCGCGACCGCCGTGATGCCGGGCAGCGGACCCACGACGCTTTGCTGGCGTTGGTGCAGCCCGGGGTGAACATGCGGACCCTGGGCATGCACCGTGGCCTGCCCGTCGAGGTCGTGCTCACCATGAGCCTCACCGACCTGGAAAACGGCACCGGCGTCGCCACCACCGCGTCCGGCACTCAGATCTCCATCAACGAAGCCTTGAAGATGGCCGAAGGGACCCGACCGGTGATCGCGGTCCTCGACGGGGACGGGATGCCGTTGTTCCTGCGTCGCTCCCGCCGCACCGCCAACCGCGCCCAACGATTGGCGCTCCTCGCCCGTGACAAGGGATGTACTCGACCGGGTTGTGAACAACCCGCCAACATGTGCGCCGCCCACCACGTCACCGACTGGGCCACAGGCGGGCCGACCGACATCAACAACCTGACCTTGGCGTGCGACCACTGCCACGCGCTGGTCAACGACAGCCCCGATGGCTGGAAAACCGTTGTGATGGGTAAAGATTCGCCCCACCCCGGTCGGACAGGGTGGATTGCACCGAAGAGTGTTGATCCCACCGGCACCCCACGCGTCAACGACCGCCATCACGTGGGGCAGGCGATCGCCGCTGCCATCGATTCCAGCTGCCGAACGTGGCGCTCACGGGCAGCGTGACACCGAGCTGCTCGTGTCCTGCCGGCGTGCGCAGAACAACGGGGAGTGTGGTCACCTCGCCTGCTCTGCCGGACCTGGGCTGACGCCGGGCTGGGATCCGCTACCCGCCGATCCCAGCCCACAGACTGCACGCATCACCTACCAGAGACCAACCGCTGCGGCGTCTTGTTCTCTTCGGCTCTTCGTTCTTTTGTCTTTTCTTCTCTTCTCCAGGCGTCTTTTATCTTTGTGTCTCTCTTATCTTTTGGTCGCGTAGATCTTTAGATCTCGACCATCTGATAGTCAGCCACATGACTACCGAGGAACCGCAAGTGATCGGTGGAGTCCCCCAGCGTGTGCTCGATGGCGTTCAACCGCGCGGTGTAGTGCCCAACCGGATACTCATCAGTCATCCCGATCCCACCATGCATCTGAATCGCCTCCTGCCCGATGTGCCTGGCAGACCGCCCGATCCGCAACTTGGCCCGAGAAACAACCATCGGATCGACAACCCCATCGGCCAGCGACATGGACGCATACATACTCATCCCCCGCGCCAGCTCCAGCGACACATACATGTCAGCAGCACGCTGAGTCAGCGTCTGGAACGTACGCAACGGCACACCGAACTGCTTACGAGTCTTCAGGTACTCGGCCGTCAGCCGCAAAGACTCCTCCATCGCCCCGATCGCTTCGGCACACAACGCAGCCTGAGCAGCGGCGATGGCGGCACCAATGGCGTCAGAGGCATCAGCCACGTCGCCGAGCAGTTCCGCAGCAGCCCCCTCGAATTCGATGTCCGCACCATGCCGCCCGTCGTGGGTGGTGTACGGCCGCAGTCGCACACCCGGATCGGAGGGCGTCACCAGGAACAGCCCGACCCCGTCGTCATGGGCAGCACTGACGATCAGAACGTCCGCCTGGTCACCATAGGAAACCGGGTGCTTGCGTCCGGTGATACGCCACCCGTCACCATCCGGAACCGCTCGAGTGTCGGTATCGGCGGCAGGCCAGCGCAGTCCCGGCTCACCATGGGCGAAAGCAAGTTTCAGCTGCCCTTCGGCAACACGAGGCAGCAGACCCTTGCGCTGGACATCGCTGCCGACGGCCGAGATGAGCGCTCCGGGCAGCAGCGCGCAGTCGAGGATCGGTTCGGTGGCCAAGGCGCGCCCGATCTCGGTCATGACCAGCATGGCTTCGATGGGTCCGGCGCCCATGCCGCCGTCTGCCTCATCGAAGGTCAGGCCGAGCAGCCCGATGTCGGCGAAGGTGGCCCATCGTTCGGTGTCGCGTCCGCGGGCGAGCAGGTCCCGCACGGTGTCGCGCAGCATTTCCTGTTCGGGGGTGAGATCGAAATCCATGGTGCTGCCTCACAGTCCGAGGATCGTCGAGGCGATGATGCCGCGCTGCACCTCGTTGGATCCTCCGTAGATCGATGTCTTGCGATAGTTCAGGTAGGTGGCGGTGCTGCGGCGCGCCCAGTCGGCGTTCGACTCGTCCTCGCGGGCAATCGAATCCGGTCCGGCGATGTCGACCAGGAGTTCGGTGACGGCCTGCTGGAGCTCGGTGCCGCGCAGTTTGAGGATGGACGACACCGGGTTGGGTTTGCCGTCGGCGGATCCGGCGGCGACCCGTAGTTGCACGAGTTCCAGTGCCAGCAACTCGTTTTCGAGTTCGGCGAGCCGGGTGGCAAACAGTGGATCGTCGAGCAGGGTGCGTTCGCCGAGGCGGGTCTGCTTGGCGTGTTCCTTGGCGAGCCACAACCGCACCTTGGTCTGGCCGACGGCGGCGATGCCGGTGCGTTCGTTGCCGAGCAGGAATTTGGCGTAGGTCCAGCCCTGGTTCTCCTCGCCGACGAGCTGGTCGGCGGGCACCCGGACGTTCTCCAGGAACACCTCGTTGACCTCGTGGCCGCCGTCGATGAGCTTGATGGGCCGCACGGTCACGCCCGGGGTGTCGAGCGGGAACAGGAACATGGAGATGCCCGCCTGCTTCTTGGGGGCGTCGGGATCGGTGCGGGCCAGGCAGAAGATCCAGTCGGCGAACTGCGCGCCGGTGGTCCAGGTCTTCTGGCCGTTGATCACATAGCTGTCGCCGTCGCGTACGGCGACGGTGCGCAGGGAGGCGAGGTCGGAGCCGGCTTCGGGTTCGGAGAAGCCCTGGCACCACCAGATGTCGAGGTTGGCGGTGGCGGGCAGGAACCGCGCCTTGAGCTCCTCGGAGCCGAAGTGCGCGATGACCGGCCCGATCATATTGGTGTTGAAGGTGAGCGGCTCGGGCACCGAGGCGAGCTGCATCTCCTCGTGCCACAGGTGCCGCTGGATCGGGGTCCAGCCCTTCCCGCCCCAGGCCACCGGCCAGTTCGGGGTGGCGAGCCCGTGCGCGTTGAGGATGCGCTGGGTGGTGACGAGGTCGTCCTTGGACAGTTCCTGTCCGTGCCGATGCCGGTTGCGGATGTCGGCCGGGATTTCGCTCCGAAAGAACGTGCGCAGCTCGTCGCGGAAGGCGAGCTCGTCGTCGGTGAGCGCTAGTTGCATGCGTTGACCTCCAGTTTCGTGGTTACCCACGCCATCGACGGAAATGATACACAGACATAGCCGTGTCTCAAATAGGGTCGTATACTCGACGGTCGACCGGCCCCTCGAAAGGAGCACCCTTGTCCGATCACGACCTCGGCGTCGGCGAACTCATCGCCCGCCGGCACCGCGAGGACAGCGTCCCCGGTCGCCGCACCGATCGCCATCGCCTCGCACTCGTCATCGAGGGCGGCTCCTCGCGTGGGGCGTACTCGCACGGAATGGCCATGGCCATCGAGGAATTGGGCGTGCTGTCCTGCTTCGACGCGGTGTACGGGGCTTCGGCGGGCGCGTTGAACGCGGCCTGGCTGCTGTGCGGTCGGGCGGTGGATTCGCGGCGGGCCTGGAATCCCGAGGTGATCAACCGTGTGATCAGTCCGGCGCGGGCATTGCGCGGCGGCAAGGTGGTGGACACCGATTATCTGGTGCACACCGTGTACGAGCGGATCGTGCCCATGGATTTCCCGGCGATCCTGGCCAATGCCATCACCTTCCACCCCATCGCCACCGACGCCGACACCGGCGCGGCCGTCGACCTGCATCCGGAACTCAGCGATGTGCGCTCGGTGCAGACGGCGCTGCGGGCCTCGACCTGCCTGCCGATCCTGGCGGGGCGGCCGGTGCGGATCGGGGCGCGGCGGTTCGTGGACGCGGGGCTGTCGGAATCCGTGCCGGTGCGAACGGCGTTGGCGCAGGGCGCGACCCGGGTGCTGGTGCTGCGCACGCGCCGGGACGACGAGGCCATGCGGCCCCCGTCTACGGTGGAGTCGCGGGTGGTGGCGCGTTTCCTGTCTCGCCACGCGCCCGGGACCGTCGGGCCGTGGCTCGCGCGGGTCGAGCGACATCACAGCGACGAGCGCGATTTCGCCTCCGACCCGGCCGTGCTGCAGATCCGCCCGCCGCGCGACGCACCCGATATCGGCCGCATCGATCGTGACCCCGAGGTACTGCGGACGGCCCTCATCCTGGGACGCGCGGCGACCGCGCGCACGCTGTCGGAGTTCCTGGCTCCTAAGCTGTCCGCGTGACGCGAGCGGAGGGAACGAGAGCGCCGGGCCGACCGGCGTCGGCGAGTCGGGACGATGTGCTCGAGGCGTCCATCGCCGTGTTCCTGGAGGGAAAACGGCTGGACGTCAATGCCATTGCCGCGCAGCTCGGGGTGGGGCGGGCGAGCATCTACCGCTGGTTCGGCTCCCGCGACGGCCTGCTCGGCGCGGCCGTGGCGCGGCAGCTGGAGAAGGTGGTGGCCCTGGCCGACCGCCGCACCCGCGGCACCGGCGGGGAGCGGCTCGCCGCGGTGCTGGACCGGACCATCGACCTGCTGGTCGCCAATGACGCGCTGCGCGCCTACTTCGACAACGAGTCCACCGCCGCCCTGCGCCTGATCACGCGCGGTGACGGGACCGTGCACCAGACCGCGGTGAGCATCGTCGAGCGGCACATCGAGCGCGCGCAATCGGAGGGCTACCAGCCGCCGATCGAACCGGACACCCTCGCCTACGCCCTGGTCCGGCTGTGGGAGGCGTTCCTCTACAACGATGCCGTGGCCGGTTTCCGCGGTGACGTGGACCGCCTGCGCAAGGTCCAGAACGCGCTGCTGCGAACCTGATTCAGAGGTTCGCGATGAGCGGGACGAGCTGTTCGGCGGAGGTGCGGGCCCCGTGGTGGCCCAGCAGCGCGGATTCCAGGGGTTCGAGGGCGGGCCGGATCAGCGCGGTCTGGTTCTCGGCCACGGCGATGAGATCGCCGATGCGGTGGGCGATCACGGGTGTCGGCGGGGTCGGCCCGAACCAGCTCTCGTCGAGGGCTTGTTCGCGGGAGACGACAGTGGCGTGCGGCGACAGTTCCGCGGTCCACGCCGCGCGGACATCGGCGAGGGCGTCGGGGTGTTCGAGATAGACGTGCCGCACCCGCGCCTCACCGCCGATCAGGCGGACGCCCCGGTGCAGGGCGGGTAGCGCGTCGAGGTCGATGGCGTTGTCCACGTGGATCATTCCGTGATCGCCGGTGATCAGCAGTGTGCAGCTGGACGGCAGGTCCGCGAGCAGGTCGGCCACCGCGGCGTCGATCTCGGCAAGCACCGCCAGCCACTGCGGCGATTCGGGGCCGTACAGATGCCCGTTGGCGTCGAGGTCGGCGAAGTAGGCGTACGCGAACCGCGACGTCGTCCCGGAATGCTGTGCGACAGCGAGGATTCCGGCGCGCAGATCGTCGAGGTTCGAGGCCGGGTGCAGGGTGCCCGGGGCGCGGAAGGCGGCGCGGGTCAGCCCCGACGCGCGCTGGTAGCCGGGGATCACGTAGTGCGGTTCGATCCCGTGGGCGGCCAGGTCCTCGAGCCGGCTGGCCTGCGGCTGCACCGATTCCGGCGGGTATGCCTCGACGGCGGTGTCGCCGGTGGCGCTGTCGAGGGTCCAGCGCAGCGAGTTCAGCAGCCGCACCCCGTCGCCTTCGGGCAGCGCGAAGCTGTAGCCGATGATGCCGTGGGTGGCGCAGGGCGCGCCGAGCGCGAGGCTGGTCAGGCTGGTCGAGGTGGTGGCCGGAAAGCCCGCGGTGAGCGTGGTGCGGACGTGGGCGGCGAGGGTGGGCGCGAGGTCGCGGTGGCGGGCCAGCAGTTCCGCGCCGAGGCCGTCGATGAGCAGCACCACGACGTCCCGATTGGGCGCGATGGCCAGCGGATTCGGCTGATCGAGTCCGAAAGAGGCGGCGACTGAGGGCAGGATGTCGGCGAGTGTGTGCGGACCGACCCCCGCGGATGTACCGGGCATGAATCGACTCTATTGGGCCAACGGTGGGTTTCGAGATCAGAATCCCGGCGGCGGGGGCAGGCGGCGTTCGCGCGGGACGAGCAGGAGCAGCAGGGACAGCAGCAGTCCCCCGGCGACCAGGTACAACCCCCAGGTGCCGGAGAGCAGGTGGCGGTAGTCGGTGCGGAGTTCATGGTCGAAGCGCTGGTCGAGTCGCCAGCCCAGGACGCCGAGTCCGGCCCATCCGGCCAGCACGCCGATCCAGCCCACGATGCGGGACCCGGTCAGCGCGGCCACCAGCACCACCGCCGCAACCCCCAGCAGTCCGATGGCCAGCGAGGTGACGAAGCTCCCCGACTGCGCCCCGATCTGACCCATGGTCCGACCTTGCTCGAAGCCGTTACGCAGGTCGGTGAACTGAACATTCCGCGCGTCGACCGTACCGATGAGCGGACCGAAGACCCCGACCGCCACCGCGACGGCGGCGACGAACAGCAGTAAGTGAACGAAAGTGCGCATACTCCACGGTATTGCGCGGACGGTCCCCCGGCACGCGATCGAACCTTACGGTCCGAAACACACCGGAGGACCGGCGGATGAACTCAGGCGCGACGATCCACGGCGGCCCACGCGGCCACGGCGACCACACTCGACACCACGGCCACCGACGGCCACGCGCCGATCTTCTTGGCCAGCGGGTGCGAGGCGCCCATCGCGCCGATGGCGAGCCCGGTCAGCGCGGCCGCGCCACCGGTGCCGACGGTCTTGCGCCACCGCGGGAACGCGGCCGCGGTCCCCGCCGCGAACACCGCCCCGCCGAGCTGCCGCTTCTTGGTGGCCTGGGCGAGCGCGAAGCCGCCGGTGAGTCCACCGGCCGCGAGCAGCGAGGTCGGTACCGCGGGAATCCCAGCCATTTTCACTACCTCCAACAGATACGAGCGAACGACTACCCCTCCGACGGTAACCGGAGCCGATTCCACCGTTTCTTCGGGGCGGTGTTCGCCCCTCAGTCGCGGTCCGGGTCGGCGAGCAGTGAGCGGTTCAGCTGGTCCTCACTGATCGCCGGAACCGGCAGCGGGTGAGCGGCTTCCGCCCGCAGTCCGTCCAGGATCAGCGCCAGATTGCGCCGCCACGCCTCGGGGGCGATGCCCGCGGTCTGCTCGACCACCCGCGTGTGCGACCAGGTGATGAACGCGATGTCCTCGAGCACCCAGTCCGCCCGCAGTACCCCGGCATCCTGTGCGCGCGTGATGATTTCACGCATGACGGCGTGGCCCCGATCGCGCTGGGCGGCGATCTCCGGACTGGGCGCGGCGCGCAGTGCGAGTTCGTTGAGCAAGCGGTCGTGAGCCTGTAGCTCACAGATCTTCTCGACCAGGTACACGAACGAATCCCACGGATCATCCAAGGCCAGAGCGGCTTCCGCGATGCGACCGCCCGCCTCGATGCGGTCCTCGACCGCCGCCGCGATCAGGTCGTCGCGCGCCGGGAAGCGGTTGTAGAGGGTGCCGATGGCCACGCCCGCGCGGGCGGCGATCTCCTTGAGGGGCGCGTCGAGCCCGCGTTCGGCGAAAACCTCACGCGCCGCGGTCACCAGCGCGTCGCGATTGCGGCGGGCGTCGAGGCGGAGCGGTTTCTGGGCGGGCATGCGCCGATCCTACAAATCGGGGTCACGATTTATGTTGAGCATAGGTTCAACTTAATGCTAGCGTCGTCGCTGTAACTTGAACCATTGCTCAACTTAGCTAGGAGCGAGCATGAGCAAGACCATCGCGATCTTCGGTTTCGGCCCCGGCCTCGGCATGGGCGTCGCGCGGCGCTTCGGGCGAGAGGGATTCCGTGTGGCCGTGATCGGCCGCAACCCGGACAAGGCCGCTCGGCACGTGGCCGACCTGAAAGCCGACGGCGTCGAGGCCCAGGCCTTCCCTGCCGACGTCACCGCCGCGGACCAGCTCGACGAGGCCATCGCGACCATTCGGCGGACCTTCGGCGACATCGATGTCGCGCTGCACGGCGCGGCCGCCGGCATGACCGACCGCTCACCCTCCACCCGCGCCGTGGACCTCGCGGCCCTGCGCGTTCCCATGACCCTGAAGCTGCACTCCCCCATCCTGATGACCCGCGCCCTGCTGCCCGTCATGCTCGAGCGGGGCACCGGCACCCTGCTGTTCTCCTCGGGCTCGCCCGCGCACGGCGTGCTGCCCTATCTGGCCAATTTCGGTGTGGCCCTGGCCGCGCAGCGGGCCTACGTGCTGCAACTGGCCGAGGAAGTGCACGGCACGGGTGTGCACGTCGGGCTGATGAACATCGGCGTGCTGATCGGCGACAGCGAGGCGGAGCGCATGGTCGACGAGCACCCCGAGGTGGTGCCGCCCGGCGTCAGCATCCCGCGCATGACCAATAGTGAACTGGGCGACCACTATTGGGACCTGTATTCCCGCCGGGATCGAACCGAAGTGGAGATCGGCTTCTGATCCGCCCCCGGCAGGTCAGCGGATGCCCGGGGTCGCGGGGTCGGCCCCGGTGCAGCCGAGGATGAAGCAGCCCGGCGGCCAGTCACCGAAGGGCGGGTACAGCGGTTTGCCCAGGCATTCCAGCAGGCCGCAGCCCGGGTAGGCCATCGGGCCGAGGCCCAGGGCGGCGAGCGTGGCGTCCGGGTTCATGAACATCGGGTCGGTGATGCTGGCGTCCGGACGCTGGACGTAGGGACCGGGGTCGGGGAGGGCGGGGGTGCGGAAGGCCGTGGTGAGGCCGCGCAGGACGTCGTGCGGAAAGCTCACCGCGCCACCGGGAACCGTGACGCCGGTCCAGCTGACGAGCAGGCCGAGGCTGGGGACGATGAAGTTGTCCTGGCGCATCATGCCGGCCATCTGGAGGGCGTCCTTGGGGAGGCCGGGGAACAGGTCCTCGCAGTCGGGGCCGTTGACGGTGATCAGGAAGCCGTAGCAGGGGTTGACGCCTTGGGAGGTGGTGGCCTCGGTGAGGTAGGCGGTCGGGATCACCTGGCGGCCGTGCCAATCGCCGCGATTGACGAGCAGCAGGCCGAGTTTGGCGTAGTCGTCGGGCGGGAGCACCAGGTGGGCGTGTCCGTAGGTGTTGCCGCTGCGGTCCCGCGCCCACAGATAGTCGGAGTGCCGGATGCCCAAGGGATCGAAGAGGTTTCGTTGCGCGTAGGCCTGGAAGTCCTCGCCGACGGCCCGTTGGATCACGTAGACGAGCAGGTCGACGGCGCGTTGACTGTACTGCCAGGTCTCCCCCTGCGGATGCAGGATGGGCATGGCCAGGGCCTGCGCGACCACGTTCGGGTCGAGCCGGGCCACCCCGGTGATGCCTTCGGAGGCGATGGCGATCTCCATGCCGGAGGTCTCGGTCAGCAGGCTGCGCACGGTGATCGCACGATGCTCGGCGTCTCCGAGTCCGGCCGGCAGGTAGTCGCCGATCGGATCGTCCACGCGCAGCAGGCCTTCGCCGACCGCGATCCCCGCGACCATGGACACGACGCTCTTGGTGCCGCTCCACAGATTCCACGGGACGCCGCCCGCCCGCTGATTGGTGGGTCCGGAGGCGATCAGGCAGTTGTTGCGGAACACCTGCACGGTGAAGCGGGTCGGGTCGGAGGCGAAGTCCACCGCGCGCCGCAGCGCCTCCGAATCCAGGCCCACCTCTTCGGCGGTCGCGGTCTCGGGCTGCCTGCCGTCGCTGACCGTACAGTGCCGCAGACCATCCGGCTCCGCCCCGGCGACGGGCGCCGCGAACGAGGTCAGGGCAGCCGCCATCACCACCGCCAGGATGCCTGTCAGGAAGCGCGCCACTCGATCCTCCGTACTCCGATGAATCCGATTGGCTCATCGGAGAATCGGCGGGCGCGATTAGCTCTTCCCGGCCCGTGACTTTCGGGGGCGCAGGTTTTCGGGGCAGCCGATCAGTGGGTGTCGACGGTGGCGAACGCGGCCCAGATCAGCGGGGAATGCTCGATCGCCCCGGTCGCGCGCCAGGCGGCCAGATGGGTGCGCTGCCAGGCATTGAGGGCGACGACCGGATCGGCGGTCTCGTGCGCGGCGTCGATGGCGCACACGGCTTCCTGGAACGGGTGCACGGTGTCGGGGAGGCCGGAGAACCGGCGGAACGCCAGATCGGTGGGCAGCGGCCAGCGGCCCGCCGTCACCAGTTCCGCGCCGCCGGTGAGCATGGCCGCCACCAGACCCAGTGGTTCGGCGAACCGGAGGTCGCCGCCGCTCTCGCAGGCGATGAGGGCGACCCGGCTCGGGATCGGCCAGATCTCGGGACCGGTTCGCGGAACCGCTTCCCCGCCAACGCCGTCGCCCGCAGCGCCGAGGTCGTTCGCACGTGAGCCCGCCGTGAGTGCGTGGGTGCCCAGCAGCAGATCGCGTGCCGAGAGCGGCCGATGGTCGCGGTAGGCGGGCGCGCAGCCCGGGCTGGCGGCGGTGCAGGACAGGTGCAGGGTGGCCGATTCGCTGCGGCCGGATTCGGGGGCGGCGGCGGTGACGTGGCCGACATACAGCAGGCGGGCCGCCCCCGCGTGCAGGGCGCGGCTCAGCCAGGCGCGGTCGAGATCGGTCCGGCGGAACGCCTCCACCGGTTCGGCGACGGGCGGGGTGAGGCGGCCGGCGGCCGCGTGGCCGGCGACCAGCGTGGCCAGCGGGGCTGCGGCGGAGTCCATCCGGCCGAGGACCGATCCGAGGGCGGAGTCGGCGCGGAAGCCGGGCACGCGCGGGTCGAGTACGGCGACGACGGGCAGATCGCGGGTTTCCGTCCATGATCGCGCGATGCGGGCGGGTGCGTGCACGATGCCGGGCGGGGCGAGGACACTCACGTCGGCGATATCCAGCAGGCGCACATCCGAGTCGGGGGCGATCAGCTCCCAGGGCAGTTGGGCGGTGCGCGGTGACGGCTGGATCCGGACGTGCGGGCGAATACCTCGCACGTAGAGCTCGTGGAGCGATACCGCCAGGTTGTAGGGCAGGAATACTGACGAGAGGTACTGCGCCAGTGCGCTTTCCGCCTCGGCGGTCGCCAGTGCGCCGGTGGTGAGCGCATTTTCGAGCCCACCGGCCGTTCCCGGCGCGGGGAGGGCGGCGGTGAACCGGCCCATGGCCGCCTCGACCTGGTCTTCCGGTACCACTCCCACCCCGGCGGGGGCGCTGTCGTCGATCCAGCGCCAGGTCAGGTAGAGGTCGCCCGCGTCCGCCATCCGGACCAGCACGGTGGGCGTCATGCGGGGATCACGCGGTCGGTGCGGACGCGGCGGCCGTAACGTTGTTCGGCGGCATCGAGCCAGGCGGACAGGGCGATATGGCCGTCCGGTCGCACCGCGATCCGAGGCGGTGGCGTGACGGGCAGTCCCGCCCCCGCCGCCACGGCCGCGAGGGCGGTGCCGAGTTGCAGCGCGTCCTGGACGGCGGCCGCCGAGTCGGAGGGCGGATCGAAGGATTCGAACAGGTCCAGCGGTGCGGGCGGATCTGCGGCAAGCCGATCGATGTCCAGGATTGTTCCCGCGCACTGATTTTCGATGAGATCGGCGACCAGCCGGGCGTCCCCGGCCAGGTACGCGTACCGGAAGGCCAGCCGCAGAGCGGGATTCACGATGCGGCGGTTCCAGGTGTCGCGCTGGGTGCCGTCGGGCAGCTCGTAGCGGACGGCGTCCAAGGCCAGTGCTGCCGGGACCGCCAGATCCACTGCTCGTGCCAGCAATCCCGGGACGTGCGCGACGAGCGGCTCCAGGAGTCCCGCGTGCCAGTAGTCGAGCTGGGCGCAGTGCAGCCCGAGGCCGCGAGCGGCGTAGGTTCCGCGCGCCGCCGCCAACTCGGACTCACCGTCCTCGTATCGTCCCGCCGCGAAGGCATTGGTGGCCAGTCGAAGTCGAACGTCTGCGGCTTCGACCACGGCGTGCGACTCCTCGAACCGGTGCAGCGCCGCACGGTACTGATCGTCCGCCGCCCCCGTCCGGCCGCGCCGCTCGGCGATGAACCCCATGACCTTGAGACCGATGCCCGCGCGATGCGCCATCCCGGCCGCCTCGAAATACTCTTGGGAAGCGGCCAACAGCGGTTCGGCCTCGTCGAAAGCGCCTGTGCGCGTGTGCATCAAAGCCAAGTTCTGCTGTGTCTCGGCGACCCCGCCGGGGTCGGCGACGGCTTCGAAGGCGGCCAGCGCCTGCCCCGCGAAATCCTGGGCCAGCTCCCAACGCCCGGTCTCGAAGTGCGCGGCGGCCAGGTTCATCAGCGGATGTCCGGCCTGCTCCGGACCGAACCGCCGTGCCGCGTCCAGTGATTCACCGGCCAGCTCCAATGCGCGCCACCACTGCTGCCGATGCAGGGCAATCGCCGTGGAGGACACCAGACACGCCAGCCGCAGATCGCCCGGCGCGCCCTCGTACCCGAGCGCCTCCCGAGCCTGTTCGAGGGCCGCCTGCGCCCCATCCAGATCCCCGAGGCTCTGCAACGCCTGGGACAGCCCGATCAGCGCGCCGGGATGCATCCTGGGCGCGTCCTCCCGCATCTGCGCGAGTGCTTCCCGGAACCGCGCCGCGGCCCCGGCGTGATCCCCCAGCCGATCGGTCACCACCGCCACATCCACCAGCGCGCACAACCGCAGGTCCCCTTGCTCGACCTCGGCGGCCTGCTCGAATATCCGCAGCCCCTCGATCAATTCACCGCGCGCGACCGCCTCGGCCCCGGCGCGCAGCAGCGGACTCTCACCCGCGTTCTCGTCGATACCCGCACTCATGCTCAGAAGTCCGAATCACCTGCGGCGGCGTCGATTTCGGCGAGCAATGGCGCGAACAGGCCGTCGTCACCGACCTGGGTCGACGCCGTCCGCAGCCGTTCGGCCGCGAAGTCGCGAATTCGCTGACGCACCGCGCCCTGCGCCGCCTCCGGGTCAGCGTCGAGGTCGGGCCCGAAGCCCGGGACTCCGATGGCGACATCCACCGTGGAAGCCGGTGCGGGCAACTCGGATTCGCCGATCCAGCTGTCGCCGCCTGGACGCAGTTCGGTCAGCAGCTCACCACGCCCGGTGTCGACGCGGGCCCACGGCCGCAGGTGCTCGGGCACCGCCGCGGGCAGCTCCGGGTGAGCGGCTACGGCAATGGCGACGGTGGTGGCCCCGGCCTCCCGCAGGACCTGCCAGGACACCGCGGACTCGGAGGCGTCGACCAGCCCGGGCGGGCACTGCCGCCAGTCCCAGCCGCCGGTGCCGCGCGCCAGCACCAGTGCGCCGCCGGACCGGTCCGCATCACCGGCCGCCAGTGCGTAATCCGAAGCACGCAAGGAGCTCTCCACGGACGCGCGGATACTGGGCGCCACCGCGTCCGCCCCGTCCACCAGGGACTCGCACTCCTCGGTGAGCAGCGCGATATCGCGGTCGAGCAGCGCCGGATCGAGGGCGGCGATGCCGTCGAGGACCGAGGCGGGCCACCAGCGGGACGCCCAGTGCGCGTAGGCCAGTCTGCGGGCACTCGCCACCAGCGCGGGGAGCCCGGGGGCCGCCGCCGCGTCGGTCAGGCGGTGGCCGCGGGGGTCCACGGGGGCGGGCCGGAGATCCCCCGAGAGTTCGCGGGCTCGCGGCCGCACGGCGTCGAGCGCCGCGGCGACCGGCTCGCCGTACAGGGCCCACACCCACTCCTGGGCTGCGTCGACATCGTCGATGATCGCGAGTGGGAGTTCCTGTGCGGCAAGGACATTCCAGGTCAGGAGACCGCCCGTCACCTCCAGCACCATGGACTCCGGGCCCGCGGGAGTGACCGCCGCGCCGTCGGGGACGAGGACGCGCACCGCGTCGGGGTAGCGGTGGATGGCGACAGTCGAGTTCGTCATCCCACCCTCGATTCGAGTTCCTCGGGCTCGGCGGTCGCGGTGGCGGCCAGGGCCTTCTTCACGCGCATGCGGTGGTCCAGGATGACGGATCGGGCCACCCCGTCGAGCAGGTCCCAGAGCTCGTCGGCCGCGTACACCCCGAACTCGCGTACATCGCGGCCGTGCAGCCGGGGCCAGAGCCTGCGCAGGTAGGGCCGCCACGGCACGCGCAGGTCGGCCGCGATGGCCCCGAGCGGTCCGTCGATCGCGTCCGCGCGCACCGCCATCCGCCGGGCTTGCAAGACGTAGGCCTCACGCTGCCAGCGGCCGTTGATCAATCGTGCGGCCGCGCCGTCGTCGTCCGAACCGGCACCGCCCAGAACTCGGGATTGTGTTGCCGGCCCGCCGATCTCGATGCCGCGCGGCTGGACACCCAAGGGGCGCAAGGTGACCGCCAGGGTCGCGCCCGCGGCGGCCGCCACCCGGAGGGATTCGTCCAGCAGCGCCCAGGGCGCGCACGCGCGGGCGATCTCGGCGTCGACGAGTTCCGGGATCGGCGGCAGGTCGGCGCGTTCGCTGGAGGCCTGGAGGACGGTGAAGACCCGCTCGTGAATGGTGCGGTCGAGCGGTAGTCCGAGAGTGGCGGTGGCGGCTGACGCTCCGACACCGGGAGGCTGCGGCAGCGGGTACAGGGTGAGTCCGAGTTCCTGTGCGGTACTGCCGATCCCACCGTCCCAGAGCCGAATACCGGTATGCGTACCCACGGACGCTTCCACGGCGTCGTCCAGGTCCGGCGGATCATCCGCATCGTCGAATCGGGTTGCGGCGCAGGCGTCGACGAGTTCGCCGAGCAGATCCGCGTGATCGGGCACGTCGGTCAGCGGCCGCCGCCGCCACGCGGTCTCGATCAGCTCGGCAACGTCCTCGGACCGCTCCGGTTCGGACAGGTACTCCCGCAGCGCCTGTGTGGTGCGCCCCGCGGTCACCCCGTGGATCTCGCGCAGCGCCGCTTCGGCGGCGGGCCGGTCCCGCACGGGATCCGGCCGACCCGAGACGGTGGCCAGTTCGAAGCAGCGCTGGAAGTACAGGTCCTGCGCATTGCCCTCGGTGATGCGCAGCGCGCGCCGGGTCTGCTTGAGCAGCGTGAACCAGGCGGCGGTGGCGGCGAGGACGTCGGCGGCGGCGTGGACGCGGGCGGCGAGCAGCACCGCGCCGTCGGCGCTCAGCATGGCCCCGGCGCAGGACGGGTGCTGGACGGGCCGGATCACCAGGGGATCCAGGATCAGCTTGACGGTGCGCCGGAGGGGCCCGCCGTGGGGTCCGCTCAGGGGTTCGACACCGGCGAGGCGGTGCCAGACCTCATCCAGCACCATGGCCCGCGGTCGTCGCATTCGCCCACGTTATCGCAGTTTCCCCGGCCCGCGCGCCTCGGAAGTTGGGATCGGTAGGCGGGGTTCCGATTCCTACTGTTCTGGCATCGGTTCCACCCCGGAGCCACCATCACGAGAACGAGGAATGACCATGAACACCAAGCCGATCCGCCTCACCACCGCCGTCCTCGCCGCCACCGCCGCGGCCGCGCTGCTGGTGACCGGTTGCAGCTCCGGCGATTCCAAGCCGGGTTCGCCCACCACCGCCGCGACCTCCGCCGCGCCGGGTTCCGCGACTCCCGCCGGCGGCGCGTCGTCCGCATCGGTGGACGGCAAGGCGATCAGCGGCAAGTTCGACACCACCTGCGTGAAGCAGGCGGGCACCCTGGCCCTGGCGCTGGCCGACCAGAGCAACGCCACCTACGGCACCCTCGCCGCCAGCGCCACCATCACCGGCGACAACACCGTGCAGGCGGTCGGCATCACCGGTACCAAGGGCGGCGCCAACGGCCAGCCGTACGCGGTGGGCTTCGGCAATGGCATGCCGGGCGGTTCGGCGAAGGTCACCAAGAGCGGCAACACCTACACGGTGTCCGGTGAGGGCGTCGGCGGCGTGGATCTGTCGAACCCGATGGCGGGCCCGAAGACCGAGAAGTTCGAGATCGTCTTCGCCTGCTCCACCATCGTCGGCTGACCCGGCCCCGCTGTTCTCCCCGCTCGTGCCACCGGGCACGAGCGGGGCCGACAACCACCACGACTTCGAATCAGGAGAAGCACATGAAGAACCAAATCCGTTACAGCGTCCTCGCTCTCGGCGTCCTGGCCATCGGCTACTACCTGTGGCACGGCCTCACCGCCGATGACGTCTTCGGCTGGGTGGGCCCGCAGATGGCCCTGCCGATCATCGCCCTGACCATCATCCCGATCGTCTTCGCCTTCACCGGTGACGGCATCATGTCGGCCTTCACCGGCACCAACAGCTCCCAATTCCGCGACGGCCTGGTGGGTCTGGGCACCGTCGAGAGTGTCCGCCAGACCGGCGTCTACCTCAACGAGCAGCCGCAGGTGCGCATCGACTTCCGGGTCGAGGGCGCCGACGGCAAGGTGTTCGCCTCGCACGCCAAGCTGATCGTGCCGCTCACCCAGCTGGCCCTGCTGCGGCCGGGCGTGGTGCTGCCGGTCCGCTACCTGCCCGACAGCCTGGACAAGGTCGAGGTGGACCTGTCCGGCGACACCTCGGCGGCGCAGGACGCCATGAACGCGGCCATGATCCGCAAGGGTTTCACCACGCCCGCCAAGCTCGATATCGCCCGGCGCGGCACCGCGGCGCAGGCGGTGGTCCGGTCGCTGTCGGTGCCCGGCGAGATCCGCGACGGCTACACCCGTTTGGACCTGGTCCTGGTGGTCACCCGCCCGGACGGCACCACCTTCGAGACCCGCACCGAGAAGTTCCTGCCCCCGACGGCGGTCTCGCTGGTCCAGGTCGGCCGCATCGTGGGCGTCCACTACCTGCCGGAGAACGAACAGGAGGTGGTGCTGTCCCTGCCCGTCAACGCCGCCGGATGATGAACAACACCGAATCCCCCAGAGCCGCAGGCCTTGCCGCCCGCGGCTCTCGTGCTGTGTCGGGGGCGTTCGTACTCCTCGCCCGGCAACTGTCACAACCCCATTGCCCGGCGATCACAATAATTCGGAAACGAACTGCATGGTCGCTTTTTCTGATACCTATGAGTCAGCGACCAGGTTGCCTAATTGAATTCGAAATGCACTTCTACCAGCACGGAAGAAGGAGCGATGAGAATCAGGCGATTTACCGCAACCGCCTTGCTCGCACTCGGAGCAACGGTGTTGACGGTCGGCACCGCGGTGGCCGACCCCGCGCAGTCGGATCCCGGACCGGGTATCACGGTCCAGGTCGACGAGGTATCCCCCACTCCCCCGGCCGCCGACACGAACGCGCAGCCCGTGGACGATCTGGACGTGATGCGTCAGTGCAATGCCATCCTCGGCGCCCTCGTCGGCGCCGCCATCGGTGGCAGCGGCAGTGCTCTGCCCGGCGCGTTGATCGGCGCCGGCATCGGCGCCCTCATCGGCTGGACGCTGATCACCCCGCCCGGACCGCCGTTGGGCTGCTGGCAGCCCGCGCCTCAGCCCTGACGGCCGCGGCGATCACCCCGGCGTCACCCAGGGGACGCCGGGGTCGCGCCCTGCTCACCGAGTTCGAGCCGGAACCCGGTGGGGGTGGTCGCGGTGTGGGCGCGGAAGAACTTGGTGAAGTTGGCCGGGTCGTCGAAGCCGAGGTGACGAGCGCAGTCGGCGGTGGTCGCGGGACCCTGTGCGAGCAGGCGTTTCGCCTCCAGGGTGACGCGCGCGTTCACGTACTGCTTGGCGGTGACCCCGGTGGCGGCCTGCACGGCGCGTGAGAGGGTGCGCGGCGAGTAGCCGAGTTGCGCCGCGTACCAGGACACTTCGCGGGTGTCGGCGTGACAGCGTTCGACCAGGCGCGCGAACCGGCCGAAGAGGTCGGTCGGTTCCGGCGGCGCCGGCAGGGCCGCGGACAGTCGCAGGGTGACCGCGCCGAGCAGGTGCCCGAGGATGGCGGTGTCGGGCGGATCGGCGGAGTATTCCCCGGCCAGGTGGTCGAAGGCGCTGTCGGTCAGGGCATTCGCGGCCACGATCGGGGGCGTGGACGGCAGCCGTCCGAGCACCGCGGCCGGGACCAGGTCGGAGCGCACCAGCACGAGATCGCCCTTCAGGTCGGCGATGTCGTCCCAGCGATGCGTCCAGCCGGGATGGATCCAAGCGATGGTGTCGGCGGTGATCTCGTGTGCCGCGAAGTCGACGGTCAGCCGCCCGCTGCCCGCGGTGCACCGGGCCAGCACGTGAAAATCGCCGCGAATGGTCTCCCGGCCCAGCGCCACGGACATGCCGCGGAGCCGGTCGAAGTCCAGCAGTTCGAGGCCGGTGGGGGAACCGGCCCTCGGCGCGTACCGCGGTGTTCGGCTGGGTTGTCCGCTTTCGACCATGAGCGTTGCCGAATCTACCGGCCGCCGGTCCTATTTGATGGCGATCGGGCTGATCGGGGTCCCCACCGCGCCGGGAATTCGCAATGCGGGCGCGCAGAGCAGGAAATCGTAGACGCCGTCCTCGGCGCAATCGCGGGACAGCGCTTCGAGATCCCAGATCTCGCCGAGCGGCATGCCCATGTCCCGCAGCGCGATCATGTGCAGCGGCATCATGACGCCGTCCTCGGGCCGGATCACCTCGACGGCCGGGTTGTCGGCGGCGACGGCGGCGATGTCGTGTTCGTGGAACCATTCCGCGCACCGCCAGCTCAGGCCGGGGCTGCCCGCGAACCATTCACCGTGCCTGCGGGTTTCGAGGAAGCGGGTCCACCAGCCAGTGCGCACCACCAGGATGTCGCCGGGCCGCAGCTCGACATCCTGGGCCTCGGCCACCGCGGCCAGTTCCTGCGGGCTGATGACGGTCGCGGCTTCGAGCCGGTCCACATTCCGGTGCCGGGCCACGTCCAGCAGGACGCCGCGGCCGACCACGCCGCCGCCCTCGGCGATCCGCTCGATGCCCAGCTCGGTCGCGCCGAAGCTGGTGACCGAACCAGCCGGGTACCCGTTGTAGAGCAGTCCGTCGTAGTACACGTGCGAGATGGCGTCCCATTGCGTGGACGATTGCAGCGGCATCATCAGGTAGTCGTCGTTGAAGCGCATCGGGCCGTGCCCGTACAGTCCGGCGACCTGGGCCTCGGTGGGTCCGCCCCAGCCTTCGAGGTAGCCCGCGAGCTCGGCGTCGCCGCCGTCGACGGACATCAGGTGGATGGGGTTGCGCCGATAACCGCTGGAACCCTGCGGCCCGTAGGCGTCGATGGGGATGCCGAGCTGGATGGTGCGGCCCCGCAGCGCCCGGGTGGCGGCGTAGGCGATGCGGTCCGGGGTGAGGTGATTCAGTGCCCCGAGCTGGTCGTCGTCGCCCCAGCGGCCCCAGTTGCGCACGCGCTCAGCGGCTTTGCGCCATTCCTCGGTCACCGGGCACCTCCATGTCGATCGGTCGCTCGATATCTACCCGGTGTGGCGGAGCCTGTCGAGTGAGAGTCCCGGTCGGTCTGGTTGGATGGGCGCGGTGACCAGCGTTCCCTTCCGCCTCATCGGCGACCTGCGTATGGACCGGGTGATGCCGGCATGGGCCGAGCAGTATCCGCCGTACGACACGGTGGTCGGCTACTCGGATCTGGGGCACGCGTTCCTGATGAGCAGCCGCACCGGCGAGTACGGCATCTTCGATCCGTACAGTCCCGGCGTCAAGGATTACGGCGTCTTCACCGAGGTCACCGATTTCGTCAGCCAGGTCCTGTTCGATCCGAGCGTCATCACCTACGTGCTGCAGCCGGGTCATGTCGCCGAGATCCGCCGGCGCCTCGGCCCGCTCGACGACGGCGAGGTCTACATCGCCACCCCGTATCCCTTCCTCGGCGGTTCCGAGACGCCGGACGCGTATCAGAAGGGCGGCGTCTGGGTGTTCTTCGATCTGGTGGCGCAGGCGCACGAACAGGATTCGTGAGCAAGCTCCCCGTCGCGGGGTCGCCCGGGCGGTATGGTCGGGTCGTTGCGCCGCCGAAAGGGAGTGATGGCCATGCCGATTCGTCGCGGGCTCACGGTCGCGGTCCGGCGGGCGGCACTGGCCGCGGGCACGGTGAGCGTCTGCGCCGCCCTCGCCGTGACGGCGGCGCCCGCGGTATCCGACACGGTCGATCTCGGTCACCTCACCGGAGTCGAATTGCTGGACAGCGCATGGTCTTTCGAGAAGGCGGCGATGACGCTGGGCTTCTCGTACTCGACCGTCGACCAGCGTGACCATCGGGCCGACGCGAGCGCCGCGCTGTACGTCCCGGCCGGGCTGCCACCCGAGGGCGGCTGGCCGCTGGTGGTGTGGGCGCACGGCACGATGGGGATCGGGAACGATTGCGCGCCGTCGCACCGGCCGCAGTCGGAGCGAAATCGCACCTATTTCAACGAGATTCTCGATCACGGCTATGCGGTGCTGGCTCCCGACTATCAGGGGTTGGGCACCGGCGGACGGTTCAGCTACTACAATTCCACGGTCGAGGGCCGTTCGCTGCTCGACGCGGTGACCGCACTGCGCGGGCTGCCGGTGCCGTTGGCCCGGCACTATGTCCTCGTCGGCCAGTCCGAGGGCGCGCACGCGGTCATGAGCGCCGCCGCGCTCTACGCCCGGAACGCCTCCGCCACACCGGGACTCACCGGCGTCATCGCCACCGGCCTGCGCACCGATCCGCCGAACAGCCTGCCGGAGATGTTCCGCCGCGGCTCGACCGGCTCGGCGAATCAGGTCGGGTACGCGGGCTACTACCTGGCCGCGCTGGAGGAGCTCGAGCCGGGCAGCGTCACGCCCTACCTGTCGGACTTCGGCAGGCGGTACGTGGAAAAGGCCGCCACCGAATGCCTTTCGACCCTGGTGGCCGCCGCCGAAGGCCGACGACCCGAGGCCCTGGTCGAGGACCCCGACAACCCCACCCCGACCTTCGAGTCCGCCATTCGATCCCTGGTCTCCTACCAGGAGGACATCGTCCCCGCCGATCTGATGATCGGGTACGGCACCGCCGACATCGACGTGCCCCCGGCCGCCACGCCCGCGTACGGCCCGAAGTTGCAGGCCCACAACCCGTGGGTCAAGGTCACCGTGACCGCCTACCCCGGCAAGGATCACAGCGGCGCCTTCCTCGCCTCGCTGCCCGACGCGCTGGCATTCCTCGGCACCCACCTGCCCTGAGCGGCGGCTAGCCGGGCAGCACCTGTTCGCCGCGCTGCCAGACCGACCAGGTCAGCGGGACGCCGGGGCGGTACGCGAGGTGGATGGCCGACGGGGCGTCGAGAATGTGGAGGTCGGCCGCGGAGTCCGGGCGCAGCACTCCCACCGCTCCGGGCGCCGACAGATCGTGGGCGAGCGCTAGTGCGCCACCAGCGGTCGCTGCCCAGATCGCCTCGGCAATAGTCAGATTCATCTGGAGAACGGCGGTGGCCACGCAGTACGCCATGGAGGTCGTATAGGAGCTGCCGGGGTTGGCGTTCGTGGCGAGCGCGATCCGGGCGCCGGCGTCCAGCAGGCGGCGAGCCGGTGCGAGCGGCTGGCGAGTGGAGAGGTCACACGCGGGCAGCACGGTGGCGACGGTGGTGGATTCGGCCAACGCGTCGACATCGGCGTCGGTCAGGTGGGTGCAGTGGTCGACACTGGCCGCGCCGTGCTCGACGGCCAGCCGGACACCCGGCCCCGGGCCCAGTTGATTGCCGTGGACCCGAAGACCGAGGCCGCGAGCGCGGCCCGCCGTCAGCACCCGGGCCGCCTGATCGGCGTCGAAAGCGCCTGTCTCACAGAAGACGTCGGTCCAGCGGACGTAGGGCGCGACCGCGTCGAGCATGGGTCCGCAGACCAGGTCCAGGTACTCGTCGGCGGACAGTTCGGGCGGGACCACGTGCGCGCCCAGGAAGGTGACCTCGTCGGCGACGTCGGCGGCCACCATGGCACAGCGCTGTTCGTCGGCGACGGTGAGGCCGTAACCGGTCTTGGTCTCCAGGTAGGTGGTGCCCTGCCGCAGGGCTTCGGCCCGCAAGCGGCGCAGGTTCGCGGCCAGGGTGGCATCGCTCGCCGCGCGGGTGGCTTCGACCGTGGTGCGAATACCGCCCGCGGAGTAGGGGATTCCGCTCATCCGGGCGCCGAACTCGGCGGTGCGATCCCCCGCGAACACCAGGTGGGTGTGGCTGTCCACCCACCCGGGCAGTACGGCCCGGCCGCCGGCCTCCACGTGGTGATCGGCGGCCGGAGCCGACGCGGTGGGGCCGATCCAGCGCACGAGGTCGTCCTCGATCACCAGGGCCGCGTCACGCAGGACGCCGTACTCCGCCGTATTGGTGGTGAGTTCGCCGATGCCGGTGATGACCGTGGCCGCCGGGTTCATCGCCATAGTGCTCCGATCTCGGTGTCGAGGGCCGCGGCGACATCGCCGAGGGTGCCGTGCACGCGATCGCGGACCACCCAGCGGCCCGCGACCATGACGTCGGTGACGTCGGATGCCGTGGCCGCGAACAGGATTCCGTCCCCGGCCACGCCCGCGGTGCGCGGTGACGCCGTGTCCACGCACACCAGGTCGGCGTCCCGGCCGGGCGCGATCACACCCGGGCCGGTCCATCCCGAGGCGGCGTGCGCGGTGGCGGCGGACAGCAGTTCTCCGGCCCCGAATCGTCCCCGCTCGCGGCTGCCGAGCCGTTCGCGCATTTCCAGGGCCCGCGCCTCGAACCAGGGATCGATGACCGACTGCCCGTCGCTGCCGAGCGCCAGCCGCACCCCGGCATCGGCGAGCGCCCGGGCGGGCCCGATGCCGTCGCCGAGATCGGCTTCCGTACTGGGGCACAGGCACGTCCAGCACTCCCCGAGCGCGGTGATATCGCCGGGCGTCAGGTGGGTGGCGTGCACGGCGACCGTGCGCGGGCCGAGCGCTCCGGCGGCCGCCAGCAGTTCGGTGGGCGTGCAGCCGTGGACGGCGAGGCATTCCTCGTTCTCCCGCGGCTGCTCGGACAGGTGGACCTGCAGGGGCCGGTCCCGCGCGCCGCGCACCACGGTGGGCAGCTGATCCACGGGGACCGCCCGCACCGAGTGGATCGCCGCCCCGACTTGAACCAATCCCTCTGCCGGGGAGAAGGACTCGAGCCGCTGCGCCCACCCGTCGGCATCACCGTCGTCGAACCGCTGCTGCACGCCGGTCGTCGGTTGACCGAAACCCCCTGCCAGATAACACGTGTCGAGCAGCGTCAGCCGGATCCCGGCATCGGCGGCCGCCGCGACCAGCGCGTGCGAGAACTCGTTGGAGTCGGCGTACCGCTGCCCGTGCGCCGCGTGATGCAGGTAGTGGAACTCCGCGACGCTGGTGTAGCCCGCGAGCACCATCTCGGCGTACACCGCGCGCGCCAGCCGGTAATAGGAGTCCGGTTCCAGGCGTCCGGCCACCGCGTACATGCGCTCCCGCCAGGTCCAGAAGGTGCCCCGCGCGGACTGCGCCCGTCCGCGCAGGGCCCGGTGGAAGGCGTGCGAGTGCGCATTGGCGAACCCCGGCACGACCATGCCGGGCAGCCTGGTCCCACAGGCCCGCTCACCACTGGCCACCGCCACGATGACGCCCTCCGCGACATCGATGCGCACCCCCGCCGCCACCCCCGACGGGAGCCACGCGTGCTCGCACCAGTAGCTGGTCAATTCACTCCTCCCCCATCGGAATCCGGACGCCCTTCGCCCGCGCGACGGCGTCGGCCTCCGGGTATCCGGCGTCGACGTGCCGGAACACCCCCATGGCCGGGTCATTGGTGAGCACCCGCTCGAGTTTCTGCGCGGCCAGCGGCGTCCCGTCCGCGACGGTCACCTGTCCGGCGTGGATGGAGCGCCCCATGCCGACTCCGCCGCCGTGGTGGATGGACACCCAGCTGGCCCCGGAGGCCGTGTTGACGAGGGCGTTGAGCAGCGGCCAGTCGGCGATGGCGTCGGATCCGTCGGCCATGCCCTCGGTTTCGCGGTACGGCGAGGCGACCGACCCGCAGTCGAGGTGGTCGCGGCCGATCACCAGCGGCGCGCCGACCGTCCCGTCCGCGACCAGTTCGTTGAAGCGCAGTCCGGCGGCCTGCCGTTCGCCGTAGCCGAGCCAGCAGATGCGGGCGGGCAGGCCCTGGAAGGCGACCCGGTCGCGGGCCAGCCGGATCCAGCGGGCCAGGGATTCCTGTTCCGGGAACAGGTCGAGGACGGCCCGATCGGTGGCGGCGATATCGGCCGGGTCGCCGGAGAGCGCGACCCACCGGAACGGCCCCTTGCCCTCGCAGAACAGCGGCCGGATGTAGGCGGGCACGAAGCCGGGGAAGTCGAAGGCCCGCTCGTACCCGGCCAGTTTCGCCTCGCCGCGAATCGAGTTGCCGTAGTCGAAGACCTCCGCGCCCCGGTCCAGGAACCCGACCATGGCGCCCACGTGGATGGCCATGGATTCCCGTGCGCGGCGGGTGAATTCGTCGGGTTTGCGGCCCGCGTAGTCGTCCCAGTCCTCGACGGTGACGCCGATCGGCAGATAGGTCAGGGGATCGTGGGCCGAGGTCTGGTCGGTGACGATGTCCACCGGGACCTCCCGGCGCAGTAGTTCCGGCAGTACCTCGGCGGCATTGCCGATGAGCCCCACCGACAGTGGCCGCCGCGCGGCCTTGGCGGCGAGCACCCGGGTCAGGGCGTCGTCGATGTCGTCGGCGATCTCGTCGAGGTAGCGGGTCTCGACCCGCCGCCGGGCATGGCGCGGATCGCATTCGACGCACAGCGCCACCCCGCCGTTCATGGTGACGGCCAGCGGTTGCGCGCCGCCCATGCCGCCCAGACCGGCGGTCAGGGTGAGGGTTCCGGCGAGGGTGCCGCCGAAGCGTTTGGCCGCCACCGCCGCGAAGGTCTCGTAGGTGCCCTGCAGGATGCCCTGGGTGCCGATGTAGATCCAGGATCCGGCGGTCATCTGCCCGTACATGGTCAGCCCGGCCGCTTCCAGCCGCCGGAATTCCGGCCAGTTCGCCCAGTCCGGCACCAGATTCGAGTTGGCGATGAGGACCCGGGGCGCCCATTCGTGGGTGCGCAGCACACCAACCGGCTTGCCGGACTGCACCAGCAGCGTCTCGTCGGCGCGCAGGTCGACGAGGGTGCGGGCGATGGCGTCGAAGCAGCGCCAGTCGCGGGCGGCTTTGCCGGTGCCGCCGTAGACGACCAGGTCGCCGGGCCGTTCGGCCACCTCGGGGTCCAGGTTGTTGTGCAGCATCCGCCAGGCCGCCTCGGTTTGCCAGGTGCGGGCGGTGAGGGCGCTGCCGCGGGCGGCGCGAACCGTTCTGGTCATGACGAAACCCCTTGCCCGAGCAGGTGATCCATCGCTCCTGAATGCAGGAGGTCGGTGACGGCGGCGATATCGGGTGCGAGATGGCGATCGGGTCCGGGACCGGGCACCCGGGTGCGGACCAGGTCCCGCAGTGCGCCGGTCACCGGGGCGGGCCGCAGTGGCGCGCGGAAGTCCAAGGCCCGTGCGGCGGTGAGCAGTTCGATGGTCAGCACGGTCGTCAGCCCGTCCACCGCGCGGCGCAGTTTGCGGGCCGCCGACCACCCCATGGACACGTGGTCCTCCTGCATGGCGCTGGAGGGTATGGAGTCCACGGACGCCGGGACCGCGCACCGCTTCAGCTCCGACACCGCCCCGGCCTGCGTGTACTGCGCGATCATGTACCCGGAGTCGACCCCCGGATCGGCCGCCAGGAACGCGGGCAGCCCGTGCGAGCGGTGCACGTCGAGCATCCGATCGGTGCGCCGTTCGGCGATCCCGGCCACGTCGGCGACGGCGATGGCCAGGAAGTCGAGCACATAGCCCACCGGCGCCCCGTGGAAGTTGCCGTTGGACTCCACCCGGCCGTCGGCCAGCACCACGGGATTGTCGATGGCGGAGGCCAATTCGCGTTCGGCGACGGTCTCGGCGTGGGTGAGGGTGTCGCGGGCCGCGCCGTGCACCTGCGGCGCGCACCGCAGCGAATAGGCGTCCTGCACACGCGGGCAGTCCTCCCCGCGATGGCTGGCCACGATCTCCGATCCGGCCAGCGCCGTCCGCATGCGCCCGGCCGACACCGCCTGCCCGGGATGCGGGCGCAGGGCCTGGAGGTCGGCGGCGAAGACGCGGTCGGTGCCCAGCAGCGCCTCCACGCTCATGGCCGCGGTGAGGTCGGCCAGGTCGAAGAGCCGGTGCAGGTCCTCGATGGCCAGCACCAGCATGCCGAGCATGCCGTCGGTGCCATTGGTGAGGGCCAGACCTTCCTTCTCCGCCAAGGTGATCGGGGTCAGCCCGTGCTCGGCCAGCGCGGGCGCGATGGGTCGCGCGCCGTCGGGGCCGAGCACCGAGCCCTCGCCCATGAGCGCCAGCGCGACCGCGGCCAGCGGGGCGAGATCGCCCGAGCAGCCCAGCGAACCGTATTCCGGCACCACCGGAATCAGTCCGCTGTCCAGTAGCGCGGCCAGTGCGCGGGCGGTCTCGGGCCGGACGCCGGTGTGCCCGGACAGCAAGGTGCGCAGCCGCAGCAGCATCATGGCGCGCACCACCTCGGGTTCGACGGGCGCTCCCGCCCCGGCGGCGTGTGAGCGAATCAGCGAGCGCTGCAGATCGGTTCGCCGATCCGCCGGAATGTGCCGCAGGGCCAGGGCCCCGAATCCGGTGGACACCCCGTAGACGGGCCGGTCGCTGTGCGCCAGCTCGTCGATGTCGCGGCGCCTGCGTTCCAGGTCCGCCAGTGCCCGCGCGTCGACGTCCACCCACGCGTGGTGACGGGCCACCGCCACCACCGCCGCCCGCGTCAGGGGCCCCGCTCCCACCGGTACCCGCTCGGTTCCGATTCGCGTCATGGGCACCATTCTGGCGGCTTGCGGGTAAGCTGCGCGTTTCCCTCTGGCGCGCGCCGCCGATTGTTACCATCGGCGTGGATGTCGAGGGAGGTGTGGTGTCCGAGAACAATCGAGCACCGGTTGGCGTGGACCCGTTCCGGCCCAACCCTGCTCGGGTGTACAACTACATGCTCGGCGGCAAGGACAATTACGACGCCGATCGCGAATACGGCGATCGGATGCTCGAAGTGGCGCCCGATACCCGGGTGACCGCCTGGCACAGCCGGCGTTTCCTGCTGCATGGCGTCGAGGTGGCCGCCGACGCGGGCATCCGCCAGTTCGTGGATATCGGCGCGGGCATTCCGATCTCGCCGAATGTGCACGAGGTGGCGCAGGAGATCGAGCCCACCTCGATCGTGGCGTCCATCGATTTCGATCCCGTGGTGTACGCCCACAGCAATGCGTTGCTGACCGGCGCGCCGGGGGTGACGCCGATCCTCGCCGACATTCGTGAGCCGGACAAGATTCTCGAATTGGCGCGTTTCGAAGCCGGAATCGACTTCTCGCAGCCGGTCGCCTTCCTCATCGTCGGCGTGCTGCATTTCGTCATGGACGACGAGAAGCCGTTCGAGGCGGTGGCCCGTCTACGCGAGGCCATGGCCCCGGGCAGCCTGCTCGTCATCCAGCACGCCTCCACCAATACCCATCCGTTCTTCAAGAACGCGGCCTCCACCAATGCCGCGAACAGCCCCGCCCAGCCCGATTTCCGCCCGCCGGAACGCGTGGCGGGGTTCTTCGAGGGCCTGGAGATGCTGTCCCCCGGTCTGGTCGCCGCCAATGAGTGGCTGGCGGTCGACCCGGGCCCGACCAGTCTCGTCGTCCTCTGCGGAATCGGCCGGAAGAACTGATCCGCAGCACATTCCGATCGCCGGAAGGGAATCACTCACGTGCACTCCAAGTTCCGGGCGCTGGCCGTGAGCGCCGCCGTGACGCTGTTGTGCTTCACCCCGGGCATCGCCCAGGCCGACGACTCGACGCCCGGCCGGTGCCAGGACGTCAGCTTCCCGGTGCCGCAGGGCACGCTGTCGGGGACGCTGTGCCTGCCCGACGGGCCCACCGACGCGGTCATGGTCCTGATGTCGGGCTCCAACTACAACCACGTCTACTGGGACTTCCCGTATCAGCCGGAGACCTACAACTTCCGGCAGGCCATGAACAAGGCCGGATACGCGACGCTGGTCGCCGACCGGCTCGGGAACGGCGCGAGCAGCCGGCCACCCAGCCTCTCGCTGACGGCCACCGCCACCGCCGACGCCCTGCACGTCATGGTGCGGTCGCTGCGCGCCGGACTCGCGGGCAATGCCCCCTTCGCCAAGGTGGTCACGGTCGGGCACTCGCTCACCTCCAGCACCTCGATCATGGAGGCCATCGGCTATCACGATGTGGACGGCGTGGTGCTCACCGGCTACTCGCACACGCTCAGCGTCCCCGATGTGCTGGGGGTGATCAGCAGCTACTACCCGGCCGTCGAGGATCCCGGATTCGCCGGGCGCGGTTACGATTCCACGTATCTGGTCACCCGCCCCGGAGCCCGCGCCGCCGATTTCTACGGCCTGAACCCGGACCCGAACGTGGTCGCCCTGGACGAGGCCACCAAGGAGACCTTCTCCCTCACCGAGTATCCCGACGGCCTGCTCGCCACCCTGCCCGGCGAGTCCAGCCTGATGACGGCACCGGTGCTACTGGTGGACGGCAGCCGTGACCGCATGGTCTGCGGGCCGGGCTTCGGTGTCTGCGCCGACAGCGCCACCCTCCAGGCCGCCGAGAATCCCTACTTCTCACCGGCCGCGAAATTGCGCGCCTACGTGCTGCCCGACAGTGGCCACGCCATCAACCTGGCCCCGAACACCCGCGACTATCACGCGGTCGTGGTCGATTGGATGAAGTCGGTCGTCGGCTGAGATCGAATCAACCTGCGGCGGCGAGGAAGTCTGCGCGGGTGATCAGAGTATCGGCGATCGGACGCGGTCGACGACCCAGGCCGCACGCACTGGCCACCCCGTCGACCGGACGACCCAGCGCGCTCTCGACGAGGCGCAGCGTCTCGATTTGCTCTGCCTCGGTGGGGCTTTCGTGGACGAGCCCGGCGTAGAAGCGGGTGCCGGCAGGCAGGTCCAGAGCCGCGAGAGGCGCGTAGAAGGCTGGATCCGCGGAGGGCGCGATGTCCCCGGCCGCCAGCGGGCCATGGATGAACTCCAGGGTTCTGCCCGAAGGCCACTGCTGGGCAATCGAATTCGCCAGCGCCACCAGCGGTCTGGTGTCCCGCAGGGTCGTCCGCGCCTTGTTGTTCATGCTGCCCAGGCATAAGTGGACACCGATGCGGGTCCCCGACGGTGTCGCCGCGGCCATCTCGGCGATGCCGCGGCCCAGGCCGACCGCCGCGTCCACCTGCCGGTGCAGGGGTTGGGTCGTGGCCATCAACACCGTCTCGGCGGTCGCCTCGAACTGCACGACCACGTCCTCACCGGCCAATGCGCGAATAGCTTCGACATCGCGAATACTGGCGTCCTGGAACGCTTTCCGGTGCCTGCGCACCCCACACCGGCCCATGGCGATGAACGCCAGGGTGAAGGCGGTGGGCATCCCGATCTGCAGCGACAGTTCGGGCAGATCCCGTTCCGCGCGCAGTGCCCGGAAGATCGGCAGCGCCTCCTCGGCCTCGGCCAGGTACCCCAGTTCCATCATGTCGCCGGTCAGCTCGACGCCCCGGGCCGCACGGTGGATGGTGCGTTCGTGACTGGAGAGCCAGGTGCCGCTCTTCTTCACCTCCAGCGCACCCTGGGCGACCAGGTCGTCGATGATGGGCTGGATGTACCACTCGTAGCGCCGGGTCTCGCCGGTGGGCAGGGCGCGTAGCCGCGAGCCCGCACCGTCCAGCATCGCCCGCATCGCATCGCCGGTGCTCTCGGCCGGAAAGCTCCCGACGAAGTGCACATTTCGCGCGCCCATACCGTGCATCGTAGATCTCCGGTCACGTTCCGAATGGGTAGGTCGCGGATCTTGGTGTGGAGTCTCGTCATTCGCCAGAAGATGGCCGGAATCGACAGCGGCCACGCCGTCAATCCGGCCCCGAATACCGGCGGCTACCACGCCGTGGTCCTGGACTGGATGCGGTCGATCGTCGGCCACTGAACGAGGGCCGCGGAAATCCGCGATGAGATTTGCGGACGCGATGGCTAGCATCGGCGTTCGTGCGTTCAGTTTCCGGGGGAAGTTTTCACATTCGACTGATCGCCCTCATGGCGGGGGTGCTCGGTGTTCTGCTGGCGGTGCTGGTGCCGCTGCTGCCGGTCCAGCAGGATCGGGCGAGTATCGATTGGCGACCGGCGCAGGCGATTCAGCTGACCGCGCCGCTGGTGGACTATGTGCCGCACACGCTGGATCTCCGGGTGCCGTGCGCGGCGCTGCGGGAACTGCCCAGCGGCACGGTGCTGTCGACGGTGCCGACCCAGGCCCCGGGCGGGGCCGCCAAGGGGTTGATCGCGCGGATCGAGGAGCTGCCGGGCAGCGGGCGCACGTTGTCCGTGACGCTGCGCGACAAGCCGCTGATCACGGCGTCGGTGTTCCAAATGACGGGCGTCGGAACAGCTTCCGAGACCGCGGTCACCACCCCCTCCGGCGTCACGCCGCAAGCCGTCCCGCCCGCACCGGGTTCGACCCCTGCGGCGGTCCCGCCGACCACGGCGAGCGTTCCGCCCGCCGGTGCCAAGCTGCCCCAGGGCGGGACGACGCCCACCGGCCCCGCTCCGTCCGACGGTCCGACTCCGCCCGCGGGCGGCACACCGCCTGCCGGATCGCCGCCGACGGGCCCCACACCACCGGCGGGTCAGACCCCACCGGGAGGCCCGACTCCGCCTGCCGGACTCACACCGCCGACCGGGCCGACTCCGCCCGCGGGCACCACTCCCCCGGCAGGATCCGCACCGGCCGCCGACGCACCGCTGCCGCCTGCCGGTTCCGGAAGCGGCACTGAGCCCGGACCTGGTTCCGGCGCCGGCTCGACTCCGAATATCGTGCCGCACAACGGTTGCGATGCTCTGGTCGTGCACTCGACGGCGAGCGTTACGACCGCCGAGCTGACCGGACTCGGGACCCCGGAAGGTAAGCCGTTCCGGTCCACGGTGACCGAGGATATTCGCCCGCAGATCGTGGGCGTGTACACCGATCTGGATCAGGCTCGCCTGGGTGATGCCACGCTGCACGCCGAGGTGGACGCGCGGTTCTCGTCACGGCCGAGCGCGTGGAAGCTGGCGGCCATGGCGGGTGCGGGATTGTGCACGCTGGTGCCGCTGGTCTGCCTGTACTTCCTCGACGCCGCCGACAGTCGGCGCAGGCGGCGGTTCCTGCCCGCGCGGTGGTGGCGGTTCACCGGCACCGACGCCGCGGTGCTCGCGACGCTGGGCGTCTGGCACGTGATCGGGGCCAATACCTCCGATGACGGCTACATCCTCACCATGGCCCGGGTGTCGAAGCACGCGGGCTACACCGCGAACTACTACCGCTGGTACGGAGTGGCCGAGGCGCCGTTCGGGTGGCCGTACGAACTGCTGGCGCAGATGACCCGGATCAGTGACGCGAGCGTCTGGCTGCGATTGCCCGCCCTGCTGGCCGGGGTGCTGTGCTGGTGGGTGATCAGCCGGGAAGTCCTGCCGCGCTTGGGTTCCCGGGTGCGGTCGGCGGGACCGCGCTGGACGGCGGCACTGGTGTTCCTGGCCCTGTGGCTGCCGTACAACAACGGCCTGCGTCCCGAACCGTTCATCGCCCTGGGCGCGCTGTTGACCTGGTGTTCCATCGAGCGGGCCATCGCGACGCGCCGGCTGCTGCCCGCCGCGGTGGCGGTCCTGATCGCGGCGTTCTCCCTGGCTGCGGGTCCGTCCGGATTGATCTGCCTGGCAGCGCTGTTCGCCGGTTCCCGGCGGGTGCTGTTCGTGCCGGCCGCCCAGGTCCGGGCCACCTCCGGCGGGTTGCTCGGCTATCTCGCGCGCATCGCCCCGGTGCTCACCGCGGGCACCCTGGTGCTGACGGTCGTCTTCGCCGATCAGACGCTGGCGTCGGTCGCCGAGGCCACCCGGGTGCGAAAACTGGTGGGCCCCGACTTCTCCTGGCCGGATGAGCCGACCCGCTGGATCTCACTGCTCTCGCTGACCCCGGACGGTTCCCTGTCCCGCCGCTTCGGTGTGCTCGCCATGCTGCTGTGCCTGGCCGTCTGCCTGGCGGTGGCGCTCCGCAAGGGCGGCCGGATTCCGGACACCGCGCGCGGCCCGGTGGCCCGGGTGCTCGGCATCGCCGTGATGTCGCCGCTGCTCATGGCTTTCACCCCGACCAAATGGACCCACCACTTCGGCGTCTACGCCGGTCTGGCGGGGGCGCTGGCCGCGGTGACGGCGGTCGCGGTGGGCGGCAACGGGATTCGGCTACCGTACTTGCGCACCCTGTTCGCGGCGGCGGTCCTGTTCCTGGTGGCGTTCAGCTTCACCGGCTCCAACGGCTGGTGGTACGTCTCCGGTTACGGCGTGCGCTGGCCCGATCGCGCACCGCTGGCGGGCGGCGTCGGAATCGCCTCGCTGATCTTCGGACTGGGTGCGCTGTGCCTGGCCGTGGCCGCCTGGCAGTACTATCGCGAACCCTATCGATCGGGCGGAAACATCAGGGCCGCCACACCTTTCGACCGGATCGCCATCCGGCCGCTGACCATCGCCGCCGCCGTGCTCGTGGCCTTCGAAGTGGCGACCATGGCTTCCGCCGCCTGGTCTCAATACCCGGCGTACTCCGTCGCGCTGTCGAATATCCGCGCGCTGGAGGGCAAACCGTGCGCGATGGCCGACGACGTGCTGGTGGAGACCGCGACGGCGGACTCGGTCCTCCAGCCGTACACGGGCGCGCCGGCGGATGGACTCGCCGCCGACAACACCGGATTCACCGCCAATGGCGTCGGAGACCTTGCCCCTGAAGGCGGCCCGGGCGGCGGTACCGGCAGCGGCGGCAAGCCGTCCGCTCCCCCGCCCGGCGGCGGCCCGACCGACAAACCGAAGTCCGATCCCGGCATCAACGGCAGCACCGTCGCCCTGCCCTACGGCCTGGATCCCAAACGCACACCGGTGCTGGGCGACTACACCGCCGATCACCCCCGGCCGAGCCGTCTGACGACCCAGTGGTATCGGCTGGATCTGAATGCGGCACAGCAGGACTCGGCCTTCAAGGCCCTGATCCTGACCGTCGCCGGTCACATCGCGGGCGAGCAGCAGGGCCACCGGGTCGACGGAGCCGCCCTCCGTGTGGAGTTCGCGCACCGCGCCGACGACGGCACCCTTCAGCCCCGCGGCGATCTGACCCCGCCCACGGTCGGCGGCGCACCCGGATGGCGCAACCTGCCTATCCCCCTGGACCGAATCCCGTCCGGCGCCAATGCTGTTCGCCTGGTCGCCACCGCGGACGATCCCACCGGCAAGCAGTGGCTGGCCGTCACGCCGCCCCGCCTGCCGCGCCTGGCCACCTTGGACGCGGTGGTCGGCCACGACGCCCCGGTGCTGACGGATTTCCATGTCGGCCTGGCCTTCCCATGTCAGCACCCGTTCGATCACCGCGACGGCGTCGCCCAGCTCCCGGCCTGGCGCATCCTGCCCGACAAGCTCAATGCCCAGGTCGCCACCACCTGGCAGGGCGATTCGGGTGGCGGCCCGCTGGGCTGGTCGGATCTGCTGGTGCGTTCCGAGCCCGTCCCCGCCTACCTGGACCACGACTGGACCCGTGACTGGGGCGAACTCCAGCGCCTCACCCCGTACGTCGACGCCCCCGCCGCCCCGGTCACCGTGCGGGTGGAGAACCGCTGGGGCTGGGCCGATGACGACCCCATCCGCGCCGACCCGGCTCGGACCCCGTAGCCGGACGGCGCGGGGAGCCTATAGTCGGTCGATATGACCTTTCGCAGCGAGAGCAGCACGGTGCCGTCGGTCGTCCTGAACGACGGACATGTGATTCCGACGCTCGGTTTCGGGGTGTTCCAGGTCGCCGACGCGGAGGCGTTCGACGTCGTGACCGCCGCGCTCGGCGCGGGGTACCGCAGCATCGACACAGCCGCGATCTACGGCAACGAGGTCGAGGTGGGCCGCGCGATCCGCGAGTCCGGAGTGCCGCGCGACGAGGTCTACCTGACCACGAAGCTGTGGAACTCCGAGCAGGGCTACGACTCGACCCTGCGCGCCTTCGACGAGAGCATGATCCGGCTCGGCCTGGACTACCTGGACCTGTACCTCATTCACTGGCCGGTGGCGCAGGCGGACCGGTTCGTCGACACCTTCCGGGCCTTCCAGACGCTGAAGTCGCAGGGCCGGGTCGGTTCGATCGGCGTCTCGAACTTCACCCGCGACCATCTGTCCCGGGTGATGGCCGAGACCGGCGAGATCCCGGCGGTGAATCAGATCGAACTGCACCCGCACCTGGGCCAGGCGGACCTGCGCGCCTTCCACGCCGAGCACGGCATCGCCACCGAGGCGTGGAGTCCGCTCGGGCGGGGCGCGGATCTGAAGGATCCGGTCGTGGTGGAGATCGCGGAGGAGACCGGCCGCACCCCGGCGCAGGTGATCATCCGCTGGCATCTGCAGCTGGGCAATGTGGTGATCCCGAAGTCGGTGACGCCGTCGCGCATCCGGGAGAACTTCGACGTCTTCGGTTTCGAGCTGACCGCCGACCAGATGCACCGCATCACCGCCCTGGATCAGGGCATCCGGATCGGCCCCGACCCGGACGTCCTCACCTACGGATTGGACGTTTAGACGAAATTCCCGGCCGGAATCCGCTGAGCGGGACGATCTCTGACCGACCGGCATGAGGGTTCGGACGCTTACCGGGAAGCAGCGCTTCCCCGTAACGAAAGGGCCTTCACGCCAATGAAGTTCGCACGCCTGAGCACCGTCGCCTGCGCCGTGACCGTGGGCCTGACCGCACCGCTGCTACCACTGGATTCGACGGCGGCGGGCCGGGCGGACACCGCGATCGGCATTCGCTACGTCAACTCGGTGACGCTGTCGGACGACACCCAGTTCGGCGGCTTCAAGGTGGGCGGCCTGTCGGGCATCGACTACGACAACGCGAAGAAGAACTACCTCGCCATCAGCGACAACCGCGGCGAACAGGGACCGGTGCGGGCCTACACGCTGCGGCTGCCGATCGGCGCGGATGGCCGCCTGGGCGACCCGCAGTTCGACACCCTCATCCAGCTGCGCGACGCCGACGGCAACCCGTACGGCCCCCGCACCTCCGACACCGAATCCATTCGCTGGACCCCGAATCACAAGGGCTTCTACTACACCAGCGAGGGCGAGGCGAAGGTCGGCCGCCCCGGCTTCATCCGCGAGGCGACCCTGGACGGCTCGTATGTCCGCGATATTCCGGTGCCCGAGGCCTTCCAGCCGGTGCTCGACACCCAGGGCGTCCCGCAGTCCGGCATTCGCGACAACCTCGGCTTCGAGGCCATGGACGCGGCCGGTTCGTCCATCGTCGCGCTCAGCGAGAACGCCCTGACCCAGGACGGTCCCGCGGCCGGACCGGAGGTGGAGAGCCGCGCCCGGCTGGTGCGGATCCACCACACCACCGGCGCGGAAATGGGCGAGTACATCTACCCGGTGGACAAGGTCGCCCCCGGCGCGCTGCCGGTCGCCACCGGTGTCGCCGAGATCCTCTCGATCGACGGCGACCGCTACCTGACCCTGGAACGCAGCCTCGTCCCGAACCAGGGCTTCACCGCCCGCATCTACGAAACCTCCGTCGCCGGTGCGGATCCGGTGACGGGTGCGGCCTCGGCTCCGGCGTCGGCCGAGCCGATGTCCAAGCGGCTGCTGTTCGATTTCACCGCCAACGGCCTCGACCCGCAGTGCGCGGAGGGCATGACCTGGGGCCCGGAGCTGCCCGGCGGCGGTCGCTCGCTGATCCTGGTCTCGGACAACAACTTCGGCCAGGCGGGCAAGACGGCCTTCCACCTGCTGGCCGTCGACAACGCGCGCTGACCCGCGGGGGTCAGGCGGCGACGAGGTGTTCGGCGCGGTCGCGCTCGATGTACAGGTCCCAGTAGACACGGGCGATGTCATCGGGCGCGGCGTGCGGAATGCCCTCGGGCGCAACAGCTCCGATGAACACATTGATGGCGACTGTGGCCGCGTACAGTCCGGTGCCGCCGAGCACATTGTGCAGGTTCAGCGCCCAGTTGCGCAGTCCCGCCTGGGCGATGTTCAGGGTGGCCAGCTGCGGATACGGTGAGATGGCGCCGCCGCCGGTGGTGAACAGCAGAGTCCCCGCGCCCGCGGCCCGCATGGCGGGCAGCACCGACTGCACGGCGGTGACCGCGCCGTAGAGGTACCGGTCGACCTCGGGCCGCAGCGTCTCCATGGTCACCGCCTCCGGATCGACCATGACGAGCCCGGCGTGCGGCGAGAACTCCAGCACGTCGATGGACCCGAAACGCGTTGCGGCAGATAACTTCAAATTTGAAGTTTCGCAGAGTGAGCTTTACTACAATCTTGAACTTATTGGTGAACCAAAAAGATCCGCTGCCGGCCGGGAACCCGGTCGGCAGCGGATCTTCGGTATCGCGACCCGCTAGTTCTGCGGCGGGCCGGCAGGACCGTTCGGCGGCTGCGCCCCGCCCGGACCGTCCCCGGGCGGCGGGCCCGGCTGCGCGCCCGGCGGCAGCGGCTTGCCGATGTGCTGGGCCAGGTCCGGCAGCATGCGCGTGGCGACCTGCTCCCAGTTGCCCCAGTTGTGGACGCCGATGCTCGGGTAGTCGTAGCTGACATTGTCGTAGCCGAGCGCCTGCAGACGGGACTGGAACGCCTTGGTGTTCGCCAGGGCGATGCCCTCCAGGGGCATGCCCTGGATGATCGCGTCCGGCGAGGACAGGTCCTGCTGCGCCGGGGTCCCGCTGCCCGCGGCGATGTAGAGCCGCGTGTTGTTCTCGATCAGCTTGGGCGCGAAGCCGTACGGGTCCATGCGCTGCCATTTGGCGCTGCCCGCGGCCGCCATGGAATCGATGTTGTAGCCGCCCGCGGCGAGCAGCGCCAGACGCAGCGCCTCCCGCATGCCGGGCGCCGCCAGGGACAGATAGCCCGACATCGAACCGGCGTAGACGAACTGGTCCGGGTGGTAGGCGGCCATCAGCAGCGCCGCGCTGCCGCCGCTGGACAGTCCGAAGATGCCGTTGCGAGAGTCACTGAACCCCAGGCGATCCCGCAGCGCGTCCCGCAGATCGTGGGTGAGGAAGGTCTCCCACTGATAGGTGTAGGACTTGCCGGAGCTCTCGTCCCAGCCCGCGATCGCGGACCCGGAGTCGCGGCTCGGGAACAGCCCGGCGTCCGGATTCACGCCGCCGAAGCTGCTCGGGGCGTCCCAGTCCTGGTAGAAGCTGGACTCGCCGCCGACCGGCAGCACCACATTGATATTGAATTTGGCCAGTGCGGCCGGGATCTCGGTGTGCAGTTCCCAGCCGTTGTAGTCGTTCTGAGCGCGTTCACCGTCGAGCAGGTACACCACCCGATCGGTATTGCCGTCCGCCGCCCGCACGATCCGGGTCTTGATCGACCCCATGCCCGAGTCGACGAAGAAGTCGAATGCCTTGGGATTCGGCTCCGCCGCAACCGGTCCGGCCGTCACCACCGCCGCCCACGGCACCACGGTCGCCAGCGCGGCTCCCACCAGGCCCCGTTTGGCCCATCCACCCCGCATATCCTGTTGTCTCCCCTCGATCCTCCCCCGCTGCCCTGTTCCCGGCGCGGCGGTCCGCCAGGCAGCATATCCGGTGCGCCCGGGCGGGTCGCCCCGAATACCGTTGCCGCCCAGCCGGGATCGGCTCAGGCGGTGGCGATCGCGTTCTCCAGCATGCCGGGATCGTGCGCACACACCATCAGCAGATCCGGTCCGCTCGACCGGAACAGCTCGGCCAGACGCGCCTGATTGGCGTGCATCACCGCGCGGTCGTGAGCGAGGACGTTCTCGGCGAGCGCGTGCATGCGCGGCACCGGCGACCCGTCCAGGCGACCCGGGTGCAGGAAGGCGTCGCCACAGTGCAGCACCCAGCGGTGACCGGCGTCGACCGCGACCGCGGCGTGCCCTCGGGTGTGACCGGGCATGGGGACCAACACGATTCCGGGACTGATCTCGGTCAGTTCCCGCGCGGTGAACCCCCGCCAGCTCTCCCCCTCCGGCGCGTACTCGACGATCTTCGGCCCGTGCGCCCAGAAACCCGGGCGGAAGCGGTTGCGCTCCTGCCAGGTCGGCTCATGCATCGCACCCAGCGCCTCGGCGGCGGTGATATGCAGTGTGGCGTGCGGGAAGTCGGCCATGCCGCCGATATGATCACCGTCGAGATGGGTGGCGACGATATGGCGGACATCCTCGGGCGCATAGCCCAGACCCGCGAGCTGACGCACCGCGGTCTCCGCCGGATCGAGGATGGGCCGATTCATGAACCGGGCGGGCCCCAGCCGCCCCGCGGGATCGGCGATATCCGCCAGGCCGAAGCCGCTGTCCACCAGCACCAGACCGGCCGCGGTTTCGATCAGCAGCACGTGACAGACGTACGTGGCGAAGGGCAACCGCATGGTGCCGCAGTTCAGGTGGTGGACCTTCATGACCCGATCGTGCCCCAAAGTTCTTGTTAAGCAAACCAGTAGATCACTCGCGAAATCTAACCTCCAACGAAAGAAGGGGGTCAGTGATGTTGTCGGGCATCGCATGGATGACGGGCTCGGTTTTCTTCGTCGGCGGTCCGCTGCTGTTGATGCTCATCTACGGAATCAAGCAGTCGAACGCCGATCGGGCGCGGAAGGAACGGCTGTGGCGGTGGGCGGTAGCCAATGGCTGGCAGTTCCAGGAGCACGCCGTCGCGCCGTGGACCGACCGGCTGCCCGGCCGCAACCGTCGCGGCCTCGGCGTCATGGTGACCGGGGTGATCGGCGGACATTGGGTGACGATCGCGGAGTACACGTTCACCGCCACCGATTCCACCGAGCACTATGTCGTCGTCAGGATCATGCTGGATCGCCCCCACCCTTCGGTGGCCGTGCAGCGGCGGGGACTCGCCTCACAGTTCGGGCGGGCGCTATTCGGTGACAAGCCGACCGCGACCGGCAATGTCCTGTTCGACTCCCGCTACACGATCACCGCCTCGGACCGCTCCCAGGTGAAGGCCATGGTCGGCCAGCCCTTGATCGACGCCCACGTCCATGGCTGGTTACCGTCCTGGAGTCTCGTGGGAAACGAGTTGCTGACCTACATGACGGCGGGAAAGTTGCAGGACCCGAACCAGATTCTCGCTTGCGCGGGTCCGCTGCTCCGGGTAGCCGACCTGCTCGGCCCCACCGACTTCGCGCCGCCGACCGACCGCTGATCCCGGCTGCCGGTGGAGGATCAGACCGGTTCGAGGGTGAATTCCGGGCTGCGCCCGCGGGCGTCCAGCCGCCCGTCACCCCAGCTCGAGCTGCCGTAGGCGTCGACCTCGATCGCATACGTCCCCGCGGGCAGGTCATCGGGCAGCCGGACCGAGGCGCGGTCCAGCCGATCGACCAGGCTCAGATAGGTTCGGGGCGAGGGGGATTCGACCGCGACCAGGAACACCCGCGCGGACTCGAAGCGCGGCGAGTCCGCGTCCGAGGACCAGCACACGCGCAGTGACCGATGCGCCCCATCGGCGAATTCCACGGTCACACGCAGCACCGGCACCCCTCCAGGCTAGACCGCGTCGTCGAGGGTCACGCGAACGCTGACCCGCCCGTTGTCGCGCTCGGTCACCGCGTGGCCGCTGCGGTCGACGCCCTGGAGGCGCAGCGAGATCGGCCCGCCCGCGCCCAGGAAGTTGCGCCACCACGTCTTCTTCTCCGGCATGGCGACACCGATGACGATGTCCTTGCCGGAACGCATGTACCCGACCGGCAGCGAGAAGGTCTTGCCCGACTTCCGCCCGGTGTAGGTGATGACGACCAGCCCGCGTCCCACGAACGGCCCGATCACGGGTAGTTCGGTCAGCGCGGCGATGCCCGCGTTGACGCCACTCATCAGCTGTGCCACAACATTTTTCACGATGGTGCCCTTCTAGTTCATGACCGTTGACTGGGCGATGATGGCCGATCCCATCCAGCGGCGCAGGTAGCGCCGCAGTTCGGCGTCGCTGCGCGGCGGGTTGCCCGGGGAGATGAAGAACGACTGCATGGTGCGCAGCAGGAATTCGACCAGCTCGCGCAGGGATTCGTCGTCGTAGCCGTAGTGCCGCCAGTCGACGTCGAAGCGTCTGATCATGGTGAGGCCGAAGGCCTGCGCCTCGTCGGAGGTGATGCCCGCGGGGTCGGCGCTGGAGGAGGTGGCGGCCAGCAGCAGCCCCAGGTGCGGGGTCCGGCGGACCTCGGTGATGGTGTACGCGATGCCGTGGGTCATCGCCTCGACGGCATCGGTCATGCCGCTGACCTCGGCTTCGAGGCGGTCCAGGAAGCCGTCCACGGAGGCGATGGCGGAGGCCCGCATGAGGGCGTCTGCGCTGGGGAAGTAGCGGTAGACGGTCTGCCGGATCACGCCCAGGGATTCGGCGACGTCGGCGATGCTGATCGCGGCGCCGGTGCGCGCGATCAATTCGACTGCGGCGGCGACGATTCGATCCGACGCCTCCGCGTCGTTCTCCGGGGGACGACCTCCCCATCCGCGCCTGCGTGCCACGGCCCGACCGTAACACGCGGACCTCGACAACCCACCGCGGCATGCCCCTGAGCAGGGATTTCATATCATACACTTGTACACGTGAGTGTATGTTTGTATGTTCACAGCGGCAGCGGTGCGCGCGACCGGGCCACCGGACCCCACCCCCTCCGGAAGACGAGGAATCGCCCGATATGACTGATCTGATTGTGCGGAAGCTGACTTTCGCGTTCGAGCAACACGACGTGCCGTTCCTCTGGAATCCGGAGAACCCGGCCTTCTCCAGCATGGCCAACGCGGTCTCGTTCCTGGCCATCGGTTTCGAGAAGATGATCGTGCAGATGATCACCCAGGCCAAGTCGCAGTTCACCGACCCGGAGGTCGCCGAGGAAGCCGACGCCTTCATGCGGCAGGAGGGGCAGCATTCCACCGCCCACCGCCAGCACGTGCGCGGCCTGATCCGCGCCTACCCGGGCCTGCAGGAGACCCTCGACGAGGTGGTGGGGGAATTCGACAAGCTCACCGCCGAGAAGCCGCTGAAGTACCGCCTGGCCTACACCGCCGACCTGGAGGCCACCTTCACCTCGGTGTTCAAGCTCATGCTCGACAACGAGGCCTCGCTGTTCCGGCCCGGCGACGACCGTGTCGCGTCGCTGTTCATCTGGCATTTCGTCGAGGAGGTCGAGCACCGCAGTTCCGCGCTCATCATCTTCGAATCGCTGGTGGGCAGTGACCTGTACCGGATGCGGGTGGCGCCGTCGATCTTCCGGCACGTGCTGCGCATGGTGCGGATCGCGTGCGCCGGATTCAACAAGCATGTGCCGCTGGAGGAGCGGAAGATCGACGCCATGTCGATGTTCGCGACCTACCGCTATCAGCAGCTGCTGGGCAAGGTGGTGCCCAGCCTCGCACTGCCGTACGCGGGTCCGGGCCCACGCGCCTTCGACGATCTGCCGATGAGCCAGCAGCTCGCGGCGCTGCGCGGCGTCATCAGAAGCCAGCTGCCCAAACACGATCCGGCGCACGAGGCCACGCCCGCACTGGCCGACGTGTGGTTCAAGCGCTACCAGGAGGGCTACGACGTGACCCGCTGGTACACCGCCGAGACATCCGGAGCGGGGGCGAACTGATGGCCGAGCATTGCGCACCCACCTTCGAGGGGCTCGCGAAGTCGCTCGGCTTCTCCTGTGAGGAAGCCGGCGGACTGTTCGAGCTGAGAAGCCCGCTGGCACTGGAGAACTGGACCCTGCCGGTCCTGGAAACCACCATCATCCTGGGCTCGATCCTGGCGCTGGTGTGGGCCGTCATCCGGCTGCGCCGCCACGGCGACCCGACCAACCTGGTGCTGTGGTTCGGCGCGACCGCGTACCTGTTCGTCATCGAACCGCCGCTGTACTTCCCCGCCGCGTTCGGCATCTCCGAACACGTGGACACCATGTTCGCGCACAACGTGTTCACCGTGGACTTCCTGTGGGGCCGCCTGCCGCTCTACATCGTGGCGATCTACCCGTTCATGGCCACGATCGCCTACGAGATCGTGCGCATGCTGGGCGTCTTCCGCTACGGCGCGCTCGCGGGCGCGACCTGTGTCGGCTTCGTGCACCACGCGTTCTACGAGATCTTCGACCAGATCGGCCCGCAGCTGCGCTGGTGGGAGTGGACCACCGACAACCCGCTCAACCAGCCCATGTTCGATTCGGTGCCGCTGCCGAGCGTCGTGGTCTTCGCC
The DNA here is from genome assembly GCF_050955695.1 of Nocardia sp. CA-136227. Taxonomy (NCBI): domain Bacteria; kingdom Bacillati; phylum Actinomycetota; class Actinomycetes; order Mycobacteriales; family Nocardiaceae; genus Nocardia; species Nocardia sp. CA-136227. The sequence continues at coordinate 5,820,332 of NZ_CP192081.1, forward strand.
GCCCTGTGGCCGATGTCGCTGGCCTTCTGCGTCTACCGTTTCGTGGGCCGCCGCGTGGATGCCGGTGAGCGGTTCACCGGTCTCCAATTGGTGTGGCGCACACTGGGGATCGGCCTCGCGGCCTCCGCGGGCACCTTCATCCTTCCGCTCCCGGCCACGGTCCTCGGCGCGGGCAGCACCACCGTGCGCGGCGTCATCTACGCGCTCGAGCTGATCGTGCTCTCGGTGGTGGCGGTCTGGCTGATGTACCGCCAGTGGTCGCGGCTGCGGCAGCCCGGCAACACCGATCCGCGCTACGACAACGCCTTCGTCCGCGTGTACGCCGCCGTCTACCTCGTCGTCTTCGCGGTCCTGTGGGCCACTGCCCTCCCGGACTTCTTCAACGCGAAGAACGGCATCACCGAGAACGGCGACCCCATCGGCAACCTCTGGTACACCCTCGCCTGCTTCGCGGTCGGGATCGTGTCCGTAGCAGCGGTTTCGTTCCGCCCGGCGACCGGTTCCCACGACGCGGGACTGACCCCGGCCCTGGCGGGAGGCGACAGCTAACATTCGGCCATGGCTGGTGGTACCCACATGTGGCCGGTCGTCGACCTGACGGACCTGCTCGATGTTCTCGATCTGACCGAGGCCGGGCCCGGGCGGTTCCGGGCCCGCAATGTCACCTCGACGCTGCCGACGACCCTGGGCAGCCAGACGCTCGCCCAGGCCGTCATCGCGGCCGAGCGCACGGTGCCGCACATGGCCGTCCAGTCGCTGCACGGGGTGTTTCCGCGCGGCGGGTACGCGGATCGCGACGTCGAGGTGGAGGTCGAGACCGTGCAGTCCGGCCGGGCGCTGGCCACCGTCCAGGTGTCGTTCCGGCAGGAAGGGCGCGAGCACGCGCGCGTGCTGGCCATGCTGAGCGTCGAGGAGCCCGACTTCCTCGCCCACAGCGCCCGCCTGCCCGAGGGCGTGCCCGGTCCCGACGAGTGCGACGAGCTGCCCTGCGCGCTGCTGCCCTGGGAGGTTCGCACGCTCGGCGGGGCCGACGCGCTCGCGCTCGAACTGGCCGGCCCGCCGACCCTGGACGTGTGGATGCGCTGCGACAAGGCTCCGGACGAGCCCGCTCTCGCCCGTGCGCTACTGGCTCACGGCAGCGAGGGCTTCCTGGGCCCGGTCGCCATGCGGCCCTATCCCCAGTCCGAGATCGCTCGCCTCGGTGGTCGCGGCGCTGCCGCGATGCTCGCCCAGACGGTCACCTTCCACCGCCCGTTCAGCCTGCACGACTGGCTGCTCATGCGGTGCGAGAGCAACTTCGCGGGCAGTGGGCGGATGCACGGCCGGATCCAGATCTTCACGCGGACAGGCGATCTGGTGGCCTCGGTGGACACCCAGGGCCTGATGCGCAGCGCCGCCTGAGAACGGCCGCTCCGGCCGATGGGGGGGCAAACCGGTCACCCACGGGTGTCCGGTCGGTCAAGGCGGTGAGTCCCCAGTCCACCGCCTCTACCTCTGGGTATGTTCTTGCGAAACCAGCCGGACACCCGCCGTTCAGTGTTCCCCCGAGGGGACGGCGGGACTCAGAGGAGTTCCCCACCCGCATGCGCAGATCAGTTCGCAGCCAAGGCAATCGCGGTCGTTTGATGCGGTTCGGTGCGATCACGGCCACGACCACCGTGCTCGCCCTGGGCGGGCCGTTCCCGGCCGCGACGGCCGATCCCGCGCCGCAGCCGATCACCGACGCGACCGATCTGCTGGCGGCGATCCACGGTGGCCGGTTGCTCGGGGTGCCGCCCTTGCGGGATGTGATCGCGGGCAGCGCCGCCAGCCTGTCGTCGCCCGAATTCTGGTCGAACTACGTGCGCGAGATCCTCGTCCACAACAAGGTGCTGCTGCCGCTCCCGATCGATGTGGTCAAACCCGATGTGGCCCTGCCGCACGCGCCGATCGCGGCCGGGGCCACCGCCGCGCTGCCGCCGGCACCCGTCGATCTGCTCGACGTGACCTACGAGTGGGCGGGCGGCACCAAGACGGTCGCCGATTTCCTCAATGACTCCGGCACCGACGTCATCGAATTCGCGCACTGGGGGTCCCTGGTCGCGCAGTACTTCGCGAATGGCTGGTCCAATGACACCGCGCATCAGGCGTGGTCGACCACCAAGTCGTTCGTCTCGACCCTGGTCGGCATCGCCGTCGACCAGCACCTGATCGCCTCGCTGGACGATCCGATCGAGCGCTACATCCCCGAGCTGACCGGCACCTCCTGGCAGGGCGCGACCGTCCGGAATCTGCTGGAGATGCGGTCGGGCATCCGATGGGACGAGCACACCGAGGAGCTGTCGCAGAACACCCAGGTGACGCAGTGGATCGAGATGTCCCTGGACTACTACACCGAGGGCGGGTCGGGGAAGACCCGGGACGAGTTCCTGAAGTCGCTTCCGGCGGATCGGGCGCCCGGCGTCGCCTTCAACTACAGCAGCGCCGATACCCAGGTGCTGGCCTGGATGCTGGAGAGCGTCTACCACCAGCCGTTCAACCAGGTTCTCTCCGAACAGTTGTGGCAGCCCGCGGGCATGGAAGCGCCGGCCGACATCATGACCGACCGGACCGGCGCGGCCATCGCCTCCGAAGCCCTGTTCGCCCGGCCTCGCGACTTCGTGCGGCTCGGTGAGCTGCTGCGTACCGGCGGCCGCACGCCCGAGGGCCGGCAGGTGGTGTCCCCACAGTGGGTCACGGCCGCCACCACCGGCATGAAACCGGCCAGCGACGCCGGGGACGCCACCGTCGGCGGCTACGGCTTCCAGTGGTGGAGCGGTGCGACGCCGGATGGCTTCCAGGCCAACGGCTTCCAGGGCCAGTACATCACGGTCGCCCCGTCGAACTGCGTGACCGGTGTCCGACTGGCGCACACTCTCCAGCTGAGTACGGACGGGGAGTTCGCGGGCCAGGGCAATGACGAATGGCACGCCCTGTACCGGGCGGTGCTGGCTCGGCTCGGCGGCTGTTGAGCCCCGCCGCGTTCGAGGGGTAGCCGCCGGTGTCCGCTGGTGTAAACGATCTCGCGAACTTAGATTGGACGTGTGACCAAGTTTGGCGTCCGTCGGTGCGAGGTCCGGACGAAGTGAGCACGAGGCTGGATCTGCCCACGATCCCCCCGTCGGTCCTGAGCGGGCTGGTCGAGATCGGCGCGCGGGAGGCCCGCGACGTCGGGCGGTGGTTCACGGGGACCGGTCTGACCGCGCCGGATGTGCTGACCGCGGACTCGATCAAGGTGTCCTTCCGGCAGGCCGTCACCGTCCTGCGGCGCGCCATCGCGGATATGCCCGGGCGGCCGCTCGGCATGCAGGTGGGCGGGCGGGACATCCTGCTGTCGATGGGCATGCTCGGGGTGGCCATGCGCTCGGCCGCCACCGTGGGCGAGGCGATGTCGATCGGGCTGGAACTGCACCAGGCGTCGGGCAGCCTCATGGACATCGAACTCGAGCGCGACCAGCACCACGCGGCGCTGCGCCTGCACGAACGCTGGCCCGAACCGCAGCTGCTCAGCTTCCTGTGCGAGGAAATACTGTGCAGCACCATGATTTTCGTGCGGTCCGTGGTCGACTCGGACTGGTCGCCCACCCGGGTGGAGCTCAGCTATGCCCCGCCGCCGTACGCCGGTCACTACGAGCGATTCTTCCGCTGCCCGGTCGAGTTCTCCGCCGAGGCCAACCGGGCGGTCTTCCCCGCCGCGGACCTGACCCTGCCCTTCGCCACACACAGCGAGCCGACCCGGGCGATCGCGGTCGACGCGTGCCGCCGCCTGCTCGATATCGGGCGGCGGGAACCGGATGTGGTGCTGATCGTCGAAACCCTGCTCGAGCAGAATCTGCGACATCCCCTGACGATGGCCGAGGTCGCCGCGCGACTGCACGTCACCGAACGCACGCTGCGCCGCCAACTCGCCACCGCCGGTGAGAGTTTCAGCTCGGTCCGCGATCGGGTGCGGGAACGGCGCGCCACCTATCTGCTGCAGGATTCGGCGCTGCCGATCTCGGCGATCGCGCACCAGATCGGATACAGCGATATCCGCGAGTTCCGCCGCGCCTACATCCGCTGGACCGGGTCCGCGCCCAGCGTGGCCCGCCGCACGCTCGCGTAGCCGGTCCGCCTCCCGGACAAGGGATCCGGACCGGCTGAGCGGTCACAGCGGCAGGTGTTCCTCGTACCAGCGGGCGGCATCGAGGATCGCTTTGTCGATATCGCCCGGGTAGTAGCCGAGTTCGGCGATGGCGCGGACACTGCTCGTCGCCTGCGGCAGGGACAGGTAGCGGGCCAGACCGGGATCGAGTTCGGGAGCGGTCCGGGTGACCATGGCGGTCAGCTCCCCGAACAGTCCCGCCGCGCGCACGATCGAACCGGGCAGCGGCAGTGGCCTTTTCGCCGCCCCGACCAGTTCCGCCATACGGCTGAACACCTCGTGGTAGCTGTGGTTCGGCCCGGCGAGAATGTAGCTGCTGCCGCGGGTGCCGGCGTGTTCGAGCGCGGCGATCATGCCGCGGGCGACCGCCCGCACGTCACACCAGGACGTGGTACCGGGCGGGCACGGATAGCGGTGGCCCTGTTGCAGCGCCCGGATGACCCGGCCGATCTGCAGGGTGTAGTCGTAGGGGCCGATCATGAAGCCCGGGTACACGATCACCGCGTCCAGTCCGCGCTCGATCCGGTGCCGGACCGCGATCTCACCGGCGAGTTTGGTGTCGGCGTAGTGATAGCCGATACCGGTGAACAGCTGGTCGCCGCCGTCCTCGGTGACGGGTCGGCCGTCGCGGTGATACCCCAGCACATCGGTGGTGCTGGTGTGCAGGAACCGTTTCACGCCGGACTCGAGTGCGGCATCCGCGAGCAGCGCCGGGACCACGGCATTGACCAGCCGCCGCCGTTCCGCCAGGCCGGACCAGGTGGAGGTGTCGCCCGCGACGTGAAAGACCCAGTCGTGGCCGTCGACCAGGCCGCGGGCCGCGCCGGGCGCGGTCAGGTCGGCGAGGCGAATGGTGATGGGAAGCTCTGCGAGCCAGCGGGTTTCCGAGCCCGGCATGCCGGACGCGGTCACCTGATGACCGGCGCTCAGGAGTTCCCGGACCAGGTTCGCGCCCACGAATCCGGTCGCGCCGGTGACCAGGCACCTCATGACCGGGCCTCCGACGCCGACCGCCCGGCCCGGATCGGATCGAACAGGCCCGCGGTGAGGTTGCTCCAGCCGAATCGCTTGCGCAGCACCGCGAGATAGCTGTGATAGGCGTGGGCGTCGACATAGGCGCGGTGCCGGGCCGAGGCCAGGAACTTGATGCCGCCGTTGAGTTTCGGCCGATCGCCGGCGATGAGTCCCTCGAACGCGGCCGCCCGTGCGGGGTTGCGCTGCTGGTCGTGCAGGTACTGGGCGACGACATTGCTGATGTGGTCGAACAGCGTGTACGCGCTGGAGTTGACCTCGAGATAGCCGAGGCCGAACAGGTTGCGGTGCTCGCGATTGAACACCGACAGGTACAGGTCGGGTCGGCCCTCGGTCCAGTCGAAGTACTTCTCCGCATAGGGAATCGACCAGTCGTAGCCGGTCGCGTGGAGGATCAGGTCCACCTCCTCGCTGCTGCCGTCGGCGAACCGGACCCGGGCGCCTTCCAGCTTCGCGACATCGGGGCGGATCGCGACATCACCGTGCTGGAGGTAGTGGATCAGCTGACTGTTGAGCAGCGGATGCGATTCGAACAGTTTGTGATCCGGTTTCGGCAGACCGTATTTCGTCAGATTCCCCTGGAGCAGCCGCAGCAGCGCCTGGAAGAACGGGCGCTCCAGCCACAACGGCAATTGCGGTCCGCTATTGGCGATTTCGTCGCTGGGGATACCGAAGATGTGTTTCGGGATGACGTGATAGCCGCGCCGGATGCTGACGAAGGCGGCCTCGGCATTGGCGGCGGCGTCGCAGGCGATATCGGCGCCGGAGTTGCCCAGTCCGACGATCATGACCCGCCGCCCGCGGAATTCGAGGGGACTGCGGTAGGTCGAGGAGTGCCGGATCTCTCCGTCGAACGAGCCCTGGTGTTCGGGCGAGCGCGGCTGCCAGGTCACGCCGGTGGCGCAGATGACCGCGGCGTACCGACGCTCGGTGCCGTCGTCCAGCGTGACCAGCCAGTCGAGGCCGGCCTTCAGCACATCGACTACGGCGCAATCGAATCGGATCGCCTCGCGCAGGCCGTATGCGTCGGCGAAGGAGCGCGTGTACGCCAGGATCTGCCGGTTACCCGGATAGTCCGGGTAGTTCTCCGGCATCGGAAAGTCGAAGAACCCCGACGTCTTTCGCGACGAGATGAAATGCGCGGACTCGTACATCGGGGTGCCCGGGTTGTCGAGATCCCAGATGCCGCCGACATCGGAATGCCGCTCGAACTGGTCGTAGGGAATCCCGAGGCGTTTCAACGCCCGAGCCGCGGACAATCCCGCCGGCCCGGCGCCGATGATACAAACCCGACCCGGCCCCTCGGCCGCTTGTGTTCCGGACATGAACCCTCCGTTCGACGGTGACGATAACGGCATCCAACAGCCGCCGGGCCCCTGCTGACGAGGGGTGATGCGGCTGGAAAGGGGGGATAACCGGACACGCCGGGCGCGCTGCTACGCTCGCGGTCCGCGGATCTTCCCGACGCACCGTCGGTAAGTTTGTCTCCGCAGAGAGGTGAAGGCACCGACGATGAACAACTTCCCCGGAGTCGACGGTTTCCTCGGCACGAGAGCGTCGTGGGCGATGGACACCATGGTGCTCGCCATGGCGATCGTCGTCGCCGTCCTGGCGTGGAGCGTCTACCAGGCCAGGGTCAATCGAAAGTTCGGCCTGCACAAGGGAGTTCAGATCCTGCTGGCGGTGGGCTTGCTCTCCGCCGTGGTGCTCTTCGAGATGGATGTCCGCTTCAACGGCTGGCAGGAGCGGGCCGCGGGCGTCGTCGGCGGGACGGCCTCCACCGTGGTGTGGACCGCCTTGGCCATCCACCTGGCCTGCGCGGTCTTCTCGGTCGTCCTGTGGCCCGTGGTGATCATCCGCGCGGCCCGCAACTTCGATTCGCCGCCGCACCCCGGCGCGCACAGCGCCTGGCACCGCCGCTGGGCGCCGATCGCGGCCATCGGCATGACGCTGACCGCCGTGACCAGCTGGATCTTCTACGGCCTGGCCTTCGTCGCGTAACCCGCTGCGGCTCAGACCTTCTTGCCGACAGCCCCGTACAGCGACACATTCTTGTCGTGACCCGGCGGGAATACCTCGTCGGGATTGCGCCACCGGTGGATCATCTCCACCCCCGGCTCGACCAGTTCCAACCCGTCGAACAGCCGCTCGACCGCGTCCCGGGTGCGCGGCTGCACCGGTATCCCGCGATCGATATAGACCTGCAGCAGCCGGGCCATCCCCTCGGGATCGTCGGGCCCGGCGTCGAAATCGGTCGTGACATGCGAGACCGCCAGATACGACCCCTTCGCGAGCGGCTCCATCAGGGCCCGCACGATCTCGTGCACATCCCCCGGCACGAAATGCAGCACCGCCATCAGCGACACCGCGACCGGCTGCGAAAGATCCAGCGTCTCGAGCAGTTCCGGAGCCTGGAGAATCTCCTCCGGTTTCCCCGCGTCGGCCAGGACGAAGGCCGTCCGCCCTTCCTCCGCACTCACCAACAATGCCCGCGCGTGCGAGAACACCATCGGATCATTATCGACGTAAACCACCCTCGACTCGGGCGCCAACCCCTGCGCCACCTGATGCAAATTCGGCTCGGTGGGAATCCCCGTCCCGATATCCAGGAACTGCCGAACCCCCTCCCCGGCCAGATACCGGGTAGCGGTCCGCATGAACTCCCGATTGGTCTGCGCGGTCACCCGAACAGCCGGAAACTCCGCCAGCGCCTTGTCCCCCGCATCCCGATCCGCCTCGTAATTGTCCTTCCCCCCGAGGAAGTAGTCGTACATCCGAGCCGAATGCGGCACATCAGTACGTAGCTCACGCGAACCCGCCACCATGGCCCCCTAGACCCGTATCCGAAAACCCGTCCCCCGCCTGTATACCGCAGCGCCCTGATCACCGCCCCCGGATCGGGCAATACCCCGAACCTCGGAACCCACGCGAAACACCCCGTCGGCAAGGACATCCCGCCTCTCAGCCACTCTCGACCGCAAGCCGGGAGGTGCGCGCTTCGGATATAGATCTGAGCGAATCGCGCATTGGAACGCTCGCGGGAGTGCCATAGCGTTGGTCGGGTACCAAACGCTCAGGGAAAGTGGAGGCCTTCGGTGGCTATTCGGATCGGTGTATTTCTGCCCACGTCGGGACCGCACAGCACGGGGTCGGGACCGCGGGAGGTTCGGGAGAGCGCGCGGGTGGCGGAGGCCGCGGGGCTCGAATCACTGTGGGCGACAGACCACCTCGTCGCCAGTCAGCCGATGCTCGACAGCACCGTCGCTCTCAGCACGGCGGCGGCGGTGACCGATCGGATTCGGGTCGGGTTCGGGGCCATGTTGGTGGCGATGCGGCCGGTTGCGTGGGCGGCCAAGGAGATCGGGACGTTGCAGCAGGTGTCGGAGGGGCGGCTGCTGTTGGGAATCGGGACCGGCAATCCGGCGCACGGGGATGTCGGGTGGCGGGCGGCGGGTGTGCCGTTCGCGGAGCGGGGGGTTCGCACCGATCGGGCGCTGGCCGTACTGCCGGGGCTGATCAGTGGTGCGCGGACGGCGCTCGACGAGGGCCTCGACGTCGCACTGTCGCCGGGTGCGTCGGTGCCGCCGATTCTGATCGCGGGCAATAGCTCTCGGGCCCGTCGCCGGGCCGCCACCTATGGGGATGCCTGGATGCCGATCAATCCGGGTCTCGACGATCTTCCCGGCTTGCTGACCGAGTTGAAGGACCTCGCTCAGCAGCATGGCCGGCAGACCCCCGCGGTGACAGTCGTCGCGCCGGCGCTCTCGGCGGATCCCCGTCGGGCCGCGGACGAATTGGTCGCCTACGAAGCCGCCGGTGTCGAGCGGGTCGTGCTGGCTCCGACCGGCCCCGATTGGCGGCGCGACTACGCATTCGCCGACGACGTGCGCGCCGCGCAGTAGAGCTCCCTCCACTCTCGATCACAGGACAGACCATGTCGGTTTCGCAGCGCCTCATCCTCGCCACCCTGTCGGCGTCGATGCTCATGACCATCCTCGACGGCAGCATCGTGACCGTCGCCATGCCCTCGATCCAACGGGATCTCGGCTTCAGCCCGTCCGAACTGAGCTGGACGGTCAACGCCTATCTCATCGCCTTCGGCGGACTCCTGCTGCTCGCCGGGCGGCTCGGGGATCTGATCGGGCGCCGGACCATGTTCATCGCCGGGAACGTCGTCTTCACCGCGGCCTCGGTTCTCGCCGGTGCGGCCACCGGACGGGAAGTGCTGATAGCGGCGCGGTTTCTTCAGGGCGTCGGCAGTGCGCTCGCGGCGTCGGTGGTGCTCGGCATCCTGATCACCCATTTCACCGGGAATGCCGAGCGCGCCAAGGCCATCGGCGTCTTCAGCTTCACCGGCGCGGCCGGCGCCTCGGTCGGGCAGGTGCTCGGCGGGGTGCTCACCGATGCGCTGAACTGGCATTGGATCTTCCTGATCAACGTGCCCATCGGGCTGGCGACCGTCGTGCTGGCCCTGCGGGTGGTGCCCGCCGATCGCGGGATCGGATTCGGTGCGGGCGTGGACGTCCTCGGCGCGGTGCTGGTGACGTCGGGGCTGATGCTGGGGATCTACACGGTGGTCGGGATCGCGGAGCACGGCTGGCTGGCGGCTCGGACGCTCACGCTCGCCCTGGTGTCGGCGCTGCTGCTGGCGGGTTTCCTGGTTCGTCAGGCCACGGCCCCCGCACCGCTGCTGCCGCTGCGGATCTTCCGTTCCCGCAATGTCTCCGGCGCGAACGCGGTGCAGATGCTGACCCTGGCGGCGATGTTCGCCTTCCAGGTCCTCGTGGCGCTCTACATGCAGCAGGTGCTCGGTTACAACGCGCTGCGGACCGGGTTGGCGATGCTGCCCGCCGCGGTGGCCATCGGCGGGGTGTCGTTGTTCGTGTCCGCCCCGCTCATCACGCGCCTCGGTGCGCGCACCGTGCTCGTCGCCGGACTGTTGTTGCTGCTGACCGGCATGGCCTGGCTGACCCGCCTGCCCGTGCACGCCGACTACACCGTCGATCTGCTGCCCATGATGGTGTTGATCGCCGGTGGCGGCCTGGTGCTGCCCGCGCTGACCGGACTGGGGATGTCCGACGCCGAGCCCAGCGATGCCGGGCTGGCGTCGGGACTGTTCAACACGACCCAGCAGATCGGGATGGCGATCGGTGTCGCGGTGCTGACCACGCTCGCGGCCTCGCGCACCGGAAGTCAGCTCGCCGAAGGAGTTTCCGAGGCCGCGGCGCTCACCGCCGGGTACCGGCTCGCCTTCACCGTGGCGGCGGGCCTGCTGGTGGCGGCGTTGATCGTGACTGTCACCGTATTGCGTCGCCCGGCGGCGGTGGCCGGTTCGGTTTCGTCCGAAGCGCTCACGGTCGCGGGTTGACGCCGGGTCGGGGTCAGCAGCGCCACGCAGGCGATGCTGAAGATCACGCGGCGGTGATATTCCAGCCCAGTTCGGTCGCGTGCTTGGGCAGCATGAGGATCACCACGTAGAGCGTCGCGGCATGCAATCCCAAGGCCACCAATAGCTTTCCGCGCCCGCGCAAGGATTCAGCGCCACCCGTGGGCCTGCGGACGCCCGGAGACGCCGGCAGTCGAGCCGCCAAGTAGGCCGTCACCCCGAGTCCGACCGCGCCCAGCAGCGCGTAGGTGGCCCGCACCCCGATCGGATCGAACAAGGCGGTCGCCGCCCACGGCGTGATCAACTGCCCCAGATTGATCCCGAGCGCGGCCCGGGCGAGCGACGGTCCGGCCTGATCGCCGTGCACCCGCCCGATCAACGTGGTGACCGTCAGCGTGGACGATGCCGCGAACCCCAGCCCGCCGAGCACCATGTACGCGGCGACGAATTCCCAGGTCCGGGTGACCACCGACAGCACCAGGGAGCTGCTGGAGATCAGTGTGAGCCCGCCGATCAGCACCGCCTTGGCCCCGATCCGGTCGAGTAGCCACCCGATCGGATACTGGGCCAGCCCGGTGACGGTGGTGCCGAGCGCGGCGGCTACGGCCATGGCGGCCGCGCTGATCCCGTAGTCGGCGGCGGTCGGCGCGAAGAACACGCCCATGGTGAAGTTCAGGCCGAAGGACACGGTCATGGCCGCGAGCCCCGCCCAAGCGATCCGTGCAGAACGCATGATGTTGTCTCCCCATCGAATAGGACGAACGCCGGTCGATCCCGAGTCCCTCAGCTCGCCGCTGCCCGCAGGGCCGCGTTCTCCCGCTCCAGATCGGCGATCCGCTCCCGCAGGTCGGCCACCGCCTCCAGCACTTCCTCCCGCGGATACAACTCCGGAATGTGCTGACTGCAGTTCCAGTCGAACGCCTCGACCTCGATCAACACCGCCCGCTCCGCCTGCGCCCGATACCCCGGAACAGACAGCGAGGCAACAAATTCCGGCTGCTCCGCAGCCTCCACCACCCGCGCCCGCCCGAAAATCTTCAACCGAGTCCGCGCCGCGTAATCCATCAGGAACAACGCCACCCGACCGTCATGATCGAGATTCCCCCGACTGATGTACTGCTTGTTCCCCCGAAAGTCCGCGAACCCCAACGTCCGCGAATCAACCACCTTCAAGAACCCCCGACCCCCACCCCGATGCTGAATGTAAGGCCACCCCGTCTCACTCACCGTCGACAGATAGAAACTGTCCCGCTCCCCGATGAACCAAGCCTCGTTCTCCCCCAACCGATCCGCCACCTCCGGCACCGCCGCCATCCGCTCATACCCCCGCAAACTCCCATGCACCGCCTGATGAGCCCGAACCCCCTCAGTGAACGCAACCTGCGCATAATGCCCGGTCATCCCCCAACCTCCCTCTCGATCGGCCCATGCGAGATGCGCCCTTCTAACTGTTAATGAATGTTTTAACAGTTAGAGGCGATGGGTTGATTCCCGAGCGGGAACATTTGTCCTATATCCGGGGTGGGTGGGCGGTGGATAGTGGGGGCTCGTTCACAAGGAGGGCTTCGTGCGGATTCTTGTCTCGGGGGCTGGTGTCGCGGGGCCGGTGTTGGCGTATTGGCTGAACAGGCATGGTTTTTCGGTGACCGCGGTGGAGCGGGCTGCGACGGTGCGCAAGACCGGGGGGCATGCGGTGGATTTGTTCCGGCCTGCGGTGGAGATCTCGGAGAGGATGGGGGTGCTGGATCGGATCGAGGGGTGCGCTACCGGGACTGCGCGGTTGACGTTGCGGCCGGAGGGGTCCTCGCGGGCGGTTCGGGTGGATCTCGGCAAGATCTTCAGCGCCGCCTCCGATCGGCATGTCGAGATCATGCGGGATGATCTGAGCGAGATCTATTACGACGCAACGTGTGACGATGTGGAGTACCTGTTCGGGGACTCGATCACCGCGTTCTCGCCGGACGGCGAGGTTCGGTTCGAGAATGCGGCACCGCGCCGGTTCGACCTCATCATCGGCGCAGACGGGCTGCACTCCACGGTCCGGCGGCTCGCCTTCGGCGACCAACCCGGTTCCAGCGCTTTCATCGGGGCCTATCTCGGCGTTCTCACCCTGCGCGATGCCGCCGCGCTGGAGCGTGAGCTGCTCATTCACGTCGGCGTCGGCCGGACCGTGGGGATGTACGGCACCCGCCATTCCGGCGAGGCACGGGCGCTGTTCCTGTTCCACAGCGAGCAGGAGCTCGACTACCACTACCGCGATGTGCCACGGCAGAAGGAACTGCTGCGCAACGCCTTTCAGGGCATGCATCCGGACGTGGACCACTGGCTGTCCGAGCTCGACAGCACCCCGGCCTTCTACTTCGACTCGATCACCCAACTCCACCTGAACACCTGGTCCAGAGGAAGGGTGACGCTGGTCGGCGACGCGGGCTACTGCCCCGGCCCGGCTGTAGGCGGCAGCACCACCCTGGCAGTCGTCGGCGCCTATGTCCTCGCGGGCGAACTGGCCAGAGCCGGCGGCAACCACGAACGCGCTTTCGCCGCTTACGAACGCGTGATGACACCCCACATCCAGGCCGGCCGAGCAGCCGCCCTCAGTGCCGCGAAAACCCTCATCCTCGCATCCCACCTCGGCATCACCGGCCTGACCCAAGGCGCCCGTCTGATCTCAGCCCTCCCCGCTCGCCCGCGCCGAGCCCTCCTGCGGCTCGCCAGCAAGACCGGCCGCCTCTACAGCTCCATGCCCATCGACGACTACGAACATCAGAACCAGAGTGCATGGGCGACGACGAGAACTGGAGTCGATGAGGGATAGCGCCTGACCCGGATCCGGTCCAGCGGCGACAGTCCCATTCTCACTCCGTGGCCCGTCGCCGAAGAGTCACCGGCAGTGAGTCTTCCGGCAGCGGGGTCGCGCTCATGTCCAGGGGCATGATGTAGTCCTGCGGGACTTCCCATTCGAAGCTGCGGAGCAGCTGGTGGAGGACCATTTTGATTTCGAGGCCGGCGAAGTGCTGGCCCAGGCATTTGTGGGGGCCGCCGCCGAAAGGGGCCCAGGCCATGCGGTGGCGTTTGTGTTCGGCGCGGTCGTCGCTGAAGCGTTCCGGGTCGAATTCCTCGGGTTGGGACCAGATTTCGGGGCGGTGGTGGTTGGCCAGGGCGGGGACGACCACCATCGAACCTTCGGGGACGAAGTAGCCGCAGATCTCGGTGTCCTGGACGGCCACGCGGGGCTCGATCTGGATCGGCGTGCACAGGCGCGTCGTTTCCTTGAAGATCCAGTCCAATTCGGTGAGGTCGGCGAGTTCGTCGTAGCCGAGTTCGTGGGGCATGTCGAGGGAGCGGACGCGGGCGCGTTTCTGCCAGTCGGGGTACTTGGCCAGGTTGTAGACGATATTGGCGAGGGTGCCGGTGGTGGTGTCGTGGGCGGCGGCCAGGAGGAAGACCATGTGGTTCACGACGTCCTCGTCGGTGAAGCGTTCGCCGTCCTCGCCGGTGGCGTGGCACAGCATCGACAGGAGGTCGGTGCCCGGCTGGTCGCGGGCGGTCGTGATCCGTTCGGCGAGGAACACTTCGAGGGTGCGGCGGGCGCGCAGACCCTTCCGCCAGCGACTGCCGGGCAGCGATATCCGCACCATCGCGCCGCCGGCGTGCAGGAGCGCCATGATGGCGCCGCTGATCCGGTCGGCCTCCGCGCGGGGCAGGCGCGCACCCATGAAGACCTCGAGGGCCACGTCCAGGGTCAGCTGCTCCAACCGCTTGTGCATGAGCACCGGGTTGCCCTCGGCCACACTGCCTTCCGGAAGCTCCGCGATGTGGCGTTCCACGATGGTGTGCAGGGCTTCCAGGTAGGAACTGAGCGCCGAGCGGCCGAAGGCCTGCTGCATGATCGCGCGGTGCGCCTTGTGCTCGTCGAAATCGAGCATCAGCAGGCCGCGGTCGAAGAACGGCCCGTTGAGCGGCTTCCACGCGGGACCGTTGGCGAACACCCGGTCCCGGTTCATCAAAACCTGCTGTGCCGCATCGGGACCGGCGGCGATGATCCACCGGCTGCCGAACATGTTCAGCACATGCACCGGGCCGTAGGTGTTCTCGTCCTCCCGAGCCGAACCGTGCGGGTCGCGGCGCTGACGCCGCAGCTGCGAGATCCAGTTCGTGGCCGGCCCGCTGATCTGCCGGAGCTCGCTGCCCGCCGGTGGTGCCGCGACGAATTGTGTTCTGGGCAAGGCAAACCCCTCCTGCGTAACTGTCGACAAAGCCGAAAGTTACCTGCAGGGAAGGGGTCCACACCGCCGTTCGGCGTATTTTGCCGAATACTCCTGCGTTTTAATGCAGATTCGCCACGACGTCGGCTGCGATCGCCTTCGCCGCGGCCTCCGAGGCGGCCGCGCCGTTCCAGTCGTTGACGACGACATCCACGACGGCATTGCCCGAACGCAGGATGATTCGGGCGTCGGAACGCCCCGGAATCGCTTTCGGACTACCACTGACCATGGCGGCCGACTGCACCTTCGACCCGAGTTCGGCGGGGGTGATCTCGACGGACTTCGACTCGTTGAGCTGCGGCTGATACACATCGGAAAGCGAGCTCTGGGCACGGCTGTACATCGACGGCGAGCCGGCGGCCATGCGCAGGACCACCTGGATGCTGACCGGATGCGTCACGGAATCGACCGTGGTCCAGCTCGGCGTGTGGGTGACCTCGTCGGGGTTGAGCGTCATCGTCGGGGTGCGCTTGCACTGCGCCCCCGGGGTGTACCGGCTCAGCAGCGCGGCGGACACCAGCGTGCACTCGTCGCTCGTGTCGTGGTAGGTCGGCCCCGCGGCCGCGTCGTCGGAAGAGCTGGACGTGACGAGATATACAGCGCCGCCCGCGATCGCCACTCCCAGCACCACCGCCCCGGCGATCCACACCCGCTTGGACCGAGGCTGTCCCTGCCGCACCGGGGACATCACCGCACTCACCAACCCGCTCCGATCTAGAGAACTCAGCTGGTCAGAGATTACCGCACCGCAAGCCATCCGCTACACCCGGCAACCAGCACCTCGGGTGTGAAACAGATTGACGGCCAAGCCAATTGACTCGGTGGTCGGCAACCCTGCCGCGATTCAGCCGCCGATCTCGTTTCGACACCGAGTCATCGCATCCCACAGCCCTCCCTCTGCCCGCCGGTTATCAACGGTAGTGGGCATCGTCGCGGCGTACGACCATGATCACCTCCGGTTCGCGCACGGCCACGAAAACGGCAGAGCCGCAGGCTATTGACCTGCGGCTCCGCCCCCGTGGTCTCATGCATGCATTACCTCCGTCGGCGATGCGGCCGTGACCGAGGGCGTGGCTGGAAACCGGCCAGCGTTATTCGCCGAAGAATGGGTGGTCGACGGCGTACAGCCACCGTCCGTCCGGTTGTTTGCGCGCGACCTCGGTCGTGGTCGTGGTCAGCGGCTGGGACGCCAGCCGGGTGACGGTCGCGTCGCTGGACAGCAGTGCGATATCGCCCGCGGTGTGAATCTGCCGCAGGCTCAGGGACACTCGCGCTCCGGCGGCGATGTAGTCGCGCAGACTTTCCCGGATCGCGTCGGCGCCCGCCACCACGGTCCCCGGTGCGGGCGCGAGAACCGCCGCGGGCTCGTACAGTTCGACCAGCCCGTCGAGATCGCCTGCCGCCAGTCGTTTCTCGAAGAGTTCCGCCAGCTCCTCCGGGGTCCCGGCCAGTTCCGATGTACGCGCCGCCGGTGGCCGGTCGCCCCATCCGGTGACCCCCATCAGGTCGTGCCAGTCGGGGATCTCGCCGTAGGGCAGGCGGGCGCGCAGCAGCAGTCCGGGGAAGCTGACCGGGCTCGCCTTGCTCGGCTTGCCGTGCGTCTGCGCGAGGATCTCCTCGGTGAGCGCGAAACTCAGGTCGGCCCGGGGATACACGGCGTGCACGCGCTCCACCAGTTCGACCGGCAGCTGCTCGCGGTTGCGCCCGAGGACATCGGCCGAGATTCCGACCTGCGCGAGCGCGACTTCGGGTTCGCGGCGACCGGCGATCCCGTCGGAGGTGTGCAGCGCCACCGCGTCCCACACGATGCGCACGCGCTGCTCGGCCACACCGTGCTCACGGAGGAAGGAGGCGGCGGTGTCGGCACCGTCGACCTCGAAGCGCTGATCACCGTTACCCAGTTCGCTCAAACCGATGTCGTGGAGTACGCAACTCAGGAACAGCAGCTCGTCATCGTAGCCGGCGTCTGGATGCAGCCGCGCGGCCAGTTCCCGCGCGTACAAGTAACTGCGCACACTGTGCGCGAACACCACCGGGGTTTCGGCAGACTGCGCGAAACTATATGCGGATACCGCCAAATCCGTTGCGGGCAGTGCGAAGTCGATGAAGGGATCGGGAATTCGATTACTCAAGGTCGGCCTCCTGTGGGTCTGTGCTCCCGATTCTTCGACGCACCCCCGCAACCCGACAGTGGCCAGAATGCCACGGTGCGTTAAATTCTGGCCATGCACGTGATAGCGGTTCTGGCGCTCGACGGCGTGGTCCCCTTCGAGCTGACGATCCCGGGCCAGGTGTTCGGCGTGGCCAACAGCCTCGCGGCCGGGGCGAGTTACGAGGTCCGGCTGGTCGCCCCTGGAGGCGAGACCGCCACGGACCCCGCACTCGGCGCCTTCACGCTGCGCACCGACTGGGACGTGCCCGATCTGGCTGCCGCCGACACCATCATCGTGCCCGGTCACGCCAATTTCGCAGCGCCCCACCCGGATCCGGTGCTGACGGAGTTGCGCGCCGCGGCGGCACGGGGCGCGCGCATCGCCTCGGTCTGTGTGGGGGCGTTCACCCTCGCCGCCGCCGGTCTGCTCGACGGCCGCCGGGCCACGACACACTGGCGGCACGCGGCCGACCTCGCCGCCCGCTATCCCGAGATCGACGTGGATCCGGCCGTATTGTTCATCGACGGCGGGCAGCTGCTCACCTCTGCCGGCGTGGCCGCGGGTCTCGATCTGTGCCTGCACCTGGTGCGCCGCGACCTGGGCGCCGCGGTCGCGGCCGAGACCGCACGCGGCATAGTCATGCCCCTGCAGCGCGAGGGCGGCCAAGCGCAATTCATCCAACACCCGGCCCCGGACCGCACCGACAACCCGCTACAACGCACCCTGACCTGGATGGAAGCCAACCTGCACCGCCCGCTCACCCTGACCGATATCGCACGCCACGCGGCCTTGAGCGTACGTACCCTCACCCGGCATTTCCAAGACCAAGTGGGCACCACCCCGCTGCAATGGCTCCTGTCGACCCGGGTCCGCTACGCCCGCGAACTACTCGAGACCACCGACCTCCCCGTCGAAACCATTGCCCAGCAAGCAGGTTTCGCAACCTCCACCACCCTGCGCCACCATTTCACCCGCCGCCTCGGCACCTCACCACAGCAGTACCGCAACACCTTCCACGCCCGATAACCCGCGCGGCCGTTCCAGCGCCCCCAGCTGGAATGCGATCGAACCCGAGCCGGTCACGAGGTGTCCCCTGAAGCCGGTCTGTCAACATCCCGCCCGCCAAAACGACAAGAGCCGCAAGTCTCTGACCTAACAGCTCGAGCTGACGGGCAAGCATACGAACAGCGCGGTGCTGATCGACGGGCCGTCCATCGCGATCCGACCAGTCGACGGACGACAAACAGGGTGACCGATCCTTCGGGCCAGATGCGACGAACCAACCAGCTCATTAGCGACGAATCAACCACTCGAGTAGGCCAGTGAGCTCCGGTCAGATGGTCCGGCCGCGTACTGTCTGCACAGTGGAGCGTGCAACGCAGTGGAGCATCCTCGGGGAGCGGCTGGTCGACGAGAATCGGCACATTCGACTCTCGACTGTGGATGTCGAGCTACCGGATGGCGTCCGGTTCACCCAGTACGTAGCTCGGATGCCACGGTGCGCGATGACGTTGGTACTCAACGAGAATCGCGAGGCGCTGCTGATGTACCGGCATCGGTTCATCATCGATCAGTGGGTGTGGGAGCTGCCGGGTGGCTACGTCGATTCCGCCGAGGACGTCGCGGTGGCGGCGGCTCGGGAGGTGGAGGAGGAGACCGGGTGGCGGCCGCGGACGATGCAGCATCTGGTGACCTATCAGCCCGCGATCGGCACCCTGGATCAGCCGCAGGAGATCTACCTCTCCCGGGGCGCGGATCTGACCGACACCGCACCCGACATCAATGAGGCCGAGGACGTGCGCTGGATCCCTCTTACCGAAGCGGCGTCCATGATCGACCGGGGCGAGATCGTGGGTGCGGCTACGGTGGTCGCGATCTATCGGGCGCTCAGCCTCGCCGAGTGAGATCGAGGATCTGCTGACGAAACTCGGCGACCTCGGTCAGGTCGTTGAACGGTCGCAGCCGGTAACGCAGGTCTCGCAGGTAGGACAGGCTGCGGCGTGACGCGAGATCAGCGGCGATATCGAGCGCGCCGAGCCCGATCCGCACGGCCTCGCGCGGATCGGTGACCGCCAGAGCGGAGGCGAGCAGACTCAGGTTGAATGCGCGCCCACGCTGGTACCCCACCGACATCGTCAACGACCGCTGCGCGAATTGCGCCGTGCGTATGTTGTCGCCGAGTTCACGGAAGCAATGAGCGGCTTTCGCGGACATGTAGGACTGGTCGAAGTAGGCCAGCCATGCCGGTTGTTCACCGGGCCTCGCACGGTCGAACGCGCGTTCTGCGGCACCGAGTGCTGCGATGCAAGCTGTTTCGTCTTGGCGGGCGGCGTGCCCATGGGCTTCGACCATATGGCATTCGGATTCGAGGGCCGCCAGACCTGCAGTGCGGGCGGCGATCTGCGCGGCGCGAGCCAGGTCGATGGCATCTCCGGGCCGACCGACGTAGGTGGCCTGATGACTCATCGCGGCCATGATTTCGGAACCGAGTGCGCCGTCACCGGCGGCGCGGGCGAGCCGGAGGGCTTGGATCAGGTAGCGCTGAGCGAGGCCGTGGTCTTCCTGGTCGTACGCGGCCCAACCGGCCAACCGAACGAGTTCTGCTGTGGAGCCGAACAATTGGCGACCGATGTGCTCGTTGAAACTGCCGCGCAGCAGCGGCGCGACCGAGCTGTGCAAGTACTGCACGATCGTCGAACGGACTTTGCCGCCACCGACCTTGTTATCCAGATCCCGGAACGCGGCAGCCATGGTCTGGACGGCATCGACATCGATCTGTCCCACCCGTCGCGACGAGCCGATCGAGACGGGATGTTCGGGACCGGGCAGTGTCAACCACCGCATGGACGCGGCCGGGTACACCGCGACCGCATAGGACGTGTCCTGCAGAAATCGTCGGTGCTCGATATCGCTGCGCCACAACGCGGTCGACGCGTCGACCGCGCCGGACAGGCTGAGTGAGAACTCCAGGCCGAGATCCGCGGCCGCATCCCGGAGGTTCGACATGCCGCACATGGCCGGTGTGATCGTGCGCCCGAGTAACTCGGTCAGGGTGTCCGCGATCAAGTTGGGCACCGGCGGCTGTGGCTGTTCCCCTGCGAGCCAACGCCCGATCGAGGTGTGGTCGTAGCTGAGCTCGAGTCCGAGACCGCGGCCCCGGTCGACGATGCGGCGGGCGAGCGCCTTGCGCACCCCGCCGGCTTCTTCAACCAGCTCTTCGAACTGCCGATTCGGTTGCTTCGCACGGCGTCCCATGAATCGCAGTGTGGCATCGGTAACGTCGAACCGCTATCAATCGGCGATTGTGCACACCCCCTTTGCACACACCCGCCCACGCCGCGCATCTACCGCCGACTGCTCGGTGTGGAGTGGACTGGCAATCAGCCCCAATACCGGGTGGGCACTTCAGTCCACGAGCTCGCGGTATCTGGGTGCGCTGCAACGACCGCCGAGTACCGGGAGCTGCCGAACATGGACATCATTCTCGCCCTCACACTCGTCTCGCTACTGGTCTTCGCCACCGCCACGACCGGCCACATCCTCGGGGACGTCGACCGCCCTGCCACTCGGCTGACCGTCGCCGACATCCAGGCACGGCTGGCGGCTGAACCGCCACGCACCTACATTCCGATCAGCCGAGGACGGTGAGCGATGGCATTCACCGAACCTGAAGCGAAAGTGCTTGGCACACTGTCGGATCTGGACCCACACCAAGCGCTGACCGTCCGACAACTCTGCCGCGCGACAGGGCTGACCGAGACCACGATCCACCGCGCGCTGCTGCGACTGTCACGCACCGGGCTGGCCGTGGGCACCCTGCAAGGCCTTGCCCGCTGGCGATGCACCGATCGGGGCCGACTCGCGATCACCCGACCCGTGTACCGCGACTACGCCGGGACACGACCATGACCAACTACGTGATCGGATTCCTCCGCCCCGATGTGTCGGGCGAGCGATGGCAGCGCGACGAAGCGCGCATCCACACGCTCGCCGAGGAACGTGGATGGTCCCTCATCCTGGTCTACTTCGGCGACCCGAAACGCCCCGGAGCCATGATCAACCGCCTGATGAATCTCGCCTACGCCGAATGCGTAAACGAGGTGATCGCCCCGAGCGCCAACCATTTCGAGCCCGATGACATACCAGCCTTGGTCAAGATCGCCGACATAATCTGCGCGGACACCGGCACCAGGTACACCATCGTTCCGGCCGAGAACCGATCGAACTCGGCACACCTGGATTCGGCACCGTCCACCGCGATTGAGTTATTCGCCACCGGCACAGCTCGAGGCGCTGCCAGAATCGCCACGGTCGTTCCCTCACTGCCGACACGGATCCACTGATCGCCGACTGGTCCTCCGCCAAACTGTTCATCGCCGAATGCAGCCTGACACCGGATACGGAAAAGCCGGGCTCGGCGATCTTGCCGAGCCCGGCTGGCGGTGGTGTCCTAACTCAGTAGACCCGGTCCGTCTGGTCGGGGATGACCGCGCCGGTGGCGTCGTCCTTCGCCGGGGCGCCGGATCCGTCCGGGTTGGTGTAGCCCTTGGTGGAGCACGGGTACAGCGAGGTCTTCTGGGCCTTGGGCTCGATGAACATGGGGTTGATCAGCCACTTGCTGTCGCCGTTGGAGTACGCGGGGCACATCAGCTCGGTCTTGTTGCGGTTGATCACCAGGTGCAGGGCGGTCGCGTCGCGGACGAAGGTGGTGTCGGTGGTGGAGTCGCCCGCCGCGAAGACCTGGCGGGTGTCCTGGCGCTCCCACGCGGCCGGGCCGCTGACGCCGAAGACGCGCTCGTTGATGAAGCAGCGCTTGCCATCGAGGTAGGTGATCGCCTGGTCGTCACCGGAACCGCCGCAGCCGACGGTGTGGTAGCTGCGCACACCGTGATCCATGACGTTCTGGATTCCCACGATGTGATTGCGCTGCACGCCCAGATGCGGCGCCCAGGCCTCGATCACGGCCTGCGGCGAGGCGGTGATCACCCAGACATCGAAGCCCTCCTTCTGCAAGGTGCGGTAGAGGTCCGCCATCTGGTCGTAGTAGCGGACCCAGGCCACGACCTTCTTGGTGCCCACCATCTGCGTGGCGCCGACCGGGTTCGCGAGGTTCTCCGCACGGGCGGCCTCGGCGAACTTGGTGACGGCCTCGTCTTTGTAGCCGGAGAGCAGGTTGTTCACCCACGCGTACGAGGCTTCCGTGCGGCGCTGATTCCACCCTGCGAACGCGGGCTTGCCGCCGGTCGTGGTGGTGTCGTTGTACACCGTGTACAGCTCATCGGCGCACGCGGTGTTCGTGCTGGTCGGCAGCGGCTGCCCGGCGGCAACATCGGTCCCGCAAGCCTTGGACAGCGCGTCCGCCGCATCCTTCGTCAGATACGGACTGGTCTGCATCCAGTCCTTGTTCGGCGGCTGCAACACCTTGTCATTCCGCAGGATCCAGAACGTGGTGGCATCACCCGCGTCGTTCTTGATCGTGGTGTTGTCCCAGTCGAACGTCGCAACCGGATGCTTGTTGCCGTGAACGGCCTTGTTGCACTTGCCATATTCATTGATCATCTGCTGCAACTTGGCGGCGTTGTCGCCATACCACTGCAGCGAACTGTCGAGCTGTGCACACTTATCGCTCGACGGAGCCGCGCTCGCCTGTGGCGCTCCCAGTGAGGCGAGGCCCAGCATGACCGCCAGCGCGAGTAGAAATCGTTTTGTCATGCGCGGCAGGCTAGGCACCGCACACCACCGCGAGCCGTCACCCACATGAATACTGGTCAGTTGTTCAGTTAACATTGTTCACGAAAGGCCTGCCGACCCGGAACCCACTGCAGTCCGCCAGGTTTCGCATATCCGCGCCACCGTTGCCCTCCCCCGCGACAGACACCAGTCCCACCGGTCTGTGTGCCGGACCGCATGTACGCGTTCTGCCGCCACCTCGATGCGCTTCTCGCCGATACTGGAGTGGTTGATCGGTCGGGGTGTTACTGACGGATCGGCCGCTTGATCCGCAGTTGATTCGTCCGGTTCTAGGGCGTCGATGGATCGGCGTGGCAGGTCGTATCCGACTCCGGCAGCGTCCCGGCGTCGAAGTAGCTGTTGATGGCGTCGTTTACGCAGGCACTCAACTTGGGCCGGAAGGTCATGTGAATGCGGACGTCCTGCAGCGTGACCATCCGCGACCCCGTCATGTCCTGGTGCAGCCGCAGTCCGTGGGCGTACGGGGTACGAGGGTCTCCGGTCGCCTGAACGATGAGCGCGGGCACCGAATTCCGAACAACGGTGGGCGCTTCCACTGGCCGTGGCCAGAACGCACAGGGCTCGACATTGCTCGCCAACGCGCCGAAGACCGGCTGCGTGACCCGGCTGTCCTCGATATTGCGCCAGTACGAACCCAGATCCGTCATCGCACCCGCGTCCCCGCAGGCGATCTGCGCCAGCGTCGAGTTCTCCCCGTCGCGCAGCGCTGCCACGATGGCCGCGAGCCGAGGCGACCGAGACGTGGTCGGCGGCCCGCCCGCGGCGTCGGCGAGCTCCCGGACGGTCTCGGCCACAGCCGCATTGATCCGATAGTTCATCAGCGTTCCGTGCAGGATGAACGGCAGCCAATGATCGTCGACGGCGAAACCGTCCACCACGATCGGCTGCCGTGCCGCAGCCCGCACCAGCTCCTCGATTCCGGCCCGCACCTGCTGCGGTGTCGCACCCAACCGATACGTGTCATCCCGCGTGGCCGCCCACGCCGCCCAATCATCCAATGCGATCTCATCCGCCGGCCCCCAATCCTGGACCAGCCCTTCCCAATACCGATCCGGATCGATGGCACTGTCGAGCACGATGCGATCTGCCCGCTGCGGGAACATCTGCGTGTACACCGCGCCCAGGTAGGTCCCGTAGGACGTCCCGTAGTAGCTGATCTTCTCCTCGCGCAGCGCGCTCCGGACGATATCCATATCCCGTGCTGTATTGCGAGTAGTGAACTGCCGCAACAACTCCGGATCACGAACCAGGCACGAGGCAGCCATTCCCGCCGACTGCACGGTGTCGTGCGCGAACCCCAGCAGATCCACGCCCGCCGATCGGATCATCTCGCCCACCGGCCACCCGCACCGCCCAGTCCGCCCCGATCGCCCGACACCACGCGGATCCATTCCGATCAGGTCATAGGCGGCCAGCACCTCCGGGCTCAGCACATCACCGAGCAGGTCCAGGCTGTCCAACCCCTCCGCGCCCGGTCCGCCGGGATTGGACAGCAGCACCCCTCGCCGCCGTTCCGGATCACTCGCTCGCACCCGAGATATCGCCACTGTCGTCGTGCGCCCGTCGAGCTTCCCGTAATCCACCGGCACCACCACGTCCGCGCACTCCCCGCCGGCCGCGTCCAACTCCGTCGTCCCGCAAGCCCGCCAATCGATCGGCTGCCCCTGAAACCGCTCCAACCCCAGCGGTTGCGGCTCGCTTCCCGGCCCGGGCGCGGCGGAACTGTACACACCCACCGGCGCGATGACGGTCACCGATACGACAAGTGCGGTGATCGAACGCCGGAATAGTCGCACCAACAACAGAATTCGCCTCTCAACCACGCTCACACAGTCGGTCAAGTAAACCGCACGCCCGTGCGGGGACAACCACCTACATATCAGAAGTCCAATGCCTGCCGATCACTCGACACACCGCACCTTCCGCATCCCTCGACCTGGAAGCGACGATGGGGCCGGTACCGCTTTCGCGGTACCGGCCCCATCGGGAACAGATCGTGTATTGAAGCCTTCGGTGGAGCTGACGGACCAGCATACGAACCGGGCGGTGCTGGTGGATGGGCCGGACATCGTGATCAGGGCGGTGACGGACGGGCCGCGATAGCTGCCGACCGAACCCGCTTACTTGGCGGCTTTGGCAGCTGAGGGGCGTGCCGGGAGCTTGTGCCCCAGAATCTTCTCGGCTTCGCGACGGCGCTCGGCGATCTGCTCCGGTGTGAGCTTCACCCGGGTGACACGGCTGGTTCCCTGCGTCAACGCACTCATCAGTCGCCTCCTCGCACGATTGCCTTGATGCGCCACATACTACGCGTGCCGTCCCACCCGACACCAACGACGAACAGGATCCGCGCGTCGATCACCAGGACTTCCTTCTCTGCTGGCTCCTCGGCGAGGTCGCCCAGGCGCAGGGCCGGTACGCCCGCTTGCACTACCAAATCCAGGATCACCGGGTCGGCACGTGTGCACGAATGCGGCGGAGTAGCCGAACCCGAGGTCGACAGGAAGCCGTGGTGAATGATGTCTTCGTCGATCAGCGCATACGCCGAGTCCGCATCGACGATGCCGTACTCCGAAGCCTCGATTTCCCTGGTGACACGAACCGCCCTGTCGAGCGGATATTTCGCCAGTCCTGATCTGATCAGGCGAATGCGTCGCTCGATTGCCGGTGTCATCGCGATCTCACCCCAGAGCGCCTTGTTGATGGTGTCATGCGAGTTGTAGGTGTAAGCGCGAATGACATCTGCTTCGCTCTCGGTGAGCCGGTCGGCCCGCTGCCCTGCCAGCGCCGTCTCCGCCAGCGGGATCGCGTCGAAGCCGTACGCGTCGCCCTCATCCGTCACGTACTGAATCCTGGACTACACCCGGGCTCTACACGCCGAGATCGCAACAGATCCCACCTGACACCACGTGCGCTCGCAACGTGATCGCGGGCGCCCGGATCCCACCGCACGCGGTATATCAGGAATGGGCGAAAGTCCTTCCAGTGCAAAGAAACCAGGCTCAGCGTTGCCGCTGAGCCTGGTTTCATGGTGGAGCTAAGGGGATTCGAACCCCTGACCCCCTCACTGCCAGTGAGGTGCGCTACCAGCTGCGCCATAGCCCCTTGCGGTTGTCGCTGGGATTACCCGGCGACTGGACGAAGGTACACCATGAGGGTTGGGGGTGTGCAAATCGCCTGGTAAAGGTGGGTCTTTCACGGGAAGGGGTGGGTTGGATTGCACGGATGACGGGGCGCTCGGGGTTGAGGTCGGTGGCTGCGGCGGTTGCCGTGGGGGTGGTGGTGCTGGGTGGCAGGAGTGTCGCGAGGGGGGATGTGGGGGTGGGGAGTCGGCCGTTGGGGTGTGTGCCGACTGTCGGTACGTTGCAGGTGATTCCGCCGTTGCCGGGGTTGTTTCTGCCGTTGCCGAGTGTTCGGGGGGTGGCGGAGTTCGATGATCTGCCTGGTGCGCCTGAGGGCGTGGGTTTCCCGGCGCGGGTCGAGTTGCGGGATGGGACACAGGGTTTCAACAGTTTCGCGGAGGTTGTGCTGCGGGACGGGTCGTTGTACACGCGGCCTCGGGAGTCGGGGAGTACGTGGCGGAAGGTGCCGACACCCGGGTGTTTGGACGGGCAGGTCACCGCGGTGTCGGTGGACGGGAACATGCTCGTGGCCGCGGATCGGAACGGGTGGATCTACTCGATGGACAATCTGCTGTCGGGGCCGATGTTGTGGAATTGGACGTTCTCGTTCGGCGGGCCGATCTGGTTGTGGCCGGGTGAGCAGGTGCCGGGGACCGGGGACGGGCCGATCGCGTCGAGCCGGTGGGCGATCAGTCATCGGATGTCGAAGAGTTTCGAGGATGCGAAGGGGTACGACCATCCGACCACGGCGGGGCTGGTCGAGTTGGTCGCCTTGTCGCAGGACGGGTCTCGGATCACGTATCAGGATCCGTGGCTGCCGGCGGATCTGAGCTATGAGATCGGCGGGCCGATGGGCGGGCGGTTCGTGTCGGAGTCGCTGTCGGTGTCGGGGTCGGTGACGTTCGTGATGAACCGGTACGGGGACATGTTCACGCGTAAGTACGACCTGGATATGGCGGGGTCCAATCACGTCCGCGAAGCCGACCCGGCCGGTAACCCGGAACTGGCGCGCTTCGTGAACGGACCCCTCACGGGCAAGCCGGTTTTCGAGGTGACCGTGCAGGCCACCCGATCCCAGCTCACCGTCGCCCCGCTCGGCGCGACCCTGAACCGGGGCTGACGGCTAGTTCGGGACCATCGCCCCGGGGTGGTAGGTGACCGCGGGATTCCACAGGAAGAACCCGTTGTACCCCGCCGCATAGGTGGCGTCGATCTGCGCCTTCACCTGCTCGTCACCGTAGGAGACGCCCAGGCTGAAGTCCTGTAGCCAGGGAATCACCTGCGCGCTGGTCCCTGCCGTGCGCGCCCGGAAGTCCTGCAGGGACCGGAACACGATGTCGTAGGGCTGCGAGTTCGGGCTCGCGACATCGTATTCCCCGGCGTGCCAGTGCGACGGGTACAGCATGGGCGCCAGGAAATCCGAGTAGCGCGCCATCGCCGGAATATCCTGGGCGATCTCGTCGGGCCGGGTCGCGGCGATACCGAACACCGCGGCGCTCAACGACGCACCGGCCTGGTGGATCGGCTCCCGGCAGTCGCGCAGGAAGTTGGCGATCGAGTCCGACGGGGATTCGGTGAGTCCGGGGAACTGCATGCCGCCGAGCCCGCCGTCGGGGCGGCGGATGTAGTCGTACATGACGCCGTCGAAGCCGAGCTTGGCCGCCTCGACGGCGAGATCACGGTTGTAGGACCGGATTTCGGGGCTCGCGAAGTTGGTGAAGGCGATCGCGCCGTAACCGCTGGAGTACGGCTGCCCACCCGCGTTCTGGATCACCCAGTCGGGGTGGCCGTTGCGCCAGGCCCACACGGCCACCGTCGGATCGCGGAAGGCGACGATGCGGCCGATCACCTTCAACCCCATGTCGTGCAGCTGCTTCAGCGCGGCCGGGGCGTCGTAAATCGTGGTGGTGGCGCCGGATTCGCGGGCCAGCGGCACCTGCGAGTCGTAGCCGATCATGCCGTCCTCGTCCTTGATGTCGAGCTGGACGGTGTCGATGCGGCCCTGGCGAGCGAGATCCAGCACCGCCTCCCGCATCGGGTCGTAGGCCCACGCGTAGGCGGTGACGTGGACGGCGCGGATGCGCGGCAGCGTCACCTCGACCTTCACCGGGCTGACGACGGTGTCCCCCGCCGCACCGGTCGCCACCACGGTGGCATCGACGGGCCCGTGCGGCAGCCGGATCTCGAAGGAGCCGTCCGGTCCGGGTCGCACCGACTGGTCTCCGATGGCGACCTGCTTGGCGCCGATCGCCTTGCCGCGCACCAGCACCGGGTCCCGATAGGAAGTGGTGGCGGGGGTCGGCGCGAGTTCCAGAGTTGCCGGCTGGACGGCCGCCGAGGGGCGGCTGCGGCCGAAGACGAACACCACCCCGGCGAGCACCAGGCACAGCACCGCGCCGATCGCGAGCAGGGCGGACCGCCGTCGGCGGATCGACCGGAGTCGCATGAGCAACCTAGACACCAACTTCCACAGAGGGCTGTTGGGCATCACTATCTCGCCTGTATGCGAACAACGTCCGATTTTCGTCGAGATCACGTCAAAACCGTTGTCGCCGCGTAGCGTTGCGGCGATGAAGGCGTCGACCATGCTGCGAATGGTCACGGCGGCGCTGCTGTGCGCGACCGCCACCGCGTGCGGAGGATCCACCGCTCCGAGCCCGGCGGCCGCGCCCGCCCCACCCCCGGCGGCGGCCAGGCCACCGGATCCGGCCGCGGTCGCCGCCAATGAGCTGGGCCAGATCCCGATCCTCATGTATCACCGCGTCGAACCCGCGCCCGCCGGCGAATACGACCAGACCCCGGCGAAATTCACCGCCGAACTGGAGCGGCTCCACGCCGAGGGCTACCGCCCGATCACCATCACCGAGTACCTGTCGGGCGTCATCGACCTACCCGCGGGCACCCATCCGGTGGTCCTCACCTTCGACGACTCCACCGGCAGCCAGCTGACCCTCACCCCGGCCGGCGACCCGACCCCCGACTGCGCCGTCGGCCTGCTCGAGCAATTCCATTCCCGCCACCCGGATTTCGCGGCCACCGCCACCTTCTACATCAATAACGAACCCTTCGGCGAGGACGCCCGCGCCCTGCCCTGGCTGGTCCGCCACGGCTACGACATCGGCGCGCACACCGCCACCCACGCCAATCTGGGTCAGCTGCCGCCCGCCGACGTGCAACGCGAACTGGTCCAGAACATCCGCGCCATCACCACCGCCGCCCCCGGCACCACCATCCGGTCCATGGCCCTGCCGCTCGGCGTCTATCCCGCCGACCACGGCCTGGCCCGCGCGGGCAGCTGGGACGGCACGCCCTACCGGTTCGGCGGCGTCCTGCTGGTCGGCTCCAACCCGGCCGCCTCGCCCTTCACCGCAGCGTTGGACCCGGCGGGCATCCCCCGAATCCGCTCCGGCCGCAGCCCCGTCGCGTTCGACTCCGGCTACTGGCTCGACTGGCTGGCGGCCAATCCGGCCGAGCGCTACACCTCCGACGGCGACGCCACGCACGTCTCCTTCCCGCGTGCGGCCGCCGCGGAATTGGCCGTGAGCTGGAACTCGACCGCGCAACCGTACTGACCGCGGGGGCAGCGGCCCAGGCAACCCGGCGGAACGATCTCGCACCACCAGGGTTTCGGCGGCGGGATGGGGGCGTGGCGATCCACGCCCGTTTCGGTTCACTGTCGCGCTGCTGCGGTTCGGCACCGGCGCGGCCGGATCTGTGTCACGGTGGATCCCGTGTTCGGCGAGCGTGTGGCGATGATGCGATGGCGACCCGGCTCCGGCCGCCTGGTCACCATCATGGCGGTCTGCTTCGGGCTCACCGTCGTGATCACCCGGCTGTACCTGATGGCCACCGGCTATCCCAAGATCGGCGGCAGCACCTACCACATCGCACATGCGCTGTTCGGTGGATTGCTGCTGGTCATCGCCTGTCTGGCGATGTTCCTGTTCGCCGGTCGCGGCTCCCTGACCACCGCGGCGGCGCTGTCCGGGGTGGGGCTGGGCCTGTTCATCGACGAGGTCGGGAAGTTCATCACCTCCGACAACGACTACTTCTTCCCGCTCGCCGCGCCCATCATCTATCTGGCCTTCCTGCTGATCGTGCTGGTCGCCCGGTACGCCGCCCGCAGCCGCGTGCGTCCGCCCGCCCTGGTGCTGGCCGATGTCGTCGAACAGGTCGGCATGGATGTGGGCACGCCGATCAGCGTCGAACAGCGCAATGCCCTGCTGCACACCCTCGACCGCGTGGACCGCGGCGGCTTCACCCCCGACACCATCGCCCTGTGTGACGCGCTCGGCGACTATCTGCGCACCACCCACGAGGCCGCTCAACCCTCCCGTTTCGGGCGATTGCGGCGGGCGTATCGGCGGGCCGAGGACGCCGTGCTCCCGCAACGGGTGATGGCGGCGGTGTTGATCGCCGTCCTCATCGGTCATGCCGTCTGGACGCTGTTGCGGCTGATGCTGGCCGTCATCGTGCTGGCGGGCCGGCATTCCCCCTCCCCCGCCCTCGATCACTTCCTCGACGTCACCCAGAATCACGGCTGGAAGGCCTTGGCGGGCTTGGGCATCGCCGCGGCCGCGGAACTGCTGGTCGGTGTCGGTTGCGCGGTGGCGGCGGCGCAGTGGATGCGCGGCCGGGTGGATATCGGTGTCCGACTGGGCATTTGGTCCAATATTCTGTCGCTCACCGTGGTGAATGTGCTGGCCAGCTATTTCAGCCAATTCCTGACCGTGTTCACCGCCATCGCGGAAGCCCTGCTGCTTTGGCTCCTGATCCGGTATCGCGCGCGATACTGTTCGGTGTGAGCGCAATTCGGCACAGCCCTGCCCCGGCGAGGTCGAGCGGACGGGTTCCGCGCAACGCCGAATTGCTACTGTGCGCGGCGGCGCTGGCGCTGACCGGATTCGCGTATCTGGCCATGACCTCCACCACCGGCAGCGGGTTCGACGGGCAGAGCATTCGGGCGCTGGTCGTCTTCACCGTGTTCGTGTTGGTCACGCATCTGGCGGTGCGGCGATGGGCGCCCGCGGCCGATCCGGTGTTATTGCCGTGCGTGGTGCTGCTCAACGGGATCGGGCTGGTTCTCATCGACCGGCTCGACCGGGCGGAGGCGGCGCAGGCCGCGCACGCGGGCAAGCCGGTTCCCTCCTCGGATTCGGCGCACCAGCTGATCTGGACCGGCTTGGGCATGGCGTTGTTCGTATTGGTACTGGCGTTGGTGCCCGATCACACCAAACCCGCCCGATACGGCTACACCTGTGGACTGGCCGGAGTGGTATTCCTGCTCATCCCCGCGCTGCTGCCGTCGCGCTTCAGTGAGGTCAACGGCGGCAAGAGCTGGATTCTGATCAGCGGCTTCTCGATCCAACCGGGTGAGTTCGCCAAGGTGCTGCTGATCATCTTCATCGCCGCGTTCCTGGTCGCCAACCGGGACCTGTTCACCACGGCGGGAAAACGTCTCCTGGGCATGACCTTCCCGCGCCTGCGCGATCTGGCCCCGCTGCTGCTGGTCACCTTCGTCGCGGTGCTGGTGCTGGTGTACGAGAAGAACCTCGGCTTCTCGCTGCTGGTGTTCGGGACCGTGCTGGCCATGATGTACATCGCCACCGGGCGGGCATCGTGGCTGCTGATCGGGCTGGCCATGTTCTCGGTCGGCGCGATCATCGCCTACGGGCTGTTCGCGCACGTGCGGGTGCGCGTCCAGGTGTGGCAGGACCCGCTGGCCACGTATTACACGACGGGGTACCAGATCTCGCAGGGCCTGTTCGGAATGGGCACCGGCGGTCTGATCGGCACAGGAATGGGCAATGGCCGGCCGCAGGACGTGCCGTTCGCCAAGACCGACTTCATCATCTCCACCATCGGCGAGGAGCTCGGACTGGTCGGGCTGGCCGGGGTGCTGGCGCTGTTCCTGATCCTGTGCGTGCGCGGTTTCAGCGCCGCCCTCACCACCCGCGACGCGTTCGGCAAACTGCTGGGCGGCGGACTGGCGTTCTCCATCGGCTGGCAGTTGTTCGTGGTGGTCGGCGGTGTCACCAAACTGATTCCGCTGACCGGTCTGACCACGCCGTTCATGTCCTACGGCGGTTCCTCGCTGCTGGCCAACTACATCATTCTGGCGCTGCTCATCCGGATCTCCGGTGACGCCCGCTCGGCCCCGCCGCCGCCCGCGCGCCCCACCGCGCCGGTGCCGCCGATCGCCGAGGACCTGACCGCTCACGTGTCCCGCCGCCTGCTGCCGCGCCGCCGCTGAACCGGAGGCCGTCGATCCGATTGCGCTGCCGCACAACCCGAACCGGGAGCATGCTGGACGGGTGACTTCCTCCAGCACCGGCCGGACCGCCCTCGACAATGTGCGCGTCTTCGACGGCCGTGGCCTCACCGCACCGACCACGATCGTCATCGACGGCGCCGTCATCGGCGCCAACGCCAATCCCGGCGTCCCCATGAATCCCGCGTTCGGGGCGAGCCTGCACCACGAACTCGAACTGCTGGTCGCGGCCGGACTCTCCCCCGCCGAGGCGCTGCACGCCGCGACGGCCGGGCCCGCCGAACGGTTCGGTCTCGCGGATCGTGGGGCGGTCGCCCCGGGGCTGCGCGCCGATCTCGTTCTGCTCGAGGGGGATCCGCTCACCGACATCACCGCGACGACGCGTATCCGCCGGATCTGGTCCGCCGGAACCCCGGTCCCCCGGTAGGTTTCAGTCCCGGCCGGGCAGCCGGTCGGTCACCAGGCGCGTCAGCGGGCTCAGGGTCAGGCAGATCGTGAGCCAGCACGCGCCGAACAGCCATCCGGCCAGCACGTCCGTCGGCCAGTGCACGCCCAGGTAGAGACGCGACAAACCGACGGCGAGCACGAACAGGGCGGCGAGCGCGGCCACCACGAGCCTGGCGACCGGTCGGAGCCAGGGCAGTGCGACGAC
The DNA here is from genome assembly GCF_050955695.1 of Nocardia sp. CA-136227. Taxonomy (NCBI): domain Bacteria; kingdom Bacillati; phylum Actinomycetota; class Actinomycetes; order Mycobacteriales; family Nocardiaceae; genus Nocardia; species Nocardia sp. CA-136227. The sequence goes on from NZ_CP192081.1 coordinate 5,853,123, forward strand.
CACCAGGATCCCGATCACCACCGTCGAGCCGAGGGCGTGGCCGGAGGGATAGGAGTGGTTCGTCTCGGTGACGAGGTGATCGACCGCCGGCGGGCGGTCGCGCCCGATCAGGAGTTTGCCGAAGAAGACGATCAGACCCGCCCCGGCCGAGGTCACGGCGACCAGCACCGCCCGGTCCCAATACCTGCGCCAGGCCAGGAACAGACAGGCCAGCGTCGAGTAGACCGCGACCGACGTGGTGTCGCCCGCCGCGCTGATCGCCTTCGCGACCGTGGTCCAGGTGTCGGTGCGGTGGTCGATGAACCACCGCAACCAGGTCGCATCGGGGCCGGCGGGCCCGTGGGCCCAGACCACCACGCAGGTGAGGGCGATGATGATCGCCGCCAGCACGGACGCGATGAACACACCGGTGAGCGTGTAGTCGGCCGGTGGTGAAGTCGGCGCTGTCTCCTTCGACGCGGGCGGTGTGGACGGCATGTCATCGAGGTTGCCATGCCTTCGCTGAGAGAATCTCGAGAGAGGGGTGCGAGGGGTGAGCCAGGGCTTTCTGTCGCGGAGCCCTGGCGTAGGAGCCGAAACAGCCGCATACTCGAAGTTGTAAGCATTGGCTGATTACTTATTGCCGACCCATCTTCGGAGGAAGGGCGCTGACATGAACGATATTTCGATCGAGACCCCCTACCGGTCCGGCGTCTCCCGGACAGGTATCGAGAATGCCCTGGTCGCGGCCGGATGCAACCTCGACGAACTGCGGCTCACCGATCTCACGCTGGTGGAGGACTTCCACACCATGGGCCGGATCGCCACGGGCGCACTGGTGGAGCTGGCGGGACTCACCGCGGAATCACGGGTGCTGGATGCCGGCAGCGGGATCGGCGGGACCGCGCGATTCATCGCCGACAGCCGGGGCTGCCGGGTCACGACCGTGGACCTCACCGAGGACTACTGCGAGACGGCGCGATGGATCAACAAGCTGGTCGGACTGGATGATCGGATCACGGTGCGACAGGGCGACGTCACCGATCTGCCGTTCGCGGACAACAGCTTCGACGCGATCTTCAGCCAGCACGTGCAGATGAACATCGCCGACAAGGACGGCCTCTACCGCGAGGCGTATCGGGTGCTGGATACCGGTGGCCTGCTGGCCATCTGGGATATCACCACGGCATCCGTGGGTGAGCCCGAATTCCCGCTCCCGTGGGCGGACCGGTCGGACCAGAGCCATCTCGTGACCGCCGACAATCTGCGCGCGGCCGTCGAGCGGTCGGGCCTGACGGTGGAACAGTGGGACGACCTCACCGAGCAGGCGACCGCCGTCATGCGGATGGTGCTGGCGAATCCGCCGAATCCCGTTGGCCTGCAATCCTTCGTCGCGAACTTCCCGGCCAAGATCGAGCACCTGACCGAGGCGCTCGCGGACGGGCGCTTGCGGGCGACCCGGGGGATCGCCCGCAAGCCCTGATCAGCTCGACCAGCCCGGCTCGGCCTCGGCAAGCCCGGTTCTCAGCGCAGGGTGACCGTGGTCGGAAGGGTCGCGAAGCCGCGGTTGTTGGAGGCGTGGATGCGCTTGCTGCCTGCGGTGTCCACCTCGAAATCGGCTACGCGGGAAGCGATTTCCTGCAGAGCCGTGCGCAGCTCCAGCAGCGCCAGGTTGGAGCCCAGGCAGTGATGGCGGCCGCTGCCGAAGACCAGCGAGGCGGAGGTGTCGCGCTCCAGATCGAAGGTGTCCGGGTCGGCGAAGACCTCCGGGTCGCGGTTGGCGGCGCCGGTGAGCAGCAGCACGCGGGCGTCGGCGGGAATGGTGACGCCGTGCAGTTCCACCGCCTCGGTGGTGGTGCGCAGCTGGGTCTGGGTGGCCGGATCCCAGCGCATGGCCTCGGCGATCCAGTCGTCGATGCGGCCGTCGAGGGCGGCGCGGCGGGCCTCCGGGTGCAGGGCGGCGGCGTTCCACGCATTGCCGAAGGTCAGCATGCTGGTCTCGATACCCGCGCCGACCAGCAGGATCAGCACGCCCACGATCTCCTCGGGGGTGAGCCGGTCATCGCCCTCGGCGGCGTCGAGCAGGCCGGAGAGCAGGTCCTCCTGGCGGGACTTGCTGCGCTCGATGGTCAGCTCGGTGTAGTAGCCGACCAGCGCGCCGATCGCCTGCATGGCCTCGGGCCGCAGGTCGGTGGACTCCTCCTCGGTGTACATGATCTCCATGCCGAGCTTGCGCAGCATCTCCCGATCGCCCTCGGGCACGCCGACCAGCTCGGAGATCACCTCGGTCGGGAACGGCCCGGCGAATTCCGCCATCAGGTCGAAGCTGCCGCGCGCGAGCAGCGGTTCCAACATCGAGACCGCGATCTCGCGCAGCCGCGGCCCCAGCGCCTGCACCCGGTGCGCGGTGAAGGCACGCGTCACCAGGCCGCGCAGCCGGGTGTGCTTGGGCGGGTCCATGGCGACGAAGGAGAAGAAGCGCTCGGCCTGCGGTCCCCAGAAGGCGGGCTCCATGCGCAGGCCATTCTTGCTGGAGAAACGGTCCGAATCGCGGAGGGCGGCGAGCACGTCTGCATGGCGCGACAGGGCCCAGAAATCGTCGGTCTCGTTCCGGTATACCGGGGCCTCACTGCGCAACCTGGCATAGTAAGGGTACGGATCGGAATGGACTTCGAAATCGAACGGGCTGTATCGCAACTGCATGACGAACCTTCCGGCGATGTCGCGGCGCGGGCGCGGGACCGCCGCTACCGATCCGCAACTGGAGCTGACGTAGTCAGACAGTAGCCGAAAAGGATTGGGAGCGTTGTGAACTCGGATTCAGCGTCGGAGCGCGTCGACACCACCAAACCACACCCGGCCCGCCGGTACGACTATTGGCTGGGTGGTAAGGACAATTTCCCCGCGGATCGCGAGTCCGCCGACGCGGTCGCCGAAGCCTTTCCGACGGTCCAGCTGGCCGCGGTCGAGAATCGGAATTTCCTGCGACGCGCCGTCGCCTATCTGACCGGTGAGGCCGGAATTCGCCAGTTCCTCGATATCGGCACCGGCCTGCCCACCGCGGGCAATGTGCACGAGATCGCCCAGGGCATCGCCCCCGAATCCCGCATCGTCTACGTCGACAACGACCCCATCGTCTTGGTGCACGCCCGGCACCTGCTCGACAGCTCCTCCGAGGGCAGGACGGCCTACCTGGACGCGGACCTGCGCGACCCGAAACACATCCTCGACCACCCGGACCTACGCTCGACCATCGACCTGAGCCGGCCGGTCGCGCTGATGGTGGTGGCGGTCGCGCACTTCATGACCGACGACCAGCACCCCTACGAGCTCATGCGCACTCTCACCGACGCGCTGGCGCCCGGCAGTTACCTGGTCATGTCGCACGCCACCAACGACTACATGGACGAGCACGATCTGGAGCGTTCGGCCGAGGCCAACACCCGCAGCGGCGTGCCGTTCCGACTACGCTCCAGCACCGAGTTCGCCCAGTTCTTCGACGGCTTCACCCTGGTCCCGCCGGGCATCACCGCGGTCACGCTGTGGCGGCCGGAGGAGTATCGGCCGCATCCGCGACCGGAGGCGGTGTCCATGCTCGGCGCGGTGGCTCGCATTCCCTGACCGGTCCGCGCCGAGCCGCGTGGTCACAGCCTGCCGACATCCTTGAGCACCCGCCGGGCCTGCGCGAAGAGCATGCCCACATTGACCGACTTGCGGCACACCATCACCACGACCACGTCCTCGCGGCTCTCGGTCCGCACGAACAGGTGGGTGAGGTTGTCACTGTTGACCAGGATCTCCTGGAAGTAGTGGCGCTCCAGGCGGATGCCGCGGCGCTCCTTCCAGATGTTCTCGATCATGACCACATTGCGGCCCTGGAACAGCTCCAGGGTGGCCGCGGCGAGCAGATCGAGCACTTCGGTGGGGTGGTTGTCGACGGTCTCCACGGCCAGCAACATGCCGGTCGACATATCGATGGCGCCCGCGGCGATGCAGTCGGGCACATCCGATCGCAGCACCTTGACCAGCGTCGCGATTCGATCCGTCATACTGCCGGGTGCGCCGGCTCCGCTCGGATTGTTCATGGCGTCCTCTCTGATTTCCTTGGGGTGAGGCTTCGTTGACCGCCGCGCAGCATGGGCTGGGGCGGGCTGGGCGGGAGCGCGTCATTGATGCCGCTGGCCCCGCGGCGGCGGCGTGGCAGCAGGGTGCGGCCGGTCACGCCGTGGATGGGCGCCGGGTCGAGCGGGGCCGGATCGGCTTCCACCGATGCGATGACGAGCAGGTCGTCGTCGAGCATCCGGACCACCTCGACGGTGACCGCGTAGAGGCTGCGGCACAACAACTTCGCGATATCGCGGCAGCTGCGGCGGCCGTTGGACCACAGCAGGATCTCGCGGCGATGGCCGCTGCCCGGACCGCTGAGCAACACCCGGCCGCGTTCGGTGAGCTGCACGTGATTGCGGTGCGGGGAGATGCGGCCGTGGGCGAGCGCGCCCAGCCGCCGTTCGGTCTCCAGTAGCAGCCACCCGGGTTCGAAGCCGGGCCCCTGCGGCGCGGTGTCCTCGAATGTGCCTGGCGCGTCGGCGGATTCGGGGTGCGGGTCCGACTGCCAGAAGCAGTTGCCGATCCAGCCCGAGGTGATGGCGAAACAGCCGTCCACCGCGGCCATCATGGTCACCACCCGCAGATCGGCCTCCCCGGTGGAGGTACGCCCGGGGCGCGCGAGCAGTTCGCGCACCCCGGGCGCGCCGGGCGAGTCCACCATCACCACCAGCCCATGGACGATATGGAGATCGCCGCCCGGCTCGCCGGTCACCCGCAGGACCCCGGTCCGCGTGGTGGCCGCGGCCTGTGCCAGTTCCCGGACCAGCTCGCGGGCCGATTCGCGGTCCAACGCCGGTAGGCGCCCGGGTCCGGCGACAGGTCCCCTAGTCATGCGCGAACTCCTGGGAAATAGGCAGGGCGACATGGCGCGAATGCGCGGCCGAGTGCGGCCGACAGCGAAACGTGCACGCCTGGTTGATATTTCGACGGCGAATCGCACCGACCCCGCTCACCGCGTGTGGGATATCGTGACAGCCCAGCAGTTTTGGAGCAATGGATTCCTGCGAATCGAGTACTTAAGTCCCTTCGCGGCTATCGAATTCGCTGGGCGAGATACCAGCATCACCAGCGCAAGCGATCCGCTACACGCGCGCCACCGGGGTTAATCCCTATTGACAGAGGCAGTGCGGAGTCACAATTGTTCCCGACGGAATGATATTGCGGCGCAATATGAACCGCCCGGTCGAATTGATTTGTCTGATTTCGAATCGGTGCGATTATCGAGGCGTCACCGATCGCGCGGGACGACGCATTCGGCCAAGGCCAGCAGATCCACGGCGGGACGTCCCCCCAGCATGTCCGCGGCGGCGCGCATATGGCGCAGGGATTCCGCTTGCGCCCAAGCCTTTCCACCCGCTCGCGCGATGAGATCCGCGGCGTGCGCGGCCGATTCCCGATCCAGGGCGGTGTCCGAGGAGTAGAGCTCGGCGAACTCGCGGCCAGCCGGCGTCGGCGACTCGAGGGCCGCCACCACGGGTAAGGAATGCTTGCGCCGCATCAGGTCATGGCCGACCGGTCGGCTCGGATTGCCGGGCTCACCCCAGATCCCGCGCAGGTCGTCACACAGCTGACAGGCGATGCCCAGCTCCCGGCCGAACCGATCCATGGCCGCCACCACCTCCGAAGGCGCGCCTGCGCACAACGCGCCCATGGCGCACGCGCACCCCAGCAGGGCCGCCCGCTGGTGGCGCAGCGTCTCCAGGCACTCCTCGAGCGACCCGGCCGGAGCGGATTCCTGGGCCCGGTCCTGATGCCGGCCCAGGCAGAGCTCGATGACCACGTCCGCCAGCCGCGCGATGCTGTCCAGGGTCGCGGTCGCCGGGGCGTCGGCCAGGGTCCAGATGGCCAGGCTGTGCAGGGCGTCCCCGACCAGCACCGCGTCGTCCACACCCCACAACTGCCACACCGTGGGCCGCCCCCGGCGCACGGTTCCGCCCGCCACGATGTCGTCGTGGATGACCGTGAAGTTGTGGACCATCTCGACCGCGGCCGCGGCGTGCACGGCGGCGGCGGGCTTCGCGTCCAGGGCCGCGGCGGCCGCGAGCACCAGCGCCGGGCGCAATCCCCGGCCCGACTCCCCCTCCGCCACCGCACCGTTCGCGTCGCGCCAGCCCACGTGGTACTCGGCCATCAGGCGCAGTTCGCTGGGCAGGGTGTCGAAGGCGGCCCGCAGCAGCGGCCGGGTCAGGCGTTTGGCCCGCCGCAGCAGGTACGGGGCTCGCTCATCGGGCCCGATTCCGCTGTCCCGCGCGCCTTTCCGGTGGGAGAAGGCGGGATCGGCCGCTGTCGACGAACTCATGGCAACCTCCAGTGAACTGCTGCGGAATCGTGGTCGCCGGACCCGGCGCCGGACCCGACCGGGTCGGCGCCGACCCGATGGGCGCCGGGGCCCGCGAGATGTGGGTACCGACCGGCTCAGCGACGAGCCGCCGGGACCGCGTGCGCGCTGGTGAACGGCCCCGGGCGGCCGAGGATCGGCCTGGGCCGCGACGCGCGCAGCGCTGCCTCGGAATAGCGTCCGGTCCTGATGTGCCAGTGCAGGTTTCCGGCCATGTGATCACGCAGCCGATCGACGTGCGTCAGCAGCGCGGCCCGAACCTCCTCCGACAGTTGATGATCGGCCATGAAGCCCGGAAGCTGATCGCGGACGACGAGTTCGAACTGCCGCAGCCGCTCGTTGGCCAGATCCACCACGATCGCCGACGCGCGTTCCCGCGAACAGCCCAGGAACGACTGCGTCAGATACACCAGATTGTGCAGTTCGTGGTCATATTCGATTTCCCGCTGATACGAGTACAGATCATTGACCAGACCGGCGTAGTCCTGCGCCGAATGTTGCAGCTGCCGGACGATACTGGAGTCCGCGAGTTCCGCGACCGCCGGATCCGAGACAACTCCGGGCGAATGGAGAGCATCCAGCGCGCCGAACAAGGGACCACCGGAGGTGATCCGCCGCAATTCGAGATAGTCGACCGGGTCCGGCAAACGGTTCCGGGTCTCGTTCTCCAGCACGGTGATCCAGCCCTCGACGAGGTCGATCACCGCCGCACGCAAGCGATTCCGGCCGCTTTCGTCGCACACGGCCGAGGTCTCCCGCCACAACGCGGCCAGACCGAACTCGAGCGGACTGGAGGGCGGCGGCGCGGTCTCGCCCAGTTGAAGAGGTAAGCGCCGCAATTGATCCCGGCCCGAGACCGGATCGGCCCGGAACACCCGGGTTCCCAGATCATCGGCGTAGGTGCCCCAGGTGCACCAGCGCGAGCGCAACTTCAGGGTGTCGGCGTCGGCCTCGGGGTCGGCCATGGCCAGGAGCGCCGGAAAGTCGGCGTCCGCCAGCGATTCCGCCGTCCAGCCGACCCGCGGATCCAGCAGACCCACCGACGCCGCCCACGCCGGGACATCGGCGCGGGCCAGCTCCACGTGTGGATTCACCCCCACGACGTAAGGCATCTCCAGCCCGTCGACCGGCAGCGGACCCGCCACCCGGGGCGGCGGCACATGCTGATTCAGCCGGACCCTGAGCCCGGGCCGCAGCCGCGCGCTGGCGGTACCCAAGCCGGTCGGACCGCGGTCGACGCCACTGTTCATGTATCGGCTGGACCGCAGATGCCATTCGTGTCCGCCGGACTGCCAGTCCTGCAGTCCCAGCGTGTAGCGCGTCACCGCGAGTTGTTCCTCGGGAGTGGCCGCGCGTTCGGTGAACAGCTGCGGCACCTCGGCGAGCGCGGTGTGCTCGAACTGCTCGAGGCGGGAGGTGAGCACGTCATTGGTGAGCTCGGCGGCCGCCTGGGTGGGTAAGCCCAGGAACCGTTCCAGCACCAGCACCATGTTCGCGTTCTCACCCTCGACCCGCACCTCGCGTTCGTAGGAGAACAGGTCGTTGCGCAGATGCACTGCGTCGGAGAAGGTCTCGCACAGCACGCGCAGCGGGCGCTCCGCGGCGAAACGGCCGGGCACCTCGGCGCCGCAAGCGAATTCCACCAGTGCGGCCGACCAGGGCGCGCCGCCCACCCGGCGGCGCATCTCGATGTACTCGACGGGATTGGCGACCCGGTCGCGGGCGATATTGTCCAATTCCCAGAGGGATTCGACCATGAGGTTGTGGGTGGAGCGCCGCATGCGCCGCCGCCAGTCCTCCGACATGGCGGGCACGGTGCGGGCCCAGCAGTCGGCCAGCCCGGCCTCGGAGGCGTTCTCCGGTTCCGGTGCGGGACAACCCGGTTCGGCCATGAACTCTTCCAGGCGGGCCAGGTAGCGGGTGGCCTCGGCGCGGTTGCCGGTGCGCTTGTAGGCGTCGAGGAACCAGTCGTCGAAGTAGAAGACCCAGATGTACCACTCGGTGAGCAGCGCCAAAGTCTCGGCGTCGCAATCGGGATGGGTGTAGGCGCACAGCAGCGCGTACCCCATGCGCTCCAATTTCTCGGCGTCCCAGATGGGTTTGCCGTCGACCCCGGGCTCACCGAGCATGCCCAGGCGCTCGGCCCACGCGGCGGCGTGGGCGCGGGCGTAGTCGTGATGCGGATTGAGCCGGGCGGGGTGCGGTGAATAGAAATCGGGCAGGGTGAAGGGCTTCAATGCGGGGCCCTCTCGCTGGGCTGATCAATGAGGACATGCCGGTGAGCACTGCTTTTGGGAAATATCGCTACTCGGGGAAAAGCCGAACGGGACCGCGTCGGAACTGCACTGCGAAGACGTGACTCTTACTGCGACAACGTGATCAGTGTCACAACCATGGTAAAGGCCCGTAGCCGTCTCGCCAACACCCCGCAATCTTCTCCGACCGACCGGTACCTCCCGGACCGGTCCCCGGAGCCGTTCCCGGGATAGCCTGGGCGCTGCCCCACCCACCCGACCCACCCCGCCCAGGAGGATCGTCCATGTCGAATCCCGCCGCCGACCGCGCCCCGATCCTGCAACGGCTGGGCGATCGTGGCCGGGTCCGGGTGATCGTCGCCGGCGGCGGCACCGGCGGCCACACCTATCCGGCGGTCGCCGCGGTCCGGGCGCTGCGCGATCTGGCCGCCGAGGCCGGCGCCACCGCGGAGGTGCTGTGGGTCGGCGTCCCCGACAGTCTCGAACAGCGGGTGGCGGCCGAGAACGACATCGACTTCACCGGCATCAAGGCCGGAAAGCTGCGGCGCGACCGCAATCCACTGAAGATGCTCAACAAGGACAATGCCCGCGACGCGCTGCGGGTGCCGGTCAGCGTGCTCACCGCCCAGGGCGTGGTGGGCCGCTTCCGGCCGGACGCGGTGCTGTGCACCGGCGGCTACGTCTGCGCCCCCATCGGCATGGCCGCCGCGCTGCGCCGCCGCCCGCTGGTGATCCACGAGCAGACCACCGGCATCGGCAAGGCCAATCTGCTGCTGGCCCGGATGGCCGACCGCATCGCGCTGTCCTCCGACGCCTCCCTCGGCATGCTGCCCGCCAAGGTCCGAGGCCGGGCCCTGGTCACCGGCAACCCGATTCGGCCCGCGCTCACCACCGGCGATCCCGCCGCGGCGGTCAAGGCCCTCGACTGGGACGGCTACACCCCCGGCCTGCCTACCGTCTACATCACCGGCGGCGCGCAGGGCGCGGTGCAGATCAACGATCTGATCCGGGAGCTGCTGCCCGAACTGCTGCACTCCGCCAACGTGATTCACCAGTGCGGGCGGCTGTCCTACGAGCAGGTGCGCGAATTCGCCGCCACCCTGCCCGAGGACGTGCGCGGCCGTTACCTGGTGCGCGAGTTCATCGGCCCGGAGCTCCCGGACGTGCTGGCGCTGACCGATGTGGTGATATCCCGTTCCGGCGCGGGCACTCTCGCGGAGCTCACCACCCTCGGCAAGCCGTCGGTGCTGATCCCGTACCCGCATTCGGTGGGCGGCGAGCAGATCCGCAACGCGCGGATCCTGGCCGACCACAATGCCGCCCGCGCCCTGGTCGGCGAGGACGCCACCGCCGCCAATCTGCGCGCCGCACTGACCGAGCTGCTCACCGAATCCGAGACCCGCGCAGCCGTTTCCGCCGCGGCCCGCGCCCTCGGACACCCGGAGGCCGCCGAGCACCTGGCGCTGACCGTCCTGGACCTCGCCACGCGGTGAACCCGGTCGCCGCGCGGTGATTCCGGTCCCACGCGCGCGATCCCACAGGCGAGTCTCAGCCGGGGTAGGTATGGTCGAAGGTGTCAGCAAGTTCTCGGCTATTACCGAGAAGATTGGAGATGCCAGCCATGCAAATCCAGGTCTTCGCCGACAAGAACGTCGGTGGCGGCGCGATCGCCCAGGATGCAACCGATACCATCGCTGCGATTCTGGACCGGTTCGCGGATCATCTCACCCGGGTCGAGGCCCACATCACCGATGTGAACGGCCACAAGGGTGGTTCCGAAGACAAGAAGTGCACCCTCGAGGCCCGGCCCAAGGGCCAGCCGCCGGTCGCCACCACGCATCGCGCGGCCACCGTCGAGGACGCCTACACCGGGGCCGCCGACAGCATGGCTCACCTGCTCGACAGCAGGTTCGGAAGACTGCATCACGCCAAGGGCGGCGAATCCATCCGCCACCTGGTTTCCGACTAGTCGATCAACTCACGGGGTTCGGGGGCGCGCCCCGGAACCCCGTTCCGGTCGGGAAGCACTCACGGTAGGAGCCCGAGGCGGCGTGCTCGCACGACCGCCTCGTGGCGATTGTGCGCCCCGAGTTTGGTCATGGCGCTGCGCAGATAGCTCTTCACCGTCTCCGGACTCACCGAAAGCCGCTGGGCCGCTTCCACATTGGTGCAGCCCAGGGCGATATGGGACAGCACGTCCAGTTCCCGCGGAGCCAGTGTCACCGCGTCGTCGGCGGCCGCCACCCCGGACACCAGGCGGGCGAGTTTCTCCGTGACGTCCCGCAGCCGCGCCCGCGCCGTGGCGTCGGAGACCACCTGGGTGATCCCCCGCAGTTCCGCGTGCAGATCCCGGAGTTGTTCGGTGGCAATCACATTGGCGCTGTTCATGGGTTCGCGCGCGAAGGACAGCCGCAGCCGCCGATCCACCTCGTCGCGGATGGCGAGTTCCGTGCTGAGCCGCCGTGCGGCCTGCACCATCTCGTCGGCCACCCCGTCGCCGATCACCCCCGTCTCGCGATTGGCGACGTAGATCACCGCGCGCGCCTCGCCCTTCACCACCACGGGCACCGCCACCACCGAGCGGAGGCCCTCCCCCAGGACCGGGACGTCGTAGTGGTGGGTGATGGTGGACGCCGAGCGATAGTCGGCCACCGAGCGCGGGCGGCCCGTCGCCACCGCCGAACCGCCCAGCCCGGAGCTGTGCGCGACCGCCAGCCCCCGCATGCCGTTGGTCCGGGTTCCGACGAACTCGCTGAGCACCAGCGTGCCCGCGTTCACCTCGCCCCCGAAGACGACCGGCAGCTTGCTCAGGGCGGCGAGGGCGCGCAGCTCGGCGCGCAGCGCGTCGCCGTCGCTGGGGCGTAGGAGCCCGTCGGCGGCCGTAGTCATCGGGTAGCCCCTTTCGGGGGTAGTCGAGGCCGGGTGTGACGTAGATCCTACTGGTGTGACCGAGAGCACGAGCTACACCTTCGGAGTCTGGGACGCTCCCCCGCTGGGCGACACCATCGGGGCGAACCTGGACCGGACCACGGCGGCGCATCCGGACCGCGAGGCCCTCATCGACTACACCACCGGCATCCGCTGGACCTACCGCGAGTTCACCGACGAGGTGAATGCCCTGGCCCTGGGCCTGCTGAGGGCCGGGATCGGCAAGGGCGACCGGGTGGGCATCTGGGCGCCGAACTGCCCGCAGTGGACGCTGACCCAGTACGCGACCGCCAAGATCGGCGCGATCCTGGTGAACATCAATCCGGCCTACCGGGCCCACGAACTGCGCTACGTGCTGGGTCAGGCCGGGATCCGCCTGCTCGTCGCGGCGCCCGCGTTCAAGACCTCCGACTACGCGGCCATGATCGACGAGGTCCGTCCGGAATGCCCGGAGCTGGAGCAGGTGGTGCTGCTCGACAGCACCGAGTGGCGGGACCTGTTCGCCACCGGGCGCGCGGCCGATCCGGACCTGCTGGCGGCGGCGCAGTCGGCGCTGTCCACCGACGATCCGATCAATATCCAGTACACGTCCGGCACAACGGGTTTCCCCAAGGGCGCGACGCTCAGCCACCACAACATCCTCAACAACGGGTATTTCGTGGGCGAGCTGTGCGGCTACACCGAGCAGGACCGCATCTGCATCCCGGTCCCCTTCTACCACTGCTTCGGCATGGTGATGGGCAATCTGGCCGCCACCACGCACGGCGCGGCCATGGTGATCCCGGCCCCGGCCTTCGACGCGCGCGCCACCCTGGAAGCCGTTGCGGCCGAACGCTGCACCTCGCTGTACGGGGTGCCGACCATGTTCATCGCCGAACTGGCCGCCCCGGACTTCGACGCCTACGACCTGTCCTCGCTGCGCACCGGCATCATGGCCGGATCGCCGTGCCCGGTGGAGGTGATGAAGCAGGTCATCGAGCGGATGGGCATGCGCGAGGTGAGCATCTGCTACGGCATGACCGAGACCTCCCCCGTGTCCACCCAGACCCGCCGCGACGATTCGCTGGTGCAGCGCACCGCCACCGTGGGCCGGGCCGGGCCGCACATCGAGGTCAAGATCGTGGACCCGGTGACCGGGGTGACGGTGCCGATCGGCGCCGCGGGCGAGCTGTGCACGCGCGGCTACTCGGTGATGCTCGGCTACTGGGGTCAGCCCGAGAAGACCGCGGAGGCCATCGATTCCGCGCGCTGGATGCACACCGGCGACCTGGCCACCATGGATGCCGACGGGTATGTCGCCATCACCGGGCGGATCAAGGACATGGTGATCCGGGGCGGCGAGAACATCTACCCCCGCGAGATCGAGGAATTCCTCTACACCCACCCCGACATCCTCGACGCCCAGGTGATCGGCGTGCCCGACGCCAAGTACGGCGAGGAGCTGATGGCCTGGGTCCGGCTGCGGCCGGGCGCGGAGGAACTGACCGCGGCGAGCCTGCGCGAGTTCTGCACCGGCAAACTCGCGCACTTCAAGGTGCCGCGGTACGTGCACGTCGTCGAGGAGTTCCCGATGACGGTGACCGGCAAGATTCGCAAGGTCGAGATGCGGGAGATCAGCGCGCGGCTACTGGGACTGACCGAGGAGAACGCGTGAGCACCGCCAATACCGAGGCCTATCGCGCGGCCCGTGACGGGCTGCTGGCCGTCGCCACCGACTACGACGCGGCGGTGCGCGATTTCGCGTGGCCGCGACTGTCCGGCGCATTCAACTGGGCGACCGACTGGTTCGACGTGATCGCCCGCGGCAACGACCGGCCGGCGCTCTGGATCGTCGAGGAGGACGGGTCCGAGCAGAAGGTCGGCTTCGCAGAGATGGCCGAGCGCTCGGACCGGGTGGCCACCTGGCTGGCCGGGCTGGGCGTGGCCAAGGGCGACCGGGTGATGCTCATGCTGGGCAATCAGGTCGAGCTGTGGGAGGCCATGCTGGCCGTGGCCAAACTGGGCGCGGTCATCATGCCGACCACCGGCGCGCTGGGCCCGGCCGACCTGAGCGACCGGATCGAGCGGGCCGGAGCGCGTTTCGTCATCGCCAATCAGGGCGACGCGGGCAAGTTCGACGAGGTGCCCGGCGACTACACCCGAATCGTGGTCGGCGGGGCCGTCTCCGGCTGGCAGAACTACGCCGATGCCGCGGCGGTCGAGTCGGCCGGTCCGTTCCGGGCGGTCACCGAGGTGACCGATCCGCTGCTGGTGTACTTCACCTCCGGCACCACCAGCAAGCCGAAGATGGTGCAGCACTCCCAGATCAGCTACCCGGTCGGTCATTTGACCACCATGTACTGGATCGGCGTCCGGCCCGGCGACACGCACCTGGCCATCAGCGCGCCCGGCTGGGCCAAGCACGCCTGGAGCTGCTTCTTCACGCCGTGGCTGGCCGAGGCCACCGTCTTCGTCTACAACTACGCGCGTTTCGACGCCGCCGCCCTGCTCGCGCAGTTGCGGCGGGCCGAGGTGAACACGTTCTGCGCGCCGCCCACGGTGTGGCGCATGCTCATCCAGGCCGATCTGGGCGAGCGTCCGGCCGGGCTGCGCGAAATCCTCGGCGCGGGTGAACCATTGAACCCCGACGTCATCGCGCAGGTCGAGAAGGCGTGGGGCCTGACCATCCGCGACGGCTTCGGCCAGACCGAAACCACCCTGCAGGTGGGCAATACGCCCGGACAGCCGCTGGTGCCCGGCTCCATGGGCCGTCCCGCGCCGGGTGTGCCGGTGGCGCTGGTGGATCCGATCACCGGGCAGCTCGCCGACGAGGGCGAGATCTGCCTGGACCTGTCCGCGGGGCCGGTCAACCTGATGACCGGCTACCTCGGCGATCCCGAACGCAATGCCGCGGTCATGGCGAACGGGTACTACCACACCGGCGATGTCGCGGCCCGGGACGCGAACGGCTACATCACCTACATCGGCCGCACCGACGACGTGTTCAAATCCTCCGACTACAAGGTCTCGCCGTTCGAGTTGGAGAGCGTGCTCATCGAGCATCCGGCCGTGGTGGAGGCCGCCGTGGTCCCGCAACCGGACGACACGCGGCTTGCCGTGCCGAAGGCATACGTTTCGCTGGCGGCGGGATGGGAACCCAACGCCGAAACCGCCCGCGCCATCCTCGAATACGCCCGCGACCACCTGGCCCCCTACCTGCGTGTCCGCCGGGTGGAGTTCACCGAACTGCCGAAGACCATCTCCGGCAAGATCCGCCGCGTGGACCTGCGCCACCGCGAGGAACAGGCGCACGCGGAAGGCTTCACCATCCCCACCGAGTACCGCTACGAGGACGTACTGACCGACACCACCCGCTGAACCCGCTCCACCCCGACCACCCGCCCTGCCCCTGCGACAGATCGGAACACCCGTGTCCCACACCGTGGAATCCGCGACCGCCTACGTCATCGCCGCCCTGGAGGCCAAGGGAACCGCCTCCCGTGACGACTTCGACGTGTCCGGGATCGTCAGCGCCACCCACAACATCACGCAGACATGGGATTTCCGCGCGGTCGCCCGCGAGCGCTTCTGGGGCATCGCCGCCACCTTCATCAGAGCCTGACGAGCGGGCTGCCTCACAGTTCCGCGAATTCCGGGTTTCCGGCCCGGAATTGCCCTCACCATTGGCACGTGCACACCTCCGACTCCGTGTTGCTGCCCCGCTTCGTGTTGTCGCGCGCCCGCACCGCGGGCGTGGATCCGGCCCGCCTGGCGCGGGCCGCGGGCATTCCGGGCTGGCTGCTGGCCGACGATGCCGCGAGGGTGCCGAGCCACTACTTCCCCCGGTTGTGGGAGCTGCTCGAACGCGAGCTGGACAACCCCGACGCGACCCTGCGCGCCACCGGCAGCTACCGGCTGGGCGAGTTCGGGCTGATCGACTATCTGATCTCCACCGCGGACACCGTCGGGGCCGGCCTGACCGTGCTGGGCCCGTTCATCGGGTCCATCTCCACCAACTTCCGGATCGATCCCGGCGAGCAGACCGAGACCGAGTCGACCTTCGACGTGCACACCGTCAACGCCGAGGGCCGCGGCCGCGAGCTGTCGGTGCAGATGGCGCTGTCCTCCCTGGTCTCGCGCATGCGCCAGATGACCGGGCAGCCGATGGATCCGGTGAGCATCGAGTTCCGCGAGCGCGCGCCGCGGGATCTGGACGCGTTCACCGAGCAGTTCGGCACGGCCCGCCTGGAATTCGGCGCGCCGGTCGACCGCATCACCTACCGCAACACCGACTTCGAGCGGCCGCAGATCACCGCGGACCCCATGCTGGCTGCGGTGCTGCGCCGCCATGCCGCCACCATGCCGCCGCCGCCCCCGCGCGCCACCGAATGGCCCGACCGGGTGGCCACGGCGCTGGCCGAGGTGCTCGACGGCACCGACGCGCTGCTCGAACACGTCGCGCGGCGGCTCTACACCAGCCCCCGCACCCTCCAGCGCCGCCTCGCCGAATCCGGCACCACCTGGCGGCTGGAGGTGGACCGGGCCCGCAAGCGGCACTTCGAAGGCCCCGAACCTGAGACGCCGCCCCCGGACGACGCGCTATGACGCCCGGGATCGGCTGCGGTGCAGGATCTCCAGGCTCCGAGGTGGATGGGTGACCGGACCGGACAGCGTGCTGCTGGCGCGCTTCGTACTCACCCGGGCTCGGGCCGTGGGTGTGGATCCGGTGGCGTTGGCGCGGGCGGCGGGGATCGGGCCGAGCGCGCTGGACGCTTCGACGGGAAGTGTTCCGGGTCAGTGTTATCCCCGCTTGTGGGAGTTGTTCGAGCGCAGGGTGGATGTGCCGCACGTGGGACTGCGGGCGGCCGAACGACATGGAATGGGGGAACTGGGGATGATGGATTACCTGCTCGCGACCGCGCCGACGGTCGGTGAAGGCTTCCGGGCCGTAGGGGAATTCGGGTCGCGGCTGTCGGGCAGCCGGCGGGTGGCCGTGGTCGCCGAGACCGATCGGCAGGTCACGTTCGCGGCGGAGACGGCGGCGCGGGGCCGGGGCACGGAGGTCGCCGCACAGGCGAGTTTCGCCTTCCTCACCGGCCGGGCCCGGCTGGCCACGCGGGCGCGGATCACGCCGGTGGCGGTCACCCTGCGGGAACGCGCGCCCCGACGGCACGGTCCCTACCGGGAGTTCTTCGGCACGGCGGCAGTGGATTTCGGGGCCGAGGTCGACAGCCTGACGCTGCGCCGCACGGACCTCGACCGGCCTCAGCATTCCGCCGATCCGGGCCTGGCCGCCGTCCTACGGCGCGGCGCGGCGGTCGCCACCCTGTCCACGCCGCCCGCGCGGGCCTGGGTCGATCTGCTTGCGGCCGAACTCGATTCACTGAGCGATCCGGCCCCACCCGGTCCGGACAGCGACACCGCGGACTTCCGCGCGACGGTATCCCTCGACACCGTCTCACTATCCGATATCGCGCGACGGCTGGATACCAGCCCGCGCACCGTGCAGCGGCGGCTGGCCGCGGCCGGAACCAGTTGGAGTCGGGAGCTGGCGAACGCTCGCCGCCGGGCCACGTGGTGACGGTCGGCCGTGAACACTCGATCCGATTGTCACGACAGCATTCTCATGGCCCGGTTCGCGTTGCAGCGGGCGGCGCGGGCCGGACTCGACGCCGACCGGATCGCCCGGACGGCGGGCGTACCCGCCTGGCGCGAAGGCGGTGAGGGCACCCGGGTGTCGTCCCGGTACTGCCTGCGGGTGTGGGAGCTGATCGAGCGCGAGACCGGGGATCCCGATATCGCGCTGCGCGTGTCCGACGAGAGCACCACCGGCGAGTTCGGGCTGCTCGAATATCTGTTCCTGTCCGCGGCCACGCTCGGCGACGCGCTCGAGGCGTGCGTGCGCCATACCGGCAGTCTCAGCACGAGTTACGGCTTCCGCGTCGCGCGCCGCGACGAACAGGAGGTCTGCTACGAGGTGCGGTCGGCCATGGAGGACTGCCGGGGCCGGGAACTGTTGATACAGGCCACTTTCGCGCTGCTCGTGGGGCGGGCCCGCGCAGCCACCCGCAGCCCGGTGGTGCCGGCGCGGGTGAGTTTCCGGCAGTCCGCGCCCGCCGATCTCGCCACCTTCACCGAGCTGTTCGGTACCCGCGCAATCGATTTCGACGCCCCGGCGGATGCGCTGACGCTGCGGGCCGCGGATCTGGCGCTGCCGATGAAGTCGGCCGATCCGGAACTGACGGCGGTGCTGCTGACCTACGCGGCCACCCTGCCCGCCACCCCGGAGGTCGGGGTGACCTGGCTCGAGCAGCTCGGCGACGCCATCGATCTGGCTCTCGCCAATGGCGCGGCGACCCTGGAAGTGGTTGCGCGGCGGCTGCTGACATCGCCGAGATCACTCCAACGCCGGCTCGCCGAGGCCGGAACCACTTGGCGGCGTGAGGTGGATCACGCGCGTCGCCGCAGATTGCAACGCGCCGAACACCTTCCACGCGCCCAGCAGGCGGAACTCCTGGGATACGCGGATCCGGCGAGCCTGCGGCGGGCGGTGCAACGGTGGCGGGACCGGGCCGATCCGGGACCCGAAGACCCGTGTTGAGGAGCCGAAATCGCACCTACCGTACGGTATTCCGGCTACCTCACAGCAAGGTTGGCGTGTCCCGGACCGGTTTGGCGCTTTCGGAACTCCCGCGCGGGGCGGACGGAAATCAGACTGGTCGGAAACGCCAGGACACTGTCACGCGTTCCCCCGGACCGGTACTCGATTGGAGCTTCCTCGTGCCCCACACCGCAGAAACCGCCACCGCCTACGTCGTCACCGCCGTAGAGGCCAAGGGCACCGCCACCCGGCACGACTTCGATATCAAGTCCATCGTGAGCACCACCCACAGCCTCACCGAGAGCTGGGATTTCCACACCGTGGACCCGAACATGTTCTGGAACATCGTCGCCACGTTCCTCGAGCACTGAGGCCGGTTCCCGCGCGCGTCAGATGCCGTCGACCGAGAGCGTCGCGTTCATCAGATTCATGGCCGCCGCGCACGGATCGGGCCGCGCGGTGTGATCGCGGTTTCGCACCCACCAGGTGACGGTACCGGTGTCGGCCACCGTCACCGCGCAACCACCCGGGTCCGCCGGATCCCGCCAGTACATGCCGCCGAAGTTCCGCACCACGAGCCGCTCCACGCGGTATCCGAACCGGTCGGCGATCCGCACCTCCCGCGCGAGCGTGTCGTCCCGCAGCCAGGCATAGGTGATGTCGACCGCGCCGCCACCGGGATTCGTGGCGGTCCAGTCGCACACCGTGGGCTCGCTCTGCCGCCGCATCCCGGTGACGCCGATGGCGGCGGCCAGCTTCTGATCCTCCAGTGGGCCACAGCCCGCCAGCAGGTTCGGATCGGCCGCCGGGCGGGCGTCGGCCTGCCGATCGCTGTGCGAACACCCGGACAGGGCGGCGATCAGCAAGGCCGCCACCGTGATTCGCACCCCCGGGCGCGCCATCAGCCCTGTCCCGCCTGCGTCAGGGTGGCCGCGGCCAGCTGCTCGATGCCCTGGCAGGCGCGTGCGCTCGACCGTTCGGACCAGTCGATGAAGTCGGTGTCGCCGAATGCCACTGCGACCTCGCAGGATTGCGCGCCCCGCCATTCGATGCCCGGCTGCCCGGCGATCCGGACGGTGGCGGGACTGCCGGTGGTGACCTGGTCGCGGCGGTCCTGCAGCGAGCTGCCCCGGAACCAGTGGAAGGTGACGGCGTAGTCGCCGCCCGTGGCGGGCTGCCAGGCGCAGCCGATCGGATTGGCCGAAATCCGTTGCACACCGGCCGATCCCGTGGCATCGACCACCTCGGCGTCGGACACGCCGCCGCACAGGCCGATGGTGTCGGGAGACGGTGCGGCCGCCTTGGGCGCGGCCGTCGGGGTCGCCGCGGCCCGCTGGTCCGAGGAGTTCCCGCACCCCGCGACCGCGAGCCCGATCAAGGCGATCCCCACCGCCGCGCGCATCGCTCTCGTCACGCGGACCAGACTAGGCGAATCGGCCCGATCGTGCGCGGACACACTTTGACAATTCATCGGGGCCTTACTACGTTCGATAACGCACCTCGATAGGCGAGGCTCCTGCACGAACACAGGCCACTGATCTCACGACGTCGAGAGACGCCCAAGGTTAGGACAGATTTCCCCGGATTAAGGGGTAATCCAAAGTGGCTTTCCGATTCGGAACACGTCGTGCAGTGCCGAAGCTCTGACGAGAGGGGTGTGCGTCCTCCCCGGATTCCCCGGGTCGATCTCCCTCGTGTGCGCTGATGAATCCGCGTATGAGCTGTATGAGGAGGTGCCGGTCGGATGACAGCTGATGACGACCCCGGACCTCCTGTCGCGCACTCGTAATTCCCCGATATTCGGCGACGCCACCATCACCCTTTCGCGTGATTCGGCGTGCGCCTATTTCCGCGCGCCCTTTTTCGATTAGATGCGGATTCATCCAATGACGCTCCAGATCACCATTCCCAACCGTCCCGAAACAGGGCAGCCGATGCCGCGTCCGCGAAATCGGCTGCGCGCCGTCGACTTTCTGGTACTCGGCATGGCCGTGTTCCTGATCGCCGTGGCGCTGCGGCTGTTCCGCGATATGTCGGTGCCGTGGACGCCGGGCTCCGGACCGGAAGCGGTGTCGACCGATCCCCGGGAACTGCCGTACTACGCGGCGCGCACCACGCTGCGGATGTTCCTGGGGCTGGCGGCCTCGATCCTGTTCACGATGGTCGTCGGCCAGTGGGCAGCGCATTCGCGGCGGGCGGAGAAGGTGCTGGTCCCGATGGTGGACGTACTGCAATCGGTGCCGGTGCTGGCGCTGGTCTCCATCACGGTGACCGCGTTCGTGGCGCTGTTCCGCGGCTCCTTCCTGGGCGCGGAGGCGGTGTGCGTGTTCGCCATCTTCACCGCGATGGCCTGGAACATGACCTTCGCCTACTACCAGGCCGTGCGCACCCTGCCGCGGGAGCTCGACGACGCAGCCCGCATGCTGCGGCTCACCCGCTGGCAGCGGTTGTGGCAGCTGGAGGTGCCGGCCGCCATGGTGCCGTTGATCTGGAACGGGATGATGAGCTTCGGCGGCGCGTGGTTCATGCTCGCCGCGTCCGAGGTCATCACCGTGTCCGGGCGGGAAGAGGCGCTGCCGGGCATGGGCAGCTTCATCGCGGCGGCCACCTCGCAGGGGCAGATGTCGCGACTGCTGCTGGGCGCGCTGGTCATGGTGGCCACCATCGTCGTCGTGAACGTGCTGTTCTGGCGGCCGCTCACGGCGTGGTCGGAGCGGTTCCGGGTGGAGCACACCGAAAGCGCCGAAGTACCACGCAGTCTCGTGCTGGACCTGCTGCGGCGCAGCACCGTGCCCGGGCGGCTGGCTCGCGTGAGCCGACCGGTCGGCGAGGGGATCGATCGCGTCATGCGAGTCTTCGGGCGCAGCACCCGGTCCGCCTACGACGACCGTCCCGGCAGCCGGGCCGGGGACGTGGTCTTCTTCGCGCTGCTGCTGGCGGCGCTGGCCTGGGGCACCTGGACCCTGGCCGCCTACTTCGAAAGGACCGTCGGGCTGGCCGAATTCGGGCCCGCCACGCTCATGGGCCTGGCGAGTCTGAGCCGGGTGATCGTGCTGCTAGTGGTATCCACCGTGGTGTGGGTGCCGGTCGGGGTGTGGATCGGGCTGAACCCGCGCGTGTGCCGGTTCGCGCAGCCGGTGGTGCAGGTGCTGGCCAGTTTCCCAGCACAGTTCCTGTTCATCTTCGTGATCGCGGCGCTCACCTGGACCGGCGTCTCGCTGAATATCGGCGGCATCGTGCTGATGGCGCTGGGCGCGCAGTGGTACGTGCTGTTCAACGTGATCGCCGCGGCCGGGCAGATCCCGACCGATCTGCGTGAGGCCATGGACGATCTCGGCGTGCACGGGTGGCTGCGGTGGAAGTCGTTGATCCTGCCCGCGATCGCCCCCGGCTATGTGGTCGGCGCGATCACCGCGTTCGGCGGGGCCTGGAACGCCACGCTGGTCGGCGAGGTGGTCGAGGCGGGCGGCACCCATCTGGAGGCGTACGGGCTGGGCGCGTACATCACCAATGCCACCGCGACGGACCTGTTTCCGAAGGTGCTGCTGGGCACCGTGGTGATGAGCGTCGTCACCGTGACCATCAACCGGCTGGTGTGGCGGCGACTGCAGCGCCGGGCCGAACAGCGTTTCTCGTTGAGCTGAAACAGTTTTCGAAAGGAGGACAGTCATGTCCGCCCCCATCATCATAGGACTCGATCAGTCCGCGCGGCGGGCGCGGGCGCGGCGTTTGCCTTCGTGCATGGCCTGCACCCGCGCCACCGGGATGGTGTGGCCCTCGGCGATGAGATCCGCCGGGAGCGTTTGCGGTTCGGGCATGGCCTCGGCCCACGGATCGCGGTCGCCGAGGATGGCGGCGGCGGTGCGCACGGTGAAATCGCGCGGATCGATCTCCGGCAGGTCGGCCCAGCTGACCGGGAACGACACCGTCGCGCCCGGCCGCACCCGCGGGCTGTACACCGACACCACCGTCGCCCCGCCCGCCTGGGTGGAGTCCAGGAAAACCCTGCCGCCCCGGTCTTCTCGAATGAAGGCCGTGGTGGCCAGGTCCGGGTCGAGCCGTTCGGCGCGCGCCGCGATGGCCCGGGTGGCGGCCGCCGCGTCCTCGATATCGACCCCCGCCCGCACCGGCACGAAGATGTGCACCCCCTTGGACCCGCTGGTCTTCACCGCCCCCGCCAGCCCGTCGTCGGCCAGCGCCCGCCGGATCAGCTCGGCCGCGGCCACCGCCTGCGAGAACGGCTGTCCCGGTTCGGGATCGATATCCAGCACGAGATGGGTTGGCCCACCGGAATAGTCGACCAGGTCCTCCGCGAGCAGCAGTGTCACGTGGTACTCCACCGCCCGCTGGTTCCCGAACCACAACAGTGTCCGCACGTCATCGCACAAGGCGTACGACACTTCCCGTTTCGAGCTCCCCGCCCACAAGGTCTTCCGCCGCACCCACTCCGGCGTGTACTTCGGCAGGTTCTTCTGCATGAACGGCTCCTGCCCCGGCCGCACCCGCACCACCGACAACGGCCGCTCCCGCAGCGCCCCCACCATCCGCTCCCCCACCGCCTCGAGATAGTCGATCAGCTCCCCCTTGGTGGCCCCCGCCCCGTCGAACAGGGGACTGTCCAGACTGGAGAACTTCAGACCGGCCCGCGCGTCTTCGCCCATCGGCCCACCATGCGCCCCCACCGCACCCCCGTCAACCACCCCGGCCGTGTCCGCGGTCACCGGCGGCGGGAGACCGAACCTAACACCGTGCGGATTCACCGGCGAGAGCAACAATCTGTCACCCTCGCGACGGTCTGCGGAAGGAGGCTCGTTCACTAGGGTCGGAAGCACCAGGCAGCGTCGCCGACTGAATCACCGGTCTGGCCGCACGTCGTCCACCCGAGCTCCGACACAGGAACGGTGGAGAATGCCCGAATCCCGTCGCAGTCCCCTCCTGATCGGACGGGCATCACAGCTTGCCGACCTTCGCGAGCTCGTCTTCGACCAGCGAATCCGGTTGCTCACCGTGACCGGGGGCGCTGGTGTCGGCAAGAGCCGGCTGGCCACCACCGCTCTGCAGGACGCCGAGAGTCGGGTCGTATCGGTCGATTTGGCCGAGGTGAGCGGCGGCGAACAGGCTTGGCGGACTATCCTGGACGCACTGGGTGGCACCGCGGAGCCGCACACCACCCCGCTCGGACCGGACACGGTGGCGACGCGAATCGGCCCGGAACCACTGATCATGCTGGCCGACAATTGCGATCTCGTCACCCGCGATCTCGCGGCCGGACTGTCCTCCGTGCTGGCCCGGTGCCCGGGACTGACCGTGGTCGCGACCAGCCGCCACGCGCTCGACCTGTATCAAGAGGTGCTCTACCTGGTTCCGCCGCTGTCCGTCGTATCCGACGGGTCCGCGCTCAGTCCCGCCGCGCAGCTGTTGTCGAACTGCATCGAAACCCGGTTCCGCGACGCGGCGACCGCCGCGGACCGGTCACAGCTCGAGCAGATCGCGGCCGAATTGAATGGCGTTCCAGTGGGATTGGAGCTCGCCGCGACCTCTCTCGGCCGGCTCGGCGTCGAACGAACACTGGAGCGAATCCGCTCCGGGCAACCGCTGCCGCCGTCCCCCTTCGTCGATATCCCGGTGCGGCACCGCAGTATTCGCGCGTGCGTGACATGGGGGCTCAGCGATCTCGACGAGATGAGCCTCTTCGTGCTGCTGCACGTCGCCGCTTCCGAGGTCCTCACCGATCTGGAGGAGGTACTGCTGCTCAGCGGCGAGCGGGGTGATCCGATCGCTGGCAAGCTGGCCGAGCTGGTGGACCGCAGCCTGCTCGATCACTCGGTCGCCGAGAACGGTCACTACACCTATGCGATCTCGGGCTTCACCCGGTCGTTCTGCCGTCAGTTGCTGTACGCGGATCGGGTACTCGCGGAACGAATACGCTTCCGACGCGCCGAAGGGCTCCGCCTGCTGGCCCGGGAGATCACTCGGCTGCTCGCCGAGCCGGACGGCCGCGCCGAGGGGCTACGCCTGGTCGACCGCTGGCTGCCGGACCTCTTCGCCACCGTCCGGTACCTGATCGACCACGACGCGTACCGGGACGCCATCGAGCTGCTGTCCGAGCTGGAGGACGTCTGGATCCAGCGGGCACTGCTCGCCGATGCCGAGGCCATCGTCGCCACCCTGCTGGCGGCGGTCGATTCCGGCGCCCACCCGCCCGCGGTGATGGCCGCGGGCCGCGAGCTCCTGGGCCGCTGGGCACTGCGATCCGGGCGTTTCCAGGACGCGAAACGACTGCTCGCGCCGGTCGCCTCCGTCCGGAACACCGAGACCCGCCGCACCGACCCCGTCCTGGTCCACCGGGCGGGCCGCGCCCTGGCCCAGGCCCACCACGAGACCGGAAAGCCCCAGCGGGCGCGCGCACTGCTCGCCCGATTCCCCGCGGCCACCGCCCCACCCGCCGAGCAGCCGGTCGCCGCGCTCATGGCAGCGGTGATCGAACTCGGCGACGGGCCGTTCGAGGACGACGAAACCTGGTCCGCCCTCCGTGATCACGCGGCCGCCCTGCCACGCCGTCGTGATCGGCTGACGGTCCTCAACGCGCTCGGCCGGACCCTGCTGCGCGCCCGGGCACCGCATCGCGCGCTGGAAGTCTTCCACCTCGTTCTGCGGACAACAGAACCGACGATGAGCCCGCTGGAAATGGTGACTGCGCTGGAGGGCTGTGCTCGGGCCTACGATGCCGCGGGCGGGGAGTATTCCGAACAGGTACACCGTCTTTCAGCGGCTTCGCATTGGATCCGGGCCGGCTGTTCGTTGCCCCGGCCCGCCGAGCATTCCGCCGATCCGGCGGTGAGCACGATCGGCTCGGTATCGGACATCGACGAGGCCGTCGCCTACGCACTGTCCATACCAGTGCTGTCGCGCGCTGATCTGGCGTCTCCGCTACTTTCCCGGCTGACCAGGCGGCAGCTGGAGACGGCGTTACTGGTCGCCGAGGGTATGACCAACCGCATGATCGCGAATCGCCTCGGGATCGCCGAGTGGACGGTGGTGAACCATCTGCGGCAAGTCATGACGAAGCTGGACTGCCCCAGCCGATTACATGTCGCCCTCGTCATCGAACGGGAGACCCAGCAGCCCGCGTGACGCGGCCACGGGTGGCGTTCGCGCGGGCCGCCGGCCGGAACATGGTGTTCTCCTCGATCACCGCAGCGTGCGGAACGTCGCCCGAATGTCCTCGATGACAGCGTCGGGGTTCTCCCACGGGGTGAAGTGGCCGCCGTGTTCGTGCGCGCCGATGTGGACCGGGTTGTACCAACCCTGGTGGCGCGCATCGTCGAGGAAGACCCGGGCGCGATTGCCCGTGGTCACACCGGGCGGATTCTCGAAGCCGAGGAAGGTGAATCCCGTGGGCGCTTCGATGATCGGCGTGCGGTCGTGGGCGGGCGTCCACGGGTAGCGGTTCGAATTGATGTAGGCGCGGATCGACGTGGTGATGGTGTTGCCGACCCACCACATGGTGGCATTGGCGAGCAGATGATCACGGGGGAAGACGCTTTCGACATCCCCGCCCGATTCACTCCATTCGGTCCAGCGCCGCAGGATCCACGACAGCATGCCGACCGGCGAGTCCGCCAAGCCGAACGACAGATTCTGGGAATCGAGGATGTGGACCGCGCTGTGGGAGGCGTAGCGGTACTGGAACGCGAGGATGCCGTCCCGGATCTCGTCGGAGACGCCCGGCGGAACCATGAACCCGCCGGTGCCGTCCCAGGGCCGTTCACCCTGGAACACGTCCAGGTGGACCGGATGCCCGAGCCAGATGCCGTGCAGGTCGGCGGCCCGCGCGTGGCCGAGCTGTGCGGTCACCAGCGCCCCATAGTCCGCGCCGCCGGCCGCGTACTTCCCGAACCCGAGATGCTCGGTCATCAGGCTGTGCCAGAGTTCGGACATCTTCCAGAAGTTCAGATCAGTCCGCCCGGTGGGCGCGGAGAACCCGAAGCCGGGCAGCGAGGGCACGATCACCTCGAACGCGTCGGCCGGATCGCCCCCGTAGGAACCGGGATCGGCCAGCTGCTTGACGACCCGCGTCCATTCGCGGAAGCTCCAGGGCCAGCCGTGCGTCACGATCAGCGGGATCGGTGCGGGGCCCCGGCCCGGTTCCCGGAGATAGTGGATCGGGACACCGTCGACGATCGCGCGGTAGTTGTCGTAGCTGTTGATCTCGGCTTCGGCCGCCCGCCAATTGAATTCGTCGATCCAGTAGGCGACGAGCTCCTTCATGTACGCGACGCTGGTGCCGTAGTAGGTCTCGTCCTCGGGGATATCGGTGGGCCAGCGGGTCGCGAGCAGGCGGGCCCTCAGGTCATCGAGCGTCTCCTGCGGAACCGAGACGACGAACTTCTCCGGCGCGGCCGCGATCACGGAAGCGGCCGTCCTGTCATCGGTTACGGTCACTTCACTCGCCGCCTGATGGTCATCGGCATGCCGCCCTCGGGCCCGAGCACCCCGCGCATCCGCCATTTCGGGGCGTAGCCGGGAACCCGCTCGGGAGCGAACAACCGGGCCAGCGTGACCAGCAGGATCTGCGCCTCCAGATAGGCGAAGCTCTTGCCGATGCACACCCGGGGTCCGGCCGAGAACGGGTGGAAGGCGAAGGGGTGCATGCTCTTCTCGGCATTGTCGGCCCAGCGATCCGGATCGAACCGCTCCGGGTCGGTCCAGAAATCGGGATGCCGATGGGTGAGATAGGGCGCGACCACCACGATCGAACCCGGTTGCGCCACATAGGGTCCGATGCGCACCGGCTCCACCACATCACGCAGGTACAGCGGCGCGGGGGGATGCAGACGCAGCGCCTCCTTGATCACACACAGCGAGTACGGCGCGCGGTCGAGGTCGTCGACGGTGAAATCGTCGGGCAGAGCGTCCACCTCGGCGCGCAGCCGGACGGCGGATTCGGGGTTGTTGGCCAGCAGGTACCACACGAAAGCCAGGGTGCGCGCGGTGGTTTCGTACCCGGCGATGAACATCGTGACGCACTGGTCGCGCAGGACCATATCGGCCCGATCCGCCGGGCCGAGCTTCGACTCGTTGGCGATCATCTTGGTGAGCAGGTCGTCGGGGCGGTCCTCGGCCGGCATCCGCCGACGTTCCGTGATCACCCCGAGAATGAACTCGTCGACCCGCTGCCGCGCCTGGTCGTAGCTGCGACGGCCCGACGTCGGAACCCATTCGGGCGCTTTGAACTTGTCGGTATTGCGCCCGGAGGTGTACGTGATCATGGTTTCCACCGCGCCCTTCAACTGGGCGATCACATCCCGGCCCGCGGTGCTGAACAGCGTCTTGAGCAGGATGGAGGCGGTCAGCGTCGCCATCTCCGGCACCATGTCCACCGGTTCGGCGCCCGCGGACTCCGGGGTCCAGCGGGTGCTGAACCACTGCACGTCCTCGAAGAACAACGGCACGTACTCACGCACCGACTTCGGGGTGAAGAAGGGCGCCAGCACCTGACGCTGCGACTTCCATTGCGCGCCGACACTGGTCGCGACGCCGTCGCCCATCCAGTACTTGCGCACCGGGTCGTAGCTTGCGCCCTTGGTGTACTTGTCCATCTGCTCGAGCGTCACCATCCGGACGTGATCGGGATGGGCCAACACGACCAGTCGGCGCGGACCGACCCGCAGCTCGGAGACATCGCCGTGTTCGCGCCAGAGCTGCTCGACCACCCCCAGCAGACCGTTCTTCTTGGTGTTCACCGCGGTGGCGAAGCCGTACTTGTCGCGGGTACCGGGCATGGGGAGTGTCTCGCCGTCGCCGCCCAGGACATTCAGTTGTGAATGATCCACAGGGCAGCCCTTGACCTCGGTCATGTGCTTTTCACCTCGATTGGCATAGAAGATTTCGAATGATCGGGAACTCAGGCAACGGCCCGAGTTTCTTTCTCCGGCTTGTCCGCCGACAGTTCGCGGATGAATTCCGCGGCAATCTCGGCGACCGGCTGCGGCGATTTCAACCACGACATGTGCCCCAGCCCCGCGTCGACGACCTCCCGCCGCAGCGGCGCCCGGCCGAATTTGCCCACGAGCAGATCCGTTTCACGAATCGAGACGCGCCGGTCGGCCGCGAAATTTATCGCGAGGAGCGGCGTCGCACTGCGGCTCATGGCAGCTTCGTAATCGAACTCCGCCCCGCGCGGCTCGAACTTCCCGGACAACACCATGTTCGCGATGTCGACAGTCAGGCCACGGGTCGGCCGCCCCAGTATCTTGGTGGCGGGCAGCCAGCCGATCCGGGCGATAGCGCCGAACAGCGCGCGGGCGCCCAGCCAGCGCCGCATCGACACCGCCCGCAGCTCCGACACCGGCGCCAACCCCGAGGCCACCAGGATCAGCCCGGCAATGCGCTGATCACGGGCGATATGACAGACAGCGAGCTGGCCACCGAAGCTGTGCGCCAAGACGTAGACCGGACGTCCGGCGGCGAGGCCACGCGCGTACTCGGTGGTCAGGTGGTAGTCGTAGATGACCTGGTCGTGCATGCCGTAGCGGCTCGAACGCCGCGGCCGGGGAAACGAATTCCCCTGACCGTGCAATTCGCCGACCACGACGGTGAAGCCTTGACGGCTGAGTTCCGTCGCCAATCCGGAATACAGTGCACCGGGCGCCGCGATACCGGGCCAGACGACGACAACCGGTGCTTCACTTGTGTGTTCGGCAGGGAATGTATTGACCACGGCGACAGTGCCGTCCGGAAAATCTATGGATCTTGTTGATTGCGTGTCGGACATAATCGGCAGCCCTTTCCGTTCTGGCATCCACTCGAATCCAGTTCTCGCGGATCGATGGCCAGAGATTAGAGGGATTCACTTTTCCCGGGCAATGCCGTGTTCAACCGCGTTCAACTGCGATTCGGTCGTCGGTTGCACGCGGGCTCGCAGCCAGTTCATCGGCGAATTTGCGCCAGCCCGCGGCACATTCGAGCGCGACCTGGGCGACCAGATCGGCGCAGTGTGGCGGTACGGTCATGACCAGTCGTTCGCGGGTGCGCTCGTCGAGCAGCGGCGAACTGAGCAGCCGCAGCAGTGAGCGGCCGGAGCCGGACATCCGCAGGGAGGGGTCGCGATACATCGCACGGAGCAGATCACCGGCGGTCTGCCCACGCACCTGGACCGGCTTCGGGGTGCGCCGGGCGCGCGACGGCACCGGGTCCTCACCGCGGTCCAGCCGAGCCCGGACATCCCGGACCGTGGCCGGGGATATCCCGGCGGCACTGGCGATCTCGCGCAGCGAGGCATCCGGTCGCGCGGCGAGCAATCGGCTGGCCCTGGCCCGGCCGGCGGCGGTGTCGACCGGCCTGACCTTGCCGTCGCGCCCGAGCCTGGCCTCCACCCGCGGGACGGCACCGCGGGAATCGGACCGCATCGCCGCGATCGTCTTCGCCGCGAGGCCGGTGACCGAGGCGAGCACGCGATCCGACCACTGCGGATGAGTCCGCAACAGGCGCAGCGCCGCCGCCGCACGGTCGGCCGACGACAGCGGCAGGCCGTGGTGGACGTTCGCCCGCACCGCCAGCGCGAAGGCGTCCGCCTCACCGCCGTCGAAATACACGATGTCGATCTGCGCATCGCCGCGCAGCTCGGCCGCCCGCAGCCGATGCGCCCCATCGATCACCCGCATGGTCGGGCGGTGCACCAGGATCGGCGGCAGCCGGTGCTGTGATTCCGCCAGCCGCTCGACATGTTCGGCATCGATACCGCCGATTCGCGGGTGATCCCCGATCCGCAGCGACGCCGTCGCGGCTCGGACCACCTCGCCGTGCCCCGTTCCCCCGATTGCCTGAACTTCCGTACCCGACATGGAACCGGCCGACAGCCGCACCAGAGGTCGATCGCTCGAGTTCATGGTTCCCCTTGTCTCTTAACGGATTTGATGGATGTCGAACACTGCCATCGGAGCCGAGATTAGAACTCGTTCACTCGCGGCGGCCACTGCTGTCACCCGCCGCCACCGGGTACGAACCGATCGGAAACCCATGCCTATTGTGTGCAAGATCTGTTGTGTAACAACAGCTTTCAATATTCATGAAGAACGGGCGTCCACTCTTCCCCGGATCGCACGTAGCAAGACCTTGCTGCAATAGAACTCGTTACAGTTTCGTTTCGGCGCTTCGCTCCGCGCTCCCGGGGACACTGCGCGGTGCCTCGAAACACCGCCGCGCCGGGATGGTTACTGCGTGTTTGGTTTTCCTCGAGGACCGCTCGAGCCGGGATTCACATACTCGGGACGCGAACAGCGACGTTCGGGATCTGACCCCGAGTAGCCACCGGCTACCTGCACGATTCGGAAGACACCATGAACGCCAATCTGATCGCGGCGGCCCAGCAGTTGGCCGCGCCGGGGGCACCGGACGGGCAACGACGGGTACTGGCCATGTTTCCCGGGCAGGGATCGCAGCGGGAGGGGATGGCCGCGCATTTGATCCGTGAGCATCCGGAGACCGCGGGGGCCGTGTTCGAGCGGGCCGACGAGTGCCTGGGGCTGCCGATGCGGGCGCTGTGCACGGAGGCGGACGCGGAGCAGTTGCGGGCCACCGAGGTGGCGCAGCCGGCGATTCTGGCCACGGCGCTGGCCACCTTCGAGGTGCTGCGGGCCGAGGGGTTCGCGCCCGATCTGGTCGCCGGGCACAGTCTCGGGGAGTTCGCGGCGCTGGCCGCGGCCGGGGTGCTCGATCTCGCCGACGCGTTGACGCTGGTGCGGTTGCGGGGTGAGCTGATGGCCGAGATCGCGGCGGCGGTGCCGGGCGCGATGACGGCCGTGTCCGGGGTGGACGCGGGGCGGATCGAGGAGATCTGCGCGGGCGTGGACGGGGTCGTCGAGCTCGCCAACTACAACGCGCCGGACCAGTCGGTCATCTCGGGGACGGCGGAGGCGGTCGCGGCCGCCACCGAGCTGCTGCGCGAAGCCGGGGCGGGCTCATTGGTCGCGCTGCGGGTCGGCGCGCCGTTCCACTGCTCGCTCATGGCGTCGCTCGAGGAGCGATTCGCCGCCGGGCTGCACCTGGCCGACTTCCGCGATCCCACCACCGCCGTCATCAGTTCCGTGACCGCACAACCGATTTCGAGCGGCAAAGAGGCGCGGGAACTGTTGCGCCGCCAGCTCACCGCCCCGGTCCGCTGGATCGAAGTGATCGGCACCGCCGCCGAACTCGGCTGCACCGACTACCTCGAGATCGGGCCCGGACGCGTGCTGTCGGGGCTCGCCAACCGCATGGTCGGCGACGCCACCGTGCGCAGCACCCAGGACGCTCGCCGCATCGCCGCGGCCGTCGCCGAATACGCCTGAGCCAGGCCGGATCCGGCCCGACTCCCCCCACCGATCACACCCCTGCGGCAGGCGCCGCAGGGGTCCCCGACCAACCCCTCACCCAGAAAGAAGGAATCACCATGCCCGAAACCACCACCGACTTCGCGCCTGCCGTCACCGACGCGATCGCCGACGCCCTCGGCATCGACCAGTCCGAGGTGACCCTCGACGCCACCCTGATCGACGAGCTCGGCGCGGAATCCATCGACCTGCTCGACATCCTGTTCCGCATCCACCGCGACACCGGCGTCAAGATCGCCGTCGCCGACGTGCAGGAACTGCTGCAGGGCGGTATCCCCGACGACGAGTTCGGCGACGAGAACGAGATCGTCTCCGAGATCGGGCTCGCCCACCTGGAGAAGGTGCTGCCGCAGTTCGACCGCAGCAAGCTCAACGGCCCGCTGCGCGGCGAGCAGGTGCTCGGCTTGGTCACCGTGCGCAACCTGGTCGACCTGGTCGCCCAGCGCGCCGCCGCACCGGCCGAGGCCGAAGAGGTCGCCTGATGCCGGAACAGGATTTCGCCGGCAAGGTCGCGCTGGTCACCGGCGCGTCCCGCGGCATCGGCCGGGCCGTCGCACTGACCCTGGCCCGGCGCGGCGCGGCGGTCGCGGTGAACTACCGCTCCCACAAGGACGAAGCCCTCGAGGTGGTCGCCGAGATCGCGGAGTTCGGCGGCCGCGCGGTCGCCATCGGCGCGGACGTGTCCGAGCTGGCGGCGGCCAAGGATCTGGTGGAGCAGACCCGGGATCAATTGGGCGGCTTGCACATTCTGGTCAACAACGCGGGCATCACCCGCGACGGTCTGCTGCACGACATGGATCCGGCCGAATGGTGGAAGGTCATCCAGGTCAACCTGGGCGGCGCCTTCAACTGCACGCACGCCGCGGCCGGGCACCTGATGTCCCAGGGCGAGGGGGCGATCGTGAACGTCTCGTCGATCATGGGCGAGAAGGGCCTCACCGGGCAGTCGAACTACTCCACCTCCAAGGGCGCGATGAACGCGCTCACCCTGGCCTGCGCGGTGGAGATGGCCCGGTTCGGGGTGCGGGTGAACGCCGTGCTGGGCGGCGTCATCCCCACCGATCTCATCGGCGACCTGCTGCAACGCGACAACGGGAAGGGCCGCACCCATGTCCCGATGCGCCGCTACGGCGATGTGGGACAGGTCGCGGAGGCGGTGGCCTGGCTTGCCAGTCCGGCCGCCGACTACGTCACCGGAGAACTGCTGCGCGTCGACGGCGGCCTCGCGGTGCAGCTCAGCAACGGCCGCCTGGTCTCCCGCTGAACACCCCGGCATCCCGCTGAATCGGAAAGGACGTGACTGCCATGCGATTTCATCTCATCGACCGAATCGAGTCCTGGGAACCGTTGCAGCACATCACGGCTCGCAAACTCACCTCGGTCTACGAGAACGTCTGGCAGCCGTCCGCCACCGGCCCCGTGCTGCCCTTCGGCCTGGCCCTCGAGGCGCTGTGCCAGGCCGGGGCCTGGCTCGTGCTGCTCAGCTCGGCGCACACCAAACGCGCCGCGCTGCTCACCGTCGGCGAAGTCACCATGCACCGCGACGCGGTACCCGGTGACGTGCTGCGGATGACGGCCCGGGTGGTGCACGCGACGCCGGAGGCGGCGGTGGTGGACGGCTGGATCGAGGTCGACGGCGAGCGGATCATGGACGCCCGCAACATCATGTGCGCCCTCATCGACGCCGACCGGCTCGACGACCCGGCCGACACCGAACGGATGGCGCGCCACCTGCTCGGCGAGGAGCTGGTCGGATGAGCACCCCGGCCGGACGCCGGCGGGTGGTGGTGACCGGCGTCGGCGCGGTCACGCCGCTCGGCGTGGACGCGCCGTCCACCTGGGACGGACTGGTGGCCGGGCGCAATGCCATCGGCCCGCTGACCACCTTCGACTGCACCACCTTCCCGGTCCGGATCGCCGGGCTGGTCCCGGACTCCTTCGATCCGGTCACCGCGATCCCGGCCGCCGCCGACCGGCGCTGGGTGTCCCGGCCCGGCCTGTTCGGGCTGGCGGCGGTCGGCGAGGCCCTGCGTTCCGCGGGCCTGGCCGACGAGCAGCCCTACCCGTCCTCGGATCGCGGGGTGGCCATGGGCGCGAGCGTGGGCCGGCCCGACCTGGAGATGGTGCTACGGGTCTCCGAATTGCGTTCCCGCACCGGGAAACCCGACGCGTTCGTGCGCCCCGCGCCGTCGGCCACCCTGACCGGCAATCAGAACCTGGCCCTCAACGCCATGGTCCGGCTGATCGGTGCGACCGGTCCGATGGTGGGCATCCACACCGCCTGCGCCGGATCCGGGCACGCCCTCGGCGAGGCCTTCCGGCTGATCCAGGAGGGCGACGCCCGCATGATGGTGGCCGGCGGCTACGACTCGCTCACCACCTGGGCCGACATCCTCGGCTTCGGGCTGCTGGGCGCGATGACCGACCGCTACAACGACAATCCCGCCGCCGCCTCCCGTCCCTTCGACGCCGACCGCAGCGGATTCGTGATCGGCGAGGGCGCGGTGTCCTTCGTCCTCGAGGACCACGACTCCGCGGTCGAGCGCGGCGCGCCGATCCTGGGCGAGCTGCTCGGCTACGGGTCCACCATGAACGCCTGGCGGATCACCGACTCGCCGCCGGACGGGGCGGGCGCGATCGAGGCGATGGAATCCGCGCTGACCGAATCCGATTTGGGCACCGCAGATATCGACTACATCGCGGCGCACGGCACCAGCACGCCCGGCAATGACGTCTCCGAGACCCGGGCCATCAAGAAGGTGTTCGGCGACGACGCCTACCGGTTGGTGGTGTCCTCGCCCAAATCCATGGCCGGGCATCTCACCGCCGGGGCCGCGGCCTTGAACCTGCTGGCGGCGCTGGGCGCGATCCGGGACGCGGTGGTGCCGCCCACCCTCAATCTCGATACCCCGGACCGGGCCCTGGATCTCGACTACGTCCCCCATCGCGCGCGCCGGATGCCGGTGCGCGCGGCCATGATCAACGCCCTCGCGTTCGGCGGTTCCAATACCTGCCTCGTGGTGGGCGCACCCCCGAACACCCCCGAACTCAGGGAGCAGCCATGACCGCGTCCCACCCCGCGCCCGCCGACCTCCCGGCGGCGGGCATCGGCACCCCGAGATTCGATCGAATCCTGTTGGTGGACCCCGGCGTTCGCGCCGAGGCCCTGCTGAACGTGACCGGCACCCTGCCGTTCTTCGACAGCCACTTCCCGCGCCGCCCCATCCTGCCCGGCGTACTGCTGACCGAGAGCCTGATCGCGCTGGCCGTCATGGCCGCCGGTGATCCGCTGCTGCGGCTGCGCGCCGCCGACGGGCTGCGCTTCCGGCGCTTCATCACGCCGGGCGATCAGGTGCACCTGACCGTCGAAAGCGTCAGCACCGGAACCGATCCGGACGAGTCGGTGTGGCGGGCGACCGCCACGGTGGACGGCAAGACCGCCGCCGCCATCAAGAACCTGCGCCTGGCGCGTCGGCCGATCGCCGCGGTGACCGGCGATTCCGCCGCGGCGATCGGCGACCCCGCCCAATCGACGCCGGTCGCGAACGGCCTTGCCGCCGAGGTGCAGTCGTGACCGCGCGCCGCGTGGTGATCACCGGCGTCGGCCTGGTCACGGCGCTCGGTGAGGGCGCCCGCGAGACCTGGGACGCGCTGGTGGCGGGCCGCACCGGCATCGCACCGCTGCGCGCCTACGACCCGTCGCCGCTGCGCACCCGGCTCGGTGCGGAGATCCCCGACTTCGATCCGGGCAAGTTCCTGTCGCTGCGCTCCATGCGCACCTCCACCCGCGGCGACCAGTACGGCGTCGCGGCCGCCACCCTCGCGCTGCGCGACGCCGGGCTCGAGCGCAGCGACCTCGGCCACCGCACCGGGCTGTATCTCGGTGGCAACAAGGACATCTGCCAGCGCGACGACTCCATCGCCGACATGGAGGCCATCCGCGGCGCGGACGGCGCGCCGGACATGCGCAAGCTGGGCGAACTGGCCCGGTCCATCGTGCCGCCGCTGGCGTACGTGGAGGGTTTGCAGAACGGCGGGACCTACCACATCTCCTCGCTGTTCGGCCTGCGCGGACCCAATGCCTTCTACGCGGGCGCGGCCGATTCCGGTGCGACCGCGATCGGGCGGGCCATGCGCGCCATCCGGCGCGGGGAGGCCGATCTGGCCGTGGCGGGCGGCTACGACGACGCCACCAACTGGTGGGCCATGGCCAAGCTCGACGGGCTCGGCGTGCTGTCACCGCGAAACGACCTGGACGCCAAGGCGTTCCGGCCGTTCGATCGCGAGCACACCGGCTCCGTGATCGGCGACGGCGCGGCCATCCTGGTGCTCGAGGACCGCGATCGGGCGCTGGGGCGCGGCGCGCACATCTACGCCGAACTCGCGGGCTACGGCATGGGCAACGACTGCGTGCGCCCGCCCGCCTCCGACCCCGACGGCCGCGGCCTGGTCCGGGCCATCACGGCGGCGCTGTCGGATGCCGATGCGGCGGGCCCGGATTGCGTGTTCTCCCACGGCTGCGCCACCACGCTCGGCGACACCAGCGAGGTGCGGGCGCTGCGCACCGCCCTCGGCGGGGCCGCCGACCGGGCGGCCGTGACCAGTGTCAAACCCCAGACCGGGCATCTGGTCGGCGGCGCGGGCGCGCTCAATGCCGCCCTGGCGGCGCTGGCCCTGGACTCCGGCGTGGTGCCCGCGACCGCCAATCACGAGAACCCGGCCCCCGGATGCGATCTCGACATCGTCACCGGTGCGGCCCGGCACGCACGACCGAGGGTCGCGCTGGCCCTGGCCCGCGGCCTGGAGGGCCAGGCCGTGGCGCTCACCCTCACCCAATCGAACTGATCGACAGGACTTTCGGCCATGCACGAAACCCATCGTCCGGCGCCCCGGCGCATCGTGATCACCTCGCTCGGCGCGATCACCGCCCACGGCGCCGGCGCGGAGGAACTGTGGCAGCGGGTGCGCGGCGGCGAGGTCGCCATCCGGCCGCTGCGCGACTTCGCCGTCGCCGGACTGCCCGCGGCCATCGGCGGCGAGATCCTCGACCCGCCGCGCCCCAAATACGACTACCTGGCCCCGCTCGGTCTCACCGACCCCGAACCGGCCATCGACTACGCGCTCATCGCCGCCGAGGAAGCCATGGCGGGCGCGGGATTGGGCGTGCTGGAGGCAGGTGCGGCGCCCCGCCCGGACGCGCTGCCCGCGCACCGGTGGGGTGTGGCCTTCGGCAGCTGCAACAGCGGGATCCGCAGCGCCGAGAAGGCGGTCCGCCGCGCGGTCGACGCCGGGCGCACGGTCGGCGCGGACGAACTGGGGCTCGGCGACGACCGGCACCTGCTGCTGGTGTCACCGCAGTTCTGCGCGGAAGCCCTCAGCGCGGCGTTCGGCTTGAAAGGCCCGGTGCTGTCGGTCAATACGGCCTGCGCGTCCAGTGCCCACGCCCTGGCCCACGCCGTCGAGCAGATCCGCGCCGGACGCGCGGACGCCATGCTGGTCGGCGGCAGCGACGCGCTCAGCGAGATGGCGTACTACGGCTTCAACAGCGTCGAATCGCTGTCCTCGCGACCGGCGCGGCCGTATTCCCGTGACCGCGACGGCCTCTCGCTCGGCGCGGGCGCGGGCATGATGGTGCTGACCTCCGC
The DNA here is from genome assembly GCF_050955695.1 of Nocardia sp. CA-136227. Classification (NCBI taxonomy): domain Bacteria; kingdom Bacillati; phylum Actinomycetota; class Actinomycetes; order Mycobacteriales; family Nocardiaceae; genus Nocardia; species Nocardia sp. CA-136227. The sequence goes on from NZ_CP192081.1 coordinate 5,890,328, forward strand.
CGAGGTGGCCCTCGCGGCCGGGGCCCCGATCGTCGCCGAGGTGCTCGGCTACGGCATGTCCGCCGACGGCTACCACGCCACCGCACCGCATCCCCAGGGCGCGGGCGCGGCGCGGGCCATCCGCGCCGCCATCGACACCGCCGGGCTCACCCCCGCCGACGTGCCGTACATCAACGGGCACGGCACCGGGACCCCGAAGAACGACTCGGCCGAGAGCAACGCGGTCCGCGCCGCCCTCGGCGACGCCGCCCAGGACGTGGTGCTGAGCAGCACCAAATCCATGATCGGCCACCTGCTCGGCGCGGCCGGGGCCGTCGAAGCCATCGTCACCATCCTCGGCCTGCGCGACGAGATGATCCCGCCGACAGCCGGTTTCGCCGAGACCGACCCGGCGTGCGGACTGGATCCCGCGCCGAACCAGGCCCGGGCCCTGCCCATGCGGGTCGCCGCCTCGAACAATTTCGCCTTCGCCGGGGCCAACGCCTGTGTGGTGTACGGGCGGCCCGCCGAAACCCACGGCGAACTCATACCCGGCGCGGCCGGCGAGGTCGACGAGGTCGTCGTGACCGGGATCGGCGTGCTCATCGGTGAGGCGGCGGACGCCGAACAGCTCTGGGCCGCATGGCGGGCCGGGGCCGGAGTCGCCGAGTCGCACAACGGGTTGCGGGTGGTGCGAGTGGGCACCGATCCGGGGGCGACCATTCCGGCGAAGGCGCGGCGGCGGATGGACCGCCTCGGTCAATTGGCCGTGGCGACCAGCGAGCAGGCGCTCACGGCGGCCGGGCTCACCGCCGACGAGAGCGTGGGCGTGGTCCTCGGCACCGGTGTCGGGCCGATGAGCAGCATCTCCCGGTTCTTCGAGCCGACAGTGCTGGGCGGTCCGCTGCAAGGCAATCCGGCCATCTTCCCCAATACCGTCTTCAATGCCGCCGCCGGGCAGGTCGCGATGGCGCTGGGCGCGAAGGGACCGACCTCGACGCTCACCTCGGGTCACGCCGCCGGCGCCGCCGCGCTCGGCACCGCCTTCGACCTGCTGCGGGCCGGACGCGCCGACGCCGTCCTGTGCACCGGCGCGGACGAGCTCTCGCCCTACGCGCTCGACGCCTACCGGGGCGCGGGAGTGTTCACCGGTCGTCACGGCCGCGAATTCCAGCTCGCCGAGGGCAGCGTCACCCTGCTGCTGGAACGGGCCTCGACGGCGCGGGCCCGCGGGGCCACACCGCTGGCCGTGCTCGCGGGCTACGCCACCACCTGCGATGCGCTCGGCATCGCGCGCTGGGATCCACGCGGGCACGGGGTGGAGCGGGCCATGCGCGACGCCCTCGCCGCGTCCGGGGTGAAACCGGAAGACGTGACCGCGGTCTGGACCGGCGCGGCGGGGCTGCCCGCGGTGGACGGTCCCGAGCGCCGGGCCGTCGATCGGCTCGGCCTGAACCCGGCCTGTGCCCGGCACGAGCCGAAGCGGGTGCTCGGCGATCCCATCGGCGCGGGCGCGCAACTGGCCGCGGCGCTGGCCATCACCTCGTGGGCGCACGGCGCGAACCAGGGCCCGGTGCTGGTCAACGGCTCGTCGCTGGGCGGCACCCACACCAGCTTCGTGCTGACCCACCCCGCGGCCACACCGCGGTGACCCCACGCACCCACCCACTCGTGAACGCACACCTCGAATCGTGAACGGAGACAACATGCCGAACCTCGACACCCGCCACGTGTCGATCCTGTCCACCGGCTCCTACCTGCCCGGGGACCCGATCGACAATGCCACCCTCGAGCGCCTGTGCGGGCCCATGCCCGCCGAGGTGCTCGACAACATCCAAGTACGGCAACGGCATTGGATCATCGACCCCGCCACCGGCCGCCACACCACCGGCACCTCCGCCATGGCCACCACGGCGGCGCGGCGCGCGCTGGCCCGCGCCGACATCGACCCGGCGGAGGTGGACCTGCTGGTCATGTCCTCGGCCAGCCCGGAATACCAGCTGCCCGCCGTGGTCACCTACGTGCAGGAGCAGCTCGGACTCGCGCACTGCGCGTCCATCGAATTCCGCGCCGCCTGCACCGGTTTCGTACAGGGCCTCGACTACGCGCGCCGCCTGCTCGCGGACGGCACCTACAAGACAGCCGTGGTGATCGGCGCGGAATCCATTTCGCCGCTGCTGGTTCCGATGTACCTCGGCATGGACCCCGAACTGGTGCGCATGCGCGACCGGCTGGTCGTCAACTCCTTCGGCGACGGGGCCGGCGCGGTCGTGCTGCGCGCCGGCGAACCCGGCAGCGCCGACCCGAACGGCGAATTCCATTTCGCCACCGCCTGTCTCGGCGGCGACCGCAAGCCCGGCATGCAGATCGTCGGCGGCGGCACCCACGAGCCGGTGTTCGATCAGGCCAAGCGCAAGCGCCTGGTGGAGATGAAGCTCGACGTGAACGGGACCGCCACCTTCGGGCCGCAGGTGTTCGTGGCGGGCATGAAGGACATGCTGGCGCGCACCGGGCTCACCGTCGCCGAGATCGACGCCTGCGTGCTGCCCGAGGGCAATGCCGACTACTTCACCGCCGAATTCGACGCCGCCGGAGTCTCTCCCGAGGACCAGGCGGTGCTGGCCAAGAACATCGTCGAGAACCTCGCCACCGTCGGCGCGACCGGCTCGGCGGCGGTGCCGCTGGCCCTCGACGACGGCTGGGTCCAGGGCCGGGTCCGACCCGGCGACCAGGTGCTGCTGCTCGCCGTGGAGGCCAGCCGCTACCTCTACGCCGGTCTGTCGCTGCGCTGGGAAGCCCCGTTCGCCGAATCCGCCGAGGTGATCGACCATGTCGCCTGATCACGTGTTCACGGCCGAGGAGAACGCGCGCATCATCCGCCGCGTCTTCGACGAATTCGTCAACCAGGGCGACTTCTCGGTGGTCGACGAGATCTACTCCCCCGACATGGTCGACCACCAGCCGCTGCCCGGCGCGCCCGACGGCACCGCGGGGGTCAAGTACACCATCGCCGGTCTGCGCGATGGCTTTCCGGACCTGCACGTCACCATCGAGGCACTCAGCGCGCACGCCGACTACGTGGTCATCCACAACACCTGGCGCGGCACCTTCACCGGCGAATTCCTCGGCATGGACCCCACCGGGGAGGCCATCGAGTTCAAGGGCGTGGTGGTGTGGCGGCTGGCCGACGGCCTCATCCACGAACGCTGGGGCATCGGCGTGGAATCCGCCATGCTCGAGGCGCTCGGCCTGGGCTGGCTGATGTCGGGCGCGCTGGGACGCAAGGGCCGGCGCCGCAAGGGCGGCGGCATGGACCTCGCGGACCTGGCGGCCACCGTGTCGTCCTTGACGGAAGCGGCGGCCACGACCGAAGCGGGCCGGCCGTGACGCAGCGGCCACTGACGGTTCTCATCTCGGGCGGCGGCATCGGCGGCCTGGCCGCGGCCCTCGCGCTGCGACAGCGCGGCCTCCGCGTGCGGGTCTTCGAACGGGCCACCGAACTGCGCGACGGCGGTGCGGGACTGCACATCTGGACCAACGGCACCATCGCGCTGCAACGCCTCGGCGTGCTGCGCGAGGTGCTCGAGACCGCCCCCGTGCAGCAGATCACCCACTTCGGGACCTGGCGCGGGGACCTGTTCGGCGCGTGGCCGGTCGGCGGGTTCATCGAGAAGTACGGTTGCCCGACCATCGCGGTCGAGCGGTCGGTGCTGCACCGGATCCTCAGCGCGGCGGTCACCGCCACCGGCGAGGACGCCGAGATCCGCACGGGCGCAGCGGTCGTCGGCTTCGAACAGGACGACACCGGGGTCACCGTCGAACTGTCCGACGGCGAGCGGGTCCGCGGTGATGTCCTCATCGGCGCGGACGGCATCAACGGCATGGTCCGCAACGGACTGCTCGGCATGTCCCGGCCGCGCTACACCGGCTACATCGCCTGGCGCGGCAAAGCCGAACTGCGACACGAGAAGATCCCGACCGGCACCTTCTACGCGCTGTTCGGCCCCGGCACCCGATTCACCTTCTACGACGTCGCCCCCGGCGTCGTGCACTGGATGAGCGTGGCCAACGGCCAACCCGGCGGCCACGACGACGGCGACCCCAGAGAGATACTGGCGCAACGACATCGGGGCTGGATGGCCCCGGTCGAGGAGATCCTGGCCGCCACCCCGCCCGAGGCCATCATCCGCGGCGACGTCCTGGACCGGGCCCCCGACAAGCGCTGGGGCGCCGGCCGGGTCACGCTGCTCGGCGACGCCGCCCACCCGATCACCTTCAATATCGGCCAGGGCGCGTGCCAAGCCCTCGAGGACGCCCTCGTCCTGGCCGAGGAACTCGACACCACCGACCCCGCGACCGCGTTGCGCCGCTACGAGAAACAGCGCCGCGCCCGCACCGCCGGACTCCAGAAGGTGGCCTGGCGCATCGGCCGCCTCGGCGCGGTGGAGAACCCGCTGCTCATCCGGCTGCGCGAATTCGGCATGCGGCTGGTGTGGCCGTGGCTCGTCTTCCGCATCGCCGAACGCGACCAGATCGCCTACGCCACCCGCTGGCGCACCCCCGAACCGACCGCATCACTGCAGAAAGACGGTGTCTGACATGAAGCAATCCCAGACCGAGGCCGACTTCTTCGGCGACTTCGCCGAATCCTGGTGGGACGACGACTCCGCCATGAAGGGGCTCACCTCCTTCCAGCGCCCGCGCTTCGAGTACTTCGACAAGTACGTCCAGGACTGGGCGGGCAAGAAGGTGCTCGACGTCGGCTGCGGCGGCGGCTTCACCACCGAATACCTGGCCGGGCGCGGCGCCGAGGTGAGCGGGATGGACCCCTCCGCCCGGCTGGTCGCCGCTGCCCGCGCGCACGCCGAGTCGACCGGCAAGAACATCGAGTACTCCGTCGGACGGGCCGAGGCGCTGCCCTACGCGGACCACACCTTCGACGTCGTCACCTGCGTGGACGTGCTCGAGCACGTGGACGACCCGGCCATGGCGGTGCGGGAGATCGCGCGGGTGCTCGAGCCCGGCGGAATCTTCTGCTACGACACCATCAATCGGACCCTGCTGGCCCGCATCGTGATGATCTGGATCCCGGAGTACCTCACCGGCATGGTCGCCCGCGGCACCCACCATCACCACCAGTTCATCAAACCCGCCGAGCTGGCCCGCCACCTCGACGCCGCCGGGCTGAAGCCGCTGGCCAAGCAGCGCGGGCTGACCATCCTCGGCAAGAAGCGCGACGGCAACCTGATCATGTTCACCACCGCGGACCTGTCCTCCACCTATATCGGCGCGGCGGTGCGCTCGTGAAGGCGGTCTTCTACCGGCGCTACGGCGACGCGTCGGTCCTCGAATACGGTGAGCTGCCCATCCCGAAGATGGCGCTCGACGGGGTGCTGCTCGACGTGAAGGCCGCCGCGGTCAACCCGATCGACTGGAAGGCCCGCGAGGGCTACCTGGATCCGTTCGCCGACACCGTCTTCCCCATCGTCCCGGGCGCGGACGTGTCGGGCGTGGTGCGCGAGATCGGCATCGGCGTCAACGAATTCGCGGTCGGCGACGAGGTTGTGGGCTGCGTGCGCGAGGACTACCTGAGCCGCGGCAGCTTCGCCCAGGTGATGCCCGCGCCGGTGCGGGCGCTGGCGATCAAACCGCCGAACATGGGCTGGGCCGAGGCCGCCGCCATGCCGCTGGCCGCGCTCACCTCCTACCAGGCCCTGGTGCGGGTGCTCGACGTGCAGCGCGGGGAGACCGTGCTGGTGCACGGCGCGGCCGGTGGCGTCGGCAGCGTGGCTGTGCAGATCGCGGTGCACCTGGGCGCGCGGGTGATCGGCACCGCCAGCGAGCGCAATCACGACTTCCTGCGCGAACTGGGCGCGGAACCGGTGAATTACACGGTGGGGCTGGCCGATTCGGTCCGCGCACTCGCCCCCGACGGGATCGATGTGCTGCTCGACGCGGTCGGCAAACGTATCCAGCGCACCGTGCTGCCGCTGCTGGCCCCGCACGGCCGGTTCGCCTCCGTGGTCGATCCGAAGGCCCGCGAGCTCGGCGGCTCCTACGTCTTCACCCGGCCCGACACCGGCGACCTGCCTGTGGTCGCCGCGCTCGCCGCCAAGGGCGTGTTCCGGGTGCCGGTCGGCGCGGTCTTCCCACTGCCCGAGGCCGCCGGCGCGCATCTGCTCAGTCAGGGCGGACACGCCCGCGGAAAGGTCGTGGTCGCCGTGGACGAGGCCGCCTGCCGGGAGGAAAACCCTAACGATGAACGGTAATTCGATGCTAGCCCACCGCCGTGTGCAGGGCATGGTCCGGCAGATGGCCTGGTCGCAGGCGCTGGCCCGGATCGCCATCGGCACCGGCATGCTCACCCAGCCCGCCACGGTCTCCAAATCGTGGTCGGGCGAATACGACGACAACGCCTCCTCGCTGCCCACCCGCGCGTTCGGCACCCGCGACGTGGTGATCGGGCTGGGAACCGTGTGGTCACTGCGGCGCGGGCACCCCGTTCGCCACTGGTTCGTGCTCGGCGTCGCACTCGAACTGGTGGACGCCACGGTGACGCTGAACAAGCGCGGGCGCCTCGGCGTGACCGGGCCGCCCGACACCTGGGAGTTGCTCACAGCAGCGGGATTGGCCGGCGGAATTCTGGTAGCCGCGGCGTTGCGGGAGTAGCGAACCCCCTATCGCCCCATAACCGATCACAACGCACGCCGGGCGAGAACTGGCCATCGCCACAATCACATTTCGGTGAAATGTCTTGCACCACACGGTGCAACATAATGTTCACGACAATTTGCGACGATCACCACTACCGACGCCGAGGTGGAGAATCGGCGGTAGCCGTTCTCGCCCTTGGCCATTCGCCGAGGATTTGCTAATGGAAATTCTGTTCCAGTCAGCCATAGGTATTTCAATTCTGACGACCGCGGTCGTCTACGGCACCGATTTTTTCTGCGCCCTGGTGCTGCGGACGGCCTTCGCCCGCATCGACGACCGCGCCCTGGCCGCCGTCACCGGCCGGATCCACGAGGTCGCCGACAAGCGCATGCCGATCCCGGGCGCGGTCGGCGTGGTCGCCGCGGTCGTGGCCACCGGCCTGGCGTTTCTCGACGGCAAGACCGCCGCGGGGGGCTTCGCGGCACTGGCCGTCGCCGTGCTGGCCGTCTGGCTGGGCATCTACGCCCGGATCAGCGCGCCGGTCAACAAGCAGCTCACCGCCGCGGTCATCGCCGACCGCGTCCCCGCCGACGTCCGCGAGATGCAGCGCACCTGGGACAGCGTCATCGTCGTCCGCGTCGTCCTGCAGGGAATCGCCCTGGTCGCACTCTTTCTCGCGGCGCTGTCCATGTAATGGGCTGCGCCGCAACCAAACCAGGGGGGGAAGTTAGGCGTGACAATGATCCAGTTCAAGCTCCTGGGCCCGGTACAGCTCCACGTCCACGGCAAACCCGTCGACCTCGGGCCGCCCCGGCAGACCAGCCTGCTGGCGGCGCTGCTGGTGGATTCGGGCCGGCCGCTCTCCATCGACACGCTCATCGACCGCGTGTGGGGTGATTCCCCGCCGGTCGCAGCCCGCGACGCCGTCTACACCTACGTCGCGCGGCTGCGGGGGGTGCTCACCGAGGCCACCGCCGGGCACGGCGGCCCGCCCGTCCAGGTCAACCGCGGCTCGGGCGGCTACACCCTGTCCACCCCACCGGATTCCGTCGACCTGCGGCACTTCATGGACCTGGTGGACCGGGCCCGCGCCACCGACATCGACGACCCCGGCCGCGTCGAACAACTCGCCGCGGGGCTGAACCTGTGGAACGGCAGCGCCATGACCGGACTGGACAGCGAATGGGCCCGGCGACTCAGCGACTCGCTGCACCGGCTCAAGCACGAGGTCACCGCCGACTGGGCCGACGCCGAGATCCGGCGCGGCAACCATTCGCTGGTGATCAACCGGCTGCACACCGCCCTGCTCGAGGAACCACTCGTGGAAGGGTTGCAGGAGCGGCTGATCCGCGCCTACTTCCTCAATGGCGAGACCGCCCAGGCGCTGCGGCAGTACGAACTGGCGCGACGGCTCATCGCCGACGAGCTCGGCGCCGACCCCAGCCCCGGCATGCGGGACCTGCACTGCCAGATCCTGCGCGGCGACCCGCCCACCGTCACCCTCGGCATCGCGCCCGACATGGTGCCGCTGGCCCCGCTCGGATTCAGCGGGCGCGACGCCGAACTGGCCACCCTCACCGGCATGCTCACCGACGATCCCTCCCCGCGTCCCGTCCTGGTCACCGGCGGCGCGGGCGTCGGCAAGACCGCGCTCGTGCTGCAGGCCGCCGACTGCCTGCGCGACCGCTTCCCCGACGGGATGCTGTTCGCCGACCTGGCCGAAGGACCGAACACCACCCCGGAGACGGTGCTCGGCCGACTGCTCACCGCGCTCGGCATCCCCGCCGACGCCCTGCCCCCCACCCTCGCCGAACGCGCCAACCTCTACCGGGCGCGGCTGGCGCGGCGACGTGTCCTGGTGATCCTCGACAATGCCGTCACCGAATCGCAGATCATCCCGCTGCTGCCCGCGGGCGGATCCAGCACCGCGCTGATCACCAGCCGATTCGCCCTGGGGCTCACCACCGTCCGCACCTACGTCCTGCACGAGCTGTCCCGCACCCAGGGCCTGCAGATGCTGGTCGCCACCGTCGGGCGGGCCCGGGTGCTGCCCGAATGGGAGGACGCGGGCAGCGTCGCCGACCACTGCTCGGGCATCCCGCTGGCCCTGCGCGCCGTGGCCTGCCGCATGTCGGCGCGACCGCACTGGACCTTCGCCCGCATGCTGGCCCGGATCAGCGACGAACAACGCCGCCTCGAAGTCGTGTCCTACCAATCCCTCGACATCCGCGCCAGCCTCGACCTCACCTTCGACCGGCTCGACAGCACCGCCGCCGGCGTCTTCCGCGACCTCGGCCACCACACTTCCGCCGGAACCGAATTCATCGCCCCCGACCACCCCGAACTCAGCGCCGACGAGGTCGAGGACGCCCTGGACCGGCTCGTCGACGCCTACCTGCTCTCCGAGGTCGGCCGCGACGACGCCGACCGCGCCCTCTACCGAATGCTCGACATCCACCGCATCTACGCCAAGCACCTGGGAGACTGACCATGCCGCGTTCCGTGCAGCACACCACCCCGTACCCGTACAGCGACATCCAGTTCCACCGCGCCCTCGGCTCCCGCGACTACTGGGAACAGCGCATTCGCGAAATCGACGGCGCCGACGCCGAATTGGCCGCCTTCGAGGTCACCCCGAACCGCACCCTGGTCACCGTCAACACCGTCATCCCGGCCTCGTCCCTGCCCGGCCCGGCCGCCAGGTTCCGACCCGATGGCGTGCGCTACACCTACAGCGAAGCCTGGTCCGAGCCCGCCGACGGCCTCGCCCGCGGGCGAATGGACGGGCAGGTCGAGGGCATGACCATCAAGCTCGGGGCCGATCTGCTGCTGCGGCGCACCGACATCGGGTGCGAGTTCACCATGTCCGGCCAGATCGAGGCCCGGGTTCCCCTGATCGGCAGACTGATCGAGGCCGACATGGGCAAGACGTTCACCAGCACCGCGGCCGCCATCGACGAGTTCACGATGAAGTGGCTGGAGAACGCGGCATGAGCCTTCCCGTTCTCATCACCGGCGCGACCTCGGGGCTCGGCCTCGAAACCGCGAAAATCCTCGCCGCCAAGGGTGTTCCCCTGATCCTCGGATGCCGTGACACCGAGCGGGCGGAGGCCGCTCGGCAGCGGATCCGGGAACACGCGCCCACGGCGCGGGTGGAACTGCTGGAACTGGAACTGGCGTCCCTGGATTCGGTCGGGGCGGCGGTGGAAACCCTGCACCGCCGGGAACAGCCGCGACTCGGCGCGATCGTGTGCAATGCCGGACTCCAGATCGTGGACAAGGTGCGCAGCTCCGAGGACGGCTACGAATTGACCTTCGCCGTCAATCATCTCGGGCATTTCGCGCTCGTCACCGGATGCGCGGACCTGCTCGACACGGGGTCGCGGGTCCTCGTGGTGTCCAGCGACGTGCATCAGGGGCCGCGCAAATCGATGGGGTTCCCCGCGCCGCAGTGGCGCGCACCCCGCGAACTCGCCACTCCCGGTGACGGTTCCGGACGCGACGGGCGGGTCGCCTACGCGACCAGCAAGCTCGCCAATGTGTACTTCGCCTACGAGCTGGCCAACCGGTGGGGCGACCGCGGGATCACCGTCAACGCCTTCGATCCCGGGCTGATGCCGGAAACCGCTCTCTCCCGGGGCTATTCGGCACCCGCCCGCATCGGGTTCCGGCTGCTCGCGCCGGTGCTCATCCGGGTCATGCCCATCGCCCGCACCGTCGCCCGCTCGGCCGCCGACCTGGCCTGGCTGATCACCGGACCCGACCTCGCCGACACCACCGGCAAATACTTCACCGGCGCGACCGAAGTGCCCAGCGCGCCCGAGTCCTACGACCCCGAGCGGGCGGCGGAACTGTGGCAGGTCTCCGAGGACCTGGTCCGGACCGCGCGGCGGGTGCCGCCCGCCGAACGGCGGTGAGCCCGCGTGCTGCTCGCCATCGCCCACTTCGCCCAGCGTCGCGCGCGTGCCGTCCTGATGCTCGCGGGGCTCGCCGCCATCCTGTGCTACGCCATCGGATGGTCGGCGCCGATGCACCTGAAATCCGGCGGGTTCCAGGCACCGGACTCCGAATCCACCTGGGTCGACCGGTATCTCGAAGACCACTTCCCCGGCGCGGCGCCGAATGTCGTGCTGGTGCTCACCGCGCCCGACGGAATCGACACGCCCGCGGCCACCACGGTGGGGCAGCGGATCACCGATGAACTGAAGGCGAACCCGGATCTCCAAGGGGTGCAGTCGTATTGGAGCGTCCCCACCGAGATGCGCACCGCGCTCCGCAGCACCGACCGACACAGCGCGGTCCTGGTGGCCTACGCGCGCGGCGACGACACCGCCGCACCGAAACTCGCGGGCACCCTGGCCGACAAGTACAACGGCGGCCAGGACGGGGTCCGGGTCCGGGCCGGCGGTGAGGCCGTCGCGCTCGCGCAGATGAGCAAGCAGATCACCCTCGACCTGGTGCTCATCGAATCCATCGCGATCCCCCTGGCGGGCATCGCGCTGGTGCTGGTGTTCGGCAGCCTCGTCGCGTCCATGCTGCCGTTGCTGGTCGGCGTGGTCACCATCGGCGCGGCGCTGGCCGTGCTGCGGGTGCTGGCGGCGGTCGGCGACGTCTCCATCTTCGCGCTCAATATGACCACGGCACTGGGGTTCGCGGTCGCGCTGGACTCCAGCCTGTTCATGGTGAGCCGGTTCCGGGAGGAGATCGCGGCGGGCTCCGACACCGTCGACGCGGTGGCGCGGACCGTCCGCACCGCCGGGCGCACCGTACTGTATTCCGGTCTGACCGTGGCTCTTTCGCTCGCCGCGCTGCTGGTGTTCCCGCTGTACTTCCTGCGGTCGTTCGCCTACGCGGGGCTCGCGGTGCTCGCGGCGGCGGTGTTCACCACACTGCTGGTACTGCCCGCGGCGCTGGCGCTCATGGGCCATCGGGTCGAGGCGCTCGACGTGCGGCAGTGGCTGCGCCGGCGGCTCGGCCGCCCCGACCCCGCACCCCAGCCGGTGGAGCGGGACCGGTGGTATCGCTTCGCCATGGGCGTCATGAAGCGGCCGGTCCTCGCCATCGTGGCCGTCGTCGCGGCCTTGCTGCTGCTCGGGGCGCCGTTCCTCGGCGTGCGGTTCGGGTGGGCCGACGATCGGGTGCTGGCCTCCGGATCGAGCCGGGAGGTCGGCGACGCCTCCCGCACCGGGTTCTCCGAGAACCTGACCGCGGGCATCCTCGCCGTCCTGCCCGACACCCACGGGGACACCGCGCGCGTGGCCGACTACGCGCGTGCCCTGTCCCAGGTCCCGGGCGTGAGCTCGGTGCTGTCCAGCGGCGGCGTCTACGCCGGTGGCCTCCCCGTCGCCGGGCCGCAATCCGTCATGGCCGGGGACGCCGGAACCTACCTGCGCATCGGAACCCGACTCGACCCCTACTCCGCCGCCTCGACCGAGCAACTCGACCGCCTCCGGGCGGTTCCCGCCCCCGGACCGGTGAAGTTCGGCGGCCCCGCCGCCCGCAACGCCGACTCCGTCCACGCCCTCGGCGCACGAGTCCCGTTGGCACTGGCCCTGATCGCGATATCGATGTTCGTCGTCCTGCTGATCTTCACGCGCAGCGTCGTGCTCCCGATCAAGGCCCTGGTCCTCACCGTGCTCTCCCTGGCGGCCACCTTCGGAGCGATGGTCTGGATCTTCCAGGACGGCCACCTCTCCGGCGCCCTGGGCTTCACCCCCACCGGATACCTCGTCCCCACCATGCCGATCCTCATGTTCTGCCTGGCCTTCGGCGTATCCATGGACTACGAGGTGTTCCTGCTGTCCCGAATCCGAGAGGAATACCTCGAGTCCGGCGAGACCGGGCGTTCGGTCGCCGTCGGCATCGCGCGCACCGCACGTATCTTCACCGCGGCGGCGGCGCTGCTGGCCATCGCCTTCGTGGGCATGGTCTTCGCCCATGTCTCCTTCGTCCAGCTCTTCGGCCTGGGCCTCACCCTGGCCGTCCTGGTCGACGCGACCGTGATCCGCACCATCCTGGTCCCGGCCCTGATGCAGACCATGGGCCGCCTCAACTGGTGGGTGCCGGGAGGCGCGAAAACCGCTGCGCCCGAACCGGTATCCACCGACGCCCGCTGAGCCCGGCTGCCGGTCGCGCTCGGCGTGACCGGCAGCCCCCACGGGACTAGACCGTGGCCACCCGGCCGTGAAATAGGGTTGATGGCCGTGGGTAAGCCGAATCGCAAGCACCGAGCCGCCAAGTTGCGCGCGCAACTGGGTGACGTTCGCTTCCTGACCGGCGAGGCAGAGCAGCCGACCGCGCAGGAAGTCGGGAATGCCGTGCTGGCGGCCGCGATGACCGCGGCGCGGGTGGGCGCGGGGAGTAAGACGGCTCGGGGAGATTCCGGGATCGCGGGGCGGTTCGCCGACGAGGTCGCGGAGAGCGGGCTGCCGGATCACGTCGTCGGATCCGGGGTGCACCTGGCCGGGCGGCACGTCATTCGGCGGGTGTTTCAGCACGGGTGGCTGCCGGGGGATGTGCACGAGGCGGCCGCGCGGCGGGTGGACGAGTTCGCGACCGGGTTCCTGGTCGATGTGATGGCCGATCATGTGCGGCCCTTCACGGCCGAGACCATGGACGAGACGTGGGTCGAGCAACTCGACGCCATCGAGGCTCGGGTCTGGTGGTCGGACTCGGAACCGTTCTTCGGGCAGTGGGCAGCCAAGCACATGCTGACCTCGCGGGCTGCGATCACGACCGTGGTCGAGGCGCTCGCCCTGCTGCTTCTGCTGCCGGAATTGGAGCTCATCAGGCCGTTGCCGGGCAGTGCGCGGCCGCGGGCCGGGGTGCATCACCACGTCGACGAGAAGGTGCTCGGGCGGGTGCGGGGGTTGCTCGCGAAAGCCGAATCGACCTCCTTTCCCGAGGAGGCCGAGACCTTGTCGGCCAAGGCGCAGGAGTTGATGACCAAGTACGCGCTCGATCGGGTGCTGGTCGATGCCGACACCTCCGCTCCCGATCTGCCTGGGGCGCGGCGGATCTGGCTCGACACCCCTTATGTGGACGCGAAGGCGCTGCTGGTGGACGTGGTCGCCAAGGCCAATCGCAGTCGCGCCATCGTGGCCTCCGAGTGGGGGTTCGTCACCATCGTCGGGGACGACGCGGACCTCGAGGCGATCGAGCTGCTGACCACCTCGCTGCTGGTGCAGGCCACCCGGGCGATGATCGCGAGCGGGCAGGACACCCCCGACGACGGGGCGCGCAGCCGGATCTTCCGCAAATCGTTCCTGGTCGCCTACGCCACCCGCATCGGGGAGCGGCTCGCGGCGGCCACCGCGGCCACCATCGCCGAATCACCCGACTCCGAACGGCTGCTGCCGGTGCTGGCCTCGCATCAGCTCGCCGTCGACACGGCCTTCGACGCGCTGTTTCCGCAGGCCCGCAATCGCGGCATCACCATCCGCAGCGCCGAGGGCTGGGATGCGGGACGGGCCGCCGCGGACCGCGCGCAGCTCGACGCCCGGCGGCCGATCGGCCGGTGATCCGCCGCACGATCCTGCCGGTCGGTCTCGAATCCATGACGGCGCGAGCGAACATCGCAAGAACACGTTACAGTCCGGCCGTGAAATATCTTGTGGGATGCGCAATGGCCCTGTCGTTCGCAGCGACGGGTTCACCGGCAGCGCAGGCGGATTCCGCACCGACCTGTACCGACACCCCGAACTCGTACACCGCCGGCTGGCAGACCGGCTGGGCGTCGTACCAGGCCTCGGAGAAGAGCGGATCCTCCGGCTCCGCCTCGCGCACGGTCGACCTGCCGATCACCATCAACGCCCCGATCGACAAGGTGTGGACGGTCTACTCGAACCTGCGCAACGACATCGGCCGCCACCCCTTCCTCAAGGACATCATCACCCACCGCACCTGCACCGACGGCGTCAGCACGACCATCGATTTCACCGCGCTGGAGAACGTCCCGATGGGCTCGGTCGACTACCCCGCGAAAACCCAGGCCGAACAGCGCCTCTTCCCGGCCGACCGGTACTACCTCACCGACAGCTACGACACCCCCGGTGTCATCACGCATCAGAAGGTTACGTTCACCGACAACGGCAACGGCACCACCTCGGTGAACGAACACATCACCTTCAGCTCCAACCCCCTGCTGCTCAACTTCACCGTCAGCAACGGCGTCTCCTCCCACCAGGCGTACCAGGCTGCACTGAAGCGGGACATCGAGAACGGCACGCTCTGACCGCCACACGGCGTTGCCACCGGAAAGGCCCGGTCCTGCTGGACCGGGCCTTTCTCATGCGACGCCGCGGGACGCCTTTCTCCGAGCCTCTTCCTCAGAGGCACCAAACCAAGTCTGCGGATCCTGGCAACGGGAAGGTGAAACAGATGCCGACCGATCCATCCACTGGGGTAGCCTGCGGTTCGCTGGCAGACGCCGCCGACGCTCCGGCGAGGCCCAGCGACAGCATGATTGCAGTCGCGGCTACGGTCCCGGCGATTCTTGCTTTCATTTGATCAACTCCTTGCACCATTTTCCGAGGAAGGACTTCCTCTTCAAAGGTAGCTAGCAGTTTCCTCAGCCGTAACTGGTGGCACCGACCCTGAATAGTGGTGGACACTGGTCAGTACCTCCACTCGGGGTCACACGAAGCGACGGGCCACCCCGCCGCGACCGCGCACGGTTCAGTCACCCTGGAGCAAGAGCCTGGAGCAAGCTCACATCTGAGCGGGACGGGCACCGCGCCGCCGCGGCTGCATCCGGTGCAGGCGATACCAGGCCAGCGCCAGGAAGATCGCGGCGAGACCGGCGAGGACTCCCATATCGAGCAGCCAGGTGCCGATGGTGTGTTTCCACAGCGGGTCGGGCCCGCCCTCGTGCGGCGTGAGGGTATCGAGGTCGATACTGGCCGCCCCGGCGCCGTAGCCCCAACGGGACGGCGACACGAAGGACAGCTGTTGCAGAACGGGCGTGCCGGGCAGCCGGACCAGCCCGCCGGTGAGCACCAGTTGTGCCATTGACAGCACGATCAGCAGGGGCAGTGTCTTTTCCGAGGTGCTCACCGAAGCCGACACCAGCAAGCCCAACGTCAGCGACGCGATGCCCAGCATCGCCATCGCCAAGATCAACTCCAGCTGGACCGAAGTGAATATCCCGCTCGGCGGAAAGCTCGTACCGATAGTGCCGATCAAGAACAACACCACCGCCTGAAGGACGGTGATCACACCCAGGACCAGCACTTTCGACATCAAATAGACCCCGGCCGACAGTCCTGCCGCGCGTTCTCTGCGGTAGATGGTCTGTTCCTTGACGATCTCGCGAATCGCGTTGCCGGTGCCGACGAAGCAGGCACCGAAAACCAAGATCATCAGCTTGGTGGAGGCATCTTCGTTGGTTCCCGGCGCCCCGGTGAAACCCGCGCCCGCCGGCACCGCGGCGATCAAACCGCCCAGCAACAGCGGCATCACGCCGAGCAACGCCAGATAACTACGGTCCGAGGCGATTACCGCCAGATACCGCCGGCACAGTGTGCTGAGCTGGCTGAGCTTGGACTGCCGCGCGGGCGGCGGCGAAGCCGGTGCGTGTACTTCCGCCGGTCCGATGTCGTCGATCGGCCCGACATCGACGTAGTTCTCGAAGCGCGGGGACTTCCGGAACTCACCGGCCCAGTCGCGGTCCTCGTCCCGGTCGAATGCTTGGAACACCTCGGCCCAGGTGCGCTGTCCGAACTCCTGCAATCCCTCTGCGGGCGGTCCGTAATAAGCCAGCTTGCCGCCGGGCACCAGCACCAGGAGGCGGTCACAGGAATCGAGATTCGCCACGCTGTGGGTGACGACGATGACGGTCCGCCCGTCGTGGGCGAGTTCGGACAGCATTTCCATGACCGTCTTATCGAGGCCGGGATCCAGGCCGGAGGTCGGTTCGTCGAGGAACAACAGCGACGGTTTGGTCAGCAGTTCCAATGCGACGCTCACCCGTTTGCGCTGCCCGCCGGAGAGCCGATCGATGCGGGTGTCGGCATGCCGCGACAAGCCGAGTTCGTCGAGGACTTCGTCGACTCGCTGCTCGCGCTCCTCCCTGCGTGTGTCACCGGGGAAGCGCAGCTCGGCCGCGTAGAGCAGGGCGCGTCGCGTCGGGAGCTGGTTGTGCAGGATGTCCTCCTGCGGAACCAACCCGATCCGGTGTCTCAGCTCGTCGTAATCGGTGTACAGGTCGCGTCCGTCGTAGCGGACGGTCCCCTCGGTCGCGGGCCGCATCCCGGTGACCGCACCCAACAGCGTCGACTTGCCCGCTCCGCTGGGTCCGATGACCCCGACGAGTGAGCGCTGCGCGATGGGGAAGGTCACGTCGTCGAGCAGCACTTTGCCTTCCGGTGTCCGCACGATCAGGTTCTGGACACAGACCGAGATGTCACCGGTATCGACGGACTCGCGCAGTTCGTTGCCGACGAGCCGGTAGGTGGTGTGTCCCATGCCGATCAAGTCGGATTCGGACAGGTCCGCGGTCTCGATCCGGTGGCCGTTGACATAGGTGCCGTTGTGGCTGTCGAGGTCGACGACTCGATATTTGCCTTCGGCGATCACCTGTAGTTCGGCGTGATGGCGAGACACCATGAGGTCGGGCACGACGATGTCGTTGTCGGCGGCGCGTCCGAGCCGGAGCGTGCCCGAGACGATCCGCACCACCGCGGTGGGCTGGGTAGCCGGAGGCGAGGACCGCGACACTCGCCGCGGCAGGCCCGGCTCGAACAGGGTGACCGTGGCTTCATCGTCCAAGTCATAGCCAGGATTCGGCACGACCATCGTGTCCCCACCGAAGTCGTCATCGGGTTCGGGCTCGGGGGCGGGGTTGGGTGATTCCAGCGAGCAGGACACCTGCGCACCATCTTTGGCATGCCCCAGCTGGAACGTCTCGTCGTGGTCGATCAGCATCCGCTCGACGCGCTGACCGTCGAAGAAGGTGCCGTTCAGGCTGTGCGCATCCTCGATTTCCCAACCGTTCGATCCACGCTCCAGCACAGCGTGCACGGCCGAAACACGCGGATCGGTGACAACAACGTCGGCGGTCGGATCGCGGCCGATGTTGTACACACCCCCGGCGCGCAGCCGATAAACGTGTTCTCGCGTCTGCACCACGAGAACAGGCGACTCGGGGAATTCTGTGGAGGACCGCAAATCCGCCATAAGGGGAGTATACGACCCTGCCGAACTGCCGGGCCGAGTGCCGAGTACCGATGGGATCGGAAATACTCGAGCGAGTCGCGTCGTCCGGATGCAGAACCGCCTCACCGCCCGACAGCCGGATTTACCCATCGCTGCCGCGGTGTCTGTCCCCGGCCGCCCCGGCTGGAAACAGACACCGCGACAGCTTTGTTCAGCGGCTTCCGAGGCTGCCGGGCAGGGAGCTGCCGGTGCCGGTGCCGGTGCCTCCGGCGGGTGCGACCGTGATGGTGGCGGTGGTGGTGGACGCATTGACGGTGCCGTTGCCGGAGTAGTCGGCGGTGATGATGTGGCTACCGGCGGTGGTGGGGGTCCACGTGATGGTGGCGGTGCCGTCAGCGCCGACCTGGGCGGTGGTGCCGATGACGGTGCCACCGTCGGTGAAGGTGATGGTGCCGCCCGCGTTTGCGGGGTTGACCTTCGCCGTCAGGGTGATCGCGGTACCGACGGTGGCTCCTGTGACCGGGTTGACGGTCACGGTGGAATTGCTATCGGCCGCAGCGACGTTCGCCTGAGTTGTGGTGTTGGATCCGGTGACACCGTCACGCCCCGAGAAGGTCGCGGTCAGCGTGTGCGCACCAGCAGCCGAGGGCGTCCACTGGAAGGTCGAGGTACCGGTCGCGTCGACCTGCCCGGTCCCCAGAACGGTTGCGCCGTCAGCGAATTCGATGGTGCCTCCGGCCGCGGCAGGGGTCACCGTCGCGGTCAAGGTGGTCGCCGTGCCGACCTTCGCGCCCGTCACCGGGTTGAGAGTGGTGGTGGAAGCGACAGCGGCCGCGGCAACGTCCGCCTGTGCGGTGGTGTTGGATCCGGTAACACCGTCACGGCCCGAGAACGTCGCGGTCAGCGTGTGCGCCCCGGCCGCCGCAGGAGTCCACTGGAAGGTCGCGGTGCCCGTCGCGTCGACCTGCCCGGTCCCCAGAACGGTTGCGCCATCGGCGAACTGGACCGTGCCACCCGCCGCGGCGGGAGTCACCTTGGCTGTGAGGGTGGTCGCGGTACCGACTTTCGCGCCCGTCACCGGATTGAAGGTGGTGGTGGAAGCGACATCGGCTGCGGCAACGTCCGCCTGTGCGGTCGTGTTGGATCCGGTGACACCGTCACGCCCCGAGAACGTCGCGGTCAGCGTGTGCGCCCCGGCAGCCGAGGGCGTCCACTGGAGAGTGGCGGTCCCGGTCCCATCGACCTGACCGGTCCCCAGCACAGTTGCGCCATCGGCGAACTGGACCGTGCCACCCGCCGCTGCCGGAGTGACCGTCGCGGTCAAAGTGGTCGCGGTGCCCACCTTCGCACCCGCCACCGGGTTGAGGACGGTGGTGGAAGCGACATCGGCCGCGACAACCGACACCTGCCCGGTGGTATTGGACCCGGTGACACCGTCACGCCCCGAGAACGTCGCGGTCAGCGTGTGCGCACCAGCCGCGGAGGGCGTCCACTGGAAGGTGGCGGTCCCGGTCCCATCGACCTGACCGGTACCGAGAATGGTTGTGCCATCGGCGAACTCGACCGTGCCGCCGGCCGCGGCGGGACTCACCTTGGCCGTGAGGGTGGTCGCGGTTCCCACCTTCGCACCCGTCACCGGATTGAGGGTGGTGGTGGAAGCGACATCGGCCGCGACCACCGACACCTGCCCGGTGGTATTGGACCCGGTGACACCGTCACGCCCCGAGAACGTCGCGGTCAGCGTGTGCGCGCCGGCATCCGCGGGAGTCCACTGGTAGGTGGCAGTGCCGGTCCCATCGACCTGACCGGTCCCCAGCACGGTTGCGCCATCGGCGAACTGGACCGTGCCGCCGGCCGCGGCGGGAGTCACCTTGGCCGTGAGGGTGGTCGCGGTACCGACCTTCGCACCCGTCACCGGGTTGAGAGTGATGGTGGAAGCGACATCGGCCGGGGTGACGTTCACGGTCTGCGGTGCGGACTGCGATGCGTTGGCGGACGCGGTGCCTGGATACTGCGCGGTCAGGGTGCGGTTGCCGCTCGCCGTCGGTGTCCACTGGTAGGTCGCGGTACCGGTGGCGTCCAGGGCGCCGGTACCGATCTGGGTGCCGCCGTCGTAGAAACCGATCGTGTCACCGGCCGAGCCACCGGTCACCGTGGCCGTCAACGTGACCGGCTGGCCCGCGCGGGCGCCCGAGACCGGGGCCAGGGCGGTGGTCGTGGCGTTCTTGCCCACCGTGATCGACGGGCCCTGAGTGCCGTACGACCCCGAGCCGAGCGACCCGCCGTAATCCATGCCGGTGGTCAGAGCGGCCCCGCGGGCACAGCCGTGACCGACCTTGTACTGCACGCTGAAAGTCGGGGAGCTGTGGAAGCCCGGCCGGTTCTGGACCACCCAGGAGGTGCTGCCGAACGACGCTCGCACGTAGCCGCCACCGTTGCCCTCGTCGGCGACTACTTCGGGATTCGACACCGCGCCGCCACCCATGGTGGCCGAACCCGGTACATAGGTGGCACAGGCCGGGTGCCGGTCCTTGATGTTGTAGATGTACTCGTCGGTCCAGCTGTTACGGCTGAACTGGGTGGAGACCGTGATGGTGTCGCCCTCGGCCGGGGACACATTGCTGATGGTCCGGGTGAACTGCGAGGAGCCGTCGGACCACGTGATGTTCCCGGGGTTCGCATCCGCGGCACCGGTGCCGAACAGCGCCAGAGCGCTCGCGGCCGTGGTGGTCGCGGCAAGTTTGCGGGCGACATGTCGATTTGTCATTGTTATTCCTGGAGAAGAGAATTCGGCGCTTACTGATTTCTTCTGAGCGCTGGTATCCGGACAGGGAAAATCCAGCAATCATCAACAACATTCGATCGCTGAATCACGCAACGCCGGCGATCACGCAGACTCAGGGGTTTCAGCGGAGGCTACGACCGAGAGTTTCGGAAGCTGCGCTCTCGGCATTTGTTCTGATCCGTACTGCTGTGATCTCCTGTGATCTCGTCTGGGGCAAGCGCGCTCACCATAGGTGGCCACATTCGGAAATGTCAGCGTTTCACAAAGTTACCGGCGAGTTCGACACCGATTTTGGACATCTGCCCAGTTCGGCCGAAGGTAACGATCCAGGCACGTCGGCAAATACTCCGCTCGATTGCCCGGCAAGACAGCGAATGCGCCGTTCCCCCGACACCCCACTGGTCACTCCGCGCGCCGGGTACGGACCGTGGCCGGGCGGCCGACACCCGGGTCTGACCAGATTGCGGCCGGGTGGCTCCGGGAGCCGGCGACTGGCCACATCACCCGACACGACGGAACGATGAAGATTGCATCGAAACCGTGGGTAAGCGCGCGGGGTAGGCGGAACAAAAACAGGTCAGGCCCGGCACGAGACCGGGCCTGACCTGTATCAATGGGTGGAGCTAAGGGGACTCGAACCCCTGACCCCCACACTGCCAGTGTGGTGCGCTACCAGCTGCGCCATAGCCCCGTGTTCACTTTTCTGCCAGCCGGGCGTTGCCCCGCTTGCTTGAACGAAGTTACACGACCGGTGGCGAACAAACCAAATCGCCTGGACAAGAGCTGGCGGCGGCGATCTTTCGGAGGTAGTCTCGAACGCATGTTCGATAGCCGAGAGGTGGAGGCGATGGGCGAGGACGAGCTGGTCGACGCGCTGCGGCGGGCACACGGGGCGGCGGCATTCGCACAGGCGGCGGAAATCACAGCGGTGCGGGAGGTGTATCGCCGGCATCGAGCCGCGAACGCCGCACCGGGCGCCGGCGGGGTGCGGGCCGGGGAGTTCGCGGCGGCGGAGATCGCGGTAGCGGTGCAGGTCTCGGAGGGGGTGGCCGCGGCGCTCATCGACATCGGACTCGCGCTGGACTCGCTACCCCAGACCAAACTGGCGTTCGCGGCGGGACGGATCGATCTGTCCCGGGTGCAGGTGATCACGGACTGTCTGCGGGGGATGCCGCGGGAGATACGAGAAGTCCTCGAGCCCAAGCTGATCGACGCGGCGCTGCGGTCCGACCCGGTTCGGTTGCGGCAGACCGCGCAACGCTGGGTGACACGGCTGGATCCCGACGGCGAGACGCGGCGGCGCGAGGCTCGGGAACAGGATCGCGACGTCCGGATTCGCGCGGTGCAGGACGGGATGGCCGTGTTCGACGGGCTGCTGCCCGCCGCGGGAGCGCAGGCGCTCGCCATGCGGCTGCGGGAGATGAGTCTGCAAGTGTGCGAAGACGATCCGCGCACCATGTCGCAGCGCCGGGCCGACGCGCTCATCGCCCTCGCCGACGGTTCGGGCCGGCTGCGCTGCGAATGCGGCAAGGAACTCGACTGCCCCAAGGCCAGCACCCCCACCACGCCTCGCCGTCCACTCATCCAGGTCGGGGTGTCCGCCGAAACCCTCCTCGGCCTGCGCGACGACCCCGCCTTCCTCTCCGGCTACGGGCCCATCGACGCCGGACTGGCCCGCACGCTCGCCGAACACGCCCGGTTCCAGGTCATCCCCGAGTACTTCCCGGAGGACGCCACGCCGGGCCCGGGCGAGGACGACGCCCCTCCGTCGTCCTCGGCCGATCGGTCAGCGGAATCGACCCCTGGGAAAAACACTTCGGCGACAAAAGAATCCGTCACTGCGGGCGGTATTCCGAGCCCGCGCCGGACCCGGCGGACGCGGATCGCCGCCCAAGCCCCGTGGGAGCGAGCGGCCGCCGCCCACCTCCGCGAGCGCCGCGCGCCGGACGACACCCCCACCACACCCCGGGTGGATCGCGGCCGCCTCACCACCGACACCGACAGCCCTGCCGCACAGGATCGGCCCGCCAGGCCCACCGATCCGGCTCCCCCGTCCGCGCCACTGCGCAAACGCGCCAAAGTCGCTGCGGTGCGCCCCTTCTCAAACGCCCCGGCCCGCGAGGTGCGCGCCCTCGACGGATTCTGCCGCTTCCCCGGCTGCACCATGCCCGCCGCCGAGACCTCACTCATCCAGTTCGGCCCGCTCCCCCACCTCCCCGCGCAACCGAACTCCGGCTACCGCGCCGTGCTCTGCACGCACCACAACCGCTTGAAGTCCTTGGCGGACAAGGGAAAACACCCGTGGCGCGTCTACCTGGCCGACACCGACCGCATGCGCTGGATCGACCCGAGCGGTGAAACCCACGAGACCATCCGCGAGGGCGCCCGCTACCTCTTCCCGCACACGGACATCGACGCCCCCGCGAGGCCGCCGCGCCTCCGCCCGGTCCCCACCGAACCCGCCCCGGCCGGAAGCTATTTCACCACCGACCTGGCGTACCCCCTCGAATCCCATGTCCTGATCCACCCCCAGTTGTCGCGCACCACCGCCGACAACGACATCCCCGAATCCCCCACCCACCCGGTCCCCCACTGACCGTCCACCACCCCGAACCAAGGGACCGAGCCCCCGGCTCGGCCCCCTGCCCGGGGTGCGGCTCACCGTCCCCGTTCCCTTGATGGGCCGCACCCCACCCACTCGCAGCGGATGCCACCGCACGAGACAGGCCGGGCGGCCGACTCGCAGGAGTCGACCACCCGGCCTGAACCGGTTGTTCGAAGACCGCTGTTCCGCAGCCTATTTCGCGGCGCTGAGCACCCAGTCCGCGTTGCCGCGATCGACCTTCTTGCCGTCGAGGAAGACCGACGGGGTGGCGGCCGGGCCGTTCAGGGCGTCACCGAGGGCCTTGAGAGCGGCGGTGGCGTGGGCCCGCGCGGTGTCGGCGCGGTCGCCGGAGGTGATGCACTTGGCGACGGAGTCGCTCGCGCCCGCTTCCTTGGCGATGGCGGCGAGTTCCTTGTTGTCGTGGTCGGAGCCGCCTTCGGAGGGCTGCTTCGTGGTGAAGAGCAGCTCGTGGAACTTGGCGTACACCGGGCCGTTCCCGTCCTGTGCGACGCATTCGTTGGCGGCGACGGCGCGGGTGGAGTAGTCCTTGCTGCCCGAGCGGGAGTCGAGGAAGTTCACCAGCCGGTACCGCACCGCGAGCTTGCCCTCGTCGACCTGCTGGGCGATCTCCTGGCCGTTGACCTTCTCCATCTGGCCGCACGCCGGGCACAGCGGATCCTCGTAGATGTCAAGGGTTTTCGCCACCTTGGGCTTCCCCAGCACGATGGCCCCGTCGGAGTCCAGCGCCACCTCCACGGCCGGATCGTGCGCCGACCCGTACCCGTCGTTGCGCACCGCGTCCCCGCCACCGCGGTTCCACTGGAACACCGCGAACACGATCAGCAGGATCACCACCACCGCCACCCCGGCCAGCGCATAGGTGGTCTTGCTCGAGACCGGCTGCGGCGTGTGCTTCGAAGTCGGATTGCTCACCCGCACCACTCTGCCCGACACCCTCGCCCCACCGATACCCACCCCTAGCGGTCGACGGCGATGGCGGCTTCCTTGCGGCGCAGGGTCTCGGGCACGACCAGCCACACCGCGGAGGCGGAGGCGAGGAGGACGCCGGTGACGCCGAGCGCCACACCGTAGGAGACGCGGTCGGCGAGCAGGCCGATGGCGTAGGGGCCGAGGAAGGTGCCGAGGTCGGCGGACATCTGGTAGCCGGCGAGGACCGGGCCGCCACGGCGGCCGGGGCCGATGATGTCGGCGACCGCGGCTTGCAGGGCGGGCGTGAACATTCCTGATCCGATGCCCGCGAGGGCGGAGGCGGCGAGAAGCCAGGGCAGGGTCGAGGCGAGGCCGATGCCCGCGGTGCCTACGGCGCAGATCAAGGTGCCCGCGATGAGGAAGGGTCTGCGGCCCAGGGTGTCCGACCAGCGGCCGGAGAGGAACAGGACCGAGGCGTTGCCCAGCGCGAAAGCCGTGAGGGCTACGCCCGCCAGGGCGGCGTCCTGTTTCAGGACCTCGACGACGATCAGCGGGACCAAGGCCATCCGGACGCCGAAGACGGCGGCGCCGTTGCCGAAGTTCGCCCACAGGGCAGCGCGATAGGCGGGACGGGCGACCGCTTCGCGGAAGGACATGGTGGGCGCGCCGTCGGTCTTCTCCGGCAGCGCGAGAGGGGAATCGCGCAGGGCCACATAGACGATGAGGCTGGCGATCAGCAGGGCCACGCAGTAGATCAGGAAGGGGGCGCGCAGGCCCAGGAAGGACAGGGCGCCGCCGACCAGCGGGCCGCTGATGGACCCGATGAGGAAGCTGGTGGAGTAGACCCCGGAGACGCGGCCGCGTTCGGCGGGCGGGGACATGCGGATGACCAGGCCCAGGGAGGACACCGTGAACATGGTGGATCCGATGCCGCCCAGCGAACGCAGAACCAGGAGCTGCCAATAGCTTTGCGCGAGGGCGCACGCGCCGGTGGAGACCGCGACGATGAGCAGGCCGGTCAGGTAGACCGGGCGCTCGCCCAGTTTCTGCAGCAGCCGCCCGGCCATGGGGGCGAAGATCAAGCGCATCAACGCGAACGCGCTCACGATGAACGAGGCCGCCGCCACGCCGACGTCGAAGCTCCGCGCGAACTGCGGCAGGGCCGGTGCGACCAAACCGAATCCGATGGCGATGGTGAAGGCCGAGCCCACCAGCACCCAGATCTCCACGGGTAGCCGCCGCCGCGTCTCCAGCACCGATTCACTCACCGACCGCACACACCGATCCACTCATTCCGAACATCCGGCCGAACGCCGTACTACTTACCGGACAACGCGTGTCCGACGATCTCCTCCGCGGCCGCCTGCACCTGTACGAGGTGCTCGGGGCCCTCGAAGGATTCGGCGTAGATCTTGTACTTGTCCTCGGTCCCGGAGGGCCGGGCCGCGAACCACGCGTTCTCCGTGGTGATCTTGAGCCCGCCGAGGGCCGCGCCATTGCCGCGGGCGCGGGTCTGGATGCCGGTGATGGGTTCGCCGGCGATTTCGGTCGCGGTGATCATGTCCGGCGTCAACGCCGCGAGACGGGTCTTCTGTTCCGCGGTGGCGGTGGCGTCGACGCGAGCGTAGGCGGGTGAGCCGTAGCGCTTCTCGAGTTCGGTGTAGCGGGTGGACGGGCTCTGCCCGGTGACGGCGGTGATCTCCGCGGCCAGCAGGGCCAGCAGGATGCCGTCCTTGTCGGTGGTCCAGACGGTGCCGTCCATGCGCAGGAACGAGGCGCCCGCGGACTCCTCGCCGCCGAAAGCGAGGCTGCCGCTGAACAATCCGGGCACGAACCATTTGAACCCGACCGGCACCTCGTAGACGTCGCGCCCCAGCACCCCGACCACCCGGTCGATCATGGAGGACGTCACCACCGTCTTGCCGATCTTGGTCAGCGCGTCCCAGCCCATCCGGTTGGCGATCATGTACTCGATCGCCACCGCCAGGTAGTGGTTCGGATTCATCAGTCCCGCATCGGGAGTCACGATCCCGTGCCGGTCCGCGTCCGCGTCATTGCCGGTCGAAATGTCGTAATCGTCGCGAATCGCCACGAGTGAGGCCATGGCGTAGCGCGAGGACGGATCCATCCGGATCCGCCCGTCGGAGTCCAGCGTCATGAACCGCCACGTCGGGTCGACGAACGGGTTCACCACCTCGAGCTCGAGATCGTAGCGCTGGCCGATCTCCTCCCAGTAGTCCACGGAGGCCCCGCCCATGGGGTCCGCGCCCAGCCGAATCCCGGCGCCGCGAATGGCGTCCAGATTCAGCACGTTGGGTAGGTCCGAGATGTAGCGGTCCAGATAGTCGTAGCGCTCCACGTTGGTGGCCAGCGCGTGCGCCAGCGAGGTGCGCCTGACCTCGGAGAGCCCGGTGCGCAGCAGCTCGTTGGCGCGGGCGGCGATGGCGTCGGTGGCGATGGTGTCGGCCGGGCCGCCGTGCGGCGGGTTGTATTTGAAACCGCCGTCGCGGGGTGGATTGTGCGAGGGCGTCACCACGATGCCGTCGGCCTGATGCCGGGTGCCGCCCCGGTTGTGGCGCAGCACGGCGTGGCTCAAAGCCGGTGTGGGCGTGTACCTGTCGCGGGCGTCGATGACCGCGGTGACATCGTTGGCGGCGAGCACCTCCAGGGCGGTGGTCCAGGCGGGCTCGGACAGCGCGTGCGTGTCCCGCGCCAGGTACACCGGCCCGGTGATACCGCGCGAGGCCCGGTACTCCACGATGGCCTGCGTGATGGCCAGGATGTGCGCCTCGTTGAACGCGCAGTCCAGGCTGGATCCGCGATGCCCGGAGGTGCCGAAGGAGACCAGCTGCGCGGGGTCGGCCGGATCCGGGATGCGGCTGTAGTAGGCGGTGACCAGGTGCGCGATGTCCTCGAGGTCCGTGGCCCGCGCCGGTCGTCCGGCTCGATCGTGGGCCATGCTCGCGCCTCCCTTCCGTATCGCCTGCGCCCGGCTGGTCATCAGGATCACGGCCGTACCCACTGCCCGAGTTGGACACCGAGGTAGGCCGCGGCCAGGCTCGCGCCGACGCCGATCACGACGTTCGCCACCGCATAGCTGTAAGCGCCCTCCTCGGCCAATCGAACCGTTTCGTATCCGAACGTACTGAACGTGGTCAGTGCGCCGCAGAAGCCCGTTCCCGCGGCCGCGAAGAGCCAATGGTTTGCTCCCGCACCGATCAACGCGCCCAGCAACGCCGAACCGCCCATGTTCACCGTCAGTGTGCCCAGGGGGAGAACACTATCGAATCGAAGGGCCAACGCGCGATCCACCAGATATCGGGCGGGCGCACCGAGCAGCGCGCCGAGGATCACCGCCAGCGCGGTCACCGCCGCACCCCGTCGAAGACCTCGACGGGCGAGAGTGCGACGGTCAGTGAATCCAGCAGGTCCGCATTGGTTTCCACGAAAGAACGCAACCGGTCGGTGTCGTCGATGATCATCACCATCACCGGCAACCGCTCGGCCAGATCGAGCAGTCGGGTGGTGTGGATCTGGGAGGACACCCCGTACCCCTCGACGCCGCGCCACACGCTCGCCCCGACCAATCCGGCATCCCGGGCACGCCGCACGATCTCGTGGTAGCGGGGCCGATGCCGATAGGTGTCGTCCTCGCCGAGCAGCACCGTCAGCCGCGACGCCGGTATCCACCGCCGGACCGCGTCGGTGTCGGACTCCGTGCTCATCGTCCTGCCCCCAATCGTCGCGCCGTTCCCGATATCCATCGTGTCGCACCCACGCCCAGCACGACCGCGATCAGCCCGGTCACCACCGTCCCCCCGAGGTAGCCGAGCCCGTAGCCGATTCGGCCCGATTCGAGCAGTGTACGAACTTCCCCGGCGTATGTGGACATGGTGGTGAATCCGCCCAGCACACCGACCCCGAGGAACGGCCGCAACAGCCGGTGCGCCGCCCAGATCTCGGTGATGCAGACCATGAGTACCCCGATGAGCAAGCAACCGATCACGTTGACCGCCAAGGTGTGCCAGGGGATCGGACCGCGCTGCGGCAGCAGGAGGCCCACCCCGTAGCGCGCCTCCGCCCCGATCGCGCCGCCCAGGGCGATGACGCCGAGCAGGGCGACGTCGACGCCCGCGGTGTTCGCCGCCATCACCCTCCCTTCGATGTGCCTGGCCCAATCGCCGCTGTCTGGCGTGTTGCTGAGCCCGAACAACAGCCCGGAACTGCGAGGATAGTGCGGCTTGCCCGGAGTTGTCCCATCGGCCTCGAGGAGAGCCAAGTTGGCGGTGCGCCAGTCGATCGGAAAGATGCTGGTCCAGAGCTTCGGAATCGCCACGGTCCTGGTGGCCGTCATGGCGGCCGCGCCCGCGGCGCACGCCGGCGCGATCTTCCCCGTCCCAGATCCGGACGGGTTCTACTACGCCGCAGGGAATCTCGACGCCGCCCAGAACGGCGACGTGCTGAACTCCCGCCAGGTGCCCGTCCACCCGTTCCCCGGGGCGACGGTGTGGCAGATCCTGTTCCGCTCCACCAATTCCACCGGCGCGCCCATCGCCGCGGTGACCACGCTGATCTCCCCCGGCCCCGGGCCGCGCCCGCTGCTGTCGTATCAGCCGTTCGTGAATTCCCTGGGCCTGCAATGCGCGCCGTCGCACAGCCTGTTCGACGGGAGCCTGAGGGAGTCGTCGGCGTTCCCGCTGCTGCTGGCCAAGGGCTGGGCGATCGCGGTGCCCGATCATCTCGGGCCGGACAGCGCCTACGGCGCGGCCCGCATGGGCGGCCAGATCACCCTGGACGGGATCCGCGCGGTCCAGCGGTTCGCGCCCGCCGGCCTGGGCGTCGGACCGGTCGGCCTGGCCGGATACTCCGGCGGCGCGATGGCCACCGGATTCGCGGCCGCCCTCGCGCCCGACTACGCGCCGGAGCTGCCGATCGTCGGCGTCGCCACCGGTGGCGTACCGGTCAATCCGGGCAAGCCGGCCATCCAGGCCGGGAACACCCCGCAGCCGCTGTTCGGACTCGGCTTCGCGGTGGCCACGGGCATGGAACGCGAGTACCCCGACGAGATGCAGCTCGACAGCTCACTCACGCCGTACGGCTTCTGGATGCGTGACCGGATCGCCAATTCCTGTGCGGACGACATCATTTCGGTCGGCGCCAACCACAGCGTCGGCGAGGTCTTCAACCCGGGCCAGGAGAACGACCCGGCACTGATCCGCACCCTGCGCGAGAACGCGCTCGAGATCGTGCCCGAGCTGATCCGCCAGCCGCTCTACGAATGGCACGGCGGCAACGACCAGGTGCCTCTGGATCTGGCCCAGTACACCGCGGGCCGCTACTGCGCCGCCGGGACGCCGGTCCAGTTCGACGTCATCCCGGGCGCGGACCACGGCACCGCCATCTTCCCCGGCACGCTCAACGCCATGAACTATCTGTCCGACCGGTTCGCGGGCCTGGCCCCGCCCTCCAACTGCCGCTGATCGCGGTGAGTAAGGAAAACGAAGCGGCCCCGCTCGGATCGGCGAGCGGGGCCGCTTTCATGGTTGGACCACGATGTCCAGGGGTTCGGATCTCAGTGCGCGAGAACGGGTTCGCCCTCGGCGGGGACCGGTACCTTGTTCGGCATGATCAGCCCGGTGACCACCGCGCCGACCACGAAGATCGCGGCGGCCCACCAGAAGGTGGTGGTGTAGCTCTGCACGGCCGCCTCGGCCAGCACCCGCGGCGACGGCGGAACGTGCCCGGCCACATAGTCGTTGAACGAGGTCGCGGCCAGCGTGCTGAGCAGCGCGGTGCCGATCGAGCCGCCGACCTGCTGGCTGGTGTTCACCATGGCCGAGGCGACGCCGGCGTCGGCGTGCTCCACGCCGGCAGTCGCGCCGCTGAACGCGGTGGACATCGCCATACCCAGGCCCAGACCCATCAGCAGCAGGCTCGGCAGGATGTGGCTCGCGTAGCCGGTGTCCACGCCGATGCGGGTCAGCAGCGCCATTCCCAGTGTGGCGAGCAGGAATCCGGTCACCACGGTCACCTTCGGGCCCACCCGCGGGATGAGCAGCGCGGGCACGGTGGTGGAGGCGGCGACCATGCCCGCGACCATCGGCAGGAACGCGACGCCGGTGCGGATCGGCGAGTACCCCAGCTGCTGCTGCATGTAGTAGGTGAGGAACAGGAACATGGCGAACATGCCGATGCCGATGGTGAACACGGCGACGTAGGACGCGCCGCGGGTGCGGTCCAGCACCACGCGCAGCGGCAGCAGCGGGTGCGCGACGCGCTGTTCCAGCCACACGAACACGCCCAGCAGCGCGACGCCGCCGATCAGGAAGGCCAGGGTGACGCCGTTGGTCCAGCCGTCGGATTCGGCGTGCGAGAAGCCGTAGACGATGCCGAACAGCGCGGCGGTCACGGTCACCGTGCCGGGCAGGTCGAGCTTGGGGCGGGTGGTGGCGGTGTGCTTGGCCAGCAGCAGGATCGCGCCGACCAGCGCGACGGCCGCGAAGACCAGGTTCACGTACATCACCCAGCGCCACGAGGCCCATTCGGTGAGCGCGCCGCCCAGCAGCAGGCCGAGCGCGCCGCCCGCACCGGCGATGGCGCCGAAGATGCCGAATGCCTTTGCGCGCTCGGCGGGTTCGGTGAAGGTGACGGTCAGCAGCGAGAGCGCGGCGGGCGCGAGCAGCGCGGCGAACACGCCCTGCGCGACGCGGGAGCCGACCAGCACCTCGAAGTTGCCGGCCGCGCCGCCGACCGCGGAGGCGACCGCGAAGCCGATCAGACCGGTGATGAAGGTGGTGCGACGGCCGAACAGGTCGGAGAGCCGTCCGCCGAGCAGCAGCAGCGAGCCGAAGGCCAGCGCGTAGCCGGTGATGACCCACTGCCGGTCGCCGTTGGAGAAGCCGAGATCGGCCTGCGCGTGCGGGAGCGCGATGTTCACGACGGTCGCGTCGAGCACGACCATCAACTGGGCGACGCCGAGTACGGCGAGCACCCACCAGCGCAGGGCGTGCGATCCGCGCCGCTCCGCCTTGTCCTCGGTCGCAGCCGGCGCTGTGACCTCTTTCTCGAGCGCTGTAGTCATGGTTGGTGTCCTCGTCCCCTAAACTTAGTGGAGAAACCATCTCCGCTTTCCGATCAAGCTACCAGCTAAACGGAGATAACTCCTCCGGATAATCCCGATTGCTGATAGGATTAGCCTGTGAATCACGTCACCACCGCGCCCCCACCTCGGCGTCTGCGCGCGGACGCTGCCCGCAATCAGCAGCGCATCATCGCGGCCGCCCGCGAGCTGTTCGCCGATCGCGGGCTGGACGTCACCCTCGACGATGTGGCCGAGCGGGCGGGCGTCGGCGTCGGCACGGTCTACCGCCGCTTCGCCAACAAGCAGGAGCTCATCTCCGAGGTCTTCGAGCAGATGGTCACCGAATTGGCCGAGGCCGTGAACGTGGCGCTGCACCACCCGGATCCCTGGGCGGGCCTGACCGACCTGTTCGAGTACTCCTGCCGGCACGTCGCCGCCAACCGGGGTTTCAGCGAGGTGATCCTCGAACTGCACGACAGCATGGACCGCTTCGTGTGCATGAAGGATCAGATCCGGCCCGGCATGCAGGCGGTCATCGCGCGCGCCAAGGACGCGGGCGTGCTGCAGCCCGACATCGAACCGGCCGATTTCTTCGCCATGGTGAACATGGTCGACGGCATCGCGGGCTTCGCACGCCCGGTCAATCCCGAAGTGTGGGAGCGCTACATGGCGGTGATTCTCAATGGCGTGCGCGGCGACAGCGTGCCTCGCCTGCCGCTCACGCAGCCTCCGCTGTCCGAGGACGAGGTCGAGCGAGCGAAGGCGGCTGCCTTCAACCCGCGCAAACGGTAGCGCGCATCACACTGGCGGTTTAAAGTTGGTCGCATGACCAACTCTTGGGTGAACTGGGCCGGGGATCAGAGCTGTACCCCGGCGTCCATCGCCGAACCGAGCTCGCCCGAGGACGTCGCGGCAGTACTCGCTCAGGCCGAAGCGAACGGCCACACCGTCCGGGTCGCCGGATCCGGACATTCCTTCACCGAGACCGTGCTCACCGACGGCACGCTCATGCGGCTGAACCAGCTCGACAAGATCCTGCACGTGGACCGCGCCACCGGCCTGGTCCGCGCCGAGGCCGGCATCACCCTCAACGCCGCCAGCAACGCGCTGCACCCGCTGGGCCTGGCCTTCCCCAATCTCGGCGACATCGACGTGCAGTCGATCGCCGGCGCCACCGCGACCGGTACCCACGGGACCGGATCCAAGCTGCAGAACCTCTCCGCCGCACTGCATTCGGTGGAGCTCATGCTGGCCGACGGCAGCCGGGTCGAGCTCAACGAGCAGACCGACCCCGACGGCTGGCGCGCCGCGCGCGTGAATGTCGGTGCGCTGGGCGTGGTCACGGCCGTGACGCTGCAGATGGTGCCGTCGTTCGTGCTCGAGGGCGTCGAGCGGCCGGTCCCGGTCGAGGACGTGCTGGCCGATCTGGACACCTTCGTCGAGGGCAACGAGCACTTCGAGTTCTACATGTTCGCGCACAGCCCGCTGGCCATGACCAAGCGCAACAATCGGGTCGACCTGCCCGAGCAACCGCGCGGCA
Organism: Nocardia sp. CA-136227; assembly: GCF_050955695.1. Classification (NCBI taxonomy): domain Bacteria; kingdom Bacillati; phylum Actinomycetota; class Actinomycetes; order Mycobacteriales; family Nocardiaceae; genus Nocardia; species Nocardia sp. CA-136227. Next base: position 5,923,056 of record NZ_CP192081.1, read on the forward strand.
AGGCGGTCGACTGGTTCTCCGACATCCTCATGACCAACTACACCTTCGACGCGCTGTGCAAACTCACCCGGTGGCGCCCGAGCCTGATCCCGATGGTCCAGCGCAGCGCCGCCTACGCGGGCAGCTACCGCCGCCAGGTCGAACGCTCCTACAAGGTCTTCGCCAGCCCCCGCCTGTTCCGCTTCACCGAGATGGAATACGCCATCCCGCGCGAGCATTCGATCGACGCCATCCGCGAGATCAAGGAGGTGGCCAAGCATTTCGACACCCCGATGCCGATCGAGGTGCGCTGGGTCGCCCCCGACGACGCCTTCCTGTCCCCCGCCGGCGGCCGCGAGACCTGCTACATCGCGGTGCACCAGTACGAGGGCATGAACTACGAGCCGTATTTCCGCGCCTGCGAACGCGTTTTCGACCGCTACAACGGCCGCCCGCACTGGGGCAAGCGGCACTTCCAGACCGCCGAGACGCTGCGTGAGCGCTACCCGGAGTGGGACCGCTTCGCCGAGGTGCGCCGCCGTTTCGACCCCAAGGGCCGGTTCACCAACGCCTACATCGAACGCGTCCTGGGCCCGGTGAACTGAGTACGCCCCAGCCTAGGACAAACCGACTAGTATCGATTGCTGAAAGATCGCTGCTCTTCCGGGCGTGACCACCCACGTAGGAGGTTCCGATGAGTTCTTTCAGCGACGGCGACGAGCCGGGCGGCTTGACCGACAAGGTCAAGGGGATGCTCGACCGCGGATCGAAGTAGGGGTCCGATCATGCCGACCAACGACGATCTCGGCGACGGCGTGTCGAAGTTCGAGGACGCGACCGAACGCCTGGCAGACGACCTGCGCACCACCGCCGACGACCTGACCACCGATCTCGGGGTCACCGCCGCCGACCTGCGCGAGCGGGCCGGGGCGGCGACCGGGCAGCTGGCCGAACGGGCCAGCGGCGCCGCCGCCGAACTGGCCGATCGAGCTCAGACCGCGGCCGCCGACCTCGCCGATATGGCGAAGTCCTTCGCCGACAAGATCACCCCCGAGGACTTCCAGGCCACCCTCGAACAGGTGCGGGCCAACCTCGACCACGCCGCACAGGACGTGCTGGCCGCGGTCAACGAGATCGTCACCGCGCTGAAGAACAGGGCCGGAAAGTAGTTCAGTCACCCTCGGTTCCGGGCCACACGGCCCGGAACCGGGGGTGTTCGCATGTGTTCGGCAGGTAGATCGCAGCAGACGACGACCGCAGGGGGCACCCCAGGTGAGCACAACCCGCCATACCTCGACCGAGACGGTTCCGGCCCATCATCGAGTGGCGGTGGCTCCCCGGGTGTTCTGGCCCTCCGCGATCGTGGTGACCGCATTCACCGTGTACGCCATCGTCTTCCGTGACACCGCGGCCCGGCAGGCGAAAACGCTGCAGGACAATGTGATCGGCGGCTTCGGCTGGTACTACATCCTGATCGTGAGCCTGTTCGTGGTGTTCGCGATCTGGCTGGGACTGGGCCGGTTCGGCGACATCACCCTGGGTGAGGACGGCGAGAAGGCCGAATACTCCATCGGCGCTTGGCTTTCCATGCTGTTCGCGGCGGGCATGGGGATCGGCCTGGTGTTCTGGGGCGTGGCCGAACCGTTGTTCCACTACGAGGACCCGCGCCCCGGGGTCGGGTCCACCCCGGCGCAGCGCGCGGATTCGGCCATGGTGCAGACGTTCCTGCACTGGGGCATCCACCCGTGGGCCATCTACGTGGTGGTCGGGCTGGCCATCGCGTACTCGATCCACCGCAAGGGCCGGCCGGTGTCGATCCGCTGGTCGCTGGAATCGATCGCGGGCGACAAGGTCCGGGGCTGGCGCGGGGATGTCATCGACGTGGTGGCGGTGATCGGCACCGTCTTCGGTGTGGCGACCTCACTGGGGCTGGGCGTGCTGCAGATCTCGGCCGGGCTGAATCATCAGGGCTGGCTGCACGAACCGGGCAAGGGCCTGCAGGTGACGCTGGTCGTGGCGGTCACCGCGCTGGCCACGGTGTCGGTGGTGACCGGCGTGGACAAGGGCATCAAGCTGCTGTCCCAGCTCAATATGGGCGTGGCGGGCGCGCTGATGCTGTTCGTGCTGATCGTCGGGCCGACGCTGTTCATCGTCGACGCTTTGGTGCAGAACCTGGGCCAGTATCTGCAGTCGCTGCCGCGGATCAGCATGTACACCGGTGCGACCGAAGGCCCCACCGGGACGGCCTGGACCCGGCAGTGGACCGTCTTCTATTGGGGCTGGTGGATTTCCTGGGCCCCGTTCGTGGGCGTGTTCATCGCGCGCATCTCGCGCGGGCGCACGGTGCGGGAGTTCGTGGCCGGGGTGCTGCTGGTGCCGACGCTGCTGACCTTCGTGTGGTTCGCGGTGTTCGGCGGGGCGGGCCTGCACCGCGAGATGTTCGGCGGCGGCGGGCTGGTCGGGCCGGACGGGCCCGATCGCGACAGCGCGCTGTTCGAGCTGCTGAACACCCTGCCCGGCGGATCGATCACCGCTGGGCTGGCGATCCTGGTGATCGTGCTGTTCTTCGTCACCTCGGCGGATTCGGGGGCGCTGGTGGTGAACATGCTGTCCTCGGGCGGCAATCCGGAGCCCCCGACCTGGAGTCGCGCCTTCTGGACCACCGCGCAGGGCGCGGTGGCGGCGGCGCTGCTGGTGGCCAGCGGCACCGGCACGGCCGCGCTGACCACCTTGCAGACGGTGGCGATCCTGATCGCGTTGCCGTTCAGCGTGGTGTTGCTGGCCATGTGCGTGGCGCTGGTGAAGACCTTCCGGGCCGATCACGCGAGCTCGACGCCGGGTCGCGGGAGCTGATTCGGACCCTCCGATTTGCCGACTGTGTGCCAGCACCCTTCCGGCGAATCGGAGTGATGCGCGTCAAGGGGGGTGCGCCGTGTGCACACGAGGCCCCGACCAGCATTTAAACTCCCATCCGGAACATAACGAAAACGTCTCGGATTGGAACTGCGCGCATCATGCTCAAAGGCTTCAAAGACTTCCTGATGAGGGGCAATGTCATCGACCTCGCGGTCGCCGTGGTCATGGGCACCGCCTTCACCGCCATCGTCACCTCGGTGACCAAGGGCGTGATCGAGCCGCTGCTCGCCACCCTCGGCGGCAACAGGGAGTTCGGTCTGGGCTTCCAGCTGCTGGCCGACAAGCCGTCCACCTTCGTCGCCCTCGGGCCGATCATCAGCGCGGGCATCAACTTCCTGTGCGTCGCGGCGGTGCTCTACTTCGTGCTCATCCTGCCGATGAACACCCTCAAGAGCCGTTTCACGAAGGCCGAGGAGGAGAAGGTGGCGACCGAGCTGGAGCTGCTCACCGAGATCCGCGACCTGCTCGCCAAGCAGAACGCCGGCCGGTAGTTCCCACGGTCGAGCCAGGGTTCCACTCGGCGCCTCAACTAGGCTTAGCCAGGTTGTTGCCAACAACCAGACAGAGGTCTAGTCGAGGAGGCGGGAACCGTGGGCCGCATTCCACCCCGGGAACAGGCGAGGGATCTGGCGGACCCGGTGCGGCCCGCACCGGCGAGCCGGTGGGCCATGCTCGCCGTGCTCTGCGCGAGCCTGCTGCTGGTGGCGATGGACGCGACCATCCTCAATGTGGCGCTGCCCTCGCTCATCGATCACATGGCGCCCACGCCCATGGAGCAGCTGTGGATCGTCGACCTCTACGGCCTGGTGCTGGGCGGTCTGCTGATCACCTGCGGCGCGATCGGCGACCGGTACGGCCGGAGACTGCTGTTCCTGCTCGGCTTCCTGCTCTTCGGCGTCGCCTCGGTGATCGCGGCGACCGCGCACTCCCCCGCCCAGCTCATCGCGGGCCGCGCGCTGCTCGGCGTCGGCGGGGCCATGGTGATGCCGTCCACGCTCTCGCTGATCCGCAATATCTTCACCGATGACCACGAACGCACCATGGCCATCGGCATCTGGGCCTCGGTGGCCGGTGGCGGCGCGGCCATCGGCCCGCTGGTCGGCGGCCATCTGGTGGAAGCGTTCGGCTGGTCGGCCGCCTTCTGGCTCAATGTGCCCGTGGTGATCCTCACCGTGGCCGCGGGACTGTGGCTGCTGCCGGAGTACCGGGCCCCGCAGCAGGGCCGCCTGGACTGGGCCGGCGCGGTGCTGTCGGTGCTGGGCATCGTGGCGCTGGCGTGGGGCATCAAGCATGTGGCCCGGGGCAATCCGGCCCCGGTCGATCTGATCATCATGGTGTCGTCGGTGCTCCTGCTGGGGCTGTTCGCCTACCGGCAGTCGAAGTCGCCCGACCCGCTGCTGGATGTGCGGTTGTTCCGCAATCGCGCCTTCACCGCCGCGGCGCTCGCCACCCTGCTCGCCATGCTGGCGATCGGCGCGGCCCTGTTCCTGATCTCCTTGTGGCTGCAATACATTCACGGCTACTCGCCGTCGGAAGCCGGTATGCGCACCCTGCCCGCGGCGCTGGCCACCCTGTTCGGTTCGCTGGCCACCCCCTGGCTCATGCGGCGCGTGGGCGTGCGCGCGCTGATGGGTTTCGGGTTGGGCGCGCTGGCAGCGGGTTTCGCGGTGCTGGCCGCGATTCCCGACACCACCTACCCGATCGTCGCCCTGGTCCTGCTGTGCCTGGGCATCGGTGACGGCATCGCGATCACCACGGCCGCAGCGGTTCTGGTGGCCTCGGTGCCCGCCGAGCGCGCCGGGCAGGCGGGCGCGGTCGAGGAGACCAACTACGAGTTGGGCATCGGTCTGGGCGTGGCGCTGCTGGGCAGCATCCACGGCCGTTTGTTCACCGGCCACATGACCGGATTGCCGCTGCACGGCGACGATCTGACCGAGGCGCAGGGCTCGGTGGGCGGCGCGGCCCACGTCGCCGAGCGGATCGGGGGACCCGCCGGCGACGAGGTGCTGCGCATCGCCCAGCACGCCTACGACGCGGCGCTCACCACCACCTCCTGGATCTCCACGGGGCTGGTGGGCGCGGTCGCGGTGCTCACCGTGATCCTGGTTCCGCGCGGCTTCAAGGCGACCGCCGCGCACTGACCCCCTTCCCCCGGGCTGTATGCGGTTACGCCAGTGCGACTTTCAGTTGCGCGAGGCCGGAGCGGATGCGGGCCTTCACGGCGGGCAGGCCGATCCCCAGCCGGTCCGCGACCTGCGGGTAGGTGAGCCCGCCGTAGAACGCCAGCACCACCGACTCACGCTGATTGGGGGTGAGGGTGGACAGGCCGTGGCGGATTGCGCGCTGCTCCTGGCGGCGCAGGATCTCCTCGGCCACCACATCGATGGCGGGGCGGTAATCGCCGACGCCCCAGCGGTGTTCGTGCCCGGCCGCGCTGCGCTCGCGCCGGACCCGGTCCACCGCCTGATGGTGTGCCAGGGTGGTGAGCCAGGTCAGCGCATTGCCGCGGGCCGGGTCGAAGTTCGGGGCGCTGCGCCAGACCTGGAGGTAGACCTCGTGACAGGTTTCCTCGGCATATCCGGTGTCGTACAGGATGTTCAGGACGCGGGAGTAGATGAGGCCGCGGGTGCGGCGGTAGAGCTCCTCGTAGGCGGCGCGGTCGTGCTCGGCGATGCGGCGGACGAGGCTGTCGAACTCGCTGCCGCGCCGGGTGCGGCGGGCAGGGACGGTCGAGGGTCGGACGGGGTGGGCCGATGACGGACGGACTGCCGGGTGGGCAGCGGAACGATGTGGTGCACGTGACGAATTCACGATTGCCCCCAGGTCGACGAAGCGAGCGGATCGACGGTGTCCGGATACGGATATGTCGAAACGAGCCGTCGAGGACTGGGACGGCCAATGCGGAAACCGGCCGGGGACAGGGGCTTTCGGTTCCGCCAAGAATCCAGGCTACGCCCCGGGGGCCGATTCCCGCACCGATCCGATCAACCGGACGTCATCCCGGCAAACCCGGCCGAACCGGGAGCGGATCAGATCCGCAGCCCCAGTGCGACGATGCCGTGCGCGACCGCGTGCACCGTCACCCGATTGCGGCGGGCGTGCGCGCGGATCAACTCGAACGCCGCGTCGGGGGTGGTGTGGTGGGCGTGGGCGAGCACGCCCTTGGCCTGTTCCACCACGATGCGGGTGGTCAGCGCGTGCTGGAGCTGCTCGGTCACCCGCTGGTGGCGGCGCACCAGATTCGCGGTGACGATGTGCCCGGCGGCCATGCCCGCCAGCAGCGTCGCCACCGACAGGTCCTGGCCGGTCCAGTGCCGGGCCTCGCGCGAATACAGGCTCAGCACACCGGCTTCGGCGGCGTCCAGACGCATGGGGACGGCGGCGACCGAGGCGATCCGGTGCTGCCCGGCCAGGGTCGTGTACTCCGGCCACAGGTCGCCGTAGCTGCCGATGTCGGTGACGGTCACCGGCGCTCCGCAGGCGTGCGCGACGACGCCGGGTCCGCGGTCGTGGTCGCGCTGGCAGACCTCGAGGTCCAGGAGGTCCTCGGGGATACCGGTGAAGCGTTCGGACCGGTCGCCTCGTAGTGGGGCGGACAGCGCCACCGTCACCCCGCCCGGTTCCAGCACATCGATGGCGCTGCGCATCAACTCGTCCAGAATCTGGGGCAGTTCGCTCGCCGCCGGCAGCAGCCGCGCGAATCTGGCCAGCACCGTCACCAGCAACTCACTGTCGGACACCGCATTCACCCCGCATCAGCGAACGCCGGGCGCCCGCCACGAAAGTATTCCTGTGCCGCTCTTGCCGTCAGCCCATGGTATTTGCCGGGCGGGGTGTCGCGGAACAGTTGCGCTCATTCGGCCTCGATCCGAATGTTGCGCTCCACCACCCGCCGTGCCACCTCCACCAGCGAAAGTCCATGGGTGAAGGCGTATCCGCGCAGGCGGGCGTAGGCGTCGGGGATCTCGATGCCGAGTTGTGCGCTGGTCATGCCGGCCGCCTGGTGAATCCATCGGCTGGACAACGGCTGTGCCCACTGCTGGGCGTCGTCGCCGGTGGCCAGCACCAGGCTGGCGGTCACCAGATCGGCGATGTGCAGCGCCGCCGACAGCAGCCGCGGCCCGGGAGGCCCGACGGATTCGCGATACAGGTCGACCGCGCCGAGCCGAATCGCGCCCAGCCGCAAGGGCACCGCGAACAGCGAGCCCGATACCGGGGTACCGGAGAGGGCTTCGGCGAAGCCGGGCCAGTGCTCGCAGTCGGCGCTCAGATCGGTGACCACCACCGGCACCCCGTCGGCCACCGCCGTGACCGCCGGGCCCTCCCCCGCCGTCGCCTGCGCCCGCTCCACCCGTTCGGCGAATTCGTCACTGGCGCACCAGGGTTGCATGCCCGCGTCGCGTTCCTCGAGCACGATGGCGGCGCGGCGCACCGGTAGCACCCGGACGCACGCGGCGCACACCGCGTTCAATCCGCCGCCCGCGTCGCGCACAGCGCGCAGGAACTGTCCTGTCAGCTGATCGAACTGCGACGAAGCCATCACCATCGAACCGCCCCACAATCATCGCTCGGCGATGAGTTATTCGGTGCCCGAGGCCAGTATCTCCGTCACAGCTCGACAACGAACAGGGCCGAAAGTCACTGTGGGTCAGCGCTAACGGCGACCGCGACCGGCCGGTGCGGCACGCCGAGCCGGTACAGGCCGCGTAGGTCGTACAGGTGCGTGGCGACCGCGCCGAGCACCAGCCCGAAGGCCAGCCCGAACAGCGTCATCCAGATGCCGGTGCCGAGTCCGGCCTCGAGGTGGCCGTCGAAGAACAGGATGGCGCGCACCGACAGATAGATCTGGTGCATCGGCTCGAAGCTCGACAGGGAGGCGATCCAGCGCGGAATCGCTTCCACCGGAATCGAGCCCGAGGACGAGGGCAGGCCCAGCACCACGAACACGATCATATTGATCAGCAGGCCCGCGGTGCCGAAGGCGGCCAGCACCGACAGCCCGGTGACCGACACCGCGATGATGGCCAGCGTGCCGTAGAGGAACAGCGGCAGCGGTTGGTCGATGGGCATGCCGAATATCCGCGCGATGCCCATGAACATGCCGGAGAGGAACGGCGCGGTGATCGCGGCGATGGCCCACTTCACCAGCAGCGTGCGCCAGCGGCTGATCGCGGCGGGCTCGGGGGCGCGGAACCACGGGCCGTATTCGGCCGGGACGTAACCGAGCACATTGTCGATCATGGAGTGGATGATCATCGCGCCGCTGAAGCCCGCGAACAGCAGGACCAGGGTGTAGAAGAACGCGGACAGGCCCTGCCCGGTGCCCGCCGGGAGCGGCCGGTACGGGCTGGTGACCACGTCGATGGGCTGGGCCAGCTGCAACCGTGCCGCGCCGGACAATTCGGTGGCGGGCGCGCCCGGCTGCGGCGCGAGCTTGGCCTTCACCTGGTCGGTGAGCTGCGCGCCGACCGTCGAATTGACCTGTGCCATGGCCCGATCGGCGATGCGCTGGGTGATCGAGGAGGCGTAGGTGCCCGCGCGCGGATTGGTCTGCACGGTGATGACCGGCCGTTCCACGTCGCCGGGCACCACCGAGGCCGCGGCGAGGATCGACAACCGCTTGGTGAAGTCGCCGGGAATGATGATGGCGCCGTAGACCTGGCCGTTGCTCAGCTGCTGGCGGGCCTCGCCGATGCCGACCACGCGCAGGTCGATCTTGTCGGCGGGGATGCGCTCGGTGAGCGCGGCGGCGATCTGGTCGCCGATATTGACGGTGCGGCTGTCCATCACGTCGCCCACGTCCTGATTGACCAGGGCGACCGGGAAGTCGTGCAGGTTCTTCTCCGGGTCGGAGGTGTAGCCGAGGTACATGGTGCCGATCAGGGCCGCGAGCAGGCCGAGCACCACCATCGGGCCGATCCAGCCGCGCAGCGGCACGGCGCGCTGGACCGGGTTCTCATTAGCCATGGGCACGAATGTAGGCAGCGACAACAAAGTAGTCAACGCCAACATCCCCGAGTGTGTCCGATATCCTGCTCTCACCATGAGCATCACCAAGCGCAAGGCCCGGGAGGTGGTCGAGCGCGCCCGTTCCTACCACCACGGGGACCTGCGCGCCGAACTCCTCCGCCGCGCCGAGGAGACCCTGCGCGGCGGCGGGATCGAACGCCTGTCGCTGCGGCAGCTGGCCCGCGACACCGGGGTCAGCCACGCCGCGCCCGCCCGGCACTTCCGCGACAAGCAGGCGCTGCTGGACGCGCTGACGGTCGCCGGATTCGAGCGGCTCGGCGCGGAATTCGAGAAGGCGGCGGCCGCGGGCACCTTCCTGGAACGCCTGCGCGCCATGGCCCACGCCTATCTGCGGTTCGCCATCGACAATCCGGAACTGCTGGCGCTCATGTTCGCCCGCAAGAACAGCCCGACCCCGGCCATCGGGAAGGCCGCGGAACGCGCGTTCACCGTGCCGATCGAGATGGTCACCGACGCGCAGGCGCTCGGGGAGGTGGTGCCGGGCGAGCCGCGGCGCATCTGCCTGTCGGCGGTGGCGGCGCTGCAGGGGCTGGCCTCGATCCTCGGGTCGGGGCTGGTCGACGCCGCGGAGGCGGACGGACTCTTCGACGAGATGGTCACCCACATGCTGAACGGTTTGCGTCCGCGACGCTGAAATATTTGCGTCCGCGACGCTGACGCGCGGTTCACCGAACTCGGCACCGCGCCGCCGCCCCCGAAATCGGTGGCCTCCGCACCCGTAACCTTTCAGGCGTGACGATCGAGAAACGACAGTGACGATCGAAGGCAGGCAGTACGGCGGACGCGCCGTGACCGAACGAAAAGCCGAGCGCCGGCAGCGTTTCCTCGACGCGGCCATCCGAATCTTCGGCGAGCGCGGCTACGCCAACTGTTCGCTGGCCGATGTGTGCGCCGCGGCCGGACTGTCCAAACGGCAGTTCTACGAGGAATTCCAGACCCGTGAGGACGTACTGGTCGCGGCCTACGACCAGATCCAGGACCAGTCGGCGGCCGCCCTCGCCACCGCGTTGAGCGCCATGGGCCCCGACCCGGACCCGACCGAGACCGTGACCCAGGCCCTGTCGGCCTTCCTCGACTCCATCGGCGCCGACCCGTTCCGCGCCAAGGTGGCCTTCGTCGAGGTCGTCGGCGTCAGCGAACGCATGGAACAGCACCGCCGCGCCCGCCGCCACCTGTGGGGCGACACCCTGCGCCTGGCCGTGCAGCCCCTGGCCGGGGACTCCGCCTCCCTCCGCGGCACCCCCGAACTCGCCACCAGCGCCCTCATCGGCGCGATCAACGGCCTCGCCCACGAATGGCTGCTGTCGGACCCCCGCCCGCCCGTCCGGTCCCTGGTGGAGGTTCTGGTCCCCATGACGGTCGCCCTCATCGCCCGCGACGCGGACTAACGATCACACCGCGGGCGCGGAAGTTCGCGCCGCGGGGCACGGGGATCTGTCGGTGTCGGGCGGCAAGATCTCCGGCATGACCGACGAGGAGCGGCACTGGGCCGATCCGCACGCGACCGAGGCTGTGCGCAAACTGTTGCGGCGGCATCGGCGGGCGGTGGAGACGGTGCTGACGGCCGCGCGGGTGGATGGGCTGGATCAACTCGCCGATGCCGCAGCCGGATACGTGGCGGCGCCGGAGCGGGCGGGGACGGCGGCGGGGGCGGCGGTGGCGTTCGCCATCGCGCAGTACGCGGCGGTCGCCTATCGCACGGGGGTGCGGCGGGAGCAGGAGTTCATCGATCGGTTCGTCGACAGCTGGATGGTCGAATTCGGGCACGCGTTCGCGACCGAGGTCGCGGAGGCCCGATGCGGGGTGCGGGTCGAGGAACCCGATCCGCGTGCGGGACGGATGACGGCCTGGCTGCGGGTGACCGAGCCCGGGGAAGAAGTCGAGCCCGCCGCCGAGGCGCTGCGCGTCCGGGTGCGGGAACGTCTGGGGAGCGCGTCCGAGGGAGCGGCACGGGTCGCGCTGGAGCCGAAGTCGGTGACGACCGACCAGATTCGGCGGCTCGAGGCGGCCATGGTGGACGGCAGGCGGTGGCGGCCCGCCGCGCATCGGCGCTTGGTGCTCGAGGATCCCGCGCTCGGGCCGGCCGCGCGGCTGCTGGTGTGGGCGGTCTTCGATGCCCGCGGCGAGGTGACGGGGGCGTTCCGGGTGGACGAGGACCGCGTGCCGCGCACCGTCGAGGGCGAGCCGGTCGAACTGGCGGATCAAGCGTTGGTGGGCGTGGCTCACCCGATCCAGCTCGGTGCGACGCTCGCGGCCTGGCGGGACCTGTTCGACGACAATCGGTTACGGCAGCCGTTCGAGCAGCTGGAACGGCCGATCAACCTGCTCACGACGGAGGACGCGGAGTCGAATCGCCTGTCCCGCTTCAGCGATCGGTCGATTCGCACGGATCGGGTGTTCGGTCTGCAACAGCTGGGCTGGCAGGTGTCGCGGGAGGTCCTCACCCGCCGGTTCGGACCGGTCCGGGAGGTGATCGTCACGCTGGATCCCGGGCTCGAAGGCGGTTTCCGCGACGAGCCCGAGCTGCAGCGGGTGCTCTCGGTGGAGCTCCGGGGCGGCACGTTCGATGCGCTCGACGCCGTGACCGCCTCGGAGCTGATCCGTCAGTTGGAGCGGCTGGCGGCGTGACGTCCGGCGCGGCGGCCGAAGAACGAGCCCGCGCCGAGCTGGGTGCCGCTGGAGTAGCCCTTGCCGTCCTGGGCCAGGGTGGAGGCGGTCGCGCCCGCCGCGTACAGGCCGGGGATGGGTGATCCGTTGTCCCGCAGCACCTCCGAGTCGACCGAGGTGCGCAGCCCGCCGAGGGTGAAGCCCGCGTAGAGCGCCTTGCCGAGGGTCAGGTCGAAGGCCGCCCACGGCCCCTGGTCCTGCGGTTGCAGCCATTCGGCGGCCTTGTGGAAGTCCGGGTCCTCGCCGCGGGCCGCGTTCTCGTTGTACCGGTCGAGCGTGGATCGCAGTGTCTCGGCGGGGATTCCGAGCGCGGCGGCCATCTCGTCCACGGTCTCCCAGCCGTCGATGAACGGCGCGAGCGGGAACATGGGCCGTTCCATGTGCTCGGAGTCGACGATCAGGTAGGCGACCGCGCCGGGCTGATCGAGCACGTACGCGGAGGTGCGCGCGTGGTAGGAGTCCTCGGCGACGAACCGTTCGCCCTTGTGGTTCACCACGATTCCGGTCAGCAGCTTCGACGGCGGATACACCGGCGCGGTGACGAACGCCTGGTCCATCATGCGGGTCACGCCGCCCGCCGACACTCCGAGCCGGATGCCCAGCCCGTCGTCGAACGGCGTCCCGAGCACGAACGGCTTCTCGGTCAGCCACGGCACGTGCTCGGCCACCATGCCGGTGTTCATGACGAAGCCACCGGCGGCCAGCACCACCGACTTCGCTTTCACCGCACCGGTTTTGCCGAGGCTCTTCCACTCCACCCCGACCACCGCGCCGTCCGCGTCGGTGATCAGGTTGGTCACGCCGGTCTCGTAACGCACCTCGACCTCGAGCGTGGCGGCCCGCTTCACCAGCAGGTCGATGATCATGGCCGCGCCCTGGGTGTCGCCGGGCACCGGAACCTTGTGCCCCCGGGGCGCGGGCACGGCCTGTTCCCGGTAGGGCCATACCTTTTCGTTGCCGGTGTACATCAGCCCCTGCGTACCGGGCTGGATGACCGCCTTCTCCGGGTAGTAGCTGCGCTCGAACTCGAATCCGAGGCTCTCCAGCCAGTCGAAGTGCTCGACGCTGCCTTCGCAGTAGGCGCGGATCTTCTCCGGTTCCGGATCCCGCGCCACCGACAGCAGGTACTTGTACATTTCCTCGACCGAGTCCTCGTGCCCGGTCGCCCGCTGCACGGCGGTGCCGCCGCCCAGGTAGAAGTGCCCGCCGGCGAGCGCCGTGGTCCCGCCCGCGACCCCGGCGCGTTCCAGCACCAGCACGCGGGCCCCGCGCGCGGCCGCCTCGACCGCCGCGCACCCACCCGCGATGCCGAATCCGGCGACCACCACGTCGACCTCGTCGGACCATTCGGTAACGGACTCCGCCGCGACGGTTTCCGGAATCTGCGTGCTCACTGCGCACCCTTCTTGATCTGCTCGAAGAACGCCCGCATATTCGGCCCGATCTCCGCGAGTTCGATGTACGGCACGCCCGAGTCCGCGCCGTCGAGGTAGGCGAACCGCATCTGCCCGCCCATATCGCCTTGTTGTACCACCGGAATCCCCCGGGCCTCGGCGTCTTTCAGCGCGGCGTCGAAGTCCTGGGGCTCCAGGCAGACGTGGTGCAGCCCCGCTCCCCCGCGTTCGAGGAATTCGGTGTAGATGGAGCGCCCGTTCACCGGCTGGATGAGTTCGAGCTGCATATCCCCGCTGTACCCGAGCGAGATGTGCGCGGTGAAGTCGGCGGGCTCGCCGCGATACACGCATTTCTCGGGCCCGAAGTGGACGTCGGGCATCCGCATCCAGCCCTTCACGCCCATGGTCGTCGTCAGGAACCGTTCCCCGGCCTCGATGTCCTCGACCACCCACGCGATCTGGGTGACGGGCCCATCGGCCACGCTCGTGCTGTCCACTTCGGCAGTTAATCACAATCGCTTAATTTGGCAAGGGCTACTCGTCGTCCGGATCGGCTTCCGACGGCGCGGTCCACCCCTTGTTGCTCAGCCCGTAGAACGTCGCGACCAGCAGATACAGCACCAACGCCGCGATCGGCGAGAGGAATCCGACCCCGATGCAGGCCGCGTAGACCAGAATTCCCGGCCAGGCCCGCCAGCTCTCCCGCCGCGCGTAATCCGCCCCCAACCCGGACTTCAGCATCTCCGGCCGCTTCGCCAGCCGCCACCACATGGGCGCCCACGGCACGGTCATCAGCACCCCGACGATCCCGTACAGCGCCACCGCCACCACCGCGTCCCGATGCGTCCCGTGCACGACGTTCTCGGCCACCACCATGGTCGGGAACGGCACCAGCGAAATCCCCAGCAGCAGAAGCAGATTCCACCAGCGCAACACATGGTCGATCCGCCGTAACCGCCCGAAGAAGGTGTGGTGGTTCATCCACACCACCCCGATCGTCATGAACGACGCCAGATACGCCACATACGACGGCCAGATGTGCCCGAGCGCCTGCAGCAAGCGCCCCGGCTCGTGCTCGGGCACCCGGATCTCCAAAATCAACAGGGTGATGGCAATCGCCATCACCCCGTCGCTGAAAGCTTCCACCCGAGCGGTTCCCGCGAGCGTGCGTTCCGGAACCGATCCCTCACTCATGCATCGCAGCGTAGACCGGTTCGGCGGTCGGCTCGATTCGCTTGACGCGCTTGACCGTTCGCACGGTGATGATGGCCATGACGGCGGTGACGCCGATCATCAGGACGCTCGACAGCCAGGTCATGGTGTGGATGGGCAGGCGGTAGACGAGCACCACCCGCAGGGCCGATTCGCCCATCAGGCCGACACCCCACATGACGGCGATCCGGTTCAGCAGGCGACGGACCACGGGGTTGGTGCGGAACTTGTGGTCCAGCTGGGCCAGTCGCTCGGGGGCTCCGGCGAGGCCCTTGCGGGCGGCGACGTAGGTGAGGGGCTTGCCGAGCAGGGCGCTGATCAGGAAGGCCAGGCCGATCGCGGCGGTGGTGACCGAGTCGCGGACGATGATCATCCGGGCATCGCCGCTGATCACCGAGGATCCGATGCCGAAGGCGAAGCCCACGAGGATGAGCGCGGCCAGGGCGTCGATCTTGCGGGCCCGGATCACGCCGACCAGGACCACGGCGCCGGAGAACAGCGCTCCCGCCAGCAGGGCGATGAAGTCGGAGTACCCGGCGGCGTGCAGGGCGTAGTAGGCGGCGAGCGGCACCGCGATGTCGCGGAGGGTGGGGGCCAGCATGCGGAGCACATTCGGCCGGGCGGCGGGCGCGGCGAGCGTGTTGTCAGCCATGATGCGAACTCCTGTAATCGGTTTCTGCGCTACAGGAATGACGCTACGGAGACCGCCGCCGCACCGAATCTGCCAACCATCACCTCCCGGCCATGACAGTTGTCATGCCGCGACCATGGCCGCCGCTTCCAGATCGCGCCCCTTGGTCTCGGGCGCGCCCCACAGGCAGATCAGGAAACCGACGGCGGTGACCACCGCGGCGAACAGGAACGTCGGCCCCATCCCGAGATGGTCCAGCGGATGTCCCTCCGCGCCCGCCTCGACCAGGGTGGCCGGATCGACCCGTACGTGCAGGTACTGCTCGATCATGGCGGCGGCCTTGTCCTGTTTGCCGTGCTGGGCCAGCCACCGTGGTGATTCGGGCGCGGTGCTCTGCCGGATGATCAGGAAGAACGCGCACAGCACCGCGCCGCTCGCGAGCTGCCAGCGCCAGCTGCCGTTGCCGCCGAAGGTCAGCAGCAGATAGCCGACCACATAGGCCAGCACCGAGCCCAGGTACCAGGCCACGATCTGGAATCCGAGCAGCGTCCCGCGCTGTGAGCACGCCGAACAGCGCGCCGCCGACGAACATCCCGATCAGGGCGGCGGCCCCGATCAGCTGGGTGTCGCGGGTGGTCAGGTCCAGCTCGGCGTTCATGCCGATGAGCGCGGTGCCCACGATGCTGAGGATGTAGCCGTCGAGCAGCGGCCCGCCCGAGCACGCCACCGCGAGCCGTGCGTGGAAGGAGGTGAAGGGCGCGTCATCGATGACCGAACTCATGCGGCCTCCTACCCGGATCGATGACCGAAGCAAATGAGCGGCAAGCACATCGAACGTACCCGCGGGCGTCGACCGTCGTCCCGGCTGACACGCCGTTTCCCGCCATCCCCGCCTCGCGCGGGAGCGGCGGCGATGATTTCCGGTGCCGAACGTCGTCTCCATTCGCAGCGGCCGAAACACCGAGCGAACACCGATTCGAGGAGTTGACCATGTCGTACACAACGCAGCCCGGCGATCCGATCTGGACCGATATCTTCACCACCGACCCCGAGGGCGCGATCGCCTTCTACGGCGAATTGCTCGGCTGGACGGCCGAGATCGCGCCGGAGCACGGGAACTACATCACCTTCCGCAAGGACGGCAAGGCCGTGGCGGGCGGGATGGCCAGTGACGGCTCGAGCGGCCCGAGCCAGTGGATGGTGTACCTGGCCAGCACCGATGCCGAGAAGACGGCCGAGAAGGTGACCGCGGCGGGCGGCATGACCGTGGTGCCGGTGATGCCGGTGTCCGACCTCGGGAAGTTCGGGGTGTTCGGCGACAACGGCGGCGTCGGCATCGGCGTGTGGGAGCCGGGCGCCATGACCGGTTTCGAGCAGCGCGGCCTCGTCGGCGACGGGCACTGGGAGGGCCATGTGGGTGCGCCGTCGTGGTTCGAACTGCACACCCGCGGCTATGACGACGCGCTGAAGTTCTACCGCGAGGCGTTCGGCTGGCAGGACCCGTTCACGATCGCCGACACCCCCGAATTCCGCTATACCACCATCCATTCCGTGAGCCCGATGCTGGGTGGCGTGATGGATTCCTCGGGCTTCCTGCCGCCGAGCGTGCCCGGCTATTGGACGGTCTACTTCGGTGTCGAGGATGTGGACGCGTCGGTGCGGAAGGTGCAGGAGCTGGGCGGCAGCGTGGTGCGCCCGCCGGAGGACACCCCGTACGGCCGGCTGGCGGCGGTCGCCGATCCGGCGGGTGTGCGATTCAGCCTGGGCGGCAACAAGTCCTGACCCGGAAAGGCCGAACGGCCCGGTCTCCACAGCGACCGGGCCGTTCGAATCATCCCGTGGCGACGTGGTCAGCGCCCCAGCAGCGCGTCCGGCGTCGTCGCGGGAAGTCTGTCACCGCAGCGGGTTCAGCCGCGCACCCCGGTGGCGAGGGTCTGCTGCCGGCCCAGTCCGGCCACCTCCACGACGACGACATCGCCGTCGCGCAGATAGGGTTTCGGCTCCGGGCGGCCGACCGCGACGCCCGCGGGCGTGCCGGTGAGCACCAGATCGCCGGGTTCCAGGGTCATCAGCGTGCTCAGGTAACGCAGCACCTCGCCGACCCCGGCCACCATGTCGCCGGTCGAACCCGCCTGCCGCTGTTCACCGTTCACCCACAACTGCAGGCTCAGCGCCTGCGGCTCGGCGATCTCGTCGGGTGTGACCAGCCACGGCCCGATGGGGGTGAAGGTGTCGAAGGACTTGCCCTTCACCCAGGTCGGTTCGCCCGCGATGCCATCGCGTTCGGTGACGTCGTTGGCGGTGACGTAGCCGCCCACCGCCCCCAGCGCGGTGGCGGCGTCGGGGCAGTCGCGCAGGCGGCGGCCGATCACCACGCCCAGCTCCACCTCGTGGTCGGTGGTGGCGCTGTCACGCGGCAGTTCGATGGCGTCGTAGGGACCGCTCACCGTGGTGCCGGGCTTGAGGAAGACGACGGGCCGTTCCGGGATGGCCGCGCCGATGGCGGCGGCGTGGTCGGTGTAGTTGAGGCCGACGCCGATCACCTTGCCGGGCCGGGTGATCGGCGCCCCGATACGCGCGGCGGGGTCCACCTCGGGCAGCGTGCCGGAGGCCAGCGCCCCGAGGATCGCACCGAGCGCGACCGGATCGCCCAGCAGCGCCCCGTCGACGTCGGCGGTCACCGCGGACACGTCGCGCAGCACGCCGTGATCATCGATGGCCGCGGGCCGCTCGGACCCCTTGGGTCCTACTCGCAGGAGTTTCACGCGTCGCCTCCGGACTGCTCGGATACCGTGGCGGTCACGCGGCGGCCGCCCGGCAGATATTCGTCCGCGATGCGAACGCCCAACTGCTGCAACAACATCAACCCGGCGCTCAGGCAGCGCTGCTCGTCGGGCTCGATCTCGAGCAGCGAGTACACCGCGGCGAAACCGGCCGCGTGAAAACGCTCCGGCGGCAAGGTGTTCCGGCCGCACACCGCGATCACGGGCACCCCCGCGGCCCGCGCGGCCGCGGCGACGCCGGCGGGCGCCTTGCCGTGCAGGGTCTGCTCGTCGAGCTTGCCCTCACCGGTGACGACCAGGTCCACCCCGGCCAGCCGTTCGTCGAAACCGACCAGTTCCAGCATCAATTCGATGCCGGGCCGCAGGGTCGCGCCGAGCACCGCGAGCGCGGCGAATCCGACGCCCCCCGCGGCGCCGGCCCCCGCCACGTCGCGCCGATCCGACCCGAGTTCGTCGGCCAGCCGTCGCGCCCACTGCCCGAGCGCGGCGTCCAACTCGGCGACCTGGGCCGGATCGGCGCCCTTCTGCGGTCCGTAGACCGCGGCGGCCCCGGAGGGCCCGGTGAGCGGATTGTCGACGTCGCAGGCCACGATGACCTCGACGCCGTCCATCCGCTCACGCAGGGCGGTCAGGTCGATGGAGTGCACCCGGGTGAGCGCCGCCCCGCCGTCGCCGATGGGTCGCCCCTCGTCGTCCAGCAGCAGGGCGCCGAGCGCCTCCAACAGTCCTGCGCCGCCGTCGGTTCCGGCGCTGCCGCCGATCCCGAGCACGATGCGGCGGCAGCCGGCCGCCACCGCCGCCGCCATCACCTCGCCGGTGCCCCGGCTGGTGGCGGTCATGGGGTGCGGACGGCCTTCGGGCAGCCGCACCAGTCCCGACACGTCGGCCATTTCCACGACGGCGAGATCGCCGCGGCGGGCGTAGGCCGTCAGCACCGGTTCCCCGGTCGGGCCCGACGCGGTCAGCGGGACCGCGTCGAACCCGGCCGCGAGGGCGGCGGCGACGGTGCCGTCACCGCCGTCGGCGACGGGCACCACCGCCACCGAGGCGTCGGGTCGCCCGCGCCGGATTCCGGCTCGCACGGCGGCCCCGACCTGCGCCGCGGTCAGCGAGCCCTTGAACTTGTCGGAGGCGATCAGCACACGAGCCATGGGAATCCTCTAGTCCAGCGGAACGGTGGCGGTCGGGGCGTCCGCGAAGGCGGAGGCCAGTTCCTCGAACTCCGTGATCGCGTCGATCCCGGCCGCGCCCATGGACACATTGGTGACCCGCTCGAGAATGCACTCGACCACGACGGGCACCTTGTACTCGGCCATCAGCGATTTGGCCTTCTCGAACGCGGGACCGATGTCCTGCGGCTCGAAGACGCGAATCGCTTTGCAGCCCAGGCCTTCCGCGACCTTGACGTGGTCTACGCCGTAGCCGTTGACCTCGGGCGAGTTGATGTTCTCGAAGTCCAGCTGCACGTAGTAGTCCATGTCGAACGCCCGCTGCGCCTGACGGATCAGGCCCAGGTACGAGTTGTTCACCAGCACATGGATGTACGGGATGTTGAACTGCGCGCCGACGGCCAATTCCTCGATCAGGAACTGGAAGTCGTAGTCGCCCGAGAGCGCCACCACCGGCTCGTCCCCGACCGCGGTGGCCACACCCAGCGCGGCGGGCAGGGTCCAGCCCAGCGGCCCGGCCTGACCGGCGTTGATCCAGTGCCGCGGCTTGTACACGTGCAGCATCTGCGACGCCTGGATCTGCGACAGACCGATGGTGGTGACGTAGCGGGTCTCTGGGCCGAAGGCCTTGTTCATCTCCTCGTACACGCGCGCCGGCTTCAGCGGCACGTTCTCGAAGTGCGTCTTGCGCTGACCGGTCGCGCGCTTGGCGCGCACCTGCCCGACCCACGCGCTGTGGTCGGTCAGACCGCCCACCTGGTCGAGGGATTCGGCGACCGCGATGAACTGCTCCAGCGCGGCGCCGGCATCGGAGACGACCCCGTAGTCGGGCGCGAAGACCCGGCCGATCTGGGTCGGCTCGATGTCGACGTGCACGAAGGTGCGGTCCTTGGTGTAGACGTCGAGCGCACCGGTGTGGCGGTTGGCCCACCGATTGCCGATGCCCAGCACGAAGTCCGCGGCCAGCAGCGACTCGTTGCCGTAGATGTGGGAGGTCTGCAGACCCACCATGCCCGCGTTCAGCTCGTGGTCGTCCGGAATCGAGCCCCAGCCCATCAGGGTCGGGACCACCGGAACACCGGTCAGCTCGGCGAACTTCACCAGCAGCGCGTCGGCGTCGGCATTGATGACGCCGCCGCCCGCGATGATCAGCGGACGCTGCGCGGCGTTGAGCATCGCCAGCACCTTGGCGGCCTGCGCCGGGGTGGCGGCGGGGCGCACGACCGGCAGCGGCTCGTAGGTCTCGATGTCGAACTCGATCTCGGCCAGCTGCACGTCGATCGGCAGGTCCAGCAGCACCGGGCCCGGACGGCCTTCGCGCATGAGCCAGAACGCCTTCTGGAACGCGCCCGGCACCTGCGCGGGCTCGAGCACCGTGTGCGCCCACTTGGCCAGCGGCTTGGCGATGGAGGCGATGTCGACGGCCTGGAAGTCCTCCTTGTGCAGCTTGGCCACGGGCGCCTGGCCCGTGATGCACAGGATCGGAATGGAATCCGCGGAGGCGGCGTACAGGCCGGTCACCATGTCGGTGCCCGCGGGCCCCGAGGTGCCGATGCAGACACCGATATTGCCGGGCCGGGCCCGGGTGTAGCCCTCGGCCATGTGCGAGGCGGCCTCGACGTGGCGGGCCAGCACGTGCTTGATCCCGCCGTGCGCCTTCATGGCGCTGTAGAAGGGGTTGATCGCGGCGCCGGGCAGGCCGAAAGCCTGTGTGGCCCCTTCCTTCTCCAGGATCAGGACCGCCGCGTCGACGGTGCGCATGCGCGCCATGCTCAGTTCTCCTTGTCCAGGGCGCCGCTCAGGCGCTCCACGCCGCGCAGCAGGGCAGAGTGGTCCAGGTGGCCGTCGCCGTTGGCGCGGGCCGAGGCGACCAGCTGCGCGATCAGCGAGCCGGCCGGGGTCACCAGACCGGCCTCGCGGGCGGCGGTGGTGAAGATGCCCATGTCCTTGTGGTGCAGGTCGATGCGGAAGCCGGGCGCGAACTCGCGGTTGATCATCTTGTCGCGCTTCTGGTTCAGCACGGCCGAACCGGCCAGGCCGCCGCCGAGCACGTCCAGCGCCGGGCCCAGCTCGACGCCGTAGGCCTCGAGGAAGACCACGGCCTCGGCCACGGCCTGGATATTGGTGGCCACGATCAGCTGGTTGGCAGCCTTCACGGTCTGGCCCGCGCCATTTGTGCCCACGTGCACGACGGTCTTGCCGACCTTGTCGAAAAGCGGCTGGGCGGAGGCGAAGTCCTCGGCCGAACCGCCGACCATGATGGACAGGGTGGCGTTGACCGCGCCCGGCTCACCACCGGAGACGGGGGCGTCGAGCAGCCGGAAGCCGCGCTCGGCGGCCTGCTTGGCCAGCTCCTGGGTGACGTCCGGGCGGATGGACGAGAAGTCGATGATCAGCGCGCCGGGCTCGGCGGTCTCGAAAACGCCCTTCTCCCCGGCCAGGACTTCCTGCACGTGCGGGGAGTCCGGCACCATCACGGCGATGACGTCCGCGCCGCGCACGGCGTCGGCGATGGAGGTGACGGCCCGGCCGCCCGCGTCCACCAGCGGCTGCGCCTGGGCCGGGTTGCGGTCGAAGCCCTTGACGGCGTGGCCGGCGTTCTGCAGGTGGACGGCCATCGGGCTGCCCATGATGCCGAGGCCGATGAAAGCGATGTTGGTCATGATCTGTTCCCTAAGTCGGTGAATGTCAAAAGTTTTCGGTCTACTTGGCGGCGCGGCGCTCGCGCGGCAGCCATTCGAAGGCGTCCTCGGAACGGCCGGAAGGCTTGTACTCGAGGCCGACCCAGCCCCGGTAGCCGCGCGACGCGAGGTCGGTGAGCTGGAGCTCGAGCTGGAGTTCACCGGTGCCGGGCTCGTTGCGGCCCGGGTTGTCGGCGATCTGCACGTGGGCGATGCGGTCGGTGTGCTCGGTGATCACCTTGTCCACGTCGTCGCCGTTGACGGCGAGGTGGTAGAGGTCGGCGAGCAGGCCGATGTTCGATACCCCGGAATGCGCCTGCACCTTGTCGATGACGGCGAGACCGTCGGCGGCGGTCAGCAGCGGGTAACGCGGTGCGCCGGAGGCGGGTTCGACCAGCACGGTGGCCCCGATGCGGGCGGCGGCCAGCGCTGCGGCGGAGAGGTTCTCGACAGCCAGCTCGTCCTGCTGCTCGGCGGTGGCGGCTTCGACGCGGTTGCCGTAGAGAGCGTTGAAAGCCTTGGTGCCCAGGCGTTCTCCGATGCCCACGGTGACGTCGATGTTGTCCTTGAACTCCGCCGCGCGAGCCGGCCAGGAGACCAGGCCGCGGTCGCCGCCCGGCATGTCACCGGCGAAGAAGTTCAGGCCGATCAGCTGCACGCCCGCGTTCTGGACCGCGGTCACGAAGGCGTCCACATCCTTGTCGGACGGGACCGCCTCGGCGAACGGCCACCAGAACTCGATGGCGTCGAATCCGGCCTGGCGCACGGCTTCCGGGCGCTCCAGGACGGGCAGCTCGGTGAACAGCAGCGAGCAGTTCACGGCGTAGTTCAGCGTGTGGGTCATCAGGAATCCCTCCAGTCGTTCCCGCAGGTTCTCCGCTGTTTTCCATAATGCGGAAATATTTTTTCGGGATATGAAAATGCTAGAGCTCCCGGAACAAGCCCGTCAAGAGAGTTCCGGGAGCTACCGGCCGGTAGAGCGGGAAATATACGAAGTTGCGGAATCGAGCGCGGATCCCACTCGACTCAGTCGCGGATGTCGTCGTCCAGGCGTTCGCCCAGATCGTCCTTCCGATCCTCGACCGCGGCGAATACCGAAGCGCCCGCCTTGTTTCCGCGCGTGATCTCGTTGAACACCAGGTTCAACACGATCGCCACCACGGCGGTGGCACTGATCCCGGAGTGCATGATCACCCCGAGCCAGGTCGGGAACTTGTCCCAGAACGTCGGCGCCGCAATGGGAATCAGGCCGACACCCAGGGCCACCGCGACGATGACCATGTTCAGGTTGTCGGTGAAATCCACCCGCGCCAGCGTGCGGATACCGCTCGCCGCCACCGATCCGAACAGCACGATGCCCGCGCCGCCCAGCACCGGATACGGAATCCCGGCCACCACCGCGCCCACCACCGGGAACAGGCCCAGCAGCACCAGCACCAAACCGCCTGCGGCGACCACGAATCGGCTCTTGATGCCGGTCAGCGCCACCAGCCCCACGTTCTGCGCGAAGGCGCTGCACGGGAAGCTGCCGAACACCGGCGCGACCGTGGTGGACAGCATGTCGGCCCGCAGGCCGGCCGCCACCCGCGCCGAATCCACCTCGGTGCCGACGATCTCGCCGATGGCGAGGATGTCGGCGGTGGTCTCGGTCATGATCACCAGCACCACGATGGTCATGGACACGATCGCCCCGACCTCGAAGGTCGGCCCGCCGAAGTGCAGGATCGGCGGCAGCGCGACGATTTTCGCCGTGCTCACCGCACCGAAGTCGGCGTGATGGGTGAGCAGGGCGAGGACCGTGCCGACCGCCAGACCCAGCAGGATCGACAGCCGCGAGATCGCGCCCTGGAACACCCGGCTGATCACCAGGATGATGAGCAGCGTGAGCCCGGCGAAGCCGATATTGCCCACCGATCCGTAGTCGGCGGCCTTCGGATTGTTGCCCATCGCCCACCGGAACGCGGTGGGCAGCAACGAGAGTCCGATCACCGTGATGATCGTCCCGGTCACCACCGCCGGGAACAGGCGCACCAGCTTGGCGAAGAAGCTGGACAACACCAGGCCGATCAAGCCGGCGACTATGATCGCCCCGAACACCGGCCGGAGTCCGCCGTCGCTCGCGATGGTCACCATCGTCGAGACGCTCGCGAACGAAATGCCTTGCACAATGGGCAATCTGGAGCCGATCGGCCCGATGCCCAGGGTCTGGAGCAGGGTCGCCAGGCCGGAGACGAACAGGCCCGCTGTCACCAGCAGCGCCATGTCCGACACCGAGAGCCCGGCCGCACCGCCGACGATCAGCGGCGGCGCGATCACTCCGCCGTACATCGTGAGAATGTGTTGAGTTCCGTAGATCGCCAACTGCCCCACCGAATGTCGCGCATCCTCGGGTCGGGTGACGGTCACTGACACGCGGCTCTGGTCATCACCCATCGCCGCACCTCCTAGATCAGGAAGAGGGGAATCAGGCTCTGCCTGGTCAGCAAAAGCCGGGGGTGGCGAGCCAGGCGTTGCCGGACTCACGAGCGTCGTCGCGCTCGACGGTGGCCTCGATGAGGCCGTAAGGGCGATCCGCGGCGATGAAGACCTCGCCCGGGTTCTCGACATTGAACGGGCTCAGGTCCACCAGGAAGTGGTGCTTGTTCGGTGCGGAGAAACGGATCTCGGCGACCTCGGTGAACTGCTCGAGCACGGCGCGGCCCATGGAGTACAGGGTCTGCTGCAGCGCGAGGGAGTGCACCACGGCGAACTGCCGCAGGATGGTCTTGAGGATGGCGTCGTAGGTCTTGTCCCAGTCGACGTCGGTGTGGTTGTAGCGCCACTTGGCCACCAGCGAGGTCGCCATGATGCGGTCGTTGGTCGGCCGCAGGGTGGTGTACTTGTCCTTGAAGAAGCCGTGGAACTCCGAGCCCGTGGTCTTGAGCAGGGTCAGGTCGCGGACGCCGGATACCACGTGCGCCACCCGATCCGGGCCGACGCCGTCGACGTTCACCACGGTGGTGCGGATGCCCTGACCGGACTTCACGAACGAGTGGTCGTGGCCGGAGCCGTCGACCTCGATGCGGTCCCAGGCGTATTCCTCGATCTCGACGCGCGCGCCGGTGGCGGTGGGGGCGCGGGAGATGAAGTGGTCGGCGAGGGTGAGACCGAACTCCTCGATGGAGTGCACGCCCTTCTCCTTGGCGAAGGAGAAGGCGGTGTTCTTCTGGGTGTCGGTCGGCAGTACGTCGCCCTGATCGCCGGTGATGTGGGCGTCGGCGAAGTCGCCGCGCAGCGCCGAGGAGACGTTCAGGTCGCGGATCTGGTGGCGCGGAGTGTCGCGGTAGACGCGCACGACCCGGTTCTCGGCCTTGCCGTACTGGTTCTGTCCCAGCTTGATTGCCATAGGGGTTCAGCTTCCTCGATAGGTGGAATAGGCGAAGGGGCTCATCAGCAGGGGCACGTGGTAGTGCTCGCCCGGCTCGCCCGCCACGGTGAACGTGATCGACACCGTGGGATAGAAGTAGGTCTGTCGGGTTGCGGCGGAATAGGACTCGATGTCGAAGGTGAGCCGGTAGTTCCCCGCCTCCAGCCCCTCGGGGCCGAGGTCGCGGACGCGGCCGTCGTCATCGGTCTTGCCCTCGGCCAGCACCCGGGTCTCGGGGCCGAGGTGTTCCAGCCGGACCGGGACGCCCGCGGCGGGCTTGCCGAGCGCGGAATCCAGGATGTGCGTCGTAATGGTGCTCATTGTTCGAAGACCTTTCGCAGGCGCAGGACGGCGATCTTGCGCAATTCTCCGGCCACCACGGCCGCCTCGGCGGCATCGTCGTTGGCGAGGCGCTCGTGCAGGTTCGTGAGGATCTGCTCGGCCGACAGGCCGGTAGCGCAGATCAGGAAGACCCGGCCGAATCGCTTCTCGTAGGCGCGGTTTCCGTCCAGCAGCTGAGCGGCGACGGCCACGTCCTGCCCGACCCCGGCCTGTTCCTGGCGCGACCACGCCGATCCGGTGCCGGTGCCGGCGACCCGCTCGCCGATCCGGGGGTGCGCGGCCAGGG
Organism: Nocardia sp. CA-136227; assembly: GCF_050955695.1. Classification (NCBI taxonomy): domain Bacteria; kingdom Bacillati; phylum Actinomycetota; class Actinomycetes; order Mycobacteriales; family Nocardiaceae; genus Nocardia; species Nocardia sp. CA-136227. The sequence goes on from NZ_CP192081.1 coordinate 5,948,552, forward strand.
CATGGTCCACGTCGGCGCCGGACAGTCCGGCGGCCAGTTCGTCGGCTCGGGCGAGCACGCCGTCGATATCGGCGTAGGGCCGGTCCGCCAGCACGGCGTCGGCCCATTCGGGCACGTCGCAGCAGGTCAGCAGATCCGGCCGGAGTCGTTCACCGGCTGTCGAATTGAATTCGCTCAACGTCACCATCGGCGCTACCTCTCTCGGATGACGGAAGGGTGATTCCGCCACTCGAGAAGAGTGTCACGGGCCACAACAACTCGTCAACAGTTTGTTGAATATATACACGGGCCGCAGGTCAGAGCACTGGTTCGGCTCAGGCCGAGGGGGCCAGAGCGGGGGTCGTGCGCGAGCGGAACAGCTGATGCAGCACCAGGGCCGTCAGGCAGCCCGCGCTGATTCCGGACGCCATGATGATCGACACCGGACCCGGCAGACCGGCATAGAACGAAGGGGCGACCGTCGGGGTCATCCCGACGAACAGCGAGACGCCCACGATGAGCGAATTGATCGGGTCGCCGAGATCGGCCTTGGCGAGGGTACGGATGCCACTGGCCGCCACGGTCCCGAACAACACCAGTCCCGTCCCGCCCAGCGCCGGTTTGGGCACCAGCTCGACCACCGCGCTCGCCACCGGGAAGAGCCCGAGCAGCACCAGCAGCGCACCGCTGGCGGCCACCACGAAACGGCTGTACATCCTGGTCAGCGCGACCAGACCGACGTTCTGCGCGAAAGCGCCGCACGCGAATCCGCCCATCACCGAGGCCAGCACGGTGCCCAGTCCGGCGGCCCGCAGACCGCCCGCTATGTGGTGCTCCTCCGCGGGCCGGTCCACGATCTCGCCGAGCGCCATCATGGTCGCGGTCGATTCGGTCATCACCACGAGCATGACGATGCACAGCGAGACGATCGCGCCGATCTGGAACTGCGGAACGCCGAAATGCCAAGGCGGAATGAAGCCGACCAGCGCGCTGGAGCGCACCGGGCCCGTATCCAGCAGTCCCAGTGGCCATCCCGCCAAGGACCCGGCGACCAACCCGATCAGCAGAGCGAGCTGCCGACCGAACCCTTTCAGGAATCGATGACACAACAGCACCACGACCAGGGCGATCGCGGCGACGAGGAGGTTCTTCAACGGCACGTGCGCCTCCCCCATCGCACCCTCCCCCGCGCCGCTGATCCAGCCCAGCGCGACCGGCAGCAGCGACAACCCGATCAGCGAGATGACGGTTCCGCCCACGATCGGCGGGAAGAACCGGTGCAGCCGTGAGAAATACGGCGCGGCGAACACCGCCAGCATGCCCGCCACCAGGGTCGCGCCGAAGATCACCGGCAGCGCCTCCCCCGGCGCGGCGTCCTTGGCGATGGCCAGGATCGGGCCGACCGCGGCGAAGGAGCCGCCATTGATCAGCGGCAGCCGCGCGCCGAACTTCCACCAGCCCAGCGACTGCAGCAGGGTGGCCAGGCCCGCGGTGAACAGGCTCGCGGTGATGAGCAGGACCGTGTCGCTGGTCCCCAGCCCGACGGCCGCGCCGACGATCAGCGGGGGCGCCACGACTCCGGCGACCATGGCGGCGATGTGCTGCAGGCCGCCGGCGACCAGCTGCCAGGGCGGCGGGATGACGTCGACCGGATGTCGTTCTGGCGCTTCTGTTTCCATGGGAACGCAGCCTCTCTCGGATCGCGGAAGGGTCATTCCGCTAGCCGAGAAGAGTGGCATGGGCCACACTGGTCGTCAACAGTTCGTTGAAGATATACAGAGATCCCCGGTCAGCGCCATGACCCGAGCCGCGGGACCGGTCAGGCGCGCTCGCGGTTGAGGTAGTTGTAGACGGTGAAGCGGGTGACGCCCAGCGCCGCCGCCACGGTCTCCGCGGACTTGCGGAAGGTGAACGCGCCGCGCTCCTCAAGCAATCGCACGGCACGCTGCTTCTCGGCGCGCGGCAGCCCGGCGAGCGGGCCGCCCAATTCACCGGCCACCTCGTCGAGCAGCCGTTCCAGGCCGCCCAGGGTGTCGGCCTCCGGCTGACCGAAACGCACGCAGGCCAGCGTCTCGCCCTGCCAGACCAGCGGGACGTCGTCGGCGGCGGCCTCACCGGCGGACACCAGACGGCCGCCGGTCTTCTCCAGCAGGGGCGCGAGGGTCACCAGGACCGGGTGCGACGCGTCCACGGGCGAATGTTCAGTCATCCTGCTCGACCTGCATGGTCACCCGGGTGGCGCCGTGCGCGAAGGCGGTCACCATGATCTCGCCCAGCACCGGCAGCAGCCGCTCGTCCGACCCGGCCACCGAGGTGCCGAGCGGACCGAAATCGCATTCCAGACCGGCCGATTCGGCGAGCTCGAGCGCCGCCAGGGCATGCGGCGGGGCCTCCCCTTCGCCGTGGAACGGTTCGGTCGTGAACTCCGCGCGTAGCCGCATGCGCCCCAGGCTACTATTCCGGCATTCGGAAAAACTAAGGAGGACCGGGGTGCCCGCAGCGAAGCAGCCGAAGGGCAGTTCCGGGGGTGTGCAATCCATCGAGCGCGCGTTCGGGCTGCTGGAACTCATGGCCGACGAGGGCGGCATGATGGGCCTGTCCCAGCTGGCCACCGAATCCGGGCTGCCGCTGCCCACCATCCACCGCCTGGTCCGCACCCTGGTCGATCTGGGCTACCTGCACCAGGAGCCGTCCCGCAAATACGTGCTCGGACCCAAGCTGATCAAACTCGGCGAGAGCTCCTCCCAGATGCTGTCCGTCCTCGCGCGCCCGCACCTGGCGCGGCTGGTCGACGAGCTCGGCGAATCCGCGAACATGGCCATGCTCGACGGCGACCAGATCGTCTATGTGGCACAGGTACAGTCGCGCCACTCCATGCGCATGTTCACCGAGGTGGGCCGCCGCGTCCTCCCCCATTGCACCGCGGTCGGCAAGGCGATCCTGGCCGGATCCCCGCCGGACCTGACCCGGGAGTTGTTGCGGCGCACCGGAATGCCCCGCTACACCGACACCACCATCACCGACCCGGAGGAGTTCGCCCGCCAGCTCGACCAGGCCGCCCGAACCGGCTACGCCATGGACGAAGGCGAGCAGGAACTGGGAGTGCGGTGCGTGGCGGTCGCCGTCCCGAAAGCCCCCGCCCGACTCGCCATTTCGGTATCGGGCCCCGTCGGCCGAATGACCGAAGAACTCGTCGAGCGCGCCGCGCCGCTGCTGGCGGAGGTCGCCGCCGCCCTGTCGGACGATCTCCAGTAAGCGCGACGCCGCCGGCCAACCACCCCGGGCAGTGCGAGCTGCGCGCAACTATCCAGCGGCCCATCCGCATTCGCCGAATCCGCGTGGGCCGGACCGGCGGCCGCGCAGACCGCGACCAGTGCCGATCCATCCCGCAGCAGGCTCCGGGCAATCTTCCCCCGCAACGGATCCTCATTCGCTCGTCACGCAGGTGATTCAGACCAACGAATTCAGGACCGTACTAGCCGGTTCGGTGCGGGCGCGTTATTGCACGGTGAATGTCGCGAATCCGGGGGTGTAAGTGCCGCCGGGCGCGAGCATCAGGGCCACCCGGCCGGGGCCGGTGTCGATCGTTGCGGCCGACGGGATTCCGTTCAGGCCGTCGGACAGCATCGCCACCCCGGTCGCCCCCGTCGACAGGTTGATCCAGTTGACCGGCGTGGACACGAAGCAGCCCCAGCCACCGGACTTGGCGCCGGTGACCACCACGGCCCCGGGCTGTCCGCCGAGCACCGCCGCGCAGCGGGCGGGGAAGGCGTCGAAACTGCCGTTCGGGTTTCCGTAGGGCGCGGCGTCGATCTGGAAGGGAATGGTGACGGTGTCGGCCGCGGCCGTCCCGATGGCCGCCAATCCACAGGCGGCGAGCACCGTTCCGGCAACGGCCGACCGACGAGCGAATTTCATATCCGAATCTCCTACGCAGTAATCGACGACGTTCTGACCAGGCGAATTCGAATTCGATTCTGCCATGCCCATTCCCGGATTGCCGGGTTCACCCCGAAGCCCGCTGGCATATCTTCAGCAAATTGGGGCAGAGACATATCCGAACCGGCTCCGGCTTCGAATCCTGATGCGACAGACATCGATGCATCGGAATGAGGTTTCTTATGGGCCTTCATCAGGCCAAAAGTCCGGTTCGTCCGGCATTTCGGCGCGCGGCCGCCTATGCCGTCGCCGGAGCACTTCCCCTGTCCCTGTCCCTGCTGAGTACCGCACCCGCTCTCGCCGAAGAGCCGGCCCCGGCCGTCCAACCCGTCACCCCCATCCCGGATTCGTCGATCCGGATCGGCACCATGAAGCTCGACCAGCCCTTCTTCCTCACGCCCGAGCAGACCCAGCAGATCAACGACACCTCGGCGAGCGCGGAATCGGTGCTGACGCAAGCCCTGGAAGCGGCCGGAGTCGACCATGCCCGGGCCACGCACACGGCGAAGACCGTGATCACCGACTCCCTCATCGGCGCGAGCGTCGGCGCCACCGCCGTGAGCCCGATCGCCGCGACCGGCGCGCTCATCGGGGTGGTCGCGGGTCTGGTCGCCGGCTTGCCGTTCGCACCGATCGGTCTGGTGATCGTTCCGGTGTTCGGCGCGGCGGTCGGCTACGCCATGGTCGCCGCACCGTTCGCGGCGCTGGGCGCAGGGGTCGGCGCCGCGGTCGGAGCGGCGGAGGGCCTGCTCACCGCACCTCCGGCGACACCGGCGAGCTGAATGCGGCCGCGGTGCCGTCGATTCCGGCGGCACCGCCCGGCTGAAGCTCGGAACAGCCGGATCCTATTGAGACGCTACAAGTTCCAGAAGCGCGTACAGCTCACGCCACTGCCGGTCGTCCAGCACGGCCAGAGCGGGGACCGAGCCGAAGACCTCCTCGTCGAGCTGTGCGCGCCGCGTCTCCCCCGCGAGGGTCGGCGTGTGCTGCCGCTGGTCCGGGTGCCCGTGGGCGGCCAACTGAGCGCGCGACCGGGAACACCCTTCGGTTTCCTCGAAACGGTGTGATCAGCGGATAGGCTGGCGGAGATCACCCGGGGCTCGACGCAGGTCGGCCGAGAGGAGTTCACGATGAGCGCCGAGGAAGCCGCCACCGTACCGGCCTGGGCCGGCGACCTGACGGGCATCGTCGGGCAGCACCTGATCTACACGTACGAGAACGGCTGGAAGTACGAGCTGTACGTCCGTAATCCCCAGACCGTCGCGTTCCGGTGCCTGATGGGTCCCATGTTCGGCCGCTGGTCCACCGCGCAACCGGCGAAGATCGTCCAGCTCGGCGACGACCTGTTCAAACTCGCCTGGGTGGAACCGACCGGTACGGTCACCGTGGTCATCGCCTGGCTCACCGAGCGCCGGGTCCACACCACCATCTGCTACCCGCAGTGGATGCTCGACTACCCCGAATTCACCCTGGGCCGCTACGAGGACAACATCCCGGAGATCACCGCCGCCCGTAACCGCGGGCCCGCCTACCCCCAGACCATGGTCGCGGCCACCGGGCACATCACGTTTCTGGAGGCCCGCAGCCCCGATGACGACACCGTCATCGACCGCCCCCCGGGCAGACTCCCCCACGATTACGCCAACCGCTCCAACTGACTTCGGCCACACCGATGAATTCCGCGCGCTGATCCCGTCCTCACTGTCAGCACGCAATCTGTGAGCCGGTCAGGAGGACCTCCGTGAGCACCCAGCCCTTGCCACCGATCGTCGACGCCGCCACCTGGCGCAAAGAACTCGAAGCCCTGCGCATCCGCGAGAAGGCCACCACCCGTGAGCTGGACGCCATCGCCGCCCAGCGCCGCCACCTCCCCATGGTCGAACTCCCGACCTACACCCTCGAAGGCGAGGACGGCCCGATCACCCTCGCCGAGATCTTCGACGGCAGATCCCAGCTGATCGTGTACAACCACATGTGGTTCGAGGGCAAGGAATGGCACTGCCCCGGCTGCACCGGATTCACCGCCCAGTTCACCCGCTTCAACTTCCTCGACAACTACGACGCCCGCTTCGTCATCATCACCCAGGGCCCGATCGACGAGGCGCTCGCCTACAAGCGCCGGGTCGGCAACCAGATGCCTTGGTACTCAACGGCGAACAGCACCTTCGGCAGCGACGTCGACGCACCGCCCGGCGGCGGCTTCGGCGTGAATGTCTTTCTGCGCGACGGCGATACCGTCTACCGCACCTGGCACACCAATGGCCGCGGGGTGGAACAGATCGCCCATACCTTCCCCCTCATCGACCTGCTCCCCTACGGACGCCGGGAAGAGTGGCAGGACTCGCCGGCCGGGTGGCCGCAGTCCCCGACCTATTCCGGCTGGGTCTCCTCCGAGGACATCGCCGCCGCCTACGGCGACCCGAATCCCTAGGACTCCGCCGCGGCCGTGATCGAATGTGGTCATGTTGTTCCGGCAGCTCGAGTACTTCGTCGCCCTCGCCCGGGAGCGTCATTTCGCGCGAGCCGCCGCCGCCTGCTACGTGTCGCAACCGGCATTGTCGGAGGCGATCCGCAAGCTCGAGCATGAGCTGAAGGTGCCGCTGGTCAAGCGGGCGCGCACCTTCGAGGGGCTCACTCCCGAAGGGGAGCGGCTGGTGCTGTGGGCCCGCCGGATCCTGGCCGATCGCGATGCGCTGCAGCAGGAGGTCGTGGCCCTGCAGACCGGTCTGACCGGTGAGCTGCGGCTGGGGGTGATTCCCGCGGCCGCGGCCACCGTCGCCCGGCTCACCGATCCGTTCTGCGCGGACAACCCGCTGGTGCGGGTGCGGGTGGACACCGGCTTGGAGTCGGCCGACATCGTCGACCGGCTGCGGCGCTTCGAGCTCGATGCGGGACTGGTCTATCCCGACGGCCGAGATTCGCCGGACGTGACCGTGACGCCGTTGTACTCCGAGGACCATGTCGTGCTCGCCGCGGAGGGACTGCTGACCGGTGCGACCGCATCGGTCGACTGGGCCGAGGTGGTGGAACTGCCGCTGTGCCTGCTGCGTCCGGGGATGCGCGGGCGCGAGCTGATCGACGACGCGCTGGCCGGTCACGGGCTCACGGCCGACCCGCGACTGGAGACCGATTCGGTGGCGACCCTGTTCGGTCAGGTCGCCACCGGACGCTGGGCCACGATCGTGCCCGAGTCCTGGCTGCGCGCGACGCGGCCACCGGCGGGTGCGCGGGTACTGCGGCCGCGCGATCCGGTGACCGCGACCATCGCGCTGGTCACCTTGGCGACCGAGCCGGTGCCGCTGATCATCCGCGCCTTCACCGAAACCTCGCGACTCGTCCGTCTAGACGCCGGACCAGGCCTCGACCTCGGTTGATCGGCCGCACCTATCAGCCGGTAGCAGCCACGTCTTGGACGCCGGACCCCTCCGCGCCGAACACTTGATCTCTACATCCGCCGGACTCGATCGCCGCGGGTACCGAGCGAGAGGCGGAGTGGGAACGTGCGTGCGGTGCTGGCGGTCCGCGAGGCGGCGACGGGGTTGTTCACCGTCGGGCCCTCCGCCGACCACACCCGGCACGCGCTGCGCGTCGCGACGGGACTGGTGATCCCCGGGTCGGTGCTGCTGGTCCTGGGCCGGACCGACTTGCTGATCTTCGCCATGTTCGGCTCGTTCGTCGGCATGTACGGACGCGGCAGTTCGCGGCGCGAGCGGGGGCGGCATCAGCGGTCGGCGGCCCTGCTCATCGGCGGCGGTGTCGGGATCGGCGTGCTGCTGGCGGCGACCGGTGTCGCGCCGGTCGTGCTGGTGGTGGTCGAGAGCGGATTCGCGGCCGCGGCCTCGCTGCTGGCCGATCGCCGCGGGATCCGGCCCGCGGGCCCGTTCTACGCGATCTTCGCGCTCGGGGCGGTCTCGTTGACACCGGCGGGTCTGGCGAAACCCCTTCCGGCGCTGGTGGTGTTCACGGTGACCGCGGTGCTGTGCATGGTGCTCGCCGTCCTCGACAGCGAAACCGTCGACGCGACAACCGCATCCGTACGGCCGGGTGCGCATTTCGGTGCACGGCACGCGACGCGCTACGCCGTCGCGGTCTCCGGCGCCGGTCTGGCGGGTCTGGGATTGGGTGTGGGCCATGCGAATTGGGCCATGGCGTCCGCCGCAGTCCCGCTGGCGGCCCTCGACGCCGGCGCTCACCTCTCGCGGGGGCTGCACCGGGTCGCGGGGACCTTCCTGGGGCTCGGGTTGTCGGCGGTCCTGCTGATCCCCGGCCCGCGCCCGGTGCTCACCGGCGCCCTGGTGCTGGCGCTGCTGTTCCCGACCGAGCTGTACATGGCCCGCAACTACGCGCTGGCGCTCGGATTCTTCACACCGCTGATCATGTTGATGACCAGTCTGTCGGTCGTGACCAGCCCGGAGCGGCTGCTGATCGATCGCGGCGTGGACACGGTTCTGGGTGTTGCTGTCGGTGTGCTGGTGGCCGTCGGCCCTGAACATCTACGCTGGCTATCACCGACTGGATCCGCACCACACCGACCGCAGGCACGTTGTCGAAGGGATCTGTGATGGCCATCGATCACACCAACCGGACCGAGTCCGACGGCGGGCCGAGTTTCCACCCGTACGACCATCCCGCTGCCGGCTGGGGTGCCGCCAAGTCCGTCACCGAGTTCATGATCGGCCAGGAGCGCGAGCCGATCCTGGGCACGCGCGCGATCCTGAAGATGAATCACGAGAACGACGGTTTCGACTGTCCGGGCTGCGCCTGGCCGGATTCCATCAAGGGCATTCATCTCGACATCTGCGAGAACGGGATCAAGCACGTCACCTGGGAGATGACCCACAAGCGGGTCGACCGGGACTTCTTCGCCGCCCACACCGTGACCGAGCTGTCCGGCTGGAGCGACCACGACCTGGAGAACCAGGGCCGCCTCACCGAGCCCATGACCTACGACCCGGAAACCGACCGCTATGTCCCGATCGGGTGGGAGGAGGCGTTCGAGCTGGTCGGACGCACCCTGCGCGAGCTGGACGACCCGAACCGGGCCGCGTTCTACACCTCCGGCCGCCTCGGCAACGAGGCCACCTTCCTGTACCAGCTGATGGCCCGCGAGCTGGGCACCAACAATTTGCCGGACTGCTCGAACATGTGCCATGAGGCAAGCGGCCGCGCCCTGCAGGCCGCGCTCGGCACCGGCAAGGGCACCTGCGACCTGGCGGACTGGGAGACCACCGACGCCCTGTTCATCATGGGCGTCAACGCGGCCTCCAACGCCCCGCGCATGCTCACCGCGCTCGCCGAGGCCGATCGTCGTGGCGCCCAGATCGTGCACATCAATCCGCTGATCGAGGCCGGTTCGCGGCGCACCATCATCCCGCACGAGTTCCTGCACATGGCGACCTTCCATGCCACTCCCACCGGCACCCTGAATCTGCAGACCCGCATCGGCGGCGACTTCGCGGTGATCCGCGGTATCGCCAAAGCTGTTCTGGAACAGTCGAAGACCGATCCGAAGGCGCTGGATCATCGGTTCATCGAATGCCACACCACTGGATTCGAGGCCTATCGCGCCAAGGTGGAAGCCACCCCGTGGGCCGAGATCGAGGAGCAGTCGGCGCTCACCGAGGCCGAATTGCGCCGTGCCGCAAAGATTTACCGGGAGGCGGACCGCTCGATCATCAGCTGGTGCCTGGGTGTGACCCAGCACGAGCACGGCGTCGATACCATCCGCGAGATCGTGAATCTCCTACTGCTGCGCGGCAATCTGGGCCGCGAGGGCGCGGGCCCGTCCCCGGTCCGCGGGCACAGCAATGTCCAGGGCAACCGGACCTGCGGCATCGACCATCGTCCGAAACCGGAGTTCCTGGATCGCCTGGCGGAGGTGTGCGGCATCGATCCGCCCCGCGCGCACGGCCTCGACACCGTCGGCACCATCGAGGCGATGCAGGCGGGCAAGGTCACCGTATTCGTCGGCATGGGCGGCAATTTCGCCCTGGCCGCCCCCGACACCGCCTACACCTCCGAGGCGCTGCGCCGCTGCTCCCTGACCGTCCAGGTCAGCACCAAACTCAACCGCAGCCACCTGGTCCACGGCGCCCGCGCCGTCATCCTCCCCTGCCTGGGCCGTACCGAACGCGACGAACAGCGCGCCGGCCTGCAGCAGACCTCCGTCGAGGACGCGATGGCCATGGTCCACCTGTCCAAGGGCATGAAGAAGCCCGCCTCCCCGCACCTGCTCTCCGAGCCCGCCATCATCGCCGGTGTAGCGAAAGCCGCTCTCCCCCGGACGAATACCCCCTGGGACCACTACGTCGACGACTACGACCGCATCCGCGACACCATGGCCGAGGTCATCGACGGCTTCGAGGACTTCAACCGCCGAGTCCGCCTCCCCCTCGGCTTCCGCATCAAACAACCCGCCCGAGAATTGGTCTTCCTCACCTCCTCCGGCCGAGCCGAATTCTCCACCGCCGACCTCCCCGACCTCACCCCCGCCCCCGGCACCCTCACCCTCGCCACCATGCGCTCCCACGACCAGTGGAACACCACCATCTACTCCCACGACGACCGCTACCGAGGCATCAAGAACCTCCGCACCTTGGTCCTCATGAACCCCGACGACATGCGCGACCGCAACCTGAAGCTGTTCGACGAAGTCGACATCACCAGCATCGCCCGCAATGGCACCACCCGAACAGTCCACCGCTACAAGGCAATCCCCTACGACATCCCCCGCGGCTGCGCCGCCGGCTACATGCCCGAACTCAACGTCCTCTGCGCCATCGGCGACTACAGCACCCAAAGCGACCAGCCGATCATGAAGAACGTAAACGTCACCATCGAACGCTCCGGCTGACAGCCCGCCCGCGAGGAAACCTCCCTGGCCTAGTCCACCCCCACCGCTTTCACCTGGTCGGCAAGGTCAGCGAAATCAACTGCGCGCGAGGTATCCACCACGACGACGGGCGACAGCCCGAGCGGCGCCGCATCCGCCACCTAGTCGTCCCAATCCTCGACCAACCGCTGCCGATCCCGATGAATGGGGTCACGCCGCCGCGCCACATACCGCGCCCTCGCAACCTCCGCCGAAACATCACACCAAACCTCACACCCCCAACGAACTCCGCCAACGCCTCCTTGACGACGTCCTTGGACAAGAACAACGCTTCCAGTTCCTCGGCCAACCCGCGCCCCAAACTCGTCTTCCCCGCACCCGGAAGCCCATTGACCAGCACCAGAAGTCGGTTCATCCCTCAATAGTCACCTGTCACGATCACTCCAGATCGTCGTCCCACCTGATGATGAAACTCCAGGTCGCGCTGTCCTCGTTGCCTGGGTAGCCATACATTGTTCCAGCATTGAAGCAAGGCACAGGCCGCCACTGGATCACAGCGTCCGTCCGGCCTTCGGCGGCCGCGCGGGCATCCGCCACCGACTCGTATTTGCCGATCTCGTACATTTCGCCGCCGCAGCCGTAGAAGGCGCAAGGGTGATACTCGAACAAGGTCTGCTGATTCACGGCAACCACTTCCGGCCGCATCGGGCCGGAAGTGGTCATCGGGTCATGCGGCGTCGAGGGCCGCGGCGATCTTGCGGGCCATGGCGGTCACCGCCGGGCTGGGATCGCCCTTGGCCTGGGCGGTGGCCTCGACCGCGACCAGCACGGTGTCGCGGAAGTTGGCCGCCTCGGCCGGGTCCTGCGCGCCGAGCAGGGTGATCGCCGCGGTCAGCGCGGGCAGCACCTGATCGGCCAGCTCGGCGACGTTCTTGCCGTCCAATTGGATGTCACGTGCCCGGGTGGAGAGCACGTGTCCGACCACGCCGGTCGCCGAGGTGAGGGCGATGGAGCCCTGGCTGCTGCCCTTGTGCGGCGCCCCGGCGGCGGACAACAGGGCGAGCGCGCCGAACGCGGCGGTGCGGATGGTGCTCTTGTCCTGGTCGGTCAGGGTGATGGACATGTCGTGTCTCCTTCGAATCTCTGTTGATCCCAACCGGTTCGGTCCCGGTCGTTTGTTCGATGGACACACTGTGGCCGCGCAGACTGACAGCGACCTGACGGCAACCTGACATGTCTACTGACATGGAGGGATGTTGTCCGGTCGTGAACGACTCGCTGCGTGAAAATGATCGAAAGCTCACCGAGGGCACGGTTTCCCCACGTCGCCGTGACGCCTGTGAAGACCTGGTTTCAGATAGCGGTATACCGCTGCTGGGCATGACAGGGTGGCGGCATACGCCGCTGACCCAGGAGCCTTCGATGACACCGATCATGAGCAAATCCGCTGCCGCAGTATTTGTTACGGCGGCCCGCATTCGCGGCGGGCACAGCTGGGCCGAGCTGGCGGCGGCGATGGACGCCCCGCTCGTCTGGGCCACGGCGGCGCTGCTCGGGCGGCACGCGCTCAGCGCCCAGCAGGCCGAGATCATCTGCGAATTGCTCGCGCTGGACGACTCGGTGGCCGAGGCGCTGCGCCAACAGCCCACGCGCACAGCCGATCCCGCGATCATGTCGGACCCCACGGTTTACCGGTTCGTCGAGGCCATCAATGTGTACGGCCCCACGCTCAAAGAGCTGATCCACGAGGAATTCGGCGACGGCATCATGAGCGCGATCAACTTCCAGATGGACATCAGCCGGCGTCCGGATCCTGACGGTGACCGGGTCGTGGTCACCTTCGACGGGAAGTTCCTCGACTATCGCTGGTGACGCGGGCGGACCACGGCGCCTGACCAGACGAGTTCGACACCACCACAAAGGATCTCGATGACCCGCACCCTGTTCCGCGTGTTGTCCGCGCTACTGCTCGCGGTGACCACCATCGTCGGCCTCACCGCGTGCATCTCCACCCCCGACGACACAGGCGGTAGTCCGAATACCGTCCGGATCGGCACGTTGCGGGGGCAACCCCATTTGTACGCACCGTATTTCATGCAGCGTTTCGCACCTTCGGCGACCAATTACGAGATCGTTTTGTTCGCGAGTTCCCCGGATATCAAGAACGCACTGGCCTCGGGCGCCATCGACTTCGGCGTGCTCGGAGCCCCCTCGATCCTGGCGGGCGTGGCAGCCGACCAGGACGTGCGAATCATCGCCTCGGCCGCCGACGGCGGGTCGGGATTCGTCGGTCGTCCCGACCTTCGCACACCGAATGATCTGCGCGGCAAGAAGGTCGGATACCCAGCCGGTTCGTCGCAGGAGATCCTGCTCAAACTCACCCTGCGCGCCAACGGGATGGATCCGGCCAAGGATGTCGACCTGGTGAACCTGCCGTATTCGGATATGGCCAACGCCTACCGATCCGGGCAGATCGACGCATTCCTGAGCGCGGAGACCGCCCCCTCGATCGCCAAACAGGCGGGGGCCCACCAGATCACCTCGCCGTACGAAACCCCGATCGGCGGCGTGAACATCGTCTTCGCCACCCGGGGTCGATTGATCGAGCAGGATCGGCCACGGGTCCAGGAGACAGTCCAAGCCTTCACCCGGTCGATCGATTACATGAAGTCCGATCGGGCCGCGTGGGCGGAAGGCCTGGTCTCCACCTTCGGCCTGGACCGCACCATCACCGATACGGCGATCGAGAACGTCACGCTGCGTTGGGCACTCGACGATCCGTATCGGCAGCGCGTGAAGACGCTGGCCGAACAGATGGTGGCCTTCGACCAGCTGCCCAAGGCGCCCGACATGGGCAAGGTTTTCGATACCGGCTTCCTCGACTCCCTGGCGGCACCGCGATGACCACGACCCGGACCCCCGCGCCGGCCGCCGAAGTTTCCCCGGGGCCGGTCCAGGCGGCGCGACGCCGCGTGGGCACGCGCGTACTGGCAACACTGTGGGCATTGCCGGTGCCGATCCTGCTGATCCTGTTGTGGGACCGTGGTGTCAACGGCGGCTGGACGCTGCCGTTCGGCATCCAGATGCGGTTCGTGCCGACGCCGTACGAGGTCGCGCGGCGGTTGGCCGACCTCGCGTTCGGCGGCGTCATCGGCGACTCCTACAGCGGCACACTGTGGCGGCACCTGTACGCCAGCACGGTGCGCGTCGTGCAGGGCTTCGGCTTCGCGGCGGCCGTGGCCATTCCACTGGGCATCGTGATGGGACGGTCCCGCATCGCCTATCGGATGCTCGAACCGACCATCAATCTGGTCCGTCCGATCCCGGTGACCGCTTGGGCTCCGCTGGCGCTGCTGATCATCGGATTCGGTGATCGCTCGACGATATTCCTGGTGTTCCTGGCGGCTGTCTTCTCGATTCTGCTCAACACCATCGCCGGAGTGCAGGCCGTGCCGGCCCGGCTGTTCGAAGCCGCCGCGATGCTGGGTACGCCACCGGCGCAGACCCTCTACAAGGTGGTGCTGCCCGCCTCGATCCCGAATATCGTCGCGGGCTTGCGCATCGCGCTCGGGCTGTCGTGGGTGATCCTCGTCGTCGGTGAAACCGTCGGTATCCGAGTCGGTTTGGGTGCGCTCATCACCCAGGCGCGCGAACAGTCGCGCACCGATCTGATCGTCGCGGTGATGATCGTCATCGGCCTCGCCGGATTCCTCGCCGACCGCATCCTGCTGCTGGCCGTCCGCGCGGCGGCCGGACGGCGACCGCTCCTGCCCACGACAAGGTGACCGCGATGAAGATCTACTCGACCCGCCGTCGTCCGCACGCGCCGGCCCGTATCGTCATGGACGGCATCGGCAAGCGGTATCCCGGCGCGGACGGATTCGCCGTCCACGGCGTCGACCTCGATATCGCCCCGGGTGAATTCGTGTGCGTCGTCGGCGCCAGCGGCTGCGGAAAGTCGACCCTGCTGCGCATTCTCGCGGGCTTCGAATCCCCCTCCGCGGGCCGGATCACCGTGGGCGACGAACCGATTCTCGGACCCGGACCCGATCGGGGCGTGGTGTTCCAGGACTACGGACTGTTCCCTTGGCTCACCGTCGCCGAGAACATCGCCTACGGCCCGAAGCAGGCCCGTGTGCTGCGGGCCGAAGTCCGCGAGATCACCGACCGCTGTATGGCCACCGTCGGTCTGGCCAGCGTGCGAAAGTCGTTCCCGCACCAGCTGTCCGGCGGCATGCAGCAACGCGTGGCCATTGCCCGGGCCCTCGCGAACCGGCCCGCGGTCCTGCTCATGGACGAACCCTTCGGCGCGCTCGACGCCCTGACCCGATCGGTGCTGCAAACCGAACTCAAACGCATCCACCATGAGACCGGTGTGACCGTCGTGTTCATCACCCACAGCATCGACGAAGCCGTCTACCTGGCGGATCGGGTAGTCGTGATGGCAGGCGGCTCCGCGCACGGCAGCAGCGGGCACCTGCGCGAGACCGTCACCATCGATCTTCCCGTCGAACGAGACCCGACCACCGCGGTGTTCAACGATTACAAACGACGCATCGACGCTCTCGTCCACGAGCGCGACGTCGATGCGCATCCGGGTGCACGGTAGCCGCCCACACTGTCCGGATGCGTCCGGCTAGGCTTCCCCGCTGACCAGCCGCATCGAATTGCGCTGCGGCGGACGCTGGCGGGTGCGGGTGGCGCTGATCGGATCTATGGCGGGCATGGACCACTGCTGGGACAGGGCGATGCTGGGTTCCCGTCCGGAAGCGACGTGGCGGTAGGCGATTTCGGCGGCGGCGGTCGGATCATGTTCCGCGATGGCGTTGTAGAGGAGTTCGTGTTCCTCGCACTGGGCGCCGGGGTCACGCTCCTTGGTCAGGTGGAAGAGCCACTGGACGCGAGATTCCAAGGGGCGCAACAGGGATTGCAGGAGCGGGTTGCCGGAGATCTCGACGATCATGGCGTGGAAGCCGGCATTGGCGGCGGCGATCTCGGGCTGCTCGCCGCGGGCGGTCGCCTCGCGGGCCGCGGTCAGTTGGTCGCGGAGGGCGGCGAGGTCGGCGTCGGTGGCGCGCTCGGCGGCGAGCCGGGCCGCCAGGACTTCGAGGCTCTCGCGAACATCGAACAGGTCGCGGACGTCGGCGACGGTGAACGGGGCGACGATCGCGCCCTGACGCGGCACGATCACCACCAGCCCTTCACGTTCCAGCATCTGCAAAGCTTCCCGCAGGGGGATGCGGGAGATCTCCAGCTCGGCGGCCAGGTCACGTTCGACGAGCCGCTGGCCGGGGCTCATCCGCAGATCGATGATCCGGTCCCGCAGTTCCTCATAGGCCCGATCCCGTAGCGACTTCTTCGCCGGTTCCACCGCCGCGACACCGTCCTTCCGCTCCCGCACGCCTCCCACGGTAACCGGCCGGGAGGCGGGTCACGATTTCTTACGTTTCGGTAATCCGCACGTCACATGGGGAAAGCACCCTCATCATCTAATGGTATACCGCTAAGTCGGCGGATCGTTCGAGCAAGGAGTCTCCCCGTGCACAAGTCCACTCGACGCGCGATCGCGTTCGGCTCGGCCGCACTCGCCGCCGCCGCTGTCCTGTCGGCCTGCGGCTCCGCCGACACCGCCGGCTCCGGCGGCAAATTGAAGGTCGGGGTGTTCTTCCCCGGTTCGCTGTCGGACACCGGCTTCATGCAGTCGGGCTATCTGGGCTACCAGCGGATCGCAAGCGCTCTGGGCGACAAGGTCGAACTGAGCAAGGTCGAGCAGGTCGCGGCCGCGGACTATCAGCAGGCGCTGGTGCGCTTCGCCTCGTCGAACGATCTGGTGATCTCGCTCGGCGGGCAGACCGACGCCGACGTGCGCAAGGTGGCCCCGCAGTTCCCGAACGTGAAGTTCGTCGAGATCGGCGGTCCCGCCGACGCCAAGCCGCTGTCCAACCTCGCGTACTACGACCCGCAGCAGGCCGAGGCCGAATTCCTCAGCGGCGCGGTGTCGGCGGCGGGTTCGAAGACCGGCGCGGTCGCCTTCGTCGGCGGCGTCGAACTCCCGGCGATCGTCAATGCCGCGACGGCGTACGGCAATGGCGCACGCTTCACCAAGCCCGACATCAGGGTGCTGACCCCGCAGTACGTCGGCGATTTCAATGATCCGGCCAAGGCGAAGCAGGCCGCACTGGCCGATTACGGCGCCGGCGCGGGTGCGCTCGGACAGATCGTCAACCTGGGCAAAGCGGGTATGGAACAGGCGGCGGCCCAGTCGAATACGGCGATGATCGGGGGCCCGATCCCCGGCGACTGCACCAACCCCGCCTACCTCGGCTACGTGCACACCGACATCGGCGCCGAGGTCGAATACGCCGTCAATGCCGCCGTGAACGGGACCTGGAAGGCCGAGAACGTGAAGTTCGGGCTCACCTCCCCCAACCACGGCACGGATTTCAAGCTGTGCGACCAGAGCGCCGCCGACGCGCTGGCCAAGGCCAAGACGGCGCTGTCGACCGGCGCGGTCAAGCCGTACTGAGATGAGCGCTCCGGCATTGGCCCTGCAGGGCCTCGGTAAGAGTTTCGGCGCGGTCCGGGCGCTGCACGGGGTCGATGTCACCGTCGAGAAGGGCACCGTGCATTGCGTTCTCGGCGAGAACGGCGCGGGCAAGTCGACGCTGTGCAATCTGGTGTTCGGCGGCTATCGCCCCGATGCCGGTTGCATGTCGCTCGGCGGCAACCCTTTTCGACCCGACTCGCCTGCCGCCGCCATGGCCGCGGGGGTAGCGATGGTGCACCAGCACTTCAGCCTGGTGACCACGATGACCGTCGGGGAGAACCTCACCCTCACCCAGAGCGGATGGCGGATGCGCCGCGCGGATCTCACCGCGCGGCTGGACGACATCGCCGCGCGCTACCGCCTGCGCGTCGATCCCGATCAGCGGGTCGCCACCATGCCGGTGGGCGCGCGGCAGAAGGTGGAGATCGTCAAAGCGCTGCTGCGCGATCCGTCGCTCATCCTGCTCGACGAGCCGACCGGGGTGCTGGATCCGGCCGAGATCGACGCCTTGATCGACACCTGTCGCGCGATCGCCGCCGACGGCAAGGCGGTCGTGCTGGTGACCCACAAGCTCGGCGAGGTCGCCCGGGTCGCCGATGCCGCGACGGTATTGCGCCACGGCACGGTGGCGGGCGGCGGGCCGATGTCGAACACCTCGGTGTCCGACCTGCTGACGGCGATGGTAGGCCGCAGTCCCGCCGACCTCGACCCGACCGTCGCCGCCACGCTCGGAATCGAGAGCGTTCCGGGTCCCACTGCCCGACAGGATCATTCGACCGCACTGGAAGCCCGGCCCGCGGTGCTCGACGTGACCGCGCTGACCGTGGCACGCCCCGACGGCCGCACCGCGCTCGTCGACGTCCAGCTGGCGGTGCGGCCCGGCGAGATCGTCGGCATCGCGGGCGTCGAGGGCAATGGCCAGAGCGAACTGGTGAGCGTGCTGTCCGGCGCGACCACGGCGGACAGCGGACGAATCACCCTGGACGGCAAGGACATCACTACCGCCACCCCGGCCCGAAGAACCCGGATCGGACTCGGCGTCGTCCCCGAGGACCGCCACCGCGACGCGATGATCGCCGACATGTCCATCGCCGAAAACCTGTTCCTGGGCAGGCTGGACCGCTTCCGACGCTTCGGCCTGCTCGACAAGCGGGCGATGGGCCGGGCCGCGCAAACCGAACTCGAGCACTTCGATGTGCGGGCCTCGGGGCCGTGGGTGCGGATGGGGTCGCTCTCCGGCGGCAATCAGCAGAAGGTCGTGCTCGCGCGGGAGCTGTCGACGGCGAACCTACGCTGCCTGGTCGCCGCGCAGCCGACGCGGGGGCTCGACATCGGGGCGGTCGATTTCGTGCTGACCCGGCTGCGGCGCGCGGCGGCCGACGGTTGCGGCGTGCTGGTCGTGTCCAGCGAGGTGCCGGAACTGCTGGCGCTGTGCGATCGGGTGTTCGTCGCCTACCGTGGCGCGCTCACCGGGCCGGTATCGACCGCCGATCCCACTGCGGCACAACAGATCAGTGAACTGATGATGGGAGTTGCGCGATGAGCGTCACGGCCTACCGGCCGAATGTCACGGCATACCGGCCGGTCGTGGCCGCCGCCGCGGCCACGGTCGCCGCCGGGCTGATCGGGCTGGCGCTGGCGGCAGCGGCCGGTGCGGCGCCCGCTACCGCCGTACAGGCGTTGTGGGAGGGGATGTTCGGCAGCAACTACGCGATCGGCGCATCGCTGAATGTCGCGGCCACCCTGATGCTGGTCGCGGTCGGTTTCACCATCGCGCATCGGGCGGGCCTGGTGAATGTCGGCGGGGAGGGCCAGATCTGCGCGGGCGGTATCGCCGCCACCGCGATCGGCACCACCCTCACCGGCGCGCCCGCCGCGGTGACGCTGCCCGCGGTGCTGGCGGGCGCGGCGGCCGCCGGGTGGGCGTGGGCGGCCATCGCCGCGTATCTGCGGGTGCGGCGCGGGACCAGCGAGATCATCACCACGCTGCTGCTGAACTTCGTCGGCCTGGCCCTGGTGTTGCTGGTCGTGCACGAGCCCGCGCTGCTGCGCCAGCCGGTCACCTCGTCCGAGACGCTGCCACAATCCGAACCGCTCACGGCCGCAGCGCATCTGCCGTTGCTGGGCATCCAGCGCTCGCCCGCGACCATCGCGCTGTGGATCGCGTTGGCGGCCGCGGTCGGGACCGCGATCATGGTGCGCCACACCGCGGTCGGCACCCGGTTGCGCGCGGTCGGCCGCAACCCCGATGCCGCGGCACGCCTCGGCCTGCCGGTCGACCGGCTGCGTTTCCTCAGCCTGTCGGGGGCGGGGGCGTTCTCGGGCCTGGCGGGCGGGTTGCTGGTCGCGACCGCGCCTTTCGTCCTGGCCGAGGGATTCTCCTCCGGCTACGGGTTCTCGGGACTCGTGGTCGGACTGCTGGCCCGCGGCTCGCTGACCGCCGTCGCCGCGGTGTCGATGCTGCTGGGATTCCTGGTCTCGGGCGGCATCAATCTGCAGTTGGCGGCGAACGTGCCCGCCTCGACGGTCTCGGTCGTGGAGTCGTTGATGATCGTGTTCATCGCGGGCGCGGCCGTCTGGACCACGCGACGGCCGAAGGTCGACACGACCGACCCACAGGAAGCTCCGACCCCGGAGCTGACGGGAGCGATGCGATGAGCCTGGACACGGTCACCGACATCGCCACCAGCGGCATCGGTTTCACGCTCCCCATCCTGGTGGCGGCCAGTGGCGAGCTGGTCAGCGAACGCGCCGGTGTGCTCAATCTGAGTCTCGAGGCGATGATGCTGACCGGCGCGTTCGCCGGCGTCCTCGGCGCGGTCTCCACCGGTTCGCCGGTGCTCGGAACGCTCGCGGCCGTCGCGGCGGCGGCGATTTTCGGTGTGGTGCAAGCGGTGTGGAGTGTCGCGTTGCGGGCCGACCAGATCGTCGTCGGAATCGCGAGCAATGCGCTGGCGCTGGGCGCGACCACCTACGGTGCACGATTGCTGCTCGCCGACGGCAAGGGGCACAGCGCTCCAGGTTTCGACCCGCTGCCCATTCCGCTGCTGCACCGCGTCCCGGTCGTCGGGCCCGCGTTGTTCGGGCAGACCGCGCTCGGCTATCTGTGCATGGCGCTGGTCGCCGTACTCGCGGTGGTGTTCGCCCGCCGCACCAAGCTCGGTCTGGTGGTCGACGCCATCGGCGAGGATGCCGTGGCGGCGGATCGCACCGGGCTTCCGGTGCGCGCGGTCCGCTATGGCTGCGTCCTGCTGGCCGCGGTGGCCGCCGGTCTGGGCGGCGCGCAGCTCGCGCTGTCGGAGGTGCATTCCTTCAGCGACAACATGACCGGCGGCATCGGCTATCTGGCCGTGGTAGCGGTGATCGCGGGACGGTGGCGGGCGCTCGGAGTGGTCCTGGCCTCGGTGTTCTTCGGCATCGCCCAGGCGCTGCAATTCGCGCTCCCCGCGCTCGGCCTGCACGTGCCGTTCGCACTGCTGGTGATGCTGCCCTATCTGATCGCGATCGTCGCCGTGAGCGGGTTGGTCGGCAACAGCCGCTCCCCACGCGACCTGACCGTCGCCTTCGCCCGAACCTTCTGACCCGCAAACGTTCTCGAGGAGCACCGTTGACTCTGATCCTGTCGCATTCCGATGTGCGCGCCGTGCTCGACCGCGGCGAGGTGCTCGCGGCGGTGGAACGCGCACACGCCGACCTCGCCCGCGGCACCGCGGTAGTCCCCGCCCCACCCGCCATGTCCTTGGGCCGGGCCGCCTTCATCCCGATGGCCGCCGCCGCCGAATCCGCGAACGCGGCCGCCGTGAAACTGCTGGCCGATCTGCCGGACAACCGGGCCCGCGGGCTTCCGGTGCAGCGCTCGGTGATCGTGGTGACCTCGGCCGAGCACGGCGGCTGCGAGGCCCTCATCGACGGCCGGCTGGTCACTGCCGTACGCACCGCGGCCGCCACCGCGGTCGCGACGAAATACCTGGCCCGCCAGGCCAGTTCGACCCTCGGCCTGATCGGCGCGGGCAACCTGGCCGTCGAGCACACCCGCGCGATCGCCCGCGTCCGCAACCTCGACACCGTCTACGTCTGGTCCCGCACCGCCGCCACCGTCAGCGAATTCCGCACCGCCGTAGCCGATCTCGACCTCACCATCGAGGCCCTCGACTCCCCCGAGGCAGTCACCAGGGCCGCGGATATCCTCTGCACCCTGACCCCGTCCCGCGACCCGATCGTGCACGGCGCGTGGTTCACCCCCGGCCTCCACGTCAACGCGGTAGGCGCGCCGCCACGCAACGACCACCGCGAGATCGACGGCGAGGCCATGCGCCGCTCCCGCGTCATAGTCGACTCGATCGCCACCACCCTCACCAAATCCGGCGACACCCTCCTCGCCATCGCCGAGGGCGCGATCCCCGACTCCGCGGTCACCACCGAACTCGGCGACGTCATCACCGGAACCTCCCCCGGCCGCACCGCCGACACCGACATCACCCTCTACAACTCCGTTGGCATCGGCCTCCAGGACCTGGCCACCGCCCGCCTGCTCATCGACAAGGCCCGAGCCAACGGCATCGGCACCGAAGTCGACCTCAGCGCCTGACCGTTTTCGCTCAGGCGGTGGATCGCGTTCGGGGGAAGGACGGGGGGAAGAGGTCGTCGGGGTCGCGTCGCAGATAGTCCCTGTCGGAGTATGCCTGGCGCATGCGGTCGAACAGGGATTGGGCGCGGCGGGCCATGGCGGGCAGGTCGATGCCGGGCACGTCGCCGTCTCGCATGACGATGCGCCCGGCGATCATCGAGAAGGTCGCCGCGCGGGCCGTGCTGTTCATGCAGATGGTGCGGATCGGATCGTCGAGGACGCCGTCACGGATATCGCCGAGCCGGAAGGCGACCAGATCAGCGGTGGCGCCCGCCGCGATTCGACCGAGGTCGGGGCGTCCGAGGGCCGCAGCCCCGCCCAGCGTCGCGGCGGTCAGATAGTCGCCGTAGCCGGCCGCGTCGAGGCGGTGCGCGGCGACCTTGGCGATATTGACTCCGGTGTCGATACCCCGGATCAGATCGGGCGGAAAGGAGTCGGTGCCGAGCGCGAGACCGACTCCGGCCGCCCGATAGCGCTCGAAACTGTCCAGGGCCGCGCCGTAGCGGGCCGAGGTGAGCGGGCAGTGCACGATCGTGACGCCCGCGGCGGCCAGCGTCGCGACGTCGATATCGGTGCCGACACCGACGAGCGGATGCGAGTCGACGTAGATCCCGTGCGGCAGCAGCAGTTTCGGGCCGAGCAGACCTGTGCGCTCCAAGACCCGCAGCGGCGGCGCACCGAACTTCTCCAGCACGAGACTGCGTTCGGTGAGCCCCTGCAGCGCATGCAGTCGGACCAGCACCCCGGCTTCGGCAGCCAGCTTCGCGGTCCGCCGCAGCAGATCTTCGCTGAGTGTCTCTATGCGGCAGGGCAATAGGACGCCGTGAACGAGATCGGAGGTGTTGTTCCGGGCCCACGCGAGGAACCGCTCGGCCCCGTCGAATCCTTCGAGACCCAGCGCCTCGTTCCAATACAGCGAGCGAGTGCCGTCGTCATCCACCACGTTCACTCCGGACCGGTAGCTCGGCCCGAGGTAGACCCGCAGTCCGAGCCGCTCGGCGGTCTCGGCCATGGCCACCGCGTCCTCGAACGTCTCCGCCCAGTCGCTGTGCACCTCCGAGGCGATGGGCATGGCGGTGGTCACGCCGTGCAGCAGCAGTTGGACGAACCCGTATTCGCGGATGAAAGCCCTTTCCGCGCTGTCGAATACGGCTCGCCGTCGCTGTTCGGCGTAGTCGCGGGACCATTGCAGACCGAGTCCAAGTTCGGGTGGCTGCCAGGAGTCGATCAGGGCGTGGTCGATATCGGTCAGCGCGTCGAGATCGATGAATCCCGGCGTCAACAGGGCCTCGCCCAGGTCGACCACGTCGTCCACCGCCGCCGCGCCGTGCGGCCCGACGGCGAGGATGCGCGTCCCGTCGACCACGACCTCCGCATGGTCCAGCAGCACATGCCCGTCCCCCGAATAGGCGAGCACATGCGCTGCCCGGATGGCGCGACGCACGCTCACCTCCCCGTCCCGCCGGGCCACTCGAAACCCTCGAGGGCAGTGTCGACGTCGATGACCGCCCCGCGATGCACGACCGTCCGGCGAGCGGGCCGATCCATCACGGTGTCGGTCGGGCTGGGCGCATCGACCAGCAGGAATTCGGCGGGATCGCCAGCCTCGAACCCGGGGTGCAGCCCGAGCCGATCCAGCACGCTCAGGCGGCGATCGATCACGCCCGCACCGCCCCAGGTGGCGATGGCGAGCGCGTGCTCGATCTCCGCATCGCTGGAGAACCCGTTGGTGAAGGCGAGTTGCCAGGCCCGATCGAGCATGTCGCCGTTGCCGTACGGGGACCAGAAGTCGCGCTGACCGTCCATGCCGACCCCGACTCGCACACCCGCGGCCGCCAATTCGAGCAGCGGCAGCTCCCAGCCGTTTCCGCCCGCGGCGTGCGTGATCGCCACCTCGTTCGCCGCGAGGCGGGCGATCGCCTCGGCGACGCCGGGCAGCCCGCTCGCGAGACACCGGGCATGCGAGATCGTCACCTGCCCTCGCATGCCGAGCGCCTCGACCCGTTCGAGGATCAGCGACAGGGTGAACAGGCCCAGCTCACCGGCCTCGTGCAGGTGGATGTCGACGCCGACCTGATGCCGTTCGGCGAGCAGGAAGACGGCATCGAGGTGCCGCACCGGGTCCCGGTCGATCTCGCACGGGTCGATGCCGCCGATGAGGTCCGCGCCCGCGCGCAGCGCCGCGTCGAGCAGATCCACGACGCCGGGTTCGCGCAGGATCCCGACCTGGGGGAAGGCGACGATCTGCACGTCGGCGACATCGGCATACCGTTCCCGCGCCGCCAGCACGCCCTCGAGCTTGTCCAACCGGGAGTCGGCGTCCACCTGAGCATGGGTGCGGATACGGGTCGCGCCATTGGCAACAGCCACGGCGAGGGTGAACGACGCCCGTTCTGTGACAGTGCGTTCCGCCGATCGCCAGTGCTCCCGATCGTTCATGATCCGGCCCCAGCGCCCGCGCCCACCCGTGTAGGGGCGGACGGGGAGGCCGAGACAGCTGGAGTCCAGGTGCAGGTGGACATCGGAGAGCGCGGGCAGGATGAGCCGGCCGCCGCCGTCGAGGTAGCTACCGGAGGGAGTCGCAGGGGCGACCGGTATTACTGTCGTCGCCTCGGAAACCTTGGCCACTACCCCGTTTTCGATGACCAGCTCGACCGGCTTCCCGCCCCACGGGTGAACGTTGCCGATGACCAGGTCGTTCATGCGGCGTTCCTGAAGGTCGCGGTGTGCGCGGTGATCATGCCGTCGGCCCGCGGCGTCCAATTCAGCTTGGGGTTCACCGCGTAGTTCGTGTCGGGCGTGTACAGACCGATGAGCAAGGCCCGAGCATCGTTGAACTGGAACAGCTCTCGATAGGCGTTGATCCGGGCCGGGCCACTGACCGTCCGTGTCTTGGCGACCAGCGCGGCGGTGGCGGGCACCATGGCGTAGTCGTTCTGCTGGCCGCCGAACATGGAGGACACCGGTGCGTCACCGTCCAGCGTCGAGGGCGCGTAGGTGTTCAGGTACAGGCCCTTCGCGGTCTTCGTCCCGTAGATGATCTGTGAGAAGCTGCCCTGATCGGTGCCCTGCAACGCGACCTTGATGCCGACCTTGGCGAGGTCACCCTGAATCGCCTGCGCGATTTCGGAACTCAGCGGGATGCGGCCGTTGGTGGCGTACTGGAACGGGATCTCCTGACCGGTGTAGCCGGACTCGGCGACCAGCTGCTTGGCCTTGGCCGGGTCATAGACGGCGCGTGGGTAGGTCGGATCGTAGCCGCCCACATTCGCGGCGATGAGCTGATTGTCGACGGTCGCCTTCCCGGCGAGCACGTTCTTCACGATGCTCTCGCGATCGATCGCCACCGAGATGGCCTGGCGCACCTTCTCATTCGCCAGCGGTCCGCCCGTCGAATTCATGCCCAGGAAGGTGACGCCATTGGACACCTTGGACTTGACGGTGACATTCGACGAACCTGTCAGTGCGGAAACCTGATTCGGTGCCATCAGTGCCACGTCCAGGCTTCCGGACTGGACCCCGTTGAGGCGGGCATCGGCGTCGCCCACCGTCTTGAAGGTCACCTTGTCGACTGCCGGCGCCGCTCCCCAGTAGTTCGGATTGCGTTTGACCACGTACTCGACGCCGCGGGTGTAGTGATCGAATTGGAACGGACCCGAGCCGACCGGCGCGGCGGCGAAACCGGCGGAACCCAGTTTCGTGTACACGCTTTCGGGCACGATCGAGACGCCGGTGACGATGCTCGGCCACGCCGAGTACGAGGCGTTCAGGGTGAACACCACCGTGTTCTGCGGGCCCACCGCCGCGGATTCGAACATCTCCATGTAGGAGGCCGGGTCGCCGGACGGCGTCGCCTTGATCGTGTTGTAGGTGAAGGCGATATCGGACGGCTTCACCGGCTCACCATTGTGGAACTTGGCGTTGTCGCGAATCGTGAACGTCCACTTCGTGAAGTCGGCGTTCGGCTCCCAGCTGGTGGCGAGCAACGGGGTGAGCTTGCCGTCCTCGTCGAAGCGGGCCAGCTGGTCGAAGGCGGCGAAGTAGTAGTTGTAGCCCGCCAGCGAGCCGTCGACGATCGGGTCGGGAACATGCTCGGGCTCGGCGACCGCACCCACCACGATCGCGTTGCCCGAGGTGCCGGAGCTACCGGCGGGAGCACAGCCGGTCAGTGCCACGGAGGCGGCCAGGACGGTCAGCGCGGCCATGGCGGCGGGGATCTTGTATCTCACAAATGTTCCTAATCACTGAGGAGGGAAAGGGATTTCGGAGGCCGGGTCGGCAACGCGGGGTAATGGCAGGCGACCGAGTGACCCGTGCGGCCGATCAGATCGAGCGCGTCGGCCGGGTCGAGCGGTATGAGCGGGGGTTCGCGTTCGGCGCAGTCGTCTCTCGTGTCGGGGCATCGGGTGCGGAAGGTGCACCCGCTCGGTGGATTCGAGGCATCGGGCATCTCGCCACGCACGAGTACCGCGGCATCACGGCCGCGCCGATGGGGATCGGGGATGGGCGCGGAGGCGATCAACGCGCGGGTATAGGGATGGCCGGGATCGGTGAAAACCGCTTCGGTCTCGCCGATTTCGACCAGCTTTCCCAGATGCAGCACCCCGACCCTGTCCGCCATGTGCCGCACCACCGAAAGGTCGTGCGCGATGAACAGATAGGAGAGTCCGAGCCGCTCCTGCAGGTCCTGCAGCAGATTGATCACCTGCGCCTGCACCGAGGCGTCGAGCGCGGAGACCGGTTCGTCGAGCACGAGCACCTCCGGTTCCAGTGCGAGCGCGCGTGCGATACCGAGGCGTTGCCGTTGCCCGCCGGAGAATTCGGCGGGGCGACGCGGCAGCGCGTCCGCGGTGAGGCCGACCTGGTCCAGGAGCTCCACGACCCGCTCCCGGGTGTATCCGCCAACGATGCGCAGGGGTTCGGCCACGATGTCGTGCGCGGTCATGCGCGGGTCGAGCGAGGAGTACGGGTCCTGGAAGACCAGTTGCACCCGGTTCCGCAGTGCCCGCCGCGCCCGTGGCGTCAGGGTCCTCAGGTCACGCCCGAGAATCCAGACGCGCCCCGCGGTCGGGGTGTTGATCCCGAACAGGGTGCGCACCAGCGTGGATTTGCCGCCTCCGGATTCGCCAACCAGACCGAAGGTTTCGCCGCGCCGGACCTCGAAGGTGATCCCGTCGAGTGCGCGCAGTGTCCGTGATCGGCGCAGTCCTCGACGGATATCGAAACTCACCGCGAGGTCTTCGACCCGGATGACCGCTTCGGGAACAGCTGTCGGATTCATGACGAGGCCTCCTGTCCGGCGAGGGCGTGAGCGGGCGGGCAGGCGATGGCGTGATCAGCGCTCAACTGGGCGAGCACCGGTGTGGCCGTCTCGCATTCGCCGTTCTTGCCCGGGAATTCGCAGCGTGGGGCGAACCGGCAGCCCGGCGGCCGATCGGTCGGAGCGGGCGGCGATCCCGGGATGGCGTAGGCGCGGCCTTGCGCCTCGGCCCGCGCCTCGCCGAGCAGACTTCGCTGTAGTCCGCGGGTGTACGGGTGGGTGGCGTCGTCGAACACCTGCCACACCGTGCCCGTCTCGACGACCCGGCCCGCGTACATGATCGCCACGCGATCGGCGTGCTGGGCGACGAGTCCGAGGTCGTGGGTGATGAGCACCATGCCCGCGCCACCGCGTGCCCGGGCGGTCGCCAGCACATCCATCAGCTGGGCCTGAATGGTCACGTCCAGGGCCGTGGTCGGCTCGTCGGCGATGAGCACCGCCGGATCGTTCGCCATCGCCATGGCGATGACCGCGCGCTGCCGCATGCCGCCCGACCACTCGTGCGGATAGGCGCGGGAGCGCTGCTCGGGCTGCGGGATACCCACTTCGCCCAGCAGTTCGACGACTCGTCGGCGGCGGGCCCTGGCATCGAGACGCTGATGGATCGCGAGCGCCCGCTCGATTTGCGTCCCGACCCGCCGCACCGGATTGAGCGAGGTCATCGGATCCTGGAACACCATCCCCAATTCCGCCCCGCGCAGCCGCCGCATCGTGGCCTCGTCCGCCCCGACCAGCTCGCGCCCGCGGAACTTCACGCTGCCGGAGAAGATCGTCAGCGGCGGGGTGAGCAGACCCAGCACGGCGAGCATGGTCACCGACTTACCGGAGCCGGATTCGCCTACGAGACAGAGCACTTCTCCCGCTTCGAGGCGAAGGCAGACCGAGTCGACGAGCACTACCCGTTCACCGGACGCGGTGAAGTAGCCGATGGTGAGGTCGGTGACCTCGAGCAGTGGGACACGGTCGTGGGATCGGTCGCCGCTCATGCCGTCACCGCCTTCCGGAACGGCGCGCGAGCGCCCGTCGCCCGGCGCGATCCAAGGCCCTCGCCGGTGAATCGCTGACTGATCAGCAGGGTTCCGGCAATGACGAGCAGCAGCGCGACCGCTGGGACCAGCGTGAGGAACGGCGCTTGGCGCACATATTTCTGCCCGTCGGTGATCATCAGTCCCCAACTGGGAGTGGGTGGTTGAACACCGAGCCCGAGATAGTCGAACGACGAGATCATGATCATGACGTTCCCCAGATCGGCGGCCGCCAGAATGCCCACCGGCACGAGCACGTGCGGCACGATGTGCTTGCGCATCACCCAGATCGAACTGGCTCCCAGCAGCCGCGGCGCGATGACGAAGTCGCGCGTGGACAGACCCAGCGCCACCGAACGGCCGACCCGGGCGTACCCCACCCAGAAGGTGAGTCCCAGAATCGTGGCCATGAGCCCGACACTCGGTCCGCGCACCGCGGACAGCGCCATGATGACCAGGCTCATCGGAACCGCGAGCTGCACATCGGCATACCCCATCAGCAGGCTGTCCAGGGCGCCGCGGAAATAGCCCGAGACGGTGCCGATGATGACGCCGATGACCGAGTTGACCACCACGATGACCACGACCAGGCCCAGGGTGATCCGGCCCGCCAGCGCCAGGCGGCTGGCCAGATCGCGGCCCAGCGAGTCGGTGCCGAGCGGATACCGCGCCGTGGTGAACGGCCGCGTGAACGCGTCAGCCAACTCCTGCGAGTACGGACTGTAACCGTCGGTGAGGGGATACAGCAGCGAGAACAGCACGACCAGGAGAACCATGGCGACGCCGAGCAATGCGGCGATATCGCGAGCGGACCTGATGCGGGCGAAGGCGGTTCTGATCATCGGACTCTCGCTCTCGGATCGACGAAGCCGTACAGGATGTCGACGGCGAGATTGACGACGACGAAGATGGTCGCGATGACGACCAGCCCGGACTGCACGACCGGAAAGTCCCGGCTGAACACCGAGGTGAGCATCAACTGGCCCAGACCCGGCCAGGCGAAAACGCTTTCAACGATCACCAGCCCGCCCAGCAGCGTGCCGAAATTGATGCCCGAAACCGTGAGGACCGGTAGGAGCGCGTTCGGCAGCACTTCGCGCAGCACCACGGTCGAGCGGCGCTCGCCGCGGGCATACGCGGTGCGCACATAGTCCTGTGCGCTCTCGGTGGTCAGCGAATTGTCGAGCAGCCGGGCGTACACGACGAACTGCGCGGTCGCGATGGTGACCGCCGGCATCACGATGGACAGCGGATTCGCGCTAGCCAGCGACGGCAGCCAACCCAGGGTCACCGAGAACATCAGCACCAACAGCAGACCGAACAAGAAGTCCGGCACCGCGAGTCGCGCCGCACCAAGCGCGAGCAGTACGCCGCGCAGTGACCGGATTCCGGTCAGATGCACCGTGAGCACCGCGAGGAAGGCGAGCAGGATTCCGAGCACGAATCCGGCCGTCCCGAGCTGCAGCGAGGCCGGCAGCCGCTCTCCGACGATCGCCATCGACGAGGTGCCCTGCTGCCGGTAGGAATCGCCGAAATCCCCGGCGATTACTCCGCGCAGATAGTCGACGTACTGGGTGAGCGGTGGCTTGTCGAACCCCAGCTTCGCGTCGAGCGCCGCGATATCGGCCTCGCTCGCCGTCTCCGGCAGCAGGGTGGCCGCCGGGCTACCGGTCAGCCGTCCGAGCGCGAAGGCCAGCGAAACCACCACGAACACCGTGATCACCGCCTGCAGCAAGCGGCGCAGTAGATAGACGACCAAGCTCAACTCTTCTCATCCGGACACGCGGCCTACAGAATTGGATGGGCCGGTATCCACGTCGTCATCCGGGCGTTTCGCAGCCGTGAACGATGAGATATACGAAATGACCTGCGAATTGCGATGTTTCGAAACATTCGGGCACATCGAACACAGGAATCGAACGCCGCCACTCGAACACGAAAAGGTCCCCTCACCCATGGTGAGGGGACCTCGTTCAGCGCACGACGTCGTAGACGATTTGGGTGACGCCGAATGACTCGGTATTCAACTGTCCGGCAACCACTTCCGACCGAATGAGGTCGGCGTGGCCTGGCCGAACATAGGGGGCTGTGGGTTACACGGCGTCGAGAGCAACGGCGATCTTGCCGGCCATGGCGGTCACCGCCGGGCCCGGATCGCCCTTGGCCTGCGCGGTGGCCTCGACCGCGACCAACACGGTGGCACGGAAGTTGGCGGCCTCGACCGGATCCTGCGCACCGAGCAACGTGATCGCCGCCGTCAGCGCGGACAGCACCTGATCAGCCAGCTCGGCAACGTTCTTGCCGTCCAGGTGGATGTCACGGGCCCGGGTGGACAGCACATGCCCGACCACCCCTGTCGCCGAGGTGAGGGCAATCGAGCCCTGGCTGCTGCCCTTGTGCGGCGCCCCGGCGGCGGAGAGCAGCGCGACCGCGCCGTAGGCGGCGGTGCGGATGGTGCTCTTGTCCTGGTCGGTCAGGGTGATGGACATGTCGTGTTCTCCTTCGAATCTCTGGTGATCCCAACCGGTTCGGTCCCGGTCGTTCTGTTCGATGGACACACTTTCGCCGGGCAGACTGACAGCGCCCTGACAACAACCTGACACGTCTACTGACATGGAGCGCACCGCCGTGAACCGACTTCTGGTGCTGGTCAACGGACTTCCAGGCTCGGGGAAGACAACCTTGGGCGCCGAACTGGCGCTCAATCTGAATGCCTCGTTCCTATCCAAGGACATCGTCAAAGAAGGGCTGGCGGAAAGTACGGGCGGAGCTGTCGGCGGGGCGAAGCTTGGTGGGATCGCTATGGACACGGTGTGGGCGCTGGCGAGAGAGTCATCAACCGACGTGGTGATCGATTCGTGGTGGTTCAGGCCGCGCGATCTGGGCTTCGCGAGGTCGGGGATCGAAAGGTCCGGTGTACGCAGGGTGGTGGAGATCTGGTGCGATGTTCCTCCGGAGATCGCCAGAGCTCGGTACGCGTCGAGACAGCGTGCGGCTGTTCACCAGGACCTGCTGAGCTTGTCCGAGAACTGGGATGACTGGGCCACGAAGGCTGCCCCGCTGGGACTGACTCCCGTGATCGTCGTCGATACCACGCGCACAGTCGATTTCGCTGACCTTGCACAGCGAGTGCGCTGCACTCAGAGCCGGTCGTCGAAGTAGCTCCGTATCCCGATGATCAGGACGGAGCCGGGCGGGCGTGGTGGGTGCGGCTAGCGTCCGGCGGATGAGTGATGCGACAGAAGTCATCGGACTACTGCACCGATACGCGGACGCCCTGGACCGGCGGGACTGGGCAGCGCTGGATACCGTGTTCAGCCCGGATGTCTCGGCCGATTACGCGGGTAGTGAGATCGTCTCGGGCCGAGACAATCTGGCCGGGATGATTCGCGGGTATCTCGACGGCTGCGGGCCGACGCAGCACCTCATGGGCAACGAGTCGGCCGCCATCGACGGCGAAACAGGTACTGTGACAGCCAAAATGCGGGTTCACCACATCGGACAGGGGCGGCCGGATCTGCAATACGAGGTGTTCGGCTGGTATCACGCCACGGTGCGGCGCGGCCCGGAAGGCTGGCGCATCGTGTCCTGGCGTCAGGAGGTCACCCACGAGCTCGGCACGTATGAGGTGTTCGGCCGCGGCTAGGGAGGCATGAAAAAGGCTCCCGACCTGGGATCAGGTCGGGAGCCTCGAGGTGGAGCTGCCGGGAATCGAACCCGGGTCCTCCGCCGCATCTCCAGGGCTTCTCCGTGTGCAGTTCGCTATGCCTCTGCTCGGATCTCCCGGTCACGCGAACAAGCCGAGATGACGATCCCAGTCGCTGTTGGATGTCCCATCCGACGCCGCGACCGCGCCGGACGGTAGAGCCCTCTAGCTGATGCCAGGGACCGGGTCGAGGGCGAACCCGGGCTGACAGACACGCTTCGTTGCTTAGGCAGCGAGAGCGTAGTCGCGCTGATGAGAATCGGCGCTTATAGGGTTACAGCGACGCTTATACGGTGGTCTCCTGCCTGCACCGACACGCTTCCCCTGAATCAACGTACGCAGTCGAAACCGTTCAGCCCCGTCTGTGTTCACCGATTCAGATGAACTTCCCGGCTCTCACCGGGCTACCTATCCTAACACCGCACAAACCTTGGTTCATTCCATTAACGCGCGGGCCGATCGGTCAGCCGCGCATGCCCTTGATGCGGCGGCCGAGTTCGCGGGTGACTTCGCGTTCGGCGTCGCGTCGGGCCAGGTCCTGGCGCTTGTCGTAGTCCTGCTTACCCTTGGCGAGAGCCAGTTCGACCTTGACCTTGCCGTCGGAGAAGTACATGGACAGCGGGACCAGGGTGAGGCTGGACTCCTTGGTCTTGCCGAGCAGCTTGTCGATCTCGCGACGGTGCAGCAGCAACTTGCGGGTGCGACGCGGGGCGTGATTGGTCCAGGTGCCGTGACCGTATTCGGGCACGTGCAGGCCGCGCAGCCACACCTCGCCATCGTCGATGGAGGCGTAGGCATCGACCAGCGAGGCCTTACCCTCGCGCAGGCTCTTCACCTCGGTGCCGACCAGCGCCACGCCGGCCTCGAACGTCTCGAGGATCGCGTAGTTGTGCCTCGCCTTCTTGTTGCTGGCGATGACCTTGCGCCCCTTTTCCTTCATGTCTCCTCTATCGTCCCGTCGCCGGTCGGAATTCCCAACCAGCTTACGGATGGTCTCGCCGGGTTCCGGTGGCCGGGACGCGCCCAGTCCGGACCGGGCGGCCCGGTGTTACTCATGAAACCGGTGCTGGCGTGAGCCAGTTCACAGCGACTCTCCTCGAAAGGACCTCCGTGCATACGGCTTTCATCCGCATCAAGGTCGATCCCGCCGCCGCCGACCAGGTCGCGCAGGCCATGCTGACGCTCACCGCACCCACCCTGGCCGAGCCCGGCTGTCACACCTACGAGTTCTACCGCGACAACGACGACCCGTCGCTGTTCCTGTGCTTCGAGCACTGGGATTCCCGCCAGGCCCTCGACGATCACGGCTCGACCCCGCACGTGCAGGCCTTCCTCAGCGAGTTCGGCCCGCACATCCAGGTGTGGGAACAGAACCACACCACAGCCCTGGCCTGATCCCCCGCTCTACCCGGACCGGCCGTCGAGTGCGCGTTCGGCACGCAACTCGGAGGCCGCGTCCTGGTGGGACGGGGCGGCGCCGCCCGCTGCCGGGTTGGGCTGTCCCGTACCGGTATTGATCAGGTTACGGAGGCTGCCGCCGAGGTACCCGCCCCAGGCGTTCGAGCACACGTCGTAGCACTCGTACTGCGGCACCAGGCCGATGTGGGTGAAGTGAACCTCTGCCCCGCCGCCCTTCTCGGTGATCTCGAAGATGATCTCGGTGCCTTTCCATTCGGCCTGGTCTTCGATGAAATTGAAGTAGTTGTCCACGACGAGCCAGGCCACCCTGCGGCCCGGCACCAATTCCGTGACGCGGACCGTGCAGCGATGCACGTCCTGATAGCGGTGGACGAACTCGCCGCCGACCCGATCGGTGACGCCCTCGGCATCCTCGGACCACCAGCCTCGGACATTGACGATGCCCTCGAAGGCTTCCTGAGGAGACCGATCCACCGAGAACGTGGTGGTGAAGTTGCGCGCCGATTCTGCTTGCATCATGAAAGTGAGCTTAAGCGCATTCGATTTCATGATGCAAGCAAAATCACCGTCAGGCTTCCTCACGCACGTCGAGAACGACCTTCGCGCCCGGCGATGCCGCGACCTGCAGGGTGCGCAGGCGCAGCAGGACGGGGTTGTCGGCGAGCAGCTTGGCCGTGTTGGCCAGCGACCGCAGTGCGGCCGCCTCGGCGCGGGCTCGCTCCAGCTCGGCGCGGCCGCGCTCACGGGCCAGGACCGTCTCGAGGGCGGCCTTGCGGAGCTCGCCCGGGAGCATGAGGTCCTTGGCGCGCACGGCGTCGACCCGGATGCCGAGCCGCTCGACCGCGGCCGCGACCGTCGCCGTCCCGGAACCGAGCAGTGCGCGATCGGCGACCAGCTCGTCGAGGGTGTGCGCGGCCACCAGGTCGCGCGCGACCTCCTGGACCGCGCCGTACAGCACCACTTCGGCACTCTGCGCCGCGACCGTGAACGCCACCGGATCGGTGACCGCCCAGTCCGCGGCGAAGCTGACGCGCAGCGACAGGCCGTCCGAGGTCAGCAACTCCTGGCCGACGACCTGGAGCATGCGCGGGCGCATATCGACGGTGACGAGCTTGCAGCGCTTCTCGTCGTAGCGGTGGCGGCCCGGCTCCAGCGTCCGCTCCAGGACACCGTCGCGGTACAGCAGGGTGCGCTGCCAATCCATGACAGTCGCATACGTCTTCGTGAACATCGTCTTCGTGAACATCCCAATCTCCTTCCCTCGCTTGGCATCGGGCACGACCGGACACGCCCTGACCGATCACGGCACGCGGCGGGAGCCTCCCCCGTCCGGGGACGGAGAGCTCGCAGAGCCGCGATACCGCCCACGACCGGTCAGGGCGCATCACGTCAAGGAGTCGAACCTCGGCAGATGGAATCTGCGTCACCAGTGAGTAGCCACCCCCGATGCGGGGAACGCGGTCCGGAGATTCCGGTGCGCCCCTGAGTAGCGGCCGAGATAAAGGTAGCCAGCGCATCGCGATGCGCGCCAACGATTTTCCGGCGGCGGGAAGAACGGCCGTGAAATGCGAAAAGGCCCTTCAGTTTTCACTGAAGGGCCTTTCACAGTAGTCCCGACGGGATTTGAACCCGCGCTACCGCCTTGAGAGGGCGGCGTCCTAGGCCGCTAGACGACGGGACCAGGTCGCTCGCTGCGATCCGTGGACCGCGGCAGCTCCGAAAGCTTATCGTGCCGCCGCCCAGCAACCAAATCGCCTGTTGACAGGCCTGCGGAGCGCTACGGGGCCCGCCCGGGATCAGCTCTCCGGGACCTCGTCACGCCAACCGCGATCGAAGATCACCGCGAGCTTGTCCGCGATCGCGGCGTCGAGATCGATGCCCAGCTCCTCGGCGGTCAGCCACGCGCAGATGACCACGTCCGCCAGCTCGGCCCGCATCTCCTCGAATGTGCCTGTGCGGCGGGCCTGTCCGGACCAGCGGCGGTACGCGCCGACGAACTCGCCTGTCTCCTCGGCCAGGGCGAGCACTTGCCGGTTCTGCGAGCCCTCGGCCGGGAAGCCGGCCGCCCGCAGGTGCGCGAGGATCTCTGCCGCGACCTGCGGCATGTCGTGTCTCATCGGAACGCCCGCCCGATCAGTAGTCCGGCGGCAGGTCGTCGAAGTCCGGCGGGGCCTCATCGGGCCAGGGGATGTCGTCGACCGGAGCGAAGGCGGACGGCGCGGGATTCGAGCCCCTACCCGCGCCGGACGGCGCACCGGAGCCGGACGTACGCCGCGATTCAGGCGTGGTCGAGCGCTGCGCGGGGCCGCGGGTGGCCGCCCCGGCCTGGCGCGTGCCACTGCTGCCCCGTGAACCGGTGTCCGGCGTGGATCCCGTGGCGAACCTCGAACCGCTTGCCGCCGCCTTGGAAGCCGTTGCAGAACTTGCCGTTCCCGTCACGCCCGAGGAACGACCATCCGCGACAGCACCCGTCGCGCCGCCCCCGGCCGAGGCATCGGCGGCGATCCTCGGCGAATCACCTTGTGCGGCACCGGCAGAGCCGCTCGCGCCACCATCGCCTGCCACCACCTCGAGCACGCCCTCGCCGTACTTGGCGCGCTTGTTCTCACCGATGCCGGAGATGCTCGCGAGATCGGACATCGTCGCGGGCTTGCGGGTGGCGATGTCGCGCAATGTCGCGTCGTGGAAGACGACGTAGGCGGGCACGCCCTGTTCCTTGGCGGTGGCCGCACGCCACGCCCGCAGCTTCTCGAACAGGTCCGTATCGGACTTGCTGAGGTCGCCGGCGGCGAGGCGGGAACCCTTGGCGGGCTTCGAAGTTCGGGCCGCCTTGCTGCGTTCGGGCTCGCGCCGCAGCATGACCTGCCGCTTCTCGAACAACACCTGGTTGCTGGATTCGGTGAGCGTCAGGACCCCGTAGTCGCCGTGTACGGCGAGCAGCCCCTGCGCCAGCAGCTGGCGGATCACTCCGCGCCATTCGATATCGCGCAGCTCGGTGCCGATGCCGAAGACCTTCAGCTCGTGATGGGCGTGCTGCTCCACCTTGGGATTGCGCTTGCCGATCAGGATGTCCACGATGTGCCCCGCGCCGAAGCTCTGCCCGCGTTCCCGCTTGAGCCGCAGCACGGCGGAGAGCACCTTCTGCGCGGACACGGTGCCGTCCCACGCCTCGGGCGCGTTGAGGCAGGTGTCGCAGTTGCCGCAGCGCTCCCCCTGCTGCCCGAAGTAGGCGAGCAGCTGGACCCGGCGGCACTGGACGGTCTCGCACAGCGCGAGCATGGCCTCCAGGTGCAGTTGCAGTTGACGGCGGTGCATGGCGTCGCCGTCGGAGGAGTCGATCATCTTGCGTTGCTGCACAACGTCACTGAGGCCGTACACCATCCACGCGGTGGACGGCTGCCCGTCACGCCCGGCGCGGCCGGTCTCCTGGTAGTAGCCCTCCACCGATTTGGGCAGGTCCAGGTGGGCGACGAACCGCACGTCCGGCTTGTCGATACCCATGCCGAAGGCGATGGTGGCGACCACGACCAGGCCGTCCTCGCGCAGGAACCGCGACTGGTTGGTCGCGCGGGTCCGGTTGTCCAGACCGGCGTGGTACGGCACCGCTTCGACACCGTTGGCGGTCAGGAACGCCGCGGTCTTCTCCACCGAATTGCGCGACAGGCAGTAGACGATGCCCGCGTCGCCGGCGTGCTCGTTCTGGATGAACGAGAGCAGCTGATGCTCGGCCCGGTTCTTGCCCTCGATCCGGTACTGGATATTGGGCCGGTCGAAGCTGGCCACGAAGTGTTTGGCCCCGCGCCCCTCGAGCAGGTCCAGCCGTTCGGCGATCTCCTTGCGGGTGGCCTCGGTGGCGGTGGCGGTGAGCGCGATGCGCGGCACGTCCGGCCAGCGTTCGTGCAGCATGGACAGGCCCAGATAGTCGGGCCGGAAGTCGTGGCCCCACTGCGACACACAGTGCGCCTCGTCGATGGCGAAGACCGAGATCTTGCCCCGGTCCAGCAGCTGGGCGGTGGATTCCAGCCGCAGCCGCTCGGGTGCGAGGTAGAGCACGTCCAGCTCCCCCGCCACGAATTGCGCCTCGACCGTGCGCCGTTCGTCGGGGAACTGCGTGGAGTTCAGGAACCCGGCCCGCACGCCCACCGCGGTGAGCGCGTCGACCTGGTCCTGCATGAGCGCGATGAGCGGCGAGACCACCACGCCGACGCCCGGGCGCACCAGCGCCGGGATCTGATAGCACAGCGACTTGCCGCCACCGGTGGGCATGAGCACCAGGGCGTCGCCGCCGGAGATCACCTGTTCGACGATCTCCCGCTGCGGCCCGCGAAAATTGTCGTACCCGAACGTCTTCCGCAAAACCTGGTGTGCCGGATCACTTCCGGCATCACCCAGGTTCCCGTCAATGGTCTCGACCTCCGGCGCACTCACGACGGCAATCCTACGGACACCATCCGACGACCAGTGCCCGCTCGAGAACTTCGCACCCCGTCACTCGCGCACGTAGTACCGCAAGGCGACATACGCGGTGAGAGCGGCGAATCCGATACCGATCGGTGTGACGACCATGGCCACGGCCGCGATGTCGTCGCCGGTGATCCGCGGCAGCACCTGATCGTTGAACAGCGACCCCAGCGCCCGGTTGATCACCAGCGGCTGCGCCACGAACAGACCGCCCACGGCCAGCACCGATCCCACCAGCGCCGCCAGCACGGCTTCCAGCAGGAACGGCAGCTGCGTGTACCAGCGCGTGGCGCCGACCAGTCGCATGATGCCCACCTCGGTCCGCCGGGCCAGCGCCGCGACCTGCACCATATTGGCGATCAGCATCAAAGCGGCCAGGGCCTGCAGCGCCGCCAACCCGAAGGCGGCATTGCGCAATCCGACGAAGAAGCTGACCAGCCGGTCCACGATGTCCATGTCATTGAGCACGGTCATGACGCCGGGCCGCTTGGAGAAGTCGTCGTAGATGGACCGGTACTTGGTGACGTCGTCGAGCTTCACCCGGAACGAGGCGGGCAGTCCGTCCTTGCTCACCTCGTCGGCGAGTCCCGGCTGATCCTTGAAGGTGGTCTCCTTGACCTCCTTCACCGCGTCCGCGCTATTGATGAACTGCACGTTCGCCACATAGTCGTGCTTCTTCAGATCCGCCATGAGCGAGGCGCACGGCTGCCCGGTGCAATCCGGGTCCGTCTTCGACACCTGGTCGTCGAGGTACAGCCGGATCTCCACGCGCTGGACGTAGTAGTCCTGGATCTTGTCCGCCATCCGGACCGCGAGCAGGCCGCCGCCGAGCATGGTCAGCGACACCGCGGTGGTGAGGATCATGGCGATGGTCATGGTGACGTTGCGGCGCAGGCCGGTGAAGACCTCGCTGAACAGGAATCCCGCGCGCATTATCGGCCCACCCCGTAGACGCCCATCTCGTCGTCGCGCACGATGCGTCCGCGATCGAGTTCGACCACGCGCCGGCGCATGGCGTCGACGATGGTGTTGTCGTGGGTGGCCATGACCACCGTGGTTCCGGTGCGGTTGATGCGTTCGAGCAGCATCATGATGTCCTGACTGGTCTCCGGGTCGAGGTTGCCGGTCGGTTCGTCCGCCAGCAGCACCAGCGGCCGGTTCACGAAGGCGCGGGCGAGCGCGACGCGCTGCTGCTCACCACCGGAGAGTTCACCGGGCAGGCGGTCGGCCTTGCCCGCGAGTCCCACCATGTCGAGCGCCTCGGGCACCGACCGATTGATGAATGCTCGCGATTTGCCGATCACCTCCAGCGCGAAGGCGACATTCTGTTCCACCGTCTTCTGCTGCAGCAGCCGGAAGTCCTGGAAGACGCACCCGATGCGCTGGCGCAGCTTGGGAACCTTGCGCCCCGGCAGCCGGTCGACCCGGAAGTCGGCGACCCACACCTCACCGGTGGTCGGTTTCTCATCCTTCAACAGCAGCCGCATGAACGTGGACTTTCCGGAGCCCGAGGGCCCGATAACGAAGACGAACTCGCCCTTTTCGATATCGACGGAGACATTGTCCAGCGCCGGCCGCGTCGAGGTCTGATACGACTTGGTGACGTTGCGCAGGGTTATCACGGGGAGCCAGTGTAGCCAGCACGACCGCGCGGCCGACTACACCGCGCGGACGCGGGGTCAGCGCTGGGTGTGCTCCGATGTGTTTGGCAGATAGTTGCTGAGCACGGTGTTCACCATCGGCGGGGCGTTCTTGGGCTCGTGTCCGGCGGGCTTGACGAGTACGTAGAGCGCGAAGGTGGCGACCCACACGGCCATCAGGATCGCGGTGGACTTACGGATTCGCTTGATCGGCACCGACACCCATACCCTCCCGGCGCAGTGCCGCGGCCACCCGCACACGGAGCTCACGCCCGACTTCGAACTGTTTGCCCGGGAGCGTCCGGGCCACCATCTTGATGTTCATCTGATTGACGGTGAGATCTTCGACACCCATCACGCTGGGCTGGTCCAGCAGCAGGGCCTTGAGCTTGCGATCGGAGAACGCCTTGGCCCCGACATCGCGCAGGACTTCGTTGACCTTGTTGATGTCGGATGTGGCGGGCACCGGCACATCGATGGCGGCGCGCGCCCAATCCTTGGACAGGTTGGTCACTTTCACGATCTGACCGTTGGGAACGATGACCACTTCGCCGTCCGCGCTGCGCAAGGTGGTGATGCGCAGCGTGACGTCCTCCACCGTACCCTCGGCCTCCGCGGAGTTCCCGCTGACCGCGATCCGCACGACATCGCCGAAGCCGTACTGCCTTTCGGTGATGAGGAAGAATCCCGCGAGCAGATCCTGCACGATGCGCTGCGCGCCGAAACCCAGCGCGGCACCCAGCACGGCGGCCGGGGCGACCAGTCCGCCCAGCTCGAAGCCCAAGCGCCGCAACACTTCCAGCGAGACCAGGAAGTAGACGATGGACAGCACCACCCAGGTGATCACCTGGGCCAGCGCGTGCCGATGCTTGGACGCCTCCGATCGCACCAGCGAGTCACTGCTGCGGAATCCGGCGTCGATGCGCCGGGTGATCCGGTCCCGCACGTAGTTCGCGCCGCGGCTGAAGAGCATGGTGCCCACGATGAGCAGCACGATCTCCAAACCGCTGGACCGCAGCCAATTCCCGAATTCTGTGTCCAATTTGCCTCCGCTCCGCTCCGGCGGTTCGCGGCCCTCGTAACCCCGGTCTTCCCTCCTCCGCTCCTCCGCTTCGCTCCCCCGCTCCGTCAGTCCAGACCGGGGCGGGCCGCGAACACCGAAGGAAGCAGCAGGATCGGCCTAATTCGCCGACTGCTCTCGCATGCGCCAACGAATTCCGGCTTCGATGAAAGCATCGATGTCGCCGTCGAGCACGGCGGAGGGGTTGTTGACCTCGTAGTTGGTGCGCAGATCCTTGACCATCTGGTACGGGTGCAGCACGTAGGAGCGCATCTGGTTGCCCCAGGACGCGCCCTCGTTGGTCTTGAGCGCGTCCATCTGGGCGCGCTCTTCCTGCCGCTTGCGCTCGAGCAGCTTGGCCTGCAGCACGCGCATGGCCGAGATCTTGTTCTGCAGCTGCGACTTCTCGTTCTGGCAGGTGACCACGATGCCGGTCGGGATGTGGGTCAGGCGGACCGCGGAGTCGGTGGTGTTGACCGACTGGCCGCCCGGGCCCGAGGAGCGGTACACGTCGACGCGGATCTCGCCCTCGGGGATCTCGATGTGGTCGGTGGTCTCGACGACGGGCAGCACCTCGACCTCGGCGAAGGAGGTCTGGCGGCGGCCCTGGTTGTCGAACGGGCTGATACGGACCAGTCGGTGCGTACCCATTTCGACCGACAGCGTGCCGTACGCGTAGGGCACCTTCACCGCGAAGGTCGCCGACTTGATGCCCGCTTCTTCCGCGTAAGAGGTGTCGTAGATCTCGACCGGGTACTTGTGCCCCTCGGCCCAGCGCACGTACATGCGCATCAGCATCTGCGCCCAGTCCGCGGCGTCCACGCCACCCGCGCCGGAACGGATATTGACCAGCGCCTCACGCTTGTCGTACTCGCCCGAGAGCAGGGTCCGGACTTCCATCGCCTCGATATCGGCGTGCAGGGAGGACCGCTCGGCATCGGCGTCGGCGAGCGCCGCGACCTGGTCCGCGCCCTCCTCGGCCTCGGCCAGCTCGTAGAGCACCGGCAGGTCCTCGAGCCGCTGCCGCAGATCCTTGACCCGCCGCATCTCGGCCTGCGCGTGCGACAACTCGCTGGTCACGCTCTGCGCGTGCTCCTGGTTGTTCCACAGCTCCGGGTCGGCCGCCTGGTGTTCCAGCTCGTCGATGCGGCGAGCCAGCTCGTCGATATCGAGCACCGACTCGATGGTCTTCAGAGTCGTGTCGAGTTCGGCCAGATCAGCGGAGACGTCAGGATGCACGGTGTTCCAATCTACCGGGGCGGTCCATTACTCCGAAACTTCGGCGGCTCGTGGCCGCGCTGCTCACCCCGCGACGGCGCGCAGGCCGCCGGGGCGACGGCCGACGAGGCGGTCCACGGCGGTCGCGGTGGCGTCGTCGGCGGGGAGGTAGACGATGAGGGTCTGGTCGTCGTCCGCGGAGAAGTGCAGGGTTTCGTAGGCCAGGCGCAGTGACCCGGCCTCGGGGTGTTCGAGGCGGCCGACGCCATTGGTGTCGGGCAGGCCGGGGATGGTGTCGAGCCGGTCGGTGAATTCGGGGCCGAGGGTTTCGGCGAGTTCGTCGAACAGGGCGTTCACGTGCGGGTCGGCGCGGCCGGGTCCCTGTTTGAGGGTGGCGACCACCTTGTCCGCCTTGTGTTCCCAGTCGGGGTAGAACTCCCGGGCGCGCGGATCGGACAGCACGTAGCGGGCATAGTTGCCGGGCAGTCCGTCGTCGAGCATGCCGATCGGCCCGAACAGGGCGCGGTAGCCGTCGGTCACGGCGAGGATCTCGGTGAGGCGGTTCATCACCGCCGCGGGCGCGGGCTCGAGCTGATCCAGCATGGCCTGCACGGCCGGGCGGATGCGGCGGTTGGGCCCGGATGCGCCGCGGCAGTTGAAGTTCGGATCCCCCGCCTTCGCGAAACCGAGCAGGTGCACGCGCTGCGCGGGGGTCAGTCGGAGCGCGTCGGACAGCGCGATCAGCACCGGCGAGGACGGATGCCGGTCGCGGCCCTGCTCGAGCCGGGTCAGGTATTCCACGGAAACACCCGCGAGCGTGGCCAATTCGGCCCGGCGCAGTCCGGGCGTGCGCCGCCGCGGACCGGTCGGCAGGCCCACCTCAGCGGGTGTGACGGCCTCGCGGCGCAGGCGCAGGAACAGTCCCAGCTCGTTCTCACTCACGTTTTCGACGGTAACAACCAAGGCGGCCGCTGAGGGTGTCCCTGCCACTACCACCCTCAGCGTGGTCTCCCTACCGGTCTTGCGAACTCGCAGAGTTGATCCCGAGCGGCCGACCGGCCGCACCGGATCCCCCAAGGAGACCCTCATGACCAGCACGTCCCTGCGCCTCGCGGT
Organism: Nocardia sp. CA-136227; assembly: GCF_050955695.1. Classification (NCBI taxonomy): domain Bacteria; kingdom Bacillati; phylum Actinomycetota; class Actinomycetes; order Mycobacteriales; family Nocardiaceae; genus Nocardia; species Nocardia sp. CA-136227. The sequence continues at coordinate 5,991,441 of NZ_CP192081.1, forward strand.
GATCATCGGCAGCGTCCGGGAGGGACGCTTCGGACCGGTGGTGGCCGACTGGTTCGCCGCGCGGACCCGCGTCCACGGCGCGTTCGAGGTGGATGTGATCGATCTGGCCGACTACAACCTGCCGCACGAACTGCCCGCGATCCCGATGGCGATGGAGCCGAATCCGGCCCGCCCCGGCAATGGCGACGAGCTGGCGGCGCGGCTGGCAGCGGCGGACGCGTTCGTGGTCGTCACGCCCGACATCAACCGCAGCTTCCCGTCGTCGCTCAAGACGGCTATCGACTGGCATGTCACCGAATGGGATCGCAAGACGGTCGGATTCGTCGGCTACAGCGGCGGGTCCGGCGGGCTGCTGGCGATCGAGGGGCTGCGCGCGGTGTTCAACGAGTTGAACGCCCACACGGTGCGGAACTACCTCTCGTTCTCCCGCTACTACCTGCTGTTCGACCAGTCGGGCACATTGATCGAACCCGCCGAGTACGAGGAGGCCGCCGACCGGCTGCTGACCCAGCTGCACTGGTGGGCAACCGCGCTCAGCACCGCCCGGCAGGACGCTGTCAGCGCCTGACCGACCGGGTGGCACACCGACCGGCGAATTCGCGGCCGCTCCCGGCACCGGTGTGCCACCGGTCGTTGGGGATGTGGGACACCCGGTGTTAACGGGGGAGGACTAACGTGCTCGGGGTGACCGGATACTCCGCTGACCTGGAACTTGCGCTGAGGCTGGCCGACGCGGCCGATGTGATCACCCGTGAGCGGTTCGGGGCGCTCGACTTGAAGATCGATTCGAAACCGGATCTGACGCCGGTGTCGGACGCGGATCTGGCGGTCGAGCGGATGGTGCGGGAGGTCCTCGCGGCCGAGCGTCCCGACGATCTGGTGCTCGGCGAGGAATTCGGCGGGGACGCCGAGTTCACCGGGCGGCAGTGGGTGATCGATCCGATCGACGGGACCAAGAACTTCGTGCGCGGCGTGCCGGTGTGGGCCTCGCTCATCTCACTGCTCGAGGACGGCGTGCCGGTGGTGGGCGTGGTGAGCGCGCCCGGCCTGTCGCGGCGCTGGTGGGCGGCGTCGGGCCACGGCGCGTGGAGCACCTTCGAAAAGGGTGAGCCCAAGGCGATTTCGGTGTCCGCGATCGCGGAGCTGGGGGCGTCCAGTCTGGCGATCTCGAGCCTGTCCGGCTGGCGGGCCATCGGCCGCCGCGCCAAGCTCATCGCGCTCACCGACGAGGTGTGGCGGGTGCGCGGATACGGCGACTTCTACGGCTACGCGCTGCTGGCCGAGGGTGCGGTGGACATCGTCACCGAGCCGGAGCTGTCGCTGTGGGACATGGCCGCGCTCGACATTCTGATTCGCGAGGCGGGCGGCACCTTCACGTCGCTCGACGGCAATCCGGGGCCGCACGGCGGTAGCGCGGTGGCGACCAATTCGCATCTGCAGGACCAGGTTCTGGCGGCACTGCAGGCCTGATTCGAAGTTCTTCGAGGGGTACCCGGCGCGGGCTGCGGTCCCGCTACCGGGCGCGTCACTGCGCCTGCTCATGCCGGCGTGGCGACGCCTGGGGGTATCAGCCCAGCGGAACGCAGACCGAACCGAGGTCGAGGAACGGGCCGCCGGGGATGGACGAGCCGACGCCGACCGAGCCGAGGCCGATCTCGGTGCCGACGCCGGTGCTGCACCCGCTGGTGCCCGAGCCGGTGCCGATGCCAGAGCCGGTGATGCCGATGTCGATGTTCTGCAGCGGCACTTCGGCATTCGCGGCGGGGGCGGTGAGGAAGAGACCGGCGGCGACGAAGCCGACCGTTCCGAGCGCGATCTTCATTATGTACGAGCCTCCATCAGGATCGGGTTATGCGCCGACACCTTAGCCCAGCTCGCCGTCGTTTGAAGTGTGTTTGTTTCACTAGATTCGGGTTACGTCATCGGCACGTTCGAGCCACCGCTCTGACCTCGCGATTCGACAACACTCGACGACAGTTCTTACTCTGAAGTAAGATAGTCTTACTCAGGAGTAAGATTGCTGGGCGGGATCACCCACCTCCTCGATAGAAACTTGGTGATTATGAGCACTCGAGACACCGCAACGAAGCGGGATACCTCCGCCGTTGGCCTCAACCCGGTCAAACGCGACTGGATGGGCGCGGCGATGCGGGTCATGACGACCATCACGGGGTCCGACCTGGCCGAGAAGTACAACCTGCGCAAGCCGATCGAGCGTCTCACCTATGAGGGCACCAAGACCGGATTCCGCACCCTCGGTGCCGCGACCCGCGCGTTCGAGAAGGTCGCCGGCGGTGGCGCTCCGAAGCGTCTGCCCGCCAACGAGTCTCGTAAGAAGGACTACTTCGACCTGACCCCGACCGACGAGCAGCAGATGATCGTCGAGACGGTGCGCGACTTCGCCGGCGAGATCCTGCGCCCGGCCGCGTACGAGGCTGACAACTCGGCCAAGGCGCCGCGCGACCTGCTGGAGCGGGCCGCCGAGCTGGGCGTCACGCTGATCAACGTGCCCGAGGAGCTCGAGGGCGCGGCCTCCGAGCGCGGCGCGGTCACCAACTCGCTGGTCGCCGAGGCGCTGGCGTACGGCGACATGGGCCTGGCGCTGCCGATCCTGGCGCCGAGCGGTGTCGCGGTCGCGCTGTCGCAGTGGGGCACCGACGCGCAGCAGAAGAGCTACCTGGGCGCCTACGCGGGCGAGAACGTGCCGCAGTCCTCGGTGGTCATCGCCGAGCCGCAGGCGCTGTTCGACCCGTTCGCGCTGAAGACCAAGGCCACCCGCTCCCCCAGCGGCTTCCGCCTCAACGGTGTGAAGACCCTGGTCCCGGCCGCCGGTGACGCCGAGCTGTTCATCGTCGCCGCCGAGCTGGACGGCCGCCCGACCTTCTTCATCGTCGAGTCCGACACCGAGGGCCTGGTCATCGAGGCGGACCCGAGCATGGGTATGCGGGCCGCGGGCCTGGGTCGCCTGATCCTGAACAATGTCGCGGTTCCGGCCACCGCCCTGCTGGGCGACTCCGAGGGCGCGGTGCGCGCCGAGGAGTACGCCGACGCGGTGCGGCTGGCCCGTCTGGGCTGGGCCTCGCTGGCCATCGGCACCGGTCAGGCCGTGCTGGACTACGTGATTCCGTACGTGAAGGAGCGGGAGGCGTTCGGTGAGCCGATCGCGCACCGGCAGGCGGTCGCGTTCATGGTCGCGAACATGGCGATCGAGCTGGACGGTCTTCGTCTCGTGACGCTGCGGGGTGCGTCTCGCGCCGAGCAGGGTCTGTCCTTCGCCCGCGAGGCCGCGCTGGCCAAGAAGCTGGCCACCGACAAGGGCATGCAGATCGGCCTCGACGGCGTGCAGCTGCTCGGCGGCCACGGCTTCACCAAGGAACACCCGGTCGAGCGCTGGTACCGCGATCTGCGCGGTGTGGGCGTCGCCGAGGGCGTCGTCCTCCTCTGACCCGACTTCTCAACGGAGAGACCACTCATGATCAATCTCGAACTCCCCAAGAAGCTGCGGGCCAGCGCCAACCAGGCCCACCAGGTCGCGCAGGAGATCTTCCGTCCCGCGTCGCGCAAGTACGACCTGGCCGAGCACGAATACCCGGTCGAGCTGGACACCATGGCCGCCATGGTCGAGGGCCTGTCCGACTCGGGTTCCGCCGACGTCTCCGGCGCCACCGGCGGCCGTAAGGCCGGCGAGTCCACCGAGGGCGACAAGCACGCCACCGAGCTGCTCGGAAACACCAACGGCGGCAATATGTCCGCGCTGATGAATGCCCTCGAGACCTCCTGGGGCGACGTCGGCCTGATGCTGTCGATCCCCTACCAGGGTCTCGGCAACGCCGCCATCGCCGCGGTCGCCACCGACGAGCAGCTGTCGCGTTTCGGCAAGGTGTGGGCCGCCATGGCCATCACCGAGCCGTCCTTCGGCTCCGACTCCGCGGCGGTCACCGCCACCGCCACCCTCGACGGTGACGAGTGGGTCCTCAACGGCACCAAGATCTTCGTGACCGCCGGCTCGCGCGCCACCCACATCGTGGTGTGGGCGTCGGTGGACCGGTCCCTGGGCCGCGCCGCCATCAAGTCCTTCGTGGTTCCCCGCGACGCCAAGGGCCTCACCGTGTCCCGCCTCGAGCACAAGCTCGGCATCAAGGCGTCCGACACCGCCGAGATCCGCTTCGAGGACTGCCGCATCCCGAAGGACAACATCCTCGGTTCCCCGGAAGTCAACGTGGAGAAGGGTTTCGCGGGCGTCATGCAGACGTTCGACAACACCCGCCCCCTCGTGGCCGCCATGGCGGTCGGCGTCGGCCGCGCCGCCCTCGAGGAACTCCGCACGGTGCTGACCGACGCGGGCGTCGAGATCTCCTACGACACCCCCGCCAACAACCAGCACGCCGCCGCCGCGGAATTCCTCCGCCTGGAAGCGGATTGGGAAGCGGCCTACCTCCTCTCCCTCCGCGCCGCGTGGATGGCCGACAACAAGAAGCCCAACTCCCTCGAGGCTTCGATGTCCAAGGCCAAGGCCGGCCGCATGGGCACCGACGTCACCCTCAAGGCCGTCGAGCTGGCCGGCGCCACGGGTTACTCCCAGCGCACCCTCCTGGAGAAGTGGGGCCGCGACTCGAAGATTCTCGACATCTTCGAAGGCACCCAGCAGATCCAGCAGCTCATCGTGGCCCGCCGCGTCCTCGGCCTGGGCAGCGACAAGCTGAAGTAAGTTCCGGCACAACGGAAAACCGGTGCGAGCAGTACTCCTGCCTCGCACCGGTTCTTCGTCTCCAGATAGCCCACCTCGATCATTTCCGTGCCTCAGGCCGCCGTCAGGCTGTCATCGAGCAGTTCCCACGCCGAGGCCGCCGCATCCACGGCGAGACGCGCCCGTTCATGGCTGTCGTCGAGCAGACGAACGTAGGTGCGGAGCGTGAAGCCCGGGTCCGCATGCCCGAGGTACTCCGCGAGCTCTTTGATCGATACCCCGCGGGCCAGCAAGGTCGAGGCGTACAGATGCCGAAGCGCGTGCATGCCGTCGATCCGCTTGCGGTACACCAGCCCCGCCCGACCGAAGGCCGGCAGCCACACGACCTTGCTGGACAGGTCCCCACTGAACGGGTTGCCCGCCGGATTGGTGATGAGGATTCGGACCGTCACGAGTTCACCGTCCGCACTCCCCCACGGCAAAGTAACCGCAGTGAGCGGAAACTCCTCGACGTAGCTGTCGATGTCGTTCAAGGTCGCCCGCGACAACGGCACGAATCGGGTCTTTCCACCCTTGGGCAACGCGAACATCAGCACGCCGTCGACCAACTTCACCTGGCGTTGAACGTGGACCACCATGCCGTCTCGGTCGATATCCTGCTCGGGCGAGAGGGCCAGGATCTCGCTCTGTTGACAGCCCAGGCCGGCTCCCATCGGCGCAGCGATCCGGTACCGCTTGTGCAATCCCCCACGGATCTGCCGTACCCGTTCGTCCTGCCAGATCACGACCTTCGGACTCTTCTTCACCGGGCGCCGGACCGACTTTGCCTTGCACGGGTTCTCGCGAATCAGCTTGTCGTCCACGGCCGAGTCGAAAATGCCCGACACGATATCGAACAGCATGGCCTTGTAGTTCTCGGAATACTTCCGCACATCGAGCCCGTCGACCCAGTCCCGAATCTTCGCCGGCCCGATCCAACCCATGGACTGGTGGCCGAAAGTGGGATAGATCCTCGATCCCAGCCGACTCCGGAGCGCCGATCGGGTGGCCGGGTCCGGTGACTGCGCCTTGACCCAGCTTTCCCCTTGTTGCCGAAAGGTCTTCCGCGCGGCGCGAGGATCGACGTACTTGCCCTCGCGCTTGTCGGACTCCACTTCGATCAGAAAGTCATCGGCACGCTTCTTCTGCCTGTCGGGGAACGACTTCGACCGCTCATCACCCTCGGGGTTGATACAGCGGACTCGATACCGAAGTCCCTTGCCGTACAGCTCGGTCGGCTCTATAACCGGCTTCCCGCGGCCGTTGAGAACGAGCTTGTCGTCACCATCCCGCTTCGGCCGGTACCAGCGATCTTCCACGTGGCCATGTCAGGCGGCCTCGAAATCCGTTGCAGCGAAAGACTTCACCTTCGTCGGGCGATAGCGCAGCCGTCGACCGATCACCGTCACCGGCGGCCCTTGACCGAGCCATTTCCATTCAGCGGCGGCTCGTGGCGGCGGCCATGCCACCACCGGCGACCACCAGCCCGCCGACGATCAGGATCAAGCCCAGCGGCCGCATCCAATTGACGTCCGACGCGGCGGACGCGGCGCGTTGGTCACGGCTCTGCGCGCCCGAACGCGACGACAGACACGTATCACCCGAGGACATCTGATGACCATCACAGCGCGGATGCTGCGCATTATGGGCCGCAGCGAAACTGAGCCCCAAGAACAGCGCGCCGACCAACACCACGACAATCCCGAGACTAGCGATCCTCCTGGCAGGACTCTGATCCTGTGCAGCCATACTCAAGCCCCCCAAAAAATCACCGACACACGTTGCGCCAGTTCACAAATCGAAAGTTAGTGTAGCTGACAGAAGCGTCGGCGCAAGGCGGAGAAATCGCTCATAAATGTGCAACAGGCGAACCCACGCTTCTCGCCGTCCTGTGCGCTTCGCAACCTGGATCTGGGCAGCTTCCCATTCGACTTCTGCGGTATCGTCGGTGGCCCTACAACTGGCAGCTCGGCGGTCCCTCTGCGGTGGCAATCGACATTCCGACCACCGGAGTCCGCAGGCTCGAATGCACGAGCGATCCGGGAACCCGAAGCTAGCGACAGTCCCCAGCTCCATCCGCACGCCAGCGTTTTGCATCGCATTCCAGTTCCGAACTCCGCCAATACAGGATCAAGGGGCGGCGGTACAGCCGCGCCCGGCGACTCCGAGAACGGAATGAACCCCGTCACGGTCAACGTCAGCGTCATCCGAGCCTTCCAGCGAGGTCGAGGATCGCGTCCTCGAAGATCGGCTGCCTGCCGCCACCCAGCCCGCGCCGGCTGGGATGCGGCACCCTCCGATCCGCGAAGTCGTACAGACCGGTGATCCCGGCGCGTTTCCACCCGTCGCGGGCGTTCCCGCCCAGCGGCAACACTGTCCGCACATACGGCAGCAGCGCGACGAGCCGCCGCGTCCACTGCGCACCGATCTGCCGTTCCTCGGTTGTCGACTGCCCGTCGGGGTCACTCGTGGGGAACGGGCACACATTCCAGTGCACTACATCCTTCCAGTCCACTCCACGGAGGGCATACTCCTTGCGCAGACAGGCTGCGGTGGGGTCGTCGTTATCGAGACTCAGCAGTCCGGACCCGGAGTCCATCTTCGCTTTCGGGCCGGGGGTGTCGAGCAGGATCAGAGCGCGGGCGTGGATACCACCCTGGTCGGGGTCGAGGTAGGGGACAGCGCCGCGGGGAAGGTCGTAGCGGTCGGCGATCTCGTCGGCGAGGGCGTTGATCGGCGCCACATGCAGTTCCCGGATACGAGACCGGCGTTCTTGCACAACGGCGCGGGAGCTGTTATGGCCGAGACTCATCAGCGCATCACGTTCCTCTGGTTGTGGTGGGTTGCAACTTGTTGAAATTCAGTCGCCCCGAGCGGGATCCCGACAGGGCGCCGGAGAAAACCGGTTGTGTGTATCGTCCCTCATTCGTGCCAGATACCCCGGTCACCCACGGTCATTCGTGGCACGCACCGGGCACAGCGAAACGCAGGTCAGCAGCGCCGACCCGCGTGATCTTCTGATTCCTGAGCTGAGTGTGTCGCACCGCCTCGGTGTCACCACACTGTCACATGTGACACGGATACCCCGGACAGCCGCAGACCCGAGCGCAGTCTTTCGCCAGCTCAGCCACCACTATCCGATCCCGGCAGACGGACCCGGGCTGCCTCCGGAGCAGAAGATCGACAACAGCCCCAGGCCGTCCACAGGCCGTCACGGTCCCCAAACGACAGTGAACTGGGTAGAAGTCGGGAGAGACCACTCCGCAGGTCAACACCGGGTTTTCGAATGTTTCTGGAGGTCAACGAAATTGACCGCGAGATCCTCGACATCTTTGAAGGCACCCAGCAGATCCAGCAGCTCATCGTGGCCCGCCGCGTCCTCGGGCTGTCCAGCGACAAGCTGAAGTAAGTTCCAGCACAACGGAAAACCGGTGCGCGCCACGCAAGTGGCCCGCACCGGTTTTTTCGTTTCAGCGCGATGGGCCATGTCGGCTAGGTTGATTCCGAACGCTGCAGGCGTTGCAGCCTCCCGGGTCGAGGAGCGGACATGAGCGGTGAGCCGAACGTCATCGGCGAGATCCTGGTGACCTCCCGATCGCTCGCCGAGTACCAAGCCATGTTCGGGTTGTCCGACGCCGACTTGCGCGCGTCGATCCTGGACTGCCCTGCCGGAGCCGCTGGATTCGTGGCGGAAATCAATTCCCGTGGAGGCGATGCGCTCGCGTGCGATCCCGTCTACGCCGAGCGCGACCCTGCGGAAACTACCGCGCTCGCGCTCTCGGACATCGACCGCGCGAACCAATACCTGCGCAGCCATGCCGACCAGTACGCGTGGACCTTCTTCACCGACCCCGACCATCATCGGCAGTCCCGCTCCGAGGCCGCGCGCCGCTTCGGCACCGACATCGCCGCCCACCCGGCCCGCTACATCGCGGCCGCCCTCCCCAGCCTCCCCTTCGCCGACGCCAGCTTCGATCTGGTCCTCAGCTCCCACTTCCTGTTCAGCTACGCAGACCGTTTCGACCTGAACTTCCACCTGCGCGCGATCCTCGAGCTGATCCGAGTAAGCCGCCGCGAGGTCCGCATCTTCCCCCTCACCCCCATGGGCGCTCCCCACACCTACCGAGAACTCCCCGCCCTGATCGACAGCTTGACCAACGCCGGAATCACAACGGCGATAAAGGATGTCGACTACGAATTCCAGCGCTTCGGAACCCAAATGCTCGTCTGCACTCGCGAAGTCATGACTGACTGACGTCACGACATCAGTGGGCCTGTATCCGAATCACAGCCACGTTGATCGACCCTTGCCGCCTCGGTGGAGGTGGGGACAATGGGGGCATGGTCGAACTCGTGCTGGTTCGGGGGGATATCACCGAGCAGGAGGTTGATGCCGTGGTGAATGCGGCGAATTCTTCGCTGCTCGGGGGTGGGGGTGTTGACGGGGCCATTCATCGGAAGGGGGGTCCGGCGATTCTGGCTGCGTGTCGGGAATTGCGGGCGTCGCGGTATGGGAAGGGGCTGGCGACCGGGGCGGCTGTTGCGACGACCGGTGGGAATCTGCCGGCGCGGTGGGTGATTCACACGGTGGGGCCGGTGTGGTCGGCGCAGGACGACCGATCGGAGCTGCTGGCGTCGTGCTATCGCGAATCGCTTCGGGTGGCCGATGAGCTGGGTGCGCGGACGGTGGCGTTCCCGGCTATCTCGACCGGCATTTTCGGGTGGCCGATGGATGACGGTGCCCGGATCGCGATCGAGACGGTGCGAGCGGCCGACACCGCGGTGCGGGAAGTGCGTTTCGTGCTGTTCAGCCAGGATGCTCACGACTCGTTCGCCAGCGCACGCGGGTCATCGGCCGGGTAGCCCGGCGAGCGGAGCCACGGCTGGTCTTTCGCTCGCGAAGCTCAGTCGAGGCAGAACTCGTTGCCCTCTATGTCCTGCATGACCAGGCACGACTCATTGACGCCGTCGGCGCGCAGCAAGTGCAGACGTCGAGCGCCGAGGGCGACCAGCCGTGCGCATTCGGCCTCGAGGGCGGCTACGCGCTCCTCGCCCAGGCCGGTACCGACTCGCACGTCGAGGTGAAGACGATTCTTGACGACCTTTTCCTCGGGCACACGTTGGAAGTACAGGCGCGGGCCTACGCCTGCGGGGTCGACACAGGCTGAACCCTGCGACTCGTATCCCAGTACCGCGCACCAGAAATGGGCGAGCCGCGCGGGGTCCGCGCAGTCGAAGGTGACCTGGATGGTTCTGACGGACGCCATCGGCGCTCCTAACGGGGGTCTCGGCGCATGCACCAGGTGCGGAGGCCGTTGTCGGCGAGCATGATGTCGGCGGTTACCTCGAAGCCCAGGTGTTGGTAGAAGCGGACGTTGGCTTCGCTGGAGGTTTCGAGGAAGGCCGGGTAGCCGGCTCGGGCGGCTGCTTCGAGCCCGGGGCGGAGGACGGCGGTGCCGAGGCCTCGGCTCTGGTACTCGGGGTCTACGGCGATGGTGTGGAGCATCCATGCCGGATCGTGGGGGCGGTAGGGCTCGATGGCGGCTTCGGAGGCTGCGGCTGCTTCGGATCGGTTGCCGATGAGGTCGGACAGTTCGGCGGCGAGGTCGGCGAACGCGGGGGCGGGGTCCCGGTCGGGGGTGGACCAGGCGGCGACGGCGCGGCCGCCGTCGGCGATCCAGACCTTGCCGTAGGGCATCGCTATGCGGGTGAGGCATAGTTCCTGGTAGCGGCGGATTCGTTCCAGGTGGTTGTCGGCGTCGATCACGTACCGGGTGTAGGGGTAGTCGGCGAACGCGCGGGCCAGGGTGTCCACGGCGGTAGGGACGTCGGCGTCGGTGATCAGCCGTACCGTGTTCGTCGATGAGGGCATGTCCCGCCAACGAGCGCCTCGGCGATCTCGTTCCGACTGCCGGCCGAGGGGTGATCAGATTCCGGAGCCGGTGATTCGGAGTTGCGAGTTCACGTACTCGACTCGGAGCCACCGTTTCTCGGTCTGGGTTTTGCCGGTCGTATAGGTGTAGGTGAGGGTGGCGGTGCTGGTTCGGTAGTCGGTGTTGGTGATGGAGCCGACTTGGACCGTGGTGACGGTCGACCAGAATTTGGTGTATCCGGAGTAGCCACCACTCTGGGATTGGTAGGACGAGGAGAGCTGAGCCCAAGCGGATTCGGTGCCTGACGGGAGTTGGGCGTAGTAGCTGCGGATGAAGCTGGCCATCTGGTCCGCGGAGGGACCCTTCGAATCCTGTTTGCCTACGTCTTTTCCGGATCCCGTTTCATTGCCGTTGCCGGTTACGACGATGGTGGTGTCCGCCGGCTTGTCGGAACCGGTGCCGAAGTGGATGTTGCCGAACGCTCCCGCCGCGATGAATGCCGCGGCGATGGTGGCGGCGGCTCCGATGACGGCTACCGCGATCGCTACGCCTGCCCGTTCGGACATGCGCGCCTCCCCTGGTCGATCACGCACGATGGCCGCTCGCCCGGAGACGGCAGGATCAGGATACTGCTGGGATTCTGGGAATCACAGGCAATTCTCGAGGTTGGCCGACGGGTGGGCTACCAGCTGATTCGGCCGGCGCGGGCGGGGTGGTCACGGAGCGTCGGTTGCCGAAATATGATCTGCGCGGATAAGTTTCGGCGGTGCGCGGATTCAGTAGGCGAATGCTATTGGGGGCGGGGGCTCTTACGGCGGGTGCGTTGCTCCCGGCGGCGGTCGGCCGGGCCGGGGTGCCGGTGGCGGGGCCCGCGTTCGACGTGCAGTACCGGGCGATCACCAGAGTGGCCGGTGGGCGCTGGCATTGCCTGGTGACCGATCTGGGGTCGGGGACGCCGGTGCCGGTCGTGGAGGAGGACGCCGACTTCGTGATCGAGGGCGCCAGCGTGCAGAAGCTGGCGGTGATGACGGCCCTCATGAGCGAGGTCGACGCGGGTCGGGTGAAGCTGTCGGACACCACGACGCTGGACGCCGATATCATCGCCGAGGGCAGCGGGCTGTATCTGAACCAGGCCGCGTTCGGAGATCAGCTGACCGTCGCGAATCTGCTGACCACCATGTTGCAGGTGTCGGACAACACCGCGGTGCGGCTGCTGTCGCGGTTCGTATCAGGTGACCAGGTCAACGAGACGCTGGATCGCCTGGGGTTCAAGCAGACCCGCGTGGAGCCACTGCCCGGGGAGAGCCGCTTCTATCTGGGCGTCACCACGGCGCGCGAGAACAATGACCTGCTGTACCGGCTGGCCTCGGGGACGCTGCTGTCGAAGGAGTCGACGCAGGCGGTGCTGCGGATCATGTCGTGGTCCTCGGTCGGCTACACCGACGGCGTCCGGCGCAATATGTCCTCGGACGAGCGGGCCCGTTTCGCCGTCAAACACGGTGCGTCCGACGACAAACGGCACGAAACGGGCGTCATGTTCGACCCGGCCGGGGCCCCGTCGGTGGTGTTCTCGTTCCTCGCCGATCAGGCTCCCGACGCCGACAACTACGGGGCCACGAATCCGGTGGTGGAAGCGCACGCCGCGCTGGGACGGGCGCTGCTCGACACGTACACGCATCTGTCGCCGTTGCAGTCGTTCATCGATCCGAAGAAGATCGCGGCGGGCGGGCACTGAGCGGGATACTCAGCCCGCCAACATGTTTCGCATGGCGGTGAACACCTCGGACGCGCCGCCCAGGGACCAGCCCCCGTCGACGGGGATGATCGCGCCATTGACGTAGGCGGCATAGGGCGAGGCCAGCCACAGGCAGCAGTCGGCGATCTCCTGGGCGGTGCCGTAACGGCCCATGGGCACCGATCCGGTCACCATGTCGGCCATTTGGGGCGTGGGCGCCAGCCGCGCCATGCCCTCGGTGTCCTCGATCGGCCCCGGCACCACCGCGTTGACCCGGATGCCGTGGTGCCCCCATTCGAGCGCCGCGCATCGGGTGAGCATGTCGACGCCCGCCTTGGCCGCGCACGCGTGCGCCTGCATCGCCATCGGAAGGGTCGACTGCGGCGCGGAGATGGTGATGACCGACGCCCCGGGCGCGCGCAGATGCTCGCGGCCGGCACGCAGCACATTGAAGGTGCCCTTCAGATCGATGTCCACGACCGCCGCGAACGCGCCCGCCGACATGGTGTCCGCCGCGGCGGGAAAGTTCCCGGCGGCCCCGGACACCAGCACGTCCAGCTCCCCGAGTTCCCCGCAGATGGCGGCGATCCCCTGCTCCACCCCCTCGTAGTCGCGGACGTCCGCCGCGAAGCCGAGCACGGTGCCCCCACTCTCCCCGATCGAGTCGACGGCGGCGCGCACCTTGTCCGGTGAACGCGACAGCACCCCGACCGAGGCCCCCGCCCGCGCGAACGCTCGAGCCACGCCGAGATTGATACCGCTGGTGCCACCGGCCACGAATACCGTCTGGCCGGAGTAATCGAAGAGGTCGCTCATCTCCTGATTCTGCGGCGATTCCCCCGCCCCGGGGTCGGGTTCACGCGGTTCGATGCAGGCTCGCGACCGGTTCGGGCCGAGACGCCGAGACGCCGGGCGCCGACACGCGGCGACATCCGGGCGCGGGCATCGACCGCCACGCCGGAGACCAGGCGAACCACGCGGTCCGGTCAGGCGGCGGCGAAGCGGACGGCCAGTTGGGTGCGGCTGGTGCACGCCGTCTCGGCCAGCACCCGGCTGAGGTGTTTCTTCACGGTATCCACACCGATGAACAGCCGTTCGGCGATCTGCCGGTTGGTCAGCCCGCGCGCGGCCAGGTCGGCGACCTCCCATTCGCGCGGGGTGAGCTGCCAGGTGGCGGTGGCGGCCCGCCGTTCGCGGTCGCGGGCGAGCTGTTCGCCGACCAGCGGCGCGAGGTGGCGGCGCAGCGCGTGCAGCAGCGCCACATCGCGTTCGGGCACGCTCGGCGACTCCGCGACCGCCATGCCCACGCACAGCACCCCCGCGGGTCCGCCGTCGACCAGCATGGCAGCTTTGTCGGTGATTCCGTTGGGGTGCAGGAACTCCGCGCGGAACGCGTCGGACCCGGGCACCTCGCTGAGCCGAATGACGCCGCGAGCGCGCAGCAGGTCGGGGACCAGCGGGTTGCGCAGCGGGTCCACCGCCGCCCAGCGTTCGGCGTAGTCGGCCATGAATTCCGCGGTGTATCCGCCCTGCACGCCGCAGCCCTCACGGATCGCCTCGTCGAGCGTATCCCCGTGCAGCACAGCGACTCCGACGAACCCGAACCAGCTCTGCAGGGCGAGCACCAACCGCTCCCGGAACTCGCTCAGGTCCACGGCCCGATCGACGGCCTCCAGAACGCCGATCAGCCGCCGGTGATCCTCGGCGGTCAGCGGTTCGCCGTCGGGCAGCGGCCGGGGGCGGCGGTGCGGATCGCGCAGGGCTCCAGTCACTCCAGCCATTTTCCACCTTTGGGCCATACCGGGCGATGCCGCGCGCCACGACACTGGACGCGACCGCCCCCGGTGAATTCGCCGGGGGCACAGCGACGAAGGAATGGAATGAGTGCACAGAACCCCCGCCGCTGGCTGATCACCGGCGCGAACAGTGGTTTCGGCGCGGCCATCACCGCGGCCGTGCTGGCCACCGGGGACGAGGTGGTGGCCGCGGTGCGCCGCCCCGAGACGATGGCGGAAGTCATTGCGACGCACCCGGATCAGGTGCAGGTGGTGACGCTGGACGTGCGCGACGGCGAGGCCGCCGAGCGCGCGATCAAGGAGGCCGGTCGTATCGACGTACTGGTCAACAATGCCGGGTACGGCATCATCGGCGCGATCGAGGAGACCAGCGAGGCCGATCTGCGCGATGCCATGGAGGTCATGTTCTTCGGCCCGCTGCGCCTGACCCAGCTGGTGCTGCCGCAGTTGCGGGAGCGTCGCTCCGGCACAATCGTGCAGCTGACCAGCATGGGTGGCTTTATGTCCTTCGCGGGCGTGGGCGCGTACAGCGCCGCGAAGGGCGCGCTGGAGCTGGCCAGCGAAGCCCTGGCGGCCGAGGTGAATACGCTCGGCATCCAGGTCCTGATCGTCGAACCGGGTGAGTTCCGTACCGGTTTCGCCCGGCCCGCCGCCCTCACCTTCGGTTCGTCGATCCCCGACTACGCCGGGACCGTCGGCGCGATCCGCGACGGTCTGCCCGCCTCCGATCAGCAGCAGACCGGTGATCCGGCCAAGGCCGCGGCCGCGGTGCTGGCCACGGTCGGTCAGCCGGACGCCCCGCTGCGCCTGGCCCTGGGTCCGGACGCCGTGGGCGCGATCCGCGCCAAGCTGGCCACCGTCGCCGCGGAACTCGACGCCACCGCGGCGCTCGGTCTGAACACCGCCTTCGACGAGGCCTGAGCACCCCGGAAACGCGAACAGCCCGCCGGTCCCCTCGGCGGGCTGTTTCATGCGTTCTGCCTACAGCGCGGTCAGCGCGGCACTCCCGGTGCCCATGGCGGTGACGATGTTGGCAAGCACGGCGAGAAGTTCCATTTGAGTTCCTCATCAATTCGGGAGCGGGAAACACGCAGCCTGGGCGATGAGAGTGACGTCCGCGCGACGGCAGGGTTAACAATCCGGGGACTTTCGCGAATCATACCGATGCCCGATGTGACCGAAAATGTGTAACCGGCGTCACATGCCCCTGTTACGGTGGCGCTACCGTCGTCGGGTGGGCGGCGAGCGTCTCGTCAACGGAGGTGGTCCGCATGGCCTCGGTTCTGCATTCGACTCGGCAGCGCATGGCGCACACCGGCGAGGCGCTCAGGGGATTGCGGCGGTTGCGAGAATTGGGGTTGAGCGACCCGTCGGATCCGGTGGAGACGGTGCGATTACTCAGGGACGCACGGGTTTTCGGTCCGCCCGCCACGGCGGTGCGCCGCGCGGCCCGCATGTTCCCGGATCAGCCCGCCCTGGCCGACGAGCGGGGTGAGCTCACCTACCGCGAGCTGGATCATCAGTCCAACGCGCTGGCTCGCGGCCTGCAGCGCAATGGCGTCCGCCCCGGCACCGTGGTGGGCGTGCTGGCCCGCGACCACCGGGGACTGATTCTCACCATGGCCGCCCTGGGCAAACTCGGGGCACGGCTGGCGCTGATGAACACCGGTTTCGCCAAACCCCAGTTCGCGCAGGTGTGTGAGCGCGAGAACGTGCGAGTCGTCTTGCACGACAGCGAATTCCTCGGCCTGCTCGACGCCCTGCCCGAGGACCTGCCCCGCATCCTGACCTGGGTCGACGAGGGTGCCCAAATACCTTCCGATGCAAAGACTCTGGACGAGCTGATCGAGTCCAACGCGAAGACGCCGCTGCCCGCGCCGAAGAAACCGGGCGGCTTCATCATCCTCACCTCCGGCACCACCGGCCTGCCCAAGGGCGCGCCGCGCGACCGCACCGGGCCGCTGTCGACCGTGCAGATGGTGGACCGCATCGACTTCCCGCAGCGGGGCACCATGGTGATCGTCTCCCCCATCTTCCATTCCACCGGCTTCGCGACCTGGTTGACCGGGTGCGCGTTCGGCAACAAGGTGGTGACCGCCCGCCGCTTCGACGCCGAGCGCACGCTGCGCCTGATCGCCGAGCACAAGGCGGACATGCTGGTGGCGGTGCCGACCATGCTGCATCGAATGGTGGAGTTGGACAAGGAGATTCGCCAGAAGTACGACACGTCCTCGCTGAAGGGGATCGTGCTGGCCGGGTCGGCGTTGTCGCCGGAGCTGTCGACGCGCACGGCCGAGGTGTTCGGCCCGGTGCTCTACAACCTCTACGGCTCCACCGAGTGCGCGATCGCGTCGGTGGCGCGGCCGGAGGATCTGACCGTGGCCCCGGGCACCGCCGGGAAAGCTCCGCTCACCTGCGAGGTGGCGTTGTTCGACGACGACGGCCGCCGCGTGCTGGCCAAGAATGTCACCGGCCGCGTCTTCATACGCTCCGGTTCCCCGTTCAAGGGCTACACCGACGGCCGTAAGAAGGAGGTCATCGACGGCTACATGTCCAGCGGCGACGTCGGGCACTTCGACGACCGCGGACTGCTGTTCATCGATGGCCGCGACGACGACATGATCGTCTCCGGCGGCGAGAACGTCTTCCCGCAGGAGGTCGAGAACCTGCTGCTGGAGCGGCCCGACATCTTCGACGCGGCCGTGGTCGGCGTGGACGACGTCGAGTTCGGCAAGCGGCTGCGCGCGTTCGTGGTTCCCGAGCCGGGCGTGCGACTCGACGCCGAGGAGATCAAGGCGCACGTGAAGGCGAATCTGGCCCGCTACAAGGTGCCCCGCGACGTCTTCTTCCTCGACGATCTCCCCCGCAACGCGACCGGCAAACTGCTGCGCCGCGTCCTGGTCGAATACGAGCCGCCCGCGGCCTGAATCACGGGCGGCGCCTACACACACCTTCCCGGTCCCGATCACCGCGACACGGTGGCAATCCTGGGATTCGCACCACGAGCTGCGAGGTTTATTCGTAACCGCGAGTAACGGAGACCTCGGCCACATCCTCGCTGCCTGCGCTTGCTAGGGTTAGCACCGCACTGGATCTCGATGTTGTGGTCCGTCGGCGGACTCGTCCGGCCAGGGGGATCGCGGAAGGTTGTACCCATGTCACTTCCATCGGCGGGCACGGTTCTACGCAAGGCCGGCGATACCGCACTGAGCGTCAACGCGATGGTCCGAGGGGGACTCTTCAATCCGCTACGCCCCGATCACGCGGTGCGCTCGGCGATCAACGTGTTGAAGTTCGGCCCCTTCGCGGGCGCGGTCGTGCACGCCGCCAACACCAATCCGAAGTCCGCGGCCATCGTCGACGAGCGCGGCGAACTCACCTTCGAGCAGCTCGACAAGCAGTCGACCGCGCTGGCCCGCGGCCTCGCCGCGCGGGGCCTGGGCCCCGGTGACGTGATCGGCGTGCTGGCCCGCGACCACCGCGGCATGGTGCTGAGCCTGGTCGCCGCCGGCAAGCTGGGCGTGCGCGCGGTACTGATGAACACCGGCTTCGCCAAGCCGCAGTTCACCGATGTCGCCGCCCGCGAGCACGTCAAGGCGGTACTGCACGACAGCGAGTTCTTCGACCTCATGTCGGCCATCCCGGCCGAGATTCCGCGCATCCTGACCTGGGTCGACGAGAAGGACGATGCCGACCCGTCGATCCCGACCATCGAGTCGGTCGCGGCCGGTCAGTCCACCGCGCCGCTGGCGCCGCCGGAGAAGCCGGGCGGCATGGTCATCCTGACCTCGGGCACCACCGGCACCCCCAAGGGCGCGCCGCGCGACAAGGTGTCGCCGTTCATCACGGCCCAGTTCCTGGATCGAATCCCGTTGCCGCGCAACAGCACCGTGGTGATGGCCGCCCCGATCTTCCACGCCACCGGCCTGTCGCAGTTCACGCTGTCGATCGCGCTGGGCAACCGGGTGGTGTTCCAGCAGCGCCGCTTCGACCCGGAGACCACCCTCGCCAACCTGGTGAAGTACCGGGCGCAGGGCCTGACCGTGGTGCCGACCATGCTGCAGCGCATCCTCGACCTGCCGCCGGAGACCCTGGCCAAGTACGACCCGAAGCGGACCCTGCGCGTCATCTTCGCCGCCGGCTCGGCCATCCCGCCGGACGTCGTCACCCGCACCCTCGACTACTTCGGCGAGACCCTCTACAACGTGTACGGCTCCACCGAGTGCGCGGTCATGACCGTGGCCACCCCGAGCGAGCTGCGCAAGGCCCCGACCACCGCGGGCAAGGCGCCGGTCGGCATTCGCGTCGCGCTGTACGACGAGAACCGCAAGCGCATCAGCGCCCCGAACGTGACCGGCACGATCTTCATCGAGAACGGGCACTCGTTCAAGCAGTACACCGACGGCCGCACCAAGGAGTACGTCGACGGCCTCATGTCCTCCGGCGACGTCGGCCACTTCGACACCGACGGGCTGCTGTTCATCGACGGCCGCGACGACGACATGATCGTCTCCGGCGGCGAGAACGTCTTCCCTCAGGAGGTCGAGAACCTGCTGTCCAACCGCCACGACATCCTCGAGGCCGCCGTGGTCGGCGTCGACGACCGCGACTTCGGCAAGCGACTGCGCGCCATCGTGGTCCCCGGCCCGGAGTCCAAGCGCGACGTGCAGGAGATCAAGGACTACGTGAAGGAGAACCTGGCCCGGTACAAGGTGCCGCGCGAGGTCATCTTCCTCGACGAGCTGCCGCGCAATGCCACCGGCAAGCTGCTGCGCAAGCCGCTCATCGAGATGGAGGTCACAGAGAGCTAGCCGAATCCCCGCGTGCCCCGGCCGCTTTCGCCCGGGGCTGGGAATTCGCTGGGAATCCTGTGGCTATTATCAGCGCGTGAGTTTCGAATCCGGCCGCCGTACGGCGCAAATCCGCAGCGACGCTGCGGTGCTGCGCGGTGCGGCGGCCGGTTCGGTTTCCGGGGCGCTCGCGATGGCCGCGCACGGCTGGATCTCGGGGGCCGCGCCCCTGGAATCGGGGCCGTTGACGCTGCTGGTCGCCGCCTCGGCCGCGGTCGGCGCGGCGGTGGCGAGCGTGCACGCGCTGCGCTCCACCGTCGCGGGCCTGGTGGTCGCGTTGATCGGCGGACAGCTGCTCGGGCACTTCGCCATGATGTGGGGTTCGCCGGGGAGCATGCACCACATGCATCGCACCGCCTCGATGTGGAGTCCGGCCATGCTGGCCGCGCACATCACGGCCGCGTGTGTGGCGGCGGTGGTCATTCTCGGTGCGGAGGCGGCCTATCGGATCGGCACCACGGTGCTGGCCCGGGTGCTGCCGCTGCCTGTTTCACTGCCGGTGCTGTCGGGGCCGCCGCGGCTGCCCATCGCGCACCGGGATCTGGTCGTGCTGCGCGTCTTCGCGGCCGACGTCTTCCGTACGCGTGGTCCACCCGCGCTCGTTCGAGGCTGATTCCTTACTTTCATCCGGGCACACGGACTTTCGCGTCCGTGTGACATCGCTGTGTTCCCGCGACCGTCGCGGTGATGACATCCGCGTCCCGGTATCCCATGACCGGTGTGCGCCGCGGTGGCAGTCGCGTGCGCGCTACGAGGGGGTCATGGGCTGCCCGGACCGGCGCCGCATCGACGTGTCCAGGTTCTCCGCAGCCCGGGTGTTCACTCGAACCCGAAAGACCACTGGTGACAATCACTGACAGCGGTGTCGAGACGACACCGCCGCCCTCCCCTGCCCCGACGCCGGAACCGGCGTCCGGGAAGTCCCCGAAACGCGGCGCGGGGAATGCCTTCCAGGCGCTCATGCTGCGGCTGCATTTCTACGCGGGCGTCTTCGTGGCGCCGTTCATCCTGATCGCGGCCGTGACCGGCGCGCTGTACGCGATCTCGCCGACCCTGGAGAACATCACCTCCAGCGGTCTGCTGCATACCGATTCGACGGGCCCGGCCAAGCCGTTGAAGGAGCAGATCGCGGCCGCGCAGGCGGTCGAGCCCTCGCTCGCGCTGGTGGCCGTCGCTCCCGGCCAGAACGCCGGTGACACCACGCGCGTCATCTTCAGCGATCCGTCGCTGGGAGAATCCGAGCGTCGTGCTGTTTTCGTCGATCCGGTCACCGCGCAGACGGTCGGCGATGATGTCGTGTACGGCAGCTCCGGCGCGCTGCCGATGCGCACCTGGATCGACAAGCTGCACAAGGACCTGCACCTGGGCAAGGTCGGCCGCTTCTACAGCGAGATCGCGGCCTCCTGGATGTGGCTGGTCGCGCTGGCCGGACTGGTGCTCTGGTACCGGCGGGTGCGGGCGCGGCGCGAGAAGCGCTCGGCCGGTTGGCTGGTGCGCCCGGATCGGTCGCGGCCCCGTGCGCGCACGCTGAATTGGCATGCGGTGGTGGGCGTCTGGATCCTGCCGGTGATCCTGCTGCTGTCGGCTACCGGTATGACCTGGTCGAAGTACGCGGGCGAGAACGTGACCGAGCTGCGCAAGGCGATGAGCTGGCAGACCCCCGCGGTGAACGCGAAGCTGCCGGGATCGACCGGTCCCGCCAAGCCCGCGGGCGGCGAGCACGACGGGCACGGCAACGCGCCCGCGGCGACGCCCCCGGCGGGCAAGGCGGCGCTGGCCGACACCGTGTACGGCGTCGCCCGTGCCAACGGCCTGAACGGGCCGCTGGAGATCAGCATTCCGGCCAAGGACGGCATGGCTTTCGTCGCGCAGGAACTGCGGCGGCCGGGCCAGTACACCCGCGACGCCATCGCGGTGGACGGCCCGACCGGCAATGTCACCGCCAAGCTGCCCTACGCCGACTGGCCGCTGATGGCCAAGCTCACCAACTGGGGCATCCAGTTCCACATGGGCCTGCTGTTCGGTCTGGTCAATCAGCTGTTGCTGCTGGCCGTGATGATCGGGCTGGGCACGGTGATCGTGCGCGGTTACCTCATGTGGTGGCGCCGTCGCCCGACCAAGGAATCGAAGCTCGCCATGGGCAAGGCTCCGCGCCGCGCGTTCGCGCAGGCTCCGGTGGTCGTGCTGCTGCCGCTGGCGGCCGCCGCCGCGGTGGTCGGCTGGTTCGCGCCGATGATCGGCCTCCCGCTGCTGGCGTTCCTGGTGATCGATGTGCTCGTGGGTGTGGGAGCCCGCGTGCGCGCCAAGACCGCCTAGTCACCGAAATCCACTGAGCGACACGGCCTCCGGGCCGTGCCGCCGACCCCTGACACCCTTTCGCAGCGCTCGCGAACGCGACCTGCGCCTCCCGTGCGGCCTCTGACCCGCACCGACGAAAGATCGAAAACTGATGAAGCTCAACAAGTTCGCCGTGTCCGCCGCCCTCGTGACCACCGCCCTGGGTGTCACCGCCGGAACCGTGAACGCCGCACCCGCCCCCGCGGACGCCGCCATCAACTACACCGCCACTGCCGGTGAGAAGGACGTGGTCATCCGCACCGACGCCGGTTCCATGGGCGTCGAGAACGGCGTGTTCACCATCAAGGCCGCTGACGGCACCACGGTCGCCGGAACCGAGCTGTCGCTGCGCGTGGACGATTTCGTCTTCCCCGTCGCCACCGAGATCCACGACCGCGTCGCCACCCTGACGCCGCAGATCGACCTCGCGCACGCCACCTACAAGCCGGTCGCCCTCCCGTTCGAGAACAGCGCCCCCTGGAAGACCGACTACGAGCGCGAGCAGGCCGCCTGGAGCCGCATGACCAGCACCCTGTCCATGGGCGCCACCATCGGCACCCTGACCGGTGGTCTCGGCGGCGCGGCCCTGGGCTGCCTGATCGGCGGCGTCGCCGGCACCGCTCTCACCGGCGCCCTGCTGACCATGTTCGGCGCGGGCCCCCTCGCCGGCTGCATCGCAGGCGCCGCCGCGGTCGGCTTCCTCGGCACCATTGCCGGCCAGGTCTTCGTCACCGCCCCGTTCGCCATCGCCGCCGCCGTCCAGTACTTCACGACGATCAACCAGCCGTCGATCCAGTCGGTGAAGTAACCCGAAACCCGCTGTCGCCTTTCGAATCTCGGTTCCGGGATCCGAAAGGCGGCAGCGCGTCAGCTGTTCTGTGTGTCCCCCACGGGGGACACGCGTGTGATGACCAGGCTCACCAGCACGCCGAGCAGGCAGAACATCGCGCCGACCCAGATCGGCGCGGTCGCGCCCGAGGTATCGATCGCGAAGCCGCCGAGCAGCGCCCCCAACGCGATAGAGCAGTTGAACACCAGCACATACGCGGACGTGGCGGCCTGGCCGCTGTCGCCCCCACTGCGCAGCACCAGAGTCTGCAGGGCGACAGGCAATCCCGAGTACGTTTCGCCCCACACCATCAGCAGCACGATCACGGCATTCCGAGAGTCGAGCAACGGCAGCAGCACCAGCGCACACACCACCACGAACCCGAATACGCCGAGCACCTTCGCCGGGGATCCCAGCCGGTCGAGCGCGAATCCGGACATGAAATTCCCTGCTACCCCAGCGATTCCGTAGGCCAGTAGGTACGGACCGACCATCGAGGGCAGGATGTGTCGCTCATCCAGCATGAACGGCGCGACATAGGTATAGGCGGCGTAGTTGCCCACCACGACGACACAGGTGACGATGAGCGCGGCGAGCAGCGGACGCGCTCGGACCAAGCGCCGGAAATCCGACCATGCGACCGCCTCGACCATAGGCAACCGCGGGACGAATGCGAATACGACCAACGAACAGAGCAGGCTGAGGATCGCCAGCGCACCGAAGGCCGCTCGCCACCCGCTGTAACTGCCGATCAAGCTGCCGAGCGGGACACCCAGCACCAGGGCGACGGAGATCCCGGAAAACGCTATCGCGGTGGCTCGTACACCATCCCTCGGCCGAACCAGCCGGATGGCGATCGCCGCGACGATCGACCACATCAGGCCGTGAATGACTCCCGTAGCGAGCCGCGAGAATATGAACAGCCCATAGTTCGAGGACATGGCGGACAACAGATTCCCAGCGGTGAACACAGCCAGAATCGCGATGAGCAGAGCACGCCTATCGAACCGCCCGCTGACCACGGTGCTCACCGGTGCGAGCAGACCGGCGATCAAACCGAAGGCCGTCACAGCGATGCCCGCGGTCCCAGAACTGACATCCAGATCGCGGGCGATCTCGGGCAACAACCCCACCGGCGCCATCTCCGTCGTGGTGACGACGAACACCGAGAACCCCACCGCCCACACCGCGACCCAAGCCCGCCAACTGGTGGATTCGAGCTCCAGCTCGGCCGAACCCGATTTCACACCGACCCCATCAGCCATTCTTCCCCGCCAGCTCTTGTGAACTCCAATGAGCATCATCTCTATTGCGGCATTGCGACGCAACGACGGACAGGGATCATGTCCGTGGGGCGAACCGTTCGATCCGCGATGCCGTCGGCCAGTACTTCCACCCTCGCCCATTCATGTTGGCGGCGAGAGCCCCTTCCCGACAAACGCACGCCCGATGAACAAAGGAGTCACGACCTCGAGGACTGGAGACAGTTGTAGACGTGGACCACCACGAAGGTCTCCGCGCCGGTCCGAATCCTGTCGAGCTGCTCGGGGGTCAGGTTCCAGCCCGGCTCAGCGGGATCAGAGACGGGTGGGTTGAGGTAGGACACCGATGCGGCGCACTGATCCGGGCGCTTTCCACGTGCGACGACGGCATTGCCGATTGCCGGAGCGACGATCGGCGGAGTGATCGCTGCAAGATCGATCGTCGGCACCGTGACCACCGCCAGCGGATCGGGAGCCGGCGCGGGACCGATGAAATACGCTTCGGCGAAAGTCACGTCGTCGTAGTTGTACGGCATATCGATCACAGCCGTTCGGACGAAGCCGGTAACGGTGACGGACTCGGCAATACGTCTCGCGGGAGTCTGGGCAGCTGAGGGGACCGGCGAGAAATCGCACCGGCTGGCAATGAACCACGGAGCACCCCCGATCAGCACCAGCACGAGGGCGAAGCGGGCCCACCGATATCGGCGACTCCGGCCCCGGTCAGCCAAGGCGACGGGCACCGGCGGCGGGGATGGCGGCAAAGATGTGGCGGGCGGTGAATCCCTTGGCGGTCAAGGCTTCTCGAATCCTTTTGGAGGCTGCGCTCGCGCGGTTCTCGTCGATGAGGGCGAGGATGCTGCCGCCGAAGCCGGCGCCGGTGAGGCGGGCGCCGTGGGCGCCGGCGGTGAGGGCTGCGGCTACGGCTGTTTCGAGGGGTGGGGCGGAGACTTCGAAGTCGTCTCGGAGGGAGGTGTGGCCGGCGGTGAGGAAGGGGGCGATGGTGCGGGGGTCGGCTCCGGCGCGCAATTGTTCGGCTATTCGCAGGACACGGGCGTTTTCGGTGATCACGTGGCGGGCGCGGCGGCGGAGGACCGGGTCGGGGAGGCGGTCGATCTCGGCGGCGGTGGGGACGTCGCGGAGGGTGGGGACGTCCAGTTGGGCTGCGGCGGCGGCGCATTCGGCGCGGCGGGTGGCGTAGGCGCTGTCCATGAGGCGGTGCGGGGCGCCGGTGTCGACGATGAGCAGGGTGAGGCCGTAGCGGGCGAGGTCGAACGGGATGTGTTCGGTCTTGCCGGTGCGGGTGTCGAGGAAGAGGAGGTGCCCGGGGATGCAGAGCAGGGAGGCGGATTGGTCGAGGGCGCCGGTGGGGACGCCCGCGTAGATGTTCTCGGCGGTGCGGGTGATGTCGACGAGGTCGGCGGTGGAGACGCTGGGGGCGAACAGGTCCCGCACGGCGATGGCGACCGAACAGGTCAGGGCGGCCGAGGAGGACAGGCCCGCGCCGATCGGGACGGTGCTGTCGAGGTCGATGTCCAGGCCGGGAATCTCGTGGCCACGGCGCTCGAATTCGCGGATCACGCCCAAGGGGTAGCGGGACCACGCCGGGAAGTGGGACCAGCCCGCGGTGGACAGGTCCGCGGTTGTCGTGTCGACCGTGTCGCCGGGCGCCTGCGCAGATCTCAGGCGCAGCACGCCATCCGGTCTGGCCCGCGCGGTGCAGGTCGTACCCAGCGGCAGCGCGAGAGGCAGGACATATCCGTCGTTGTAGTCGGTGTGCTCGCCGATCAGGTTGACCCGCCCGGGTGCCCACCAGCGTCCCGCCATCGATTCCACGTGTCGGGCTCCTCTTCACCGGGGCGTGCGGGGCGTACGGTTCGATCTGCGGGGAGCATAGCGAGTCTCCCGAAAGCGGCCCTGCGGGTTCGCCGAACTCCCATCCGGACCGCCCGCTTTCATGTCATGATCGGTTCGGTTGCCCAATAAGTGGCAGCGCCTTTCTCGACCGGGCACTCTGCCACCGCAGTGCGGGGACCTATGCTCGTACCGCAACACACACGGTTGATGATCGGCGGTGTCTTTTCGAGTACTGCTCGGACAGGGGGGCTGGTGGGAACAGAAATACAACCGGCCGAACGGCCGCGACGCTTCAACATCTGCTGGCGCACGGTCCTGTTCATCTGCGGCGTACTGATTCTCGGCCTACCCCTGGTGATCAATTCCAAGGCGGTGGCGCTGGGCACGCTGTTCGTGTCGGTGGCCATCAGCCTCACCATGATCGGCATGGGGGTGCGCAAGTTCCTGCCCCGTCATCCGCTGCCGTGGTACCTGCTCTCCGCGGCCGCCGTGCAATTCGCCATCGGCACCGCGCTGCGTCACGTCTCCGACTCCCAGCGGCACCCGTTCGACGACCTGTTCACCCTCAGCGGCTATTGCTGTGTCGGGGTGGCCGCGGTGCTGTGGTTGCGCCCGCGCCAGAACAGCACCGACCATGATCTGCTGCTCGATTCCGGGCTGATCGGACTGGGCGCGCTGCTGCTGTCGTGGACCTTCCTCATCTCGCCGGTGCTGCACATGTCCCGGGACCTGGACTTCACCACCGTCACCTGCGTCGCTGACCCGATCGTGGACGCGCTGCTGCTCACGGTGATCGTGCATTCCGTGATCACCTCGGCGCGTTCGGAGACCTCACTGCGCCTGGTGCATCTGGCCATGCTGGTCATCCTCGCCGGTGACCTGGCCTACAACCTGGAGACCGCGGGCTCGGCGGTGATCGGCCGCCAGATCCAATTGCTGCCGCTGCAGCTGGGATTCACGCTGATCGGCGCGGCCGCGCTGCACCCCAGCATGGTGGTGCTCGGCGGGCCGCGCGACATCCACCCGCACCGGTCCCGGCAGCGGGCCAGCATCATCGCCATCGTCATGATCGTGGCCTCGCTGGTGCCGGTGGTCGGCTCCAGCCTGGACGCCCTGGACCGCATCGTGGTCTCGTCGCTGTTCGCGCTACTACTAGCCGGAGTGCTGCTACGCAGCGAGCGCGCCATCGAACGCAGCGCCCGCAGCGAGCGGCGCGCGCAGTATCAGGCAGACCACGACATGCTCACCGGACTCCTGAACCGCGCCGCCCTGCTGCGGGCGCTGCATCGTAATCGGGACCGGTGGGCCGGACAGCCCCTGGCGCTGCTGTTCATCGACCTGGACGGGTTCAAGCGGGTCAACGACAACTATGGGCACGCGGTGGGTGACGAGCTCATCGCCAATGCGGCGGCCCGGATCCGCCGGGTGATCCGCCGCGACGACGCGGCCGCCCGCTACGGCGGAGACGAATTCGTGGTGCTGGCCCCGCTGGCCCGGCCGCACGCTCTACAGCTGGCCGAACGCCTGCTGGCCACGCTGGGCGAACCGTTCGAGTTGAGTGCGGCCGAGGTGCGCATCGCGGCCAGCATCGGCATCGCGTGCTCCAAACCGCGCGAGACCGAGACCACCGTCTACGAGCTACTGCGCGAGGCGGATTCGGCCATGTACCACGCCAAGGAATACTCCCTCGGCTACATCTTCCACGACGACTTGCGCCGCAACCGCCCGGAGGCGGGCCCTCGCACCTGGCAACGCGAATCCGCGGTGTGAGCAAGCGGTAGGAGTTGTGGCCCAACCCACACGAAAAGGGTTGGGCCGTCAGCCCTCAGGCTGGAACGCCTCGTCCTCAGGCCAGGTCTTCCAGTAACCGACGCGCCGACTCCAGCTCGGCCTGCAGCTGCTCGACCTTGGCGAGCTGGGAGGCACGCACCGAGTCCAGGATGGAATCCACGACCTCCGACACCTCGGGGTGCAGGATCTTGGCGGCCTGGGAGACAGCCGAACTGGGCACGGCCAGGCCGCGGATGGTGCGCTTCTTGCCGTTGACGACATCGAGGGTCCACTCGCCCTCGGCGGTGCCGCTGAGGGTGACCGTGACCTCGGGAGCCTTGGGCTTGCGGGCGGCCGACGCGGTGGCGGCGGCATTGCGGGCCGGGCGCGAGGCCTTCTTGGCCTCGGCGGCGGGCTCGGCCGCCGGCTGCGGGGTGGCTTCCGGAGCGGGCGGGGTGCTCGGCGCGGCGGCCGGCATCGTCGCGGGGGACGACATCGTCACGGTCGGTTCCTTCCTGGTTGCCGTTCTGGGGGTTGCACTCGCCGGTTTGGCGGCGGCCGGTTTGGCCGGGTTCTGCCGGGCCGGCTTGGACAGGGTCACCTCGGTGGGACCGAAGGACAGCACGTCCTTCGAGCCCGTCGGCTTCACCTGCAGGAAATCGCCCTCGGACGGATCGCCGAGGGACATCACCTTGCCGGAACGACCTTCCGGGACACCGACCGCCGCCGCGGTGAACCACACCATAGGCGGTCTGCCAGCGTCGATTTCCGCGGCGATCTCCCGAATTTCGGTATCCGACAAGGGCTGTGGCTTGGTACGGGTCGACATGGGCACTCCGGGGCGGACGGGGCGGACAGCTGCGTGCCAAGAGCATGCACCATGGCACCGACAAATCCACATCCGGAGAACGCGCCTGGTCACCCACGCACGGTCAGTGATCCTTCAGCTATTCCTACTGGTGCGGCCCACGGAGCATGGCCGGCGCTGGTGATCCTAGGCGTCCGCCCCTGTCCCCGCGCAACTTTCGTGACGGACCCATCCGTCCCGCGCCCGAATAGCGAGTATCGATCAGAACTGTTCGACACCGCGCAGCACACACCGCACGGTCTGTGGCCGGGCCACCGGATCCAGCAGCGTCTCGGTGGTGAAGTCCTGGGTCGCGCCGGGCGCCACCAATACCTCGGTGCGCGTGCGTTCCAGATCCGCGGACTCGGGTGTCTGGAAGCTGATCACCACCAGATACCGGTGCTCCACCACATCCCGGTTGCTGACCACGGCGGTCGCCTGCCAGCCCGCGGAGGTGCCCGCGCAGGCGGTGACGAAGGCGCTGCGCTGCATTTCGGCGGTATCGCCGACCGACTGCTCGGCATTGGCTTGGTGCGCGTGCGCGGGTTCACCGTGTCCGCCGTGCGCGCAGCCGGTCAGCAGCGCCGCGCATCCTGACACGACACCGACTAGACCTCGGCCGGGGGTGATCATGAATCTCCCATTCCACCGCGCACTTCCGCCCCCGCACTCCTGTTGCGGCTGATTAGCCGCGGGCCGAGACTACCCCAGCTCGACCGCGTGTCGTCACATGACGGCATAGGCGTGTCGCAGTGGAAAACCGGCCGTATCCTCGCCTTTCGCGGGTGTCGGAGCACCTGCATACGATCTAGTACGTGAAGGTACTGGGAGCATGCCCCCTCGACTGCCCCGACGCCTGCTCCTGGGTGGTGGACGTCCAGGACGGCAAGGCCGCCGGCCTGCGCGGCAACAAGGAGCATCCGGTCACCCGGGGCGCGCTGTGCGTCAAGGTGAACCGCTACCTCGAGCAGGTCCACTCCCCTGAACGTCTCACCCTGCCGCTGCGCCGCGTCGGCCGCAAGGGCGAGGGCCGCTTCGAGCCGATCAGCTGGGACGAGGCGCTCGACGAGATCGCCACCCGCCTCACCGCGATCATCGCCGAGCACGGCGGGGAGGCGGTGTGGCCGTTCCACGGCACCGGCAGCCTCGGTTTCATCCAAGGGCTGGAGGGTCTTTCCGGGCGGCGCTTCTTCAATGCGCTGGGCGCGTCCGGGCACGACCCGACCATCTGCTCGGTGGCGGGCACGGTCGGGTTGCGGTACACGCTGGGCACGTCGGGCGGCATGGATCCCGAGGACCTGGCGAAGTCGAAGCTGATCCTGTTGTGGGGCACCAATCCGCTCACCTCCGGCCATCATGTGTGGAAGTTCATCCAGGACAGCGGCGCGTACACCGTCGCCATCGACCCGGTGCGCACCAAGACCGCCGAACGCTGTGACGAACATCTGGCGCCGCTGCCGGGCACAGATGCCGCGCTCGCGCTCGGCCTCATGCACGTGATCGTCGGGCTGGGCGCGCAGGACGAGGAGTTCCTGGCCGACCACACCGAGGGCTGGCCCGAATTCCGGGCCCGCATCGCCGAGTACCCGCCCGAGCGGGCCGCCGCCATCACCGGCGTGCCGGTCGAGCGCATCATGGCGCTCGGTGAACGGATCGCCACCACTCGCCCCACCGCCATCCGCGCCTCGCAGGGCATGCAGCGGCACGCGGGCGGCGGTATGGCGCTGCGCACCCTGGCCTGTCTGCCCGGCGTCACCGGCGACTGGGCGATCCCCGGTGGCGGGCTGCACTATTCGACCAGCGGCCACTTCCGCCTGGACATCGACGCCCTGACCCGTTTCGATCTGCTGCCGCATCCCGTGCGCACGCTGTCGATGACCCGGATGGGTGAGGCGCTGCTGGACCCGGACGGTCCGCCGGTGCACGCGTTGTTCGTGATCGGCGCGAATCCGGTGGGCTCCAACCCCGATCAGCTCCGGGTGGTCGAGGGCCTGTCGCGCGAGGATCTGTTCACCGTCGTGCTGGAACACTTCCCGACCGACACGGTCGACTACGCCGATATCGTCCTCCCGGCCACCATGCAGCCCGAGCACCTCGATGTGCTGGCCGCCTACGGCAATCTGTATCTGGTCTGGAACGAGCCCGCCGTGGCCCCGCCCGGCGAATGCCTGCCCACCACCGAGACCTTCCGGCGGCTGGCCCGGCGCATGGGGCTGACCGAGCCGGCGCTCTACGAGTCCGATGAGGAGTTGGCGAACCAGCTGCTGAAACAGTACGACGTGGACCGGCTACGCGCGGACGGGTTCCTGAAGATCGAGCCGGGCCCGGTGCCCGACAGCAAGCTCCGCTTCGTCTCGGACCAGGTGGCGGCGGTGGGACACGATCCGGTGGCCGGATACACCCCGCCCGCGGATCCCGGCGACGGCCTGGTGCTCATCTCGGCGGCGTCACACTATTTCCTCAATACCGGGTTCGGTTCGAATCCCGAATTACGCCGCCGCGCAGGCGAGCTCCGCGTCACCATCCATCCGGACGACGCGGCCGCGCGCGGTATCACCGACGGTGATCCGGTGACGGTCGGCAATGATCGCGGCAGTTTCGAGGCCCTCGCCGAGGTCTCGGACATGGTCCGCCCGGGTGTGGCCGCGACCCCGAAGGGCCGCTGGGCCAAGCATTCCGGCGGCGCGACCGTCAACGCCACCGTCGCCGAACGGGATTCGGATTTCGGCGGTGGCGCGGTCTTCCACGACAACCGGGTGTGGATCCGCCCTAGGAACTGAGCGGTCAGGACGCGGCGAGCTGCTCCAGCACCCGCCGGGCCTGATAGTCCGCGCCCAGCTGGTTGGGGTGGAAGGGGACGGCGAGCCCGACCGGGTTGCCGGAGAACGGCAGCAGCCCCTCCACCCACCGGGTGCCGACGGGCTTGCAGGCGTCGTGGCCCGCGCTGCCCGCGTAGGTGTCGACGAATTCGACTCCCGTGCTCGAGGCGACCCGTTCGAGCATGGTGTGCAGTTCGATCAGCTTCTGCCCCAGCCACACCGCGTCGCCGTCGGAGATCGGGATGACCGGCCAGCAGCCGCCGTCGAGGCCGATGCCCTCGAAGTAGTCGAGCAGCAGGATGCGGGCGTGCGGCGCGCGTTCGCGAATGCCCGCGATGGTGGCGGTCACGCGCGGCTCGGTCCGGGCGATGTTCTGCGACATCCGGTCGGCGCCGTCGGCGACCATCGAGTTCAGGCAGGGGCTGATGGCGGGGTCGAGGGTGATGCAGTCGGTGACGATGGCCGCCAGATTCGCGTCGTTGCCACCGATTTCGAGGGTGACCAGGTCGGTGGATTCGGTCAGCGAGTCGAACTGCGGCGCGTTGGACCCGAGCACGGTCTGCTGCGGCTGGGTCATATTGGCGGTGACCGCACCGCCGCAGGTGGCGTCGCGGAAGACCGGCACGGCCAGCGCCGCGGCCACCTGTTTGGCGTAGTTGTGCGCGCTCTGCGCGCAGGGCGCGGGGGTGAACGCGGTGCTGAGCTGGCTCAGGGTGGCGTCGGCGGCCCAGGAGTCACCCAGGGCCACATACTCGTTGACCGTGGTGGCGGGTGGTTCGGCGGACCCGGCCCCCGCAGGCAGGACGGCGGCGAGGGCGGCGGCGGTGAGCAGTGCGCGCGAGGTCTTCATGTCTGGTCTCCCCTGGATCAGTCCCAATACCGAAGAGGGGACTGTTTTCAGTGCGGAACCTAGCAGTTGGACCCTCGTCCTGCTCGCCGAAATCTCAAACCCGGTCCGCCACCTCCCGCAGGTCCGCGCCCGCCACCTCCCGCAGGTCCGCGCCCACCATCTCCCGGCGGTCGACGCTGGCCGCCTCCATCCGCTCGTACCCGAGCAGGACATCGTGCGCCACTTCGCCGTCCGCCACGGTGACCCGGCTGAAGGCGGCCGGATAGCCTCGGGCCATCACGGTGTAGCGGCCCTCGACGAGATCCGGCACCACGTAGCGGCCGGTGTCGTCGGTGCGGGTGACGGCGATCAGGTCTCCGGCCTCGTCGAGCACGGTGATCTGGGCGTCGGGGATGCCGTCACCGCGCTCGTTGCAGGCCGATCCGGCCAGGACCGCGCGCGGCGCGAGTTCGATGTCGTGGCGCAGCATTCCGCTGTCGGGCACGGTGAGGGTGACCGCGGACGGCCGCATGTGCTCGGCCACCGCGACCAGCGTGTAGGTCCCGGCCAGCACGCCGCGGCAGATGAAGTCGCCGTCGGCGGTGGTGACGGCCGAGCCGACAACGTCACCGAAGTGGTCGGTCAGGGTGATGGTCGCGTCGCCGAGCGGCGCGCCCCGGCCCGCCGACCGCACCACGCCCGACACCTCGCCGGAGCCGAGCAGGGCGACATCGAGCCGATGCGGGCGGTTGCCGACCGAAATGCTCACCGCGGCGGGCTGATAGCCGTAGGCGGACACGATCAGCACGTACCCGCCCGTCCGCGGCGCACCGATCAGGTACTCCCCGTCCGCGTCGCCGACGGCCCGCGAGACCTGGCGTCCGCGCTGGTCGATCAGGGTCAGCACGGTGTCGGGCACCGACTGCCCGTCCTCCCGGTGCACTCGGCCCGACACCGACAGCCCCGGCGCCTCCTCGAGCACGAACTCCGGCTCCGCGTCGAACTCCGGCTCCGGTTCGAGCTCCGGCTCCGGCTCGAGCTCCGGCTCGACCAACTCCTCCTCGGGCACCACGACCGGTACCGGAGTGTCCTGCAGCGGAATCTCTTTCATGAACAGCAGTACGACCGCCGCCACCACCGCGACCGCGGCGGCTACCGCGAACACCCCGCCCATGGCGTGGGTGAATCCGGTCAGAATGGGTGTGCGCACCTGCTCCGGCAGATCCGCGATGCCGCTGGTATTGGCCTCGATCCGCCCGAGTTGCGCGGCGTCGAAGCCCGGCGGCAGCTGACCGCCGAAGGCCGCCATGATCTTTCGCGGCAGCAGGTTGAACAGGATGGTGAGGAACACCGCGACCCCGAGGGTGCCGCCCATCTGCCGGAAGAACGTGGCCGACGCCGTGGACACCCCCATGTCGGCGCGCGGTCCGGCGTTCTGGGCGGCGATGATCAGCGTCTGCATGCAGCCGCCCAGGCCGAAACCGATGACGCCGCAGTACAGCAGCGGCTGCCACAGCGGGCTGTCGAAGCGGACCAGCGCGAACAGCACCGATCCGGCGGCGATGATCAGCGAGCCCAGGATCGGCAGCGCCTTGTACCGTCCGGTGAACTTGGTGACCAGCCCGGACAGTTGCGCGCCCAGCATGATGCCCAGCACCAGCGGCAGCATGAAAAGACCGGAGCGCGTGGGCGAGTATCCGCGCACCACCTGGAAGTACAACGGCACCAGCACGATCGCGCCGAACATGGCGACGCCGACGATGAACCCGCCCAGGATGGCGATGCTGAAGGTGCGACTGCGGAACAGCCGCAAGGGAATCAGCGCGGAGTCCTTCATGAGCAGTTCGACGATGAGGAAGGCGGTCAGCCCGGCGGCCGCGATGCCGTAGCAGACCAGCGCGTGCTGCGACCTCCACCCCCATTCGCGTCCCTGCTGGGCGACGATGAGCAGCGGAACCGTGCCCGCCGCAAGGGTTATCGCCCCGAGCCAGTCGGTGCGGTGGCGGTGCCGTTCGAACGGCACGTCGAGCACCTTGCCGACCACCACCAGCGCGAGCGCGCCGATCGGGACGTTCACCAGGAACACCCAGCGCCAGCCGGACAGTCCGAGGATGTGGTCGGCGTTGGAGAAGAAGCCGCCCAGGACGGGGCCCAGCACCGTGGCGATGCCGAAGACCATCATGAAATAGCCCTGGTACCTGACCCTTTCGCGGGGCGGCACGATATCGCCGATGATGGTGAAGGCCAGCGACATGAGCCCGCCCGCGCCGACGCCCTGCAGCGCGCGGAATCCCGCCAGCTGGTACATGGAGGTGGCGAAGGTGCAGGCCACCGAGCCGAGCACGAAGACGCCGATGGCGATGAGGTAGCAGGGTTTCCGGCCGTAGATGTCGGCCAGCTTGCCGTAGAGCGGCGTCGAGATGGTGGCGGTGATCAGGTAGGCGGTGGTGGCCCAGGCCTGTTTGTCGAAGCCGTGCAGGCTGTTGGCGATGCGGACGATCGCCACGCTGACGATGTTCTGGTCCAGCGCCGCGAGGAACACCCCGAGCAGCAGACCGGACAGGATGGTCATGATCTGGCGGTGCGAGAGCGTTCTCTCGGCCGGCGCCGAGGGTTCGCTCGGCGCTGATTTCTCGATGGACGGTGCGACCCGGACCGGTGCTGCCACCCGCGACGGGGTGGATACCGATGCCTGGGTAGAGCTGTTTGGCATGTTTGGGGCCCTTGTCGGATTTCGGCTTGCCGTGCGTGCGGTGCTACTCGAAAAGACCTCGCCATGAAGCAATTCGGGCAGCTTACTCCCGCCGATCGGGGCCCCTCACAGGAGGTGGTGGTTACGCCTCCGTTTGCGCATAGAGCGGAATGCCGGTGTGGAAGAAGCGAATGAGACGGCCGATGCGCACGCAGTGGTCGGCCGCGCGCTCGAAGTGGTGGGCCAGCAGGGCGATGTCGATGGCCATGGCCGAGCCGTGCGCCCAGCCGTCGTCGGCCGCGAGCTCAACCAGGCGGCCGCGCAGGCGCTCCAGGTTCTCGTCGCGCGGGATCAGCACCCGGTCGCGCGGCGGGTTCTGCGCCGCAATGACTCTCACCGAGCTGGCGGCGAGATGCGTGACCGCGCCGGACATTTCCACCAGTAGGTCCAGGACCTGCTCGGGGGCCACCGGGTTCGGGTAGCGGCGCACCACTACGTCGGCGACGCGGCTCAGCGATCGGCTCACGGCCAGCAGGTCGTCGGCGATCTGCATGGCGGTGATGACCTGGCGCAGGTCACGCGCCACCGGGGCTTCCAGGGCCAGCAGGATGACCGACCGGTCCTCGCATTTGGCGTGCTCGATCTCCACTTGTTCCTCGAGCGCGAACACCTCGTACGCGGCCGTCAGGTCGGCGCCGAGGAGCGCTGTCGTGGCCCGCTCGGAGGCCTCCTGTGTCAGCTGCGCCATATGCGCGAGCTCCTCGGTCAGCGCCATCAGTTCGCTGGAGAATTTCGTGCGCACTCGCATATCTTGGCCGCCCTCCCGCATGCCTGCACACTATCGCGGGAAAACCTTTCTCTCCGAATGGGTCTCGTTTCCGTTCACCAGAAGTAAACAGACCGTCCAGATTTGTCTGATTTGGCCACCCGTTGTTCGATTTGATCTGCTTCGGTGGGTCGTAACCGGAAAGACCCGCCGGTAACCGAGACTGGCCCCGTGGCCGCCGACAACCCAGACTCGCCGCAGCGGACCGCCATGCCCGCGTGGCTCCCCCGCGCCATGGTGCTCGCACTGGCCCTGCTCGGACTGTTCGAACTCGCCAATTGGGCGGCCCACCAGCTCATCGGGATCGCGATCATGATGACGGTGGCGTTCTTCGTGTCGCTCGCCATGGAGCCGGCGGTGGACGGGCTCGCCGGGCGCGGCGTGAATCGCGGGCTGGCCACCGGGCTGGTGTTCATCATCGTGTTCGCGTGCACCGCGGGATTCCTCGCGACGCTGGGCGTGCTCCTGGTCGAGACCGTCTCCCATGTGGTGAGCGAACTGCCGCGACTGGTCGGCGAATTGGTGGATTGGGTCAATCGCGTATTCCACCAGAATTTCACCTTGGATCAGTTGCGCGATCGGCTGTTCAAGGACTCGGACATCATCAGTTCCTATGCCGAGCGGGCGGCGAACAATGTGTGGGGGCTGTCGAGCACGGTGCTGGGCGGGCTGGCGCAGTTCATCACCATCGCACTGTTCAGCGTGTACATGACCGCTGACGGGCCCAAGCTGCGGCGCTCGGTGTGCTCGCTGCTGCCGCCCGCGAAACAGGGTGCGGTGCTGCATGCCTGGGACCTGGCCATCGACAAGACCGGTGGGTACTTGTATTCGCGGGCGTTGCTGGCGGTCATCTCGGCGGTCGCGCACGGGGCGTTCCTGGCGCTGCTCGGCATACCGAACGCGCTGGCTCTGGGCATCTGGTTCGGTGTGGTGGCCTCGTTCGTGCCGACCATCGGCACCTATATCGCGGGCGTGCTGCCGATCCTGGTGGCGCTCACCATCAGACCGCTCGACGCGGTGTGGATTCTGCTGTTCGTGGTGGTCTACCAGTGGATTCAGGACTATGTGCTGCAGCCGCGGATCACCGCGCGGACGGTGGACGTGAATCCGGCGGTGGCGCTGCTGTCGGTGATCATGGGCGGGGCGCTGCTGGGGGCGGTGGGCGCGCTGCTGGCCATTCCGGCGACCGCCACCTTGCAGGCGTTCCTCGGGGAGTACGTGAAGCGGTACGAGGTCAGCGAGGATCCGCGGATCGAGCGGAAGGGCGGGGCGCGCAAGCAGCGCAAGCTGGACGAGGCCGCGGCGAAGGACTCCGAGGAGTCCGAGGACTAGGCGCGGACCGGGACGGCGTCCTCGGGCCGCTTGGCCCGCGCGGTGCCCAGGATCGAGCCCAGGATCACCAGTGGGAAGCCGATCGCCATGCCAGCGGTCAGCGGCTCGTTCAGCAGCGAGACGCCGATCAGCAGGGCCACGGCCGGATTGATGTAGGTGATGACGGTCGCGCGGGACGGGCCGACCTCGCCGATGAGGGCGAAGAAGACCACGAACGCCAGCGCGGTGCACAGCAGTCCCAGCCCGACCACCGACCAGGTCGCGCCGGCCGGGAAATGGGACGGCATGCGCCACAGCGTGAACGGCAGGTACAGGGTGGCCGCGAAGACCAGCGACGCGGTGACCACGCCGATCGGCGGCAGCTCTTTCAGCTTGCGGTCGATGATGATCGGGCCCAGGGCGTAGCCGATCACGCTCACCCCGATGGCGACCAGCGCGCCCAGATTCGACATATCGATATCCAGACCGACCAGTGCGGTCACACCCGCGAAGCCGATCACCAGGCCGAGGATCCGGCGCGGATCGAGACCCTCGTGCCCGAGGCGGGTGGTGATCACGATCGCGATCAACGGGACCGCGGCGATGAGCAGCCCCACCGTCGAACTGGTGAGCCGGGTCTCCGCGTGCCCGATGAGCAACCACGGCCCGGTGATCTCCACCAGCGTGTAGACCAGCACCCACCGCCACTCCCGCAACACGGGCCACAGCACCTTCGTGAACAGCGCGACCGGCAGCAGCACCAGCGCACCCAGCAGGGTCCGCCCGAACGCCACGAACACCGGATCGAACTCCCCCACCGCCACCCGGATCATCGCGTACGGCACGCCCCAGATAACGCCCATACCCAGGAACAACAGCCATCCGCGCTTGCTCACCGCACACTCCTTCCGATCCCCGGGAGCGTAGGGCACGCCGCCGACACGCTGAACCAGTCGTCCGAACGCGGCCGCCCGCCGAAGTATTTCGGTGAGGAATGCGAGACCGGCAGCGCCGAGGGCGAACGGGGCGCCGAGAGCGAGACAGACGTGGATTCGAGTCGGCGCCGTCGCGGTCACGGCGGCCGCGATCGGCCTGAGCGCCGCGCCCGCCGGGGCATCGCCCGGACCCGCACCGATCGACGTGATCATGTCCGGGCCGGCCCAGCACAGCGGGACAGGGCAACTCGCCGAGCCGCGACATCGCCTCGGAGCCGCCCGGACCTCGACCACACTCGAACCAGCACTGGACTGTGTTCCATCACCGGAACAACCGAATCCCGTTGTGGTGCTGGGCGGATTCGGGGCAGTAGGAGACATCGGCGGCACACTGGAAACGCAAATGTCCGGAATCACCACCGGCATAAGAGATCTCGGCGGATGCCCCTTCATCTTCGGCTACGGCATCATCGGCCCGATCCAGGCAGCGGCACCCGTAGCGGAGTCAGCAAGCCAACTGGAGTCGTTCGTCACGAAACTGCTCGCCACCACCGGAGCGACCCACGTCGACATCGTTGCCCATTCCTCGGGCGCCCTGGTAGCGAACTACTACCTGAAATTCCTCCATGGCGGCCCCCACGTCGACCGCGCAACGTATCTCGCACCGGTCACCACAGGCACAACCGCCGCCACCCCGATCGGCGCCCTCGACCTCCCCGGCGCCCTCGACTGCCTCGCCGGATCCCAAGTCACCCAAGCCCTCCTCGCCGACGGAGTAACCGTCCCCGGCGTCATCTACGCGGTCCTCGCCACCCACGGCGACCAGGTCCTCACCCCACCCGGCCCAGCCTCCTTCATCAACGACCCCCGCGTCGAAAACGACTACTTCGAAGACCTGTACCCCCAAGCGGGCCTGTCCAGCCACGCCACCCTCCCCATGCAACCCGAAGCGGCGCAATGGGTGATCAAACAGCTCCTCGCCGAGTAGCCGAATCCTCTCCCCACTGAACATTCACCCGAACTGCCTCCGCTTGATAGCCACCGCCAGCCGACCACGCTCACTGATCAGCCAAACACCGTGGCGACCGCCACGCACGACAAGTCCGCGAGCCACCAACTGCGCCAGCGCATTCCGCGTACTCCACCCGGTCAGGGCCGCCGCCCGCTGAATCTCCACAGCCGACATCCGCCCCTCAGCTCCGCTCAAAACCCTCAACACAGCGAACTCCGCACTAGTCATGCCGCCCGATGCCTCCCCTGATGCCACCATCCGGCCTGCCCCCTGGCCGGGAGCTCGAGGTGTCCTCCACCTCCGAGCAGCGCGACCCGAAGAAACCGGGCACCACCACCCGGATGAATATCGCGATAGAAGCCCCAGACCGCCCACGCGATGACGCCGAGGCAGAGCCCGAGGATCGACAACAACGCCCATATGTCCCAATGCATTACGACACCTCCAGAGGTTTCCGGATCGGTGCTCAAAGCTTGAGACGCGGGCGACGGAGAGTCACGGCATTTCGGAAGATGCGAACTGAAACTTCCGAAACCCCATGACACCTCCCGTTTTACGTGCGACCATCGTTCCAGAACGAAGCAAGCGCCCTTTCGAAACGGAAGGAAGCACCATGCCGAGCGTGGGCCAGACGCTGCCACTCCATCAACTCGGGCGACGGCTCAGACAATGGCGCGAGGACGCCGGCTACAGCCTGGAGAAGGCCGCTGCGAAGGTGCCCGGAATGAGTCAGACCGCCCTGTATCGACTGGAGAAGGGGATGAAGGCAAAGCCGAATCCCCGTGATGTCAGGGCGATTTGCGAACTCTACGGTCTTCACGACGACCTCATCGACGGTGCGGTCGGACTCGCCATGCAGGCCGCCCAGAAGGACTGGTGGTGGCACGCGTACGGCGACCTGATTCCTGAAGGGTTCGACGTCTATGTCGCGCAGGAAACCGCGGCCGAGGCGATCAGCTCGCACCAACCCAACCTGATCCCCGGCCTACTCCAAACTCCCAGCTACGTCCTGGCTCTCATCCAGCGGGCGCTACCGAACGCCGGGCCGGACGAGTGGGAACGCCGCGTCGAGATCAAGACACACCGCAAGGCGATTCTGACCCGCCCCGATCCTGTCGCGATGGACGTCGTCATCGGCCAAGCCGCACTGCACCACCGAGTCGGCAGCCCCGCGATCATGGCTGCTCAGCTTCGGCACCTGACCGAGATGTGCGCACTCCATCCCAACATCAATCTGCGAATCCTCCCTTTCGAGGCGGGATTTCCCTGCGGCGCGAGCATGCCACCCTTCGTGATCCTCGACTTCGGCACGACCACCGACGGCTCCCCCGTTGAGCCGCGCACGGTATTCCTCGAGAATGTGGTCGGCGGGATCTACCTCCGCAAGCCCGACGACGTGGAGTTCCACGAACGCGCCTACAGCACCATCACCCAAGCAAGCCTCGACGCCAAAGCAAGCCAGATCCTGGTGACGCGATTGGCAAAGGAGTACGAGCGTGAATAGTGAACTACCCGTGCCGAACTGGTTCAAGAGCAGCTACAGCCAGCCCCAGGGCGAATGCGTCGAAGTCGCCTTCCTCCACTCCGGCAACATCGGCGTCCGCGACTCCAAAAACCCCACCGGCCCTGCCCTGACCTTCAGCCCGAGGCAATGGGATGCCTTCACCCTGGGAGTCAAAGACGGCGAGTTCGACCACCCGTAAGCCGCCGCCGACTCAGGCCAACAGGCCGGTCACCACTTGTAAGGGGCTCAATGATCATCTTCGAGTTCTCGCGCCACGAAGACGATCCCGACGAACTGGGGCCGACCGGGTTCGATTTCGGCGACATGGACGTCGTCGGTGATCTGGGTGATGCCTCGTCCAGAGACGAGGGCGCCGGGTCCATGATGATCTTCCTATCTGTCTCGATGTTGCTCGACGAGCTGAGCTCGCTGATCGACCGGAGACGTGGCGGATTCGACTACCTGGGAATATCCTCGGGATTCCGGCTCAACTTCTCACTCATGAAACGGAGGATGCGCGTTCGCGCTCGCCGCATCGAGATCACCGACACGGACGCCAGGCAGGTCCTGGACGCTGTCTGGCAAGCCGTCACCGAGTTCGCCGCCCAACAGCTGCCACTACTCGCCGCGGATGACCTCGGACGAACCGACTTGGAGTACTCCATGGCGCAGTATTCACGGGCACTCCAGCGATACACAGAAGCCGAGTAGACCCCCACGTCCGGGTGTGGGATGTCGTAATGACCTTCATGGACAGTGCTGTCGACAAGATCAAGGTCTGGTTCCGATTCACGCCTCGTGAGGGATGGCTCCCGCAGGACACCGAGGGCCTGTGGACGATACGGGTCGGCGAGGATACGGCCCTCGTGCAGAATGTCCCCTTCCTGCAGGACGGTGTGGCGGAGGGTGACGTCGTGCGATTCGTGACGAACTCGGACGGGCTCCACTGGGCCGTCGGGCGTGTCAGTTCCTCCGCCGACTTTGCCGGGATCAAGACGCTGTTGACCCGAGGTGTGGAAGAGGGATGGTGGTTCTTCGAAGTCGGCTGCGGCACTGCCGAATGGTGGAACGCCTGACCACGTGGGCAATTCCGCTTACGGCTCAACCTCGTGCTGACTTGCCGCCGCGTCCCTCGCGATGCGGCGCATCCGATCGACGACATCCGGACGACGTTCGACGATCGTCGCCTCCCACTCCCCGAGCACATCGAACAGATCGATCTCGAGTCCACGCAGAGGGCGATCTTTCGTGATGGCCTGCACGGCAGCGTGGAAGTCGCCGCGGAAATCCAAGACCGAGGTCCGTCCTTGAAGGAACGGCAGGGCCGCATCCCTGATCCGCGGGTCGACGGACTCATCCATGGACGGGATCATCGCAGCCCCTCCTCGTCGTCGATGACGTCCTGGATCGCGTCGATCTGGTCCTGAACGATCTCGGCGCGCGCCACCAACTCGACCCGGTCGGGCTCGGTGAGGCTCTCGGCGCCGAGCTTCTCGAAAACGCATGAGAGCACTGACCGTAAGTCCTCCAGCTTGCCGTCCGACTCCACGGACCCACCCTACGTCCTTGTCGCGACACTCACTCTTGAACACGTTCAATAAATGACCTAGCCTCAAAGTTGAACACGTTCAAATCAGCGAGGAGCTGGGGAAATGAACCTTGTCGTCATCACATACGCGACCTACACGATCGTCAGTCTGGCGGTCACCTTCTGGGTGGCACGGGTCCTGCATCGCACCGGCGCCCGGTTTCTGGTGGATGTCATGAATGGGGACACCGACCTCGCCGAGGCCGTGAATCATCTGCTGGTCATCGGGTTCTGGCTCGTCAACGCGGGATTCGTGGCACTGGCCTTGCGCATCGATGTCCCGGTCGACGACGCGCGCGTCGCGATCGAGGAACTCGCCATGAAACTCGGCCGGGTCCTGCTCGTACTCGGCGCCATGCACTTCGCGAACTTGATCGCCTTGAACAAGATCCGTCGCAGCCGGCACAAGGAGCAGCAGGCCGGTGTCCCGCCGGTTGCGTTCGACGCCGCCCAACTAGCCTGAGCCCCATGCCCCGCCCCGAGCCCGCGACCGCGCGCGGCGAGGAAACTCGCCAGCAGATCATCGACGCCGCCCTGCGCCTGTTCGAGCAGAACGGCTATACGAAGACCACCATGCGCGCGATCGCGGGCGAAGCCGGTGTCAGCGTCGGCAACGCCTACTACTACTTCGCATCCAAAGAGCACCTGGTCCAGGGGTTCTACCAGCACATCCAGGCCCTCCACCAGCAGCGGGTCGAGCAGACCCCCCGCAGCGACTCCCTCGCCGACCGATGGCAAGCGATGGAATCGGCCTTCGTCGACGTAGCCGCGCCCTACCACGAATTCGGCGGCAAGTTCTTCGCCATCGCCGCCGAACCCACCAGCCCGCTCAGCCCGTTCAGCGACGAAAGCCGGCCCGCCCGACAGACATCCACCGCCATCATGGGCGACCTGGTCATCGGCACGGACGTCAAGGGCGACAAGCGCCTGCTGGCCGAGCTGCCGAACCTGCTGTGGCTGGCCCACATGGGCATC
Organism: Nocardia sp. CA-136227; assembly: GCF_050955695.1. NCBI lineage: Bacteria > Bacillati > Actinomycetota > Actinomycetes > Mycobacteriales > Nocardiaceae > Nocardia > Nocardia sp. CA-136227. Next base: position 6,033,814 of record NZ_CP192081.1, read on the forward strand.
GTCCTGTTCTGGGTCCACGACCGCAGCCCCGACCAGCAACGCACCCGACTGCTGATCCGCCGCACCGCCCCCCTCGTCGAACGCATCGTGGCGTTGTCGAGACTCCGCCCACTGCGCCCCGTCCTCTACCCGGCCCTGGATCTCATCCAGGAACTCAGCGACTGATCAGGCGCACCGCGCTCACGAAGCAGCGCGGCAGTCGCCGCCCCGGCTACCGGCCGACACCGACGATTCCTCCCGCCGTCGACTGAAACAGGGTGGGCCAACACCACTCTGCCGTGACGAGGACCGGGGTCGAACGGGTTTGACAGGCCCCTCGCCTCCAGACACACTCGACATCTTGTCGCTCAGGGGCGGCTCAGCCGGGGAGGGCCTTCAATTATGTGGATACGTCGCGGTCGCGCTGTGCCAGTATTGCTTTCGCTACTTCTGATGGTCGGGGTGACCGGCTGTTCTTCGGGCGCCAAGCAACAGTCCACGGTGGGGTTCTCGGAGCTGCCCACTCGCTGCTCGGAAGCGTTGAAACATGCCGAACAAGAACTGAAGACGTTCGCGGGCGAGGCCTACGGTTCCCTCGTCGAATCGGCGGACGCCGATCGAGATGCCACGGCTGCCAGTCAGTATCTGGGCTGTGTCGTGAAGTTCGGTAGCTCGATTCAGCGTGAGCCCGTCACGGCGTACCGAACACCGATGTGGCGCAACGTTTCGATTTCTTACTACCTGTCTTTGGATACCTTCGGCACGAGCAGGACTGCTCGACGCCTGATGGACTCCGTGCCTGGATCGACTGTGCAGGGACGTCCGCAACCCACACCCATCGACGGTGTCGGGGACGCCGCGATCACCTGGGTCGATGAGAGCGCAGGGAAACCTCCCCAGGTCAGCGTGAAGTTCAGCATCGACAATCTCATCGTCACCGTCGGCACGTGGGGCAAGGATTGGTCCGGAGTCCCCGAGACGGACCCGATCATCGACTCACCGGAGTTGCGGTCGGACCTGCACACCGGCACCGAAGCGATCGCGAAATCCATTGCCCGGCAAGCTCCGTCGACTCTGCCGAGAGCGATGCTGACCAGACCCTCCTTGATCCATCACACCCCCACGCCCTCGACGACCAAGGTTGCCGCACCGGCATGGGATCCCTGCCAGATCTCCTACGGCAGCCTCACCGACGCCGGACTCGACGTGCGTTCGGCACGTCGTACCGACGACTCCGGTACCAGAGCAGCGTGCATGTGGAGTGGCGGCTGGTACCGCCTGCAGGTCTCCTCCAGCGTCGCCCCCTTCGAATGGTCGGCCTACGAAGACTCGGCCTATGTCGGGCCGAAGCCTGTGACCATCGGGGACCGCCACGGAGTCCAAGTGCGTTGGCGCGAAAGTAATCTCGTCTGCGCCCTCATGTTCGAACTGCCGGTCGAGGCCAATCAGCCCGACAGGGGAGGGCGAACACTGACCTTCGAGGCATGGTTGAGCGAAGACCGGACACAGACCGCGCTGTGTGACGAGTTGACCCGAGTTGTGCATGCGCTCGCAGGGTCGCTACCGGCAACCAGGTGACCGCAGAATCCGCTGGACCGGCCACCGCCGCCAGCATTGCAAACAGGTGCGAGGCAATACCGCGCTTCAGTCGGATTCGCCGATGAAGCTGCGGCGGCCGGACCCTGTTGCGGTGCAGAGCATCCGCTATCGCCGAATGCCGCACGACTCCAGCGTTAGACGCGGACGTGCATCAAGGTCACGGCCATACGTCGAAGCCTGTTCCGCAGTCGCCCATCGATGTTGGCGCCGATCCTGCTGCGCTCGCGGCACCCCTCTGAATGGGTTGGGGCTCTGCGACTTTGGATTCTCTACCTGACCGACACGATCTCTCCACACTTGGTCGACGGATCGGACACAACTGGTCGATACGGTGACCGCGTGTCTACTCGTGATACACCGTGGAATCGCTTGGACCTTCTCGCGGACATATTGCAGGGCGTTGCCGTCGGCGCGCTGGCTGTGGCATGGGCGGCGATCGCGTTCGGACTGTACTCGGAGCCGGCAGCCGATCCACGGTTCGATCTCGAAGCGGGCGGCCGCTTCGCGGCCAGCCTCATGGTCTATGGGCCGTTCCTGCTTGTGATCAGCCCGCTGTTGGCCGTCACTGCCATTTTCGGGCTGATGCCATACCGGTTCGCGCCTGGCGGCACCATCGCGGGTGGGATAGTTGCCAGTTTGTTCGCCCAGTGGGTGGGAACCGAGCTGTACCTGTCCGACTACAGGCCGGAGTTACCCGGACACCTCGACATCAGCCTCGTCGCGGCGTGCTTCGCACTTGCCGCAGCGTTCGCCGCAGCTTTCTTGCACTTGTATAGCAACCGATCCGGTCGGACGCGCGCCGCCTCGATGCGAGGCGGAGCAGTGCTGGTGGTTGCCATTATCGTCGGTGCGGCGGTTACGATTCCGCCGCTGATCGCGGGCACCGGCACTCCGGCCGGTGTCCTGGCTGGGCTCGTCACCGATCCCAATTGCGGGAGGAACTTGTCGGACTGGACCGACGAGGGACGGGCGACCGTCTACAAGGGCGACGCGACGACACAGTCGTATCCGCCGAAGGATATGCCCGACATTCGGTTCGGGGTCGTGGTCACACTGCGGAACGGCATAGGCAGCGTCGAAACCACCCCGCCGACCGCGATCTCGTTCCGAGACGAGCTGCCATTTCGGTCGGGTCGGCCAGCAACCGAGTTGCTGCTGTCTCGGGATGGTACAGGCAACCGGTTCGCGTTTACTCGCATACGCGATCCGAAGTGTGAGACCGGCAGTAGCCGGGTGGTTTCGGCGACCTACATCTATGACGACTACGGCAGAACGGACACGCCTCAGATTCGGGGCACGGTATCTCGTAGCGAGTAACGCGCTGGCAGGGGTGTTTGATAGGCGGCGCTGATCTGGATGTCCGCACATGCCGCGTACCGCGCTGACAGGATCTGCCAGCGCGTGTGGCCCGCAGCGAGACCGACTGCGACCCAAAGACATCCGCTACTGCCGATTCCAGGGCGCTCGACCAATCAAGAATCCTCACCGACGAATGACGTTCTCGGCTTGCGGACCTTTCGGCCCCTGGACCACATCGAAGGTCACTGCCTGGCCAACCTCGATCGGGCGGGGGTCCAACCCAAGGATGGCAGAGAAGTGCACGTAGACGTCGGGGCCCCCTCCGTCTTGCGAGAGCATTCCGAATCCCCTGTCGGCGTTGAAGAAGATCACGGTGCCGGTGGCCATACTGCCCTCCTTGGTCGTCGAATTCGCTCGAAGGGGCTCAGGTTCGAGCGGTCTTCGCTGGTCAGTGCGGTAGCGACACGCTATCACCGACCTCACGGCTTGGAGGGAATCCGCGGGCGTGCCGGCTGTGGAGAAGCCGCTCCATGAGCAGGGGATGTGTTGGCCCTGCGTCAGGGCAGGCGGCGCACTCTCCGCGACGCAGCCTGATCAGGCAAGGCGGGCGCTGCCGCGTGTCCATCGATCGCACCATAATGCCGAATGCTGTGCGGTTCACAGCCGCGATATTCCTTGCTCGCCGAACCGCTCCGCGTCTACCGTCGTCCGGCTGCGGCGCACTGACATGCCGCCTACCCCGCTGACCGAACCGGCCAGCGCGCGTAGCGGAAGATCAACCGGCAGAGCCGATCCGATGCCTGCGGAACGTCCGCTACTGCCGAATGGCGTGCGTTAGAGACCGGCATCGGCGACGTGCTCGCAGGAAATTCCCGAAGGCGTACATTTGGCAGGGGTACCGATCCAGGACAGGATCAGGGTGTGGGTGTCGATATCTATCCAGCCATCGCGCACTGGGATCGTGTAGCCGAGACCTTGAATGTGTCCGGTATCCAAGGTATCTGGCGCCTGTTCAACCTTCTGCCTGACGGGGACGACAACGAACCCGACGATGTTCGACTGCGGTGGCCGCTGATCGTTGACCCCTGGTACGCCGAATGCACATTCCGTGGATTGGGCTCGACAGGCTCGTACAAACCCCACTTCTTCCTGGGCGAACTATGGGAACACACGCGTGAACGGCCCAACGCGCCAGCCGATGTCGTGGCCATGTTCGATCAGTTCATCGGTCGACTGCTGCTCGACGAACCTCCTGCACGAGTCGATCTATCGGAGCTGTTGCCCCCGCAGGCCGAGCTGATGAACTGTTTTCCACCGAGCGAAGTCCGCAGACTCGCCCGGCTGTGGCGCGAGTGCTCGGATCGGATGGGTGTGCTGGGGCCAGCCATCGCCGCCCAGCTCACCGAAGATCGCTGGTTCGGTGATGTCAAGCATGTGCTTGCGTTGCTGCAGGATTGGGGCGCCGTGCTTCATGAGGCCGAGTCCCGAGGCTGGGGTTTGTTCTACCTGACGTCGTGACGCACATCCCCTCATGCCGCGTCCCGCGCGTCTGCTCGGGCGGTTCGCCGGGACCGCGGCATCGTGAAGGATGGCTCCCTCCTCCGACCTCGATGTCACCTTCGCCGGTGACGACCTCGTGCTCCGGCTGGCCGCCCTGGCTTACCTCGCCCGCTTCTCCGCGGTATCGCGGATCCACACCAAATCCGATCTACGCCTGTACTTCCAGTGGTGTACCGACCACCAACTGACCCCGCTCGCGGTCGCGCGAACCGAGATCGAACGGTACATGCGGTGGATGCAGGAAGTCCGCCGCTTCAAACCCGCGACCATCGCCCGTCGCCTGGCAGTGGTCGCGGGCTTCTACCGCACCTGCGTCATCGACGGAGTCCTGGACCGCTCGCCGGCGCAGTACGTGCGCCGACCGCGGGTATCGAACGAGTCACCGACGCTTGGGCTTTCGCATCTGCAGTTCGAGGCGCTGCTGTGCGCGCGGCCCGCGACTCGGACAACCCGCCGGACTTCGCGCTGGTCGCCATGCTCGGACTGCCCGGCTTGCGGATCAGCGAAGCCTGCCGCTGCGACGTGACCGACCTCGGGGAAGAACACGGCCACCGCGTCCATGGCATCGGCTACATGACGCCTCAAACATCCGCACATGCCGAATTGAGTCTGTTCGTCGGACGAGTCAGCCTTCTTGCTCTGTCAGTGCGGCCGTTGTCAGGGTGAGGTGTTGAGTCAGTATGTCGGCGGCGGTGTCGGTGTCACGTGCCAGCGCCGCCTCCTCCAATCGGCGATGCTCGTCAATGCCGTCGCGCTCAGGGTCACGGTGTGCTGACAAGCGGCGGGCCAGCTCGCTCGCGACCCACAGCCGGTCGAAGGTTTCCAGCAACACCGCATTGCCGCACCCTTCCAAGAGCGTGCGATGGAATGCCCGATGGGCCTCGGCCCATTCTTCGCTGTAGTACTCGCCGTTCTGCGGGGTGAATACCGGCGTGCGCGCCAAGCGGTGGTGGGCAGCCCGTACGTCTCCTTCCCAGTTGACGTCACCACGTTCGATCGACATGCGTAGCAGGACTGGCTCGATGGTCCGGCGGGCCTCCCCGATCTGTTGCCAGCGGTGAGCGGAAAGAGCTGGTACGGCGAAGCCGCGATTGGTCAGCCGTTCGGCCAGGCCCTCGCCAACCAGCCGCACCAGCGCCTCGCGCACCACAGCCAGGCTCACACCGTGTCGCTTGGCTAGATCCTGCGGTTTGAGCGCGTCACTGGGCGCGTACTCGCCGCGCATGATCGCGTTCCGCAGTTGTGCGTAGACCTGCTCGGAAAGCATCTGCTTCGCCGGCTGGGTTGGGCTGGGGATTGTCCGAGTCATCACTTGATCATAGACGATTTGACAAATCATCGATTATTTCTGTTATCGTCGATCTTGCACATCCGGTACGACTCGAAAGGCGCGACACGATGAGCGCAAACGATCCCTTCGCACGCCTCCCCGAGGCAGCCGCATTCACGGTCACCAGCACCACAGTGAGCGACTGTGCCGCCTGGCCACCCGCGCAGTGGTCCTCCGGCGCCCCCGGCGGTAAAGACATTTCCCCGCAGTTGAGTTGGACTGGCGCCCCAGCGGGTACCAAGAGCTACGCGGTTACCGTGTACGACCCCGATGCCCCCACCGGCTCCGGGTTCTGGCACTGGGCTGTCGCCAACATCCCGGCCACGACCACGACCCTTCCCGAGGGCGCCGGAGACGACGCGGGCAGCGGCTTGCCGGTCGGCTCCTTCCAATTGCCGAACGACGCGCGCCTACCTCGATACATCGGTGCGGCACCGCCGGCAGGGCACGGTAAGCATCGCTATTTCGTCACCGTGCATGCTCTGGATGTGGATGACATCGGCATCGCCTCCGACTCCACGCCAGCTCTGCTCGGCTTCGCCATCGCCGGCCACATCCTGGGCCGAGCCACGCTCGTCACCACGGCGGAGACAGTGCAGTGAATTCGGTTCGAATCGCCGGTTCCGCCGCCAACGCGGATTCGTTGTCGATGACCGAGTCGATCCCCTGTGATGTCGAGATCATTCGTCACTCGCAGCGCGACGGCGACGCCATCGTCCGCTGGGCCGAGGTCATCGTGAACGGCATACCGATGCCGGCCACCGGCGAGCCGCGGGTCGTTCACACGCCTCTCGGCACGCATGTCGCGCTCGACCTGACCGCAACTTCGGTCAGCATCCGGACCGAGGACCGGACATGAGACTTCAAGGAAAAACTATGAGCGACAACGATATCGACCGCATGGACGATCGCACCGTGCTGATCACGGGTGCGACGGACGGACTCGGCCGCGAACTCGCCGTGCGGCTCGGCGCAGCAGGTGCCCGGCTGATCCTGCACGGCCGCAACCCCGATCGGGCCGCAGCGGTCGCGGCCGAGGTGACAGCCGCGAGCGGGCACGCTCCGCTGATCATCCTGGCCGACCTGTCACGACTCGCGGAGGTGGACCGGCTGGCTGACGAGATCATCGCCTGCACTCCACGATTGGATGTTCTCGTGAACAATGCCGGCACCGGTGGTCGGTCGGACGGGAAACGCGAACTCAGCGCCGATGGCAACGAATTACTGTGGGCGGTCAACCATCTGGCTCCGTATCGGCTGACCCGGCGCTTGCTTCCGCTGCTGCAGGCAGCGACACCGGCGCGGGTGGTGAACGTGGCCTCCGCCGGGCAGCAGGAGATCAACCTCGACGATCCGACCCCCGAGCACGGCTACGACGTGTACACCGCCTACTGCCGAGCCAAGCTGGCGATGATCATGGCGACCATCGAGTACGCCGAGGAACTCGACGGAACCGGTGTCACCGTGAACGCCCTGCACCCGGCCACTCTCATGCCGACGACTATGGTGCTGGACGCCGGTGTGACGCCGCTCAGCACTCTCACCGAAGGCGCGGACGCGACCCTCCGGCTGATCTGCGATCCGGGCCTGTCGCAGACGACAGGCCGGTATTTCGACGGCACCAGGCAGAGTCATCCGCACGCGCAGGCCGACGATCCGAAGGCGCGCCGTCGCCTGCTCGAAATCAGTGACACCGCTGTCGTTTCGGCAGTCGGCTGAGGTGGTGGGCTGAGGCGGTGGGTCGCGGGACCCACCGACCCACCACCCCGACTCTGCAGATTGTGTCCTTCGCCGAACGCACTACATTGCCGCATACCGCGCTGACCGAACCGGCCAGCGCGGGCGGGGCGAAGATCAACGGGCCGAGCCGATCCGAGGCCGGCCGGACGCACTGAAATGCCGGGTGGAGCGCGTCCTGGTGCCTATTCGGCGGCGTTCGGAAGGCGATTGCCAGCGGCGTGTGGATGGGTGGATCAGTTGGTCTCGGGGATGGTGATGCCCTCGGGTGCGCGGTCGAATCGCAGTCCGCGCCAGGATGGATGGCGCAGCCCAGTGCGCGGTGACCGCGATCGACGACGGTACCGCGCCGGCGACCGGCGGCGTCGCGGTGGACAGTGCCAGCAGCTCGAGGTGCAGCGAGCGGCGCGCGGAGTCGGAGAACCCGGTCCCGACCGAGCCGAGGAGCACCAACTGCCCGTCCTGGTCGTGGGCGGCGACGAGCAGGGATCCGAACACCTCGCCGCCGGCGTGGCCGGGCAGCCATCCGACGACGACCGCTTCGGTCGCGCGCCGCAGCGGGAGTTTCCGCCAGGCCTGAGACCTTCCGGCCCGGTATGTGGAGACGCGTACACCGCCTACTGCCGCGCCGAGCTGGCGATGATCATGGCAACCATCGACTATGCCGAGGAACTCGACGGAACCGGTGTCACCGTGAATGCCCTGCACCCCGCAACCCTCATGCCGACGACCATGGTGCGCGAAGCCGGTGTCACACCGATCGGCACCGTCGCCGAAGGCGCAAACGCCACTCTCCGCCTGATCTGCGATCCAAGCCTGGCCCAGACAACAGGCAGGTGTTTCAACGGCACCCGACAGAGCCATCCGCACACACAGGCAGACGATCCGGCGACACGCCGACGGCTACGCGAAATCAGCGACACAGCAATCGGTTTGGTCGTGACATGAGCACCTGGTGGGCCGGGAGGTCGCGCACCCCTCCCGGCCCACCATCATGCTGAAGGGTGCGTCGGATACCTCAGAGCCGGGCATCGCACCCCGAATCAGGAGCCGGACTTGGACTGGCCCGCGGTGCCGTTGATCAGACTGAGGATGTTGATGATGGCGTGGCTGCCGTTGTCGAGTGCCGAGCTGCCGGAGTCGAGCATGGCAGAACCGGAGGACGAGCCTGCCGAACCCGAGGACGAGCCGGCGTCAGCCGAACCAGAGGACGAGCCTGCCGTACCCGCGCCGGTGGCGGGAGAGCCGGCAGCGGAGGCCGCCGCGACCGGGCCGAGGAACAGGGCGGCGGCCGAGAGGGTCGCGGCGGCAACAATCTTGCGAGAGAACATGTAGGGAGCTTCCTTTCACAGTCCAGATAACGACGCCATCACGACGCACACCAAAATGTTATGAAGAAGAAACCCGCAAAACCACTCCTGGTTCTGTGCGAATAATCACCGTTAACAATGGGCAAACAGCGAATTTTGCCGAGGTAAATCTATTTGATCTTCATTCCGCCCCCGAATTCGATGATCGAATTCGATTGCTTTTTCTACGGCTCCGCGTATCGGGCTGCGGCGGAGGAGATTTCGTATCGGACCTCCGATCCCGGCCCGGCGCGACCTCGAGCTGAACGACCCGCTCGGGGACCCGTTGATATGGCGGCGATCCGCCGTTCCCGAGTGAACGCGAGGGCGCGACATGCTCAGAGGACGATGCCGTCCTCGACGTCTCTCCCATCCTGTGCTACTCGGGCCAGCGGCTCGGCGCAGCGCGTACCGCGCGCCGCCGCACCCCTGGCTCGGTGCGGTTCGGCGTCACCTGATCGCGAAGTGATCAGCTGAAGTGGCCGATGCCGTCAGCGGTGAGTTTGCGGAGCACGCGCTCGACGCTGGCGGGGTCGCGTCCGGTGAGTACAGCGAGTTGGTTGCCGTCCGAGGGGCCCACCGCCAGACGCCCGGACGACCCGAATCCGGGGCGGCGCGCCGGCGGTGCTACACGTTGCCGCCGCCCGTGTTGGCGGTGCAACCGGTAGGCGAGAACAAGCACAGCAGGAGGGCGAGGACGGGGTTGAGGAGACCGACCGATCCGCTGGAGGAACCGGTCTCCGCGACCGGGGCTGGCGCGTCGGCGAAGGCCGGCGGCGAAGAGTTAATCATTTCCATTTCAAAACATCCGGCGGATTCAGTGCGCCGAGAGCCCCGAATTCCATGCGGTTCGGCGGCGATTTGTGGAGGTACCCGCGCCCCTTCCGATGGCGGTCGGGCTGTTCGGAAAACGATCATCTGCCGAGCCGGGACACCCGCCGTATCCGCCCGGGTTGTGACTCGCAGCGCTGCGCTGCGTGGCGGTGTTCTGGCACCGTCAGATGGCACCGAGTTCCGCGGCGAGGGTACAGGCTTCCACCGCCTGCCCGACCGCTTCGGGTCGGCCGTCTACGGCCGTTCGCACGGCCCGTCAATGGCGACCGCGCCCTGCGCCCCACCGACGAAACCGTTCGCGCCGAGTACGAGCAGATTCGCTCCTTGTAATGCGCAAGGTCGCTGGTCAGGCCAGTCTGCGGTGGCAGAATGGAGCCCCATCGATCGCCCTGATTGAGGAGCGGGCATGAGCCGTGCGGAGAGAGATCCTCGACCTGATCAGGACAGTGATCAGGCACCGGGGACCGGGGACGGTGAAGGGCAAGGCGCGCAACCGCCGGAGCCTGCCGAGCAAGCCGGTGCCAGGAGCGCGTTGGAAGTTGCGAGCCGCAGCGGACGGTATGCGTTGACCGCCGCGTTGATAGCAGCGATCGTCTCTAGCTTCGTTTCGGCAGGTTCCGCGCTGTATGTCAGCGTCAATGAGTCGAATCGAAGTGAGCGGCAAGCTGCTGTTCACGACCTCCGGACTGACCGTCAGAAGATCTATACCGACTTCTCGACCGCAATGTTCGGGGTGTCTCGCGAGCTCGGGTTTCTCGCTAGCCGGCTGAGGACGCACCAGAGCCGAGGCGCTGTGCACGAACAGATCATCGCGTACGCCGAAGCCATGTTGAAGTTCGATGCTCAGCTGAACCTGGTCCTGATGGCCGGGAGCGATGGGGTAGTAGAAGTCGTCACGAAATTGGTTGATCCCGTTCAAAAATTCACAGCCGACTATCAGACCCCCTTCACCAAAAAGTGGCCCAGAGAACCAGCTTCAGAAGCACAGGACCAGGCGGGGTGGGAACAGGCCGAAGACGCGTTCAAGATCGCTGTCTTGGCGCAGCTGCATAACCTGGCCAAACTGAATGGCGGGTTCATCGAAGCCGGACAGAAGGACCTTCGCTAGCCACCGGACAGGCGCTGCCAACTCGCAACCAAGAACTGCGCGCCTGGGTTCACCGTTCGGAAAACGATCCTCTGACGAACCTGAACGCGCCGCCGGACACGGCTGGCGTGGAGTAGCGCCCGGAACACTCGACACCCCCACGCATGTCATCGCGCCGACGTAGGGCCACAGCATCGAGGCCGTGACCGCGCCCGGGACGCCGGTTGGCTAGCTAGCCGTCATGCATTCGGGAAGCACCCCGGATACCACTCCTGTTCGTGCTTGATCGCGCCCGGTGTGATGTGGTCGCCGTCGAATTTCACCGAAGAATATTCGCAATTCGCTCCAGCCTTGCCGCTCGGATTGCCCGGCACCGTTGAGGCGCACCAGCCCCACTGGGTGTCGTAGCGGCCTCCGATCGCGGTGCACGCCGCAAGTCGATGCTGTTCGAACAACTTGTCCGCCTGCGCCTTACTTGTCGCGGCGGCGGCTGAAGAGATTGCCGCTGATGTGGCCGCCGCGGAGGCAGACACATCGGAGTCAACGGCGTTGTCGCACTTCTGAATCGCTGCGTCGGCGATCGCGCGTGCCTGCGGTGGCGTAACGCCCACGGCATCAGCGAAGTTCTGGTCGTACCACGGGTCTCCGCTGTTGTCGCCGGTTGCCAGGTAGTGCAGGAGCTGCTGGCCGAAGTCGCACCCTTTGTGACGGGCCGCGACCAGACCATTCGCGGGTATGGCGGAGGTAGGAGACGCCGACGGGGTGAACACCGGCACTCCCGGGCAGGCGAAGATCGGGGTGCCCGGTCCACACGCCGGTGCACTGTCAGAGCTGTGATGCGAGCATCCGATGATTGCCGCGGCAGCCACGAATACGGTGCCGACCAGCACCGCGACACGCAGATTCACTGAAGTACCCGATCTTTCGATAGGTCGAAGTGGTGTCGCCTGCACGCGAGGAATCTGGGCCGGGAGTAGGGGTCTCGATTGCCGAACGCTGGGATGTGCGTTTGGGACCGGCAGAGTCGAGACACCTACCCATTATCTCCGAGCGAACCCCCAGCACTCGGCGACGACGACCACTATAGACAGGGAAGGACGGCGCAACAGTGCTGAAAGGTATGACCTTTCGTGCCAGAAGCCTGGGTTCGGCAACCCCTCAGTGAATCTCTACCCCGGCTGGCTCACGCCGGATGCCGGTCGGCGAACAAGCCCAGGCGGGTGAACTACCGTGCCGGTCTTCACCAGTGATGGCGGGGCGGGGCTGCGGTAGTCATCGGCACTGTGCCCGTGGGTTCTGTGAGCCGGTGCCGGCCACCGGCCGCGGGCGCCACCGCGGCCGGGTGCTCGACGGTGGGTGTGTCCAGCAGAGCGTGCAGTCGGGCGATGAAGACGTCAAGGCTGCCGTAGCGCGCGAGGACCTGCGCGAGCAGTTCGTGCGCGGTCGATCCCATCAGATCGGTCATGTCCACCCCATGAAGGTTCACCGACCGGTCGGGCCGGTTCTGTCCGGCATTCTGCACGACAATCTTGATCACTTAGCTAATTCCGAGATGTCGGTGACCACCCGTGCCGGGACACTCTCGATTCGTGCCATCCGAGCCGTATTCGGGCCGCTCCAGCCCAGGATCTCGCTACGGTGCGGTGCGGGTGAGCCGATCGTGGAGCGCGGCGGGGATCCGGCGGGTTATCGCGCCGCATTTACATTTCGGATCATCCGACCGGGGTCAACCGTGGACGACTCCGGAATCGATGCCCCGCTTCGCCAGCTCGAGCGGCGCATCGTGCTCGGGCCGGGTGGATCAGCCCGCAGGGCTCCTCCCTATCCACCCGGCCCGAGCAGCAATGTGGACCGTCACGGCAGAAATCGTCGCTCGAAGAGGAAGTGCTCGCGTGCAGATGTTCATCAGCGGCCGGGTCAGCCGCTGCGGTAGTGAGGCTCATGTCGTCATCGGTGCACCGCGCCCGGTCCCCGGGTGCGCCCGCGGTGACAAGGTCTGCCACGTCGAAGTCCGCCGCGCGGGCACCCTCGTGCGACTACGCCCCCAGCCGGGGTCCACGCGAGCGGCACTCGACAACGCGCTGCGTGAGGTCACCCAACATCTGGGCATCGACCTGCCGGCGTTTCTCGCACACGTCGCGATCGGTCCCGCGGTGCAGCCTCAGCCCGCCAGCCCTGGCATCGACAGTCACCTCTGAGCCCCGATGCCCGGAAATACGGGCCGCAAGCCCGTGTCCTACAGGTCGATGGTCTCCTCGATGATGTTGGTGCCCAGTTCTTCGGGGAACAGCGGGTTCCGGTCGGCTGCCGCGCCGAGGATGAGACCGTCGAAGTCTCTGTTCTCGTAGTCGAAGCCCTCCGCGGTGTCGCCCGGGCCTGCGACCTGGAGTCTGCGGGGTCGAACCGGCCAGGAACCGACGCTGTTGAGCACGTCGGCCTCTGCGGCGGTCAGGGCAGGGCTGGCGTAGGACACGAACTCCCAAGTCCGGTGGTCGATGAGGTCGCACTCGCACCTGGCCAGGGTGTAGCGCAGCTGCAGGGCGCCGCGCCCGATCCCGCACACCGTGAGCGGAGTCAAGCCCGAGCGCTCACCGTTCGCGCGGAGCAAGACCTCCAGCACGCTGTTGTGGGCGTCGCCGTCGAGGGTCTCGCATGTGCCCAGCGACACCAGGATCAAATCGGCGCCGGCGGCGCGCAGCGCTGCCCGGAACGAGTACCCCGCGCTGTCGAGTTGCCGGGCGAAGGCGTCGGGATCGGCGGCCGTGATGTCGGAGTCGCCGACCAGGATGAACGGTGCGCTCAGGCCGCTGTCCAGGGCGGGGAACACCGCTGCGCTGCCGAGCATGAGAGGCCAGGTACTGGCCGGTGCCACAGACGTCATCGTCGAACTCCTCACGTGGTCGAAAAGATCCGGAGAAGAACCGAACTGCCGAGAAATATCGTATGCGCGGCGGCCCGATCAGGCCCTTTCACCTCGCCGCCGCCGAGGGTGGTGGCCTGCCTCGAACCGGATTGGGACAACGATGTCTGATGGACGAGGGTCTCGCCCCAGCGCGTCGCGTAGTGCACGTGGGGCGAGACCCTCGTATCGACTCAGCGGTCAGGTCAGGGTTGTTGTGTGCTGCGCCGACACTTCAGCCCATACCAATGGGGCAGTCTTCTCAACCGGTCGGTGCGCGATCGTGGCCGACAGATGATGAGGTCGTTACCGGCTCTCCGGAACCCCGAGATACCGACGAATGACCCTGGTGCGTCTGCTGATTCGGGACTGAACGAACGGGCCGCGCGGATCACACGGTTGTGTTCGCACAGTTGCGTTGCAGTGATGTCGACACCGAAGCCGCGGTGGCCCATGCTCGCGTTCGGAAAACGATCGTTTAGCCGAACCCGAACACCTCGCAGGATCCGTGCGCGTTTCCGCAGGCCGAAGTCTTCGGAAACCCGTCCATTTACAGGTCGCCTTGGCACTGCACCGACGGAACGACTGAGCCCCGCCCAGAACACCGGGCAGGGGCTCATGCGCACCCGCGACGACATCGCCGACCTGATCGATAACCTGCGCCGCACTGTCAAGTTCGCGCCCGCCAGCCTCTCTGCAGTGCCGGCCGACCTCGCATCCTGTAATGCCGCGTACCGCGTTGACCGAACCGGCCGGCTCGAGGCGTCAGCAGCCGGAACCTGCTGCGGTGCAGAGCATCCGCACCGCCGATGGACGTTCAAACGTTTCCGCAGCCTAGGGGCTGTAGCTCCGAGCCTGCGATCGGCGTGCGATCTGGTGCGATGCGTGTCGAGTTGACCTGACAGTGGGTGGCAGGTGCAGGTTGGTGCCATGCACGAAGACACCGAACTGTTCACGGTCGGCCAGCTCGCGCAGCGAACTGGGTTGTCAGCGCGAACGATCCGATTCTGGTCCGATATCGAAGCGGTGACTCCGGTAGCGCGATCGGGTGGCGGATACCGGCTCTTCGATGCTGCCGCGGTCGAGCGCCTCGAACTGGTTCACACGCTTCGGCAGCTGGGTCTGGATCTGCCGACCGTGCACCGTGTCCTCGATCAGCAGGCGACCTTGGCTGAGGTCGCGGAAACACATGTGCGTGCCCTCGACGCGCAAATCCAGTCGTTGCGGCTGAGTCGAGCCGTGTTGAGCACTGTCGCCAAGCGCGGCACGTCCACACAGGAGATGACATTGGTACACAAGTTGGCGCAGCTGTCCGCGCGTGAACGTCAGCAGATCATCGACGGGTTCGTCGATCGAGTGTTCGCTGGAGTCGACGACGTGGACGCCCTGGTCATCGCGGAGTTCATGCGAGAGATGCCTGCCGCTCTGCCCGACGAACCTTCGGTCGAACAGGTCGACGCCTGGGTGGAATTGGCCGAACTGGTTTCCGATGAAGGGTTCGAACAGGTGTTGCGCCACATGGTTGTCGACGGAGGCTCCGACAATCGCATCGAGTTCGGTCTCAGCATCCGACCTTTGGTGATCGAACACGCCGGCCATGCTGTCGCAGCGGGTATCGCGCCCGAATCCGAGCAGGGTCGAATGACCCTGGACCGCATCGTGCCGATGGACTTGTCTGCGACCGAACAGGTCTCACTCTTGACCTGGCTCGATACCGTTACCGAACCACGTGTCGAAAAGTATTGGCAGCTGCTGAGTCTGATCAACGGCCACGCACCTGAAGAGCCGAGCGTGCCAGCCTTCAAATGGTTCGCCGAAGCCCTGCGCAGGCACCGATAGGCGCGCACCTCAGGCAAGCGCACTCATCTGCCGCGTTCTGGGCGGTCGGGAGCGTTCCAGCCGTTGACCGCCCGAGCCCGCGCCGATCAGCGGATCTCGACCACCACTTTGCCGAGGGCACCCCCGGCACCCACATGAGCCAGCGCGGCCGCGGTCTCGTCGAGGGGGAAGCTGCGGTCGATGTGGATATCGATCCGGCCCGCGACGCACGACTCCGTGAGGGGTGTGAAGTGCGCGGGGCCTTCCTTCACCGCGAGGACCCCGAGCCTGCGGCCGGTCACCATCCCGGCGACCACACCAACCGTCGTCATCCGCAGCAACGCGCTGGTGGTGCCGCCGACGCAGCGGTACCGGCCGCCGGGTGCGACCGACCTGCGATAGGCGAAGACCGATCGGTGGGCGACGAGGTCGAGTACCCGGTCGTATGGTCCGGTTCGGGTGAAGTCCTCGGCGCGATAGTCGATGACCTCGTCGGCGCCGAGGGTGCGCATGAACGCTAGTTTGGCTGCGTTGTCCACCGCGGTCACGTGCGCTCCCGCGCGCTTGGCCAACTGGATCGCGAACGCTCCTGAGCCCCCGCCCGCACCGTTGATCAACACCGACATACCGGCGGTGATGTCGGCCGTGCCCTGCAGTGCGATCGCGCCTGCCTGCGGCAGGGTCGATGCCTCGGTGAAGCTCAGCGACGCCGGTTTTCGAGCCAACGCCGATTCGGGAGCCACGGCATATTCCGCGAAACCGCCCTTGAGCGTGAGATTGTCGCCGTAGACCTCGTCACCCGGCGCGAACAGAGTGACCTCGGAGCCGACGGCCTCGACCCGTCCGGCGATATCGGATCCGAGAACCGGGGTTCTCGGTGCCCGGAGCCCGCCGATGCGCGAATACAGCGGCGTCCCCCGCAGCGTCTCCCAATCGGAGAGGTTGATCGACGTCGCGTGCACCTGGACGAGAACCTGTTTCGGCCCAGGGGAAGGTACCGGGATTTCCGCGATCGACAGCACCTCGGGACCGCCGTAGCGGTCATACACGATGGCCCTCACGCGATTCCGGCACGGAGGAGCGAACGACGGTGTGGCACACCGCGAAGTCTAGTCGGAGGACTATCTCACGATGGGCGAACAGTGCGTCGGCGTTCGTGAACAAGGCCTCCCCCTGATGGACCGGCCGTCACGATTCGTGGGCAACGGCCGTCATAGATGACGGCCGGCTACGGGAGTAGGTGTGCGCCGGCGCCCGGGCGGATCTGGGTGCAGGCCGGGCGTGGATGTCCGGCGGCGGCGACCGCGTCCGGTAGCTCCGCGGCTATGCGGGCGGCCGCGGCGGCCGGGGCGTAGGCGATCACGGTGCCGCCGAAACCGCCGCCGGTCATGCGGGCGCCGTACGCGCCCGCGGCTACCGCGGTTGCTGCGATGAGATCAATTGCGGGGGTGGTGATCTCGAAGTCGTCGCGCATCGAGGCTTGGGAAGCGGTCATCAGGGCTCCGAAACCGGCGGCGTCACCGGCTCGCAGCGCGGCGGCGCCGTCGAGCACGCGGCGGTTCTCGGTGAGGACGTGCCGGGCGCGGCGGCGCACCTCGTCGTCGGCGAGTCGGCGCCAGGCATCGTCGTCGGCCTCCCGTAGGGATACCACGCCCAGCAGTTCGGCGGCCCGCTCACAGGCGCGGCGCCGGCGGCCGTACTCGCCGGCGGCGTTCCGGTGGGGGGTGCGCGATTCGACGGCCAGCCACACGCCGTCGGCGGGCTCCAACGGAACCGGGGTCACCCGCACGGACCGGAAGTCGACCAGCAGTGCGGTGTCCACGGCGCCGTACAGCGCGGCGAGCTGGTCCAGCATTCCGGTCGGTGCGCCGACGTACTCGTTCTCCGCCCGTTGCGCGATCCGGGCCAGCTCGACGCGGTCGATATCGGAGCCGGACGCCACCGTCAGCGCGTACAGCACCGCGCACTCCAGTGCCGCCGACGAGGACAGGCCCGCACCGACCGGCACCGACGAGGTGATCCGCATCCGACCGGCCGGCACCGCAACACCGTGTTCGCGCAGCGCCCACACACAGCCCGCGATGTAGCCGCCCCACCCGGTGATCCGATCCGGACCCGGGGCCGTGCCGAGCGGGACCGCCACGATGTCGGGCTGCCGGTCCGACTCGGCGTGGATCGTCGCGTCCTGTCCACCCGCCTCGAACTCGGCGACGGTGCCGGCCTCGAGCGCGACCGGCAGCGCGAATCCCGAGTTGTAGTCGGTGTGTTCGCCGATCAGGTTGACCCGCCCCGGCGCGTACGCCCGTACCCGGGTCATCACAGCACCGCCCGCAGTTCGGCGGCGATGGTCTCCGGAGTCTTGTCGTTGACGAACGCGTCCCGCCCGGACTCCGAACCGGCCAGGAACTTCAGCTTGTCCGCGCTGCGCCGGATGGAGAACAGTTCGGCGTGCAGGTAGCCCTCCGCGGCGTCCGCCCGGTACTGGTGCCAGGACGCGATGTAGGGCAGCGGCCGCGCGTAGAGCGCGTCGAAGGCCCGCAGTACCGTGCGGTAGACCCGGGCCAGATCGTCGGCTTCGTCGTCGGTGAGCTCGGTCAGGTTGCGCACGTGGCGATTCGGGAGAATGTGCACCTCGACCGGCCAGCGCGCGGCATACGGAACGAACGCCGTGGTGTGCGCGGTGCGCACCAAAACCCTGGTGCCGTCGGCGATCTCGGCTGCGAGGAGCGCCTCGAACAGGTCCGCGCCGTGCTCGGCCCGGTATTCGGCGGCCGTCCGCAGCAGGGCGCGGGTGCGCCGGGTGCGGAACGGATAGCCGTAGATCTGACCATGCGGATGCGGGAGGGTGACACCGATCTCCGTGCCACGGTTCTCGAAACAGAACACCTCGGCGATGTCGTCCCGCGAGTACAGCTCGGCGGTGCGCTGCGCCCACACGTCGATCATCAAGCGGGCGTGGTCATCCGGGAGTTCGGCGAAGGAGCCATCGTGATCGCTGCTGAAGCAGACCACTTCACAGCGGCCGGTGCCGGTTCGTTCGCGGCGCAGCGAATTCTCCTGCGAATCGGCCGGATACGGCACCTGCGGGGTGTCCAGCGACGGAAATCGATTCTCCAGCACCGCGACCCGGTAGTCCGCGGCGGGGATCTCGCTGGAAAGCCCCTCCGGATCCGGGCACAGCGGGCACATCTGCCGGGGCGGGAAATAGGTGCGTTCCTGCCGGGCGGGTGCCAGGATCACGTGGTCCCCGGTGCGCGGATCACGGCGCACGGTGGTGGTGGGCAACGCCGGTCGGAGCGGCAGGCCGCGCCGGTCCACCCCGAGCTCGGTGTCCGTGTCGAACAGCAGGATCTCACGATCGTCGGCGAGCCGGCCGCGGACCGGGGTCGGCAGCACACGACTCATGCCGGGGCTCCTTCCGCGATCGTCAGCGGCACTACCGCATCGAGTACCTCCCGCGCCGCCGCGCTCAGCCCGGCGTCGGAGATCAAGCCGTCGACGGCGTCGAAATCGGCGAACAGATGGGTGCCGATCTCGCCGAACTTGGTGTGATCGGCCAGCATCAGCGTCGAGCGGGAGGCGCCGATCAGGCGCCGATTGGTCTCCGCCTCACCGATATTCGGGGTGGTGAAGCCGGCCGCGGGGTCGATGCCGTGGGTGCCGAGCAGCGCCAGATCGCAGCGCACGCGTTCCAGCATGGCGTTGGCGACCGGTCCGACCAGGGCGTCGGACGGTGTGCGCTGTCCGCCGGTGAGCTGCACCTCGCCGGCGGGCAGGTGATCGTCGTCGGGATCGGTGAGGACATGGAAGATCGAGATGGAGTTGGTCACCACCGAGACCGCCCGCCCGCGCAGCAGCCGGGCCAGCTGCAGGGTGGTGGTGCCGGCGCCGATCGCCAGCGTCATGCCGTCCTCGATCCGGGTCGCCGCGGTCCGCGCGATGGCCAGTTTCTCGGCGATCTCGCGTTCGGCCTTCCGGGCCGAGGTCGGCTCGAGGCCCCGATTGGCCGAACGGCCACCGGCACGGACGGCACCGCCGTGTACTTTGACCAGCTCTCCGGCCGCCGCCAGCCGGTCCAGATCGCGTCGGATGGTCATCTCCGACACGTTCAGCTCGGCGGACAAACCGAGCACCCGGACGACGCCGTAGGCGATGGCGGTGTCGAGGATCCGGCGGCGGCGTTCAGCGGCGAGCATTCGCTGAAACTATCATCATCGAACACAAATCAACTATTCCGAACATCGGCTCAGGCGCGGCCGGCTGGGCGCAGCACGACCCAGGCGGCGAAGACCAGGGTGATCAGCACCAGAATGCCGCCCACCCACAGGTTGGCTCCACTGCCGGCCGCCAGGTCGGCGCGATCCGGCGAGTGCGTCGCGGCGCCGGCGCCGACTCGCGCCAGACCCGGTGCGAGCCCGGCGACGAGCAACACCACGCCGTACACGCCCAGCAGCGCGGCGATGATGGACCGGATATCGAACAACAGGGCCCATCGGCTCGGCTTCTCGGGGGTGTTCACGATACGACTCCTTCTGTGCGTGAACGGGATACGGGTCAGTGGAAGACGATGCTGAGCGCCACGGCCGCCCCCAGCACCACGCAGCCCAGCGGCACCGGACGGGCGAACCACGCGGCGCCCGCGTCGTCGCCGGCGGAAGCGGTTCGGTCCGTGCGCGAATAGACCAGGCCCGCCAGTTCGGACTCCGGGCGCGGCGTCGTCACCAGCGACACCGCGACCGAGACCGCGATATCGGTCACGAACGCCACCGAGGCCGCCACGAAGGCCATGCCCTGCCCGGGCAGGTCGATCACCCCGGTCTCCTGCAGTACGAAAACAGTCACGGCGGAAGCGGTTCCGGCCACCAGCCCGACCCAGCCCGCGGTCGCCGTCATCCGCTTCCAGAACATGCCGAGCAGGAAGGTCGCGAACAGCGGCGCGTTGAAGAAGCCGAACAAGGTCTGCAGGTAGTCCATCAGATTGGAGTAGCCCGCGGCGATGGTCGCGGTACCGATCGCCAGCACCACCGCCACCGCGGTGGCCACCTGGCCGACCCGGATGTAGTACCGGTCCTCGCGGTCGCGGACCACGTACCGCTGCCACAGGTCGAAGCTGAACACGGTGTTGAACGCGGACACGTTCGCCGCCATCCCCGCCATGAACGAGGCGATCAGGCCGGCCACCGCGATGCCCAGCAGCCCGTTGGGCAGGATGTCGCGGATCATCAGCAGCATGGCGTCGTTGTAGGTGATCCCGTCGGACGCACCGGTGTTCTTGAGATTGATCATGTCGCCGACCATGGCGGCGCAGATCATGCCCGGCACCACGACGACGAAGGGGATCAGCATCTTCGGGACGGCGGCGATGATCGGCGACCGGCGGGCCGCGGACATCGAGTCCGAGGCCATCGCGCGCTGCACCTCGACGAAGTTGGTGGTCCAGTAGCCGAAGGACAGCACGAACCCGAGGCCGAACACGATCCCGACCACCGACCACACCGGCGAGGAGAACCCGCTCAGCGCCTGCCCCGGCCAGGACCGCATCTGCTCGGCGGCGGTCGCGGTGACCACGCCGTCGGCATTGTGGGTGTCGATCAGCTTGTCCCGCAACCCACTCCAGCCGCCGACCTTGATCAGGCCGATCACAGTGAGGGGCACCAGCGCCGCGAGGATCACGAAGAACTGCAGGACCTCGTTGTAGATCGCGGCGGACAGCCCGCCGAGCGCGGTATAGGTGAGCACCACCGCCGCCGCCACGATCAGCGACACCCAGCGCGGCCAGCCCAGCACCGCGTTGACGACCGTCGCGAGCAGGTAGAGGTTCACGCCGGCGATGAGCACCTGCGCCACAGCGAAACTCAGCGCGTTGACCAGGTGCGCGCCGGGCCCGAAGCGCCGGAGCATGAACTCCGGCACGCTGCGCACCTTGGAGCCGTAGTAGAACGGCATCATCACCAGGCCGAGGAAGACCATGGCCGGGATCGCGCCGATCCAGTAGTAATGCACGGTCGCGATGCCGATCTGGGCGCCGTTGGCGGACATGCCCATGATCTCGACCGCGCCGAGATTGGCGGAGACGAACGCGATTCCGGTCACCCACGCCGGGAGGCGCCGCCCGGACAGGAAGAAGTCGAGGCTGGAGGACACCTGGCGCCGGGCCAGGTAGCCGATGCCGAGCACGAATACGAAGTAGATCGCGATCAGCGAGTAGTCGAGAGCGCCGACGTTGAGCCGGAGCGGGGCGTCGAGTGCGAGGGACACAGCCGACGACCTCCTCACAGAGAAGTTCGAGTAGATGGTCCCAGAACCTAACAGATACGAACATTTCGCCTGAGCGAAACTGTTGAGACCCGTCTGATTCTGGTGCGCACGTTGCTATATTCGCGGCCATGAGCCTCCCGCCGGACGCGGTCACGCTGCGCAGCGCCGACGCCGCCGTCCACCTCACCCCGGACAATGGCGGCCGGATTCGCGGCCTCACGGTGGCCGGGCACGAGCTGCTGCTCGACGGCGACCCGCACGGGAGCTTCCCGATGGTTCCGTGGTGTGGCCGGCTGCGCGACGGCGTGCTGCACCACGCCGGGCACTCGTATCCGTTCCCTCGCGACGCCCCACCGCATGCCCTCCACGGCCTGGGCTGGACGCGCGCGTGGACCGTCACCGCGGCCACCGAGACCACCGCGGAACTGTCCTTGGACCTCGGCGCACCCTGGCCGTTCGGCGGCACCGCCACCCAGCGGATCTCGATCGACGACCGCGGCCTCGACTTGGAAATGACGATTTCCGCTGCCGCCATGGACTTTCCGGCCCAAGCCGGATGGCACCCCTGGTTCCGCCGCACCCTGTCCGCGGGCGACGCGCCCGTCCGAATCGACTTCGCTCCGTCCTGGCAGGAGCTTCGTGGCGCGGACTACCTGCCCTCCGGCGAGCGCATCGCGCCACGACCCGGACCGTGGGACGACTGCTTCGGCATGCCCGAGGGCGTCGACGTGACGCTCACCTGGCCGGGCCGCCTGGAGCTCCGGATCACCAGCCCGGTGCAGTGGGTCGTCGTCTACGACGAACGCCTGGAGGGCGTGTGCGTCGAACCGCAGTCGGGACCCCCGGACGGCCTGAATACATTGCCGTACACCGTTACTCAGGCCACGCCCCTACGCGTCCGGAGCCGCTGGAGTTGGCACGCGCTCGGCTGATGGGGCGTCGCCGACCGTAAATCCACATCAACCCTCGGCGCGCCGCCGAGGGTTGATGTGGAGTCGAACACCCTTGTACACCACGGTGTTCGGCCGATCGTCGTCATTGTCCGGGTCGCCGGAGTCCGAAGGGTCCGGGAGTTCCGCCCGCTCCTCGATGACGATCTGGGCTCGTGCCGCGCCGGGGTCGAACATCTCCTGGAACGGACCGACAAACGAGCCACCGAGGCCGCGGTGCTTCGCGCGAACAGCCGCCCATCCGAGCACTGCCAATGGGCCGATGAAGGCGATCAGCAGCAACAATTCCCCGCCCATGTGGACGAGCGTACCGATGGGATCCTTATGCCTCGCTGAGAAGAAAGAGCAGGCTCGCACTATCCGCGCAGGGCGGAGGCGAAGATCGCGGGGAGTTTGGCCCAGGTGGGGTCGGCGGCGAACTCGGCCAGTTTGCGGCCGGTGGTGGCTGCGGTGCGGTTGGTGACGAACCAGGGCGGGCGGGGCGACAGGGTGAATTCTCTGGTGAGGATCGAGCGGGGGAAGGGGCGGAATGGGCCGCGGACGATGGTTCGTTCGGTGTGGTCGAGGAGGACGCCATTGTGGACGATGCCTATGCCGCTTTGTGCGTCGTAGATCGTGTGGCCGGGGAAAGCGCCCCAAGTGGCGCGGGCGGTCAGGTACCCGACGCCGGTCCATGCGTTGACGGCGATGGTGCCGTAGCGGAGGGGGGTGATCGCGTCGGTGAATTCGGCGCCGAGCTCGCGGGCGGTTCGGGGGTCGATGACGATGTTCGCGCCGAGGGTGCCGGCGAGGCGGGAGTTGGCGAATTCGACTGCGTTGTCGAGGAATTGGCGGCCGCGGCCCGGCAGGTAGGTGATGGCCAGCACCGGGCCGAAGTACTCCTCGGTGAACGCGACATCGTCGGCGGGGAGATTGTCGAGCAGGATCCGGCCCGTGCCCGGGAGGCGTTCGGCATCGGGGTGGGTGGCGAGGGCGCTCGCGCATCGGTCGTCGCTGCCGGGGTAGTACGGGGCTCGGGCGGGGGCGTTCGCGAGGGCCTTGCGCAGGGCGGCGACGAAGGCGTCCTTCTGGTCCCAGTCGCTGCTCAGCACCAGGACCTGGGAGGCGACGCAGTTGTAGCCGTTGTTGTGGAGTTTCTGGGTGACGATGTGTTCGGCCTGGTAGGCGAGGTCTCGGGCCGACCACTTGCCGGGGACAACGATAATTGGGGAGACTCCGCCGAGTTCGCTGGTGATCGGCTTGTTCAGCAGAGTCTCACCGCGTTCTCGGCGTGCCCGCCCCTCCGCGTCGCCGCCGAACACGATGGCGTCGTGGGATTTCACGCTGCCGGTGATGTGAACGTGCCCGATGCCGGGATGGGTCACCGCGGCGTGGCCGACGTCCGCACCGCCGGTGACGATGGCGACGAGCCCGAGTTCGATGCAGCGGGCGAAGATCTTCTCGAACACCGGCAGCAGCGGATCGGTGATCGGGTTGAGCTTGAGGAGGACTACCCGATTGTGCGCGAACAGTTCGTAGACGGTGTCCAAGGGCGCGATCGAGAAGATGTTCCCGGCACCGAGAACGACTCCGACGCCACCGGTTTCGGTCGGCGTGCGCTGCGCCAGGCCCGCGGCATCACGCAGATCCCCGGCAGAGATTCCCGGCTCGGACCAGACCTCGGCGGTGAATCCGTTCAGCAGGAGACGGTCGAATATGTTGTGTGGCAGCACCTTTACGGCCACGCGACCGCCGGGTGCACTGGACATGGGGAACCCCTCGAGCGGGCTGCGTCCCCCGTCGAGCGCCGTCAGCGATTCCGACAAGGCCGCGAGACTGCTGAGCAGCGCATAGGGTCCGCTGATCCATTCCTCACCGACCAGCGCGGAATCGGCCGGGAGCTGTTTGATGCGGCACGCGACGTCGACCCATTCCTGAGCATGACGCCGCGTCGCCTGGGACAGGGTGTTCAAGAGATCGCGGCGATCGCGCAAGGACATTGCCGCCCAGATCTTTTCGCCGTCACGCAGGCGGTCGACGGCGGCATCCAAGGGTGGGACCGCGACGCGGTCGGTTGATGTGGTCACGATTCTCCTTCAGGAATTCAGGCGGAGGTCGACTTCGGCGGCCGCGCGGTAGCCCGATCGCACGGCTCCGTCCATGTAGCCGTTCCACACATCGGAGGTCTCCGCGCCCGCCCAGTGGATACGGCCGACCGGCTCCGACAGCGCCGCGCCGTATTGGGTCCAGACCCCCGCACCCAATCGGCCGCCGTAGCACCCGCGGGTGTATTCCTCTTCCATCCAGTTCAATTCGAGGTAGTCGACCGGGTCCGCGGCCTGCGTGCCGAACAGCTTGGTCAAGGTCGCCACGACGGCCGTCCGGCGTTCGTCCGCACTCCACTGGCCGGCGATCCGCGCGTGGGCCCCTTCGAAGAAGCCGACGATCACACCGCAGGATCCGTCCGGCGGGGAGTTGTCGAGGGTGACGCTGATCGGGTCGTCGAGGCTGAAGGCGAAGCCACTCAGTCCCGAGTCCCGCCAGAACGGCGTCGGGTAGGCGACCTGGATCTTGATGACGGATCCCATCGGGATCTGCTGGGTGAGGCCGTCGCGGGTGGCGGGCAGCGCCGGTTGGTAGTGCAGCCGCCCCGCGAGGGTGGGAGGGATCGCGACGATCGCGTACTCGGCGGAGATCGTTCCGCCCGAATAGTCCACTCGCACACCGTCATCGCCGTATGTGATCGAACGGACCGGGGCGTCGAGGGTGACGACCTCGTCGCCGAGTTCGGCGGCCAGCCGCTCCGCGATCTGATGGGTTCCGCCGACGACACGCAGCTCCTGCGCGCCGCCGGTCACGGCGACCAGGATGTCGATCATGCCCGCGGACTTGATGTAGAACAGGAAGTGCAGCAACGACATCTCCGCTGTCTCGGCGGAGAACAGGCCCGGCACGACCGCGCCCCAGAACGCCAGGGCTTCGGCATTGCCGGTGTTCGTCCGCAACCACTCGTCGAGCGTCCGGCGATCGAGTTCCGCCGCGTGCTCCGTAGTCCACGGGGAGGACAGCGAGACGGTTTCGGCGAGCGCCTCCAGCTCGGCCTGCAGACGGCCCACTTCCAGGGCCGCCGCATCGGACAAGCCGAAAGTCGCGTCGCCGTAGCGAGTCAGCGTGCCGTTGTAGAGGGTGACCGCCTCACCGTCGTCGTAGGTGGCGAAGGTTTCCAGTCCGAGCTGCTCGACGAGCTCCAACACCTCGGTCTGCGTCCGGCCGATCCACTGGCCACCCAATTCCACCGGCACTCCGTTCGAGAGCGTGCCCCCGTGGTTGCGCCCGGCCACCCGGTCGCGCGCCTCGAGCACGCGCACGCTGCGCCCGGCCGCGCGGAGGGTTCTGGCCGCGGTCAACCCCGCGAGACCCGCGCCGATCACCACAACATCTACGTCGGTCATATCCGGTCCTTCGACAAAGAGTCAGTCAGCTGTATGACTGTAAGGTAGGTCACGGCGGCGCCGATATGCAAGAGTTGTGCCGAGGTTCGTCGGCCGTTGAACGAGGAGAGTCCGTGGTTTACGTCAAGGCGTCCGAGCGCGAGGAGCAGATCATCGCGGCCGCCATCAGGGTGCTCAGCGACGTGGGCGTGCCGGCCACCACCCTGCGCGGCGTGGCCGCCGAGGCCGACGTTCCGCTCGGGACCCTGCAGTACGTGTTCTCCAGCAAGGACCAGCTGCTTCGCCGGGTCATCACCAAGGTGATCCACGACATTTCCGAAGCGCTGCGGCCGCACCTCGACCTCGACAAGGGCGTCGAGCACGCCCTGCGCCAAGGGGTCACCAGCTTCTGGGAGAAGCTGGTGGACAACCGCATCGGACTGCAGATCATGCAGTACGAGCTGATGAGCTACTCCCTGCGCAACGAGTCCGGCGAGCTGGCCCGATTGCAGTACGAGAGCTACAGCTCGGTCGTCACCGACTTCTGCGAGCAGGCCGCCCGGGCAGCCGGGGAGCGCTGCGCCGTCGGCTTCGAAACCCTCGGACGCCTCGCGCTCGCCCAGGTCGACGGCCTGATACTGCAGTACATCGCCAAGCCCGACCCCGAGCGCGCCCGCCGCGACCTGCAGCAGGCCCTGGAGATGCTGGTCCTCTTCGCCGACCCCCAGCCGGTGGCGCGCCGGACCCGGCCGCGGCCCGCCGCGGCGCCGGCCGAGGACGGGTAGCCGCTTCGATTTCACCGCCTATTGCGTCCTGGGTCACATTCGATTTATCGTGACTCATACGGCTGACCGACTTTTTTAAGCCTTTGGAGCGTGGCGAGATGACCCAGCACCCACCCATCGATCACCCCGGCGATCGAGGATTCCAACAAGTCAGGGTTGCCGTGATCGGCGCCGGAATGGCCGGACTCGTCGCCGCACGCGAACTGCACCGGCAGGGCATCGACGTCCTCGTGCTCGAATCCGCCGCACGGCCCGGCGGGCGGGTGCTGGCCGAGACCACGGTGCTCGGCTCGCGAGTCGACCTGGGCGGGCAGTGGATCGGCCACGGCCATCACCGCTTCGAGAAGCTCGCCGCCGAACTGGGCACCGATGTCTTCGCCATGCGCACCCCCGCGCGGCCCGTCATCGCCGAAGGCGGCGCCACCCTCGGGCAGTGGGGTCGAGATGCCATGGCCGCCAACATGACTCTGCTGATCTGGGAGACCGTCTCCCGGCTCCGGACACCCCGGTCATGGAAGCGGCAGAGCGTCCAGTCGTGGCTGCGGCGGATTCCCGGTCGCCGCGCGCGCCGCCTGATGGAAGTCCTCGTCTCGGTATCGACCACCGCCGACCTCGACCGGTTCTCGATGTACGCCCTCCTCGACATGGTCCGCTACCAAGGCGGACTCGCCACCATGGTGTCCACCGCGGGCGGCGCGCAGGAAAGCCTCGTCACCCAGGGCGGCGGGAACGCTCGCCGAACGGCTGGCCGACGAACTCGACGGCAAGATCGTGTTCGACAGTCCGGTCACCGCCTTGCACCGCGACGCGACCGGAGTCACGATCCACTCGGCCTCCGGCACCTACCGCGCCGAGAAGGTGATCGTGACCGTCCCGCCCCCGATGGCCGCCCGCATCACACACCAGCCGCCACTGCCCGCCGATCGGATTCGGTTGCAGGACAACACCTACATGGGTTCGGTGTACAAGGCGATCGCCGTTTTCGAGCGACCGTTCTGGCGTGAGCGCGCGGACGCCGAGATGATCGTGCTCACCGAACCCGGGATGGCGGTATTCGACACCTCGCCACCGGACGGGCCGGGGCACCTGTGCGTTCTTGTCGCCGGTCCCGAAGCACGAGACCTCGGCGAGCTCGGTCCCGACGCCCGCCGCTCGACCATCCTCGGCCCTATCGCCGACCGCCTCGGCTCCGAAGTGCTCGAGCCGCGGGGCTGGCATGAAAAGGCCTGGCATCAGGACGTTCACGCCGGTGGGGGCTACTCGGCACTGCCGAGCATCGGTCACGACAAGGGCTACTTCCCGCACCCCGCCGAACCGACCGGGCCTATTCACTGGTCGGGGACCGAAACCGCCCGCGAGCACGCCGGGTACATCGAGGGCGCCATCGAGTCCGGCGAGCGCGCAGCTCATGAGGTCATCGCGGCACTGGTCCTGTAGGCGGACCATTGCCATGGCCCGCTGTCAGTGTCCGCTGTGGTGCGGCGTTCCGGGTTGTTGTCCCGGGTCCACGACCACGAACTGGCCCATCATTCCCAGGTCCTCGTGCCAGAGCAGGTGGCAGTGGAACATGTAGGGGGCGTTGGGATCTGCGGGGCCATCGAAGCGAACCAGCAGTGTGACAGTGGAGCCTGGGGCTACGAAGACGGTGTCCTTCGGGCCGCGCAGGGATTCGGGGGGTTGGTTGCCGTTGACCTCTGCGACCGCGAACTGGGTGTCGTGGATGTGGAAGTTGTGCGGGGTGCCGTCACCGTTGTGGACGATCCAGGTCTCGGTGGTGCCGCGCGTGACGGTGGCGTCGATGCGGCTCATGTCCATTGCCTTGCCGTTGATCTTGCCGAATTCCAGCTCGAATGACCGCTCCCCCACCGAGTCCGCGGCCTTCGGCGTCTGCGGGGTGACGAGGTGGTCGGGCAGGGGCGGGGCCGGGCGAAGGGTGGCGGCGGCTCGTAGTTCGAGGATGTCGAATCGGTCGTCGCCGCCGCTGAAACGGTTGGTGAACATGTCGAGTCCGGCGTCGAGGCGGTCGCTGCGCAGGGTCACTCGTTCGCCGGGCTTCACGCGGACCACGATTTCGGCGCGCTCGCCCGGGGACAGTTGCACGTGCTTCAGCTGGGCGGGGCGCTCGAGCAGGCCGCCGTCGGTGCCGATGAGCGCGAAGTCGCGGCCATCGGAGAGGCCGAAGTTGTAGATGCGCGCGGGGGACGCGTTGACCAGGCGCAGTCGCACCAGTTCGTCGCTCACCTCGCGGTACGGCGCGAGGGTGCCGTTGACCAGGACCTCGTCGCCCAGGAATCCGGCGTCGCGGAACGCGCCGTGCCCGAAGTCGAAGCGCCCGTTGCGGAATCGGACGTCCTGAACCAGCACCGGGAGATCGTCGACGCCGTAGGTGTGGGGCAGCGCGAGCGCGTCGCTTGCATCGTCGTCGAGCAGGAACATCCCTGCCAGCCCGCGGCTGACATGAGTTTCGGTGGCCCCGTGCGGGTGCGGGTGGTACCAGAGGGTGGCCGCGGGCTGTTCGACCGTCCACTCCGGCTTCCACTCCGCACCCGGTTCGACCATTTGATGCGGTCCCCCGTCCATCGCGGCGGGCACGTGCATGCCGTGCCAGTGGACGGTCGACGCTTCCGGCAGGGCATTGCGGACCCGCACCCGAACCTGCTCACCGCGGCGCGCACGCAGGGTCGGTCCGAGATGGTTCCCGTTGAACCCCCAGGTATCGATTGCCTGCCCGGGCCGGAATTCCGTACTGCCGGACCGCATGTCGAGCTCGAACTCCCGCGCACCGTCGGCCGCCACGGTGGACTGCGCGAGCGGCGGGATGGCCAGCGGACGCACGAAATCCACCTTCCCCACGGTGGATACCTCGGCCGAGGTGTACACCCAGGCCGTCGCACCGCTGAGCCCGACAAGCACCACCAGCACCGCCACGCCCAGCCGGACCAACACTCGCCGCATCCGAGACCCGTCACTCATCCCTCGAACGCTAAGGAAGACCGGCCTTTCCCCGGATCCGGCGGATCCCCCAAATCGCTCCCTGATTCACCCGAGGGAATCCCCGATGGAACCCCTAGGCCGGGTGGGCGCGGAGCGCGGCGGCGAACCAGGTGAACACCGGCCCCATGTCGGGCAGTTCCGGCCAGCCGTTGATGGCCGACACCAGCCGCCAATAGCGTTCCACACGTGGATCATTGGCCACCTCGAGCCGTTCCAGGATCCAGCGGCGCAGTCGCGCGCCGTCCGGCTTGCCGAAGGTCTCGGCATAGCGTGCGGCGAGCCCGTCGACCACCGCCGCGGCAGCCTGGGAATCAGCACTTATTCCGTCGGCGAGAGCCTTGCCGATGTCGGTGCGGACGGCTTCGGTCAGGTCGTGGTGCAGGCCGGTGGTGTCGCCTTCGGCGCGTTCGCGGGCCTGGTACTCGGCCATGGCCCGGACCGATTCCCGGAAGTCGTTGTCCCGCACCAGTTCCACGAGTTCCATCCACGCCGTGAGCTGCGCGACGGTCGGGTCGTCCGGCAGTTCGGGCATGCTGGCGCGCACCAGCTCCACCATGGCGGGATTGGCGTCCACGCCGCCGTACGCGGCGTCGATGAAGTCGTCGATCAGGCGGCGGCGTTCGGCCTCGGACAGGCGCATCAGGTTGTGCATGAGTTCCATTTCCTCTCGGCGGGAGCCCCGCTCGGCCACGGCTCGCAGCACCGCGCGCCGCATCCGCAGGATCCGGATCTGCACGTCGAGCGCATCGGCGTGGGCCGCGGCGACCGCGCTCAGCGAGGTCTCGCGGGCCAGCACCCGCGCCACGGTGGGCAGGTCGATGCCCAACTCACGCAGGGTGCGGACCAGTTCCAGGCGGGTGGCGGCCTCGGCGTCGTAGAGCCGGTAGCCGGTCGGGGTGTGATCGGTCGGCGGCACGATCCCCTTGTCGGAGTAGAACCGGATCGTCTTGACCGTCAAGCCGGTCCGTTCGGCCAGAGCCCCGATCGTGAAGAGCGTGTCGTCGTCCATGCCCCAACCTTCCTGTCTCCCCTGGATGGAGACTCAAGTCCTCCGGCTATCGTCGGACCATTGATCGGAGATTCCGAGATTTCGGGACATGCGAAACGGAAGCGGCGATGACCGAGACGAGTTCGACAATGCAATCCGCGGCCGGAACTCGCCTCAACCGCAAGGGGCGGGAGACCAGGCAGCGGCTGCTCGAGGTGGCCATCGGCTGTCTCGCGACGGGGTCCGGGGAACCGCTGTCGGCGAATCGGGTCGCCAAGGAGGCCGGGGTCAGCTGGGGGACGCTGAAGCATCAGTTCGGCGACATCGACGGACTGTGGGCGGCCGTGCTCGTCGAATTGACCGATCGCACCGGGGCGAACAGTCCCGAGAGCTGGCCGCAGGTGACCGGCACGACCCGGGAACGGGTGTGGGAGATGGTCGATGCCATGTGGACCATCCTGGGCACGCCCGAGGGGCGGGCGGTCGAGACGCTGCGGGCCGGACTGCCCAATGGGCGGCAAGAACGGCTCGAGGACTTCCCGCTGACCACGGCGGCGATGGCCGGGTACGAGGACGCCTGGCTCCGGGCCTTCGAGTACTTCCTCGCGGACCTGCCGCTCGACGCGGACAAACTGCATCGCGTCCAGGCGCTGATCCCGATGGCCATGCGCGGCATCAATAACGAGCGCCGGCTGTCCTCCCCCGCCGAACTGACCGAAGCCC
The DNA here is from genome assembly GCF_050955695.1 of Nocardia sp. CA-136227. Taxonomy (NCBI): domain Bacteria; kingdom Bacillati; phylum Actinomycetota; class Actinomycetes; order Mycobacteriales; family Nocardiaceae; genus Nocardia; species Nocardia sp. CA-136227. The sequence goes on from NZ_CP192081.1 coordinate 6,065,413, forward strand.
GCCACTGCCTGGTCGACTCCATAGCGTCTTACCTGCAATAACCCACATTCTTTGAGAACCCTCGTTGACAATTGCGATGGGGAGGTCCACTGTTACCTCCAGCTTTCGCAATCCAGTCAGGAGTGACTCATGTCTCCGTCTCCCGATGATCAGGGCATGCGCCTGCAGCGCAGCAGCCGTGACACCGCCGCCCTGATTCCGCGCCTCACCGAATGGCTGGCCACCCAGCTGCCCGACGATGCGAATCCGGAGCTCACGCTGGGGTCCGGCATCGACAGCAACGGCATGTCCGCGGAGACGCTCACCCTCACATTGCGCTGGCAGGAAGCCGGAGCGGAGCAGGTCAACGACCTGATCGCCCGGGTTGTGCCCGCCCCCGGCGATTTCCCGGTCTACGAGCACTACAACCTGCGCGACCAGTTCGACGTCATGCGCATCGTGGCCGAGGCGAGCGACGTCCGCGTCCCCCTGGTGCGGTTCCTCGAACCGACCGGCGAGGTACTGGGCACGCCGTTCCTGCTGATGGATCGGGTCGAGGGCCTGGTGCCGCCCGACGTCATGCCCTACACGTTCGGCAGCAACTGGCTCTTCGACGCCGACCCGGCACAGCAGCGCAGCGTGCAGGAAAGCACCGTCGAGGCGCTCGCGAAGATCCACGCGATCCCGGACGCGGCAACCACTTTCGCCTTCCTCGACCCGCGGCAGCCCGGCGCCAGCCTGCTCGAGCGGAACCTGAATCGCGCCCGGGCATGGTACGAGTTCGCGGCCCGCGATATCGGCCCCTCACCGCTGGTGGAGCGAATCCTGAAGTGGCTCGGCGATAATCTTCCGGAGCCGTCGTCGTATGAGACCGTGCTCTCGTGGGGTGACGCACGGCTCGGCAACTGCATGTACCGGGACTTCGCGCCGGTCGCGGTGCTCGACTGGGAAATGGCCACGATCGGGCCGCGCGAACTCGATGTCGCCTGGATCACGTTCGGGCACCGCGTCTTTCACGCAATCGCCGAGAACTTCGGGTTCCCCGGCATGCCAGACTTCATGCGCGTCGAGGACGTGCGGGCCAGCTATGCCCGGCACTCGGGCGTCGAACTCGCCGACCTCACCTGGTACACGATGTTCGCCGCCCTCAACTACGCCGTCGTCTTCCTGCGCGCGGGCGGCCGGCAGATCCATTTCGGCGAGATGGAGCGCCCCGCGGACATCGAGGTGCTGCTCCACCACCGGGCGATCGTCGAAGAACTGCTCACCGAACTCGGCGCCTGACACTCCGGCGTCCGCCATTCTCGAAACCTATTAGGAAAGTGCAACTCTCGTGACCGACCAACTGAACGAACTGGCCTACTACTGCATCACCCGGCACCCCGCCGATGCCCGCGTCCTGTTGCCCGAGGCCCGCGACGCGGAGCGACTCGGACTCGGCTCCTGCATGATCGGCGAGCGCATGACGGTCAAGGACTCCGCGGTCCTGTCCGGCGGTCTCGCCGGATGCACCACCGATCTCGGAATCGCCGCCGCGGCAACCAATCACCACACTCGGCACCCCATGGTGACGGCGACCATCGGGTCAACCATGCAGGCGCTGACCGAGGGCCGGTACGCCATGGCCTTCGGGCGCGGCATGGCGGCGAACTGGAACGCCATCGGGCTGCCCGCCGTCACCGAAGCGCAGTTGCGGGATTTCGTCGGCATCCTGCGTCGCCTGTGGGACGGCGAGACGATCGTGAATCACGATGGGCCCGCGGGCAAATGGCCCGTGCTGTACCACCAGAACGGACTCGATGAAGCGCCCCCGATCGGCTTCGTCGCGGTCGGCCCGAAGACCATGGAACTCGCCGGTGAGATCGGTGACTTCGTCGTCCTGCACACCTTCTTCTCCGACGAGGCCACCGCGAACTCGGTCGCGGCGGTGCGGCGGGGCGCGGAGCGCGCGGGCAAGGACCCCGACAGCGTTCGCATCTGGTCCTGCCTGGCGACCGCGAGCGACGCGCTCACCCCCGAGGACCAGCTGCGGCGGCGGACCGGTCGCCTGGTCACCTATCTGCAGGCGTACGCGGACATCCTGATCAGCGCCAATGGCTGGGATCCGCAGGTGTGGGAGCGGATTCGCGGCACGCAGCTGTTCCAGGACGCGGCGGCGGCGGGCCCCATCGACGCGTCCGCCTCGGTCGACGTGCTGGAGCAGCTGGACGCGCTCATCCCGGACGAGTGGCTCGCCTCGGCCGCCTACGGCACGCCGGAGCAGTGCGTGCGGAAGATCTCCCGCGAGTACGACCTCGGCTGCCACTCGGTGATCATGCACGGGGCCAGCCCGCACGAACTGGAATCGGTGGCGGACGCCTACCGCGCCGACCGGCCCACCCTGCGCCGGGCCGTGGCCGCCAACCCCGGAAAGTTCGCCTGAGACAGGGGTTCTCGCTGTGCCTCGAACCGATGGTCAGCCATCGGCTCGAGGTGCGGCGACCGGGGTGGCGCAACTGGCGGGTGGATCGATCAAACGGCAGTCGGCGACCGGACGCAGGGGCAGGTAGTCGACGGGGACGCCGTCGTGCGCGATGATGGCGCGGTAGGTGGCGACGGCGTCCGTGGGGATTCTGCTCAGGGTCGGATCGGTGCGCACGTTCACCGTGTAGAGCCCGAATCTCGGTGTGTAGGAGCTCCATTCGTAGTTGTCGGTCAGGCTCCAGTAGTTGTAGCCGATGACATTCATACCGCCGGATTTCGCCCGCTGGAGCCAGTAGACGGTGTCTCGGAGGTGATCCGAACGGGTGTAGCCGTCCGCGCGGGGTCGAGCGTTCTCGGTGGGCATGCCGTTCTCGACGATCCACAGTGGCTTGCCGGGGAAGCGCTGTGAATAGTGCTGCAGCGCAAAGTAGATGCCCTCGGGACGGACGGGCAGATCCCACATGCCCGAGGGCGCGTTCGCGGCGCCGAGGTCCGGCGGTTCGTAGCCGAAGTAGTAGTCGACGCCGATGAAGTCGAGCCGGTCGCCGATACGGTCCATCAGGGGTCCGTTGACCTGCGACTCCGCCCCGGCGACATAGCCGACATTGCTGGTCACCAGGGCATTCGGCTGGACCTGGTGGATGTAGTCGTAGATGGTGTCGTGCGCCCGCGCCACACTGTCGAGCATCTGATCGGCGTCGGTTCCGTTCTGGCGGACCTCGTGCATGATGTACGCGACCGGCTCGTTGATGGTCACCCACACCGGATTGCGGGCGGCGTAACGGTCGACCACCTTGCGCATGTTGGTGAGCCAGTCCGAGACCATGCCGGGACCGCGCCAGCCGCCGCGATCGGCCGCCCAGCCGGGGTACACCCAGTGGTCCAGCGTCAGCATCGGACGCATACCGGCGGCGACGATGGTTCCGATCACGTCGTCGTAGTAGGCGAAGGCGGACGAATCCCACACTCCCGGTTCGGGTTCCAGCCGGGCCCATTCGATCCCGATCCGGAAGACCTTGACACCGAGACTCTTGGCGAGGGCGATGTCGGACCGGTAGCGGGTGTGGAAATCGACGGACCCGCCGAGGCGGTCCCAGCCCGGATTGGCGTCGATATAGCGCGTCCAATTGCTGTCGGGTGGCTGCCCCTCGGATTGGAACCCGGACGCCGCCACTCCCCAGAGGAAATCGTCCCCCAGCACACCGGCGCGTTCCTCCGACGCGGTACCGGACACACCGGGGACCAGGAGCAGTGCGGCGGCCGTGACGAGGGCGGACGCGACGAGACAACGAAATCGAGTGCGCATGAGCACTTCCCCGGGACCAGTACTCGAAATGAGTGAATGCGGCTACTTACTCCTGGATAGCTGCGAATTGTTTCGAGCGAGCAGCGGGTCGATAGTGGTTTGGCACAATCCATTAGAGTCAGCGCATGTCGAGATCGAAGGCGGGGCGGGCGGTGCGCAAGCGGGTGCCGCGGCGGTCGCTGGGTGAGTGGAAAGCCGCGGTGGATCGGCCGGATCCGGTGGCGGTACTGGAGCGGCAGGCCGCCACCCGACTGCCCGAACTGATCGGGATCCGGTACGAGCGGATGGCGGCCGGACGGCTCCCGTTCTTCCGGGGCGCGCCCGCCATCATGGCCGGGGATCTGGCCAGCGGCGCGAACACCGGCCTGCACGTGCAGTTGTGCGGCGACGCGCACCTGTCCAACTTCGGTCTGTTCGCCTCGCCGGAGCGGTCACTCGTGTTCGACGTCAACGACTTCGACGAGACGCTGCCCGGGCCCTTCGAATGGGATGTGAAGCGGCTCGCGGCCAGCGTGGTGGTGGCGGCACGGGCCAATGGCAGCGACGACGAGGAGGCCGCCGAGGCCGCGGTCTCGGCGGCGCGGGCCTATCGCGAGGCCATGAACCGGCTGGCCGAGCTCGGCGAGACCGACGTCTGGTACGAGATGATCGACGCCGACAAGGTCGCCGCCCTGATGCGGCCCAAACATCGCAAGATGACCGCCAAGGTGATCAGCCGGGCACGCACGCGCACCAGCCTGCACGCGTTGGACAAGCTCACCGAACTCGGGCCCGACGGCGCACCGCGGATCAAGGCCGACCCGCCCCTGCTGCTACCGGTGCCGAAAAAGGCACAGAAGCAACTACTTTCGGTGCTGGCGGACTACCGGGACACGCTGCCCGAGGAACGCCGCGTCCTGCTGGACCGCTACGAACTCCGCGATATCGCCATGAAGGTCGTGGGCGTGGGCAGCGTCGGCACCCGCTGCTACATCGCCCTGCTGACCGGACGCAATACCGGCGACCCGCTGTTCCTCCAGGTGAAGCAGGCCGAGCCCTCGGTGCTGTCAGCGCACCTGAGCCACAGCCAGTTCCTCCATCAGGGCCACCGCGTCGTGCACGGACAGCGGCTCTCCCAATCGGCCGGTGACATCTTCCTCGGCTGGGCCACCGGCCCCGACGGACGCTTCTACTACTGGCGGCAACTGCGAGACATGAAGGGCTCCTTGAGCATCGACGACATGTCCCCCGCGCAGCTGCGCGAGTACGCCGCCCTGTGCGGCCACACCCTGGCCCGGGGGCACGCCCGGTCCGGGGACCGGGCGGCCATCGCGGCCTATCTGGGCGGCAAGGACACCTTCGACCGGGCCATGGGCGAATTCGCGCTGGCCTACGCCGACCAGACCGATGCCGATCACGAATCCCTGCTCGCGGCAATCGAATCCGGTCGGATCACAGCTGGGAGTTGACCGCCAGGACCAGCTTGCCCGTCGAGGAGCGGCCCGCCATCAGCCGGTGCGCGTCGGCCGCCTCGGCGAGCGGGAACTCGGCGGTGATCGGCAGCCGCACCTTGCCGGAGGTGGCCAGGTCGAAGGCGTGAGAGGAGATCTCGCGCAACACATCCGGGGCGGACGCGCTCAGGCCCATGATGGAGAAACCGGCGACCGAACGGCCCTGCGGGAACAGTTCGGGCGCACCGACCTGCCACGGGGCCTCGCCACCGGCATTGCCGAAGGAGACCAGGCGACCGAAGCGGGCCAGCGACTCCACGGTACGGCGGAAGGTGTCACCGCCGATCGACTCCAACGCCAGGTCCACCCCACGGCCACCGGTGGCGGCGCGGACGTCGGCGTCGAAGGATTCATTCGAGAACGCTTCGTCATAACCGTATTCGCGGGCGTAGTCCGCCTTGGCCGGGCTGGAGACCACGCCGTACACCGCGCCGGCGCCCGCCAGCTTGGCGATCTGCGCGGCCACCGTGCCGACGCCACCGGCGGCGGCCTGCACCAGCACCGTCTCACCCGGTTGCAGTCGGCCGACCGTGTGCAGCAGGGCGTAACCGGTCGGCAGCACCGTGGGAAGCGTTGCGGCAGTGCGTAGATCGATGCCGTCGGGCACCGGGAAGACCGTCGCCGCGGAGACGACGACGACCTCGGCATACGCGCCGCCACATCGTCCGAACCCGGACGCACGAGTGCAGCATGCGCGACGAGCCGACTATTCCGCGGGCCGCGCGGGTGTCCCACGTCGGCCACAGGTCAGGTTCGGCGCTACGGACTCTCCTCATGTCGAGGCCGTAGCGCCTGTGGCCGTATGGGTCTCGGATGCACCGAGGCCCAGCGGAGGCGGAGGCGCCTCCGGCCCTGGCTAGCCCTGCCGGTTGGCGTTGCGGGCGGTGCCGCGGTGGGCGACGACGGTGGTGGGGTCCTCGGGCCAGGCGTGCTTCGGGTAGCGGCCGCGCAGGTCGGCGCGGACCTGGAGCCAGCCGGTACGCCAGAAGGACGGCAGGTCGGCGGTGACCGCCACCGGTCGTTGAGCCGGGGAGAGCAGGTGCAGGACAGGCGAAACGCGGCCGTCGGCCAGGCGCGGGGTTTCGGTCCAGCCGAAGATCTCTTGGACCTTGACGGCGAGGACCGGTGGGTCGGTGGAGTAGTCGAGGCGGACATTGCTGCCGGAGGGGACCTCCAGGCGTTCGGGGGCGAGTTCGTCGAGCCGGGCGGCCTCGGGCCAGGGCAGTAGGCGGCGGAGCGCTTGACCGGCATCCGCGCGCTCGAGGTCTGAGCGGCGGCGGGCGGTGGAAAGTTCTGGGGTCAGCCAGGTTTCGGCGTCGGCGAGCAGAGTGTCGTCGTCGACGGCGGGCCACGGCGCGCCCAGGGTGCGGTGCAGGAAGTCCAGGCGCTGTCGCAGGCTGCGGGCATCATCGGTCCAGCGCAGTAGGTCGAGGCCGGTGGCGCGCAGTCCCCGCAGCAAGGCCGCCGAGACCAAGTCCGGGTTCGGATCGCGCAGGGGCTGTTCGGACAACACGATCGCGCCCAAGCGGCGCACCCGGCGAGCCACCAGGTCGCCATCGACCCAGTCCACTTCGTCCACGGTGGTGAGCAGATTGGCGGCAGCCTGGCGGGCCAGTTCCTCATCAGCCTTGGCCGCCAACCGGATTCGCCCCTCGGATTGGCCCGGATCGCGCCCGGCCACAGCGATCGCCAACCATTCGGCATCGCCCAATCCGCTCCCGGGTGGCAGGGTCACCGCGGTCCCACCCGCCATCAGATAGCTGGCCGACCCGGATGCGCGGCGACGAGCGAGCCGCTCCGGATACGCCAGTGCCGCAACAAGAGCGGGATCATCGCCCCCGGGCGTGGAGCCCCGGCCACTGTCGATGTCGTCGCTGACGAGGCGCGCCAGGCGCAGCGCCTCCTTCTGCCAGCGCGCCGGGCGGTCGCCGCGGAGGGTGCGCAGGGCGGCGACCAGATCCACGCCGGGGGCCAGCGAGTCGTCGTCGAGCAGGGCCACTACCTCGGCGGCCGCGCGGGCTCCGACCTCGCTCGCGCCGTCGAGGAGGGCTCGGGCCAATCGGGGGTGGAGGCCGACCGCTGCCATGCGGCGGCCTCGATCCGTCACCGCGCCATGGTCGTCCACGGCGTCGAGGGCGCGCAGGACCGCGCGACCCGCGGCGAGGCCGCCCGCCGGGGGTTCGTCCCACCAGGCCAGGCCCTGGCCATCGACGGTGCCCCAGCAGGCCAGTTCGAGCGCCAGCCGGGTCAGGTCGGCGGTGCGGATCTCCGGTTCGGGGTAGGCGGGGAGGGTGGTGTGCTCGTAGTCGGGCCAGCAGCGCCAGGCGTGGCCGGGGCCTTCTCGGCCCGCACGGCCCGCGCGTTGTTCGGCGACGGCGGCCGAGACACGGACGGTGGCAAGGCCCGACAGGCCGCGGCGGTGGTCGATGCGCGGAACGCGGGCCAGTCCGGAGTCGACCACGGTGCGGACGCCGGGGACGGTGAGGCTGGACTCGGCGACCGCGGTGGACAGGACGACTCGGCGGCGGGAGCCCGGGCGCAGGGCAGAATCCTGTGCGGCGGCCGGCAGTCTGCCGTGCAGGGGGACGACGTCGACGTCGGGCAGGTCGGAGAGCAGGGCGGCGGTGCGGCGGATCTCGCCCGCTCCGGGGAGGAAGACCAGGACGTCGCCGGGGCTGTCGGTGAGGGCCCGGCGGGTCGTGCGGGCCACCTGCTGCTCGATGCGTTCGCGGGGCAGCGGTGGCACGTAATCGAATTCGACCGGGTAGGTGCGGCCGTGCACCTCCAGTACGGGGGCGGACGGTTCCGACTCGCCGCCCAGCAGGGTCGAAAGGCGGTCCGCCGCAACGGTCGCGGAGGTGGCCAGCACACGCAGGTCGGGGCGGAGTCCGGCGCGGGCGTCGAGGAGCAGTGCCAGCAGCAGGTCCGCGTCCAGGTGGCGTTCGTGGCATTCGTCGAGGACGACCACGTCGACTCCGGCGAGTTCGGGGTCGTTCTGCAAGCGCCGCACCAACAGTCCCGAGGTCACCACCTCGATGCGGGTGCGGGGTCCCACCTTGCGGTCGCCGCGCACCGAGTACCCGGCGGTCTCCCCGACCCGCTCCCCCAGCAACGCGGCCATGCGCGCGGCGGCGGCGCGCGCGGCCAGTCGCCGCGGCTCCGCCACCACGACACGCCCGGAGGTGGCGGCGGCCAGGGCCAGCGGGACCAGCGTCGTCTTACCGGTGCCCGGCGGGGCGACCAGGACGGCGGTGCCGTGCTCGGCCAGCGTGTCGGTGATCTCCCCGAGCGCGGCGCGCACGGGGAGGTCGGGGAGATCGGGCAGGTTCATTACCGTTCAGTCTGCCGCGTGCGCCGGATCGCGCCGCGACCACCTCACACGCGACGGATCTCGCGACCGGTTCACGGTGGTTCACCCCGCGACAAGATCGGTCTAAGGTGGTCGGGTCGATCGCGAACGAGGAGCCGCCTACCCCATGGGAATTCGATCCCGCCGTCGCTCGAACCCTGCTGAAATCCCTGCGGCGCTGTCGCTATCGGCCCCTGCGGCGGTGTCGCTGTCGGCCGTCGTCACGCTGGGCGCGATGCTGCTGCCCGCGACCCCCGCCGCCGCCGCGCCGCGACCGTGGGCGCCCGCTCCCGTGAACAGCTGTGGAGAAACGGGATTCGACCCGGTCAACCGGCAGGCCGACCCGAGCGGATCGACCTCGCAGCCGCCGCAGACCATCAAGGTGCCCATCCCGGTGCCGCAGATCGTGACGGTCAGCCAGTACGCGCAGAAGCCGGACACCACCCGGGTGGACGTCGCGCTGCCCACGGACCCGTGCGCCAGCCCGTGCCCGGACGTCCGCGACACCGTGGCCCCGACCCCGGCCCCGCCGGGCGGCGGCAGCGCGTCGCTGCCGCAGATCGAGATCGCCCCCGACCCCGAACCCATCCCGATCGTGGTGCCCGGCGGTGAACCGCCCGAACCGCAGCCCGCGCCCACCCCGGCCGTCCAGCCGTCGGAGCCCGCACCCGCGGCCGCCGCGGTGGCCGCGCCGCAGGTGGATTCGGTGGAACTGGTCAATCAGGTGACCGGGCGCGGGTCGGTCAACCGCACCGACACCCGCTGGTCGGTCGACGGCACCGACCTCGGGCTGATGTGGGAGAGCAAGCCCGGCCAGGTCGCGGTCGTCTTCGGCGACACCTTCGGCAAGGGCTGGAAGCCCGGCGGCGCGGGCACCGACACGCAGGACTGGCGCAGCAATGTGATCGCCTACAGCAGCACCCGCGATCTGTCGCAGGGTCTGGTCCTCGACGACTTCGTGCAGAACACCCGCTGCCACGCCACCGAGATCCTGGACAGCCGCAAGGTCAAGAACTTCGAGACCACCACCATCCCCACCTCCGGCTTCGCGGTCGGCGATCGCCAGTACCTGACCTACATGTCGGTCAATCGCTGGTCCAAGATCCCCGGCATGTGGTGGACCAACCTCGGCGGCATCGCCTGGTCCGACGACCACGGCCGCACCTGGACCAAATCCCAATGGGCGCGCTGGGACAACCTGTTCGGCGCCGGGCGCTTCCAGGTCGCGACGATGGTGCCGCACGGCGACTACGTCTACATGTTCGGCACTCCCAACGGCCGGCTCGGCACCATCGGGCTCGCCCGGGTGCCCACGGATCAGGTGCTCAACAAGTCCGCGTACCAGTACTGGGTCAAGGACGCTTGGATTGCCGCCGACGGCGCCAACGAACTGCTCGCCACGCCCCTGATCTCCGGCACGGCCAGTGAGCTGTCGGTCCAGTTCGACGCCGAGTCCAACCTCTGGCGGATGGTGTACCTCGACACCGTGCGCGGGCAGATCGTGCTGCGCACCGCCGCCGATCCCCAGGGCGCGTGGACCGAACCGGTCGCGCTGATCAATACCGAGGACTACCCGACCGCCTACGGCGGGTTCATCCACCCCTGGTCCACCGCCAAGGACCTGTATTTCACGATCTCCACGTGGAACAGCTACAACGTCTACCTCATGCACGCGAAACTGAAGTAGCGCAGTTGTTTTGTGTCCGGGCCCACCCCGCGCGGGCCCGGACTGATCGAATCTATGCGCGATCAGATCGTGGTGCGGGTGGTCGATCACGCCGGTCGGGGAACTTTCGACGCCATCGGGCACCATGGGTGGTCGTGGAGAGGTGCGTGGATCGATGCGGGTGACTCGGCAGGAATGGGTGCGGCTCGGGGCGATGGCCGGGATCATCGTGGCGCTGCACATCGTGGGATGGGTGACGCTGGTGGTGCTGGTCGCGCCGCAGCAGCTGAGCGTCGGAGACCGGACGCTCGGTATCGGGGTCGGGCTGACCGCGTACACGCTGGGGTTGCGGCACGCGTTCGACGCCGACCACATCGCGGCCATCGACAACACCACGCGCAAGCTCATGGGCGAGGGGAAGCGGCCGCTGTCGGTGGGATTCTTCTTCTCGCTGGGGCATTCGTCGGTGGTGTTCGGGCTGGCGCTACTGCTGTCGCTCGGGGTCAAGGCGATCGCGGGACCGGTGGAGGACGACTCCTCGTCGCTGCACCGCTACACCGGGCTGATCGGCACCACGGTGTCGGGGACCTTCCTCTACGTCATCGCGCTGCTGAACATCGTTGTGCTGGTCGGCATTCTGCGGGTGTTCCGGCGGATGCGGAGCGGGGACTTCGACGAGGCCGAGCTGGAAGCCCAGCTGGCGCAACGCGGTCTGGTGAATCGGCTGCTCGGTCCGATCATGAAGTCGGTGACCAAGCCGTGGCAGATGTACCCGATCGGGCTGCTGTTCGGGCTCGGCTTCGACACCGCCACCGAGGTCGCGCTGCTGGTGCTGGCCGGGACCAGCGCGGCGGCGGGACTGCCCTGGTACGCCATCCTGTGCCTGCCGGTGCTGTTCGCGGCGGGCATGAGCCTGCTCGACACCATCGACGGGACGTTCATGAACTTCGCCTACGGGTGGGCGTTCGCGAACCCGGTGCGCAAGATCTACTACAACCTGACCATCACGTCGCTGTCGATCGCGGTCGCGCTCATCATCGGCACGATCGAACTGCTCGGTCTGCTGGCCGAGGAGTTCGGCTGGACCGGCGGGCCGTGGGACACCATCAGCGGGCTCGACCTGAACCTCATCGGATTCCTGATCGTCGGACTCTTCGTCGTCACCTGGGCCGCCGCCCTGCTCACCTGGCGGTACGGCCGGATCGAGGAGAAGTGGGCGGCCGGATTGCAGCCTCGGACCGAGACTCTCGACTGAGTTACGAAACCGCCTGGGAGCCCAGGAAATCCAGCAGCAGATCGGTGTCGTCGCCGTAGTCGACGTGGGCCTTGGAGGCGTAGAAGTTGGCCAGGTCGACGCCCTGACGCGTCATCTCCAGCAGGTTGTTGACGCTGTCCGGATCGCCCAGGCTGATCAGGGTGCGAGCGGACGCGCGCAGGTCACTGCGGATGGCGGAGGTGAAGGGGCCGACCACCGAACCCGCGAGATCCAGACCCGCCGGGGTGAGGTTCACCAGTTCCGCCGCGGCGGCCAGCGCGTTGTCGCGGGCGAGGGCATCGGCGGCGCGGAACAGGCTCTCCTCCACGCGGCCCACATTGGCGGCGATCCGCACGATGTCGATCTGGGTCAGCGCGTCGGCCAGGACACTCGCCGCGGCGGTCCAACCGGTGGGGTCGACACCGCCCGCCGCCCGGATCACCGAGGCGACCAACGGCAGGTCCACACCGGCGGCGGCCTGGACGAGCGGGGTCAGGGCGGCATTCAGGTCACTCGCGATCTGATGCGCGGCGGGGATGTTGCCCGCCTCGATCAGGCCCTGCAGACCCGTGAGCTTGGTGAGGATGGCGGGGATGTTCGACGCGGTCGCGGACCAGCCCGCGCCCACCTTGATCGCCTGCGCGAAGATCGGGCCGGGATCGGTGCCCGGCGGGATCACCGACGCGATGGCATCGGGGTTACCGACCACCACCTGGCCGAGCGCCGAAAGGAACGGGGACGCCACGGCATTGAGCGAGCAGTACAGGTCGCCGTCGGCGCACATGGTGCGCACCCGGTCGGTCAGCGCGCCGAAATCCTGGGTCCGGATACCGGCGATGCCGTGGCCCGGCTGCGGAGTCCCCAGCGGGAGAGCGGTTCTCGGGTCGCGGTGCGGGTCCGCCACCAGGCCGACGCCCACCACCCGGTCGGGGGTGATCGGGCCCTCGCCATTGCCGATCTCGGTGGCGAAATCGCCGACGCCGTCCGCGCCCTGGCTGTACCCGGCGAGCATGACACGCGTCTTCGCGCACAGGCCGCTCACCATCTCGCGCAGTCGGGCTTCGAGGGTGCCCAGCGACTGGGCGTAGGTCAGGCCCTGGTCGAAAGCGCTTGCGGCATAGGGGGCGTAGAGGACGGTGATATCGGATCCGAACTGCCGTTGCAGGCCGTCGCCGATCGGCCGGAGCAGGCCGACGGGGATGGTCGGATCGGCGTCGGGATGGGTCTCCCAGGTGCCCGGCGCGAGAATCGCGGTGTAGCGGGTGCACGGCTCCGCGGCGGGCGTATCCGCCCGCGCCATGCCGATACCCGGGGTCCCGACCGTGACGGCCGCGGTGACCAAGATCGCCGCGCACGAGGTCGCCAGCCTGCTCATCGTTCCGATTCCTCTGCCGCCGAAGGGGTCCCGTTCCCGCGCCGCGAAGGACAGATCCGCAGCACAGTCATAGCTAATTCTGGCCGCTCGGCGGCGATTTCGCAGGGTTTTCAGACACATCGGCGTTTCAGTTGGTTGGCAATTTCCGCCATGCCGAATCGCTATCAATCACGCGGGCTAATCCGGCCATGCGCGAATCACCGTTGATCGAATACCCGGATCGACCGACGCTGAGTCGAACTCGAATCCGAACTGGAGTGAAACGACATGCAGCACAGCACATTACTCGCCGACGAAGTCCTCGATCCGCCGCACGCGCCCCCGACGTTCGGGGTCATCTCACTGATCGCCGCGACAGTGACGACCGGGCTGCTGGCGGGCGTGTTCTACGCCTACGCCTGCTCGGTGATGATCGGGCTGGGCAAGTTCGACGACAAGACGTACGTCGAGGTGATGAACAAGATCAATGTGGTGATCGTGAACCCGGTGTTCATGCTCAGCTTCCTCGGCTCGCTGGGCTTCTCGGTGCTGGCCGGGGTGTTCTATCTACGCGCGGACCTGCGCTCGGTGCTGATCTGGGTCGCCGTCGCCGCCGCGCTCAACCTGCTGAGCCTGATCATCACCTCGGGCTTCAACGTCCCGTTGAACAACAACCTGGCCACCGCCACCGACGCCGCGCCCGGCCTCGCCGACTACGCCGCCCTGCGCAAGGACTTCGAAACCCCCTGGCTGACCTGGAACATCGTCCGCGCCCTGGCCAATACCGGGGCCCTCACCGCTCTCGCCTGGGCACTGGTCCAACACGGTCGCCTGACCAAGTGAAACCGGCTCCACCAGGCGATCAGCGCCTGATTGGGATCTCGTTGGTGAGCGGCGCGACCGTTGGGCCACTCCGCTCACACACCAATGAACCTTCGCCCCGCAGCCGCCGCCTTGGCCATCGCCGCCGGCGCCATCATCCTCGACAAGAACCTCACCCGAGTCGGCGTCTCCGTCATCTACAAGGACAACCACCAGCACTGGACGGTCACCTTCGCCAGCTGACCCGAGTGGCGCGGGAGCTGTTCAACGCGCCTTGGCGGCCCAGAGGATGACGTTCGTCCCGAAGAACTTCTTGCGCCATCCGATGTCGCGAAAACCCGTTCGGCGCAACAGGTCAGCGACCTGCTGTGGTGATTCGAAATCGCGCGTGCTGGATTCGAGATAGGTGTAGGACGATCGGTCACCGGATACCAAGTGCCCGAGCAGCGGGACGATCGTGCGCATCCCCCACTCCACTACCGGCTTCACCGGTCCGCTGGGCGGGCAGGTTTCGAGGATGACGAGGCGGCCGCCGGGCCGGAGCACCCGATGCTGTTCGCACAGTACCGCTTCGAGGTCTTCGACATTGCGCAACAGGTAGCCCTCGGTGATGGCGTCGAACGACTCGTCGCCGAAGGGCAGGTGGGCGGCATCGGCCTGCCGCCACCGGATGACGTCCGCCCCCGGCTTGGTCCTGGCGTGCGCCAGCATCCGCTCGGAGAAATCGGCACCGGTTACGGTGACGGTGGGATGGATACGAGCCGCCTCCAGCGCGATCACGCCGGTACCGGTCGCGAGATCCAGCAGGTCCCCGCCCGCGGCTGGCGCCGCGCGCTCGGCGACCTCACGACACCACCGGCGATGACGACCGAGGGTCATGATGAAGTTCATCCGATCGTAGTAGTCGGCGATCTTCTGGAAGATCCCGTGCACCTCAACGCTTTTGCCGTGCGGCATGCTGTCGGTCGTCATCTCACAGACCCTCCGTCGGACTCGGGCGGTTCAGGATCAGATCGCTGGCGCGAGCGATGACCTCTTCGCGGGTGCGGCCGGGGTGGTCGGCGGCGAGGAAATGGCTGCCGATGGCCCCGCAGAAGGCGAGCAGGCTGCGAGCCTCGACCTCGTCGGGGTCCGAGCAGACAGTGCCGATCGCGTCGCGAAGCAGGTCCATACGCCGGTTGTCCACTCGGCGTAGACGTTCGGCCACACCGGCGTCGCGGCGGGCCCAATCGCGAATGGCCAGGTCGACGGGGAGCAACCGGTCGCTGGAGAACGTGAGCCGACCCGCCAGCCGAGCCTTGTCGAGCGCATTGCCACCTGCTCGCTCGACCTCCTCGAGGACATCGTCGACGGCCTCCCGCTCCCAGGTTTCGAGCATCGCCGTCAGCAGCGCATCGCGATCGGCGAAGTAGCCGTAGAACCCGCCCTTGGTCACTCCGAGCGCCTTGGCGAGCGCCTCGATGCGCACGGCATCGACACCGCCGGCCTCCAGCGCCCCCAGCCCCGCGTCGATCCATTTCTCGCGCGGCGTGCGCAAAGCACCCATGCCGTGATTCACCTCACCTCGATGTTGTACGGAACCGTATAACGGCTCTAATCTCTGATTATACGCAACCGTATAACAGCAGAGGACGGTGCCATGTCCGATCGACTCCCCCACCCCGCGCACGCGGCTTCCGCCATGCCCTCGCACCGAACCGAGGTGGTCCGGTGATTGCGTGGGCGGGTCGGCTCATAGTTCTCTTCGGAGCCGCACATACCATCCTGGCCCTGACCCTGATGCGTGCCGCACGCTATGCCGACGACTGGTTCAGCGGCGCGCTGTGGCACGACGACCTCTCCGCGATGAGCCCCGCGAACAGCGCACTATGGCTGTCGTTGGACAGCTTCGGAATTCCGCTCGTAATGGTCGGACTGACCGTGCTGTGGCTGGATCGCCGCGACCTCACCCCACCACCGTTCTTCGCCTGGATGCTCGGTGCATGGACCGCATTCGGCGCGCTTGTCATGCCGCTCACACCATGGCCGATCATGGCGATCGCCACCGGCCTACTGGTAGCCGGGGCCAGACGTGCCGTCCCCGCCCCAGAAGCGGCGAAAACCGTGTAATAGCCACTGCGAGAGGGGTTCGAGGACAAATCGAACCCCTCCGTCAGGGTGCTCATTCAGGCGGTCGACGCCCGCCCGACATCGTTGCCATGAGCCCGGCGGCCCAGCACGCCGGACAACCACGCAAGGCGATCACACCGACCGCGGCGAGCAACAGACCCACCGGCCCAACGAAGGGTGTCGCCACCAAAGCCCCCATAAGGCTGCCGAATCCGATCGCACCGCGAAGCAGCTGGCCGGTCAGCGATGCGCTCGCAAGGCTCCGGTTGGACGTCATTGCCGTTCTCCTTCCGCCATTTCATGACATCCACAAGAGGCGCCCGACCAGCAGAAGGATTCAGCCGATACCGCTGCGCGGATCAGTATTGGTCGGCCGAGTGCGATACTCCTTGGGCTGGTTCGGTGTTGGGAAGAGAACGAAGGAGTGCGTCATGGGTGGGTTCACCGTGGCAGAGGCCAAGGCCGTCTTCGAGAAGGTCGACGTCAACAGTGACGGCTACATCACCCTCGAGGAGTACACGCAAGCGGTCGAGGCCTACGGCTTCTCTTCCGAGGCCGCCAGAAACGCCGCATTGTCCATCCTGGCGAAAGCGGACCTGAACGGCGACCAGAAGATCAGCCTCGAGGAGTTCATGACCCTCGTCAGCTGAGGTTGGGTCGTTCGGAGGCGGACGGGCGCGGCGCATGTGCCCCCTCCCGGAGCGATGGCCGACAATACGAAGCGGCCCGGAACCAGTTGGTTCCGGGCCGCTTCGCTGGTAGTGGGGACCCGCACGACCTCTCGTCGGGTCGGAGCAGGTCCGGTGTGCGAAGGATCCCGATGAATGGGATGCCTCGTAGTCGATTCGGACAAATTGCTGCTTCTGTGAGACGCGACACGCCACTTCGGCATACCTGAAGTGGCGTTCGCCACAATGAAAGGCATTCCCACCCATGCGAATCCGATCTCTTCGATCGTTTATTGCGGTGATGGCGACCGCGGTCGCGGCCACAACCGCTACCACCGGCATCGCGTCCGCCGATATCGACCTCGGAAACTCCGGCAGCAGCTCGGGCAGCAGCGCCGGCGAAATGGTCATCACCCTGGTGCGCCACGCCGAATCCGCCGGTAACGTCTCCGGCCTGATCGACACCAAGGTGCCCGGACCCGACCTGACCGCACGCGGCCGGACACAGGCAGACAACTTGGCCCTCCAGCTGGCCGACAAGAAGTACGACTGCGCCTTCGCGTCCAACATGGTGCGTACCGAGCAGACCGCGGCACCGACCGTCGCCAAGCACAACCTGAGCCTCAACATTCAGCCCGGTGTCCGGGAGATCGAGGCCGGCGACTACGAGGGCACTCCCGAGGCCCAGGCGATGTCCGGCTACCTGCAGGCGCCGCTCAAGTGGCTCTCCGGTGACCTGAACGCACGGATTCCGGGCTCCATCGACGGCAACGAGTTCGACGCCCGCGTCGATCAGGCACTGCTCGATGTGCAGCGCCGCAACTGCCTCAACCCGGTGATCTTCTCGCACGGCGGCACCATCATGTTCTGGTCCATGCTGAACGCCGGCAACGCCGACAAGAGCAAGCTCGGCACCGATCCGATGCGCAACGGCGGCCACGTCGTCCTCAAGGGCAGCCCGCAGAAGGGCTGGACGATCGTCGAGTGGGTCGGCCACCCGGACCTCGGCTGATCTACCCCTTCCGCGCCCCGGATGTCACCGACACAATCGATGGCACCGGGGCGCAGTCGTATCTCAACCCAGGGTCCCCGTGGCGACATCGGCAACAGCCTTCATAGTGATGCGACGACCTGAACGGCCCCTCGGGTACGACCTCACCGACTGGCCGGCTTCGGAATTCGGCTCGTAATGGTCGGACTGACCGTGCTGTGGCTGGATCGACGCAACCTCACCATCGCAGTCACAACCGGCCTACTGGTAGCCGGCGCCCGACGTGCCGTCCCCACCCCAGAACCGGCGGAAACTGTGCAATAACCACCGAGAGGGGTTCGATGACACATCGAACCCCTCTCATAGGGGACCAGGCCCGGAAGGATGCCCCCTTCGCGCCCTCCCGAGCCGGATCCCGTGCGAGACAAGTCAATACACGCGCGCGTGTCGGGTGCTGCTCATTGCAGGAGCACCGGCAGGCGGTTGTGCCTTGATCGGCCGTGCGTACTGGCTCACCACATCGCAGCGCCCGTCGACGCAGAACCCATCGATCAGCGGCCCGGCCCGACGCTCGACGATCTCGTGCACCCGATGCAGATCGACGCCACTGAGAGCAGCCGTGATCGGCGACCGGTGGCGCTGGTGGGTGGCCCCGGCACTGCGTATCGCGTTCGGCCGCGACTCCATCATGGGTCGGACCGGGCACTCGGCCGGGACGCCGAGTTCCCAGATGCTCGGGTCAGCCGGGAAGCGGTTCACATCGTGGAGGATCCGTACCGCCAGCTGATATCCGAGGACCAGGGTCGCCGGGACGCCCGGCGCGAGGTCCACGGGTGCCAGCGCGCCGTATCGCGCACGCATGGCCCGATAGTGGCGGTGTGGGTCGGCCGCGAATGACTCTGTGTAGAGGGCGATGCGGGGGGCGCCGTTGCCCCCCGCCGCCGTCGAGAGTGATGAACTGTCGCTCACAAGTGCCTTTCACAGACCGCATCGGCCGGTAGAACCTGTCGGTACCGCCTCCTTGGGCAGGGATCACGCTAACCGCGATACTCGAGACATTTCTGGCATGTTTGTGGCCCATTTCGGCAAGACGGGTCCGCTGATCCGATCGCTCGAACCCGGTCGCACGCGACGGCTATCCGAGCAGTTGTTCGCGCATCTGCCGCGGGGTCTGCTCGAACTGACGCTGAAAGGCTGAGCTGAACCGGCGAACCGACGAATAGCCCGCCGCCTCGGCGATCTGGCCCATATCGATGGTCCCGGGGTGCGACAGTCGTTTGCGCGCTCGGTCGAGGCGAATCTCTCGTAGCAGCGCGGCCGGTGTGACACGGTCCGATTTCGTCAGGGCGGTGTGCAGCGTCCTCCTGGAGACTCCACACTTCCGAGCAACGACATCCGGCGTCAGTCTGCGGTCGTCGGCGAGGGCTTCCATTGTTTCCCGGGCTTGCGCGGCCACCAACGTGTATCGGTCCCCCGGGAGCGCCTGAGTGCGGTCGAGCAGCCCGTCGAGCAGCGAAAGCGTACTGCGATATGCGATACGGAAGTCGTGCGCGTTCCACGCCCCGTGGTTGGCGTGGAGCTGTTCGATCTGGTTCACCAGCATCGGGACCAGTGGGCGGCTCACATCCAGCGCGAGGGGGGCGGGATCGGCCAGGCCGCGATTGACCAAATGCCTTGGTACGGTCATGATCAGCGATTCCAGCGGCTCATCCTGCCGCATGACCACGGGCTGGTCCCAGCGAATGAACGCGACCTTTCCCGGTCCGAAGATCTCGGCTTGGTCGCCCTGCGCGAGCTTGAACTCTCCCTGCAGCGGCACCATCAGGCGATAGCCATCGTCGCCATCGCGCTTGGCATCGTGGGCGGTTCGACGGTAATGCACTGGGCCAGAAGAGAATCGCACGAGTTGCAGATCACCGGCGGCCTGGGCGAGCGTCTTCCAACCGAAGTCGCCCCCGCTGTCTCGCACGTTGAAAGCCAAGCCGAAACTCCCCTGCCGACGCTGCAGGTAGTCACGCCAGTGGTCTCTCCGCTCCGCAACGGTCTCGGACTCAGCCGGCGATTCCTCGTCCCACCAATAGTCCGAATTCAAGGTTCATTCCTTCCCCCACCCCTCCAAGCCTCAATGTAGCAAGCAGCTTCGCCCTCCGCAGCACGCAATTACCTTGGCCAACAAGCCATTTCATACTCGACAGTGGATCGCGACCAGCCGAACCCGACCAATCGGAGCTGGCGGTTCCCAGCAGGGCGGTCTGCGACGACGGCCCCGACATCGCGGGGCCCGTATACGAAAACAAAGCGGCTCCGGAACCATTGGTTCCGGAGCCGCCTCTTAGTAGCGGGGACAGGATTTGAACCTGCGACCTCTGGGTTATGAGCCAACCGGACACCGTCCCCCACCCGCCCTCACGTGCCACAGCATCCCACTCGCGCAGGTCAACGGAATCTTCGCTGTCCACGATGTCCGTCCAATCCCACTGTGTCCCATGGTTGCCATGCTGTCGTGATGCCAAATTTGATGCCAAATCCCCGGCGCTGACCAGTAATCTCGTCGCCGGTTCGCAACCGACGACCGCACGGCAGACGGCAACAACAGCTGCTTCGGCATCGCCTGTCCGTGCCGGAAACAACCACGACGACAATAGGGTTCGCCATCGCCATCGTTCGTAACGCGCCCACGGTACGCGCGACTCCTGCGGTTCGGTCAACACCGCCAGACCCCCCGGTCACCTTCGTACAGCGAGTTAAGCACCGGGCAACGCAAGCCTCCACGTGATAGGCGATGTGACCATCACGGCTGCCGTCCCCGCCTTCGGCACGCAGTAGGCGCAACACCAGCACCGGCACACCCAGCGTTCGACGCAAATGGGCGACGACCGGCTCGACTCCGACCACCAGGGGCTGTCCACCGGAAAAGGCCCGGCGACACCAAGAGAATCCGAGCCCACCGTGACCCATGCGCTAACTGTCCGGCTCATTGCCTACAAGCATCACGGTCCGTGCCGGACAGGGACAGCGAATTATGCGGGAGCCCTCCGGTCCGCAGACGCAGCAGGTCCTCTGGCACCGTCGCCGCTTCGGTGCCCCAGCGGCGGCGCTCCAGCATCGACTCCACGCCGCCGTTCGAAGAGCGCCGACACTCCTCCGCGGCTACGCCTCGGCAAAGTGTGCGATCCAGGTGGGCATGTCAATCTGGTGTTGGGCATTGGAGAGACCGGTGAGGACACATGTTCCCAACGGCCCAAGCCGGTCGTACATTGTCGCGGTTCCCACTGAGATCCCCGCGGCCGCAACCTGATCCTGCGCCAGCAAGCCCAGTTCCGGCCCCACTGGAAGTCGGGACAGGGTCATCGTCATATCAGTATTGATGTAGCCGATGCCCTCGGTTCCCCAGTTGCACACCATGTTGGAAGTGTCGGCGACAAACGCCGCCCGCTGGAACGGGGTGATTTGCTCGCCTTCCACCAGCGGCCATACGTTCTGCCACGAATACTTGCGCTCATCATTCTGGCCCGCCACAAAGTCTTCGCTCCAATCTGCATCGCCAGACTTGAACAGCAGACCATCTCCCCCTGGCGCATCCAGGCGATGGGTCGGTGCGGGAAATTGATGGGCCGCCTGCCAGACCGCTCCCGGCGGTTGCTGGGAAATAGCCAGGAACATGGCAGTTGCGCGCACTCGCACAACGCCGTGTTGCACGATCGAAGCATCGACAACACGAACCCGCCTCCCGTCGCGCACGATGCTGCTTTGCACAACAACTGGCTCATTCAGCACCGGCTTGAGGAGATCGACAGTCATCCGCGCCGGAATGAAATCCTTTCCCGGAGAGTGTGTCTCCAACTCTCGGGCCAGTATGCCGCAGACACCGTGGCCACCGAGCTGCGTGGGAAGCCACGGGCTGGCAGCCCAACTGTTTCCAACATAGCAACCGTCAACGATCTTGAAGTATGCGGACATTCAGAAGCTCCTTACGATTGGGTGCGGCACCATTCGAACGTGCGACGAATTCATTTATGTCGTCTGAAGTCGGACCGGCATGCGACGAACTCCGACATGCTTGTTGCTTCGCGAATACTCCAGCGGACCTGTACTTGTCGGCTCCGCAACGTGGTCAAGTAGCTCGTTGAAGACGAGCCGCATCAATATGCGCGCGAACGCCGCGCCCATGCAGAAATGGCCGCCGATACCGAAGGTCACGTGCGGGTTGGGGTTGCGGCGGATATCAAAGTTATCCGGGTTGCTGAAGACTGCCGGGTCGCGGTTGGCCGATGCCCACCACAGAGTGACCTTGTCACCGGCGGCGATCCGGGCACCACCCAGTTCAGTGTCGCGCGTCGCGGTCCGTCGGTTGTACGTACTCACGGACGTGAAGCGAAGCATCTCATCAACCGCGCCGGAAAGCAGGCCACGGTCGGCACGAAGCTCATGCCACACTTGTGGCCGGTCGATAAGCGCCTGCATCCCCAGCGCTATCGAGTTTCGGGTCGTCTCGGCACCGGCGGCGATCAGGAGGCTAAAGAGGGTCGAGGTCTCAAGTTCCGTCAGTGGTGCGGGTACGCCATCCAGGCCCGGAACTTTTCCATGAACTGCCAAGGACAGCACATCATCAGCCGGGCATTTCCGCTTACTGTTCAGCAGCTCGACACTGTAGTGATACATTTCGTCCATCGATTTATGTAGCGACGGGCTCGTACCGCCGGGATCGCGGTCGACATGATCGAGGGATGCCACTGTCCATTCGAGCAACTTGTGACGATCTTCCTGCGGCACACCCAATAGCATGGCGGTCGCCTGCAATGGCAGCTCCGCAGCCACATCCTGCAAAAAGTCGCATTCCCCTTGTGCGATGGCGCCAGCGACAATTGCCTTCGCGCGTACTGCCAGTTCGTTTTCGTGGCCGGCAAGCGCCCTTGAAGTAAAGGGCGGGCTGAGCAGCTTCCGAACATGCATGTGACGCGGGTCATCGGTCATATTGAGCAGCACACCTGCCACCAGCCCGACTGGTAAATCATCGATCAGCACTCCGCCACCTTCGGTGCGCGGACCACCGTGGCTGGAAGAAAATGTCTTGATGTCCCGGGCCGCCGATACGACGTCTGAATATCGACTTACCACCCAGAACCCTTCGCCTCCTGGCGTGAATTCGGTCGGAGGATGCCATCGCACCGGATCATGTTCGCGCAGTCGGGCAAACTCATCGTAGGGAAACCCGTTTGCGAATAAATCCAAGTCTGTCAGATCGGCATACGGTTGTAGCGTTGAATTTGTATGCTGTGTCACAGATCCCCCTCACTCACGACTGTTGGTCCAACAGCAGACGTTATCACCACGTTGCGTCGATGCGTTTGGCATAATACTGCCAACGAAATGGCAGCATTATGCCAACACGGACACTAATGCGGATGTCCTGCATTCATATATGGTCCGAATATGACTGACATCAATCTGCCCCCGGCATTTCCGTTCCCGTACCACGAACGGCGGCTCGCTCCGGAGTTCGCGGACCGGCGAAAGTCGTGTCCATTCGGGACCGTTCGCCTGCAGAGCGGACACGACGCTGTACTGCTGGTTCGCAACGCCGATGTCGCTGCCGCTCTCGCCGACACCAGGCTCTCGCACAACATGACGGCCCCGGGATCGCCGCGCTTTGTCGAGGGCCCAAGCTATCTGGACGACCCTACGATGTTCGCGAACATGGAAGGGGCCGAACACCGCCGCATACGCCGCATCATCGCCTCCGCGTTCACTCCCCAGAGCATTGCGAACTGGCATCCCATGATCGAGCAGGTCGCCACCGAACTGGCCGAGGCCCTCGATCACGGCGGAAATCGGGCGGATGTCATGTCCGACTTCTGCATTCCCTTGCCCGTGACGATCATCAGGCGGCTGATCGGCGTGCCGGAAAGCGACGCGCCACAGTTCCGTGCCTGGTCCAACGCCTTTGTCTCTGGTGCGAAAATGACACTGGAACAGCGGATTCAGCAGATGACCGAGTTCACCGGGTACGTCGCTGAGCTGATTGCATACAAGCGAGCCCACCCTGGCACAGACCTGATCGACAAACTGATATCAACGCGCGACGGCGACGACCGACTCAGCGAACCCGAGCTCGTCACTCTGGTCACTTCGACCATCGCGGGGGGCAACGAAACGACCTCGAATTCGCTTGGCAGGCACCTACTGACGCTGCTCGACGATGACGGCGCACTCTGGAAGCAGCTCGTCGCCGACCAAGACCTCATACCGGCCGCCGTCGACGAACTCCTGCGCACAACCAAGCTCGGGGCCTTCTTTCCGATGCGACTGGCCACCGAGGACGTCGACCTGCCGTCCGGCCGCATCCTCGAAGGCCAGGCCGTTGTCGTCGCCGTCGCGTCCGGGCTGCGGGACGAGACCGTGTACCCCGACCCGGAAACCGTCAAACTCGATCGCCCGCAGGTACCCACACTGGCATTCGGTCGTGGACCGCATACCTGCCTCGGTATCAACCTCGCGCTGGCGGAGCTGCGCATCGGCCTCCGCGTGCTGGTGGAACGTTTCCCCTCGCTCCGACTGGACTGCGATGCGGACGAGTTGCGCTACACCGAAGGCGGACTCCTGAGTTCGCTCGTTTCCCTTCCGCTCGCGTGGTGACGTCAATGAAAATCGGGTTTTCCCTTCCGCAGATCGGGGCGCAGGCCCACCAGGCTGCGGGGATCGCGGAGTACGCCGCCGAGCTGGAGCGGGCTGGGGCGCACAGTCTATGGGTGGCGGAGCGGCTGATCGCTGCGACGAACCCGAAAATCGGCTACGGCGGATCATCGACCATTCCCGCATTGTTCAACTCGGTCCTGGACCCGTTCGTGGTCCTCGGGCTCGCGGCGGCTGCGACAAACCGGGTGCGCCTTGGCACGAATGTGCTGATAGCTCCCCTGTACAAGCCTGCCATGCTGGCGCGTTCGCTCACCACGCTCGAGGTGGCGAGCAACGGGCGCCTCGACACCGGTCTCGGGATCGGCTGGTCGCCGGACGAATACGAAGCGGCGGGCGTGCCATTCAGCCAACGCGGGGCGCGCCTCGATGAGATGATCGATGCACTCAAGGCCATCTGGACCAACGACCCGGCGAGCTACACCGGCAAGTACGTCTCGGTGCCCGAGCATCGCAGCGAACTGAAATCGTTGCAGCGCCCGCACCCGCCGATTCACCTGTCCGGTACCGCACCCGCCGCGCTCACCCGCATTGGGCACCGCGCCGACGGCTGGCTCCCGATGCTGTCCGAGCCGGGCCAGCCAGAGACGGACGCGCACCTGGTGGAGCTGCGCACGCAGATCGACCGCGCCGCCGAGGAAGCTGGCCGCGACCCCGCGTCGATCGCCACCGTGGTCCGCGTGAACGTCGCCCGCGGCACCAGCGACGACGAGATACTGGCCACGGTTGAAACCACCGCCAAGGTCACCGGATTCGACCACTTCCTCATCGAACTGCTGCAAGTCGGCGACGATCTCGAGACGATGACCGGCGTTG
The DNA here is from genome assembly GCF_050955695.1 of Nocardia sp. CA-136227. NCBI lineage: Bacteria > Bacillati > Actinomycetota > Actinomycetes > Mycobacteriales > Nocardiaceae > Nocardia > Nocardia sp. CA-136227. The sequence continues at coordinate 6,090,374 of NZ_CP192081.1, forward strand.
CGCTGCGTCTGCTGCAGCGCTGCGGATAGATGCTGCCTGTGGCTTCGGAGCCGCCGATCGCCGTGGCGCTGCGAATCCTGTGCACTTACGTACAGGCTCACTGAAGCAGAGAAGAAGGCGGTTGGCCTGGACCCCGCCCGGCACCAGCCAGCAGGAATAGGCCGAGAAATGGAACGCCGCGCTGACCGCGGTCGAAAACTGCCTATTCAGAACTCATTACGGGTGGCGCAATCGACCGAAATGGACACGTCTGACCCGATCGCTGGCGGCCCGCGGAATCCGGCCGAATGCCATCGGTGGGTTTGCTCGAGCTCCCAGAGATGATGCTCCGTCGCGGGCATCGGCCAGCAGCACTCGGCACGGTCCTGGTTCAGGTTCTTGTGCGGCAGATCGATGCCGCCCGATGTAGCCGAGAGCTTTGATCTCGTGGAACACGGTGCATCACCGGGGCGGCTTCGCGGCGTTGATGCGGGTGGGCGCGGTAGGGATCGGTCAGGCAGGCTCGATGGGGCGGCGGGCGGTGCGACCGGCAGGTTGTGAACCGCGCGGCAGTGGTTCAAAGTTGTTGTCTCGCGGTTCAATGTCTGCCGCTTCGGCCCGTCGCCGCCCAGGCCGGTACGCGCCACAGATGCCAGCGGTCGCTGATTTGCACTGGTGTTCATGTAGCCATGTCTCGAGCGTTCAAAGCGGACAAGCGGGAAGCGCTGTGCAGCAACTGGTTTCAGCGGAGATTCTTGAGATCGTCAACGCTCGATCCTCGAGGACAGGCCGTTGCGGCACGGGGATACGCGGCAGCACCTGCACCGCGGCCAGTCGGGCAGTGCTGCGCTGGTAGCATTCGCGAACTCTGTGAATCCGATCGCGAAATGCATTGCAGCACTGCGGTATCACAGTAGAGCGACGGACGGACACGCACCCACGTGAACACCGACCGGACGTTCAGCGACAGGTCTGCCGCCATTCGGTTGCGATAGCTGTGAACTCGCACACACCGCCAGGCGCGTTGCCGCCTTGGCCCGCGCCACCCACCGTCCGCTATCCGAACACCTTCTCTGGTCAATGGCAATTACCCGAAATAGCAAGCCCTACAACGTCATCCGCCTGACCCAGTGGGGACTCATGGCGTCAACCAGCCCCGACCACCGCCGAAAGTGCGCCAGAGCCGTCACTGATCTACTGTGAACAACGGAGGGGAGCGTGGCGATGTATTCAGCTACTGATGTAAGCACTGAAACTGGTGTCCGACTTGCTGATCAGGGTTCCGCGGATATCGGGTGGCTATTGGCGGAGTCACGTCGGCTGCTCGATCATGCGATAGCTGAGCACCATGACGCTCGTGAGAACGACGGGAATGTGATTCGGCTGCGACCAGGGGAAGGCTGGCAGTGCAATCTGCATCAGCTTCTCCAACGTGGTCACCAGGAGGCTTTGCTGGCGGTCGCGAGTCCGTTGCGGATTCAGCCGCATTATCGGGAGGGTCGGCGACTAGTTGCCGACATGCTCTCGACCGGCAAGGAGGTTCGCTTACTCTTCTCCCAGCGCTATACAACGACTCGTGATCACGAATCGTTGCGCGAGCAACCGGAGTTGCGCGATCAGATCAGGGTTTCCGAAGCGAACTTCGACAATATGATCATTATCGATCGGCAGATCGCGGCCGTCTGGGGTGGCACGGATGAGGAGCGTCCCTATGGCTTCGTGGTCAGCGATACGGACTTGTTGCGGGTCTTGCATCAGTTCGCCACGGTGCTCTGGGAGTCGGCACCGGGGTTGCCGGCCCATCTGACTCTGCGGCGGTCGGAGCTCGACCCGATCACGCTGGCGGTGCTGGGTGCGCTCGATCTCGGATTGACGGACGAGTTGGCTGCGCGTCGGCTCGCGGTGTCGGTGCGCACCTATCGCCGCCATGTCGCCGACATTATGGCTCGCCTAGGTGTTGCGACCAGATTCCAGATCGGTGCTCGTGCGATGGAGCTCGGTCTACTCAAAGCACCGGCCGAAGACTCGCTGCGGACAGTCACGTCCGTGGCCAACTAGTACCAAAACCGCGCAATCGGTGTGCGGCTTGGGTGTGTCACGCGGAATGGGTGGTGAATGGGGCAGCGGAACTGCCGGTAGAGAAGTGTTGTCCGCCAGGACATTCCCGCTCGACCGAGCAGTTCCGCGCCTACGTACGGGCATGCTGCTGCCACGAACTACGGCTGATGAATCAGCGCTAGTGCCCGCGCCGGGCATTGTCCGATAGCGTACTCGACGTCTTCGAGGTCGGCTTCGGTGATGGCATCGGTCAATCGACGCACCTGACCGTCGCTTCCCACTTCGAACAGATCAGGCCGGATGCCTTCACAAACGCCGTGACCAGTACAGGTCTGACCGACAACAAGCTTCATATCGATCTCACCACCCGACCGGAAGGGAAATGGGCGAGCTCAGAAGTCCGCCTTCACGATCCACGAGCACGCTCCGCTGATTGAGTAGGTAAGAAAACGGAAATGGACGGATATAACGAATGTCGGTCACATACAGAGCATATATAAATATGAGACATCTGGATTGGTCTCAACAATGGCAGAAAGCGGCCAATATATTGGTAGCATCCTGCCAGCCATCCATCGCAATATCCTAATGAAGTATTCGATAGCGAAACAACTGTCGGGAGTAGAGAAACGAAACTCACAGCCACCTGACCGAACAGGCGATTTGGCTGTGCTCGCCAGGGTTGTCGATTCATCCCGTCATGCGTGTTGTCGAGCGTGTCGGAGAAGGTCGTTCACCATGCGATGGTGGAGTCGGGCGAGCAGTCGGAGGTCGTCGGCAGGCCAGTCGGCGAGTGCGTCAGCCATATGTCGACGGTCGACGGCCCGGACTGCGTCTACCACCTCATGTCCGGCGTAGGTGATTTGAATCAGATGCGCGCGACCGTCGTTGGGATCGGCGATCCGGTTTATGAAACCTGCGTGTTGCAGGAGTTGCAGTTGACGAGTGATATGCGGGGCTGCGACGTCGAGCCGTATGGCAATTTCGCCGGGCCTCAATGGGCAGTCGGCGTCGGCCAGAACACGCAGTACCGTCATGGCGGCGCGGTTGACGTCTACACCCGCTTCGATGCAGGCCAGGCCATGTCGGCGCATGCGGGTCAGCAGATACGCGATGCGCGTGGTGCCGCGCTCCAATTCGTACGCATCGACCGCCTTATCGCTGGTGCCAGGCTTGGCGTGATCGGCGTACGCAGCGGTGGGAAGGATCATCCGTCGTAATGCCCGCCGTCGATTCGCAGCGTTGCGCCGGTGATGTAGCCCGACCGCGGGCTAGCGAGGAAAGCGACGAGTTCCGCGTATTCCTCAGGTGTGCCGACGCGACCGATGTCGTTCTGCGCCAGCGAGGCCTTCGGCGCGATCTCCTCGAGCGTGTCTCCCCAGCCTTGTGCCTTGCCCATGGCGAGCAGAGCATTCAGCGAGCCAGGGGTACGAATGCCGCCCGCCGCAACGGCATTCGACGTGACACCCGAGTGCTTCAACTCCCGGGCGAGTGAGCGGGAGAGAATATTGCGCGCAGCATTCGCTGCGGCGTAATGAGGTTGCGTGGCGGTCGGCATTTCGCCGGTGACGCTGCTGATCTGGATCACGCGCCCCCATCCGCGCGCCCGCATCTGTGGTACCAATCGCCGGATCATGCGCGCACTCGAGATCACGTTGATGTTATACAGTTCCGCCCACTGCTCGGCTGTGGTGTCCGCCCACGTCGCCCACGGATCGAAGACGCCGACATTGTTGACGAGGATGTCGATCGGCCCTCCCGTCAGCGCATCTGCCACCACAACCTCTGCTCCGACGTCTGTACCGAGATCGCCGAGCGTGGTACTCGCCTCGCCGCCTGCTTCACGGATTACCTTTGCCACCGCCGCCGTTCTGGACGAATCCCGCCCGTGCACGACGACGACGGCTCCTTCCTTCGCGAGGCACAGTGCGATCGCCTCACCCAGTCCACTGCTCGATCCAGTGATAAGTGCCCGTTTACCAGCAAGTTTCAGATCCATATTATCACCGTCTACGCCTTGTTCCGTTGATTAGCGAGTCCTGATCTGCACTGGTAGCCCACCCGCAAGCGAGGTGATGATACGCATCCGATGCCGGGGTTCCCAGCCCTCACGGAGTTGGAATGTGTACCGCTGCAATATCACCGCGAGTGTCGACAGGGCCTCCATATTGGCGAGACGGAACCCGATGCATTTTCGCGGACCGGCATTGAAAGGGAGGTAAGCGTTCCTGTTGATCTTGTCTGTGAGGAAGCGATTCGGCTCGAACTTGTCCGGTTCGTTCCAGAATCGGGGATCGCGATGGATTCCGTACGCGGAGAACAGGACTCGGGAGCCCTTGGGAATGAAATATCCGCCGATCTCGTCGTCCTCGATCGCGGTGCGCATGTTGGCCATCGACGATTGGATACGCTGCCCCTCATCGAAGCATGCCTTGAGATACGAAAGGCGCCCCACATTTGCGTACCCGATCGGTGCTCCGCCGATCGAATCGACCTCCTTGTATGCGCGCTCGAGCGTCGACGGGTTGGAAAGCATCAGGGCGAGTGTCCAGGCTATGGCTTCAGTGGTGGTTTCGAATCCGGCGAAAATCATGCCACTCACTTCCGAGAGCAGCCTGGCTTGTTGCAAATGCGGGCATTCGTCGAAGCTCATCTCCAACAGAGTGTCCAGGAGATCCGGCTCTGCGCCTGAGCCGTCCGCTCTCCGCTGTGCGATGAACCTCTCGAGATCGACGTGTACGGCGGCAAGTCCGGCTTGTCCCCGTCGCTGAAAAGGGCGCGGAAGGAAAGCCGGGAGATCATGCATCATGGAGCGATTCGCGGCGTAGCGGCTGAAATCCCGTGCAGACCGGACGTAGCTGTCCAGCTCCCCGGTCGCCATGATCACTCCGAATACCGCGCGCATCAACCCGTCCAGGACGACGGTGCCGAGTTCATGCTCGAGATCGATCCAATCCGCGGTATCGGCGTACTTCGCCCAGGCATCGACACGGGCAGTGACCCCTGATGTCAGCTTGGGGGTGATTCGCTCCAACGCCTGTTCCGTGAAGTGAGGGTTGAGCGGTCGGCGAACCTGTCTCCAGTCCTCGCCCTCCAAGAACGCCAACGACAGCGGTTGACCGTCCGTGAGCTCCTGGTAAGACTCGCCTTTGACATAGCGATGATGGTGCCGGACCAAGATGTGGTCGACGTGATCCGGGTGGCTGACCAATGTCACCGGTGGGTTATCGCGTCCCGGCACCGGCAGGTCGACTACATCGCCGTACCGGCGAGACACCTCGGGTATGACCGCGTACGTTTCCCGACGCCTGGCCACAACCAACTTCAACAGGGTCGCCAAACTTGGTCCCGGCGGCCGATTTTGGGCCGTATGACTTTGAGTTACCGATGAAGCTTTACTCATCTCTCCTCAATTCACGATGATCAGAATATTGTGTTCGGTTCCAACGCTTTTGATACATGTACTAGTCAGCTGCTCCAACCTTGGTCTCCTCGTTCGCAGCCGAAGTCGGTGCCGCGGAGGGTGGTTTGCTGGAGGCGAAGAACGCTGCGGTGACGGCGCAGACCACCAACAGGCCGACCGGGAGGTAGAGCGAATCGGACAGCGCCGAGCTGAAGGGCGCCTTGATGAAGTCGGGGAGATGGCCGCCTGCGTCGGTCGAGGCGCTGGGGAGTGCATGTGCCGCCATGCGCGCGGCAAGTAGTGCACCGATGCCCGCGCTGCCGAGTGCCGAGCCGAGCTGGCGGGTGGTGTTGTAGATGCCCGAGGCCGCACCCATGTACTCGAGCGGCAGGGTCCGCATGGTGGTCGCGGGCAGAGGCGCCCAGATGAATGCGTTGCCGACACCACAGACCGCCCCCGCCACGACCACCAGCGGGATGGATCCGTTCGGAGTGACGAGGGCGATGAACCACCACACCCCCACCGCGAATGCGGTGAAACCAAACGTCAGCAAATAACGGGGTGGCACCTTGTCCGCCAATTTGCCGACCAGCGGCGACAAACTGCCGGACACGATCGCCATGGGTGCGACGACCAACGCAGCCTTGGTCGGCGACAGATCGCGTACCGCCTGCAGGTAGAAATACGACGGCACTATTTGCGCCGTCGCTGCCGCCGCCAGCGCGCTGGTGACGACATTCCCGAGCGCGAAGTTGCGGTTTCGGAAGACACTCAGCGGTACCAGCGGCTCGAGGCTGTTGCGGTTCTGGTAGATCAGGAACATCACGAGGACGGCGAGGCCGCCGAGGATCAGGCCCCAGATCCAGCCCGCCCAGTGGTAAGCGTTGCCTTCCTGAATACCGATCACGAGCGCCGACATCCCGATTGCAACCAACACCATCCCCACGATGTCGAAACGATGGCTGTTGGTCGGTAGCACCGGAATCAACCGCGCGCCCAACACGAACGCGATCACCCCGATTGGCAGATTCACATAAAAGATCCACTGCCAACCGCCATTATCGACGAGCAAACCGCCGAATATCGGGCCGATCAACGCCGCGATGCCCGCGACGCCACCCCACACACCCATTGCCGCACCGCGCTTGTCCGAAGGGAAGATTCGACCGATCACCGCCATCGTCTGCGGCGCGATCAATGCCGCGCCGAGGCCCTGCACCGCTCGCGCGGCGATCAGCGAATCGATGCTGCTGGCCATTCCGCACCACAGCGACGCCAGCGTAAAGATCGAAAGTCCGCCCAGATACATATATTTCGGCCCGAACCGGTCGCCGAGACGGCCGGTGATGAGCAGCGGCACCGCGAACGTGAGTAGGTACGCGCTGGTCACCCAGATGACCTTGGACAAGTCAGTGTGCAGACCGGTCATGATCGCCGGATTCGCAACTCCGACGATGGTCATGTCCAGCAGTATCATGAAGTAGCCCATGCACAGCGCGCCCAACGCCGCCCAGGGATTTATCCCATTCCCGAACTGTTGATTCGAAGCCACGCCCCGACCTTTCCCCTGACCGCCCGGATCGCGATGGCACACCCGATGATTGGGTGGTACATCGTTGCCCCGTCAGCATTCTCGCTGAACTACTCGCGATAGTTATTTCAGCAGTGGACATTAGCACTATGTCGCGGTGGCGAGTTGACATAATGCTGCCAAGGCAATGGCAGTGTCCTGCCATCGTCGATATTGGTGCGAATAACAACGGTTAAGCATTTGCGAAGAGGTCGGACGTGGCCTAATGTGAAATCGAGCCCGACGAGACGGGCAGCTTCCTTCTGGGTAGGACTTACCCAATGGGGCGGGATTCTTCAAACACTGAAGTCGACTTTCGGTCATATGTTGACCTTTGTCGGCCTCATTATTTTCAAGGGGAATGTTGCATGACCATCGCATATTTGCTCGGGGGACAAATTCCGTTAGCTGCGGGATTAGTCACGGAATACTGCGTTCGATTCCCTGCTATCCGTGAAGTATTCGAGCAGGCGGCGCGCTGGACCGAACTGGACACGTCGGACCTGATCGCCGGCAAGTTCGACGGAGAAGGCGAACTCGTCCAGAGCTTCGGCGCCGTGCGCCAGGCGTCACTGATAGTGGGGATGCACGATGTGCTGGCGAACCGCAACATCCGGCCGGATGTCATCGGCGGGCTCAGCCTCGGCGGTTTGGTGAGCGCCTGCCTCGCTGGCGGAGTTGATCGACAGCAACTGTTCGAGATGCTGCACTACCAACGCCTCATCCCCGAGGTGCCAGCCGACTCGCCACTACAGGGGATGGCCGTGGCAACCTTGGCGGAGAGTGGCGTCATCGAGGAATACGTCAGCCCCGTCCGGCCCGGGATCTACCTGGCCGCGGACTACGGCGTCGTGCCCGGCGAGGACAAACGAGTCATCGTGCTCGCCGGATATCGAGCGGACTTGGCCGCTCTCGCGGCCGAACAACCTACTCGGATCCGAATGTTGGAGGAGTACGTCGGCGCCTTCCATACCCCGCTCGTGCAGCATGTAGCGGATTTCATGGCGCACCATATCTCCGGGATGACCTTCCATGATCCGAAGATCACCCTGTGTTCGCCCCATCAGACCGGCGTCATCAAGACAGCCGACGAGGTTCGCGAGTTGTTCCTCACTCAGTACCTCAACCCTATCCGGGTGCACCTTCTCATGAACGAAGTCAACCATTTCGGCGCAGAGGATGCGATCGTGCTGGGGCCCGGGATGCCCCAAGGCTACGTCGCTAATCGGCTCACCTTGAAGTTTGTCCTCTCAGCGTACGATCTGGCCACTCTCTGAGGACACTGCCGCCGAGACCCCCGCCCTGGTGCGTTCGCCGCGGCGATGATGTTCGCGCGGATGCTCGCCCGTGGCTCACAACAACTCTCGAGCATTCGCGCGACATTTCACAGTTTCAGTGTGGCCGAGTCGCGCCCGGCGCCTATCCGTTGCCGCTACTACCGAGAAGGGCCCCGGAACCACTGGTTCCGGGGCCCTTCTCGGTAGTAGCGGGGACAGGATTTGAACCTGCGACCTCTGGGTTATGAGCCCAGCGAGCTACCGAGCTGCTCCACCCCGCGTTGGGTGTTCACTACCTTACAGACACGCTGTAGTAGGAACCTAATCGCCTGGTGGTGGATGATTTTCCGGGAAGCGGGCCACTCCGAGCAACACCCTCATGATCTCCGGATACCGATCGATGAGAAAGGCCCGGAACCGAGCGGTTCCGGGCCTTTCTCGTAGTAGCGGGGACAGGATTTGAACCTGCGACCTCTGGGTTATGAGCCCAGCGAGCTACCGAGCTGCTCCACCCCGCGTCGGTGAATACAACATTACACAGAGGACGGGAGATGCACCTAATCGGGTGGTCAGAGGGGGTTTTCAGGCCTCGGCGGTAGCTGCGGGGACGAGGTCCGGGGCGGAGCGGGACGTGGAACGGGCGGGGGCGGTGGCGAAGTGGCGGGCGGCGAGCATGAGGGCCAGTGCCGCGGCGAGCATCATGAGGAGGACCGCGACGGAGGTCCAGAACATCGTGTCGTAGAGGGAGATGTCGGCGCGGATGATGGCTCGGCGGGCGAAGGTCATGGGTGAGATGTCTTGGAAGGGGCGGAAGGCGGGGGGTGTTGTGCCGGCGGGGAATACGCCGCCGAAGGTGAAGATCTGGAACATGTAGAAGGCGAAGGCGGCTATGGAGCCGGTTACTCGGCCGAAGAGGATGACGAAGAGTTGGGTCGTGGTGGCGGCTACCGCACCTACGAGGGCCAGGACGGCGATCATGGCGGGCCAGTTGTCCGGGGACCATCCTGTCGAGCGGCCGTAGATCGCGGCGAGGGCGGCTACGGCGATGACGGCTGCCGTGCCGACGGCCGCGCCGCGGAGAAGAGGGGTGGCGGAGCGGAGCAGCGGGGTGCGGCCGGTCGCGTGGCCTCGCAACGGGCGCAACAGCATCCAGAGGATGATGGCGGCCAGGAAGGTGCCCATGACGATGAGGGCGGGGGCGGCGCCTCTGGCGATTTCCTTGTGGCTGCGGTCGCCGCCGCGGACCAGTTGGCTCGGCTCCTGGTTGCGGATGTCCATGGTGATCGGCTGGGCGATCACGTCGGCGGAGGCGTTGGGATCGGTGATGTGGGGGGCGGCGGAGGCGCCGTCGCGCAGGCCGGTGTCGAGCTGGATTGCGCCGTCGTCCAATTGGGTGACGCCGGAGCGGAGTTCGTGGCCGCCGTCGGCGAGTTGACGCAGGCCGGTGGAGAGTTCGGTGGCGCCCGCGCCGAGTTGGACCGCACCGTCACGGAGTTGGGTCGAGCCATCGGCGAGGGCCAGGACGCCGGCGCGGTATTCGGCCTTGGGGTCGGTGAGCTGGCGGGCCAGTTCCTTGGTGCCGTCACGCAATTGGGTGAGCTGGCTGACCAGGGAATCGGGGTCGCCGGGGTGGGCCTGGCCGATCAGGCCCTTCAGCTGGGTGGCGGCATCGGCCAGGGACGGGTCGGGGTTCTTGCTCAGCTCGTCGAGCAGCGGATTCAGTTGGGCCGCGAGCTTTCCGGCGGGCTCGAGTGCGTCGAGGAGGGGCGTGATGACTTGATCGACGCCGTCGCGGATCTGGGTCGCACCGGTGCCGAGTTGATCGGTGCCGGTAACCAACTCGCGGGCTCCGTCGGCGAGTTGCACGGTGCCGGTGTGGAGTTCGCGGGTCCCGGCCACGAGTTGGGTAGCGCCGGTGGCGGCCTCGTCGAGCCCGGTCGAGAGTTGCCCGGAGCCGTCGGCGAGCTGGGCGGTGCCCTGCGCCAACTGGGTCGCACCCTTCGACGCGTCGGCGATGCCGGTGCCGAGACTGTTGACGCCGACCAGGATCTGCGAGGCGTAGCCGCGACCGATGGTGGCGGCGATCTGGTTCTGGGCGTCGGCGATCACACTGTTGGCGACGGCGGGACCGAGGGTGCCGTTGAAGTCGTTGTACCAGACCGCGATTCGGGCGCGCTGCGGGACGGGATCGGTCACGCTCAGCACACTGCGGGTGAAGTCCGCGGGGATGACGACGGAGAAGGCGTAGCGGCTCTCACGCAGGCCCTGCACGGCTTCGGCGCTGCTGACCCGATGGAACTGCAGCTCGCCGCCGGACACCAGCGTGTCGAGAATCTCGGTACCCATATTCTGGGCCTTGCCGTCGGAGACGCCGCCGACATCGTCGCTGGCGACCGCCACCGGGATCTGCTTCAGGTACAGCTCCGGGTCCCACATGATCCACATGTAGACCGCCGAGATCAGGGTGGGGACCACCAGGAACAGCACCACGAGCACCCGAAGCGGTTTCGAGGCCCGGCGCGTCTCGAGCAGCTCGCGGATGCGAGCGCGAATGGATGTCGATCTGTCTGCCACGGCGAAACCCCGATACTGCCCAGTGAAACGGTCGAGCCCAAGCTAGTTGGTCGCTCGTCCAGTATGGGTGGAATCGGGGAAATTGTCCTGCCGAGTCAGCGAATCGCGTCCACCACCAGCGCCGTCGTGTTATCGGTGCCGCCTCGCCCGAGCGCCGCACCGACCAGTCGCTCCGCGGCCGGCCCCGCCGAGGACCCCTGCGCCAGGATCGATTTGATGATCGGCATGCCGAGCTGCTTGCCCACCCCGTCACTGCACAGCAGCAGCCGCCCCGCGCTCGACCCGGTGGACGTCCGGCCGATATCGCCGGGGCGCACCGTGCGCACCGACGTGGTCACCAGATGCCGCATGCCGGGCAACGGGTCGTGCCCACGCGCCCGGAAGTATTCGGCCACCGTGTGATCGGTGGTCATGCGATGCAGGACGCGGCCGTTCCAGCGGTAGGCCCGGCAGTCCCCGACCCACGCGATATCGCACGGCCCGTCCGGCTGCCCCCGACTCGGCAGCACCGCGACCACCAGCACGCAGTCGGCTGCGGACTCGGGTAGCTCGTCCACCAATCCCCGCTGCGCGGCCAGGATTCCAGCCTCCGCGCCGTCGACGACCGCCACCTTCGCCGCGATCGAGGCCGCCAGTCGCGCCGCCCGGGCCGCGGCCAGATGATCACCGACCCCGTCGGCCACCACGAAAGCGCTACGTCCACTCCCCATATCCGTGAACGTGGCGAAGGCGTCCGCATTGACGGTCCGCCGCCCCAGCCGACTCACCCCCGACCCGGCCACCCGGACGAGCGGCGGCCCCGCGATATCGGCCTCGACGGCCGCGATGTCTCCCACCTCGATGGCTTCGGTGTGCACGACCCGACCTCCTGGGACTCGGCCTCACGGGGTGCTGTCGACCAGCACTACCCATTCAACGGGCGAAACCCCTGCTCCGCTCCCGAATTGCCTGTGGGCTTGCTGAGGAACCGCCGAACCGACCCCGCGAATTCAGTGCTACGCCGTGTAACGGATACCATCGCACCCGTGGCCAAGCTCAAGGTTTCCGTAGACGTCCCGATCCCGCCCGACCAGGCCTGGTCGCACGCCTCCGACCTGCCCGAACTGGACAAATGGCTGACCCTGCACGAAGGCTGGCGCGGACCGATCCCCGACGACCTCACGCCCGGTACCCGGCTCATCGGCGTCGCCACCGTCAAAGGCTTCCGCAACCGGGTCACCTGGACGGTCAAGACCGCCGAACCCCCGAACCGCCTGATCCTCAACGGTTCCGGAATCGGCGGCACCAAGTTCGGCATCGAACTGCGCGTCGCACCGAGTTCGACCGGCTCGCAGGTCACCGCGAACTTCGAACTGGGCGGCGCACCCCTGTTCGGCCCGATCGGCTCGGCGGTCGCACGCGCCCTGCGCGGCGACATCGAACGGTCCCTGGAACGATTCGTGCAGCTCTACGGCTGACACGCCGCAGGCACTAGAATCTGGGCATTCGCACAGAATGCCCAGATGCCTGTGCACCGAACAGAGTTGGGGAGGCATGGGCAGTCCCGCGCGCGAGCAACCCCGGCAGGAACGCAGCCGGCTGCGGCGCGAGGCGCTGGTCCGCGCGGCGCTGGAGTTGATCGCCGAGCAGGGGCCCGCCGCAGTCACCCATCGCGGGGTGGCCGCCCGCGCCGAACTGCCGGGGGCGACGACCGGATACTTCTTCGCCTCCGTCCAGGATCTGATCGACGAAGCGCTCGCGCTGCAGGTGCGGGACCGCATCGCCGAATTCGGCCCGATGTTCGAGCACGCCCTCGCCGAACGACCCACCCTCGACGAGCTGCTGCGACTCATCGCGGTCACCGCCGCCCGTTCCCGCACCGCGGTGATCGCCCAGTTCCAGCTGTATCTGGACGCCGGGCGGCGACCCGAACTGGAGGGTCCCGTCACCGAGGCGCTCGAACAGTTCGAAGCGCTCGCCGCGCGGGTGCTGCGCGCCTGCGGGGCCGTCGATCCCGAGGAGGCGGCGGGGCAGATCGTGGCCATGATCGACGGTTTCCTGCTGCATCGCCTCGGCCGACCGCGCACCCGGGCGGTGGAAGCCGATTCCCTGCATCAGGCGTTGCGCGCGCTGGCCCTGTCGCATCTCGCCGGTCCCGAACGCGATTCGGCCGACCGGCTGCTGCAACGACGCGTCGGGCCGGAACCCGAGTAACTCTCGCAAACCCGAGCGGCGCAGCGATTCACCCAAAGATCCTGTACAAATGCACAGATTCCCATAATCTGTACATCCGCACAGATTTCAGCCTCGACCGAGATGAGGACATATGCGTTCGGCACTGACCGGCCTCGCCGCCGCGGCCGCCACCGTCACGACCACGCTCCTGACACCCCTATCGGCGGCCGCCGCCCCGCAGGACTACGACACCTACGTCGCCCTGGGCGACTCGTTCGCCGCCGGACCCTTGGTGCCGACCCAGAACGGCGACGCCGGAACCTGCCTGCAATCAACCGACAACGGGTATCCAGCACAACTGGCCGCCACCCTCGGCGTCCGGAACTTCCGCAACGTGACCTGCTCCGGAGCCAAGGCCCAGGAATTCGGCCAGGCCGGTCCCGGCTGGGGTCGCGGGGCGACACCCCAGTACGACGCCCTGCGCGCCGATACCGATCTGGTCACCCTCACCATCGGCGCGAACGACGCCGGATTGTTCCAGGATCTGATCGGCTGCCTGAACCCGTTGCCGGGCAACGCCGCCCGCGCCTGCGTGGACCGGTTCACCGCCGGCGGCGTCGACCAGCTCGCCGCGAAGGTGGACGCGGCCGCCCCCGTCATCGGCGGCGCGCTCGACGAGATCGCCCGCCGCGCACCGCACGCCCGCATCGTGATCACCACCTACGCCGACTATCTGCGGCCCGGTGGCTGCCCGAGCCTGGCGGCCCCCATCGCGCCGCGCGACGCCGACTACCTGCAGACCACCATCGACCGGCTGGGCGACCGCATCGCCGAGCAGGCCGCCACCCACGGCGCGACCTTCGTCGACCTCCGCCCCGCCGCGCTGGGCCACGACTCCTGCGCCGCTCCCGAGGATCGCTGGATCGAGCCCCTGGTACCCGCGTCCGCGGCCGCGCCGTTCCATCCCAATGCGCGTGGCGGGCAAGCGATCGCGGCGGTGATCGCGAACGCGCTGTGAACGCATAGCGACCGGGGCGGCCGAATCACCCGAATACCCCGCCCCTCTCCCCCGCCGGTAGGACAATTTCCCCGAGACGCCGCCGCCGTGCCGCCCGCACGATCCGCAGCCGTCGCCGACCGGGGAGGGATTCTCGTGACCGATGAATCATGGCGCGCCGGAACGATGTTCGGTCGCTACCGGCTCGACCGGATGATCGGCCGCGGCGGCATGGGGGAGGTGTACGAGGCCTTCGACACCGTCAAGGGACGAACCGTCGCGCTGAAGGTGCTGACCGAGCGGCTCGCCGACGATCCGCGGTTCCGGCAGCGGTTCGAGCGCGAGGCGCATGTCGCGGCCCGGCTCAAGGAAGCCCACGTCATCCCGATCCACGACTACGGCGAGATCGACGGGAAGCTGTTTCTGGACATGCGGCTCGTCGAGGGCATGAGCTTGCGAGAACTCGTCGCGGACAACGGTTTCCTGCCGCCCGCGCGCGCCGTCGCGATCATCGCGCAGGTGGCTTCCGCCCTGGACGCCGCGCACCGGGACAGCCTCGTGCACCGCGACGTGAAGCCGGACAACATCCTGGTCGCGGACGACGACTTCGTGTACCTGGTCGACTTCGGCATCGCCAATACGATGACCTCCGAACGGATGACGACGATCGGTGCGGCGATCGGTTCCTTCTCCTATATGGCCCCGGAACGATTCGCCGACAGTCGGACCACACCCGCCGCGGACACCTACGCTCTCGCCTGCGTCCTGCACGAATGCCTCACCGGGTTGAAACCCTTCCAGGCCCGGACGGCCCCGCAGCTGATGCACGCCCACCTGTACGCGCCCCCGCCCGCGCCCTCGATGATTCGGCCCGGGGTTCCGCACGCTCTCGACCAGGTGGTCGCGCGCGGTATGGCGAAGGATCCGGCCGACCGGTTCCCGACCGCGGGAATGCTGGCCGCGGCCGCCAAAACCGCCGTGGCACACGAGCCCACGCCGGGCATGACCACCATCGGGTCGATGCCGATACCGTATCCCGGTGCGCCGCAAGCAGGTCCACCGCACGCGACTGAGCCGCAGGCCGTACTTCCGCACGCGGGTCCGCCGCAGGCGCAGCCGCGTTCCCGCCGGAAGACACTGCTCGTCGGCATCGTCGTCCTCGTCGCCGCGCTGATCGCCGGGCTGGTCACCTGGCAGGCGCTACGCGGATCAGGCGGTTCGGAACCCGATCTCGCCGCGCTCGACGTCGGCCACTACGCCACCACACCCCGCAAGTTCACGGGGTCGCCCACCGTGGAAGAGGGCCGCGCACTGGCCGCGAGCGCGATCGCCGAGGGGATCCCCGACCCCTTCCAGCTCGATACCTCCCTCGATCACCGCTACGGGACCGCGCAGACGAGTCCGGCCGCCGCCGCGACCATGATCGCCGGAACCAGCACGCCGCTCACCCAGCCGGTGATGGAGAAATACGGGATGATCAGCTCCTACGGGGTGGTCGGTCTCACCAAGCGATTCTCCGATTGGACCAGCAAGCCGGAGGGCAACATGCTGCTGGTCCTGACCATGTCCTATCCGAATCCGGACGCGGCCGCCCGCGCGGCGACGGAGATGGAGGCGGTCGACTTCGCCGCCAGCCCCGACAACGTCCGGATTCCGATCGCCGGATTCGCCCAGGCGCACGCGCACTACCGGCCGACCTCCCCGACCATCGGAGCCACCTGGTCGTACCGCACCTTCGTCACCGCGGTCATCGCGGCGCTGGATGTGACGCGATTCGACGCCGGCGCCCTGGCCCAGCGCGTCGGGCAGGTGTTCACCGCCCAGTCCCCGCTGCTGGACAACGTGCGCATGGTCGTGGAGGCATCGCTGACCATGCAGACCCGCGATCCGGATCAGATGCTGCGCCGCGCGTTCGTCACCAACGACCAGCCGATCTCCCCCACGTACGACAGCATCGGCCCGCGCGCGGCGTTGTTGTGCGAGAACGCCCAAGCGCATCGGGACCGACTGTCCGAGAAGGCCGGGATCGATCGGTGCGCGAACACCACCGAGAGCAATGTGCTGCGCGCCCGCGACGAGGACGCGGCGCTGACGTTCCTCGCCGCGACGATCGAGTCCGACCGAGCCGAGTACATCAAGCGCGACATCGACTCCCCCGCCGAGCTGGGCGCGGCGCGCTGCTTCGAGGCCAAGGACGCGATCTGGGCCGGCGACGCCAACGTGCGGTTCCAGTGCGGCGTGAGGTTCGGCAGACATGTCGCCTTCGTCTGGAGCAATGACGAGCAGGACGTGCGCCGACGCGCCAACGCTCAGTACGTGATCTTGGCGAACAGTTAGGCCGACAGGCGAAACGGCCCGGCGCCAGTCGGTTCCAGGCCGTTTCGCCGCTCGGTGTACGGACGCGAACCGGTCGTTCGGGTCAGGCGACGACGGCCGCGAGGTCCGGCACCGCCGTCAGCGTGACGATCTTGCAGTCGTCGTCGAACTCGAACAGGTCGGTGGAGGCGAAGTCCGGCAGTCCTTCCACCCGGACCCGGATCTGCATGGCGGCGAACTTGCCCACGACGGTGATCGGAGTCAGCAGGCTGACCGTGAAGGGCGTGCCCTCCCGCTCGGCGAAGAATCGGCGGATCTCGTCCCGACCCCGATTGGTGTGGACGCCGATGGGTTCGTGTTGCACGGCGTCGGGCGCGAACAGGTCGACGAGAGCGTCGGTCCGGCGAGCGGTGATCAATTCGACGTAGGTCTCGACGACGGCGCAGATCTCGTCACGAGTGGGCATGGAGGGACTCCTGTTCGGTCTGACTGACATATTGGCAGCTCGGAAAATGTTCGGGTACAGGCGAATTCACGCCACGACGCCCGTTCGGCGCAGCTCGGCGAGGATGCGGTCGGCCGCGGCCTGCGGGGTGAGGGTGGTGGTGTCCAGGCGGACATCGGGGTCTTCCGGCGGCTCGTACGGCGAGTCGATGCCGGTGAAGTTGGCCAGCTCCCCGCGCCGGGCCTTTTTGTAGAGGCCCTTCGGATCCCGTTGCTCGGCAACGGTGATCGGGGTATCGACGAAGACCTCGCAGAATTGATCCGGTCCGATCAGCTCCCGGGCCGCCTCGCGTTCGGCGCGGAAGGGCGAGATGAACGACGCGAGCACGATCAGCCCGGCATCGGCCATCAATCGGGCCACTTCGGTGACCCGCCTGATGTTCTCGACCCGGTCCGCCTCGGTGAAACCGAGATCCCGGTTGAGCCCGTGGCGGACATTGTCACCGTCGAGCAGATAGGTGTGGCAGCCGAGGGCGTGCAGCCGTCGCTCGAGTTCGTTGGCGATCGTCGACTTGCCCGAACCCGACAGCCCGGTGAACCACAACACCTGCGGGCGATGGCCGTTCAGCGCCTGGCGGGCCGGACCGTCCACATCCACCGCCTGCCAATGGATATTGTCCGAACGCCGCAGCGAGTGCGCGATCATGCCCGCGCCGACCGTGGTGTTGGTCAGCCGGTCGATCAGGATGAACCCGCCGGTGTCGCGGTTGTCGGCGTAGGGATCGAACGGCACCGGCCGATCGAAACTGATGTTGCAGACGCCGATCTCGTTGAGCGCCAAGGTGTTCGTCGCCGTCTGCTCCAGCGTGTTGACGTTCACCTTGTGCTTGGGCTTGGTGATCCGGGCCTGCACGGTCATCGTCCCGATCTGGCACAGGTAGGGCCGCTCGGGGAGCATCTCGTGCTCGCCCATCCACACCAGGTGGGCCTCGAACTGGTCCGCGACGCCGGGCAGGGCGTCGGCCGCCGCCAGCACGTCACCGCGGCTGATGTCGATCTCGTCGGCGAGGGTGATGGTGACCGACTGTCCGGCGACCGCCTCGTCGAGATCGCCGTCCATCGTCACGATGCGCGCGACGGTGGACTCCTTGGCGCTGGGCAGCACCCGCAGCCGGTCGCCCGGACGCACCGAGCCGCTCACGATCTGCCCGGAGAAGCCGCGGAAGTCCAGGTCCGGCCGGTTCACCCACTGCACGGGCAAACGGAACGGGGCCTGGTGCGGATCGTCGGTGATCTCGACGGTCTCGAGGTGCTCGATCAGGGTCGGCCCCGTGTACCAGGGCGTGTTGGCGCTGCGTTCGGTCAAGTTGTCGCCGATGTACGCGGACAAGGGAATCGGGACGACATCGGTGAGTCCGATCTCGGCGGCGAAGGTGGCGTACGCGGCGGCGATCTCGTCGAAAACCTGCTGCGAGTAGTTCATCAGATCGAGCTTGTTGACCGCGAGCACGACGTGGCGGATGCCGAGCAGTGACACCAGGTACGAATGCCGGCGGGTCTGGGTGAGCACGCCCTTGCGCGCGTCGACGAGGATCACCGCCAGGTCGGCGGTCGAGGCGCCGGTGACCATATTGCGCGTGTACTGCTCGTGCCCCGGGGTGTCGGCGACGACGAACTTGCGGCGCTCGGTCGAGAAGTAGCGGTAGGCGACGTCGATCGTGATGCCCTGCTCGCGTTCCGCGGCCAAACCGTCGACCAGCAGCGCGAAGTCGAGGCCCTCGCCCTGGGTGCCGACCTTGCGGGAGTCGGCCTCGAGCGCGGTGAGCTGGTCCTCGAAGACCAGCTTCGACTCATAGAGCAGCCGCCCGATCAGGGTGGACTTGCCGTCGTCGACGCTGCCGCAGGTGATGAAGCGCAGCATCGACTTGTTCGCGTGCCGCTCCAGGTACTGCTCGATGTCGTCGGCGATCAGATTGGACGAGTGAGCCATCAGAAGTATCCTTCTTGCTTTTTCTTCTCCATCGAGGCGCTGCTGTCGTGGTCGATCACGCGGCCCTGACGCTCGGAGGTGGTGGTCAGCAACATCTCTTGAATGACGTCGGTCAAGGTTTCGGCGACGCTCTCGACAGCGCCGGTCAGCGGGTAGCAGCCGAGGGTGCGAAACCGCACGCTCTTGAGCTCGGGCTGCTCGCCCGGCCGCAGCGGCATCCGGTCGTCGTCGACCATGATCAGCGTCCCGTCCCGTTCCACGACGGGTCGCGGCGCGGCGAAATACAAAGGCACGATGGGGATCTGCTCCTGCCGGATGTACTCCCACACATCGAGTTCGGTCCAGTTCGACAGCGGGAAGACCCGCAGCGATTCACCCGGCGACTTGCGGACGTTGTACATCCGCCACAGCTCGGGACGCTGCCGCTTGGGATCCCAGCGATGCTCGGCGGAGCGGACCGAGAAGACGCGTTCCTTGGCGCGCGACTTCTCCTCGTCCCGGCGCGCGCCGCCGAACGCGGTGTCGAACCTGTAGTGGTCGAGCGCCTGCTTGAGGCCCTCGGTCTTCCACATGTCGGTGTGCGTCGCGGATCCGTGCGTGAACGGATTGATGCCCTGTTCCACGCATTCGGGGTTCTTGTGGACGATCAGGTCGAGGTCGCCTGCCGCGGCGGTCTCGTCGCGCAGCGCGTACATGTCCCGGAACTTCCAGGTGGTGTCCACGTGCAGAAGGGGGAACGGCAGCCGGGACGGATAGAAAGCCTTGCGCGCCAAGTGCAACAGCACCGCGCTGTCCTTGCCGACGGAATACAGCATCACGGGGTTCTCGCTCTCGGCGACGGCCTCCCGCATGATGTGGATGCTCTCGGCCTCGAGCCGTTCGAGATGGGTCAGGGCGAGTGTCATCGTCGGAGTTCCTCCAGGACAGCGCCGGCCAGTTCGGGGCGGCAGATCAATAGGTCGGGCAGCCAGGGGTTTTCCTGGTTGTAGTGCGGTTCGGAACCGTCGAGCCGCGAAACATGCAGTCCGGCGGCGCGCGCGACCGCGACCGGGGCCGCGGAATCCCACTCGTACTGGCCGCCGGCGTGGGCGTAGATCTCCGCCTCGCCACGGACCACGGCCATCGCCTTCGCGCCCGCCGATCCCATTTCGATCAGCGGAGCGCCAAGCGCCGCGGCCATCGCCAGCACCGGCGCGGGGCGGCGGGTTCGGCTGACCACCACGCGCGGGGCGGCGGGCAGCGGCGGGTACGCGGCGACGGGATCGGCGCTCGAGTAGGTGACGCCCAGCGCGGGCATCGCGACCGCACCGGCGGTGAGCACGCCGTTCTCGACGAGCGCTACGTGCACGGCCCAGTCGGTGCGCCCCGGCTCGCCGAACTCGCGGGTGCCGTCGAGCGGGTCGACGATCCACACCCGGTGAGCGGCCAGCCGGTCGCGATCGTCCGCGCCCTCCTCGGAGAGCACGGCGTCATCGGGAAAGCGCCGGCTCAGGGTCTCGACCAGGAATTCGTGACTGAGCCGATCGCCCAGCTCGCGGATGGCCGCGGGATCGACCCCCGCGGACAGTCCGCCGCGATGGGCGAGCAGGAGAGCACCTGCGGCAGTGGCTGTTTCAGCGGCCGCGGCGGCGTCCCGGCTACTCCTCGAGCCCCCTCGGGGGTGGGTGGGTGTATGGGCCAATTCCATTCTGAACTCCGGTCATTCGGTGATTGCGCGGGCCAGCGCACCGGCGGAGTACACGACGAGCGCGTCCTTCTCCACCAGGCCGCGGGCCCAGTTGTTGACGAGGGTGTCGGCCAGGCCCATCAGGCCCGCCCAGACGAAGGGGATGAGGGCCGGGTCGTCCCGGAGGCGCCGGCCCTCGGCGTCGGCCGCTTCCTCGAGCGCCCGGCGCAGTTCCGCGAACTGCTGATCGGTCGATTCGCGCAGGGCGCGGATCGAATCACGTTCGGTGACTTCGCTGTCGGCTTCCCGCCAGCTCGCCACCAGGTGCCCGACGCGGGCCCATTGCCGGGTCGTTTCGGGGACCACGGCGGTCAGCAGTGCGGCGACCCCTTGGTCGCGAGGCAACGATCGGACGTATTCGGTGAGCTCGAGCTGACTCTCGTGCAGGAGCATCACGAAGATGTCCTGCTTGTGGGCGAAGTACTGGTAGATCAGGCCGGTGCTGATGCGGGCCCGTTTCGCTACCGCGCGGTTGGTGAGTGCGCTGTATCCGCCTTCGTCGAGTAGTTCGGCGGCGGCGTCCAGCACGCTCCGTCGTCGTGCCTGGGCGTCGCCGTAGATCGAGTTGCTGCCCTTCGTTGCGCTCATGTTGTGACAGTAACCACAGAATGACCATTGGTCAATCTAATATTGACCAATGGTCATTCTGTGGTTACGGTCACAACCTATGAACAACCCACGTGTGAACAACGTCGTGACATACGACTTCTCGGGCAACCGGGTGCTGGTGACCGGCGGATCGAACGGGCTCGGCCTGGCCATCGCGCGCAGCTTCTCGGTTGCCGGCGCCAAGGTCACGATCACCGGCACCCGCGCGGATGCCGCCGCCTACGACCACGACCTATCCGAATTCGACTACCTGCAGTGCTCGATGACCGACCGCGACCGGATCGCCGAGATCGCGGCCGGCCTGGACGGCCTCGACGTGCTGGTCAACAACGCCGGACAGTCCCTGACCCAGAAGGGCGAATGGAACCCCGAGGTCTTCGAGGAGTCGCTCCGGGTGAACCTGGTCAGCGGCTTCCGGATGGCCACCGCGTGCCTGCCGCTGCTGCGGGCCAGCGGCCTCGACGGCGGCGCGGCCGTCGTCAACGTGGCCTCCATGGCCAGCTTCTTCGCGGTCGGCATGGTGCCGGGCTACGGCGCCGCCAAGGCCGGCATCGTGCAGATGACCAAGACCATGGGCGCCGAATGGGCGAGCAAGAACGTGCGGGTCAACGCGATCGCACCCGGACTCACGGCGACCAATATGACTGCCGCGCTGCAGAAGTACCCGGAGTACAGCAAGCCCACGCTCGACCGCACGCCCGCGCGACGCTGGGCCGACCCGATGGTCGACGTCGCTCCGGTGGCGCTGTTCCTGGCCAGTCCCGCAGCACGTTTCGTCATCGGCCAGACCCTGGCCGTCGACGGCGGCTTCTCGATTCAGGGCTGAGCACGATGACC
Source organism: Nocardia sp. CA-136227 (assembly GCF_050955695.1). Lineage (NCBI taxonomy): Bacteria > Bacillati > Actinomycetota > Actinomycetes > Mycobacteriales > Nocardiaceae > Nocardia > Nocardia sp. CA-136227. The sequence continues at coordinate 6,112,308 of NZ_CP192081.1, forward strand.
ACCACTTCTCCCGAACGGCTGCGCATCACCGACCTGCGCGATCCCGTCCTGACCGACTTCCAGCGCCAGACCTGGGCGCAGGCCGAGTCGTACCCGATTCCCCTCAACCTCGACACCGTCCTCGCGGCCGCCCGCGAACGGACCGGACTGACGGACTTCGGGCCCGACGACTTTCACGAGCGACTCTCGTTGCAGCTGAACGAGATCGACGAGGATACCAATCGCTCGCCGGTCGCTCGGCTGACCACATTCCTGAGCAGCGTCCGCTACGCCGCGAACCGGCAGCGGGTCCTCGACCTGCTGCGCCGCCATCCCGAGATCCACGACATCGAGATCACCGCTCCGATCGTCGTCGTCGGGCTGCCCAGGTCCGGAACCACGCACCTGGTCAATCTGCTCGCCGCCGACGCCCGGTTCCGGTCATTGCCGTTGTGGGAGAGCCAGGAACCACTGCCCCGGCCGGGCGACGAGATCGGCCCGGATGGTCTGGACCCGCGCATCGCGCGGTCGCAGCGCAGGTGGGACGACATGCTGGCGAAGAGCCCGCTGGTCGCCGCCATGCATCCGATGAACCCCGACCACATCCACGAGGAACTCGAACTCGAGTGCCTGGACTTCTCGAGCTACAACTTCGAGTGGGCGTCGAGCATGGCGCCGCGATGGCGCGACTACTACCTCGCGCACGACCAGCGCCCGCACTACGAGTTCCTCGCGACGATGCTCAAAGTGCTGCAGTGGCACCGTGGTCCGAACCGCTGGATCCTCAAATGCCCTCAGCACTTGGAGCAGCTCGGACCGTTGATGGACACCTTCCCCGACGCGACCGTGGTGATGACCCACCGTGATCCGGTGTCGGTGGTGCAGTCGGCGGCGACCATGAACGCCTACGGGGCCCGGATGAACTTCCACCACGTCGACGTCGACACGGTGTTCGAATACTGGGCCGACCGAGTCGCGCGACTCCTCGACGCCGGGACCCGCGATCTGGCGGCGGTGCCGGCCGAGCGCCGCATCGACGTGTTCTTCGACGAATTCATGGCCGACGACATCGGCACCGTCGAACGGATCTACGCACAGACCGGGATCGAGTTCACCGGCTTGGCCCGCGCCCAGATCGACGAGTACCTGGCGAGCCACCCGCGCGGGGTCAACGGTCAGATCGTGTACGACCTGCGCGCCGACTTCGGCCATGAACCCGCCGAACTACGAACCCGATTCGCCCACTACCTCGAGAAGTTCCCCATGAAGGCAGAAGTCAAATGAACCAGCATCTCGCACAGCAGGTCGACGAACTGATCAAGCAGCGCCCGGGCAAGTCGCTGCTCGAGCCCGAGTACACCGACAAGGCCGTCGCGATCAACGACTTCCTCTACATGTCGGGCGGCACCAGCGCGGTGTACATGATCGTCACCCCGGCCGGCCGCGTGATCGTGAACGCCGGCTGCGGATTCGAGGCGCCGCACCACCGAAAACTGTTCGACGACATCTATTCCGGGCCCACCCGGTACATCATCACGACGCAGGGCCACACCGACCATGTGGGCGGGGTGGCCGGGTTCCGGGAGCCCGGCGCGGTCTACGTGGCGAACGCGCTCAACCCGTCGGTGCAGCGCGACGATGCCCGCGTGCTGCCCCGGATGCGGCAGTGGTCGCGCGTCTGGTTCGGCTGGGACCTGGACACCGTGCGCCGCTTCGCGCAGGAGCGGCCCGACGTGCCGAACATCCAGGACGAGCCGACCCCGGACCTGATGTTCGACAAGCGGCTCGACCTCACCGTCGGCGGGATGCGGATCGAACTGCACGCCGGCGTCGGCGAGACGGTGGACGGTGCGATGGTGTGGCTGCCGCAGCATCGGATCGCACTGATCAGCAACCTGCTCGGGCCGCTGTTCGGGCACTTCCCGAACCTGAACACCATTCGCGGCCAACGGTATCGGTTCGCCGAGCCCTACCTCGAGACCATCCGGACGCTGCGGGATCTGCGGCCGCGAATGCTGATCACCGGCCGGGGCGCGCCGATCGAGGGCGAGGAATTGATCGACGCGGTGCTCGAGCGGATGTACAACGCCGTCGACCACATCCACCGCGCCACCTTGGACGGCATCAACGCGGGCAAGGACGTCGAGACGCTCATGCGGGAGGTGACCCTGCCCGGCCATCTCTTCGTCGGCCAGGGCTACGGCCTGGTCAAGTGGGGGGTCAAGACCATCTGCGAAACCTATCTGGGCTGGTTCGAGCACCGGGCGACCACCGAGCTGTACCCGGTCGCGCGCGAGCAGACCCTCGCCGACCTGGTCTCGCTCGCCGGTGCGGAAGCCGTCGGAGACCTGGCCCGCGCCCACCTCGCCGACGGGCGCGTTCCGGAGGCCACCGCGCTGGCCGAGGCCGTCATCGCGCACCTCCCCGACGACCCGGCGGGCACCGCGTTGCTGCTCGACTGCCACCGAGCCCTGCTCGCGGATCCCGTGACGGCGGAGAACTTCTGGGAGTCGGGCTGGCTGAAACACCGCATCGGCGTGCTCGAACGGCAGGACTCCCGGACGGGTTAGGTCGCGGATTCGCTGTCGCGCGTCCGTGACATGCGTCCGGACGCGCGACGCCATCCCGACGGCCGAAGCCACCAGTCGCCCAGCAGAATTCGGTGGCCGCCGACCTGAATCAAGGTCGGCGGCCACCGCGCTGCTACGGACGGAACGGATACACGCGGGTCGGCGGCGCGCAACGACAGCACGCACGGCAATGCGGCGAGCGGGTCACCGCTCGCCGCATTCGCCCGCCACGACTTCCTATTTCGAGCTGGTGGATTCGTTTGCGGTGGTGGCGGATTCGAGTCGTCGGCGAACCTCCGGCAGCACGTTGTCGGTCAGCAGGTGCACGCTCTTCCAGGCTTCGTCGAGGGGCATGCCGCCGATCAGGGGGTGCAGGGTCACCGCCGCTCGCGGGCCGCCCGTGACGAGTTCGTCGATCAGCTGGTCCGGGGTCACCACCCGGTAGCGGCCCGAGGCCTTCACTTCCTCGATGCCGGTGACCCCGCGCACGTGCATGACCGATCGCATGTCGGGGGCGGCCCACGCGCCGTATTCGACGGCCTCCCACATGATGTGCTCGCCCAGCTCGGCCCAGGCCTTGTCCGGGTCCTCGTGCACGAAGACCATGCCGGGCCGGTGTTCGGCCACCATGTGCACCCGGGGCTTGATCCCGGCCTCGGCGCACAGGTTCCGGTAGTACGCCATCAGGTCGGGCAGGTAGTCGGAGAGCTGCAGGGGCAGGCCGAAGCGGACCGCGCGCCGGGCGGTCGCCTCGGCCGAACCGCCGACCATGATCAGGCGTTCCGGCGGGCTGATCGGGCGCGGGGTGATCTCGACGCGCTCGCCGCCGCGTTCGACGGGGTCGCCGCGCCACGCGGTGAGCAGGGTGTCGAGCAGTTCGTCCATCAGTCGCCCGCGGCGGCGAAAGTCCTTGCCCAGCGCGGCGTATTCGATCGGCCGGTAGCCGAGTCCGAGGATGACCGTCATCCGGCCGCCGCCGACCTGGTCGACGACGGCGATGTCCTCGGCGAGGCGGACCGGATCGTAGAGCGGGCCGAGGGCGGCGGAGATGATGACGCGGATCCGCTCGGTGGCGGCCATGATCATGCCGGCCTCGAGGATCGGGTTGGCGCTCCAGCCGAACCCGCTGGCGTGGTGCTCGTCGAGGCTGATGGCGTTGATCCCGTGGCTGTCGCCCCAGCGGGCCATCTCGAGCGCGGTCCGGAAGATCTCCGCCTGGGCGGTGGGCTGCGGGTCCGGGAGCGCGAAGGTGAACCGCAGTTGTGCTTCAACCATGTCTATTTTCCGTTCTTTCCGCTCACCAGCGCCCGCGGTTGCGATCGTCGCAGGTGAGGGCCGTATTCGACCCCCGTTCGAGGGTTCTCCGATCGAGGCGAGCCGACCGTAGCACAACCTTTGAACAGTGTTCAACGGTGAGTTACGCTGAGTGGGTGACCGATTCCGATGTCGTCGAGATGCGCAGGACCCAGATCCTCGAGGCGGCCGCGAGCCTGCTCGAGCAGCACGGCTACGCGGGCCTGTCCATCCGGCGGCTCGCGACCGAGGTCGGCATGAGCGTCGGCCTGATGTACCACTACTTCGCCGACAAGCACGCGGTGTTCGACGCGCTGATGCAGAACGAACAGCGTGAGCTGACGGAGTTCCTGCGGGACGCGCCGCGCACGGGCGGCGTGGACGGGCTGCTGCGGGACCTGGTGCCCCACACGAACCGGCAGTGGCGGCGAGCCGGGCGGATGGCGGCGGTCTGGCGGGTGGAACGTACCGAGAATCCCCATGAACCACACGATCAGCTGTTGCGGATCGCGAGAGCGCAGTTCGCCGCGCTGCGCGAGGCACTCGCCGAAGCCGCCGCGGCATCGGGGCGGCGGCTGCGCGCCGAGCCGGAGATCATTCCCGCGGTGTGGGCCGGACTGATGGGCCTGGCCGATCTCACCGTGCACGGGTGGGTGCACGACATCGACTACGACGCGCTGGTCGATCTCACCGTCACCGGTCTCAGCAGGCAAATCCTCGAAGTGGAGTGAAGGACCGGTTTACCGGTCCTTCCACCGATTACACCGGCGAGGAAATTGCTTCGCCTATCGAACAGTTTGTTCGACATTCAGTTTCTTCGCGCTATTGACACGTAGCCGCGCAGACACCACACTTCTTCCGAATAATGTATCGAACACCACGTTCGATTTTGAGTGTGGCGAGCGGCACCCCCGTTCGCACCGGTCAGCACCGGTGCGCAGCTGCCGGGCATCCGCACTCCGCGATCAGGGGGGCGGGCCACCGCATGGCGAATACGAGGAGGTGTGCGTGTCCGTAGTCAGGGAACCGGCGCGCCGTCAGGCAGGATCGGCCCGCATCGGATCGGCTCCGCTGCGGGCGCTGCGCGAGAACGCCGCCGACACCGTGCTGTCCAGCCTGGGCACGCTGGGCCGGGCCGCGCGCTCGGGATTCGTGGCGACGCGGGTGGTCGCCGAGGATCTGGCGCGTCTGCGGTTCCAGTGGCGAGAAGCGATGCAGCAGGCCTGGTTTCTGATCACCGTGTCGGCGCTTCCGGGGGTGCTGATGGCCGTCCCGTTCGGGGTCATCGTGTCCGCGCAGGTCGGCAATGTGGTGCATCAGCTGGGAGCGAATTCGCTGATCGGCGCGGCCGGGGGCCTCGGTGTGATCAAACAGGGCGCGCCGCTGGCCACCGGGCTGCTGCTGGGCGGCGCGGGTGCGGCGGCCATCGCGGCGGATCTGGGCGCGCGCACGATTCGTGAAGAGGTCGACGCCATGCGGGTGATGGGCATCGATCCGGTGCAACGCCTGGTCGCGCCCCGGATGGTGGCGATGCTGTTCGTCGCGCCACTGCTCAATATTCTGATCCTGGTCGTCGGCATGGTCGCGGGCTACATCGTCGCCATTGCCGCGCTGGGGGTGACGCCCGGCAGTTATTGGGAATCGTTCGGCGCGTTCGCGACTCCGGTGGACGTGTGGGTGTCGCTGATCAAATCGGTGATCTTCGGATATCTGGTCGTGGTCATCGCCTGCCAGCGCGGGCTGGAGGCGAGGGGCGGGCCGCGCGGGGTGGCGGACGGGGTGAACGCCGCCGTGATCCTGTCGGTGGTCTCGATCGCCGTGGTCAACACCGCCATCACGCAGGTGGTCACCATGTTCTTTCCGACCCGGGTGGCCTGATGGCCGCCACCTACACTCCGCCGCTGCTGCGGCCGACTCGCCGCGTGCTGAGCCGGGTACCCCTGTGGGCTCCGCTCGAGACCCTGGGTTTCATGCTCGGCTTCACCTGGCAGGTGCTGTCGGCGATCCCGTTGACGCTGAGTCACTATCGCGCGCAGGTGATGCGCACGATCACGGACATGACGTGGGGTCGCGGCTCGGTCATCGTGGGCGGCGGCACCGCCGCGGTCATGGTGGTGATGGGCGCTGCCGTCGGCGCATCGCTGGGAATCGAGGCCTACAGCGCACTCGATACCGTTGCGCTGGGCCAGATCTCGGGTCTGGTGTCGGCGTTCGCCAATACCCGCGAACTCGCACCGATCGCGGCGGGGGTGGGTTTCGCCGCGCAGGCGGGCTGCCGGATGACCGCCGAGATCGGCTCCATGCGCATATCCGAGGAGATCGACGCGATCGAATCGCTCGGCATCCGGTCGATTCCGTTCGTTGTGACCACACGGGTGATCGCGGCCATCGCCTCGATCGTGCCGACCTTCCTGATCGCGCTCATCGTGAGTTACGTGTCGGCGGCGCTGGTGGTCACCACCTTCCACGGCGAGTCCCCCGGCGTCTACCAGCACTACTTCACCACCTTCGTGCTGAGCTGGGATGTGGTGGCGGCGGTGATCAAGGTGGCGGTGTTCGCCGTCGCGGTCATCCTGATCCATTGCTACCAAGGGTTTTTCGCCGTCGGCGGGCCCGAGGGGGTGGGCATCGCCTCCGGGCGCGCGATTCGGGCCAGCCTGGTCGCCATCATCACCCTCGACATGCTCATGACCATCGTCCTGTGGGGATTCACCTCCCCCGTCACATTCTCGGGGTGAGCGACTGATGCCCGCATACGGATTACCCGGAGTCACCACGACTCCCGGCCGGGCCCGCCGTTCCGGTCTGCTCGCGGCCGCCCTGGCCGCCACCGTGCTGATCGGCTGGCAGGCGGTGCCGAAACGCGCCGATCCCGGCACCGTCACCGTCGACCTGGTCACCGCGCGGGTCGGCACCGGCATCGAGCCGGGCAGTCCGGTGCGAGCCGACGGCGTGCAGGTCGGCGAGGTCAGGGCGCTCGCCCAAGACGGACTCGGCCGGCAGCGCATCACGCTGCGGCTCAGCGAATCCCAGCTGCGCGGGCTCACCGACGCACTGAGTCTGGACTACGCGCCGGGCAACCTGTTCGGCATCAGCGAGATCGAGCTGCACCCGGGCGCGGGCGGACGGCCGCTGCGCGAGGTCGCCCAGGTCGATCTGACCGGTGACAATGGCGCGCGCACCAACGACGCCACCCTGTCCACGCTGTTGCGCTCGCTGGGACAGCTGACCGGTGAAGTGCTGACGCCGCAACTGATCTCGGTGCTGCGGCAGATCTCCGACGACACCCGCGCCTTCGCACCGCTGTTCCAGGCGATCGTCTCGATGGTCCAGTCGGTCGCCGACACCCAGCAACTGCCGCCCTCGCTACTGCTGAACCGGTACGGCAGCGCGCTGGCCGGACTACCGCCCACGCTGACAGGACTGCTGGACGTGCTCAATGGCGCTTTCTCCAATCAATATCTGGGTCAGGACGGCAAGATCGCGAAGTTCGACGCCAATGTGAACATGATCAAGGACGACCTGCTGGGGGCCCTGGTCCGGGTGCTGAACGCGGGTGACGCGCACTATTCCGGGCTCACGGCCGCGCTCACCCCGATCCTGAGCGGCTTGGCCGCGACCGTCCCCGATCCGGCCGCGGCAGGTGCGGATCTCACGCTGCTGCTACAGCGATTACGCGCTGCCCTGCCCGATACGCCGGGCGGACCGGTTCTGAATCTGGCGGTGGACCTGCGCGGCGTACCCGGCCTGGCGATTCCGCTGGTGGCGGCGCTCGCCCCGCCGACGGCGGCGTCGGTGCCGCAGCTGCCTGGAGGTGCCCGATGAAATCCGTTCCGTCCCTGCTGTTGCGGCTCGCCGCCTGCACCGCTGCCATGGGGTTGCTGCTGTACGGCGTCCTCCAAGCACTCGACCGTCCGGTCGCGGGCGGCACCACCACCTACTCCGCGGTTTTCACCGACGCGAACGGCCTGCGTGCGGGAAACGATGTGCGCCTCTTCGGCGTCCGGGTGGGCAAGGTCAGCTCGCTGGCCCTGGACGGCACGAAGGCCAAGGTCGTCTTCACCCTCGACCGCGATCGCACCATCTACGGCAACACCACACTGGCCATTCGATATCAGAGCCTCACCGGCGCACGGTATCTCGACATACAGCAGGCCGAACAACCCGGACAGCGCGTCGACCCGGCCCGCATCATCGGGGTGGAGCACACCGTCCCCGCCTTCGACGTCACCACGCTGTTCAACGGTTTGCAGCCGGTGCTGGCCGAGCTGAGCCCGGCCGATCTGAATCAGTTCGCGACCGGCATGCTCGGGGTCATCGAAGGCAATGGCACCGGGCTGGGTCCGGCGCTGGGGGCCATCGAGACGCTGTCGCGGTACACCACCGACCGGCAGGCGGTCATCTCCCTGCTGGTGCGGAATCTGGCCGTCATCGCCGAGCGGATCGGCGGCAGTTCCGGCAACGCCATGACCATGCTGTCGCGGCTCACCGATCTGTTCGCGACGCTGCAGGAGCGGGTGGGCGGCCTGATCGACTTCAGTCTCACCATCCCCCCGGTGCTGGTCCCCGCTCGGAGCCTGCTGCGTACCGTCGGCCTCACCGGGGATCCGAACGCCGATCTGAATCGTCTGGTGAAGAACGCCTTCCCGGATACCGGGCAGGCTCTCGACGTGCTCGGCCGGCTGCCCGGACTGCTGCAATCACTGTCGGCGCTCATCCCGGCGAGCGGGTCCGAGGTGAACCGGGCCTGCGGCCACGGCGCCGCCCCGGCCCCCGCGCCGCTCCAGGTCCTGATCAGCGGACAAAGGATCGCTCTGTGCAACAACTGACCCTCCCGAAACCACTGTTCCGCGTGGGCCGCAAGCCGCCGCCGAACGAGCGGCAGCAGCGGCGGATCGAATTGCGCTGGGGCATAGTCACGCTCGTCGCCGTTCTGGTGGCGGCGACCGGCATCGCGGTGCTGTCGCTGGTGCGCACCGGGGTCAGCACCTACACCGCCTACCTCGGCGACGCCGCCGCGCTGCGGGTCGGCGACGAGGTGCGCACCGCCGGCATCACGGTCGGCGAGGTGCGGTCGCTGGATCTCGAATCCAACCGGGTGCGCATGACTTTCACGGTCGACAAGGACGTGTTCGTCGGCCAGGAGACGACCCTCGATGTCCGGATGCTGACCATTGTCGGCGGGCACTATCTGGCGCTGCTGCCCGCCGGAACCCAACCGCTGGGGACACGTCCGATCCCGGCCGACCGGGTGGTGCTCCCCTACAGTCTGACCCGCCTGTTCCAGGACGCCGTCACCCCCGTCGATCAGATCGACGGCGACACCTTGCGCCGCAATTTCGGCGCGCTCACCACCGCCGTGGACGGCAGCCCGGACGGCTTCCGCCGCATGCTCACCGCCGTGGACAGCATTGTCGGAATGCTGAACAAGCAGAACTCCGATGTGTCCCGCGCCCTCGGCGTCGCCGACGAATACCTTTCCGCGCTGGCTGCCAACAAGGCGGTCCTGGGTCGCTTGATCACGAAGTTCCGGCTGCTGGAGACACTGGTGGCGGATAACAAGGTCGCCGTCGGCGCCTCGCTGAACGATCTGGCCGCCGTGGTGTCGCAGGCCGCTCCGATCGCCAGACTGTGGACCGCCGAACTGAAACCGCTCGCCGCGCCGGTCGCCGACGCCGCGGCACGGCTCGGTGAACTGGGCGCGAAGCTGGGCGACCTGCTCGAATCCATCCGTGCCTTCGGCTCTCGGCTGCTGCCACTGGCCACCGTGCAGGGACTGTCGGCCGACCAGTCCGCGACAACCATTTCCGCACCGGCACTGTGCATTCCGATACCGGGCAGGGGTTGCTGATGCTCACCAGACTGTTCGCTTCCCGCGGATTCCTCTCCTTCGGCCTCATCGCGACCCTGCTGGCGGCGTCGGCGCTGGGCTATCAGCTGCTGCACCCCACCCCGAAGATGCGGTCCTACTGCGCCGAAATGCCGGATGCCATCGGACTTTACGAGGGCAGTGAGGTCACCGTCATGGGTGTGCGGGTGGGCCGGGTGACCGGCATCGACAACAACGGCGCGACCGCGCGGGTGCGTTTCGAGCTCCCCGCGAATCGCAAGCTCGCACTCGACGCCGGGGCCACCACGCTCGCCGACGCCCTGGTCGCCGATCGCAAGCTCGCCGTCATCGGCGCGGAACCGGCGGGGGCGGGGTGGGATTCGAGCAAGTGCCTCACCAAGACGCTCACCCCGAAGAGCCTCAGTCAGACCTTTGCCGCATTGTCGAAGCTCGCCGACGAACTGAACGGGGCGTCGGATCCGGCGCATCCGAAGATGATCGAAAACGGTGTGGCCGCACTGGATCACCTGTCCGCCGATACCGGTGCGCAGATCAACGCCATCATCGGTCAGCTCGGCACCGCATTGAACGCCCCCGATGCCGCCATCGGCCACATCGGCGGGCTGCTCGACGCGCTGAGCTCGCTCTCGCACAGCGCCGCGACAAATTGGGCCGATGTCAAGGACATGCTGTTGCGGCTGACCCAAGCGCTCGACGACGTCAACAATCTGGCCGTGCCGCCCGTGCTGACCTTCCTGCAGAAGATGGCCGACGTCCTGCCCGCGCTCAACGACCTCACCGTCATGTTCGGCGGACCGCTGCTGCACAGCCTGGAGTCGGTGCAGAACCTGCCGCAGTTGCTACGGGCCGGAGTGGACAGCCTGCGTGGGCTGCTCGCCATGACGCCCGCCTTGACCTCGGCGTTCACCAACTCCGTCGATCCGGAGACCAGAGCGGTGACGCTGGCCTACGCGCCGCCCCGGATAGCGGTGCGCACGCCCGACGCCCAGCAGGTGTGCGCGGCGATCAATGTGGTGACCGCCGGTGCCTGCACCGACGCCGGCTCCGGCCTGGTGAATCTGCCACTGGCCCAACTAGTTCTCGGATCGGTGGGAGCACGATGACACGCCTTTCAGTGCGTCGCGGAGCGATCGCCACGCTGACCGTCGCCGTGTTGGCCGCAGGCGGCTGCGGTTTCGATCCGGCCACCGTCCCGGTACCCGGCACCGGCGTATCCGGGGCCTCGTACGCCCTGCACATCCAATTCGCGAACGCGCTGAATCTGCCGCCGGGCGCGAAGGTGATCGCCGACGGCGTGCCGGTCGGCAATCTCACCGGTCTGCACATCGTCGACGAGAACCCTTCCGCGCGTGGCTATGTCGTCGCCGATGTCGAGGTGCGGGCCGCGGTGCGCCTGCCCGGCGATCTCACCGCCGAACTGCGCCAGGCCACCCCGCTCGGCGATGTGCACATCGCGCTGGTCTCGACGCCGGGCAGCACGGCCGCGCCGCTGGCCCCCGATGCCACCATCCCGCTGGCCCACACCCAGCAGGCGGTGCAGGTGGAAGACACCATGGCGGGGCTGGCCACCGCGTTGGGCAGCGGCGCGGTCTCCTCCATTCAGAACACCATGCGGCAGATCAACTCCGCGTTGCCGCCCGATCCGCGCGAGACCGCGCGCATCTTCGGCGTACTGGGCGCGGATCTCACCGACGTGGCCGGCGATCTGGGCACCCTCGATCAGCTCTTGAACGGGCTGAACGCGGTCGAGACCAGCGTCGGGGACTATCTGCCGACCCTGCAGCGCATGCTCACCGATGACGGCACCGCCCACGTGGTGGCGGCGACCCAGTCGGTGATCGGGGTGTTGTTCATCTTCACCAATATGGCGCCGGTCGCGCACAGCGCGGTCTGGCTCGCGCCGCTGGTTGCGGCGACCGATGCGGCGGCGCGGGCGTATGTGCCGATGCTGTTCGGTCAGCGGCCGTTGAATCTCGATGAACCGTCGAATCTGAAGATGCTGGTGGATCTCGTTCAGAACAAACTCATTCCCTTCGCCGAACACGGGCCGAAGGTGAATCTCACCGGAGTCTCGGTAACGGAAGCCGGTTCGCCCGCCGACCGGACCGATCGTGTCATCGGGACCCTGCGCATGATCGGAGCCGTGCGATGAGCCGCGCGACCGGACGCATAAAGCCCGCGTCGATCGCTTCGCTGGGCGCGCTGCTGGCGGTGCTGGTGCTCGGCATCGCGTATCTGACCTTCGGGGTGCTGCGCGCCGAGCCTTTCGCCCACTACACCACCGCGCGGCTGCTGGTCCACGGTTCCGGGGGCGTGAATCCGGGAACCCCGGTGCTGCTCACCGGAATTCGCGTCGGACGGGTCACCGAGGTGAGCAGGGAGGCCGATGGCGTGCGCATCGAGCTGCGGATCTCCGGCGATCACCGGATCCCGGCCGCCAGCGACATTCGCATCGAGAATCTGTCCGCGCTCGGCGAGCCCTACATCGAATTCCGGCCGACCGACGATCGGGGCCCCTACCTGAGCGACGGTCAGGTGCTCGATACGCGGAAGCTGGCAGCGCCGGTGCTGATCCCCGAATTGTCGGTGCGCGCAGTCGAATTCGTCGCACAGCTGGATCCGGCGCGCATCAGTTCGCTGACGGCCACCCTGGATCGCGCCCTGCGGGGCACCGAGGCGCAGATGCCGCGCTTGCAGCGCGCCACCACCCTGCTGGCGGCCACCATTCTCAGCCGCACCGATACCTTCCGGCAGCTGCTGACCGACCTGCAGACCATGGGCGCGGACATGGACTGGACCGGTCCCACGCTGGCCACCTCGGGTCCGTACTGGAGCCAGTTCGGCACCCGCATCGACCAGCTGATCAACGACGCGTCAACACTTTTCGAGGTCGGCGACGCCCCGCACGACTACCTGAACGGCGATGGAGTCGTGCCGGTCCTGAACCGGCTGGCCGACCTGATGACCCGGCTCGGCCCCGACATGGCCGAGTTGGCCCCGATTCTCGCACCGCTCACCGCCGAGGCCACACCGGTGCTCGGCCGCCTGGATATCGGCGCGCTGATCTCCCAGGCAGTGAATTCGGTCGGCGCGGAAGGTGCGATCCACCTGCGCGTCGATCTGAAGTAACCCACCAAGAAGGACATAGAGCCGCAGCCCCGCAAGGAAATTGGAGCCGACATGACCACCACCGAGGACACCGCATCGAGGGCCACCGCGCCTGCCGAACCACCGGCCGAAGCAGCCGGCCCAGCACCGGCCCGGCGCGGGCGGCAGATATCTGTGCGCTCGTCCACGGTGCTCACCGCGGCACTGGCCGCGGCGCTGACCGCGACGTCGATCACCTTCGGAGCGCTGTGGCTGTCCGATCGCGGCGAACTCCGCGATCGCGATGCCGCCGCCACGGCCGGTAAGCATGCCGAACAGGTGGCCATGGACTACGCCGTCGGCGCGTCCACCATCGACTACCGCGACACCAAGTCCTGGTTCGACCGCCTCAAAGCCGGCACGGCCGCCGACCTGGCCACCAAATTCGACTCCACCGCACCGCAGTTGGAGCAAATCTTGCTCCCGTTGCAGTGGTCGTCCAAGGCCGCCCCGCTCCGCGCCGCGGTCACCTCGGTGGACAACGGCATCTACCAGGTCGACGCCTTCCTGAATGTGAGCTCGACCAGCGTCCAGACCCCGCAGGGCGGCAGCACCACGGTCACCTACCGGGTGACCATCGACGAGAAGTCCGGTTGGAAGATCACCGCCGTGGGCGGCGGCATCGACGGGGCGATCGCGACCAAATGACCCGAGTGGGCCACCTTTCCATGCCGATCCACCTCTTGTAATCGAACACAATGTTCGACATATAATTCGAGAGGTGGTGGGCGCGCGACAGCTCGCCGCCGAGAGCGAACGAAGGAGTTCAGTCCATGCCGGAGACCTATGCGTCCCGCTCCTCCACCCTGTGCGAGGCGTTTCAGGCGACCATTCAGCGAAACCCGGACAAGATCGCGGTGCGCTCCGTCGGCGGCGCTACGACGCTGACCTTCCGGGAGTGGGGCGAGCAGGTGCGGCGGCTCGCCGCCGGATTCTCGGCGCTGGGCGTGCGGCGCGGCGACACCGTCGCGCTCATGATGGCCAATCGGCCCGAGTTCTATCCCGTCGATGTCGCACTCCAACACCTCGGGGCCACCCCGTTCTCCATCTACAACACCTCCGCCCCGGAACAGATCCGCTATCTGCTCACCGATTCCGAGGCCCGGATGGTGGTGTGCGACGAGAACTACACAGCGCAGATCAACGCCGCCACGGCGGGCACCTCGGTACGGCACGTGATCCGCACCGACGGTGATGCCGGTGACCTGCCCACGCTCGCCGATCTCGCCGCGACGGTGGCGCCAGCAGACTTCGAATTCGAAAGCACCTGGCGGGCCGTGCGACCCGACGACGTGCTCACCCTCATCTACACCTCGGGAACGACGGGCGATCCGAAGGGCGTGCAGCTCACCCACGCCAACATGCTCGCCATGGTGGACGGCACCGAACAGATGGCGCAGGCCGGACCGGACGAGCGGGTGATCTCGTTCCTGCCGTCGGCCCATGTCGCGGACCGGTGGTCGGCGCTCTACACCCTGTCCGTGCTCGGCAATCAGGTCACCACCGTGGCCGACCGCAAGGATTTCGCCGCCGCGCTGGTGGAGGTCGGCCCGACCGTGCTCGGCGCAGTGCCGCAGGTGTGGCAGAAATTGAAGGCGGCCGTCGATCAGCGAGTGGACGAGGCGACCGGGGTGCGGGCCGTGCTTGCCCGGTGGGCGATCGGCACGGGTCAACGGGCCTCGAACCGGCGATTGAGCGGCCGGCCGGTGTCCTGGGACCTGGAGCTGCAAGCCCGGATCGCCGACGCGCTGGTGCTGTCGAAGCTGCGTAATGCGCTGGGCCTGAACGATATCAAGCTGGCGCTGTCCGGCGCCGCGCCGATCTCGGCGGATGTGCTGCGCTTCTTCAACGGCCTGGGCATCCCGGTCTGCGACGCCTGGGGCATGTCGGAGCTGTCGGGCATGGCGACCATGAGCCCGCCGGGCCGGGTCCGGCTCGGCACCGTCGGCACCATCGTGCCGGGGTCGAGGTTGCGGATCGCCGCGGATGGCGAGGTGCTGGTCAGCGGACCCATCGTGATGAAGGGCTACCTGAACAAGCCGGAGCAGACCGCCGAGACCATCGATGCCGAGGGCTGGGTGCACACCGGCGATATCGGCGAACTCGACGCCGACGGCTACCTGCGCATCGTCGATCGCAAGAAGGAGTTGATCATCAATGCCGGCGGCAAGAACATGTCGCCCTCCAATATCGAGAACCGGATCAAGGCGCACGCACCGCTGATCGGCCAGGCCGTCGCCATCGGCGACGATCGCAAGTACAATGTCGCGCTGATCAGCCTCGATCCCGACTCCGCCGCCGCCTTCGCCGAAAAGCACGGCCTGGCAGCCGATCCGGCCGTCCTGGCCAAGGATTCCCGGGTGCGTACCCTGGTGGAACAGGCCGTCGAACGGGCCAATGCCGAACTGTCCCGGGTGGAACAGATCAAGAAGTTCACCATCGTGGCGGACTTCTGGGAACCCGGCAGCGCGGAGCTGACCCCCACGATGAAATTGCGGCGCAAGCCCATCAGCGAACGCTATGCGACGGCTATCGAAGCCATGTATTCCTGAGCGGACGTCCTGGTTACGAGCAGAGGGGCCGCAGGCGATCTTCGAATCGCCTGCGGCCCTTGTTCATAGGGTGCGAGTTGGGTCAGCTTTTCCCGCCGTGCTCGCCCGTGATCCGCGCGTCGTAGCCGGCCCGTTGTCCCTGATCGATATTCAGAAACACGCGATCCGCGCCGATCAATCGGGCGGCCAGATCTCCGGCCCGCACCGGCAGCAGCGCTTGCAGCCGCACCAGGCCCTTCAGGAATCCGGGCACGAATATCATCGCCCGGCGGCGAGCGATGGCACGCACCACCGCCGCCGCGACATCATCCGGTTCGACGGTCGGCACTCCACGCAAACCTGTTGTCCCAGAAATTAGTTCGGTATTGGTGAAGGAGGGCAGGACGGTGGACACGGCGATACCCGCAGCGGCGTACTCCTGCCGGATGGCATCGCTCATGCCCACCACCGCGAACTTGGTGGCGGAGTAGATCGCGCCGCCGGGAATGCCGCGCGATCCGGCGGTGGAGGCCACGTTCACGATGTGCCCACGACCACGTTCCCGCATCCCGGGGAGCACCGCGCGCATGCCGTTGAGCGGGCCGTGCACGTTGATGTTCACCGCCCGCCGCGCCAATTCCGCATCGTGCGAGAGGAATTCGCCAATCGGCATGATCCCGGCATTGTTGACAAGGATGCCGATCGGCCCGAGTGCGCTCTCGACACGCTCCACGAAGGCGGTGAAGCTCGCCGCGTCGGAAACGTCCAAGGACAGACCGATCGCGCCCGGGAGTTCCGCGGCCGCCGATTCCGCTGCCGCGGTGTCGATGTCACCGATCGCGACTCGCATGCCGTCGGCCGCCAGGCGGCGGGCGATGGCGCGGCCGATGCCACGGCCGCCGCCGGTGATCGCTACTACCGTCATGTCAGAACCCCGGAATCTTCTGGACGAACTGGATCAACGGCACGAGGGTGCGCCGCCAGAGTTCTTCGGACACTCCGAACTTGGCGTCGGCGATCACCGTGCGCGAGGTCGCGACGGCTTGCGGCTCCGTATATTTCAGCAAGCCCTCGGATCCGTGACGGCGGCCGACTCCCGAGGCCCCCATACCGCCCATGGGTGCGGCGATCGTCGCGAAGGCAGGCCCATAGCCCTCACCCACATTGACCGTGCCGCAGCGGATCTGCGCGGCGATCGCCTCGCCCGCGGCCGGGGATTCGGCCCAGACGCTGGCATTGAGGCCGTATTCGCTGTCATTGGCGCGCGCCACGGCCTCGGCTACATCCCGGACCGAATACACCGACACCACCGGGCCGAAGGTTTCCGCTCGTGCGCACTCCATGTCGTCGGTGACACCGGTCAGCACGGTCGGCTCGTAGAACAGCGGTCCGATATCGGGCCTGGCCCGGCCTCCCGCGATCACGGTGGCCCCCTTCGCCTTCGCGTCCTCGACGTGCCGTGAAACGGTCTTCAGCTGGTCTTCCGACATGAGTGAGCCCATATCCACGGAGAAGTCGTAGTTGGTGTCCAGCACCATGTCCCGGGTGTAGCGACCGAGAATCTCCACGAACTCCGCCGCGAGGGGTTCCTCCACGTAGATGCGCTCGATGGCCATGCACAGCTGTCCGGCATTGCCGAAGCAGGCGCGCAGCGCGGCCTTGGCGACGACGTGCGGATCGGCCCCGGCGGTGACGATCATGGGATTCTTGCCGCCGAGTTCGGCCGAGCAGCCGATCAATCGGCGGGCGCATTGCTCGGCCAGCAGCCGCCCGGTGGCCGAGGAACCGGTGAACATGAGGTAGTCGCACGCGTCGACCAGGGCCGAGCCGACGGTCCCGCCGGGACCGGGCACCACGGCGAGCAGGTCGCACGGAATACCGGCCCGGTACAGGAGCTCGACCGCGGCCAGCGTGCTGTAGGGAGTCTGGCTGTCGGGCTTGATGACGACGCCGTTGCCGGCGAGCAATGCGGGCATCGCGTCGGAGATCGACAGCGCGATGGGGAAATTCCAGGGCGCGATAATGCCGACGACGCCCTTGGGCTGGTAGTGGACCTTGGTCTTGATGATGCCCGGCAGCGGCGCGGGCACCCGTTTGGGCGCGAGCAGGGCTGGTCCGTATTTGGCGTAGTAGTGCGCGTTGAAGGCCAGGTCGAGCAATTCCTCCTGCGCCGAGGCCCGGGATTTGCCGCACTCGGCCTGCAGCATGTCCAGGATCTCGTCCCGATACTCGAACACCAGGGACCGGAATTTCGACAGGACGGCCGCCCGCTGCCGGAGCGGCCGCTGGGCCCACTCGCGCTGGGCACGGCGGGCTTTCGCGATCGCCGCGGTCACGTCGGCGGCGGTGCCAACCGGGATGGTGGCCAGCTCGCGACCGGTGAACACCTCCGGGATCACCCGCTCCGACCGAGTGTCGGGGTCGTCGATGGCCACCAGGGTTCGGAGTCGGTCGAATGTCGTTCTCGACGGGAGGGGCATCGTCGCACCTTCTGTTCGCTCACGGTGCCGCGGACTGCGGACTACCGATCCGCCGCCGGGCAGCGGCGGATCGGCGCGGACCAGATTACCAGCTGAGCGGGGTCTTGATCAATCACTCTGTCGAACATATTGTTCGATATTGACGGCGGTACTCCGACAGCGCCGCGCCCCCTGTCCCGGGCCATCCGCGCCCCCGATCCCCCTGCGAGGTTCCCGATGGCCTACGTGATCGCGGCCCCCTGCGTCGCCGACTACTCCTGCGTGGAAGCGTGCCCTATCGACTGCATTCGGCCGCGCCCCGACGACCCCGATTTCAACAGCACCGAACAGCTCTACATCGACCCGACCAGCTGCATCGAATGCGATGCCTGTGTCACCGTGTGCCCGGTGAGCGCGGTGCACGACGCCTTCCACCTGCCCGAGGTCTGGCGCGACTACGAAGCCGTCAACGCCGACTACTTCCAGGCGACCCGATGAGCCGCCCGCTTCGGGTCGCCGTGGTCGGCGCGGGGCCGGCGGGTATGTACGCGGCCGGACACCTGCTGGAGGGTCCGGCCGGCACCTACCTGCGCGGCCGCACCATGCGGCTGTCCACCGGTCCGGTCGAGGTCGATATGTTCGACCGGCTGGCAACGCCCTGGGGGCTGGTACGCCACGGCGTCGCCCCGGACCATCCGGACAAGAAGCAGGTACAGCGAGTCTTCGAGGAGATCGGCGCGCGTCCCGGATTCCGCTTCTTCGGCAAGGTCACGGTGGGCGTGGATATTTCCGTCGCCGAGCTGGGGCAATGGTACGACGCGGTGATCTTCGCCGTCGGCGCGACCGGCGATGATGTGCGGCTCGGTATTCCAGGCGAGGAGCTACCCGGGTCGCACTCGGCGCGGGAATTCGTGTCCTGGTACAGCGGACATCCCGATCACCGCTTCCTCGACGTGGATCTGTCGCAGCCGCGCGCCGTCATCGTCGGCAACGGCAATGTGGCACTGGATATCGCACGGGTGCTGCTCACGCCGGTCGAAGTGCTCGCCCATACCGATATCGCCGATCACGCGCTCGAGACGCTGCGCGACAGCAAGGTTCGCGAGGTGGTCGTGCTCGGACGGCGAGGCTACCGGCACGCCGCCTTCCACGCCCCGGAGCTGTCCGAGCTGGGCGAGCTCGCCGGCGTGGACGTGGTCGTCGAGTATGGCTCCGACACGGTGGATTACAGCGATTCCGAGCGCCGATCGACGCTGTTGCGCGGCTATGCAGAGCGGCCCGAAGGGACCGCCGACCGCAAGCTGGTGCTGCGCTTCCTGGGCACCCCCGTCGCCGTCCAGGGGGACGAGCGGGTCAGCGGACTGCGCGTGGCGAACAATCGATGGAACGGCGGCGGCATCGAACCCACCGGCGTCGAGGAGACCATCGACGCCGGGCTGGTGCTGCGCGCGATCGGTTATCGGGGCACTCCCGTACCCGGTCTGCCGTTCGACGAGCACACCGGCGTGATCCCGAATATCGAAGGCCGCGTGACCGATTCCGATACACCTATCCCGGGGATGTACGTGACCGGATGGATCAAGCGGGGACCTCGGGGCATCATCGGCACCAACAAGAAGTGCGCCCGCGATACCGTGCGCGCGCTGCGCGCCGATCACGAGAACGGCCTGTTGCGCGGCGACACCACGCTCTCGGCGGCGGCTGCGGCGCGCGTGGTTCGGGAACGCTGCCCCGAGGTCGTCGACTGGCGGGGCTGGAACCGCATCGACCGGCACGAAGTGGCGGCCGGAGCCGAATGGCAGCGACCCCGGGTGAAGCTCACCGACCCGGACGCCCAACTGGCCATCGCGGCCGGACGCTGACCGTCAGGGCCGCCGACTCACCCGTCGGCGGCCCGCCCGGCGAGTTCGGCGAGCAGCGCGGCCGAGTCCTGCCACCGCTCGGAGGCCATCAGGCCGGCGTCCACCCGGAATCGCGCGCAGAGCAGATCCACTCCGGCGCTGTCGTATTTGACCTCCGCCGTGGTGAATTCGAATCCGATGAGCCCGTCCCGTTCCAGTGGCGCACCTGCGAGGCTCATCTTGCAGTACAATCCGGTCGAGCTGCCGATGACCAGCAGCGTCGCCCGTCCGGTACGGCGCAGGTTCGCAATGGTCGTCGCGCTCGCCAGTACGGCGAACACGCGCTCGGCGTCTACGGCCAGCTCGGCGCGCCCCAGCAGGCAGACGTGCGGGAAGCCCGCCGCATCCACCGTGAGCAACGGAAAGATCGGATCCCACGCGCCGGCCTCCGGCCGCCCGGCGAGCAGCGCGCGAACCTCGTCGGGAACCTTCACGACCAGCGCTCGAACAGCGAATGCTCGATCTCGAACTGGTCCAGCACCTTTCCGACCGTCTGGTTCAGCAGATCCTCGATGGTGCGCGGCTTGTGATAGAACGCCGGGACCGGCGGCAGCACCGTCGCACCGGCCAGGGTGACGGTCTCCATATTCCGAATGTGGATGAGGTTGAGCGGCGTCTCCCGGGTGACCAGCACCAGGCGGCGGCGCTCCTTCAGGCACACATCGGCGGCCCGCCCGACCAGGTCGGCGCTGGTGCCCGCGGCGATGGTGCCCAAGGTCTTCATGGAGCAGGGCATGACGACCATGCCGCAGGTGCGGAACGACCCCGAGGAGATCGACGCGCCCAGATTGGCCGGGTCGTGCACGACATCAGCCAGGGCTTCGAATTCGCCGGGCGACATGCCCATTTCGAGCTTGATGCTCAGTTCCGCGCCCCGAGTCAGCACCAGATGCGTCTCGACGTCCTCGCGCCCGTGCAGCGCCCGCAACAGGGCGTAGCCCAATTGCGGTGCGCTCGAACCGGATACGCCGACGATCAGTCTGCGGGTCATGATTGCCTCCCGGAATGGTCGCCGAAGGTGAGCACCGCTTTGACGGCGGTGCCGTCCTGGGTCGCGGCGACGGCGTCGTGAATCTTGTCGAAGGGGAAGGTCGTGATCATGCGGTCGAGCGGGAATCGTCCGGCCCGGTACAGCTCGATCAGCAACGGTATGAAGGTCGCGGGCTCCGCATCGCCTTCGACCACGCCGCGAATGGTCTGGCCCTTGCCAACCAGTTTGGTCTGGTCGATTTCGAGCGGATTCGCGCGGCCGCGCACACCCACGGTGGCGCACATGCCCGGACTCCGCAGCACGCCCAGAGCAGTGCGGATCACACCGGGATCGCCCACGCAGTCGATGGCGTAGTCGATGCCGCCCAGGCTCGAACGGATCGCGTCCTTGGCCTCGGCGGGATCGAAAGCCGCTGTCGCGCCGAGCGACAGGGCGAGCTCGCGGCGCGCCGGCAGCGGATCCACGGCCACGATGTCCGTGCAGCCCGCCACCCGGGCGGCCAGCACCGCCGACAGCCCCACCGAGCCCGCACCGAAAACCGCGAGCGCCGAACCGGGTTCGGGGCGCAACGAGTTCAATACGGTTCCGGCCCCGGTCAGTACGCCGCAGCCCAGCGGCGCCAGCACCTCGAACGGCACATCGTTGTCGACCGGCACCACCGTGTGCGCCAGGGCCAGAGCGTAACCGGAGAGAGCCGACTGACCACAGAACCGGCCCCGCACGTCACCGTCGACGGCACGCATACCGGTACTGCCGTCGGCCCGCACGCCCATCAGATTCAGCGCACCGGCTTCGGTGCAGTAGGCCATCCGCTTGCGCTCGCAATTCCGGCACCGTCCGCACCAGGCGTAACTCATGACCACCCGGTCGCCGACGGCGAGCCCGCGCACCTCGCCGCCGATCGCCGCGACGGTCCCCGCGCCCTCGTGACCCAGCACGATCGGCGGCTGCCCGGCGACGTGCATCCCGGCCACGGTCAGGTCGGTGTGGCACAGCCCGGAGGCCGCCATGCGGACCACCACCTCGTCGGGACGCGGAGCTTCGAGTTCGACGTCCTCGATCGAGAAGGGCCCGCCCGGCGTGCGGATCAGCGCTGCCCGGGTGAGCAACTCGGGTCGCTGGCGTTGGAATCGCGGTCTGGTGTGGAGCTCGGCGGTCGCCGGCGACGGACTCGCCGCCGTCTTCGCTGCCGCGGCCTCCTGATCGCCGCCCGCAGTGTCCTGTTCGGCGGCAGGGGTTCTCGTCAGGTAGAAGTAGCCGGGCCGGCTCCGGCCCTTGGCCACCATCGCGCCGATGACGGTATCGCCGTCGATTCGCCGGAAGTGGTCGAACATCGGACGCTCGTCGTAGATCATCGTCGCCGTCGCCGCACCGCGATAGACCACCCGGCGCAGCGTCGCTCCCCCGAAAATCGGGTTGGGAAAGCGCTTCCCGGCGGGATCGAAGCACACGATGGGCGACACCGTGTCCGCGTCTTTGAACGACTTGCCCGCCCAGAGCATGGCATCGAGCTGCTGCTCGATGGGATGCCCCAGACCGAAATGGGCGCCGTCCCACTCCCCCAGCATGAATTCCTCGCCGATGCTCTCCGCGGCGTCGAACAGGTCACTCAACTCTTCGAGAGTGGTCCGGTGCCGCGGATCGATGAGGGATTCGAACCGGTCGTACAGGCTCACGACTGCCTCGATTTCGCGGCCGCGTCGACGTCGCGCATCAACGCGTGTATGCGACCGTCGCGCGCGAACGCGTAGTCCAGCAGGGGATTGATGATGCCGCGCAGCGCCGAGATCGCCGTCCACCACGTCGGGGCGAACACATTCGCCCGGCCCTTCTCGATACCGCGAACGATGGCGGCTGCCGCGTCATCGGGAGTCAGCCTGGTGCGCAGGAACTTCGGAATGAGATTCTCGAAGCGCACGGCGAGCGGATCGGCGAGCACGTCCTCGAAGGACTTGGTGCGCACGAATCCGAAGCGCGCGGTGCTGACCCCGACCCCGGCGCCGGACATCTCGATGCGCAGCGCGCGCCCGAACTGTTCGACCGCACCTTTGCTCGCCGCATAACCGGCGGCCAGCATGCCGGGCGCGAAGGCGTACACCGACGACACCACGACCAGGTGCCCGCGTCGCCGCGTCACCACCGGCAGGGCCGCGCGCACCGTCCGCCACACACCCAGCACGTTCACATTGATGACCCGGTCGAAAGCGGCGGGATCGATACTGCTCACCGAATCGACCGGGGTGGGGATGCCGGCATTGGCGATACAGATGTCCAGGCCACCGAACCGCTCGGTGACCAGATCGACAGCCGCGACCATGGCATCGAGATCTGTGACGTCCGCGCCGATGCCGAGCACCCCGGGTCCGATGCGCTCGGCCGCGACCTGCGCCTCGGACTCCTTCAGATCGACCAGCACCACGCGAGCACCGCGCTGATACAGCAATCGTCCTGTCGCCCAGCCGATTCCACTCGCGCCACCGGTTACCAGCGCGACTTTGCCCCGCAACTCCACGATTCCCTACTTCCCGTCGACCGTCATATCGCGTCCCAGGCCGATCCGGCGCAGACCGCGGGCATTGAAGAACCGCAGACCCCATTCGACGAAGCCCTGTTTGCGCGACGAATAGGGGAACCACCACATCTCGCTGTCGGTGGTCGGCACCCGCGGGACCGCGATCGACTGGGTACGAGTGAATTTCGTGACCGCCGTGGCCCCGGACCTCGAACCGATGCCGGACTTCTTCCAGCCGCCCATCGGCACATCCAGGCAGGTGGTGGTCGCGCTGTAGTCGTTGACGTTGACCGATCCGGCCTCGATTCGCCGGGCCACCCGCTCACCGCGCCCTACATCGCCGCTGAATACCGTTGCGGAGAGCCCGAATTCGGAATCGTTGGCCAACCGGATGGCTTCCTCGGCATCGGCGACCTTCATGATCGGCAGCACCGGTCCGAAGGTCTCCTCCACCATCACCTTCATGGTGTGATCCACATCGACAAGGACGGTGGGCTCGAACCAGTTGCCGGACCGATCCACTCGGTTGCCGCCGGTCAGGGCACGGGCGCCCTTCGAAATCGCTTCGCGCACATGATCTTCCACAATGTCGAGCTGGGGCGCCGCGGTCATGGCCCCGAGCTCGACTCCGACGTGCGGGCCGTCGGTTCCGCTCCGCAGCGCCTTCACATTCGCCACCACGCGCTCCACGAACTCGTCGTAGATCGGCGCTTCGACATAGACGCGCTCGGCGGAGACGCAGACCTGACCGTTGTTGGCGAGAGCCGCGAACACCGCGCAATTGGCGGCCCGTGACACATTCGAATCCCGCAGCACCACGAAGGGGTCCTTGCCGCCGAGCTCCAGGCTCACCGGCGTCACCGTCTTGGCGGCCCGCTCGGCGACCAACTGGCCGGTGCGCACCGATCCGGTGAAGTGCACCAGATCCACGGCATCGACCAGGGCCGCACCCGTCTCACCCGCGCCGATCACGATATCGAGCACCGGCGGCGCACCGATGTCCTCACGCCAGGCGCGCACCACTTCGCGGGTGGCCAGCGGAGTGACCTCCGATGGCTTGAGCAGTACTGCCGCACCCGCGAACAGTGCCGGAATGCCGTCACCGACGCACAGCACGGTCGGGAAGTTCCACGGGCCGATCACCCCGACCAGCGGGTACGGCCGCCGCACCACGGTGAAACGGCGCGTCGCCAGCAGGGGCAGATGCGGTCGAACATTCGTGTCCGCCAGCCATTTCGGGCTGCCCGCCGCCATCGTATTGACGATGTCACCCATCCAGCCCAGCTCGGTGGCGGCGTCGGAGCGCGGTTTGCCGGCCTCGGCCTGCATGAGCTCGAGCATGCGCTCCTGGTTGTCCAGCAACCAGTCTCGCAGGTTCTGCAGGTGCCGGGTGCGCCCGGCGACACCGAGCTCCTCCCAAGCGGGCTGGGCGGCGCGCAGGGCCGCGGCCTGGGCGTGCACCTGCTCGGTGGTCGCCACCGGCAGTTCCGCGAGCAGTGTGCCGTCCGCGGGGCGGCGCACCTGGAGGACCGGTGCGGGCGCCGAATTTCGAGAAGAGGTTTTGGTCGTCATCGCCAGCCTCCGGTAGAGCGCACAAGCGCAATTGATGAACTATTTGTCGAACATAGTGTTCGGCATAGACGGGTGTTGTCAACAGTCTCCGGCGCCGCCCGATTCGGCCGCACCGGGCACGTCACGGTAGTTCGCGCAGGTGGATCGGCATGCCATCCTTGGCCATCGGCAAGCTCCAGCGGTCCCACGGGACCTCGTACCCGGGCTCGACCGACCATTCGAAGCGGCGCAGCATCTGATGCAAGGTCGCCTTGATCTCCATGCCCGCGAAGTACATGCCGATGCACTTGTGCGCGCCCGAACCGAACGGCACCCAGGCGTTCTTGTGCGCCTTGTCCTCACGGCGCCCCTCACTGAAGCGCTCCGGGTCGAAACGCTCGGGCTCGGGCCAGAGTTCGGGCAACTGGTGGCTCATCTGCGGATTGATCAGCACATAGGTGTTCTTGGGTACGAAGCGCCCGAGGATCTCGGTGTCCTTAACCGTGTACCGCATCATGTGCGGAATCGGCGCGACCATACGCAGCGCTTCGCGCATGACCATATCCAGGGCGGGCAGCTTGTCCAGATCGTCGAATTCCACGAACGGCTTGTCCAGAGCGAGCGACTCCGCGCGGCAGCGCTGCTGCCACTCGGGACTCTTCGCCAGGTGGTACAGCATGGTGGTCATGGTGATGGTGGCGGTGTCGTGCGCGGCCAGCATCAGGAAGATCATGTGGTTGACGACGTCGGCGTCGCTGAACTCGTCACCGTTCTCGGTGCGGGCGTGGGCCAACACGGTGAACAGGTCATTGCCGGTGGCGGCGCGTTTGGCCGCGACCCGGTCGTACATGTAGCGCTCGAGCACCTTGCGGCCGTCCAGACCACGCGCCCAGCGGGTGCCCAGCAGCCGATAGCGACCACCCGGCAGCCGGAAACGAACAAGCGAAGAGCCCGCGTACACACAGTCGGTGAAGGCGTTGTTCAACTCGTCGGCCTCGGGCCCCGATTCCTCACCCATGAAGACGCGGGTCGCGACATCCAGGGTCAGCTGCTTGAGCCGGCGGCTGGCTGGGAAGTCCTGCCCCGGTCGCCAGCCCGCCAATGCGGTCGCGATGGCCGGGTTCATCTCGTCCAGATAGTTGATCAGGCGAGGACGGCCGAACGCTTCCTGCATCACCCGCTTGTGGAAGAGGTGCTCGTCGAAGTCGAGCAGCAGCAGGCCGCGGGTGAAGAACGGGCCGATCACCTTGCCCCAGCCGGGACCGGTGGCGAAGGCACGATCCTTGTTGCGCTGCACCACATCCCAGGCATCGGGGCCGAGGGCCGTCACGCCGGTGAGGCCGATCAGACCGAACCAGGACACCGGGCCGTAGCGGTGGTACCGCTCCAGGCACCATGCCGCCGGATCCCGGAAGTACCGGAAGGTGTCGGCCACCAGCGGCAATCCCGGATCGCCCTCGATCGCCTGCAATTCACTGCCGGGCGGCGGCGGGGCCGGCTGCTGCGACCGCAGTACGGGCAGCTCGAGATCCTCGGGCATCTTGAGTAGCGACTTCACCGCCGCCTCCTTCGAAATACGGCGTCGACACACCACTATGTCGAACAGTCTGTTCGATTTTGCATTCGTGGGGTCGCGGGTGTCAAGACCTCGGGCCGCCACGACCGAGGTCGCGGCGGCCCGATAGGTCTATTCGAGTCGCGGCCGTCGATGCCCGAAACAGCCCGAGCTCCGTGCGGCAGTGGCGGTTCAGCCTTGTCCGGCGGCCCCGCTCGCCGGGGCGCTGCCGTAACGGGACAGCCAGCCCACACGGGCCAGCGTATTGGCCAGGCGGGCGTCATTCCGGGGCGAACCGTAGGCGATGTGGTCGATGATCGAACTGTTGATCAGGCGAATTATCAACGCGGCCACATACTCGATATCGACATCCGCCCCGATCAGCCCCTGCTCCTGCTCCTGCGCCATCCGACCCACCGACAGCGCGGTGTACTCCTCGATCCAGCGCCGCTGCAGGCTGTTGATGCCATCGTCGTAGGTCGAGACCTCGGTGATCGCCCGCATGATGTGCGCGTGCCGCCGATACACCTTGATCATGCCGCGAATGGTCTTGGCGGCCGGTTCTGGATTGTCCACATGATTCAGCGCCCACCACACATCGGCCGCGGTGGCAATATCGGCCAGCGCCTGTTCGGCCAACTGCATGAGCAGCACCGATTTGTCCGCGAAGTGCACATAGAAGGTCGAGCGTGAGACATCGGCCTCGGCCAGCAGTCGTTCCACCGGAATCTCGGTGAATCGCTCACCGCCACGCAGCAATGCGTCCGTCGCGTCCAGAACGCGCCGCGCGGTCGCGGTCCGCCGATCGCGGTGAGTGGTCTTGCTGCGGGTTACAGACGCCATGTCCAAATCCTAACGGGCAGGTCGTGCGGCTGCCGAACTACCCGTCCGACAGCACGTGCGGATGCACCTCAGATCAGCTTGCGATTCGCCATCCGGAAGACGTTCGGCACCGCGAGGAACAGGAACGGGTCACCGGTCATCACGATACGACCGGAGGTCATCCCCTCGGCGATGAAACGGCCCGGATCGACGGCTCCGCTGCCCATGCGCACCATATCGGCCAAGCCGATGGTCACCCTCGAGCTCGCGCGCGCACTGGCCTTGCGGGCAATCCTGCAACGACCGTTGCGAATCACGATTTCGAAGGGGTCGGATCCGCGTTCGCCGGGACGCAAGATGTTCAATTCGAGAGTCCCCGCGAGCGGTTCGCCGCCGAGCGCTCGCGTGGCCGCGCCGTCGAACAACAGGCGCATGGCGATCGGCAGTGCCGCGAGCACCGCCCGACGGAGCGGACCACTCTCCAGCTTCGCCAGTTGAGCCGGCGTGCGACCGGCGATGAAATGCGCGTTGGCTAGCGTCAGACGGTCCTTGACCAGCACGGGAAACTCCTATTCATGTCTTCCTTTATCGAACAGATTGTACGATACTCTGTGTACTTTATGGCGAACAGGAGTTGGCATGAAACGCTTTTCGAGTCTGCGCGAGTACATCGAGGCGCTGCGTGAGATCGGCGAGCTCGTCGAGGTCGAGCGCGAGATCGACTGGAATCTCGAGATGGGCGCCATCTCCCGCCGCATCTACGAAACCGGCGCCCCCGCGGCCCTGCTCAACTCCATCAAGGACACGGAGCCGGGTTTCCGAGCCCTGACCGGGGTGGTCGGCACCAGCCGCATTCCGGGACAGCACCTCTCCAGGCTGGCCCTGACCCTCGGCCTGGATCCGCACGCGAGCGCCCGCGACATCATCGACACGCTGGTCGCCGCGCGCGAGCGCGAACCCATCCCACCGGTGCTCGTCGACACCGCCCCCTGCAAACAGAACATCAAGCTCGGCGACGACGCAGATCTGAACGCGCTCCCCTCGCCGTTCATGCACGACGGTGATGGCGGCCGGTATCTCAATACCCTCGGCATCATCATCGTGCGCAGCCCCGACGGGCGCTGGACCAACTGGGCTATCGCCCGCGTGCAGATGCTCGACGCCCGCCGCGCGACCGGAACCGTCATGCCGTTCCAGCACATCGGACAGATCTTCGCGCAGTGGCGTGAGCTGGGCCAGGACATGCCCTTCGCGATCGCGCTCGGCGTGGAGCCCATGGCCATGTTCGCCGGCTCCAGCCCGCTCCCCCGTGATCTCGACGAAGTCGCCTATGTCGGAGGTTATTTCGGCGAGCCTGTCGAGGTGATCAAGTGTGAGACGAACGACCTCGAGGTGCCCGCGACCGCCGAGATCGTCATCGAGGGCCGGATCTCCATCACCGAACTCGCCCTCGAAGGTCCCTACGGCGACTTCGGCGGATACTTCTTCCCCGACACCCCGGCCCCCGAACCGGTGTACCTCGTCGATGCCATCACCTACCGGGACGATCCGATCTTCCCGTACTCCTCCTCGGGCGAGCCCGCCGACGAGACCCACACCGTCGTCGGCCCGGGCATGACCGCCGAAATGGTCGTCACCCTGCGGGCCGCGGGTCTGCCCGTCGCCACCGCCTGGTGTCCCTTCGAATCCGCTTGCGGCTGGCTGGTCGTCACCGTCGCCGACGACTGGCGCGACATCGAACCCGACGCCCGGGCGCTGTCGCGGCGCATCGGTGAGACCGTGCTCGGCACCCGGGGGCACGGCACCCCGCTCAACGCCATCATCGTGCTGGAAGACGATGTCGATCCCTCGAATCTGGGCGAGGTCATCTGGGCGCTGCAGGGCCGCTACGACACCCGGCCCGCCAATCAGATCCTCATCGAGGGCGTCCTGAACTGGCCGATCATGCCCTACATGTTCCCGGCCATCGGCGACTTCCCGCAGGGCTGGATGAATCCCCGCGTCGTCTACAACTGCCTGCCGCCCGCCGGGATGGAACTGCCCGCGCGCACCGGCTTCGAACACAATGTGCCGGAAGAGATCCGGGAACGGGTGCTGGCCAATTGGGCCACGGACGGATTCCCCGACCTGCGGCCCTGACCACGAGAGCCGGTGCCGCGATCCGCGGACACCGGCTCTGTTCATTCCGAGTGGTCCACCATCGGATCGATGGTGGACCGGGGTCTCGGTCATCGGCGCGGGCGTTCTCGCTCCCGGGTGCGGTAGAGCTCGTCGATCCGGTCCGCGTAGCGTTCGAGAATGTCCTTGCGGCGCAACTTCATCGTCAAGGTGACCTCGTCGCGGCCGGGCTCCCAGTAGGTTGGCAGGACGGCGTAGCGCTTGATCTGCTCGACGCGGGAAAGCTTGGCGTTTCCCGCCTCCACGGCCGCTCGCACGATGTCGATCACCCGCGGGTCCTTGGCGAGCGCGCCCGGATCGGGGCTGAGGCCGTGGGTTTCGGCGAAGGTGGCCGATTCCTCGGGGTCGAGCACGATCAGCGCGACGTTGTAGGGCCGTCCGTCGCCCGCCGCGACCACCCAGCCGATCAACGGCGCCTCGGCGCTGATGGCCTGCTGAATAGTGTTGGGCGACATGTTCTTTCCGCCCGCGTTGATGATGAGCTCCTTCTTGCGGCCGATGATGCGCAGGTAGCCGTCGGCGTCCTGGGTGAACAGGTCGCCGGTGTGCAGCCAGCCGTCCGCGTCTACGGTTTCCGCGGTACGTTCGGGATCGTTGCGATATCCGCGCATCATCCAGGGGCAACGAACGTGGATCTCGCCGTCGGCCATGATCCGCACCTCCGCGCCGGGCAGCGGGCGGCCGACCGTTCCAGGGCGGGCGGCATCACCTGCGGCGGCGGTCACCATGCCAATTTCGGACATGCCCCATACGTCGGTCAGCGGAATACCGATGCCGCGCATGAATTCGAAGACCTCGTTCGGTGTCGTGGCCGATCCGGTCACCGCCCAGCGCACCCGGTCCATCCCCATCGCCCGCCGCACCCTGGACAACACCAGCCGATCCGCCACCGCGCGCCACGCCGCCAGTGCGAACGGCACCTGCTGTCCGGTGACCTGGTGTCGCGCAACGGCTCTGCCCACGCCGATAGCCCAGCGCGCGGCCAGTCGCGCCGGCAGCGGGGACGCGGCCAGCTTCGCCTCGACGCCGTCCTTGGCCTTCTCCCAGATCCGCGGCACCCCACCCCAGACATCCGGGCGCACATCGGTCAGTACCGTGCTGACAGTGGTCATATCGGCGACGGTGGTGATCTCCGTGCCGTGCATGACGTGCGGGTAGTACGTGGCCGCGCGTTCGGCGACATGGGCAGCCGGTAGATAGGACAATGCGCGATCTCCGGGACGAAATTCGAATTCGGTTGCGATGGCGCCGGCCAGCGCGAGCATCCCCCGATGCGTCATCTCCACCCCCTTGGGCGGCCCGGTAGTTCCGGAGGTATAGATGAGGAACAGCACATCGTCAGGATCGACTGCCCGCCAAGTGGATTCGAAGTCGAACCCCACGGCCGGCCGGAGTCCGTCCAGATCGCCGTCCTCCACGCAGAGCACCCGCTCGGTGCCTCCGGCCGCGCGGATCACCTCGGCGAACCGCTGTTCGCAGATCACCGCCGCCGGGTCGGCGTGGTCGAGCAGGTATCGGATCTGCTCCACCGAACTGGTGTTGTAGATGGAGAACACCGTCGCACCCAGGTGCATGGCGGCCAGATCCGCGACGAAGAACTCCGGGCGGTTGGTGAGCATCAAGGCGACGCTGTCGCCACGTGAAACACCGA
The DNA here is from genome assembly GCF_050955695.1 of Nocardia sp. CA-136227. NCBI lineage: Bacteria > Bacillati > Actinomycetota > Actinomycetes > Mycobacteriales > Nocardiaceae > Nocardia > Nocardia sp. CA-136227. Next base: position 6,143,299 of record NZ_CP192081.1, read on the forward strand.
GTGCGGCGAGTCCGCCTGCGATCCTGCGCACTTCATCGGCGTAGTCGCTCCAACGCAGTGATATCCGGCCGTCCGAGGAGCGCACGGCTGTGCGATGCGACTGCGATGCCGCGGTGCGCTGGAATGCCGCGCACATGGTGGCGGGTTCAGGCATACCGGATCTCCTGGTCGAGGTGTACGGTCGCGAGCTGGTCTCGCAACCAGCGACCGGCATCGTGGATGGCGGCTCTCGCCTCGGGAATCAACGGGCCGAAACCTTGGAAGACATGAACCTGACCGGGCCAGATCTGGAGCTCGCAGGCAACGCCGGCGGACCGCAGCGAAGCCGCTACCCGCCGGGCATCATCGAGCAGGCATTCGGTGCCGCCGACCTGGATCAAAGTCGGCGGCCACCCGGCCTTGTCCGCGGACAGCACGGCCGCGCGTGGATCCTCGGGCGATATATAGCTGAACACCGCCGCCGCACAGCGGCACAGATAGTCGACGGGCAGGAACGGATCGGGACTCACGGCGTTGCGCGACACCGGACCGACGGTGGTGAAATCCAGTGCGGGAGAGAACATCAACGCCGCACCCGGCGTCGGCAGACCGCGCCGCAAGAGCTCGCGCAGCAACGCGCCGATCAAGTGAGCGCCGGCCGAGTCGCCGGCGAACGCGATCTCGCGGGGATCGAATCCCCGGTCCAGGAGCGCGCGGTACGCGCACAACGCGTCCTCGAGCGCGGCGGGAAACGGATGCTCGGGAGCGAGCCGGTAGTCCAGCACGAACACCGGCAGCCCGCTCGCCGCCGACAGCCACCCCGCCAGCTTGCGATGCGAACGAGGCGAACCGAATACGTAGCCGCCGCCGTGCAGGTAGAACACCATCGGACCGGACGCCGGGGCGGTCCGGACGCGGTCGCCGCGCACCCACTCCCCCGTAAGTCGGCCGGGTTCGGGCGGACCCCCCTGCCGGGTTCGCGGACCGATGCCACCGGTCGCCGTCCGCAGTGCCCACAGCTGCGCTCCACGCACTTCGGCGCGTTGGCCGAGCGGGCGCACGGTATGGCGCAGCGTCGCGGCCAAGACCCTGCTGCGCAGGCTGGGTCGCCTGTTCATGATTCGTCTCCTAGAAATCGCAGGATCTCCGCCGCGACCCGCTCAGGGTCCTCCAGCTGCGGGCAGTGCCCGAGGCCTGGAAGCTCGAGCAGGCTCGCGTTCGGCAATCCGGCTGAGTAGCCGTCGATCTGATCGCGGGTCGCGATGGGATCGCGAGTACCTCGGATGAGCAGGGTGCGGGTGGTGATCTCCCCGACGTCGCGGATCCGCAGATCCGCCGCCTCGATCGCGGCGAAGGCCGCTGGAACATCGCAGCTGGTGAGCGCATGGAACAGGTGCCGAGCCAAGGCCGTCGGCACACGCTCGCCGTGAACCACCCCGAGCACCGTGTACAGCAGGCGCTGCCGCACCACGGGAACTGCCAGCGCGGGCATCACCAACGGTTTCGCGGGCACAGCCACCCGATGCCCGCGCACGAGAACGCGAATCAGCTTCTCCGCCTTCTCCGAAGTCTGCATTCCCATCGGGCTGATCGCGACCAGGTTGCGCACCCGGCCACGCCGCGCCAGCTCCAGCGCGGCGAATCCACCGAGCGAGTTGCCGACAACGTCGACCACTCCGAATCCGGCGGCGTCGAGATCGCGTTCGGCATCGTCGGCGATGGCCCGCGCGGAGAGCGGACCCGAATTCAGCTGCCGGCCACCGAGATTGCCGAGCAGCGCCGGTGCCAGCACATCCCGGTACGCGGTCAGTCGGGGCAGCACCGGCTCCCACAAGCGGGGACTCGCACCGCCCGCATGCAGTAGCACGAGCGGCTCACCGGAACCGCCGCGCAGCGCTCCGTTGCGCTGGGCGACACCATATTTCGTAGTATCCATCGCCGACCTCAGTAGGACCTGGGTAGTTTCAGCGAATGCTGGGCGACGAAGTTGAGAATCATTTCTCGGCTGATCGGAGCGATCCGGGCCAGACGAGCGGCGAACCAGAGGTCCGAGACACCGTACTCGATGGTCAAGCCATTGCCGCCGTGCGCCTGTACGGCGGCATCGACGGCCTGCAGCGCGGCCTCGGCCCCGGCATATTTCGCGATATTCGCGGCCTCACCGGCTCCGCACGCACGCGCGTCTTGCAGCGCGGCGGCCTTCTGCATCATCAGCCGGGCCAGCTCCAGCGAGATCTTCGCTTCAGCCAAAGGATGCGCGATACCCTGATGCGAGCCGATGGGCACGCCCCAGACCTCGCGATCGCGGGCATAGGACGCGGCCTTCTCCAGGGCGCGCCGTGCGATTCCGCACGCGATGGCCGCGCCGATGATCCGCTCCGGGTTCAGACCGTCGAAAAGGACCGGGAGACCACCGTTTTCGCCGCCGATCAACCGGTCGGACTCGATGGGAATGTCGTCGAAGAACAGCTGCCACTGCTGCTCGGGGCCGATGAACTGCATGGGAATCGGTTTGCGCGTGAAGCCCACGCAGTCGACGTCGACCACGACCAGGGTGGGCAGGCCCAGCGTCCCGTCGGCATTGCGCATACGAGCGATCACCAGGATCGCGTCAGCGTCCTCCACCGCGGAGATGAACGTCTTGGAGCCGTTGAGGCGATAGCCCTCACCGTCGCGACGCAGCTCGGTGCGCAGCTCGTGGGTGTTGGATCCGGCATCGGATTCGGTGACCGCGAAGGCCATCTTCACCGTGCCGTCGGCGATTCCGCGCAGCCAGCGTTCCTTCTGCGACTCGGTGCCGTGTGTGGAGAGAATGGGTCCGGAGATGGCGGCGGACACCACCACCATGCCCGGCAGAGTTCCCGTCGCGGCAGCGACTTCCTCCACCACCACCGCCAACTCGCTGATTCCCGCGCCTCCGCCGCCCCATTCCGGGGCCACCCGGATGCCGATGAATCCAGCCTCAGCGAGAGCTGCCCACAGTTCGGTCGGCGGCTTGCCCTCGGCGTGCTTGCTCCTGGCGTAACCTTCGGCGTAGGGCGCGCAGATTCCGCGCACGGCGTCACGAATGGCCAACTCCTCCGAGGAGGGGAACAGGCTCAGGGTTGGTGTCGAATCCACTGCGGTCCCCTCACTTCTCGGTAGGCGCTATGCGGACGCGGTAGGCCGAGCGAGCGACCTCGTCGGCGTTGGCGCTCGCCGATTGGATACCGGCCACGCCGTAGAACGCATTGCGCAGACCTTCGGGCAGCATCCGAGTGGATCGTGCGACGAATCCGGTGCTGCGGGGAACGGTCACCAATCCGGCGCGGCCGCGAGCGACCGCCGCCACGATCGCCGCGGCCACCTCCTCGGGATCCACCACGGCGACCGCTTCCTGTAAACGATTGCGCTGGATGCCCGAGGCGAGTTCGGTGCGAACCAAGACCGGGGTGACGGTCGTGACGGCGACGCCGTGCGGCCCGATTTCTTGATTCAACGCGTCTCCCAGCGCCACGACGGCCGCCTTGGTCGCGCTGTACACCGCGACACCCGGCACCGGAATGATCCCCGCCAGGGACGCGATGTTCACAATCTGCCCCGCACCGCGCGGGACGAAACGAGCCGCCGCGAGCCTCGAACCGATCACCACCCCACGCAGGTTGACAGCGATCTGCCGATCCGAGATCGCCTGGGACTCTTCGAGAAACGGACCGGTGGGCATGATGCCGGCATTGTTGACCAGCACATCGAGCTCACCGAGCTCCTCGCCCGCCGCGGCCAGGAACTGCGCGAAGCTCGCCTCATCGGTGACGTCCAAGTCGAGTCCCACCACCGTCCCTCCGAGCTCCTCAGCCAATTCGGCAGCGGTCCTGCGCGCGAGTACCCCGTCGATGTCGCCGATCGCCACCCGGCCGCCCGCGGCGAGGAAGCCCTGCGCCACCGCACGGCCGATGCCGCGAGCCCCGCCCGTTATCGCCACCCGACAGCCGATCGGGATCTGTTTCGCCATTGAATTCACCCCTCGCAGAAGTATGCACTGTCGAACAGAGTGTTCGATACATGAGGACATTAGACGTCTGACAACGGAGCCCGTCAAGATATGGACATGACTACCGCGGATCGGGTCTACGGCGGCGCGAGCACGAGCGATCGCCGCGAGCGACGCCGAGCCCAACTGATCGACGCGGCACTCGACATCTGGAGCGCGCAGGGCTGGGCCGGGGTATCGGTGCGCGCGAGCATCACCCGGGCAGGACTGAGCGAACGCTACTTCTACGAAAGTTTCAGCAACCGAGACGAATTGCTGATCGCCGCCTACGACCTGGCCGCCACCACGATTTTCGAGGCCACCGCGAGAGCCGTCGAGCACTCCACCAGCACAGCCACCGCCGACCTGATCCACGACATGATGGCGGCGGGATTCCAGGCGGCAGCGGAGGATCCACGCCGCACCCGAGTCGTGTTGAGCGACCCATCGGGCAATGCCGCTCTCCTCGAACGCCGCCGGCACATCTACACCCGGTTCGAGCAACTCATCGCGACCCTGGTCGAGCAGCACATGCCCGACGGCCGCACCGGCACGGTCCTCGCCGCCGCCGTCATCTTCTATACCGGCGGTCTGGCCGAACTGATGCGCGCGTGGGTGAACGGTGAATGGCAAGTCCCCCCGGATGTCGCCATCGACCTCGGCGCGACCCTGCTGACATCAGCGCTCGTGAATTAGACGCGCACGAGGCCAGGAACAGATGGCGCCGAGCCGAATAACGGTCCTCGCGCGCGGCGGCACCGCGGTCGACCCGACCACGTTGTTCACCCGTCAACCGGCCGAATCGACCTCGGCACATCGATCATTCAGCCAGGCCGCGCAGTCGATTCGAACCGCGGACTCCGTAGCGTTCGTATGGAGCAACTCTCGCGAACTACCGTTCACGGTCGGGTTGTCGCCGGCAGGAGTGCGGGGGCGACCCAGGTGGTGAGGTAGTCGCGGAGTTCGGTTCCCAGGCGCGGTGGCCGACCGGGGTCGACGACGAAGGACTGCACGATGCGCAGCATGTACTCGACCAGTTCATCGAGTCGAGCATCGTCGAATCCGGCGGCGTCCCAATCGACCGCCATGCGTTCCAGGATCGCGCGTCCGAGACTTGCCGCGGTGTCGGAAGTGACACTGACAGAATAGTTTCCGGCACGACCGGGATTGAGCAACAGGCTCAGGTAGCGATCGTCGGGCAAGCATTCCAGGGTGTAGGCGATGCCCTCGACCACCGCTTCCGCCGCGTCGGCGATCGGATCCAGATGGTCGGCGAGGATATCCAGAAAACGGCCGATCTCGGCCATCGCCGTCGCGGCGAGCAGGGCGTCGGCATTGGCGAAGTAGCGGTAGACGGTCTGGCGGGTGACGCCGAGGTCGCGGGCGATCTCGGCCATAGTGAATTCTCCGCCGGTGCGCTCGATGGCGGTCCGTGCGGCGGCCAGGATGCGGTCGACGGCCTCGGCATCGTCGGCCGGGGCGGTCCCCGACCAGCCGTGAGTGCGCAACAGAATCCTCCTGGCTGGTCGGCGTAGTGCGCCGACTCTATCGAATTCGCAGACCAGGCAGGCTCCGGCAGCTTCTCCCACGATTTAGACCATACACAATCGAAAATGTGTATTGTCTCGGTCCATGGACTTGCATACAGCCACCGGGTTGACCGAAGACCTGACCCGCCGCGCACTGAGATTGGTGCTCGACCGCACCACCGAGATGGCCGAGTCGACATTGCGGGTGCCGCTGCACTACTACCGCGATCCGAAGATCACCGAGGTCGAGGAGTCGCAGATCCTGCGCCGCACCCCGCTGATGATCGTGCCCAGCGCCCGCATCCCGGAGCCGAACGACTACGTGGTGCGCACCGTGCTCGGCGATTCGCTCCTGGTCACCCGGGATCGGTCCGGCGGCACACACGTGTTCCTGAACTACTGCCGCCACCGGGGCGCGCAACCGGCGTGCGGATCCGGCAACGCCACCCGCTTCACCTGCCCCTACCACGCCTGGAGTTACCGCAACACGGGCGAACTCGCCGGCATGCCGGGTAAGGAGGGATTCCCCGACGTCGACCGCGCGGACTACGGACTGGTCGAGCTACCCAGCCAGGAGCGGCACGGATTCATCTGGGCCACACTGACCGCCGGCGGGTCGATCGACATCGACGCCCACCTCGGGTCGATGGGACCGGAACTGGCGCAACTGGATTACGCCTCCTACGGCTACCACGACGACCGCGAGTTCCTCTCGGAGGTCAGCTGGAAGGGCGCGATGGAGGCTTTCGCGGAGAGCTACCACTTCCCATTCGTCCACGGGGAGAGCGTGATCGGCCAGAACACCTTCGCCAACACCTCCACCCACGACCGTTTCGGCCGCCACCACCGGATGGGCTTCCCGTTCAACTGGATCACGGCCCTGGACACCGACCCCAGCGGCCCCTGGGATCCGATCATGAATATGGGTGTCGTGTACTGGATCTACCCGAACCTCATCCTGGCCAACAGTCCGGTCGGGGTGGAGATCCTGGAAATGCTGCCGGCCGGGGCTCCCACCCGGTGCAGTGTCAAACACAGCTGGATGGCCAAGATTCCCGCCACCAACGACGAGCAACGCGCCGTCTACGACACCATCTACGACCAGGTCCACGCCGCGGTCCGCGACGAGGACTTCGCCATGCTGCCCCAATGCGGCGAAGGCGTACGCCAGGGCCAGCACGACCATATGGTCATCGGTCGCAACGAGATCGGCGTTCAGCACATGATCAAGACCTTCGCCGCCGAACTGGGCGTCGCGCTGGGCTGAACGCTCCGGAGTCGAAGCAATCGACCGACGATGCGGAGTGGCCCACCAATACGAAAGTGGCCCGGAACCAGTTGGTTCCGGGCCACTTCCTAGTAGCGGGGACAGGATTTGAACCTGCGACCTCTGGGTTATGAGCCAACGAGTGGCAGTTCCACGCTGGCCGGCGGGTACCGAATAATCCCGTTTTCGCAGGATGTCGGAGGTACGACTGTGCCGCGCTCTCCGGGTCATCTCACCTGCGTCGTTGGGTTTCGCCGCGTCCGGTTGCCAAATTCGTTGCCAATTTCCAACACCTAACGGCTATTCCAGAAAATGCAGAGCCGCAGGTCGTGGTGTTGCCGGTTCGAGCCCCACCCCCATCGGCTCAGCGGCGGCCACCTTCGATCATTCGTTCCGGATCCATTTGGCCGAGAAGGCCATCGCCCGGCCGCACACCAGCGGCGTGGTCGATCTGACCCGGCCGGACCGCCTGCTGTGAACTGCCACGGCCAACCGGGTCTACCGCCGACAATCCGCCTTGATCATGAAGTCGGCGCGAGAGCATCCGGTCTACGACTTCGACCTGATGTGGTCCGCAGGAAATAGTGCCCGCAGCAGGGCCTCCTCGCGATCCGCGCAGCAATCAACACTCTGACTATTGACTCGACACCGTGTCGAGTGTGATGCTGCTGTCCACATTTCGGGCCAGCGATGCCCGTGGCGCGTCGGAGGTATGCAGTGCGTTCGTTGATGCTTGTCGATGGGGTCTTGACGATCGCGGAGGTGCCCCGGCCGATGCCGGGACCCGACGACGTCGTCGTCGAGGTAATGGCGTGCGGAGTGTGCGGATCCGATCTGCACATACAGCAGGACCCGACCGGGTTCGTGAAGACGACGGCACTGGCCGGGTATACGCCCATGGTGTTCGATCCGGAGGCGGGCGTGTGCCTGGGGCACGAGTTCTCGGGCCGGGTGGTCGAAATCGGCTCTGCTGTACAGCATCTGACAGTCGGGGATCACGTGGCGCAGGGTGCGCTGCTGCGCGGAACCGAACTGCACGCGCTCGGATTCAGCAACACCGTCCCGGGTGGGCTCTCCGACTACATCGTGCTGTCGGCGGCACTCACGCAGAAATTGCCGGAGGGCTGCGATCCGGTGTCGGCCGCCCTCGCTGAGCCGTTCGCGGTGGGGTTGAGTTCGGTGCGTCAGGGGCGGATGGGCGACGGCCGGGCCGCGATCGTGCTCGGCTGCGGGCCGATCGGCCTGGCCACCATCTGCGCGCTGGTTACCGAAGGGGTGGAGACCATCATCGCCTCCGATCCGATCTCCGCGCGACGTGCACTCGCGGCGAGCGTGGGAGCCACCGTGATCGTCGATCCGGCCGAGCGGTCACCGTTCGCGATCTGGCGGACAGCGCACGCGGCGGTCACCCCGACCGTATTCAACACCGTTGGGGCACCGGGATTTCTGAACCAGATGATCACTGATCTCCCGGTGGGTGCGCGGATCGTGCAAACCGGATTGCACAACGGGCTCGAGGAGTTCAACCCGCTGATGGCGATCTACAAACAGCTCGAACTGAAGTTCGTGCTCGGCTACACCCAGGAGGAGATGACCGAGGCGATCGCCCGCATTGCCGACGGCAGCTTCCCGGCCGCACGGCTGGTGACGGCCCGGGTGGGACTGGATCAGGCAGCGGTCGCGTTCGAGGCGCTCCAAGCGGCAGGGCCGCACGCCAAGATCATCATCGACCCCCGGATCGACCGGCCTTAACGGCAATCACCCGGTACGGCAGGCTTTTTCAGGACAAGGAACGCACGTTGGTCAATTTCGACATCGATCCCCGGTTCGCCGCACAACTCGACTGGATCCGCGAATTCGTCGACACCGAGATAGTCCCGATCGATCTCGCTTTCGGCGACGAGAACAATATCTACGACAAGACCCTGCCGCTGTGGCGCACGCACATTCGCCCACTACAGGAGCAGGTGCGCGCGCACGGGCTGTGGTCGTGCCACCTCACCCCGGACCTCGGCGGCCAGGGCTACGGGCAGGTCCGGCTCGCCCAGATGAACGAGATCCTGGGCCGATCACTGTTCGCCCCCAGCGTTTTCGGCTGCCAGGCACCCGACTCCGGCAATGCCGAGATCCTCGCCCACTACGGCACCCCGGCACAACGGGATCGCTACCTGCGCCCGCTGCTGGCGGGCGAGATCTCCTCCTGCTACTCGATGACCGAACCGCAGGGCGGGTCCGATCCCCGTGGGTTCACCGCAGTCGCCGTCCGGGACGGCGACGAATGGATCATCAACGGCGAGAAGTGGTTCTCCTCCAGCGCCGGGCACGCCACGTTCTTCATCGTCATGGCGGTCACCGATCCCACCGTGCCGGTGCATCGCGGCGCGTCCATGTTCCTGGTGCCCGCCGATACCCCGGGCATTCGGATCCTGCGGCATACCGGCATGGGTTACGACGAGGAGGGCACCGGAAATCATCCGTACGTGCGCTATCAGAACGTGCGGGTGCCCGCCGACGCCCTGATGGGCGCCGAGGGCGCGGCATTCACCATCGCTCAAGCGCGCCTCGGCGGCGGGCGGCTGCACCACGCCATGCGCACTGTCGGCGCGCTGCACCGCTGTCTGGACATGCTGTGTGAGCGCGCATTGAGCCGAACCACCGGACGCGGCCCGCTCGCCGACAACCCTGTCACCCAGGAGCGCATCGCCGAGGCGTGGGTGGAGCTCGAGCAGTTCCGGCTGCAGGTGCTGCACGCGGCGTGGACGGTGGATAAATTCGGTGCGAAGGCGGCGCGCAGACAGATCGCGGGCGTCAAGATCGCCACGCCACGGGTCTATCGCAACGCGGTGCTGCGGACCATGCAGTTGCACGGCGCGCTCGGCGTATCCAACGAGATGCCACTGGCGCGGATGCTGCTCACCGCCGTCACCCTGGGCATCGCGGACGGGCCGACCGAAGTGCATGAAATCTCGCTCGCCCGAGACGTTCTCGCCGATCACCAGCCCGCCCCAGGCGACTGGCCCAGCGAGCACCTTCCCGACCGCCGCCTTGCCGCCCGCGCGCGGTTCGCCACCGCACAGGAGTCATGAATGCAACCCGATCTCACCGGCAAGGTCGTGGTGATCACCGGTGCGAGCAGAGGACTCGGCCGCGCCATGGCCCTCGGATTCGCCCGCGCCGGAGCCGATGTGGTGGTCTCCAGTCGAACGGCAGAGGCCTGCGAGGAGGTCGCGGCGGAGATTCGCGCGGTGGGTCGCCGCGCGGTGGTCGCGCCGTGTCATGTCGGCCGATGGAGCGAATGCGCGCACCTGATCGACAGGGCGCGGGCGACGTTCGGGCGCATCGACGTTCTGGTCAACAATGCCGGAATCGCACCGGTCGCGCCTGCTCTACAAGCGATCGGCGAGGAGCTGTTCGACAAGACGCTCGCGGTGAATCTGAAGGGTCCGCTGCGCTTGACCGCCCTGGCCGCCGACCTCATGCCCGATGGCGCATCGGTCATCAATATCAGCTCCCGCGCCTCGACCAAACCGACCCCGCCGACCGTGGTGTACGCCGCCGCGAAGGCCGGCCTCAATGCGCTGACCATCGCCGCCGCACAGGAATTCGGGCCGCGCGGGATTCGGGTCAATGCGATTGTCTGCGGCCCGTTCCGCACCTCCAGTTTCACCAAGGCGCTCGACGGAACGGTGGACGAGCACGCCTTGACCGATCGAATTCCGTTGCGGCGCATCGGCGATCCGGAGGAGATCATCGGCACCGCGCTGTGGCTGGGCAGCGCCGCATCCTCGTATGTGACCGGCGCGCTGATCACCCTGGACGGTGGCGCATGACCACCTGGCCCGACGAAACCCGGATCGCCGCCTGGCTGGATCAGATCGGCCTCGAACCCGGCCTGCCCCTGCGCGTCACCCCGATCACCGCCGGCAAGTCGAACCTCATGTACCGGATCGAGCGGGGCCCGCGACGATGGGTGCTGCGCCGGCCCGCCGGAGTCGCCGTCGATCGCGCCGACGAAGGCATGCGCCGTGAATTCCGGCTGCTCACCGCGCTCACGAAAACCGCTGTGCCGCACCCCACCCCGGTGGCGTTGTGCACCGATCCCACGGTGTTCGGCCGTGTGTTCTATCTGATGGAAGCCGTCGACGGCTACTCTCCCATGCCGCCGCTACCCCCGTTCGCCGCCGCACCCGGCTACCCGGCCCGCGCGATGGCGGCGATGATCGACGCACTGGCGACTCTGCATCGGGTCGATCCGATGGCGTTGGGACTCAACGATTTCGGCCGTCCGGACGGATTCCACGAGCGCCAGGTCCGACGCTGGGGAAACCAGCTCGCGTCCTACGGTGACCACGACCTTCACGTCCTGCGTGAGATCGGGCCGTGGCTCGAGGCGCGCGCCCCTTCCGCATGGACACCCGGGCTTATGCACGGCGACTACCACATGCTCAATCTCCTGCTCGAGGGCGACGAGAACCCCAGAGTGACCGCGATTCTCGACTGGGAAACGGCCACGATCGGAGATCCGTTGCTCGACGTCGCCGGATTCCTCGAGGTCAGCCGCCTCGTCTATCCCAGCGAGGAGGGCTGGCCGGGCGAGGCGGAGATCCTGGCCCGCTACGATCCCGAACTCGTCCTCGGCGACCTCACCTACTATCGCGTTCTCTACAACTACCGGCTCGCGGTCCTGATGGGGGGCATCCACATTCGCTCGCTGCGTGATCCCGATCGGGCGGACGCCGCGGATGTCGGCGAGCGCGCCGTCCATGCCGCGCGGCGGGCACGCGACCTGTCGCGCTGAATACCGCGCTAAGGTCTCGGCGCGATATGATCGTCGAGACCCAGTGCGGCACACCAGATCGCGGCCATCGAATCGAACAGCCGCTCCGGATCCTCACCGTCGAACAGTGCCGACCCCCACACATGGTCCAGCTGGGACAGCAGCAATCGCACCCGACGCAAAGCCTCCACCCGCCGTTCGTCCGCCATACCGGCCAGGAATCCCGCGAGCATGTCCGCGCCGATCTGGGCGATCCCATTGGCCCGGTGCGCGATCGCCGGATCCACGACCGCAGCTTCCCGCCAGGCCGCGAGCAATCGCGCGTTCGCCGACCACCAACCGCGCGCTTGCCCTAGCCAGTCGCGCACCCGCGCACCTGACCCCGAAGCAAGCGCTTCATCCAGCGACGCCCAATACGGTGGCGCGCTATCCCGCATGAACTCCTCGACCACCCCGCCCAACACGTCGGCCTTGGTCGTGAAATGCAGGTAGAACGTTGCCCTATTGATCCCTGCCGCCTGCGCGATCGTCGCCACCGACGCCTCCGTGTAACCGGATCGCTCGAAAATCTCGGTCGCGGCGGCCACGATGCGCCGTCGCGTGAGTTGCTTCTGTTCCTCCCGCACCGAGGGTCGGGACGCCGCATCCCCCGCAGCCGCTCGGGTGAGTTCCATGCAGGGAGGCTACCCTCCTACTCGGGGCGACTCCGGGTGCGCTGCGAGAACCTCCACAACGCATCATCATTCCGTGGACCTCGGGTTTGATTCAGGTAGCACCGTGATCCCGGTTGGCCGACCGTTGAGAGATCAGCACGGCGAGCGCCCCGGTGATCGCGGCCATCCCGCCACATCCCACTTTATCCGCTGAGAGTCACCTGGTAGCAGGGCATTTCATAATTCACCCGCCGAGTGGACACAGGCATATCGGGCAGTTGCCAAATCCGTTGTCAAGAACCTCGACAAACGTTGAGGGCGGCCCTGAACCTACCGGTCAGGACCGCCCTCGTTAGTAGCGGGGACAGGATTTGAACCTGCGACCTCTGGGTTATGAGCCCAGCGAGCTACCGAGCTGCTCCACCCCGCGTCGGTGAACACAACATTACACACGGGCTAGCAGATGCACCAAATCGGGTGGTCAGGCGGGATTTTGCGGGGGTGCGGGCGTACCGAGCGAGGGGTGCGTGGCGAATCAGACCGGACGGTTGCCCATCAAGTGGAGCAATTGGAGTGAAAATCCTCCATTTGAGAGCCTCGCGCACGCGTTCGGCCGCTGGCATGCGCCAGAAACGTGACCGGTGTCACAAATTGTCGGTGATTCGAGTCACATCACGGTGAGATAACAGACCGCTCGGGTTAAGCATTTACAGCATAGCCAACCTGCATCAACGCCGATTTTTCAGTCATTCGCTTCATGCAATTCTGCAGTTATCAAGACGTGATCTGCCGAGATTTCCTCGTTATCGTCAGTCGCGGCCCGGAACAAACCTGCGATGGGCTCCGACTCGAACCGCTGCACTCCGGAAACCCTGTCCCGCGGTCGAGCACCCCGACTCCTGGGGACAGGGACACGGCGGAGCATCCGCGCCGGGCCGGTCGGCACAGGGAGGGAATAACACATGAAACAGAACCGGAAGATCAACACTCGCGCCCTCGGCCTCGCCGCCGTCACCGGCGCACTTGTTGCCGTCCCGTTCGGCTTCACCGCGACCGCCTCCGCCGCCCCGGCCCACGACTGGGACGGCGTCGCCCAGTGTGAGAGCGGCGGCAACTGGGGCATCAACACCGGCAACGGCTACTACGGCGGTCTGCAGTTCTCGCAGAGCACCTGGGCCGCCAACGGCGGTGCCGGCAACGCCTCCAACGCCAGCAAGGCCGAGCAGATCCGGGTGGCCGAGAACGTGCTCGCCTCCCAGGGCGTCGGCGCCTGGCCGGTCTGCGGCCAGTACCTGCGCACGGGCATCTCCGAGCCCGAGCCCACCCAGGAGCCCGCGGCCCCCGCGCCCGTCGCCCCCGCGGCCCCCACCGACCGCCAGGCCATGATCGACCAGGCCAAGGGCGTCGCCAACACCGTCGCCGAGCAGCTGGGCATGCAGGATCAGTACAACCAGATCCTCGCCTCGAACGCCGGCCTCATCGAGACCTGGGGCAAGTAGCCCGAATCTACTTCCTTTTCCGGAAGATATGGAAAGGTGCTGCGTCAATGGCGACGCGGCACCTTTCGCTATTTCGAGGCAATAATTCTTATTGTGCGACAGTAATTTCCGAGCCTGGAAATGCGAAAGGCGCTGTCATCCAATGGATGACAGCGCCTCTCACGTCAACGGATCAGCCGCCGGCCTTCTGGTAGTTGTTCACCGCGGTCTGCAACTGCTCGAGCGCCTTGCCCAGCGCGCCCAGATCGCCCGACTTCTGCGCGTCCTGCACCTGCCGCAGCGCGTCGTCGAGTTGCTTCACCGCCGCGTCCTTACCAGTGGATCCGGTCGGCGGGGGCGGGTTGGCCGGCGGCGTCGCGCCCTGGGTGGGCGGTGTAACCGCTTGTCCCGGTTGATCGGTCGCGGCATTGCCCGCGGCGGGCAGGATCTGATCGAGGGCTTCCTTGACCGTCGCGCCGTAGCCGACCTTGTCGCGGTAGCTCGCCAGCACCTTCACCAGCTGCGGGAAGGACGGCGCGTTCGGACCGCCGGTATTGCGTTCCAGATACCAGGGTTCGACGTAGAGGATGCCGCCGTCACCGACCGGCAGGGTCAGCAGATTGCCGTACTTGATCTTGTTGACATTGCCGCCCGTCAACAGGTTCCGGTCCCTCGACACTTGATCGGCCGTCGTCATGGACGTCTGCGTCTGACCCGGGCCCGAGGTCTGTGAATCCGCGGGCAATCGGAGCACGGTCAGCTTGCCGTAGTTCGCCGGATCCGAATTCGCCTGCAGGTAGGCGGACATGTAGTTCCGCTTGTAGCCCACGATGGCGCTGGTCAGATTGAACTGCGGCTTACCGGTTTTCGGATCGCCGAGCAGTACGTAGTACGGCGGCTGGTGAGCGCTGCTGGCCGCACCCTCCTGGGTCGGGTCGTTGGGGACCGACCAGAAGGCGTTGCCGTTGAAGAACTCCACCGGATCGTCCACGTGGTACTTCGCGAGCATCTCGCGCTGCACCTTGAACAGGTCCTCGGGATAGCGGAAGTGCGAACGCAGTTCGTCGGAGATCTCGCTCTCCGGCTTCACCGAGTTCGGGAACACTCCCATCCACGCCTGCAGGACCGGGTCCTTCTTGTCCACCTCGTAGAGGTTGACGGTGCCGTCGTAGGCATCCACGGTCGCCTTGACCGAGTTGCGGATGTAGGAGACTTCCTTGCGGGGTAGTAGACGCCCCGTGGCCTGGTCGATGCTGTCCTCGACCGCGCCGTCGAGCGGGGTCTTCTGCGCGTACGGGTAGTTGTCGAGGCTGGTGTACGCGTCCACGATCCAGACGATGCGGCCCTTCACCACGGCCGGGTAGGCATTGCCGTCGGCGGTCAGCCACGGCGCGACCTTGGTGACGCGCTCCCGCGGACTGCGATTGAAGATGATCTTCGAATCGGAGCCGATGGCGCCCGAGAACAGGATGTTGCGCTCGGCGTACTTGGCCGCGAAGGCCACCCGGTTGAACCAGTTGCCGATCTTCACACCGCCGGCGCCGGCGTAGGTGAACTGGTCGGTGGGAGTGTCGTATTCGCGCGGGGACTGGCCGTTGGCGCCGACGATGGCGTAGTCGGCGTCGCTCTTGGCGATCAGCTCGCCGTAGTAGATGCGCGGCTGGTCGACCGGAATGGCCTCCTTGAGCCCGGCCTTCTTGGTGATCAGGTCGCTGACCGTGGACATGTCGCCGACGGTGAACACCGGATAGCCGTAGCCGCCGTTGGAATCACTGCTGCCCGCGCTCTGCCCGGCCTGCTGGGATTCCTTGGGCGGGGCCGCGTTCACCTTGTTGGCGGGCGAGGCCACGAAGCCGTTGCCGTGCGTGTACACGGTGTGCTTGTTGAGCCAGTTGGTCTGGTTCTCCGACAGGTTCTGCGGCTGGAGCTCGCGCGCCGCCACCACGTAGTCGCCCAGTTCACCGTTGACGGTGTAGCGGTCGATGTCGAGCGGGTCGGGGAAGCCGTAGAAGTTCTGCAGCTGCTGGTTGCGCTGAATGAACGTCTGGGTCAGCAGGTTCGGGTCCAGCAGGCGGATGTTCTTGATGGTCTGCTGGTCGGCGGGCGAGCTGACCTGGTCATTGGTCGCGACGCCCTTGTAGTTGACGTACTCGACCTTGTCCGGGGTGAGCCCGTAGGCCGAGCGGGTGGCGTCGATATTGCGCTCGATGTAGGCGCGCTCCTTGGTGGCCGCGTTCGGGCGCACCGAGAACTGCTCCACCAGCAGCGGCCACACCGCGCCCACCAGCACCGAGGACAGCACCAGCAGCGCCGCCGCCATGGCCGGAATGCGCAAGTCGCGCAGCACGACTCCGGCGAAGAAGGCGATGGCGCAGATGACCGCGATCGACAGCAGGATCAGCTTGGCGGGCAGCACCGCGTTGATGTCGGTGTAGGAACCGCCGGTGAAGGTCGGCTCCTTGCGGGTGCTCGACAGCAGGGCGTACCGGTCGAACCAGTAGGCGACGGCCTTGAGCGCCACGAAGATCCCGGCCAGGATCGCCAGCTGCACCCGCGCGGAGTTGCTCAGCGTGCCCTCCCGCCCCGACAGCCGCAGCCCGCCGAAGACGTAGTGCGCCACCAGGTTCGCGAAGAACGCGATCACCACCGCCACGAACAGCCAGTTCAGCACCATGCGGTAGAACGGCAGGTCGAAGGCGTAGAAGCCGACGTCGAGATGGAACTGCGGGTCCTGCACGCCGAACGAGCCGCCGTGCAGGAACAGCTGCACCGTCACCCAGTTCGACTGCGCCACCAGACCCGACAGCACGCCGATGAGCACCGGGATGCCCAGGCCGAACAGGCGCAGCCGGCTCATCACCGTGGTGCGGTAGCGGGCGATCGGATCGCCGGGACCGCTCACCGGCACGAACACCGGCCGGGTGCGGTAGGCCAGCAGCAGCGCCAGCCAGATGATCGCCGCCACGACCACCGCGACCACCAGGAACAGCAGCACCCGGGTGAGCAGCACGGTGTGGTAGACGTTGCGGAACCCCACCTCCCCGAACCACAACCAGTTGGTATAGGCGTCGGTCAGCCGGGGCCCGACCAGTAACAGGGCGGCCAGCACCAGGGCCGTGACGAGCAGAATGCGGCTGCGTCGCGACAGCGAAGGTAAGCCGGTCGGGGGGCGCATGCCCACGATGCCACTCTCCCAGGGTCCGGCGACGTCCGAACCGGGAAACCGGCGCCGAACGTCGCAGTCCGATGATGCGAGCTGGTCCCAGGGGACCGTTCGCGCCCCACTCTACGTAAAACGCCCGCCGCGCGGCCCAACACCTGCCGCGTCGGACAGGTATTCACGAGATGCGAGGATGACCGGGTGAATCCAGAGCAGTGGGCGGCGTCGGCCCTGTACCGGTGCATTCGGGAAGTCGCGGAGTATGTCGACGGTGAGGGCTGGGACCGGCCGCCGCAGATGTTCGCGCTGGTCCCGACCGCGGACCTGGTCGCCGCCGAGCCCGCGCTGCTGGATCAGCTCGACGAGAAGGACGCGCTGACCCCCATTGCGCAGGAGCCGTTCCCGGAGGACATCGCGGGCGAGGCCGACGCCATGGCGCTCGACGAATTCCTGGGCACCACCAGCTGGCCGGCCTCGGTCGAGGGCTGCGTGCTGGTGCAGCAGATCGTGGTGCTGCCGCCGACCGCCGAGCAGTCGCTCGACGAGGCCATCGCGCCGCTGCTCGCCGACCGGGACGCCGCCGACCAGGCCGGTCGCCAGGCGGCGCTCACACACGCCGAACGCCGCGACGCCCGGCTGTTCGTCGGCGTGCTGCGCGACGGTACCTCGCTGTCGCTGCTGCAGGTGCGGCCCAGCGAGGAGGAAGAGGACCCGTTCGGCGACCTCGACCTGCGCACGGCGCCGAACCTCGCCCCGAATCTGGTCGAGGCGCTGCTGCACACCCTCGAGAACGATCCCGACGAGTTCTGACCCCGCGCCGGGCGAGGGTCAGCCGCAGGTCGGCGCGTCCTTGCCCGCATTGATGTCGTCGAGGGCCTGGACCGCGCCGGACAGGTTCTCGACCTTCACCAGGCGCAGGCCCTCGGGCGTGCGCTGCGCGGCCTCGTTGCAGTTGGCGGCCGGGACCAGGAAGGTCTCGGCGCCCTTCTCACGCGCGGCGATCATCTTGTACTGGATGCCGCCGATCGGTCCGACCTTGCCGTCCGGATCGATGGTGCCGGTGCCCGCCACGAACTTGCCGCCGGACAGGTCGCCGGGGGTGAGCTTGTCGATCAGGGCGAGGGTGAACATGAGTCCCGCCGAAGGGCCTCCGATCTCGCCCAGATTGAACGCAACCTTGATCGGACCCTTGGAGATCTCGTCGGGCGTGATGCCCAGGTAGCCCTTGCCGGAGTCGTCCGGGCGCGGGGCCAGGGTGATCTCGGCGGACTGCTCGACGCCGTCGCGGCGGAAGACCACGCCGATGGCGGTGCCGGGCTTGACCGAGGAGACCGCGGCGACAACGTCTTTCGCGGTGACGATGTGCTTGCCGTCCACCGTCACCAGTTCGTCGCCCTTGCGCAGCACATCCTTGGCGGGGCCGTCGTCGGAGACATTCGCGAGCTGGACCGCGGTCGGCAGCTTCAGATAGTTGAGCGCCGCCAATTCGGCGGAGTCCTCGGAATCCTTGAACTGCTGCTGATTGGATTTGTCTACATCGTCACGTGTCTGCCCCGGCGGATACACCTCGGCGCGCGGCACCAATCCATGTTCGCCGCCGATCCACAGCCGGAACGCGTCGAAGATATTCAGCTGATCGCGAACGGACACGGTCGTCATATTGAGATTGCCGGAAGCGGATTTCAGCTCCGCGCCCTGCACGTCGACCACCTGTTTGCCGTCGAATTCGCCCAGCGTATTGAAGGTCGGCCCTGGTCCGAGCGCCACGAACGGCACCGTGACGACACTGCCAACGATACCCAGCGCCAGAATCGGGATCAGAGCGGCGAGCAGGGTGAATATCCGACGGTTCACGCGGCCAAGGGTACTGGTCATCGAGGCCATTGCCGCGCTCCGCTCGGCGGTTCGTGTGATCTGCGGCTCCAGTACCGTAGTGGGTATGAGTGATTTCCCGTTCGGATTCTCGAATCGCGACGACGACCCGGAGCGCAAGCCCGGCGACGAGTCCAGCGGTTCTGATGCGAACAACCCGTTCGGATTCGCCATGGGCGGCCCGGGCGGTGGCGGATTCGATCCCTCGCAACTCGGCCAGATGCTCTCGCAGCTCGGCGCCATGTTCTCCAGCATGGGACAGCCGGGCGCGGCCCAGGCCGGACCGGTCAATTACGACATCGCCAAGCGGCTGGCCCGCCAGCAGCTGGGCGCGAGCGTCACGCCGGTCTCCGCAGGCGCGCAGCAGGCCGTCACCGACGCCTCGCACCTGGCGGAACTGTGGCTCGACGCGGCCACCACCTTCCCGGCCGGCGCGAGCAAGACCGTCGCCTGGACCGCCAACGACTGGATCGAGGAGACGCTGCCCACCTGGAAGCGGCTCTGCGACCCGGTGGCCGAACAGGTTTCGGGCATGTGGACCGCGACGCTGCCGGCCGAGGCCCGCGAATTCGCCGGGCCGATGATGGGCATGCTGGGCCAGATGGGCGGGCTCGCCTTCGGTTCGCAGCTGGGCCAGGCCCTGGGCCAGCTCGCTAAGGAGGTGCTGACCTCCACCGACATCGGGCTGCCGCTGGGTCCCGCCGGCACCGCCGCGCTGCTGCCCACCGCCATCTCCGAATTCAGCGCCGGGCTCGAGCAGCCCGAGAGCGAGATCCTGGTCTACCTGGCCGCCCGCGAGGCCGCCCACCAGCGGCTGTTCGCGCACGTGCCGTGGCTGCGCCAGCAGGTGCTGGGCGCGGTCGAGGACTACGCGCGCGGCATCAAGATGGACTTCTCGGCCATCGAACAGGCCGCGGCGGGCCTGGATCCGATGACCCTCGCGCAGGATCCGTCCAAGCTGGAAGAGCTGCTGTCCCAGGGGACCTTCGAACCGCAGACCACCCCGGAGCAGAAGGCCGCGCTGGAACGGCTGGAAACCCTGCTCGCCCTGATCGAGGGCTGGGTGGAGACCGTGGTCAGCGACGCCGTGGGCGACCGGCTGCCCGGCGCGGGCGCGCTGGCCGAGACGCTGCGCCGCCGCCGCGCCACCGGCGGCCCGGCCGAGCAGACCTTCGCGACCCTGGTCGGACTGGAACTGCGGCCGCGCAAGGTGCGCGAGGCCGCCGCGCTGTGGCGGCGACTGACCGACGACACCGGCCTCGAGAAGCGCGACGGCGTCTGGGCCCACCCGGACCTGCTGCCCGACTCCTCGGACCTGGACTCCCCGGCGGGCTTCATCGACTCGGTGCTGGGCGGCGGCTCGACGGTGTTCGACGACCCGCTGGCGCAGCTGGCCGAGACCGAGGCGCGCGAACGGGCCGAGAAGGAGGCCCGGGGCGGCGACGCCGAGACCGGAACCTCGGACGGGGAAGACACGAAGTAAGAGTTGTGGATAACCCGCGAAAGCGCTGATCAACAAGCGTTTTCGCGGGTTTCCGCATTTCCGGGGACGCGCAGACTGACGCTATGACGGCAGTGACATCCCCACCAACAGCAGCCCTCGCCCGAACCGCGACGCGCGGGGCGACCACCTTTACCCGCGGACCGATGTTGCATCCGCGAATCGCGGTGCTGGTACGGCCGGATGGCGCGGTGCAGTTGGGGTGGAGTTCGGAGCGTGCGGTCATCGTTCGACCGCCCGGTCCTGTGGAATCGGGGCCCGCGTTGGTGCGGCTGCTGGACGGGTCGCGGACCGAGGCGGAGATCCTCTGGCAGGCGCGGGAATTGGGGTTCGAGGTCGAAGACGTGCGGACGCTGTTGGGGGAACTCGCGGATGCCGGGCTGCTGGCGGCAGCGGAACCGCGAAGTCGGCTGCGGACGGTGCGGGTGCACGGGCGCGGGCCGTTGGCGGACGCGCTGCTCGATGGGTTGCAGCGGATCGGGCTGCGGGCCAAGCACTCTCATGGGCGGGCGGATGCACCGGGCAGTGGGGAGCCATGGCCGGAGCGGCCGGATCTGCTGGTGCTGTCCGACACCTTGGTGCCCGATCCGGCGCTGGTCGCCGACCTCGTGCGGGCGCGCGTCCCGCACCTGCTGGTGCGGATCCGCGACGGGGCCGGGATCGTCGGCCCGCTGGTGCTGCCGGGCGAAACCGCTTGCCTGCGTTGTGCGGACCTGTACCGCACGGCGGCCGAACCGGCGTGGCCGCAACTGGCCGCACAGCTGCTGGGCCGGGTCGGGTGCGCTTCCCCGGCCGTGGCCGTGCTCACCGCGGCGCTGGCGCTGCGCGAGATCGAGACCGTGGCACGCGGCCGCGCGGAGCGGCCACCGGCGAGTTTGAACGCCACCCTGGAGTGGGATCCGGACACCGCGCGGCTGGATCGGCGGACCTGGACGCCGCATCCCGACTGCGGTTGCGGCGCGGAGGCGATGGTGTGATGGAAACCACTCCCCCTCGTCACCCGGCAGAACACCCGAATCACATGGCGGACCGTCTGGGACATCGGCATGATGGGAACGTGTCAGAGATTGTGAGCAAGCGCTCTTCCCGCAATGCCAAGCTGGCCAAGATTCCGCTCGGCATCGCAGGGCGGGCGGCCGTCGGATTCGGCCGCAAACTTGCCGGGGGAGACAAGCAGGAGATCAACGCCGAGCTCAATCAGAAGGCCGCCGAACAGCTGTTCGCCGTGCTCGGGGAGCTCAAGGGCGGGGCCATGAAGTTCGGACAGGCGCTGTCGGTGATGGAGGCCGCCGTCCCCGAGGAGTTCGGCGAGCACTACCGCGAGGCGCTCACCAAGCTGCAGGCCGCCGCGCCGCCCATGCCGGTCGCGGCCGTGCACCGGCAGCTCGACCAGCAGCTGGGAACCGGTTGGCGGCAACGATTCCGGGAATTCGACGACCAGCCCACCGCCTCGGCCAGCATCGGCCAGGTGCACAAGGCGGTCTGGTCCGACGGCCGGACCGTCGCGGTGAAGGTGCAGTACCCGGGCGCCGACGAGGCGCTGCGCGCCGATCTCAAGACACTCAATCGGATGGCCGGCATGATGGGCGCGCTGATCCCCGGCGCGGAGATCAAGCCGATCCTCGCCGAGATCAGCGAGCGCACCGAGGAGGAGCTGGACTACCGGATCGAGGGCGGGCACCAGCGCCAGTTCGCCAAGGCGTTCCACAGGCACCCGCGCTTCCTGGTACCGAAGGTGGTGGCCAGCGCGCCGAAGGTGATCGTCACCGAGTGGCTCGACAATGCCACCCCGGTCTCGCGAATCATCCAGCAGGGCATGGCCGATCCGGAAGGAACGGTCGAGCTGCGCAATCGGGTCGCGGCGCTGATGGGCGAATTCCATTTCAGCTCACCGGCCATCGCGGGATTGCTGCACGCCGATCCGCATCCGGGCAACTTCATGGTGCTCGAGGACGGGCGGCTCGCGGTCATCGACTACGGCGCGTGCGCGCCGCTGCCCAACGGCTTCCCCAAGGTCCTGGGTGAACTGGTGGCGCTGGAGGTCGAGGAGCGTTTCGACGAGCTGGTGGCGCTGCTGCACGACCATGGCTGGGTCATTCCCGGAAAGACGGTGAGCATCCAGGAGATTCAGGACTATCTCCGCCCCTTCACCGACCCGATCAAGACCGAGACCTTCCACTTCACCCGCCGCTGGATGCAGCGCGTCGCGGGCAAGGCCACCGACATCTCCAATGCCGAGATGATGAAAACGGCCCGCTCCCTGCAACTTCCGGCCGAACACGTGATGATCTTCCGGGTCCTGGGCGGTTCGGTCGGCATCTGCGCCCAGCTCGACGCCGAAGTCCCGTTCATGAAGCTGATGAACGACTGGGTCCCCGGCTACGCCGAAACCCGCCGCGCCGCTTCGTAGTATTGACCCCACACGCAAAACGACCCGCCTACCTCGAGGTAAGCGGGTCGTATGCGTTCAATTCCCCCGGAAGCCGGGGCGGTCATGCCACCGTGACCTTGCGCGGGCGGCCACGCGGGCGCTTGCGGGCGATCACGACACCCTGGTCGAAGATCTCACCGCCCCAGACACCCCACGGCTCGGCACGATCCAGGGCGGCCGACAGGCAGCCCTGACGGATCGGGCAGCTGGCGCACAGCGCCTTGGCCTCTTCCAGCTGGGCCGGAGCCTCGGCGAACCACAGGTCGGGGTTGCCGGCGCGGCAGGGGACATTGATGGTGACGGCCCGGCGGGTGCGGGCGGTCGTGTTGGCCACGGTGTTGCGGCATGTCACTCGTTCACGGATGACCGTGGTGGACACGTCGTTCTCCTTCAGCTCGTGCATCGGTCGTTCGTAGGTTTCGCGAGACCGGTGCCGGTGGCTGGAGGCCGATAAAACTATGGCCACGGTTTCGCGTCTGTCGCGATCCGTGGCCAGGAGGTCTGGGAGGTGAATCCCTACCTGAGTCGACTTCGGTGTCGACTCCTGTTCACGGACGCTGGGTCGGTGGTGTTGGGGCGGGCTGCCAGCAGATGCACCGGTCGCTCGGATCCGGTTGCGCCTGTGACGGTTTCGACGGCCGAGCCGGTGACGGTGTCAACGACTGCGGTTGCCGGGTACCAATTGCCCTCGGGCTTGTCCTGCTTGATCACGATCTGCTGATCCGCTTGGGCTTTGCTTGCAAAGACCTGAAGACCAAGATCGCCACTCACGCCGGACATACGAATCCCCTGCGAAGCGAGGATCCCCAGGGAGACGGGCGCAACGGACATGACTGACGCCATGCTGACGCGGCCGGCGGTGATGCCGGTCGTCGCGATGCCTGCGTTGCTGTTCATTGGTCTGCCTCCCTCCTTCACTCGTTTGCGATCAGTGCTTGGTGCGCGCGGGGTCTTCCCCTGTGCACCTGAACCACATTAGGTATCCATACAGATACGCACAACCTATTTTTGACCTGCGGTTTTCGACCTCACAACGGCGAGCACGTCCGCACCGTAGGTCTGCAACTTCTTGGCGCCGATGCCGGGGATGGCCACCAGGGCCCGATCGTCGGCCGGACGCTGCTCGGCGATCGCGGTCAGCGTGGTGTCACTGAAGACCACGAAATGCGGCAGCGAGAGCTCTTCGGCCTTCTCCTTGCGCCACTCCCTGAGCGCCTCGAGCAGCTCGGGATCCACGTCGGCCGGGCAGCGCGAGCAGCGGCCGAGCATGGTGGCCTGAGTGTTGAGCAGCGGGCGGCCGCAGATGCGGCAGGTCGGGTGGACCCGCTTGGGACCGCTGGGCCGCCCGGTGGTGTGGGTGGCGATGCGCGAGGCCGGGGAATCGTCGGGGACCAGGCCGATCAGGAATCGGGAGCGCCGACGCACCTTGCGCCCGCCCGCGGAACGGGCCAGCGCCCAGGACAATTGGAGGTGCTCGCGCGCCCGGGTGACGCCGACGTAGAGCAGGCGGCGTTCCTCCTCCAGCGCGGCCTCGTCGGACACGGTCGCGTCCGGGCCGAGCACGTGCTGGATGGGCAGGGTGCCGTCGGCCAGGCCGACCAGGAAGACGGCGTCCCATTCCAGGCCCTTGGCCGCGTGCAGCGAGGCCAGCGTGACGCCCTGCACGGTCGGTGGATGCCGGGCCTCGGCGCGGGCGGCCAGCTCGCGCAGCAGGCCGGACAGATCGAGTTCGGGTTCGGCCTCGGCCAATTCCTCGGTGAGGGCGACCAGCGCCACCAGCGAGGCCCAGCGCTCCCGGGCCTGGACACCGACCGGCTCCTCCTTGGTGAGCCCGACCCCGGCCAGCGCCGCGCGCACCAGGGTCACCAGTTTCGGGCCGCGCGCATCGGGCAGGTCGTCGCGATTGGCGGCGGTGCGCAGCGCGGACACCGCCTGCCGCACCTCCGGCCGCTGGAAGAAGCCCTCGCCGCCGCGCACCTGATACGGGATGCCAGCCTCGGTGAGGGCCTGCTCGTAGACCTCCGACTGGGCGTTGATGCGATAGAGGATGGCGATCTCCGCGGCGGGCACGCCGGTGCTCAGCAGTTTGGCGACCGCCTTGGCCACGGCGGCGGCCTCGGCGGGTTCGTCGTCGTATTCGGCGAAGGCCGGCTCCGGACCGTCGGGACGCTGGCCGATGAGCTGCAATCGGGTGCCCGCGATCCGGCCGCGGGCCGCGCCGATCACCCGGTTGGCCAGTGACACCACCTGCGGCGTGGAACGGTAGTCGCGTTCCAGGCGGACGACGGTGGCCTCGGGGAAGCGGCGTGAGAAGTCCAGCAGGAAGGTCGGACTCGCGCCGGTGAACGAGTAGATGGTCTGGTTGGCGTCGCCGACCACGGTCAGGTCGTCGCGATCGCCGAGCCAGGCGTCGAGCACCCGCTGCTGCAGCGGGGTGACGTCCTGGTACTCGTCCACCACGAAACACCGGTAGCGGCCGCGGAACTCCTCGGCCACCGCGGAGTAGTCCTCGAGCGCGGCGGCGGTGTGCAGCAGCAGATCGTCGAAGTCGAGCAGCAGGCCGTCGGGAGTGTTCTTCAGTGCCTCGTAATAGGTGTAGACCGCGGAGACCTTCTTGGCCTCGTAGGGCACGTCGCGGTGGCGGCGGGCCGCCTCGCCCGCGTAGTCCTCGGGCGCGATGAGCGAGCCTTTGGCCCATTCGATCTCGCTGATCAGGTCGCGCAGGCTGTCGGTGTCGGTGGGCAGGCCCGCACGGCCCGCGGCCTGGGCCACGATGGGGAACTTGCCGTCGATCAGCCGCCACGGCACGTCGCCGACCACCTGCGGCCAGAAGTACTTGAGCTGCCGCAGCGCCGCGGCGTGGAAGGTGCGCGCCTGCACCTGCCCGGCCTCGCCGCTCAGACCCAGCGCCCGCAACCGGTTGCGCAGCTCCCCCGCGGCGCGGGCGGTGAAGGTCACCGACAGCACCTGATCGGCCCGGACGTGTCCGGCCGACACCAGGTGCGCGATGCGATGGGTGATGGTGCGCGTCTTACCGGTGCCCGCGCCCGCCAGCACGCAGACCGGTCCCCGGGGCGCGCGCACGGCCGCCGCCTGCTCGGCATCGAGGTCGTCGAGCCGGAGCTGGGCCTGGGTGGTCACGGCAGTCACGCGCTCCATCATGACAGCGCCCTCCGACACGGCGGGCGGCCATCGGCGTGGCGGCCCGAATCGGCCCGGCCGGAGCGCGGTCCGCCCCAGCGGTTCGGTCGCCGGTCGCGGAGGTCAGTCGCGGTCGCGGAGGCGGCGGAGGGCGGCGGCGAAGCGGGGGGTCTGATCGCCGAGGGGGTCGAAGAAGTCGTGGTCGCAGGCTTCGACCGCGCCGATGGCCCGATTGACCAGGGCGGCACCGGATTCGGTGGGGCGCAGCGAGCGGGCGCGTTTGTCGGTGGGGTGCTCGTGGCGTTCGAGCAGGCCCTTCTGTTCCAGGGTGCGCAGGACCTGGGAGGTCATCATGGGGTCGGTGGCGGCCTGGTCGGCGACGTCGCGCTGGGTGACGGGGTCGCCGCCCGACCTGCCGGTGAGCCAGGTCAGGGAGGCGAGCAGGACGAACTGGACGTGGGTGAGGTCGAAAGGGGCCAGGGCGGCGCGCTGGGCGGCCTGCCAGCGGTTGGTCACCTGCCAGAGCAAGAGGCCGGGGCTTTCGTCGGCGTGCTCGAATTCGGTGTGCAGTCCGTCATTCGCCATCACCGGCCGACCATAGCGCGGGAGATGACGGCGAAATCGTGGGCGGTGAGTTCGATCAGGCCGCGTCGCAGCACGATGCCCCAGTTGGGGACGCTGGTCAGGTCCAGTTCGCCGCGCAGCGTGTCGATGGGGGTCTGGCGGGCGGCGCGGTTGTAGTCGACCGCGCGCCGCCACGGGCGGAAGCAGCCGCCCTGTTCTTCGACCTGCCAGGCCGGGCCCTCGGCGATGGTGCCGAGGGCGGTGAAGGCCTTGATCGGTTCGCCCTCGCGCATGCCGGTGCGGGGCGAGTAGTAGACGAGTCCGTCTCCGGCCTGCATGCGTTCCACGGCGGCGCGTTTGCCGTGATTGGCTTGCGCGAAGCCGAGTTCGACGCCGCGGCGGACGTGGTCGCGGGAGACGACGGCGAGCCAGTACCGGGCGCTCATACCAGCACCGCCTCGGCGGCCGCGACCAGCGCGTCGACATCGCGTTGCAGGGATTCGCGCAGGCCGCCACCCATGATCTTGATCCACAGCGCGCGCAGCGGGCCCTCCATGGTGACACGGACGGTGACGGTGGTGGCGCCGGCGATGGTGGCGACCTCGTGGGCGAAGATCAGCCGCGCGCCGAGCAGCTTGGACGTGTCGATGAACTCGGTGTCGGTGAGCTTGGTGATCACGAACTTGGTCTTGGGCCCGCCCTTGGGCTCGAGGACGCCGGTCGCGCCCTGGACGAACGGGCCGTCGAGGGTGACCCATTCGGTGTCCTGGTTCCACTCCGGCCAGGTGGCCATGTCGGCCCACTTGGTGAAGAAGGCGGCGGGAGCGGCGGTCGAGGTGGCGGAGGCTTCGGCGATGAACGTCATGAAATTAGTATGCGCGCTTACTACTTATCCGTCAACCCCCGGTCCTCGATCGGTTCCGAGCCGCCGTCGATCCGCTCACAATCGACCCCGCGGCAGGAACACGATCGGCGGTGAGTATGTTGCATCGACCGTGACTGCTACCGATCTGACCATGTACTCGACGACCTGGTGCGGCTACTGCCGTCGCCTCAAGACCCAACTCGACGAGGCCGGGATCACCTACGAGGTGATCGACATCGAGGACCACCCCGAGGCCGCCGAGTTCGTCGGCAGCGTCAACAACGGCAATCACGTTGTGCCGACGATCAAGTACCGCGACGGCTCGACCGCCACCAACCCGAGCCTGAATCAGGTCAAGGAAGCCCTCGCCGCCATCGGCTGAGCCCCTTGGATATCGAAGAAGCCGCACACCCGTAGGTGTGCGGCTTCCTGTTGTGCGACCTCAGTTCTCGGCGGCCCAGGATTCGACGATGGTCCGGGCGATCGAGATCGAGCCCGGCAGTAGCAGTTTCGCCTCGCCGCCGGTGGCTCCGGTGGGCGATCCCCAGGCGCCCGCGGCGAGCGCGTCGCGCACCTCGGCCCTGGTGAACCAGTACGCCTCGGCGATCTCGCCGTCGCTGAAGGCCAGGGGCTGGTCCGGGTCGCCGACCGCGGCGAAGCCGAGCATGAGCGAGCGCGGGAACGGCCAGGGCTGGCTGCCCAGGTAGCGGATCTCGCGGACGTCGACGCCGACCTCCTCCTTGATCTCGCGTTCGACGCAGCGTTCCAGCGACTCCCCCGCCTCCACGAATCCGGCCAGCAGTGAGAACAGACCCTGCGGCCAGGTGTGCTGACGGGCCAGCAGGACGCGGTCGCCGCCGTCGTGGATGAGGCAGATGACGGCCGGGTCGGTGCGCGGGAAGTCCTCGTGCCCGGCTTCGCTGATCCGGGACCAGCCGCCGTTGGCGGGCGTCGTGGGGCTGCCGTCGACCGGGCTGAAGGCGGCCTTGTCGTGCCAGTTCAGGACCGCGATGGCGGTGGCCAGCAGGCCGGTGCCGAAGTCGTCGAGGTCGAGGGTGGCGCCGAAGGCGCGCAGATCGGCCAGTTCGCCCTCGATGGTGTTGTCGCGCACCGCCCACAGGTGGATGTCGCCGTCGACGCCGAGGAAGACGGCCTCGGGGGCGCGTTCGGGGGCGAGGGTGAGCGCGGCCTCGAGCACCACGCCGCCGTTGTCGACGCGGACCTGGCCGCGCTTGTTCATCCGGAGGAGTTTGGCCTGGGGCCAGCCCTCTTTCAGCGCCTGTTCGTCGGAGCGGAGGTGTTCGGCGCGGTCGAGCGAGGTCCGCGACAGCACCGGAACGGCATTGAGCTCAAAAGCTGACACACCCCGAGACTAGACGGGCGCCCCGCTCAGGCGTGGACGCGCCGCAGATACAGCAGCTTGTCGTGCGCCTCGAGGGCGTCGGTCTCGGGATCGCCGACCCGGATGAGGTTGCCGTCGCGGACCACGCCGAGCACGATGTCGCGCAGGTGGCGCGGGGAGCCGCCGATCTCCTCGGTCTCCACGTCGCGTTCGGCGATGGCGAAACCGGCGTCGGGGGTGAGCAGGTCCTCGATCATGTCGACCACGGTGGGCTTGGTGGTGGCGATGCCGAGCAGCCGGCCCGCGGTCTCGGAGGACACCACCACCGAGTCCGCGCCGGACTGGCGCAGCACGTGGGTGTTCTCGGCCTCGCGGACGGCGGCGGAAATCCTTGCCTTGGGGTTGATCTCGCGGGCGGAGAGGGTGACCAGCACCGCGGTGTCGTCGCGGTTGGCGGCGACCACGACGGCCGACGCGTGCTGAACCCCGGCCAGCCGCAACACATCCGACTTGGTGGCCGAGCCCTGCACGGTCACCAGTCCGGCGTTGGCGGCGAATTCGAGGACCTGCGGGTCGGTGTCGACGACGACGATATTGCTGGGCTGCTCGCCGTCGGCGAGCATGGCGTCCACGGCCGTGCGGCCCTTGGTGCCGTAGCCGACTACCACGGTGTGATTACGCACGGTGCGCCTCCATCGCTGAATCTTGAACGCCTGCCGGGATCGTTCGGTGAGCACGGACAGGGTGGTGCCGACCAATACGATGAGGAACAGGATCCGCAGTGGCGTGACCACGAGAATATTGATCAGCCGCGCGGTCGGGGTGACAGGGGTGATGTCGCCGTAGCCGGTGGTCGACAGGGAGACGGTCGCGTAATACGCGCAATCCAGCAGACCCATGTGCTCGCGGGCGTTGTCGTTGTAGCCGTCGCGGCCGACGTACACGACCAGGGTGGCCCCGACCAGCAGCAGCACCGCCAGGCCGAGCCGCCGCAGCAGCGAATACCAGGGGCTGGACTGCGCGGACGGGATCCGCAGCACACCGACGAGCGCGAAGTCGGGCCGATCGGTGAGCCCGGCCAGTCCGCGCGAAGAATCACCCAACACGCGAATCACCGTTCATTTCTGGCACTTCTGGCAGCGGCACAGGTCCGGAGCGTACCGGGCGAACCAGGGCCCGGCGGTTCCCAGCGGGGCGCGTCGCGAACTCGAGCCGCGACCTGGGACTCATCCCTGGAGGTCCGGCGGCAGGTACTCCGGGTCCGGTGGCGGCTCGAAATCCGGTGGGAGATCGAAGTCGGACTGCGGGAAGTCGAAGTCGGGCAGGGGATCCCGGAGTGTGCCGGACCGGGAACCGGTGTCCGGGTCGGCGGGCGGCTCGATATCCGGCGGCGCATCCGAGCCGAGTGGCGCTTCTGAGCCCGGCGGCGGCGCGGCGGCGTCCTCGACCGCGGAGACTCCCGGGCGCGCCGCGGGCTCGGGGCGTTCCGGAGTTCCGGGGCGCGTCGAAGTGGGCCGGGGGCGCAGCAATTCGACCTCGACGGGTTCGGTGGGCCCGGGGTCGTCGTAGTCCGGTTCGTCCGGCAGCGGGGGTTCGTCCGGCAGGGGCGGTGCTTGCGGCGCGCGGCGGGGAGCCGCGGTGGTGATGATGGCGGCGAGTTCGGCCGGGCCGGGCAGGTGCGCTGGCGCGATGGTGCGGCCGGAGCGGACGTAGTGGAAGGCGGCGAAGGTCTCGGCCAGCACCTCGGCTTCGGGGCGGCCGCTGCGCGCGGCTTCCAGCCGGGCCCAGGCCAGCCGGTAGACGGCCAGCTGCACGGCGACCGAATCCTCTTCGCCGCGCCGGGGTTCCGCGCCGGTCTTCCAGTCCACGATCACCCAGGCCCCGTCGGGCCGGCGGAAGACGGCGTCCATACGGCCGCGGATCACGGTGCCGGCGATGGTGGTCTCGAAGGAGATCTCGACTTCCACGGCATTGCGGTCGGCCCACGGGGAGGCGAGGAAGGCTTCCTGGAGGCGCATCAGGTCGGCGTCGGTGTCGCCGGTGTCGGCCGCGCCGGGCAGGGTTTCGAAGCCGAGCAGGCGGGCGCCCGCGAACCAGCGTTGCAGCCAGGCGTGGAAGGCGGTGCCGCGGCGGGTGTAGGGGCTGGGCGGGTAGGGCAGCGGACGGCGCAGGCGCGCAGCGAGTTTCGCGGGATCGGCGCGCAGGTCGACCAGGGCGGTGGCGGCGAGCTGGCCGGGGAGTTCGATCTCGCGGGTGGCTTGTTCGGCGGCGCGGTGCTCGGCGATGAGGGCGTCGACGTCCTCGGCCCAGCCCTCGGGGTCCTCGTCCGCGGAGTCGTCCGGCGCGCCGTCGGTGGTCTCGGGATCGCTTGCCGGGTCGCCGAATCCGGGACCGAAGTCGAGTTCGATCTGTTCGGGCCGGGATTCGTCGCGCAGTACGTCGAGGGCGGCCTTGACCAGGGCCGCGCCCTCCTCCACGAATTCGCGGCGGGCGCCGAGCGGGTCGCGGGGCCAGGTCGCGGTCTGCGGGTTGTCGGTGAAGGGGTTGGGGGTGCCGGGCAGCGGCGGGTCGTCCCAGCGGTCGATCTGCACGCCGCCGGACAGCGACGAGCCCGGCGTCTCGGTCTCGTTCTTCAGTTCGAGCAGGAAACCGGAGGGGCCCTTGGGTTTCGAGCCGGTCTCGGCCCAGTGGTGGGCGGAGACGAACAGGGCGCGTTCGGTGCGGGTGAGGGCCACGTAGAACAGGCGGCGTTCCTCGTCGAGGCGGCGGGCGGCGAGGGCCTTCTTGTGTTCGTCGAGGGCGCGTTCGAGGTCGGCGCGGTCGTAGAGGTCGGCCAGGTCCAGGACGGGCACGCCGTCGGTGGCGTCCTCCTGGGCGCGGTCGCCGCGCAGCGAGGTGGGGAGTTCGGCGAGCGCGCCCATCCAGGTGGCGGTGCCGGTGCCGGAGGGGAAGGTGCCGTCCACCACGTGCGGGACCGCGACCACCTCCCATTCCAGGCCCTTGGCGGCGTGCACGGTGAGGACCTGGACCCGGTCGTGGGCGACCTCGACTTCGCCCGGCTCCAAACCGTTCTCGACCTCCTCGGCGGCGGCGAGGAAGTCGAGCAGCCCGGTCAGGGAGGACCGGTGGTCGGCGGTATAACCGGCCACCACCTCCGCGAAGGCGTCGAGGTGTTCGCGTCCGGCGGCGGCGTGGGTGCGGCGGGCCTGGGTCTCCACGCCGACGCCGATGGTGCGCTCGACATCGGCGACCAGTTCGGCCAGCGGCTGCCCGGAGCGTTCGCGCAGCGCGCCCAGCTCGCGGCCCAGCGCCACGATGCGGGCGAAACCCTGCGGCGAATACTGTTCCGCCTCACCGGGATCCGCGATGGCGTCGCCGAGGCCCGCCTTCTCGGCGGGTTCGGGGGCGACCTCGCGCAGCGCCTCGTCCAGGGTGGCGGTGTCGGTGATGGCGTCGGTCTGCCCGGCCGGCCGGCGGATGGACAGCTCGCGCGCGCGGCGGGACAGGGCTGCGATATCGGAGACGCCGATGCGCCAGCGCGCGCCGGTGAGGATACGCACCGCGGCGCTGCCGGCGGCCGGGTCGGCGATCAGGCGCAGGGTGGCGACGATATCGGCGACCTCCGGCGTGTGCAGCAGCCCGCCCAGGCCGACGATCTCCACCGGCAGCCCGCGCTCCCGCAGCGCCTCGGCGAGCGGCGCGGCATCGGCATTGCGCCGCACCAGCACCGCGGAGGTCGGCGGCGGGTTCTCGGCCTCGGCCGCCTCGGACCATTCGGCGGCGATCCGTTCGGCCACCCATTCCCTTTCCATCGCAACGGTTTCCGCCAGCGCGAGCGCCACCAGGCCGTCGGTGGCGTCGGGCCGGGGCCGCAGCGCGTCGACCGTCACTCCCCCGCCGCGCGCGGCCCGCTCGCGCAGCGGGTCCGACACCAGGTTGGCCAGATCCAGCGCTTCGGGCGGATTGCGCCAGCTGGTGAGCAGCGGCAGCACGGGCGCGGGAACCCCTGGCGCACTGGGGAAGTCGGTGGTGAATCGCGGCAGATTGGCGGCCGACGCGCCACGCCAACCGTAGATGGACTGCATGGGATCACCCACGGCGGTCACCGCCAGCCGCTGACGATGCGGCCTGACCACACTCGGCTCGGCCGGTTCGGACTGGGCGCGGGGATCATCCACCCCGGTCGCCGGTCGCGCCGGCTCACGACCCGCTCCGGCATCGCGTTCGATACCACTTCTCGAATCGTGCTGCGGTGCACCTGATTCCGAAGTCACAGCCGGTGCATCGGCGGTCGCTCCGAACAGCGCCGAGAGCAGGATGCGCTGGGAATGCCCGGTGTCCTGATACTCGTCGAGCAGCACGAGGCGGAAGCGGTCCCGTTCCGCCACACCGACTTCCGGGTGGGTGGCGGCGAGGCGGGCGGACAGCGACATCTGGGCCCCGAAGTCGAGGGCCCCGCGGCGGCGGAGTTCCTCGGCGAGGCGATCCACCAGCGGGAGCAGGGCGACTCGCTCCTGCTGGGCTTCGACGATGTCGGTGAGGGCGCGTTTGGGTCCGCCCTTCTGGCGCGGTCCGGCGGGGAGGGTGTGGACCAGGCGCTCCAATTCCAGGTGGGCCGTGGCCAATTCGCGGGGATGGACGAGGTGCTCGGCCAGCTGCCCGGTCAGGGCGAGGACGGCTTCGGTGACGCCGACGGGGCTGCGGTCGGTGTCCAGGTCACCGTCCCAGGTGGAGACCACGCGGTAGGCGAGCTGCCACAGCTGGGTCTGGGTGAGCAGGGTGGCGGTGGGTTCCACCGGCAGCAGCAGGCCGTATTCGGTGAGCAGTCGGCCCGCGTAGGAGTGGTAGGTGCTGATTTCCGGTTCGGCGGCGGCGAGCTGGGCGCGCAGGTGCCCGGTGGGGTCGAGGTCGCGCACGACGGGCGCGCCCGCGAGCCGGGCCAGGCGGGTGCGGATGCGGGTGGTGAGCTGCTGGGCGGCTTTGCGGGTGAAGGTCAGGCCCAGCACCTGATCGGGTTCGACCAGGCCGTTGGCCACCATCCACACCACGCGGGCGGCCATGGTCTCGGTCTTGCCGGCGCCCGCGCCCGCCACCACCAGGGTGGGTCCGGGCGGGGCGGCGATGACGGCGGCCTGTTCGTCGGTGGGCGGCGGCAGGCCGAGCGCGTCGGCCAGTTGGCGCGGGGTGACGCGGCCTCCGGCGGCCCGGCCGTCGCCTGCCACGGGATCGCCGTTCGATGCGGTGGTCACTCGTCGGTCACCTGGCGGCCGCGGTCCTGCACGGGGCAGCTGCCCGCCACCTTGCAGTGGCGGCAGCCGTCATTGCGCATGGCCAGGTAGCTGGGGCCTTTCGAGGCGTCGGCGGCGTGGTGCACGATATCGCGCCAGCTGTCGACGCCCGCGGCGTCCAGCGGCGGCTGGGTGCGCTGGGTGGCGCCTTCCTTGGCACTGGGTTTGGCCACGTAGACCAGGCGCGCGCCGCCGGGTTCACCCTCGCCGAGCGCGCCCTCCGCGGCGGCGACCTGGTAGGTGGCCAGCTGCGCGTGCTCCTCGGCGGCCTGTTTGGAGATGGGCGTCTTGCCGGTCTTGACGTCCACGATCACGAAGCGGCCCAAGGCATCTCGCTCCACCCGGTCCACCCGGCCGGTGATCCGCACCGGCACCTCGCCGGGGCCGCGGGCGGGCAGCACGCAGTCCACCGGGACCTCGACCCCGATAGCGGTGAGTTCGTCGCGGGTATTGCGCAGCCAGGCCAGGAAGGTGTCGACCATGGTCTCGGTGCGGCGCAATTCCGCCCGGGAATGCCAGTTCTCGCCGTCGCGGGCGGTCGGGTCGACCTTCTTCCACGCCTTCACCAGGGCCTGCTTCACCTGGATTTCGCTGACCTGCCCGGCCAGCGCCTGCACCAGGGTGTGCACCAGATTGCCCTTGAGGGCGTGCGGGTTCTCGGCGTCGCTGCCGCCGTGGCGTTCCAACGCCCAGCGCAGCGGGCACGTCTCGAGCTGGTCGACCGTGGACGGGGACAGGGAGATCATCCCGGATTCGCTGTCCCACAAAGGATTCACCGAGGAGAGTTCGGCGGTGCCGTACCAGTCGTCGGGGTGCGCGCCCCGCACGCCCGCCTGGGCCAGCCGTGCCAGCTGCCGGGCCGCGCGGGTGCGGCGTTCCGGGGCGGAGTCGGGATCGCAAGCGGCGGTGCGCAATTCCGCGATCAGGGCGTGTATGGCCAGGGCGCGGCCCGGGTCCACGGCCGGTGGAATCTTGCCCGGTCGCCCCTCGGCGGCGTCGGCGTCCAGCTCGCCGAGGAAGCGTGACGGCACCAGATCCTGGTCGCCCGTGACCGATTCGACCGCCGTGACCAGCAGCGACCGCCGGGCCCGGCTGCACGCGACCAGCAGCAGCCGCCGCTCCTCGGCCAGCAGCGGCGCGGACCGGCTCACCTTCTCCCCCGAGCCGCCCACGCCCGCGAGCAGGTCCACCAGTTCCTCGACGCCCAGCAGGGTGCCGCGCAGCCGCAGGTCGGGCCAGATCCCCTCCTGGACGGCGGCGACCGCCACGGTGTCCCATTCCTGGCCCGTGGCCGCGTGCGCGCTGCAGATGGTCACCGCCTCGCCCGGGTCGGTGATCGGCGCGTTGTCCTGCGGGATCACCTGCTGCTCCAGGTATTCCACGAAGCCCTCGACGGTGGCGCGCGGCAGCCGGTCCACGTAGGCCGCGGCGGCCTCGAACAGCCCGACCACCGCGTCGAGATCGCGATCGGCCTGCATGCCGCCCGCGCCGCCGCGCTCGGACTGACCCACCCAGCGCCGTTCCAGGGTGGAGGCGGTCCACACGCCCCACATCACGTCTTCGAGCCCGGCTCCTTCGCGGCGCAGCTTCCGTGCCCGGCCCAGCGCCTTCAGCACGCGCCGCAGGGGTGCGGCCTCCACGGTGGTGAGCTTCTCGAGCACGACGCGGTTCCCGGTGCCCACCAGCAGATCCCGGAGGATCTCCGCCGACGAGCGGTCCAGGTCGGCGAAACGATCGGCGTCTCCGTCGAAGCTCGAATCGGACTCCACCACAACAGGTTCCACCGCGTCGCCCGGCGCGATGACCGCGTCGTCCGCGTCGTCACGCTGCGGATAGCCGAGCTCCATCACCGTGCGCCGGATGCCGCGCCGCAGTCGGCGCAGGCTGATCTGGTCGGCTCCGCCCAGGGGTCCGGCCAGCAGGTCGAGCGCGTCGTCCGCGGTGAACGCGATGGGCCGCGGGTGGCGGACCGCGGTCGGGTCACCGGCGGTGATCGCGCGCAGCGCCAACAACATCCAGGCCGCGCCGCGCCGCCGGGCGAGCGGGACGTCGGCGGGCGGCTGCCGCACCGGCACCCCGGCGGCCAGCAGCGCCCGGCGCAGCGGGGCCAGCGACAGCGGCACCGAGCGGACGATCACGGCCATGCGGGACCAGGGCACGCCGTGGGTGAGGTGCGCGCGGCGCAGATGGTCGGCGATCAGCGCCGCTTCCTTGGCGGGTGTGGTGAGCACCTGCACCCGCACCTCGCCCTCGAGTTGCGGCGCACCCCAGTACGTTTCGGACATTTCGGGCGCAGTGTTCCCGGAACCCGGCGGGGTGCGATGGGTCGCGGAGCCGGGGAGGCGGGACGCGATGCGGTCGGCTACTTCCTGGACAGCGGTGGCCGAGCGATGGTTCCGGCGGAGGACGATGCGGCGGTCCGCGGGGGCGCCGGGGTCGGCGGCGAAGCGGGGGTCGGCGCCGCGGAAGGCGTAGACGGCCTGATCGGGATCGGCGGCGATGAGGGTGGCGGCATTGCCCGAACCCAGCCGACGGATCAGTTGAGCGGCATGGGGATCGAGGTGCTGGGCGTCGTCGACGAGGACACAGTGCAGCCGATCCCGTTCGGCGGCAAGGAGTTCCGGGTCGGTGTGGAAAGCGTCGAGGGCGGCGGTGACGAGTTCGGCGGCATCGAGGGCGGGCGCGCTGGCCTCGGGCACGTCCATGCCGACCGACCAGCGCAGCATCATGATCTGCTCGTAGCGTTCGGCGAAATTACCGGCGGCGACCCATTCCGGGTGCCGATGTTCGCGTCCGAGTTCGATCAGATCCTCGGGTCCCAGACCGCGTTCGGTGGCCCGCAACATGAGGTCCCGCAATTGTTCAGCGAACCCCGCGGCGGTGAGCGCCGGATGCAGGCGTTCGGGCCATCCGGCGGCGCCGTCGGCGAGGTCGCCGCGCAGCAGTTCGCGGATCACGATGTCCTGCTCGGACCCGGTGAGCAGGCGCGGCGGTGGATTGCCGTGAGCGGCCGCGAAGGTGCGCAGCAGGCCGAAGGCGTAGGAGTGGACGGTCCGCACCAACGGCCCCCGGGTCGCGCCGGGCACGCCGGCCACGTCCGGATCGAACGCGGCGGAATCGAACCCGGCCGGATCGGCGGCGGCCGCGGCGACGCGGGCGGTGATGGCCGCGCGCACGGCGGTGGCGGCCCGCTTGGTGTAGGTGAGGACCAGCACCGATTCCGGCGCGGCCCCGGCCAGGATGCGGGCGGCGGCCACCTCGGCCAGCAGTGTGGTCTTCCCGGTGCCGGGCCCGCCGAGCACGTGCCAGGGTCGCCAGCCGGGGTCGGCGCCGAGCTCGTGGAAGAGCGGCCGGAGGGCGGGGTCCCACTCCCGGGGGAGTGTCTCCGCCTCGGCTCGGCGCACCAATTGCACCGAGCTATCCGATCGCATCACGTCGGCTATTTCAACAGACCGGCCCGACAGTTTTCGTTTGCCATGAGTTGTCCGTGCTGCCTGTCACATTCCATGAGGCGTTCATGATCGACCGGGGCGAGCGTGGTCCGCGATTTCCCGCGGCGCGGGCAGGCAGCAGAATGGGCGTGTGGTGGAGCTTCATACTCATCGTTTCGGTCCCCCGACCGGTCCGGTCGTGCTGGCATTGCACGGGTTGACGGGCCATGGCAAGCGCTGGCAGGCCCTGGCCGACGAACATCTCCCCGACGTCCGGATCATCGCACCGGATCTGCGCGGGCACGGGAGGTCGCCCGGCGTGCCGCCGTGGGATTTCGAGGCGATCGTGGATGATCTCGCCGCGCTGCCGGAACTCGGCACCGGCGAACCGGTGGTGGCGCTCGGGCATTCGTTCGGCGCGGCCGTCGCGGTGCATCTGGCGCACCGCCGCCCGGATCTGGTGCGCGGTCTGGTGCTGCTGGATCCGGCCATCGGTCTCGACGCCGAGCGCATGCTGAGCATCGCGACGTCCATGCTGGCGTCGCCGGATTACGAGAGTGTCGAGCAGGCCCGTTTCGACAAGCTGGAGACCGCGTGGGGCGAGGTCGACCCCGCGGTGCTGGACGCCGAGCTGGCCGAGCATCTGGTGCCGACCGCGCACGGCCGGGTGGGCTGGCGGATGACGCTGCCCGCGATCATCGCCTACTGGGGTGAGATCGCGCGCGACTTCGTGCTGCCGCCGCGGGAGCTGCCGACGGTCATGGTGCAGGCGATGAAGGTGGATCCGCCGCTGGTGTCCCCGGACTTCCGGGCGGCGTTGTCCGCGCATCTGGGTGATCGGCTCACCGTCCACGAGTTCGACTGCGACCACATGGTGTCGCAGGCGCGCCCCGCACGAACCGCGGAGCTGATCCGCACACTGCTCTGATCTCACGGAAGGCGTGAAATGCCCACCAGCGAAGCCGAAATCGAGCGAGTGCGGGAATTGGTGGCGGCGATTCCGCCCGGCCGGGTCGCCACCTACGGCGATATCGCGGCCGCGGCGGGCTTGTCCACACCGCGCACGGTGGGCTGGATCATGCGCACCGACGCCGCGGATCTGCCCTGGCATCGGGTGCTGCGCGCAAACGGTACGCCCGCACCACATTTGGCGCATCGGCAGTTGACCCAGCTGGCCGCCGAGGGCTGCCCGCTGGCCGGGGATCGCGTGGACCTGCGGCGGGCCCGGTTCCGGTTCGAGGAATGAACCGGCTACCGGCCCCGAGCCACGGAGGAATTCTGTCCCTTACTAACGAAAATCTTCGAAAAACTCCGGCCGGATCGACGAAATTGCCGGGCCGGAACGGCCATCAGGCCGCGCCGCGCTCGAAGCGGCGGCGTTCGCGCGGCGAGAGTCCGCCCCAGATGCCGAAACGCTGATCATGGGAGAGCGCGTAGTCGAGGCATTCCTTGCGCACGTCGCACGAGGAGCAAATGCGCTTCGCCTCGCGGGTGGAGCCGCCCTTGTCGGGGAAAAAGGCCTCGGGGTCGGTCTGGGTGCACAGGGCCTGCTGGTGCCAGGATTCGGAGTCGGCTCCGTCACGGCGGGCGAGAGATTCGAACATGGCATCGAAATTGGTGAAAAGCAGCTTCACTATCCTCATCCCTTCAATACAAGTTTCAGAAAGAAAAACGCACGGTATGGTTTTTACCGACCCATGCCGCAGTCACCACTGACCGCAGCCAACCGCGCCTGCTCACCATTGACGAAGATGCGACGGGCGTGCACGGCCGCCGGAGCGCCCGACCACGGCGCGAGCGCGGTGGTGAACATGAGTTCGCACCAGCTCAATGCCGGAACCTCGCCGCCCGCGAGGGTATTCAGAAGAGAGAGTTCCTGATCGCTGTCATTCCACGCGGCGAACAACCACGAGGCATCCAGCCGGCCCAGGAATTCCTCGGCGTCTTCCGGAACGCCCAACGGGGCGTCCACCGCGAGGTGAACGACCGCGGCGATCGCGTGGCGCATACGGGCATCGAGGCCGACCCCGTCATGGAGCAACAGGCCTTCGAGCGACTCCCGCAATCCCGCGCCGCGGTCGATCCGGAAGTCGTTCCGCCGGGCCGTGGTGACGTCGAACATTTGTTTCCTCCCTTGAAATTGCGCTTGTCCCAAAAGCGCCATGCGCTGATTTAAATGTGCCCGTGATCTTGTTGTCCAGTTTTGGGGCAATCTGGGGCAAACCCCTAGCAGTACTGACACTGGCCAGTGTGGGTACCCGCCGGGAACCGCACCGCAGGGTGCCTGGCACCACGCGGGCAAACATATAGGGAGTGGCGTGTTCCGCCGTTTATGGTCTGACCATGCCTTATGTGCGATCAGGTTCAGCAACAGTGCATTACAACATCAGCCAGGTCAGCGGCCCCACGCTTCTGCTCGCCCACGGTTTCTTCATGGACGAGTCGATGTTCGAGCCGATGCGCGAATCCCTGGCAGCCGCCGGTATCAATCTCGTAACGGTCGACGCGCGTTGCCACGGACGGACACAGACACCCGATGGCGAACCGTTCAGCTATTGGGATCTCGCGGCCGACGGATTGGCGGTGCTCGATGATCTCGGAATCGAGCGCGCGGTCATCGGCGGAATGAGTCAGGGCGGCTACTCCACATTGCGCATGGCATTGCTCGCGCCCGAACGCGTTCAGGGGCTCGCCCTGATCGATACCGAGGCGACCGCGTGCACGCCGGCCGAATTGGCCTACTACCGCGAATTCTTCGAACGCTGGACCGGAGAGGAGCCGATGGCCCCGCTGGTGGCCGAATTGGCCCCGCAGCTCATCGGCGGCACCGATCCGCGGCAGTGGCGGGCCTGGACCAGTCGCTGGTACAGCTCCGACCGCCAGGCCATCATGCCCGCCGCCCGCTGCCTGATGGAGCGGCGTTCGGTGCTGCACCGACTATCGGAGATCACCGCGCCCGCCCTCGTGGTGCGCGGGAGCCACGACGGCAACAGCACGTCCCAGAAGTCCGAGGCGCTCACCGCCGGGCTGTCCGGAGCCGACGGCGTGGTGACCATTCCCGGCGCGGGGCACGGTGCGGCCTGGACCCATCCGGAAGTCGTTGCGCCCCTGCTGATTCGGCTGGTCGAGCAGTCCATCGCCCGGCGCGAGAGCCGGCTGGCGCGGGCGCTGTCGGCGCCGTGGCCCGCCAAGCGGGGTCAGATCGAGAATCGGGCCGAGCGCGGGGTTCAGGCCGCGCAGTAGCCGGTCGCCGGCGCAGGAGCCCCGCGGGCCGTGCCCATGGCGGTCACGGCCGGCCGGTGCCCTCGTCGAAGGCGGTCCCATCGGGGGAAATCCCGGCCTCGTGCCAGCTCGGGATGCCGAGGAAGATCTGGATCTGGCTGGGGTAGGCGGCGTTGAAGACGCTGAACAGCTGGACCGCGATATCGAAGCGCCGGGCGGTCTGCCGCTCGCGCAGGCGCATGGTGGCGCGGGGCCGTCCGTAGGCGGCGATGCCCTCGTCCCACATTTCCCGGAAAAGTCCGAAACGTCCGAGTTCTGCGAGGAATTCAACCGACCAGGCGGTATCTCCAGAGCTCGCGATCAGCCCGCGCAACCAGTGCACGGTGAGCCGGACCTCTTCCTCCCACTCGACCATCACCTCGCGCGCCGCGTCGTTGCCCAGGAACCAGCGCAGAATATTGGTGTCGCGCTCCAGCCCCGGGAATGCGCGCGCGTAGCTTTCGTTGCACGCCAGCACATTCCAGCGCGTATCGACGTAGGCGGCCAGATTCGGCTCGTGCAGATCGAGGGCGCGGCGCATGTCGTCGGTGATTTCCGCGCGCAGTTGCTCCACGGACGGGAATTCACTCACCCCGAGTCCGGCCAGATCGAGCAGATGGCGGCGCTCGACGGCGGACAGCGGGGTTATTCGGTCCAGATATCGCAGCAGCGCATCCACCACTTCGCGGGTGGGGTGGCCGCGATCGCCCTTCTCCAAATGACTGATGTAGCTGGCGCTCACACCGGCGTTGAACGCGAGCCTTTCGCGTGATACGCCCCGCGCATCACGCAGGCGGCGCAGCAGCAATCCGAAAGTCGGCGGCTTCAGATCGTCCGAGTCCCTATCCGGTTTCACGCCCAGCACCACGCCGTTCCCTCTCCACAAACACTCAGCAAACCAACCTTCATCGCTCTGAGTCCTCCTGGTTCCGGACAGTGGGACCCGGTGTGACGCCTGGTGCGAACTGTGACGAACGCCGCATACTCCGCCAGTTCTCGACTCGGATACTGCCATATGCGATTGTTCCGAAGGTTAAAACAAGACCATTTCTACTATGTGTCGTGCCACATCTCATAACGTAACGACTATCGGCAATTGCTTAGCAAGCGCAGGTTTCCGGCGTGCCCGGCGACCCCTGAACAGCGTGCCACTACGATCTTCAACCATGCGCAGTGAGGCCCTGACACTCCCCCACCCAGGAACGGGATCGTGACACCCGTCGACGCCATCGTGCTGGCCGGAGGAAAGGCCAGCCGGATGGGCGGAGTGGACAAACCCGCGCTGGTCGTGGGCGGGCAATCCATGCTCGACGCGGCGCTCACCGCGGTCGCGGGCTGCGCGCGCACGGTGGTGGTCGGACCGCACCGGCCCGAACTGCCGCCGGAAGTCCTTCAGGCACAGGAGATACCGGCCGGGGCGGGCCCCGTCGCCGCCATCGCCGCAGGTCTGGGCGCCCTGGCCGGGTGTGAGTTCCCCGCCGGGCTGATCGTGGTGCTGGCCGCCGACATGCCCTTCCTCACCGCGGCGGCGGTGAGCGAACTGCTGTCCCACGCAAGGGAATCCGGGAGCGACGCGGTATTCGCCGCCGACGCCTCGGGCCGCCCGCAGTACCTGGTCGGCGTGTGGCGCCGCGCCGCCTTGGAGGCGGCGCTGAATTCCCTGGACTCCCTGGTGAATCGGCCGATGAAGGCGCTGGTGCCGGTGGACACCGCCATGGTCGCGCTGCCCGGCGTCGAGGACTGCGACACCCCCGAGGATGTGCGCCGGGCGCGCACCGGCGCGGTCCGGACGGCCGAGCCGCTGTGGCTCGACGAGGCGCGGGATGTGCTGCGCGGGAGCATCTCCCCGCTGCCGGCGCGCCGCGCCACCCTGCGCTCGGCGCGCGGCGCGACCCTGGCCGCCCCGCTGCTGGCCGCCGACGCGTTGCCGCGTTTCGACGTGTCGGCCATGGACGGGTACGCCGTCAGCGGCGACGGGCCGTGGCAGCTGCGCCGCGATATCGGGTTCGCGGGCGGTGAGCGGCCGGTGGGCCTGCTGGACGGCGAAGCGGTCCGCATCGCGACGGGCGCGCACGTGCCCGACGGGACCAGTTCGGTGGTGCGCGACGAGTTCGTGCACATCGGCGAGGACGGCACCCTGTACCGGCTGCCGGACACGCCGATCCGCGAGGACGTGCGCCGCCGCGGCGAATACTGGCTTCCCGGCGCGGAAGTCGCGCCCGCGGGCACCCCGGTCACCGCCGCCCTCATCTCGGTGGCCGCCAGCGCCGAGGTCGCCACGGCGTCGATCCGCGGCCCGGTGCGGGCGCGAATCGTGATGACCGGTGACGAGATTCGCGGGGACGGCCCGCTGCACACCGGCCAGACCCGCGATGCCATCGGCCCGGTGCTGCCCGACATCCTGGCCTGGTACGGCGTCACCACGATCGACCGGGTTCACCTGCGCGACACCGCGAACGCCTTCGACGAGGTGCTGGCGGCCGCGGCCGACTGCGATCTGCTCGTCATCGTCGGCGCGACCGGCGGCGGCGCGGCCGACCAGCTGCGCTCCGCGCTGGACCGCACCGAGTCCACCGTGCTGTTGCGCCGGCTGCGGCTGCGGCCGGGCGGCTCCACGGTGGCCGCCCAACTGCCTTCCGGCACAGTCGTTCTGGGACTGCCAGGCAACCCCTTCGCGGCCATCTCCACCCTGCTGGCGCTGATCGGCGCCATCGTGGAGGGCATGACCGGTGCGACACCGGCGCGGCGGGTGCTGGGCCCGCTGGCCAACGCGGCCGAGCTGACCGCTCCGGTGGCCCGCATCGTCCCGGCGCGGGCGCTGCCCGGTGGCGGCTTCCAGGGCGATCTGCGGCTGCACACGGCCCATCTGGCCGATCTGCTGGACCGTGACGGCCTGGTGATCGTTCCCGCCGACGCCGAGGACGGCGCCCTGGCCGAGTTCATTCCGCTGCGAGGCTGAGAGCGGCGTCCCCCATTCCACCGGGCTCAGCCGGGGAGACCGAGAACGGTCAACAGCTGGCCCGGGTAGGCCGCGCCGTCGATGCGGCCGGTCTGCGCGAGAATCCGGCGGCGCACACCGGTGATCGGGTTGCGCATGTGCAGGGTGAAGACGTGGGGTGCGAACTCGACGCCGCCGTCGGACCACGCCTGCCGGAATTTCGGGAATTCCCCGAGATCCCGGATCAGATCGGTGAATCCCTCGGTATTTCCGGAGCGGCCGATCAATGCGCGCATCCAGCCCGCGATCAGCCGGGCGTCCGACTCCCAGTTGACCATCACTTTCGCGGCCAGCTCATGACCGAAGAACCAGCGCAGCATATTGCCGTGCGGGAGCAGTCCGGGGAACGCGTCGTGCCAGGCGGCATTGCACGCCAGCAGGTTGGACCGGATGTCGAGCAGCGCGGCCATATTCGGGCTGTGCAGATCGAGAGTGCGGACCATCTCCGGGGTGATGACCGCGCGCAGTTCCGCCGCGGACGGAGCCTGGTCCGATCCCAGGCCGGACAGATCGTCGAGCTGGCGACGGT
Source organism: Nocardia sp. CA-136227 (assembly GCF_050955695.1). Lineage (NCBI taxonomy): Bacteria > Bacillati > Actinomycetota > Actinomycetes > Mycobacteriales > Nocardiaceae > Nocardia > Nocardia sp. CA-136227. Next base: position 6,187,374 of record NZ_CP192081.1, read on the forward strand.
CCTCGCTGGAGAGCGGGACCAGCCGGTCCAGATAGCGGGTGAGCGCGGTCACCACTTCGCGAGTGGGGTTTCCGCGGTCGCCCTTCTCCAGATGCGTTATGTAGCTGGCGCTTACGCCGGCATTGAATGCCAGCCGTTCGCGGGAAACACCGCGATTGTCACGCAGCCGCCGCAGCAGGTTTCCGAACGTGGGTGCTTCGAGTTCCCGAAAATCCTGTCCGCATACCGCTCTCGCGCCCACTGGTTCCCTCCTTCTCGGAATCCCGGTGGCCCACCTCGCCTCCCCATAGAGGCACCACCGAGATCCGCTTCAGGACGGATACTTACACAGATCGGTATATGAACCTCTCAGCGCCGCAAATCCAATCAGTATCACCGAATAATCCTGTTGGTATATGTGACACGGGATCGGTGATGGACGGCGGGGAGTCCGATCTCCAAACTACCGTCAAGCCCCCAAAGCCAAGGGCGGTTCCGCGGAAGAGTTTTTCGCTTCCCGTGAACGCACCGGATCCGGGGCGGGCACCGCGTCGAGCAGGCGGCGCGTGTACTCCTCGCGCGGACTGCCGAACACGGCGTCGACCGGGCCCGATTCGACGATACGCCCTTCTCGCAGGACCACCACCCGGTCGGCCACCTGATGCACGACGGCCAGGTCGTGACTGATGAACAAGCAGGCGAATCCGTACTCGGCGCGCAGGTCCGCGAACAGGTCCAGCACCCGCGCCTGCACCGAGACGTCCAGGGCGCTGGTGGGTTCGTCGGCCACCAGCAGGCGTGGGGCCAGGGCCAGCGCGCGGGCCAGCGCGACACGCTGGCGTTGCCCCCCGGACAGTTCGCCGGGACGGCGTGTCGCGTACTCACGCGGCAGCCGTACCGATTCGAGCAGTTCGCCGACCTTGGCGCGGAGCAGCGCGCCCGAGGCCGCCCGGTGCACCCGCAGCGGCTCCCCGATCGCGTCCTCCACCGACCGCCGCGGATCCAGTGAGGCGGTCACGTCCTGATGCACGAGGGCGACGTTCTTGCGCAGCCCGCGCAGTTCGCGGCCCGGTAGCCCGGTGAGCGGGACTCCCTGTAACACCACCTCTCCCGCCGTCGCGGGCACCAGGCCGAGCGCGGTGCGGCCGAGAGTGCTCTTGCCCGAACCGGATTCCCCGACCAGGCCGATCACCTCGCGGGGGGCCAGCGTCAACGACACGTCCCGCAGGGCCTGGAACTGCTTGCCGTGGCGGCGGTAGACGACCGAGAGATCGCGGACGCGCAGCACCGGTTCGGGGTCGGCCGCGGCGGGCGTCTCCGGCTCGGGCTCCGCGGTCACCACGGCCACCGGGGGCGCCGGGGGCGCGCTGTCCTGCGGCAGCACCGGGACGGCGGCCAGCAGTTCCCGTGTGTACTGCGCCCGCGGGCTCGCGAAAAGCTCACGGACCGACCGTGTTTCGACCACCTCCCCGGCCCGCATGACCACCACCCGATCGGCGATGGCGGCCACCACGCCCAGGTTGTGGGTGATGAACAGGATCGCGGTGTCGTTGCGCCGCTGCAGGTCCCGCAACAGGCGCAGGATCTCGGCCTGCACGGTGACGTCGAGCGCGGTGGTGGGCTCGTCGGCGATGAGCAGGTCCGGTTCGCCGGACAGGGCCAGCGCGATCACGACCCGCTGCTTCTGCCCGCCGGAGAGCTGGTGCGGATACCAGTCGACCCGCGTCTCCGGCTCGGGGATGTCGACGAGTCCGAGCAGTTCGATGGCGCGGGCGCGGGCCTGCGCCTTGCCGATCGGCCGGTGGGCGCGCAGGGCCTCGGCGATCTGGCTTCCGATGCGCCGCACCGGGTTCAGGGCGGTCTGCGGTTCCTGGAACACCATGGCGGCCCGGGTGCCCCGCAGGGGCCGCAGCTCGTCCTCGGTGGCGCCGACGATCTCGGTCCCGTCCAGCCGGACCGAGCCGGTGGCGGTGGCGCCGGCGGGGAGCAGCCCGAGCACGGCGCGCGCGGTGAGCGATTTGCCGGAGCCGGATTCACCCACCAGCGCCACGGTCTCCCCGCGCGCCACCTGGACGTCCACGCCGCGCACGACCTCCCGCGCGCCGAAACGTACTGCCAGATCACGAATGTCGAGCAAGGTCTCGGCGGTCATATCACCCTCCGGGCGCGGCCCAGAGCCTGGGCGATCAACAGGAATCCGAGCGTCAGCGCCGACACCACCAGCAGCGGCCCGACCGCCATGGCGGGATTGGCGTCCAGATTGCGGGTGGACTCGGCGATGAGGGATCCCAGCGACGGGTTCGGCGGCCGCACCCCGATGCCGATGAAACTCATGGCGCTGTCCACGAACACGGCCAGCGACAGTGACAGCGCCAGCTGGACTCCGAGCGGTTCGATCACATTGGGCAGCACGTGTTTGCGCAGGGTCCAGGCGGTGCTCGCGCCGATCACGGTGGCGGCCTCGACGAAGGGCTGCTCGCGCACGGCCAGCACGGCGGTGCGGATCTGCCGGCCGAAGATGGGGACCTCGGCGGCGATGATCACGATGGCGACCGCGTGCGCGCCCGGCCCGGTGACCGCGGTCAGCGCGATCGCGAAGATGAGCGCCGGGAACGCCAGGATCAGGTCGAACACGCGCTGCGCCAGCACATCCGCGACCGGATTCACCGTGGCGGCCAGCCCGATGACCGAGCCGAGGGCCGCGCCCGCCGGAACCGCGAGGAAGGCGATCAACAGGTCGACGCGGATGCCGTAGAGCAGGCGGGTGAACACATCCCGATTGAGGTGATCGGTTCCCAGCCAGTGCTCCCCGCTCGGCCCGAGCAGATTGGCCCCCGGGATCTGCTCCAGCGGCCCGTATGTCGTCAGCAGCCCGGCGGCCAGCGCCGTGACCACGATGACGGCGATGAGCAGCACTCCGGCCAGACCCTGACCGCGGGTGAGCGCGCGCCACGGCGAGCGACCCGGATCCGATCGACGCACCGGATCTTCCGCGGCCGGCTGGGCGGTGTGGTCGGCGGGCAGCGTGTCGAGGGCTGCGGCGGACTCGCTCATGCGCGGCCTCCGATGCGGATGCGGGGATCGAGGTACGCGTGGGCGATGTCGGTGAGCAGTTGGAGGCCCACGAACACCGCGACCGAGAACAGCAGCAGGGCTTGCACCACCGGGTAGTCGCGGCGGTTGATGCCCTCTTCGATGAGGCGGCCGATGCCGGGCCACGCGAAGGCGGCCTCGACCAGGACCGCGCCACCGAGGAGATTGCCGGTCTGGATGCCGAGGGTGGTGAGCATGGCGGGCAGGGCGTTGCGCAGGGCGTCGTGGGTGACGATGCGGCGACGTGGGACGCCGAGGGCGCGGGCGGTGAGGACGTACGGCTTGGCGAGTTCGGTGCGCAGCGCCTCGGTGAGGAAGCGGGTCAGCGCCGCCGACACCGGCAGGGCCAGGCACACCGCGGGCAGCAGCAGGTACTGCACGGCGATGTCGGGCCGGGCGAGGAAGCCGTCCGGCGGCAGGCCGCCCGAGGGCAGGACGGGGATGGTCACGGCGAAGACCAGCACCAGCAGCACGCCGGTCACGAAGACCGGGACGGCGACGGTGACGGTATTGGCGGCGGCCACGATCGCATGGATCCAGCGGCGGTCCCACAGCACCGACGCGACCGACACCGCCAGGCTCACGACGACCGCGAGCAGGAGCGCCGCGCCCGCGAGGATGAGCGTGTTGGACAACCCCCGCCCGATGAGGTCGGAGATCTGGCCGCCGATGAGGTACGACCGGCCCAGGTCGCCGGTCACCACGCCGCGCAGCCACGACAGGTACTGGGCGGGGATGGAGCGGTCCAGTCCGAGCTGATGCCGGATGGCCGCGACGGTTTCCGGCGTGGCGTCGGCTCCGGCGAGGATGGTCGCCGGGTCGCCGGGCACCAGCCGCAACAGCAGGAAGATCAGCACCGAGGCCCCGAACAGCACCGCCAGCGCGGAGGGGACCCGGCGCAGCAGGTAGGCGGTCATGCCAGGAACGCCTCGGTCAACGCGAGTTCGCGGCGCTTGGTCCAGTTGAAGCCGTGCAGCTTCCGGGTCGCCGAGCCCTGCGCGTACCGGACGCCGATCTCGATGAGGAACAGGCTGTCGAGCAGCTGATCGCTCAACGCCTGGTAGGCGCGGACCGCGTCCGGGCCGGTGCTCTGCGGCAGCTGCCAGGCCGCGTCGGCGGCCGCCACGTAGGCGGGCGATTCGAAGTGGGAGGCGTTCTTCCGGGCATTGAACGGGTAGGCGCTGACGGTCAGGGTGGAGGGCACGAACTGCGCCCAGGAGTGGTCGGTGATCCACAGGCCCGGGAACTGCGCGCCGATCAGCTGTTTGACGAAGGTGGCGTTGTCGGTGGGCGCGAGTTCCACCTCGATGCCGATCTCGGCCAGGTTGGCCTGGACGATCTGCGCGGCGGCCTCGTACGCGGACACCGCCGTGTTGTAGGTGAGCGGGATCTTCGGCGGCTTGGGCAGCTGGGCCAGAATCTGCTTGGCCTTGGCCACATCTCGCGAGTAGCGGGTGTTGCGGGCGGCGTCGAAGGCCGGCGAGTTCTTGGGCCACGGCAGGTTCGCGGCGTAGCCCGCGCCGCGGAACACCTCCGCGATGATGCGCTCCCGGTCGACGGCGAAGGCGATGGCCTGCCGCAGCCGCACGTCCGACAGCACCGGGTCGGCGACGTTCGCGCCGACGTAGATCTCGATCTCGGCGCCCTCGTAGGTGTAGACGCGGTAGCCGTCGGTCTTGGCCAGGTTCTCGTTGTCGCGGTAGGTGACGCCGTCGGCGAGGTGGATCTGCCCGGTCTTGAGGGCGTTCAGCTGCGCCTGGTTGTCGGAGATGATGGTGAGTTCGACCCGGTCCAGGTAGGGGCGGTCCGGCACCCAGTAGTTCGCGTTCTTCTCGAACACCAACTGCTGGTTGGGGATTCGCTGCACGAATCGGAACGGCCCGGTGCCGACGATCTTCTCGCCGGTGCCCAGCTGGTCGATCGATTCGCTGTCGAGGATGGGCACGGTGTCGAGCAGGTCGAACAGATTGCTCAGCGGGTGCGCCAGGGTGAGCGTGATCCGGTGCGGGGCGCTGGCGTCGATGCCGGTCACCGCGGCGGCGGTGCTCTTGAGCTGGCCCGACCATTTCGGGTCGGCGTAGGTGCGCAGCGAGAACTCCACATCCTTGGAGGTGAAGGGGCGGCCGCTGTGGAATGTCACGTCGTCGCGCAGTTCCAGGGTGATGGATTTGCCGTCGGGCGCGACGGTCCAGCTCTTGGCCAGCAGCGGCTGCGGTTCGAGCTTGTCGTGCGGGTACCGCACCAGGGTCTCGAAGACCAGGCCGACCACGTACGGCGTGGTGCCGGTATTGGTGAGCAGGTTGGCGGGCACGAGATCGACCAGCACGCCGTACTTCAGGGTCCCGCCGCGCACGGGTTGCGCATTGTCGTCGCCGCCCTTCTGCCGGCTCACCGCCGAGGTGCAGGCGGCCAGCGCCCCGCCGCCGAAGATCGCCAGGGCGGCGACGGCCGAGCCGCGCAGGAAGGTACGGCGGTGCAGGGCGCCGGGGGACGAATTCATCTGGAAATCCTCGAGTGTGGACCGATCGCTGGATTGTGTGCGGCGACGCTAACCGCGAATGCATGACGGATCACCCGTTGCACGCAGCCAGAGTGAAACCCTGGCCGTCACACCGGCGGGCGGCCTTTGCTGGGGAGCATGTCAGTCCCCGCCCATGCCCGTGGTTATGAGAGTTTCTCCGGTGAGATCGGCCGCACCACCGCCGATTCCACACCGGAATGGCAGTATCCGCCGGTCGCGCCCGCCGGTGCGCCGAATGTCGTGGTGGTGCTGGTCGACGATATGGGGTTCAGCGATATCGGCCCGTTCGGGTCGGAGATCGACACCCCGGTTCTCGATCGGCTGGCCGCGAATGGTTTGCGGCTCACCAACTTCCACACCACGCCACTGTGCTCGCCGTCGCGCGCGGCGCTGCTGACCGGAATCAATTCCCACCGCGCCGGTTTCGGTTTCGTCGCCAATGCCGATCCCGGATATCCCGGGTTGCGGCTGGAACTGGCCGACGATGTGCTGACGCTGCCGGAAATCCTGCGCGCCAACGGATATGCGACCTACGCGGTCGGGAAATGGCATCTGGTGCGCGACGCCACGCTGCACCCGGCCGCGCGACGCGATTCCTGGCCGACGCGACGCGGATTCGACCGGTATTACGGCTCCCTGGAGGGCCTGAACTCCTTCTACTACCCGAATCAGCTCATCTCGGACAGCTCGCCGGTGAATATCGAGGAGTATCCCGAGGACTACTACCTCACCGACGACTACACCGATCGCGCGGTCGGCTACATCAAGGAACTGCGCGCGCACGACGCCACCAAGCCGTTCTTCCTGTACTTCGCGCACACCGCCATGCACGGTCCGCTGCAGGCCAAACCGGAGGATCAGGCCAAATATCGGGGCCGCTACCGCGAGGGCTGGGATCGACTGCGGCAGAGCCGATTCGCCGCGCAGCTCGCGCAGGGCTTGTTCCCGCCGGGGACCGAGCAGAAGCCGCGCAATACCGAGCCGGGTTACGAGGCCCAGGAATGGGAGGCGCTGACCGACGAGCAGCGGTCGCGGTTCGAGCGGTACATGGAGGTGTACGCGGGCATGGTCGACAGCATCGACCAGAGCCTGGGCCGGATCGTGGACACCCTGGAACAGCTCGGCGAGCTGGACAACACCATCATCGTGTTCACCTCCGACAACGGCGGCACCGCCGAGGGCGGACCGGAGGGCACCCGCACCTACTTCGCGCAGTTCGCCCAGGTCGACGAGCCGGAGTGGGAGCGCGACGTCCCGCACGACGACGAACTCATCGGCACCGCCAAGCTCGGCGTGCACTATCCGCGCGGCTGGGGACAGGCCTCGAACACGCCGTTCCGGTTCTACAAGGGCCAGACCTTCGCGGGCGGGGTCCGGGTGCCGTTCGTACTGTCCTGGCCGCAGGGGCTGCCGCGGACCGGCGACGACAGCGGGGTACGCCAGGAGTACGTCTACATCACCGATCTGGCTCCCACGCTGCTCGACCTGATCGGCCTGGAGCGGCCGAGTGTTCGTAACGGCCTGCCCGCCAAGGACTTCGACGGCATCTCCGCGGCGCGGGTGCTGCACGATCCGTCCGCGGTCTCCCTGCATGTCGAGCAGTACTCGGAGATGACCGGCCATCGCGGCTTCTACCGCGACGGCTGGAAGCTGCTCGCCCTGCACGAGCCCGGCCGCGATATCGACGACCCGCGCTGGCAGCTCTTCGACGTCCGCGCCGACCCGACCGAGCTGCACGACCTGTCCGAGCGGCTGCCCGACAAGGTGGCCGAGCTCGCCGCCGCGTGGGACGAAGCCGCTTGGCACAACACGGTTTTCCCGTTGCTCACCCGCCAGGATCTGGCGCTGCGGCGGCCCGAGGAGGCGCGGCTCGGCGATCCGGTCCGGATCCTCCCGGGCACGCCCACGCTGGAGCGATACCGCTCCCAGCGGCTCATCGCCTATCGCGACTTCACCATCACCGTCGAACTCTCCGGTTATCGGGCCGGGGACGAGGGCGTCCTGGTCGCACACGGTGACCCACTCGGCGGTTACCTGCTCTATGTCGAGAACGGTCGACTGATCTTCGGTTACAACGCCTACGGGCGGTACGCCACCCTAGACGCGGGCGAGATCGCCGAAGGCAGTCGGCTCCTCACCCTGTCGGCGACGGTCCGGCCGCACCTGCGGTGGGATTTCACGCTGGGCATCGACGGGGTGCGCGCCGGCGAATTGCCCGACCAGGTGCAGTTGGCGGGCATGTCGCCGTGGACCGGCATCTCGGTCGGGCTGGACGCCCGGGGACCGGTGGCGTGGGACCTCCGGGAGCGCCGGGGTGTGTTCCGCTACAGCGGCGAGCTGCGCGCCGTCACGTATCGCCCTGGAGCCGTGCGTGTTCCGGAGGACACGCAACGCGCGCTGGATGCCGAAGCCGAATTGATCGCGGAGTAGGCACGACGTCACGGCATTTCCAGGACCCTTGCCGAGTTCTTTCCCGCGAGCCCCCAACAGCGATCATCCAGCTATTCGAAGGTGTGTTAACAAATATTAAGTAAGCGAGAACCAACCGTTTCGGAAGCTTCACCGCCACTGGTCCGAAACACCTTCACGGGAACACGTTTCACCGGGCGCGGAAGGGTTTTCCCAGGTCGCGAGAGGAGGGTGTGACCTCGGCCGCTACCCCTCAGTGACCGGAACATTGCGGCGATCTCACAGCTCACAAACTCCTTTCGAGCATTGTGAGCAAACCGTTTTGATGCCTCCCCGGACGTCCCTACAGTCGAGCCAGCAGCCCGGTTTTCCAGCTCGAAGGGGGCGTTATGACCATCACGCAGAACGGACACTCGTCCGCCGATGCGCTGCTTCGACTGGGGAAGTACTTCAACCGCGGCGAGGTGTCCGGTGACTTGCGCACCCTGCACAAGACCGGTGGCCGTGAGGCCGACGAGTTCTATCGGGACCGCTGGTCACACGACAAGGTGGTGCGCTCCACGCACGGTGTGAACTGCACCGGCTCCTGCTCGTGGAAGATCTACGTCAAGGACGGGGTCATCACCTGGGAGTCGCAGCAGACCGACTACCCGAGCGTGGGCGCGGACAAGCCGGAGTACGAACCGCGCGGCTGCCCGCGTGGCGCGTCGTTCTCCTGGTACACCTACTCCCCCGCGCGCATCCGCTACCCGTACGTGCGCGGCGTGCTGCTCGAGCTGTACCGCGCGGCCAAGGAGCGGCTGAAGGATCCCGTGCTGGCATGGGAGTCCATCGTCGAGGACGCCGACAAGGCCAAGTCCTACAAGTCCGCGCGCGGCAAGGGCGGTTTCGTCCGCGCCGAGTGGTGGGAGGCCGCCGAGATCGCCGCGGCCGCGCACGTGCACACCATCAAGAAGTACGGCCCGGACCGGGTCGCGGGCTTCTCCCCCATTCCCGCCATGTCGATGGTGTCGCACGCGGTGGGCGCGCGGTTCATCTCGCTCATCGGCGGCTCCATGCTGTCGTTCTACGACTGGTACGCCGACCTGCCCGTCGCCTCCCCGCAGGTCTTCGGCGACCAGACCGACGTGCCGGAGTCCGCGGACTGGTTCGACGCCGGATACCTGATCATGTGGGGCTCCAACGTCCCGGTCACCCGGACCCCGGACGCGCACTACATGACCGAGGCCCGCTACCGCGGCCAGAAGGTCGTGGTGGTCTCCCCCGACTACGCCGACAACACCAAGTTCGCCGACGAGTGGGTGCCCGCCCGTCCCGGCACCGACGCCGCCCTGGCCATGGCCATGGGTCACGTGGTGCTGCGAGAGTTCTTCCTGGACAAGCAGACTCCCTACTTCGACGACTACGTCAAGCGCTTCACCGACCTGCCGTACCTGGTGGCGCTGGACGAGCACGACGGCGGCTGGGACACCGACGGTGACTACAGCGGCCACACCTTCACCCCCGGCAAGTTCCTCACCGCCGCCGATCTCGGCCACACCGGCGAGGGCGTGGAGCACCAGACCGTCCTGCTGGACGCGGACGGCGCTCCCCGGGTGCCCAACGGCTCCCTCGGCCACCGCTTCAACGAAGCGGGCAAGGGCCGGTGGAATCTGGATCTGGGCGACATCGATCCCCTGCTGACCCTGTACGGCCGCACCGATGATGTTGCGGCCGTGCAGTTCCCGCGCTTCGACGGGCTCTCCGCGGGCAGCGATGCGGCTGTCCTCACCCGCGGCGTGCCGACCACCGTCATCGCGGGGCGACGGGTGACGACGGTGTTCGATCTCCTGCTGGCGCAGTACGGCGTCGGACGGTCCGGCCTGCCCGGCAATTGGCCGACCGGCTACGACGACGCGACTCAGCCCTACACTCCCGCCTGGCAGGAGTCGATCACCGGCGTCCCCGCCCAACAGGCCGAACGCCTCGGGCGCGAATTCGCCGACAATGCCGAGCGTTCCCGGGGCCGGTCCATGATCCTCATGGGCGCGGGAACCAACCACTGGTTCCACAGCGACCAGATCTACCGCTCCTTCTTCACCCTGACGCTGCTCACCGGCTGCCAGGGCGTGAACGGCGGCGGCTGGGCGCATTACGTGGGCCAGGAGAAGTGCCGACCCGTGACCGGCTGGGCCACACTGGCTTTCGCCTCCGACTGGCAGCGGCCGCCGCGCCAGATGCAGGGCACCGTGTTCTGGTACCTGGCCAACAACCAGTGGCGCTACGACCCGTTCACCAGCGAATCCTTCGCCTCGCCGCTGAGCAAGGGCGCGTTCGCCGGGCGGACCGCGGCCGACAATATCGCGCTCGCTTCGCGTTTGGGCTGGATGCCGTCCTACCCGACGCTGAACCGCAATCCGCTGGATCTGGTCGACGAGGCGGACGAGGCGGGCAAAGCGCCCGCCGACTACGTGGTCGACGGCCTCAAGTCCGGCGATCTGCGCTTCGCTTGCGAGGATCCCGACGCGCCGGAGAACTTCCCGCGTGTCCTCACCGTGTGGCGCGCCAACCTGCTCGGCTCGTCCGGTAAGGGCAACGAGTACTTCCACAAGCATCTGCTCGGCGCCGATTCCAACCTGCAGACCACCGAGGCCACCGGCATTCGCCCGCAGGAACTGGAATGGCGCGACGAGGCCGCCACCGGGAAACTGGACCTGTTGATGTCGATGGACTTCCGCATGACGTCCACGACCCTGTTCTCCGACATCGTGTTCCCGGCCGCCACCTGGTACGAGAAGCACGACCTGTCCTCCACCGACATGCACCCCTTCGTGCACGCCTTCACCCCGGCGATCTCCCCGCCGTGGGAGGCGAAGACCGATTTCGAGGCCTTCCACCGCATCGCCCGCGGGTTCTCCTGGCTGGCCGAGAAGCATCTCGGCGTGCGCAAGGACCTGGTCGCGATGCCGTTGCAGCACGACACCGCCGACGCCATGGCGCAGGCCGGTGGCCGGGTACTGGACTGGAAATACGGTGAATGCGAACCCGTTCCGGGTGTCACCATGCCGAAACTCGTTGTCGTCGAACGCGACTACCCGAAGGTCGCGGAGAAGATGGCCGCGCTCGGACCGCTCGTGGAAACTCTGGGACTCACCACGAAGGGTGTCACCACAATTCCCGATGCCGAGGTAGATTACCTGCGCGGCGTGAACGGCACGGTGGTTTCCGGTGTCGCGCAGGGCCGTCCGTCTCTGGCCAAGGACACCCACGCGGCCGAGGCGATCCTGGCACTGTCCGGCACCACGAACGGCCGGCTCGCGGTGGAAGGGTTCCATGCGCTCGAAGAGCGCACCGGAACCGAGCTGGCCGATCTGGCTGCCGAGCACGAGGGTAAGCGAATCACCTTCGCCGACACGCAGGCCCGGCCCGTTCCGGTGATCACCTCACCGGAATGGTCCGGGAGCGAGACCGGCGGACGCCGCTACTCCCCCTTCACCATCAATGTCGAGCGGTCCAAGCCCTGGCACACCCTCACCGGCCGCCAGCACTTCTACCTCGACCACGACTGGATGATGGAGCTCGGCGAGCAGCTGCCGATCTACCGGCCGCCGCTGGACATGAGCGCGTTGTTCGCCGAACCCGGCATCGGCAACGTCGATGGCAACGGGGTGACCGTTCGGTATTTGACGCCGCACTCCAAGTGGTCCATCCACTCCGCGTATCAGGACAATCTGCACATGCTCACGCTTTCGCGTGGCGGGCAGGCGATCTGGATGTCGGACGTGGACGCCAAGAAGATCGGCGTCGCCGACAACGACTGGATCGAGGCGATCAACCGCAACGGCATCGTGGTGGCGCGCGCCATCGTCTCGCACCGCATGCCCGAGGGCACCGTGTTCATGTACCACGCCCAGGACCGCGCGGTGAACGTCCCCCGCATCGAGGGCGGCGAGAACACCAAGGTCGGCAAGGGCAAGCGCGGTGGCATCCACAACGCGCTGACCCGGATCATGATCAAGCCCTCGCATCTCATCGGCGGCTACGCGCAACAGTCGTTCGCGCTGAACTACCACGGCCCCACCGGAAATCAGCGCGACGAGGTCACCACGATTCGTAAGCGCTCGCAGGAAGTGGAGTACTGATATGCGCGTCATGGCTCAGCTCGCCATGGTCATGAACCTGGACAAGTGCATCGGCTGCCACACCTGCAGCGTCACCTGCAAGCAGGCGTGGACCAACCGCTCGGGCACCGAATACGTCTGGTTCAACAATGTGGAAACCCGTCCGGGACAGGGTTATCCGCGGCGTTACGAGGACCAGGAGAAGTGGAAGGGCGGGTGGACCCTCGACAAGAAGGGCCGCCTGACGCTGAAGTCCGGATCCCGGATGAAGCGGCTGCTCAATATCTTCGCCAACCCGGACCTGCCCACCGTGTCGGACTACTACGACCCGTGGAGCTACGACTACGAGAACCTGCTGTCCGCCCCGCAGATGGACACCACCCCGGTGGCCAAGCCCAAGTCGCTGATCACCGGTGAGGACACCAAGGTCACCTGGGGCGCGAACTGGGACGACTCGCTGGGTTCGGGTCCCGAGCAGGTCGGCAAGGACCCGTTGCTGGCCAAGCTGTCCGAGCAGGTGAAACTGGAGTTCGAAGAGACCTTCATGTTCTACCTGCCGCGCATCTGCGAGCACTGCCTCAACCCGTCCTGCGCGGCGTCCTGCCCCTCCGGCGCGATCTACAAGCGCGCCGAGGACGGCATCGTGCTCGTGGATCAGGACAAGTGCCGCGGCTGGCGGCAGTGCGTGACCGCGTGCCCGTACAAGAAGATCTACTTCAACCACAAGACGGGCAAAGCGGAGAAATGTACTTTCTGCTACCCGCGTGTGGAAGTCGGCATCCCGACCGTGTGCTCGGAGACCTGTGTCGGCCGGCTGCGCTACATCGGCGTCATGCTCTACGACGCCGACAAGGTGCTCGAGGCCGCCTCGGTCGAGAACGACCAGGACCTGTACCCGTCACAGCTGGGCGTCTTCCTCAACCCGCACGACCCGCGCGTCATCGCCGAGGCCGAACGGGCCGGAATCTCCCCGGAATGGATTGCCGCCGCACAGGATTCGCCGGTCTACAAGCTGATCGTCGACTACCAGATCGCGCTGCCGCTGCATCCGGAATACCGCACCATGCCGATGGTCTGGTACGTGCCGCCGCTGTCGCCGGTGGTCGACACCCTCACCCAGACCGGGCACGACGGCGAGAACCACAACAACCTGTTCGGAGCGATCGACGCGCTGCGAATTCCGTTGGAGTACCTGGCCGAACTGTTCACCGCCGGTGAGATCGGCCCGGTGCGCGCCTCGTTGCAGCGGCTGGCGGGCATGCGGTCGTTCATGCGCTCGATCAACCTCGGCCAGGAGCCCGACCTGTCCATCCCGGACGCGGTCGGCCTGGAGCCCGAGGAGATCGAGGCCATGTACCGGCTGCTCGCCATCGCCAAGTACGAGCACCGCTACGTGATCCCCTTCGGCGCGACTTCCAAAGCGCACGAACTGGATTCGCTCGCCACCGGCTGCTCCCTGGACACCGACGGCGGCCCGGGCATGACGGCCTTCGACTACATGGCCGACAAGTTCCACCTCACCGATACCAACGGTGCCGCCGCACCCGAGCAGAAGTCCAACCGGATCAACCTGCTCAACTGGGACGGCAAGAGCACCAGCGGGCTGGTGCCCACGTCCGCCAACGGCAACGGCGCCGCTGGTAATGGCAATGGAGCCAATGGAAATGGGCACCACACCCCCACACCGGAGCCGGCGGCCGTCGACACCGAATCGATCGAACCCGAACCGACGGGAGCGGCGCGATGAACCTGCTCAGACTGCGGCGGCGTTCCGTACCCGCCGTCACCGCGAGCGACAACGATCGGCGTGAGGTGTGGCGGCGGGACGCGCTGTCGCTGGACTACCCGCACCCGCGCACCCGCGCGCTGATCGACGAGCTCGACGCCAACTCCGAAACCGGTGGCGCCGCACCGGAATCCACCGAGGCGTCGCGATGAGCCTGCTGAAACTACGCCGCCGCCCCGAGCCCGCCGTCGCCCTGAGCGACCGGGACCGGCGGCTGGTGTGGCGGCTGAGCGCGCTGCTGCTGGACTACCCGAACGCGCAGACTCTCTCGCTGCTCGACGAACTCGACGCCGCCGCCGCGGAACTGCCGGACTCGGTGCGCCCGCTGCTGGCCGGGTTCCTCACCCATCTGCGCACCGGCGACCCGATCGCCCTGGCCCAGGAGTACGTCGAGACCTTCGACATGCGCCGCCGGGCCAGCCTGCACCTGACCTTCTACGCCTACGGGGACACCCGTAAACGCGGGATGGCGCTGCTGCGGTTCAAGCACGCCTACCGGCACGCCGGGGTCGAACTCGGCGACGAGGAATTGCCCGACCACCTGCCCGTGCTGCTCGAGTTCGCCGCCACCGTCGACCCGATCGGCGGCGAACGGCTGCTGGGCGAACACGTCCCGGTCCTGGAACTGCTGCGGTTGTCGCTTTCCGACAGCGGATCTCCCTACGCCGGGGTGCTGGCGTCGGTGGTGGCGACCCTGCCACCGGTCACCACCGCCGACCGCCGGCGCATCGCCGAACTCGCCGCCCAGGGCCCGCCGGAGGAAGAGGTCGGCCTCGACCCCTTCGCCATGGACCCGCTCGCCTTCTCCGGAACGGAGGCCCGCCGATGAGCTCCGCGCTCTGGCTGATGCTCCCCTACATCGCCTTCACCTCGTTCGTGCTGGGCCACCTGTACCGCTACCGCACCGACCAATTCGGCTGGACCACACGGTCTTCGCAGATCCACGAGTCGCGGCTGCTGAAGCTGGGCAGCCCGCTGTTCCACTTCGGCATGCTCGGGGTGATCGGCGGACACGTGATGGGTGTGCTCATCCCGGAGTCCTGGACCGATGCCATCGGCGTGTCCGAGGAGGCGTACCACCTGGTCGCCGTGTCCGCGGGATCGGTTGCGGGACTGGCGGTCATCATCGGCGTCGCCATCCTGGCATACCGCCGGCTCACCGTCTCCGCCGTCCGGCAGGCCACCTCGGTCAACGACAAGGTCATGTACGTCCTGCTGACCGCGGCGCTGGTCACCGGCCTGCTCAACACCTGGGGCAGCAATCTGCTGTGGGGCACCTACAACTACCGCGAGACCGTGTCGCCGTGGTTCCGCAGCCTGTTCACCCTGCACCCGGAGCCGGAGCTGATGGTCGGCACGCCCTGGACCTTCCAGCTGCACGGGCTGGTCGTGCTGGCGCTCATCGCCTTCTGGCCCTACACCCGCCTGGTGCACATGTTCTCCGCGCCGGTCGGTTACCTGGTGCGGCCGTACGTGGTCTACCGCAGCAAGCCCGACAAGTCCGCGGACAAGAAGCGCTACGCGAAAGCCTGGGAGACCCCGGCCATTCCGCGCCGCTGAGGCGGATTTCGCACATCAGGAAACCGGGCGTTCATCGAATAGTCGATGGCGCCCGGTTTCTCGCGGTGTTATCGTTCGGCCCGGCCCAACCGACTGGTCGGGCCTGAATTGTCTTCGGGGGAATCCATGTTCAATTGGTATGTCGGCCTGCTCGCGCTCAGCGGGGTGATCATGCTGGTGCTCGCCTCGGTCCGTGAGGGGCAGAGCAACACCGCGCGCACCATCGACGCCGTCTTCGGGCTGGTCTATCTCGGCTACGCCTTCTACCTCGCGTTCCTCTTCGACGGCGACTCCTACCTGATCTTCTTCCAGGCCTTCATCCTGCCGGTCGTGATGGTGGTCAATTTCTTCCGCAATCGCACGCCGAAGCCGAAACTCACCGACACCCAGAAGGCCTGGCGCGAATACCAGAAGTCGAACGGGCAACAATAGCCGGGTGTTCTCGAAAAAGACCGAGCCCGAGCGGGTCACGCCACCCAAAACGCCCTGCCCCGACTGCGGGGGACACCGGGTAGCGGTGGGCTGCAGTATGGAGATGCGTCTGGTGCCGCGTGGGGGCGGGCGGTCGCTGTCGGACCTGCGCGCGCTGGTCTGTCTCGGTTGCGGGCGGGTGTTCTTCTACGCCGACCGGCTCGACATGGTGCGCGAGGCGATGAAGTCGAGGACCTCCTGAGCGCTGTGCACGGACTGCTCCCGGGCGGCGGACCGCAGGCGGTCCAGGGCGTCGTCGACGCGCTCGTCCGGGCTCTGATCCGCGCCCAGCACTACGATCGCCTCCCAGGTCGCCGGCCCCGGATCCGGCTGGGCCAGTAGCTCTTCCAGGTAGGCGCCGGGCTCGAGGAGGCGCAGGGCGCGACGGCCGTGGGCGTGTACGCGGCGGGGCAGCTCGGCGCGGATGGCCTCGATGTCCTCGGCCTGGACATGGCCCGGCTGGTAGCGATCCAGCCGCACCGACCACAGCTCGTCGGACTCGGCGGGCAGACCCTCGCCGGGGAGCAGGCCGGGGCCGGACGCCGCCTCGGGCGCGAGGGGGCGCAGTCCGTAGCGCTCGGTGCGCCACACGCGGAATTCCTGCCAGGCCGCCGGGGTCGCCCACGCGCCCAGGCCGAAGCGCAGCACCTGCTGTCCGCCGGTGAAGGTGCGGAAGGTGCGGGTGCGGGCGATGGTGGCCACGCCCTCGGGCAGCACCCGAGTCCAGGTGGGGTCGGCCCCCTCGAAACCGTACGGCTGCAGCAACTTCCCCGTGTCGCGCATCAGGCGGCGCAGTGCCGATTCCGGTTTCACCATCCTCGCAGATTAGCGGTGGCCGCCGACAGGATCCCGGACCTCCGCCATCCGCCCAGGACGCGGCGCGTCGCAATGGACACGCCGCGCCCTGGGCCAGATGTCAGTGGCCGGAATAGATGTCGTTCACCGTGCCCGCGTAGCGGTCGTTATTGGTGAGCGGTTGCAGACCCAGAGCGGTGTCGATGGTGCGGAGCAGACCGTACTGGTCGGTGCGCTGGGAGCTGGTGTACCCGGCCTTCACCGTGTTCTGCGAGCCCAGCACGATGGTCGGAACGCGGTTCGGGTACATCGGGCCGAACGCCTTGACCGTGCCCTCGTCGAAGGTCACGATCAGCAGGGAACGCTGCGTCTTCCACGCCGGCGAGTTCAGGATCGCCGGCAATGTGGCACTCAGCCACTGGTCGCCCGAGGCGACGCCGCAGCCCTCCATGTTGTGGCATTCATTGGCCGCGAACCACACGAAATTCGGTGTGGTGGCGGCGGATTGCAGGTCGGTCTTCATCTGCGTGAGCGGCTGCAGGTGCGCGGCGCAGTAGGCCGGATCCGATTTCATGTTCTGGAAGTACAGGAACGGCAGGTCGTCCTGGTAGTACTCGCCATGCTGGGTCTGATCGCAGTTGCCGTTGGCGTCCTCGGCGTACCCCTTCCAGGTCTTGCCCGCGGCGTCGACGCTGTTACCGATATGGCGCGCGTTCAGAGTCGTGGTGGTCACGCTGTTGTCGACCAGCCCGTACAGTCCGCCCGCCGCCAGGGCGACGTAGTTCGGATCGCTCGGATGCGTGGTCGCGAAGGACTGGCTCAACGTCGAGCCCTGCGGCCGCAGGCCATTGATGTAGGGGGCCTGAGAGTTTCCGATGATGCCGGTGATGCCGTCGTAGTCCTGGTTCTCCAGGTAAACCATGAAGACGTGGTCGTAGCCCGGCACCGTGGTGGTGGACTGGCTCAGCGACGGCGCGGGCAGGGCGGCGCCGATGGTGAACGACAGATTGTCGGCGTAGCCGTCGGTGGTGTCGCCGTTGGTCCAGGTGAAGTCCACCGCGACCCGCACCGAGCGGGTGCCCTTGGGCAGCGTGCCCTTCACATCGCGCTGCAGCAGTTCGGTTTTGAGGCCGCGGTCGATGCTGCTCACGCTCCCGGCGTCGGCCGAACCGATCTTGGAACGCGACCCGTCGAGGAAGGACACGGTCAGGCCGGCCTTGTCCATCTGCGCGCCGTAGCCGCCCAGCCAGCCATTGAGGTCGAAGCTCACGCCGCCCTGGTCGATGGCCGCGGCGGCGCCGGAGATGTCGATCCACTGATCCATCTCGGAGCTGCCGGTACCGCCGCCGGTGAAGAACTTCGCGCCGCGGTCCGACGGGCCGGTCGAGGACGGTCCGGGCCAGCCGGATTGGCCGTAGCACACCGCGTTCGGCTCGCCCTTGCCGGCGTTCCAGCCCGGCAGCGTCATGCCGTCGAGCCCGCGCGGAGAGCACTGCGCCACCGCTTCGGCATCGCCGTCCACGATCAGGTTCGGGCTGGTGACCGCGGCCTGCGCCACGGTGGGGGTGACGGCCGAGCCGCTCAGGACGGACAGTGCGGCCGCCGCCGAGAGCGCGAGGACCTTGCCGAGGTGTTGTCGAACGCCATTGTGGCGCATAGGTATTCCTTACGGGTCGTTACAAATACGACCCGAATGGAACACGCTTCAGATGTCCAGCCGCCCGACCTGTCATGGCCGGGCGGTGAACACCGTTTACTTAACGGGCTTCTTCTTCTTGGAGCGGGCCCAGTTGTTCATGATCGGCAGGTCCACCCAGTGGTAGAGCGCCGCCGCGATCACCGTCGACACCACCAGGCTCAGCATCGCGAAGCCCGCCCAGCCGACGACGCCGAACTCCTTGCCGCCGATCAGGTATCGGGTGATCAGCACCATGACCGGGAACTGGATCAGATAGAAGGCGAAGGAGATATTGCCCAGCCACACCATGCGCGGATGGGAATTGACCTTGCCGATGCCGTGCAGGTCACGGTTCGCCATGGTGGCGACCACCGCGGTCATCGGGGCCAGCATCAGGACCGACATCTTGTAGTTCACCGGCACGACCCAGGTCAACGCGTACGAGATGGTCAGCGCGACCATCGGCCACAGCAGGTTGGTGTTGCGCCACTTGCCTTCCAGCACCATGCGCGCGGCCAGCACGCCGAGGAAGAACTCCGGCAGGCGGGACAGCGGGAAGGTGTAGCTCAGCCAATACGACAGCGACACCGGGATGTTCGCCTGCTGGAACCACGCCGGGGAGGCGTGCAGCTCGTAGTACGGCGACGTGGTGCCCGGGACCAGTCGCGGCGCGAACGCGTTCGCGATGCCCTTGGGGCCGTCGAAGAACAGGAAGTACGAGGTGTGCAGGGCGGCGATGCCCAGCAGCAGGACCGCCGCCGCCAGCACCAGCCGGCGCGTGGGGATCTTCATGATCAGCGGCAGCACCAGCGGGAAGCTCAGGTAGAACAGCATTTCCGCGGCCAGCGACCAGGACGGCACGTTCAGGCCGCCGACCGTGGTCCACTTGGGCACGTAGGTGTGCACCAGCAGCAGGTTCGGCACCCACACCACCGCGCGGTGCAGCGGCACGCTCGCCACCACGATGAACGCCGCGGCCGCCAGCAGATGGGACGGGTAGATCTTCAGTACGCGACGGCGATAGAACGCGCCCTTCGCCATGCCCGGCCGGAACGACCAGTAGATGATGAAGCCCGACAGCACGAAGAAGAAGGTCACACCCGCCGCGCCGAGCTGCATCGGAATCCACGCGTGGATGTTCCGGAACATCTCCGACTTCTGGAACGGGTACACCGGCAGGAACACCAGCGCGTGCAGCACGAACACCGCGAACGCCGCCCACCAGCGCGCGCCGGTCAGCGACGGCAGCGGCGGGCGGACCCGGGCGGCGCGTTCGATGACGGATTCGACGGCGGGCGCGGCGGTTTCGACAGGGCGGGCCGCGGGCGCCGGTTGGATCAGTTGAGTGGAGAAGGACTCCACCGCGAGCGCGGTGGGATCCTCCCGCGTGCCGGGCACGACTTCGGGTGGTCGGGTCATCGGGCGTACCTCTCCTGCAGGGCGTTGGCAATCACGGCGTCGCCCTGCGGAGCCGGATGGAACGGCAGACCGGCGACATTGACTTTCGGGTCGAACACGCCGTTGACCCACTGGTCGGGTGTGCACAGCCCGTGCCCGCGGGTGAGCGCCCGGCTGTCGAGGTACTCGATCTTCAACAGGGCCGCGGCTTCCCGCTGCGCCTGATCGAATCGATCGAGATAGTCGACGACCGTGCGGCCCTTGGGCTGGCCGATCTCGAGACCGGCGATGTCGAAGCAGATCGCGTCCTGGCCGGGCGTGAACAACTCCGGATACCCGACGATCACGATGCGCGCGTTCGGGGCGTAATACCGGACGTAGGCGACGACCTTGCTGATCCGTGCGGCGTACTCGGCGCCGGTCACGTTCTTCGGGTCGGCCATCCGGCCGTCGGCCACCGCGTCGGCCCCACAGCCGCCCGCGGGGTCGTAGAAGCAGGCCTGCATCGAGTCCCACGGCGACTTCGTGGAGTCGCCCCACACATCGTTGAGACCGAACTGCAGGGTGACCAGCTTCGTCTTCGGACCGAACGCGCCCGCCTTGTCGGCGTTGCTCGCCTGGACCTTCAGGATGTAGCCGTTCCCGGTGTCGATCGACGCGCCCGGGCAGGACTGGTTCCACACCTGTCCGTCGCCGCGCAGGCCCAAGCGGTCCTGCAGCTGCGCCGGCCAGGCGGTGGCGCCGTGCTGACAGGTCTTGTCCTGCCCCAGCGGGTCCCACCCGTTCGCGGTGAACGAGTCACCCAGAATGACCAGTTCTCTACCTTGCGGAGTCGAATCCGCCTGTGCCCCCGAAGTTCCCGCCATGGTCGCGGCGACTGCCATCACCGCGGCACACAGCCACCGTCCGTTGTTTCCCGACACGTGCACTTATCTCCGTCTTTCAGAACCTGCGCTGGTGCGTCAGTACCCTGCGCGAGGCTCGAAGCCGGGGGCGTCCAGCGTCGGCGGCGCCTGCTTGGCGGGCGCTTCGACCTGCGGCGCGGGCTTGGGCGCGACCGGCTGCGGCGCGACCTGCTGCGGCGCGGGTGCCTCGACCTGCGGCGCGGGCGCCGGGGCGGGGGCCTCGGCCTTGGGGGCCTCGGTGGTGGCCGGCGGGGCGGCGGGCGCGGGGGCCGCGCTGCTCGCGGGAGCGGCCGAGCTGCTCGCCGGGGCGACCACGGAGGTGGTCGTGGCGGGCGAGTCGGTGGCCTTGTCGCTGCCACACGCAGCGAGTCCACCGATGAGCAGGACGGAACCGATGGCGGCCACGGTGGCGCGAGCGGTCGACTTGCCGGTGATGCGGATGTTCATGTTGGAACCCTCGTATCGCAAATTGAACTGCGGATTTTTCACTTTTGCGCGGAGTGTACAAGAGGCTGCGAGAGCCGCGACAGGGGTTCGGCAAACTGCAAAACCCCTGCGCAACCAGCAGACTCGACGAGTAGCTACCGACGGACAAACCGTCGATAACCGGCTGTGCACACGGTCAGTGACCGTAGCGGTCGTAGATGGCGCGGGCGACGACGGTGTCACCCTGGGTGGACGGATGGAAGAACAGACCGTCGAGATCTGTCCGGGGGTCGAACACACCGTTCAGCCACGGCTGCGACGAGCAGAGCCCATGACCGGTGGTGAGCCCGCGGGCATCGAGGAACTCGATCCCGAGTAGTTGGGCGGCTTCTCGCTCCGCCTTGTCGATGCGGTCGAAGTACTCGACCACCGCGCGACCGCGCGACTGGATGAAGGGCGCGACGCCGCCGATGCTCAGGCAGACCGTGCCAGTGCCCGGCGTGAACAGCTCCGGGTAACCGACCAGGACGATCTTCGCGTTCGGCGCGTAGTACTTGATGTAGGTGACGGCATTGCTCATGCGCTTGGCCATCAGCGCGCCGGAGACCCCGTTGTAGTCGGGGAAACGGTTCTCGTCGACGGCCTCGGGGTCACAGCCGAGCGGAAGGTTGAACACGCACTTCTGCAGCGACCCCCACAGCGTCTGGTCGTTCTTGCCCCACTTGTCGTTGAGGCTGAACTGCAGCGTCACCAGCTTGGTCCTGGGACCGAACGCGCCTTCCTTGTCGGCCTTCTGCGCCTGCTGGGCCATGGTCCAGCCCGGGCCGCTGTCGATCGACGAACCGGGGCAGGACGGGTCCGACACCCGGTCGGTGCCGTGCACGCCCATCAGCTCGGCCAGCTGCACCGGCCAGGCGGTGCGCCCGTGCCGATTGCAGGAGTTGTCCGCGTCCATGAAGTCCCAGGCGTTCGCCGAGAACGAATCGCCCAGGGTCACAAGCTCTCTGCCCCCGGCGCCCGGATCGGCGCCGGCGGGGGTGGTACTCATCGCGGAGACCGAGGCCGCCACCGCGACGACGGCAGCACACAGCCACCGTCCATTCTTGCCCAGCAACTGACTAGTCCAGCTCTCTCAGTATCCGGCGCGGGGTTCGAAGCCCGGTGCGTCCAGGGTGGGCGGGGCGGGCTTCGCGGGCTGCTCGACCTGCGGAGCGGGCTTGGGCGCCACCGGTTGCGGGGCGACGGGCTGCGGCGCGGGGGCTTCCGGCGCGACGGGCTGCGGGGCGGCCGGTTCGGTGGCCGCGGGCTCCGGCGCGGGAGACTCGGCGGGCGCGGGAGCGGCGGCCGTGGTGGTGGGCGCGGGGGCGCCCGTGGCCTTCACCGCCGACGACACCACCGCACCACCGGTCGGTGAGCCCTCTGAGGACTTGTCGCTGCCGCACCCTGTGACCCCCGCGAACAACAACGCCCCGCCGAGCACTGCCGCGGCGGCACGAACGGCGAACACCCCTGGTGTAGCAGACTTCATCAGTACCTCGAATCGGAGCTCAAAACTGAAGTGATAGATGTTCACTTCAGCGGGGAGTGTACAAAACCAGCCACCCCTACCCGCCCGGATTCGGAAAACTGGCCCCGACTGCTGGGGGCATCGGATCCGGTCCGCCCTGATCAGGCAAACCGTACCCGCAACCACCGGTTCCAGTCGGTCGGCACCCGAAACTATCCCACCCAGTGGTCCGGGGCTACCCCCCAGCGAGCCCCGGACCCCTCGGCGCGCCGCGGAACTAGTCCGGGATCGCGACCGTCGACGGGAGGTTCACCCAGCTGGGGGCGTCGGGATCCAGCCGCAGATGTTCGGGCTTCAGACCGGAATCGGCCAGGAAGATCATCGGCGGGAGGGCCTTGGGGAAATTGCTCGCGTAGACGTCGATCCGGAGGCGGTGGCCGGGCCGCAGGACGGCCTCGATCGGGGTCAGGGCGATATCGAGGGTGACCGGGACGCCGGGGACGGTCTGCTGCCGCCGAGCCAGGTCCAGGTAGTAGTGGGGTTCGGTGTAGTCGCCGTTGGCGGAGCGGAGGCTGGCGTCCTCGTCGATCTGACGCATGGAGGCAACCAACTGGCCGGTCGCGATCTCGTGCGAGACACCGTCGGGGGCAACATCGTTGACGGTCGCGACCCAGTACCCGTCGGCGGCGTCCTCGACCACGTTCAGGTGGACGTTGATCGGGCCCGACACCGTGGTCGGGGCGGACACCGGGCTACTGGTGAAGGACAGGCCGTCGTTCTCCCAGACACGGGAATCGTTGGTGCACAGGTCGAGAATCGCGGTCAGGCCCGCGGTGATGCGGGCGGCGTCGCGGCCGCACAGGCTCGACAGGGCCGGGGTGACCGTCAGATCGCGCACGGCCGGCTGCCCAGGGTCGGCGGACAGGCCGCCGTCGTAGCGGGAGCCGGGACCGGTGCCGGACGGGATGTCGTTCAGATACATCCGGCGGTAGACGGCGTCCGCGCGCGGGAACTCCGGCGCGTCGGTCCAGCCGCCGCCCTGCTGCTTCACGATCAGCGGCGTGAATCTGTCCACGCCATTGTCGATTCCGCGCAGCCAGTGGTCGAACCAGGCCCGCTGCAACACATCCAGGCGCGGCGGCATCCCCGGATGGCCGAAACCGCCGACGCCGGAACCCAGGTGGTAGCCGTCGCCCATGATCAGTTTCTTCTGCTCGGGCGGCAGCGGGATGGCGGCGAAGGTGTCGGTGGGCGTGGTGCCGAAGATGTCGAACCACGCGCCCACCATGAAGGTCGGGACCCGGATGTGGGTGATGTCGGTCTTCAGGCCCCGCCGGAAGCCCGAATTCGGGTCCACCAGTTCACGGGTCCGCGCGGTCAGCTGGTCGGGGGTCAGGGCGGTGTAGCCGTTGACGACCATGTCGACCAGGGTCAGCGGATCGGCAAGGCGGTCGCGCAGCCAGCGGGATTGCTGTGCGGGATCGAACTTTCCGACCAGCAGCGCGGTCACGTCCGGAATCATCTTGAGCGCGTTGACCCCCAGCAGCCACGGCACCAGGAAGCCGACGCCCACCGCGGCGCCCGGGCCCGCGATATCGGTGAAGATGTCGGCGCTGCCCTCGTAGGCGAACACCGCCTTCAGGCCCGGCGGCATCCGGTCGGTGGCCTCCAACGCGGTGATCGCGGTGAACGAGATCCCCATGGCCCCAACGGTTCCGTCGCTCCAGGACTGGCGGGTGATCCAGTCCACCACCTCGGCGACATCCTGCTTCTCCCGGTCGCCGAAGACCTGCCAGGCGCCCTCGGAGGTGCCGGTGCCCCGGGTGTCGACCTGCACCAGGGTGTATCCCGCCTCGGCGAGCGCCCAGTCCTGCGCGGCCGCCTCCAGCGCCCCGGAATCCAGCTGCCGGGTCATGTCGAACAGGCCGTCCACCCCGACGCCCGGCAGATTCAGCGACGCGGCCCACGCCTCCAGCGGCTGTTTGATGCCGAGGCCGTCGGCGGCGCTGAGCACCGCCTCGCCGATCAGCAGCGGCAGCTTGCCGTATCCCTGCATCTGGAGGATCACCGGCCGGCGACCGTCCGGGACACGGCCGTTGTCGGCGGGATGAATGATGTCGGCCTTCAGCACGACGCCGTCGGACATGGTGATCGGCACGGCGAGATCGGGGACGATCCCGTTGTGCGGCTGCGGTCCGTCCACCGCGGCGGTCCAGTCCGCCGCGTACGGGCCGCCGTCGATTCCGGTGAATGCGGTGTCCGACACGGCCATCGGGGCGAGGAACTGGGTTCCCGCCACCACCGCGGCCATGATCACCAGCACTTTCCCGGCCGATCTCCGGGTTCGCCATCGCACCTTCAGCATTGAGTCCCACCTCTCGCACCGTTGTTGGGACAGATTGTTGCTACTGGCCGGTAATAACGACTCGCCCCAGGGCGACATCGTTTTACCCCTGTACGACAAGCCCATTCGGCCATTCCGTCCCAGACAGTCGGCGGGCCGGGTTACGATCCCCCGCGCAGACGAAGAACCGGCGGGAGGGCGACCGGCCGATGGCGATCATGGCGCGCGCGGCGAGCCTGCGCGGATACCGCGAACTCATCGACGAGCTGGGCGGCGACGGCGCGGCCCTGCTCCGGCGATTCGGGATCACCCCCGAGGCCATCGCCGACGGCGACGCCCTGGTTCCCGCCGAATCCCTGGGCCGGGCACTGAAAGTCGCCATGGAGTTCCTGGACCGCAACTACCCCGGCCCCGACCGGACCACGGCCGCGCGGGTCCGGGCGGCCATCGATCGCGCCCTGCTCGAATCCCGGGCCGACATCGACACCGTGGCCCGCATGCTCACCGTGCACGAGCGCACCCTGCAACGCGCATTGGCCGCCGAGGGAACGACTTTCACGGCCCTGCTCGACGCGGCCCGCCGCGATATCGCGCACCGGCTGCTGTGCGAGACCGATCTGCCGATGAGCCGCATCACCACCCTGATCGGGCTGCGCGAACAGTCCGCGCTGACCCGGGCGGTGCGGCGCTGGTACGGCCGGACGCCGCAACAGGTCCGGAACGCGGCCCGCGCGGTCGAACCACGCGGGGCCGGGACCGGTGTCGACCGACCTACGACGACGGGGCGATGAGGCGTTCGGAGAGCCCCCACAGGGCCGCGGCGGTGGCCGGGTCGGTGGCGTGCGGACTGGCCTGGGCGACAGCGCAATCCGCGAGGTAGCCGCCCGAGTGCGTGGTCAGGTCGGGGGCGGTCGCCGCCAGGACCGAGGTCGCGGCCGCTTCCGGGATCGTCTTCAGGGCGGTCACGGCCGAGGGATTGCGGGAGGTGAGTTTGCGCATCTCGGCGAAGTCCTCGCGGGACATGTGCCGGGACAGGTCGGTGGCGCACACGCCCGGGTGCACGGCGTAGGCGTGGATGCCCCGCTCCGCGCCTCGGGCCGCCAGTTCCACCGTCATCAGGATGTTCGCGGACTTGGATTGCCCGTAGCTCGCGAACTTGTCGTACTCGCGGCGCTCGAAGTTCGGGTCGTCGAGGTCGGCCGGGTACGCGTGATGCGCTGCCGAGGACACGGTGACGACGCGGCTCGCGGCACCGGACCGGTCCGCACCCGCCGACAGTGCGGGCAGCAGGCCGGTGGTGAGGGCGAAGTGGCCGAGATGGTTGGTGCCGAACTGCGATTCGAAGCCGTCGGCGGTGCGGCCGAACGGCGTGTACATCACCCCGGCGTTGTTGATCAGGAGGTGCAGCGCGGGCGCGCGCTCGGCCACGGCCCGCACGGCCGCGCGGACGCTGCCGAGATCGCTCAGGTCCAGCCCCACGACATCGACTGTCGCACCGGGAAACCGCTCACGGATACCGGCCGCGACCGTGCCCGCCGCGGCGGTGTCACGCGCGGCGAGCAGGACCGTGGCGCCGGCGGCCGCGAGGGCACGGGCGGTCTCGGCTCCGAGACCACCCGTGGTTCCCGTGACCAGGGCTACGCGACCGGTGAGGTCGATTCCGGCGATGACCTCATCGGTGTCCATCGCGTACCGCTCAGCCCGCGAGCTTCGCGAGGTTGGGGAAATTGCTCAGCTCCCAGCCGCCGTCCACCACCATGTCGATGCCCGTGACATAGGAGGCCTCGTCGGAGGCGAGGAACAGGCACGGGCCTGCGATCTGTTCCGCGGTCGCGGGCGCGCCCATCGGAATGCGGTCCAGGAACATCTGTTTGGCGGGCTCGTACCCCATGACCGCCGCGACCAGCGGGGTGTCCACCAGGCCGGGCAGCACGGCGTTCACCCGGATGCGGTGCTGCGCCAGTTCCAGGGCCGCGTTCTTGGAGAACATGACCACGCCCGCCTTACCCGTGGAGTACGGGCTGCCGCCGGGCATGGGGACCCGGGCGTCCAGGGACGAGATATTGACGATCGAGCCGCCACCGGTCGACTTCATCAGGCGCGCTTCGTGTTTGGTGCACAGGAAGACGCTCTTCTGGATGAGGTCGATGGTGAAGTCCCAATCCGCCTCGGTGAGGTCGGTGACCGCCCCGATGCGGGACGCGCCCGCGCAGTTGAAGGCGGCGTGCAGACCGCCGAACCGCGATGCGGCGACTCCGATTCCCGCCTCCACCTGGGCCTCGTCGGTGACATCGGTGACCGCCGGGACGAAGGCGTCACCGAGTTCGGCCGCCCGCTTCTCCAGTCCGGCCGCGTCGATGTCGAGGCCGACGACATTCCCGCCCTCGGCGATCACGGCGGCCGCGATGGCCGAACCGATGCCGGAGGCGGCGCCGGTGACGACCGCGGTGCGGCCCTCGAATCTGCGTGCGTTCATCGGGCACCCGCCTTCAGGAATTCGCCGGTCCGTTCCGTGCCGAGCGTCTCGGCCTTCTCGCCGAGCCCGAACACGAACTCGCCGTTGACCAGCACCGCGGTGACGGTCTCGTCATTGCGGTTGACCATGCGCGACAGGTTGTCGTACTCCGGAACCGGGTTCTCGGCGTAGGCGGTGAGGCTGTCGTCGAGCCGCTCGGGATCGATGATCAGCACATCGGCCCGGTCGCCCTCGCGCAGATGCCCGGCGTCGAGGTCGTACCAGTCGGCCAGCTCACCGGTGACCCGGTGCACGGCGTGCTCGACCGTCATGAACGGGTTGCCCGCCCGCTGCGCCCGCTGCACCCGCTCCAGCAGCCGCAGCCCGAAGTTGTAGAACGCCATGTTCCGCAGGTGCGCGCCCGCGTCCGAGAAGCCCAGCTGCACACTGGGATCCGCGGCCAGCACGTTCAGCACCTCGGGCCGGTGGTTGGAGATGGTGGTGCGCCAGCGCACCTTGGGCCCGTACTCCACCACCAGATCCAGGAAGGCGTCCACCGGGTGCACGCCGCCGCGATCCACGCCGACCTGACCGAAGGTCTTGCCGATCACGCTCTCATCGGGGCATTCGGTGATCTCGGCGTCGAAGAAGTCGCGGTGCCAGACTCGCGGGCCCCACTTCTTGTCGTAGTCCTTGCGGAACCAGCGCCGGTATTCCTCGTCGGCCAGCAGCGCGCGGCGTTCCTCGATCTGGTTGGACAGGTGCAGAGCCGCGGCGCCGGAACCGAATTCCTCGAACACCGGCAGGTCGATACCGTCGGAGTACACCTCGAACGGCACCGGCAGGTGCTGCCAGCGGAAGTCGCCGCCCAGCTTGTTGATGATCTTGCCGAGCAGCGGGAAGACCTTCACCACACCGGGAATGGCCTTGATGTCGGCCGCCGACAGCAGGCTCACCTTCAGGTGCGGGCGGAAGAAGCCGAGGCTGCTGGCCGCCATGCCGATCAGGCTCTGCGGCTTGGCCACGTCCGGACCGCCCTGCAACGCCCGCTTGCGATCGCGCAGAATGCGATTCAGGCGACGCCGCTCCTTGGCGGTGGCGTAGGTCGAGGGCAGGGTGCGCGAACGGCACACCTCGCCGTCGAGCTTGTCGAACAGCAGCTGCTGCGAGGACATGCCGACGAAGCCCGCGTCCAGGGCCTCGGTCAGCTTGTGCTCCATGGCCGTCAGCTCGTTCTCGGTCGGCTTCACCTTCGGGTCGGTGGCGCGGGTCAGACCCAGCTGCGCCGCCCGGATGTCCGAATGACCGATGAACGCGGCCACATTCGGGCCCAGCGGCAGCGACTCCAGCGCCGCCACATAGCTGTGCGCGCTGTTCCAGGTCTTGAGCGCGTCGACCGCCTCCACCACGTGCTTGCGCGGAATCGCCTCCACCCGGCCGAACAGGTCGCCCGCGTCCGAACCGCCGACGTGCACGGTGGACAGCGAGCACGAGCCCAGCAGCAGGGTGGTGACGCCGTGCCGCAGCGACTCCGACAGCGTCGGGTCGAGCAGCACCTCCACGTCGTAGTGGGTGTGGATGTCGATCATGCCAGGCATGACCCAGCGGCCGGTCGCGTCGATCACGCGCCCGCAGTCGGTTTCGTCCAGCGGCGCGGCCGAGACCGTCGCCACCCGGCCGTCACGGATGCCGAGATTGCGGATGGCCGACGGCGCGCCGGTTCCGTCGAACCAGCGGCCGTTCTTGATGATGGTGTCGTACACAGGAATTCACTTCCCCAGAGTGAGGTCGCGGCGCAGCACCTTGCCGGTGGCGTTGCGCGGCAGCGGATCCGCGGTGACCAGCCAGCGGGCGGGCACCTTGAAGTAGGCCAGTTGCTTGGCCACGTGGTCGCGTAGTTCGTCCTCGGTCAGCGCCTCCGGATCGTCGATCACGACGATGGCGGCCACCTCCTGACCGAGATCCTCGTGCGGGACACCGATCACGGCCGACTCTCGCACCAGCGGGTGCTCGTCGAGGACGTTCTCGATCTCCTGCGGGTAGACGTTCTCGCCGCCGCGCAGGATGAGATCCGAACGGCGGCCGGAGATGTAGAGCTTGCCGCCGCGCAGGGTGCCGTAGTCGCCGGTGCGCAGCCAGCGGTTCTCGTCGATGGCCGCCTTGGTGGCGTCCTCGTTGTTCCAGTAGCCGAGCATGACGTAGGGGCTGCGGATGCAGATCTCCCCCTCCTCGCCGTCGGGCACCGGCTTGCCGTCCGGATCCCGGACCTCCAGCGAGACGCCGACCACCGCGCGGCCCACGGTCTCGTTGTCGGCGGCCAGTTCCGGCGGGGTCGCCACGGTCGCGGCGGTGCCGGACTCGGTGCACCCGTAGCTGGTGGTCAGGCCCTGCAGCGCCACCGGGAACTTCTCGCGCAGCCGCTGCACCAGCGCCGGGGAGGACGGCGCGGAGTTCAGCGAGAACGCGGTCAGCGAGGACAGGTCGTACTTCGAGATGTCCACGCCCAGAATGCGGCTCGCCAGCGTCGGCACGGCCGCCCAGTTGGTGACCTGCTCGGTCTCGACCAGCTCGAGCAGCGATTCCGCGTCGAACTCGCCCGAGGTCGGGAAGACCACGGCATCACCGGTGGTGAGGCGCGGGATCGACAGGTTGTGCAGGCTCGCGATGTGGAACAGCGGCATGGTGGCCAGGTAGCGGCGGCCGGCCGGGGAACCGTCCCAGGCCTGGCCGCGGAAGCCGGCGGCCAGCGCGTCCATGAAGCGGTGGTAGTCGGCGACCGCCACCATGTTCCGCTGGGTGTGCACCACGCCCTTGGGGCGGCCGGTGGTGCCGGAGGTGTAGAGGATGATCGCCGGATCGTCCTCGGTCACCTCGGCGGCCGGGTTGCCACCCGCGAACTCCGCGATCAGCGCGGGCAGATCGGTCTCCATGGTCAGCACCGGGATGTCGGTGCCGGTCTCGGCGGCCAGCGCGGCGCGCTTGGCGTCGGCGATCACCACCTTCGGGGCGGAGTGCTCGAGACCGTACTCGATCTCGCGCGGCACCCACCA
Source organism: Nocardia sp. CA-136227 (assembly GCF_050955695.1). Taxonomy (NCBI): domain Bacteria; kingdom Bacillati; phylum Actinomycetota; class Actinomycetes; order Mycobacteriales; family Nocardiaceae; genus Nocardia; species Nocardia sp. CA-136227. Next base: position 6,217,851 of record NZ_CP192081.1, read on the forward strand.
GGCGTTGTAGCCCACCGGGATCGCGCCCAGGCGCTGCGCGGCCCAGAAGGTCAGCACCCATTCGGGGGTGTTGGCGGCCAGGATGCCGATCCGGTCGCCCTTGCCGACGCCGTAGCGCTCGGCCAGCGCGGCCGCGAGCGCGCCCGCGGCGGCGTAGTGCTCGGCGAAGGTGTAGCGGGTGCGCGCGGACACGAGGTAGTCGAGTTCGCCCAGGTCACGGGAGGCGTCCAGCAGCTCCAGCAGCGACGCGTGGCGGTGCTTGAACACCGGCTGCGGCACGCCCAGCACCTGCTCGACCGTCATCTCGAACGGGCCGCCCGGGCCGGTCAGCTTTCCGGCGACCTGCGCGGCGAGCGCCTGGAGGTCAACTGCGTTGGTCATGAATCAAGTCCTCGAATCCTTGTGCGCGAACCGTGGCGGGTGATCGGAGTGAGGCCGGTCACGCCGCCCCCCGGACTGTATCGAAGGTCGCTTTCAGGTAGGCGTCGGCACGAGGCGAACCGATCAGGCCGGCCTCCATCCGGTTCATCGCGTAGGCGAAGGTGACCCGGTGGTCCAGGTCGTTGACCACCATCGACCCGCCGATCCCGGCCCACCAGCACACCCGGCCGTCCGGCACGTGCGGCGCGGTCTGCGGCTGCGGCAGGCCGTACCCGATGCCGAAGCGCAGCGGCACCATGATGGCCAGGTCCACGCCGTCGGACTGCTGCTCGAAGATGAGGTCGATGGTCTTGTCCGACAACAGCTTCCGGCCGCTCAGCTCGCCGCCATTGCTGATCAGCGACTGCAGCCGGGCGATGGAACGGGCATTGCCGTGCCCGCCCATGCCGCCCAGCTCGGCCTGCTGCCACTGCGGGGTGCCGCATTCGGCGAAGTCCAGCAGCGGCTGGAACAGGGTCTTGAACATGACGCTGTCCTGCGGCAGCAGCGACGGATCGAAGTCCGGCAGCTCCGGCGGGACCAGGGTCGCGACGCGGCCCAGATCCTCGGTGGCCATGCCGATGTGGAAGTCCGCGCCCAGCGGGCCCGCCAGCTCCTCGGCGAAGAAGCGGCCCAGCGGGCGCCCGGTGACCCGCTTGACCAGCGCGCCGAGCAGGTGGCCGTAGTTCATGGCGTGATAGCCCGACGCGGTGCCCGGCTCCCACCAAGGTTCCTGCGTCGCAAGGCGATCCGTGGCCGCGTCGGTGTCGTAGATGTCCGACAGCACGATCGGGGCCTCCCAGCTGGAGACGCCCGAGGTGTGCGACAGCAGGTGCCGCACCTCGATATCGGCTTTGCCGTTGGCGGCGAACTCCGGCCAGTAGTGGGCCACCTTCTGGTGCACGTCCAGCTCACCGCGGTCGACCAGCAGCAGCACACTCAGCGCGACCATGGTCTTGGTGATGGAGAAGGTGTTCACCACGGTGTCCGCGGCCCACGCCGTGGTCTTGCCCGGGTCGGCGTAACCGCCCCAGAGATCCACCACGGTCTCGCCGTCCACGGTCACGCAGACCGAGGCGCCCAGCTCCGCGCCCGACTCCACCTGCTCGGTGAAAGCGGTACGGACAGCTGCGAATTCGTCGGCACAGAATCCAGCGACGTTGCTCATCCCGACCGTTCCTCCCTTACGCCTCGACCAGCGCGCGACTGCGGACCGGCAGGCTGTTGCCCACGGCCGCCGCGCGGCGCGCGCCATCGGTGAGTTCCTTCTTCAGCTCGCGCACGTAGACGTCGAAGTCGATCTGGATCGTGTGCCGCGGCGAGTTGTAGTAGCGCTCGGCGCGCTCGGCCTCGGCCTTGGCCACGGCGGAGCTCATGTCGGCCTGCGACGGGAGGCGGTAGTTGCCAGACAGGTACGCCGCGACCAGCTTGGACTGCTGCTCGGCGAAGTTGACCAGGGTCGGCATCGGCTGGGCCAGACCGAGATAGAACAGATTGTCGATATCGGGCCTGACCATCTGACGCCACAGCGGCAGCTTGTTGCTGGTGTCGGGCTTCAGCGCCGAATCGGCGAAGAACGGGAAGCTGATGTGATAGCCGGTGGCGCACACGACCACGTCCACCTCTTCGGTGGAACCGTCCGCGAAGTGCACGACCTTGCCGTCGAGCTTGGTGATGGCGGGCTTGAAATCGATGTCGCCGCAACCGACCTTGTGCAGGAACTCCTCACTGGCCGACGGATGCGCCTCGAAGGGCAGGTGATCCGGCTTGGGCAGGCCGTAATCCTCCATGCGGCCGCGGTTCTTGACCACGAAGCGCTGCTTGAGCTTGAGCGCCAGCTTCTGCGGCATCCAGGACGGCACCACCTGGGTGTCGCCGACCTTGCCGCCGACGTACTTGGGCAGCACCCACACGCCACGGCGGGCCGAGACCCACAGCTTGTCGGCGATGAACTTCTGCGACAGCTCGCAGGCGACGTCCAGACCCGAATTGCCCATGCCCACCACGACGATTCGCTTGCCGCGCATGTCGATCGGGTCGAAGGGGTCGTTGTAGGAGTGCGAGTGGATCAGGGTGCCGTCGAACTCGCCCGGGTAGTCGGGGGTGCGCGGATCCCAGTGGTGGCCGTTGGCCACGATCAGGGCGTCGTAGGTCTCGACGGTGCCCTGGTCGGTGGTGACCGTCCACAGGCCGTCGGCGGCGCGATCGGCCGAGGTCACCTTGTGGTTGAACCGGATTCGGTCGCGGAGGCCGAAGTGCTCGACGTAATCCTTGAAGTACTGGTGCAACTGGCTGTGGTGCGGGAAGTCCGGCCACTCGTCGGGCGCCGGGAAGTCCTCGAACTGCAGACGGAACTTCGAGGTGTCGATGTGCAGGCTCTGGTAGCAGGCCGACATCCCGTTCGGGTTCTTGTAGTACCAGTTGCCGCCCACCTCATCGGAGGCTTCGTAGCAGTCGAAGGGGATGCCGTATTCGGCCATGCGCTTCGCGGCGGTGATGCCCGAGGGGCCCGCGCCGATGATGGCGACCCGGGGTAGCTCGCGGTTCTGTGCGGATTTCGCAGCCAATTCACTCTCCTGATTCGGCGACGGGTCTGAGAGCCCTGCCGGACGTGACGTGCCACACACGCTAACACTCACTAGACAGTGTGTCTAGTGAGTGAACTTGCGTCTATCATTCAAGCGTGACCCGATCCGATGTAGACCACCCCGAAACCCCGCGGCGCACCTCGCTGCGCGACGAACAGAAACGGCTCACCCGCAGCCGGCTCATCGACGCCGCCAAGCAGCTGTTCACCGAGCAGGGCTACGCGCCGGTCCGCGTCGACGACATCGCCGCCGCCGTCGGCTGCAGCCGCGCCACCTTCTACCTGCACTTCACCGGGAAACCGGACGTGCTGCGGGCCATCGCCGAACAGGGCACGCTGCCCAGCGTCCGGAACTTCTACGAGGACCTCGACCACGTGCTCGACACCGGCTCGCGCGAGGAATTCGCGGCGTGGATGCGCCGGGCCATCGACTGGTTCCAGGAATACAAGGACCTGCTCCCCGCCTGGGACGAGGCCACCACCCTCGAACCCGAATTCCGCGAAGTGGCCAAGGAGGGCATCATGTCGCTGCCCAGCGTCATGAGCTCCTACCTGTCGCGCTGGCCCGCCGATCGTCAGGAGGAGGCGCGCCTGCGCGTCGAACTCCTGGTCGCCCAGCTGGAACGCTTCTTCACCCGCTGGGCCATGCAGGGCACCATCGACGTCTCGGCCGACGAGGCCGCCGCCGTTCTCACCGATATCTGGTACCCGGCGCTCCAGACGCCGAAGGGCTAATTCGAGACCGGTGTGACGCGGGCGCGATCCAGTTCCCAGAACGCGCGCAGCGTAATGATTTTCCCGTCCGCGTTCACGCGGTAGACGGCCACCAGATCGACTTCGACGCTCACCTCGGGGCGCGTACTGCGAATGGTTCCGGTGAAGGCCGCCTCGTCGCCGCAGGCGAAGGAATCCGACCAGGTGAATTCGATTCGGCTGGGCTCGATCGCCAGATCCCAGAATGCCGCGATGGCCGCGTGCCCGGAATGCCCGTGACCCACCGGGTCGTACGGGGAGACGCCGACGGGATCCTCGACACGGGCGTCATCGGCGAACAGGGCCAGCCACTCGTCCTTGCGCTTGGCGCGCACCGCCGCCTGCGAGGCGAGTCCGGCACGGCGAGCGGGATGTTCGGGCGACATCCCGCCATCCTGACCGCCACTCGCGCGGACCGAACCGGCAAATTCCGGTGAGCGGGATGGCGAGTGCGCGAAATAGACTCGGGCCGGCGTCGAATGACGCCGGCCCGAGATCTGAAAATCAATTGTTTTAGAGATCAGCGGGAGAACGAGGAACCGCTGTAACCCAGACCCGCGCCCTGATCGGTCGGCTGGGTGTTGTTGACCAGCGCCTGGCACTGCTCGACCGTCTGACCCGCCTGGATGCAGGCCGCCCACGGGTCGTAGATCGTGGGGAAATCGGCGGCGGCGGTGGCGGCCGGGCCGGCGATACCGCCCGCGATCACAGCGGCGACGACAAGCTTCTTCACGTGGGAATCCTCCAGAGTCTTTACCGAATTGCGGTAAAGGTTGCCACGCGAATCCGAAAATCACCAAGCGGTACGGGAATTCGGCGTGGGAATTAGGGCAGAACCCCTAATCCCCACGGGACGGAAGGGACCGATCAGGCAACTCGGACGTCGGCCGCCGAGGTGTCGGCCGTCAAGGATTCGACGGCCCTGTAATAGCGATCGGCGAGCAGGCGCACCACCGACGGGTGCACGCCGATCGGCTCGGCGACGCCGTCCGCGCCCGCCTCGTGCAGGCGCTGATGGAACAGGCCGTGCGCGAGCAGGTACGAGGCCACGAAGACCCGGCGCGCGCCCGCGGCCCGGACCCGGGCCACCACTTCGGGGACCTTGGGCTCGCCGGTGGCGATGTAGGCCAGATGGGCCGGCGTGCCGACCCGCTCGGAGAGCAGGTTGGCGGCGCGCTGCACATCCTGGCGCGCCCGGGCGTCCGAGGAGCCCGCGGCGGCGAAGACCACCGCGTCCCCCGGCCGCCAGCCCGCCGCGCGCAGCCGCAGGTGCATGACCTCGGCCAGCGCCGGGTCCGGACCCATGGCCTGGGTGACCGCGACCGCGTCGTGCGCACTCGCGGCCACCTCTCGCGGCACATCCTGATACACGTGGTAGCCCGAGGCCAGAAAGGCCGGAACCACCACGGCGGGAACCGGATCCAGATCCCGCAACACCTCGGCCGGGGACGGGCCCAGCACGTCCACGAACGCGGTCCGCACCTGCGGCGCGGCCGTGATCGCCACTTCACGCAACGATGCCGATGCGGCCCCGAAATCGGCACCGGCACCTGTCCCGGACAGCCGGGCCGCGTGTGCGAGCGCCGAGGCGCCCAGCTCCCGCGCGACCGCCTCGGCCAGCTCGGCGATCATCTCCACACCGCGCGCGCTGCGGGTGCCGTGGGCGACCAGCACCAGCGCGGGGGCGCTCACCACGCACCCCGCGGCGGACGGACGGCTCCCGACCCCGGCGGGATGCCGGGAGAGCCGTACGAGCGGGGCGGGAAAGCCTGCCGTGATACCGAACTCGACTGTGTGGCATTGGGATTCGACGGGCGCGACGCCGACACGGCGCGAGCGGTGGCCGCCGACCGGGCCGAGCCGGCCGCCGGACCCGCGACCGGGGTCACGGGTGCCGCGCTGCCGGGCTGCGCCGGAAGACCAACGGGGCGAACATCATTCGCCGGGGACGCCGATCGCACCGGGGCCGCGCCCGGTCGCGCCGCCCCGGTGCTCGGGCCCGCCGGAGCGGGCGCCGATCGCAGCGGCGCGGCGGTGGACCGCGCCACCGGCGACGGGGCCGCGGACGGGTGAGCCGTGCCGTTGACGGCCGACGGGGCGCCCGGGCGGCGAGGAGCCACGGCGGGCGGGGTGTCGGTCAGCGGCTGCCGGGTGCCCGGGATCCGCGACGCCGGGACCTCGCGACGGGCGCCCAGACCGGTGCTCCGAGCCGGGCCCGCCTGGCGGGCAACGGGATTCGCGGCCTCATGCGGATTGTCGATGCACTCGGCCGGGTCCAGGGCGAGACGGTACCCGCGCTTGACGACGGTCTGGATGGCCTTGGGGGTGCCCAGACCCGCCCGCAACCGGGCGATCGCGGTCTCCACGGCGTGGGTGTCGTCGCCACCGCCGGGGAGGGCGGCGAGCAGGTCCTCACGGGAGACAACGCGGCCGGGCTGGCGGGCCAGCGAACGCATGAGCGCCATCGGCGCGGGAGCCAGCTGCCGCACCTGACCATCCACCACGACGCAGCCGCCGCGGACGCTCAGGACGTGACCGGCGGCCTGAATCCGGTTGGCGCGCCGGGGCAGTTCCTCGGCGACGTGCCGGGCCAGGGCGCCCAGGCGCGCACGACCGGGGCTCGTGGTGGGCACGCCCAGCTCCTCCAGCGGCGCGGCCGTGATCGGGCCGACGCAGGCGGGCAGCACGCGGGTGCGGAAGGCGTGCAGTACCGCCTCCAGCAGACCGGTTTCCTTGGCGCGCATGAGAAGTGACGCGACGGCCGGGGCGCTGGTGAAGGTCACGCAGTCCAGTCCGGCCGTGACGATCCCCTCGATGAGGCGATCCATCGGGGTGCGGTCGTCCGGCGGGATCCACCGGTAGACGGGCACCGGAACCACGTCGGCTCCGGCGCAGCGCAGCACCTCGCAGAAGTCGGGGACGGGCTCCCATTCGGTGGTCGCGCCGTGCAGCTGCACCGCGATCCGCACTCCCTCGACGCCCTGCGCCAGCAGGTGATCGAGCACCTCGGCACTGGATTCCGAAGCGGGAGACCATTCTTCGCGCAGCTCGGCCGCGCGGATGGCGCCCTTGGCCTTGGGGCCGCGGGCCAGCATGCGGGTCGAGGCCAGCGTGGAGCGCAGCTCCTCGGCCAGGCCCCAGCCCTCCGCGGCCTCCATCCAGCCGCGGAAACCGATGCCGGTGGTGGCGACCGCGATCTGCGGCGGGTCGGCGACCAGCTGTCGCGTCACCCGCTCCAGCTCGTTGTCGTCGGCAAGGGGAATGATCCGGATGGCCGGGGCGGACACGACATTCGCGCCCCGGCGGGCCAGCAGGGTGCCGAGTTCGTCGGCACGCCGGGCAGCCGTGATGCCGACCGTGAAACCGGCCAGCGGAGTACCGCCGTCGACCTCGGTCATGCGGTACCGCCGACGAATTGCACGGGGTCGTTCGACACCGCGACCACGCCGTCCTCCACGCGCACCGCGTAGACCGGCAGGGAGATGGCGTCGTCGTCCAGGCAGCGCCCGTCGATCAGCGAGAACGCCTGCTTGAGCAGCGGGGACGCCACGACGGGCACGCCGCCGCGGTCGCCGACCAGGCCGCGCGACATGACCGCCGCGCGCCCGAACGGATCGATATTGCCGACGGCGAACAGCGTGCCGTCGGTGGTGAGGAACAGGGCCGCCTGGCGGCCGCCCTTCAGCAGCACCGCCACGCCGCGGCCGGGAATCAGATAGTCCTGCCGGCAGGCCTGGGTCCACCCCGAGGTGGTGGTGACTGCGGTGCCGGGTGTGTCGATCACGGTCATCGGTAACTCTCCTCCGAACGCCTTACCTATTGGTACCGGCGCCCTGTTTCCAAGTCGTTAAGCAGTCATTTCCCGGTTGTGGCGGCTTCTGTGGCCTGGGCCGCACCGACCGGAAGCTCCGGAATGCCGAGCAGGACGGGCACCTTGCGCTCGCCGCTCTCGTCGAAGCCGATGGTCGGGTCCGACTCCTCGGGGGCGTTGACGAAGGACACGAAGCGCGACAGCTTGCCCTCGTCCTCGAGCACGGCGGCCCACTCGTCCTTGTAGCCGTCCACGTGCTTGGCCATGGCGGCCTCCAGGTCGGCGGCGATGCCCAGGCTGTCCTCGCAGACGACGGCCTTGAGGTAGTCGATGCCGCCCTCCAGGGCCTCCTGCCACGGCGCGGTGCGCTGCAGGCGGTCCGCGGTGCGGATGTAGAACATCAGGTAGCGGTCGATGTACTTGATCAGGGTCTCGTCGTCGAGCTCGCCGGCCAGCAGCACCGCGTGCTTCGGGGTCAGACCGCCGTTGCCGCCGACGTACAGGTTCCAGCCGTTCTCGGTGGCGATGACGCCGACGTCCTTGCCGCGCGCCTCCGCGCACTCACGGGCGCAACCCGACACGGCCAGCTTCAGCTTGTGCGGGGAACGCAAACCGCGGTAACGCTTTTCGAGCAGCACCGCCATGCCGACCGAGTCCTGCTGGCCGTAGCGGCACCAGGTCGAGCCGACGCAGGACTTCACCGTGCGCAGCGACTTGCCGTAGGCGTGGCCGGACTCCATGCCCACGTCCACCAGGCGCTTCCAGATCAGCGGCAGCTGCTCGACGCGGGCGCCGAACAGGTCGATGCGCTGACCGCCGGTGACCTTCACATACAGGTCGAATTCCTTGGCGATCTCACCGATGGTGATGAGCTGGTCGGCGGTCACCTCACCGCCGGGCATCCGCGGCACGACCGAGTAGGTGCCGTTCTTCTGCAGGTTGGCCAGGAAGTGGTCGTTGGTGTCCTGCAGCGAGGCCTGCTCGCCGTCGAGGATGTGATCGCTCGAGGTGGAGGCCAGGATGGAGGCCACCGTCGGCTTGCAGATGTCGCAGCCGGCGCCCTTGCCGTGCTTGGCGATCAGCGCCGAGAAGGTGCGGATGCCGGTCGACTGGATGATGTGGAACAGCTCGGCGCGCGACTGCGAGAAGTGCTCGCACAGCGACTTGGAGACCTCGACGCCCGACTGCTCCAGCAGCTTCTTGAGCATGGGAACGCAACCGCCGCAGGAGGTTCCGGCATTGGTGCAGCTCTTGATGGCCGGGACGTCGCAGGCGCCGTCGGCGATCGCGCCGCAGATGGAACCCTTCGAGACGTTGTTGCAGGAGCAGATCTGCGCGTCGTCGGGCAGCGCGTCCGCGCCCAGTTCCGCACCGGCCGGGGAGATCAGCGCGGCCGGATCGGCGGGCAGCGGACGGCCGACCAGCGGACGCAGCGCCGAGTACTGGGTGGCGTCACCGACCAGGATGCCGCCGAGCAGGGTCTGCGCGTCGTCGGAGACGACCAGCTTGGCGTAGGTGCCCTTGGCGGCGTCGTGCAGCACCACCGACAGCGCGCCCTCGGTCCTGGCGTGCGCGTCACCGAAGGAGGCCACGTCCACGCCGAGCAGCTTCAGCTTGGTCGACATGTCCGCGCCCGGGAACTCGCCCTCGCCGCCGAGCAGGCGGTCCGCGACCACCTCGGCGGTGCTGTAACCCGGGGCCACCAGGCCGTAGCAGACGCCCTGGACCGCGGCCACCTCACCGATGGCGTAGATGCTCGGGTCCGAGGTGCGCAGGCCCAGGTCGGTGATGACACCGCCGCGCGGGCCGACCTCGATGCCGGCGGTCTTGGCGATCTCGTCGCGGGGACGCACACCGGCGGCGAAAACCACCAGCGCGGCCCGCAATTCACTCTCGTCGGACAGCTTCACCGACAGCTTCTCGGCGAGCGCGGCATCGGCGACGATCTCGACCGAGGAGGTGCCGACGCCGGTGTGCACCTCCAGGCCGAGCTCGGTGACCAGCTTCTCCAGGATCGCGCCGCCGCCCTCGTCGACCTGGGCGGGCATCAGCCAGTTGTTGTACTCGATCACGTGCGGGGTCATGCCCAGCAGGCGCAGCGCGTTGGCCGCCTCCAGACCGAGCAGACCGCCGCCGACCACGACGCCGACCGCGCCCGGACCGGCCGCCTCGGCGGTGGCCCGGATGCCGTCGAGGTCCTCGAGGGTGCGGTAGACGTAGCAGCCCTCGGCGTCGGCGCCCGGCACCGGCGGCACCCAGGCGTAGGAGCCGGTGGCCAGCACCAGCGCGTCGTAGCCGATCACGTCGCCGGTGGAGGTGGTGACCTTGCGGGCCGCCTTGTCGATGCTGTCCGCGCGCTGGCCCAGCCGCACCTCGACCAGCTCGTCACCCTCGTAGTCGTTGCCGGGCAGCGCCAGCGCCGAGGTCTCCCAGATGCCGACGTAGGACGAGAGCCCGACGCGGTCGTAGGCGGCCAGCTTCTCCTCGCTGAGCACGATGACCTGCCACACGCCGGCCTCGTCGCGGGAGCGCAGGGCTTCCACGAAGCGGTGTCCGACCATGCCGTGGCCGACCACTACGACGGTCTTGCGTTCGATGTTGTTGGTCATGACGGTCCCTTTCGAGAACGGGCAGGTCAGGCGCGAGCCGACGTAGCGGACGAAGCGGGGTTGGATGCAAGATCGGCTGCGGCGGAGTGGGATTCGGCCTCGAGGACCACGGCCTCCGCCTCGACGACGACATCGGCGCCAGAGGTCTCGGCGGACAGCGCCCGCAGGCTCGGACGGCGCATGAAGACCGCCCAGCAGACCACGCCGCACAGCACGTAGAAGGCCATGAAGACCCAGAAGGCGGTGGTCGCGGACTTGGTGGAGGCGTAGGAGGTGCGCAGCATCAGGTTGATGCCGACGCCGCCCAGGGCGCCGATGGCGCCGACGAACCCGATCAGCGCGCCCGAGGTGTTGCGGGCCCATGCCGCGCGGCTGGCCGAATCACCTTCCAGCGAGCGGGATTTGGCCTCGAACACCGAGGGGATGATCTTGGTGACCGCGCCGTTGCCGAAACCGGAGATCACGAACAGCGCAGTGAAGCCGATGATCATGGCCACCAGCACCCCGCCCGTCGGGTGCCCGGCGCGATCGCCGAGAGTCGAGGCCACCGCGACCACCACGGCCGCGGCCGTCATCGCGACGAAGGTGAACAGCGTGACCTTGCTGCCGCCGATGCGGTCGGCCCACTTGCCGCCGTAGGGGCGGGCCAGCGAACCCAGCAGCGGGCCGATGAAGGCGATCTGCGCGGCGTGCAGCGCGGCGGCGGCGACGGTCGCGCCGTCGGCCTTGAAGGTGATCTGCAGGACCTGGCCGAACGCGAAGCTGTAGCCGATGAACGAACCGAAGGTGCCGATGTAGAGGAAGGCGATCGCCCACGACTGCGGGATCCGCAGCGCCTTGATCATGTAGGACAGGTCGGCCTTCTGGTTCTTGACGTTGTCCATGAACAGGGCCGCGCCCAGCGCCGCCACCACGATCAGGACCAGGTAGACCGCGCACACCACCGAGGCATTGCCGTAGTGGTTGCCCAGGGTCGCGATGACCGCCAGGCCGATCAGCTGCACCACCGGCACGCCGATATTGCCGCCGCCCGCGTTCATGCCCAGCGCCCAGCCCTTGAGCCGCTGCGGGTAGAAGACGTTGATGTTGGACATCGACGAGGAGAAGTTGCCGCCGCCCAGGCCGGCGAAGGCCGCCACCACCAGGAAGGTGGTGTAGGAGGTCCCCGGCTGATTGATGAAGTACAGCGTCAGCAGCGCGGGGATGAGCAGCAGCAGCGCGGACACGATGGTCCAGTTGCGGCCACCGAACTTCGCGGTCAGCACGGTGTAGGGGATCCGCATGAACCCGCCGACCAGCGTCGGGATCGCGCCCAGGAAGAACTTGCCGGCCGGATCGATGTGGAAGACGTCGGTCGGCATGAACAGCACCATGACCGACCAGATCGACCACACCGAGAACCCGATGTGCTCGGCGAAGACCGACCAGATCAGATTGCGGCGCGCGATGTCCTTACCACCGGCTTCCCAAGCCACGACATCTTCGGCATCCCAATGCTCGATGTCGCGCTTGCGGGTCAGCGTCGTCAACAAGAGGCCCTCCTGAAATCTGGATGGCCCCAAGGTAGAAAACGGGTATTGCGCCCGTGCTGCGCGAAATGTCCGGCAAATCAACGGTTGCTCACGAAATCCGGGATTACGGCGTGAGATCCGGTCTTATGTTTCGCCTATGTGACACAACGGTTTCCGGCGGTCACAAAATGCCTGAAAACGAGTTTCCGAGCCGTGAGGTGAGAGCCTTGCCACACAGCATGGCCCCAACCTCACGACTCGGCAACTCGAAAAGTGAAATTCCGGCTAGCTCCGGGTGACCGTCAGTTCCAGCTGTCTTCCAGGAAACGCGGCTTGCACGCGACCCACGCGCCGGCCATCAGAATCAGCACCGCCACCGTGAGGAAGGCGAACGGCACCGGCCAGCCGCCGGTCATGGTGTGCAGCGTGCCGAACAACAGCGGACCCACGCACGCCACCGAGTAGCCGACACCCTGGGTGAAGCCCGACAGCGCGGCCGAACCGGCGCCGGTGCGGGTCCGCAGGTTGATCAGCGTCAGCGCCATCGGGAAGGTCGACGGGCCCAGGCCCAGCGCCAGCACCCACACCAGCGGGGCGCTCATCGGCGCGAACAGCAGGCCGGCGAAACCGATGAAGAAGAACACCGCGCAGCCGATCACCACCGGGAACGGATTGGCCATGCGGCCCACCACGATCGGCGCGCTCAAGGCCGCGACCAGGCCGATCAGCGCGAAGATGCCGACCATCGAGCCGCCGAACGCCGCGTCCGCACCCGCGTCGCCGAAGATCGTGGGCAGCCAGGTGAACATCGAATAGGTGATCAGCGAGGTCATGCCGAACATGAAGGCCATGCCCCAGGCCAGCGGCGAGCGCCACACCTTGCCGGTGGACTCGGCCGGGTCCGCGGGCAGCTCGGTGGTGTCGAACCGGGCGTTCGCGCGGCGGGTGCGCAGCACCGCGATCCACGGCAGCGCGGCGGCGAAGGCCAGCGCGGCCCACATGCCCAGCGACAACCGCCAGCCGTGCGCGTCCGCGATCGGGACCGTGATCAGCGCCGGGAACACCGTGCCCAGCTGCACCATCACGATGTAGACGGAGCTGAGCAGCGCCAGCCGATCCGAGAAGTACCGCTTGACCAGCGGCGGGATAACCACATTGCCGATGCCCATACCGGCCAGCGCGAAAGCCGAGAAGGCCAGCAGCTGCCAGGTGTCCGGCACCAGGGCGCGCAGCACCGAGCCGATGCCGGTCATGAGCATGGCCGCCAGCGCGGTCATCTCCAGGCCGAATCGGCGCGAGAGCACGGGGGTGAGCAGGCCGCCGAGGGCGAACATAGCGGTCGGCAGCATGCCGAAGACGCCGACCACGGCGGTGGAATAGCCGATGTCATCGCCGATGCGGGCGGCCAGCGGGGTGAACGCGGTGACCGCGATACGCAGGGTCAGCGCGGACATGACGATGGCGACCAGCACCAGCAGGCGACCCTCGAAGAGCGCGCGCTTGGAAATCGCGGACTGGAGGTTCGGCGCTTCGAGATGGACGCGCCCCGGCTCGGCAGGGGTACGGGTCGTGCCCCGCCCGGGGGCCATCGTCTCATCCATCGTCGCAGTCACCACGAAATCATAGGATGACCCGATGATGTGATGCAACGAATGTGAGGCAAGGTACGCTGTCCCCCGTGCAACCAGTCCGGCGCACGAGCCTCATCGCCCAGGTGACCGAGCAGCTTCGTGCCGAAATCCGTTCCGGCCGTTGGGCCGTCGGCTCGCGCATCCCCACCGAGCCCGAACTCACCGAACTCACCGGCACCGGCCGCAATACCGTGCGCGAGGCCGTGCAGGCCCTCGTGCACGCCGGCATGCTCGAACGCAGACAGGGTTCGGGCACCTACGTCATCTCGACCTCCACCCTCGGCGGCACCCTCACCGAGTACTTCGCCGACGCCCAGCAGCGCGACGTCCTCGAACTGCGCCAGGCCCTCGACACCACCGCCGCCCGGCTGGCCGCCACCCGCCGCGACGACCACGACATCGCCGAACTCCGGCGACTGCTCGACGACCGGACCCGGCTGTGGGACAGCGACTTCGACGCCGCCATCGAGGCCGACGTGCAACTGCACCGCGCCATCGTGGTCGCCAGCCACAACGCGGTGTACCTCGAGTTCTACGACTCACTGCTGCCGGTGATCGCCGCGGGCATCCGTTTCCGCTCCGCGCGCGAGGGCGAGACCTACCATGACGAGCACGCCGAGCTGGTGGCCGCGGTGATCGACGGCGACCCCGACCGGGCGGCCCGCACGGCCAACTGCTTCCTGGACTCGCTCATGGCTGAATACCGGACGCTCGATAAGAATTTCGGGTAACCGAAGGGTCACCATGCGAATCCGGGCCAAGTGAGCCCGAATTGTCATCTCCGTCATGGAAAAACACCCGGACGTAAAACGGGCTTCCTACGGTTGACGGGACCGCAGATGAGGGCGGTCGCATCAGCCGAGAGGACAACCGCTCATGGCAACAGTTATCGAGCCTACCGAAATCACGTATCAGAAACGCGGGCGCTGGATCGACCGTTGGGAACCCGATAACACCGAATTCTGGGAAAACGGGGGTAAACAGACCGCCCGCAAGAATCTGATCTTCTCGGTATTCGCGGAGAACCTCGGATTCAGCGTCTGGGTGCTGTGGGCCAGCGTCGTCACCGCCATGGGCTCGGCCGGATTCGCCTTCCTGGGCAAGAACAATCCCGACGCCGTGAACAACGCCCTGCTGCTCACCTCCACCCCGACCCTGGTCGGCGCGGCGCTGCGGGTGCCCTACACCTTCGCGATCCCCCGCTTCGGCGGCCGCGCGTTCACCGCGTTCAGCGCGGGCATGCTGCTGCTGCCCACACTGGGCCTGGCCTATTTCATCAACCAGCCCGGCACCCCCATGTGGGTGTTCATGCTGCTGGCCGCCATCGCCGGTGTCGGCGGCGGCAACTTCTCGTCCTCCATGGCGAATATCAACTTCTTCTTCCCCGAGGGCAAGAAGGGCGCGGCCCTGGGCATCAATGCCGCGGGCGGCAATCTCGGTGTGGCACAGACACAATTGTTCGTACCGCTCATCATCACGCTGGGCACCCACATCATGGCCAAGGACGCCGCCGGATACCGCTTCGGCATCACGCTCGCGGTGCTGGTGTGGATTCCGTTCATCCTCGCCGCCCTCGTCGGCGCGCTGCGCTACATGGACTCGCTGTCCGGCGCGAAATCCGATGGCACGTCCTACAAGCGGGCGCTGGCCAACCGCCACACCTGGGTGATGGCCATCCTCTACATCGGCACCTTCGGCTCCTTCATCGGCTTCTCCTTCGCCTTCCCGACCCTGCTCAAGGCCAACTTCCCGAGCCTGGCCAAGATCGGCTGGATGAGCACGCTGGGCAACCTGGCCTTCCTCGGCGCGCTGGTCGGATCCTTCAGCCGGCCCTTCGGCGGGTGGATCGCCGACAAGCTCAGCGGCGCCCGGATCACGCTCTACGTCTTCGGCGGCATGGCCTTCGCCACCGCGCTCATCGTGGCGTCGTTGTCCGCCAAGAACTTCCCGCTCTACCTGGCCTCGTTCCTGCTGCTGTTCGTGCTCAGCGGCATCGGCAACGGATCGACCTACCGGATGATCCCGATGATCTTCACCGCGGAAGCGCGGCGGCACGCCTCGGAGACCGGGCAGGACATCGGTGACGCGCTGATCTCGGCCAAACGGCAGGCGGGCGCGGCCATCGGCGTGATCGGCGCGATCGGCGCGGCGGGCGGCTGGATCCTGCAGCAGGCGCTGCGACTGTCGAACACCCACTACCACAGCATGAATCCGGCCTTCTGGGGCTACGTGGTGGCCTACCTCGCCATGGGCGCGCTGTGCTGGTGGTTCTACCTGCGATCCTCGTTCGCCGTCGGCCGGGCGCCCTCGCTCGCCCACGCGAACGTGTAAGACTCCCCAACCGCCCCTGGGGAAACGGAAAGGCCGCACCGGAATTCGTCGCCCGGTGCGGCCTTTCCGCATGATTTCGCGGGGACCCCTAGAGCAGCAGGCGGGTCATGTCCGCGGTGCGAGCCAGACCCGGGAACGCCTCGGGGGTCGAGCGCGGGTGCAGGGCGTGCACGGCCAGCCGGAACATGACCGCGCGCACCAGCATCTGCGGCCACTCGGGCAGCTGGGCCCAGCGCTCCAGCAGACCGTCGTCCGCGCCGCCCCAGGACAGGGCGTCCACCACGATGACCGCCGCCGCCCACGGCGCGGGACGCCAATAGGGGGTGATGTCGGTCAGACCGGGCGCGTAACCGCCGGAGAACAGCACGGTGCCGAACAGATCGCCGTGCACCAGCTGCGGGGGCGTGGTCACCGGCTTGCGCAGGGTCGACAACTGGGTGATCAGGGTCAGGCTGCGGTCGCCGTCCGGCGAGGTGGACGGCAGCATGCCGCCCAGCTTCAGGCTGCGCAGCGGAACCGCTTCCCACGCCGCCCGATCCGCGGCCGCGAACACGTCCACGTCGGCCCACGGCGCGACCGGCTGCGCGGCCAGGAAACGCGGACGTTCCAGTTGCGCGGTCACCTGGTGCAGCCGCAGCGACAGCGACACCACTTCGTCGTGCCGCGGTTCCGGCACGCCTTCGAGGTAGGTGTCGGCGCGCCAGCCGGATACGACGTACCGCCCATCGGTGGCCCGTACCGGCCGCGCCAGGCGCAGCCCGTCCACCCGCAGCGTCTCGCGCACCTTCGCCGACCAGGCGGCCCGGGCATGATCGGTCACCGGGCTCAGGACGACATCGCCACACCGCCAGCCGCCATCCCAGTTCCCCAACGGGACCGGCGGTTCCTCGCGCAACCCGAAGGTTGAGCGCACATGCTCAGGAGGTTCCACAACAGTCATCGTCACGCGCGTACGGTACCGCTGGCCAGGTTTTCGCGACTCTCGCCGCGCCGACCGTTCCACACGCCGAAACCATGGTGTGAAACACCGGCGACCGAGGCGTTACCTCCGGGCTCCCGGACCGCCGCCGAACAGGCCCCCGCGCTACCGCCGAGGGCCCGTCCGCGCGGACTCAGTAGACCGGCAGCGAGGGGTCGACCTGGTTGGCCCAGGCGATGATGCCGCCCTGCAGATGGGTGGCATCGGAGAAGCCCGCGTTCTTCAGGGCCGCGAGCGCCTCCGCGGAGCGGATACCGGTCTTGCAGTGCAGCACGATCGGGGTGTTCTGCGGCAGCTCCGACAGCGCCTCACCCGAGAGGATGCGGTCCTTGGGGATCAGGGTCGCGCCCTCGAGCCGGACGATGTCCCATTCCACGGGCTCGCGCACGTCGATGATGGCCACGTCCTTGCCCGCGTCCAGCATCTCCTTGAGCTCGCGGGCGGTGATGGTGGAGCCGATGGCCGCGGCCTGGCCCTCCTCCGACACCACGCCGCAGAAGGCGTCGTAGTCGATGAGCTCGGTGATGGGCTGACGCTCCGGATCGCGGCGCAGCTTGATGGTGCGGTAGCTCATGTCCAGTGCGTCGTACACCATGAGCCGGCCGAGCAGCGGGTCGCCGATACCGGTGATCAGCTTGATCGCCTCGGTCACCATGATCGAGCCGATGGACGCGCACAGCACGCCCAGCACGCCGCCCTCGGCGCAGGACGGGACCATGCCCGGCGGCGGGGCCTCCGGGTACAGGTCGCGGTAGTTGATGCCGCGGCCGTCGGGGGCGTCCTCCCAGAAGACCGAGACCTGGCCCTCGAAGCGGTAGATGGAACCCCACACGTACGGCTTGCCCGCCAGTACGGCGGCGTCGTTGACCAGGTAGCGGGTGGCGAAGTTGTCGGTGCCGTCCACGATCAGGTCGTACTGCCGGAACAGCTCGATCGCGTTGTCGGGCTCGAGCCGAATCTTGTGCAGCTCCACCGTGATTCCGGAATTGATCTCCAGAATCGAGTCGCGGGCGCTGTCGGCCTTGGAGCGGCCGATATCGGATTCGCCGTGGATGATCTGCCGCTGCAGGTTCGACGCGTCGACCTCGTCGAACTCGACGATGCCGAGGGTGCCGACACCGGCGGCGGCCAGGTACAGCAGCGCCGGGGAGCCGAGCCCGCCCGCGCCGATCACCAGCACCTTGGCGTTCTTCAGACGTTTCTGACCGTCCACCCCGAGATCCGGGATGATCAGATGGCGGCTGTAGCGGGCGACCTCGTCCCGCGTCAGCTCCGCCGCCGGCTCCACCAGGGGCGGCAGGGAGGGATGCGATGCTGTCACGTGTGCGGACTCCTCAATCGAATTCGCCGGAAACTCGCGGCCATTTCTGCAACACAGAGACCGGGGCCGTTCTTCCCCAAGCCTAGGCCCTGACGAACCGGGGTGATCAGAGGCCGGTCGGTAGCCCGAACGCCGGGAACAAGGCGGGCGCGTGGAACAGATCCATGCGGGCGACACCCGCGCGATCCAGCGTCAGCACATGCAGATTGGCCGCCTCGAAGCCACCGCCGGGCGTGCGCCGGACGTACGCGCCCAGGGCCGGGCGGCCGTTGGCGCGGGTGGGGAGCAGACGGAACGCCTCGCCGCGGGCGAACACCCGGGCCAGGAAGTCCGTGACGGCGTCGCGGCCCAGGAACCAGGCCTCGAACGGCGGCATCTGCAGCAGGGCGTCCTCGCGCAGGACCGCTTTGAGGGCCTCGATGTCCATGGTCTCGAACGCGGACACGTAGCGCTCCAGCAGTGCGCGCTGCAATGGCGGCAGATGCTGGAGCGCGGCCACGAACGCCAGCCGCACGCTCTCCCGGGCCGCCACCACCGCGGCCGGGTCGCCGTCGCCGAGCAGTGCGTCGGGAAACGGCTCCAGCCAAGGCAATTCGGGCGCGGGCGTCAGACGACCCGGGCCCACCACGGGATTCGGCTCCGAGATCCTGGGCGCGCTGCTCGGCGGGGTGGCGCTGCTGGCCGGGGTCGGGGTCTCGGCCGCCATGCCCGCGGTGCAGAACGCGGCCATCAGCTCGGTCGGGCCGGAAGCCATCGGCACCGCCTCGGGGGTGTACAACGCCATGCGGCAGCTCGGCGGAAGCTTCGGGATCGCGGTCACCTCAGCGGTTTTCACCGTCGGCGGCGGCTACGGGTCCGATGTGGCCGTGCAGCACGGGTTCCGGGCCGCGGTTCTCACCGCCGCGGCGAGTGCCGCTCTCGGGGCATTGGCCGGACTGGGAGTGGCGCGACACCGGCGTTCCGCCGCAATGGAATCCGCGCGACCCGCGACGACCGAGCTGCCCGGCGCCGCGCCCGAGGTCGCTCAGGCGCGGGGGTAGGGCCAGGGGTTGAAGCGGCAGGTCTTGCCGTCCATCGGCACCACGCCTTCGGGATCCAGCTTCGCGATGTCGTTGTTCCGGGTCCCGAAGGTCTGCTGCATCATGACCGGGGCCAGCCCGCCGTCGGTCTCGCACGGCTGATGCTCGTGGTAGCCGAGGGCATGGCCCACTTCGTGATTGATCTGGTACTGCCGATACGAGCCGACGTCACCCTCGAAGGCCGGGGCCCCGCGCACCCACCGCACCTCCGAGAGCACGACGCGGCCCAGTTCGGTGTTGTAGCAGGAGGAGTCGACCGGGATCTCGAAACCGCACGACTTGCGGGTGGTGTCCCGCGAGGTCAGCGAGATGCGGAAGTCCGGGTTGCCGGCGTCGACGCGGCGCAGCGCGAAGCGCGGATCATGGGTCCAGGACTTGGGATTGGCGAGAGTGGCGTCGATCATCTGCGCCACCGCCGCGTCACCGCCCAGGGACGCGGTGTCCACCCCGTTCTCGATCTCGACGGAGTAGGTGAAGGCATGCTGGGTGCCGGTGCCGACCTGCGCGGTGGTGCCCGGAATCACCCGCCAGGTGCCCGCGCCGGTGTCGGTGTAGGCCCCGCCGGGCGGGACCGCGCCGGTGGGCAGGTCGACGGCGTACTTGCCGTCGCCCTTGGGCGCGCCGCCGATGATGCGGCCCGGCTTGTCGGTGTACTCGCTCAAGCGTCCGAATCCGGGCAGCCCGGCATCGCTGTCACCGGTGTGGCGGAAGGCGTCGACGGCGACCACAACGGTGATCACCAGCAGCACCGGCAGCGCGTAGGCGCGCCAGCCGTAGGTGTTCACGAACCGGCCCAGCGGACTCTGCTTCTTGGTCTCGCGGTCGGGGCGCGGGCGATTGCGGGCGTCGGCGGGCGGGGAAGTCGGGTCCCAGCGGGCGCGCAGCGGCTGATGCGGCAGCGGGCGGTCCTCGGCGGGGAGATCCGGATCGGGTGGCGCGATGAGCCCAGAAGATACCGACGGGCCGGTCTCCGATGCGCCGTCGTCGTCGAACAAACCGAGCGGATCGTAGATCGGCCCGCTGGGTCTACCCCGTCGCTTGTTGCCGGCGGCCTTCTCGGTCACGCCTGACAGACTCTCACAGCCCGGCCGGTCGCCGAGAGCTGCCGTCCCAGCCCGTGATCATTGCTGCGAGATATCTCACGCTAATGCGGCAGACCTCACAAATCGGAACATGTGCTACACAGTTGTGATCGGCCTCGCATAATCAATGCGAGCATCACGCGACCAATATTCGGAACCTGGATCGGCAGCGGCCCCCTGAGCGCGTATCGTTCGTGGGATACCGGTGAACATCCTTCCCACCGGGAATCAACTGGGAGAAATAGGCAATGACTGACCTCGTGGACCGGATGACATCGCACCGTGTGTCGTCCGAGGCCATGGCGACGAGCAAGCGCGGCACCCGTCTGCCCCGCGAGGCGCGGCGCGCGCAGCTTCTCGCCGCAGCCAGCGAGGTCTTCGTGCAACGCGGCTATCACGCCGCCGGCATGGATGAGATCTCGCAGTGCGCCGGCGTCAGCAAACCGGTGCTCTACCAGCACTTCTCGAGCAAGCTCGAGCTGTACCTGGCGGTGCTGCAGAACTACGTCGACGTGCTGGTGTCGAGCGTGCGCCAGGCGCTGCGCTCCACCACCGACAACAAGCAGCGCGTGCGCGCCGCCGTCGCGGCGTACTTCGACTTCGTCGACCATGAAACCCAGGGCTTCCGCCTGGTTTTCGAATCGGATCTGACCAATGAGCCGCAGGTGCAGCGCCGGGTCGAGCAGGCCACCGAGGCCTGCGTGGACGCGGTGTTCGACCTGGTCGCCCACGACTCCGGTCTGGACCCCTACCGGGCCCGCGTCCTCGCGGTCGGCCTGGTCGGCGCCAGCCAGCTCAGCGCGCGGTACTGGCTCGAGGCGGACCGGCCGATCCCCAAGGACGACGCCGTCGACACCACGGTCGCGCTGTGCTGGGGCGGACTCAAGCACGTTCCGCTGCACCCGATCGATTGAGAGATAACAACTCTCGTTGAATCAAAAAGAATGGCCCGCCGACAAAGTCGGTGGGCCAATTCTTTTCGCGCGATCTACCGCGTCGCGCGCGGGAAACTAGACGGCGGCGAAGCCGACACGACCCGAGGACGGAGCGCCGATCTCGACATAGGCGACCTTCGCGGCCTGGATCAGGAACTTGCGGCCCTTCTCGTCGGTGAGCGCCACGACGCCGCCCTCACCCTGCAGCGCACCGCTGACGAGCGCCTCGACCTCGGCCGGGGTCTGCGAGCTGTTGATGACGAGCTCACGCGGGCTATCCGAAATGCCGATCTTGACCTCCACGGCCAACCTCCGAACCTAGAGTCGTAGTCCTGTCCCGATCACGCTAGCGCAGGCGCGACCGCCATCGGCCCCGACCGCCTGCGCTGATAGCGAAACTCAGCCCAGACCGAGCACGCGCATGCGCTCCGCGTGACTGTTCTGCATGTGCTCGAACAGCGTGGCGATGCCGTTCAGGTCGCCGGTCGCGATGAGCACCAACTCGGTGAGCTCATCGCGCTGCGCCATCACGTACTGCGCCTGGGTGATCGCCTCGCCCAGCAGCCGGCGGCCCCACAGCGCCAGCCGGTCGCGCTCGGAGCGGTTCTGCGCGACCGCGCCGCGCACCTCCTCGATCACGAACTCGGAGTGGTTGGTCTCGGCCAGCACATCGCGCACCACGTCGGCGACCTCGGGAGCCAGGGCGCCGGCGATCTCGGTGTAGAAGTCGGCGGCGATGCCGTCGCCGACGTAGAACTTGACCATCGACTCCAGCCAGGTGGAGGGGTCGGTGGAGGCGTGATAGGCGTCCAGGGCGCGCACGAACGGGGCCATGGCGTCGAAGACATCCGTGCCGCGGTCGGCGAGGGCGCTTTCCAGGGTCTGGAAATGCTCGGCCTCGTTACCCGCCATCTTGGCGACAGCCACCTTGCCGCGCAGCGTGGGCGACAGCTTGGCCTCTTCGGCGAGACGGTAGAAGGCGGAGATCTCGCCGTAGGCGAGGACGGCGAAAAGGTCGGTGACACCCGGGTGTTCGGCGGCGATGAGGTGGCCCGTGGGCTCCGGGACGGTGGACGAGTTTGCTCCCATGGGTCACCACCCTAGCCCCAGAAATTGACGGGCACCGGTCACCGATCAGGCCAGGTCGCGCAGGAACTTGTCCAGATAGGTCCACGTGGTGTCACGGGCGATGAGGATGCCGAGGTGCGAGCCGGGGGCGGTCTCGTACCGCACATCCGGCGACCCGGTCAGGGTCTTCGTCCCGTGCTCCACGGCCGCGGCCGCGGTGATCGCGTCCCGCGGTCCGCCGACCAGCAGCACCGGCTGGGTGACCTCGGCCAGCGCGATCTCACGCTCGCCCAGCCGCAGCCCGCCCTTGCCGATGTCGTTGTTGAGGATGAAGCGACCCCACAGCTGGTTGTAGAACCGTCCCGGATAGCCGGGCAGCGAATTCTGGAACCGGTCGATGGTCTCCATCCGGGCCAGCGTCGCGGTGTCGGCGATATTGCTCGCGATGAACAGGGGGCGCTCGAGTTCCCGGTTCCAGGCGGTGGCCCGGTACGCGAACCGGGTGATCTGCGCCGAGACGCCGCCGAGGGCCCGGATCGCGGTGGTGGCGGTGCGGCCGCCGTCGAGGCGGGCCAGTGAGCGCAGTTCGCGCGCGCCGAACATGTGGTCGTAGCTCAGGGGCGCGCCCACCGCGGTGATCGAGCGGATCGGCAGGGTCTGGTCGGCCGCGGCGGTCAGCAGGGCCAGCACGCCGCCGATGGACCAGCCCACCAGGTCCACCGGGCGGCCACCGCGATCGGCTGACACCTGGCGGATGGCCTCGGGCAGGATGTCGTCGATCCAGGTCTCGAAGCCCATGCGGCGGTCGTCGAAGGTGATGTCGCCGTAGTCGACGAGGTAAGGGGCGCGGCCGGAGTCGAGCAGGAACCGGGCCAGGCTCTGGTCGGGGCGCAGGTCGAAGCAGAAGGCGGGCGCGGCCAGCGGCGGCACCAGCAGCACGGCCGGATCGTCGGGGCCCGCGCCGTCGTAGCGGCGCAGTTCGCGATGCGGCGCCTCGGACAGCACCGTCGAGGGGGTGGGATCGGGGGCCTCGATGCCGTCGCCGAACGTCAGGGCCCACGCGTTGCGCGCAGCGGTTGTCACGGTGTCTGCCAAGCTCACGGCACCACCATGACAGATAGTGGTACACGACGTATCACACATGTGAGCAACTCAACTGCCGATGACGCGGCCCGCGCCGGCTCCCGGACCGAATTATGGTGCGCCGCAATCATTAACGCTACTGCGAAACCCCGGATCGGACCCCTGTCCGATATCGATAAGCGCGCCTACCAGCGCAATAATGCCGCACATCGGCGGTGGCGGAAAACAGGGCGAAGGTTGTATCACGCTACAATCTCCGCGGACGGTGGAAATTCATACCCGCCAGTCCATGGAAAATGTGCGCGCACTCCGATCCGCAGCACTGCACCGCCGCGCCAGGTCGACGCCCATCCCCCCGGACAGGCATCCCAGCAGCGGCGAGAAACCGGATCTAGTGGTCGTCGCGGGCCGTCCGGGTCCGCCCCACGCCTCGTGCGCGCGAGACGCGATAACGAGGAAAGGCAAGAACCTGAGCAAGATCACCGTAGAGCAGGAACCGGGTGTGGCGGACACGCTGCTGACCGCGGAACTCGACGACACCCACCTCGCTCCCACTTTCGCCGAATTGGGCGTGCGCCCCGAAATCGTCCGGGCCCTCGCCGACATCGGCATCGAACGCACTTTCGCCATTCAGGAACTCACCCTGCCGCTCGCGCTGGCCGGTGAGGATCTCATCGGCCAGGCCCGCACCGGTATGGGTAAGACCTTCGGTTTCGGTGTGCCGCTGCTGAACCGGATCGCCACCGCAGGCTCCGGCACCAAGACTCTCGACGGCACCCCGCGCGCCCTGATCATCGTGCCGACCCGCGAACTCTGCATGCAGGTCACCGAAGATCTGGAGAACGCCAGCAAGTACCTGAAGGACGACCACGGCACCCCGGTGCGCGTGACCGCCATCTACGGCGGCCGCCCCTACGACACCCAGATCGCGGCGCTGCGCGCCGGCGTCGACGTGGTCGTCGGCACCCCGGGCCGTCTGCTGGATCTGGCCCAGCAGAACCACCTGATCCTGGGCAAGGTGGAGGTGCTCGTCCTCGACGAGGCCGACGAAATGCTGGACCTGGGCTTCCTGCCCGATATCGAGCGGATCCTGAACATGGTCCCCGAACAGCGGCAGACGCTGCTGTTCTCGGCCACCATGCCGGGCCCGATCATCACCCTGGCCCGCACCTTCCTGAGCCGGCCCACCCACATCCGCGCCGAGGAGCACCACGAATCCGCGGTGCACGACCGGATCACCCAGCTGATCTACCGGGCCCACGCGCTCGACAAGAGCGAGCTGGTCGCCCGCATCCTGCAGGCCGAGACCCGCGGCGCGACAATGATTTTCGCGCGCACCAAGCGGACCGCGCAGAAGGTCGCCGACGATCTGGCCGAGCGTGGCTTCGCGGTCGGCGCGGTCCACGGCGACCTCGGGCAGATCGCCCGCGAGAAGGCGCTGAAGAAGTTCCGCGAAGGCAAGATCGACGTGCTGGTCGCCACCGACGTGGCCGCCCGTGGCATCGACATCGACGACGTCACCCACGTCGTCAACTACCAGTGCCCCGAGGACGAGAAGACCTACGTGCACCGCATCGGCCGCACCGGCCGCGCGGGCAAGACCGGCGTCGCGGTCACCCTGGTCGACTGGGACGAGCTGAACCGCTGGGCCATGATCGACAAGGCGCTGGGCCTCGGCATCCCGGAACCCGCGGAGACCTACTCCCGCTCCCCGCACCTGTACGAGGAGCTCGGCATCCCGCAGGGCGTCACCGGCACCGTGCGCAAGGGCCCGGCCCCGCGCGACGAGGACGCCGTCGTCGTCGAACGCGAGCGCCGCGCGCCGCGGGAACGCAACCGCCGCCGCACCCGTGGCGGCCGCCCCGAGGGTGACGCCGCCCCGGCCGCCACCACCACTGAAACCGTTGCCGCCGAGACGGATTCGACCACCGGCGATCCGGAGAAGACCGGCCGCCGTCGTCGCCGTCGTCGCCGCGGCAAGGGTGGCGCGGAGACCAACGCGACCGTCCAGGCCACCACCTCGGTGGAGACCGAGGCCGCCGCCGAACCCGCGGGCGAGACCCCGGCCGAGGGTGGCCGCAACCGCCGCCGCAACCGCCGTGGCAGGCGCTCCGAGAACGGCACCGTGGAGGTCACGACCGAGAACGTGACGGGTGACGCCGCGTCCGGCGAGAGCCGCCCGGCCGAGGCCACCACCGCCGTCGCGGCTCCCGTCGCGGCGCAGGACCAGGCTCCCGCGGTTGCCGCGACGACCGATTCCGGTGCGGAAGCGACCGCGACGACCGCTCCGCGCAAGCGCACCCGTGCCGCCAAGGCGGCCGCGCCGGTGACCGAGACGGATTCGGCCGCCGAGGCCGTGGTGGTCGAGGCCGCGTCGCAGGATGCGGAAGCGCCGCGCAAGCGCACTCGCCGCAAGGCCACCGCCGAGGCCGGTTCGGCGATTGTCGCCGACAGCGCCGTGGCGGACCCGAAGCCCGAGGCCGCCGTGGTCGCGGAGACCGCGCCGGAGGCGGCGGCACCGCGTAAGCGGGCCGGCCGAACCAAGGCGACCGCCGAATCCGCTACCAGCGCAAACGGTTCCGCCGCAACGGTGACCGCCGAGAGCGATGCGGATGTCGCGATGGCCGCGCCGAAGAAGCGGGCGAGCCGCGCCAAGGCCGCCGTCGAGGCAGTGACCGAGGAGTCGGGTGCGGTCGCCGAGGCGGCGCCGCGCAAGCGCACTCGCAAGGCCGCGGCCGAGACCGTCGCCGAGGCTCCGGCCGCGGAGACCGTCGAGGCGCCGAAGAAGGCTCCGGCCAAGCGGACTCGCAAGGTCGCCGCCGCGGCTGCCGACACCCAGGCCGAACCCGCCGACAGCAAGACGGAGCCGGCCACCAACGGCAAGGCGAAGTCCGCCACCGCGAAGGCCGCGCCCGCCAAGGCCAAGGCCGGGGCGAAGAAGGCGACCGCTGAGGTCGTGGCCGAGGCGGAGGCGCCGAAGAAGCGGGTTCGCAAGGCCGTGAAGGCGGCGGCGAAGTCCGAGGTCGAGGCCGTCGAGTCGGGTACCGCGGCAAGCGGTTCCGAAGCGGCCCCGGTGAAGCGGACACGTCGCAAGAAGACCGAGGACGGGGCGGAGGGCGCCGTCACGGTGGCCGACACCGCGGTCGCGGCCTCGGCCTAGTCCACCGGATCGGCTACTCTCGCTGTCGTGCTCGCACCCGAGCGGCGGACGCGCGCCGATATTCTCACCGCTGTCGCGATCGCCGCTCTGGTGGCGATCGCGACAGTGGTCGTGGTGCTGACCAGCGGTGTTCGCGGTACCCACGCCAGTACCGCCACCCGCACCCTGCCCGCGCCGATCTCCACCGATCCGGTGCCCCAGCAGGTCGCGGAGCTGTGGCACGCCCCCGACGGGGCGACCCAGCGGTCGCTGGTGGTGGGCGGCGTGGCCGTCACCGCCGACGGCGGCACGGTGTCGGGGCGCGATCCCCGCACCGGCGAGCAGGTGTGGACCTATGAGCGGGATCTGCCGCTGTGCGCGGTGGAGGTCCAGTTCGGCACGGTCATCGCCACCTACCAGGATCAGCGCGGGTGCAGTCAGACCACTCTGCTCAACGCCGAGAACGGATCTCGGGTGGCGGCCCGGTCCAGCTACATGGACGACAAGATCACGCTGGCCCCCGACAGCACCTACATGCTGGCGCAGGGTCCGCGGCGGCTGGAACTGTGGCGTTCGGACATGGTCCGCACCCTCGAGTACGGCTATGTCGACGCCCCGGTGAATCCGCACACCCAGCCGCGCAGCGGCTGCACCCTGCTGTCGGCGGCTTCGGCTCCCAGCCGGGTGGCGGTGCTGGAACGCTGCCCGAACGAGGCGGCCGCGCGGCTGACCATCCTCAATCCCGCGCCCAAGGACGGCACCACGCCGGAGGAGTACAGCTCGCACGTGCTCACCGAGCCGGGCGGCGCGGTCGACGGGGCGAAGGTGATCGCGGTGTCCGACACCAGGATCGCGCTCTACCTACCCGGAACCCCGTCCACCACACCGGTTCTCGCGCTCTACGACGTGAACGGCAATCTGGTCGCCACGCACCAGATGCCGGCGTTCTCCGACACCGCCATGGTGGCGCGGCTGTCGTCGGGCTACTTCGTCTTCACCGGTGAGGCGCTGGTCGCGCTGAACCTCGCCACCCTGGACCCGCTGTGGGGCACCCACAATGTGCTCGGCACCGCCGCGATGATGTCCGGCCAGCTGATCGCTCCGATCCCGGACGGACTGGCCATCCTGGATCCCGCCACCGGCGCACAGACTTCACGAATCCCACTGCAGCGCAGCGACTATCACAAGGAACCCATCTCGCTCGGAGTGTCCGGAACCGTGTTCCTGGAACGCCGGGGCACGCAGGTGTACGCAGTCGGCGCCCGCTCCTGAGCGGTCGTATGCCACCGCGACAGCGGATTTCGCAACGGCCGGGGTAACTCCCCGGGGACGCCCAGGGTCGGATCGGCTCCCAACCGCCGGCACGGGTGCGCAATTCCGACGGCAATCTGTCGCCCGCCGAGTATTCGGGGAGGCGGTGGAGCATGATCGATTCATGAGCGGTGGCGAATTTCGGCTGGTATTGCTTCGACACGGGGAGACTGCCTGGTCGGCCGCGCGGCGCCACACCGGGCGCACCGACATACCGCTCACAGAACTCGGGGAGGCCCAGGCTCGGGCGGCCGGAAAACTGCTGTACGACCTGGACCTGTCGAATCCCCTGGTGCTCAGCAGTCCCAGGCAGCGGGCGCTGCGGACCGCCGAACTGGCCGGGCTGAGCGGGGTCATCGTCGACGACGACCTGGTGGAGTGGGATTACGGCGAATACGAGGGCCTGACCACGCCGGAGATCCAGCGGATGTCGCCCGGCTGGACCATCTGGACCGGGGAGGTCCCCGAGGGCGAGACCGCCGACCACGTCCGTAAACGCGCCGACCATGTGCTGGCCACGGTCATCCCCGAACTCGCCACCCGCGACGTGGTGCTGGTCGGGCACGGTCACTTCTCGCGCGCTCTGATCGCCCGCTGGGCCGAGTTCGAGGTGGCCGAGGGCCGCCGGTTCTACCTGTCGACCGCCGCGGTTACGGTGCTGGGACACGACCATCGTGCGCGAACCGTGCTCGCGCACAATCTGGTCGCGCCGCTGGAACCGATGGAAGGAAACCCCGAATGATCCGCCGCGCCACACCCGACGACGTTCCCGCGCTGGTGGGTCTGGTCCACGATCTGGCCGAGTACGAGAAGGCCCCCGAGGAGTGCACGCTCACCGAGGAGCAGCTCCGGACCGCGCTGTTCGGGCCCACGCCCGCGCTGTACGCGCATGTCGCCGAGAGCGATCACGGCGTGGTGGGCTGCGCCATCTGGTTCCTGAACTACTCCACCTGGAAGGGCGTGCACGGGATCTACCTGGAGGATCTCTACGTCAAGCCGGAGGCGCGCGGGCGCGGGCTGGGCAAGAGCCTGCTGGCGACGCTGGCCCGGGAGGCCGTGGAGCAGGGGTACGCGCGGGTGGACTGGTCGGTCCTCACCTGGAACACCCCGAGTATCGACTTCTACCGGTCCATCGGGGCCGAGCATCAGCACGAGTGGACCGGCTATCGGCTCTCCGGTTCTCCCCTGGCGCGCCTGGCGTCGCACGCCGACGACTGAGGGCCGAGAGGCCCGGGAAAGCGCTCGCTCACCCAGGAGGTGGGCGAGCGTCCAAAAATCGGCTCGGCGGCCGCCGAGCCGGGCGCGCGGCGCTACTCCGAGCCCGAGCCGTACCCCTCGGCCATCCACTTGACCGAGGCGGGCGCGAACAGCGCGCCCAGAGTTCCCAGCGCCAGCAACCCCAGCGGCGTCCCGAATTCGGGCCGCCCCGAGGTGAACATGTAATACGCGACACCGAGCAGCAACAGCTGGGTCAACGTCGCCAGCGCCCGCCCCCAGCGCTTGCCGCGCATGAGCGTGAGCCCCGCCGCCAGCACCGCGCCGCCGAGGATCGCCGCGTACCCGGCGGTGAGATAGCTGTTCTTCGCGCTCTGCGCCTCGCCGTTCAGGCCGACGATGATCAGGATGACCATCGCCACCAGCCCGGCCGCGCCCTCGAGCGCGACCAGCGCCCCCGCGACCCGCACGGTCGTGGGCACGCCCCCGGCCTGCGCGGCCCCGGCCCCGGTGTCGCCCGCCGACTTGCTCTCGCCCTGGTTCTGCTCAGCCACGCCCCCAGCCTACGACCGAGCGTCGTTGGCGAATGCATCCGCACGGCGTTTGACCAGTTGAGAACTGGCACTGGAAGGTTCGCGGCCGTCTCGTTCTGGACTGACGGAGCGGGGGAGCGAAGCGGAGGAGCGGAGGAGGGAAGAACGAGACTTCGGGGCCGCGAACCAGCCGGAGCGAAGCGGAGGCAGAATGGCACCGTGCGGACGCTGCTGATCGTGAACCCGAATGCCACTTCGACCACTCGGTCCACTCGCGATCTGCTCGCCCACGCACTGGAAAGCCGCACCGAACTCACCGTCCGCCAGACCGAGCGCCGGGGGCACGCCGCCGAATTGGCGAGCTGGGCCGCCGACAATCGGATGGATCTGATCGTCGTGCACGGTGGCGACGGCACCGTGAACGAGACGATCAACGGTTTCCTCCCGCTGCCCGGGCAGCCGCAGCGCGAATGGCTGCCGCGGCTGGGCATCATTCCGGGCGGTTCGGCGAACGTGTTCGCGCGCTCGCTCGGCATCGAGCCGGATCCGGTGACCGCGACCAATCAGCTCATCGATCTGGTGGCCGACAGCGCGGATCGCCGCATCGGTCTGGGCGTGGCCGACGATCGCTGGTTCTGCTTCAGCGCGGGAGTGGGCCTGGACGCGGACGTGTGCGAGGCCATCGACGAGAAGCGCGCGAAGGGCAAGGCCGCCACGCCCGCTCGTTATCTGCGCACCACGGTCAAGCAGTTCTTCCGCGCCAAACGCCGTGCCCCGCAAGTGACCTTGGACATTCCAGGTCACGAACCGGTCACGGATGTGCATTACGCATTCGTGACCAACGCCAGTCCCTGGACGTATCTCGACAACACGCCCGTGGTCACCAACCCGGGGACCAGATTCGAATCCGGTCTCGGGGTGTTTGCCATGCGCACCATGGGTGTTCTGCCCACCTTGATGGTCGCGAGACAGTTGCTGGCAGCCCAGGGGGATCCCAAGGGCCCCACATTGTTTCGCGAGGACGACGTTCCGGGCGTAACCGTCACGGCGGAAGAACCGATCGGGTTGCAAATCGACGGCGACTTCATCGGTCGCCGCAACATGGTGAATTTCACAGCCGTCCCGGATATCCTCGATGTGGTCGCGCCGAAGCCCTAGCCGGCTCGACACACCTGAGAAAACTCGTTGTTGCGCTGCGAAAACCCGCTCGACCGAGTACAAATGACACGGCGGACCCCCATGTAGGGGTCTTACAGCGTGAGCTTCCCCACGGTGCACCAGGTATCTATTGACATCTACGGTGTTCGTGAAAGCATTCACAAGCAACCGTGCGGAAACATTCGAGTCGCACAAGTGAACGGACCACAAACCCGAGGGGCAGCGCCATGCGTGCCCTAGCAAAGGAGCAGAGGAATGGACTGGCGCCACAAGGCCATCTGTCGCGACGAGGACCCCGAGCTGTTCTTCCCGGTGGGTAACAGTGGTCCGGCGCTCGCGCAGATTGCCGATGCCAAGCTGGTCTGCGCTCGCTGCCCTGTCACCGCTGACTGCCTTTCCTGGGCCCTGAAGTCGGGCCAGGATGCCGGCGTGTGGGGTGGAATGAGCGAGGACGAGCGTCGCGCGCTGAAGCGTCGCAACGCGCGCACGCGCACCCGCAGCGTCGTCTAACCACCTAGACGACAAGGCGTTACGGCCCAACCCAGCCTCGGGGCCGCAGCGCAATTCGGCCCGGCACCAACACAGGTGCCGGGCTTCAGTGTGTAAATGGCCGACTCGCGGCTCCCGCAGGGGCTTCGCCCCCGAACCCCGACGAGAAGAATTCCCCGGGCAATTCCCGTTCAACGGGATTCGCGCCTCGAACGAAAGTTCGGGCGCGGCTTTTCAGCTCACGCCCGAACTTATGCGTCGAAGTTGATATTTCAGCGCGCGGAGCGCCGGCCGAGCGGAACTCGCAGCACCGCGTCGGTTCCGACATCGGCTCCGGGGTGAAGTCCGATCGAGCCGCCCAATTCCGCCGTGACCAGTGTGCGGACGATTTGCAGGCCCAACCGGTCGGAGGCCTCCAGGCTGAATCCGTCGGGCAGGCCGCGGCCGTCGTCGCTGATGATGACGTCCAGCCAGCGCGCCGAACGCTCGGAACGGATTGTGACCGTACCGTTCTCACCCGCGTCGAAGGCGTGCTCGATGGCGTTCTGCACCAGCTCGGTCAGCACCATGACCAGCGGGGTGGCGCGTTCGGCGGAGAAGACGCCCAAGGATCCGGCGCGGCGGACCTTGATGCGGGCGGTGTGCACGGTCGCCACGTCGGCCATGATCGGCAGCAGGCGGTCCACCACCTCGTCCAGATCGACCTCTTCGTCAACCGACATCGACAACATTTCGTGCACGGACGCGATGGAGGTGACCCGGCGGACCGATTCGGTCAGCGCCAGGCGGGCCTCCTCGTTCTCGGTGCGGCGGGCCTGCAGGCGCAGCAGCGCGGCCACCGTCTGCAGGTTGTTCTTCACCCGGTGGTGGATCTCGCGGATTGTGGCGTCCTTGGACAACAGCGCGCGGTCGCGGCGCTTCACCTCGGTCACGTCGCGGACCAGCACGGCGGCGCCGCCGAGCTCACCGTGCGGGCGCAGCACCAAGGTGCGCAGCAGCACGGTGGCGCCGCGCGCCTCGACTTCCATTCGGCGCCCGCCCTTTCCGGCCAGGGCCGCCTGGATGTCGCCGACCACCTCCTGCGCGTCGAACGGGTCGGTGATGAGCGAGCGCGTGGTCAGCGCCAGGTCCTGGCCGACCAGATCGTTCTGCAGACCCATGCGGTGATACGCCGACAGCGCGTTGGGGCTGGCGTAGACGACGGTGCCCTCGGTGTCGAGCCGGATGAAACCGTCGCCCGCGCGCGGGCTGGAATGCGAGCCGGTGCGGTCCTCGAGCGCCGGCCAGGTGCCGTCGGCGACCATCTGGCACAGGTCGTCGGCGCAGGACATGTAGGCGATCTCGAGACTGGACCGCATCTTGCGGCGCTGGGTGTCCGTATCGCGGCCGAGGACGGCGATGATGTCGTCGCCGACCCGCACCGGAATGGCCTCGCGCATGGCGTGCACGGGATGCGGGTGATAGACCCCGGTCAGGGCG
Source organism: Nocardia sp. CA-136227 (assembly GCF_050955695.1). NCBI lineage: Bacteria > Bacillati > Actinomycetota > Actinomycetes > Mycobacteriales > Nocardiaceae > Nocardia > Nocardia sp. CA-136227. The sequence continues at coordinate 6,250,375 of NZ_CP192081.1, forward strand.
GTGTCGGCCTCGAAGCGCTGGATTTCGCAGTTCAGCAGGGCCTCGAACACGTGCGGATTGGCCTCTTTGGTGGCGTATCCGCCGACCAGGTCCTCCGGGTGCACGGTGGGGGCGGTGGTGGGGCGGCACTGCGCCACGCAGACCACCTCCGCGCCCTCGGTCACCGGTCCGGTGCCCACCCACAGCAGCAGATCCGCGAAGGACAGATCCGCCAGCAGCTGCCAATCCCCCACCACCCGCTGCAAATGGTCGACCGCCGCGCCCGGTAGATCGGTGTGCTCGGCCAGTAGCTCACTCAGGGTCGACATTCACCCACACTCCTCTGTTCCCACGTCGGGTGTATGTTCCCACGCGACACGGCAAGGATGCGTCAGGAGCGGGCGGGGCTCGCGCTCAGGAGATGACGGCGATCAGGTCGCCGGGCTGCAGGACGTCGCCGGGCTTGACGTTGATCGAGGCCACGGTGCCGGGTCCCTCGACGATGACCGGGATCTCCATCTTCATCGACTCGAGCATGACCACGGGGTCGTCGGCCTTCACTTCGTCGCCGACGGAGACCAGGATCTCCTGCACGGTCGACACCATCTCGGCCAGCACTTCCTCAGCCATGAACACCTCTCGCTTTCGAGTCACCTGTAGCCCCTGAAGGTACAGCAGATCACGCGTGAAAGAATGGCGACCGACTGAAGGGAGATTACCTATGGGTAAGCGTGGACGTAAGAAGCGTGGCCGCAAGAAGAATGCCGCCAACCACGGCAAGCGGCCGAACGCCTGAGCTGCTTCGATAAGCTCGAAAACTGCTGAGCGGCACCACTTCCCACCGGGGAAGGGTGCCGCTCAGCTGTATCCGGGATGTCTTATTCGGCCGGTTCGATCCGGGTCTCGACCACGGTGTAGCTGGTCCGGATCTCCATGGTCAGGCGCTGCCGGAGCGAGTCCGGTGCGCGATCGCCGCCGCACTTGCGGTTCAGCAGCGACTTGAGTTTCTCCTCCAGGCCGTAGGCCTCGACGCACGGCGAACAGCGGTCGATGTGCTCCCGCAGCCGCGCCTTCACGGTCTCGTCGCACTCGTTGTCCAGGAGCAGCCAGACATCGGCGAGCACCGCCGAGCAGTCCAGTTCTTCCATCTCGTCGCTCACTGGGTTACCTCCTCGCGCGCCGCATCGCTGCCCGACCGGTTGAATCCACGTTCCCGCGCCACGTCCGCGAGCAGGCCCTTGAGCTGCTTGCGGCCCCGGTGCAGGCGGGACATGACAGTACCGATGGGAGTACCCATGATCTCGGCGATTTCCTTGTAGGGGAAGCCCTCCACATCGGCGTAGTACACCGCCATCCGGAACTCCTCCGGCAGCGACTGCAGAGCGGCCTTGATGTCGTCGTCCGGCAGCGCCTCGAGCGCCTCCATCTCCGCGGAGCGCAGGCCCTGGGAGGTGTGCTCGGCGGTGGCGGCGAGCTGCCAGTCGGTGATCTCGTCGGTCGGATACTGCGCGGGCTGGCGCTGCTTCTTCCGGTACGAGTTGATGTAGGTGTTGGTGAGGATGCGGTACAGCCAGGCCCGCAGGTTGGTGCCCTCGCGGAAGGACTTGAAGCCCTGGTAGGCCTTGGCGAAGGTCTCCTGCACCAGGTCCTCGGCATCGGCCGGGTTGCGGGTCATGCGCAGGGCCGCGCCGTAGAGCTGGTCCAGCAGCGGCAGCGCGTCGCGTTCGAACCGGGCGGCCAGTTCGGCCGTCGATTCGGAGCTTCTGGCCCCGGATTCGCTCACTTCGTCGTCATAGTCGACCGCTTGGTCGTCACCGGCGTCGATGCTGTCCGCATCGTCATCACGCCGGCGATCGACCATGTCGTCGTCGCTCGTCACGCTAATCCCTTCGATCGCCGTAGCAATTGAATCTACCGCGAACAGGGATTCGGCCCGGAAACCGGTTGGTCGCTCCTCGAGCAGAACGGACACCGACTCCTCCTTGGTCATGGGATCGAGTGCTTCCCGTCCGTGGGCCCGACGGTTGCCGAGAAGCGCGTATCGCATGCAACAGGGTGAACGCTCCGCCTGTTCCCACACTCTGAAATCGGCTTGCGCGCGGTGTCTAGGGTGAGCCGCATGGCCGCTTCTACTCCCGCGATCAAAGCCCTGGTACAGGCGAAGGTGGAGCATCGGGTGCACGCGTATGCCCATGACCCGCGCAGTGATTCGTACGGCGCGGAGGCGGTGGACGCGCTGGCGGCCGAGGTCGGGGTGAGCGCCGGGCAGATCTTCAAGACGCTGGTGATCGACCTGGGTTCGGGCGGGCTCGCGGTGGCGGTGCTGCCGGTTCCGACCACGCTGTCACTGAAGGCGGCGGCCGCGGCGCTGGGCGGCGGCAAGGCGGCGATGGCGGACAAGGCGAAGGCCGAGCGCACGACCGGCTATGTGCTGGGCGGGATTTCGCCGCTGGGGCAGAAGAAGCGACTGCCGACGGTCGTCGATTCCTCGGCGCTGGAGTGGGATCGGGTGTTGTGCAGCGCGGGCAAGCGCGGGCTGGAGATCGAGCTCGCGCCTGCGGATCTGGTGCGGCTGACGGGGGCGGTGACCGCGGCGGTCGCGGTGGCCTGACCTGCCGATTCCTGGGCGAATTGTCCGATTCGGCCGTGAGCGGAGACACAACCTCCGGAAATCCCTTGCCAAGGGACAACTATGTCGGAATACTTGCGCCGTACAACTAGTTGCCTTTTACAAGCAATTGCCCGACGCAAGGAGGTGAGACCGACCGTGACCGACGATGACCCGGCGACCAGCACCGACATCGACGACGGCCTTGTCGATGCCATCGCCTACGAGATCGCCCGGCTCACCAAGCTGCGCGATCGCACCAACGCGCAGATCTCGGCCCTCACCGGGGGCGAGATCGAACCGGCCGCGTTCAGCATCCTGTTCCAGCTGATCCACGGCGGCCCGAAACGCTCGGGCGCGCTCGCCGAGGCCCTGTACTCCGACGCCTCGACCATCAGCCGCCAGGTCGCGAGCCTGGTCAAACGCGGACTCATCGAACGCCGCGCCGACCCCGCCGACGGCCGCGCCAGCGTGCTCGACGTGACCCCCGCCGGACGGACCGTGGCCGCCCAGATCCGGGCCCGCCGCAACGATTCGCTGCGCGACATGCTCACCGACTGGGCCCCCGGCGAACGGGAGGTCTTCTCCCGGCTGCTGCGTCGCTTCGTCGACGGCTACGAGGGGACCCGGCAACGCATGCTGGCCGATATCGCGGCCCACAAAGACCTGAAATCCTATTACGAACCCGCGGAGAGCAATTCGTGACAACCCAAGCGACAGTGGCGGAGCCGGAACTCAATTCGGCCGGCTTCACCCACAAGCAGATCCTGGTGATCATGAGCGGCCTGATGATGGGCATGCTGCTGGCCGCCCTCGATCAGACCATCGTGTCGACCTCCATCCGCACCATCGCCGATGAGCTGCAGGGCTATTCGGCGCAGGCGTGGGTCACCACCGCCTACCTGATCACCTCGACGCTGGCCACCCCGCTCTACGGCAAGCTGTCGGACATGTACGGCCGCAAGCCGTTCTACCTCGCCGCCATCACCATCTTCGTGGCCGGGTCACTGGCCTGTTCCGTCGCGACCTCGATGTACCAGCTGGCCGCCTTCCGGGCCTTCCAGGGCCTGGGCGCGGGCGGTCTGATGTCGCTGGCGCTGACCATCATGGGCGACATCGTGTCCCCGCGGGAACGCGCCCGCTATCAGGGCTACTTCCTGGCCGTGTTCGGCACCTCCAGCGTGGTGGGGCCGGTCATCGGCGGTCTGCTCTCGGGCACCGACCAGATTCTGGGCGTCACCGGCTGGCGCTGGGTGTTCCTGGTGAACGTGCCGATCGGCATCATCGCGCTGGCCGTGGTGACCCGCGTGCTCAAGCTGCCCAAGCGTCCCGGCAACAAGGTCGCCATCGACTGGATGGGCATCTCGGCGCTGGTCGTCGGTCTGGTGCCGCTGCTGGTGATCGCCGAGCAGGGCCGCGAATGGGGTTGGACCAGTGGACATGCCATCATCTGCTACGCCCTCGGCGCGTTCGGCGTGCTGACCTTCATCGCGGTCGAGGCCAAGCAGGGCGACGCCGCGCTGATCCCGCTGCGCATGTTCAAGAACTCCACCTTCGCCCTGGGCGTGCTCATCTCGGTGGTGGTCGGCGCGGCCATGTTCGGCGGCATCACCCTGCTGCCGCAGTACCTGCAGGTGGTGCAGGGCGCGAGCCCGACCAAGGCGGGTCTGCTGATGCTGCCGCTGGTGGCGGGCATGATGACCGGCTCGATCCTGGCGGGTCAGCTGATCTCGCGGACCGGACGGTACAAGTTCTTCCCGCCGGTCGGCGCGGGGCTGCTCACCGCGGGCCTGTTCCTGCTGCACCTGGTCTCGGCCGACACCAAGCTGTGGATCGTCATGATCTTCATGGCCATCACCGGCTTCGGCCTGGGTAACCTGATGCAGCCGCTGACCCTGGCGCTGCAGAACGCGTTGCCGCCCAAGGACATGGGCGTGTCCACCGCCGCCGCGACCTTCTTCCGGCAGATCGGCGGCACCCTGGGTGTGGCGGTGTTCCTGTCGGTGCTGTTCACCCAGCTCACCCCGAACATCACCACCTCGCTCGAGCACGCCGCCCAGCAGCCCGCCTACGTGCAGGCCATCCAGGACGGCCGGAACAGTGACAACCCGGTCGACAAGCAGGTCGCCAACGGGCTGATCGCCAAGGATCCGGAGGTCGCGAAGCAGGTGCTCAACGACAGCTCGGTCATCCAGAAGCTGGACCCGACCCTGGCGCATCCGTTCAAGGAGGGCTTCGCCGAGTCCATGGACCGGGTGTTCCTGGCGGCCACCGCGGTCGCGCTGATCGCCTTCCTGCTGGTGCTGTTCTGGAAGGAGGTGCCGCTGCGGACCGCGGGCGGCATCCAGGCCCGGGACGAGGCCGCCGAGAAGGCGGATCCCGCGACGGTCTGACCGGCGACAATCGAATCGACAGTGCCCCCGCCGCGGAGACGCGGCGGGGGCACTGTCATTTCACTATCCCGGCGGTTTTCTGTGAGTTACTGGGGAGCGAGCAGTGAGGTTGTTGTGAACGTGTGCAGTCCGCAAGGTCCGTTCGAACCCGAGGATGTGATGCGGTTATGTCTCGCAATCGGCGCATTGGCACGGCTGTCGCCACCGGAACACTGATCCTGGCACTGGGCGCGGGCCCATTGACAGCCGTCACCGCGATGGCCGAGCCCGTCCCCGTCCCCGTCGCGCCGCAGGGGCCCAGCTTCCCGGACCCGGGCACACCGGGCGGCGGAGCGCAGCCGAAGAAGGACGAGAGGGTGGAGAAGGCCGAGGCGCTCGGCGGCGGCATCATCACGAAGATGATCGACTCGTCGGCCGAAACGCTGAGATGCACACTGAATATCGCTCTGCCGACAGTGAAGTGCAAATAGCGCGTCGAACGTTCACGGGCCGGTCAGATCAGGCTGATCTGACCGGCTTGTTCGTCCACAGCCGCCAACAGGTCGGGTCCATTGTTCTTCACACTGTTCACCAGCGACGGGACCTCACGGATCAGGATGTCCGAAACCGCCGCGGCGGCGGGTGTTTCCAGCAGTTCCTCCGGGGCCGGGTGATCCGGGTCCAGCCAGGCGGCCCAGTGCTCGCGCGGCATGGGCAGCGGCATGCGGTCGTGCACCTTGGTGAGATCGCCGACGGCGTCGGTGGTCAGGATCGTGCAGGACAGCAGCGGCTGCGCGGCGTCACCGAGCTCGCGGTCGCGCCAGACCGACCACAGGCCCGCCATATAGAGGCGGCCGCCGTCGGCGCGGGACATGAAGTACGGGCGCTTGACGGCCTTGCCGGCGCCGCCCGCCTCGGTGATCCACTCGTACCAGCCGTCCATCGGCACCAGGCAGCGGCGCTTCTTCACCGCGTCGCGGAACGAGGCGGTGGTGGCGGCCTTGTCGGCGCGGGCGTTGAAGAGCGGTTTGCCCTTCACCGGGACGCCCGGTTCGGCGGTCTTGGTCCAGGGTGGGATCAATCCCCAGCGCATGGCCCGGACGCGCAGGGCGGCCGGGTCCTCGGGGTGGTCGCGGTCGTGGCGTTCGACGACGGTGAGCACCTGGTTGGTGGGGGCCACGTTGTAGTTGGGGTCGAAGCCCTTGTCGCCGGTCTCGTCGATGGCGTCGAGCTCGACGGCCAGCTTCGCGGGATTCGTCGTGGTCGCGTATCTACCGCACATGCCGACCATGCTGCCACCGGTCACCGACACCCACCAGGACCACCGCGCCCGCGAATCGAATCGTCATCGATGTGATGGCAATTGACATCACTTGGACGGTGTGAGACGTTCGTCTCATCACACTCTCATCAAGGGATCGCCGCACAATGACTGCAACCGAAGCCGCCCCGCTCGATCAGGCCGAGACGCTGACTTCCGTCAACCCTGCCACCGGCGAGGCCCTCGCCACCTACCGGATCGATGATGAGGCGGCCGTGCGCGCTGCCGTCGCCAAAGCCCGCAGCGCCGCCGCCACCTGGGGCGCGCTGAGCTACGCCGAGCGCAAGAAGCACGTGCTGCGCTGGGGCAGCAAGCTCGTCGAGAAGTCCGACGAGTTGTGCGAGCTCATCCACGCCGAGAACGGCAAGCCCGTCGACGACGCCTTCCTCGAGCTCATGCTGGCGCTCGAGCACATCAAATGGGCCGCCTCCAACGCCGAGAAGGTGCTCAAGCCGCGCAAGGTCTCGCCCGGCACGTTCATGGCCAACTTCGCCGCCCACCTGGAGTACCGCCCGCTGGGCGTGGTCGGCATCATCGGCCCCTGGAACTATCCGGTCTACACCCCCAACGGCTCCATCGCCTACGCACTGTCCGCGGGCAACTGCGTGGTGTTCAAGCCGAGCGAATTCTCCACCGGCATCGGCAATTTCGTGGCCAAGGCGTTCGCCGAGGCGAACCCGGAACTGCCGGACGGGGTGTTCGTCACCATCAACGGCTACGGGGCCACCGGCGCCGCGCTGGTGAAGTCCGGCGTCGACAAGCTGGCGTTCACCGGGTCCACCGCGACCGGTAAGAAGATCATGGCCTCGGCCGCCGAGTCGCTCACCCCGGTGCTGCTGGAGTGCGGCGGCAAGGACGCGGTGATCGTGGCCGCCGACGCCGACATCAAGGCCGCCGCCGACGCCGTCGCCTGGGGCGCCACCGCCAACTCCGGCCAGACCTGCGCGGGCGTCGAGCGCGTGTACGTGGACAAGTCCATCGCCACCGAGTTCGTGGCCGAGGTCAAGCGCATCCTCACCGACATCAAGCCCGGCTCGGACGACAAGGCCTCCTACGGCCCGATGACCATGCCCAGCCAGGTCGACATCGTGCGCCGGCACATCGAGGACGCGCTGAAGAACGGCGGCACCGCGGTGCTCGGCGGGCCCGAGTCCGTCAAGGGCTCCTTCATCGACCCGGTCATCCTGGTCGACGTGGACGAGTCCTCGGAAGCGGTGTGCGAGGAGACCTTCGGCCCGACCGTCACCATCCGCACCGTCAGCGGCGTGGACGAGGCCGTGGAGCTCACCAACAAGAGCAAGTACGGCCTGGGCTCGGCGGTCTACTCCAAGAAGCAGGGCATGGAGATCGCCCGGCGCCTGGAGGTCGGCTGCACCTCGGTGAACTCGGTGCTGTCCTATGCCGCCATCTCCGGCCTGCCCTTCGGCGGCGTCCGCGATTCCGGCATCGGCCGCATCCACGGCGCCCCCGGCCTGCTGGAATTCGCCCGCCCGCACTCGATCGCGGTGCAGCGCTTCACGATTCCGGGCATGGCGCTGCTGTCCTACACCCGCACCGACCGCACCATGAAGCTGCTCCGCAAGATCGTGCCCCTGGTGCACGGCCGCGCGAAGTGATCTGACGCTCGCGAATGCCGGTTCCCTTCGCGGGCACCGGCATTCGGCGTTCAGGGGGTCGGCGGCAGCGGCGGTGCGGCGAAGAACTCCTCGAGCGGAGTCGGACCGGTATAGCGCTGGCAGTTGCAGCGCGACCAGGCTTTGATCCCGGCCCCGGTCTTGCGGAAGTTCTCCGCGTGACAGTGGCCCGCCGCACGGTCGTGCAGGGCCAGGTCATGGCCGCAGCCGCACCGGGCGGGACTCTGCTGAGCTGGTTTGGGGCGACGGGAGCCGAACCGGCCCGCGAGCCAGCCGCCGCCGACCAGAGCGCCACCGATTACCAGGCTGAGAGGATCGATCACCCACCCAGCATACGTACCCATATACGTATACGTCGAGCAGTCCGATAGTGCCGAGAACGGGATGTGGACCCCGCGAGAGCCCGGTCATTTGGGAAGATGGTGCGGTGACTTTCTGGCCCGCGCCCCATGTCCGAGTTCCCGTCCACGCTTCCGTGACCCTGCCCGGGTCCAAATCCATTACCAATCGGGCGCTGATCCTCGCCGCGCTGGCGGATCGGCCGTCCACCATCACCGGGGCGTTGCGCAGCCGGGACACCGATCTGATGATCGCGGCGCTACGGGCCATGGGCACCGGGATCGAGGGTGACGGCAGCACGCTCGTGGTCACTCCGCCCGCCGAATTCGGCAGCGCCATGGTCGATTGCGGCCTGGCGGGCACGGTCATGCGGTTCCTGCCGCCGGTGGCGGCGCTGGCGCGCGGCGACGTCGCCTTCGACGGCGACGAGCAGGCGCGGGCGCGGCCGCTGGGCACCATCCTGGACGCGCTGCGGGCGCTGGGCCTCGACATCGACGGCAACCAGCTGCCTTTCGTGGTGCACGGGATGGGGGCGCTGCGCGGCGGGCCGGTCACCATCGACGCGTCGGGTTCCTCGCAGTTCGTGTCGGGGCTGCTGCTGTCGGCGGCGCGGTTCGAGCAGGGCGTCACGGTGAACCACGACGGCGCGGCGCTGCCGTCCATGCCGCACATCGAGATGACCGTGGAGATGCTGCGCCGGGCCGATGTTCGCGTCGACGCCCCCAACGATCCGCGCAAGGCGCAGACCTGGACCGTCGCGCCCGGCCCGATCCGCGCGGTGGATTGGGACGTGGAGCCGGACCTGTCCAACGCCACCCCGTTCCTGGCCGCCGCGGCCGTCACCGGCGGTGAGGTGAGCATCCCGCACTGGCCCCGATTCACCACCCAGCCCGGCGACGTGATCCGCGAGATCCTGGTCCGGATGGGCGCGGAGGCGCGGATCTTCGACGGCGTGCTCACCGTGCGCGGCCCGGAACGCCTGGCGGGCATCGACATCGACCTGCACGACGTGGGCGAGCTGACCCCGACCGTGGCCGCGCTTGCGGCCCTGGCGGATTCGCCGTCGCGGCTGCGCGGCATCGCGCACCTGCGCGGGCACGAGACCGACCGGCTGGCGGCGCTGGCCACCGAGATCAACCGGCTCGGCGGCAAGGTCACCGAGACCGAGGACGGGCTGGCCATCGTGCCGAACCCGCTCACCGGCGGGCAGTGGCGCTCCTACGCCGACCACCGGATGGCCACCGCGGGCGCGATCATCGGCCTGGTGACCCCGGGCGTGGAGATCGAGGACATCGGCACCACCGCCAAGACGCTGCCGGGATTCGTCGAGTTGTGGGAGAGCATGCTGGCCGGAGCGGACCGCACCGGCGAGCCGGGAGCAGACCGCTGAGGCGCCGCGAGTACGACGAGTCCGATGTCCGGGTGCGCCCGGGCAAGGGCTCGCGCCCGCGCACCAAGACCCGGCCGCAGCATCTGGATGCCGAAGCGGCCATGGTCGTTTCGGTGGACCGCGGCCGCTGGGGGTGCGTGCTGGACGGGGATCCGGAGCGCGGCGTGGTCGCCATGCGGGCGCGCGAACTGGGCCGCACCCCGATCGTGGTCGGCGACCAGGTGGATCTGGTCGGCGACCTGTCCGGCAAGCCCGACACCCTGGCCCGCATCGTGCGGGTGTCCGAACGGCGAACGGTGTTGCGCCGCACCGCCGATGACACCGACCCGTTCGAGCGGGTGGTGGTGGCCAATGCCGAGCAGCTGTTCATCGTGGTGGCGCTGGCCGATCCGCCGCCGCGCACCGGGTTCGTGGAGCGGGCCATGGTGGCGGCGTATGTCGGTGGGCTGCAACCGATCCTGTGCCTCACCAAGCACGATCTGGCCGCCGACTCCGAATTCGCCTCGGCCTTCGAGGATCTGGATCTCACCATCGTCTACGCGGGCATCGAGGATCCCCTGGAACCGGTGCTGGAGCTGCTCGACGACAAGCTGACCGCCTTCATCGGACATTCGGGGGTGGGCAAGTCCACCCTGGTGAACCGGCTCGTCCCCGACGCCGAGCGCGCGGTCGGCGAGGTGTCGGGGGTCGGCAAGGGGCGGCACACCTCGACCCAGTCGGTGGCGCTGCCATTGCCCGATGATGGCTGGGTGGTCGACACGCCCGGCGTGCGATCGTTCGGTTTGGCCCACATCACACCCGACGACGTGATCGCCGCCTTCTCGGACCTGGCCGAGGCCATCGAGGACTGCCCGCGCGGCTGCACCCACCTGGGCCCGCCCGCCGATCCGGAATGCGCGCTCGACCTGCTGGAAGGTAAGGAGCAGCGGGTGGCGGCCATCCGCCGCCTGCTGACCGCGCTGAATTCCAACGACCCCTGGTTCCGCGGCAACAGCGAATCCTGAGGCGACACGGGCCGCCACCGGTAGCTGAAGAATCGCCCATTCGATACCTTTTGTGCATAACCGGCACGAAGGGATGTCATGAGCGAGGAAACTCCGCCGCGCGAGCATGACGACGACGCCGACTCGCGCGAGGACGAGAAGAAACAACTGCGCCGCGAACACGACGAGGACCGCTCCCCCACCGACCCGAACGACTGGAACGAGGACTGGGACCGGGCGCGTTGGGCGCCCTAGTGGCGGCCCGGCAACATAATCGGGGACATGGTTTTCGCTGAATGGCAGCGCGGCCCCGGCGCGCCCGCCCGCTGGAATCCGGTCCCCCGGCTGGGGCGGGCACTGGCCCGCCGCCGCACGGTCATGCGCGCCGCCCCGCTGGTCTTCGCGCTGGAACGGATCGCGCGGCGAACCACCAAGGGCCGCATGGGGATTCTCGACGTGGCGGGCCTGCCCGCGGTGGAGCTGACGGTGGCGGGCCGCCGCACCGGACTGCCGCGCACGGTCAGCCTGCTCTACACGCCCGATCTCCTGGACGAGAAGCGGTTCCTGATCGTCTCGTCGAATTGGGGCAAGCTCGAAGAGCCGTCCTGGTCGGCCAATCTGCGGCACGCCGAAGCGGCCGAACTGACGGTGCGGGGCGAGCGGTTCCCGGTCCTGGTGCGCGAGCTGACCGGCGACAGTCGGGACCGGGCCTGGCGGCGGGCGCTCGAATTCTGGCCCGGCTACGCCATGGAGCAGCGGCTCGCGGGGACGCGCCGGTTCCGGCTGTTCGAACTCACCCGCGCCTGAGCGGAGTCACAGCGGCGGACGGGTCAGCCGCATGCCGTTGTCGAAGTCGATGCCGCGCAGCTCGGAACGGCCGGTGAGACCGAGCTTCTCGAGAATCCGCGACATGTGGTGGCCGACGGTGCGCGGGCTGAGGAACAGTTCCGCGCCGATCTCCCGATTGGTGAGGCCCTGGGCGGCGAGCCGGGCCACCTGGGACTCCTGCACGGTCAGCGGCGTGTCCGAACCTCCGGCGGGTTTGGTCCCGGTGCCGGTGAGATCGAGTTCGGTGCGGGTGCGCGCGGCCCACGCGGTCGCGCCGATCAGCTCGAAACCGTCCGCGGCGAGGCGCAATTGCTCGGCGGCGTCGCGGCGGCGGCGGACCCGGCGCAGCCACTTGCCGTAGAGCAGCTGGGTGCGGGCGCGCCCGAAACTGCCGTGCCGGGAATCGCCGACCGCGACGGCACGCCGGTAGTAGTGCTCGGCGCGGTCCTCCTCCGCGAGCAGCGCGCGGCAGGCGTAGGCGGCGGCCAGCGCCCAGCGGGCCCGGGACCGCCGCGCCCAGAGCACGATGTGCTCCGAGTGCGCGGCGGCCTCGTCGAAACGACCCACGCGGCACGCCGCTTCGACGAGATCGAGGGTGGCCAGCCGGGCCAGCGTGGGGTGCGCGGCCTCGTGGCCCGGCTGGGACAGCGCGCGCAGCCGGCGGTAGGCGGCCTCGGCGTCACCGGCGGTGAGCGCGTGGAAGCCGTGGTGCCAGTAGGCGCCGCCGGTGAGCAGCGGCACCGCGTGCGGGCGGGACAGCGCCAGCGCGCGCTCCACGCTGTCGGTCACCAGGTCCGCGTCGCCGCGCTGGGCGGCCAGCCGGGCCCGCAGGTTCCAGCACTGGGCGAGGATATTGTCGGCGCCCGCACCCGAGGCCAGGTCGAAGGCCTCCTCGAGGGTGGCCTCCCCGGCCTCCCACCGCCCGGTCGCGAACTGCATGGTCGCCAGCTGCGGCAGCACCCCGACCGCCGCCGCCCGATCGCCGGAGGCTCGAAGTCCGGCCGCCACCCCCAGATACGGTTCCAGTCCCGCCTCGGCCAGCCCCCACTCCAGCAGTTGCGCCGCGGGCGGCAGCAGCTGCGCCGCGAGCATCGGCGACGGCTCCGCCACCACCGCCTCGAGCTGCCCGTCCATCGGCCGGTCGACGCCCTGCCCGAGCACCCACTCGGTCCGTTCCGCCAGTAGCCGCAGTCCCGCGACCAGGTCTGCCCCGCGCGCCGGCCGCGACTCCCCGCCCGCGAATTCCGTAGCCGCGGCGGACGGCGCAGCCGAATCGCGGCCGGACAGAGCCGAATTCGCGGTCCCGACGGTGACCTGCCCCGGCGACGCGGCGCGCACCGCCGATACGGGCGGCACCGGCAGCGACGTGCCCGCGCCGGCGACGGGGGATTCCGGGAGGCGGGCGGCGATGGCGTCGGCGTCGCGGAGCAACAGGATGCGGGCGCGGACGGGGTCGCCGGCGACGAGCTCGAGCAGGCCGGGCAGGCCCGCGGCGGCGGTGGTGATGGCGGCCGGGGTGGTGCGCGATTCGGCGAGGGTGAGCATCCGGCGGGCGGATTCGATATCGCCGCCCTCCCAGGCGAATTGGGCCGCGGCGGCGAGGCGGAGACCGGCGGTGGCCGGATCGTCGGTGATGGCGGCGGCGCGGCGCAGGACGGCGGCCGCGGCGAGGGGGCCGTTGTGGCGCAGGACGCGGGGTGCGCCGTCGGCGAGGGCGCGGGCCAGTTCGGGATCGGGGGTGTCGAGTCCGGCGGCGAGGTGCCAGGCGCGTAGTTCGCCGGCGCCGGAGCCGGGGAGGGCGGCGGCCAAGGCGAGGTGGACGGCGCGGCGCTGGGCGGGCGGGGCGGCGTCGTAGGCCGCGCCGCCGAGCAGACGGTGCCGCATGTCGACGCGGCCGTCGGTGACGACCAGCAGACCCGCCTCGAAGGCCCGCTCCCAATCCGCCGGGGCGACACCGAGTTCGGTGGCGGCGGACGCGATCGGGCACAGGGTGCCGCGGTCCTCGGCGGCCGCCACCACCAGCAGCAGGCGGATGCCCGGGTCCAGGGCGGCGAGCCGGTCGGCGAAGGCGGCGCGCAGGCGGGGGCCGAAAGGCGCGGGTCCCCACGCGATTCCGGCGGTGTCCTCGGTGTCGATCGGGAATTCACGCAGGGCCAGGGGGTTTCCGCCGGCCAGTTTCAGCATGCGGTTCGCCCGGGGCGCACCGACGCCACCCGCCCGCCGCGCCAGTAGCCGCCGCGCCTCCGGGTCGGGCAGCGGGGCGATCGGCAGCACCCGCAGCGACTGCCACACCGTGGTGGCGGGGCTGTCCCGCATGGCGATCAGCAGGGCCACCCGGACCCCGCCGAGGCGGCGCAGCGCGAACGTGAGCGCCCGGGCGGTCGCGAGATCCACCGACTCCGCGTCGTCGACGACGAGCAGGACCGGCTGCTCCGCGGCCACCGCCGCCAGCAGGGAGACCACGGCCGCGCCCACCAGGAACCGGTCCGCCGGGCCGGGTCCGCGGCCGAGGGCGGCGGTCAGGGCGCGGGCCTGCGGACCGGGCAGCGCGGGCACGCGATCGGCGAGCGGGCCGAGCAGTTCGCGCAATGCCGCGAAATCCACTCCATTGTCGGCGGAATTTCCGCGGCAGTGCAGAACTCTGAATTCGGTGGCGCGTTGTTCGGCGTCCCGCAGTAGCGCGGTTTTCCCGATCCCGGGTTCTCCCCAGAGCAGCATTCCCCCGCCGTGACCGGCGCGTGCCTGGGTCAGGACCCGAGACAGTTCGTTCTGTTCTCGTTCCCTCCCCTGGAGCACCCGGATCTCGCGCACGTCGCAAGGTACCTCGCATTACGAGCAACCGACAAACCTGTAAACGCGATCTTCCCAGCGGCTGAGATCCTAGCCGGGATAAGCGATTCCGGACATTTCGCGATCGACCGATTGACCGACCGATACGATGACCGATTCTCTTCCGGATCGGGAAGACTAAAATGCGGGCGCGAATAGGGAACCCCAATTCGGGCATCGCTCCGAAACGCTTTCCATTGCATTCCCGGCGGCGCCCCGGTTAAACATTCCGGCCCGCACCGGGCCGGGCCCAGGACACGTTTCGGTCGCACGGCGTGCGGACCCCGCCGGAAATAGTTAGCCTGCGCAGGTGGAAGACCGTGAGCGCAAGGAATTTTCGCCGCTCCTCGACGCAGCCCTCGGCCCGGGAGCACCCGTCACCCCGGAGGTCCGGATCGGGCGCAACGACCCGGACGACGCGCTGCCCGAATGCGTCCGCTGCGGCAGACCCGCGGCATTGCACCTGCGCGCGGTCTGGCTGTCCACCCGCGCCGTGATGGCCGGGGACACCGACGTGGACAGCGTGATCCAGGTGCACGCCTGCGGCGGCTGCGCGGGCAGTGTGGCCGGCATGATCCTGATCAACTGGGACCCGCGCTACTGGGGCGAGTCGGTCAACCTGGACTGACCGGTCGACAGCCGCACCCACCTCGAGCCGGAACCGTCAGCGCGGCCGCACGATTCGCATGCCGTTGTCGAAGTCGACATCCACCAGATCGGACCGGCCGCTGAGCCCCAGCTTGCCGAACACCCGCGACAGGTGGTGCCCGACGGTACGGGGGCTGAGGAACAGCTCGGTCCCGATCTCCCGGTTGGTGAGCCCGTGGGCGGCCAGCCGCGCCACCCGCAGCTCCTGCGCGGTCAGCACCGAGGTCTCGCCGTGCGCGGTGACCGGCGTCGCCCGGCGGCCGGTGAGTTCGAGCTCCTGCCGGGCGCGCAGCACCCACTGGGCCGCGCCCATGCCCTCGAACGCCTCGGCTGCCGAACGCAATTGCTCGGCGGCGTCGGCGCGGCGGCGGGCCCGGCGCAGCCACTTGCCGTAGAGCAGACGGGTGCGCACCTGGTTCAGGTCGTGGCGGGTGCGCCGCGCGGCCAGCGCGCGCTGGAAGTACTTGTCGGCGCGGTCGTCCGTGCACAGCAGCGCCCGGCAGGTGTAGGCGGCCGAGACCGCCCAGTCGGCGCGGGAGCGCACCGCCCAGTCCCGGATCTCCTCGTAGTACCCGGCGGCCTCGTCGTGGCGGCCCACCCGGACCGCGGCCTCCACCAGATCCACGGCGGCCAGCCGCGCGTAGGTGGGATGCCGGGCGTCGTGGCCCGGCTGGGCCAGGGTGCGCAGACGCAGATATGCGGTCTCCGGATCGCCGAGGCTGAGGGCGTGGAAGCCCAGATGCCAGTGCGCCGACGCGATGACCGCGTGCGCGCGCCGCGGCCGGGCCAGCGCCAGCACCTGATCCGCGGCCGCCAGCACCCCGTCCGAATCACCGTGCAGAGCCGCGATTTTCGCGCGCAGCGCCCAGCACTGGGCGAGCACGTTGTCCACGCCGCCGGCCTCGGCCAGCTCGAACGCCTCGTCCAGGGTGCGTTCGGCGGCCGGGAAGCGGCCGTTGGCGAATTGCAGGATGGCCAGCTGCGGCAGCAGCGACACCGCGGCGGGAGCGGCACTGCCCCGCAGCGACGCCGCCGCTTGGGTGTACGGCTCCAGAGCGGTCTCGGCGAGTCCCCACAGCAGCACCAGCGGCGCGGGCGGCAGCGGCCGGATCATGGTGTGGAAGCGGGAGATGCCTTCCCGCACGGTCATTTCCGCGGGATCCAGATCGAGCACGCCGTGCCCGGCCACCCAGCGCGCACGTTCCGCGTCGACCCGCAAGTTGGCGGCGGTCGCCGGGTCCACCAGCTCGGCGTCGCGCAGCAGCAGGCGGCTCGCCCGTTCCGGTTCTCCCGCAACGAATTCCAGCAGTCCGGCCAGGCCCCGGGCGGCCGTCGCGGCCCGTTCCGGGCCCAGGCGGGCGACGGCGCGGTCGAGCAGGCCGTGCGCGGAGGCGATATCGCCGCCCGCCCAGGCGAATCGGCCCGCGGCGGCGAGCCGTTCCCCGGCCCGCTCCGGGTCGGGTGAGATGGCGGCGGCCTGGCGCAGCATGGCGGCCGCGGCCATCGGCCCGTGCGCGGCGCCGGTCGCCCGTTCGGTCAGCGCGGCGGCGAGGTCCTCGTCGGGGCGGCCCGCGGCGAGGGCGCGGTGCCAGGCGCTCAGGTCGTGATCGCCGGTCCCGGTCAGCGCGTCCGCGACGGCCAGCTGGGCGGCCCGGGTCTCGGCCACGGTCGCGGCCGCGTGCACGGCGGCGCACAGCAGCGCGTGGGTGCGTTCGACGCGGCCGTCGCTGATGGTGAGCAGCCCGGCGGCCGCGACGTACTCCCAGGCCTGGGCGTCCACGCCGAGGGCGGCCGCGGCGGTGGTGACGATGCCCAGCACGCCGCGGGTCTCGGTGGCGGCCACGGTCAGCAGGGTCCGGACGGTGGTGGGCAGGGCGGCGACGCGTTCGCCGAACGCGGTGCGCACGCCGGGGCCCAGGGCCATGGGTTCGGGGGCGGTGCCCGCGAGATCGCCGACGACACCGGGCAATTCGAGCAGCGCGAGGGGGTTGCCGTCGGCCACGGAGAGAATCCGGCCCAGGCGCAGCGCGCCGAGCGGGCCGTACCGGTCGGCGAGCAGGCGGCGGGCCTCGGCGTCGGGCAGACCGGTGACCCGCAGCGCGGGCAGGTCCCGCCACAGCGTGTCGGCGGGGTCGTCGCGCAATGCCGCCAGCAGTACGACGGGGGCGGCGGTGAGGCGGCGGATGGCGAAGACGATGGCCCGCGCCGATTCCGGGTCGACCAGTCGGGCCTCGTCCACGATCAGCAGCAGCGGCTGCTCGGCGGCGAGTTCGGTGAGCAGCCGCACCAGCGCGGCCCCGACCAGGAACGGGTCGGCGGGACCGGCGTCGAGGCCGAGCACCACGCCCAGGGCGCGGGCCTGGGCGGGCGGCAGCAGCGGCAGCCGGTCGGCGACCGGCAGCAGCAGCTCGTGCAGGGCCGCGTGGTCCAGGCCGGATTCGGCGCGGATGCCCTGGCAACGCAGCACCCGGAAGTCCGCGGCCTGGTCGAGCGCGGCGCGTAGGAGCGCGGTCTTGCCGATCGCCGGATCCCCGGACAGCACCAGCGCCGCACCGCGGCCCGAACGCGCCGCCGCGAGAACGCGATCCACGTGGACGCGTTCTCGTTCCCTCCCGTAGAGCTTCAGGTCCTCCCACACATTCGGGAAATTTAGTCTAGCTAATAGCGTGCAACCAAGCCCTTCGCAAGCAACTGGCACAAATTGTCCCGAATGACGCAGATCACAAGATCAATAGGAGCAATTCAATTAACGCGCAACCGAGTTCGCGCGATAGAAATGCCCCTTATTGTCACCGTTGAAGCGAAAAGCACCCGAATGGGATTCGCCGGGCAGCTCGCCGATCAGCGGAAGATGGTCATGTACCAGAGCCCGTCGGCGCCCTGATCGCAGCTCCACCGCCAGCCGTCCTCACCGCGCAGCTGCACGCCACCGGCCTGGAACTGGCCATTGTTGCCGTCCGCGGCACAGGCGTCGACCGTGGCGTAGTTGCCGTCCACCGTCAGGGTCTCCGCGTGCGCGGTCGCCATACCGAGTCCGGCGAGTCCGACAGTCATGGCGGTGAGCGCGAAAGTCTTGAACATTATGCGATTCCTTCCTTTTCGATCGCCACCCGGCGATCGGTCCGGAACCAATTACAGCGAACCGATCATGACCGTTTCATGATCACACGAAAACTCCTGGCGCACTGCGGAAAACACCGCGCCCCGGGTGAGAACACCCGGGGCGCGGCACGTTTCGACAGGGTCGCGAACTCAGTGGCGGCGCTTGGTCCGATCCGCCTTGGACTGCGCCCGGGCCGCCTCGCGACGCTCGCGGCGGGTGCCGCCCTGCGCGTCCTCGGCGCCGTACTCGTCGCTGTCGCTGCGCACGGCCGCGTGGCCGCCCTCGTCCGGGCCGCTGTAGGACAGCCCGCGCGGGCCGGACTCGTCGATTCCCTTGGCGCGCAACGCCGCCGGAGCGCCGTTGCCCGCCTGCGCCGCGTCCTCCTGGGTGGGCAGCGGGCGGTTGCCGACCGGCGACTGCAGGCCCGCGGCCACGTTCACGCCCACCGGCTGCGGCTGCTGCACCTCGACCTGGAGGTTGAACAGGAAGCCGACCGACTCCTCCTTGAGGCCCTCGAGCATGGCCGCGAACATGTCGAAGCCCTCACGCTGGTACTCGACCAGCGGGTCGCGCTGCGCCATGGCCCGCAGGCCGATGCCCTCCTTGAGGTAGTCCATCTCGTAGAGGTGCTCGCGCCACTTGCGGTCCAGCACGCTCAGCAGCACCTGGCGCTCCAGATTGCGCATGCTGCCCTCGCCCGCGAGGCCGTCGATCTCGCCTTCGCGGTTGTCGTAGGCGGTGTGCGCGTCGTCGAGCAGCGCGTCCAGCAGTTCCTCGCGGGACAGGTCGCCGGGCTCGCCGTTCTCGATCTCACCGGTGAGCTCGCGGTAGTCGATGCCGCCGGGGTACAGCGTCTTGAGCGCGCCCCACAGCTTGTCCAGATCCCAGTCCTCGACGTAGCCCTCCGCGGTGGCGCCGTTGACGTAGGCGGTGATCACGTCGGTGATCATCTCCTGCACCTGGCCCTCCATGTCCTCACCGTCGAGGATGCGGGCGCGCTCGGCGTAGATCACCTTGCGCTGCTGGTTCATGACCTCGTCGTACTTGAGGACGTTCTTGCGGATCTCGAAGTTCTGCTGCTCGACCTGGGTCTGCGCCGACTTGATGGCCCGCGAGACCATCTTGGCCTCGATCGGCACGTCGTCGGGCAGGTTCAGCCGGGTCATGATCGACTCCAGCGCCGCGCCGTTGAAGCGCCGCATCAGCTCGTCGCCCAGCGACAGGTAGAAGCGGGACTCGCCCGGGTCGCCCTGCCGGCCGGAACGACCGCGCAGCTGGTTGTCGATACGCCGCGACTCGTGGCGCTCGGTGCCCAGCACGTACAGGCCGCCCGCCTCACGCACCGCCTCGGCGTCCGCGCCGACCTGCTGCTTGACCCGGTCCAGGGTGGCGTGCCACTGGGCCTCGTACTGGTCGGCGGTCTCGACCGGGTCCAGGCCCTGCCGGCGCAGCAGGATGTCGGCGATGATGTCCGGGTTGCCGCCCAGCACGATGTCGGTACCACGACCGGCCATATTGGTGGCGACGGTGACCGCGCCCGGCCGACCGGCCTCGGCGACGATCTGCGCTTCCTGCTCGTGGAACTTGGCGTTCAGCACGCTGTGCGCGATGCCGCGCTTGGTGAGCAGCTTGGACAGGTACTCCGAGCGCTCGACCGAGGTGGTGCCGACCAGGACCGGCTGGCCCAGCTCGTGCTTCTCCTGGATGTCGTCGGCGACCGCGGCGAACTTGGCCTCTTCGGTCTTGTAGATCAGGTCGGACTGATCCTGGCGGACCATCGGCTTGTTGGTCGGGATCGGCACCACGCCCAGACCGTAGGTCTGGTGCAGCTCGGCCGCCTCGGTCTCGGCGGTACCGGTCATGCCCGACAGCTTGTCGTACAGGCGGAAGTAGTTCTGCAGCGTGATGGTGGCCAGCGTCTGGTTCTCCGGCTGGATCTCCACGCCTTCCTTGGCCTCGATGGCCTGGTGCATGCCCTCGTTGTAGCGGCGGCCCACCAGGATTCGGCCGGTGAACTCGTCGACGATGATGACCTCACCGTCGCGGACGATGTAGTCCTTGTCCTTGGTGTAGAGCTCCTTGGCCTTGATGGCGTTGTTCAGGTAGCTCACCAGCGGCGAGTTCGCGGCCTCGTACAGGTTGTCGATGCCCAGCTGGTCCTCGACGAACTCGACGCCCGCCTCGTGCACGCCGATGGTGCGCTTCTTGATGTCGACCTCGTAGTGCAGGTCCTTCTTCAGCAGCGGGGCGATGCGCGCGAACTCCGCGTACCACTTCGAGGAGGCGTCGGCCGGGCCCGAGATGATCAGCGGGGTGCGGGCCTCGTCGATGAGGATGGAGTCGACCTCGTCGACGATGGCGAAGTTGTGCCCGCGCTGGACCAGATCGTCCAGCGTGTGGGTCATGTTGTCGCGCAGGTAGTCGAAGCCGAACTCGTTGTTCGTGCCGTAGGTGATGTCCGCGGCGTAGGCCTCGCGGCGCTCGGCCGGGGTCATGCCGCCCAGGATCACGCCGACCTCGAGACCGAGGAAGCGGTGCACGCGGCCCATCCACTCGGAGTCGCGCTTGGCCAGGTAGTCGTTGACGGTGACGACGTGCACGCCCTCGCCGGAGAGAGCGTTGAGGTAGGCGGGCAGCACACAGGTCAGGGTCTTGCCCTCACCGGTCTTCATCTCCGCCACATTGCCGATGTGCAGGGCGGAACCGCCCATGATCTGGACCTTGTAGTGCTTCTGGTTGAGCACTCGCCAGGACGCTTCCCGCGCGGTCGCGAAGGCCTCCAGCAGCAGTTCGTCGAGGGTCTCGCCCTCGGCGTAGCGCTGTTTGAACTCCGCGGTCTTGGCCTGGAGCTCGGCGTCGGAGAGCGCCGTGTACTCCTCGTCGAGGGCGATGACCTCGTCCGCCAGGCTTGCCAGCCGCTTGACCGTGCGACCTTCACCAATCCGTAGCAACCTTGAAAAACTCAGCGCAGGCACGGGTCTTGTAGTCCTCTGGTCGGTGTTGTCGGTAGCCCCCACCATGGCGGGAGGCCTGCGCGCGGGCGCGCATTCACAAGCCATGGTAATCCGGCCCCCATCGTAGGTGCTGAACTGCGCACGGGACTGCCCGGGCGCTGAGGAGAAGCTGTGAAAACGCGACGCCCGCACCGCCGCTCCCGGCCCCGGCGAACGCCCAGCGAATGGGCTTGCGGCCGAAGCTGATTCGACACCCCTGACGTACCATGTAGGGGGTCCGGCGTGCGGCGGTCCGCGTCCGCGCACCCGGAACCGCGGCACCGACGACGGTGCGTGATCTCGGGCAGTGCGGCCCATACATTCCCCCAGGTGACCGGATTGCGATAGCTTGCCTCCAGGCGGTTCGTCCGCATGAAAGCCGGCGCCTCGGCAGGGGGAAAACTGCGAGGCGCGGGCAGGGATAAGGGAGTAGCGGGCAGCGTGATCACCAGACTGACGCCGCAGGACGCGTCGTTCTACCGGCTGGAATCCAGCAGCAACCCCATGCACATCGGCTCGCTGGCGATCCTGCGCAATCCCGCGCCCACCGGTAGATCCGGGCCCGGGCCGCTGGATTACGACCGGCTGGTGTCGCTGGTCGAGTCGCGGCTGCCGCTGGTGCCGCTGTACCGGCGCAAGGTGCGGGAGATCCCGTTCTCGCTGGGCCGCCCGATCTGGGTGGACGACAGCCACTTCGACATCACCTACCACGTGCGGCGTTCCGCGCTGCCCGAGCCGGGCACCGACGAACAACTGCTGGACCTGGTGGCCCGGCTGGCCTCGCGCCCACTCGACCCGAGCCGCCCGCTGTGGGAGATGTACCTGGTCGAAGGCCTGTCCGAGGGCCGCTGCGCGATCTTCACAAAGACCCACTCGTCCCTGGTGGACGGCGACAGCGCGCTCGAGATCGGGCATGTGATCCTGGACACCTCCACCGCGCCCCGCGACGTCGCCGACGACGCCTGGGTCGCCCACCGCGAGCCCGCCGAACTGGAACTGCTGCTCGGCGCGGTCGGGCACCTCGCCACCCAGCCGCGCGAGGGTCTGGAGGTGGCGCGGCACCACATGGCCGAGGCCTTCGCCATGGTCGATGCCACCGGCAAGGCTGTGCAGAAGCTGGTGTCCATGGTCCGCACCGCGGCCATCGGCGCGCCCGACAGCCCCCTGAACACCCGCACGTCCCGCAATCGCCGCTTCGAGGTGGTGCGCACCGATCTCGAGGACTACCGCAAGATCCGCAAGCGGTTCGACTGCTCCATCAACGACGTGATCCTCGCGGTGGTGACCGGCGCGCTGCGCAATTGGCTGCTCTCCCGCGGGCAGGTGCTGACCGAGGCCGACGCGCTGCGCGCGGTGGTCCCCATGTCGGTGTACGCCGACGGGCCGCACGGCGAACTGAAACCCGCGGGCGAGGTCACCTCGCTGCTGCTGGATCTGCCGGTGGGCGAACCGAATCCGGTGATCCGCATCGAGCACATCAAGCACGCCACCGAGGCGCACTCCCGGCATCAGCGCGGGGTGCGGGCGCGGACGCTGGTGCACATGGCCGGATTCGCTCCGGCGAGCCTGCATGCCATGAGCGTGCGGTCGGCGAGTACTTTTGCAGAGCACACGTTCAATCTGGTGATCACCAACGCGCCGGGTCCGCAGCAGGCCATGTACATCGGCGGCGCGCGGATGCTGGAGATGTATCCGGTATCGCCGTTGCTGCGCTTTCAGGCTCTGAGTATCGGGCTCACGTCCTACGACGGGCGGGTGTTCTACGGACTCACGGCCGATCGCGACGCCATGGCCGATATCGCGGTGCTGACCGCTTCGGTGCACGAGTCGATGGAGGAGATGCTCGGTGCCTGCGTCCAGTGAGTCGTCCGCCGTGCCGAAGAAGCTACGGGTCTACGTCCCGGCCACGGTGCCGATGCTGCGGGAACTGGTGAAGGACCGGGAGATCCGCGCCCTCAACGACACCGCCTTCGCGGTGACCCCGGCGCTGCGCGAGGCCTACGCCTCCGGCGACGACGAGGAACTCGCCGAGGTCGCGATGGCCGAGGCCGCGCGCGCCTCGCTGCGACTGCTCGCCGAGGAACAGGCCGCCGCCGACCTGGGCGGCGAGGACGCGGGCGACGAGTCGGGCGAGGCCGCGCCCCGCGGCCCGATCTTCCGCCGCGCGGTCATCGCCGCCGACGTCACCGGCGCGACCCTGCGCCCCGACCTCGACGACGCCGTGGTCCGGCTCTCCGCCGCCATCCCCTACGACCGCATCGCGTCCATCCACGTGGACCTGGCCGAGGCCGAATCCGAGGTGGCCAAGGCCGTCGAGGTCATCGACGCCGCCGACATGGGCGACGCCGACGCCGAATTCGTGCTCGGCGATGCCGAAGACCACCAGCTGGCCTGGTACGCCGCCCAGGAACTCCCCTTCCTGCTCGACCTCCTCTGACCGCTCGAAGCCGTCTCCGCACCGCCATCCACAGCCCTCGATCCGAGCCCCCGATTCCCGGAATCGGGGGCTCGTGAGCTTCGAGAGGTACTCCGAACCTACGATGCCGTAACCTGGCTGTGATGGTTGCCTGTCACAGGGGCGACCGGTGCGCGACGAAGCGCTGACCAGCGTGCACGACGACAGAAAGCGTTCCCGGATATGGCATCGAAGAGTGGCGGATTCTCCGTGCGAGGACTGCGCGAGTGGCTGGAGGCCCCCGTGGCCGAAGGCGGGAACGCCGGGCGGACCCCGCTCGACGCCCTGCGCGGAGCCGCCGCCCGGATCACCACTCCCCTGCTGCCCGACGACTACCTGCACCTGGTGAACCCGCTGTGGTCGGCGCGCGAGCTGCGCGGCCGGATCGTGGAGGTCCGCAAGGAGACCTCCGACTCGGCCACCCTGGTGATCAAGCCGGGCTGGGGCTTCGACTTCAAGTTCGCCCCCGGCCAGTACATCGGCATCGGTGTGCTGGTGGAGGGCCGCTGGCACTGGCGCTCGTATTCGCTGACCAGCCCGCCGGATTGGACCGGCGACGGCGCCCACAAGGGCCGCCGCCTGATCTCCATCGCGGTGAAGGCGATGCCGGAGGGCTTCCTGTCCACCCACATCGTCTCCGGCGTCCCGGCGGGCACCATCGTGCGCCTGGCCGCGCCGCAGGGCGGTTTCGTGCTGCCGGATCCGGCGCCGCGCAAGGTGCTGTTCCTGACCGCGGGCTCGGGCATCACCCCGGTGATGGCCATGCTGCGCACCATGGATCGCCGCGACGCGGTCCCGGATGTGCTGCACGTGCACTCCGCCCGCACCCCCGACGACGTGATGTTCGGCGACGAGCTGCGCGAATTGCACGACCGCCGGCCCGGATTCACCGCCCACCTGCACCTCACCGGTGAGAACGGCAAGTTCGCGCTCGCCGATCTGGACACCGTGTGCCCGGACTGGCGTGAGCGCGAGACCTGGGCCTGCGGCCCGCTGCCCATGCTGGACGAGATCGAAAAGCATTGGGCCGCCGCCGGTATCGGCGACCAGCTGCACGTGGAGCGGTTCGAGATCGAGCGCAACGCCACCGCCGAGGGCGGCACGGTGACCTTCGCCAAGACCGGTCGCACCGCCGAGACCGACGGTGCGACGACCCTGCTGCAGGCCGGCGAGGACGCCGGCGTGCAGATGCCGTTCGGCTGCCGCATGGGTATCTGCCAGACCTGTGTGGTGACCGTGACCGAGGGTCATGTGCGGGATCTGCGCAACGGCAAGGAACACCGCGCCGGCGACAAGATCCAGACCTGCATCTCGGCGGCCGCGGGCGACTGCACCCTCGAGGTCTGACCGACACTGCCCCGGGCCCGTCCCACACCGCACCGTGTGGGACGGCTCCGCCCGAGAACCGCTACCCTCGATAGCAATCGAGCCTGACCGGCCCCCGTCGGGGCCGCCCGTCCGCGCAGCGGCGCGAGGCAGATCAACCACGGAAGGACCTGCCGGTGGCCATCACCGACATCAAGGCGTTCGCCCATCTCACGGCGTCCGATATCGAGACCCTGGGCCAGGAGCTCGACACCATCCGGCGCGATGTCGAGCACTCGCTCGGCGAGCGTGACGCGCGCTACATCAAGCGCACGATCGCCGCGCAGCGCATCCTCGAGGCCGCCGGTCGCGCGACCCTGTTCGCCTCCAAGAAGCGCTGGGCCTGGCTGACCGGCACCGCTCTGCTCTCGGTCGCGAAGATCATCGAGAACATGGAGCTCGGGCACAACGTCAGCCACGGGCAGTGGGATTGGATGAACGACCCGGAGATCCACTCCACCACGTGGGAGTGGGATATGACGGGGACGTCGGCGCAGTGGAAGGCCGCGCACAACTACTCGCACCACATGTACACCAACATCCTCGACATGGATGACGATCTGGGCTTCGGCATCCTGCGCATGACGCGCGACGAGGAGTGGAAGCCGATCAACCTGGTGCAGCCGGCCGCGAACCTGGTGCTGGCCGCGCTGTTCGAGTGGGGCATCGCGCTGCATGATCTGGCTGCCACCAAGGAGCAGATGGGTGTGCCCCCGTCGCAGCTCTTCCCGCCGCGCCACATCCTGACCGAGCCGAACAAGGCGTTCTGGCGCAAGGCCGGTAAGCAGGTCGCCAAGGATTTCGTGATCTATCCGGCGCTGACCGGTCCGGCGTGGAAGTCGACCCTGAAGGCGAACGCGACCGCGAACCTGGTCCGCAATCTGTGGGCCTACGCGGTCATCTTCTGCGGCCACTTCCCCGACGGCGCGGAGAAGTTCACCGAGGAGCAGTTCGAGAACGAGACGCAGGGCGAGTGGTACCTGCGGCAGATGCTGGGCAGCGCCAACTTCGACGCGGGCCCGGCCATGGCGTTCATGAGCGGCAATCTGAGCTACCAAATCGAGCACCACCTGTTCCCGGACCTGCCGAGCAACCGCTACGCGCAGGTGTCGGTGAAGGTGCGCGAGCTGTGCGACAAGTACGACCTGCCATACACCACGGGCTCGCTGGGCAAGCAGTACCTGCTGGCGTTCCGCACGATTCACAAGCTGGCGCTGCCGGACCAGTGGCTGAAGCGGACGGCCGACGACGCCCCGGAGACCTCCTCGGAGCGCAAGTTCGCGGGCATCTCACTGCCGGCGTGGAACGGCTCCGAGTGGCTGGCCGAGCACAACAAGTCCGGCGAGTGGCTGGCCGTGCACAATGCGTCGGAGTGGCTGGCCGAGCATCAGCCGAGCTGGGGCCTGGACCCGGAGACGGGTGAGCGGCGCGGGCTGCGGTCGGCGCTGCAGGAGGCCAAGGTGGCGCTCAAGGAGAAGGCCGCGCACGAAAAGCAGGTGCTGCGCGAGGCCAAGGAGGCCTTGCGCGAAAAGGCTTTGGCGGAAAAGGCTTTGCTGACCGAGAAGGCTCAGCGCGAGGGTTGGTTCTCGCGTAAACTCCGCCGTAATCGCTAGCAGACGAGGGTCGCGAAAACAATGCGGGATTCGACACGGTAGAGATTCGATCGTCGTAACCTACGGGACCGTAACCTACGGTACTGTAACCAGCATGGCGATCTCGGATGTCAAGGAATACGCGCACCTCACCCCGGAGGATGTCGAAGCGATCGGGGCGGAGCTGGACGCGATCCGCCGCGAGGTCGAGTCAACCCTGGGCGAGCAGGATGCCCGTTACATCCGCAATGTGATCCGTCTCCAGCGCGGCCTCGAAATCAGTGGCCGCGCAGTGCTTTTCGCTAGTCTGTTCCCGCCCGCGTGGCTGGCCGGCGTCGCCCTGCTGGGCACCGCCAAGATCATCGAGAACATGGAGATCGGCCACAATGTGATGCACGGGCAGTGGGACTGGATGAACGATCCGGAAATCCACTCCACCAAGTGGGAATGGGACAACGCCGGTCCCTCCGAGCACTGGAAGATCACCCACAACTTCCTGCACCACAAGTACACCAACGTGCTGGGCATGGACGACGACATCGGCTACGGCCTGCTGCGCGTCACCCGCGACCAGCGCTGGACGCCGTTCTACCTCGGCCAGCCGGTCTACAACCTGCTGCTGCAGATGTTCTTCGAGTACGGCGTCGCCATCCAGCACCTCGAGCTGGGCAAGGTCGCCAAGAAGAAGTGGGCCCCGGGTTCGCCCGAGCGCATCCAGTTCGAGGAGGACCGCAAGACGGTTCTGAAGAAGATCGGCAAGCAGGCCGCCAAGGACTACCTGATCTTCCCGCTGCTCACCGGCCCGTCCTTCCTGGGCACGCTGACCGCGAACCTGGCCGCCAACGTCGTCCGCAATGTGTGGACCAACGCGGTCATCTTCTGCGGCCACTTCCCCGACGGCGCGGAGAAGTTCACCAAGTTCGACTGCGACAACGAGACCCAGGGCGAGTGGTACCTGCGCCAGATGCTGGGCTCGGCGAACATCTCCGGCGGCCCGGTCATGCACTTCATGAGCGGCAACCTGTCGCACCAGATCGAGCACCACCTGTACCCGGACATCCCGTCCAACCACCTGAAGGACATCGCGGTGCGGGTGCGGGCGCTGTGCGAGAAGTACGACCTGCCGTACACCACCGGGTCGCTGCCGGTGCAGTACGCCAAGTCGTGGCGCACCATCATGAAGCTGTCGCTGCCCAACAAGTACCTGCGCCGCTCCACCGACGACGCTCCGGAAACCAAGTCGGAGAAGATGTTCGGCGGCGCGACCACCGTGGACCCGATGACCGGCCGCCGCCGCGGCCTGCGCACCGCGCTCAGGGAGGGCCGCCGCAAGCTGGCCCGCCGTGAGCCCGCCATGGCGGGCTAGTCCCCCACGACCGCGAACGCCTCCCGCCGGACTCTCCGCGGGGGGCGTTTTCGCTGTGGAGGGCTGCCAGGTTCGGCGCGGATCCGGCCTGGTTCACTGGACCGCGTGTGTTCCGAAGGCCCGATCAGCCCCCTCGAATGTCTGAGCGTCTACGACGCCATCAAGTTGCGTCGTGACGTCCGCGCCGAATTCACCGGCGAGGTGGTCGACGACGCCACGCTGCTGCGGATCCTCGAGGCGGCCCATCGCGCGCCCAGCGTCGGCAATTCCATGCCGTGGGATTTCGTGGTGCTGCGCGATCCGGGCACGCTCGGCAAGTTCGCCGATCACGTGGCCGAGAAGCGGCAGGAGTTCAACGACTCGCTGCCCGCCGACCGCGCCGAGACCTTCAATCCGATCAAGATCGAGGGCATTGTCGAGAGCGGCACCGGGATCGTGGTGACCCACAATCAGGCCCGCGGCGGCACCCACGTGCTCGGCCGGGCCACGGTGCCCGAGACCGGCATCTACTCCACCATCCTGGCCATCCAGAACCTGTGGCTGGCCGCCACCGCCGAGGGCGTGGGCGTGGGCTGGGTGAGCTTCTACGACGAGCCGTTCCTGATCGACCTGCTCGACCTGCCGCCCGGCGTGAAGCCGGTGGCCTGGCTCTGCGTCGGCCCGGTCCACGAGTTCCAGCAGGTCCCGGACCTGGAACGGTTCGGCTGGCGCAATCGCCGCCCGCTCGAATCGGCCATCCACTGGGAGCGGTTCACGCCCCGCGCGGACGACTGACCTCGACGACTCGGTGCCGCGGGGCGGTGGCGTACCCGACGCCCGCACCCGCGGCGGCGGCCTGCTGGCCCATGAGGTTCAGGGTGTCCACCCGGTTGCCACGACCACGCCCGTCCGGCGCTTGCTCCGCAGGTTCGACAGCCCGATCGCCGAGCCGGTCAGCAGCACGAGGGTGTCGAGCGGAATTCGCCACTGCCAGAACAGATCCGCGTAGCGACCGGGATCCGCGGTCGCCGCGCCGCGCAGCACGGCAAGCACGATCCAGCTCGAAGCCGAAGCGGCGAACCAGAATTGGACGCGAGCGAACGGACGGGCCAGCGCCACCGTGATCAGCACCGACACGTTCACCGCGATCATCAGCAGCGACAGCAGCAGGCCGTAAACCGTTGCGAGGCTGTTCACATCGCCGGTGTGGCCGCGATGCGAACCGGCGTACTCGGCGACGGCGTAGACGACGATCAGCACCAGCCCACCGGCGACGGCGATCGTCAGGGCCGCCCGGTGCAGCCACTCGTTGTCCCACACCCGCGCCACGTACGCGCACAGCAGGCAGGCCGCCGCCAACAGCAGCACATCGGCGATGATGCCCGCGAATCCGCCGGTCGCGACGAAGGAGTCGACATTGTCGCGGCAGCGCGGCTCGATGAGGATCGCGCCGAGGGCCAGCAGCGCCGCCGCCACGGTGAGCAGCCGGGTGCGGGGCGCGGCGCACCACAGGGTGAGCCGGACCAGGGCCACGGCGGCCGTGACGGCGATGGCGGCCGCGAAGACGATCTCCATTCGTTCCTCCCGCGGCCCGCGCGCTATTCCTCCAGCAATCCGTGCCCGAGCCGTTCGCGTGGTGTGGTTGTGGACTGGTCCTCGGCGGCGTCCGGTTCGGGATCGGCCAGGCGCCGGGCCACCTCGGCGGCCAGTTCCGCGCCGGTCGCCTCGCGCAGCGCCTCCACCAGGGAGGCGCGCAGGACGTCGTCGCGGGTGAGGAACCCGGCCGCGATCAAACCTTCGATCGGACTCACACCATAGGTGCGGCAGAACGCGATGACCGTTTCCGCGACCGGCGAGTCGCTGCTCAGGTGCCGGGACACCCGCATCTGGTTGGTGCCCATCCGCGCGGCGATGGCGCGGTCACTGTCGCCGTTGGATACCGTCTGCTTCCACTCCCGGAATCCCACACCTCGATTGTGTACCGGATGTGTTTCACGCTGCAATCATTCCGAGAGGCGCGGCGGGTCCCGGCTCAGCGCAGCGCGTCGGTGGGGTGGTGCCCGATGACGGACACGTCGTCCAAGGTGACCACGGGATCGCCCGAGTCGTTCTTGCCGTTGATGGTGATGGTCCCGGTGAACTCGTCACCCTGTTTGACCGACTCCCGGACCGGTCCGGTGAGCTCCACACGCGCCCCGTCGATCGTGTAGTACCGGGTCGGCTCCCCGTGCACGAACCCGAGCGTCCACACCGCCGCGTCCGAATACACCAGTCCGTAGACGGAATACCGTTCCCCGACATGCCGTCCGGCATCGTGCAGCCGCAGCTTCAGATCGGAGACCGGCTGCCCACCCTCGGACCCGGTCGCCGGAAGTGGCAGCGCCGCAGCGTTTCCCGCCCCGGCGATCCCCGCCGCGAGCAGGACTGCCGCGGTGCCGATCATCGTCCTGCCGTTCATGATCCGCCTCCGCCCAGCTCGTTTCCCCCGGGATACCCATTCGACGCCGAGTCTCCACCAACGATTTTCGATCCGCCCGCCGGAAACCCCGGTCCGCCGTGGCGGATCGGGGTCTCACCTGCACGAAGGCGCATCCGCGCCGAATGTCCGTACTGCGGCGCAGTCGCGAAGCCGGCCACCGGCATTCACGCCGGTGACACAGAAGTGTGTCAGCTAGACGGCTTCCAGCACCGCCGAGGCTCCGATGCCGCCCGCGGCGCAGATCCCGAGCAGTGCGGTGGACTTGCCGGTGAGGGCGAGTTCATTGGCCATGGTGGTGACCATGCGCGCGCCGGTGGCGCCGAACGGGTGGCCCAGGGAGACCGAGCCGCCGTGGACATTGAGCTTGGCCGGGTCGATCTCGCCGACGGCGGTGTCGCGGTCGAGGCGGGTCTTGGCCCATTCGTCGCTGGCCAGGGCGGAGACCACGGACAGGGTCTGGGCGGCGAAGGCCTCGTGGATGTCGACGAAATCGATGTCACCCAGCGACATTCCGGCCTGGTCGAGGGCGCGCGGCATGGAGATGGCGGGGCCGATGAGGACCTGGTCGCGCGGGTCGACGCTGACGAAGCTCCAGGAGCGGAAGGCGGCGAGCGGCGTGAAGCCGAGGGCGCGGGCCTTCTCCTCGCTCATCAGCAGGACCGCGGACGCGCCGTCGGTGAGGGGGCTGGAGTTGCCCGCGGTGACGGTGCCGTTCTCGGCGAAAACCGGTGCCAGTTTGGCGAGTTTGGCCAGGCTGGTGTCGCGGCGGACCAGGCCGTCGCGGGTGACGGCGGTGCCGTCGGGGGTGCTGACGGAGAGCACCTCGCGGTCGAAGCGGCCGGATTCGATGGCGGCCGCGGCGCGGTGGTGCGAGGTGGCGGCGAAGTGGTCCTGCGCGCCGCGGGAGACGCCGTGGATGCGGGCCATCTTCTCGGCGGATTCACCCATGACCTCGCCGGTGGTGCGCTCGGCGATCTGCGGGCGGCGCGGCATGAGGTCGTAGAACGGGGCCAATTGCGTTGCCGCGGTGAGGTAGTCCTTGGCCTTGGGCTTGCCCAGCGCCAGCGGCGCGGCAGCGTGCACCAGCTTCTGCGGCAGCTTGACCTCGGCGTTGCTGGTGGAGTCGCTGCCGCCGGCGATCATGATGTCGTGTTCGCCGCGCTCGATGGCGGCGGCCGCGGACACCACGGCCTGCAGGCCCGACGCGCAGGCGCGGGTCACCATGTAGCCCTCGCAGCCCGGGTCGAGTTCGAGGTCGAGCGCGATCTCGCGGGCGATGTTCGGCGCGGCGCTGGGCAGCACCACGCCGCCCCACACGATGCCCTGGACGTCACCCTTGGGCAGTCCGGTGCGTTCCAGCAGCCCGCGCACGGCGATGCCGGCCAGGTCGATGGAGTCCATGCGTGTGAAGTCGGTGAATGCCCGCACGAACGGGGTCCGAGCCCCGGCGACGATGACAGCACGGCGAGCGCCCTTGGTAGCCATGGCACAGTCTTAACTGATACGCGCCGTAACAGCAAGACTTGCCCCGGACAACAGGCGACCGGGGCCTGTCCCATGACCCCGGTCGAAAAGTGGATGTCCCTGGTTACCGACTACGCGAGCCTGATGAGCCCGTAGTCGAAGGCGTGACGGCGATAGACGACCGACGGTCGGTCGGTCTCCTTGTCCTGGAACAGGAAGAAATCGTGACCGACGAGCTCCATCTGGTAGAGGGCGTCATCGACCGTCATGGGTATCGCGGGGTGCTGCTTGGTGCGCACGACATGGCCGGGACCGGCGGAATCGCCTTCCATCGCAGCCGAATGGTCGTGGGCCTCGGATCCGTTGTCGGAGAACAGCGATTCGTCAACCAGACCCGCGGTCGCCTCCGCGACCGAGATCGGCGTCTTGTCCCCGTGATGCACGCGGCGGCGATCCTTGAGCCGGCGCAATCGGCTCTCGAGCTTCTCGACCGCGCCCTCGAGGGCCGCGTAGAAGCTGTCCGCACAGGCCTCGGACCGCACGATCGGGCCCTTGCCCCGGGCGGTGATCTCGATCCGCTGGCAGTTCTTGCGTTGACGACGGTTACGTTCGTGGGTGAGCTCCACGTCGAAAAGGTAAATGGTGGGGTCGAAGCGCTCGAGCCGAGACAGCTTGTCCGCCACATGAATTCGGAAATGGTCGGGCACTCCGCCCTCCCCCAGGGTCCTGCCCTTGACCACGACGTCCGCCGTGGTGGCCCGACTGGCTGATTCGTCGATGAGCTCGTCATCGAGCAGCACCGAAGTGCTTGCATTCTTCGCTGAGAGTCGTGAAGAAGTCGTCACGCGTACCTCCCGGATCTGGCCGCACAAGCCGCTCGTGCGGCGGGATTGAAACGTGTGCCGACCGATGGAACTCGCATCGGCACATATGTCCGAGGCGCCACCTCCAAACTTGCGGTTCGGGTGTCTGATCGCCAACCTAGTGCGCCAGCGACCTGTCCGCCAGTGTTCACGCAAATTTCGGAGAATCAAGCAGCGCAGGTAACCAGCACGGCACGCACGGCGATCCGCGCGGCGGTGAGCGCTCGGACCGATTCGGTCACCGTGACACCGGTGGTCAACACGTCATCGATCACCACTACCTCGGCATTTGCCGGAAACAGCGCGCTCGGGGGCCGGGTGGTGGCTACCATGATCCGCCCGTGCAGATTGTGCTGGCGATCGCGGCGCCCGAGGCCGACCGAATCCCGCACACCGGGACCCATGCGCAACACGCGTACCAGGCGGCAACCCGGTAGCCAACCCGCCGCGACGCTCGCGGCACGCACCACCGGATCGCCGCCGCGCCGCCGGGCCGCGGCCGCGCGACTGGGCGCCGGCACCAGCGCCAGGGGCCGGGACGCATCCCGCAAATGATCCAGCCCCCTGGCCAATCCGGTTCCCAAGGGCCGGGCCAGCTCCCGCCGACCCTGTTCCTTGACGCCCAGTACGGCCCGTCGCGGCGGACCCGCGTAGGCGGCCAGCGCCCAGCACGGCACCCCGGGATCGGCGCGCGGTCGGATCCGGATGGGCGGGCCGGACAGCGCGGCGGCGCAGTCCGCGCACCACCAGATACCGGCTCGCCCGCACCCGCCGCAGGCGCGCGGCAGGATCAGATCCAGCAGTTCCCCCATGCCCCCAGTGTGCGCCTAGCCGGGCAGCACCGGAACCGCGTTGGCCCCCAGACCCGGAACTTCGCGCCAGTAGTCCTCGCGCCCTTCGGGATTGCGGGTCAGTTCCAGCACCGCGCGCGAATCGGCCACGTACTCCTGATCCGGGGAGGCGCTCACCACCCGCACCGGCGGGGTGAGGTTCTGCGAGGACTGGGCCCGGTACTCGGATCCGTCGACCAGCACGCCGGCCACCGGGTCCACCGTGCCGTCACGGGCCACGATGACCCGTTCGTCGGTGAGCCAGTCGATGGACACCGCGGGCGTGGACAGTCCGATGGCCAGCGGCAGCGGCGAGGACAGCGCGAACTTCCCGTTCGGCTTCGGGACCACCACCGCCACGTACACCTTGCCGTTCGCGATGATCGCCGCCCGCGCCCCGGACGGGGAGATGCGCAGTTCGGTGATGGGGGTGCGCGGCGAGGTCGAGTTGATCGCCGCCGCCATCAGGTCGGCGATGTCGACGTCCTGCACCGACACATTGCCGGTGCTGCGGTCGTGCACGGCCCGGATCACCCGGTCCCCGTCCACCACCGACCAGGCCGAACTGCCGTCGGCGGGCCAGGTGGGCCGGGTGAAGGTGCCGCCGGCGGCGACCGGAAAGCCCTGCCCGTCATAGGTTCCGACGATCAGGGTGCGCTCGGGTTCGGGGTCCGGACGGCCGGAGCGGGCCACCGCGGCGACCAGCGTCCCGTCCGGTGAGAGCCCCACCGACTGCAACGCGTGGGTGCTGCCGAAGAAGCCGGGGGCGGGCGTGATGCCGCTGCCGTTGACCGCCACCAGCGAACCGTCACGGACCGCGTGCAGACCGGTCCGGTTACGGGCGATCACATCCGGACTGCGGGCCTCCACATCGGCGCGCTGCCAGCCCGCCGAGTACTTCTCGACCAGCGGTTTGCCGTCGGCGTTGATCAGATACGGGCCCAGCACGTCGGCCCCGGACAGGGTGAGCACCACCTGGGTGGCCAGCAGGTCCCGGTTGGCCGGGTCGAGCGCGGCCGCGCCGGAGAAGTCGACGGCCATCCCGCCGCCCCCGACCCCGACGCTGTCGGGATCGCCATTGGCCTTGGTGACCGGGCCGCGCTGCGACACGGGCGCGCCCATCGGATTGTGCACGGCCGGGGCCAGCCCCGACTGCGGTCCCTCGCTGAGCATGCTGAGCAGCCGCTGCGCCACCTGGTCCTTGCGCGCGGAGATCCAGCGCAGGTCCGGCACCATCCCGGCCCCGGCCAGATTCGGGAAGAACAGCGAGTACCGGTGGTAGAACTTGGCGAACGCGGCCTGCTCGACGATGACGCCCGAGGGCAGATCCTTGATCCGCCACTCACCGCCGATCTTCTCCATGTCGATCTTGGTCTCCAGCGTGCCGTCGGCGGCCCGGTAGGAGCCGTCCGCGGCCAGCTCGCCGATCTTGCGCGCCCGGATCACATAGGTGGCCGAGTCACCCGTGCGGGACTCGCGCAAGGTGTTCGGCTGCGAGTCCACGATGGTGATCCCGGCCCCGTCGTCCCACTGCACATTGGCCGCGGGCGAGAGGAATTGGCGCGCCAGCTGATGCCGGTTCGCCGGGTCCGCGGTGGCCTGCAGGTAGTCCAGCAGCAGCTGTTCGGGCTCACGCCCGGCCACCGGCGGGTTGAGCGCGGTGCTGGTGGGCTGGTGGTCCAGGCTGC
Organism: Nocardia sp. CA-136227; assembly: GCF_050955695.1. Taxonomy (NCBI): domain Bacteria; kingdom Bacillati; phylum Actinomycetota; class Actinomycetes; order Mycobacteriales; family Nocardiaceae; genus Nocardia; species Nocardia sp. CA-136227. The sequence goes on from NZ_CP192081.1 coordinate 6,285,483, forward strand.
CCAGCGCCTGCGGTGCCGACGAATCCGGCAGGCTCGCACAGGAGCTCACCGCGATCAGGCAGCCGAGGGCCGCCAGGGCCCGGAACAGGGCCCTCGCCGGCCGCCTCATGATTGGCCGTCACCCGGCTCGGCCGGTGCGGAGCCCCCGGAAGCGTCACGCCCGGAACCGGTTTCATCGGCGCCGCCGGGAGGTGTTCCGGCGGTGCCGTTGTCGGGGGGCTCGGGCTCGAAGCCCTCGCGGACGGCCAGGTCGGCGGCGTCGGCCAGGTCGGCGGCGGTCACGTCGCCGTGGTCGGCGGTGGTGTCGTCGATCCCGGTGGCGGCCGGGAATTCCGGGGCGATGGCGTCGAATCCCGGTTCCACCGTGCCGGCGTCGAGGCCATCGGCGTCCGGTTCGATTGCGGTGGGCTCGGATTCGAGCGCGGCCAGGCCGAGCAGGCCCCCCGGGACCGCGTCGGGGCCCGCGGCGGCATCGCCGGACGCGGTGTCCGAGCCGGCCGGGGTATCGGAGCCCGCGATATCCAGGGCCAGTTGTTCGGGTGAGAACGCGCCGCGAATCTTGGGCGGCTCCAGCGAGAGTGGGCTCGTGCCCAGTTTGCGGCCGCGGACCAGCGGCAGGGTGAGCCGGAAGCTGGCGCCCACGCCGATCTCGCCCCACGCCTCGAGCTTGCCCTCGTGCAGGTTGGCGTCCTCGACGCTGATGGACAGGCCCAGGCCGGTGCCGCCGGAGCGGCGCATGCGGGAGGGGTCCGAGCGCCAGAAGCGGTTGAACACCAGCTTCTCCTCGCCCGGGCGCAGGCCCACGCCCTGGTCGCGCACCACGATGGCGACGGCGTTGGCGTCCACGTCGCCGCGCATGCGCATGAGGACCGGTTTGCCCTCGCTGTGGTCGATCGCATTGGCGAGCAGGTTGCGCAGCACCCGCTCGACGCGGCGCGGATCCACCTCGGCGACAAGGGGTTCCTCGGGCATGTCGACCACGAGTTCCACGCCGGATTCGCGGGCCAGGTGCCGCACCGTGGAGACCGCGGCCCGCGCGCACATCCGCACGTCCAGCGATTCCACCTGCAGCTCGGCCACACCCGCGTCGTGGCGGCTGATCTCGAGCAGGTCGTTGAGCAGGCCCTCGAACCGGTCGAGTTCGTTGACCAGCAGTTCGGCGGAGCGCGCCAGCGCGGGGTCCAGGTCGTCGCTGGATCCGTGGATGAGGTCGGCCGCCATGCGCACCGTGGTCAACGGTGTGCGCAGTTCGTGGCTGACATCGGAGGTGAAGCGGCGCTGCAGATTTCCGAACTCCTCGAGCTGGGTGATCTGGTTGGACAGACTCTCGGCCATCTCGTTGAACGACATGGCCAGCCTGGCCATGTCGTCCTCACCGCGCACCAGCATGCGTTCCTTGAGGCGCCCGTCCGCGAATCGGCTCGCGATGCGGGCCGCGGATCGGATGGGCAGCACCACTTGCCGGGTCACCAGCGCGGTGATGGCGGCCAGCAGCACGATGCCGCCGATGAGCATGGTGCCGCGCATGAGCGACAGGCTGCGTTGCTCATTGGTGAGCGGAAAGATCAGATAGATCTCCAGCGAGTCGATATCGGCCGACGGACTGCCGATGATCAGCGCCGAACCCTTGTACCCGTCCGGGCTGGAGACCGTGGAGAACTGGTAGGAGACCTGCCGCTGCTTGACGAATTGCCGCAGCTCGGTGGGGATCTCCTGGATCGAGCCGGAGGTGAGCTCCTGTCCGCTGTCTCCCGTCATCGCCAGGGCGGCCTCGTAACTGCCTGCGGCGCCTCCGGTCTGGGTCCCGCCGGCGCTGGAGAACAGCGCGCGGCGGGCATCGTCGAGTCGACTCTGCTGGGTGCCCGAGTCGTGCACACCGGTCAGTTGATTCTGAACGGTGTTGCGGGCGCGACCCATTTCCTCGACGGCCGCGTTGATCTTCGCGTCCAACAACCGGTCGGTGATCTGACTCGTGAGCACGACGCCCAGAATCGTGATGACGATCAGCGACAGGGTGAGGGTGGACACGACGACCCGCAACTGCAGCGAACGCCGCCACACATGGCCCAGTTGCTCGCCCAGATTGCGGAACCAGGCCATCACTACCGCCAGCCACCGCTGCACGCGGTTTCTGGAGCCATCGATCACGGCGGTCCGGCCTTGTAGCCCACACCTCGAACGGTCAACACGATCTCAGGGTTCTCCGGGTCCTTCTCCACCTTGGCGCGCAACCGCTGCACGTGCACGTTGACCAGGCGGGTGTCGGCGGCGTGCCGGTATCCCCAGACCTGTTCCAACAGCACCTCGCGGGTGAACACCTGGCGCGGCTTGCGGGCCAGCGCCACCAGCAGATCGAACTCCAGGGGAGTCAGCGAGATCTGCGCGCCGCCGCGAGTCACCTTGTGCGCGGGCACATCGATGACGATGTCGGCGATCGACAGCAGTTCCTGCGGCTCCTCCTCGGTGCGACGCAAGCGCGCCCGCACCCGGGCCACGAGTTCCTTCGGCTTGAACGGCTTGACGATGTAGTCGTCGGCACCGCTTTCCAAACCCAGGACGACGTCGACCGTGTCGGTCTTCGCCGTCAGCATCACGATGGGCACACCCGAGTCGGCTCGCAACACCCGGCATACGTCGATGCCGTTCATGCCGGGCAGCATGAGGTCCAGCAACACGAGGTCCGGGCGCAACTCCCGGACCGCGGTCAGCGCCTGCGTGCCGTCTCCGACGACGTGGGGGTCGAAACCCTCACCGCGCAAGACGATCGTGAGCATCTCCGCGAGAGCCATATCGTCGTCGACGACCAGAATCTTCGGCTTCATAACGTCTAGTTTGTCACCTCTCCGGCTCTGATTCGGCCGCCACGCCAACACTCGTGACCTGTCGGCGGACATCCAACCCTATCCAGCAACAATTTCCGCGAGGCGCGCGGCGAGTGTTGCCGGATCGTCTCCGGTTCGATGCACCCACCACGGTCCACGCCAGCTGATTTCGGCCAGCTCACGGTAGACCCTACCGGTGCGACGCTGCAGTCCACCGTCTTTCTCGTACGCGTCCAACGCGCGCGCGGCGTCGGCCTCGCCGCGCAGGCGGGCGCGCTCCTCGGCCACATCGACCGGAACATCCAGGAGAATCTGGACATCCGGGGCCGGCAGTCCGAATCGTTCGAACTCCAATGTGGCGATCCAGTCCACGATTTCACCGCGCGCGTCCTGTTCCATCCGCGCGGCGGAATAGGCGGCATTGGAGGCGACGTAGCGGTCCAGTAGCACGATGTCGTTGTCCGCCAGCAGCTTCGAGAGCTGATCGCGCGCGTCGGCCCGGTCGAGGGCGAACAGCAGCGCCATGGCGTTCACAGACTGGGCGGTATCTCCATGGCCGCCGCGCAGCGCCTCGGCCGCCAGATCGGCGTGCACCGAGACCCCGTACCGCGGGAAGGCCAGCGTCGCGACGCGCAGTCCGCGGGCGCGCAGGTCCGCGACGACAGCCTCGGTGAGCGTGCGTTTCCCCGCGCCGTCGAGTCCTTCCACCGGAACCAGTGCACCCATGCGGCGAGACTACCCAACCTCCGCCGCCATATAACGGCAGGTTCCCCTTTGTCCGGCAAGCCCGATCCGCGATCGCTGGAACAATATGGGCGAATCTGAAACGTTCACGATTCAACCCTTGTAGGTTCTAGCCACCACTCCCCCCGCAAGGAGCGCACCCCCTGATGAAGACACGCCTCACCTTGGCCGCCGTCGCCATCTCCACCGCCGCCCTGTCCCTGGCCGGCACCGCGAACGCGGCTCCTCTCACGCTCGACCCCGCCACCCCCGCCGCGGCCATCCAGGTCGCCAACTCCGGCTCGGCCTCCTCCCTCTCCTCCTCCGGTGGCTCGAGCGACTTCGTCGGCACCGACTCCAGCGTCAGCCAACTCCTCAGCGCCGGCCTGTGCATCATCACCGGCGGCACCTGGCTCCCGGTCTTCAAGACCTGCGCCCGCTAGTACCCACCGGTCGACTGTGCCGCCGCCCCGAACGGGTCGGCGGCACAGTCGTTTCCACACCCCACCCCGGTCTCATGCCCCCAGAATTCACGGCACAGTTCCGAAACACGTTCCTTTTAGAATTTGCCAACGTTGAACCATCAAGGAGCCGGCCGATGAAATCCACCCTGACGCACCGCGTCTCGACAATCCTGGCGACCACCCTGGCCACCGCCGCCCTCGCCACCGGCACCGCCACCGCGGCCCCGATCACCCTCGACCCCGTGGCGGCACCCGCCGATCCGGCGTCGATCGCCGACCCGTCCCCGACCGGATCCGCTGGGCTCGATCTGGGCAATGCGGTCCTCGCCACCGTCCTCAACCGGTTGGCCACCGGGTCCGCGCTGGCGAGCGGGAGCAGTCAGTGGGCTTGCAAGGGGCAGGGCGGCACCTGGATCCCGGGCGACAGCACCCACGATTCCTATTGCAAATATCCCCCGTTCAACCCGACCGCCCTCACGACCGACCCCGCCCCGGTCGCCGCGCAGCCGGTGGCGACGACCGCCGATTCGGGATCGTCCGGCTCTGGCTCAGTGGGAGAAACCAACTAGTTCGCGCGATAACGAGATTCGGCCGGTCACCCCGTGGGTGACCGGCCGAATTTTCAGCTGTTACAAGCGGTTTCCGCTCAGTAGCGGTAGTGGTCCGGCTTGTACGGGCCCTCCACGTCCACGCCGATGTACTCGGCCTGGTCCTTGGTGAGCTTGGTCAGGGTGCCGCCCAGGGCCTCGACGTGGATCTTGGCGACCTTCTCGTCGAGGTGCTTGGGGAGGCGGTAGACCTCGTTGTCGTACTCCTCCGGCTTGGTCCACAGTTCGATCTGCGCGATGACCTGGTTGGAGAAGGAGTTCGACATGACGAACGAGGGGTGGCCGGTGGCGTTGCCCAGGTTGAGCAGGCGGCCCTCGGACAGCACGATGATCGCGCGGCCGGTCTCCTTGAACGTCCACAGGTCGACCTGCGGCTTGATGTTCAGGCGGTCGGCGCCCGAGCGCTCCAGGGCGGCCATGTCGATCTCGTTGTCGAAGTGGCCGATATTGCCCAGGATGGCCTGGCCCTTCATCGCCTTCATGTGATCGAGGGTGATGATGTCCTTGTTGCCGGTCGAGGTGATCACGATGTCGGCGTCGGCGATGGCCTGCTCGACGGTGACCACGTCGAAGCCGTCCATCAGCGCCTGCAGCGCGTTGATCGGGTCGATCTCGGTGACCTGCACGCGCGCGCCCTGGCCGGCCATCGACTCCGCGCAGCCCTTGCCGACGTCGCCGTAACCGCAGATCAGCACCTTCTTGCCGCCGATGAGCACATCGGTGCCGCGGTTGATGCCGTCGATCAGCGAGTGGCGGGTGCCGTACTTGTTGTCGAACTTCGACTTGGTGACCGAGTCGTTGACGTTGATGGCCGGGAAGACCAGCTCGCCCGCGGCGGCGAACTGGTACAGCCGCAGCACGCCGGTGGTGGTCTCCTCGGTGACGCCCTTGACCGACTCGGCGATGGCGCCCCACTTGCCGCCGTCCGCCTCGAGACTCGCGCGCAGCAGGTTCAGGAAGACCTTGTACTCCTCGGAGTGGGTCTCGTCCTCGGGCGGCACGACGCCGGCCTTCTCGAACTGGGCGCCGCGCAGCACCAGCATGGTGGCGTCACCACCGTCGTCGAGGATCATGTTGGCGGGCTCGCCCGGCCAGGTCAGCATCTGCTCGGCGGCCCACCAGTACTCCTCCAGGGTCTCGCCCTTCCAGGCGAAGACCGGGGTGCCCTTGGGCTCGTCGACGGTGCCGTGCGGGCCGACCACGACCGCGGCGGCCGCGTGGTCCTGGGTGGAGAAGATGTTGCAGGACGCCCAGCGGACCTGCGCGCCCAGCGCGACCAGGGTCTCGATCAGCACGGCGGTCTGCACGGTCATGTGCAGGGAGCCGGAGATGCGCGCGCCCTTCAGCGGCTGCACGTCGTGGTACTCGCGACGCAGCGCCATCAGGCCCGGCATCTCGTGCTCGGCAAGGCGAATCTCCTTGCGGCCGAACTCGGCCAGTGACAGATCCGCCACCTTGTAGTCGATCCCGTTGCGAACATCAGGGGTCATCGTGCTGGACACTGAGGTCGTCATCTGCCTCTCCTGGTCGGCTGCTTCTCCCAAACCCTACGCGGCCGCCCGGAGGTCGTACGCGGCGAGGATGCGCTCCCGCTTGCGGGGTTGGATATTGGCCCGGCTGACGTCGCCCGCGTAGTGCGCGAGCAGGCGCGGATCCATGACAATGCGCCACAGCGGCGGGAACAGCGCCAGCACGATCATGGTCGCGTAGCCGGCGGGCAGCTGCGGGGCCTCCTGCGAGCTGCGCAGGGTCTGGTAGCGGCGGCCGGGGTTGGCGTGGTGGTCGCTGTGCCGCTGCAGGTGGAACATGAAGATGTTGGTGACCAGGCGGTCGCTGTTCCAGCTGTCGCTGGGCGCGCAGCGGGCCCAGTTGCCGTTCGGGCGCCGCCGCCGCAGCAGGCCGTAATGCTCGACATAGTTCACGGTTTCGAGCAGGCCCGCGCCGATCACGGCCTGCAGCACCAGGTACGGAAGGATGGTCGGGCTGTAGATCGCCATGAGTCCGCCGAACAGCACGACGGTCATGCTCCACGCCTGCAGGATGTGGTTGTGGACACTGAACCAGCGGTGTCCCTTGCGCGCCAGCCGCTCGCCCTCGAGCGCGATTGCCGACCGGAAGCCGCCGATCACGCTGCGGGGCAGGAACTCCCACAGGGACTCGCCCATGCGGGCGCTGGCGGGGTCCTCGGGGGTCGCGACGCGGGCGTGGTGGCCCTTGTTGTGCTCGACGAAGAAGTGGCCGTACGCCGACTGCGCCAGCGCCATCTTCGACAGCCAGCGCTCCAGGCTCTCGACCCGGTGGCCGAGTTCGTGGGCGGCGTTGATGCCGATGCCGCTGACGAGTCCCAGGGTGGTTGCCAGCCCGATCTTGTCGACCACCGACAGGTCGGTTCCGGCCCACATGCAGGCGGCGATGATCAGGCCGATCACCTGGATCGGCAGGAACAGGTAGGTGCACCACCGGTAGTACCGGTCGTTGCTCAGTAACTCGTAGTCCTCGTCGCGCGGGTTGGTGCCGTCCTCCCCGACGACCCAGTCCAGGACGGGTATCGCGATCAGGATGATGATCGGACCGATCCACCAGAACACCTCGAGCTTGGTGTGCAACACCAGCTGCGACGGCAGCAACGCACACCCGGGGGCAATGAGCCCCAGCACCCACAGGTGGCGTTTGGGATCCGGCGAACCCAACCGTTTGCCGAACATTCGCACCTTTTCTCCGCTACTCAACCTCATCGAACTTCGCAGCTACATATCTTGGAACCTAGCCGCTGTTACAGCACGTGTGCGGACCGAAAGGTGGCCACCGTTACATCATGAGCAGTCGGTTCCGGCGCAACCGACCCTGTGGTTCCCGTCACTGCCCCGTACGCGCAAACCAGCCGCGAACCGCGCTCGGCGTGCGATCCCCCCGCACTCAGCGCAACCACACGTAGCGAACCTGCGGCCGTCCCGTCCGACCGTAGTCGGTTCGCCGTTCCACCACGCCGTCTTCGGCCATACGTTCCAGGTATCGCCACGCGGTCACCCGCGAAACCCCCACCGCGCGGCCCGCTTCACCCGCGGACAGGCCTTCCGGCGCGGCCCGCACCGCGCGCGACACCTCGTCCATCGTCTGCGGCGCAATGCCTTTCGGGGACGTGGGCCGCTGCTCGGGTGTGCGCAGCACCCCGAAGGCGCGGTCGATGTCGTGCTGCGACACCGCCGTCTCGCCGGCGGGCAGGGCGGCTCGGTACTCGCGGTAGCGTTCCAGCTTCTCCCGGAAGGCCGCGAAGGTGAAGGGCTTCAACAGATACAGCACCACGCCGTGCGCGACGGCGGCGCGCACCATGGCCAGATCCCGGGCGGAGGTGACGGCGATGACGTCCGGGCGCGGGCGCAGCACCGCGAGCGCGGCCGCCACCGCGAGCCCGCTCATGTCCGGCAAACCGATGTCCATCAGCACCAGGTCGATCGGGACGCCGGAAGATTGTGACCTTTTCGCGATCGAGAGGGCCTCGCGCCCGGTGTGCGCGACCGCCACCACGTCGAAACCGTCCACCCTTTCCAGGTAAGAGCGGTGTGCCGCAGCAATTTTCGGCTCATCCTCGACGATCAGCACCCGGACCGGCGCCTCGCGGTCGATTCTCATCGCGGAAACCTCACGATCACAGCGGATTCCGGCTCGCGCCGGGCCCGCAACTCACCGGCGTGCCGGGCCACCAGCCGCCGCACCAGCGCCAGCCCGAGCCCGTGGTGGTCGGTCTTGGTGGAGTAGCCGCGCTCGGTGGCGCGGGTGAACAGCTCCTCGGACATGCCGGGCCCGCTGTCGGCGACCCGGATGTACAGCTCGGTGTCGTCGCGGCGCACCGTCACCTCCAGCCAGGCGTCCTCATCGTGGCCGACCTCGTCGAGGGCGTTGTCGATGAGATTGCCCAGCAGCGTGACCATCTCGTGCGGGGTGAGCGGCTCGGTGGTGTCGAGCAGGGTGTCGCCGGTGACGGTCAGCTCGACGCCGTATTCGGCGGCCTGCTCCACCTTGCCCAGCAGCAGCGCCACCACCGCGGGTTCGGCGACCGCCCCGGTGAGCCGGTCGATGAGGGCCTGGGACAGTTCGAGTTCCGCGGTCGCGAAGCTCACCGCTTCCCGGGACCGCCCCAGCTCGACCATGGTGACCACGGTGTGCAGCCGGTTGGCGGCCTCGTGCGCCTGGGCGCGCAGCGATTCGGCGAAGCCGCGCACCGAATCCAGCTCGCCGAGCACGTCCCGCAATTCGGTGTGGTCGCGCAGCGTGACCACGGTGCCGATGCGGCGTCCGGCGTGCTCGACCACATCCTGGTTCACCACCAGCACCCGTTCGGGGGTCACGTGCATCTCGTCGCGCACCACGCCGGTCCCCAAGCGCTGCAACGACACCGGCAGGTCCGCGCGCGTGATCGGCCCGTCGGGCAGGCCGAGCAGCAGGCGCGCCTGATCGTTGACCACCTCGGCGTCGGCGTCGGACTTGCCGAACACCAGCAGCCCCTCGTGGATGGAGTGCAGCACCGCGTCGTGGTGCTCGTACATCATCCGCAGTTCGGCTGTGCCCAGCCCGTGGGTCTGCCGTAACAGCCTGCGCCGCAGCAATAGTGAGCTGATGGTGGCGAGCGCCAGCCCGCCCGCGGCGACCGCCAGGATGAGCGGCAGCTGGGCGCGCACCTGCTCACCGATGTGGGTGCGGGTGACACCCGCCGACACCAGCGCGACGATGCGGCCGTCGGCGTCGCGGACCGGGGTGACCGCGCGGATGGAGGGGCCGAGGGTGCCGGTGAACGTCTCGGTGAAGGTCTCCCCCGCCAGCGCCCGATCGATATTGCCGCTGAACGGTTTTCCGATCCGGTCGGTCTCGGTGTGGGTGTAGCGGGTGCGGTCGGGGGCCATCACCACGATGAAGTCCATGCCGGTGGCCTTGCGGATGGCCTCGGTCACCGGTTGCAGCGCGGCGGTCGGGTCCGGGCCGCGCACCCCGGCCAGGGTGGAGGGCGACTGCGCGACCGCGACCGCGGTGTCGCGCACCTCGGCGCGGGTGGCGTCGTCCTGCACCCGGCGGGTCTGCAGGAACGTCAGCAGCGCCGCGGCGGCGATCACCGCCGCGAGCACCAGCACCTGGACGACGAACACCTGCCCGGCCAGGGTGCGGCGGGGTCTTCGGCCCTTCACGATTCCTCCGCGAACGTCATGAACATAATTTACGAAACAGTGACCGGCGTCACTCGGTGGAACATGATTCTCACGTTATGAGCGACAGTGCAACACCACCGGCCCGAGACCGTACCCACTGGCTGTACCTGGCCGTCATCGTGGCCGTCATCGCCGGTGTCGTGGTCGGCAAGCTGGCCCCGGGCTTCGGCAAGAGCGTCGGTGAGCTGGGCACCATCTTCGTGAACCTGATCAAGATGATGATCACGCCGGTCATCTTCTGCACCATCGTGCTGGGCATCGGCTCGGTGCGGGCGGCCGCCAAGGTCGGCCGGGTGGGCGGTCTGGCCATCGGCTACTTCCTGATCATGTCCACGGTGGCGCTGGGCATCGGCCTGCTGGTCGGCAATCTGCTGCATCCGGGGTCGGGCCTGAACGTGGCCGCGCACGCGAAGGAGGTCACCAAGTACGCCACCGACGCCAAGGCGGCGGGCGGCACCTGGCAGTTCTTCGAGGACATCGTGCCGACGACGCTGCTGTCGTCGCTGACCTCGGGGAAGGTGTTGCAGGCGCTGTTCGTGGCGCTGCTGGCGGGATTCGCCATCCAGGCCATGGGCGCGGCGGGTGAACCGATCCTGCGCGGGGTGGCCTCGATCCAGAAGCTGGTCTTCCGGATTCTGACCATGATCCTGTGGCTGGCCCCGATCGGCGCGTTCGGCGCGATGGCGAATGTGGTGGCGCGCACCGGATTGGACGCGGTGAAGCAGCTGGCGCTGCTGATGGTGGCCTTCTACCTGACCTGCGTCGTGTTCATCTTCGGCGTGCTCGGCCTGCTGCTGCGCCTGGTGGCGGGGACCTCGATCTTCAAGCTGGTCCGCTATCTGGCGCGCGAGTATCTGCTGATCTTCGCGACCTCGTCCTCGGAGTCGGCGCTGCCGCGGCTGATCGCCAAGATGGAGCACGCCGGGGTGGATCGCACCACGGTGGGTGTGGTTGTGCCGACCGGGTATTCGTTCAACCTGGACGGCACCGCCATCTACCTGACCATGGCGACGCTGTTCGTGGCCGACGCCATGGGCAAGCCGCTGGCCTGGCACGAGCAGCTCGGGCTGCTGCTGTTCATGATCGTGGCGTCCAAGGGCGCGGCGGGTGTCACCGGCGCGGGCCTGGCCACGCTGGCGGGCGGCCTGCAGAGCCATCGCCCGGAGCTGCTGGACGGGGTCGGCCTGATCGTGGGCATCGACCGGTTCATGTCGGAAGCCCGTGCGCTGACCAACTTCTCGGGCAATGCCGTCGCCACCCTGCTGGTCGGCACCTGGACCGACACCATCGACCCGGCCCGCGTCCGCGCGGTGCTGGACCGCGAGATCCCGTTCGACGAGCGGGCCATGGTCGACGACGACCATCCCGGCCCGCACGACAAAGACCTGGTTCCGGCCTGACCCCAACCCCTGGGCCGAAACCGGACCGCCGGCGCGTTCCCCCTGCTGCGCGCCGACGGCACCCGCACCCTGGTCCTAGGCGCGCACCGCGCCCAGGGCCAGGGTCGCGGCGATCGCGTTGGCGAGCTCCGCGCCCTTCTTCACGAAATGGCGGGCGAAGTACTCGAGATGTTCGGCGTGCTCGTGGAAGTGGTGCGGGGTGAGCACCGCGGAGAACACCGGCACATCGGTGTCGAGCTGCACCCGCATGAGCGCGTCGACCACGGTCGGCGCGACGAAGTCGTGGCGGTAGATGCCGCCGTCCACCACCAGCGCGACCCCGGCGACCGCGGCGTACGCGCCACTGGTGGCCAACCGCTTGGCCTGCAACGGAATCTCGAACGCACCGGGCACCTCGATCACGTCGATCTCGGTGTACCCGCGCTCGAGCAGCTCGGCCCGGCAGGATTCGACGGCCTTGTCGACGATGTCGCTGTGCCAGCGGGCGGCGACGAGAGCGATGCGATTCGGCATGGGTGACATGGGGATTCCTCCTGTTCGCTGTCACCCAGGGCATAGACGCGAACAGGGCCCGACCGCGCGGGCGGACGTGCCGGTGCCGCGTTCTCTTCCATCCGGACTCTGACCGTCGGCTCCGGGATCACACCGGAATCTGCTGGACCCACACCCGAGGGTGTGGCGCTCGCGGGCTCGTGCGTCCCGGATCGGTCCGGATCGCCATTGCCGCCGGTGGGGAATTCCACCCCGCCCTGAGAACGTGTACGACCGGACAGTAACACGGGGGTTCCGCCGTCCGGAACCCCCGTGTCCCGGTCAGCGCAACAGCACGTCCGCGTCGGCGGGGAGGGCGTCGACGGGCCACCAGCGCAGGTCGGTGGATTCCGAACTACGTACCGGGACAGCGCCTTCCGGGGCCTTGATCTTGAAGAGCAGGTCCAGGTGCCGGGTGGGGACGCCGAGGGAGCAGGTGATGGGGTGGGCCTGCGCGCCGTAGAGGCCGGGCTCGAGGGTCAGGCCCTCGATGCCGGATTCCTCGGTCGCCTCGCGGAAGGCGGCCGCGGCGACCGAATCGTCGGATTCCTCGCAGTGGCCGCCGAGCTGGATCCACCGGCCCACCCGCGGGTGCAGGGTGAGCAGCACCTCGCGCTCGTCGTGGGAGAGCACGATGGCCGAGGCGGTGATGTGCCCGGCCGCGTGCTCACGCAGGCAGCCGCGCGGCGCGGAACCGAGGAAGGCCAGCATGGCCTCGCGCAGCGACTGCTCGGGACCCGTTGCCGGGGACCAGGTCTCGAGCAGCTCGGTGGCGGACTTGTGTAGCGACTCCGCGCTCACAGCTCGACCAGGCCGATGCCGGGCTCGCCGACCTCGCGCGGGGCGAGCTCGTCGAGGGGGTAGCCGACGGCGATCGCGCCGAGCGGACTCCAATCCTCGGCCAGACCCAGCACCTCCCGGGTGACGTCGGGCGCGAAGATGGTGGACCCGATCCAGCAGCTGCCCACCCCGCGCACGGCCAGCGACACCAGCAGACCCTGCACGGCCGCGCCGACCGCGACGGTGAACATGGTCTTCTCCGCGGCCCGGCGGGTCTCGTCCGGATAGTCGTGCGCGCCGTCGGGCACGCAGAACGGGATGATCACCTCGGGGGCGTCGAACAGGATGCGGCCCCGCGCGACTCGCTTCTCCACGCTCTCCGGGGAGCGGCCGTCACCGGACAGGTCGGTCCGCCACTTCTCGGCCATGGCCTCGAGCAGCTGGTCGCGCAGACCGCGCTTGCGCACCCACACGAACCGCACCGGGCGGGTGTGGTGCGGGGCGGGAGCGGTGAGACCGGCGGCGACGGCGGCCCGGATGATCTCGGGTTCGACCGGGGTGTCGGCGAACTGGCGCACCGAGCGGCGCAGCAGCAGCGCCTGTTTGCGGCCCAGGTCCACCGATTCCTCGGTGCCGAGCCAGAACAGGTCCTCCTCGCCGCGGCGCAGCAGGTCCCCGGCGGTGGAGCCGTCGTCGGCGTAGTCGAGCCCGCGCACCACCGCGACCGGGACGCCGCCGAGCTTGCCCTTCACCAGGTCCGCGGCGGCGGCCAGTTCGTCGGCGACCGCGACCAGGGTGACGTGCAGTTCGTTGCCCTGCCCGTCGACCGCGCCGTTGTAGTCGTGCAGCACCCGCAGCCCGGCCGCGCCGATGGCGGCGTCGATCTGGCCGTTGCGCCAGGCCCGGCCCATGGTGTCGGTGATGACCACGGCCACCTGCACGCCGAGCCGTTCGGCCAGGCCCGCGCGCAGGGCCTTGGCGCTGGCGTCGGGATCCTCGGGCAGCAGCACGAGTTCGTCCTGCTCCACATTGGAGCCGTCGATGCCGGCAGCGGCCTGAACGATGCCGAGTTTGTTCTCGGTGATCAGGGTGCGGTTCTTGCGGGCGAGCACCCGCACCGACTCCTCGAGCACCAGCCGGCGGCGGGCGGCGTCGCGCTCCTCGGGGTCGGTGGGCACGGAGACCACGCGGCCCTCGGCCTTGGCGACGATCTTGCTGGTGACCACCAGCACGTCGCCGTCCTGCAGCCAAGGCGCCTGTGCCGCAATGGCTTCGGCGACGTCGTCGCCGGGCCGGAATTCGGGCAGGCCCGGAATCGGCAGGATGCGCAGTTCGCCGCCGGACGCGTGGTCGCCCTGGGTCTGGATGGAATCCGTTGTCACGGCTTGACTCCCGCGATGTCGAGGGCTTCGCGAACCATCTCGGCGGTGGTCGCCGGGTCGGTCATGAGCAGGGGGACGCTGCGGACTTCGACGCCCGGGATGTCGGCGGTGTCGCCGGTGTGGACGAGCCAGCCGTCGAGGATGCCGGTGCCCGAGCGCGCGCCGTAGTAGGCGCCGACCGCCTCCGCGGAGGTCTCCACGCCGATCACCGACAGGCATTCATCGGCCATGCCACGCAAGGCTTTTCCGCCGATCACCGGGGACAGGCCGATCACCTTCGCGCCCGAAGTGCGGATTGCGCCCCGGATGCCGGGGACCGAGAGGATGGCTCCGACGCTCACGACGGGGTTCGACGGAGCGAGCAGGATCACATCGGCCGACTCTATGATTTCCGTCACACCCGGTGCCGGTTTCGCAGCTTCTGCCCCAATAGTCACAAATCCATGGGTCTCAACGTTCGCCCGGTACCGGACCCACCACTCCTGGAAATGGATCGCGCGGCGTTCGCCAGCGTTCTCCGGGTCCGCGATGACGACATGGGTTTCGCAGCGGTCGTCGGTTGCCGGGAGCAGCTTCACCCCGGGCTGCCACCGATTGCAGAGCGCCTCGGTCACCGCGGAGAGCGGATAGCCCTGACGCAGCATTTCCGAGCGGATGAGATGGGTGGCGATATCGCGGTCGCCGAGGCCGAACCAATCGGGCTGGGCGTGGTATTTCGCCAGCTCCTCCTTGGCGCTCCAGGTCTCGTTCGCGTGTCCCCAGCCGCGTTCCGGATCGATGCCGCCACCCAGGGTGTACATGCAGGTGTCCAGGTCAGGGCAGATGCGCAGCCCGTGCATCCAGACGTCGTCACCGACATTGACGATGGCCGTGGTGTCGGCTCCGGGCAGCAGCTCGCGCACGCCCATCAGGAACCGGGCGCCGCCGACTCCGCCGACCAGGACCGCGATCCGCAGGCCGGTGCCGGGCGCGGTGTCCGCTTGTTCTCGAGTCACATCCGCACAGCCTATGCCGTGACGGGCCGAAAGCGGCTCGCAGCTCATTTGCTGTGAATTTGCTGTCTGATCTGCGGGAACGTCGCCAGCGGGGGTCACAGATGGTAACGGAATCGCTTCGGCAGCTTGACCATCGCCGCTCCCGGCGTGTCTAATCACAGGCATGTCATTCCGGGTCCGCGTGAGAGTGCAAGGCGCGGACGGGTTTTCGAACAGCTGTTCGCACCGGAGTGGCGCAAGCTCGGGGATGGCCGCGGGACTACGCCGCGGTGTTGGGCCGTCGGTGGGATCGGCTCCGACGGATTAATCATTCTGCGCTAACACACAGTGAGGAGGCGGAGCGATGGCCGATGAGCTGGCCCCGTCGGGTATTCCGGGCGGTGTATCGCAAACCGATTCCACGACTGGCGCAGCACCTGACTTCTGCGCCGACGATCGGAACGGATACGAGGGGGGTGAACCGATGACGACGCGGCCGGGGGGCGGACAGTGGGCGCGAGCTGCCTACCAGCCCGAACCACCGCGGCTGAGCCTGATCGTCACCGGTGCCGAGGATATGTACGACACTTTCGCGCGCGGCGGTCGCATGATGACCGAAGCTGAACAATGGCAGGAACGGGCACTCTGCGCCCAGACCGACCCGGAGGCGTTCTTCCCCGAGAAGGGCGGCTCCACCCGCGAGGCCAAGCGCATCTGCCTGGGCTGCGAGGTCCGTGACGAGTGCCTGGAATACGCCCTCGCCAACGACGAGCGCTTCGGCATCTGGGGCGGCCTCTCCGAACGTGAGCGCCGCCGCCTCAAGCGCGGCATCATCTGAAGGAAACCCGCTGTAGCCGAGGGGAATTCCGGGCCGGGCGGGCCCGGGTCCCCTACTCCGGCTCGGGATCGATGATGTCCGGCTCCACCCCGAGATAGGTCGCGATCTGCTGCACGAGAACCTCGCGCAGCAGGTCGACCAGGTCGTCCGGGTCACCGGCCCGCAACTCCAAAGGCTTGCGGAACAACACGACTCGCGCACGGGTGGCCATGCCGTAGCGATCCACCCCCGCGGGGATCAGACGCGACAGCGGCACCGGCCCGTCGGCCACCACCTCGTCGGGCCAGGTGACCGAATCCGGGTGCAGCGGACGGATTTTCGGCACGTCGTCCACCGCGATGTCGAGCTTGGTCAACTGCTCGTGCCAGCGGCTCTCCAAAGGCGCGAACGCCTCCAGCACCAGCCGGTCGAACTCCTGGCCGCGGGTGCGCCGGGCCGGAACCGTCGGAGGCAGCATCGGCCCGCGCACACCCCGCCCGCGGCGGATGACCGACCGCGCGGTGGGCGGCCGCCTCTTACGTGAACGGGTCATACCTTGAATCTAACCCTTGCCCCGACCGGGTGCGCGCACCCGGCTCACGGGCTCGCGGCGGTGTCCGAGACACGCCCGGCGGGAACCTTCCGGGCCACGATCGCACAGGTACCGCAGGTCCTTGTGGCACGAGTGAGACGCGGTTCATTGAGCGTGTCTGTGTCCACGGGGCCGTGAGGGGGGTTACCCTGCTTGGCGTGATCCCCATGCGTCGTTGCTGCCGTCCAGGCTGCAAGAACCCGGCCGTCGCGACGCTGACCTATGTGTACTCCGACTCGATGGCGGTCGTGGGTCCCCTGGTCACGGTCGCGGAACCACATTCCTGGGACTTGTGTGAAACACATGCCTCCCGGATCACCGCGCCGAAGGGATGGGAGTTGGTCCGGCACGAGGGCGGGTTTTCCAGCTCCACCCCCGACGACGACGATCTGACCGCCCTGGCCGAAGCCGTCCGCGAAGCCGGATTGCGCCGTCGCACAACGGATCCCGACCCGCGCGCCTACGCCGACTACGCGCCGGCCCCGCAGCGCACCACCCGCACGGGCCGCACCGGCCGCCGCGGGCATCTACGCGTCCTACCCGACCCGCCCAGCTGATCGAGCGCGCGCCGTCGAGCCATACCCGACGAATCGCCCTCGGTTCACCGAATCACTTGACCCGACAAGTAGGGGCAGGCGAAGTCTGCCTCGGCAAGGGTCTGCTACTAGGGTGTTCCCCATGACAGTCGCCCGGTCCGCCGAGTCCGTTCAAGCAGTCATCAAGGCATACGACGTTCGCGGCGTGGTCGGCGAGCAGATCGACGCGGACTTCGTCCGCGATGTCGCGGGCTCCTTCGCCCGGCTGATGCGCACCGAGGGCGCGCAGCGCATCGTGATCGGTCACGACATGCGTGACTCCTCCCCCGAACTGGCCGCGGCCTTCGCCGACGGCGTGCTCGCCCAGGGCCTGGACGTGGTGCACATCGGCCTCGCCTCCACCGACCAGCTGTACTTCGCCTCCGGCCACCTGGACTGCCCGGGCGCCATGTTCACCGCCAGCCACAACCCGGCCAAGTACAACGGCATCAAGCTGTGCCGCGCCAAGGCGCTGCCGGTCGGTCAGGACACCGGCCTGGCCACCATCTCCGAGGAAGTCATCGCCGGCGTCCCGGCCTTCGACGGCCCGCGCGGCACCGAGTCCCGCGAGGACCTGCTCACCGCCTACGCCGACTTCCTGCACAAGCTGGTCGACCTGAGCGGTTCGCGCCCGCTGCGCATCGCGGTGGACGCCGGCAACGGCATGGGCGGCTACACCGTGCCCGCCGTGCTGGGCACGCTGCCGCAGTTCACCATCGAGCCGCTGTTCTTCGAACTGGACGGCTCCTTCCCCAATCACGAAGCCAATCCGCTGGATCCGAAGAACCTGGTCGACCTGCAGGACTACGTCCGCAAGACCGGCGCGGACCTGGGCCTGGCCTTCGACGGCGACGCCGACCGCTGCTTCGTGGTGGACGAGAAGGGCGACCCGGTCTCCCCGTCCGCGGTCACCGGCCTGGTCGCCGAGCGCGAGCTGACCAAGGAGCCGGGCGCCACCGTCATCCACAACCTGATCACCTCGAAGGCCGTGCCGGAGCTGGTGACCGAGCTGGGCGGCACCCCGGTGCGCACCCGCGTCGGCCACTCCTTCATCAAGCAGCAGATGGCGGCCACCGGCGCGATCTTCGGCGGCGAGCACTCCGCGCACTACTACTTCCGCGACTTCTGGGGCGCCGACTCCGGCATGCTGGCCGCGCTGCACGTACTGGCCGCGCTGGGCGAGAAGGACCGCACGATGTCGGAATTGGCTTCGGCCTACGCGACATACGCGGCCTCCGGCGAGATCAACTCGACGGTCGCCGACGCGCAGGAGCGGACCACCGCGGTGGTCGAGGCCTTCGGCGGCCGCGCCACCTCGGTCGATCGGCTGGACGGCGTCACCGTGCAGCTGGCCGACGGCGCCTGGTTCAACCTGCGCGCCTCCAATACCGAACCGCTGCTGCGGCTCAACGTCGAGGCGCGATCGCAGGACGATGTAGACGCACTCGTAACCGAGATCCTGAGCATCGTGCGCGCCTGACTGGAATAGTGGAATCACAGAGCTTGGATTCACCAGCGCCTGGTGACCCGATGAGGGGAGGTGGCAACGCCCGATGATCGCTGGGACACCGGTAATCGACCTCGATGACGTCGCCTCGCTGGAGGCGGCGGACGCCGGGGGTGTGCTGCGCTCCGCCGCATCGGGGGGAGCGCAGGTAAGGGCAACCGCCGCCGCGCTTTCCGAGGATGCGCTCGCCCGGCTGACCGATCTGCGCCCGCGCAGTCTGGTCCTGGTCTCCGGGAGCGGACGCGCCGCCCGCGCGGCCGCGCTGCTGATCGCGGCCCTGGGTGACCACACCAGCCTGCCGCTGGTGTCGGCGACCTCGATCCCGCCGTGGGTCGGACCGCTGGACGTGGTGCTGGTGGCCGGTGACGACGCGGGTGATCCGCGCCTGGCCGAGGCGGTGGACCGAGCGCTCCGACGGGGCGCCGAAGTGGTCGTCGCCGCACCGGACGAGGGCCCCATCCGGGCCGCGGCCGCCGGACGCGCCACCATTCTCGCGCCGCGGGTGCGGGTGCTCGACCACAATCTGATGCTGCGCTATCTGGCCGCGGGCCTGGCCGTGCTGAGCACCATCGACCCGCATCGGGTCGGACCGCTGGTGCCCGAATTGAACGCTCTCGCAGACCTGCTCGACGAGGAGGCGCTGCGCGACGGCCCGCAGCACGAGGCCTTCCACAATCCGGCCAAGACCCTGGCCACCCGCATGACGCAGCGCAAGCGCGTCGTGCTGGCCGGTGATTCCACCGCGGCCGCCGAGCTCGCCGGACACGGGTCGGAGGTGCTGCTGGCCGCGGCCGGGCAGATCACCGCGGCCGTCTCGCTCTCGGAAGCCATTGCCGCGCACGGCCGCCTGGTGCAGGCCGCGGGCGTGGCCGCGCCCGGTTTCGATCCGCTGTTCCACGACGAGGAGCTCGACGGGCCCGCGCCGGTGGAGCAGGTCCGGATCTTCGTGGTGAGCGCCGGCCCGGACGAGGTCGCGGTGCGCCGACGGCTGGCCGTGTTCGGCTCGGACGCCGGGCTCGTCGACACCGACCTGATCACCGTGGACACGGAGGCGGCCGCCGCCCCGCCCGCCACCGCGCCCGGGCAGCCCGTGCCCGCCGCCGCGAGCGGCGAGGTCACTGAGCTTGCTACGAGCAGGCTTGCGGTACTCGCACTTCGGCTGGAGATGGCGGCTGCCTATCTCCGACTACTCGGTTCCCGCCCGGCCACCGGACCGGGTCGCTACGACGGGGGCAATTACTAGTGCACGAACTCGTTGGTGCGCTGCGTTCCTACGCTTGGGGTTCGCGCACCGCGCTCGCACAGCTGTGCGGACGACCGGTTCCCTCCGCGCATCCGGAAGCCGAACTCTGGTTCGGGGCGCACCCCGCCGATCCGGCCCGCGTACAGATCAACGGTCACAGCGAATCCCTGCTGGAGCTGGTCAGCGCCGACCCGCAACACGAACTCGGGCCGGTGGCAGGCGAATTCGGCGGACGGCTGCCGTTCCTGCTGAAGATCCTGGCCGCCGAGGAGCCGCTCTCGCTGCAGGCGCATCCCAGCGTCGAACAGGCCCGGGCCGGGTTCGCCCGGGAGAACCACGCCGGGGTGTCCATCGACTCGGCCATGCGCAACTACCGCGACGAGAACCACAAGCCGGAACTGGTGGTGGCGCTGGGCCGCTTCGAGGCGCTGGCCGGGTTCCGCGATCCGCGCCAGACCGTGCGGCTGCTCCTCGCCCTCGACGTCCCGGAACTGAGCCAGTACGCCGATCTGCTTGCCGCCCAGCCCGACTCCGCGGGCCTGCGCACGCTGTTCACCACCTGGATCGCGCTGCCGCAGGCGAGCCTGAGCACGCTGCTGCCCAAGGTGCTCGACGGTTGTGTGCGCTACCTGTCCGAGGCGGGCAGCGGCAGCAAGGAATTCGTGTCCGAGGTGCGCACCGCGCTCGAGCTGGCCGAGGCCTACCCCGGTGATGCCGGGGTACTCGCGGCGCTGCTGCTCAACCGCATCACGCTGGAGCCCGGCGAGGGCCTGTTCCTCGATGCCGGGAACCTACACGCGTACCTGCGCGGGGTGGGCGTGGAGATCATGGCCAACTCCGACAATGTGCTGCGCGGCGGGCTCACCCCCAAGCACGTGGACGTCCCCGAACTGCTGCGGGTGCTCGACTTCGAGCCGCTCGACCTGCCGGTGGTGCACGCGGAGCAGGTGTCGGACAGCGTCTTCCGCTATCACACGCCCGCGCCGGAGTTCGGGCTCAGCCGCTTCGAGCTGGCGCCGGACGCCGAGCCGGTGACGGTGGTGCGTTCCGGTCCGGTGATCGCGCTGGCCACCCATGGCCGGGTGCGGTTGTTCCAGGGCAATCACGACCTGATCGTGGAGTGCGGTCGGGCGGCGTGGATCTCGGCCGCGGAGGGCGGAATCCGGGCTCAGGCGGTGGACGGTCCCGCGCAGCTGTTCTGCGCCGCGGTCGGCGAGGAGTGACGAGCGGACGGTAGGCTCCTCCCGGTCACACACGTTTTCTAGGCAAAACGGACATCGGAAGGGGCGGTTCATTGTCTGCGGGCGGCGGTAAGAAGGCCATCCTGGCGGCGCTGAGCGCGAATGCCGGCATCGCGGCGGCCAAATTCGTCGGCGCGGCCATCACCGGCTCCGCGTCCATGCTCGCCGAGGCCGTGCACTCGGTGGCCGACACCTCCAACCAGGGCCTGCTGCTGCTCGGTCAGCGCCGCGCCGCGCAGGAGGCCGACGAGCTGCACCCGTTCGGCTACGGCCGCAACCGCTACTTCTATTCGTTCGTGGTCGCGCTGGTCATCTTCGCGCTCGGCTCGGTGTACGCCATCTACGAGGGCATCCACAAGATCGAGCATCCCGAGGAACTGACCAACCCGATCGTCGCGATCGTCATCCTCGGCCTGGCCATCGGGCTCGAGGGCTTCAGCTTCATCACCGCCATGCGGGAATCCAAGCCGCTCAAGGGCAATGCCAGCTGGTGGCGGTTCATCCGCAACTCGCGCAACCCGGAACTGCCGGTGGTGCTGCTGGAGGACTCGGGCGCGCTGATCGGCCTGGTCCTCGCCTTCGCCGCGATCAGCCTGACCATGATCACCGGCGACCCGGTCTGGGACGGCGTCGGCACCCTGTCGATCGGCATTCTGCTGGGCGTCATCGCCGTCATCCTGATCGTCGAGATGCAGAGCCTGCTCATCGGCGAGGGCGCGACCCCGGAGGAGGACGCGGCCATTCGCGCCGCGCTGGTCGACGACCGCTGCATCGACAAGGTCATCCACCTGCGCACCCAGTACCTGGGCCCGGAGGAGATGCTGGTGGCCGCGAAGGTCGCCATCGTGCCCGGCCTGGAGATCGCCCAGATCGCCGCGGCCATCGACGAGGCCGAGGCGCGGGTGCGCGCCGAGGTTCCGGCCGCCCGGGTCATCTACCTGGAACCCGACCTGTACCGGGCCCAGCCGGTCGAGAAATAGTCAGCGATCGGCGAGGCGGACCACGAACCGCAGTCCCGACCAGGTGCCGTCGATGGCGGCGACCTTGTTGTCCACCAGGCCCTGCCCCAGACCGTAAGCGCGAGCGGCGTTCTCACCGAGATCGGTGGGGACGCCGCTCGACTTCTTGGGCCAGGCCAGCCACAGGCCGCCGTCGATCGCGAGCCGCTCCCGCCAGCCGGGAAACCGGCGGGTCAGAGCGGCGCGGTCGGGGCAGAAGCCGAGGATCACATCATAGGGCCCGACCCCGGCGCGGCGGTGCAACAGCACCCCGCCGGGCAACTCCCCCAGCTCGAATCCCGCGGGCGCCGAGGCCAGCAGCACCCGGCTCCCGGGTTTGATGCCGAGCTTGCGCGGGAGCGGCGTGCCCGAGTAACCGGCCATGGCCGCAGCGTAGCAATCAGTTGCGCCAGCGACCGGTAAGCAGTTCCAGCGGATCGGTCGGGATGCCGAACTCCTTGCGCAGGGCGTGGCAGGCGGCGTGGTAGCCGTTCATGCCGTGCACGCCCGGCCCCGGCGGAGTGGCCGAGGAGCACAGGTAGACGCCGGGCAGCGGGGTGGCGTACGGGTTCCAGCGCGGGGCGGGCCGGAAAACGGTCTGGCGCAGGGTCATCGCGCCCGCGGAGATGTCGCCGCCGATGTAGTTCGGATTGTGCGCGGGCATGGTCACCGCGGTGCGGACATGGGTCGCGAGGATCAGGTCGCGGAAGCCGGGCGCGAAGCGTTCGACCTGGGCGGTGATGGTCTCGGTGAGGTCCTCGGCCGAGCCGTTGGGCACGTGCGCGTAGGTGTAGAGGGTGTGCTTGCCCGCGGGCGCGCGGGTGTCGTCGACGACGCCGGGCTGGATGGCCAGCACATAGGGTCGCTCGGCGTGCCGCCCTGCGGCGACGGCCTTTTCGGCGGCCACGGCCTCGGCGCGGGAGCCGACCAGGTGCAAGGTTCCGGCCCGATCACACCCCTGCGCCTGCCACGGCACCGGACCCGAGAGCGCGAAATCCACCTTGCAGGCCGCGCCGCCGTAGCGGAACCTGTTGAGCGCGAAGTTGTATCGCGCGGGCAGCGTCGCGATGCGCTGCAGCTCGGCGGGCGCGACATCGAGCAATACCGCTCGGACCTCGTCGAATTCGTCGAGGGAGTCGACGCGGTGGCCGGTGACGATGCGCCCGCCGTGCGTGCGCAGATCCTCGGCGAGGGCGTCGATGATGGCCTGGCTGCCGCCGCGCGGCACCGGCCAGCCGCGCACATGGGCGAGCGTGCCCAGCAGCATGGCCACACCGGCGCCCGGGAATCCGCGCGGCGGCCGGATGGCGTGCGCGGACACACCGGTGAGCAGCGCGGGCGCCACGTCCTCGCGAAAACGCATGTTCCACAACGGCGTCGCCTGTTCGACCATCCGGCGCAGGACGCGCAGTTCGATCCCGGGGTCCAGGCGCAGCATGCCGGTCGGGTCGATCGGCGGATGCCGCAGATCCGACATGAGCAGGGCGACCAGGTCCTCCCACTTGCGCACCAGCGGACCGAACAGCCGCCGCCACGCTCCCCCGTCGCGGCCCAGGCCGTCGGCGGTGTGGTCGAGGTCGAGCCAGGCCAGCCCGGCGCGGCCGCCGTCCAGCGGATGCGCGTAGGACACCTGCGGGGTGAGCAGTTCGACCCCGTGCGCCTTCAGATCGAAGGCCCGGAAGAACGGGGACGCCACCGCCATCGGATGCGCGCCCGCGCACAGGTCGTGGTGGAAGCCCGGCAGCGTGACCTCGCCGGTGCGGCACCCGCCCCCGATGCCGTCGGAGGCCTCGTACACCTCGACGTCGAGCCCGGCGCGGGCCAGGATCACCGCCGCCGCGAGCCCGTTGGGACCGGATCCGACCACCACCGCGTCAGCCATGCTTTCAGCGTATGCCCGGGTGGGAGGTCCGTGGGTGATCAGTGGGGTCGGTCACCGCGAACCCATTGGGCGACCAGGATTTCCAGGCGCTGCTGTCGAAAGTCGGGCCGCAGTCGGCCACCCCGATCCAGCGTGGCCAGGCCGTGCATGGTGCTCCAGGCGACCTCGGTGAAGGTCTCCGGGTCGTGCGGCGGCGCGAAGGGCGCGAAGGTGAGCAGCAGTTCGACGAACGCGTCCTTGAGGGCCTGCGGCGCGTCGGGGCCGAACTTCAGGTCGGTGCGCAGCAGGAAGATGGCGTCGTAGAGGGCGGCGCTGTCGCGGGCGAAGTCGAGGTAGCCCTGGACCACCGCGCGCAGGGCCTGTTCGGGGGTTTCCGCGGACTCGCGGAGTTCGCGGACCACCCCGGCGAATTCGGCCATCCCCGCCTCGGCGACCGCGGAGACGATCGCGTCCTTCCCGGCGAAGTGGCTGTACAGCACGGGCTGGCTGTATTCGATGCGATCCGCGAGCTTGCGCACCGTGACCGCGTCCCAGCCCTCGGTCTCGGCGATCTCCCGCGCCGTGTCGATGATGCGCTGCCGCCGTTCGATGCGTTCGCGTTCCTTGCGGGTCTGAATGGCGCTCATGACCGAACTCTAGCACTGCTAGACAATCTACCGATGCATATGTTGTGACCCGCGACACGGCACGATGAATTCCGGTGGGGCGCACCGTCCCCACCTCTGACACCCCAGCGCACAGGAGACTGACATGGCGACCACCAAGCCCCAGGGCCCGGCTTCGTACTTCCCGTCCATCGAGGCCAAATACGGCCGCTCCGTGGACGACTGGTTCACCCTGCTCGCCGAGACCGGCATCACCGGACAGAAGGACCTGGTGAACTGGCTGAAGACCGAGCACGAGATGGGCCACGGGCACGCCACCGCGCTGGCGCAGTTCCACCTGAACCCCGGCAAATGGGAGCGCTGACCGCGCCCGCGGAAAACTCCGCCACACACCCGAAATCGGCCGCCCCATCCATGGGAGCGGCCGATTTCGTTGTGACGGATCAGACGTCGGTGGAGAAGCGGATGCCACCGTCCGGGATGTCGACCCCCGGCCAGATGCGCGCGCCGCGCAGCAGTTCACAGCGCGCGCCGACATTCGCGCCGTCGCCGATGACGGCATCGCGGACCAGGGCGCGCGGACCGATCCGGGCGCCGAAGCCGATGATCGAACGTTCCACGGTGGCGCCGGCTTCCACCCGCGCCCCGTCGAACAGGATCGCACCGTCCAGGCGAGCGCCCGCGCCGACCTCGGCCCCGCGGCCGACGACCGTGCCGCCGATCAACAGCGCGCCGGGCGCGACGCCCGCACCGGGGTGGACCAGGGATTCGCCGCGCTGCCCCGGCAGCGCCGGGGACGGGGCGATGCCGCGGACCAGGTCGGCCGAGCCGCGCACGAAGTCCTCGGGGGTGCCCATGTCACGCCAGTAGGAGACGTCGACGTGGCCCTGGATGTGCGCGCCCTCGGCAAGCAGGGACGGGAAGGTCTCGCGTTCGACCGACACCGGTCGGCCCGCGGGGATCTTCTCGATGTACTCGCGGCGGAAGACGTAGCAGCCCGCGTTGATCTGGTCGGTCGGCGGATCCTGGGTCTTCTCCAGGAACGCGGTGACGCGGCCGTTCTCGTCGGTGGGGACGCAGCCGAAGGCGCGGGGGTCACTGACCCGCACCAGGTGCAGGGTGACATCCGCACCGGAGGTGTGGTGGGTCTCGAGCACCCCGCCCAGGTCGGTGCCGCCGAGCACGTCGCCGTTGAACACCAGCACGGTGTCGGCGCGCAGCTTGGGCAGCACGTTGCGGATGCCGCCGCCGGTACCGAGCGCCTCGTCCTCGGTCACGTATTCGAGCTCGAGGCCCAGGTCGGAGCCGTCGCCGAAGTGCTCTTCGAACACCTCCGCCTTGTAGGAGGTGCCGAGCACCACATGGGTGATGCCGGCGTCGGCGATGCGCGCGAGCAGGTGCTGCAGGAACGGCAGTCCGGCCGTGGGCAGCATCGGCTTGGGGGCGGACAAGGTCAGCGGACGCAGGCGGGTGCCCTGGCCTCCGACCAGGATCACCGCGTCCGTGGACCCGGCGGTGTTACCGCTGTTCGCCATCTTCTCCCCTGTGTCAGGTGGTCAGTGATACGCGACCGCAGATCCTAACCGCCCCAGATGTTAAACAGAGCCGTTTCGATCTCGTTCGCGCAGTGCGGATCGAACCGCAAGTTTGCAACGCACCGCAAGTCCAGCTTTCAGTGCCACCCGAAGTGGGGCCTGCCACCAGTGCGGATGCCGGTCGGCCTGGAAACGGTACGCGCTGGCGTGATGCGCGGGCAGCATGGTCTCCGGATGACGACCCGCGGCATGCCCCTTGGCGTGCGTGACCTCGGCGGACGGCACGAAGACATTGTGCCAGCCCGCCCGGCCCATCCGGTCGCCGAAGTCGACATCCTCCATGTACATGAAGTAACGGGAGTCGAAACCGTCGATGGAATCGAAGGCCGCACGGCGCACCAGCAGGCAGGAACCCGACAGCCAGCCCACCGAACGCTCCGAGATGGCCTCGTTGTCCTGGCGGTAGCGCAGCGTCCACGGGTTCTTGGGCCAGATGCTGCCCAGGATGGCGTGGCCGGCGCCGTCGGCGATGCCGGGCACCGAGCGGGCGGACGGGTAGGTGCTGCCGTCCGGCTCGAGCACCTTCGGGCCCAGCGCACCCGCGCGCGGCCAGCGGCGGGCGGCGGCCAGCAGTTCGTCGATGGCGTCGGTACCCCAGCGCACGTCCGGGTTGGCTATGACGATGAACTCGATGTCCGGGTCGATCTCGGCCACCGCGCGGTTGATCGCGCCGCCGTAGCCGATATTGCCGCCGGTGCGCAGCAGGCGCACGTGGGCGTTGGCCTCGGCCGCCAGTTCCGGGGAACCGTCGACCGAGCCATTGTCGGCCAGGATGACCTGCGGCTTCTCACCGGTCGCGATGGCCAGGGTGCTGATGAAGTGTTCCAGGTGCTCGCCGGGCGAGTAGGTCACCGTGACGACTGCCAGCTGCGGTTTTTTCGCCGCGGCGGGGGGCTGTCCGACAGAATCCGAGGGGCTCACGGGGGCCCAGGATAGTCGGAGACGGCGGCCAATGCGTCGTTCAGTGCCAGCTTCCAGTCCCGCAACGGCGACAGGCCGCCCGAGACCCACGAATTGCCCGAAAGGACCGAATACGCCGGGCGCGGAGCGGGTCTCGGGAAATCCTCGGTGCCACAGGGCCGTACGCGTTCGGGGTCCGCGCCGAGGCCCGCGAAGACCGCGCGCGCCAGATCGAACCAACTGGCTTGTCCGGCATTGGTGGCGTGCAGGATTCGGGGTCCCCCGGGATTGACGCCCGATCCCAGCATCCCCGCGAGTTCCAGCAGACCGGCCGCGAGATCGAGGGCGTAGGTCGGTGAGCCGATCTGGTCGTTCACCACCGTGATGGTGTCGCGCTCGCCTTCCAGCCGCCGCATGGTCGCCACGAAATCACCGGTGTCGCCGGTGTAGACCCAGGCGGTCCGCACGATGCGCGCGTCCGGCGAATACTCCAGAACCGCTTGCTCGCCAGCGAGTTTCGTCCGCCCGTACACCGTGGCCGGTCCGGTCGGATCGTCCGGTTCGTACGGGTGGGAGGCGGTGCCCGGGAACACGTAATCGGTGGAGACGTGAATGAGCCGGGCGCCGCGTTCGGCGCACACCCGGGCCAGCACGCCCGGCCCGGTGGCGTTCACCGCGAAGGCGGCCTCGGGCTCGGACTCGGCCTGATCGACGGCGGTGTAGGCCGCGCAGTTGATCAGTACGTCACCGGGTTTCACCAGTTCACGCACGGCGTCGGCGGCGGTGATGTCGAGATCGGCGTGGGCCAGACCGCGCGCCCCGGGGGCGAGGGTGGTCAGGGCCCGGCCGAGCTGGCCGCGCGCTCCGGTCACCAGCAGCCGGGCGGTCTCGTGGCGCGGCTGCCCGGTGGTCGGGCTCACGTCGTCGGCAATCACGGCTGTCAGTGTGGCACGCCACGTCCGCCACCCCGCGAACCCGTCGCGACCTGTGAATTCATTCGGACAGACCGGGGTAATCGGGCGACATCGCGCGACTCACGGAGTCCGTGCTACGGCAACTGAACGGTTACCGCCACTAGCCTGCAGGGTGGGGGTCTCCCATTCGATTCGACCTCGCTTGCCGGGGTCCAGTGGGCCGAGTTCGGAAAGGACAGTCGGTTGCCGGAGAGTGCCTGGGCATCCGTGCCGAAAGGGTCCCGCCCATCAGCGATGCGCCCGCGGCAGCGGGGCGGGCCGGGCCGGGCGCTGGCCGCGCTGGCCGCGGTGCTGGCCCTGACGGTGACCGGACTCGGCTGGCACAGCGTGGACCAACTGGTGTCGGGCATCGAGCGGATCGGCAATCTGGGGCTGGGCGGCGGCAAGTCCGACGGCGCTACCGACATCCTGATGGTCGGCATCGACGCGCGCACCGACGCGCACGGAAATCCGCTCACCCAGGACGAATTGGCCATGCTGCACGCCGGCGACGACGGCGAGGGCGGGCTCAATACCGACACCATCATCCTGATCCGGGTGCCCAACAACGGGCGATCCGCTGTGGCCGTCTCCATCCCGCGCGACTCCTACGTGGACATCCCGGGCCTGGGCAAGGGAAAGATCAACTCCGCGTACGGCATCACCAAGTCGACCCTGCAGCAGAAGCTGATCGATCAGGGCGTCTCGCCCACCGAGGCGGACCAACGATCCACCCAGGCCGGGCGACAGGCGCTGGTCAAATCGGTGGCCGGGCTCACCGGCATCACCGTCGACCACTACGCCGAGGTCGGGCTGCTGGGCTTCGTACTGCTCACCGACGCGGTCGGCGGTGTCGACGTGTGCCTGAACAACGCGGTGGACGAACCGCTCTCGGGCGCGGACTTCCCCGCGGGCAAGCAGAAGCTCGACGGCGCAGAGGCTTTGAGCTTCGTGCGCCAGCGCCACGACCTGCCGCGCGGCGATATCGACCGCATCGTGCGCCAGCAGGTGTACATGGCGCAGCTGGTGCACCAGGTGCTCAGCGCCAAGGTGCTCGCCAGCCCCGGCCGGTTGAAGGAGCTCAGCGACGCGGTCGGCCGCACCGTGGTGCTCGACGACGACTGGGACGTGCTCAGCTTCCTGCACCAGCTGCAGGACCTCGCGGGCGGCGAGGTGAAGTTCGAGACCATTCCGGTCAAGGACCTCAACGGCTGGACCGACAATGGCGAATCCGTGGTCCGGGTGGATCCGACCGCCGTGCACAAGTACGTGACCGCCGCGGTCGGCGACGACGACGAGACCAAGGGCGACGGCGGCATCGAGCCGTCCACGGTCGTCGCGGACGTCTACAACGCCTCCGGCGCCGGCGGCCTGGCCGGGCAGGCCGCACAGGCGCTGGCGGCCAAGGGTTTCCGCACCGGCACGGTGGACAACTGGATCGGCGGGCCGGTGCAGAGCAGCCGGGTGCTGGCCGCCTCGGGCGGCGACCCCAAGGCGCGCGCGGTGGCGCAGGCGCTGGGCGGGCTGCCGGTGATGGCGGAGCCGGGACTGCCCGAGGGCTCGGTCCGCGTGGTGCTGGCGGGTGACTATTCTGGTCCGGGTTCGGCGAAGGGCAGCGCCACGTTCGATTTCTCCGGAACCGCGACCGCGACGCCTGTGCCCCCAGCCCCACCTATCGACGCCGGCACGAACGGACCGAAATGCGTGAACTGAACGAGACCCTCACCGAAGCGGTACTCGACCCCATCCTCGCCCGCGACCCCGCCGGGCCGCGCATCACCTATTACGACGACGCCACCGGCGCGCGCATCGAACTGTCCGCGCTCACGCTGGCCAACTGGGCGGCCAAGACCGCCAATATGATTCGCGACGAATTCGGGCTCACCTCCGGCGCCCGGGTGGCGGTCCTGCTGCCGGCGCACTGGCAGACCGCCGCGGTGCTGCTGGGCTGCTGGTGGGCGGGCGTCGAGGTGGTGCTGCACGCCGATCCGGACGCCGAACTGGCGCTGGTGACCGCCGACCGCATCGACGAGGCCGACGGCATCGCCGAGGTGGCCGCGCTCTCGCTGGACCCCATGGGCATGCCGGTGCGCGACCTGCCGATCGGCGTCACCGACTACGCCACCTCGGTCCGCGTCCACGGCGACCAGTTCCGCCCGCACGGCATCGGCTGCGCCCTGGACGGCACCTCGGTCTCCGCCGTCCTCGACGAGGCTCGCAAATCGGCTGCCCGCCAGGGCTTCACCGCCGAGGACCGGGTCCTGTCCACCACGTCCTGGGACACACCCGCCGAACTGATCGACGGCTTCGTCGCGATCCTGGCGTCCGGCGCATCACTGGTCCAGGTCACCAACCCCGACCCCGCCGCCCAGGAGCGCCGCGTCGCCACGGAGCGCGTCACCGCCCAACGCCGCTGACAATCGAGTGCTCCTACCCGGGTAGGAGCACATTTTCCCTCCTCGGGATGTTTATCCACAGCAAGCGTGTACGTACCGTGGAATCATCCGATGACGAGGGAGTCCCGCGATGATGAGTCCCCGATACTGGGCCCGATGGATGGTCGAGCACGGTGCCCCGCGCTGGGGCCTGCGTTGGCAGGCCCGCCACGACGTTCCGTTCGCCAAACTGATCACCACGTCGGACGCGCTCCACGATCCGTATCCCCTGATCGAGGACATCCGTGCCCGCGGCCGCCTGGTGCACAACCCGTACACCTGGTCGACGGCCGACTACGAACTGATCCGCACGATCCTGCGCGACAACCGCTTCGGCGCGTTCGGCCCGGACGGCGTGGACATGCCCGCCTGGCTGCGCGATCGCCTGAAGCGGGCGCAGACGCCGCCGAATCCGGTGGAGCCGCCGTCCATGCTGATGATCGATCCGCCCGATCACACCCGCATCCGCAAGTCGGTGTCGGCGGCGTTCACGCCGCGCGCCATCGGCCGGCTGCGCGATCGGGTGGAGTCGGTGACCGCCGAACTGCTCGACGAGCTGCCGCCGGAGGGCTCGGCCGACCTGATCGCGGCCTTCGCGCAGCAGGTGCCGATCGCCATCATCACCGAGATGCTGGGTTTCCCGCAGGCGTCCCGCGACGAGTTCCTGAGCTGGGGTGACGCCGCCAGCCCGCTGCTGGACATCGGCATCTCGTGGCGGGCCTGGCGCGACGCGTACGCGGCCATGGGGGTGATGGACGAGTACCTGAACGGGCATCTGGCGAAGCTGCGCGCCACCCCGGGCGAGGACATTCTGTCCAGTCTGGTGACGGCCGGGGAGCTGAACGAGCGCGAGCTGAAGGCGACCGCGAGCCTGCTCATGGGCGCGGGGTTCGAGACCACCGTGAACCTGATCGGCAACGGGGTGGTCCAGCTGCTGTCGCATCCGGAGCAGCTGGCCATGCTGCGCGCGGATCCGGACCTGTGGCCGCAGGCGATCGACGAGATCCTGCGCTTCGACCCGCCGGTCACCATGACCGCGCGCATCGCCCTGGCCGACGCCGAGGTCGGCGATCAGCGGCTGGCGGCGGGCAGCGTCCTGGTGATGTCGCTGGCGGGCGCGAATCGGGATCCGAAGAAGTTCACCGACCCCAATCGGTTCGACATCACCCGCGAGAACGCCCGCGAGCATCTGACCTTCTCCAGCGGCATCCACACCTGTCTGGGCGCGAGCCTGGCCCGGATGGAGGGTGTGCACGCGCTGCGCGCGCTGTTCGACGCGTTTCCGGATCTGGCGCTGGCGGGAGCGCCCGAACGCCGCCCGCTCTACACGCTGCACGGGTACGCGCACATGCCCGCGCACCTGGGCCGCCGCGCCACCGCCACCGTGTAGCCCGCCGCGGTGGGGCGGGATCGGTTGCGGCTCAGTAGAAGCCGACGACGTCGTCGCCCCACACGGAGTTGCGGTCGCGGTCGGGATCGTCGATGACCCGGTCCATGCTGTCGATGACGAGCGTGGTCCGGGTGGCGGCGTGGTAGGGCGGCCAGTGCTTGGATCCGTCGATGGCGGCGGGCACGCCGTATTCGGCGAAGGCCAGCCAGCGGCGCATCACCCGGCCCGAGACCTCCTGCGCCGCTTTGCGTCCGCCGAGCCAGAAGGTCGGGTCGTAGTCGAAGGAGCCGAAATTGCCGAAGACATACGGCAATTCGGTGGCGTGGCCCGCACCGACCCGCGCCGCCTTGAGCATCGGGGTGGCGTGGTCGAACCGGTACATCCAGGTCGGCGAGTGCGTGGAGTGCGCGTCGGCCACCCACTGCGAGGGCATTCGGAACGCGGCGTCGGTCGACATGATCATCGCGCCGCGCGACGTGCCCGCGGCGTAGGCGGCCGCGAACTCGGCGACGCGTTCGGGTGACAGGCCCGGATGCTCGGCGGCGACCGAGCGCAGCATGGAGTTCACGGCGTCCGGGGTGACCGGCATGATCGGTGAGCGCAGCAGCCGGAACAGCGAGGATTCGTCCTTGTTGGTGCCGATGAGCAGCGGCACCCGATGCGACCGGCCCTGCTGGAAGCGCTCGCTCGGGTAGCCGGGCAGCACATCGCCGTCCACCACGGGCGCGGCGGCCAGACGGCCCGGTTCCCGCGCGGGCACCTCGTCGAAGAGGGTTCCGGCCGCGGTCACCATGCGTTCGAGGGGCATGGTGAGCAGTTCGGGCGCGCGGTCGGGTGTCAGCTCCAGCAGTTCCAGATAACGCTTGGCCACCACGGCGGCTCGCTCCGGACCGAAAACCGCTGTGGCTGGCGGGGATTGGGCGATGGCCCGATGGAACAGGCCTGCCGACAGCGGCGAGGTGAGCAGCGCGGTGACGCAGCCCGCGCCGGAGGATTCGCCGAAGATGGTGACATTGCCCGGGTCCCCGCCGAAGGCCGCGATATTGTCGCGCACCCAGGCCAGCGCGGCGATCTGATCGTGCAGGCCCAGATTCGGGACGAACTCCCCGCCCAGCGAGGACAGGTCCAGGAAGCCCAGCGCGCCGACCCGGTAGTTGACGCCGACCACGATCACCTGACCGGCCTCGGCGAGGCGGCGGCCGTCGTAGATGGCCTGGGCGGCGGTCCCCAGGCAGTACGCGCCGCCGTGCAGCCACACCATGACCGGGCGGGGTTCGCCGAGGGCGGCGGCCGGGGCCCAGACATTGAGCCACAGGCAGTTCTCGCCCATGCGCAGATTGGCGTCGACGGGCACGAAGCCCGGGGTCTGCGGGGCGACGTCGCCGTAGCGCACGCATTCGCGGACGCCGGTCCAGGGCCGCGGGGGCTGCGGCACCCGGAAGCGGTGCGGACCGGCGGTGCTGTCGGCGTAGGGAATGCCCTTCCAGACCGCGGCCGATCCGATGACGGCGCCGGACACGTCGCCGTACACCGTCCGTGCCACCGGCACGTCATCGCCTTCGGTCCGCTCGTCGAAGATCCGAGTGTTCATACGACACCTCCTCGTACTCCGTAAATCGAGGGTACTGGTGGTTCGCGGGTCGCCGGGCGATCATCGTCAGCGCGCCGCACGAGCTCGGCGGTGTGGTCTACGCTGGCCGGGTGCCGAGCTATGCGTATCGATGCCGCAGCTGCGGCGACACCTTCGAGCTGACCCGTCCGATGGCCGAGGCGTCCGCCCCCGCGACCTGCCCCGACGGCCACGACGACACCGTCAAGCTGCTGACCACCTTCGGAACCGTGAGCCGTGGCGGCGCCGCCCCGGTGTCCATGCCCGCCCCACCGGCGGGCGGCGGCTGCTGCGGTGGCGGAGGCTGCTGCTAGCTCGCCGGTCCGGCGTTCTCGTCCGTCTTCTTGTCCGCGTGGCCCAGTGAGCGATCCGGGGCCACGCGGTCGCGGACGCGTTGTTTCAGCAGGGCGATATCGGGAAAACCGCCGTCGGCCTTGCGTTCCCAGATCTGCTCGCCGTCGACGGTGATGCGGAAGACGCCGCCCTCGCCGGGGACCAGGGCGACCTCCGACAGATCGGTGGCGAAGGTGGTCAGCAACTCCTGGGCCATCCAGCTCGCGCGGAGCAGCCAGCGGCACTGTGTGCAGTATTCGATCGCTACGCGAGGCATGTCCGCGACCCTATCCCGCCCCACCGACAGCCCCGCCCGCACCCGTCGGCGGCCCTCGGCACGCACTGCCCGCATCGTCCGAATCGGTGGCGGCGGAACGACTTCCGCATCCAACCCGGCCGCGCCGTGACGCCCGGATCTGTCGGTGCCCTCGGATAGAAATATGTCAACCGAGGAAGGGGGATGGATGACCACCGCTTGGACCGCCGATCACATCGGCTCGCTCGCACCGGACGCCGCGTCACTGACCGCCGCCCGCAAGTTGCGCGGCAAGTGGAGCGGCACCGGGATTCACGACACGGCGCTCTGGGGGCTGTGCAAGGGCAGCGGCAGCCGCCCGTACCAAACCATCGTCGACCTGGCCGGACCCGCGTACAAGTGCACGTGCCCGAGCCGCAAGTTCCCGTGCAAGCACGCCCTGTCGCTGCTGCTGTCGTGGAGCGCCGGCGAGGTGCCCGCCGCGGACGCCGTGGGCGATTTCGCGGCCGACTGGCTGGGCGGCCGGGCCGCCCGCGCCGCCAAGAAGGCCGCGCCCGAGACCAAGCCCGCGGCGAGCGCCGGGGCCACCGCCGATCAGCGCCGCGCCCGGGTCACCGCGGGCCTGGCCGACCTGGACACCTGGCTCA
Source organism: Nocardia sp. CA-136227 (assembly GCF_050955695.1). NCBI lineage: Bacteria > Bacillati > Actinomycetota > Actinomycetes > Mycobacteriales > Nocardiaceae > Nocardia > Nocardia sp. CA-136227. The sequence continues at coordinate 6,319,943 of NZ_CP192081.1, forward strand.
CCGATCAGGTCCGCACCGGCCTCGCCCAGTCCGACCGTTCGATGCGGGCCTTCGAGACCGTGGCCGCGCGCATGGTCGACGCGCAGGCCCCCGGCGTGGCCGCCACGCTGCGTCAATTGCCGCTCGCCACAAGCCATTCCGACTGGCCCCGGCTACTGTTGCGCGAATACGCCCGGCTGCACCTGCTGGCGGCCGCGCACACCCGCCTCGACGAGCTCTCCCCCGGCCTGCGCGCCAGCGTGCGCACCCACATCGGCTACCAGACCCCGGCCGACTCGGTCCGCGTCGAACCCGCGGTCCGCGACCGCTGGCAGGTCCTGGGCGTCCGCACCACCACCGAGGACGGCCTCTACACCCGCCGGGTCTGGCTGCGCGGGCGGGCCTCGGGCCGCTGGGCCCTGATCCTGGACCACCACTACGGCAGTCCCGCCTTCCCCAACGACACCCCGGCTCCGGGCTTCCAGGTGGACGCGAACCTGCACTTCTACCCCGCTGCCGCGCCCTTGCGCGCCGTCTGGGGCGACCGCCACGAGGACATTCCCGAACCCTTCACCACGATCCCGCTGCCGGACGCCACCGGCGAGAACCACGGCGACCAGGTCGCGGCGGCGACCAGGTCGCGGCCGGGCAGCATCGCGGCGGCACTGGTCGAACAAGCGCGGGCATTGGGAGCCGATCCGTTCCTGCGGTCATGGCCGGTGCTGCTCGTCGATGTCGTTCCGGTTCGCGGCGAAAAGACTTGGGAAATAGTGGAATCCGGTGGCGACGCGTTGCCGGTGGCGACGGCCGAGGGTGAGCCGTGGCGGCTGCTCGGGCTGTCGGGCGGGCACGCGGTGACGCTGCTGGCCGAGTGGACCGCGGACGGGCTGGTTCCCGTCGCGGCGCTCGCCGACGGAGTGATGGTGGATGTCGGTGTGGCGCTGGGGACTCCGAATCCGGTCCGCGGCGGAATCGAGGACGCCGGGAGCGCCGAGCTGGTGTCGGCGGCGCTGGTCGGCACGGCGCGACGGCAGGCGGACCTGTGCGGATTGGCCTCGCCCGTCACCGCGGCGGCGACCGCGCTGAGCGGGGATCCGGCTGTTGTCTTGCTGGAATCCATTGCGCTGCAGGATTGTTTCGCTCGCGGCGGCGTCACCGCCGGTTCCGGTGAGCGCGGCGCCGCCGCGTCCGATGACGAGCGGCCCTTGCTGCCCGCCGCCGCGGGAGCGCGCTTGATCGACATGCTGTCGGACAATTCGTCGTTTCTCGAGGAGTGGTTCGCCCTGGCCGGGCCGCGGGACTTCCGCGCGCCGGACGGCCTGGTGAGCGTCCTGCTCGATCGCGCCAAAGCGCTCGCGCCGCATCGGGAGCCGCTGTTGCGGCTGGCCGGGGCGCGGGGACGGTGGCTGGCTGGACAGCATCCGGGCTGGAAGTCGCTGGTGCGGGCGGCCGCCGAGGACGACAGCGTGTGGTCGCACGGCCGGGCGACGGAACGGCGCAGCTGGCTGGCCCAGCTGCGGCAGCGCGATCCGGCGGCCGCGAGCGCCGTGCTGGCCGGGTCGTGGGGCACCGAGTCCGGGCCGGGCAAGGCCGACCTGCTGGCGGTGCTCGCCGACGGGCTCTCGCTCGCCGACGAGCCACTGCTCGAGACCGCGCTCGACGATCGGCGCGCGGAGGTGCGGCGGCTGGCCGCGGATCTGCTGGGGCGGCTGCCGGATTCGGCTCTCGCGCAGCGGATGTCGCAGCGGGCGGCGGCCTGGCTGATGTTCGGCGCGCGCCCGGTCACGGCGTTGCTGGTCACCACCGGACCCGGCGTGCTCGACGACGCCGCCCGCCGCGACGGTGTCGGGGATTCCTTCGGCTACACCGCCTACCGCGCCGACGGCGCACCCGATCTCGCCACCGAATGGCTGCACCGGGTGGTGGCCGCCACCCCGCTGCGGCACTGGGAACGGCTGCTCGGGTCCCCCGAGGAGGCGGTCCGGGTGTCCATGGGCGACGGCGTGCGCGGACCCATGTTCGCGGGCTGGACCGATGCCGCACTGGCACAGGGTGATCCGGCGTGGGCGCGAGCCCTGTTCGGGGCGATCTCCGGCCCGGCCGCCCGCGACGCCGATTCGGACAAGCTGCGTGCCCTGTTCGCGCTGCAGCCCGAAGCCGATCAGGTGCGTTACCTGCGCGGCCTGGATTCCAGCTGGCTCGCCGAGATCGAATCCCTGTTGCGCGCCATGCCCCGGCAGTGGCCCGGCCCGATGGCCGAGCACGTGCTGCGGCTGCTCACCGAACGCGCGCGGCTGTGCGCCGACCGGCCGGGTGCGCCCAGCCTGGTGCCCGGCTCGTATCGGACGCTGTTCCGCGCGGCGTCCGCCCACTTCCCGGTGGAGCTGGCCGGGATGGTGTCCGGCCTGGCCCGCCGCTGCGCGGATCCCTACTGGGAGCAGGCCTTCGACCAGCTCGCCCATGACCTCATTGAACGCAAGACGATGCTCGAGGAGTTGCAGTGACCATTACTCAGGAAGTCACCATCGCTCAGGAACCGGACGCCCTGCTGCGCCCGCACGCCGAACAGGCCTTCGCCGACGAGCTGAAGGCGCTCGCCGCGACCGATGACCGCCCGCGTCCGCCCTCCTGGAACCTGTCGCCGTGGGCCGTGGTCACCTACCTGCTGGGCGGCACGCTGTCCGACGGCACCGTGATCACGCCCAAGTACGTGGGCCCGCGCCGGATCATGGAGGTCGCGGTCTCCACCCTGGCCACCGACCGCGCGCTACTGCTGATCGGTGTCCCCGGTACCGCGAAAACCTGGGTGTCGGAACACCTCTCGGCCGCCATCGCCGGACATTCGACGCTGCTGGTGCAGGGCACCTCCGGGACCGCGGAGGAGGCCATCCGCTACGGCTGGAACTACGCCCGGCTGCTGGCCGAGGGTCCGAGCGAGGCCGCGCTGGTGCCCTCGCCGATCATGACCGCCATGCGCGCCGGCTCCATCGCCCGGCTCGAGGAGCTCACCCGCATCCCGTCGGACGTGCAGGACGCGCTGATCACGGTGCTGTCGGAGAAGACGCTGCCGGTGCCGGAACTGGGCACGGAGGTACAGGCGGCCAAGGGCTTCAACGTGATCGCCACCGCCAACGACCGCGACCGCGGCGTCAACGAGCTGTCCTCCGCGCTGCGCCGCCGGTTCAACACCGTGGTGCTGCCGCTGCCGGCCGGGGAGGACGAGGAGGTCTCCATCGTCACCCGCCGCGTCGAACAGCTCGGCGTCGCATTGGAACTGCCCGCCGTGCCCGCGGCCGTCGAGGAGATCCGCCGCGTGGTGCGGGTGTTCCGCGAACTGCGCTCGGGCATGACCGAGGACGGCCGCACCAAGCTCAAGTCGCCGACCGGCACGCTGTCCACGGCCGAGGCGATCTCGGTGATCACCAATGGCATCGCGCTGGCGGCGCACTTCGGCGACGGCGTGCTGCGGCCCGCCGACATCGCGGGCGCGGTGCTGGGCGCGGTCATCAAGGATCCGGTGGCCGACCAGGTGGTGTGGACCGAGTACCTGGAAGCCGTTGTGCGGCAGCGCCCGGACTGGGCGGACTTCTACCGCGCCTGCCGCGAGGTGCACGAATGACGGCCGCCACGATCCCGGCCGTCGCCGACGAGACCGCCCTGCCGAGCGAGACCGTGGCTTCCACCACGGCCGCCGGCCCGGCCGAGACGCGGGTGTTCGGCATCCGCCACCACGGCCCCGGATCGGCGCGATCCCTGGCGCTGGCGTTGGCGCGGTTCCGTCCCGACGCCATCCTCATCGAGGGCCCTTCGGACGCCGATCCGCTGGTCGGTTACGTCGCGGCCGAGGGCATGTCACCGCCGGTGGCCCTGCTCGCCTATCAGCCCGACAGTCCCGCCAAGGCCGCGTTCTGGCCGTTCGCGACCTTCTCCCCGGAGTGGGTGGCGCTGCGGTACGCGGCGGAACACGGTGTGTCCGTGGGCTTCTGCGATCTGCCGGCCTCGATCTGCCTGGCCGTGGAGGACGAGCCGGGCGATCGGACCGACCCGCTCGGCATCCTGGCCTCGGCCGCCGGATACGACGACGCCGAACGCTGGTGGGACGCCATCGTCGAATCCGCCTCGGACGCCGATATCTTCCCCGCGGTCAACGAGGCGATGGCCGCCCTGCGCGAACACGCGGAGGATCTTCCGGAGGTCTCGGAGGAATCCGATTCCGTCGTCCCGGCCGAGGGGTCCGGGACAGCGGAGGAGGAGCCTTTCTCGGCCGCCACGGCGCGGATCACGGTGGACGCGCACACGCTGCGGCGTGAGGCGCACATGCGGCAGATCATGCGAAAAGCCTTGAAGGACGGGGCGAAACGGCTGGCCGTGGTGTGCGGCGCGTGGCACGCGCCCGCGCTGGAGGGCAAGCTGGGCCCGGCCGCGGCCGATGCCCGCCTGCTCAAGGGCCTGCCCAAGAGCAAGGCCACGCTGACCTGGGTGCCGTGGACGCATTCACGGCTGGCGAGCTCGTCCGGCTACGGCGCGGGCATCACCTCCCCGGGCTGGTACCACCACCTGTTCACCGAGACCGACCAGCCGATCGCCCGCTGGCTCACCAAGGTCGCGGGCACCCTGCGCGCCCACGATCTGCCGGTGTCGAGCGCGCACATCATCGAATCCATCCGGCTGGCCGAGACTCTCGCGACCCTGCGGGAACGGCCGCTGGCCGGGCTGTCGGAGGTCACCGAGGCCACCCGGTCGGTGCTGTGCGACGGCGACGAGATCCTGTTGCGGCTGGTCAGCACCGAACTGGTGGTGGGCGAGGCGCTGGGGACGGTGCCCGAGGGCACGCCGACGGTGCCGCTGGAGGCGGACCTGCGGGCCCAGATCAAGACGCTGCGGCTCAAGCAGCAGGCGCTGGAACGGACCGTCGACCTGGATCTGCGCACCGACGGCGGGCTCGCGAGATCGCGTCTGCTGCACCGGCTCCGGCTGCTGGGCATCGAGTGGGGGCGGCTGACCGACAGCCAGGTCCGCAATGCGGGCACCTTCCGCGAGACCTGGACCCTGCGCTGGCGGCCGGAACTGGCGATCGCGATCGTGGAGGCGTCGCGCTGGGGCACCACCCTGCGGTCGGCCGCCGAGGCGAAGATCCTCGACGCCGCCCGGGACCCGGACGCCACGGTCGGGAAGGTGGCGTCCGCGCTGGAGGAGGCGCTGCTGGCCGATCTCGGCGGGGCCACCGACGGACTGATCGCGCGGCTGGAGACGGTCGCGGCCCTGGATCACGATGTCACCCACCTGATGTCGGCACTGCCCGGGCTGCTGCGCATCGCCCGCTACGGCGACGTGCGCGGCACCGACGGCGCGGCGCTGACCCGGGTGGCGGACAGCCTGCTGGTCCGCAGTTGCGCCGGCCTGCCGGGCGCGGTGACCGGACTCGACGCCGACGCGGCCGCCGCGCTGCGCGGCCGGATCGACGCGGTGCACCTGGCGCTGTCGAACCGCGACGACGAATGGGCCTCGGGGACTTGGCTGTCCACCCTCGAGACGCTGGCCGATCGCGACGACGTCAACGGCGGCATCGTCGGCCGCGCCGTGCGGCTGCTCTGCGACGCCGAGCGCATCGGCGGCGAGGAGTCCGGCCGCCGACTATCCGCGGCGTTATCCGTCGGCCGCACCGCGCCGGACAAGGCGGCCTGGATCGACGGCTTCCTCGGCGGCCGCGGCCTGCTGCTGGTGCACGACCGAAACCTGCTGTCGCTCATCGACGGATGGCTGTGCGGACTCGACGAGGACCAGTTCGTGGCCACCCTGCCCCTGCTGCGCCGGACCTTCGGCGCGTTCGAGGCCGGGGAGCGGCAGGCCATCGGCCAGGCCGTCCGTCACGGCGCGCCGACGGCCGCGGCCACCGGCAACGCGGAGTACGACGCGATCCGCGGCGCGCTGGCCATGCGTTCCGCCGCCGAGATACTCGGGGTGGCCCGATGAGCCGGCACGGCGGTAGCCGGAACAGGCCGCGGAGTCTTCGACCGCGGCCGCGGGGCGGGCGCGCGTGCGAGCCGGGCCGGCCACTCGACTCCCTGTGGGGCACAGGCATTTACCACTCATACACATCCTGGGGGATGGCATGAACGAGATCGACGAAGGACAGCTGCGGCGGTGGCGGCTGGTGCTCGGCAGCGGCGGGGAGGCCGGGCTCGGAGGCGGCGGCCTGCGCAGCGCCGATGATCAAGCGATGGACCGCGCGCTGGGGTCGCTCTACGACTCCGGGCAGGGCGGGGGCGGACGGCGCTCGGGCGGGCTCGGCGGGTCCGCGCCGCAGGTGTCGCGGTGGCTGGGCGATATTCGCCGCTACTTCCCCTCGACCGTGGTAGAGGTGATGCAGCGGGACGCGGTGGATCGGCTCAACCTCACCGAATTGCTGCTGGAGCCCGAGCTGCTGGAGGCGGTCGAACCGGATGTGCACCTGGTCGGCACGCTGCTGAGCCTGAACCGGGTGATGCCGGAGACCACCAAGGCCACCGCGCGCATGGTGGTGGAGAAGGTGGTCAAGGAGATCGAGCGGCGGATCGCGGCACAGACCGTGGCCGCCGTGGGCGGGGCGCTGAATCGGGCGGCGCGGGTGTCGCGCCCCAAGCTGCGGGACATCGACTGGGACCGCACGATTCGCAAGAACCTGGCGAACTATCTGCCGGATCACCGGACCGTGGTGCCCGAGCGGCTGGTCGGGTACGGCCGCAAGGCGCAGGCGGTGAAGCGGGACGTGGTGCTGGCCATCGACCAGTCCGGGTCGATGGCGTCGAGTGTGGTGTACGCGTCGGTGTTCGGCGCGGTGCTGGCGTCCATGCGGTCGCTGCGCACCTCGCTGGTGGTATTCGACACCGCCGTCGTGGATCTCACCGAGAAGCTGTCGGATCCGGTGGAGGTGCTGTTCGGCACGCAGCTGGGCGGCGGCACCGATATCAATCGGGCCATCGCGTACTCCCAGTCGCTCATCACCCGCCCGGCCGATTCCCTGTTCGTCCTGATCTCCGATCTCTACGAGGGCGGCGTCCGCGCGGAGATGCTGCGGCGCATTCGCGCCATGAAGGAATCGGGGGTGCAGGTGGTGGTGCTGCTGGCGCTGTCGGACGAGGGCGCTCCCGCCTACGACCGCGACAATGCGGCGGCGCTGACAGCCCTGGGTGTGCCCGCTTTCGCGTGCACGCCGGACAAGTTCCCGGACCTGCTCGCGGTGGCGCTGGACCGCGGTGACGTGCAAGGTTGGGCGCATCTCAACGCGGGCTGAGGGCTGGTCAGCGACAATTGAGCGGCGTCGGGCACTGATAGGCTGCCCTGCGGATTCAGGCTCGTGGCAGATTTGGTTTTGGGAAGCGGGTGCTCGGTTTGCGCTCTGGTGATGTGTTCGCCGGCTACGTCATCGAACGCGAGCTCGGCCGTGGCGGCATGGGCTCGGTGTATCTGGCCAAACACCCGCGGCTGCCCCGGATGACCGCCCTCAAGCTGCTCAACCAGGAGATGTTCTCCGACGACGAGATTCGCGCCCGCTTCATTCGCGAGGCGGATCTCGTCGCCCGGCTGGACCACCCGAATATCGTCACCGTCTACGACCGCGGCGATGAGGGCGAGCAGCTGTGGATCTCGATGCAGTTCATCGACGGCGTGAACGCCTCCTCCATCAGCCCCGGCACGCTGCCGCCGCTGCGGGCGGTCCAGATCATCACCGAGACCGCCAAGGCCCTCGACTACGCGCACGGCCTCAATGTCCTGCACCGGGACGTGAAGCCGGCCAATATCCTGCTGGCCCGCTCGTCCTCCAAGACCGGCTCCAGCGAGCGGGTCTACCTGACCGACTTCGGTATCGCCCGCCTGCGTGACGACACCGGGCATCTGACCCAGACCGGTACCGTCACAGCCACTCTCGCCTACGCCTCGCCCGAGCAGCTGACCGGCGCGTCCCTCGACGGCCGCTCCGACCAGTACTCGCTGGCCTGCACCCTGTTCCAGCTGCTCACCGGCGCGGTCCCGTTCGAGGGCACCAGCCCGGCCGCGGTCATCCGCGGCCACCTGCAGCAGCCGCCGCCCCAGGCGAGCCCGCTGCGTCAGGCCCTGCCCCGTGCCATCGACGCCGTCCTGACCAAGGCGCTGGCCAAGCGCCCCGCCGACCGCTACCGCTCGTGCGTCGAATTCGCCACGGCCGCCGAACGAGCCCTCTCTGCTCCAGCCGCCCCGCCGCGTCCCCCGACGCCCGCGCACCCGCAGCCGATCGTGGCCCCGCGTCCGCCGACCCCGGCCCGCCCTCAGCCGGTGATCCAGCGCCCGCCGACGCCCACCCCGTCGACCCCGCGCCCGCTGGTCGGCCCCGGTCCCACCTACACCAACCAGGGGCCCGCGTACCCGTCGCCGCCGACCTCGGCTCCGTCGTATCCGAACCAGCAGGCCCCGTCGTACCCGCACCACCCGATCCACAACCAGCAGACCTCGACGCCCGCCTATCCGAACCAGCCCGCGCCGCAACACTTCACGAGCCAGCAGGGCCCGTCGTACACGCCGCCCCAGACCTACGCGCACCACACCCCGCAGCCGAATTACGCTCCACAGCAGCGGAATTCGAACAGCACGGCCTGGCTGATCGCCGCCATCGTCACGGTGCTGGTGATCGTCATCATCGTGATCGCGGTGATCATCAAGAGCAGCAAGTCCAAGGCCGACGCCCCGCTGCAGCCCGACACCATCGTGTATTCGGCCTTCGCGGACCATCGCACGCCCGAGAGCATCCTCGGCGACAAGGCCTTCCGCATCACCCTGTGAAACCTGGGGGATCTCCCCCACCCGGATTCCAGGGATCCGCCGGATTCCTCGAGGATGCAGGCGGACATAGCGTCAAGTCATGATCGAACGCTGTGCCGCCGTCCTCGGCGCTCTGCTGATCGCCGGGGCGACCGCCGGTTGCGCCGAGCCCGCGGAGTCCTCCCTCGCCCAACGGTTGCGCCAGGACACCGAGGCGATCCACGCCCTCGGCATCAGTGGTGTGCAGGCTCGCGTCATCGAGCCCGACGGCACGCAATCGGTCGCCACCAGCGGGACGGCCGACCTGGCGACCGGCGACCCGGTCCCGTCCGACGGGTACTTCCGGATGGCCAGCACCGCCAAGACATTCGTCGCCACCGTGGTCCTGCAACTGGCGGGCGAGGGCACGCTCACCCTCGACGACACCGTCGAGCGGTGGCTGCCGGATGTGGTGCGGGGCAATGGGAACGATGGCGCCCGGATCACCCTCCGTCAGCTGTTGCAGCACACCAGCGGTATTCACGACGACCTGCCCGGGTACACCACACCCGAGGAGTACACCCAGCAGCGCCACGACACCTACACCCCCGCGCAGCTGATCGCCCGCGCCATGGCCCATGCGCCCGACTTCGCGCCCGGCTCGGGCTGGCAGTACTCCAATACCGGCTACATCCTGCTCGCCGAGATCATCCAGCGCGCCACGGGCCGGGCCGCTCACACCGAGATCGAGAACCGCATCGTCAGCCCGCTCGGCCTGCGCGGTACCCGGTGGCTCGGCGACTCGCCCACGCTCCCGCAGCCGCACGCCCGCGCCTACCAGTTCTTCGGCCCCGGTTCCGAAGTCGACGTCACCGACCAGGTCGCGCTGGAACCGGAGAACCTGTCCTGGGTCACCACCACCGCGGACGAGAACACCTTCTTCCGAGCCCTGCTCGGCGGCCGCCTGCTCCCGGCCGACCGGCTGGCGGAGATGAAGCGGACCGTGCCGGTGAGCGGGGATCTCGAAACCATGTGGCCGGGTGGCCGATACGGCCTCGGCCTCGCCGAACGCCCGCTGAGCTGCGGCGGCGTCTACTGGTCCCACGAGGGCGGCGACGGCGGCTACATCACCCTCAATGGCGTCACCGGCGACGGCGCCCGCAGCGCCGTGGTCTCCATGTCCGAGGCCCTCGGCGATTCCCCGGAGCACATCCTGGCCCAGGAATCCGCGGCCGCCACCCTGATCGACCACGCCCTGTGCCCGTAACCGAACGCTGTTATCGTCTGCCTGTACTGCGGTTTCGGTGCTGGTCAGGACGATGAAGCGAGGGTTGCGGGCGTGGATGGCGGGGCCGGGCGGGGCGATCACGCGGTCGAGGTTCGCCTCAGCACGATCGCCCGCGAGTGGGGGCGGATCGGGTGCATCGGATTCGGCGGGCCGCCCACCCACATAGCGCTGCTGCGGCGGTTGTGCGTCGAGGAGCGGAAGTGGATCGCGCCCAACGAGTTCGAGGACGCGATCGCGGCGACGAATCTGCTGCCGGGCCCGGCGTCCACACAGCTGGCCATCTTCTCGGCCTGGCGGTTGCGGGGGACGGCCGGGGCGCTGGTGGGCGGGGCGTGCTTCATCGTGCCCGGTCTCGTGGTCATTCTGGCGTTGGCGGCGTTCTTCCTCGCCGGGGGCGTGCCGCGCTGGGCGCTCGGCGCGGCGGCCGGTGCGGGCGCGGCCGTGGCGGCGGTGGCCGTCCATGCCGGAGTCGGGTTGGCGCCCGCCAGCTGGCAGCGTGCCGGAACGGAGCGGGCGTCCCGACTGCGCTGGATCGCCTATCTGGTGGTGGGCGCGCTCGCCGCGGCCTTGATCGGTCCGTGGCTGGTGCTCGTCCTCGTCGCCGCGGGTCTCCTGGAAGTCGTTGTCCGCACCGGTATTCCGGGCCGATCGACCTCGTCGGCGGCACCGCTGCCGTTGGCGTTCACCCTGCCCACCCTCGGCGGTCTGGCGGCGGTGAGCTGGGTCGCCTTCAAGGTCGGAGCCCTCTCCTACGGCGGCGGTTTCGTCATCATTCCGCTCATGCAGTCCGACGCGGTCACCCACTACCACTGGATGACCGACGCCCAATTCCTCAATGCCGTTGCCCTGGGCCAGATCACGCCGGGTCCGGTCGTGCAGACGGTCGCGGTGGTCGGCTACGCCGCCGCGGGCATCCCCGGCGGCCTGCTCGCCGCCCTGGTGGCCTTCACCCCGTCGTTCCTGTTCGTCGTCTTCGGCGGCCCCCGCTTCGACCAGCTCCGCGAAAACCCCCGAGTCCTGGCCTTTCTCGCGGGCGCGGGCCCGGCCGTCATCGGCGCCATCCTGGGCTCCGCCATTCCCCTCGCCCTGGCGCTCCAGCACGCCTGGCAGTTCGCCGTCCTGGCCGCGGCCGCGGTCTTCCTGCTGGCCGCCCGCCGTGGCGTGGTCACCACCCTCCTCGCCGCCGCCGCCATCGGAATCGGCGCCGCCGCGGTGGGCCTCCCGATCAGCTGACCGCAAAGCAAAGGGCCGACGCGGATTCCGCGTCGGCCCTTTCTCCCTACCCCGGGCTCTCGTCCCCCAGGCCAGTCACGTTAGTGAAACACTGCCGTTTCCGAAGGCCCCCGCTTTCATGGGCGAAGGAACCGACGGCCTGGGGTACGGAGCAGGTCACAGGTCGGCGATGGCGGCCAGCGGGGGTGTGCGAGCGGCTCGGATGGCGGGCCACAGGGCGGCCAGCACACCGACGAAACCGGAAGCCAGGAGCATCAGGATGATCTGACCCCAGGGGACGGCGATGGTCGCGATGCCGAGATCCTTTAGGGTGCTGAGGAATCCGATGCCGAGACCGATGCCGAGGATGACGCCGACCACCGCGCCGAAGATGGCGATCAGCATGGATTCCAGGTAGATGCTGCGGCGCACCTGTGGGCGTTGCATGCCGACCGCGCGGAGCATGCCGATCTCGCGGCGGCGTTCCACGACCGACAGGGCCAGCGTGTTGACGATGCCGAGGATGGCGATCACCACCGCCAGGGCCAGCAGGCCGTAGAGGATGGCCAGCAGGGTGTCGATCTGCTTGCCCTGCGCGCCCTTGAAGTCCTCGCGGTCCTGGACCTGGACGATCACATACTGCTCGGTGGCCTTCTCCAGGTTGGCGCGCATGGCCGGCAGGTCCGCGCCCGGCTGGGCGGCGACCAGGACCAGGAAGCTGCTCTGATAGCTGACCGGCACGGTCCGGTCGTACAGGGACATGGAGGTCACCAGGTTCTGCAGCAGCTGTGTGTCCTTGTAGATGCCCGCCACGGTGACCGGGAACTTGCGGTAGTCCAGGCTGGTGATGTCGACGCTGTCGCCGAGATGCCAACCGTGGTCGGCCGCATAGGTTTCCGAGACCATGATGTCGTCCGCGCCGAGCTGGTCGGTGCCTTCGCGCATGGTGTAGTCGAGCACCTTGGTCATCTGCCCCTCGGGCGCGGTGCCCAGCACCTGCTTGCCGTCGACCTTCAACGCCACCCCGTGGAAGGCCACCACATCCTTGACCTGCGGCACCTGGGCGACGGTGGCGGTGGCGGCGAGCGGGACGCCGATCAGGCCGCCGGGCGGGCCCGCCAGCATGTAGTCGGCCTTCACGCCGTGGTCGACCAGTTCGCTGATGCTGGCCTTGGCCGAGGACCCCAGCATGCCGATGGCCGACACCAGCATCAGGCCCAGCGTCAATGCGAACGCGGTCGCCGCGGTGCGCCGCGGATTGCGAATCGCGTTGTTGCGCGCCATCCGTCCGACCGGGCCGAACGGCCGGGTCAGCACCCCGAGCGCCGACACCACCGGCCGCGACAGGGCGGGCGAGGCGAACAGCACCGCGAGAATCAGTGCGGCCGCGCCGATCCCGACCACCGAGGCGGCCGTCCCGCCGGTACCGCGCGCGCCGAGCACCACCAGCACCACACCGGCCACCGCCAGCACCGCGCCGACAATGGTCCGCAGCCGCAACGACTCTCCGGACGAATTGGACTCCGACCGCATGGCCTCCACCGGCGGCACCTTGGCCGCCCGCCGCGCCGGGGCGTACGCGCTGAGCACGGTCACGACGGTGCCGACCACGATCGCCACCACCACGGTCCGCGTCTCCAGCGACATGGTCCCGGTGGGCAGCCCCAGCTTGAACGCGTTGAGCAGTCCGGACAATCCGAACGCCAGCCCGACGCCGGCGGCCAGACCCAGTGCGCTGCCGATCAATCCGACGATCAGCGACTCCCCCACCACCGACCGCGCGATCTGCTGCCGGCTCGCGCCGACCGCCCGCAGCAGCGCCAGCTCCCGCAGTCGCTGCGCCACCAGCATGGAGAAGGTGTTGTAGATGATGAACGTGCCCACCAGCAGCGCGATGGACCCGAACGCCAGCAGGAAGTAGTTGATGAACTTCAGCGCGTTGCCCAGCTGCGCCTTGAAGTCCTCGCGCACCTCGTCGGCGTTCTGCACCTTGTACTCGGGCAGCGCCGCCTTGATCTCGTCGCGCAGATCGTCGGCCTTCACACCGGGCGCCGCCGCGACGTCCACCCACGCCACGTGCTTGCCGTCGGTGAACAACTGCCGCGCCTGGGTGTCCTCGAACAGCAGCTGCACGAAGCCACCGGTATTGGAGGAGCCGTCGATCTCATAGATGCCGGACACGGTCACATCGACATTGCCCTTGGACGGCACCAGCACCTGGGTGCGATCGCCGACCTTCAAGCCGGCCCGCTCCGCGCCGCCGTTGTTGATGGAGATCTCACCCGGCTTGGCGGGCGGAACACCGTCGACATACTTCTCCGGCTCGGCCACCGACTTCTCCGGCGGCAGATACGACTGCCCGAAAGCCGGTGCGCCACCGGTCTGTACGGCGTGCCCGTCCTTCAACAGGACCACGGGCCCGTTGACGCTCGGCGCGACGGTCCGCACCCCGTCCAGCTGGGAAATCTTGGTCACCACATCGTCCGGCACGCCCAGCGACTGCTGCCCCTTGGGCTGCACCCGAACGTCCACGCCCTTGGCCTGATTGGCGAAGATGCCGTCGAAGGTGCTCTGCAGCGTGTCGGTGAAGATGAACGACCCGGAGATGAAGGCGGTGCCGAGCACCACCGACAGCAGGGTCAGCACCAGCCGCACCTTGTGCGCGGCGAGATTGCGCAAGGCGACCTTGCGCATCGGGGAGCCGGCCATCAGAGCTCGTCCTCCCCGGCGGTCGTCTCCAGCGACTTCATCTTGTCCAGAATGGAATCCGCGGTGGGCTCGCGCAGCTCGTCCACGATCTGCCCGTCGGCGAGGAACACCACCCGGTCGGCGTGCGAGGCCGCGCGCGGATCGTGGGTCACGATGACCACGGTCTGCCCGAACTCGTCGACCGCGGCGCGCAGGATCGACAGCACCTCACTGGAGGAGTGCGAGTCCAGGTTGCCGGTCGGCTCGTCGCCGAAGATGATGTCCGGCTTCCCGGCCAGCGCGCGGGCGCAGGCCACACGCTGCTGCTGGCCGCCGGACAGTTCGGCGGGCCGGTGCGTCAGGCGGTCGTTCAGGCCGAGCCGCTTGGTCACCGTGGAGAGCCACTCCTCGTCGGGCTTGCGGCCCGCGATGTCCAGCGGCAGCGTGATGTTCTCCAGCGCGGTCAGGGTGGGGACCAGGTTGAACGCCTGGAACACGAAGCCGATCCGGTCGCGGCGCAGGTTCGTCATCTGCTTGTCCGAGAGCCGGGTCAGATCGGTGTCACCGATGTGGACCGTGCCCGCGGTGGCCGCGTCGAGCCCGGCCAAGCAGTGCATGAGCGTCGACTTTCCGGAGCCCGAAGGGCCCATGATCGCGGTGAACTCCCCCTTCGCGAACTCGGCCGTGACCCCGGCGAGCGCGCGGACCTGTGTATCGCCGGAGCCGTAGACCTTCACCAGGTCGGTCGCGCGAGCCGCGGCCGTGTCGGTGCCTGTGTCGAGAGTGACGGATTCCGAGACGTTCGAAGTCATGCTGTCCAGTGTGTCGAGCTTCGCGGGCGGATGCCATCCGGGATGTCCCTGATGGCCGTGTCCTCACGAAGTCCACACAAACGACCGGGTCGGAGCCTCAATTGATGGGGGCTGACCGCCACCAGTCCAGCAACTGGTCATCCGTGGCGAGGAAGCCGGTGCTGTACATGAGGAAGGCGTGCTTGCCGTCCTTGGCGTCCTTACCCTCCTTGCCCTCCTTGGCGTGGAACTCCGTCACCAGCCGCGGGCGCAGCAGCGCGCTGCCGCTGATCTGGTAGTTCGTGTACTTCCCGCCGCGCACCTTGACCTCGGAGCGGGTGTAGCCGGGCAGCGCTGCCAGCGCCTCTTCCAGCTCGGCGGTCGAGGAGTACATGACGAACCGGTACGCCGGATGACCGACACCGCCCGCGCAGTCCCAGGCCACCGACCAGTTGCCCAGATCCGGGTCCCCGGAACCGGAGTCCGGCGGCGGCGCGGAGTGCTGGTAGGTCGTGCAGGCCGCGCCCTGGTAGCCGATGCCGGCATTGGTCTCGGCGGACGGGTCGGCGGGCGGCAGCATCTGCGGGAAGCGCTGGCTCAGCAGCTGCGCGTCCGCGCCCGCGTGCTCGGGGACTCCGGCGGGCTCGGTCGCCTCGGTCGGCGCGGGCGCCTCGTCCGTGCTCGGCGCGGGCGCGGCGGTCGTGGTCGCGGGGGTGTTCGAGGTGGCGGCCCGGTCGAGCACGGCCAGGCAGCCCGCGATGCCCACCAGCGGCAGCACCACGATCGCGACCCCGCCGATCAGGCAGCCGCGCAGCTTGGAACGCTTCTTGCGGGGCGCGGGTGGGGGCGGCGGCAGCGGACGCGGCGGCGTGGTCACCGGAGCCATCGCGGTGTACTGCATCGTCCGGCGCGCTCCCGGAACGGAATTCGGATCGCCGCCCGCCGGGGTGTTCAGCACCGCCGTCGGAGCCGGGCCGGAAGGTCTCGGCGGCCCACCGTGCCCGAACGGCGCGGGCGCGAGGAACTGCGTCGCACCCGCCGGATTCTCCAGCGCGTCCTGCGCCGCGGCCGCGAACTCGCCGCACGAATCGAACCGTCCCTCAGGGTGTTTCGCGAGCGCCCGGGCCAGGACCGCGTCCAGGGCCGCGGGCAGGCCGGGCCGCAGCCCGCTCACCGGCGGCGGCGTCTGGTTCAGGTGACCGTGGATGATGCCGACCGGATGTTCGGCGTCGAACGGCACGTTCCCGGTCAGCAGCCGGAACAGGGTGCAGGCCAGCGAATACTGGTCCGACCGCGGATCGAGGGGCTGGCCCGAGAGCTGTTCGGGCGAGGCGTAGGTCAGTGTCGCGGTGAACGAGCCGGTCTGGGTGAGCTTGCTCGCGTCGTCGCGCAGCCGCGCGATGCCGAAGTCGGCGAGGAAGACCCGTTCCTCGCCGTCGGCCCGCTCCAGCAGAATGTTGGCGGGCTTGACATCCCGGTGCAGCACCCCGCGCTTGTGCGCGAAGTCCAGTGCCCGGGCGGTCTCGGCGATGATCCGGATCGCCTCGCGCGGCGGCAGATTCGCCGCCTCCAGCTGGGAGGCGTCCGGTCCGTCCACATACCGCATGGCGATCCACGGCTGGGCGTCGTCGATGCCCCGGTCGTAGATCGGCACGATGTTCGGGTGATCGAGCCGGGCGATCAGATCGCCCTCCCGCTCGAACCGGCCCCGGATCTCCGCATCGCCGAACAGCTCCCGGCCCAGCAGCTTGAGCGCGATCAGCCGAGGCAGGCGCGGATGCCGGGCGAGGAATACCGCCCCCATCCCGCCGCGCCCGAGCTCGCGTTCGATCTCGTACCCGGCGAACACTTCCCCGCTGCGCAGCACAAAGACCCTTCCTGTATCCAACTGCCTCCGCTTCGCTCCGGCGGGTTCGTGCGCGACACTAGCGTGCTCGGACAGGGGTTTCGAACTGCCCAGGTCAGGTCAGTTGATGGGGGCGCTCTTCCACCACTTGACGACGTCGTCGATGCTGCCGACCAGACCGTCGGTGTACATGAGGTACTGGGTGCGGCCCGGGTCGGTGAAGGCGGTCACCATGCGCGGGTGGCTGTCGTCGGTCATCTGGTAGTTGGTGTAGGTCTTGCCGCCGTTGGTGTCCTGGGTGGTGGTGTCGGCGGTCAGGCCCTTCACCACCGACTGCGCGTCGGCCGACGAGGAGTAGGCGAAGATGCGGTAGAAGGGGTCCTTGTTGTCGCTGCCGCCGTAGCAGCGCCACTGCACCTTCCAGTCGCCGAAGTCGGGGGTGCCGTCGGTGGCGTCGGAGGAGACCGGGGAGTCTGCCACCCAGCAGGTCGCGCCATTGAGGCCCTTGCCGCCGGTCTTGGTGGCGGGCAACAGCTTCGGGAACTCCTTGGCCGCGGCCGACCAGTCGATCGACTTGTCGCTCTTGGGCGCGGCGCCCGGCGACGTGGTGGCCGAGATGGTCGGCGACCCCATCTTGTCGTCACCCGTCTTGCTGCCGATCGCCGCCAGCACCACGACCAGGACGATCAGCAGCACCACGGCCGCGGACACGATGCCGATGATGAGCCCGGCATTGGACTTCTTGGGCGGCATCGGGCCGGCGAGCGGCGCGATCGGCGGCCGCTGCTGCTGGCCCGGGCCCGCGTAGCCGTAGGCCGGCGGCTGCGTGTACTGGTTGGCGCCATGGCCGGTGTAGCTGCCGGTCACCGGCTTGGGCGGGACCGGATTGACCGGATTGACCTGTGTCGGAGCCGGATACGGCACGGCCGGGGTGGGCGGCGTGGTCTGCGGGCGCGCGGTCTGCATGTGGCCGCCGGTGACCGGCATCCCCGTCTGGTGTGCGCCGCCGGTCAGCGGATTGCCGGTCTGCATGGGCCCACCGGTCGGCATCGCGCCACCGGTGTACATGGGCATCCCGGTCTGCATGCCGCCACCGGTCAGCGGCGCGACCGGAGCCGGTCCCCCGGTGTAGGGCATGACCGGCATGGGCGGCGCGGTCCGATTGACCAGCGGGATGGCGGGCGCGCTCGGATTCGCGAGCGCACTGCGCGCGGCGGCCGCGAAGTCGCTGCAACTGGCGAAGCGGTCCTCGGGCCGCTTGGCCATGGCCTTGGCGATCACCATGTCCATGCTCGGCGGCAGTCCGGCCCGCGCGCTGCTCAGCGGCGGCGGCGGATTCTGCAGGTGCCCCTGGATGACCGCGGCCGGGTTGGTGGCCGAGAACGGCCCGGACCCGGTGAACAGCCAGAACAGTGTGCACGCCAGCGAGTACTGGTCGGAGCGGCCGTCCAGCGCGGACCCGGTCAGCTGTTCGGGCGAGGCGTAGGCGAGGGTCGCGGTGAACGTCCCGGTCTGGGTGAGATGACCGCTGTCGTCGCGCAGCCGGGCGATGCCGAAGTCGGTCAGGTACACCCGCTCGCCCTTACCGCCGGTGGAGCGGGCCAGCAGGATATTGGCGGGCTTCACGTCCCGGTGCAGCACCTCGTTGCGGTGCGCGTAGTCCAGGGCGTCGGCCATCTCGGCGACGATCTGCACGGCCCGCTCGGGCGGCAGGGTCTGCGGATTCACGCTGGCGGCGTCGATGCCGTCGATGTACTGCATGGAGATCCACAGCTGGCCGTCTTCCATCCCGCGGTCATAGACGGTGACGATATTGTGGTGGTCCAGCTGGGCGACCAGATCGGCCTCGCGTTCGAAGCGGGCTCGGACCTCCTTGTCGAAGACCATCTCCCGATTCAGCAGCTTGAGCGCCGTCAGCCGGGGCAGCCGCGGGTGTTTGGCCAGGTACACCGACCCCATGCCACCCCGGCCGAGCTGCCGCTCGATGACATACTCAGCAAAAACGTCACCTTCGGACAGCATGACGATCTCCCACTTCCCACTCCACGCGCCGGGACCCACCAGCGTGCGGAGTACCACAGACGATCGGCGTGATCGTTAACGGGCCGATCCGGAAAACACCGAAACTGTAGCCGATCCGACCCGCGCCTCGCGCCGGGCCGGGCGCGCCGCGCGAACCTGCAGCGTTCGCCTGCAACGGTATTCACCTCCTCTGATCGGCCGGGCTTCGGAATTCCTACCGAACTATCTACGCACGACTCGCTAACGCAACACTCAACGTTTGCTTGTCGTCCCGGTCGGACCCGCCCTGAGCTGTCGGGGGTCGGGGATACGCTGGGCATATGCGCATTGGAGCTCACGTCCGGACGGACAGCGACCCGATCGGCTTCGGCGAGCAGCTCGGGGCCGATGTCATCCAGATGTTCGTGGTGGATCCGCAGAGCTGGGACAAACCCAAACCGCACCCGCTGACCGAGCAGATCAAGGCCAGCGACATCGACGTGGTGGTGCACTCGTCGTATCAGATCAATGTGGCCAGCCTGAACAATCGGCTGCGCATGCCCTCGCGCAACGCGGTCGCGCAGCAGGCCAAGGCCGCCGCCGACCTGGGAGCGTTCGGCCTGGTGGTGCACGGCGGGCACGTCCGCTCCGACGAGGAGATGGCGGAGGGATTCGTCAACTGGCGCAAACTGTTCGAACGCCAGGCCGACAAGGGCGGGTTCGCGGTGCCGATCCTGATCGAGAACACGGCCGGCGGGAATCACGCCATGGCACGGTATTTCGACGATATCGGGCGGCTGTGGGACGCGGTCGGCGAGTACGGGGCCGGGTTCTGCCTGGACACCTGCCACGCCTGGGCGGGCGGTGAGGAACTGGTCGGGATCGTGGAACGGATCAAGGCCATCACCGGGCGCATCGACCTGGTGCACCTGAACTCCTCGCGCGACGCCTTCGACTCGGGCGCGGACCGGCACGCCAATTTCGCCGACGGCACCATCGATCCGCAGTTGCTGGCGGAGGTGTGCCGCACCGCGGGCGCGCCGGTGATCCTGGAAACCCCCGCCGAGGGCGTGGCCGACGATCTGAAGTATCTGCGCGAACACCTGGGCTGAGCGCCCGCGGCGCCCGCCGCCGTCCTTTCGATCCCGCTGATCCTGAACCTGTTTCGGCGGCGCACCCGATGGTGTCCTGATCATGGCTCGAATCCGGGCCGGACTCCATCGGGCGAAAGGCATGGCATGTCCGTCGATTACGCAACTTCCACCCCCACGGTCGTGCAGTTGGGCAGCAGGATCGGTGCGCGCATCGACGGCGTCCGGCTCAGCGGCGACGTGGATTCGGTGACCGTGCAGGCCATCCAGGACGCGCTGCACAAGCACAAGGTGATCTTCTTCCGCGGCCAGGAGCATCTGACCGAGGACGGGCAGTACGAGTTCGCGCAGCTGCTGGGCGCGCCCACCACCCCGCACCCGACCGTCACCTCCAAGGGCGTCAAGACCCTGCCCATCGACTCCGAGTACGGCCGCGCCAACAGCTGGCACACCGATGTCACCTTCGTGGACCGGGTGCCGAAGGCGTCCATCCTGCGCGCGGTGCACCTGCCGTCCTACGGCGGCTCCACCACCTGGGCCTCCACCGTGGCCGCCTACGACTCGCTGCCAGCGCCGCTCAAGGTGTTCGTCGAGAACCTGCGGGCCCGGCACACCAACGCCTACGACTACGCCGCCGACCGGACCGAGGTGGCGCGTGGCGAGAACGCGGAGGTGACCGCCAATATCAAGGCCTACCGCGAGGAATTCGAGTCCAGCTACTACGAGACCGAGCACCCGGTGGTGCGCGTGCACCCGGTGACCGGCGAACGCGCCCTGCTGCTCGGCCACTTCGTGAAGAACTTCGTCGGTTTCTCCACCGCCGAATCCCAGGCCCTGTTCCAGCTCCTCCAGAACCGCGTCACCCGCCTGGAGAACACCACCCGCTGGAACTGGCAGCTCGGCGATGTCGCGATCTGGGACAACCGCGCCACCCAGCACTACGCCATCGACGACTACGACGGCCAGCCCCGCCGCCTCACCCGCATCACCCTGGCGGGCGACGTCCCGGTGGACGTGCACGGCGACCCCAGCACCATCATCACCGGAAACGCCGACCACTACTCGATCATCGAGGAGGTCACACCCCGCGCCGCCTGAAACCCGGCGCGAAGCACCGTGATTCGGGCCCTGCCGGGTGCTGCCACTCACCCGTGACCGCCCGATTTCGCGGACCGACACGACTCGATGCAGTGGGGCGCGTGCCACACGTACACCCCGCGCCCCACTGCCAGGCCGGTGCGACGACACCAACCTCACCAACGCCGTCGCGCCGGCCTTTGTCGTTTGCCTGCTCGCTCGTCGCTCGTCGTTCCCATCGACTTCGCCGGATTCGCTCGAACCCCATCGGGCAGACTGTGGGCATGGAGATTCGGCCGCTCGACGGCGTTCGGGTTCTGGAGTTGGGTAACTATGTGGCCGCGCCGACCGCGGGGCGGATACTCGGGGACTTCGGGGCCGAGGTGATCAAGGTCGAGCGGCCGGAAACCGGTGACGAGCTGCGGAATTGGCGGCTGTACGGCGGCGATACCTCGATGCTGTACCGGACGGTCAACCGGAACAAGAAGTCGATCACGCTGGATCTGCGCACCGAGGCCGGGCGCGGGATCGTGCTCGACCTGATCAAGCAGTGCGATGTGCTGCTGGAGAACTTCCGGCCGGGGATGCTCGAGAAGTGGGGACTCGGGCCCGAGGCGCTGAACGCGGCGAATCCGGATCTGGTCATCACGCGGATCTCCGCCTACGGGCAGACCGGGCCGCTGTCACAGCGGCCGGGCTTCGCGGCGGTGGCCGAGGCGGTCGGCGGGCTGCGCGAACTCGTGGGCGATCCGGATCGGCCGCCGGTGCGGGTCGGCGTATCGATCGGCGATTCCATCGCCGGCATCTACGCCGCCTTCGGCACCGTCATGGCCCTGTTCCAGCGGGAACGGGTGCAGCGGGTTCCGTTGGAGCAGCGCATCATCGACGTGGCGCTGAACGAGTCCATCCTCTCGGTGATGGAATCGCTGGTGCCCGACTACCTGGCCTACGGCATCAATCGCGAGCGGGTCGGCGGGCGGATGGAGGGCATCGCGCCCAGCAACGCCTATCCGACCAGCGATGGCTACAGCATCATCATCGGCGGTAACGGCGATGCCATCTTCCAGCGCTACATGCAGGTCATCGACCGCCCCGATCTGGCCGCCGACCCCGAGTTGCAGGACAACGCGGGACGCTGGCGCAACCGCGATCGGCTGGACGCCTCGATCGCCGAATGGACGCGTCTGCGCACCCGCGAGGAAGCGCTGAAGGTGCTGGAGGCGGCCGCCATCCCGTGCGGGCCCATCTACACCGCCGCCGACATCGTCACCGACGAGCAGTACAAGGCGCGCAATATGATCCAGCCCTTCCCGGTGGACGTGGGCGAGCCGGAGCCCAAGGAAGTCGGTTTCCCCGGCATCGTCCCCGTGATCGGCGGGCAATCGCTGCCCATCCGCAATGTCGGCCCGGACCTCGGCGAGCACACCCGCGAGGTGCTGTCCGAGCTGCTCGGCCTGACCGACGCCGAGATCGATGCCCTGGAGGCGAAGTCATGACCCTGCGCGATGTCACGCTGCGCGACGGCCTGCAGCTCACCGGGAAGGTGCTGCCCACCGAACGCAAGGTCCAGATCGCCCGGCAGCTGCTGGCCGCGGGCGTGCCGGAGCTGGAGATCGGTTCCATGGCGCGCCCGGATCTGGTGCCGCCCATGGCCAATACCCTCGAACTGGTCGAGCGGCTGACACCCGAGGAGCTGGAACGCTGCTGGGTGTGGGTGGCCACGCCGCGGCACGTGGCCAAGGCCGCCGAGGCCGGGGTGCGCAACTTCCAGTACTGCTTCTCGGTGTCGGACGCGCACAACAAGGCCAATATCGGCCGCACCACCGAGGACAGCCTGGCCGCCATGCCGGAGGCGGTGCGGTACGCGCACGAGGCGGGCGGGCGCATCCAGCTCTGTCTGGCAACGGCTTTCACCTGCCCGTTCGACGGGCCGGTGGATCCGGCGCGGGTGCTGGCCATCGCGGCCGATCCGCGCGCGGAGGGCGCCTCGGACATCGTGATCGCCGATACCCTCGGGCAAGCACATCCGGGTCAGGTTGGCGCACTGGTGGCTTCGGTGGCCGCGACCGGGCGCTGGGGAACTCCGGAGCACCGCATCGTCTTCCACGGGCACGACACCTGGGGCATGGGGGTGGCCAATTCGCTGGCGGCGCTGGCCGCGGGCGCGGACGTGGTGGACGGTTCGCTGGGCGGGCTGGGCGGCTGCCCATTCGCACCGGGCGCCTCCGGGAACACCTCGAGCGAGGATCTGTTGTTCGCGACCCGGCCGGAATGGTTCACGCCGTCCGTATTGTCGGACTTGGTGCATATTTCCGAGGATTTGCTGAAAGAACTCGGCGAACCGAATCGATCCCGGACCATCGAAGGCGCGAACTCGGAAGCCACGGCATTCGAGTGGACAATTACCAGCCGGAATTGATTCGCTAGAAATTAGCTATCGTGCGCGTCGGCGCGAATCTTGAGCAGAATCAGACCCGCGGTACAGGCCAGGATCAAACCCGCGACGGTGATCTCCACCCGCAGTCCGGCAATACCGAGAATCGCGCCGGTGAGACCGCCGAGAAAGAACACCCAGGCGGCGATACGGGCCAGGAGTGCCGGCACCCGCGGCGTCGGAGGGGCGGCAGGCTCTCCGGAGCGCGCCGACGCGCGCAGCGGAGATGTCGAGAATGCACCCATCATCCACTCCTCGGTGACGCCCGCCGGGTTCGCGAATCTTCGGCGCGCCCCTCGGCTAATTTCGAGCGTCTCTTGTGTAACTTTGGACACACATTACGGCCCGGCAACGGAAAGTCCATACGACACGTATGCAAAACGCGCCGAGTTTACTAATTCGATATTTGAATCACTGCTGTTTGAGATATTTTCGAGGCCCCGAAAATGCCCCGCGCGGGTCCTCGGATCGAACCGACCACCCGCCTGGCCGATGCCCATCGGCTCCGTTAGGGTGAGCCCACTCGATACGAATCAGGAGTGCCACCCATGGACGGCAGCAACGCCCGCGCGGACGACCACGCGGTCACCCCGTGGCGTCGCCTGCCCAAGCCCGTGGTGTACGCCGCGGCCGCGGTCGGCACGGTCTCGGCGGGTCTCATCCTGCTCGGCGCGTGCGGCCTCGGCCACACCGACACCTATGTCGCGCCGCCGCCGATCAACGCGGATCTGCAAGCGGCCCCGGTGACTTCGGCCAAGAGCGGCGCCTCCGCCACCCCGGCCATCGTCATCCCGCCGTCCCCGACCTGGCGGGTAGCCGCTGACCAGCCGTCGCGGCGCGCTCCCATCTCCACCGTCACCGGCACCCCGGAGGATCCGGCCGACCCGAGCAATACCCGCTCGACCCCGGCCCGCCCGACCACCACCACCCGGCCGGTGACGACCGAATCCAGTCGGCCCACAACGGAATCCCCGCGCACCACCACCGAGGCGCCGGTCACCACCCGCCCCGAGACCACGCAGCCCGCGAGCGTCTCGCCCACGGACCACGCGGCTTCGGACACCTCCGACAACTAGCGGACATCTCGGACGACCAGCGCGCCTCCGACATTCGGCACGCCCAGGACGACCGGCGTCTACCAGTCGCCGTCCTCGACGGGCTTACCCTGCTTGTCGCCCAACTGATACACCTGACCAGGAGTTGGCGGATGCCAGGGTTCGTGGTCGTCGCCCAGCCAGTCACCGACCGGGACCACATTCGCGAGCGGGTCGGCAGGCGCGAGATCGGTTGCGTCCGAATCGAAGTAGTCGAACCAGGGTAGGCCCGCGGCGGTGTACGCCGCGCGATCGACCGGTGACGGAGGCGCGGCCTCGCCGGTGATGCGCCGCCAGTCGGGCGGGGTCACCAGGTGCACGAAGACGCGGCCCGAGCGCTCGGTGGACCAATCCGCCAGGGGCCGTTCGTCTTTGTAGATCTGCTGCCGCATGGTGCCGCCGACGCCCAGTCCCATGGCGGTGGCGCGCGGCGCCCCGGCCGGATGACCACCCGGGGCCGGCGGCGCGCCGTAGGCCGGAGCCGCGGCCGGCGGCGGCAGGGCGCCGGGGGCTCCCGCCAGGAAGGCGGAACCCGACTTGCGGTAACGCCGGCGGGACGCCCGCTCGCGGCGCTCCTCCTCGGCCTTGCGCCAGCGCGCGAGCTCGAGATCGTTGAGCGCGAAGTTCTGGAGTTGAATCCCGCCCCAGGTCTCCTCCCCGGTGACCTGCCCCTCCACGGTCGCGCCCAATCCCAGTGGCACCGCGACGAATTGCCGGATGGTGCCCTTCCCGGAATTGATGCCGTCCAGCCACGGCTGCCGGGGCAGCACCACGTAGTTCTGCGGATCTCGATCGAGCCGGGCGCTCCACGGCTTCCCCGACACCGCGCACACCTTGCCCACGCCGATCTGCAGCGCCGCGGGCTCCTTCGCGGAGAACGACAGCCACATGGCCTCGCGCAGATACATGGGCAGCATGACGCCACCGCGTTCGGCCCATTCCGGCGGCACCGAGGCGGCGTAGTCCGCCACCCGCCGCACCGGGAACTCGCCGAGCCCGGGCGGCAGCGGATGCGTCCCCTGCTCGGGCAGTCTCAGCGTGCGGATGAACCGCACCCCCACCTCACCGGGCAACACCAGGGTGTTCCCGTCCAGCCGTACGGCGTCTCCTCCCATGCTCCGACCCTACGCCCGCCAATCCGATTGCCGACACCGGAATTTCAGCTTCGCACCCCGGATCGGACACGAACGCGCCCCGCTCGAGGCTCGAGCGGGGCGCGTTCAGGGGGCTTGCGGGTCAGAACTCCACGAGGCTGTACTCGCCGACCCGATCGCTGAGCACCCGCAGATGCTCCAGGTCGCCGCCCAGGGTCCGGGCGATGGCGGTGAGCCGGGCGACATAGTGGCTCACCGGGTATTCGGTGGTGATGCCGATGCCGCCGTGCATCTGGATCGACTCCTGGCCGATGTGCCGGGCCGAGCGGCCGACCTGCAACCGCGCCCGCGACGCCGCCACCCGGTCCGCGGAGCCGTCGGCCACCGCCGCGGTCGCGTACAGGCTCATGGAGCGGGCCAGTTCCAGCGAGACGTACATGTTCGCGGCCCGCTGGGTCAGCGTCTGGAACTTGGACAGCGTGACCCCGAACTGCTTGCGCGTCTTCAGGTAATCGGTGGTGAGCCGCATCGACTCCTCCATCGCGCCCAGCGATTCCGCGCACAGGCTCGCCTGCGCCGCCACCGTGACCGCGTCGATCACCGGCTGGGCGTCGCCGCCGTCGCCGAGGAGTTCGGCTGCCGCGGAGGCGAATTCGAGCTGCGCGCCCCGCCGCCCGTCGAAGGTGCGGAACGGGGTGCGGGTGACGCCCTCGGCGTCGGCGGCGAGCAGGAACAGCCCGACTCCTCCGCCGGGCAGGGCGGCGCTGACCACCAGCTGATCGGCGCAGTCACCGTGCGGCACCGGGTTCTTGACGCCGGTGATCCGGTAGACGTCCCCGTCCGGCACCGCGGTGGTGGCCGGATCGGCGGCGGGCCACCGGGAGCCGGGCTCGTCGTGGGCGAAGGCGAGCAGCGTCTCCCCGCCCGCCAGCGCGGGCAGCACCCGCTGCCGCTGGTCGGCCGTGCCCGCGCGGGCGATCAGCCCGCCGGGGACCAGCACGGCATCGAGGTAGGGTTCGGGCGCGTTGCGGCGGCCGATCTCCTCCATGACGACCATGGTCTCGACCGGGCCCGCGCCCACGCCGCCGTCCTCCTCGTCGAAAGGCAGTCCGAGGACGCCCAATTCGGCCAGCTGCCGCCACACGTCGCGGTTCCAGCCGAGTTCGGTGTCGATGACCTTCAGGCGCGTCTCCGGGTCGTAGGCGCGGCCCAGCAGGTCCCGGACCGTATCGCGCAGCATGACCTGTTCATCGGTGAGTTCGAAATCCATGGCGGCGGCTCACAATCCGAGGATGGTGGAGGCGATGATGGTGCGCTGCACCTCGCTGGAGCCTCCGTAGATGGTGGTCTTGCGGTAGTTGAGGTACCCGGGGCCGCTGCGCTGCGCCCAGCCCGGCGAGGCGATGTCGGCGGCGTTCACCGGCAGCGCGTCCGGACCGGCGATCTCCAGCAGCAGTTCGGTGGCGGCCTGCTGCAGCTCCGAACCGCGCAGCTTCAGCACCGAGGAGGCCGGATTCGGCTTGCCGTCACTGGAATTCGAGATCACCCGCATCAGGGTGAGCTCCAGCGCCAGCAGCTCGTTCTCGATCTCGGCCACCCGGGCCGCGAAGACCGGATCCTCGAGCAGCGTGCCGTTGCCCGAACGGATCTGCGCCGCATGCTCCTTCGCGACGCCCAGCTTGACCTTGGTGCGGCCCACGCCGGTGATGCCGGTGCGCTCGTTGCCGAGCAGGAACTTGGCGTAGGTCCAGCCCATGTTCTCCTCGCCGACCAGCTGGTCGGCCGGGACCCGGACGTTCTCGAAGAAGACCTCGTTGACCTCGTGGTGGCCGTCGATCAGCTTGATCGGGCGGATGGTGACGCCCGGAGTATTCACGTCGAAGAGCAGCATCGAGATGCCCGCCTGCTTCTTGGCGTTCGGGTCGGTGCGGACCAGGCAGAAGATCCAGTCGGCGTACTGGGCCAGGGTGGTCCAGATCTTCTGGCCGTTGACGATGTAGGAGTCGCCGTCGCGGACCGCCGTGGTGCGGAGCGAGGCCAGGTCCGAACCCGCGTCGGGCTCGGAAAAGCCCTGGCACCACCAGATGTCGAGGTTGGCCGTCGGCGGCAGGAAGCGCTGCTTGAGCTCCTCGGAGCCGAACTGGGCGATGACCGGGCCGATCATCTGGGCGTTGAAGGTGAGCGGCTCCGGCACCGACGCCAGCTGCATCTCGTCTTCCCAGATGTGCAGCTGCATGGGCGAGAAGTCGCGGCCACCCCACTGCACCGGCCACTTGGGCACGGCCAGGTGGTTCTCGTTGAGGATGCGGTGGGTGGTGACGATGTCATCGCGAGAGAGCTCGAGACCGTACTTGACGCGGTCACGGATCTCCGCCGGGATCTTGGTCCGGTAGAACTCGCGCAGTTCGTCCCGGAATGTCACCTCATCGGGTGAAAGGGCCAGCTTCATTGCTTCTCCCGAGCGTCGCTGTGATGTCGCCATCAAACCTACCCCCCGGTAACGATCCAATTGTCACCCGGATCACACCGACTGGACGGCTCGGCGGCACCGGGACCGACCTGAACTGGTAGGTTGCCCGAGAACCCCACACCCGCAACGCAGGAGCAGCCAGAGTGAACGGCAGCACGCTTTTCCGGCGCACCGCGGCGATCGCCGCGCTCACCACCGCCGCGGCCCTCAGCACCACCACGGCCACTGCCGATCAGCCCCGCACTCCCGCCGAGACCGGCGTCGAACAGCTCACCCACGCCGTCGGCGACGACGTGGCGGGCAGGACCGCGGTCGCCGACATTGCCAAGTCCGCCCAGCTGGTCGCCGCCGCGAAGCTGGAAAATGTTCAGTTCACACCGTTCTCGTACCTGGCCCCCACCCTGGGCTGCGGCTTCAACATGCCGTTCAGCCTCACCTCGGCCACCGCCGTCACCGGCATCGCGGGCCCGGCGGCCACGGTGTCGCTGCCCGCCGGCAATGTCAGCTTCCAGGTCATGGCCCAGCAGAACGGCTTCCCCCTGTCCTCCGGCTTGACCGTCGCCTGGCTGAACGTGAACAACGGCCGCAGCGGCATCGTCCCCCTCGACGATCACACCGAGTACAGCCTCCCGACGCTGTCCAAGACCGTCGAGACCGGCCCGGGCACCATCATCGCCTCGCTCTGGGGCACCATCGACTACCCCAACGCCCGCTGCGTCGTGCTCCCGACTGTCGGCCTCTCGACGGTCCCGGACGCCCCCGCGGTCCAGGCCACCCCGCCCGCCACCACCCCGGCGGCCCCCGACGCCTCCGGCGCGACCCCCTCGACCACCCCGGCCGCGCCGACCACTCCCGCGCAGACCCCGGCCGACAACTCCGGCTCCGGCAGCGCCCCGGCCTAGCCACTCACGACTCACCGAAAACACAACGCCCGCATCCATTCCGGATGCGGGCGTCGTCGTTTGGAATGCGCTACGTCAGAAGCGCGGCTTGCGCCGGTGCTGGTCCGGGCGCTTGCCCTCGCGGCGGGGGGCTCGGCTCATGGAGCGGGCGCCGGGGGCGCCGGCGTCCAGCTGCAGTTCGATGAGCTGACCGCTGATCCGGGTGCGGCTCAAGGCGTTCAGCGTCTCGTTGGACAGGTCCGCGGGCAGCTCCACCAGCGAGTGGTCCGGGCGGATGCTGATGTGCCCGAAGTCGCTGCGGCGCAGGCCGCCCTCGTTGGCGATGGCGCCGACGATCGCGCCCGGCGCGACCTTGTGGCGCTTGCCGACCGAGATCCGGTAGGTGACCAGTTCCGCGCCGGTCTGACGGTGCCGGGACGGACCGCTGGGCTCCCGGCGTTCGCGGGGGCCGCGATCGCGGTCGTCGAAGGTGCGGGGGGCACGCTCACGGCGCTCGCGCGGGGCGGGCTCCGGGTCGGGCTCCATGAAGAAGTTGTCACCGTCGTGGCCGCCGACCGCCAGCGCCGCCGCGATGTCCACCAGCGGGATGTTGTGCTCGCGCTCGTAGTCCTCGATGAGCTTGCGGAACAGCGGCAGGTTGTCCGAGGCCAGGTTGTCGGTGATGGCGTCGTGGAACTTGGTGACGCGCTGCGCGTTGACGTCCTCGACGCTGGGCAGCTGCATCTCGGTGACCTGCTGGCGGGTGGCGCGCTCGATGGCGTCGAGCAGCCGGCGCTCGCGCGGGGCCACGAACAGCAGGGCGGTGCCGGTGCGGCCGGCGCGACCGGTACGGCCGATGCGGTGCACGTAGGACTCGGTGTCGTGCGGGATGTCGTAGTTGACGACGTGCGAGATGCGTTCCACGTCCAGACCGCGGGCGGCGACGTCGGTGGCGACCAGGATGTCGAGCACGCCCGACTTGAGCTGGCCGATGGTCCGCTCACGCTGCGCCTGCGCGATGTCACCGTTGATGGCCGCGGCGGAATACCCACGCGCGCGCAACTTCTCGGCCAGCTCCTCGGTGGCCTGCTTGGTGCGCACGAACATGATGATGGCCTCGAAGGGCTCCACCTCGAGGATGCGGGTCAGCGCGTCCAGCTTGCGCTGATGCGACACCTGCACCCAGCGCTGGGTGATGTTGGTGTTGGTCGAGGTCTTGGTCTTGACCGTGATCTCGACCGGATCCTTCAGGTACTGCTTGGAGATCTTGCGGATCACCGTCGGCATGGTGGCCGAGAACAGCGCGACCTGCTTCTCCGCGGGCGTGTCACGCAGAATGCGCTCGACGTCCTCCTGGAAGCCCATCTTGAGCATCTCGTCGGCCTCGTCGAGCACCAGGTACTGCAGCTCCGACAGGTCGAGCGTGCCGCGCTCCAGGTGATCGATGACGCGACCCGGGGTGCCGACCACCACCTGGGCGCCGCGCCGCAGCCCCGACAGCTGCACCGCGTAGTTCTGACCACCGTAGATCGGCAGCACATGCGTTCCGGGCATATGGGTGGCGTACCGGCCGAACGCCTCCGCAACCTGGATCGCCAGCTCACGAGTCGGGGCCAGCACCAGCGCCTTCGGCGCCTTGCCCGCCCCGTGCATGCCCTGCAGCACCGGGATGGCGAACGCCGCCGTCTTACCGGTACCGGTCTGGGCGAGACCCACCACGTCATGGCCGTCCAGCAGCGGCGGAATCGTCGCCGCCTGGATGGGCGACGGCGATTCGTAGCCGACATCGGCGATGGCCCGCAGAATGCGGTCATCGAGCCCGAGATCGGCGAAGGACGGGCCGGAAACGTCCCTCTCGTCGTCAGTGGGAACGCTGTCGGCCGGTGAGGTGCTCATTGCCATGGATTTTACTGCCTGCTAGCTGCGGGCTTGACCATCGGGTGAATACCCTGGGAGTCGTGCAACCGGACAACCCGCCCGCGCCCGCCCTCCCGACGCCCTCGAGCCCGGTTTCCGGACTCGAAAATACCGAAGCCGCTCCCGTCCACAACTACGTCGCCGGGACCCTGGCCTCGCCCGATGCGGCCAGCTCGGGAGCCGTGGCGACGGCCGACCCCGAACCGGGCGCCGCGGCCCGGCAGCAGGCCGGCACCGCGCCTGCGGGGTCGGTGGACGTGGCGGTGGTGCAGTTCGATCCGCACACCGACACCGTGGCCAATCTCACCGCGCTGCGCGCCGAGGTCAAAGCGGCCAGCGAACTCGGAGCGAAGGTGGTGGTGGCCCCCGAGTACGCGATGTTCGCCACCAAGCGCCTGGACGAGCGGGTGCTGGCCGCCGCGGAGCCGCTCACCGGAGAGTTCGTCACTGGATTGCGTGGCGTGGCAGCCGAATTCGGCGTGCACGTGGTCGCCGGCGTGGTCGAGGCCGGGGGCCCGGACCAGCCCGCCGGGCACATCTACAACACCCTCGTCGCCGCCTCCCCCGACGCCGAGTTCGCCGCGGTGTACCGAAAAGTTCATCTCTACGACGCTTTCGGCTCCCGCGAATCCGACCTGCTCATCCCCGGCCCGCTCGACCAGTCCCAGACCTTCACCGTCGACGGCGTCGTGTTCGGCATGCAGACCTGCTTCGATCTGCGCTTCCCCGAGGGCATTCGCCGCCTGGCCGCCGCCGGCGCGCACACCCTGCTGCTGCCCGCGCAGTGGATTCCCGGCCCCGGCAAGGTCGATCAGTGGACAACGCTGCTGCGGGCCCGGGCCATCGAGAACACCATGTACGTGGCCGCCGCCGACCAGGCCGCGCCGCGCGGCTCCGGCGCCTCCATGATCATCGCCCCCACCGGTGCGGTGCTGGCCGAACTCGGCGACCAACCGGGCATCGCCACCGCCCGCGTCGACCTGGCGCACCTGGGCGAGGTCCGGTCCACCAACCCGAGCCTGGCGCTGCGCAGATACACCATCCGCGGCGAATGAGCCCCGGTCAGCCGAGGCTCACGCAACTAGACTGAATACCGATGATCTATCCGGATCGCGGGGCCGCCGGGCGCGCGCTGGGTGAGGTTTTGGGGCACCTGCGCGCGGCGGATCCGCTGGTGCTTGGACTGCCTCGCGGCGGGGTTCCGGTGGCGGCGGCGGTGCACGAGGCGATCGGCGGGGATCTGGATGTGCTGCTGGTCCGCAAGCTCGGGGTGCCGTGGCAGCCGGAACTGGCCATGGGGGCCATCGGCGAGGACCGGGTGCGGGTCCTCAATCACGACGTCATGCGGCACACGGGCGTGTCCCCGGAGCAGCTGATCGACATCGAGCACGTCGAACGCGCCGAGCTGGAACGGCGGCGGCGGGTGCTGCGCGAGGGGCCGCCGATCGACATGACCGATCGGACCGTGGTGATCGTCGACGACGGCATGGCCACCGGCGCGACCGTGGCCGCCGGCTGCGAGATCGCGCGCAAGCACGCGCCCCGGCGGGTGGTCGTGGCCGTGCCGGTGTCCTCGGCCGAAGCGCTGCAGCGGATCCGGGCCATCGCCGACGAGGTGGTGTGCCCGATGGTGCCGCGCAATCTCGGCGGCGTGGGCGGCGCGTATCGCGACTTCCACCAGCTCACCGACGCGGAGGTGGTACGGCTGCTGCGGCCCGCCACCGCCCGCGACCCGGAACGGTGACCGCCGTCAGACCAGCGAGCGGGCGTGCACGAAATCGACCACCTCGGCGGTGACCGCCGCGTGCGCGGGCTCGTGCAGCAGATCGTGGCCGGTGTCCGGGTAGGTGAGGAAGCGCGCCCCGACCTGCTCGGACCAGGCCCGGACCGGATCGATCGGCGCGCGCCGATCGTCCGCGCCGTGCACGATCAGCACCGGCAGACCCTCGGGCAGCCGGGGGCCCGGCCAATCCGATTCGCTGGCGGTCGCCGCCGCGGCCCGGGAGCGGGCCTCGGCCGAACTCCCGCCGGAAACGGCTTGGGCCCGGCCACGATTCGCGACCGCGCTGCCGCGGGCGGACTTCGGCGACCGGCCCTCCAGCACCGCCTGCGGCGTGCCGGACAGCACCAGACCGGAGAAGTCCCGGGGTTCGGCGTCCCGCAGCACCGCCAGCGCGGTGGCCGCGCCCAGCGAGTGCCCCATCAGGAAGGGCGTGGAGTCGGAGTGCTCGTGCACCTGATCCAGGAACATCCGCGCGTCGGCGGCCAGTTCGTGAATATTGCCGGGCCGCTCCGGGTCTCCTTCGCTGAGACCGTGGCCCGAGGTGTCCAGGGCCCAGAGTTCGATTCCGTGGGCGGCGAGCGCCCGGGCAAACCGATGGTAGTGCGCGCTGTGCTGGCCGATTCCGGGCAGCAGAGCCAGGACGGCCTGCGCACGGTCGAGCCGCCATCGTCGGTAGTGAAGGCGGCCGCGAGCGCCCGCGAGGTAAAGCATCGGCAGATTGTGACAGACCGAACGCGGCTATGGGGGAGCTCCGAACAGGCAACTGGTCAGTAATTAACGCGGGGACCGAACGGTCGGCCCGGATTCCCGGTCCCAGGCCGGTCCCGGCGGCCGGACCGGACGGGCGACCCGGTCCCGCCCGCCGGACGACACGCCGGAATGGCGGGGCGATTTCTGGCGTCCGACCGGGCGTTGAGCCGACTACGGCCACCGCACCGCGCACGAGTCGCGTTGTCTCCCAACACCGCCCGCAAACGCGCGCTGACGTGGGCGGCTCGCGACCGGGACGACCCGGCGCGCGGGCCCCACCTGGCGGCACATCACACAGCCCGCAGTCATTACGCTATGGCCGACTCGGCACGTGACGATCCCGGCCGGGCGGGCGGAGCAATGGCACAGGAGGGCCGCGGTTGATGCTGTTCGGTGATCGTGTCGTGTGCAGCACCGGAGACCTGGTGGCGGCGGCGCGTTGTGAGTTCGCGCTGCTGCGCGCGCTCGACGCCGAACTGGGACTGGTGGCCCCGGCCGAGTACCCGTCGCGCGGCACGCTCACCCCCGGCCCGGACCCGGCCGTCGAACACCGCCTCGCCGACCTCCGCGACCGCCACGGCGACGCCGTCACCCGCATCCGCCTATCGCCGGCCGCCGCGGCCACCCTCGGCGTGGCCGCCCTCACGCCCCCGGACGCCGACCCGCTCGCGGGGCTACCCGACGACCATCCCTGCGCGCTCCGCCGCGACACCGCGGCCGCACCGCCCGAGCACACGCGGGACGAGGCGCTGGCCGGGCTGCGGGTCGCGCACGAGCAGACCGCCGCGGCACTGCGCGGCGAGGCCGAGGCGGTCGC
This sequence comes from Nocardia sp. CA-136227, assembly GCF_050955695.1. Taxonomy (NCBI): domain Bacteria; kingdom Bacillati; phylum Actinomycetota; class Actinomycetes; order Mycobacteriales; family Nocardiaceae; genus Nocardia; species Nocardia sp. CA-136227. The sequence goes on from NZ_CP192081.1 coordinate 6,353,910, forward strand.
GGGGGCCGTCCTGTTCGACGGCGACTTCGCGGCGCGCTGCGAATTCCTGGTCCGCGACCACGCACCCGAGGGCCACGACTACATCGTGACCGGCGTCGCCGGACGCCGCGGCGGCGTCGCCACCCTGCTCGGCCTTGCTGCGGCGGCGGAAGCCCTGCGGCACAACGGCTTCCGGGCCGCGTCGCACGCGCTGGTGTGGGAGGACGGGGTCCCGGTCACCCATCGGCTCGCGGACATGGCGGTGGTCTACCAGGCCCGGCGCGCGCGGCTGAACCTCATCGTGGAATCCAAACTCGGCGAACTACTCCCCGTGCAGTGGGGCGATCGGCGCTTCCTGGCCTGCGGCCACTGCCCCACCTGCACCGCCGAACTCGAGGCCCGCCGGGACCTGCTGCTGGTCGCGGGCATGCGCCCGGCCACCCGCGCCCACCTGCGCGACGCCGGCATCACCACCGTGGACCGACTCGCGGTCGCCGACTCCACGGTCACCGGCATCCCCGCCGCCACGCTCACCGCGCTGCGCCGCCAGGCCGAGGTCCAGATCCTTCGCGAACGCACCGGCCGCCCCGTGCACGGCCTCGTCGAGCCGGCCGCCCTCGCCGCGCTGGCCGCCCCCGCCCCGGGCGACCTGTTCGTCAGCGTCACCGCGCCGCCGGGACCCGACGGCGTCGGCGTCCCCATGGTCAGCGCCTGCGGAACAGCCCGATCTCGGGCCGGGATATGCCGTACCGCAGGCGATTTGATCGTTCACGTGGGTTTCGCAGCGGCGATCGGCGACTCCGATCCCGCGAACGCCCGCTCCCATCGCGCCGACGGCCCCCGTGACACCCTGGCCGATGCCGCTGAACACCCGCGCGAGCCGGAGCGCGCCGCCGCCGGGCTCGGCAACGCGGAAATCCCGCCGGTGGCACTGAGTTTCGGTCCCAGAACGCCCGGCGCGACGGCCCCCGGGACCGTCTGCGATCGCGTGGCCACCGCCGAGCGCGAGCCGATGCCCGGCGTGAGCACCATCGACCTGGGCTTCGTGCCCGCGCCCGCGCTGCCGAAAACCGAGCGCACCTTCGTGATTCGAGCCGGTGAGCGCGACGGCAGGGTGTCGCTCACCCGGCGGCGGGACGACGCGGACGAGCTGCTGGAGTTCCTGATGGAGCGGCAGCGCGAATTCCCGGAGCTGCGGATCCACCATTACCGCGGCGATCTGCGCGAGGTGCTCGACACCGTCGGGGAGCGCGACTCCGAGGCCGAGGACGCCGTGGCGGAGCTGCTGCCCGCGCTGGTCGACCTGTACCCGGTGGTGCGGGCCGCGCTGGTGGTCGGCGAGCGGTCCTACGACCTGCACCAGCTGCCGCCCAATCAAGAGGAGACCGCGCACGGCGCCGAAGCGGTCCTGCGCCTGCGGGATTGGCTGCTGGAGCTGGCCGCCGAACACCGGGTGCGGCCGAGCCGCCGCTGGGCCTACGACTACACCGAGACCGGACCCGACGACGTCGAGGCCGCGCTGCGGGAATTCGCCGAGAGCTCGGGCGCGCGACGCGGCCCGGCCCAGGAGGCGGCCGGACTGACCGCCGCCGCGCTGGGCTATCACCGGCGCGAACGCCGCCCGCTGCGCTGGGCCCACGACGACCGCCTCGACCACCCCGTGGACGAATGGGCCGACACCGCGGGCGTACTCGTCGCCGACTCCGGCTCGGTCGACACCGACTGGCACGGCACCGGACAGCGACCCCTGCGCCGGTACCTGACCCTGACCGGACGCCTGGGCACCGGCAACGCGCCGCCGCCCGGCACCCCCGTGCTCACCCTCTACGACCACGCCGCGCCCGGTATGGCCGTCACCCCCGGGCTGCGCGCCACCGCGCACGCCACCGTGCTCGGCTGCTCCCTGGACGCGGGCTTCGAGGACGTGATGCGCGTCGTCGAGTTCCTGCCCGAGGGCTGCGCGCCCTACGACGAGCTGCCCACCGCCATCGCGCCCTGCCCGCCCGGCCCCGACGCGCGTCTCGCGGAAGCCTTGGAGGACACCGCACATCAGCTGCTGGTGACGCTCCCCCAGGTGCCCGAGACGGCCGTCTTCGACATCCTCGCCCGCCGCCCGCCCCGGCTGCGCACCCGCGCGACGCTGCCCGAGGTGTTCGGCGACCAGGCCGCCGCCGTCACCGCGGCCGTGCTTGACCTCGACAATTCCTATGCGGCCGTGCAGGGTCCGCCCGGCACCGGCAAGACCGTCACCACCGCGCGCGCCGTGGAACGCCTCGTCACCCGCCACAAGTGGCGGGTCGGGGTGGTGGCGCGCACGCACCGGGCGGTCGAGCATCTGCTCGACGCCGTCGTCGAGGTGGGCGTGCTCCCGGAGCTGGTGGCCAAGGCCGACAGCCGCGCGGTGGCCCCGGAATGGCTGCCCATCGAGGCGTCCCGCTATCCGCGTTTCCTCGACAATGCCGTGAACGGCTGTGTGGTGGGCGGACTCTCGGGCGACTTCACCGATCCGGAACGCATCGCGCGCGACAGCCTGGACCTGCTGGTCATCGTGGACGCCGGGAAGTTCCCGCTGGCCGAGGCGGCCGCGGTGGCGGTGTGCGCGCGCAACCTGCTGCTGATCGGCGACCCCGCGCCGCCCGCCGCGCACGGCACCCATCCCGAGCCCATCGCCGAATCCGTGCTGGGCCGGCTGCTCGGCGCGCACCGCACCCTGCCCGCCGCCTACGGCTACTTCCTGGACCGCACCTGGCGCATGCATCCGCGCATGTGCGGGCCGGTGTCGCGGCTGCGCTACGACAATCGGCTGCGCTCGAACGAAACCGTCACCCTGGCACGCGAACTCGACGGCATCCCGCCCGGCGTGCGCACGGTCGCGGTGGAGCATCACGGCAACGGCACCGAATCCGCCGAGGAGGCGCGCGAGATCGTGCGCCAGGTACGGACGCTGCTGGGTCTGCCCTGGCACACCGGAGCGGTCACCCGCCGCCTGCACCCGCACGACATCCTGGTGGTTGCCCCGTATCACGCGCAGGTGGCGCGCATCCGAACCCTGTTGTCGCGGGCCAAGATCGAGGACGTGCTGGTCGGCACGCCCGACCACTTCCAGGGTCGCGAGGCGGCGGTGGTGCTGGTCTCCATGACCACCTCCGCGCCCGAGGACGCGCCGCACGGCATCGGCGCGCTGCTGTCGCGGCACTGGCTGACCAGCGCCATCTCGCGGGCCATGTGGTCGGCGATCATCGTGCGCTCACCGCTGCTGACCGAATTCCTCCCGGCCACCACCGCCGAACTGTCCGACCTGGCCGCGGTCCTGCAACTCGACCGGGTCTGACAGCGCGGCACCGAGTTCCCCCCGACAGCCGGAACTCGGCGCCGCACGTGCCGTCAGCCGAAGTTGTGGCCTTCGCCGCGGTAGGTCGGCACCGTGGTGCGGCTGCCGTCGGCGTCGACGAGGTGGACCTCGTTGAACCGCTCGCACAGCTCGCCCGCCTTGGCGTGCCGGAACCAGACGCGATCACCGATCCGCAGCCCGTCGGCGCCTGTCAGCGGGGTCTGCACCTCGCCCGCGCCCTCGGTGCCGATCAGCTTCAAGCCCAAGGGCCACACCGGTTTCGGCACCCGCGACGCGCCCGTGGGACCGGAGGCGATGTAGCCGCCGGAGTACACGGTGGCGATCCCCGGCGCGGGACGGCGCAGCACGGGGGCCGCGAAGTACATGGACGGACGCGGAGCGAGATTGCGGTAGCCGTCGAACAGGGTCGGCAGGTACAGGCCCGAACCCGCGGTCACCTCGGTGACGCCCGGGTCGGTGATGGAGACCTCGATGGACCCAGTGCCGCCGCTGTTGACCAGTTCCAGTTCACCGGCCACCGACCGCACCGCGTCCAGCACCTGGCGGCGGCGCTTGCCGATCTCCGCGGCGGAGGCCCACTTCACCAGGCGCACAGCCGGATTGGTGTCGGGCAGGCCAGCGATCTGGGCCTCGTAGGTCATCACGCCGACGAGCCGGAAACCGCGGGAACGGGTTTCGGTCGCCAGCTTCGCGGCCTGGTCGGGGGTGCGGATCGGGGAGCGGCGCACGCCCAGGTGCAGCGGGCCGATGCGCAGGGAGGCGTCGACATCCAGACACACACGGGGAGCGGCCTTCTCGCCGACGGCGGCGCGGATGAAGTCCAGCTGGTCGGTGTCGTCGACCATGAGGGTGATGGAGTCGAGCAGCAGCGGATCGGCGGCGAGTTCGGCCAGCGCGTGCCGGTCGGCGGTGGGATAGCCGAGCAGCACATCGCGCGCGCCCTCGCGGACCAGCCAGATCGCTTCGCGCAGTGAGTAACCCATGATCCCGGCGAAGCCGCCGGACGCGGTGAGCTTGTCGCCCAGCACTTCCTCGAGCACCGCGCGGCAGCGCACGGATTTACTGGCCACCCGGATCGGCACGCCGCGGGCGCGGCGCACCAGATCGGCGGCATTGGCGCGCAGGGCGGTCAGGTCGACCGCGGCCAGCGGCGGTTCCAGGTCGGCGGTGGCCGCGTGCAGCCCGCTGATCGGCGACGAATCGGTCACCAGATCATTCGACCACGAACCTGGTCACTCGTCCAGCACAAAGTTGAGGCGAATCCACCGGAGCGAATTCTCAGAGGTCGACGGCCTTGGTGGACAGGTACGAGACCAGGTCGTCCAGCACGACCAGTGAGATCTCGTCATCGCAGTCCGCCAGCCAGCGCAACACCATGCCCTGGATGACGGCCAGCAGGTAGGCGGCGATGGCGTCGACCGGTTCCAGCCACTGGGTGCCCGACCGGCGGGCGCACAGGTCCAGGAACTCGGTCACGTCGGCGTCCAGTTCCCGGAACATGGCGGTGGCGATCGGATCCGGCACGCAGCCGGTCTGGTTCTCCCAGCGCCGCCGCAGCACCGACAGGGTCGACTCGTAGGCCCGCAGCTGGCGGTCGGGTGAGGATTTCAGGATCGGCCACAGCGTACTGACGCCCGCGTGCAACAGAACTCGAAGCGCACGATTACCGCTGAAATCGAGCGACCCGGCCGCGGCCTCGATGGCCTCGGTCATAGCCGGACGAAGTCCGACCTGGGTGATTTCTCCACTTGCGCTCAACGACGACTCCCTTTGGCGAAAAGACTCGCGCACCTCGCCTGCGCGGCTCGCTCAACGGGTTGCAGATCAGCATCGATCACCGGCCTGTACCCCGGCGTACCCGTTCAACGGGTACCGATGTTACGTCGTTTACTGTCCTTGCGACCAGCTTTGATAGTCCAATACGTACCTCAGGATTGTTTTGTTACCTGATTGAAACGGGGCTGCGATCGATTGGGAATGATCAAATTGAACGATCGCCAGGTAAAGACGTTGTTTGGACCAATCGGTATTTTATTGAGGTATGCGCGACACACATAGCGGGTGTGCGCGACCCCACACACCGGGAGCGCATTTCGGGAACCCGGATTCGCCGCGAACGAGTCCCGCTCATCGATCGATCGCCGACCACGAGTCCCACTCACCGATAGCCTGAGCTGGTGACCTCTGCGCGCTACGACCAATTCCTGATCTCCGGCACCTTCAACTTCCGCGATCTGGGTGGAGCACGGACCATCGGTGGATCCACCGTCAAGGAAGGCGTCCTGCTGCGGTCCGCCCAGCTCAGCCGGATCGACGACGCCGGTGTCGACACCCTGCGCACGCTGGGCGTCACCGATATCCACGACCTGCGCGGACACGCCGAGATCGACTACATCGGACACGACGTCATCCCGGACGGCGTGCGACTGCGGGTCACGCCCTTCGACTCCCGCATGGGCCAGACCCCGCCGCACGAGGCGCGCGACAAGGCGACCGCCCAGGCCCACATGCTCGAGGTCTACCGCCAGTTCCCGGCCCTGCCCGAGGCCCACCTCGCGATCAAGTCGCTGGCCGACTCCACGCTGGCCGGCACCGCGCTGGTGCACTGCGCCGCCGGCAAGGACCGCACCGGCTGGGCGGTGGCCACGCTGCTGCGCGCGGTCGGGGTCACCGAGGACGACGTGTTCGCCGACTACCTGCTCAGCAATGACGCGGTGCCGGTGCTGCGCTCGTTCATGACCGCGGAGTCCGACAAGGAGGTCTCCGACGACCTGCTCGGCGTCCGCACCGAATACCTGGAGTGCGCCACCACCTCGATGCACATCCTCTACGGCGGCCTCGACGGCTACCTCACCGAAATCGGCATCACCGTCGAGATCCGCGACGCCCTGCACACCCGCCTGTTGGGCTGACCCCGACACACCCGGGACCCCCGCGCGGCGCCTGAGCCGGTCCGCGCGGCGTCTCCGCGATGTGTACCGACCGCGCCGGTCAGCCGACCCGGCGGACCAGACCGTCGGCGGTAATGCTGACCTGGTTCCCGGTGTGGAACCAAGGCCCGGTGAAGCGCGATTCGGTGGTCTTCGGGTCGTTCCAGTAGCGCGGGCTCACATTCGGCCCGCGGCACAGCAATTCGCCGCACCCGGCGTCCGCGCGCGGGCCCCACAACGCCAGTTCGGTTCCCCCGAAGGCGAATCCGAGGGTGTCGCGGGCGCTGTCGTTATCGTCGAAGTCCAGGGCGGTGTCGTCGCGGGCCAGGCCGATGCCGGAGGTCTCGGTCGCGCCCCACACCGACCACTGCCGCGCGGCCGGGAAGACCTCGCGCAGGGTGTCGGCGACCGAGCCGGAGGCGGCGGAGGCCGCGGCCAGTTCGGCGCGGTGCCCGGCGCTGCACACCTGACGCACCTGCTCCACCCGCAGCCCGGCCAGGCCGGGCAGCAGCCCGGCGAAGATGCTGGGGGTCGCGGCGACCATGTCGATGCGTTCGGCCACCAGCGCCCGCGGCACCAGGGAACGGTCCGGGGTGAGCACCACCGTGCCGCCGACCGCGAATGTCGGCAGCAGTTGATCCACGCACCCGCTGGCGTGCGCGAGCGGCAGCAGCACCAGGTTGCGCAGGCCGTCGGTGGGCAGATCCAGCGCGCCCACCACGGAACGGATTGCGGAGAGCAGGTTCTCGTTGGTCAGCTCCACCCCGCGCGGGGCGGTGTCGGGGCCCGGGCTGGTGTAGGAGAGCAACGCCAGCTCGCCCAGGGACGCGCCGTCGTCGATGAAGGCTGCGCCGTCGGGCAGGGCCGCGGCGAAACCGGCCGCGGTGCCGCCGCCGTCCAGCACGAAGTCGGCGCAGGCGTCGCGAATCACGCGGTCCGCCAGCGCGTCCGGGAGGCCGTCGTGGACCAGCACCGGGACCGCGCCGGAGAGCAGCGCGCCCAGGAAGGCCTGGACCCAGCGGGCGCCGACCGGCATGCGGACCGCGACCCGGTCGCCGTAGCCGATGCCGTGCTCCTGCAGCCCGCCGGCGATGCGGGAGGCCGAGTACCAGAGCTCGCGGTAGGTGAGCCGGGGGCCGCCGATCTCGACGACGGCCTCGCGGGCGGCGAAATTGTGGACCTGGATGTCGAGTAGCTCGGTCAGTGCGGGGGTGAGGTTTCCGTAGCGCAGGATGCCGTCGGCGGCGCGCGCAAGCGGGTTGTCACACCAGCCGTTTCGCGTGTGCGGGAATTCCACGAGTAACTGCGACATCGTCCCTCCGAGTGCCTCGAAGCCCTGCCAGGCATGAGTGACTATATGATGCAGATCACAGAAGTGGGCGGATTGTCGGCAAACGGATGTCAGGCTTTGACCCCACGGAAACAGATCGGCGTCCTGCCAAACCTCGGTTCCCCCAATCGAGCCTGCGGAAACGTCGGATTTGGGCTGTCGTTCACGACCCTGCGTCCGAAATGGCCTCCGAGTGGTCTCGTGTCGCCACCAATCCGACACCATCGCAGGTAGACGGCTTGACACGCCCGGGCGTCATTGGACACGCCCGGGCGCGCACAGCCGGTCCGACCGGCCGGGCCTATTTGCCCGTGTACGTGGCCTTTCCGGGGCCGACCTCCAGGAAGCTGCGCACCGCGCCCTTCAGGTCCTCGGTGCCGAAAAGTTGCCCGGACACCTCCGGGGTCACCGAATCCGCGTGGGCGACACCGCCGGACCGCCAGGCCTCGATGATCGCCTTGGTGGCCGCGTGCGCGCGGGTCGGGCCGTCGGCGAGGCGGGCCAGCAGCGCCCGGGCGGCGGCGTCCACGTCCTCGTGCACGGCATTGACCACACCCCACTCGGCCATGGTGGCGGCGTCGTAGAGGTCACCGGTCATGACGAACTCGCGGGCCCGGCCCGAACCGGCCCGCTCGGCCAGCCGCTGCGGGCCGCCCATCGACGGGGTCAGGCCGACCACGGTCTCCACCAGGCCGAACTTGGCCTTGGGGGCGGCCAGGATGATGTCGCAGGCCAGCGACATCTCGAAGGCCGCGGTCAGGGTCAGCGAGTGGGCGGCGAAGACGACCGGGCACGGCAGCGCCTCGAGCGGGTGGATGATGCGCGCGAACAGGGTCTGCCACAGCTGCGCGCCCTCCTCCTCCGACAGCCCGTCGAAGACATGCACGTCCACGCCGCCCGACACCAGCTTCCCATCGGCGCGGATCAGCAGCGCGCGGGGCGGATTCGCCGACAACTCCTCGAGATCCGAGGCGAGGGTGTCCATCAACGCCTTGTCGAAGAGATTCAGCGGCGGATGGTCGATGGTGAGGATCGCCGCGTCCGCGCCGCCGGCGGTGACGATGCGCTCCAGGCGGGTGGGCTTCGAGTCAGTCATGCCCTGAATGTATGCGGACGCTTACCTTCGCAAAAGGGCAAGCGCAACATCGGCGGTGCCGACCGCAGAAGATCACCCCGATGGTTCGCGGCCGTCTCGATTCTGGACTGACGGAGCGGGGGAGCGAAGCGGAGGAGCGGAGGAGGGAAGAATCGAGACCTAGGGGCCGCGAACCCGCCCGGAGCGAAGCGGAGGGCAAAATGGGCACAGTGACCACCTCGAAATCCGAGCCGGGGACTTACGTCGAGCCTGGCGAATTCAAGCGGGACACGAACTACATCGAGACGCGGATCACCGCGGACGGGCGGGACGGGTATCCCGTGGAGCCCGGCCGGTACCGGCTGGTCGCGGCGCGGGCGTGTCCGTGGGCCAATCGCACGCTGATCGTGCGGCGGCTGCTGGGGCTGGAATCGGTGTTGTCCCTGGGCTTGTGCGGGCCGACCCACGACAAGCGCAGCTGGACATTCGACCTGGATCCGGGCGAGGTGGATCCGGTGCTCGGCATCCACTTCCTGCAGGACGCGTACTTCAAGCGGTTCCCCGACTACCCGCGCGGCATCACCGTGCCCGCCGTCGTGGACGAGCGCACCGGCGCGGTGGTCACCAACGACTACGCGCAGATGACCCTCGACTTCTCCACCGAGTGGGCCGAGTACCACCGGACCGGCGCGCCCGACCTGTACCCGGAAGATCTACGCGCGGAGATGGATCCGGTCATGCGCCGCATCTACACCGAGGTCAACAACGGCGTGTACCGATGCGGGTTCGCGGGCGACCAGCAGGCCTACGACGCCGCCTACGACCGGCTGTTCACCGCGCTCGACTGGCTCAGCGAACGGCTCGCGGGCCAGCGGTACCTGATGGGCGACACCATCACCGAGGCCGACGTGCGGCTGTTCACCACCCTGGCCCGGTTCGACCCGGTGTACCACGGCCACTTCAAGACCAACCGGCAGAAGCTCACCGAGATGCCGGTGCTGTGGGCGTACTCCCGCGACCTGTTCCAGACCCCCGGTTTCGGCGACACCGTCGACTTCGTGCAGATCAAGCAGCACTACTACATCGTGCACACCGACATCAATCCGACGCGGGTCGTGCCCAAGGGTCCCGAACTCGGCGACTGGCTGACCCCGCACGGCCGGGAAGCCCTGGGCGGCAAGCCGTTCGGCGACGGCACCCCGCCGCCTCCGCCGGTGGAGGCCGAGCGGGTGCCCGCCGGTCACGGCGCGGTCTGACCGCTCACTCCCCCGCCGCGCCCCGATAGGTGCCGAAGCTCCAGTAGACGCCTTCGGGGTCGCGGCAGGTGAAACCCTTTGATTCGTAATCGGTTTCGTCACGCAGTTCGCGGGTGATGGTCGCGCCCGCGGCCCGCGCCCGCTCGTACAGCGCCTCGACCTCGTCGAGGGCGATGTACACCGAGCCGACACCGGGCGGCTGGCAGTCCAGCGCCATGCCCTCGCGCACCCCGCCGAGCATGATCGCGCCACCACCCGGCCAGGCCAGCTCGGCGTGGTCGACGGTGGCGCCCGACTCGTAGCGGGCGGTGGTCTCGAAGCCGAAGGCGGCCTCCAGGAACGTGATCGCGGCCGCGGCGTCGCGGTAGACCAGGGTCGGCCAGACGACGGTGGCGGTCCGTACGGGATTGGTGGTTTCGCTCATGGCACTAGCCTCCGACCTCGGCCCCTAGTTGGTCTTGGACGAATGGGAACTCCTCGTTCTCCCGCCACACCGACGGCGGCATGCCCGCCAGCTCCCGCCACTCGCGGGCCATGTGCGCCTGGTCGTAGTACCCGGCGGTGGTCGCCACCGTGGCCAGCGGCGGCGCGACCGGCTCACGCAGCAGCCGGTGCGAACGTTCGAAACGGGCCACCCGGACCGCGTCCTTGGGGGTGATGCCGAACTCCGCGCCGAAACGGTTGCCGAGATGCCTTCGGCTCCAGCCGATCTCGTCGGCCACCTCGGCCACCCGCACCGCCGGGTCCGGCCCGGACAGCAGCGCCCAGGCGTGGGTCAGCTCGTCCTCCCAGCGCACGGGGGCGATGTGCCGCAACAGGATCTCGTCGATGACGGCGAACCGCTCCGGCCACGACACCGGCTCCGCCAGCCGTTCGCGCAGCTCCGTGGCGCGCGGCCCGAGCACGTCGGCCAGGTCCACGATCCACGAGCCGAGCGCCGCGGCGGGCATCCCCAGCACCGCCCGGCAGCCGAGCGGGGTCAGATTCAGCTGCACGCCGTGCTGGAAGCCGTTGTGCGCGATCACCGCCGGACGCACCGTGAGCCCGCTGGCCAGCATGTCCCAGTGGCCGCCCGCCTGCTCGGGATGACTGGAGACCGGGACGTGGATCGGTTCGCCGATGGTGATGATCACCGTCAGCGCCGAGCCCGGCATGCCGATATGGGTGCCCGGGGTGAAGCCGTGCAACAGGTAGCCCTCGTAGTCGAGGACGTACGCGCTCAGCCGCGGGTCGGGCACACCCGACGCGCCTTCGGACACGCCTGCCACCCGGTCCACCCTAGGCCGATCCGGCGTGGCGCGCGATGGTCCCGTCCGGAACCGGTCTATCTCGCGAATCGTTGTCGGGGTGCCATAGAGTTTCGGTCGGAGAGGACCGCACGGAAGTAAGGGGTTGCCGATGTTCAAGGGCGGATTCGAAAAGGCGGTCGTTTCGCTGCTCGACAACGGGTCCCAGGTGCAGGCCCCGGCGGTCGCGAAATACGTCGCCAAGCTGCGGGCCGATCACCCGGACGAGACACCCGGGCAGATCATCGCGCGGTTCGAGAAGTTGTATCTGAACACCGTCACCGCCTCCGGCACCGCGGTCGGCGCGACCGCGGCCGTGCCCGGCGTCGGAACCGTCGCGTCGGTGGCCGCCATGAGCGCGGAGACCGCGTTCTTCCTGGAGGCGTCCGCGGTGTTCACCCTGGCCGTGGCCGCGGTGCACGGCATCGCGCCCGAGGACAAGGAACGCCGCCGCGCCCTGGTGCTGGCGGTGGTGCTCGGGGAGAGCGGCATGGAGATCGTGCAGAAGAGCGTCGGCGTGTCGGCCAAGAACTGGGGTGGCCTGATGGCCGCCAAGATCCCCGGCCTGAGCTCCATGAACGACTCGCTGCTCAAGCGGTTCATGGTGCAGTTCATCGCCAAGCGCGGAGCGCTCATGGTCGGCAAGGTGATTCCGGCCGGAATCGGCGCGGCCATCGGCGGATTCGGCAACCGGGCGCTGGGCCGCCGCACCGTCGACAATGCCCGCAACGCCTTCGGCGCGCCGCCGCTGAGCTGGCCGCAGCCCATGATCGTCGACGCCGACCCGCTGACCGCCCTGAACGCGCCGGCCTGGAACAAGCAGCAGTGAGCGCCCGGCCCCTCGCCTTCGCCGCCGGCGGGCTGACCAAGACCTTCGAGAGCATCACCGCCGTCGACGACGTCAGCTTCGTGGTGCCCGCCGGGACGGTGGCCGCGCTGGTGGGACCGCACGGCGCCGGCAAGTCCACGGTGCTGCGCATGCTGCTCGGACTGCTCACCCCCACCTCCGGCACCGCCAGTGTGGGCGGGCCCGGTTCCGGGGCGCGGGCCGGGCGGCGGGCGGTCGGCGCGATGCTCACCCCGCGCGGGCTGGACCCCGCGCGGCGGGTGCTCGCCCAGCTGCGCGTGTACGCCGCGGCCGCGGGCGTCTCCGACGAACGGGCCGAGGAACTGCTGCGGCTGGTCCGGCTCCTCGACGCCGCCGACGAACGGATCGGCGGACTCACCGAGGGCATGCGGACCCGGCTGGCGCTGGCCGTCGCCCTGCTCGGCGATCCCCCGCTGCTGGTGCTCGACGATCCGGCCACCGGACTCGACATCGGCGAAACCGCCTGGCTCAACGACCATCTGCGCGGCCACGCCCGCCGTGGCGGCACCGTGCTGCTCACCTCGCGCACGTTGAGCACCGTGCTGCCCATCGCCGACGAGCTCATCGTCATGGACCGCGGCCGCATCGCCTACCAGGGCAGTCCCGCCCGGCTGCGCCGCAGCCACCCGGACCGGCTGCTGGTCAAGGCCTCCAGCCCGATCGCGCTGGCCACCTCGCTGGCCGCGCAGGGCTTCACCGACGCGGTCATGCGGCCCGACGGCCGTCTCGCCATCGCGGAAGCCTCACTGTCGCAACTGGAATCGGCCGCCGGCGCCGCCCGGGTCCAGCTCACCGAGGTCACGCCCGAACACATCCACCCGGATCAGGTGCTGGCCGCCCTCACCCACACCGGACCCACCAACCCCGCCTACCCCGGCCCGGCCGCCTACGGAACGCACCGGTGACGTCGTCGCGCGGCGGCTCGAGCACCGAGGTTCCACGAAAGGACGCTCGATGAAGTTCACTGTGCCGCCGGTGGTGGCCCGGGCCGCGAATTCCGAAGTGCGGAAGGTGACTTCGGTGCGGCTGAACTGGGTGATCGGCGGCGGGGTCGTCGCGGCGGGCGTGGCGGCCTTCGTGGCGCTGGGCGCCGGATTCCAGCCCGGCGGCGAGAACGCGCAGGGGTTCAGCTCCGGGTCCGGGTGGACAGCCATGCTCACCGCCTGGGTGGTGGTGCTGACCGTGGCCGCGGCCGCCGCCTTCGGGGCGGTCGGCGCGGGCTCGGAGTTCGCCACCGGGGGTGTGGCGATGAGCTCGCTGTTCACACCCGACCGGACGCTGCTGCTGAGCACGAAACTCGCGGTGGCGGGGGCGTTCTCGCTCGCCACCGTGGTCGCCATGGAGGTGCTCGGCGGGGCTGCCATGCGGCTGGCGGGCGGCTCGCGGGTGCCCATGGACGGCGGCTACTTCGGTGTGCTGATCGGGGTGGCGCTGGCGGCGGTGTGCTGGGCGGTGATCGGGACCGCGGTGGGCTTCGTGCTGCGCTCGCCCACCCAGGCGCTGATGGCGGTGCTGGGCTGGGCGGTGCTGGAGCCGCTGATCTGGATCACCGCGCGCGCCATCGGATTCGGCGGGCTGGCGGCCATTCTGCCGGTGTCCTCGACGGTCGGGGCGATCAGCGGCGGACGGTACGCCAAGAACGCGCTCATCGCGCCCACTCCGGCGGCCATGGCGATGTTGGTGTTGTGGAGCGCGGCCGCGGGCGCGGCGGGCTGGTGGTTCTACACCCGCCGCGACATCTGACGCTCAGTCGCGGTCGGCGAACACCCGCTGCCAGACCGCGTGGTCGGTGCGCGGGCCGCCCGGGGTGTCCGCGCCGTACTCGGCGATGAGCCCCGGCAGGTCCAGCGGCAGGCTCGGCGCGGTCATGCCCGCCAGTTCGGCCTCCACCGCGGAGTCGGGAACCAGCCAGCAGACCTCGAATTCGATGCCGTCGGGATCGGCGGCGTAGAGGGCCTTGGTCGAGGCGTGGTCCGACGCGCCCGTGAGCGCGCCCGCCGCGATCAGGGCGTCGCGCACCCGCTGCAACTCGCTGAGCGTGTCCACCTCCCAGGCCAGGTGGTAGAGCCCGACCCGGCCGGTGCGGTGCGGCACCGACGGGTCCGGGGATTGGAACAGGCCCAGGTCGTGGTCATTGGCCGACCCCTCGGCCTGCAGGAACGCCCCGCCCGGGAAGCCGCCGGGCAGGCGGCGGAAGCCGAGCACCTCGCTGTAGAACGCGACCGAGCGTTCCACGTCGGAGACGAACAGGACAGCGTGATTGAGGCGCTGAATCGGCATGGCGGGAACTCCGTTTCGACGGGACCGGACGCGGGGGTGCGAAGTTCAGCGGAACACGCCGGGACCAGAGACACAAGGCGGCGTCCCGGCCACACTGGTGAGGGGACGGGAACAAACAGGGGGTGGGGCGGTCGTTGTTCTCCGGGATGAGTTCGAGTGATGTGGGCGAGACGATGGCGACCGGGGCCGGTGACGGAACCGGCCGCGGATGGTTGCGGCGGCTGTGGGACCGGTGCGCGGGGCACCCGTGGATGCTGGCCGGGCTGGCGGTGGCGATCGTGGCCGGCGCGGTCGTCGAGGTGACCGGGCCGCTGCTGGCCAAACGCGCCCTCGACGGCGCGACCGCGGGCAATACCAGCATCATCGCGGGCCTGGCGATCGCGTTGGGCGCGCTGGCCCTCGGCCGCTTCCTGGCCTCCTTCGGCCGCCGCATGCTCGCCGGGCGGCTCGCCCTCGACGTCCAGCACGAACTGCGGGTGGATCTGCTGGCCGCGCTGCAACGCCTGGACGGGCCCGGGCAGGACGAGCTGCGCACCGGCCAGGTCATCTCCCGCTCGATCAGCGACCTCACCCTGGTGCAGGGGCTGCTGTCGATGGCGCCCTGGTCCTCGGTGGCGGCGCTGCAGTTCGTGCTCGCCGCGGGCGTCATGCTCTGGCTCTCGCCGCCGCTGGCGCTGGCCGCGCTGCTGGTGGTGCCGGTACTGGCCTTCGTGGTCTACCGGGTGCGGCCGCGTCTGTACGCCGCCACCTGGTCGGCGCAGCAGCGCGCCGCCGACCTGGCCCAGCACGTCGAGGAGACCGTCACCGGTGTGCGCGTGGTGAAGGGCTTCGGCCAGGAGGCCCGCATGGTCGACCTGCTGGAGGGCCACGGACGCGAGCTGTACGCCGAACGCATGCGCGCGGCCCGCATCGACGCCCGCTTCAGCCCGACACTCGGGTCGATTCCACAGGCCGGGCTGGTCGCGGTGATCGCGGTCGGCGGGCTGCTGGCCTTCCATGGCAGCATCGGGCTCGGCACCTTCCTGGCCTTCGTCGCCTACGTCGCCACCATGACCAACTCCACCCGCATCGTGTCGTACGTGGTGGTGATGGCGCAGCTGACGCGAGCCGCCGCCGAACGCGTGCACCAGGTGATCGACAGCGCGCCCGACCGCGTCGACCCCGAGCAGCCGGCGCCGGTGCCCGCCGGGCCGCTCGGCATCGACATCGAGGACCTCACGTTCGGTTTCGATCCGGACCGCCCGGTGCTGCGCGATTTCAGCCTCGACATCGCGCCCGGGGAGACGGTGGCGATCATCGGCCCGGCGGGCTCGGGCAAGTCCACGCTGAGCCTGCTGCTGCCGCGCTTCTACTCCCCCGACTCCGGCCGGATCAGCCTGTACGGCACCGACTCCCGCGCCGACGTCGCCGATCTCCGTGCGGCCGACCTGCGCGCGGCCGTGGGCGTGGTGTTCGACGAGGCGTTCCTGCTCTCCGACACCATCGCCGCCAATATCGCTCTGGGCCGCCCGGAGTCGACCGAGGCCGAGATCCACGCGGCCGCCAAACAGGCCGCGGCGGACGATTTCATCAATGCCCTCGCCGACGGCTACGACACCGTGGTCGGCGAACGCGGCCTGACCCTGTCCGGCGGTCAGCGCCAGCGCATCGCCTTGGCCCGTGCCCTGCTGGCCAACCCGCGCGTCCTGATCCTCGACGACGCCACCTCGGCGGTCGACGCGGTCACCGAGGCCGCGATCTTCGCGTCCCTGCCCACCGATTCCGGCCGGACCACGCTGATCCTGGCCCACCGCGAATCGACGCTGTCCCACGCCGACCGCGTGATCCGGCTGCCCGCACCGGAATTCGCGCCCCTCGATCCAGCGGCCGCGGACTCCGACCTCGAACTCGGGCAGACCGCGGCGGGCGCGCAACCGGACCGGGATACGCCCGAGGAAGTGCGGCGGGTGCTCGGCAAGCTGCCGCCCGCGCTGGAAGAGCCGGGGCTGGACGCGGACTCGTTGCGGGAGCCCGACCCCGGGTTCCGGCTGAGTCACGCGCTGAGACTGGTGAAATGGCTGGTCGCGGGAACCATGATCCTGCTGGCGCTCAACGCGCTTGTCGGCGTGGGCTTCCCGTCGGTGGTGCGGTACGCGGTGGACGCGGGCGTCGGACGGCACGACGGCGCGGCGCTGGTGCGGGCCACCGTCATCGGCGTCGTCCTGGTCGTGGCCGGGTGGCTGGTCGCGGCGGCCGCGCTGCTGTGGAGCAATCGGGCCGGGGAGCGGGTGCTGTTCGGCTTGCGGGTGCGCAGTTACGCGCATCTGCAGCGGCTAGGCCTGGACTTCTACGAGCGGGAACTGTCCGGCCGCATCATGACCCGGATGACCACCGACATCGACGCGCTGTCGACGTTCATGCAGACCGGTCTGCCGGACGCGCTGGTCGCGCTGCTGACCGTCGGCGGAATCGCGGTGGCGCTCACCATCATCGACCCGGGCCTGGCCCTGGTGGTGTTCGTGACGGTGCCCGCGCTGCTGGTGGCCAGCTGGAAGTTCCGCAAGGTCTCCGACGCCGCCTACAGCGCCTCCCGGGAGCATTCGGCGACCGTGAACGCCGACTTCGCCGAGAACGTCGCGGGACTACGGGTGGTGCAGGCCAACCGGCACGAGGCGATCTCCGAGCGGCGTTTCGCCGGGTACTCGGACAACTACCGGGTCAGCCGGATGCAGGCGCAGCGGGCCATCGCCACCTTCTTCGCCTTCGTCGGCATGTGGGCGGATCTGGCGCTGGCCGCGGTCGTGTTCACCGGGGCCCGGGCGGTGGCGCACGGGACCACCAGCGCGGGCACCCTGGTCGCGTTCGTGCTGTACCTGCAGCTGCTGTTCGGGCCGATCATGCAGTTGTCGCAGCTCTTCGACGGGTACCAGCAGGCGCGGGTCGGGTTGCGGCGCATCGGGGAACTGCTGCACACCCCGTCCTCCATCGCCCCCGATCCCGCGGACGCGGCCCCGATCGACGGGCGGCTGCGCGGCGAGGTGGTGTTCGACGACGTGCGCTTCCAGTACCCGGGCGCGGTGCGGCCCGCCCTGGAGGGCGTCAGCCTCAGCATCCCGGCGGGCGGCAGCCTCGCGCTGGTGGGTGAGACCGGCGCGGGCAAGTCGACCATCGTGAAGTTGCTGGCCCGGCTCTACGACATGCCGCGAGAACGTGTGTCCGGTGACGCGAATCACGAAGTTACCGACGCCGCGACGGCAATCTCCATAGCGAAAACGCATGACAAAGCCCATGATCCGGACACTCACGGTGTAATTCGGGTGGACGGCGTGGATATTCGCGACTATCGCCTCGCCGAGTTCCGTTCGCGGCTCGGCGTGGTCCCGCAGGAAGCTCACCTCTTCACCGGCGACATTGCCAGCAACATTGCATTTGGCAAACCTTTTGCGAGTCGCGTTGAAATCGAGGCGGCGGCCGCCGCGGTCGGCGCGCTGGACACGATCGCCGCACTGCCCCGGGGCATGTCGCAGCCGGTCGGGGAACGCGGGCGCGGGCTCTCGGCCGGGCAACGCCAGCTCATCGCCCTGGCCCGCGCCGAACTGGTCCGGCCCGACCTGCTCCTGCTCGACGAGGCCACCGCCGTACTGGATCCCGCCGCCGAGGCATCGGTGCTGGTCGCGAGCGAATCGGTGACGCGGGGGCGAACCTCGATCATCGTGGCGCACCGGCTCGCGACCGCCGCGCAGGCCGATCGGATCGCGGTCGTCGAGCACGGCCGGATCAGCGAAATCGGGTCACACGACGAACTCCTCGGGGCCGACGGCCCGTACTCCCGCTTGTGGGCTGCGGCGCGGGCGACGGAAGGAATATTCTCGAGCGAGGACGAGTCGTCACGAGAGAATGCGTCCGCTCGGTGGTAGCCACGACCGACGGCGAACAGGGGTGGGCATATCCTCAGTGGGGGCGCATCGGCGCGCATCCGCCGATTACCCGTGCCGGGCACGTCACAAACGTCGCAGCGCGAAGAACGAAATGAGGCGAACACCTGCTGTGAGCAGCTCAACAGACCAGTTCGGACAGAACCAGTGGCTTGTCGACGAGATGTACCAGAAGTACAAGCAAGACCCCTCGTCCGTCGATGAGAGCTGGCACGAGTTCCTGGCGGACTACACGCCGGAGAACACTGCCGAGATTGGTAACAACAGCCAGGCGCCTGCCGCCGTCGCTCCGGCCCCCGCCGCCGCCGCGCCTGCCGCCACCCCCGTCGCCGCCACCGCGGCCGCGCCCGCCCCGGCTCCGGCCCCGGCGCAGGTGCGCGCCCCGCAGACCACTCCGGCCCCGACCTCGAACGCGGCCCCGACCTCCGGCGGCCCCAAGCCGTCCGCCGAGGACGAGACCAAGGTGCTGCGCGGACCCTCCGCGGCGGTCGCGAAGAACATGTCGGCGTCGCTGGCCATCCCCACCGCCACCTCGGTGCGCGCCATCCCCGCGAAGCTGATGATCGACAACCGGCTGGTCATCAACAACCACCTGGCCCGTACCCGCGGCGGCAAGATCTCCTTCACCCACCTGCTGGGTTACGCGATCGTGCAGGGCATCAAGGCCTTCCCGAACATGAACCGGCACTTCGCCGAGATCGACGGGAAGCCGAACTCGGTCACCCCGGCGCACACCAATCTCGGTCTGGCCATCGACCTTCCGGGCAAGGACGGCAACCGGGCGCTGGCGGTCGCGGCCATCAAGAACACCGAGACCATGACCTTCACGCAGTTCCACACCGCGTACGAGGACGTGGTCCGCCGGGCGCGCGTGGGCAAGCTGACCAACGACGACTTCGCCGGTGTCACCATCTCGCTCACCAACCCGGGCACCATCGGCACCAACCACTCGGTGCCGCGCCTGATGCTGGGCCAGGGTGCGATCATCGGCGCGGGCGCCATGGAGTACCCGGCCGAGTTCCAGGGCATGAGCGATCAGCAGCTCGCGGAGATGGGCATCGGCAAGCTGATGACCCTGACCTCGACCTACGACCACCGCATCATCCAGGGCGCGGAGTCCGGCGACTTCCTGCGGACCGTGCACAACCTGCTGATCTCCGACGAGTTCTACGACGAGATCTTCCACGGCATGGGTGTCCCCTACGAGCCGGTGCGCTGGCGCAAGGACATTCAGGAACGCGGCATCGACAAGTCGACCCGCGTCCAGGAAATGATCAACGCCTACCGCAGCCGCGGCCACCTGATGGCCGACACCGACCCGCTGCGGCTGGTGAAGGACAAGTTCCGTTCGCACCCCGACCTGGATGTCACCCAGCACGGCCTGACCCTGTGGGACCTGGACCGCGAGTTCAATGTCGCGGGCTTCCACGGCCAGGAGCGCATGAAGCTGCGCGACGTGCTGTCCATCCTGCGCGACGCCTACGCCCGCCACGTGGGTGTGGAGTACACCCACATTCTGGATCCCGAGCAGCTCAAGTGGATTCAGGAGCGCGTGGAGCAGAAGCACGCGAAGCCCACCGTGGCCGAGATGAAGTACATCATGTCCAGGCTCAACGCGGCCGAGGCGTTCGAGACCTTCCTGCAGACCAAGTACGTCGGCCAGAAGCGCTTCTCGCTGGAAGGCGCCGAGTCGGTCATCCCGATGATGGACGCCGTCATCGACCAGTGCGCCGAGTATGCCCTCGACGAGGTCGTCATCGGTATGCCGCACCGTGGCCGCCTGAACGTGCTGGCCAACATCGTGGGCAAGCCCTACTCGAAGATCTTCACCGAGTTCGAGGGCAACATGAACCCGGCCGCCACCCACGGCTCCGGCGACGTGAAGTACCACCTCGGTGCGCGCGGCACCTACCTGCAGATGTTCGGCGACAACGAGATCGAGGTGTCGCTGACCGCGAACCCCTCGCACCTCGAGGCCGTCGACCCGGTGCTGGAGGGTCTGGTCCGCGCCAAGCAGGACCTGCTCACCAAGGAAGACATCGTCACCACCGGCGAGGAGAACCGCTCGTTCTCCGTCGTGCCGCTGATGCTGCACGGTGACGCGGCCTTCGCCGGCCAGGGTGTCGTGGCCGAGACCCTGAACCTGTCGGTTCTGCGCGGCTACCGCACCGGCGGCACCGTGCACATCGTGGTGAACAACCAGATCGGCTTCACCACCGCTCCCGAGTACTCGCGTTCCACCGAATACTCCACCGACATCGCGAAGTTCATCGGCGCCCCGATCTTCCACGTGAACGGCGACGACCCGGAAGCCTGTGTGTGGGTGGCCAAGCTGGCCGTCGACTACCGGCAGAAGTTCCAGCGCGACGTCGTGATCGACCTGATCTGCTACCGCCGCCGCGGCCACAACGAGGGCGACGACCCGTCGATGACCCAGCCGGGCATGTACGACGTGATCGACACCAAGCGTTCGGTCCGCAAGGCGTACACCGAGTCGCTGATCGGCCGTGGCGACATCTCCATGAAGGAAGCCGAAGACGCCCTGCGTGACTACCAGGGTCAGCTGGAGCGGATCTTCAACGAGGTGCGCGAGCTGGAGAAGTTCCCGCCGGAGGCCTCGGAGTCGGTCGAGGACGAGCAGCAGCTGCCGCCGAACCTCGTGACCTCCGTGGACAAGACGGTGCTGCAGCGCATCGGCGACGCGTTCCTGAACGTGCCCGAGGGCTTCACCGTGCACCCGCGCGTCAAGCCGGTGCTGGAGAAGCGCCGCGAGATGGCGTACGAGGGCAAGGTCGACTGGGCCATGGCCGAGCTGCTGGCCTTCGGCACGCTCATCGACGAGGGCAAGGCCGTCCGACTGACCGGTCAGGACTCGCGCCGCGGCACCTTCTCGCAGCGCCACTCGGTCATCATCGACCGCAAGAACGGCGACGAGTACACCCCGCTGCACAACATCGGCTCGGCGAACCCGGGCTGGTTCGCGGTGCACGACTCGGCGCTGTCGGAGTACGCGGCGGTCGGCTTCGAGTACGGCTACTCGCTGGGCAACCCGGACGCACTCGTGTTGTGGGAGGCGCAGTTCGGTGACTTCGTCAACGGCGCGCAGTCCATCATCGACGAGTTCATCTCCTCCGGTGAGGCCAAGTGGGGTCAGCTCTCCGAGGTCGTGCTGCTGCTGCCGCACGGTCATGAGGGCCAGGGTCCGGACCACACCTCGGGTCGTATCGAGCGCTTCCTGCAGCTGTGCGCCGAGGGTTCGATGACGGTGTCGGTCCCCTCCACCCCGTCGAACTACTTCCACCTGCTGCGCCGCCACGCCCTGGACGGCATCCGCCGCCCGCTGGTGGTCTTCACCCCGAAGTCCATGCTGCGCAACAAGGCTGTCGTCTCCGAGGTCGAGGACTTCACGGACAACAAGTTCCGCACCGTGCTCGAGGAGCCCACCTACGAGTCGGGCAACGGCGACCGCTCCAAGGTCAAGCGCGTGCTGCTCACCTCCGGCAAGATCTACTACGAGCTGGTGGCCGAGAAGAACAAGCACAACCGCGACGACGTGGCCATCGTCCGCGTCGAGCAGCTGTACCCGATTCCGAAGTTCCGCCTCAACGAGGCCCTGGAGCAGTACCCCAACGCCTCCGATCTGGCGTGGGTCCAGGAGGAACCGGCCAACCAGGGCGCCTGGCCCTTCTTCGGCCTCAACCTCCCGGAGATCCTCCCGGCCCGTTTCGGCAAGCTGCGCCGCATCTCCCGCCGCGCCATGTCGGCCCCGTCCTCGGGTTCGTCCAAGGTGCACGCCGTGGAGCAGCAGGAAATCATCGACGAGGCGTTCTCCCCGACCGCCTGATAGTCGAATCCTCGCGCGGGGCCGGAACTCTCACGAGTTCCGGCCTCGTGTCGTTTCCGGCCCTCGAACCGGGCCGGAAGCTCACACGTCACCACAGGAATCGTTGGCAAGGCTGATCCGGCCTGGGTCCGCGAGCACTGGGACGACCGCATGGCCCTGATCGGTCGCGGCCGAGACCTGGTGGCCCACGCGAGCGCATGAGGTCCGAGGCAGGGGTCTCAGCCGAGGTGGTAGATGTCGTAGTCGCCGAGGGGACGGAAGCCGAGGCGCTGGTATAGGGCTGTGCTGGTGGGGTTGGCGAGGTCGGCGAAGAGCATGATGTGGCTCGCGCCGGAGGCGAGGGCCTGGCGGCAGGCGAAGGTGGTGGCGGCTGCCGCGAAGCCTCTGGCGCGCAGGGGTTTCGGGGTGTAGACGGGGGCGATGCGGATGGTTCCGGCTACGGCCGGGCCGGTTCCGGCCATCGAGACCGGGGTGCCGTCCACTTCCCACAGGGTCAGGCCGTCGCGGGTCAGGCGGTCGTCGATCATGCGGTCCGGGTGCGCCGGGGGCGGATCGCCGATGTCCCTGGTGAATTCGAGCAGCCATTCGATTGCCAGGGCTCGGTCACGGTCGGTCGCGAGGCGTCCGCGGCCGTCGGGCGTCGGTTCCGGCGGGACCAGGTCATCCAGCCGGTAGAGGCGATCGGCGCGGCGCAGGGTGGCCGCTGTGCCGTGTGACCGCGCCCAGACTTCGGCGACGGCCCGGGCGGAGTCCGACGGGCCGGACACCGCGGGCAGCGCCGGATCGATCGCCGAGTAGTCGCGCACGAGTGGAGCGATCGCCTCGAACGGCAAGGGGGACACCACGATTCCGAAGGGCGGTGTCCGGAAGAACGCGGCCGCGACCTCGCCGCCGGGAGTGGTCCACCACCCGAAATGGGGAGCGGCGTCCCCGAAGACCGTCACCCCCTGCCGTAGCAGCCGGTCCAGCACGGTGACCAGCACGGTGTGCCGGATCGGATCCGACAGCAGGAATTCGCCGGCCGCCCGCTCGTATGCCGACACATCCTCGGTAATCGTCCACCCCATGCGTTCATCATGGCGCAGATGACCCGGAACGGAAACAGCCCGCCGAGGACGGCTCGGCGGGCTGTTCGGTGTCCGGTGCCGGGGACGGGTCACTCGCCGGTCGAATCCGCCTGCTCCGCAGTGGAATCGGCCTCACCCTTGATGTCCCAGGCGGCCATCATCGCGGCGAGGCCGTCGGCGGCGGCGGTGTCCTGGGTGGTCGATTCCTGGTCCGACATGGCGGGTACCTCTTTCTGCTACTTCCCTGACGAAAGGTTGATGGTACCGGCTGGTTTCAGTTGCCGCGCATCGAGAGATGGCTTGCGACAAGCGATTTCACAGGACAGTGACGGGGGTCATAAATGCCGGGGAGTGATCCGCTCGGGAGGGGTTGTGAGCGCGGTGTTCGGCGTCGTATATTCCACGTGGAATATTTGGTCCGGAGGATGGGGTGACGGTTGATGGCGTCACTCGAAACGGAGGTCGTGGTGATCAAGAAGCAGTCGGCTCCAGCGCTCACGCCGATGGCGCTGCTGGTTCTCGCACTGCTGGAGGAACGTCCGATGCACCCGTACGAGATGTATCAGCTGTTACTGAGCCGCCACGAGGACCAGTTCACCAAGATCAAGCCGGGGTCGCTGTATCACACGGTGGCACGCCTGACCGATCAGGAACTGATCGCGGCGGAGAGCACCGACCGGGCCGGTAACCGGCCGGAACGGACCACCTACCGCATTCGCACGGCCGGGCACGCGGCGCTGCGTGAACGAGTCCGGGACCTGCTGCGGGAACCGGTTCACGAGTACCCGGCGTTCGTGACCGGACTGGCCGAAGCGCACAATTTGCCCGTGGACGAGGTCATCGATGCCCTCCGCGAACGCGTCGCCTCGATCGAGGCGCGGGTCACCGAGCTGACCATGCTCCGCGACCTGGCCGCCGCCTCCGATGTCCCGCGCCGTTACTGGATGCGGGTCGACTACATACGCGCGCACAGCACCGCCGAAGTCACCTGGCTGCGCGGACTCATGGACGAGCTCCGCAGCGGCGACCTCGAATGGGAAACCTTCGACTCCGAGACCGGCGAGCGCGTCGACACCAGAACCCACTCCCAGGGATAGGAACCCGAATCCATGTCCACTCAACGCAACCCGTGGCTAGCGCTATACGCGCTGGTCGTCGGGTTCTTCATGATCCTGCTGGACATGACCATCGTCGCGGTGGCCAATCCGGCGATCATGAAGGACCTGAACGCCGATGTCTCCCAGGTCATCTGGGTCACCTCCGCCTACCTGCTGGCCTACGCGGTGCCGCTGCTGGTCACCGGCCGGCTCGGGGATCGCTTCGGCCCCAAGAACATCTACCTCGGCGGCCTGGTCGTGTTCACCCTCGCCTCGCTCTGGTGCGCCGAGTCGACCAGTGTCGACATGCTGATCGCGGCCCGCGCCGTGCAGGGCCTGGGCGCGGCGCTGATGACGCCGCAGACCATGGCCGTCATCACCCGCACCTTCCCGCCGGACAAGCGCGGCGCGGCCATGGGCCTGTGGGGCGGCGTGGCCGGTCTGGCCACCCTGGTCGGCCCGATCCTGGGCGGCGTGCTGGTGGACTGGCAGGGCTGGCAGTGGATCTTCTACGTGAACGTGCCGATCGGCATCATCGCCTTCGCGCTGGCGTTCTGGCTGGTCCCGTCGCTGCCCACGCACGAGCACAAGTTCGACCTGGTCGGCGTGGCGCTGTCGGGCGTCGGCATGTTCCTGCTGGTGTTCGGTATCCAGGAGGGCAATACCCACGACTGGGACGCCGAGATCTGGGCCATGATCGCGGCCGGCGCCGTGGTGCTGGCGCTGTTCGTGGTGAACCAGGCGCGCAATACCGGTGAGCCGCTGGTGCCGCTGAGCCTGTTCAAGGACCGCAACTTCGCGCTGTCCAATGTCGGTATCGCCGCCATGGGCGCGGCGGTGACCAGCGTGTTCGTGCCCGCCTACTTCTACCTGCAGCAGGTGCACGAGCTGTCGCCGACCCGCTCGGCGCTGATCTTCGCGCCGATGGCCATTCTGACCGGCGTCTTCGCGCCGATCATCGGCAAGATCTCCGACAAGGTCGCGCCGCGGGTCATCCCGACCATCGGTTTCGCGGTGTTCGCGGCCACCCTGTTCGGTTTCGCCGCGCTGATGAAGCCGGACGGCTCGCTGCCGCTGTTCATGATCGTCGGCGGCTTCGCCGGTATCGCCAACGCCTGCATCTGGGCGCCGCTGGCCTCCACCGCCACCCACAACCTGCCCGTGCAGCAGGCCGGTGCGGGCGCGGGCGTCTACAACACCACCCGCCAGGTGGGTTCGGTGCTCGGTTCGGCGGCGATCAGCGCGCTGCTGTCGGCGCGGATCTCGGCGCAGGGCCTGCAGAGCGGTCCGATCGGCGAGGGCTCGGGCGGTAAGAGCCTCAGCGATCTGCCCGCGGCGGTGCGGGATCCGATCCTGGAGAAGCTCAGCACCGCGCTGAGCCAGTCCATGTACCTACCCGCGGCGATCCTGCTGATCGGTGTGGTCGCCTCGGCGATGTTCATCGGCTTCGGCAAGCAGGGCGAAGGCCGGGCGGACGATATGGCGAAGGCCGATATCGGGGCGCACTGATCCCGACTGTTCGGAAGGCGCTGCCCGCCGGGGATTCCCGGCGGGCAGCGTCGTTTTCGGAGGACGGATCCGGTCAGAGCAGCAGCCCGATCAGCCGCGTCCAATCGATCCCGATCTCGATGGGCATGTCGATCAGCGTCTCCCCGACGTGCGCGCTGAGGCGGCGCAGCGGCCGGTAGTGCCCCAGCACCAGGACGTGGGTCTGAATCGCCTTCACCCGGTCCCGATCCATGTACACCAGCCAGTACCAAGGGATTCCGGCCAGCGCGTACTCGGCCATCTTGTCGGCGGCGTCGACCCGTTCGGTGGCCGGGGACACCACCTCGACGGCGATCTTCACCCGCGCGGCCTGCAGCGGCCCGACATCGGCGGGAGCACAGGAGAACATGATGATATCGGGGCGGCGGACGGTGAGCCGCGGCGATTCCCACAGCAGCACGTCCTGGTCGACACCGACGTAGAGCGAGCCGTCGTTGTAGCGGCTCATATGTTGCTCGGCCCCGGATTCCAGCATGGCGGCCAGCCGCCGGGTGGCATTGCGGTACGGCAGCGCGGGCGTGTCGGCCCGCACCACATCCCCGTTGACCACCTCGACCAGCCGGCGGAAGTCGGGCGGCAGCTGCTGCCAGACGTCGAGCGTGATCGGTCCGGGCTGCAGGTTCTCCGCCCGCGCCCATTCGAGTACTCCGGTCATGCGCTTCCTCTGTTCCGTCGAGGGATGCTCCCTGAACCGGTCGGACTGGGCGACGACTGCCGCGCCGATCCTAAACGGCGGCCGCGGGCAAAACGGCCATTCGGAACTGTCGCCCGTGCTCGACCGGCGTGTTCGTCAGCCGATTCGCACTGTCAGCGAGGGATATCCGGTCGCGCCGTCGGGTACGACGTCCTGTCGCCGCTCGGTCTGGGTCTCCCCCGCGCCGTCGGTGGCGCGCGCCCACACCGTGTGCACGCCGCTGCCCGCGGGCGCGTCCCAGTCGAAGGCCCACTGCACCCAGGTGTCGATGGAGGGGGCGGTCGCCAGGCGCGCGGGCTGCCAGTCCCCTTGGTCGATACGGACTTCCACGCCGCGGATGCCGCGATGCTGCGCCCACGCCACCCCCGCGATGGTGACCTTGCCGGGCGCGAGGGTGCGGCCGCGCGGGGTGTCGATGCGACATTCGGTCTTGATGGGGCCGTATGCCGACCAGCCGCGTTTGGTCCAGAACGCTTCCGCGCGATCGAATCTGGTGATCTCGAGTTCGGTCACCCACTTGGTGGCCGACACGTACCCGTACAGGCCCGGCACCACCAGTCGCGCGGGATAGCCGTGCGCGGTGGGCAAAGGTTCACCGTTCATGCCGACGGCCAGCAGGGCGTCGCGGCCGTCGGTGAGGACGGCGAGGGGGCTGCCCGCGGTGAAGCCGTCGATGCTGCGGGAGAGCACCATGTCGGCGTCGGGGTGCGGCCCGGCCTGGGCGATGAGTTCGTCGAGCCGGTAGCCGAGCCAGCGGGCATTGCCGATCAGTTCGCCGCCGACCGGATTGGAGACGCAGGTCAGGGTGACCAGCCGCTCGATGGGGGTGCGCGCGGCGAGATCGGCGTAGCTCAACCGGATCTCGCGATCGACCATGCCGTGGATGCGCAGGGACCAGTCGTCCTTGCTGACCTGCGGGACGGTCAGCGCGGTGTCGATGCGGTAGAAGCTGGAGTTCGAGGTGAGGTAGGGCGTGAGGCCCGGCAGCTTCAGGTCGGCGCCCGGGTCGATCGGCGGCTCGACGCTGGTCGGCGTGGGCAACTCGACGTCGGCCCGCTCGGCGGAGACGTCCCGCGACCGCAGCCCGATGATCCGTCCGGCCACGCCACCGGCGACCGCGACGGCTCCGGTGATGGCGAGCCAGCGCATCACCTGCCGCCGTTGCGTGGTCTGTTCTTCGAGGGACTCCGCGGTGGCCGGTGTCTCGTCGGCGCGTTCCGCGGACTCCTCGAGTCGGCGAATCAGGCTGCGCAGCACGAGAATTCCGGCCGCGGCGCCGAGCAGCGCGGGTATCGCCCAGGTCCAGTCGGCGGCCGGACGTCCCACCGCGGCCAGTACGGCGAGCAGTCCGAAGGCCCCGAACAGGATCGATCCCCAGGGCCGCCGGGCCCGCTCGGCGAGTCCGGCGACGGCCGCCAGCACGACGGCCGCCACGCCCATCGACACGAACAACAGCAGTTTGTCGTTGGTGCCGACCAGCCCGATCACCCATTCCCGGAACCCGTCCGGCGTATGGTCGACGACCCACGCCCCGACGGCTTGCAAGGGGGTGCTGTCGGGACTGATCAGCACCGACACCGCTTCGGCCACGCCCAGCGTGACCAGGCCCGCGACGATGCCGCCGGCGATTCGTACTTCGCGATCGGGCACGAAACCGACCCTACTGCTGGAACCGCCGCGCGAACCCGCGCGAGAAATGACGATCCGGTGACGTCGTCACATGGTGGCGGAACCGGTGTAGTTGATCATCCACGGCACCGAGAACTTGTCGGTGACCATGGCGAAGGCCTCGGCCCACTCGACCTTGCCGAGCGGCATGGTGACGGTGCCGCCGGGGGCGAACTCGTTGAACAGGCGCTCGGCCTCGGCCGCGGACTCCACCTCGACCTGGACGGCGAAGCCGGGGTTCGAGTTGTCGATGTCGTTGCCGGGCGGGGTGTCGGACACCATGAGGATATTGGTGGCGCTCAGCGGCAGCTGCGCGTTGGCGACCCGGTTGGCGATCTCCGGGGGCAGGTCGCCGGGGGTGTCGCCGCCCATGTCACCGAAGCGGACGATGGTGGCCTCGCCGCCGAAGACGGACTGGTAGAAGGTGATCGCCTCCTCGGCATTGCCGTTGAAGACGAGGTACGGGTTCAGTGCGGGCATGGGTTCCTCCTCGGTCGGTGTGGCGGGTGCGGCGGCACCCGACAGGTAGGACGCGGGGGCCGCCCGGAAATCATCGGTCGTGGCCGGGAAATTTCGGTGAATGCGAGAAATATTCGGTGCGTCCCCCGGTTGACCTTGCTATGAGCGAACTGCCCCGGGTCCAGCACCGTCACCTCGAGGTGGACGGCGTCGACGTGTTCTACCGCGAATCGGTCCCCACCCGCGCCGATGCCCCGGTCCTGCTGCTACTACACGGTTTTCCCACCGCCTCGCACCAGTTCCGGCGGCTCCTGGACGCGCTCGGCGACCGCTACCGGCTGATCGCGCCCGACTACCCGGGTTTCGGAAACACCGTGGCGCCGGCGGATTTCGACTACACCTTCGACCGGTTGGCCGATATCACCGAGGGATTCGTGCGGGGGCTGGGCCTGACCCGGTTCGCCATGTACATCTTCGACTTCGGCGCGCCGATCGGCCTGCGGCTGGCCGCCCGCCATCCGGAGTGGATCGCCGGGCTCGTGGTCCAGAACGGCAATGCCTACGAGGCCGGACTGTCCGAGGCCGCACAGGGTTTCGTCGCACTGCGGCCCGATCACGAGGGTGACGAGGAGGCCATCCTCGGCCTGCTCACCCTCGAGGGCACCCGCGGCCAGTACGAGGGCGGCGTCCCCGATCCGAGCCTGCTGAACCCCGACGCCTGGACCCTGGACCAGCACTACCTGGACCTCCCCGGCCGCAAGGAGGCGCAGCTGGCCCTGGCCTACGACTACAAGTCGAATGTGGCCCGCTACCCCGAATGGCAAGCGTGGCTGCGCAAGTACACTCCCCCGACCCTCATCACCTGGGGTGCGAACGACATGTTCTTCCCCGCCCCCGGCGCCCACGCCTATCTCGCGGACGTTCCCGAGGCCGAACTGCACCTGTTCGACACCGGCCACTTCGCGCTGGAGACGCATGCAGCCGAGATCGCCCCGCTCATCGCGGACTTCCTCGACCGGCTGCCCGCTACCCAGGAATGAGAATGGGGCGCACGGGAAATCCCGTGCGCCCCGAGTCCGCTCATCCGGGGTTCCGGGGGCCTGGCCCCCGCAGCCTCCCGACTCCGGTCAGGAGTTGTAGATCGCGTCCACGTCGGCCGCGTACTGCTTCATGACGACGGCCCGCTTGAGCGACAGCTTCGGGGTCAGCTCGCCACCCTCCTGGGTCCAGTCGACCGGCAGGATGCGGACCTTCTTGATCGCCTCCGCGTGCGAGACCAGCTTGTTGGTGGCCGCGACCGCGTCATTGATCTCGCCGACCAGGGCCGGGTTCTCGATGAGGTGCTCGATCGGGGTGTCGGCGGGAATCCCGTTGCGCGTCTTCCACGCCGGCAGGGCCTCGGGGTCGAGGGTGACCAGCGCGCCGATGAAGGGCTGCCCGTCACCGACCACCATGACCTGGCTGATCAGCGCGTTCTGCCGCAGCGAGTCCTCGAGCATGGCCGGGGAGACGTTCTTGCCGCCCGCGGTGACCAGGATTTCCTTCTTGCGACCGGTGATCGCGATGAAGCCCTGCTCGTCGATGGCGCCGAGGTCGCCGGTCTTGAACCAGCCGTCGGCGTCGAACGCGTCGGCGCTGGCCTCGGGGTTGTTCCAGTAGCCGCCGAACACGACCGGGCCGCGGATCAGCAGTTCGCCGTCGTCGGCGACCTTGGCGCCGTGGCCGGGCAGCGGACGGCCGACCGAGCCGACCTTGATGTACTTGGGGGTGTTGACGCTGACGGCCGCGGTGGACTCGGTCAGGCCGTAGCCCTCGTAGATGGTGACGCCGGCGCCGCGGAAGTAATGGCCCAGGCGCGCGCCCAGCGGGCCGCCACCGGAGACGGCGGAGGAGCACTGGCCGCCCATGGCCTCACGCAGCTTGCTGAACACCAGCTTGTCGAGCACCGCGTGCTGCAGCTTGAGCACGATGCCGGGGCCGCCGGTCTCCAGCGACTGGCTGTACTGGATGGCGATCTCGGTGGCGTAATCGAAGATCTTGCCCTTGCCGCCGTCGTGCGCCTTCTGCTTGGCGCCGTTGAACACCTTCTCGAACACGCGCGGCACCGAGAGGATGAAGTTCGGCTTGTACTGGCCGAACTGCTCGACCAGGGTGGACCAGTCGGCGGTGTGGGCGACCGTGACGCCGGCGTCGAAGGCGGCCAGCGCCACCGCGCGGGCGAAGACGTGGGCCAGCGGCAGGAACAGCAGCGACTTGCGGCCGGGCTGCAGGAACTCGCTCATGGAGGAGCGGTCGGCAGCCGACTCAGCGTAGAGGTTGGCATGCGAGAGCATGACGCCCTTGGGCCGGCCGGTGGTGCCGGAGGTGTAGATCAGGGTGGCCGGGGAGGCGGCCTTCACCTGGGCGCGGCGCTCGTGCACCACGGCGTCGTCGAGATCCTTGCCGCGCGCGGCGAGCTCGGCGATCGCGCCCTTGTCGAGCTGCAGGACCTCGCGCAGGCTGTCCAGCCCGGACTCGATCTCGGCGATGGTGGCGCGGTGCTTGTCGTTCTGGACGACGGTGAGCTTGGTGGCGGAGTCCTCGAGGATCCAGCGCGCCTGCTCGGCGGAGGAGGAGTCGTAGATCGCGACGGTGCAGCCGCCGGCCGCCCAGATGGCGAAGTCCAGTACGACCCACTCGTAGCTGGTCTGAGCCATGATGGCGACGCGGTCGCCGAGCTCGATACCGGAGGCCACCAGTCCCTTGGCCACGTCGGTCACGGTCTTCGCGAACGTCGCCGCCGTGACGTCGTTCCAGCCGCCCTTGCCATTCGGAGTGTTGAAGACCACCAGGTCAGGGGTCTTCTCAGCATGCCGGAACGCGCCGTCCGACATGTTGGCGTTCTCCGGAATGGTGTAGGTAGCCGGGACTTCGAACTCTCGCATCGCTGCCCTTCCACAGAGGTTTACTGGCGGGTAATTTACGCCACGCTCACAGGTAACTCTCCGCGGACCGCCCGAACCTGTTCCCGGACGGTCTCGCGCTGTGACTCTTCTCTATCCTATTGACCGGCTTTGGGCCGGTCGAAGCGCCTGGCGCAGGAACTGTCCGAGTTCGACGGTGACCGCCGCGGCCGGCGCCACCAGCGCCGCCTGCAGCTGGGCCACATGCCAGAGACCCTCGGTCTCGGTGAACTCGGTCGGCACCCCCGCCGCACGCAGCTGCGCCACCAGCCGCGTGCACTGGTCGTGCAGCAGCTCGGCCTTGTCGGCCTGGACGTAGGTGGGCGGCAGGCCGCGCAGTTCGCCCAGCAGCGGCGCGTACCCGGCGTCCGTGCCGTCGCCGCCACCCAGGTAGGCCGCGGCGCAGGCCCGCGACCACGGCTTGTTGATGACCAGATCGCGGTTGCGGGTGGGGACCTCGTTCGGGTCGGCCCACGGCGCGATCAGGCCCAGGGCGGCCGGGGTCAGTCCGTGCCGGTCGCGCAGCCGCTCGGCCAGCGCCAGCGACAGCCCGCCACCGGCCGAATCACCGGCCACCGCAATGCGTTCCGGCCGGAAACCGGCCCGGACCAGTTCCAGGAACGCGGCCTCGGCGTCCTCGAGCGCCGCCGGGAACGGGTGCTCGGGGGCGAGCCGGTAGTCGGGAACCTGCACGGCGCAACCGGTTTCGCGGGACAGGTAGGCCGCCAGCGAGCGGTGCGTGAGCGGCGAGCCGACGGTGTAGCCGCCGCCGTGCAGGTACAGCACGGTGGCGCTGTCGGAGACCGGCCCGACCGAGACGCGCTCGGTCGGGCGGCCACCGAGGCGGACATGCTCGACATGGGTGCCGCGTGGCGCCCGCTGCGCCACCGAACCCCAATCCATCAGTGCCCGCTGGACACCGAACGGGAGCCGGTGATTGAGCATCACCCGGAAGACCGGGTTCAGCACGGCTCGGACGACAGGCAACGGCAGTGTCACATCGGGCATGACCGAATGTCCTTCAGAATCGCGGTATTACGGCAGGATCCGCTTCTGCACCACGGCGGAGATCCGCTGGTAGTACGAAGCCGTGGTGCGCACGAACAGGTCGAGGGCCTTGGCCTCCCAGCCGATCAGTACGCGGCCGTGGCCCTTGCGGACCGCCTCGGTGATGGTCTGCGCGGCCATCTCCGGGGTGTGCAGCGCGAGCTTGCTGTCGAACAGCGCGGCCAGGTTCTTCTGGTCCAGGCCCTCGGACACGCTGGCGTTGCGGGCGACGGCGGTCTTGATGCCGCCGGGGTGCACGCAGGTGACCTGGACCGGGGTGCCGCTCATCAGCATTTCCTGGCGCAGCGCTTCGGTGAAGCCGCGGACCGCGAACTTGGCCGAGTTGTAGGCGCTCTGGCCGGGAACCGCGATCAGGCCGAAGAGGCTGGACACGTTCACCACGTGGCCGTCACCGGATTCGATGAGGTACGGCAGGAACGCCTTGGTGCCGTTGACGACGCCCCAGAAGTCGACGTCCATGATGCGGTCGAAGTCCTTGAACGCGGTATCGGTGACATTGCCGTGGTGGGCGATGCCGGCGTTGTTGTAGATCTGGTTGACCTTGCCGAAGTGCTTCTTCACCTCATCGGCGTAGAGCAGCACGGCCTCGCGCTCGGCCACGTTCAGGCGATCGGACTTGATCTTCACGCCGAACTTCTCACAGCGCCGCACGGTCTCGGCGAGTCCCTCGGCGTCGATGTCGGACAGCGCCAGGTGCGCGCCGCGCTTGGCCAGGTTCTCCGCCAGCGCGCGGCCGATGCCGGAACCCGCACCGGTGATCACGCAGACCTTGTCCTTGAAGTAAGCATCGTTGCTCACGATTACCGCTTTCGGTTGGTGAAGGAGTGGGGGTGACTCAAACGGCCTGTGCGACAGGCTCGGTGGTGGTCTCGTAGGCCGCGACGTCGAAGTGCTCGAGCAGACTACGGAACCGGAAGGTGAAGTCCGGCCACAGCGTGGTGTTGTTGCCGTGCTTGTCCAGGTACCAGGAGGCGCAGCCGCCGGTGCTCCACACCGCGCCCTCCAGCTTGCGCTGCAGACCCGCGTTGTACTCGTCCTGCACGTCCTTGCGGACCTCGACGGTGCGCAGGCGCAGGTTGTCGAACTGTGCGATGGCGTCGGAGATGTAGTTGATCTGCGACTCCAGCATGAACACCATCGAGGTGTGGCCCAGGCCGACGTTCGGGCCGAGCATGAAGAACATGTTGGGGTAGTTGTTGATCGCCGAACCCTTGTAGCCCTGCTGACCGATGGCGTCGAACACCTCGGACAGGGTACGGCCGTCGCGACCGGAAACGGTGTCGTAGACCGGCGAGTCGGTGACGTGGAAGCCGGTGGCCACGATGATCGCGTCCACCTCGCGCTCGACGCCGTCCTTGGTGACGATGGCGTTCGGGCGGATCTCCTTGATCCCGTCGGTCACCAGGTCCACATTGTCGCGGCCCAGCGCCGGGTAGTACTCGTTGGAGATGAGCATGCGCTTGCAGCCGATGCGGAAGTCCGGGGTGACCTTGCGGCGCAGCTCCGGGTCGCGGACCTCGGCGAACAGCTTGGCGCGGGCGATCGCCTCCAGGGCGAGCATGGCGGGCGGGAACTTGGCCAGGCCGACCACCTGGGTCTCACGGGCCGCGTAGATGCCGGCGCGGTACAGGTTGCGCAGCGCGGGAATCTTCTTGAGCGCGAAGCGCTCCGGGGCCAGGTACTCGCGGTCGACGCGGGGCAGCAGCCAGGGGGCGGTGCGCTGGTAGACGTCCAGGTGCGCGACCTTGGCGGCGATGTTCGGGACGATCTGGATGGCGGAGGCGCCGGTTCCGATGACGGCGACGCGCTTGCCGGTCAGGTCGGAGTCGTGGTTCCAGCGGGCGGAGTGGAAGATCTCGCCCTGGAAGTCGTTGATGCCCTTGATGTCCGGCAGGTTCGGCTCGCACAGCGCGCCGACGGCGGAGACCAGGATGTCCGCGGTGAACGCGCCCTGGCTGGTCTGGATCTCCCAGCGCGCCTCGGCGGCGTTCCACTGGGCGCCGGTCATCTCGCAGTCGAAGATGTGCTTGTCGCGCACGTCGTACTTGTCGGCGACGCCCTGGATGTAGCGCTGGATCTCCGGCTGCTTGGAGAAGGAGCGCGACCACTCCGGGTTGGTGGCGAAGGAGTACGAGTACAGCTGCGAGGGGACGTCGCAGGCCGCGCCCGGGTAGGTGTTGTCGCGCCAGGTGCCGCCGACATCGCTGCCGCGCTCCAGCACGAGATAGTCGGTGCGCCCCTGCTTGCTCAGCCGGATGGCCAGGCCCAGGCCCGAGAACCCGCTGCCGACGATGATCACGTGGGAGTGCCGGGCAGGCCGGTTGCCGACAGCTTTGTCTGTAACCTTGCGACTCATGTACCCGAGAATATGGTCCTATTGAGTAGGAGTCAATACTCTTATTGAGCAGTAGTCAATATTATTGACTCGAGTTCAGTAATCGTCGACCCTCGTTCAGTACCGTCGGACAAATGACCAAGGAGCGCGCCGTGAGCAGCAGACCGGACAGCCGGGCCAAACGCGTGCGCCTCAGCCCCGCCGAACGCCGCGAGCAGCTGATCACCCTCGGCGCCCGCATGCTGCGCGAACGCGCCCTCGAGGACGTCTCCATCGGCGAGATCGCCGCCCAGGCCGGCATCTCCCGCGGCCTGCTCTTCCACTACTTCCCCACCAAGCACGACTTCCACCTGGCGATCGTCAATCACGCCAATGCCGAACTCCTGGAACGCACCACTCCCGACCCCACCCTGTCGCTGTTCGACATGCTGCAGGACGCGATCGAGCGCTACATCGCCTACGTCACCGAGAACCGCACCTCGTACCTGGCGCTGCTCCGCGGCCCCGCCAGCGCCAGCCCGGAACTCGTGGCCCTCGTCAACGCCACCCGCATGGCCCTCGTCGACCGCATCCTCGCCGAGGCCCCCATCCCGGCCGACGACCCCGACCGCCCCCGGCTCGGCCTGGCGGTCCGCGGCTGGATCGCCTTCGTCGAGGAGACCACCCTCACCTGGCTCCGCGAGGAACCGATCCCCCGAGAAGCTCTGGTGGACATGCTCGTCACCTCCCTGCCCGCCCTCGCCCTCAACGCAGATCTGGCCGCCGCCCTTCAACAGTGAGCGCCACCGCGGCGGCGAGCATGAGCTCGGCCGCGAGCTGAAAAATCAGGTCACCCGGGCGTCTTTCCCGAAAACATCCGTCAACTCGGCTGCCCGCCGCAGGTTTTCGAGATCACGGACGATGACGTGCCGCTTCATCAGGCACACCGAGCCGTCCGCGCCCAGTTCCTTCATCGCCTTGCCCACCGCGTCCACCCGCGCCCCGACCAGATTGCCCAGCTCCTCGTAGGACAGCCGCACGGTGAGCTCCCACCCGGCCTCCACCCGCCGCCCGTACGACTCGACGAACTCGACGAGCAGGCGCGCCAGCCGCACCCGCACCTGATGGTCGCCGAAGTCCAGGCGACGCTGATCCGACCAGGCCAGCCGGTCGGCCAGGGAACGGCACAGCACCAGGGAACCGTGAGCGCAGCAGATACACCATGCTGCCCGGATCGCCCTGCCGCATGAGCACCGTGCCCGGCGGCCCGTACGTCCGCGTCCCGAGCCGGAGTAGCGACCTCCGGGAGCGCAGGCACAGCCGCTCCATGAAAGTGCCTGTGGGCCAGGGCCAATTGCCCAGATGATCGTCGCCAGGTGAGTTCACCGTCGTATCCAGTTCCGTACCGCCGTTGGAAGCTGCCCCCGAACCCTCCACGGTAAGCGACCGAAAGGGTTTGTGGCACAGCGCGGCGGTGGTGGAACCGGATCAGAGGGCGTGGGCGTCGAGCCAGGTGCGGGCCACGGCGGAGGGGCTGGCGTTCTGGTCCCGGATCTGGTGGATCATGTCGGCGAGCTCGGTGGTGGTGAGTTCGCCTGCCACGTAGTTGAGTTTGCGGAGCTGAGGGTCGGTGAGAGCCGACTTGCGGAGGATGGGGGCGACCATGGCGGCGCGGAAGGCGTAGTCGGGGTCGGACAGGGCGGTGAGGTCGGCGCCGTCGCCGGGGAGGAAGGCGGCGGGGCCCGGGAGCACGGCCAACTGGATCTCGCCTTCGGAGAGGGCTTTTCGGAGGTCGGCGTGGGTGGTGAAGGTGACCGTGCGGGTGATGGCGCAGTGGTAGGTGGCGCGCAGGGGGGTGAGGACGTCGCGGTCGGGGTCGAGGGGGGCGCGCTGGGCGTCCAGCGGGGCGCCGGTATCGATGCCGACGATGAGGTCGTCGCAGCGGGGGCCGAGGTCCTTCAGGGAGGACGGGAGGGCCGTGGGGTGCGCGGCGGAGGCGACCACGGTGGGGCGCAGGTCGGTGCCGTCGGCGGGGTCGGAGGTGGTGACGCCCTGCGGAAGGGCTTTGGCGAGGGCCGCATTCACCGCGTCCGGCTTGGTGACGGTTGCGGTCGAGTCGAGGGCGGTGAGGATGTCGCCGGTGATGTCGCCGAACAGGGCGAGGTCGCCGGAGTCCAGCGCGGCGAGCAGATCACCGCGGGAACCCACCCGCTCCTCGACGCGGGTGTGCAGACCGGTGCGGGCCAACGCGCCCGCGTAGAGTTCGGCGATCATCCGGGACTGGGGCGAATCCCCTGCTCCCACCGTCACAACCGGACCGGTGTCCGCGCTGCCGCAGGCCACCGCGGCCACCGCGATCGCGGTGACGAGCGCGCCCCGGCCCAGTGTTCGCACGGCACAAACCAATCGGTTGGATCCGGTCCCGGACGTGCGCACGCGACGCGACGGACGACGGCGGGCGGCGCGACGGCCGAGCGCCTGCGAGGGGTGGGAGTCAGTGCCGGACACGCGCAACAGTCTGCCGCGCCGGCCCTCGCGGCGGTGAAACCGGGCCGGACATCGGGCGTGCCGTTTCCGCCGGAAGCGCGAAACCGACCGTAGGTAGTCACCGTTCGCGGGATGAGGCGGGCAATATGGACAGTTAGGTCTGTTCCAGGGGTGGTGACACCCCGCCCGCTGCAGGCATCCCGCTCGGAAGGACGACAGTGCAATCGCTCATCACCACGCGCGCCGATGGCAAGCGCATCTCCCGGACCGTACTTCGAATCCTGGCCGCGTCGGTCGCGCTGGCCGCCGCCATGGCACTGTCCGCCTGTGGCGACAACAAGTCCAATCCGCTCGGTGGGGGCGGCAGCTGCGGCGGCGACGCGAACAAGGTGACCGTCGGGTCCGCCAACTTCCCCGAATCCGAGACCGTGGCCGACGTGTACGCGGAAGCGTTGCGGGCCAACGGGTTCAGCGTCGACACCAAACTCAATATCGGCAGCCGTGAGGCGTACGTGCCCGCGTTGAGGCAGTGCGCCATCGACCTGATCCCGGACTACACCGGCAATCTGCTGCAATACCTGGACAAATCGAGCACCGCCACCACGCCCGACGAAGTGAACACCGCACTCGCCAAGGCGCTCGGCGATCAGCTCGCCATCGGCACGCCCGCACCCGGCGAGGACTCCGACGCCGTCGTCGTCACCAAGGCGACCGCCGAGAAATGGAACCTGACCAGCATCGCCGACCTGGCCGCGCACTCGGCCGAGGTGAAACTGGCCGCGCCCGCGGAATTCTCCGAACGGCCGGGCGGGCTACCCGGCCTGAAGAAGAACTACGGACTCGACATCGCCGCCGCCAACTTCGTGCCGATCGCCGACGGCGGCGGCCCCGCCACCGTGAAGGCGCTGACCGACGGCCAGGTCACCGCCGCCGACATCTTCACCACCTCCCCCGCCATCGCCGCCAACAACCTGGTGGTGCTGACCGACCCCAAGCACAACTTCCCGCCGCAGAACGTGGTGCCGCTCTACAACACCGCCAAGAAGAGCGACAAGCTGACCAAGGTGCTCGACGCGACCTCCGCGAAACTCACCACCGCCGAACTCATCTCGCTCAATACCGCCGTCTCCGGCAGCAGCAAGACCGAACCGGCCGCCGCCGCCCGCCAGTGGGTCGCCGCGCAGGGGCTCGACAAGCCGATCGCATAAGGGGAGGCGGAACACGGTGTCCGACATCGAATTCACCGGCGTCAGCAAGACCTACCCGGACGGCACCACCGCCGTCCACGACCTGAGCCTGCGCATCGAATCCGGGTCGTTCACCGTGTTCGTGGGACCGTCCGGCTGCGGCAAGACCACCTCCATGCGCATGATCAACCGGATGATCAGCCCCAGTGTCGGCGCCATCACCATTGGCGGACAGGACATTTCCCGCGTCGACCCGGTCAAGCTGCGGCTCGGCATCGGGTACGTGATCCAGAGCGCCGGACTGCTGCCGCACCGCACCGTCGTCGACAATGTGGCCACCGTGCCGGTGCTGCGCGGGCAGTCCCGGCGCGCGGCCCGGCAGGCGGCGCTGGAGGTGATGGATCGCGTCGGACTGGATCGCGCTCTGGCGCAACGCTATCCGGCGCAACTGTCCGGCGGCCAGCAGCAGCGCGTCGGCGTCGCCCGGGCGCTGGCCGCCGACCCGCCCATCCTGCTCATGGACGAGCCGTTCAGCGCCGTCGACCCCGTCGTGCGCACCGAACTCCAGAACGAGATGCTGCGGCTGCAGGCCGAACTGCACAAGACCATCGTCTTCGTCACCCACGACATCGACGAGGCCATCAAACTCGGCGACCACATCGCCGTCTTCGGGCCCGGCGGGCGCCTGCAACAGCACGACGTCCCGCAGACCGTACTCGCCCGGCCCGCCACCGATTTCGTGGCCGGATTCGTGGGCCGCGACCGCGGCTACCGCGAACTGTCCTTCCGGCCCGCCGACGCCGTACCCCTGCACGACCTCTCCACCATCTCCCCCGAACAGGTGCCCGGCATCCGGTTGGACGAGGGCGAATGGCGGCTCGTCATCGACGAGGCCAAGAAACCCATGGGCTGGATCGACACCACCGGCGTGGAAGGCGTCCGCGCCGGACGCCCGCTCGCCGACAGCATGGCCTCGGGCGGCTCCCTGTTCCCGCCCGGCGGCGACCTGCGGCAGGCACTCGACGCCACCATCTCCTCCCCCGCGGAAATCGGTGTCGCCGTGGACGATTCCGGCGGCGTGCGCGGCGCCATCTACGCCCGCGACGTGCTCGAACAGCTGCACCGGCAGCGCACGGCCGAGGACGCCGAACGCAATCGGGTCTTCTTCGAGGAGACCCGGTGAGGTACCTGCTGGACAATTTCGGCGAGATCGCCGGATACGCCCGCACCCACCTGTCGCTGGCGCTGCTGCCGCTGGCGCTCGGACTGGTGATCGCGATCCCGGCGGGCGCGCTCGCGCATCGGGCGCGCTGGCTGCGGCGGATCACCACCACCGCGGCCGGGATCGCCTACACGATTCCGTCGCTGGCGTTGTTCGTGATCCTGCCGCCGCTGCTCGGCATCGGGGTCATCGATCCGCTGAATGTCGTTATCGCCCTGACCATCTACTCGGTCGCGCTGCTGGTGACGGCGGTACCGGCGGCGCTGGACTCGGTGTCCGACACCACCCTCGACGCGGCCGACGCCATCGGGTACCCGCGCTGGCGGCGGGTGCTCACCGTCGACTTCCCGCTCGCGCTGCCCGTCTTCCTCGCCAACCTGCGGGTCGTGGCCGTCACCAATATCTCGATGGTGACCGTGGGCGCGCTGATCGGAGTGGGCGGTCTCGGCAAGCTGTTCACGCAGGGGTATCAGCGCGACTATCCGGACGAGATCGTGGCGGGCATCATCGTCGTGCTGGTGCTGGCCTTGATCGTGGACCGGGCGCTGTACCTGCTGGGCAAGGTGGCGACGCCGTGGCTGAAAGGGGTTGCGCGGTGAACCTTTTCGTGGACGCCTGGCACTTCCTCACCGACGGCGCGAACTGGTCCGGGCCCGCCGGGATCGGGCGGCGGCTGCTCGAACACCTCTGGTACAGCCTGCTGGCCGTGGGGCTTTCGGCCGTGATCGCCGTGCCCATCGGACTGCTGATCGGGCACACCCGGCGCGGGTCGGCGCTCATCGTCGGATTCGCGAACTCCATGCGCGCCCTGCCGACCCTGGGGGTGCTCACCTTCGTGGTGCTGCTCATGGGGTTGGGGCTCGCCCCGCCGCTGCTGGCGCTGCTCACCGTCGGCATTCCGCCCCTGCTGGCGGGCGCGTACGCGGGCATCGCGAACGTGGACCCCATCGTGGTCGACGCCTCCCGCGCCATGGGCATGAGCGAGCCGCGGGTGCTGCTCCGCGTCGAACTCCCCAACGCGCTGCCGGTGCTGCTCAGCGGCCTGCGCGCGGCCACCCTGCAGGTGGTGGCGACCGCGACCATCGCCGCCTACGTGAACCTGGGCGGGCTGGGCCGGTACATCTTCGACGGGATAAGCCTCTACCGGTACGACAAGGTTCTGGTCGGCGCGATCCTGGTGGCCGCGCTGGCGCTCACCCTGGACGGTCTACTGGCCTTCGTGGTGTGGCTGAGCGCGCCCGGGACCGGACGATTCGGCCAGCTCACCGGCAGGATCCGAAACAGGCGGATTGACCTTCCGGTGTGACTGGGGTCACGATGTCTCCTGGCACACCCATCCGAGACAGGAGGTTCGCAGTGAAGGCTCGCGACATCATGCACCGGAATGCGGAATGCATCCCCGCTGATGAGACGATCGACCGCGCCGCCCAGATGATGCGCAACATGGACGTCGGCGCCCTGCCGATCTGTGACGGCGACCAGATGATCGGCATGCTCACCGACCGCGACATCGTGGTCAACTGCATCGCCATGGGACACGATCCGGGCAAGGTCCGCGCAGGCGACCTGGCCCAGGGCCGGGTGTGGTCGGTGGACGTCGACACCGACCTCGGAACCGTCCTCGACGTCATGGAACAGAACCAGATCAAACGCATGCCCGTTCTCGACATGCGCAAAGGCAACAAGCTCGCGGGCATGATCTGCGAATCCGACCTCGCCAAGAACGTCAGCGACAAGCAGCTCGCCGCGTTCATCAGCGCCGTCGCGGTACCGCACTAATTCCACGGGAAGCGTCCCGGTTCGCAGCGGATTCACAG
Organism: Nocardia sp. CA-136227; assembly: GCF_050955695.1. Taxonomy (NCBI): domain Bacteria; kingdom Bacillati; phylum Actinomycetota; class Actinomycetes; order Mycobacteriales; family Nocardiaceae; genus Nocardia; species Nocardia sp. CA-136227. Next base: position 6,395,594 of record NZ_CP192081.1, read on the forward strand.
GCAGCGACCGGAGAATTACCGCGTGCAACCGGGACGCATTCTTGTCATCGAAGACGCCGAGGCCATTCGCGCCGCGGTCGGAGCCGGGCTCACCGCCGCCGGGCACGACGTGCTCACGCGAGGCGACGGCGCGCTGCTGGAACAGGACCTCACCCGCTACCGGCCCGATGTGGTGGTGCTCGATGTCGGGCTGCCCGGGCGGGACGGGTTCGCGCTCCTGGAATCGGTGCGAGCACGCTCCGCGGCGGGCGTGGTCATGCTCACCGCGCGCGACGGCGTCGAGGACCGGGTCCGGGGGCTGCGCGCCGGATCCGACGACTACCTGGTGAAACCGTTCGACCTCACCGAACTTGTGGCACGCGTGGACGCGCTGCTGCGGCGCATGGGGAAACTCCAGCGCCGCACCGTGATCGGCGACCTCGAGGTGACCGTGGACACCGGCAGCGCGCGCCGGGGCGGACAGGAACTCACGCTCACGGCCACCGAGTTCAAGCTGCTGGCGTACCTCGCGGCGCAACGGGACCGGGTGGTGACCAAGACCCAGATCCTTACGGCCGTGTGGGGATACGACGACTACGACCCGAATCTGGTCGAAGTGCACGTCAGCGCGTTGCGGCGCAAGCTCGAGGAACATGGGGAACGGGTCGTGCACACGGTGCGCGGACTCGGGTACACCCTGCGGGCGCCGAAGTGAGGACCGTCTCGCTGCGTGCGCGGGTAACCCTCACCGCCGCACTGGTTTCCGGCATCGTGCTGGTGCTGGTCGGGGTGAGCGTGCACGCCTTGTTCGGGCTGGTCGTCAACCGCAGCGAGAACGCGGTGCTCGGCGACCGGGCGCAGCTGGCCCGCGAACTCGCGCACAGCGGGGTGACACCGGAGGATCTGGTGTCCCGGGTCGACACCCGGTCCGTGCGGGTGCGGCTCGTGCTCGCCGACGGCCGCACCTTCGGCAGCCTCGATCACCGGATCGCCGAGGACAGCACCACCAAGACTCGCCTCATTCGCCTGAGCGGGTCCGGTGCGATCGACGGCAGCCGGCTCACCTTGCAGATCGACACTCCCCTGCTGGCCCGCGTGCAATCACGGCTGGGACTACTGCTGACCGCGGCGACCACGTCCGCCATCGCGATCATCTCGCTCGCACTGTGGTTCGGGATCCGCCGCGCGCTCGAACCGCTCGACGCCATGACGCGGCTGGCCCGCGACATCGCGCACGGTCACCTCGGACGACGGCTCGAACCGTCCCGCACCGACACCGAATTGGGGCGCACCGCGGCCGCATTCGACGAAATGCTGGACGCGCTGGAAGGGGCGCTGCGTGACACGGCGGCCGCCGAAGCCCGGGCCCGCGCCTCCGAGCAGCAGATCCGCGCGTTCGTCGGGGACGCCGCCCACGAATTGCGCACACCCATCACGGGAGTGCGCTCGCTCGCCGAAGCGGTCCTGCAACAGCCCACCGACACCGATCCCGAGGATCGACAGCGGATGTTGCTCCTCCTGGTTCGCGAAACGCATCGCGCGGGACGGTTGGTCGATGACCTGCTCGACCTGGCGCGTATCGACGCCGGGCTCCAGCTCCGGCGCGAGCCCGTCGATCTGCACGCGCTCGCCGGCGCCCAGCTCGACCGCATGCGAATGCTGCATCCGGACACCGAATTCCATCTCACCGGCGATCCGGTCACCGCTTCCGCCGATCCCGAGCGCATCACCCAGATCCTCACCAATCTGCTGACCAACGCCTGCCAGGCCATGCGGGACCACGGCTCGGTCACCATCGACGTGCGTGCCGCTCCGGACCGATCCGCCTCCAGCACAGTCGAACTGACAATCTCCGACACCGGCCCCGGCATCCCCGCCGAAGCCCGCGAACGCATCTTCGACCGCCTGGTCCGCCTCGATTCCGCCCGCGACACCCGCCCCGACGGGTCCGGTCTCGGCCTGGCCATCGCCCGCGGTCTCGCCCGCGCCCACGGCGGCGACCTGGTCTGCGTCGACCCCGAGCCGATCGGCGCGCAGGGCGCGGTCTTCCGCCTCGCTCTCCCCGCCTGAAGATCACCTGAAGAAGCCCGCCGGCTTCAGGGAGGCTTCAGGTTCGGCGGGCAGATTCGACGGCGAACCCACCACACAACCTGGAGTGAGCATGAAACGCACCCTCGCCGTGGCCCTCGCCGGAGCCGCCGGAGCCGCCGCCATCGCCCTCGCGATCCCCGGCACCGCCTCCGCCGACACCCCCACCTGCGGTCCTGCCGCCGCGGCCGCCGCGCGCGCCGACTCCGCACCCAAGGTCGCCGCCTACCTGGCCGCGCATCCCGACGTCGCCGCCGAGATCGCCAAGGTCAAGGCGCTGCCCAAGGATCAGCGGCGGGCGGAGCTGAAGGCGTGGCGCGAGGCCAACCCGCAGCAGGCCCAGGACCTGAAGGCGGCACGCCAGGCTGTCATCGACTATCACAAGGCGTGCGGCAAGCAGCACAAGTAGTCGGTCATCGCGTGTGGGGCCCGGTCGAAACGACCGGGCCCCACACGCGTTCCGTGACCACTAGACCCTCGCGGCCACCGGTGCGGCCGCGATCAGCCAGTTGCTGAACTCCACGGCCAGATGCCACCGATGCTGCCGAATGAACCTCCCTGGCAAGGTCGCCGGAAACTGAACGGTGAGAAGCGCATTCAGCGTGCCGCCCTGATCGCGGAACTGATGGCGGACGCCGCCGATGACCAGACCGTCATCGAGAACCGCTTGCCCCGCGATCTGAATCGGATACCGCGGGTCGACCGGAACGGTCAGGTCATCGGTCGTTGTGTAGTCGACCAGGAACCGGGTCGGCATGGGCGACCCACCGGTGGTCTCGACGACTTCCTGCCGTCCGTCGGGCAGCCCTCGGAGCAGATAGTGATCCGGGCAGGCATCGACCATCTCGGCCTCACGGTTGTCGAGGACCAGATTCTCGAACCACGCGGCGAACCGTTCCGCGGAGTAACCCGGGACCTCCAGACGAATCGCGGAGTGCGCCGTCCGACCGCGGCTCATCGCCATCCCAGCGCGAGCGATCCGCTCCGACACGACCAGATCTCGCTCGAGCACTGCGTATAACCCGGCATGCCCAAGGCGAATCTTCAAGTCCGTCAACGCGACTCGCTGCATGTCGAGGGGCGCGCCGAGCAACTCCGCCATCGTGCGATCCGGCAGCAGTTCAGCGAGCGCGCGCTCCCCCAGCCGGGCGGCGAGCTTCCGCAGCACGGCACCGGCACGCCGTGATTCCCACGCCCGCACCTGATCTCGCGTGATCCGCCGTCCACCCAGGTCCGCACGAATCTCGATGGGCTCGGCCATATCGCGTCCTCTCATCCCCATCCTTAACGCAAGCGAACCTAGCATTAAGCTCCGTTCAGTGGGAAGACTAAAGCCAGGAATGTTAGCTTTTAACCTCCGAACCTGTTAGGAACAGGGCATGGACCAGCCCGGAGACCGCGACCACCCGGAATCAAGCCCCCGCCGCAGGACCGGAGGCCGATCCGCCCGAGTCCGCCAGGCCATCCTCGCGGCCACCCTCGACCAGATCGCCGACCACGGTATCGAGGGCCTGACCATCACCGAGGTCGCCACCCGAGCCGCCGTCGCCGAAACAACCATCTACCGCCGCTGGGGCACCCGCACCGCCCTCATCGCCGACGCCGTCACCGAACTCGCCGCCGAAGCCAACCCCATCCCCGACACCGGCGTCCTCCGGGAAGACCTGCGCCAGTTGGCCCAGCAGATCGCCGACCTGATCTCCCGCCCCGGCATAGCCCGCCTCCTCGGCACCACGGTCGCCCTCTCCCCCGACCCGGAAGTAGCAGCCGCCCGCCACCACTTCTGGACCACCCGCTTCGACCAGAGCGCCGCCATCATCCACCGAGCCATCCGGCGCGGCGACCTCCCTCCCGATACCTCCCCCCGTGAGGTCATCGAAACCCTCTCCGCCCCTCTCTATTTCCGCCTCCTGGTCAGCGACCACCCCCTCGACACCACCTTCGTCGACCGCTGCACGGACCACGCCGTCACCGTCTACACCACCCCGCACAAAACCGAGGTGCAGCGCCCCACACCCCTGTGATATCGCTGTGGTGACCGGAAACGGTTCCGGCACAACAACAAAGTTAGGAATACACATCACCATGGGCGTTCTAGGTGTCCTCTTCACGCTGCTCAGCCAGGCCTTCGGCATCGTGACCAACGGCTCCGCCTACATGAACAGCCAGCACTAGAGGGAGGGGCTGTGCGTCGGCCCCACACCGGGGCCGGCATGCCCACCACCCATCTGACATGGGTTCATTTCGGAATTGGGTCCGTGAAAGTAAACGGCGTGATCTAATTCCGCCAACTCGGGTGAATCCTGCCTTGATGACGATGTCGAGGGCGCCCGGTGCGTGGGAGAAACACATGGTGGACAGAAGTATGCAGCGGGCGGCCGGGTCGGTGGCCGCGTTCGCGGTGGCGGCCGGGTTCGCGGTTGCGGCGATGCCTGGCATGGCCTCGGCCGCGTCCGGGACGGTGACCTGGAACGACGGGAACAGCAAGTTCACCCGGACGGTGTCCAACACCAACCCGATCGCCGGTGAGGTCGTGACCGTGTCGACGAAGTTCGAGCGGACCGGCATCCCGGTGGAGTACATCTACTCGATCAAGGACGCGCACCCGACCTGCCTGACCCCCGTCGCGGGCTCGGCGAAGATGGGCGGCGACCAGGTCTCGATCGACACCTCGGCGCCGGACGCGGTCAGTGCCTCGTTCTCCATCGTGAAATACCCGGTGTACCCGAACATCTCGCCGAAGTCGCAGACCTTCGAGGTGCAGTACACCGTCGGCGTCAACTGCGCCCGCGACACCCCGCTGGCGACCTCCATGAGCTACAGCGGCTCCCTCGGCTCCGGCAACTACACCGACAAGGGCCCGGCCCTCACCGTGTCCAGTGACGCCGTGTCGACCACCGTCCTCACCGACGTGAGCGGCGCCAAGATCAACACCCCGGTCACCCTGGAGGCCACCGTGTCCCCGGCGGCCGCCGGCGGCACCATCCAGTTCAAGGCCGGCGACCAGGTCCTCGGCGACATCCCGGTCAACGCGAACGGCAAGGCCACCATCGTGTGGACCCCGGGCGCGGCGGGCTCGTACACCATCGGCGCGAACTTCTCCGGCCGCACCGGCGTGGCCGCCTCGTCGACCACCAAGGTGGTCACCGTGGCCGACGACACCACCCCCACCCCGACCCCGACGCCCAAGCCGAGCACCGGGTCCTTCGGATTCTGATCACCGCCACGGACTCGGCCGGCTACCGGCCGAGTCCGTGCTGGTGCGCGAACACCACCGCCTGAATACGGTCGCGCACACCGAGTTTCGCGAGCACCCGGGACACGTGCGTCTTGATCGTCTCCTCGCCGACACCCAGCGCGGCCGCGATCTCGCCGTTACTGCGCGCATCGGCCAGCAACAGCAACACCTCCCGCTCCCGGGCGGTCAACTGCGCCAACTCGGGCGGCTCCACCGGCGGCGCGATACCGACCGCGAAACGCGTTGCGAGCCTGCGCGTCATGGACGGGTCGATGACCGCGTCCCCACGCACCGCGACCCGGATCGCGGCCACGAGCTCTTCCGGGGGAAGACTTTTCAGCAGGAAACCGCTCGCGCCCGCCGACAGCGCCCGATGCAGATTCGCCTCGCTGTCGTACGTGGTGAGCAACAGCACCCGGGTGCCACCCGCGGCCACGATCGCCTCGGTCGCGGCCAAACCGTCCAGCTTGGGCATGCGGACATCGAGAATCGCCACATCGGGATGCGTGCGCGCGGCCGCCTCGATGGCCGCGCGGCCGTCCCCCACCTCGGCCACGCACTCCAGATCGGGATGAGCGTCCACCACCGCGCGCAGACCGGAACGGAAGACCGCGTGATCGTCGGCGATCAGGACCGTGATGCTCATGCGACTCCGATCGGAACGGAAACCCGGATATCCCAACGGGTTCCGCAGGAATCGGCACCGTGGACCACGGTCCCGTCGAACAGTTCGGCCCGGCGGCGGATGCCGTCCAGACCGCGATGCACATCCGAACCCGGCACCCGGGCGGTGATCGAATTGGTCTCGCGGATCTCCACCGAGCCGGGCCGATAGACGATTTCGAGCTCGGCCCGCTCACCACCGTGACGCAGCGCGTTGGTCAGCATCTCCTGCACGACCCGATACAGCATGACGTCCAGCGACTCCGGCAGCACCGGCGCATCCCCCGAGACGGTCACGCGCACAATCAATCCGGCATCCCGCACCCGATCCACCAGATCGTCGATATCGGCCAGCCCGGGCTGTCGCTCACCGTCGTCCTCGCGGCCGTGCAGCAGATCCAGCTGCCGCCGCAGATCCACCATAGCCGCCCGGCTACTGGTCTCCACCGCATTGACCGACCGGGAAGCCGACTCGGAATCACTGCGCGACAAAGCCATTCGCGCCACCCCGGCGTGAATCCCGATCGCGCTCACATGATGCGAGATGACATCGTGCAGATCCCGCGCGATCGCCTCCCGCTCATCGGCCAGCGCCCGATCCAGCGCCGCCCGCTGCTCCTGCCGCCGCAACCGCTCCCGCTGCTCCAATTCCGCGATATAGGCCCCGCGCGCCGCCGTGTACCGGCCCACCAGCCACGGCACCACCCCCGCCCCGAGCGCCGAGATCACCAGCCGCACAGGATTGTTCGTGCCCGCCAGCGCCGCCATCGCGTTCACCGTCAACGCGCCGCCCGCCAGCAGCGTCACGGTCAGCACCGACACCACCCCGCTCAGCCACGCGCCCGCCTGATACCCGGCCACCAGGAACCCGACATCGAAAACCCTGGCGGTGAGCCCGTAATGGTGCGCGAACACCGCCACCGACACCTTCACCACCACCTGCGCCACCGCCACCGCGGCCGCCGTCGCCGCCGGAGCCGCCAGCGCCAGATCCGCGGCCACCGTGGCCACGGTCAGCACGGTGGCCGCCACCGGGGCCAGGCCGAACCCGCCGCACATCACCATCTGCGCGCCGTCCAGCACGGCCGCCACCGCGGCCACCAGCAGCGACTGCCGGGCCAGTGACCTGGTCACATCCATGGCCGCACGGTACCGCCCGGACCCCTCCTCCCCCGTGTGGGGGACGACCGAATCCCGCGAACGCGGAAGGGGCGCCTCGTCGATGACGAAGCGCCCCTTCCGGCTCGGTTCAGCGTGCGATTACGCGACGCCCTCGGCGCGGGCGGCATTGCCCACGGCCTCGGCGACCGCCGGGGCCACGCGCGGGTCCAGCGGGCTCGGGATGATCTTGTCCGCGGACAGCTCACCGGCGACCACATTGAAGATCGCCTCGGCCGCGGCCACCTTCATGCCCTCGGTGATGCGGCGGGCGCCGGCATCCAGCGCGCCCTTGAAGACGCCCGGGAAGGCCAGCACATTGTTGAGCTGGTTCGGGAAGTCGCTGCGGCCGGTGGCCACGATGGACGCGTACTTGGCGGCGACGTCGGGGTGGATCTCCGGGTTCGGGTTCGACATGGCGAACACGATGGACTCCGGCGCCATGGACGCGATGAGCTCCTCGGCGATGGTGCCCGCCGACAGACCCAGGAACACGTCCGCACCCGCGAGCGCCTCGGCCGGACCGCCGGTCACATTGCGCGGGTTGGTGCGCTCGGCCAGCGCGGTCTTGTACTCGTTCAGGTCGCCGCGATCCTTGCTCACGATGCCCTTGGAGTCGAGCACGACGATGTCGGAGACGCCGGCGGCCAGCAGGATGTCGGTGCACGCGACGCCCGCGGCGCCCGCACCCGAGACCACGACCTTCATGCCGGACATGTCACGGCCCTGCACCGCGGCCGCGCCCTTGAGGCCGGCCAGCACCACGATGGCGGTGCCGTGCTGGTCGTCGTGCATGACCGGGCAGTCCAGCGCCTCGACGACGCGCTTCTCGATCTCGAAGCAGCGCGGGGCGGAGATGTCCTCCAGGTTGACCGCGCCGAAGCTGGGGCGCAGGCGGATCAGGGTCTCGACGATCTCGTCGGGGTCCTTGGTGTCCAGCACGAGCGGGATCGAGTCCAGCCCGGCGAACTTCTTGAACAGCGCCGCCTTGCCCTCCATCACCGGCAGCGACGCGCGCGGGCCGATGTCGCCCAGACCCAGCACGGCGGTGCCGTCGGAGACGACCACGACCAGGCGCTCGGCCCAGGTGTAGGTCTTGGCGAGGGACTCGTCCTCGGCGATGCCGAGGCAGACCTTCGCGACGCCCGGGGTGTAGGCGATGGACAGATCCCGCTGGGTCTCCAGCGGTGCGGTGAGTTCGACCGAAAGCTTGCCGCCAAGATGCCCGGCGAAAATTTCTTCCGTGGTGATGTCGGACAGGTTCGCGCCATTGGACGCGGGGGCCTCGGTGGCATTCACTGCTTCAGTCACGGGTGACACGCTTTCACTCCTGATCGGTTCGGACTCAACCGTTTGACGGTTACCGTTCGGTAATAGCTGTTTTTATGGTTTCGGTGCTCATATATATCTTTTCGCCGTGACGGAATGGTCGACGGCGGCACAGATCGTCGAGCGAGAACCGGAGGGGTGTGTCCGGACGAGACAGTCGGGGTGATCCCGGGTGAACCCGCGAGTCGGAGTTCGTGATCACCGAGTGTCCCGGGCCGGGCGGTGGCTGCGGCCGGGATCGGCCCATTCTGCCAGTCGCTGCGACGGGGTGCCAAATCGACCCTGGGTCCGTCGCGTCGCCTCACCATCGTTGAAGAGTAAGTCAGCCGCGTCACGCGCAGGTGAACGGAAACTCGCTGGTGGGAACCCGAACTCGGAGAACTGTCACAACCCGGTCGCGGGGACGGCTGTGAGGTTGTCATGGGGGCTGCACGACCGATCAGTAACCTACCGCCCGGTTCACGCCGGCGCCGCCTCGGCTACCACGGGTTGCGGTCGTACCCACACGGATTCGAGACCGCCGGAGAGCAACCGTACCCGCCAGTCAATTCCCGCACCGGGGTGGTCGGTACGCCGGTGCATTCCCCGGGTCTCGGTTCGAGCGAGCGCCGAATATTTCGTCCAACGCGCCACCGCGAGCAGCGCCGCGGCCTGCCTGGCCCACAGCCGATCGGGACCTTTTCCGCCCAGCGCCAACTCCGCACCCGGCCACAGACCATCCAGTTCGCCGATGCTGTCACGCAGGCTGCCGTCACTCCGCCAGTAGCTGCGCCGCAGGGGCAACGTGTGCTCCTGAACCAGCCCCACCACCGCGCGCGGATCCAGGCGGGACTTGTCCCCCAGACCCACACCCGGCACCGGCCGCGCCTTGCCCAGCTTGCGGCGGGACTCCGCGAAACCGGCCGCACCGGCGCCCGCCCACACCCCGGACGAAATGGACCACGCACCGTTCTGGCCGCCGAAACCGCTGACCGCGCCGGTGATCGGCTCCCGGGTGGTGACATCCCCCGCGCCGTAGAGGCCCGCCACGGTGGTGGCGCAATCCGGTCCCACCAGGCGCAATCCACCCGTGCCGCGCACCGTGCCCTCCAGCACCGCGCCCATCGGCACCTGACCGGTCGGGCTCGGGCCCAGCCGCAGCAGCTCCGCGCGAACCGCCTCGGGCAGCTCGTCCAGCGCGGCGTACACCCGGCGGCCATCCGCGATGGCCGCGAAAGCCTGTGCCCGCGAACCACACCCCTGACCCCACAGCACCGACCGCGATTCGTCGTACAGGGTCGCGAAATGCATGACCTGATCCGAGGCGAACACCGCCGACACCGGGCGCCCCCCGAACGGCCACGAATCGGCCACCGGGGCCAGCGAATACGCGTTGGAGAACTCCATGCCCGACAGTTCGGCCCCGGCCTCCGCGCCCATGAGCAGGCCGTCCCCGGTGTCCACGTCGGTGCCCGCGCCGCCGGAGAGGAAGGCGCAGCCTCCGGTGGCCAGCACCACCGCGCGAGCGCGAACGATCCAGTTGGGCGACTCACCGTGCAGCGCCACGCCCGCCGCGCCGGACACCACGCCGTCCTTGTCGGTGATCAGCTGCAATGCCGGATGGTGGTCGAGGATGCGGACCCCCGCGATCACCATGCTGCGCCGCAGCCTGCCCAGATATTTCGCCCCGTCGAGGTAGACCCGCGCCGGGCGCTCGGCGTGTTCGCCCTGGAAGTGGAAGCCGCCGTGCACGAGCTGGCCGACCCGCCGGTGTGTCTCCTCCAGCACCCGGTACATCCAGTCCGGTTCACCCAGCCCGCCGCCGTGCGCGAAGTTCTGCCGCACGGCTTCCTCGCGGGCCGCGCCCGACGGGATGTTCCACAGGGTGACCCCGCCCCGCGCCGTCGGTCCGCTGGATCCACAGCGGGCCTTGTCGACGACCAATACCCGCGCGCCCGCGGCGGCCGCGGCAAGGGCGGCCCAGCATCCGGCCGGGCCACCTCCCAGCACCAGCACATCGGCGTCGAATTCGGTCATATCGACAAATGTTCGACGACAGTTCAACTCACCGCAACTGTTATGCGTATTTCAATTCCACCACTGCGCCCACAGCAGATATCCCGCTATCCCGAAAACAACCAAGCATCCGAAAAAAGCGGCAAAACCTTGACGTCTATCCGCATAAATCTGGGCGGCGACAACCGCGAGTGCGGCGGCCACATGCCATGTCACCGACTCCGCTCCGGGGCCCGGAAAACCGCGCCGAGCACCGATGCTCGCGGCCCCGGCGACCGTGACCGCCAGCACCACCGTGCCCCCGGCGACGATTCCGCTCAGACCCCGGAACACCTTCACGCGGTGATCACCGGAACCCCACTGGCTTTGCCCACAATTTCCTCGAATTGTGTTGGGTCGGTGGTGAATTCGCCGAGCCGAATGGTCTTGTTGGCGCCGTGGTAGTCGGAGGACCCGGTGGTCAGCAGCCCCAGCTCCGCGGCCAGCCCGCGCAGCACCTCACGGTCGGCCTCGTTGTGATCGATGTGGTCGATCTCCAGACCGCCCAGCCCGAACTCGGTCAGCTCACGAATGTGGTCCAGCGCCAGCAGCCGTCCCCGCTTGCGGGCGCGCGGATGCGCCACCACCGACACCCCGCCCGCCGACGCCACCATCTCGACCGCCCGCCGCAACGGCGTGTCGGCCTTCTCGACGTAGTACCGGCCGTGCGGGGCCAGCAGATCCTGGAAGGCGGCGTCCACCGTCGGCACCACGCCCGCGGCCACCAGCGCCCGGGCCAGATGCGGGCGGCCCGCCGACGGGCCCACCGAGGCCATCACTTCGTCCGGATCGATGGGCAGGCCGTCCGCGGCCATCTGCTCGGCCATGGCGCGCAACCGCACCACCCGCTCGGCGCGCAACCGCTCCCGCTCCTGCGCGAAGGACTCGTCGGTCGGATCGAACAGGTAGGCCAGCAGGTGCACCGGCACCGGGTAACCGTCCTCGCCGAGCCCCACACACGACATCTCCATGCCCCGGACCAGCGTCAAACCCGGCGGCAAGGCGTCGACGGCCTCGGCCCAGCCGGAGGTGGTGTCATGGTCGGTGAGGGCCACCACGTCGAGACCGGCGGCGGCAGCCTTCGCGATCAGTTCGGCCGGGGTATCCGTGCCGTCGGACGCGTTGGAATGGGTGTGGAGATCGATGCGCACCCCACCTATCTTGCCTGCGGCGCAAACGATCACCCCGACCCGGGACGATTAGCATCGTTGATGTGTCCTCGATCCCGCCGCTGTCCTCGTTTCACTGGCCCGGACGGTCCGGCGAGCCGGATCCCGCCAAGCCCACCCTGCACAACCAGATCGTCGACTGCGCGGTCTACGTGGACGGCCGGCGACTGTGGGAGCACTGCACCTACCGCAACGCCCTCACCGAAGTTCGTGAGCGCGGCCAAGGCTTCGTCTGGCTGGGGCTGTGGGAACCCAGCATGCAGATGATGACCGACGTCGCGAACACCTTCGGCCTGCACGCCCTGGCCGCCGAGGACGCCGTCCACGCCCGCCAGCGCCCGAAACTCGAACGGTACGACGACATCCTGTTCCTGGTCCTGCGCACCGTGCAGTACCACGAGCACGAACTCAACACCGTCGCCGAGATCGTGGACACCGGCGAGATCATGGTCTTCACCGGACCCGGCTTCGTCATCACCGTGCGGCACGGCGACCACAGCCAACTGGCCGGCGTCCGCAAAGCCCTCGAAGCCGACCCCGCCCAGCTCGCGCTCGGGCCCGGCGCGGTGCTGCACGCGGTCGCCGACCATGTCGTCGACACCTATGTGTCGGTCACCGCCGACATCGAGGAAGACGTGGACGCCATGGAGGAAGAGGTGTTCACCCCCGCCAACAAGCTTCAGATCGAGGCGATCTACCAGCTCAAACGCGAAGTGGTGGAACTACGCCGGGCGGTGAAGCCGCTGGCGTTGCCGCTGCAGGTGCTCACCCACGACACCACCCTGCCGCTGCCCAAGGAGATCCGCCGGTACCTGCGCGACGTCACCGACCACCACACCGCGGTCACCGAGCAGATCCTCGACTTCAACGAATCCCTCAGCGCCCTCATCAATGCCGCGCTGGCCAAGGTGAGCGTCCAGCAGAACATGGACATGCGCAAGATCTCCGCGTACGCCGCCATGGCCGCGGTGCCGACCATGATCGCGGGCGTCTACGGCATGAATTTCGATTTCATGCCCGAGCTCCGATCCCATTACGGCTACCCGATCGTGATAGCCGTGATGCTCGTCCTCTGCGGGATCCTCTACGTCAATTTCCATCGGAACAAGTGGCTTTGAGCAACCTCTTGGATTCCCGTGCCCCATCGACCGGTCGACGGGGCACGGCGACGAGGAGGTGGGGGCGGGTGCCGGGAACGGCAGTCGTCAGAGGCTCGCCGCCGGGCGGGCCGGGTCGCGGACGTCGATGCCCGCCTCGGCCCACGCGTCGCGCAGGGCCGCCGCGCCGCGGATGCGCACCCATGCCGCCTCGGTCGCCGTGATCGGCGCGACCGTCAGGAAGCGCACCGGGTCCGCGGGATCGGGCAACACCACCTCCGGGATCTCGCTGTCGCCCAGCAGGACCGCCGTGAACGGCGCGTTGGCCCAGATCGGCTCGCCCAGGTCCAGCAGCGCGTCCGCCTGCAGCACAACGCCTTCGACCGCGGGCGCGGCCACCAGCACGCCGAGGGTCCGGGTCAGCCCCGAACCGGCGCCCGCGCCGCCGCGCAGGGTCAGCACCAGCTCCGCGCGCGGTCCGCGCACCGGATCGGCGAGCGCCGCCGCCGGATCGGTCATCGGATGCCGGGAGCCGCCCAGCGTCGAGTAGTGCACGAACTCGCCGTCCGGGATGCGCAGGATGTCGATGGGCTCCAGACCCAGGAACGTCACCGACGCCGCGTCCGCGGACTCCACCCCGAAGTGACCGAGCACCGCGGCCCGGACCTTGTCCAATACCTCCATCGATTCAGATGGCCAGTCTGGCGAGCATGTCGCGCGCCTGCTCGGCGGTCTTCGGATCGCACAGCACGTCGTAGCGGCCCGCCACCAGCTGCATGGTGGAGGCGAAGTCACGCTGGCCCCGGGTCGCCGCGTACGGGATGGACGCGGAGATGAGACCGAAGATGATGCCGCCGACCAGGCCGACTACCAGCGGACCGAGGGTGCCGCCGGTGGTGAACATGCTCAGCAGCAAGCCCAGGAACAGGCCCAGCCAGGCGCCCGAAACCATGCCGCCGCCAATGACTTTGCCCCAGGTCAGCCGGTACAGCACGCGCTCGACCTGCATGAGGTCGACACCGACGATGGTCACGCCCTCCACCGGGAACTGGTTGTCGGCCAGATAGTCGACCGACCGCTGCGCCTCCGCGTAGGTTGGGTAGGAGCCGATCGGCCAGCCCGACGGCGGCGTCGGCAGGGCGGGCTGCCGGCCCCGGCTCGCATTCCCCATGGGATTCGTCATGACTCCATCATGCTATTTCGTGCCGACAGGCGCAGGTTCGAAACGCGTGGTCCGCGCCATTCCGGCGGCCCGGCCCTTATCAGCGATCACCTGAGCCATCTTGGCGCTGGCCTCGTCGATCATCTCGTCCCCGAGCATGACCGCGCCGCGCGCGCCGCCCTCGGCGGAGGTGTGGAAGGCGTACGCGTCGAGGATCTCCTCGGCCCGGTCGTAGTCGGCCTGGCGCGGGCTGAAGATCTCGTTGCACGCGGTGATCTGATCCGGGTGCAGCACCCACTTGCCGTCGAATCCCAGGGCCGCCGTGCGGGCGGCATTGCGGCGGAAGCCGTCGATATCGCGGACCGCCAGGTAGGGGCCGTCGATGGCCTGCAGGCCGTGGGCGCGGGCCGCGAGCAGGATCGTCATATAGATGTGGTGGTAGGCGTCGCCGGGCTCGTAGCCCTCGGGCTGCTCGCCCACCACGAGGGTGCGCATATTGATCGAGGCCATGAAGTCGGCCGGGCCGAACACCAGGGTCTGCACCCGCGGGCTCGCGGTGGCGATGGCGTCGATATTGCGCAGGCCCAAGGCGTTCTCGATCTGCGGTTCGATGCCGATCCGCCCGACCGGCAGGCCGTTGGCCTTCTCCAGCTGGGTCAGCAGCAGGTCCAGCGCCTGCACCTGGCCGGCGTCGGTGACCTTGGGCAGCAGGATGGCGTCGAGTTCGGAGCCCGCGCCCTCCACCACCGTGATGACATCGGCATACGTGTACTCGGTGGTCCAGTCGTTGACCCGCACCACGCGGATCTGCGAACCCCAGCCGCCGGAGTTGAGAGCAGCCACGATGTTCGCCCGCGCGGCAGCCTTCGCCGCCGGCGCGACCGCGTCCTCGAGATCCAGGAACACCTCGTCGGCGCCCAGCCCCTTGGCCTTCTCGATCATGCGCGGGTTACTGCCGGGTACGGCCAGCACCGATCGACGCGATGTCATGGGTCACTCCTTCTCGTGGCGCGGCGATTCCGACGCGCTGGACCCACTAGCCTTATCAAACATGGCAGCGACGAAGGTTTTCGCCGCCCGGTTGGCGGGCTTGGTGGTACTGGGACCGGACGGCGAGTCTATCGGCCGCATCCGTGACATCGTGATCTCGATACGGTACGACCGTCAGCAGCCCCGGGTGCTGGGTGTAATCGTCGAACTGCCCACCCGGAAACGGATTTTCGTGCCCATGCTGCGGGTGCAGGCCATCGAACCGGGCTCGATCACCCTCACCACCGGCACCATCAGTGTGCGCCGCTTCGAGCAGCGGCCGGGCGAACTGCTGGCCATCGCGCAGATTCTCGACTCCACCGTGCGTGTCGCCGACCCCGAGCTCGAGCATCTGGCGGGCGTGGACGTGGTGGTGGTCGACCTCGGCATCGAGCAGGGCCGCACCCGCGACTGGGTGGTGTCCCGGGTCGCGGTGCGCGAACGCCGCCGCCTCGGTGTGGGTTTCGGCCGCCGCGGCGCGGTGCACGTGGTCGACTGGGCGCAGGTGCGCGGGCTCACCCAGACCGAACTGAACATGCCCGGCCAGGACGTCACCCAGCTGCTGGGACAGTTCGAGGGCATGCGGGCCGCCGACGTCGCGCACATGCTGCGGGAACTGCCCATGAAGCGCCGCATCGAGGTGTCCGCGGCCTTCGACGACGAACGCCTCGCCGACGTGGTCCAGGAGCTGCCCGAGAACGACCAGGTGGAACTGCTCGAGCAGCTCGGTGTGGAACGCGCCGCCGACCTGCTCGAGGCCATGGACCCCGACGACGCGGCCGACCTGCTGGGCGAGCTGCCCGCGGGCGAGGCGGAATCGCTGCTGGCGCTGATGGATCCGGAGGATTCCGAACCGGTCCGCCGCCTGCTCGAGCACGCGCCCTACACCGCGGGCGGTCTGATGACCCCGGACGCGGTGGTGCTGACCGCCTCCACCACCGTCGCCGAGGCGCTGGCCCGCATCCGAGATCCCGAACTCACCCCGGCGCTGGCCTCCATGGCCTTCGTGGTGCGCCCGCCCACCGCCACCCCGACCGGCCGGTACCTGGGCTGCGTCCACTTCCAGCAACTGCTGCGGGAACCGCCGGCGAACCTGGTCGGCGGCATCGTGGACACCGATCTGGTGCAGCTGCGCCCCGATGCCCCGCTCACCGCGGTCACCCGATATTTCGCCACCTACAACCTGGTGTGCGGACCGGTGGTGGACGCGGAGAATCATCTCCTGGGCGCCGTCAGCGTCGACGACGTGCTCGACCACCTGCTCCCCGAGGACTGGCGTGAGCAGGACGAGGACAATCACGATGTGCACGGGATGCCCGTGATCGAAGGGACGGGAGGCCGCGCATGAGCGAACGGCTCGACAAATCCAGTGCGCGCCAACGCCTGGAGACGCCCCTCGAGAATCGCTTCCGCGGCCTGGACTGGGACGCCGAGGCACTCGCGGTCACCAGCGAGCGGATCGCCCGATTCCTGGGCACCGGACGCTATCTGGTGATCCAGACCGTCCTCGTGGCGGTGTGGATCCTGCTCAACGTGTTCGCGCTGCGGCTGCAGTGGGACCCGTACCCGTTCATCCTGCTGAACCTCGCGTTCTCCACCCAGGCCGCCTACGCCGCGCCGCTGATCCTGCTGGCGCAGAACCGCCAGGACAACCGCGACCGGGTCTCGCTCGAGGAGGATCGGACCCGAGCGGCCCAGACGAAGGCCGACACCGAGTTCCTGGCAAGGGAGCTGGCCGCCCTGCGACTCGCCGTGGGTGAAGTCGCCACGCGCGACTACGTGCGCAGGGAACTGGACGACATCAAGGAAACGCTGGTCAGATTGGAGAAACTGGCCGCCGACGGGGAGATCGTCCAGGCGCGGAAAGCAAAGAAGGGTACCGAGCGAAAGGCCAATGAGGTCGCAATTTCGGCACAGAAAGATGGCGACTGACCACAGAAGTTGTACCGAACAAGCTGACTCATGGGTAACCTGGATCACGTTGTTCCGAGCGACCGACCCAGACACTGCCGCAGCACACGTGTCACCACGGGGCTCCGGCCGCACGACTGAGGGGATTGTGTGGTGGCGAAGAGAATTTCTGCTCCGGTGACAGCGTCTGCGCTGTTGATAGCGGGCCTGGTCACCGCCGGTTCCGCCACCAACACGACGGTCCATTCCGTCGCCCCGCAGGCCGCGCCGGACGCGTTGCTCGCGGCCTCCGCCGCGCACAACGCGAGTCTGAACACACCCGTCGACACGCCGTCGGATCGGCTCGTCGGACTGGTTCCGGCGGCTCCGGAGGCGCCCCGCAAACTCAGCGCAATGACTCCGCCCGCGGACGGCATGCCGCTCTTCGGCGGCACCGTCCCGCTGCGCGACATCGCCCTGCCCGGGGGCGGCGGACTGCTCGGCATCCCGGAGATCGTGCTGGCCGCCTACCGCAATGCCGAACTGGCACTGCAGTCTTCGGACCCCAACTGCCATCTGCCGTGGTACCTGCTGGCCGGTATCGGCCGCATCGAGTCCAACCACGCCAACAACGGCCGCACCGACGCCGCGGGCACCACGGTCACCCCGATCTACGGTCCGGCGCTGGACGGGACACTGCCCGGCAACGAGATCATCAAGGCCGCCGACGGCAAGTACGTGCGCGCCGTCGGGCCCATGCAGTTCCTGCCCAGCACCTGGTCGGTGTACGCGGCCAACGGAAAGGGCAGCGGCACACCCGATCCCAACAACGTCTTCGACGCCGCGCTGGCGGCCGGCAAGTACCTGTGCTCGGGCGGCCTGGATCTGGCCGACTCGCAGCAGCAGCTGCGGGCGGTGCTGCGCTACAACAATTCGATCTCCTACGCGGCCAATGTGCTCAGCTGGGCCAACGCCTACCGGACCGGCGGCGCGCCGCAGCAGGTGAGCATCTCGCCGGATCTGGTGCCCAACAACTACGTTCCGGTCAACGGCCCGGACATCACGGTGGCCTCCACCACGATTCCGGCCGGACCCGCGCCGGAGGGCACCCAGCAGACGGTCGTGACCACCACGCCCGGCGCGACCCAGGTGATGATCACCATCGCGGGCCTGCCGCCGATCCCGTGCGGCATCTTCTGCCCGGCCACCCCGGCCGTGCCCGCCAATCCCTGTGAACAGGTGGCGGTTCCGGCCCCGCAGCCGGATCAGAAGCCCGCCGACACGCCCGCCGAGGATGGCGCGAAGCCGGAGGACGCGCAGCCCGCCGACCAGAAGCTGGGCCCCGACGGCAAGCCGTTGCCGAAGGATCAGCCCATCATCACCACCTGCACCGCGCCGGTGCAGCAGGCCGAGAACAAGCCGCAGGATCAGCCGCAGCAGGGTGTTCAGCAACCGCGGGAACAGCAAACGGTGACGCCGTCCACGACGCCGGAGGCGCAGCCGCAGCAGCCCGCGGACGCCGCCCCGCAGTCCGTCGATCCGACCACCCCGGCGCCCGGTATCACGCTGCCGTTCGGCATCACGATCCCGCTCCCGGCTCCGGCCCCCGCGCCGGTTCCGTAACGAAGGTGTGATTCGCGAGTTTCGGCGCGTCGCTCCGGAACTCGCGTTTGACTAGGCATTCCTTCAAAACCTGAAAGTTGATCACGAAGGTGTAACAAGAAGGTCTCGGATGAGGTAACGTGACCTGTGTTGCATCTCCCCGGTATCAACCGATGGCAATGGAGGGTCACCACACAGTGGGTCGTCACCGTAAACCCCCGGTCCCCAGAGTTCGTCGTGGATCGGTCATCGCATTGACCGGGCTCGTGCCCGCAGGGCTCGCCACAGTTACCGGAGCGGGTGATGGCCACCTCACCGACAAGCTCGCGGCAACCTTCCAGCACCAGTTCGGCGACGACGAACAGCTACCCGCCCCGGAGGCGGCCCCGCCCGCCGCCCCGGCCCCCGAACCCCTCCTGCACGAGGCCAAACAGGTTGCGCCCGTGGGCCCGCCGGAGATCAAGTCCGTCGCCCTGCCCGAAGGCCGGGTGCCCGCCGCCCGCGCCGCCGGACCGCTCGGCATGCCCGGCATCGCCCACGACGCCTACCAGAACGCCGAACGCGTGCTGGCCGTGGAGAACCCGACCTGCAACATGCCGTGGAACCTGCTGGCCGGCATCGGCCGGGTGGAATCCACGCACGGCTTCGGCGGCAAGGTCGACGAGGACGGCAATCCGCTGCAGCCCATCTACGGCCCGGTGCTGGACGGAAGCCTGTACGGCAACAACGTCATCCAGACCTCCGACGGCGGCGACCTGGACGGCCTGTCCGGCAGCTACCGCCGCGCCGTCGGGCCCATGCAGTTCCTCCCCGAGACCTGGCGCAAGTACGCGGCCGACGGCAACGGGGACGGCATCGCCGATCCGCAGAACATCTACGACGCCACGCTCACCGCGGGCAAGTACCTGTGCTCGGGCGGCCTCGACATGCGTGACCCGGGCCAGCAGACCCGGGCCATCCTGCGCTACAACAACTCGATGGCCTACGTCGCCAACGTGATGGCGTGGGAGACCGCGTACGGCTCCGGCATCTCTCCCGCGGCCGCCGCCCTCCCCCGCATCTGATACCCACCAGCATCTGACATGAGTGTGCCCCGCATCGGGGCGCGAAACCGGCGTCCTAGACTTGGGCCCATGCCAGTGGTTACGGAATCGGATGTGCGGGGCGCGCTCGCGAAGGTGAACGACCCGGAGATCCGGAAACCGATCACCGAGCTGGGCATGGTGAAGAGCGTCGATGTCGGCGTGGACGGCGCGGTCAAGGTCGTGATCTACCTGACCACCTCGGCCTGCCCGATGAAATCCGCCATCCAGGAACGGGTCACGAAGGCCGTCAACGACGTGCCCGGAGTCGGCGCCGTCAGCGTCGACCTGGACGTGATGAACGACGAGCAGCGCACCGAGCTGCGCCGCAAGCTGCGCGGCGACGCCGCCGAGCCGGTCATCCCGTTCGCCCAGCCCGGATCGCTCACCCGCGTGTACGCGGTCGCCTCCGGTAAGGGTGGCGTCGGAAAGTCCTCGGTCACCGTGAATCTCGCCGCCGCCATGGCCGCGAAGGGTCTCTCGGTGGGTGTGCTCGACGCCGACATCTACGGCCACAGCGTGCCGCGCATGCTGGGCACCCAGCAGCGGCCCACCCAGGTCGAGCGGATGATCATGCCGCCCATCGCGCACGACGTGAAGGTCATCTCGATCTCCATGTTCACCGAGGGCAACACGCCCGTGGTGTGGCGCGGCCCGATGCTGCACCGCGCGCTGCAGCAGTTCCTGGCCGACGTCTTCTGGGGCGACCTCGACATCCTGCTGCTGGACCTGCCGCCGGGCACCGGCGACGTGGCCATCTCGCTGGCCCAGCTGATCCCCAATGCCGAGATCCTGGTCGTCACCACCCCGCAGCTGGCCGCCGCCGAGGTCGCCGAGCGCGCGGGCAGCATCGCCCTGCAGACCCGGCAGCGGATCGCGGGCGTCATCGAGAACATGTCCTGGCTGGATCTGCCGGACGGCTCGCGCATGGAGCTGTACGGCTCGGGCGGCGGTCAGACCGTGGCCGACAACCTGACCCGCACCATCGGCGCGAATGTGCCGCTACTGGGCCAGATCCCGATCGAGCAGCAGCTGCGTGAGGCGGGCGACGAGGGCACCCCGATCGTGCTGCGCGCGCCCGAGAGCCCCTCGGGCAAGGCGCTGCTCGACATCGCCGAGAAGCTCTCGGTCCGCCGCCGCGGCCTGGCGGGCATGTCGCTGTCCATCGACACCACCCGCCACCTGTAGCGAAGGGGCAGTGCGGAATTCGACGGCCGAATTCCGCCGGGGTGTGGGCGGACGCCCGCGACGGTGACCCCTAAGCTCGGGGCATGCTCACCATGCTGCTGTACGTGCTGATCGTCGGACTGGTCGCCGCCCTGCTGTTCCTGGTGGCCAGTGCGATCTTCGGACGGTCCGAGGAGCTCGGGCCGCTGCCGGAGGGCACCACGGTGACCGTGCTGCCCGTGGCGGGCATCAGCGGGACCGATGTGCGGGCGCTGCGCTTCCAGCAGGTGTTCCGGGGGTACAAGGCGGGCGAGGTCGACTGGGCGCTGACCCGGCTGGCCGCCCGCATCGACGAACTCGAGGGTCAGCTGGCGCGGGCGACGGCCCCGGCGGCCGCGCCCGAGGAGACGCCACGCCCGGACGGCGAACGGGAAGTTCCCGAAGTGCTGACCGCCGATCCCGCCGAGCCGGGCCCCGAGGCCACTCGATGACCGTTCCCGTGGAATCCGACGGACGAATTCGGTGCGGTTGGTCGGAGGGGTCGCAGCTGTACCGGGATTACCACGATCAGGAGTGGGGTCGCCCGCTGCACGGCGATGACGCGCTGTTCGAACGGGTGTGCCTGGAGGCCTTCCAATCGGGGCTGGCGTGGATCACGATTCTGCGCAAGCGGCCGGCGTTCCGGGCGGCATTCGCGGACTTCTCCATCGAGCGGGTGGCGGGGTTCGGGGAGGCCGATGTGGAACGCCTCCTGACCGATCCGGGCATTGTTCGCAATCGAGCCAAAATCGAGGCCAGCGTGCACAATGCGCGGGTTGCCCGGGATCTCGACGAGAGTCTCGACACGCTGCTCTGGAGCTTTGCCCCGGCCCCGCGGAAGCGGCCTCGGAAAATGTCCGATGTGCCCGCTGTCACGCCCGAATCCACCGCTCTCGCAAAAGAACTCAAGCGGCGCGGGTTCAAATTCGTCGGACCCACCACGGCGTACGCACTCATGCAAGCGACAGGGATGGTAGACGATCACATCGCCGATTGCTGGGTGAATGTGGGGACACGCTGAACGGCACGTCGGTCGGTTTTTGGAACTCAGGTACCCGCCCCGATCCGCGATAGGGAAGAATGGGCAAGGTGTAGCCCGCCACATACCGGCGGGCTGCCTGGTTGGTGACAACTGGAGTTCCATGAAAGTGCGCAGCAGACCGCGCAGATCTGGAGGGAGCAGAGGATGGCGGCCATGAAGCCCCGCACCGGGGACGGTCCCCTCGAGGCAACCAAGGAAGGGCGTGGAATCGTGATGCGGGTTCCACTCGAGGGTGGCGGGCGTCTGGTCGTCGAGCTCACGCCGGATGAAGCCGCGGCGCTCGGTGACGAACTCGTCAAGGTCACCAGCTGATCGCTGCCGGTGAGCCCAACCCGGGGGCTCCTCCCCGGAGCCCCCGGCTTACCGGTATCGCGGTGAACGACAACACACAGAACCCCATAATCGGCACGGCCCAGCCCGCTCCCGCGGATCGGCTCCTGGCCTGCGCCGACCTACTGGCCTGCCCACAGTGCGGCCACCCCCTGGCGGTCGGCGTCGACCCGGCTGCCGACGACTCGCCGACCCGAACCCTGCGCTGCCGGCTCGGCCACAGCTACGACCTGGCCAAACAGGGCTATGTCAGCCTCCTCACCGGCGCGTCCACCAAGATGACCGGCGACACCCCGGCCATGCTCGACGCCCGCGCCGCCTTCCAATCCGCCGGCCATTTCACCCCGATCGCCGCCGCCCTGGCCGCCGCGATCGCGACGCCCCTGCCCGGCCGCGCTGCCGACACCCCAATATTCGGAGCGGACTCGCCCCCGGCTGCCACCCCCACCGGTGCCCGACCGGCCGCACGCCGCGAAGACGACCCCGCGGCCACGACGAGTCTCCGCAACCCACGCGAATCCGGCACAGAACTGACGCCCCGCCTCGGCCGACCCCGCGCCGGTATCACCACGCCCGGAATGTCCGTCGCCACAGCCTCCGCGGCACGACTGGCCGCCACGCTCCTGTCCGCCGGCACGGCCGCGGCGGGCGGCGGGCGCATCGAGGCCCCCACCACTGAGAGCACGGTCGGCGGCGCAGTCCGGCCGGAACCGGACCTGGTGGCGGAATCACTGACGCCCGTTCGGACCGAAGCGGCCGATCACGGCCTGGCGGTCCTCGAGATCGGCGCGGGCACCGGCTACTACGTGGCCGCGGTGCTGGACGCGCTGCCCACAGCACGCGGCATCGCCCTGGATGTCTCGAAGGCGGCGGCGCGGCGGGCGGCGCGGGCGCATGGACGGGCGGGGTCGGTGCTGGCGGACGCGTGGCGCGGGCTGCCCGTACCCGACAGGGTGATGAGCGCGGTGGTGTCGGTGTTCGCGCCACGCAATGCCGACGAGGTGGCACGCGTGCTGGCCGCGGGCGGGCGGTTCGTGGTGGTGACGCCGACCTCCCGGCATCTGCGCGAGCTGATCGAGCCCTTGGGGATGGTGAGTGTGGACGCGGCCAAGGAGGATCGGCTCGCCGAATCCCTCGGGGAGCGTTTCGAGCTCGTCGGGCGCGAGGCCGTCGAGTATCCGATGTCGCTCACGCACGAGGATGTGGCGCGGGTGGTGGCGATGGGACCGTCGGCGTTCCACGAGGACCAGGGCCGGGCCGAAGCGATTGCGGCGCTGCCCGATCCGGTCGTGGTCACGGCTTCGGTGACGGTCTCGGTGTACCGACCGCGCTGAGCCTGGCGGATCCGGTCCCGGAAGCGCGTGGCGCCCACGGCTATTCGCGTGGTGCGGCCGGGCGATTCGGAAGCAATGCGAGCAGATTGTGGACCAGTGGCCGGTCGTCCCCGGCGCGGGTCGCCGTGTAGATGGTGGTGGCGGCTTCGGTGCCGGTCAGGGGGATGATGCGGACCGAGTCCGGTGCGGTGAAGGTGGCGCTGCGCGGGGCGATGGTGATGCCGAGGCCCGCGGCTACCAGGTAGAGGATGATCGTCCAGTTCGTGGCTTCCTGGACGATGTGGGGTCGGCGGCCGGATTCCAGGAGCGGCGTGAGGTTCTTCTCGTAGGCGAGTTCACCTGCCGCGCGGGGGAAGAAGACCAAGGGATGGTCGGCTAGTTCGGCACCGGTCAGGGTGGGGCGGTCGGCGTCTGGGTGGTCGGCGGGCAGGACCGCCACGAACGGCTCGGTGATGAGCGGGGTGGTGACCGTGCCGGGCTGGTCGTCGGGATCGCGGACGATGGCCATGTCGAGGGTGCCGGAGGCCAGGCGGGCCATCAGGTGGCTGGTGAACCCTTCGGTCAGCTCGACGTGGACGAGCGGGAAGCGTTCACGGAATTCGCGGACGCCGCGCAGGGGTTCGAGCGGCAGGACCGAGGGGACGAAACCGAGGTGCAGGGTGCCCTGGCCGCCCTGGCCGATCCGGATCACCTCGGCGAGGTCGCGGTCGGCGTGGCCGAGCAGGGCGGCGGCGCGGTCGCGCAGCACGATCCCGGCCGGGGTGAGAGCGACGGTGCGGGAGGTGCGGTCGAAGAGCCGGGTGCCGAGCAGGGTTTCCAGGCGCTGGATCTGCTGGGTGAGGGCGGGCTGGGCGATGTGCAGGCGGGTCGCGGCGCGCCCGAAGTGCAGTTCCTCGGCGACGGCCTGGAAATAGCGCAGGTGCCGCAGCTCCACCCCGGTGTTCATAAGCCGATGATATCGATCGCAGCTATCAAGTATTGGACGTTATGGTTCGACGTCCGACATGCTTTCGTGGTGACTCAGCAGACGGAAGCCGACGCCCCCGAGCTCGATTCGATCGTGGTCGCGCCCATGGCCGGGCCCGAGGACGCGCGCGCCTTCAGGGACCTGAATCTGGAGTGGATCGAGGCCTTCTTCACGGTCGAGGCCGCCGACCTGGCCACCCTCGACAATGCCGAGGCCATCGTCGCGAACGGCGGCGAGGTGCTCATCGCCCGGCTGGACGGCGAGGCCGTCGGCTGCGTGGCGCTGGTCCAGGAGCATCCGGGGGTCTTCGAACTGTCGAAAATGGCTGTGTCGCCGCGCTTCCGGGGCCGGGGCATCGGCCGCGTGGTGCTGCGGGCGGCCATCGACCAGGCCCGCGAGCTGGGTGCGGAGCAGTTCTTCCTGGCCAGCAATGCCCGTCTGGCGAGCGCCGTGCACCTGTACGAGTCGATGGGTTTCGTCCACGTCCCGCCGTCGGAGTTGCCGCCCAGCCCCTACGACCGCGCCGACGTGTTCATGCGCTACCCCCTCTGATTCAGCCCTTGCGAACCTGGTCGTAGATGCGCGCGGTGCGGGCCGCGATCTGCGTCCAGTCGAAGTGGTCGATGGCCCGGACCCGCCCGGCCGTCCCCATGGCGGCGGCGGTGACGGGGTCGGCGGCCACCATGTTGACGGCCCGGGCCAGGCCGCGTTCGTAGTCGTGGGGCGCGTGCTCGTCGTAGTGGACCAGCCGCCCGGTCTCCCCTTCGACCACCACCTCCGGAATGCCGCCGACATCGGAGGCGACCACGGCGGTCCCGCAGGCCATGGCCTCCAGGTTCACGATCCCCAGCGGCTCGTACACCGAGGGGCACACGAAAACCGTTGCGGCGGCGAGCACCTGCCGGACCAGTTCGGTCGGCAGCATCTCCTTGATCCAGAACACCCCGTCGCGATCGTCGCGCAGCGCGCGGACCGCGGTCGCCACCTCCGACTCCATGGCGGGGGTGTCGGCGGCGCCGGCCAGCAGGACGAGCTGGATGTCGGGGTCCAGGTGGCGGGCGGCGGCCAGCAGATGCGGCACGCCCTTCTGCCGGGTGATGCGCCCGACGAAGGCGGCGATCGGCCGGTCCTGCGACACGCCGAGTTCGGTGAGCACGTCGCGGGAGCCGAGCGCGGGCCCGCCCGGATGCCAGACCCGGGCGTCGATGCCGTTGTGCACCACGTGGACTTTCCCGGGGTCGATATCGGGGTAGGCGTCGAGGACGTCGGCCCGCATGCCCGCGCTGACCGCGATCACGGCGTCGGCGTAGGTCACGGCATTGTGCTCGGACCACGACGAGAGCCGGTAGCCGCCGCCGAGCTGTTCGGCCTTCCACGGCCGCCGCGGTTCCAGCGAATGCGCGGTCAGCACATGCGGAATCCCGTACAGCTGCGCGGCCAGATGCCCGGCCAGCCCGGTGTACCAGGTGTGCGAGTGCACCACATCGGCGAAGCTGGCGGCGTCGGCCATCCGCAATTGCGCGGACATCATCTGGACCGCGGAGTTGGCGGCGTAGAGCATCGGATCCGGTTGGTGCACCACCGCATCCGCGCGCGCGACCCCCATGCAGTGCACGGTGACGTCGCACAGTTCCCGCAGCCTGGGCACCAGTTCGGTGACGTGCACCCCCGCCCCGCCGTACACCTCGGGCGGGTATTCACGGGTCATCATGGCCACTCGCAGTCCACGAGCTCCGTCGGAGCGGTAACTCACGGGTCCAAAATAATCGCTCAGGTTCCGGCCAACCAATCGACGTGGCCAGCAAGATCGCGATGAACACGGCACATGCTGGACATTCCACGTTCGGGTGCACCCGGTAGTTTCAGTGGTGTGAGGAGCCAGCCGCACGTACTCGGGATCGTGCTCGCCGGTGGCGAGGGCAAGCGACTCTTTCCGCTCACCAAGGACCGCGCCAAGCCCGCGGTGCCGTTCGGGGGCGCGTACCGGCTCATCGACTTCGTGCTGTCGAATCTGGTGAATGCCGGTTACCTGCGGATTTGTGTACTGACCCAGTACAAGTCGCATTCCCTGGACCGGCACATCTCGCAGACCTGGCGGTTGTCGGGGTTCGGCGGGGAGTACATCACCCCGGTGCCGGCGCAGCAGCGGCTGGGGCCGCGCTGGTACACCGGCTCGGCGGACGCGATCATGCAGTCGCTGAACCTGATCTACGACGAGGACCCCGAGTACATCGTGGTGTTCGGCGCGGACCACGTGTACCGGATGGATCCCGAGCAGATGGTGCAGGCGCACATCGAGTCCGGGGCGGGCGTGACGGTGGCGGGCATCCGGGTGCCGCGCAGCTCGGCCGGCGCCTTCGGCTGTATCGATTCCGATGAATCCGGCCGCATCATCGGCTTTCTGGAGAAGCCGGTGCACCCGCCGGGCACCCCCGACGACCCGAACGTCACCTTCGCCTCCATGGGCAATTACGTCTTCACCACGAAGGTGCTGGTGGACGCCATCCGCGCCGACGCCGACGACAACGACTCCGACCACGACATGGGCGGCGACATCATCCCGTCCCTGGTGCGCGGCGGCGCGGCCGCGGTCTACGACTTCTCCACCAATGTGGTGCCCGGCACGACCGACCGCAGCCGCGGCTACTGGCGCGATGTCGGCACCATCGACGCCTTCTACGACGCCCACATGGATCTGGTGTCGGTGGACCCGGTGTTCGACCTCTACAACAAGCACTGGCCGATTCGCGGTGCGGCCGAGAACCTCCCGCCCGCCAAGTTCGGCCGCGGCGGGCTGGCGCAGGAGTCGATCGTGGGCGCGGGCAGCATCCTGTCGGCGGCGACCGTCCGCAATTCGGTGCTGTTCTCCAACGTGCTCGTGGAGGACGGTGCCACGGTGGAGGGCAGCGTGCTCATGCCGGGAACCCGGATCGGCCGCGGCGCGGTGGTGCGGCACGCCATCCTGGACAAGAACGTGGTCGTGACCGAGGGCGAGATCATCGGCGTCGACCTCGAGCGTGATCGGGAGCGCTTCGCGGTCAGCAATGGCGGCGTCGTGACCGTGGGCAAGGGCATCTGGGTCTGATCGCGACACGGTATAGGAGTGGACAGTCGGCGGTCGTTGGCCCGAAAATCTTTCGATAGGGAGCGCTGCCGACGCAGGGCCGCGCGGGAGGGATCATCATGGGCCGTCCGGCGCGTGTCGTCACCGCACTCACCTGTCTCGCCTTGATCGCGGCACTGGCCTCCGGCTGCGGCCGCTCGGGCACCGCCGTCGCCGGCGAACTGGATGTCCGCACCCTCGACACCGGGACGTATCCGGTGAACCGCTACACCTACGACCGCAACAACGGCGGCAAGGGCGCGGCGCTCGAGGGCATCCGCATGACCGCCGCGGTGGCTCCCGCGGTGAAGATCGATCCGGCATTGAACATCGGCCGTGGCGGCGCGGTGCTGGCCAGCGTCGACGATGTGCTCAATGTCAGTCACCTGGCTTCGGCGGTGAAGAACGTGCTGGTGAATCGCGGCTTCGTGGCCGGTTTCGCGGCCAGCGGCTCCGATCGTGAGGATGTCAACGACAATCCGGATCCGAACGGCACCACCATCACCACCCGCGTGCTGCGTTTCCCGACCGCGGATGCGGCGAAGCTGGCGGCCCGTGAGCTGGAGGACGCCGACTTCAGTGTGGCGCTGAACGTCAATCAGAAGCTCACCCTGCCCGACTATCCGGACGCCTACGCGCACTGGCGGCCGGGCGTGCCCACCATCGGAGTCGCGATGGCGCACAAGGATTTCGTGATCTCGCTGTTCATCCTGCGGCCCACCGCCGATCTGCAGGGCCTGCTGTCCTGGTCCAAGAAGACCCTGGACGCGGAGGTCCCGGTGCTGGACGCGTTCGCGGCGACCCCGAACGATCAGATCGCGCAGCTGCCGGTGGATCCGGACCGCCTGCTGGCCCGCACCCTGGTGATGGACCGCGACCACCGCACGGTGGATCCGGACAAGTTCGCGGTGTTCCCGGCCAACTGGCTGGTGCTGCCGTCGGATGATCTGGGGTTCTGGACCAAGCTGGTGGCCGATACCGGCGCGAGCGAGATGTCGGTCGCGGACGGCAGTTTCGTGATTCGGGTGCGCGACGCGCAGGCGGGCGCGGATCTGATGGCCGGGATGATCCGGAATCTGCAGGAGACCACCACGACCGCCGTGGACGACAAGGTGCCGGATTCCCAGTGCGTGCACCGCTCCTCGGACAAGAAGCCCAGCCGCTGCTATGTCCGCTACAAGCAGTACGTGGGCGTCGCGGACGGGGCCAATGACGCAGAGGCGAAGAAGAAGGCGGTCGCGCAGTACGCGCTGCTGGCCAACAGCTTGTAGCGAATCCGGATGCGGCGCTTCGGGCGCCGCATCTCAGAAGCGGAGACGGTCCGCGTCCAGCAGTCGCCACGCCGCGGGCCGATGCGCGCGGTCGCCGCTGGCAACGTCCGGCTCTGCGCAACAACGGCATTCCGATTCCGCTGCCGTGCAGTCGGGTTCGCTGTCGGCCGGGTACGGCGTGGCCGCGCTGCGGGAGACGGTGTGCCGGGCCCGGGTGAGCCCGCCGCGCGGCGTGCTGTCGTCCCGGAACCGGTAGTCGCGAAAACCGAACGGCTGCAGCAGCGCTCGCAGGAATTCCGCGCCGTCGCCGGGCAGCACGGTGCGCTGCTCGCCGAGTATGTCGACACCCTGGTGGTACCAGACCCGCGCGACCAGGCCCTCGATCGGATCCACCGCCCGGAAGGTGGCGCGGCCGTCCGCGGCGAGCCGGAATTCGGCGATGCGCCGCCACTGCCCGCCGTCGCGGAAGTACAACCCGACCACGGCCGGTACCCGCTGACCCATGGGAACCCCCACTCGTCGAACTATTCTCGTGGAGTATCCGGCGACGCCGCCCGGAAACCTCTACGCGACCGATCAGTTCGTGATACCGGGTCTCATCGGGAATCCGGGCGCGGGTGTGCCGGTGCCGCAGAACGGCTGACACGAGCCCGTCGTGGTCGGCACGTAGCGTGATTCGCGGTCGTCGAATCGGGCGCCGCTCACCAGCATGAGCACCAGGAGCGCCGCGCCCAGGATGCCGCCGAACACGACCAGGGCAGGCCACAGCCATCCCGTCGGCAGGTGCACCCCGAGGGCCAGTCCCTCGAACATCTCCCCCACCTCCTAGCGAAAATCGATCCCCTTCTGGGGTACACCCCCGGCCCGGCCCGAATCCACCCCTGGACACTGCCCCTGCACCGCCACCACCGCCCTCCCGCCACACCCGCACCGGCAGCTGATGATTCGCTGCCCGGTCGTCCGTGTCCCGGGCACGCGAACGGCCGCCCCGGATGTCCGGAGCGGCCGTTCGCGGTGCGGTCGCCGTCAGGCCGAGCGCAGGTCCCGGCGGCGGAATGCGATGAGCCCCACCGTGATCAAAGCCACGTCGACCAGTAGCAGCACCACGATCGGGGCGGCGGTGAACGCCGCACCCGGCACCTTGGGTGCGTGCTCGAAGGGGTTCAGATCGCGCAGCCATTGCGGCGCACCGGACAGCGAGCCCAGCAGGAACGCGGCGATCGCGGCGGTCAGCACACCCCAGGCCACGGAACTCCAGCGCGGCAGCAATCCGAACAGGGCCACGGTGATGGCCGCGAAGGTCCACACCGCGGGCACCTGTACCAGCGCGGCGGCCAGGGTCTGCCCCAGCTTGCCGCCGACGTCCCCGGCGGCACGGCCGTAGACCAGCCCGGCGAGCCCGGCCGACACGATCAGGGCCAGCAGCGGCCCGAGCAGCCCGTACGCCAGATGCGATGCCACCCAGCGGGTTCGCGACACCGCACCGGTGAGCAGGGTCTCGGCGTGCGCGGTGCTCTCCTCGGCGTGCAGCCGCAGGGTGGCAGACACCGCGTACGCGGCCGCGCCGACCGCGACCATGGTGAACGCGTAGTTCACCATCGCCTTCTCCAGTGAGTCCGAGCCGCCCATGCGGGTGATCAGGTCCTTGATGGTCTGGCTGGTGCCGAGCTCGTCGCCGATGCCGTGGATCACGCTGCCGATCAGCAGCCCGTACAGCCCGAGCCCGATGGTCCAGGCCAGCAGGGTGCCGCGCTGCAACCGCCACGCGAGTCCGAACGGACCTCTCAGGCCGGGCCCGGCGGCGGCCGCGCCGGGTCGTTCGGCGATCAGGCCGGCGCCGATATCCCGGTGTGCCAGTAGGTAATACGCGGCCACGGTCAGCACCGCGGTGGCGGCCAGGTGCAGCAGCAGGATGGCGAAGTGGTCGCCCGCGTACGGCCGCACCTGCAGCGACCAGCCCTGCGGCGAGAGCCAGGTGAGCGGACTGGTCGGCCCGTCTCCGGCACGCGCGTCGCCGATGGCCCGCAGCGTGTAGGTGACGCCCAGCACCGCGAAGGCCAGCCCGCGCGCCACCCGCGCGCTCACCGACAGCTGCGCGGTGACCGCCGCGACGGAGGCGAACACGATGCCGGACGCGGCCAGCGCCAGCCCGAACGCCAGCGACCCGGTCTTCGCGACCGACGTGCCCGCGAGACTGACGAATCCGAGCAGCCCCGTCGCCAGCGCCGCGCCGTAGGTCATGATCAGCACCGCGGTGAGGCCCGCGAAGCGTCCCACCCGGGTGGCGGCCAGCAGTTCGGTGCGGCCGGTCTCCTCGTCGGCGCGGGTGTGCCGGATGACGGTGAGGATGGTGGCGATGCCGATGAGCGTGTGGAACATCCCCGCCTTCCAGATGCCCACGGCCCCCAGGTCGGTGGGGTTGTAGACGGGCCCGTACATGGCGAGCTGGGCGGGGCTGGCGAGGATGCTGGCCGCGAAGTGCGCCAGATCCTGCGGTGTGCCGTACACCTTCTCGATGCTCTTGATGTAGACGCTGCCCAGCGGCAGCGACAACAGCAGCACCCACAGCGGCAGCACGATCCGGTCGCGCCGCAGATACAGCCGCAGCAGCTGCCCCGTGCCGGTGAAATCCGCGGCACGCAAAGGTGATTCGGCGATGCGGGGCGCGGTGGCGGTGACGGCGGTCATTTCGACACCTTCTCGCGCTCGTCGGCGGGCGCGCCGCCGTCGAGCGAATAGTGGCGCAGGAACAGTTCTTCCAGGGTCGGCGGCTGGCTGACCAGGCTGCGCACCCCCGCGTCACCGAGCACCCGGATGAGTTCGCCGAGGTGTTCGCTGTCGACCTGGCAGTGCAGGGTGTTGCCCTCGACGCTGATGTCCTCGACGCCGGGCAATCGGCTGAGATCGCCTGGGCTGCCGGTCATCTCGGCGGTGATGGAGGTGCGCGACAGATGCCGCATCTCCGCGAGCGTGCCGGTCTCCACCGTCTTGCCGGCCCGGATGATGGTGACCCGCTGGCACAGCTTCTCCACCTCGGACAGGATGTGGCTGGACAGCAGCACCGTGGTGCCGCGCGCCACCGCCTCGGCCACGCATTCGCCGAACACCTGCTCCATCAACGGGTCCAGGCCGGAGGTGGGTTCGTCGAGCAGCAGCAGTCGCGCGTTCGACGAGAACGCCGACACCAGCGCCACTTTCTGCCGATTGCCCTTGGAGTAGGTGCGCGCCTTCTTGGTCGGGTCCAGCTCGTAGCGCTGGATGAGTTCGGCACGCCGGGCCTCGTCGATGCCGCCGCGCATGCGGGCCAGCAGGTCGATGGTCTCGCCGCCGGACAGCGAGGGCCACAGCGTGACATCGCCGGGAACGTAGGCGATGTCGCGGTGCAGCGCCACGGCGTCGGTCCACGGGTCGCGGCCCAGCACCCGGGCCTCGCCCGAGGTGCGGGACAGGATGCCGAGCAGGACGCGGATGGTGGTGGACTTCCCGGCCCCGTTCGGCCCGAGGAAGCCGTGCACCTCGCCGTGCGCGACCTCGAGGTCGAGGCCGTCCAGCGCGCGCACCTGCCCGAAATTCTTGTGCAGGTCCCGGACTTCGATCGCCGGGGTGGCGGGAGTGGTCATCGAATCTCCTTGTAGAAAAACGATTGTGGGAAGCCGAGGGCTATTCGGCTTGCTGTTGGAGGTAGGCGTCGAGCATGGTGCGGTCCGCCAGCAGACCGGCGCTGTAGAGTTCGAGCGCGGGCAGCATCATGTGATCGGCGTACTCGCGCAACGCCTTCCGGAAGTCCACGGGTCCGTCGTGCTCGGCCGCGTACAGCTGCAGGAACATCATCATGCCGCCGCCGTTCTGGGTGGCGATGTAGCGCGCCATGGCCGGGATGTCGGAAACAGCCCGCACGGTGCCGGACGCGATCCCGGCCCGCAGGTACAGCTCGGTG
The DNA here is from genome assembly GCF_050955695.1 of Nocardia sp. CA-136227. Classification (NCBI taxonomy): domain Bacteria; kingdom Bacillati; phylum Actinomycetota; class Actinomycetes; order Mycobacteriales; family Nocardiaceae; genus Nocardia; species Nocardia sp. CA-136227. Next base: position 6,428,304 of record NZ_CP192081.1, read on the forward strand.
TCCTCGACCATGTGCTCGAAGAAGTTCCGCAGCAGTGGCCCGCCCGCCTGGAGACTGCGCATCAGGTAGGCCATCAGCGGCGCGAATTCCTCGATCTCGGCGAGCTGCCGCATCGTCGCGGTGGGCGAGGGGTCCTGGACCGACTCCAGTTTGGCGGCCTTGACGGTCGCGCGTACCTGGTCGTCGCACGCCTCCCGAAGTCCGTCCTTGGACCCGAAATAGTGGATGACCAGCCCGGGCGACACCCCGGCGGCGGTGGCGATGGCACGCACGCCGACCCCGAACCCTTGCTCCCCGAACACGGTGATCGCGGCGTCGCGAATCCGCGCCCGGGTGGTCAGATCGTCGATTGAACGCACGTTCAATAGATTAAACGCTCGTTCAATGCGAGCGCAAGAGGGAGCGCGGGACCCATTCGGTCCGATTGGTCATCAGAGAAATCTGGCGTGCGCATCGGGGATTTTCCGCGCGCGGACAAACGCCTGTGAGCAATGATCCCCGTGCGGACTATCGCCGGGCGGAATACCCCGGCGACGTCGAAATCATCACCGGGCGTGGGGTTCTCGCCCCGCGCGCTGGAATCTCAGCCGCGCGAGGCACCGGATCTCAGCCGCGCGAGGCGCAGAGCAGGCCGTCCCCGACCGGGATCAGCACGCTGGTCAGATCCGGATCCTCGGCGATCGCCCGGGTGGCGGCGCGCACGGCCGTGGTCTGCGGGTCGCGCTGGTTCGGATCCGGCACCCGCCCGCCCAGCAGCGCGTTGTGCAGCAGGATCGCCCCGCCCTCGCGCAGCAACCGCACCGCCTGCGCCACGTACTGCGGGTGCTCGAGCGGCGCCGCGTCGATGAAGACCAGGTCGTAGGCGCCGTCGGCGAGTCGGGGCAGCACGTCGAGGGCGCGGCCGTTGATGAGCCGGGTACGCGCGGGCGCGATCTCGGCCGACCGGAACGCCTCGCGGGCCGCGCGCTGATGCTCGGGCTCGGAGTCGATGGTGGTCAGCGTGCCGTCCTCGCGCATGCCGTCGAGCAGCCACAGCCCGCTCACCCCCGCCCCGGTGCCGACTTCGACCACGGCACGCGCCCCGAGCAACTGGGCGTACATGCTGAGCAGCGCGCCGACCGCCGGCGCGATCGGGGCGGCGCCGAGTTCGAGGGCGCGTTCGCGCGCGCCGACGAGGATGTCGTCCTCGGCGACGGATTCCTCGACGTATTCGAGGTTGCGCTGCAGGTTCTGTGCCGCGGGAGTCAGGCTCACGCACTAGAGGCTAATGGCGATACACCGGTAAGGCGTGGCGGTGACCGGCCGGTGTGGCGATTTTTCTCAGGTGTCCCTCAGCCTCTGCATACGGCTGCCACATCACGACCGGCCAGAGTAATGCTCACGCCAGGCCAGCGACCGCGGTCTCGGGGAACGGGAACAGCCGATCGAACGGATGGGTTGACACCGGTAACCGAGGTTCACGGTCCCGAGTAGGAGGTAACCCCATCCACATGGTCGACGCGGCGCGTGAACACGCCAACACCCTGCACCCGCAGATTCAGCCGCACGACAGCGACTCCCCGCTGGACGGTGCCTTGCTGCTGTCCCCCGCCGACGACGAGGCCGCCCTCACCGGGACCGCCGCCTTCGACGCCACCGGCGATCGCAATGTCATGCCCACCTGGGACGAACTGGTCCGTGAGCACGCCGACCGCGTGTACCGCCTGGCCTACCGCCTCACCGGTGACCCGCAGGACGCCGAGGACCTGACCCAGGAGACCTTCATCCGGGTCTTCCGTTCGCTGCAGAACTACCAGCCCGGCACCTTCGAGGGCTGGCTGCACCGCATCACCACGAACCTGTTCCTGGACATGGTCCGCCGCCGCAACCGCATCCGCATGGAGGCGCTGCCCGAGGACTACGACCGCGTCCCGTCCGAGGGTCCCGATCCGGAGCAGGCCTACCACGACGCCAACCTGGACCCGGATCTGCAGTCCGCGCTGGACTCGCTGGCCCCGGAGTTCCGTGCCGCCGTGGTGCTCTGTGACATCGAGGGTCTGTCGTACGAGGAGATCGGCGCGACGCTGGGCGTCAAGCTCGGCACCGTGCGCAGCCGCATCCACCGAGGACGTCAGGCACTGCGCGAGCAACTCGAGCATAATGGGGTGGAGCGGCGCATCGCCGCCGAGCAGATCGGGTGACCCGCGGGCAGCGCTCGCCCGAAGAACTCGAATCGTCCGGAAGGGTGTGCAGCGTATGAACGGCGAGGACCGACCGCACCGTCGTCCCCCGCGTTTCGCCCCCACCGAGCATCTGGCCAGTGAGGCCATCGCCGCCTACGTGGACGGCGAACTACGGATGAACGCGTATCTGCGTGCCGCCCACCACATCTCCGTGTGCCGCGAGTGCGCGGCCGAGGTGGACGCCCAGCAGCAGGCGCGGATCGCGCTGCGGCAGTCCTCGGATCAGATCTCCGCGCCGCTGAGCCTGCACGACACGCTGAGCCGGATTCCGCGGGCGCTGTTGCAGGAGTGCGCCAATCACCCCGCGCCGGATCCGGCCGATCGGGATCGGGGTCCGCTGGCGCGCGGCATGAGTTCCTTCGGGCTGCGCCAAGATTCGTTCGACAGCAGACGGTGGACCTCGTGGTGGCGCAAGTAGAGTCCATAGCGTGACCACCGAATCGAAGAACACCGGGCCCGAGCCCGACCGGGAGGCGACCTCCGATTCGGCGGCCGATCGGGGGAACCTGCGGCCGTCGGACGCACCGGTGCTGGGGCCGCGGCCGGTGTACCGGCCGCATGTGGACAATCACACCGCGCGCGCTTTCCGCCGCCCGAACGGCCAGAACGGCTCGTTCGCGGCCCGCACCGCGGGTGCGGCGGCCGCGGCAGCGGCGGGAGGCTCCGAGATTCAGAACCGGCCGCCGGATTCGGTGCTGGCCGAGGCGTTCGGGCGTCCGGAGGGTTCGTCCGAACTGTTGCAGCGTGATCCCGAGGCCAAGGGCGAGAGCGCCGCGCCGAGCGTGCCCGCCGACCCGTGGCGGGATCCGAATTCGGCCGCGCGCCTGGGCACTCCGGCCGTGCCACAGCCCCCGGCGCCGCCGCTCACCCCCGGACCCAAACTGGGTGCGCGGGAGGTGCTGTTCGGTGGCCGGGTGTCGTGGCGGGCGCTGTCGCTGCTGGCGGCCATCGCCGCGGTGATCGGCTTGATCGGTGGTTTCGTCGGGGCCTTCACGGGTTCGTCGGCGTCGGCGCTGACCTCCCGCAAGGTGACGCTGCAGTCCGCGCCCGCGGCCCCCGAATCGCACAACCAGATCACCAAGGTGGTCAACGCGGTGATGCCCGCGGTGGTGACGGTCCGCGCCTGGCTGGGCGACACCGGTTCCACCGGTTCGGGCGTGGTGATCGACGGCGAGGGCTACATCGTCACCAACAACCACGTGATCTCGCTGGCCGCCAATGACAAGTCGGGCAAGGCCAAGCTGGACGTGGTGTTCTCCGACGGCCAGCGGGTGCCGACCCGGATCGTCGGGCGCGACGTCAAGACGGACCTGGCGGTGCTCAAGGTCGACGTGAAGAACCTGTCGGTGATCCAGCTCGGCAATTCCGGTGATGTGCAGGTCGGCGACGAGGTGCTGGCACTGGGCTCCCCGCTTGGCCTGGAGAAGACGGTCACCTCCGGCATCGTGTCGGCGCTGCACCGGCCGGTGAAGGTGGGCGGCGAGGGCACCGACACCGACGCCACCCTGGACGCCGTGCAGACCGACGCCGCGATCAACCACGGCAACTCCGGTGGCGCGCTGGTGGACATGCAGGGCCGGCTGATCGGCATCAACTCGGCCATCAAGTCCGAGAGCGGCGGTTCGGTGGGCCTGGGCTTCTCGATCCCGGTCGATCAGGTCAAGCGCATCTCGCAGGCGCTGATCCACAACGGCGAGGTGTTCCACCCCATGCTGGGCGTGAGCGCCAAGACCAAGCTGGTCGCCAATGACGTGATGAGCGGCGCGGCGGTGGCCGACGTGCAGGCCGGCGGCCCGGCCGCCAAGGCGGGCATCGTCGAGGGCGACGTCATCGTGAAGGTCGGCGACCGCGACGTGTCGGGTCCGGAGGAGCTCACCGTGGCGGTGCAGTCCCACGAAATCGGTCAGACCGTGAACGTGAAACTCATTCGTGACGGCCGCGAGGTCGATGTTCCGGTGACGCTGGAAACGGATCAGAAGGACAAGTAGGTAGCCTGTACTCGTGTTCAGCAATATCGGCTGGGGCGAGATGCTCATTCTGCTTGTCGCCGCCCTCGTGATTCTGGGTCCGGAGCGACTGCCGGGTGCCGTTCGCTGGACCGCGCACGCCTTGAAACAGGCTCGCGATTACGCCACCGGCGCTTCCCAGCAATTGCGCGATGAGCTCGGCCCGGAATTCGACGAGATCCGGAAACCGTTGGAGCAGTTGAACGAACTGCGGAGTATGAATCCCCGTTCGGTGGTGACCAAACACCTGCTGGACGGGGACGACTCGATCCTGAACAGCTTCACCGACCTGACCAAATTCGACAAGCCGGGCAGCGCCGCGAACAGCGGAAACGGTTCCAGCAATACCGGATACGGCCCGATTTCCATGCCGCCGGAACAGAAACCACTGGAGCGCAACGAACGTCCGCCGGTGGATCCCGACGCCACCTGAGATCAATTATGTCTACCGGACTTGACGCATGATGCTGTCCAGCTATCTAGACTGCGCACATGTCGGCCGACGAGGTGGCCCGGGTATTCGCGATCGAGGACAAGGTCGAACGCCTGAAAGCCGCCACCGAAGGCGTGGCAGCCGCGCAGCAGCAGATCAATGAGCTGACGCGCATCCGCCGCGCAGTCATCCGCGAACTACATGCCGAGGGCTGGACGTTCGCCAGAATCGGTGCGGCCGCGGGCCTTTCCCGCGCCCGCATCCATCAGGTGAGCACGCAGGGCCCGGTACCCGAGGGCCTGTTCTTCGGCCACGGTCCGCTCACCATCCTCACGCCGGACGTGCGCAGCACCACCCGCTCCATGGCCCTGGTCGGCGCGCCCGACGCGGCCGCGCCGCACCGGCTGGTGGAGCTGCTGCGCGAGCTCGGCTTCACCGCGAATGTCCAGCGGTTCCTACCCGGCCGCCCGCTCGATCTGGACCGGGACGGCCTGATCGTGCTCGGCGGGCCCGAACTGTCACCGAGCCTGCGCTATCTGGTGGCCGCCGATCCCCGGCTGCGCCGCACGGTGGCGCGGGCCGGCCGGGTGCGGCGGGGCATCGAGGACCGGGCCGCGCGGCGGGTCTATCGCCCAGGCGGCACCGAGCCCTACGACATCGCCTACCTGGCCCGCCTCCCCCGCCCGGACGGCAAGGGCAGCGTGCTGGTCATCGACGGCCTGCATCCGCCCGCCTCCTTGGGGGCGATCCGGCTGCTGGCCACCCGGCTCGCGACTTTGCACGAGCGGGCGGCCACCCACCCGTTCTCAACGGTGGTGGGTGTCCGCTACGACCGCTCCACGGGGGAACCGATCGAGGCGGACCTGCTCACTCCGATCTATCGCCACGATCGCTGACACGGGTCGGGTCCGAGACCTCGGGCCCGGCGTCTCAGGCCGCGGCCTCCTCGGAGCGCAGGGTGTTCATCGGCGGGCGGTCGGCGAGCGAGACGTCCGTCGTATTCGCGATGAATTCGCCTGCCACCATGGGGAATTGGGTCAGCGCGGCGCCCGAGTCCTGGATGCCGCTGCGGCCGAGGACGGTGCCCAGGATCTGGCGGCTCATGACGCCCAGGTCGGCCAGCGGGCGGTTGCGGTGCTGGCGGACACCGAGATTCACCTGTCCGATGGCGGAGATGCCGAGCAGGTCGTAGGTGTCGAGCAGCAGGCCGATCTCCACGCCGTAGCCCGGAGCGAAGGGCACCGCGGTGAGCAGTTCGCGGGTGCCCGCGTACTCGCCGCCCAAGGGCTGCAGCACATTCGAGAGTTCGGGGCGCAGCGCGGCCAGCAGCGGCCGGGCCACCAGTTCGGTGACGCGGCCACCGCCGTGGTGGTCGACGGATTCGCCGGTGCGCAGCGGGCGGCGGTAGTACGCCTTGACCAGGTGCATGCCGTCGACCGTGAGCAGCGGGCCCAGCAGCTTCGGCACGAAGTTCGGATCGGGGTCGATGAGGTCGGAGTCGACGAAGGCGATGAGGTCGCCGCTGGTGACGGCCAGCGACCGCCACAGGCATTCGCCCTTGCCGGGGACCGGGTCGAGTTCGGGGACGGCCTGTTCCCGGGTGACCACGCGGGCTCCGGCGGCCTGTGCGCGGGCGGCGGTGGCGTCGGTGGACCCGGAGTCCAGGACGACGAGTTCGTCCACCAGCGTGCCGAGCAGGGGCCGGATGCTGGCCACCACGGCGGCCACGGTGGCCTCCTCGTTGAGGGCGGGCAGGACGACCGAGACGGTGCGGTCACCCTTGGCCGCGACGAGTTCGGGGACCGACCAGTCGGGACGGTCGAAGGTGTTGGTGTTCACCCAGTCTGTTTTCATGCGAGACCTCGCAAAGTACGGGCGGGTGGGCGGTGACCCTGAATGGCGGCGATCATGTCCACGACCCGGCGGGTCTGGGCCACCTCGTGCACTCGGAAGACGCGAGCACCCGCGGCGGCCGACCAAGCAGTCGCTGCCAATGTGCCCTCCAATCGTTCGGACAGCTCGACACCAAGAGTCTCTCCGATGAAATCCTTATTGCTCAGCGCCATCAAGACGGGCCATCCGGTTTTCACAAGAACGTCTATCGCCCGCAACAATTCGAGCCCGTGGTAGGTATTTTTCCCGAAATCATGGGTCGGGTCGATCAGAATCGAGTCCTTGGCCACCCCGGCCGCCGCAGCATTTTCGGCCGCGGCCACCACCGTCTCGGTGACCTCGGTCACTACATCGGCGTACCGCACCCGGTGCGGACGGGTCCGCGGAATCGCGCCCCCGGTATGTGAACAGACGATTCCCACACCCAGTTCGGCGGCTACGCCGACCAGTTCCGGGTCCGCGCCCGCCCAGGTGTCGTTGATCAGGTCCGCGCCCGCGGCGACCGCGGCCCGCGCCACGCCGGCCCGCCAGGTGTCGACGCTGATCAGCAGCTCGGGATAACGCTCGCGGATAGCCGCCACGAACGGCACCACCCGGCGCGACTCCTCCGCGGCGTCCACGTCCGACCCGGGCCCGGCCTTCACCCCGCCGATGTCGACCAGATCCGCGCCGCCCGCGACCGCGGTGTCCACGGCCCGCAGGGCGGCCTCGTCGGTGAACGTCGCGCCCTTGTCATAGAAGGAGTCCGGCGTCCGGTTCACGATCGCCATGACAAGCGCCCGATCCGTCGCCACCGGCTTCCCGCACAATGTCGGCAACGGCGCACACATGCCCCCGACTGTACTGTGTCTAATTTGCCCCTCCGCTTCGCTCCGGGGCGGTTCGCGGCCCTGGAGGTCTCGTTCTTCCCTCCCTCCGCTCCTCCGCTGCGCTCCCCCGCTCCACTCAGTCCAGAACGAGACGGGCCGCGAACGCCCAGCGAGTCTGAGAATCAACCGCGCGGAACGTTGCCCGCAGCGACGTCGGCCACGTACTCGGGATAGGCCGGAACATAGCCGTCAGCGCGGCCCGCAAGGACGTAGAGCGTGCTCTCGACGTCCGGGGCATAGCCCTGCTTGCGCAGTTCGACCTTCCGGTTCTTGAAGGTGGAGGTCTGCTCGAGTTCCGGCACTACGCGGATGAACAGCGGGACCGCGTAGGTGGGCAGGCGGTCGTAGAGGGCCTTGGCGGCGACCTTGCCGTCGAAGTGCGCGTCCTCGTGCAGGGTCACCGCGGCCATGCCCGCCTTGCCGTCCGTGCCGGGGATGTCGACGCCGTAGACGACCGCCTGGGTGACCTCGCCGATGCCGTCGAACGCGCCCTCGACCTCGGTGGTGGCCACGTTCTCGCCCTTCCAGCGGAAGGTGTCGCCGAGCCGGTCCACGAAGGCGATGTGGCCGAAGCGCTGGTCGCGGACCAGGTCGCCGGTGTCGAACCAGCAGTCGCCGTCCGCGAAACCATCACGCACCAGCTTGGATTCGGTGGCGGAGGCGTCGGTGTAGCCGTCGAACGGCGAGCGGTCGGTGACCTTGGCCAGCAGCAACCCGACCCCGCCCGCGGGCACCCGGCGCAGCCGGCCGTCGGGGTGGCGCAGCGCTTTGCCGGTGGCGTCGTCGTATTCCACGATGGCGAAGGGCAGCGGGGTGAATCCGGCGGTGCGGGCGACCGAGAAGGCGTTGATGAAGGCGACGTTTCCCTCGCTGGCGCCGTAGAACTCGACGATCCGCGCGATGCCGAACCGCTGCTGGAACTCGTCCCACAGTTCGGGCCGCAGGCCGTTGCCGACGCACAGCCGGATGGTGTGCTGCCGGTCGGTGGGCTTGGCGGGCTGGTTGAGCAGGTAGCGGCACAGTTCGCCGATGTAGACGAAGGCGGTGGCCCGATTGGCGATGGCCTCGTCCCAGAAGCGGGTGGCCGAGAACTTGCGGCCCAGCGCGAAGGTGGCGCCGCCCGCGATCACCGAGGACAGGGCCACCGTGAGGGCGTTGTTGTGATAGAGCGGCAGGCAGCTGTAGAGGGTGTCCTTGCCGTCCAGTCGCACGCCGAGCCCGCCGATCCCGGCCATGGACTTGGTCCAGCGCATGTGGGTCATGACGCTGGCCTTGGGCAGGCCGGTGGTACCGGAGGTGAAGATCAGGTAGGCGCGTTCCTTGGCCGTGATCTGTTCGGTGACAGCGGGATTCGAGGGGTCGGCGGTGGCGGCCTCGGCTTCCAGCTGTTCGGTCCACAGCAGGGCGGGTCGCGTCTCGGTGAGGGTGTCCAGCGCGTCGGCGCACTCCTCGCCGATGACGTCGAGCACCGAGTTCAGCAGGCCGAAGCTGTGCTGCAGCACCACATCTCGCTGATTGTGGTTGAGCAGGCCCGCGGTGGCGCCGAGTTTCACGGTGGCGAGCACGGTGAGCAGCGCCTCGGGCCGGTTCACCATGAGGATGCCGACCACGTCGCCGCGCGTGACGCCGTGCGCGGCGAGCACCTTCGCGTACCGATTGACCAGCGCGTTGGCCTCGCCCCAGGTGTATTCGCGCCCTTCGAATCTCAGGAAGGGCCGGTCCGGGTGCTTGGCCGCGCCGCGCTGGAAGAACAGCCCGATCGAGGCCTGGTCGCCGGGTTTCACCATCAGGTGCCCGACATTGCGGACCATGCCGGGGGCTTGCATCGCCATGCCGGGCAGGGCGCGAACCAGGTCGAGCAGGCTCACCGTCGATCGGGCGTCGGTACTCACTTCGTTGTGCTCCTCACCGGGTCGTGCGCACGCCCCGCTCTCGTGTGCCTACCCTGACCGATTCGTCCGATCTTGTCGAGTGAAACCGTGGAGTTCCGGTCAGCGGGTGAGACGCAGTCCGGCGAAGGCGGTGTCGAAGCTCTTGGTCACCAGCACCCGGTCGATGGCCTCCAGTCCGGCGTAGCCGCGCACCCGCAGCTCCCCGATCCAGTCGAACAGGCCGCGGTAGTGGTCCTGCGGGTCGAGCACCACCACCGGTTTGGCGTGCACGCCCAGGTAGGCGCCGGTCCAGGTTTCGAAGAGCTCCTCGAGCGTGCCGATGCCGCCGGGCAGGGTGAGGAAGGCGTCGGCGCGTTCGTCCATCACCTGTTTGCGCTCGCGCATGGTATCGGTGACGACCAGCTCGTCGGCGTCGGTGTCGGCGACCTCCTTGTGCACCAGGTGCTTGGGGATGACCCCGACGGTGTGCGCCCCGGCGGCCCGCGCCGCCTGCGCGACCGCGCCCATCATGGATACGTTGCCGCCGCCGGACACCAATTGCCAACCGCGACGGCCGATCTCGGCGCCGACCCGGGTGGCCAGGTCCAGCGCCGCCGGATCGTCGACGCTGGCCGAGCAGTACACGCAGACCGCGTAGGCGTCGCTCACCACTGCTCCTCCACCCCTGTCTCGTCCATCTCCCGGCGCGCCCGCGCGGCCAGGGTGACGATCTCCACCACCTCGTCGACGCTGTCGGTGACGTGCAGCAGCCCCAGGTCGCCGGCCGCGATCTTGGCCGTGCCGAGCAGCGAGTCGCGCATCCAATCCACCAGTCCCGCCCAGTATTCGGTGCCGAACAGGATGATCGGGAAGCGGGTGATCTTGCGGGTCTGCACCAGGGTCAGCGCCTCGAACAGCTCGTCGAGGGTGCCGAAACCGCCCGGCATGCACACGAACGCCTGCGCGTACTTGACGAACATGGTCTTGCGCGCGAAGAAGTACCGGAAGTTGATGCCGAGGTCGACCCACTCGTTGAGGTGCTGCTCGAACGGCAGCTCGATGCCGAGGCCGATCGAGTAGCCGCCCGCCTCCGACGCGCCCCGGTTGGCCGCTTCCATCGCGCCCGGCCCGCCGCCGGTGATGACCGCGAAACCGGCATGGGCCAAGGCGCTTCCGATCGCGACCCCGGCCTCGTACTCGGCCGAGTCGGCGGGCGTGCGGGCGGAGCCGAAGACGGCCACCGCGCGCGGCACCTCCGCCAAAGCGCCGAAGCCCTCGACGAATTCGGCCTGGATGCGCAGGACGCGCCACGGGTCGGTGTGCACCCAGTCGACCGGACCGCGCTCGTCGAGCAGATGCTGATCGGTGGTTCCGATCCCCTTCTTGCGGTCCCGCCGCAACATGATCGGGCCCCGGAATCGTGGTGTCTTCGACAAACCCGCACCCTCGTTTTCGCCGTCAGCAGACATACAGGCAACCGTACAGCGAGCGCATGACCGCTGTCGGTCGCCCGTTCAGCGTGGTGCTGAACAGTTCATCGGCTTTTCTCGCCGGTGAGGTAGCTGCGCAGCATCGAGGCCACCTGGGTGATCTGCTCGACGGGCAGGTGCTCGTCACGCTTGTGCGCCAGGTTCGGGTCGCCGGGACCGAAATTCACCGCGGGCATGCCGCGCGCGGCGAACCGCGAGACATCGGTCCAGCCGTACTTGGCGCGCACCCCGCCGGAGCCGTGCGTGTGCACGATCTCGATGAGGTCCTTGGCGGCCGGATTCGACAGGCCGGGCAGGGCGCCGGGCGCGCCGTCGGTGCGCTCGAATTCCAGTTCCAGTCCGGCGAACACCTCACGCACGTGCTCGGTGGCCTGGTCCAGGGTGCGGTCGGGGGCGAAGCGGAAGTTCACGTCCACGGTGGCGACGTCGGGCACGACATTGCCCGCCACGCCGCCCTCGACGCGGACCGCGGACAGGCCCTCGCGGTAGGTGCAGCCGTCGATCTCGACCTCGCGGGCCTGATATCCGGCCAGCCGCTCCAGGATCGGGGCGAGGCGGTGAATGGCGTTGTCCCCCAGCCAGGCTCGCGCGGTGTGGGCGCGCACGCCGGCGGTGGTGAGCCGCACGCGCAGGGTGCCCTGGCAGCCCGCCTCGATCCAGCCGCCGGACGGCTCACCGAGAATCGCGAGGTCGCCCTCCAGCCATTCGGGCAGTTCGCGTTCGATGCGGCCCAGCCCGTTGTACTCGGCCGCGATCTCCTCGCAGTCGTAGAAGATGAGGGTCAGGTCGTGCACCGGGTCGGCGACGGTGGCGGCCAGGTGCAGGAAGACCGCGTCGCCGGACTTCATATCGACGGTGCCGCAACCCCACAGCTGTCGTTCGCCGTCGGCGGTGGTCTCGAAGTGGCCGGGCACATTGTCGGCGATCGGCACGGTGTCGAGGTGCCCCGCGAGGATCACGCGGCTGGGCAGGCCCCGATTGGTTCGCGCCAGCACGGTATTGCCGTGGCGCAGAATCTCGAATCCGGTGGTCTGTTCGCGCAGGGCCTTTTCGACGATGTCGGCGATGACCTTCTCGTTCCGAGAGACGCTCGGAATATCCACGAGCGCGGCGGTGAGTGAAATCGGGTCGGCTCTCAGATCGATGGTCACTCGATCCACCCTAAAGGAGGAATAACCGCAGTTCTTCGCACGGTGGCTGCGTTGGCACAAATCGGCACCGCATGCGGTATGAATTCGCAGCCCGGTAACGTGTGGGAACGTGAGTACTCAGGGAGCAGCAGCAGTCGGCATCGCCACCATCACCGTCAATGGGACGGTCCTCGACACCTGGTACCCGTACCCGACGCTCGGCGAATTCTCCGCCGACGAGGTGGGCACGGTGCGGCTGGACGCCTCCGATCCCGAGTACGCCAAGTTCGCCGCCTCGGCGGGCGTCGACGAGGACCGGCGGGTCGAGACCGTGGCGGTCCGCACCGTCATCGCCGACCTGTCCGCCGCGCCGATCGACACCCACGACGCCTACCTGCGCCTGCACCTGCTCTCGCACCGCCTGGTCCGCCCGCACGGCGCGAACCTCGACGGCGTCTTCGGGCTGCTCGCGAACGTGGTGTGGACCAACCACGGTCCGTGCTCGACCGAGGAGTTCGAGCTGACCCGCCTGAAGCTGCGGGCCCGCGGCCAGGTCACCGTGTACGGCGTCGACAAGTTCCCGCGCCTGGTGGACTACGTGCTGCCCTCCGGTGTCCGCATCGCCGACGCCGATCGCGTGCGCCTGGGCGCGCACCTGGCCTCGGGCACCACCGTCATGCACGAGGGCTTCGTCAACTTCAATGCCGGCACGCTCGGCAATTCCATGGTGGAGGGCCGTATCTCGGCCGGTGTGGTGGTCGGTGACGGCTCCGATGTCGGCGGCGGCGCGTCCATCATGGGCACCCTGTCCGGCGGCGGCAAGCAGGTCATCTCGCTGGGCGAGCGCTGCCTGCTGGGCGCGAACTCGGGCCTGGGCATCTCGCTCGGCGACGACTGCGTGGTGGAGGCGGGCCTCTATGTCACCGCGGGCACCAAGGTGGCGCTGCCCGACAGCCAGATCGTGAAGGCCGGTGAGCTGTCCGGCAAGTCGAACCTGCTGTTCATCCGCAACTCGCTGACCGGCGCGGTCGAGGTGCGGCCTCGCAAGGGCACCGGCATAGAGCTGAACGCGGCCCTGCACGCCAACGACTGAGTCGTAACAGACGAAAACCCCTGCCGGCTTGGGCCGCAGGGGTTTTCGTCGTTTCGGGGCTCAGCCGCGGGGCGCGCTCACTTGTAGAGGGCGCACCACGGAGCGGGCTGTCCGTCGAGCGGAGGGATCGGGCCGGTGTTGTTGCACTGGCCCGAACCGGTCTGGAGCGCCTTGATCAGGTTCGAGGAACCGGCCGCGGACGGATCGAACGATCCGGTGCCGGTGGGCCCGGTGTTCACCGATCCGGTGGTGGTGGTCCCGGCGACCGGCTCGGCGGGCTGAAGCATCGGGGTGAGCGACAGTGGCGCGGCGGTCGCCGCGGCGGCGGGGGCCAGCAGTCCGGCGAGGACGGCGGTGGCGGCCATGGTGGTGCGCAGTGCGGTGGGCATCGTTCGGCCTTCCTGGATGACGAGAAACAACCTCCAGGACGCTAGAGGCGGCCCCGATCCGCGGCCAGACCCCGAAACCCTCGGCAGCAGAACCTCGGTGTCAGTCGATGCCGAAGGCGATGACGCGCTCCGGGGTGATGCGGATGATCTCCGGGGACAGGCCGGGGTAGAACGGTTCGACATCGCGCAGAGCCTGTGCGGTGCCGCGGATTTCGAGGCAGCGCACGGTCCACGGGTCGACGGACGGGACGTCGTCGACGACGAAGGCGATCCGGTCCTCCTTCGACAGATTGCGGAACTTCTGGCTGGCGCCCATATGGTGGCCGCCGATGTCGATGGTGCCGAGCGCCGCGTTGTAGCGATAGCCGACCGGATTGTTCTGCGGGGAGCCGTCGGGCCGGACGGTGGCGAGCCGTCCGAGCCGCTGACTGTTCAGGTAGTCGATCTGCGCGGGCGACAGGGATGCGGTCATGTCGATCACGCTAGAACCTCGACCGCGCTTCAGGTCAAGACAAGAGCTTCTTCTGCACCTTGCCCATGGCATTGCGCGGCAGCGCGTCCACCAGGCGCACCTCGCGGGGCCGCTTGTGCACCGAGAGTTCCCCCGCCACGTGGGCGATGAGCTCGTCGGCGAGCGCGGCGTCCGCGGCGTCGCGCGGCACCACGTAGGCGACGATGCGCTGTCCGAGGTCCTCGTCCGGGACGCCGATGACGGCGGTCTCGGCCACCGCGGGATGCCCCAGCAGGGAGGTCTCGATCTCGCCCGCGCCGATCCGGTAACCGCCGGATTTGATCAGGTCCACCGATTCCCGGCCCACGATGCGGTGGAAGCCCTCGGCGTCGATGACGGCCACGTCACCGGTCTTGAACCAGCCGTCGGCGGTGAAGTTCTCGGCGGTCACCTCCGGCTTGCCCAGGTAGCCGGCGAACAGCATGGGGCCCCGAACCTGCAGTCCGCCAACGCTTTCCCCGTCGTGCGGCACCGGCGCGCCGGACTCGTCGCGCAGCCGGGTCTCCACCCCGGCGACCGGGGTGCCCACCCAGCCGGGGCGACGTTCGCCGTCGGGCCGGGTGGAGAGGGTGATCATGGTTTCGCTCATGCCGTAACGCTCGATCGGGGCGTGCCCGGTGAGGTCGGCCAGCCGCTCGAACACCGGCACGGGCAGCGGGGCGCTGCCCGAGATCAGGATGCGCGCTTTCACCAATTCCCGTGCGGCGTCGGGCTCTTCGACGATCCGCGACCACACGGTGGGGACGCCGAAGTACATGGTGCCATGCGCGTCGGCGTAGGCGCGCGGGGTGGGCTTGCCGGTGTGGACCAGCGGGCTACCCGCCCGCAGCGGACCGAGCAGGCCCAGGATCAGGCCGTGCACGTGGAACAGCGGGAGGCCGTGCACCAGAACGTCGTTCGAGGTCCAGCCCCACGCCTGGATCAGGGCGTCCAGCCCGGCGGCGATGGCGGCGCGGCTGAGCATCACCCCCTTGGGCGCGCCCGTGGTGCCGGAGGTGTAGAGCACGAAAGCCGTTGCGGTCCCGGCGGGTTCGGCGTAGCGGTGCCAGGATCGGGCGTGCTTGCGGACCGGGATCACCGGCAGTTCGGAGCCTTCGGGGGCCTTGCCCAGCCAGGCCTGTGCCTCGGAGTCGCGCAGGATGTGGGCCAGTTCCGCGCTGCCCGCGTCCGGCGGGACCGGGACCACGGTGACCCCGGCGATCAGGCAGCCGATCACCGCGAGCACAGTGGTGACGGTCGGCTCGGCCAGCACCGCGACCCGGCGGGCCTGGGCGACGCGTTCGGCGACCGAGGTGGCCGCGCCGAGCAGATCACTGCGCGACAGGGTCTCCCCGTCGATGGTGACGGCATCGGGGATATCGGCTCCGGCGGCGATGGCGACCGGATTCAGCGAACTCAGCAAGAGCGGCGACACGGGCTCACGCTACCCGAGGCCGCGGTCCGCCGACCCGCCGCGCGGCGCGCAACGGTTCGCTTGCGAAGCCGTCGCGCCGGTTGACAGACCACCCGAGTGGGTAAGACAGTTTCTGTACAACCTTCTCACCCGAGGATGTGGTCAACGATGACCAGGCCGCTGCCCCACCCTGTCGAATCCGGCGCGCCCGCACCGGAGATCGATGTCTGCCGCTACCTCGACGGCGCGGCCGGTTTCTTCGGCGCCGCCGCGAACGTGATCATGCAGCTTTCCAATCCCCCGGTCGGCTACGGCGTGGTGGAGAGCCCGGTGGAGTCCGGGAACGTCATGGTCCACCCGTTCAAGCGGTTGCGCACCACCCTGACCTACCTGGCCGTCGCGCTGCTGGGTACCGAGGAGGACCGCGCCGCCTACCGCGAGGCGGTCGACGCCGTGCACAAGTACGTCCGTTCCCGCCCGGACAGCACCGTGAAGTACAACGCCTTCGATCCGAGACTCCAGCTCTGGGTGGCGGCCTGCCTGTACTGGGGCGCACGCGACATCTACGAGCGCATGCACGGCCCGATGGACGACTACGACGCCGACGCCTTCTACCACCACGCCGCCCGCCTGGGCACCACCTTGCAGGTGCGCCCGGAGATGTGGCCCGCCGACCGCGCCGCCTTCGACCGGTACTGGGCCGAGAACCTCGCCAGGACCCGCATCGACCCGAAGATCAAGGCGTACTTCGACGATCTCATCGACCTGAAGATGCTGCCCCGCCCGCTGCGCCCGCCGTTCGCCGGCGCGCACCGCTTCTTCGTGACCGGGCTGCTGCCGCAACATCTCCGGGACGAGATGGGTATGACCTGGACGCCGGGTCAGGACCGGGCGCTGGCCGCCATGCTGAAGACGGCGGGCGCGGTCGAGTCGGTGGTGCCGGCCCCGCTGCGCGCGTTCCCGCTCAACGTCTATCTCACCGATATGCGGCTGCGCCGCCGACTGGGCCTGAAGCTGGTGTGAAACTCGTTGCCGGTCAGAGGATTCGGAAGCCCGGAATCACGTGCTCGCGGGCGAACTTGCGCAGCGCCTCCGGATCGTCGAGCGGGATGACGGTCTGCGGGGTGAGCGCCAGCGAGAGCGCGGCCCGGGCGGTCATCTCCGCCAGCGGCAGCGGATCGTACTGCGGCAGTTTGCCTTCCGCCTGGAGCCGGGCGGTGAACTCGGCCACGTAGTCGCGGCCCAGTTCGATCACCGGCGCGCCCTGCACGGTCAGATAGGGCAGCACGATCTCGGGTTCGGTCTTGAGCAGCCGGTCCAGCAGCTGGTTGTTGCGCAGGCCCTCGGTGAAGGCCACGAACAGCGCGACGATCTGCTCCTCGGCGCTGGCGTCGGCCTCGATCGGCCCCTGCACGGCGGCGTCCACGTCGTCGATGAACTGGCGGGCCTGCCGTAGCCCGACGGCCTGGATGAGATCGTTCTTCCCGGCGAAGCGCCGGTAGAGGGTGGCCAGCGAGAGTCCGCCGCGCCGGGCGACCTCGACCATGCTGGTGCGTTTGATGCCGAAGTCCAGGAAGGCGAGCAGGGCGGCGTCGAGGACCTTGGCCTGATTGCGGTCCTCGGGGCCGGATCCGCGGACGAGTGGCAGCAGTTTGGCCAGTTTGGCCATGGTCCGGGCCCTTTCCGGTCGCAAAGAAACGGTGAGGCACTAATCTTCGCACATTGACACCGGCACCCCATGATGAGAAGGTGAGTGGCGAAATTTCTCACACTCTCCTCACCGGCGAGGAGTGACGACGAGGAGTCGAGTCAACGATGACCGCCCCGCTGCGCAAATTCGACGAGTTTCCCCCGGCCTATCAGCCGTTGACCCCCGCGGACATCCGCGAGCACATCGACGGCGTCGCGGCCTTCCTGGGCGGCGCGGCCAATGTGGTGATGCAGCTGTCGCTCAAGCCGGTCGCCTACGGCGTCATGGAGAGTGACGTGGACAGCGGCAAGGTGACCCTGCACCCGGTCAAGCGGCTGCGCACCACCCTCACGTACCTCTCGGTCGCCCTGCTCGGCAACGACCTGGACCGCAGTACCTACCGCGAGGCCGTGAACGGCGCGCACCGCAGCGTGCACTCCAAGCCCGGCAGCGCGGTCAAGTACAACGCCTTCGACCCCAAACTCCAGTTGTGGGTGGCGGCCTGCCTGTACTGGGGTGTGGACGACCTGTACCACCGCATGCGCGGCCCGATGGATCCCGAACTGGCCGAAGCCTTCTACCAGTACTGCGCCCGCCTGGGCACCACGCTGCAGATGCGCCCGGAGATGTGGCCCGCCACCCGCGAGGACTTCTACGCCTACTGGGACGAGAACCTGGCGACCAAGTCCATCGACGGGCCCACCCGAAAGTACTTCAACGACCTCACCGATCTGAAGATGGTGTCGTGGCCGGTGCAGTTCGCCCTGGGCGGCCTGCACCGCTTCATCGTCACCGCGCTGCTCCCCCAGCACCTGCGCGACGAGATGTCCATGACCTGGAGCGCCCGCGACGAGCGCGTCTTCACCGGCTTCCTGCGCGTGATCTCCGCGGTCTGGACCCGCATGCCCACGGTGCTGCGGATGTTCCCCTACAACTTCTTCCTGGCGGACATGCGTCTGCGCCGGCGCTTCGGCCGTCCGCTGGTCTGAATCCGACCGGCGGCCGGAGGGCCCTCAGCCGCGCTCGGTCAATGCGCGCAGGAAGAAGCCGAGATTGGCCGGGCGTTCGGCGAGACGGCGCATGAGGTAGCCGTACCACTGGGTGCCGTAGGGAATGTAGACGCGCAGCGAGTGGCCGTCGTCGACCAGGCGGCGCTGTTCGGCGTCGCGGATGCCGTAGAGCATCTGGAACTCGAAATCGCCTGGTTCGCGGTGGTTTTCGGCGGCCAGCGCGAGGGCGGCGGAGATCATGGCCGGGTCGTGCGAGGCGATCATGGGGTACCAGGCATTGCGGAGCAGCACCTCGAGGCAGCGCAGGTAGGAGGCGTCCACCTCCGCGCGGCGCTGGTAGGCGACGGTGTCGGGTTCCTGATAGGCGCCCTTGCACAGGCGGATTCGGGTGCCGTCGGCCGCCAGGTCGCGGGCATTGTGCTCGGCCTGGCGCAGATAAGTCTGCAAAGCTACCGCCAGCCACGGGAATTCGGTGCGGGCATTGCGGACCGCTTCGAGAGTCTCGGCGGTCGTGGTGTGGTCCTCGGCATCGACGGTCACCCAGACGTGGCGTTCGACGGCCTTCGCGCACAGCTTGTGCAGGTTCTCCGCGGCGATGGCCGGGCCGTCCTGCCCCAGGGACTGGCCCAGCGCCGACAGCTTGAGCGAGACCTCCACCCGCGGGATGTCGGTGAGCACCCCGGCGGCCGTCCGGTCCGCCTCGGCCAGATCGTCGATGAGCGAGAAGTATTCCGCCACCGCGGCATCCGCCTGGGCGCGGTCGGTGGTGTACTCGCCCAGGAAGTCGACGCTGACCGAGCGCCCGCTCTCCAGCAGCGCCCGCGCGACCGGCACCATGTCCGCGCGGGTCTCCCCCGCGACGAACCGCCGCACCACCGCGGCGGTCACCGGCACCTTCGTGATGACGTCCTTGATCCGGGACGACCCGGCGGCCGCCAGGATCGCCGGGCGCAGTGGATTCATCACGCCTCCATGTGGGGGTAGCGGTACTCGGTGGGCGGGACGAACGTCTCCTTCAGGGTGCGGGGCGCGACCCAGCGCAGCAGGTTGAGGTGGGAGCCCGCCTTGTCGTCGGTGCCCGAGGCCCGGGCACCGCCGAAGGGCTGCTGGCCGACCACCGCGCCGGTGGGCTTGTCATTGATGTAGAAGTTCCCGGCCGCGAATCGCAGTGTGCTGGTGGCGGATTCGACGGCCTGGCGGTCGCGGGCGAAGATGGCGCCGGTGAGGGCGTACGGGGAGGTCCCGTCCACCACGTCCATGATCTCCTCGAAGGCGTCGGGCGCGCCGTCGTCGTAGACGTAGACCGACAGGATCGGCCCGAAGTACTCGGTCTCGAAGGACTCGTCGCCGGGGTCGTCGCTGAGCAGCACGGTCGGCCGCACGAACCAGCCCTCGCTGTCGTCGTAGCCGCCACCCGCCGGAATCGACACGCCCTGCTCGCGGGCGCGCCCGATGGCGGCCACGCACTTGGCGTAGGAGCGGTCGTCGATCACGGCACCACCGAAATTCGAGAGATCGGCGACATCCCCGTAGGTCAGCGACTCCACCTCGGCCAGGAAGTCCGAGCCCATCCGCCGCCACACCGATTTCGGAATATAGGCGCGCGAGGCGGCCGAGCACTTCTGGCCCTGATACTCGTAGGCGCCGCGAATCATGGCCACGCGCAACGCATCCGGATCGGCGGAGGGGTGCGCGAGGATGAAGTCCTTGCCGCCGGTCTCGCCCACCAGCCGCGGATAACCGTGGTATCGGCCGATATTCGAGCCCACCGTCTGCCACAGGTATTGGAAGGTGCGCGTCGATCCGGTGAAGTGGATGCCCGCCAGGTGTGGATCGGCCAGCACGACCTCCGACAACTGCGCGCCGGCACCGGTCACCATGTTGATGACCCCCGGCGGCAGTCCGGCCTCCTCCAGCAATTTCATGGTGTAGTAGGCCGAGAGCGTCTGTGTCTGCGACGGTTTCCAGATGACCGTATTGCCCATGAGCGCGGGCGCGGTGGGCAGGTTCCCGGCGATGGCGGTGAAGTTGAACGGCGTGATGGCGCACACGAACCCTTCCAGGGGCCGGTAGTCCATCCGATTCCACACGCCCGGTGAGGATTGCGGCTGTTCCCGCAGGATCCCCCGCGCGAAGGCCACATTGAACCGCCAGAAGTCGACCAGCTCGCACGGTGCGTCGATCTCGGCCTGCTGCACCGATTTCGACTGTCCGAGCATGGTGGCGGCGGCGATGGTCTCGCGCCAGGGCCCGGCCAGCAGGTCGGCGGCGCGGAGCAGGATGGCGGCCCGTTCCTCGAAGGGCATGGCCCGCCAGCCGGGCGCGGCCGCGGTCGCCGCGGCGATGGCCGCCCGGGCTTCGTCGTGGGTGGTGTTGGCGTAGGTCCCCAGTACGTGCCGGCGCCGGTGCGGCATCACGATATCGCGGCGTTCACCCGCGCCGGGCTGATGTTTGCCGCCGATCACCAGCGGCACTTCAACGGCTTCGGCGGAGAGTTCGGCCAGCCGCCCGGCCAGCAGCTCGCGTTCGCGGCTGCCGGGGGCGTAGGTGTGCACCGGTTCATTGACGGGAGCGGGGACAACCGTGACAGCGTCCATATCCAACACTATCGCGATCACCCCCGCCCGGCCGGACAGAACACGCCCCGACGGCCGCTACAGCGGAATATTTACGTCAGTGAAAGTCCTCCGCGATGATCTTCTCGATATTCCGTTCCGCCAGAGCCGTAATGGTTACGAAGGGGTTCACGGTGGTGAAGCCCGGGATCAGGGAGCCGTCGATGACGTAGAGGCCCGGGTAGGACGAGAGGCGGCCGTAGTTGTCGGTGGCCACATTGAGCACGCAGCCGCCGAGCGGGTGGTACGCGAAGTCGTCGCCCCAGGTCTTGTAGGTACCGAACAGGTCGGTCCGGTAGATGGTGCCTTCCTTGCTGTTGATCTTGTCGAAGATCCGCTTGGCCGCGTCGATGCCGGGCTGGTTCCAGGCGGTCTGCCAGTTCAGGTCGACACCGCCGCTGCCCGAGTTGTAGGTGAACTTGGCCCGGTTCGGGTTCTTGGTGATCGCCAGATACAGGCTGGCGAAGGTCTCGATCCCGGCCGGGAACGGCGAGACCTCGGCGAAGGCCGGACCGCCGCTGTCGGCCAGGTTGTCGATGCCCAGGCAGGGGATGCAGGACTGCAGGCTGCCGGTGGCGTCCCAGGCTTGGTTCTGCCGGGCCACCATGACATTGCCGTTGTTGCCCCAGCCGGCGCCGACCGAGTCGGGCAGGTTGGGCAGCTTGCCGGTGGCCTTCTGGGTCACCAGCAGTTTGCTGGTGCCCACGCTGCCGGCCGCGAAGAAGACCTTCTGCGCCGTAACCGTTTTCGACTTCACGGTGTTGCCGCTGGTGTCGATCTGGTTCATCACGACCGAGAACCCGCCGCCGTTGGCCGGGGACACGGTGGTGACCACGTGCTGCGGGACGATGGTCACCTTGCCGGTGGCCGAGGCGTCCGCGAGATAGGTCTTGTCGAGGGAGTTCTTGCCGTAGTTGTTGCCGTAGATGACCTCGGCGTTGAGGGCGGAACGCGGCGCGGTGTTGGCCTGCTCCTGCTTCATGTAGTTGAAGTCGTAGACGTTGGGGACGAAGGTCCACTTGAAGCCGGACCGCTCGGCCTGCTTACGGCCGACGCGGGCGAACTGGTAGCAGTCGGCGTTCTCGAACCAGGTCGAGTCGATGTTGTTCACCTTCAGCCCGGCATTGGCGCGCGGGTAGTAGGTGTTGTACATCTCGCCCGGGTCCACCGAGGGCAGGATGGTCGGGAACCAGCTCTGCTGCGGCGTCACCGCCATACCGCCGTTGACCAGCGAGCCACCGCCGACGCCGCGGCCCTGGTAGATGCGAATCCCGCTGAACTGCTCGGAATCCAGCACGCCGGTGTACCGGGAGATGGACTTGTTGTAGGGCGCGCCCATGAAGTGGTTGACGGGCTGGTCGGTCTCGGTGCGCAGCCAGAACGAGCGGCCGTCGGGCTTGAGCATGTTGCAGAAGACCTTGCCGTCGGAACCCGGCTGACTCCAGGACATGCCCTTCTCGACCATGACCACGTTCTGACCGGCCTGCGCGAGCCGCAGGGCCGCGACCGCGCCGCCATAACCTGTTCCAATTACCAGGACCGGCATCTGATCGCCGTCATTGACCGACCCGGCAGGTAAGGCCCGGGCCGCTGGGAGCTTCCCTAGTAGCGCGGCCGCCCCGAGAACAACCCCCGTTGCAGCTAGGAACCCTCGTCGGCTGACATTGCTGCCGTAAACACTCTTGCCGGGGGTTTCATAAGACAATCCACGCACTGAAATACTCCTCATCGAGTTGCGATGAGAACTTGTTATAGATGTTCTGGAGAGAACGTGTGTCAGTTTTCACAAAACGAGAGCTGACAACATATCTCGCTAACGGCGAGCAACCGAGGACGCAGCCGGAGGCAGAACAGCAAAAAGCCTCCCCACCGAAATCGGTGGGGAGGCTTTCACACTTGCGACCCTGACGGGACTCGAACCCGCGACCTCCGCCGTGACAGGGCGGCGCGCTAACCAACTGCGCCACAGGGCCTTACGAATCGCTCAGCCTTCGGCCTGGCGACGTCGTAGACGGTATCACGCGGGCCCGGGTAACCGAAAATCAGCTGGTCAGGCGATCAGCCGCAGTCGCGATGCGCTCGTCGGTGGCCGTGAGGGCAATGCGCACATGCTGATTCCCGCGCGGTCCGTAGAACTCGCCCGGGGCCGCCAGGATGCCGCGCGCGGCCAGCCAATCGAGGGTGGTGCGGCACGGCTCGTCGCGCGTCGACCACAGGTACAGACCCGCCTCGGAGTCGTCGATCCGGAATCCCGCGCGCTGCAGCGCATCTCGCAGCACCACCCGGCGGGCACGATAGCGGTCCTTTTGCTGGACCTCGTGCGCGTCATCGCCGAGCGCTGCGGTCATGGCCGCCTGGATCGGGAACGGCAGCATCATGCCGGAGTGCTTGCGCACCTCCAGCAGCTCCGCCACCAGCTCCGGGTCACCGGTCACGAAACCCGCGCGGTAACTGGCCAGATTCGAGGTCTTGGACAGCGAGTGGATGGCCAGCAGACCGGTGTGATCACCGTCGCACACCTCGGGATCGAGGATCGACACCGCGCGGCCCTCCCAGGCCAGGCCCAGGTAGCACTCGTCGGAGGCCACGATCGCACCGCGCTCGCGGGCGAACCGCACCACCTTGCGCAGATGGTCGACGCCGAGCACCTTGCCGGTCGGGTTGGACGGCGAGTTCAGGAAGATCAGCGCGGGCCGCTCGGGGCCCAGCGCCACCGTGCTGTCGGCGCGCAGGTACCGGGTGCCGGCCAGCAGCGCGCCCACCTCGTAGGTCGGGTACGCGACCTCGGGGATGACCACCAGATCCTCGGCGCCCAGCCCCAGCAGCCGCGGCAGCCCGGCGATGAGCTCCTTGGTGCCGATGGCCGGCAGCACCGCCGCCGGGTCCACCCCCGTGATCCCGAATCGCCGTTTCAGGGCCGCCACGACGGCCTCACGCAATTCGGGCGTGCCGTGCGTGGTCGGGTACCCGGGCACCTCCGCCACCGACGAAAGCGCCTCGCGGATCAGCGGATCCACCGGATCGACCGGGGTCCCGACCGAGAGGTCGACGATGCCGTCCGGATGCGAAGCGGCCTTCGCCTTCACGGAAGCGATGGTGTCCCAGGGGAAATCGGGTAGCAGTGCGCTGACCCGGCCACGCGCGGTCAAATCTCGGTCCTACTCGCTCGCCATCGGCGGCAGCGCGGCGATGAACGGCGGGTCGTAGTCGACCTTGCCGACCTTGGTGGCGCCGCCCGGGGAACCCAGGTCGTCGAAGAAGTCGACGTTGGCGTTCACGTAACCGGCCCACTGATCCGGGGTGTCGTCTTCGTAGAAGATGGCCTCCACCGGGCAGACCGGCTCACACGCACCACAGTCCACGCACTCGTCGGGTTGGATGTACAGCATGCGTCCGCCCTCGTAGATGCAGTCCACGGGGCATTCCTCGATGCACGCCTTGTCCTTCACGTCAACGCACGGTTCAGCGATGATGTACGGCACTGCCGCTCTCCTAGTCTGTCCACACCTGAGGGGGATACCTCCCCCCGGCGAAACCCTATCCCGGCCAGCCAACATTACTCTTGCACAGCCTGCCCTAACTTCGCGCGGTCACCTCGGGACCCCGTCCGGGCCGCGGGAGGTCGTCCCAGTCCTGCCACGGCAGGCCCTTCGGCCGCACGTCGGCGGCCAGACCGGTCACCGGATCGACCAGCGCGGCCACATGGCCCGCGATGCGCGGATCGATCCAGGGTTCGCCGGCCAGCACGTATTCCGGGTGGGCGGTGACGCGCTCGGTCAGCACGTACCCACAGTCGGCGGTGATCCGCGCCAAAGTGTCCAGGTTCGGCCACGGACGTTCCGGATTCACGTGGTCCGGGGTCAGCGGCGAGACCCCGCCCCAGTCGTCGATGCCCGCCCCCAGCAGCGCCCGGCACTCCTCGAGCGACACCAGGTTCGGCGGCGCCTGGATGCGCATCCCCGGGCCCATCACCAGCCGGGTCACCGCGATGGCGGCGCGGAACTCCTCCATCCCGGCGTCGGGACTGTGCCGCATGGCGGTGTCGTGCTTGGCCAGGAAGTTCTGCACGATGACCTCCTGCACGTGCCCGAAAGCCTTGTGCAGCTGGTGAATCGCGAGAATGGACTCGGCCCGCTCGACGATGGTCTCGCCGATGCCCACCAGGATGCCGGTGGTGAACGGCACCGCGAGTCGACCGGCGTCGGTCAGCGCCCGCAACCGCACCGCCGGATCCTTGTCCGGCGAACCGTAGTGCGCCTGGCCGGGTTCGGTGAACAGCCGGGTGGAGGTGGTCTCCAGCATCATGCCCATGGACGGCGACACCGGCTTGAGCCACGCCAGTTCCTCGTGGCTCATCACGCCGGGGTTCAGGTGCGGCAGCAGCCCGGTCTCCTCGAGCACCCGGATCGCCATGGCGCGGATGTAGTCCAGGGTGGAGGCATAGCCGCGTTCGTCGAGCCACTGCCGGGCCTCGGGCCAGCGGTCCTCGGGACGGTCGCCGAGCGTGAAAAGCGCTTCCTTGCAACCGAGTTCGGCGCCCTGGCGGGCGACGTCGAGGATCTCCTCGGGCTCCATGTACATGCCCTTGCCCTGGGCGCGCAGCTTGCCGGGCACGGTGACGAAGGTGCAGTAGTGGCAGCGGTCGCGACACAGGTGCGTAATGGGGATGAACACCTTGCGCGAGTAGGTGATCGGCAGAGTCTCGCCCGCATACCCGGATGCCCGCAGCCCGGCGTCGCGCACCCGCGCCGCCGACTCGCACAGCTCGACCAGGTCCGCGCCGCGCGCCCGCAGCAGCACGACGGCCGTATCCAGGTCGAGCGTCGCGCCGTCCCGGGCCCGTCCCAGTGCGGCCCGCATGACCTCGGCATCGGGTGTCACCTGCTCCCGCGGCGCGCTGGGCAGGCTCGGGGTGGGTAGATCCGTCACGTCCACGATCATGCGCCATCCATCCCGTTGATCCGACTCGGGTGCCATGGAACGAGGCAACCCGCGAGCCCGCCGAGGTTATTCCGATGCAATTACTTGCATCCTCGAGTACATCTATTCAAATCTCGGAAACGATCCAATAGCCTCGCGGGCGACTACTTCCCAGCAGAAAAGGGAGAGATCTTCGTGCTCGCGCAAATCCGACGTGCCGCCGTCGTCGCCGGCCTCGGCGCCACCGCCCTGCTCACCATCGCCACCAGCACCGCATCGGCCTTCGGGCCGCTCCCACCAGCAAATCCCTATCTGGGACCGGTCGGCACCGCGACCATGCACGGCGATTCGGAAGCCTCCGACACCACCCCGCTGCCGGGCGTCGGCACCGGCGGAGTGAACGCCGACTTCCACGAACAGGGCGCGGCCTGCCCGACCATCCTGCAGGGCGCGGACGGCCTCCCGCAGGCCCTGTGCACCAAGATCACCGATCGCGCGCCCGAGGTGCTGCTGCTGGATCCGGGCAACGGCAACACCCTCGCCAAGCTCGACCTCACCAAGGGCAGCCTGCTCGGCGGCGTCTACGCCTACCTCGACAACCAGGACCGGATGGTCACCGTCGACGGCTCCGGCAACCTGCTGCGGATCGGGCACCAGCGCGGCTCCGACGGCAAGTGGTCGCTGTCCATCGCGTCCAAAACCGATGTGACACAGGCGGTCACCGGGCACTGCGGCGGCGG
This sequence comes from Nocardia sp. CA-136227, assembly GCF_050955695.1. NCBI lineage: Bacteria > Bacillati > Actinomycetota > Actinomycetes > Mycobacteriales > Nocardiaceae > Nocardia > Nocardia sp. CA-136227. Next base: position 6,454,579 of record NZ_CP192081.1, read on the forward strand.
CGACTGCGACGCGGTCAGCTCCGTCTCCCCCGACTACCAGGGCCGGGTCTGGTTCGCCACCGATGGCGCGGCCGCCGGATTCGTCAACCTCGACGGCAGCGCGCGCTCCATCGTGCTCGCGCCCGGCGAGAACGTGGCCAACAGCATCGCCACCGGACCCCAGGGCATGGCCGTCGCCACCGACCACGCCCTCTACCTGCTCGACGTGGACGGCGGCGGCAACCCGCGGATCGTCTGGCGGCAGGCCTACGACCGCGGCCCCGCCCGCAAACCCGGCCAGCTGAGCTGGGGCACCGGCGCCACCCCGACCTTCTTCGGCCCCGGCGACGGCACCGAATACCTGGCCATCACCGACAACGCCGCCACCAAGGAGAACCTGCTCGTCTACAACACGGCCACCGGCACGCCCGTCTGCTCGGTGCCCGCCATCGACGGCACCGAGAACTCCCCCATCGGATCCGGCAACAGCGTGTTCGTGGCCAGCACCTACGGCTACCCGTACCCGGCGCTGCCGCCCAACGCGGGCACCAGCCAGCCCGCCAGCGCGCCGATCTCGGGCGGCATGACCCGCATCGACGTCACCGGCTCCGGCTGCACCGTGGTGTGGACCAACACCGTGCCGTCCTCGGCGGTGCCGCGCCTGTCCGTGGCGGACGGCAAGATCTACACCTTCACCCGGCACTCGCTGCTCGGTAGTGGCAGCAGCGCGCTCGGCAGCGGCAGTTCCGCGCTCGGCAGCGGCAGCGCGGGGCTGGGCAGCGGCAGCGCGGGCGTCACCGACAACTACAGCTTCGCGGTGATCGACGCCAATACCGGCAAGGTCGACTCCGAGCAGTTCGTCGGCGCGACCACGATCAACGACACCCTCGAGATGGTCGGGACGATCGCGCCCGGCCGAATCCAGTACCAGGGCACCACGACCGGGCTGTACCGAGTCACGCCCAAGTAGACGGTCCGCCGCGGCGGCGGAGGCGATAGAACCGAGCGTTCGGTACTCGCTCGCAACAACCGCCTCCGCGGCCCGATTCATGCAAGCATGGGCACCATGTCCCAGCCCCTCGCTCCCGGCGGCCTGCCGGCCGACCCGGCCCGGCGGCCCAGCCCCCGCGCCAAACTGCTGTGGGCGCTGAGCGCCGCCCTGTCCTGGGTGGTGCCGGTCCTCGGGGTGGGGGTCTGGGCGTTGTTCGACACGCACCGGCGCGGGTTACAGGGACTGGTGCTCGGAATCGTGCTGCTGGCAGCGGTTTTCAGCATCGTGGTGATTCCGCTGTGGCGGTACGCGGTGCACCGGTGGGAGATCACCGACGAAGCCGTCTACACCCGGACCGGCTGGTTCACCCAGGAGAGCCGGGTCGCGCCGATCACCCGGGTCCAGACGGTCGACACCTATCGCGGGCCGCTCGAGCGACTGCTCGGGCTGGCCACCGTCACCGTCACCACGGCCTCCTCGGCGGGGGCGGTGCACATCAGCGCGCTGGCGCTGGCCGACGCGCGGGACACCGTCGCCCAGCTGACCGCGATCGCCGCCCAGCACCGCGGGGACGCCACGTGAGCCTGCCGCCCGACGAGGACGCCTTCTCCGATTCCTATCCGACAGAACAGCTTTCACCGCTGCCCGCGAGCCTCGAACCGGCCGGCGCGGGCTGGCAGCGGCTCGACAAACGCATGCTGCTGGTGCACCCGGTCACCGAACTCATCCGCTTCATCCCGGTGCTGATCGCCACGCTGGTCGCGGGCGCCCGCGCCGACAGCCCGCTGTGGAGCCTCACCGTGGTCGGCGTGATCGTGGCCTTCGCCCTCACCCGCTGGTTCACCACCACCTACCGCATCACGCCCGACAATGTGGAACTCCGCACCGGCCTGATCCAGCGCAAACGACTCTCCGTCCCGCGCAACCGGGTCCGCTCGGTGGACGTGGAGGCCGACCTGCTGCACCGGGCGCTCGGACTGGCCGTGCTGTCCATCGGCACCGGGCAGCACGCGGAGAAGCGGGAACAGTTCAAGCTGGACTCCCTGGACGCGAAACTGGTGCCGGACCTGCGGACCGCACTGCTGGCGCACACCCGGGCGAGCGCGGAATCGACTGCCCCGCAGTCGATCACGCCCGAAGCAGCCGCCCCGGTCGTGGCCGGCGATGCCGTGGAGATCGCGCACTGGCAGGCGGAATGGGTGCGGTACGCCCCGCTCTCGCTGACCGGCTTCGCCATCATCGCCCCGGTCGTGGGTCTGGCCTTCCAGTACGGCTTCGCGCAGATCTTCCTGAAGTCCGGCACCGTCCAGGATGTCGGCCACCGCAGCGCGGGCGTCATCGCGGGCGTCATCGCGCTGCTGATCGTGCTGCTCGTGGTCGTGGTCAGCGTGGCCGCCTGCGCCCGCTACCTGCTGACCTGGTTCGGCCTCCTGGTCCACGACGACGGCAAGACCCTCACCATCCGGCACGGCCTGCTCACCACCCGTCAGACCACGCTCGACCTGGCCCGCCTGCGCGGCGCGACGGTGAACGAACCGCTGCTGCTGCGCCTGGCCGGGGCCGCCGAGCTCGAGGCCATCATGACCGGCACCAGCCCGCGGCAGAAGATCCTGCCGCAGGCTCCGCGCGCCGCCGTGCACCGGACGCTCGGCCACCTGCTCGGCACCGGCCGGACCGGCACCGCCGACACGGCATCGCTTGCCACACAACCGATCTCCGCTGTATCGGCGGTGGACGCCTCCGCGCTCGTGACCGTGCCGCTGCTCCCCCACGGCCCCGCCGCGCACCGCCGCCGCTACACCCGCGCGCTGGGCCCGCTCGCGGCGGCCGCCGCGATTCTGCTGGTGATTTCCCTTGCGGGAGGCCAGGTTCCGCTGTGGGTCTGGATCGCGCTTGCCGTAGCCGTGCCGCTCGCGGCGGCCCTGGCGTGGGACCGGTACCGCGGTCTCGGCCATGCCGTCCTGCCCGCCGCGGACGGCAAGCCCGCCTGGCTCATCACCCGCAGCGGCTGCCTGGACCGCGACCGCGACTGCCTGGAAGCGCCCGGCGTCATCGGCTGGACCGTCCGCCAGACCTTCTTCCAGCGCCGCGCGGGCGTCGCCACCGTGGTGGCGGCGTCGGCGGCGGGCAAGAAGCGGTATCACGTCATCGATCTGCCGCTGGAGCAGGCGTGGGAGCTCATCGAGGCGGTCACGCCCGGACAGCTGGGCGTCCCGGCCCGGCCGTGATCCGACTCAACCCTGGACCGGGAAGTTGGCGCGAATCACGTTGTGCGGGTCGCGCTCTCGCTTGACCGCCCGCAGGCGGTCCAGGGTCGCCGGGTCGAACGCGGCGGCCGCCGACTCCCCCGGGGACAGGAACGTGAAGGGCTTGCGCCCGGTGACCTGACCATCGAGCTGCGCGACCAGGGTGTCCACCTTGGCGTGCACCGCGTCCCGCAGCTGCGGCAGTCCGATGCCCAGCAGATACACCAGGTACCCGTCGGCCAGCGCACCGCGCGCGCCCGCGGCGGGTCCGGCGAACGCGCCGCCGAGCCCGCGCACCTGGATATTGGCCAGTGGCGCAACGGATTCGCCGAGCAGGATCTTCTCCGCCTCCGCCGTCAGCTCGGGCAGCAGTTCGGTGCGGCCGATGGCCGGGCTGGGATCGGTCGGCTCGGAGGTGATGGTCCCGATCTCCGCGACCGTCATGGCCGCCCGCGAATCGGAGACCGCGCCGCCGATCCGGTCCAGCGCCGACACCAGGTCCCGGCCCGTGCCGGCGTCGCCGAGGTAGGCGACATCGAGGGCCACCATCTCCGGCGACTGCGGGAATTGGAAGCGCTGGAACCACACCGACAGCTCGTCTGGCCCGTGAGAAGTCAAGGCCCGGAAGGCCTCCCACACCTCGGGCAGACGCTCGGCGGGCCACATCACCCGGCCGCCGTACAGGTCGGGCGCGGGGAACAGCTCGAACTCGAGCCCGGTCACCACCGCGAAATCACCGCCGCCGCCGGACAGCGCCCAGAACAGGTCCGGATCGCTGTCGGCGGTCACCCGGGCGGGGCGGCCGTCGGCGTCCACGATCTCGAAGGCGCGCACCGCGTTCGACGCCCACCCGTACTTGCGGCCGAACCAGCCCGCGCCGCCACCCAGCGTGTAGCCGGTCACCCCGACCACCGGATTGCTGCCCGCCAGACCGGTGAGCCCGTGCTCGGCGGCGGCCGCCTGCACCCGGCCCCACTGCAGGCCCGCGCCGACCCGCGCCACCCGCGCCGCCGGATCGATCTCCAGGCGATCCAGCGCGCCCGTGCGCAGCAGGATGGCGGTCTCGACGCCGCCCGCCGCGCCGTGCCCGGTCGGCTGGGTCACCACCGGACGACCCGCGGCGCGCGCGTACGCCACCACGGCGGCCACGTCCTCGGCGTCGGCGGCCTCGGCGACCGCCGCCACCGGCTGCGTCACCGCCAGGCTCCACGGCCGCGCGACCTGATCGAAGTCCGCGTCACCGGCCTCCAGCACCCGGCCCCGGACGGTGTTGCGCAGTTCGTCGAATCCCATCGTCTTCCCCTCGTCTCTCTCGCGAACGCGATTCCGCAAGAAGGACGAGACAGGACGACGAAGTGTGACAGCGCCCCGGAGACTCAGGCTCCGGCCGACGCCAGACGCGCGGTGGCGCGGTAGTAGAGATACATGCCCGCGGGCAGCAGACCGCAGATCAGCAGCAGCATGGTGGGCCAGTCGCCCATGAGCAGCGCGTAGCCGCTGGGGCTGAAACCCGCGCAGATCAGGAAGCCCAACGCCCACACCAGGATCGGCAGCGCCATCACGCCGATCCGATCGGTCGCCACGCCCATGCCCATCACCAGCAGCACGTTCACCACCGCGGCCACCAGGGCGGCCACCGGCACCGGGATCGCGCCCGAGGTCATGCTCGAGGCCAGCGAACCCGCGGCCAGCACGGGGGTGGGCTCGGGAATGGTCGCCCGCCCGGCGTAGAGGGGCAGGAACAGCACTTCGAGGCCGAGCGTGATCACCGCGTCGATCAGCAACAGCCCGGCGATCACCGCGTTCAACACGACGCGACCCGGGCGCGGGCCCGCCACCGCGTCACCCGCGCGGGCTCCCAAGGCGGCCGTCACGGCACCGGCGGGAAACCGAGCAGCGTCAGCAGGTGACTCTGCATGTCCACGAAGCCGTACAGCACCGACAGGTACAGCTCGTGCTGCCACTCGAAGTAGGGCCGCTGGCTCTCGACGAACGCCGCGATGGCGTTCTGGAGGTCCCAGTTGTACATAGCCTCAGTCTCTCATTCCAGCCCGCCGAAGAGATCATGTTCCCGACCGTCGGGGCCGAGTGGGCCGCGCTCACCCCGCACCAGAATGTAATGCTCCTCCGGCAGCACCGGCTGGGCGACATCGTTCGAGAGCGCGAACTCCCGGCCCGACGGCGCCACCGTCACCTGGGTGGCGTGCGCCCGCAGCGCCGCCCGCTTCGCCGTCAGCACATCGGACACGTCCACCGCGGTGGTCACCGATTCCGCCGGGACACAAGCCAATTCGCCCTCGTGCGGCAGCCGCCAGCCGCGCGGCAGCGCGCCCGGCAGCTGATCCACGGTGCGGCGCTTCAACGCCTCGGTGTGCATGGCCAGCACCGCGGCGTCAGTGACCGTCCAGTACACCTTCGGGACCGTCCAGCCCCAGTCCGAGGCCGCGTGCACCGCCGCCATCGTGATCTCGTGCGCGCGAATGTGATCGGGATGCCCGTACCCGCCGCGTGGGTCGTAGCCGATCACCACCCGCGGGCGCAGCTCCAGCAGCACCCGCACCAGCGCGTCGGTGGCGGCGGTCCCGGAATTCACGAAGGCCCGCGGATTGCGCGCCGACGGCGTCCCGGCCATGCCGGAGTCCCGCCAGCGGCCCGCGCCGCCCAGGAAGTGCGGCACGCCCGCGTCCAACGCGTCCAGGGCCCTGGTCAATTCGGCGATCCGGTAGCCGCCCAGCTGATCGGCCGACCCGGCCACCAGCTGCTCGTACTCCTCGCCGATGACCTCGCCCTCCTCACCGAGCGTGCAGGTCACCACGGTGACCGGGACGCCGCGGCGGCGGTAGTGGGCGATGGTGCCGCCGGTGGTGATGGATTCGTCGTCGGGGTGCGCGTGCACCAGCAGCAGGCCGTGGCGCGCGGAATCGATGGTCACGGCAGCCTCCGCCAATTGGCGGCATCCGCGAAGATGCCGGTCTGGATGGCGCCGCTCAGCGAGGCCCCGTCCACGCGCGGGCCCGCAGCGGCCACCTGGGTGTCCTGCACGATCGGCAGCACGGTCGACATCTCCCACAGCCGGGGCTCGACCTCGGCGATCACCTTGCCGGGATCCAGGCCGCGCAGGGCGGCGTCGATACCGGGCTGCAGCGCCGCGTCGCAGACCCCGGACAGATTCGACGGCGACTTCTTCGCACCGTCCGCGACCGTGGTGTCCCCGTTGTCGCCCGGCGGGGCCACCGGCGCACAGCCGTACCGGGAGGCCAGTACGGTGGCCGGATCCTGACCGGTGCGCTCCCAGCCGACCACCGCGTCGATCCCGGCGTCGGTCAGTTCCTTGCCGTACAGCGTCGCCGCGGCGACGCTGCGGACGATGACATCGATTCCGGCGCTGCGCAATTGGTCGGCGGCGGTATTGGCCACCGCCAGCGACGTGGTGTCGCCGTCCACCGCGCCGACCCGCACCGTCAGCGATTTGCCGTTCTTGGCCAGCGGACGCGGCTGCGGCGCGGGCGAGGTCGCCGACGGCGCCGCGGGCGTCTCCGCGGCCCGCGCGAACCCGGCCTCCGCGAGCAAGGCGAACGCCTCCTCCACCGGCAGCCGCGGCGGCTGCGTGGCCGCGTACCCGGGGTCCGACGGCGAGAGCACCTGCGCCCGAACCGGTTCCACCCAGCTGCCGGTCTGCGCGCCGACCGTGGCCAGCAGCACCGGATCCAGCAGCGCCAGCACCGCGCGCCGCACCCGGACGTCGGCGAGATCCCCGCTGCGCCCGTTGAGCACCAGCGACATCTCCCGCGACTGCGCCATCACGGCCGTGCGCACCGAGGGGATCGCCGCCAGCTGCGCCTGCAACGCCACCCCGCCGTGCACCAGCGCCATCTGCGCGTCCCCGACCCGCAGCGACTCCGCCACCTGCGCGGGAGTTCCGCCGCGCCGCAACAGGATCTGATCCGGCACCGCGGGCTGACCCCAGTACCGGTCATTGCGTTCCAGCAGGATCTCCTCGCGGCCACGATCGGCCTGCTTGATCCGGAACTGGCCGCCCGAGATCCGGATGGTGTCGACCAGGCCCTGCTCGAAACCGCTGTCCTTCACCAGATGCTGGGGCAGCAGATCCGTGAACAGCTGCCGCCACGCCGGATACGGCTGCGTCATCGTGACGTTCACGGTCTTGCCGCCCGCCGCGGAACTGACGTCGGAGATCAGCCGATACCCCGCCGGATCCACCGTGCCCGGCTGCGTGATCATCTGCTGCCACAGGTATTTGAAGTCCTCGGCCGCGATCGGAGCGCCATCGGACCAGGACGCCTCGTTCTTGATCTGGTAGCTGATCGTGAACGGCTCCTGCGAGGTCACGTCCGCCGACACCATGAGCGCCGGATTCAGAATCCAGTCGGTCGCACCCGGCACCCCCGGCGTCGGCGCGGCCTTGAACGGGCTCGGCAACACCATGGACGCCACCGCCGCCGTCGCGGGCGACTGCTGCGACCGCAGATGCGGATTGAACCCGATCCCGATGTCGTCCACCGCGACCACGACCGAATTCTTGCCGGGCTTGGCGGGCTGCGTCTTGGGAGAGTCCGTGGACTCGATGGGCGGCGGCGGATTCGCGGTGCAGCCGGTCGCGACCGCCAGCAGGGTCGCCACCATCAACAGCACCGCGCGCACCGATGCGCGCCTCCGGGCCCCCGTCATCACGTTCGGCACTCTACTGGATCCCCTTCACGCCACCCGGCTACCGGCACTGGGCCGGGGCAAGGTCCGTCAGAGCTGGAACCGCCCACCCGGGGAATCCGGGTGGGCGGTCGAGGTTTCGGGGCCGATCCACCGCGATCGGCGGTTGGAGGTTCGGGCGCGAAGCCCCCGAGAGTCCCGAGAGTTGGTCTGCCTACTGGGCGGCGGCCCGGTCACGCGCCTTGCGACGCGAGATCTCACGCTGCCGGTCGGTGGCGCTCAGGGTGACCTTGCGCACGCGCACGATCTCCGGCGTCACCTCGACGCACTCGTCATCGGTGCAGAACTCCATCGCACCCTCGAGGTCCAGCTGCAGCGGCTTGGCCAGCGTCTCGAACACGTCGGCCGTGGCGGACCGCATATTGGTCAGCTTCTTCTCGCGGGTGACGTTGACGTCGAGATCCTCCGAGCGCGGGTTGATGCCGACCACGTGGCCCTCGTAGGTGTCCGCGCCCGGCTCCACGAAGAACTGACCGCGGTCGGCCAGCTGGATCATGGCGAACGGGGTGACCGAGCCGTTGCGGTCGGAGACCAGCGAACCGGTGTGGCGAGCGCGGATCTCGCCGGCCCACGGCGCGTAGCCGTCGAAGACCGCGTTCGCGATACCGGTGCCGCGGGTCTCGGTGAGGAAGTCGGTGCGGAAACCGATCAGGCCGCGCGACGGCACGATGAATTCCATGCGCACCCACCCGGCGGAGTGGTTGCTCATCTGAACCATCTTGCCCTTGCGGGCGGCCAGCAGCTGGGTGACGGCACCCAGGTACTCGTCGGGGCAGTCGATGGTCAGCTCTTCGAACGGCTCGTGGGTCTTGCCGTCGACCTGCTTGGTGACCACCTGCGGCTTGCCGACGGTGAGCTCGAAGCCCTCGCGGCGCATCTGCTCGACCAGGATGGCGAGCGCGAGCTCACCACGGCCCTGGACCTCCCAGGCGTCCGGGCGGCCGATGTCGAGCACACGCAGCGACACGTTGCCGACCAGTTCCTGGTCCAGGCGCGACTTCACCATGCGGGCCGTCAGCTTGTGGCCCGACACCCGGCCGACCAGCGGCGAGGTGTTGGTTCCGATGGTGACCGAGATCGCGGGCTCGTCGACGGTGATCTTCGGCAGCGCGACCGGGTTCTCGACGTCGGCGAGGGTGTCGCCGATCATGATGTCCGGGATGCCCGCGATGGCGACGATGTCACCGGCCACGCCCTCTTCGCCCGGCTGGCGGTCGACGCCGACGGTCTTGAGCAGCTCGGTGATCTTCACGGTCTTGACGCCGTCACCGTGCATCCAGGCCACGTTCTGGCCCTTCTTCAGGGTGCCGTTGTAGATGCGCACCAGGCCGATTCGGCCCAGGAACGGGGAGGCGTCGAGGTTGGTGACGTGGGCCTGCAGCGGCTTGGTCGCGTCGCCCTTCGGGGCCGGCACGTACTTCATGAGGACCTCGAACAGCTCGTCGAGGTTCTCCGCGTCCGGCACCTGGCCGTTCTCGGGGCGGCTGGTGGAGGCGACGCCCGCGCGGCCGGAGGCGTAGAGCACCGGCAGGTCGAGGGCCAGCTCGGCGGCTTCCGAGGCCTCGTCGTCGAGGTCGGAGGCCAGGTCCAGCAGCAGGTCGTGGGATTCCTCGACGACCTCTTCGATGCGGGCGTCCGGGCGGTCGGTCTTGTTGACCACCAGGATCACGGGCAGCGAGGCGGCGAGGGCCTTGCGCAGCACGAAGCGGGTCTGCGGCAGCGGACCCTCGGACGCGTCGACGAGCAGCACGACGCCGTCCACCATCGACAGGCCGCGCTCGACCTCACCACCGAAGTCGGCGTGGCCGGGGGTGTCGATGACATTGATGACGGTGACCGATCCGTCGGCATTATGCCGGTGAACAGCGGTGTTCTTGGCGAGAATGGTGATGCCCTTCTCGCGCTCGAGGTCACCGGAGTCCATCACCCGGTCGACGAGTTCGGCGCGTTCGGCGAACGCACCGGATTGCCGGAGCATGGCGTCGACCAGTGTTGTCTTGCCGTGGTCGACGTGCGCCACGATGGCGACGTTGCGGAACTCGACAGACGACACGTTTGATTCCTCCTGGTGAAAAGTCTGTAGCCGACCCGGATGGGTTCTCATGCGTGGGGCTGCCTACGACGAGACATGGCGAACTCCACCGGGCATGCGGCGAGCTACACATTACCGGGCGACGTGGGTCACCTGTTCAACGGCCAGAGGTTAGGTTAAGCTAACCAACATGGGCAAGGTCAAGGCAAAGGACGTCTCGCGTCTCAAGCCTAAGAAGAAATGCTGCCGCAAGAAAACGCGGTGCATGAAATGCCCTGTGGTCATCATGAAGATGAAGAAGGCAGAGGCCGCCGGCTGCTGCGGCAAGGAACTCAAGAAGTGCCTCAAAGCCGCACGCGCCGCCTGAAATCGGAGTAGACCAGGACTTATGAGTCCTGTGTTGCTCTCCGACGACGAGATCGCCAAGGCACTGACCGACCTGCCCGAATGGACCCGAACGGGCGACAGCATCAGCCGCACCGTGCAGGCCGACTCGTTCCTGGCCGGAATCGAGCTGGTCCGCCGGGTGGCGGCCGCGGCCGAGGCCGCCGACCACCATCCCGACATCGATATCCGCTGGCGGCGGGTCACCTTCACGCTCTCGACCCACTCCGCCGGCGGACTCACGCCACTGGATATGGCTCTCGCACGGGAGATCGATCGACTGCGGGAGCAGGGCTGAGCCGCTTCACCGCGATCATCCAACCGAACAGCACCAGCACCCCGGCCGCATTGGCCGTACCCGCCCAGGCCAGGTACCAGGGCCGGGAGATCTCCCACATGTTCGTCTGCACCGTGCCCAGCAGCCACGGGATGCCGACAATCGTGTTGAACAGCCAGAACGCGCGCATCAAGCCCGCGCCCGGCGCGTCGCGCAGCGGGCCGAAGCGCAGCCACAGCACCAGCGGGACCAGGCAGATCCAGTGGTGCGACCAGGAGATCGGCGCGGCCATCATGCCGAACAGCTGCACGATCAGCAGCGTGCCCAGCCGATCGTCGGAACGTAGTGCGCGCCAAGCGAAGAAGGCCAGCACGGCCGTGGCCAGCACCGCCGTCTTCCACAGCAGCCCGCCGCCGATATCGTGCCCGGCCAGGCGGCTGAGCGCGCCACGCAGCGACTGGTTGACCACCGAACCGACCGGCCCGATGCGGTGCGGGTCGCCGACCAGCTCACCGAAGTACTTCTTGGTCTCGTTGGGCGTGAGCAGGTAGGTCAGCCCGATGGTCCCGACGAACGCGCCCACCGAGGCCGCGATCGCGAGCCACTGCTTGCGGGCCACGAAGTACAGCCCGGTCACCGCCGGGGTCAGCTTGATGCCCGCGCCCAGGCCGACCCACGCGCCCGCCAGCCACCACCGGGTGCTGCGCGCCGCGGCCATCGCCATGAACACCAGGAACACGTTGACCTGGCCGTAGTCGAGGGTGGACCGCACCGGTTCCAGCCACATGCCGCCCGCGGTCCACGCCACCGCGGAGGTGCGCCAACGCTGTTCCTGCATGGCCTCCGGACCGAGGATCATCTCCAGGGCGATCCAGATGATGCCGAACAGCGCCCCGACGGTGGCCAGCAACCAGCCCACGGCGACCACGTCGAAGGGCAGGAAATGCAACGGATACAACAGCAGCGCCGCGAACGGCGGATACGTGAACGGCAGCGGAAATTGTGGTGACCGACTGGAATCGGTCCATTCGTAGAGGTTCCCGCCGAAGAGATTCGCGGCGCCTTCGACATAGACGTGCAGGTCCACGAGGATCAGGTTGCTGGGCCAGAACAGCGCCCAGGCCACACGAGCCAGCACCGAGATGCCGAGGGCGACGGCAGCCAGCTGGAAACGTCGATTCACAGACGGACTTTCGGGTCGGATTGGTCACCGACCGGAGGTCACGGCTGGCGATCTCGCCTGACGGCGCGCGGATAAGCGTAGCCGTAGTAATGAATATCTCGCGCACCCAAGAAACGTGGGCACCGGGACCCGCCTATTGCGAATTTCACACCGCGACTTTCACTTCAGCGTCTGTCCGGCTACGACTCTCGAGGCGACCGGCCCAGATGATCCAGGCGAACAGCGCCAGCACACCGATCACATCCACCGCGCCGAGCCAGGACAGGATGCCCGGCCGCGAGATGGTCCAGATCGAATCCTGGAAGAACCCGAGCACCCACGGCACGCCGATCAAGGTCACCGCGAGCCAGTACCCCGCGAGCGCCCGCGCCCCGGGGGCGTCGCGCAGCGGACCGTAGGTCAGCCACAGGATCACCGGCACCAGCCAGATCCAGTGGTGCGACCACGAGATCGGCGACACCATCAGCCCGAACAGCTGCACGATGATCAGCGTGCCCAGTCGATCGTCGGAACGCAGTGCGCGCCAAGCCAAGAACGCCAGGACCGCGGTCACCAGCGCCGCGGCGATCCACACCGGACCCGACACCACGTCGTGGCCGAGCAGACGGCTGAGCGCACCGCGCAGCGACTGATTGGTCGACGAGCCCACCGGGCCGATCCGCTTGGCGTCGCCGAGCAGCTCCCGGAAGTACTTGTTGGTCTCCCCCGGCGTCAGCAGATAGGTCAGGCCGATGGTGCCGAAGAAGACCACCGCCGACCATAACGCGGTGAACCAGCGCTTGCGGGCCGCGAAGTACAGCCCGGTGACCGCGGGGGTCAGCTTGATGCCCGCCGCCACACCGACCAGCGTGCCCGACACCCACCACCGCGAGCTGCGCACCGCGAGCATGGCCAGCAGCACCAGGAACACATTGACCTGGCCGTAGTCGAAGGTCGTGCGCACCGGCTCGAGCCACATCCCGACCGCCGTCCACGCGACAGCGGCTGTGCGCCAACGCTGTTCGCGCATGGCCTCGGAGCCCAGGATCATCTCCAGCGCGAACCACACCACGCCGAACAGCGCCGCCACCGTGGCCAGCAGCCACCCGATGGCGACCACGCCGAAAGGGAGGAAATGCAGGGGGTAGAACACCAGCGCCGCGAACGGCGGATAGGTGAAAGGCAGCGGAAAGTCGGGCGTCTTACTGGCATCGGTGTACTCGTACAGATGGCCACTGCCCAGATTCGCCGAGCCGTCGACGTAGACATGAAGGTCCACGAAGTTCATGCCATTGGGCAACAGGAGCACCCACAGCAGGCGGGCCAGCACCGAAATACCCAGTGCCGCGGCGGCCATGTGGAAGTGTCGTTTCACGCGGCACGTCTTTCAGCTCAGGCGGTCTACGGCCGCGGTCAGCCTAGTCGTATCCCGAATTGCGCCGCGCATCGGACACTCTGCGTAACATTTGCATCACTGGCCCCATCAGTAACACGCATTCTGGTCGCTCGTTCGATAGCGTCAGCTGATCAAGTTCGCCAAGATCACACGCTGGCTGTACAACACGGCAGCCCGGTCCCTAGAGTGGCGCGGAGCGATGGGGCTCCATCGCCGCTAGTTGTACCCGAGGTAAGGACGGCTACACCAGTGCTTCGCACCCGAGGAACGCGGTTCACAGTCTCCGCGCTGGCCCTGGCGGCCTGCGCCACCGTCGCCGTGCCGACTGCGGCAGAGGCGAAGCCCGCGCCCGCGCCCCTGAGCGCGGTGTCGATTCCGATGATCCCCGAAGGGGTTCCGGTCGACGCCCTGGCCTCGCTGATCCCCGCCATCGTGGGCGCGGCCGCCGGGCCCGCCGATATCGCCGATGCCGGCCCCAAGAACACCATCCTCGCCCAGGCCAAGCAGCTGCTGGAGAACAGCAACCTGCCGCCGCAGGTGAAGACCACGCTGCTCGCGGTCATCAAGTTCCTCGACGGCAGTGGCGGTGGCGGCCCGGACATTCCGGAGGACGGCCCGGTCATCTCGCAGTTCCTGTGGCCGACCATCGGCAAGGGCTGCATCTCCTCGTCCGCCGACTCGGTGGGCACCGCGCTGGCCGTCGCCGGTCCCGCGCAGCTGCCCCCGCCGGGACCCGCGCAGGGCCAGGCCGGTTTCGTGTTCACCGCGCTGGGCACCAAGCGGCCCACCGACCCGCAGCCCACCCCGATGACGGTGCAGTGGCTGAACCTGGACACCCGCGCCACCGGCACCATGAACCTGACCGACGACGCCAAGATCAACCCGGACGGCCCGGCCACCCTGTCGGCCATCGCCAACACCGGCGCCGGTCGCGTGGTCGCCATCGTCTCGGGTTCGCTGACCACCCAGTCCGACCCGGAGGCGCAGCCGATCACCTGCTCCTTCCTGCCGACCATCGGCTTCTTCACGGTCTAGTCTCGGCGCACGCCGAGAATTCGCCCCCGTCCCTCCCGAGCGAAAGCCCGGGAGCGGCGGGGGCGAAATCGTTTGCAGGAGCGGATTCCTGTGGTAGACCGCTAAGTATGGCCGCTGTTTCCAACCCGCTACGGGGACTGCATTCGCGCCGATCGATCCTCTCGATTCGTTCGGAGGGATCGATCCTGTCGATCGGCTCGGCCTATTCGATCCTGTCCATCGGCAGCGTGGGCTCGGTGCTGTCGATCGGGTCGGTGGGCTCGTTCGGCTCTCTCATCTCCTCGGCTTCCTTCGGCAGCCTGGGATCCGCCTTCTCCGGCTTGTCCCGCTTCTCGCTGTTCTCCTGGAACGGCAATGGGCAGACCTTCGCCAACGGCGCCGACGAGGAACACAACGATCCCCACCTGATGCTCCGGGTAGTCGCGGAGGAGCCCGATCTGGCGCAGGACCCCACCTGCCACTGCCAGACCTGACCTCGGGCCTGTTCACGAGAGCGCCGCGAGTCGGCGATCACCACCACTGGCCGTACTGGGGGACCAGTACAGAGTTCACGTCCACCGAGATGCCGCCCACCTCGCGCTTGTCGATCTCGAACTGGTGCAGGGTGGCGGCGGGGTGGACGTAGCCCTTCGGGGTGCCCCAATTGTGCTGCCAGAAGAACGAACCCAGCCCGACGTCGCGAATGTTGTCGATGGTCGGCGAGTTGGCGTACACGCCGGTCCGCCGGCGCCCGATGACGGTTTCCCATCCGCGCAGGTAGGGCTCGATCATCGACTCGAACTCCTCGTCACTGGGGTTGTCGTCGATGGAGGCGTAGATGGGCGCGCTGTCCGGGCCGCCCGCCGCCTTGTGCAGCACCAATCCCCGTGCGGCGTGCTTCAACCCGGCCGGGTAGCCGCCGCGCCAGTCGGCGGTCGGGCCCTTGCCGAACTGGTAGCAGGACACCACCGCCAGGCCCGCGGCGCGCAACGCGTCGACCTCGCGGGCGAGCAGCGGTTTGCCTTCCATCCATTCCGCGCCGGGCCGCCGGTCGGAGACATAGCGGATGACGCCCATATGGCCGTCGTCGCTGATGGATTCGGCTGTGGGGACGCCGCCCGCGTAGTCGAGCAGGGTGCCGAGGGATTCCTTGGCGGCGGCGGTGGCGGGTGGGAGGGCCATTCCAGCGGTGATCCCGGCGGCCAGGGCCGTTGCCCCGGAGAGGAAATTCCGTCGGTTGACAGGGGCAGAACTCATCACGGCTCCTTCGCGCACTGGTCGAACATTCCGATCGAGTGCTGGAGGAGTCTGGCTCTGGACCTATTCGGTCCACCTGCGGCGTACCCGGCGCACCTTCCCCGATGACAACAAGATCATCCGTGCGCCGGGAGCCCCTGAACGTGCCCTCATTTCACCATATTCACATTGGAATCGCCAGACTCATCGAGCACATCGGCACCATATGTCACATCAATGGAAAACCAGGCAACGACCGGCCGACAGCGAACAAATAGCTATGAATTTTCGTGGCTGCCGAGACCGTCAGACGCGGGTCTTGTTCAGCTGCGCGCCCACGTCGATGGTCCGGCGCGAGACATCCGCGACCTCGCTCCGCACGACCGTCGCCACCTGCGCGGCGATCTGCTTGCGCATGCCCGCGAGCTTGCCCAGGGCGGCGGCCCGCCAGCCCTCCGCGATCATCTCCAGATCGATGTCGCGAGCCCGGGGCGGGGCGGCGTCGATGACGATCAGCAACGGTTCGGCGGCGCGCGCGGTGAGGGCCACGGGCACGTTCACCTCGGCCCGGTAGCGATTGGTCTTCAGCACGTCCACGCTGATGTCCAGGCTCACGGGAATGGTGAGGTCGAAGCGCACCAGCGCAGGATCATGGACTTCGGCGGCAGCGGCTTCGGCGGCCTGCGCGGCCGCGGCGGATTCGGCGGCGGCCCTGGGCAATTCGGCGATCCGCGGCGCGGGCGGGGCCGTCGGGGTGACCGGTGCGGCGGCGGCCACCTTGGGCAATCGCACGCTGCCCTGCACCCAGACCTCGGCCTTGTTGCCGGGGCCGGTGCGCAGCGGCCCGACCTCGATGGGTTTGCCGGCCATCGACTCCACCACCTGCCGGACCCGGTCCGCGGTGACGATCAGGTCGAAGAACCGGTGCCCGAACTCGTCGTAGCCGATCCATTCGTGGGTGGGGCGGCCCCTGTAGGGCGAGCGGGTGCCGTCCAGGATGGCCTGCACGTCGAAGGTGCGGCCGCGCTGGGAGTCCGGGTCGGCCAGGATCACATTGATCCGGTTGGCGACCTCGCGCTGCACCAGCTGCGCGATCGGGTTGAGCAGGACTTCCCACGCGGTGCCGATGGCCTGCGCGCGCATGACGAAGCTCACGTCGCGGCCGGTGACCGGGGGGATGTCGATGACGATGAGCAGCGGGTCGGCGGTGCGCGCGTGCATGGTGAGGTCGATCTCCACGACCGCCTCCAGCCGCAGCCGCTGCCCGCCGAGGGTGACGTCGACCCGGAGAGTGACCGGGAGCATGACGTCGAAGTGCACGTGGGGGGCGCGCCGGATGATGGTGGGCTTGCCGATGCTGCCCTTGGCCACGAAGCGGGCCAGTCCGGCGGGCCCGATTCCGAAGGGCCCGATGGTGATGCCCTGACCGGCCACGCTGGAGACCGCGGATTCGATCCGGGATTCCGTCACCGCCGCCGCCACGAAACGTTCGCCGAATTCGGCGTAATCGATCCAGGTCGGTGCGTCGGGCAACGTCATCCAGCTCTTTCTTCGGGCGGGGACCCCTGTCCTGCCGATGAGGGGGCAGCAGGACAGGGATCAATCGGCGACGCTGCCGGGCGCCGCCGAAACCATCGTAGGCGGAAGATGCGCTCGGTTGTACACCCCGCCCCGCGTGTTTCCAGAATGTGGAATCAGCGTGTTCCCAAACGCCCGAAACCGACCAGCCCCGTTGTGCCGGATGGGCGGAATTCATGGATGGCGACGCCACCGGATTCTCCGGCTTCATTGCCACCCACCGTGGTGATCGTATCCGAATCCACCGCGATCACAATATTCGTGTGCTGATGGAACACACTGGAATCGGAGTACATGACAACGTCTCCGACACGCGGTAGAAAACCTGCGTTCGCCTCCTCGAAACGGCGCTGACCCCGGTAGTACTCCTCCAACGTGTAAACGCCCGGTATGCGCCAGGATCCGGAATTCGGATTGTGCAACGGTTGCCCGGCGGCACGCATCACCCAGCTCACGAAGTCGGCGCACCACGGTTCGGCAATACCCTCCGAGTATTTATCGCGTCCGCTCTGTTCCTCGAATTGTTGCCGCAGCACATCCACGACGCGGTTCTGCGCGTCGGTCAGCCCGGTGGAATCGATGGCCGGAAAATCGTGCACCAGGCCGCCGGCCAGGTTGCGCGGACCGGTGAACGGATTCGTCCCGGGGTGTCCGTGCTGCCACCAGCGCACCCCGGCCACTCCCCCGGCCGCGAGGCCGCCGACCACCGCCAGCACCAGGACGGCCACCAGCATCCGGCGGCCGCGCACCCACTTCGTCATGTCGCCCTCCCCCTCCGGCCGGTGATCGGCCTCGAAGGTTAGGACGTCTCACACCGGTTGGAAGTTCCCTCGCCCACCCGTGCGGCCGATTCGGCGGCCGGTTCGAGGCGGCCGTGGCCGACCGCGCCGAGCCGCCCGGCCCGCATCAGGCCCAGGCCCGCGGGCGCGAGTTCGCCCAACTGGGTGCGCAGCCGGGTCTGGAGTTCCGTACCGGCGGACCGGTGCCCGGCGGCGCGCGTGTGGTCGCCGAGGTAGGCGGCGAGTTCGGCGAGCACGAAGTCCATGGGCCCCATCGCCGAGGCTCCCGATTCCAGCCCGCAGACGGTGCCCGCGTACGGCAGCAGCTGCGTGTAGATGTCGCGCGCGTCGGCCGGTTCGTCGAGGGCGATGGCCAGGCGGGCTTTCACCGCGGTGAAGGTGGACCAGAACTGCGGGGCGAGGGGCGGCGCGGCGGCGAGGGTGCGGCGGGCCTCCTCGGGGCGGCCCGCGTTCACCAGCGCCAGCGCGTAGCCGTGCACGAACAGTTCGGGTTTGAGCGCGGTGCGTTCGCGCAGGTCGTTCAGGTACTCCGACATGTCGCCGCGCAGCCAGCCGATGGATACGGCGATGCCGACGTGCAGCGCGTTGGTGTCGCGGGTCGGTTCGGCGGCGCCCTCCAGCGAGTGCGCCACCAGGTCGTCGATGCCCGCGCTGCCCTCGGCGAGCAGGCGCAGCACCTCATCGGTGTTGCCGCGCAACAACTCCAGCACCATGCCGAAGGGCGCGATGGCGTCGAGCAGGTGCCGCAGCTGCCCGTCGGTGGCGTAGGCCCCCGCCTGGGCGGCGTGTTCGGCGGCGGCCACCAGGTCGGCGTCGGCGAGGGTGGCACGGAACAGCAGATAGTGGGCGAGCGCGCGGAATTCGGTGAGTTCGGCCTCGGCGGAGATGCGCAGCAGGTGGGTGGCGTAGCGCCGCAGGTCGTGGGCGCGCAGGAAGCCGCCCGCCGCGAAGGCCGCGAACGCCTGCGCGTTGAGCACCGTGCACAGCAGATCCGGGTCGTCGAGCGGTTCGGCCAGCGCCATCGCGGTGGCCGCCAGCACGCAGGCGGCGGCCGGATCCTCGACCGCGCGATCGAAAACAGCGGTGACCTGCAACATGATTCGCGTCCGCACCGGCTGCACCGGATCGGCCGACGCGGCCCGCAACGGCCCCCGCAGCCCGGGATCCGGCGTGTGCCAGTCGTGCACCGACCAGATCAGCGGCGTCGGCCAGCAGGTGACCGCGTGCGCGAGAACCGCTGTCCCACCGACCGATTGGGCGAGATCCAGCGCCTGCGCCCGCGCCGCCCGCGCCGCGATGTGCTGCCCGTCGTAGGCCAGCGCCACCACCAGCTCGCACCGCGCCTCGAGCACCGCCAGCCGATCCCGCTGCGCCGCACCCTCCCCGGTGTGCCCCGCCAGATCGTGCAACGCCAGCACCGACCGCCACCGCCGCACGGCATCGGCCCGCATCCGCCGTTCCACACACCGCCGCGCCGCCGCCCGCACATAGGGCAATGCCACCGTCGCGGTCTCGCCATCGGCCCCGAGCGCCGCGTGATGCGCCAACTCATCGATATCCCGCCCGCGCGGAACCGCTGGCTCATCCGTGCCGGAATACGCTCCGGCAAAGGGGAACTCGGCCGCGAACCCGCCCACCGCCGATGAACTCAGAGCTGCCATTGCCGACTTGTTCGCCGCGCCGGGTGTTCCGCTGGTGCCGGGCGATCCATTCGCGGGGGCGGCGGTTCCGTGCGCGAAGGCCGCGCCGGCATCGCCGGCGGCGTGCCTGATTCCGGCCTGGAACAATCCCGCCATCCGCAGCGACGCGGCCGAGAGCGCCGACGGATCGGGTCTCGGTGCGCGTGGACCTGGGGCGTTGGGGGTGGCCGAGGCGACCTCGTCCGCACCACGCAGTGCCGACAACGTGCGATCGATGCGAGATCCGTTGGCGTACCGCGGCATTCCGAGGAGGGCCGCGACCACTTCGTCGGCGCCGCGCAGTGCGGACAGCGCCCGGTCCGCCTCGAGGGGGAAGCCCGCGCCGTCGACCGGGGGACGGGTCGACGACCTTCCGGCATCGGCGTCATGTTCCGAGCTCAGCGGGTTGCGGGTCGCGGCGTCGGGGTCGTGGCGCAGGTATTCGAAAGCGGCCCAGTGCATTCGGGTGCGGCGGAGCGCGGGCAGGTCGTAGTAGACGGTTTCGCGGACGAGCGCGTGGTCGAAGGTGACGCGCCCGGCGCGGTCGGTGCGCAGCAGCCGCGCCGTTTCGCCGGCGGCGACGAGGTCGATGACGGCATCGTGGGACTGCCGGGTGGAGCCCGCGAGGGTGGCGATATCGCTGTCGCCCCATACCGACAGGTGCCGCAGCAGGTCCACCACGTCCGGCGGCAGCTGGGCGATCCGGCGCCCGAGCAGGTCGCGCACGCTGTCCGGCAGCGCGTCGGTAATCCCCTGGTTGGCAACGAGTTTGGCGAGTTCGCGGACGAACAGCGGGTTGCCGCCGGTGCGGCGGCGCAGCAGTTCGACGGTGCGGTCGTCGAGGGCGGTGAGTCCGGCGGCGGCCGCGGCCCGGCGGGTCCCGGCCATGTCGAGTCCGTCGAGTTCGATGCGGTCGGCGGTGAACAGGGCCAGGGCGGCGGCGGTGTCGCGGACGCCGGGTCCGGCCTCGGTGCCGCGCAGCGTGGCGACGATGAGTATCGGGCTGTCGCGCAACCAGTTCACCACCTGCCGCAATACCTGCAGGGTGGCGGTGTCCGCGCCGTGCACGTCCTCGAGCACGATGGCGACGGGTGTCCCGGCGGACCGTTCCCGGCAGGACCGGACCACGCGGCGCGCGAGGGTGAAAGCGTCGGCGGCGGTGAAGGTTTCGGGGTCGGCGGCGTCGAGTCCGGTGAGCACCTCGGCCCAGGACCAGGCGGGCGGCGCGGAGTCGACCTCGGGGCAGCGGCCGAAGACG
This sequence comes from Nocardia sp. CA-136227, assembly GCF_050955695.1. Classification (NCBI taxonomy): domain Bacteria; kingdom Bacillati; phylum Actinomycetota; class Actinomycetes; order Mycobacteriales; family Nocardiaceae; genus Nocardia; species Nocardia sp. CA-136227. The sequence continues at coordinate 6,475,339 of NZ_CP192081.1, forward strand.
GTGGTCCAGCCGCGTTCGCTCAGGTGCGTCGTGATGGCGGTGGCGAGGGTGGTCTTCCCGGCCCCGGCCTCGCCGGACAGCCAGACCAGTCGCACGTGTCCTTCGGCGGCGGCTTCGGCGGCGACCAGCACGGCGTCGCGCTGGGTGGCATATCCACTGTCCGGCAGGGGTTCCGGGGCGGGCAGGGGTTCGGTTTCGGCGGGCCGGACCACCACGACGGGCGGTGTGGTCTCGGCGTCCACCGAGTGGGTGAGGATGGCGGTTTCCAGGTCGCGCAGCGCGGGTCCGGGGTCGACCCCGAATTCGAGGGTGAGGAATTCGCGGCTGCGGCGCACGGTGGCGAGCGCGTCCAGCGACTGTCCCAGTCGGTATTGGGCGAGGGCCAGCAGCCGGGCGGTCTCCTCCCGGCCGGGATGCTCCTCGAAGACGGGCCGCAGCGCCAGCACTACCTCGGCGGGACGGTTCATCTCGAGCGCCGCCTGGGCGCGCAGTTCGGCCGCGGTCATCTTGAGCGCCTGCAGCCGCGCGGTCTCCTGGGTCGCCCAGGTCATGCCGGGGAACGATTCGAAGGCGCCGCCGTGCCAGCAGGCGAGCGCGGAGTCGAGCACCCGCACCTGTTCGAGGGGTTCGGGTCGTCCGGCGGGATCGCGCATGGCGGCCTCGTGGCCGTGCAGCAGTTGTTCGAAGAGCCAGGAGTCGACCTGGTTGGGTTCCAGGTTGAGCGCGTAGCCGTGGGATTCGGAGACGATGACGCGCGAGTGGGCGCGACGCGGCCGGTCGGGTTCGAAGACGCGGCGCAGGTTGTGGATGTACACCTGGAGCGCGGCAACGGCTTTGGCGGGCGGGTCGCCGTGCCAGAGGTCGTCGATGAGCCGTTCGGTGGGCACCACGCGGCCGCCGGCGGCAACCAGCCGGCCAAGTACCGCGCACTGCATGGGCGCGCCCGGAGGCACGCGCTGGCCATCGATGCTGATGTGCAGCGGGCCCAGCACCCCGATCCGTATCAGCGCCATAGCCGGTGTCCGACCCCCGTACCCACTTCGAATAAAACCAAACAGGATCCTCTCAATATGGCAGAAATTCTGCGACAGTACCCAGTCTTGTGATCCGGCTTAACTCGATACGAAGTCATTCCGAAGAGCTATCCCGCACACTGCCTAGGGTGTTCGACCCCTCCCCGCCGCCCGACGCCGATCTCGCGGTGCTACACAGCCTCCCGCATCCGGCCTGCCTGCACGACGGCGGCTACGACGTGGTCGCGGCCAACGACGCGTTCAAGAAATTGTTCCCCGGCACGGGCCCGGGCGCGAATCTGATGACCGCGATCCTGCTCGAACCCATGGCCCGCTATCGGCTGGGCGATTGGGAGGCCGAGGCGCAGGTGATGGTGTCGGCGTTCCGTGCCGCCGCCCCCGAGCTGCACCCGGATCGGGTGGAGGAGATCGTCAATCTGGCCCGCCGCTCCCCCGACTGGGATCGCCTGTGGGACAGCGGGGTCGTTCCGGCCGCGCCCTACGAGCGCACGGTGCTGATGAACGATCCGCTGACCCGTAAGGAGCGGCGGATGTACGTGCAGACCTTCGAGTTCCGGTCGCCGCAGCGGCCGTGGTGGCTGCTGACCGTCGTCCCGTTCGACTAGGCCTCCGCGGCCGGGATCTCGAACCAGCCGTCCTCGGGTTCGGCGTATCCGTGGTACATGAGCGGGATGCGCCGGTCGACGCCGAAATGCCGGTAGACGGCGAGCATGGCGGACCGGACGGCGTAGTTGTGGAAGTCGTCGATGCGGCGCGGGCCGAGCCAGTGCTCGGGGAGCAGTTCGAGCCGGGCCAGTTCGTCGGGATCGTCCGCGTCCAGCCCCATGGGGGGCTCCGGATCGGCGATGAAGTGATCGTGCAGCACCACGTGCATCCGGTGCGGATCGTGCTCTCCGGCGGTGAAGGCCAGGAATCGGGTTCGGATGCTGGGTACGCCGTGCGCGTGCAACCACTCGACGAGGTGGGGGTTGGGGCTCGGGATCGGGGCGGGTGACCAGCGGGGCCCGGCGGCGAGCGGCGTCTGCTCGACCAGGTGCAGGACTCCGGCTCCGGGAACGCGGGGTTCGGGGACGAGGAACAGGCTCAGGACCGGGGATCCGGACACGCTGTCGGAGAGGCAGACTTTCGTGCGCATGGGGTCGGGCATGCGCCGCTCCTTCGGGAGAAGGGTTGCTGGCATCGTCATCCGAGGTGGTGCCGGCTCGTCGAGTGACCAGACTCGGACAGATCTCTCCTCGACGCCCGACCGGTGCAACACCCGGAATTATAGTCGCCGGCCATGGCTCGGACCGACCGGTCTTCCGGCCGGTCCGAACGGGTTCGCGGGCGCTCCCCCGGCCTACGCGCCGACCAGACGACTGCGCGTCCCCGGCGCGGGCAGCGCCGCCAATTCGCCCTCGATGATGGCCCGGACATTGGGCCACTCGTCCTCCAGGATCGAATAGAACGCGGTGCTGCGCACCTCGCCGTCCAGCCCGCGCGAATGCGCTCGCCGGACCCCGTCGCTGGTGGCGCCGAGCCGTTCGATCGCCATGCGGGAGCGCAGGTTCCGGACGTCGGCGCGCATGGCGATGCGCCGCACCCGCCACACCTCGAAGGCGTGTTGGAGTAACAGCAGTTTGGACTCCAGGTTGATGCCCGAGCCGCGGGCCTCCCGGGACAGCCAGGTGTTCCCGATCTCGGCGGCGTCGGGCACCGCCAGCAGCGGATCGTCGCTGGGCGCACCATGGACCAGCGGCCACACCACCGGACCCTGCCAATAGTCGAAGCGGGTGAACCGGGTCGAGCCCAGCACCCGGCCGCCGGCCATGGCCACGATGGCGAAGGCCAGCGAGGTGCCCGCGGCATGCCCGGCCAGTGCCTGGGCGATGTATTCCAGCGCCTCGTCCACACCGTGTGGGACAGGAGTGAACGCATAATCGTCGCGATTCCCTGCCGCGGCCTCCGCGAGACCCGACGCATGCTGCGGCGCAAGGGGTTCCAGCCGTACCAGACGGCCGGTCAGAGTAACGGGTACGGGCACGTTCCCTCGATCTTTCGGAGACGGTCGGGGGTCGCGTCAGGCATTGGCCGCCCCGGCCACCCACTCCGGAATCGACGAACCAGCCCTGGCGCGCCAGTAGCAGCATCGGATAGTGGGATGAACGATAGCGGAACACCAGCGCACCGCGCCGCAGGCGGCATGTAAATTTCGAGCGCTTTTCCGCGCGTCGCGCCGCTATTTTCACAGGTGTCATTCAGCCGATTCCGAGCCGACCGTCCGCTACCATCCGGCGACCCCGCCGCGACCTCAGGAAACATCGAATACCTATGCGCTGGAAGGTATTACTACGCCATCGTTCCGCGCCAGAACCCGCCGTGCACCGCCCGCGCCTCCGCGAGCTCGACCGGCCCCACCACGGCGATCCCCCGCTGCCCCGCCGCGAATACCGCCCGGCACGGCAGCGCCATCGTCGGGTTCTCCCGATTCGCCCCGGTCAGCCCCAGAAGCTGGTCTTCTCCGAGTGCATAAACCACCCGGCCGATATTCGCCCAATAGATCGCCCCGGCACACATGACACAGGGCTCACAACTGGTGTAAACCGTACAGCCACGCAGAAACTCGGCATCATAAGCCGCACTGGCCGCCCGCACCAGATTCGTCTCCGCGTGCCCGGTCGCGTCCCGTCCGGTCACCACCGTGTTCTCGGCCTCCAGCAACACCGCCCCATCGGGCCCGGTGAGCAACGCCCCGAATGGGTGATTGCCCCGTTCCCGCGCCCGCCCCGCAATGGCGATGGCCGTCGCGAGAAGACGGGTATCCAGATCGGTCGGGACGCTCTCCTGCGAACCGGGGCTCATTCCACCATCATCACCCACTGCGATGCCTTCCGGCCGGAAGGCCCAGCCACTCAAACCGTTTCCGCCGCCCCTAGGTGTCCCGCACGGTCGGGGGCCTCGGGTCAGGGCGTGACCAGTCCGGTGCGGTAGGCGATGACGACGAGTTGTGCGCGATCGCGCGCCCTCAGCTTGCGCATGGCATTGCCGACGTGGGTGCGGGCGGTGGCGGGGCTGAGCCGCAGCCGGGTGCCGATCTCGGTATTACTCAGACCCTCGCCCACCAGGGCGACGATTTCCCGCTCGCGATCGGTCAGCACCGAGAGCGTTTCCTCGGCTATCCGCGCGGCCGCCTGTTGCGCGGTGAAGCGGCCGATGAGGCGGCGGGTGATGCGGGGCGCGAGGAGGGCGTCGCCGGCGGCGATGACCCGGATGGCGTGCAGGAGTTCGGCCGGGCCCGCGTCCTTGAGCAGGAAGCCGCTGGCCCCGGCCTGGAGGGCGTCGAAGACGTTCTGGTCGGTGTCGTAGGTGGTGAGCACGAGAACGCGGGTGCGTTCGAGGCCGGGGATACGCGTGAGGTGGGAAGTCGCTTCGATGCCATCGAGTTTCGGCATGCGGATGTCCATCAGGACGACGTCCGGGCGGGTGACGCGGGCGCGTTCGACGGCTTCCGCGCCGGTGGCGGCCTCAGCAACGACGGTGATGTCGTCCTCCAGGTCGAGCAAGACCTTGAAGCCGGACCGGACGAGGATCTCGTCATCGGCGAGCAACACCTTGATGGGCTCGATGGGTTGGGCCGTCATCGCGGCGACCCCGCCGGGGCGAGGGGCAGCCAGGCCGCGACCTCGAATCCGCCGTCCGGATGCGGTTGCGCCTCGAGGTCGCCGCCGAGCAGTCGGCAACGCTCTCGCATCCCCGGAATACCGCGCCCACCCGGCCCCGCCGGGGGCGGGTGGGCGGAGCCGGTTCGCCCCGCGTCGGTGATCCTGACCCGCAGGGTGTCAGCGTCGTGGTCGAGTACGATCGTCACCCGCGTCGGGCCGACGTGGCGGATCACGTTGGTGATGGACTCCTGCACGATGCGGTAGGCGGCGACACTCACCGCACTCGGTAAAACCACTGCGGTAGACAGGTTTTCGGACATCTCGACATCAAGACCGGCCGAGCGCGCCCGGTCGGCCAGCTCCGAGACCCGATCCAGGCCGGGGTACGGCGAGCGCTCGTCGTCACCGTCGTCGCGCAGCACGCCGAGCACCGCCCGCATCTCACCGAGGGCCCGCGAGCTGGTCTGTTCGATCGCGCGCAGCGCGTCTCGCGCCTGTTCCGGTTTCCGGTCCAGCACATGCGCGGTGACACCGGCCTGCACATTGATGACGGCGATGGCGTGTGCGACGGTGTCGTGCACTTCGCGCGCGATGCGCAACCGCTCGGCATCGACGCGGGCCCGCGCCTCCTCCTCTCGCGTGCGCTCGGCCAGCTCGGCCCGCCGCTGGGCCTCGACGGCGATCACCCGCCGGGTCCGCACCGACTCCCCCAGCGCCGCACTCATCACCGACGCGCCGATCCGGAAATACACCCACCCGATGGCTGCACGCGGCTCGATCCCGATCGAGGTGATCAGCCATACGGCCGAGAGCAGGCCGATCCCGGTCCCGGCCAGTACCAACGATCGGAGCCCATCGCCGACGGCCGCCAGGGTGTACAGCGCGACGAACAGCGCGAGCCAGGTCGGCCCGTCCGGAAACCCGCAGCCGTAGTACACGATGCTGGCGATCGCGGTCGTGACGAAAACCGCTGCGGGCCACCGTCGGCGGGCCACGATGGCCACACCACTCACGATCAGCAGCGCGTATCCCAGGAACCCGAGGTCGGTCAGCGGCCGGGCCCCCACCTCACCGATATTGCGCACCACGGTGCCCTGGACCTGCATCACGGTGATGAAGAGCGTCAGCGCCAGGTCCTGCACCCACACTGGTGGCCGCGGGATCAGCGCACGATGCTCCTCCATGCAGCGATGGTAGGTCGCACGCCGGTGCGGATCCTCACCCTGTGGTCGCGACCGTCTACGTCGACGAACGTAGACGCGTGCCAAAACCGTACGCGGAACTGCGCATTCACTCCCGTTCCGGGACGGAGGCGGACCGGCTGGCCCGCCGCGATCATCGAAAGTCGTCGATCCCGTCAGCAAGGAGACCCGTCATGCTCGTCCACCAGCTGTCCGCCGCGTCCGCGCCGATCTGGCTCGCAGTCGGCGGATACGGCCCTGGCTCAGGCAGATTCGGCGCCAACGTCGCCGCCCTGGTCGCCCTGGCCGCCCTCACCACCGCCTTCCTGGCCCGATCCCGCTTCCGCAGCACTCCGACCGCCGCGTTGCTCGCTCAGGCGATGGGCCTGACCGCCATGAATCTCGCGGTCTGGCACGTGGCCCGGTCCGCGGCCGGTTTCGGCACCGGCAACGGCCGGGCGGGCGGGATCGTCGCCGCCGCGATCGCCCTGGCCGCCCTGGTTCTCGCCGCCCGAACCCTGGCCCGCCCGCGCGACTGACAGGTTCAGGGTTGCCACCTCCCGACCGCACCACGGTCACCGTCGCGAAGGAGAGCACCGGCCCGGTGAACACCGGCAGCGCCGCCGACACCCTGGGCTCGCTGCTGGGCGGCACCGGCTCCAGCCACTAGACCTCGCGGCGAATCCCGCTTGTTTGCCGGCCTGACCGGGCGACTAAACGCACTCCGGCCACGCTGAACACCGCGGACACCGACCCTGAACTGGGCTGCTTGAAGCACAGTGCTGCAACATCCGCGCAAATCGGGCGAACTTTGGGCTAGCTTCCGAAGGTGCGTTCGCTGTGGGCACTCGGCACGAGGAGGCATCCATGAGATCCAAGCGCGCGGCATTGGGGCTGGCTACGGCCATTCTCGCAATAGCGTTCGGCTCCGGCATGGCCGCCGCCGATCCAGACGATCCAGGCACCGCGGGCACGGGCCCCGATTCGGAGCTCTGCCAGTACCCCGATGTGAACAATCCGTATTGCACGAACTTCCCAGATGATCACAACAACGAGGGCGATATGGGCAACGGCCACGACGAAGGGGGCATGGGCGACCACCGCTGAACCGGGCCGATAGCAGTCGAGCCCCCACCCGGATACCGGGCGGGGGCTCGTGCTCTCACGATGGCGTCGGCTCGGCGGCCAGATCGTTGATGTCGGCGGTGAACAGGATTCGCGTCGGGGATCCGGTGCGAGCGGTCCGAATCATCGCCTGCCCCAACCGAAGTGCCGAGGTGATCCGACGCGGAGCGATGCGGCCGACCAGTGGGTAGAGCGGGACCAGGACTCGCTGCAGCACGGCATTGGCCTTGGTCTTGGGCTCGCCGCCCGGCAACGGCTCGATGAGCGCGGGCCGGAACATGTACGCGCGCTCGGTGAGTGCCAGCAGGGCGTTCTCGGTTTCGCCCTTGACCCGCGCCCACATCTGGCGGGATCCCGTGCCGGTGCCCGCGCCGGAGACATAGCAGAAGGTCAGTTCCGGGTTGGCGGCCAGAACGGCGTGCGCGGCCGCCAGACCGATGTCGAAAGTGACAGTGCGGTAGTCGGTTTCGCTCATGCCCAGCGACGAGGTGCCCAAGCAGAAGAAGCAGGCGTCGTAGCCGCGGAGCCGCTCCTGGATCGCGGTGAAGTCGGTGAAGTCCGTGTGGTGCACCTCGTGCAGCTTCGGGTGCGCACGCCCGGTCGGCGAGCGGCCGATCACCAGCACGTCGGTGACGGCGTCATCGCGCAGACAGGCCTCGAGCACGCCCCGGCCCACCATCCCGGTGGCGCCGAAAAGGATGATTCGCATGGTCAGCCGATCGGGTAGGTGACGCCGGTCAGTTGCTCGGAGGTCTGCCACAGCCGTCGGGCCAGGTCGGCGTCGTGGGATTGCTTGCTCGACGACACCAGCTTCGGGTAGCCGCGGATACCGGCGAATCCGTCGGGGCCGTAGTACTGGCCACCGGTCGCCGCGGGGTCGATGGCCGCGCGCAGGGTGGGCAATGCGCCCATGGCCGCGGACTGACTCACCAGGCGCATCATCGGCGTCCCGATCACCGCGGGCAGGTGTCGGCCCAGTTCGGTGTTCGAGCCGCCGGGGTGGGCGGCCAGGGCGACCGTCGATTCGCCGGTCGCGGCGAGGCGGCGCTGGAGTTCATAGGTGAACAGCAGGTTGGCCAGCTTGGATTGGCCGTAGGCGGCCACCCGGTTGTAGTGCTTGTCGAAGTTGAGGTCGTCGAAGTGAATGGCCGCGCGGATCCGGTGCCCGATGCTGCTGACGGTGACCACGCGCGATCCCAGTGTAGGCAGCAGGGTGTCCAGCAGCAGTCCGGTCAGCGCGAAGTGGCCGAGGTGGTTGGTGCCGAACTGCAGCTCGAAGCCGTCGGCGGTGGTCTGCTTGGGCGGGTACATCACTCCGGCGTTGTTGATCAGCAGGTCGATGCGCGGATGGGCGGCTTTCAGTTCCGCCGCCGCGGCGCGAACCGAGGTCAGTGATCCCAGGTCGAGACGCCGCAGTTCGAGGGTGGCCGCGGGGGTGGCGGCGGTGATCCGGTCGGCGGCGGCCTTGCCCTTGTCCAGGTCGCGCACGGCCAGTACGACGCGCGCGCCCTTGGCGGCCAGCGCGGCGGCGGTTTCGAAGCCGAGTCCGGAGTTCGCGCCGGTCACGATCACGGTGCGGCCGGTCTGGTCCGGAATATCGGCGGTGGTCCAGTTGGTCATGAGGGGCTCCTCGCTACAATCCAGGTAATCGGAGTGAGCACTCCGCTTAGATCCGACTATACGGAGTCTTCACTCCGTTTGCAGTGAGTACGGCACAGGAGGCGATTCGCCGTGAGCGAAAAGGTCAGGCCATTGCGCGCCGACGCGGCCCGTAATCGGGCATTGGTCCTGGAAACCGCCTATCGGGCCTTCGCCACCGAGGGCCTGTCGGTGGCCGTCGACGAGATCGCCCACCGCGCCGGTGTGGGGATCGGGACGGTCTATCGCCACTTCCCGACCAAGACGGCTCTCTTCGCGGCCGCCGTCGAACACCGGCTCGGTCAGATCGTGACCGCGGGCCGAGCCCTGCTCGACGATGGCGACCCCGGCGAGGCACTGTTCGGCTTCGTGCGTTCCATGGCCACGGATTGGGGTGCGGCCGACCGGGGTTTGACTCAGGTGATAGCCGGAGACGATATCGGCACCGCCCAGATCGACGCCGCCGAAACCCAATTCATGAGCCTGCTCGCCGAGCTGGTGACCGCCGCCCAGCAGGCCGGCACCGTGATTCCGGAACTCACCCCGCGCGAAGCCAAGGCGGTCATCGTGGCCTGCCAGGCCGTCGGCACCCACACACCCGACGTCGCCGACCGGGTGATCAGCCTGGTGCTCAACGGAATCCGGCCCGCGGGATGATCCACCCGATCGGGGCGATCACTGCCGGAGCCCTGAATTACCGGCGCAGGTTGCGGTCGAAGAGGGCCAGCAGTTCGCGGTAGTGCCGTTCGGCCGATGCGGGGTCGTAGGCCGCGGTGTCGGCCTGGGTGTAGCCGTGCTGGGCGCCTTCGTAGACCTCGGTGCGGTGGCGGACGCCGGCGGCGGCGAGTGCCTTGTCGAATTGGGCGATGTGTTCCGGGGTCATGTGGTGGTCCTCGCCCGCGTGGGCGAAATACAGTTCCGCGGTGATGTTTCCGACCGTCAGGTGCGGGCTGTCCGGGGTGTCGGTGACGAGTGGTCCGCCATGGAATCCGGCGACGGCACCGATCCGATCGGGGAACATGGCGGCGGCCATGACCGCCAGCCGGGCACCCATGCAGTAGCCGGTGACGCCGACCTTCCCCGCCGCGACCCGCGGTGACGCTGCCAGCCAGTCGAGGTAGGCGCCGATATCGGAGCGCAGTACATCCGGGGTCAGCTCGCGGATCATCGGAAAGACCTGCTGGAAGATCTCCGGCCGCTGCGCGGGATCGATCAAGTCCGGCAGCTCGATCACCGGGGCCCGGCCGTGCCGGTAGTAGGCGTTCGGCACCAGCACCGTATAGCCGTGGGCGGCAATGCGATCGGCCATCTTCCGCAGGCTGGGTCGCAGCCCGAATCCGTCCTGGATCACCAGCACGCCCGGATGGGCGGCGCCATCGTCGGGGTAGGTGACATAGGCGTCGGCGACACCATCGGGGGTGTGCACGTCCACCGGCATTTCGTGTGTTGCGGTCATCGTCGAATCCTTTTGTCGTAGTTGATGTCCTGTGAATCAAAACGACGAGGCGGATCCCGCGCGGCGCTCAGGAGAGCACCGGGTAACCAATCCGTGTGCGGCGCAAGCCAGTCCCGGTAGTCATCACCGCACACTGTAACCGAACCAACGATCTTGGTCACTTGACCTCGAGTGGGGTTGGGGTTCGAAGATTGCTACATGACAACCACGGAGCTCGAGCAGACCGAAGACATCGCCGCCATCCACGCCGTCGTGGCCGCGGTGGCCAAGGCGCAGCGCGCCGAGGACGCCGACGCCTTCCTCGCCCTGTTCCACCCCGACGCCATCTGGACCACCGGCGGCGGCAAGTTCCTCAACGGCCTCACCGAGATCTCCGAGTTCACCCGCGCCGTCCTTCCCGGCGCCACCAAGGACGGCTACGCCACCTACGAGCCGTTCTTCATCCGCTTCATCCGCCCCGACGTGGCCGCGGTCAAGGTCCGCCAGCAGTACTTCAACCACGCCGACGAACTCCAGGCGGAGGGCTCGCCGCTGTACGGCATGACCAAGGAGGACGGCCGCTGGCTCCTCACCTTCTGCCAGAACACCCCGGTCGCCGACCACTGACACCCGGCGACACGATTGAGCCCTGCCCGGATCACCGGGCGGAGCTCAATCAGCCTGTGCGCGTGGCTGTTGCTCCGCGATGACCGCCCAGTCGTCCGCCCCACGACCCTCGGCGATGGCCTGATCGAACACATCCCGCAGCAGTTGACCGATCGGGAGCGGAATGTCGTGGTCCGTCGCCGCCTGCAGCGCGAGGTGGAGATCCTTGCGGCCGAGCACCGTGGTGAATCCCGCTGGCTGGTAACGCCGTTCGGCGATCATCGACCCGTAGCCGGCGTACACGGGCCCGGGGAAGAGGGTCGACGTCAGCAGTTCGACGAACCGCCCGGAGTCGACACCGGCGCCTTCCGCGAGGCTGACGGCCTCGCCCAGCGACTGGATCGTGCAGGCGATCAGGTAGTTCCCGAGAATCTTCACGATATTGGCCTGCTCCGGACGGTCGCCGAGTCGCCAGGTCCGCGAGCCGATCACATCGAAGAACGGCTGCACGCGATCGATCAGCGCGCTCTCGCCGGCCGCGAGAATGTTGAGCGCTCCGGCTTCGGCGACCGGAACCCGGCCGAAAACCGGTGCCGCGACGTACCCGACACCGTGCTCGGCATGCGCCGCGCCCGCCTGGCGAGCCAGACCTGTGCTGACTGTTGCGAGGTTGACGTGAACGGTCCCACCCGGGGTTCCGGCGAGGACACCGGAGTCGATGAAGGTCTCGGCGACAGCCTGGTCGTCGGACAGGACCGAGAACACCACCGGCATCCGCATCGCCTCCGCGACGGAAGCGGCCCGGCGGGCGCCCGCTGCCACAAGTTCATCCACAGGCCGATCGGATCGGTTCCACACCACGACGTCGTGGCCGGCTTTCACGAGGTTGTGCGCGATGGCGCTTCCCATAGCTCCCAGACCTATGACCGCGATGCCGCTCATGAGTACCCCTTTCCGTGAACCGCCCAAGACGGTTCAACAATGCCATGGGGTTACCATCATGTCGAACCAGCCAAGACGGTTCGAGGTACTGCTGTGGATCTATGGAGGCTGGAATGACCGACGACATTCGGCAGGCTTTCCGAATGGACAACGAGGTCCTGGCATTCCGGTTCACAGCCACCGTCAGCGATCGCGTCGGCTCGGTGCCGCACGAGCGGCTGGACGCCCCCGCACGACTCGAATCATGGCTGCGGGCAGCGGAGTTCGACGTCGCAGCGGTGTCGACGACCGATCTGCGGGATGCCGTCGAACTACGCGAAGCGATCTATCGGATCGGGTCGGCGATCGCCGCGGGTGAACCGCCGGATTCCGGAGATGTCCACACCCTCAACGCATTCGCCGCGGCCGGACACGCGAAAGCCACGCTGGAACACGGCGAACACGCAACCTGGCGCTTGACGAAGACGGCCCCGGTCCGCGACGCCCTCGGGGTCCTGGCCACCAACGCCATCCACACCCTCGGAGGCCCCGACCGCGGCCGCGTCAAGAACTGCGAAGGCCCCGGCTGCGCCGGACTCTTCCTCGACACGAGCCGCGGATCCAACCGACGCTGGTGCTCCATGAACACCTGCGGCAACAAGGTAAAGAAGTCACGCCTCGCCGCGAACCGACCCGACAAAGCCGCGGTCAGGCGCCCGAGCAGGTAGTGCTACAAACCATCGAAACAGCGCTGCACATCGTTCAGCACGAACTGGAGAAACTCGGCGAATCCGACGGTGGCGCTGGTTAACTCGATTGATGCGTTTGACCGAGCTCCGCCCGGGTAGGTCGAGAGCGGGTTGCGCTCGCCGCAGCCCATCCGCCGAAGCGAGAAAGGAGATGCTCATGAGCGCCACCGACAAGGCCAAGAACAAATCCGAAGAACTCCGCGGTAAGGCCAAGGAGAAGTTCGGTGCGGCCACGAACGACCCCGAGCGTGAGCAAGAAGGCAAGATCGACCAGGTGAAATCCGACCTGAAGTCGGCGGGAGAGAAGGTCAAAGACGCCTTCAAGCACTGACCTGGTACCGCGACCGTTCAGAGGGACGATCACTCGCAATGCCGTACGACAGCATGCTTGTTAGCGAAGTGATCATTCGGGTAAGCGGTGGTCAGAGGAGGTGCAAAGACATGGTTGCGCTACTGCTCGTGCTGCTGCTCGTCCTGGTTCTGTTCGGAGCGGGTTTCGCACTGAAAGCCTTGTGGTGGGTCGCGGTCGTGGTGCTGGTGCTGTGGATCCTCGGATTCTTCTTCGCCAGTTCCGACGCGGCCGGGACCCGAAAACGTTGGTACCGCTGGTGAATCAGCAGTATGGCCGGGGTTCGTGTGCCCGGCCGAAACAGTCAGAACGTGGCGCGATAATTCACCGGTGTTCGATACCGCCGACTTTTCGATCAAGCCCACCTTGATCGGCTCGAAAGTGATCCTGCGGCCGTTCGTTTCCGATGACCTCGACGCCATCGTGGCGGCGCTGCGCGATCCCGACGTCCGCCGGCTCACCGGCACCGTCCACGACGAGACCGCCGAAACGACGCCGCAGGATCCGGCCGAACGACAGCGCCTCAGCGACTGGTACGCCACCCGCGCAACCCAGACCGACCGCCTGGACCTGGCCATCGTCGACCTCGCCACCGGCCATTGCGTCGGCTACAAGGTCAAGAAGTCACGTCTCGCCGCGAGCCGACCCGACTAAGGCCGCGCTCGGCGAAGTCGACAACTATCACCGTGCTCCCCGCGCCGCAGCCGAAACACCACGGGTTGGGTGCACAGGAGTGGTTATCGCGGGTCTGGGGTTGTACCGGTCCCGTCGGCCAAACCACCGCCGTCGGCTGGGAAGCCGCCGTCGTTGCCACCCCACCCGGGGCCATCGGGCCAGCCGCTGCCCCCGCTGACGCCACCCGCGTCATAACCCGCCCCGCCGTAACCACCGCTGGGATCGGCGGGCTGGTCGTTGTGGTGATGGCGGTGATGGTGGTGGTTCTGGTTGGACAGCATCGAATAGAGCATCCATTGCTCGATGCCCGATGATTCGGTGCGTCCCGCACTCCACGCTTCGTTTTCCGGAGTGCTTTCACGCGCTCGACGGCGCCGGGATTCGGAATTCATGGCCAGGATCGCGATGAGCCCCACTATGGCCAGACCAATGAAGAACACGATCGCCATATGCATTCAACCAGGATGACCTGTGCAAACGTGGACAGGAAACCCACACGCCGGGTCCTCCGCAATCCATCTGGTGTCCGCAGCGCGGGCGCCAGTCGTCACATGCGGCTGACGCGGCCGGCAGCGGACCTCTCTCGGGGACGCCGCGCCGAGGTCACAGTGGGCGGAAGGTCTTGGCTCGCCCGAGATCCAGCGCTTCGTTCATGATGTCGCCGAGCACGGCGCGGGCGGTGGCCACCTGTTCGGCGCCGATGCGTCCGGCGAGCCGGCGCTCGTAGTCGGCGTGGAACTCGCGGACGACGCGAAGCATGTCGTCCCCTCTCGGGGCGAGGTGGAGCCGTTTGGCACGCTTGTCGATCGGGTCGGGTCGGCGCTCCACATACCCGTGCCGGACCATCTCGTCGACGACCTTGGCCGCGCCCTGGGCGGTGATGCCGAGCTGTTCGCCCAGTTGACTTGCGGTGCAGGGGGATTCGGCGAGCGCGCGCAGGACGTACCCGTAGGAAGCGCCGAGGATCACATGACCGTGCTCGCCGAGGTGGGCGTGCAGCTGCTGCACGAACGACTGATAGGCCTGGCCCAGTAGTACGCCGAAATCCATGTGTTGACGCTCCTTTCGCAAGGCAATATATTCAACCGTAGTTGAACACCTTGGTTGAACATCTAGGAGCCATCATGCCACTCATCAAATCCGCCGACGCCCCCACCTTCGAAGCCCCTCTCATGACCGCGACCGGCCTGGCCTCACCCAGTCGCGGATCCGAGGAGAACAGCGTCTGGCGCTTCACCATGCACCCCGGCAACCCCGGTCACGCGCACGCCGTGTCCCGCGAGGAGATCTTCGTCGCGCTCGCCGGAGCCGCCCGCGTCGAGATGGACGGCCGGACATGCGATTTCCGCGCTGGCGACGCCCTGGTGATCCCGGCGAACACCGTTTTCAAGGTCTCCGTCCCCGGCGACGAGCCCTTCGAGGCCGTGGCCATCCTCCCCGTCGGCGCCTATGCCCAGGCCCCCGGCGGTGACCGCGTCAGCCCGCCCTGGGCCCGCTGACCAGAGCGGGTCAGGCGAAGGCGCTGCCGTGCCGCCCTGCTGGCTCCAGTGAGCTCGAGTGCGCGCTCATGCCGATGGCCGAGCGGCTTGTCGCCCGGAAAGTCTGTTCAGCCACTGGTGGGCCAGCGTTGCTCGATTGCTGGACGAGCCATAGTCCAGACCGTCTCGAATTCCTCGGGCGGCATGTGGTCGAGGACATCGACCTCGACGTCCCGGATCGGCCAGGAATGGTTCTTCGATTACCCAGCGTGCACAGAGATCGCCCGCTGGCGGGCCGGGCGCTGAAACCTACATCGCCACAACGCCTTCGGCGGCCATTACCTCTGCGGCGGCACGTTCCCCCGACCGCACCGCACCGTCGATCCAGCCGCACATGATCGCCGAGCTCTCAGTCCCGGCCCAGTGGATCCGCCCGCAGGGGGTGCGTAGCGCGTGACCGAACTCGGTGAGCACACCCGGTGGCGCATGACTGATCATTCCGCCGCCGGAGTAGCGCTCGACCGTCCAGTTCTGCTCGTGGTAGCTGACCGGGGACGAGGCCTTCGCCCCGAACCGGTCGACCAGTTCGTTGATCACCACCGCTTTGCGTTCCGCCGGATCGAGTAGCCCGAGCTTGCGAGCCGCGGGACCTTCGGTGATCACGCACATGATGCCGGGAGTGCCGGTGTCCGTGCAGGCGTCGATGGTCAGAGTGGCCGGGCTGCCGGGCGCGGCCGACTGTCCGCACAGGCCGTCAGCGCGCCAGAACGCGGTGTCGTAGACGACCGAGATCTTGTAGACGGCACCACTGGGCATTCGCCGGTGCAGGAAGGCGCGGTCGACGGGAAGCATTGGCTCGTAGGCGATTTGCGTGGCGACGGCCAACGGCACGGCGACGATCGCGTGCCGAGCGCGGACGGTGAGCCGCTCGGAACGGACGCTGACGCCGTCCTCGTCCTGCGCAATGAGATCCACCGGACTCGAAAGATGCAGCACGTCACCGAGTTCGGCGGCCATCGGCCCATAGATCGCACCCATACCGCCGTGCACCCTGGCGTCCTGGGCGCCGTCCTTGTTGGAGATGACGAACACCGGCCCGCCGCCCGAGCCCATCTGGTGCAGCGCCCACAACAACGACACCTCCGAGGCGGCCGAGGTGTAAATGCCGGCGAACGCCATGTCGAGCATCTCACGCGCCGGATGGGAATGAATATTTCGACTCAGCCACTCCCCCAGGGAGATTCGATCCCACTCGCTGGCCTTCTCGGCCTCCCACGGAGCGTCGAACGGGATCGACTTGCACATCTGCCCGACCTCGAACAGGCCGGCTCCGAGGTTGGCGATCGCCCACGGGCTCATCGCCCAGGGAATGGTGCCGGAGTAACGGTGCTTCTTGCCGTCGACGATCATCATCGCGTCGCCGTCGACATACTCCTTGTATTCGGTCACGCCGAATTCAGCCATCAGGGCCTTGATACGGTCCTGCCCGGGGCCGACCCACGCGCCGCCGCGATCAATCCAGGTCCCGTCGGGCAGGAACTCGGTGAAGGTGCGACCTCCGACCCGGTCACGCGCCTCCAGCAGAGCGACCGAGCGGCCGGCCTGCTTCAGCCGCAGCGCGGCGGTCAATCCCGCAAAACCCGCACCCACAACACAAAAATCGACATCGGCTGCCATGAGTCGCTCCTTCGTCCGGAAGTTCCGCACTCGAGCTACTTGTTCTTCGACGGGGACGCTACTCCGCTTCGGAACTCGACCACCACGCCGTCGAATATCTGCCACGTCAAACACCCTGCTCACCCCTCGGCTCGCGTTCCGGACCCGAATAACCTCTGCACGCGCCGCCGAACCCCAACCACGGTCGGCCCACGCTCCGGAGACACCGCACAGCTGCGGCTGGCTCCAGCGGGCTCGAGTGCACGCCCACACCGATGAGCGGATGTCCGTTGCCTACCTCAACGTTCAGTGGCGCCGACTGCTCTGCGGTCCGCCAAGGGGGGAGAGCGGACCGTTCTCGGTCAGCGCATCCGGGGAGATGCTGACCCGCACCGGGCATACGCGGGATTGCTCAAACCGGAGATTGCTCTGGGCACGCTGGGTGCTCCCGCCGGACAATGGTCCTATGACCGCCAGTGTCGAACTGCGTGCGTATGCCGAGCTGAACGACTTCTTGCCCCCGGGAGTGCGGTACGCCGCGCAGCTGCGGCCGGTCCGGCCGCACCAGACCGTGAAGGACGTCGTCGAGGCTGCGGGTATTCCGCACACCGAGGTCGACCTGATGCTGGTGAACGGTGAGTCCGTCGACTTCGGCCGCCGTGTGCAGCCGGGCGATCGGGTTGTGGTCTACCCGATGTTCGAGACGCTCGACATCGGGCCGCTGACCCGGGTGCGTCCTTGTCCGCTGCGCGATCCGCGCTTCATCGTCGATGTCAACCTCGGCGGGCTCGCACGGCTGATGCGGCTGATGGGACTCGACGTGCGCGGGGACTGGGAAGCCGACGACGCAGAACTGGCGAAAACAGCCGCGGCCGAGCATCGAATCCTGCTCACCCGAGACCACGGACTTCTCGAGCGCCGCACCGTGACTCACGGCGTATTCGTCCGGTCGGACCACCCGCTCCAGCAGATGGTGGACCTCGTCCGCCGACTCGACCTGGCGGATCGGCTGGTGCCGTTCAGTCGCTGCCTGCGCTGTGGCGGCGCTGTCACCGGTGTGGCCAAGCAGGACATCATCGAGAGACTCGAACCACTCACCCGCCGCTACTATGACACCTTCCGGCAGTGCTCGGATTGCGGCCGAATCTATTGGGAGGGTTCACATCAGCAACGTCTGGACGCCCTGGTGGCCCGGATCCGCGCGGCCATCTCGTCGTGATACGGCGACGGCGCTCCGCAGCACCGTGACGGCGGTCGGCCTTCTCGCAGAGGGCATTCACCGAAATCCATTCACCAGCTCCGCGCGCAGGGCATGAGCTGCATTCGTATGCACGGAAAGCCGACGATCGGCCAACCGCTGGACAAGGGCCAGGTTATCCATCGGGGCCACAGGTACCAGAGCTTGGAAGCGGCTGGCCGCTCGGTCGCAAGATCAAACCGAACCATCTGGCGCACTTCAGACAACACGTACCGTAATGCCGCATACGGGGCGACGCGGACCGGCCGAGCCGCGGTCTGCTGAACGCACCCTCATGCCGAGTTGAGGGTGCGTTCAGGTACTGCCGTTAATCCGGACACCCGCGTACGCTTATGCGCTGGATCGATGACGAACGAAGGCGTAGCTGTTCGGCGGTACCCAACCGGCATAGGAGACGGATATGGACCAGCAGCAGTTCATTGCCACCCGGCGGGAGTTCGACGAGATCGATGCAGATCATGACGGTTTCATCACCTTCGATGACGCGCTCGTGTGGGGTATGGCCCAGGACCCGGAAGTGCGGGACATCGTTGGGCGCCGCATCAACGGGGACCGCATCTGGGCGGAGGGGCAAGTCTCCTTCGATGAGTTCCTGAACTACAAGGAGCTGACCAACGGCTCATAGGTATGGCGAGTCGCGGAATCGCCCGGTCGCCCGATGGGCGCTGAACAAGGTTCCGATTGATGACCCATTTCGGTCGGCGAGGCGCGGTCGGCGCTACTGTTATCGCAGGTCAGTGGGACAACTACCTCCGTTTCGCTGACCTGCCATGTGCGGCTCCCAATGGCCGCGATCCGCACCATGGTGCACAGTGCCGCCAGGGTTGCCCTGACGGCACTGTCGCGTGACCACCCCGCACGAGCCAGTGGTCACACTCGGGCGATGGGGTGCGGGCCGGGATTCGGCTACTCGCAGATGTCGAACGCTTCGGCCAGGCCGACGACTTCGAGTATGCGGGTGACGCAGTGGGCGCCCTCGACGCACAATTCGCACTGGCGGCGGTGGGCGAAGTCGAGGGCCTCGATCATGGCGCAGATGCCGGCCACGCCGAAGAATGTCACCGCGGTCATGTCGATGACGGTTGTTCCTCCGATGGAGAGGCTGTCGAACACCGCCTTGCGGAACATCGGGGCGGTCCGGATGTCGATCTCGCCACGGATGGTGCAGACATGGATGTCGTCAACGGTGGTCGTGATCGAGGTGGTCAGCAGAGCAGAGTCGGGCTGGTGAGTCATCACCATCACCTGGATTCGGGGCGCGATGGCTGAACGCCGTTCGCGGTCAGCGCCCTAGTGCAGCCGCGAGAGACCAGGCTAGTTTTTGAACCCTGAGTGCACAGTACCCCGCACCCACCGGCCGAGCCTTGTGCCAAGGCGGCGAATCGGCGACAGTTCGCGGGGGACCGGGTCGGCCGTGGTCTGGGGGTGACCTTGAACGCCCGGGCCGCCGCACCGAGCACGGCTGGCGAGCGCGCTGAAAGGCCGTATACCGCGCTGACGGAACCGGCCACCATAGACAGCCGAGACACAGCTGAGCCCCGCCCGAAACCGGGCGGGGCTCAATGAGTCTGTGCGCGTGGCGGTTTGCCTCCGGACCGCCCGTCCGAGGGGGACTAAACGTTGAAGCGGAATTCGACGACGTCGCCGTCGGCCATGACATAGTCCTTGCCTTCGATGCGGACCTTGCCCGCGGCCTTGGCCGCTGCCATGGAACCCGCGTCGACGAGGTCGTTGAAGGCGACGATTTCGGCCTTGATAAAGCCGCGTTCGAAGTCGGTGTGGATGACGCCTGCCGCCTTGGGTGCGGTATCGCCCTGGTGGATGGTCCAGGCCCGGGATTCCTTGGGGCCTGCGGTCAGGTAGGTCTGGAGGCCGAGGGTGTGGAAGCCGGCGCGGGCCAGGGCGTGCAGGCCGGGCTCGGACTGGCCGATGGACTCGAGGAGTTCGAGGGCGGACTCGTCGTCGAGTTCGATGAGTTCGGACTCGATCTTGGCGTCGAGGAAGACGGCGTCGGCGGGGGCGACGGCGGCCTTGAGTTCGGCTTTCTTCGCCTCGTCGGTCAGGACCGATTCGTCGGCGTTGAAGACGTAGAGGAACGGCTTGATGGTGAGCAGGGAGAGTTCCTTGAGGAGCTCCACATCCAGCTCTTTCTGCGCGGCGAACAACGTGCGGCCGCCATCCAGGATTTCCTGCGCCTGCTTGGCGGCATCGGCGACCGGCTTGCGGTCCTTCTTGATGCGGGCTTCCTTGTCGAGGCGCACGACCGCCTTCTCCAAGGTCTGCATATCGGCGAGGATCAGCTCGGTTTCGATGACCTCGATATCGGCGAAGGGATCGACCTTGCCGTCGACGTGCACCACGTCGTCGTCGGCGAACACACGCACGACCTGGCAGATGGCATCGGCCTCACGGATATTGGCCAGGAACTTGTTGCCCAGGCCCTCACCCACGGACGCGCCCTTGACGATGCCCGCGATATCGACGAACGTCACGACGGCGGGGAGCTGGCGCTCGGACCCGAAGATCTCGGCGAGCGTGGCCAGCCTCGGATCGGGCAGCGGGACGACGCCGGTATTCGGCTCGATGGTGGCGAACGGGTAGTTCGCTGCCAATACGTCGTTGCGGGTCAGCGCATTGAACAGCGTCGACTTTCCGACGTTGGGCAGGCCGACGATTCCGAGGGTGAGACTCACGAGAGTGGGAGTCTACCCGGCGCCCCGGACCGGGCGGTCACCCCAGGTCCGGGGCTGCCACGCCGGTCAGGCGCGCGGGGTGCGACCGAGGTAGGCGAGCAGTTCGGCGACGACGGGGGTATCGGTCGCGGGGGCGTCGGTGACGACGGGGGCGAAGACGCCGTAGTCGCGCAGCGGCTCGATGAGGCCGCGCGAGGCGGTGAGCAGGTGGGCGGCCAGTTCGTCGGTGAGGGGCGAGGGCTGGCCGGTGCCGATGGCGATGTCCCAGGCGTGGACGGCGGCGTCCAGGGCGCACATGACGGCGGCGACCGGGGTGGGGAGTTCGCCGTGCGGGAGCGGGGTGGGAACGGTCTCGGTGCCGTCGGCGACGGTGCCCCAGGCGGTCGCGGTGGGTTCGATTGCGGCGGAAACCAATTCGGCCGCGCCGCCGTCGATGCTGCCGGACGGCTCGAAGGGGTTGTAGGCGGGGCCGTCGCCGATGCCGAGGAACTTGGCGTAGGCCAGCTGGTCGCCCGCGGCGTGCTGCACCACCTGGGTGACGGTCCACTCCGAGCAGGGCGTGGGGTTGTCCCACTGTTCGGGGCCGACTCCGGCGACGGCGTCGGCGAGGGCCCGGTGGGAGGCGGCGAGCACGTCGCGCCAGACCGGGGCGAGGGTGGCGGCGGGCGAGTTACCGGTCTGCGGGGTGACGTTCATTGTTCTTGCCTCTCAGGTCGTTTCGATCCGTTGAGATAAAGGTATGACCCGATTAGGCTGAATTCCTTCCTAATAAGTTCGGTCGAGCGAAGGGACTTCGTGTGACCTCCCCCACAACCCGCCTGCTTCGCCTGCTGACCCTCCTCCAGGAGGGCGCCCATACCGGCCGCGACCTGGCCGAACGCATGGACGTCACCGACCGCACCCTGCGACAGGACATCGCCCGGCTGCGCGATCTCGGCTACCCCGTGCACGCCGCCCGCGGGCCGATCGGCGGCTATCGACTCGGGCAAGGTGCCACCATGCCTCCGCTGCTGCTCGACGACGACGAGGCCGTCGCGGTGGCCGTCGCCATGAACGTGGCGGCCGACGGCAGCACGGGCATCACCGATATCCAGGCCAATCTCGAACGCGCCCAATCGAAGCTGGACCGCATCCTGCCGAAACGCCTGCAACGCAAGGTCACCGCCCTGCGCACCGTCACCGACATCGGCCCGGCCGTCACCGGTTCCCGCGAACCGGACGCACCCGTACCCGCCGAAACCCTCGCCACCTTGGCGACCGCGATCCGCGGCACCACCACCCTCCACGTCGACGGCTCGGAATTGGAGCCTTACCGGCTGATCAGCTGGCAACGCCGCTGGTACCTGGTCGCCTACAGCCTCGCCATTCACGCCTGGCAGGCGCTCCCCGTCGCGTCGATGTCCGAGATCCGGCCGGGTACACGACATTTCGCCGCACGAGCACTCCCCGAGTCCGATCTCGTCGCCTTCGTGCTGCGCGAAATAGCCTCCACCGGTTGGCAGGTACACGCCCGCGTCACGGTGCTGGCGCCCGCCGAGACCGTCATCGCCCGCATCAACCCGACGGTCGGCGTGGTGGAGCCGCTCGACGACTCCTCCTGCCTGCTGCTGACCGGAGCCGACCGGCTGGAAACGGTCGCCATCTACCTCAGCATGCTGATGATGGACTTCCGCGTTACCGAACCGCCCGAACTCGTCGCCCACCTGCGCACCCTCGCCCGCCGGTACGCGGAAGCAACCACCGTCGACGCGTCGGAGAAGTCATAGGGGCCCGACATCGCGGCCACGCGAGAATTCCCGAACCGTATCGGCTGCCGTATCGGTCGTTGCGAAGTAGCCGGATGTGGCCGTGCCCTCGACTGGGCTAGCGTGCTGTGGTTCTATCCATACTTCCAGCAAGGCAATTCGTGAATATTCATGCCCTTCGTTCGGCCGTCGTCGGCGCTGTCGGCGCCGCCGGAATCGCAGCCGCGTGCCTGGCCCCGGCGGCCGCCCACGCCGATGAGACGAGCTTCCTGATCGAGGCGAAGCGGCTCGGCCTGCTCGCCCAGGACGCGAACATGACGTCGCCGGGCGGTCCGGAGAGCAGCGAGTACAACGCCATGCGACTGGGCTGGTACATCTGCGCCGCGTACAAGGGCGGCTACTCCGACGCGACCATTCGCGAAAGAGTGAACCGTGTCTTCCCACCCGATGTCTCCAAGCAGTGGATCACCCTCGCGATCCAGGAAATCTGCCCCGAATACCTCTGATCGGTTCTCGGACTTACCTGGCGACCACCGACTCGGACAGCACCGTGAAATGACGGACCGTTCCGGACAGTTCCGGCAGTTCGCCGGGCGCTGTCCAGGTGCGGAAACCGTCGAAACTATCGCTGTAGAAGTACTTTCCCTCGGTGTACGCGTCGAAGTAGATCCGATGGCCGCCGCTCGGCAGTGCGACCACACACTGTCCTTCCCGGGGCGCGCCCCATCCGGCCCAGTCGCCGAGGCCGATGAACCGGTACGGCCCGAGCGGATGCGGGGCGATCGCGAGCTCGATGAACTTGGTCGATTCGTTCTTGGCGAACGCGTAGTAGCTCCCGTTGTTCGCCACGATGGTGGTGTCGATGAAGCCGAGGTGCCCGGGCTGCTGCGGGCCGATTCCGATCAGCGGAATCGGCGGGCTCCAGATCGGGCGAGCCGGGTCGTTCGCGATCATCAGGTAGGGGGTGAACCCGTGGCCCTGCGAGATGGAGACGAGTACGCCGACGAAGCCGGACATATGGGTGAACCACTTTGGCGCCCAGGCGGCTTCGGCCTTCGGCACCGGCACTGGGTAGTCGGACATATGGGTCCAGTTGATCCGGTCGGTGCTGCGCGCGAATCCGATCGTATGACCGTCCCCGGCCGTGGTGTAGGTGATGTAGTACGACCCATCGGTATGTCTCAGCAGACTGGGGTCTCGAACCAGCCCGGCCGGGGGCCGATAGGCGTTCGCACCGAGTAGCTCGAAGTTGGTCGCGTCCTGGGATTCGTAGACGTACAGCTCGGAGTCACTGCTGTTGGTGAACGCGGTCATCGTGTACCGGGTCCCCGCTGCCGCCCGTGCTACCGCCGGCCGCGCCCCGACCCCGGCTCCGAGCGAGAACAAGGCGATCGAAGCCAGTACGGATCGACGATTCCAGCGGATCATGTCCATCCACTGGATTATTCAAGGCCTGATTGCCGACACGTAGCCGCCGCGCCGCGAAATTCGCGATCGCGGTCACCTTTCCATCGCGGGTACGAGCTCGGTTTCGGGTATCTCGGTGCCGTGCAGCGAGGTTCCGGCGGTTTCGCGGAGGAAAGCGCAGGCGACCAGTCCGACAAGAGAAGCCGCGACCATATAGCCCGCCGGGAACAGCGACCAACCGGTGTGTTCGATGACGGCCTCGTTCACCAGCGGCGCGGTACCGCCGAACAGCGCCGTGGACACGTTGTAGCCCAAGGCGAATCCGGCATACCGGACGTGAGTCGGGAAGATCGCCGGAAACGTGGAGCTGATCGTCGACAGCTGCGGCACATACAGCAGTCCGAGCACCACGAATCCGATGACAGCCCAGACGGTTCCGCGCCCCATCAGCCAATACATCGGTATGGCGGCGACGGCGAGCCCCACCAGCGAGACCAGCCACATCGGACGCCGGCCGACCCGGTCCGAGAGCCGGCCGAAGAACGGCAGCGACACCATCATCACCAGCTGGCCGATCAACATCATGGCGGTGGTGGTGGATTCACCCAGGCCGATGGTCCGCTGCAGGTAGGTGGGCTGGTACGTGAGCAGTGTGTAGTTCACTACGTTGAGGGCCACGACCAGGCCGATCAAAGTGAGTAGTTCACGCCGGTAGGTGGTGAGCACCACGCGCAGCCCACCCGGCGGGGTCTCCTCCTCGGACAGCTCGGTGAACACCGGCGACTCGTCCAGCCTGCCGCGCAGGTACCAGCCGGTCAGGCCCAGCGGCACGGCCAGCAGGAAGGGGATACGCCAGCCGCCCGCGTACATGGCGTCCGAGCCGAGGGCCAGCTGACAGGCCAGCACGACCGCCGAACCGCCGACGAATCCCGCGAGGGTGCCGAATTCGAGGAAGCTGCCCAGGAATCCGCGGCGGCGATCCTCCGCGCATTCCGCAAGATATGTTGCGGCGCCACCGTATTCGCCGCCCGTGGAGAAGCCCTGCACGACGCGCAGCAAAATCAGCAGAATCGGCGCGAACACCCCGGCCACGGCATGAGTCGGCAGCAGACCGATAGCCCCGGTAGCCGCCGACATGATCAGGATCGTGGTCGCCAGCACCGCTTTCCGCCCGATCCGATCCCCCAGCGGCCCCCACACCATGCCGCCCAGCGGCCGCAGCAGGAACGAGACCGCGAACCCCAGCATGGTCCCGAGCGTCCCCAGCGAACCCGGGAAGAAAGCGGACGTGAGATACCCGGCCGTGGCCGCATACACCCCGTAGTCGAACCACTCGGTGGCATTGCCCATGGCACTCGCGGCAACCGACCTCCGCAACGGAAGCCCGGCGTTGCTCGATTCCGTCTTCTCTCGCATGTAACAAACCGATACCCACGCTAAGCGTCCACAAACCGCGATGACCTCGAACTCACTTTCGCCGACCATCGCCACCAGCGCCTAAACCCGAACGTGATCGTTCCCATAACACCGATCGATTTCGTCAACCGCGAGCGCCGATTCCACTCTCGAGGAATGATTTCGACAGACGATTCGTCCTTGCTCGGAGGGGAAATGAGCGACGAAATCAGCGACGCGCCTATCGACTACCGCACGGATTCGCTCGGCGCGGCCCGCCAGGGCACCAACCCGACAGTCCTCACACGCATGCGAACCGGCTGGGCGGTAATCGGTTCCACCCAACACCTCCCCGGCTACTGCCTGCTGATCTACGACGGCCAGGCCGATCAACTCACCGAACTCCCCCGCACTGACCGCCTGGCCTTCATGCACGACCTGATCATTCTCGGCGAGGCAGTCGAAACAGCATGCCGCGCAGCCGACCCCGACTTCTGGCGCATCAACTACGAAGTCCTCGGCAACAGCTGGCACCACCTCCATGCCCATGTCCACGCCCGCTACCGCTGGGAACCGGACAACTTCCGCACCGGCCCGGTCCACCTCTACGGTTCAGCCCGCGACACCCCCGAACACCTCCTCGGCCCGCAGCACGACCCGCTACGACAGGCCATCGCGGCGGCATTGAAGGACCTCGTCGCCATCTAGAACCCGTCACTCGCCGACGCGTCTCCGGGCCGTGCTGAAGCGAGTAGCTCGCTCCATCGGCGCATGATCAGCTCCGTATAGCGGTCGGCGGTGATGGCGTACGCGCCCAGGGCGTAGCCGTCATTGGCCTCGACCAGTGCGGTTTCACCGGTGGACAGAACGCCGAAGTCGATGCCATATGCGCTGGGGGCGGTGCCCGAGCGGTGCTTCAGCCCTTGTTCCAGCAGCGTCTCCTTGGGCCGCATCGGGCCCTTCCCTGAGTACTGGAGAAACGCGGTGGCGAACATCAGCCAATCCTGCCCTACCGGACTGCCGGGATTCGTGTGCGAAAGCGAGCGGCATCCAGACGTGCAGCAGGACAATTGGTTTCGTGGAGGATCGAATGCGGGCGTGGTCGTTTCCTGGCAGTTATGAGGATGGGCGGGGGCGGGTGGCGATCAAGTGGCGGATCGAACCGTACGAGGTGGCGGGGTGGGCGGGTGGGTATGAGATTTCGACGGTGGTTCGGGGGATACCACTCAGCGGGGGTGACTTGGACTGCATCGAGCCGGATCCACCGGATCCCAGAGCGCGAGAGGCGCTGTCGCTCGATGATCGGTTCGACGCACTCACACGATGCAGGCTCACCGGCGAGTTGCCATGCACTGTCGTGGTCTCGGGGGTTCGGCGCGCGGAGGTCGTCCGGTTCACGTTGGATCTCACGCCGGATACACAACGCGACAAGCTGCGTCTCAGCTTGACGCTGAATGGCGCAACGTACGAAACCGATTGCCATGCTTTTGAAACCGGGCTACAGGAACTGATCGCGGCGTTGCCGGAGGGCACATCGCTGGTGTGCTGCTACACCTGCCTTTATGCCGATTACTCGCCGGTGAGCGGCCCGATCATGGGCATGCGCTGCTACCGCGAGGCCAAGGAGCAGTACCTGGCCGTCAGGACCGAACCCGACATCTGGAATGTCCCGGCGACCGAGGCAGTCCCCGAAACGTACCTATGTTCGCAGTACCGGGTCCGCATTCCCGGCACCGGTTACCGCGGATAGCCGCCGCGACGACTACTGGGTGGGCATGGAGGCGGGGATCGAACCCGCGACCTTCACACTGACAGTGAGACCTCTACCAACTGAGCTACTCCATGCCCACGTTCACACTATCGGTGGCGTCAATCCAATTTGTGCTGCTAACGCGGGGGGTCGGCGACGAAAACGACCGGCTGACGCGTGACGCGCGAGATGGTTGCGAAATCGTGGTCGTCACAGAGGATTGTGAGCCGGTGATGCTCCGCGGTGGCGGCGATCAGCAGGTCGACGGGGCCGGCCGACCGATGTGTCCCCTGCTCGGTCATCAGCTGCTGAACGGCTTCCGCGCGTTCGTACACCTTGTCCGGCATGGCAACCCACCCGAACAGGTCCCGCAGCAGTCGCTGCTTCTCCAGCCTGTCCGCCAAGGACCTTGCCGAATACAGGAATTCGAGTTCGACGACAGGGCAGGTTGCGATGACACCCGCCGTCAGCTGATCCATCCACGACTGACGGAGCTTGTCCTGCAGGATTCGAAAGAGACCCGACGTGTCGATGAGATAGAGGGCTGGAGTCACTTCCGGTAGGCCGCCTTGTTGTCGAGGAACTCATCGAAGTCGCCGCGATCGGCCATCTCGCCGAGCCGAGCGAGCGCACGGACCCGTACCAGCCGCTGTCCCACTTCGCGAAGCGCGGCGTTGACCGTGTCCTTCTTGGTCTTCGTGCCTAGCACCTCGGCTGCGATCGCGAGAGCCTCTTCATCGATCTCGATCGGAGTCTTCGAGCCGGCCATTGCGCAACCTCCAGATATCCAGGAACTCCATGTCGGATACCCAAGGTTACCAACCGCCGCGACCAGGGACAATGATGCACTCCGACATGGGTCGGACGGGCTAGCGGCCGCCGAGGCCGGAGAGGGCTATGCCTCGGACGAAGGCTCGTTGGGCCAGGGCGTAGATGAGGAGGAGGGGGAGGAGGATGACGGTGGCGGCGGCCATGAGGAGGGGCCAGTTGGTGGAGTATTGGCCTTGGAGGCGGACGAGGCCGAGGGTGGCGGTGGCGTAGTCGTTGCGTTGGATCATGATCAGGGGCCAGAGGAAGTCGTTCCAGACCGTGATCCAGGTGAGGACCGCGAGGACCATGACGGCGGGTTTGGTGTGCGGGAGGAGGACTCGCCAGTAGGTCTGCCAGGGGGTGCAGCCGTCGAGGGTGGCGGCCTCCTCCAGTTCTACTGGGAGGGTTCGGAAGAACTGGCGCATGAGGTAGGTGCCGAAGGCGCTGCCGAAGAGGCCGGGGACGATCATGGACCAGGGGGTGTCCATCCAGCCGAAGGCGCGCATCAGCAGGAATTGCGGGATGACGGTGACGGTCAGCGGGACCATGAGGGTGGCCAGGTAGCCGAGGAAGAGGGCCTCGCGACCGGGGAACTCCAGGCGCGCGAAGGCGTAACCGGCCAGGGAGCAGAAGAAGACTTGGCCGATGGTCACGCAGGCCGCGTAGACGACCGTGTTCAGCAGCATGTGGCCCAGAGGGATGGAGGCGAAAGCCTCTCGGTAGTTGGACCATTGGGGATGGGACGGCAGCGGGGCGGCGTCGGTCAGTTCGCCGTCGGACTTCAGGGAGGCCGAGATGGACCAGAGGATCGGGGTGAGGGCGCACCAGGCCACGGCGATCAAGGCCAGGTAGGTGAGGACGGCGGACGTCAGGCGGCGTTTCATCGGTCCACCTCGGCGCGACGGGACAACCACTGCTGAATGAGGGTGAAGGCCAGCAGGATCGCGAAGATGATCCACGCCAGGGCCGAGGCGTAGCCGACTTCGTAGAAGCGGAAGGCGTTCTGGAACAACATGATTCCCAGAACATAGGTGCCGGTCTCGGGGCCGCCGTTGCTGCCGGTCAGCGCGTACGCCTGGTCGAAGGCCTGGACGGAGTTGATGACCGTGATGACGAGGACGAAGGACAGCGCGCCTCGGATCAGCGGAATCGTGATGGAGACGAACCGCCGGAAGCCACCGGCGCCGTCGATCTTCGCTGCCTCGTAGAGGTTTTCGGGGACGCCCTGCATGGCGGCCAGCAGAATCACCGTCGCGAAGGGCACCGACTTCCACACCGTGACCAGGCTCAACGACACCATGGCCCAGTGCGGGTCGGTCAACCACGGGATCGGACCCACGCCGACCCAGCCCAGCAGGATATTGGCGAGTCCGTCATCACTGGCGAAGATGAAGCGGAAGACCACCGCCATCGCCACGGTCGACGCCACCAACGGCAGGAACGCGATGGTGCGGAAGACCCCGATGCCCCGCAACTTCCGATTCAGCAGCGCGGCCACGGCAAGGCTGATCACCACCGTCGGCACCAGGGTCAGCACCGTGAACACCGCCGTATTCCGCAGCGCGATATAGAACAGCGGATCCTCGGAGAACAACCGCCGGTAATTCGTCACCCCCACGAACCGCGGCGGACTGAACAGATCCCACGAGTGAAAACTCAGATACAGCGAGAACCCCAGCGGGAACAGCATGAACACCAGGATCGCCGCCACATTCGGCGCCACGAACAGCTTCCCGGCCCGCGCCCGCCGCCGATCCAGCTCCGATCCCCGTCTCATACCGCCGCCCGCAACAACTGGTCGATATCGGAAGACGTCTGCCCGCCCAGCGATTCCGCCGACGCCGCACCCCGCAACACGCGGTTGCAGCCCCGCTCGAGCAGCGCTTCCACCTTGCCCCACAAGGGCGTCACCGCCAGCGGACGAGAATTCTCCGGCCCCTCGGTGAAGACCTCCAGATTCCGCACCCCCGGATGCGCCGCCGCGAACCCCGCCGACCGCATGGCCGACCGCAATACCGGCACGAACAGTCCCGATTCGGCGATGATGGCCTGCCCTTCCGGCCCGGTCGCGAATTTCACGAACTCCCACGCCTGTTCCCGCCGCGGGCTGCTCGCGGCGATGGCCAGCCCGGTGCTGCCGATATCGGTGATCGCCCCCGGTCCCCCGTGCGGCCCGACCGGCAACACCGTCACATCGAAGTCCAACCCGTCCCGGTCGGTGAACTCCGAGTACAGCCAGTGCCCGCCCATGAGCATGGCGGCCTTCCCGCTGCGGAACAGGTCCTGCGCCGAAACGGACTGCCGGTCACCGACACTGGGCGCGACCCGATGCCGCACCGCGAGATCGGCATAGAACTGGAGCCCTGCCGCGAACTGAGGATCCCCCAGATTCGTGTGGTCCGGCCGCACCGGCGGGCTGAACCATTCGGTGCCGTTGTTCATTCCGAAGCAGGCTGCCGAGAAGTACGGCACCCACGCGTCCACGAAACCCCATTGGCGAGTGCGCCCGTCGGGGTCCCGGTGGGTGAGCGTCCGCGCCGCGGCCAGAAACTCGTCGAAGTTCCACGCCTCCGACCAGCGCACCGGCGGCTGGATCCCGGCCTCGGCGAACAGCTTCCGGTTGTAGTAGAGGAACACCCCCGACCATTGCTCCGGTAGCGCGTACTGCCCGCCGCCCCACACGAACGTGTCACGCAGCGTGGCGTACCCGTCCGCCCGCAGCCGCGCCGCGTAATCCGGTTCCCGATCCAGGAATTCACGCAGGTCGGCCAGCACCCCGCGATCCGCGAGCCCCGCGTACAGCAGTTCCCACGCCATCAGCACGTCCGGGCATTTGCCGCCCGCGCAGTAGGTGAGCATCTGCTGCAACGGATCCGGCCCGGACATGATGGTGCGAATCCGGATATCGGGTCGCCGCCGCTGGAATTCGTCGATGATCCGCAGCCGTGTCCGCGCTTCCTCGGGTCGCGCCTGGAAGAAGAAGGTGACCGCGTCGTCGTCCCCGCCCGCGCAGCCGCCGGCGGCGAGCAGCGCACCGGCCGCGGCCGAGCGCAGCAGGGTCCGCCGGTCGAAACCGCCGCGCGCACCGCCGATCTCCCGCGCGCCGGACGGGCGGAGGTGCTGCGGCATCGCGTCTCCTCTGGTCGCGGACGATCGCGGCGGGGTCATGACTCGGGCGACGGGGCGGCCGGAAGGATATATCCGTGAACTAAACGAACTAATGCCACCACCGTGACGTAGATCTCGAACCAGCATGGCAGCATACGGGGAGCTACCCGCGACACGTCGAAAACACGCGAACTCGCGGGCATGGCACCGGATCGCAACACCCCGCCGAGCCCGGTACAGCGTCCCCCGGGCCAACCGTACCCGGCGGTACGACCTGCAGGTGAACGGCTGGTCAAAGCCGGTTCAGAGGCATGTCGGTTGGGCTACGTTGTGACCATTTGAATCAGTGACCGTTGTACCGCACGGGAGAGTTGGCGCATGGCGACCATCGAGTACCTCCGGACGGATCCCGACCTGCCACCGGTGGGCGTCGTGGACCGGACACCCATGACAACGGCGAAGAAGGGCATCTTCCTCGCCATCGCCGTCGTCGGCGCGATCGCCTGGGCCATCCTCGCGTTCATGCGCGGCGAGAACGTGAACGCGGTGTGGATCGTCATCGCGGCCCTGTGCACGTACGTGCTCGCCTACCAGTTCTACGCGCGGCTCATCGAATACAAGATCACCAAGCCGCGTGACGATATCGCCACTCCCGCCGAGGAGATGGAGAACGGCAAGGACTACATGCCGATGGACCGGCGGGTCCTCTTCGGCCACCACTTCGCCGCCATCGCCGGCGCGGGCCCGCTGGTCGGTCCGGTGCTCGCCGCCCAGATGGGCTACCTACCCGGCACCATCTGGATCATCGTCGGCGTGGTGCTGGCCGGTGCGGTGCAGGACTATTTGGTCCTGTGGGCGTCGGTGAAACGCCGCGGCCGCTCGCTGGGCCAGATGGCGCGCGACGAACTCGGTGTGGTCGGCGGCGTGGCGGCCATCGTCGCCGTGCTCGTCATCATGATGATCCTGCTCGCCGTGCTCGGCATCGTCGTCGTGAATGCCCTTGCGGCGACCGAGAACAAGACCACCCACGTCCTCGAGGGCGGCAGCCCGTGGGGTGTGTTCTCCATCGCCATGACCATCCCGATCGCGCTGTTCATGGGCTTGTACCTGCGCTACCTGCGGCCCGGCAAGGTCGGCGAGGTGTCGATCATCGGTTTCGCGGCGCTGATGCTGGCCATCATCTCCGGCAACTGGGTCGCCGGATCCGGTTGGGGCCGTGACCTGTTCACGCTGTCGGGCACCACCATCTCCTGGATGCTGATCATCTACGGCTTCGTCGCCTCGGTGCTGCCGGTGTGGATGCTGCTCGCCCCGCGCGACTACCTGTCGACCTTCATGAAGATCGGCACCATCGGCCTGCTCGCCCTCGGCGTGCTCGCCACCATGCCGGTGCTGAAGGCCCCCGCGGTCTCCCAGTTCGCGAGCAACTCCAACGGACCGTCCTTCGCGGGCAGCCTGTTCCCGTTCCTGTTCATCACCATCGCGTGCGGCGCGCTGTCGGGCTTCCACTCGCTGGTGTCCTCGGGCACCACGCCCAAACTGCTGGAGAAGCAGTCGCAGGCGCGGATGATCGGCTACGGCGGCATGCTCATGGAGTCGTTCGTCGCGGTCATGGCCATCATCGCGGCGTCGATCCTGGACCAGCACCTGTACTTCGCGATCAACACCCCCAATATGACCTCCGCGCAGGCGGCCGCCGACAGCGTCAACAAGCTCGGCCTGAGCGGCAACCCGATCGACGCGCAGTACCTGAACGACGTGGCGGCGGGCACGGGCGAGTCCCGGGTCTACTCCCGCACCGGTGGCGCGCCCACCCTCGCCATCGGCATGACCGAGATCATGCACAAGTTCATCGGCGGCAACAGCCTCAAGGCGTTCTGGTACCACTTCGCCATCATGTTCGAGGCGCTGTTCATCCTCACCACCATCGACGCGGGCACCCGTGTCGCGCGGTTCATGCTCTCGGACTCGCTGGGTAACCTGGGCGGCGCCGCCAAGAAGTTCCGCGACCCGTCGTGGTGGCCGGGCGTGTTCATCTGCTCCGGACTCGTGGTGGCCGCGTGGGGTTCGGTGCTGCTGATGGGTGTCACCGACCCGCTGGGCGGCATCAACACGCTGTACCCGCTGTTCGGCATCTCCAACCAGCTGCTCGCGGCCATCGCGCTGACCGTCGTGCTGGTGATCGTGGTGAAGAAGGGCCTGCTGAAATGGGCCTGGATCCCGGCGGTTCCGCTGGTCTGGGACCTGATCGTCACCATGACGGCCTCGTTCCAGAAGATCTTCTCCGGTGACCCGAAGATCGGCTACTGGACGCTGCACTACAACACCATCGACAAGCAGAACGCCTACATCGCGGCCCGCGACACCGGTCAGCTGCCGAAGGGCATCAAGGATGTCGACGCGCTGAACACGCAGATCAGCAATATGGACAAGATCATCCGCAATACCTTCATCCAGGGCACGCTGTCGATCGTTTTCGCGGTGATGGTGCTGATCGTGGCGCTGGTCGGCGTCTGGGTCTGCGTGAAGGCCATCCGCGCGGGCGGCAGCTCGACCACCGAGACCGAGGAAGTGCCGTCGAAGCTGTTCGGCCCCAAGGGGTTCATCGCCAGCAAGGCGGAACGGGAGGTCCAGCAGGAGTGGGACGCCCTGATCGCCGAGGGCAAGGTCGTCGCACCCGGCGCGAGGCATTGACGCGCCGATGACCACCCCCGACGCCCCGTCCACCGCAAGTCCACTGCGGCGGGCGGGGCTCGCCCTCATCCGGGCCGTGAAAGCCGTTGCCTGGTGGTTCAACTCGATCCTGGGCGGCAACGATTACGCCCGCTACGTGCAGCATCAGCGCCTGCACCACCCCGGCTGCGCGATTCCCAGCGAACGGGACTACTGGCGCGACCGGCACGCCGCCGCGGACAGGAATCCGGCAAACCGCTGCTGCTGAGCCCGGGTGGCGGTTTTCCGCCCACCCTGATGGCCGATTCCCGCTAGCGCGGGGACGCTCGGGCTGCCATGGTGGTATGCGTGAGTGCGAACGACTTGGACTTCGAGCGTTGCTACCGCGCCGTGGCCACCCGGGACTCCCGGTTCGACGGTCACTTCGTGACCGCGGTACGCACCACCGGAATCTATTGCCGCCCTTCCTGTCCGGCCATCACCCCCAAACGGGCCAACGTCACCTTCCTGCCGACCGCGGCCGCCGCCCAGCAGGGCGGATTCCGGGCCTGCCGCCGCTGCCTGCCCGACGCCGCGCCCGGGTCACCGCTGTGGAACACCCGCGCCGACCTGGCCTCCCGGGCCATGCGGCTGATCGGCGACGGCGTCATCGAACGCGGCGGCGTCCCGGCCCTCGCCAACGCCCTCGGCTACTCGCAACGCCAGCTCACCCGGGTGCTCACCGGCGAACTCGGCGCGGGCCCACTGGCTTTGGCGCGCGCCCACCGCGCCCACACCGCGCGACTGCTCATCCAGACCACCCGGCTGCCCATGTCCGACATCGCGTTCGCGGCCGGATTCGCCAGCATCCGGCAGTTCAACGACACCGTGCGCGAGGTCTTCGCGGTCAGCCCCACCGCGCTGCGCGAGGAATCCCGGCGCCGCAACGGCGACACCCTGCCCGCCACCAACGGGCTGCTCACCCTGCGGCTGCCCTACCGGGAACCGCTGGACCGGTCGTGGCTGGAATGGTTCCTGGCGGCGCACGCGGTGCCCGGGCTGGAGCTGTACGAGAGCGGGGTGTACACGCGCAGCCTGCGAACGCCGCACGGTCACACCACCATTCGGCTGTCGATTCAGCCGGGGCATGTGCGGGCGGCGTTGTCGTTGCAGGACATGCGGGATCTCGCGCCGACCGTGGCGCGCATCCGGCACTTCCTCGACCTCGACGCGGATCCGGTCGGTATCGACGAGGCGTTGACGGCGGGCATGGCGGGGATGCCGCTGCGTGTGGGCCTACCCTGCGAGGTACCAGGGGCGGATCCGACCGCGCAGCGCTCCAACGGTGCCGCTGCCGTGTCGCCTGCGAACGGTGTCGTGCCGCGCTCGAACGGCGATGGCCGGGCGAACGGCATCGTGCTGCCCGCGGGCATCCGGGTGCCCGGCTGCCTGGACGGTCCGGAGCTGTTGCTGCGCACCATGATCGGGCAGCAGATCTCGGTGGCGGCCGCCAATACCCACACCGCGCGACTGGTGCAGCAGCTCGGCGAGCCCATCGACGGGCCCATCCCGCACCTGTTCCCCACCGCCGAGGCCATCGCCGAACACGGCTCCGAGGTGCTCACCGGGCCCGGGCGGCGGATCGAGGCCATCGTCGGCGCGGCCAAGGCCCTCGCCTCCGGGGACCTCGTGCTGCACTCCGGCCGCACCGCCGCCGAACTCCGCCGCGACCTGCTCGCCCTCGACGGCGTCGGGCCGTGGACCGCCGACTACGTGACGATGCGCCTGCTCGCCGACCCCGACGTGCTGCTGCCGTCCGACCTGGTGGTGCGGCGCGGGGCCGCGCTACTCGGCGTGGATCTCACCGCGACGGCCCGCTGGTCGCCGTGGCGCTCCTACCTGACCATGCACCTGTGGAAGCACGCCCTGGCCAACCCCGAGCCGCGGGCCTCCGCGAAAATCGAACCGCTCGGCCGGCGCGCTGCCCAGTGAGCACGCCACCGACTCCCACCCGGAGGACATCCCTCATGAGCTCCGAAAACACACACGCACCAGCGGATTACGCCACTACCACTACCGCGGCCGGGCCGTTCACGGCCGTGGTGGACGCCGACGGGGTGGTCCTGGCCTCGGGCTGGACAGCCTCGGCGGAGGAACTGCGCGCGCTCATCCACCCCAGCATCCGGCCCGCCGAACTGCGGGCCCGCGATTCGCTCGGGCCGGTCTCGCGGGCCATCGCCGACTATCACGCGGGTGATCTGACCGCCATCGACGCCATTCCCGTCCGGCAGGTCTCCGGGCCGTTCCTCACCCACGCCTGGGAGATCCTGCGCAAGGTGCCCGCGGGCGAGCCGGTCACCTACACCGACTTCGCGGTCATCTCCGGCCGCCCCGCCGCCACCCGCGCCGCCGCCAACGCCTGCGCCCGCAACGCGGCCGCCCTGTTCGTCCCCTGCCACCGCGTCATCCGCACCGACGGCAGCCTCGGCGGCTTCCGCTACGGGCTGCCCGTGAAACGCTGGCTGCTCGACCACGAATCCGCCTGACCCATACCCTCCCGACCAGCGACATCACTCTGACCGGGGGTGTCGGTGCCCCGGCGTACGCTCGCAACCATGTGCCGCAACATCCACACCCTGCACAACTTCGAGCCGCCGGCCACCCCGGACGAGGTGCACGCGGCCGCCCTGCAATACGTCCGCAAGATCAGCGGAACCGCCAAACCCTCCCAGACCAACCAGGCCGCCTTCGACCTCGCCGTCGAGGAGATCACCGCGGCCACCACCCGCCTCCTCGAGGGGCTGACCACCAACGCCCCGCCCAAGGACCGCGAGGTCGAAGCCGCCAAGGCCCGAGCCCGAGCCGAAGTCCGCTTCGCCCGCAGCTGACCGCTCAGACGCCGACGGAGGTTTCCAGGCGGGAGCCGGTGCGGCCGCGGATGACGTGGAGGCGGCTGGGGATGCGCTGGCGCATTTCGTCGACGTGGCTGACCACGCCGACCACGCGGCCGCCGGAGCGGAGTTCGTCGAGGACACCCATGACCGAGTCGAGGGTGTCGGCGTCGAGACTGCCGAAACCCTCGTCGATGAAGAGGGTGTCCATGACCAGGCCGCCCGATTCAGCGGAGACGACGTCGGCCAGGCCGAGGGCCAGGGATAGGGAGGCCATGAAGGTCTCGCCGCCGGAGAGGGTTTTGGCGGGGCGGACCGCGCCGGTGTAGTCGTCGCGGATGTCGAGGCCCAGGCCGCCGCGACGGCCACGGGGGCCGGCGGCGTCGGTGTGAACGAATTCGTAGCGGCCACCGGACATTCGGCGCAGGCGGACCGATCCGGCCAGGGCCACCTCCTCCAGGCGGGCGGCCAGCACGTAGGAGCGCAGGGACATGCGGCGATTGTTCTCGCCGCGGCCCGCGACCACCTCGGACAGGCGGGCCAGTTCGTCGTGAGCGCGCTGCAACGGGGCGATGTGTTCGACGTCGGTCTGCAACTGCGTGCAGAGGGCCGTCAGTTGCTTGACCCGCCGCTCCGCTTCGGCGTGCGCGGCCACCGCCCGGTTCAGTTCCGATTCCGACTGGGCCACAGCGTTTTCCAGCTCACCCGGATCGCCCGGTTCCGTATCCCCGGCGGCGCGGATCTCCGGCTCGGCGAGAACGGCCTCGGCGTGGGCGCGAGCGCGGTCGGCGGCCACGAGCTCGTCCTCGATCTCCGACTGCTGCGCCGTCGTGCGTGAGGCGGCGTCGACCGCGCGGGCGTACTCGCCCAGCACGGCGTAATCCGGGCCGGACTCCCCCATCACCGGGGGCGCGGACTCCACCAAACCCGCTTCGTACGACAGCTTTTCGACCCGCACGGCGGCCGCTGCCACCTGCTCGCGGGCGGTGACGGCTTCGACGCGGGCCGCGCGGACCACACTGGCTTCTTCGACCAGGGCCGCCAGCCGCGCACGCCGCCGCTCGACCGTGCCATCGGCTCCGGCGGCGGCACGCAGCCGCTCGGTGAGTTCGGCCAGCCGACGATCTGTGGCCACGATCCGCTCGGTCGTCGCGCTCACGCGGCTCTCGCACTCGCGCGCCTCGTTCTGGAGCCGGGTCTGATCGGCGCGCAGCGTGTTCAGTTCGGCGGTGAGCCCGTCCACCAGCCCCGCCGCTCGTTTGGCGGCGGTGAACTGCCGCGTCGAATCGTCCAGCGCCGCGGCCAGTTCCGCCTTGTCGACGTCGCCGCCCCGCTCGACCAGCACCTCGACGGCGCGCTCGAGCTCCGCCACCAGCTGACCCGCCCGCTCCCGGGCGGCCTCCGCCGCCCGTTCGGTGGCCAGCGCCGCGTCCTCGTCCGCCTTGGACACCGCGTGCTCGGCGGGCCGGGCCGGATTCGGGTGCGCGTCGGACCCGCACACCGCGCACGGCTCCCCCTCGACCAGCGCCTCCGCCAATTCCGCGGCCATCCCCGCCATCCGCTGTTCCCGCAGGGCCTGCGTCCGCTTCCACGCCTCCGCGTGCGCGGTCCTCGCCTGCTCGAAGGTGGTTCCCGCCCGCGCCAGTTCCCCCCGCTTCCGCTCGAGCTCGACCGCGGCCTCCGCCGACGTCCGCAACCGCAGGCACTCGGCCTCCAGCCCGGCCAGCGCGGCGGCCGCATCCGCGGACCCACGCAACCGAACCTCGACCCCCGCAACGGCTTCCGGCAACTCCCCCAGCCGCGCGATCAGCTTCGCCGCCCGAGCCGCCAGATCCTTCTGCTCGGTCCGCAGCCCCGACAATTCCCGAGTCAGCTGATTCGCCGACTCGGCATCGGCCCGCACCTCATCCAGCGCCCCCACCTGCGCGCTCCACCGCTGTACCGCCGCCTCGAGCCCGCCGCCGGAGCCGGCCCGGGGCAGGTCGTCCAGCCCACCCGTGCGCGCCGAACCCGTATCGATGTCCGCGCCAAGGTGGTTCGCGCGAAGGTGCGGAAGCTCGTCACCGGCATCCGTGGAGTCCGGCTGGATTCCGGGCGCGGGGAGGTCGGTCAGGTCGGTGGCGAGGTCGGTGCCCGCGAGCTCGGTGGCGGCCAGGTCAGCTGCGGCCCAAGTGGTTCCGGGGAGTTCGGCGGTCGCGGGGTCGAGGAGGCGATCGGCGAGTTGTTCGGCGGCACGGGTGGCGTCGTCGGTGCGGCGGCGCAGGGCGACGGCGGCGGTGCGGGCCTCGGCGAGGGCGGCGGCGACCGGTTCGGCGCGACGAGCGCGGTCGAGCTCGGACTGGCGGACCATGCGCTGGGTGGCGGTCGCCGTGAACTCGGCGAGCTGCGCCTGTGCCGTGGCGCGGCGGCGGAACAGGTCATGGCGGCGGCGCTCGGCCTCGGCGGCGGCGCGGACCTTCGACGAATCCTGCTGGCGCTGTTGGAGGTCCACGGAGGTGGCGGTCAGCGTGGTGCGGGCGGCGGTCAACAGGGACTGCGACCAGGCGACCGATTCGAGGATGGTGGCGGAGTCGGTGGCGGGCAGACCGGCGGCGGTGCCGACACGGGCGATCAGAGCGTCGATGCCGTGCTTACGGGTGTCGAGCTCGGCGGTGCCGGCGCGGCGCTTGTCGATGAGCCACTGTTCGGCGGTGCCGAAACGTTCGGTGTCGAAGAGCTTTTCGAGGAGCTTCTCGCGTTCCTCGTTGTCGGCGCGCAGGAAGCGCGCGAAATCGCCCTGGGGCAGCAGGACGACCTGGAAGAACTGGTCGGCGCTCATGCCGAGCAGGCGCAGCACCTCGTCGCCGATGTCGGGAATGCGCGAGAGGTTCTGGCCACGGCCGTCCAGCCATTCCAGGGTGGCGACCGAGTTCTCCTTCACCCACCCGGATTTGGCGCGCTTGCTGGGGCGCTGGAATTCCGGGGAGCGGATCAGGCGCAGCGTCCGGCCGCCGACGGTGGCCTCGAGCAGCACCCGGGGCGGGGTCTGCTCGTCGGCGTGATCGGAGTGCAGGCGCTTGCCCTCCTCGCGCGCGCCGGGCACCTTCCCGTACAGCGCGAAGGCGATGGCGTCGAGCACCGTGGTCTTCCCGGCCCCGGTCTGCCCGTGCAGCAGGAACAGCCCGTCCGCGCCCAGCTCGTCGAAATCCACCACGGCCGTCTCGGCGAACGGCCCGAACGCCGTCAGCTCCAGCCGATGCAGCCGCATGCCGTGACCCCTTCCCGCAACGCCTCGACCCATTCGACAACCGATCGCGCGCCCGCACCGGCGGGACACGCCGAAATGCCCCGCACCCCAACGCTCACGCGGTCATCCCGTCCGCGGTCTCGCCGGATTCACCCGTCCCGAGACCGAATTCCTCCACATCGAACAACCCGAGCGCCGCATCCGCCTCCGCCGCGTCCGCCCCGCGCACCGACCCGTCGAACCCGGCCGCGCTGACCACCCGCTCCGCCTCGGACGCCCCCGGCCGGGCAGCATCCGCCTCGGCCGGCACGGCAGCATGCTGAACGGCACTCACCTCGGCCGGCACCGCGACCGTCTGCGCGGAAACCGCCTCGGCCGGCACGGATGCACTCTCCACGGGAGCAGCCGCCGCCGCGGGGAACACCGTGCGCTCGTCCGGTGCGGAAACGCGGCGGGGGCCGTCCTTTTCGCGGGTGGCGGCGGAGAGGGCGCGTTCGAGCCAGGTCGTCTCACCCGCGGTCGGGACGCCCCGGACGTCGGAGAGGAAGCTCTGGGCGATCTCGGTGTCGCGGCGGCCGTGGACGCGTTCGCGGTAGCGGAGTTCCGGGTTGCCCTCCGGGCGTTGCCATTCCACGTGGACGGCGTGCGGGAAGCGGTCGCGCAGCCGGCGCAGCGCGTCCACGGGGCGCGCGGTGTCGGTCAGGGTGGCCGACACATAGTGGGCTTCGGCTTCGGCGTGCTCCGGCGATTCCAGGAGGGATTCCAGCGGTCCGGTGAGCTGGGACAGCCCCCGCACCACCGGGAGATCGTGGCGCCGCACCTCCGCGAGCCCCGAGGCGTCGAGATCCACGATCCACACGGCCTTGCGGTGCGAGCGCTCACCGAACGAGTACGGCAGCGGCGATCCCGAATACCGGACCGACTCCGACAGCGTCTGCGGCGAGTGCAGGTGCCCCAGGGCCGTGTAGTCGATCCCGTCGAACGCCGACAGCGACACCGTCTCCACCCCGCCGACGGAAATGGACCGCTCCGAACCAGTCGCCTCACCGCCCACCACGAACGCGTGCGCCAGCACCACCGAGCGGGCCCCGGTCCGCCCCGCCAGATCCGCACGCACCCGCCCCATGGCCGCGTCCAGAATCTCGGCGTGTGAACGCGCCTGCGGTACACCCAATTCCACCCGGGTGATCTCCGGCTCCAAGTACGGAATGCCGTAAAAGGCAATTTCACCGAACTCGTCGGAAAGCACGATCGGCCGCGCCACATCCGCGATCCGGCAGCGCAAATGCAATCCGCCCGCCGCCGCGAAACTCCCGAGCGCACCCAGCCGAGTCGGCGAGTCATGATTTCCGGAGGTCGCGATAATCGTCGCCCCCGCCGCCCGAATTGCCTCGAATCCTCGATTACACACCGCGATCGCATCCGCGCTGGGAATGGAACGGTCGTACACGTCCCCCGGCAGCACGACCACGTCCACCCCCTCCGCCCGCACCAATTCCGCGATGGCCAGCAGCGAGCACTCCTGATCCGTCAGCAGATCGACGCCGTGAAAGGTGCGCCCGATATGCCAGTCGGAGGTGTGCAGGATCCGCATGTCGGAGAACGCTAGGCGATCGCTCCGACAAATTCATCCGCCCTCGGCGCGTCCCCGGCAACTTCGCACCCCAAAGACACGGCACCGGTGCCGGATTCACGGGATTGTCGGTGTCGTACGGCACTATCACAGGCCATGACCGCACCGATGCTGTTCGCGCTGCTGTTGGTGTTCGTTTCGGGGCTGGCCCTGGGCTGGCTGGGGCATGCCGCGCGGGCGGGACAGCGGGGTGCGATGGCCGAGGCGAGACTCGCGGCCATGCGGGACAACGAGCGGTTGTTGCGGCAATCACTCGGGGCGGCCAGCGAGGACGCGGCGCGGCGGCAGTCGCATGCGATCGGCGCGCTGGTGGAACCGCTGCGCGACGCGGTCGGCAGCCTGGACCGGCATATCCAGGAAGTCGAGCACAACCGCATCAACGCGTATTCCGGCCTGCGCGAACAGGTCGCGGGCATGCAGCGGATGTCGCATCAGTTGTCCACGCAGACCGGTCAGTTGGTGGCCGCCCTGCGCGCACCCCAGGTGCGCGGCCGCTGGGGCGAGATCCAGCTGGAACGGGTGGTGGAGCTGGCCGGCATGGCCCGGCACTGCGATTTCGACACCCAGGTGACCCGCCGCGGCGACACGGTGGTGCGGCCGGATCTGGTGGTGCGGCTGTCCGGCGGCCGTCAGATCGTGGTGGACGCCAAGGTGCCGTGCACCGCGTTCCTCGACGCCGCGGGAACCGAGGACCCGCGCGAACGCGCCAATCATCTGGCCCTGCACGCGCGGCACCTGCGCAATCACGTCGATCAGCTGGCGGCCAAGGAGTACTGGGCGGCCTTCGACCCCTCCCCCGATTTCGTGGTGCTGTTCGTCCCCGGCGATCCGTTCCTCGACGCGGCGCTCACCGCCGATTCCGGATTGCTCGAGTACGCCTTCGGTCGCAATGTGGTCCTGGCGACGCCCACCACACTCATGGCGCTGCTGCGCACGGTGGCGCTGGGCTGGCGGCAGGAGGCGATGTCGGCGGACATGGCCCTGATCCAGCAGCTGGGCCGCGAGCTCTACACCCGGCTCGGCACCACCGGCCGCCACCTGGACCGGCTGGGATCCCAGCTGGGCAAGGCGGTCGACGCCTACAACCACACGGTCGCGTCGATGGAGTCGCGGGTGCTGGTCACGGCCCGCAAGATGCACGATCTCGGTGTCGCGGACGCCGCCCCGCCGGAGGTCCGCAGTATCGACAGCTGGCCCCGCGCGGTCGGCTTCGCCGGAGACGAATATCGGTTCCGTGGCGACGAGGCGGGTGAGGCCTGAGCAACCGCTCGGTCCCAGGGCGCACGCGCCACAGCTAACTCCTGGTTCATGCGATTCGGAATACCTGCCTGATGTCGCCTGCCTCGTGAAACACCTGCATGCCTTAGTGTGCTTGACGTGGCAGTTACCCAACGCGAGCGAACCGAGGTGCCCCCGTCGCACCGTTCGATCCTGCCGTCGGTTCCCGGCGTCTCGGCCCCGATCGCGGTCCTGATCGCCGTGACGTGCACGTTCGTCGGGTTCCTGATCGATTCGATGGGCGGCGACGAGCTCACCGGCACGTTCGCCAGCCTGTACGTGATCGGCTGTCTGCTGGCCGTTATCGCGGTCCGCTTCCGGGGACTGTTCACCGCGCTGGTGCTGCCGCCGCTGCTGCTGTTCATCGCGGTGCCGGTGTCGTATCAACTCCTGCTGGGCTCGGCCCGCAGCTTCAAGCTGCGCGAGATCCTGCTGAATCTGGCCATCCCGCTGGTGAACCGCTTCCCGACGATGGCGCTCGCCACCACGCTGGTACTGATCGTCGGCGCGGTCCGGATCGCCATGCACCGCAAGGAGGGCAAGGACGGGGTCGACGGCGAGGCCCGCACGCTCCGGGGTCGCGCCACCCGACCCGGCGGCGCGCGCGCCCAGCGCACCCGGCCCGCCGACTCCAAGGACCCCGCCAGACGCCGCTTCCGGCCCGGCGACGACACCACGGGTGCGGGCGTGACCGAACCCACCGAGACCGAGTCCACCCGTTCGTCCCGCCGCGCCGCCGGCCGGGTCGCCGCCGACCCGCCGCGGGTGGGCGCGAACCGGCAGTCCGGGGAGACCCGTCGCCGCTCCCGCGAGGCCGATCCGGCCGCCGCCGATCGCACCCCGCCCGCCACCGAGGGCCGCCGCCGCCCGGCGCGCCCGGACCAGTCCGCCGCCCCCGCCGAGGGCCGCCGCCGCGGCCAGAACGGCGAGCAGCAGCAGCCGCGCACCGGGGATCGCCGCGCGGCCCCCGCCGAGCCGCCCCGCGGCGGCGAGCGTCGCGCCGCCCCGGCCGACCGCACCCGCACCGGGGAACGCCGCGCCGCGCAGCCCGCGCCGGATCCCGCCGCGGGCGACGGCCGTCGCCGGCGCGCCCAGAGTCCCGAGCAGGCCGCGGGACGCGGCGCGGCTCCCGCCGCCAATCCGGCCCCCGCGGCCGAGGGTGGCCGCCGTCGTCGTCCGCAGCCGGGCGAGGTGCCCCCGCATCCGCGTCCGAATGTGCGCTATCGCGAACGCGATTCCGGCCGCATCGAACGCTGACCGCGACACCCGAGCGACGATCGCCGTAGATTTCCGGCAATCACGAAATTCGGGACGAAATAAGATCATCCGGATAGCAATTCGCGCCCGCCACAACGAATGTGGCAGGCGCGAATGTGTTTTCGGAGCCGGATAACCCGGCGGCGGGATTACCCGCGCGCGGCACGCAGTTCGCGCGGCAGCGAGAAGACCAGCGTCTCGTTGGCGGTGGTGACCGGCACCACCTCACCGAAACCGTGCTCGGCCAGCAGTTCCAGCACACCCTCCACGAGGATCTCCGGAACGGAGGCGCCCGAGGTGACGCCGACCGTGCCGATGCCCTCCAGCCAGGCGGTATCCACCTCGCGGGCGTAGTCCACCAGGTACGCGGCGCGGGCGCCGGCGCTGAGCGCGACCTCCA
Source organism: Nocardia sp. CA-136227 (assembly GCF_050955695.1). Classification (NCBI taxonomy): domain Bacteria; kingdom Bacillati; phylum Actinomycetota; class Actinomycetes; order Mycobacteriales; family Nocardiaceae; genus Nocardia; species Nocardia sp. CA-136227. The sequence continues at coordinate 6,519,330 of NZ_CP192081.1, forward strand.
CCAGCCGCACCGAGTTGGACGAGTTGCGCGAGCCGACCACGATCACCAGATCGCATTCGGGGGCCATCGCCTTCACCGCGGTCTGGCGGTTGGAGGTGGCGTAGCAGATGTCGTCGCTGGGCGGATCCTGCAGCTTGGGGAACTTCTGCCGCAGCCGGTCGACGGTCTCCATGGTCTCGTCGACCGACAGCGTGGTCTGGGAGAGCCAGATCACCTTGTTCTCGTCGCGCACGGTGACGGCGTCGACGGCGTCCGGGCCGTCCACCAGCTGTACGTGCTCGGGCGCCTCACCGGCGGTGCCCTCGACCTCCTCGTGGCCCTCGTGGCCGATCAGCAGGATGTCGAAGTCGTCGCGGGCGAAGCGCTTGGCCTCCTGGTGCACCTTGGTGACCAGCGGGCAGGTGGCGTCGATGGTGTGCAGCTTGCGGGCGGCGGCGGATTCGTGCACGGCCGGGGAGACGCCGTGCGCGGAGAACACCACGAGCGCGCCCTCCGGCACCTCCTCGGTGTCGTCGACGAAGATCACACCGCGGTCCCGCAGGGTTTCCACCACATGCCGGTTGTGCACGATTTCTTTGCGGACATAGAGGGGGGCGCCGTGCTTTTCGAGCGCCTTCTCCACAGTTTCGACCGCCCGGTCCACACCGGCGCAATAACCGCGGGGTTCGGCGAGCAGTACGCGCTTGTGCGAAGGACTCAGCGGCGCGCCGGCATCACCCGCCGCGGACCGGACGATTCCGACGTTCAAAGGGATACCCGAGGACATGCCCCACAGAATACGTGTGCGGCCCGGCGCGCATTCGCGCGGAGGTTGGCATCACAATCACTTTTCGTGCGCTGTCACCTTTGCATCACACGGCGTTTCGGGCAGGCTAGGGGCATGTTCCGACCTCCGTTCCTGGCCCGGGTCGCCGCCGGGGCCGCCGTCTACGCCCTCGAGGAAACTCGTCGGCTACCGGCGACCGCGATCAACTTCCCGATCACCGCGATCAGCCAGATGCTGCAGACCACCATGCACCTCCAGCAGTTCGTGACCAGCCTCGCTCTCAAGGGCGACGCCGTCTTCGACCGTTTGCTCACCCAGTCCGAGGAGCAGCCCGCCTGGGCCACCTTCGATGAGGACGATGACGACGAGCAAACTTCCAGCTTCGGCTCCGAATCGGCGTACCGGAGCCGTTTCGACCTCTTCACCGAGCCCGAATTCGCTCCGGTGCCCGCCGAATCGGCCGCGCAGGAGGCTGCCGAACCGGAGGCCACCGAGACCGCCGCGCCCGTAACGGCTGCCAAGGCAGCAACCAACGGCCACAACGGCAGCGCCCCGGCCAAGCTGGAACTCGTGGCCGACGCCGAGCCCGCCCCGGCCGAGCCCGAGGTCGCCGCCGAGCCCGAGACCGCCGTCACCGAGCCCGAAGTGGCGACCCGCTTCGGGTACGCGGACATGACCATCGCCCAGCTGCGCGCGCGACTACGTCAGCTGTCGGTGGACGATCTGGCCGCGCTCCTCGCCTACGAGCAGGAGACCCGCGCCCGCGCACCGTTCGTCACGATGCTGACCAACCGCATCGCCACGGTGACCGCCCAGTAGAGTTCACACGTTCGTCAAACGCCGGTCGAGGCTCAGGCCACGACCGGCGTTTCGAGACGTATGTGGACGCGACCACTGATCTCGCGCCGACCGGGGTAACTTCCCGGGTACGCCCAAAATCGGTCCGGCACCTGACCGCCGGCACGGGTGCGAAACCGGATACGGCTCTATGCCGCCCGCTAAATACTCGGAGAGGCGGAATTGTGTGAGCACCGAAACGACGCCGGGCGCCGCGAAGCCGCCGAGTTCGTCCGCCGAGAACCCGATGCCGGTGCGGACCATCGCCGTCAAGGTGGCGCAGTGGATCGACCGGCTGGGCGCGGTGTGGGTGGAGGGCCAGATCACCCAGATGAATCTGCGCCCGGGCACCCGTACCGCGTTTCTGGTGCTGCGGGACACGGCCGCGGACATGTCGCTGTCGGTGACCTGCGATCCGGAGCTGCTGCGCGGTTCCGCGGTGCCGTTGCAGGAGGGCAGCCGGGTCGTCGTGTACGGCAAGCTGTCGTTCTTCACCGGCCGCGGCACGGTGTCGTTGCGGGTCACCGAGATTCGCCCGGTGGGGATCGGCGAGCTGCTGGCCCGCATCGAGCGGTTGAAGGCGCTGCTGGCGGCGGAGGGCCTGTTCGATCCGCGGCTCAAGCGTCCGATCCCGTTCCTGCCCAATCGGATCGGCCTGATCACCGGCCGCGCCAGCGCCGCCGAGCACGATGTGGTGACGGTGGCGACGCAGCGCTGGCCCGCGGTGCGGTTCGAGATCCGCAATACCGCCGTGCAGGGCCCGACCGCGGTGCCGCAGATCCTCGAGGCCATCACGGCGCTGGACGCGAATCCCGAGGTGGATGTGATTGTGCTGGCGCGCGGCGGCGGCAGCACCGAGGATCTGCTGCCGTTCTCCGACGAGACCCTGTGCCGCGCCATCGTTTCCGCGAAGACCCCGATCGTCAGCGCCATCGGCCACGAACCGGACAATCCGATCTCGGACTACGTGGCTGACCTGCGCGCCGCCACCCCCACCGACGCCGCCAAGCGGATCGTCCCCGACGCGGCCGCGGAAACCGCGTTGCTGCAGGAGCTTCGGTCGCGCGCCAACGCGGCCCTGCGTGGCTGGGTGGACCGGGAGGCCCGCGCCCTGACCCAATTGCGTTCGCGCCCGGTGCTGGCCGACCCGCTGCGCCTGCTCGACCAGCGTCACGACGAGGTGGAGCGCCTGCGTGCCGCCGCCCAGCGCGCGGTGGATCATCGGCTCTCGGGCGAGTCCACCACCACCCGGCACCTGCGCGAGAAACTCGCGGCGGTCGGCCCGGCCGCCACGCTGGCCCGCGGTTACGCCGTGGTGCAGCGGGTGAACGGCAAGGACCGCGAGGTGGTCCGGGCCATCGAGGACTCGCCGCCCGGCACCCAGCTCCGTATCCGGGTGGCCGACGGCGCGATCTCCGCCGCGGCCCTCGGCTCCCAATCCCTGGCTCCCCGCCCGACCCGGAAGGACTCCTGATGAACGACGACGACCGCACCGAGATCGCCGGCCTCGGCTACGAGCGCGCTCGCGACGAACTGGTGAACGTGGTCAAGATGCTGGAGCAGGGCGGCATGGACCTGGACGAGTCGCTGGCGCTGTGGGAGCGCGGCGAGGCGCTGGCCACCCGCTGCGAACAGCATCTCGCGGGTGCGCGCAAACGCGTGGAAGACGCCCTCGCGCACCGCTCTTCGGCGGAGTAGACGCACCTACGCGGGACGCCCGGACCGGACAGCGGGCCCGGCGTCGCCGGGATCAGCTGCGCGGCAGCGGCTGGGCCTGGCCGATGGCGGTCGACAGTGTGTTGAAGGCCGCCCCGTTGCCCGCGCCCTTGATCAGGATTCGGACGTCGCCGAAGTCGGAGATCCAGGCGGGCTCGGAGCCGGGTTCGGCGAACACGCTCCACTTGTGGTCACCGCGCTGCTCGCTGCCGGTGGCGACCTTCACGGGCGCGTACTTCTTGGCGAGCGCGTCCACCGTGGCGTTGGACTGCGTCAGCTGCATGTAGGTGCCCTCGGGGCTGATGAACCCGACCGTGCTGAGTTCGCCGCCGCCGGTGCCGGTGATGGTGTCGTGGCTGCCGGAGTTGGGGGTCCACTTGTCCGGCCCGCTGTCGGGGAGCGCGGGCAGCCGGATCGGGAACGACAGGTGCCGCGCGTCGTCGGTGAGGGCGGTCTTCACTTCGAAGTTCGGAATCTGGCCCTGTGTCGGCCCCTTCGTGGTGAAGGAGCACTGGCTCGCGATGCCCGCGATGACCAGGCAGATCAGCACCAGCGGGAGCAAGGACCAGATGAGGTCCTTGTAGTCGTTCTGGCTGCGCGGCTTTTGGTACGACACGCACACAGTATCCACGGGCCCCGGATGCGACCCGGCTCACAGTGCCATCTACGAACCCGTCCGTGTGCGGCGTTTCCCGTAAACGTCCACGACCAGGGCGAAAGTGAAACGTCAGTACTTGCATGGAGCCCAAAACCGCAATGCGACAATTTACGCAGCAGTTGACAACAAGGAGGCTCCTCTCATGACCGCATCCAGCCGCCGCGAGGCACCGGACCGCAACCTCGCACTCGAGTTGGTCCGGGTCACCGAGGCCGGCGCCATGGCCGCGGGCCGCTGGGTAGGCCGGGGTGACAAGGAAGGCGGCGACGGCGCTGCCGTGGACGCCATGCGTCAGCTGGTCGCGACCGTCTCCATGCGCGGCATCGTGGTGATCGGTGAGGGCGAGAAGGACGAAGCGCCCATGCTGTACAACGGCGAGCTGGTCGGCGACGGCACCGGCGCCGAGCTGGACTTCGCGGTCGACCCGATCGACGGCACCACCCTGATGTCGAAGGGCTCCCCCGGCGCCATCTCCGTGCTGGCGGTCGCCGAGCGCGGCGCCATGTTCGACCCGTCGGCCGTGTTCTACATGGAGAAGATCGCCGTCGGCCCTGACGCCGCCGATGTCATCGACCTGAGCGCCCCGATCTCGGAGAACCTGCGCCGCGTCGCCAAGGCCAAGAACTCCGCGATCTCGGACCTCACCGTCTGCATCCTGGACCGTCCTCGCCACGCCGACCACATGAAGGCCGTGCGCGAGGCGGGCGCCCGCATCCGCCTCATCTCCGACGGTGACGTGGCCGGTGCGATCGCCACCGCTCGCCCGGAGTCCGGCGTCGACATGCTGATCGGCATCGGCGGCACCCCGGAGGGCATCATCGCCGCGGCCGCCATGCGCTGCATGGGCGGCGCGCTGCAGGCCAAGCTGGCCCCGAAGGACGATGCCGAGAAGCAGAAGGCTATCGACGCCGGCCACGACCTGGACCGGATCCTGTCGACCACCGACCTGGTCTCCGGCGACGACGTGTTCTTCAGCGCCACCGGCGTCACCGACGGTGACCTGCTCAAGGGCGTGCGCTACTACGGTGGCGGCGCCTACACCCAGTCCATCGTGATGCGCGCCAAGTCCGGCACCATCCGCATGATCGACGGCTTCCACCGTCTGACCAAGCTGCGCGAGTACGCGTCGGTGGACTTCGTGGGCGACGAGCACGCCACCCCGCCGCTGCCCTGATCGGCATCGCCAAACTGATTGCCGCCCCGGTGGATACATCCACCGGGGCGGCTTCTTTTCCGGCGCGCGGGTGGCCCTATTCCCGGCCCGCGTGTGCCGATTCCCTCAGGCGTGGCACTCCCGCGCGGCGCGGGACGGGCCTAGGGTCGAATTCATGACCGAGTACCGGATCGAGCACGACACGATGGGTGAGGTTCGTGTCCCCGTCGACGCCCTGTGGCGCGCGCAGACGCAGCGCGCGGTGGAGAACTTCCCGATCAGCGGACGTGGCCTGGAGCGCGCGCAGATTCGCGCGCTCGGCCTGCTGAAGGCGGCCTGCGCCGCGGTGAACCGCGATCTGGGGCTGCTGGACAAGACCAAGGCGGACGCCATCATCGCGGCCGCCAACGAGGTCGCCGACGGGCGCCACGACGACCAGTTCCCGATCGACGTGTTCCAGACCGGGTCCGGCACCAGTTCGAACATGAACGCCAACGAGGTGATCGCGAGCATCGCCGCCCGCGACGGCGTGACCGTGCACCCCAACGACGACGTGAACATGTCGCAGTCCTCCAATGACACCTTCCCCACCGCAACGCATCTCGCGGCCACCGAGGCCGTGGTCAAGGAGCTGATCCCGGCCCTGGATCATCTGCGGCTGGCGTTGCAGGACAAGTCGCGGGAGTGGAAGTCGGTGGTGAAGTCCGGCCGCACCCACCTGATGGACGCGGTCCCGGTCACCCTGGGCCAGGAGTTCGGCGGCTACACCCGCCAGGTGGGCGCGGGCGTCGAACGCCTGCTGGCGACTCTGCCGCGGGTCGGTGAGCTGGCCATCGGCGGCACCGCCGTCGGCACCGGTCTCAACGCCCCCGCCGGGTTCGGCGCGAAAGTCGTTGCGGAACTGACGAAGGCGACCGACCTCGACCACTTGTCCGAGGCCCGCGACCACTTCGAGGCCCAGGCCGCCCGCGACGCCCTGGTGGAGCTGTCCGGCGCCCTGCGCACGGTCGCGATCAGCCTCACCAAGATCGCCAACGACATTCGCTGGATGGGTTCGGGACCGCTCACCGGCCTCGCCGAACTCCAGCTCCCGGATCTCCAGCCCGGCTCCTCGATCATGCCCGGCAAGGTGAATCCGGTCCTCCCCGAGGCGGTTACGCAGGTGGCCGCGCAGGTCATCGGCAATGACGCCGCCATCGCCTGGGGCGGCGGCAACGGCGCGTTCGAGCTGAACGTCTACATCCCCGTGATGGCCCGCAACGTTCTCGAGTCGATCCGCCTGCTGGCCAACGTCTCCCGCCTGTTCGCCGACAAGTGCGTGTCCGGCCTGGTGGCCGACGTCGACCGCCTGCGGCACCTCGCGGAATCCTCCCCGTCCATCGTGACCCCGCTGAACTCGGCCATCGGCTATGAGGAAGCCGCCGCCGTGGCCAAGCAGGCCCTGAAGGAACACAAGACAATCCGCCAGACGGTCATCGACCGCGGCCTGATCGGCGACAACCTCTCGCTCGAGGAACTCGACCGCCGCCTGAACGTGCTCTCGATGGCCAAGGTCGACGGCAACTGACCTTCGGCACCCCCGGCACCGGTGTGAGACCCGGTGCCGGTGGCGCAGTCCACCTTTCGCCGACCGACATCATCAGGCAGGATCGAATCATGAGCCTCGAGCAGCAAGCCGCCGACTTTCTCGCTCTGCACCAGCCCGGTAATCCCGTCATTCTGCCGACCGTGTGGGATGCCTGGTCCGCGACTCTCGTCCGGGAGGCCGGGTTCTCGGCGATCACCGTCGGGAGCCATCCGCTGGCGAATTCGCTGGGGAAGGCCGATCGGGAGGGGATGACCTTCTCCGAGGTGACCTCGCGGATTCGGGAGATCACGGCCGCCGTGGACATTCCCGTCTCGGTGGATATCGAGTCCGGGTATGCGCAGAAGCCCGCGACCCTGATCGAGGGTCTGCTGGAGGCCGGGGCGGTCGGTCTCAATATCGAGGACACCGTGCACAGCGAGGGTGGGCGGCTGCGGGAGCCGCAGGAGCACGCTGATCTGGTCGGTGAATTGCGGCGGGCCGCCGATGCGACCGGGGTGCATGTCGTGGTGAACGCGCGCACCGACGTATTCCTGCGTCCCGATACCGGGACTCCGGCGGAGCGGTTGGACAGCGCGCTCGAGCGGTTGCGGCTCGCCGCGGCCGCCGGGGCCGACGTGCTCTATCCGGTCGGCCGGCACGAGCCGGAGGTGTTGCGGCGGCTCACCGGGGAACTGCCGTTGCCGATCAATTCCATCGGCATCCCCACCCAGGGCGGGCGGGAGTACTTCGCCGAATTGGGTGTGGCCCGAGTGAGTTTCGGGCCGTTCCTGCAGAACGCGCTGACCGAGTACGCGAACGGGCTGTTCGGGCCCTGGCGTTGAACCCACGGCGGCCGGCTCAGTGGGAGACCAGGGCCGGGTAGTCCCGCAATTCGATGTCGTTCTTCGCGGAATCGGCGTACTTCAGCATCATGTCGAAGGCCCAGGATCCCAGGAACCAGTTGCGGAGACGCAGGCCCAGGGCGGTTTTCGGGGCCAGGAACGGGCCGGGGCGGGCGTCGTCGGCCTTGCGCAGGTAGCGCTTCATGATGTCCTCGTACCGGGCGAAGGCGACGGTGTGGTCGCCGTCGGCGACGGCCAGTTCCCCGGCCAGGACGTACGCGCCGACGACGGCGAGCCCGGTGCCGAATCCGGCGAGGGTGTTGCCGTACCCGGCGTCGCCGACCAGGGCCACGCGCCCGGACACGAAGTTCTTCATCGTCACCTTGCTCAGCGAGTCCAGGTAGAACCCGTCGAGGTGCGGGAGGTCGGCCAGCATGGCGGGCACGTCGCCGCCCATGCCGGCGAACTTCTCGGCGACGATCCGGCGCTGCTCGTCGAAATCGTCTCGCGAGTAATCGAGTTCGGGTGAGGCGAACATGTACATCTGCGCGGCCTTCGCCCCGCCGTTGACAGCGAGCAGCCCGGGCGCGGTCCAGCCGTGGGACACCGCCCGCTCGCGCGGGGCGTCGGCGTCCTCCCACAGCGACGCGCCCGCGAGCGCGTAGTAGTAACCCCGGTAGGCGAGGAATTCGGATTCGGGTCCGAAGGTCAGTTTCCGTACCCGCGAGTGGATTCCGTCGCAGCCGACGACCAGGTCGAAGCGCCGGGCCGGGGCGTGCGCGAATTCGACGTCCACGCCGTCGGCGGTCTCGGTGAGCGCGGTGACGGTGTCGCCGAACAGGTATTCGCAGGTGTCGGCGGTGTGCTCGTACATGATCGCGGCCAGGTCGCCGCGCAGTATCTCGATGTCGCCGCCGGTGAAATCGCCGGAGATGAGGGCCCGCTGCTGCCCGGACTCGTCGAGCATGACCATGTCGGTCTTGCCGGTCTGGCGGCGTTCGATGTCGGCGAGCACGCCCATCCGCTCGAGCACGGTCATGTGGGTCTCGCCGGTGAAGTCGATGGCCTGTCCGCCGGTGCGCAGGGCGGGGGCCTTCTCGACCACGGTCACCTGGAAGCCGTAGCGGTCCAGCCAGTAGGCGAGGGCGGGACCGGCGACGCTGGCGCCGGAGACGAGGACGGTGGTGTTGCGCATGATGACCCCTTCAGTAACTGCGTCCGTCGGACGCTGTTGATGATTAATAGAGTATGGTGGACGCAGTTAGGTGTCAACCCAGAAATCCGGAAGGATGGCGACCATGCCGGCACCCACCACCCGCGAACTGCTCTGGGGCACCCCCGACCGCCCCCGGCGCGGGCCCAAACCCTCGCTCACCCTCGAGCGGATCGTCGCCGAGGCGGTCGACCTCGCCGACGCCGAAGGCCTGGCCAGCCTGTCCATGGCCCGGCTCGCCGAACGGCTCGGCTGCGCCAAGATGGCCCTGTACCGCTACGTCCCCGGCAAGACCGAGCTCACCGCGCTCATGCTGGACGCCGCGCTGAGCTCGCCGCCGGAGAACCACACCGACCCCGCCGATCCGGAGTCGTGGCGGGCCTACCTGCGGGAGTGGTCCGGAACCTTCTTCGGCAATGCCGTCGCCCATCCGTGGCTCAATGAACTGGCCACCGGCGTCCGGGTGATGGGCCCCAACGAATTGGCCTGGCTGGAGACCGCTCTCGCCGTGCTGGACCGCAGCGGCCTGACCCACGCGGAACGCCTCGACACCGTCGTCCTGCTGCTCAACCACGTGCGCGGGATGGGCCTGCAGACCGGGACCGCGGGCGTGGACCTCGAGGGTGAACTGGCGCGGGAGATGACCGCGGTGTTCCTCACCCAGGCCGACCGCTTCCCGCACGCGGCGGTCGCGCTCGCCGAAGCGGTCCCCGGTACCGAGAGCGCGGCCACGGCGGGCCGCGACAATGCCCTCGACTACGGCATCGAGCGCATCCTGGACGGGGTGGCGTCGCTCATCGCGACACGGCGGTAGTTGCCGGGAATGTCTGTGCCGCGGCCCTGATTCGGCTTACGCTCGGCAGATGGCGGAGCTACCCGAGCTGAAGCAGGATCCGGTCACCACCGTGCGCGAATTCTTCGCCGCGCTGGAGATGAACATCGTGCCCGAGGCCCTCGAACTGGCCGACCCGGGCATCGTCTGGAAGAACACCTCACTGCCCGACGTACGCGGTATCGACCGGGTGCGCTGGGTGCTGGGCCTGTTCAACAACCCGCGCTTCGGCTTCCGGGCCGATATGCACCACATCGCCGCGACCGACGACGGGGTGGTGCTCACCGAGCGCACCGACTACCTGCGGGTGGGCCCGATCGAGATCGCGTTCTGGGTGTGCGGCACCTTCGAGTTCCGCAATGGCCGCATCACGCTGTGGCACGACCATTTCTCGTGGGAGAACGTCCTGCGCGGCACGGCGACCGGCGTGGTGCGCGCGATACTCCCGCACTGAACCGCGAAGGCGCAACGGCTGCCCCGTGAAAGCACAACGCCCGCCACGATTCTCGCGGCGGGCGTCGGCATCGAAACCGCGCACGAGGCGCGGCGTCAGGCTGGGTGCCCCGGCGATTCCGGGGCGCGGCAGGCGGTTCGGTCGCGGCCGCCGTTCAGGCGCGTTGACCGATCCACCCGCGTCGGCTGGTTCAGGGGCGCAGGTGGGCCAGTTCGGCGCGCGCCTTCTCCCCGTCCTCGCCGAGGTCGGTGCGGGTGAACACCTTCCACTGCTCGAGCAGCGGTCCGAACACCAGCTCGGGCTCCTGGGCGCGGTCGTAGATCCCGGCCGCGGCCAGCACCTCGTCGCTGGAGCGGCCGTCGGACAGCTCGATCACCGGCACCTGGAAGTCGGCGACGCGATTGGCGATGGCCCGCAGGGTCTGGTCGGGGGCCAGGTCCAGGGCGGCGGAGATCAGGTTGGCGAAGAAGACGGCCTGCAGTTCGTCGTCGGCGGCCAGGCGGTCGGCGATGGACGCGACCATGATGTCGTCGGCGAGGCGGGCGGTATTGCGGTGCCGGACGGCGGCGGCGGCCTCTTCGAAGGCGGCCACGGCGAGCACCTCGAGCAGGTGCATGCCGGGACGGTTGAAGCTGGCGGTCATGGCCGCCATGCGCATGCGCTCCAGCGCGATGGGGTCGACGGCGCGGGTGACCATGAGGAAGTTGCGGATGAGGATCTCGTGCCGGTTCTCCTCGGCGGTCCAACGGCCGACCCACCGCCACCACGGGCCGGTGCGCAGGTACTTGCCCAGCTCACGGTGGTAGGAGGGCAGGTTGTCGGCGATCAGGACGCTCACCGTGAGGGCGGTCTTGGCGACCTCGCTCAGCTCGGATTGCGCCGGGTCCCAGTCGGTTCCGCCCATGGCCTGGAAGTTGCGGCCGTCGGACCACGGCACGTAGTCGTGGGGCTGCCACTCCGGGCTGGCGTCGATATGCCGCGTGAGGTTGTTCTCCACCTCCGCGGCGAGTGAATCCAGCAGGTCCCGATCGGCCAAAACGTTGTGCACGCGAACAACCTAGCGGCAGATCGGCTACCGCGGGGATATTCGCGAGTATTTCGTCTTCGCTATGGCCGTTCCCGGGTCCGGGACGCCCGCGCGGGACGCCCCGGATCGGCCGGGCTACTTCTCGGTGACCGCACCCGGCCGGAGAGCGCGTCGCTCTCCGGCCGGGCGGGTCGACTACCTACCGAATGTCAGGCATTCGGTCCGAACTCCTCCAGCATCTCGGTGACCAGCGCCGCGATCGGCGACCGCTCACTGCGGGTGAGGGTGACGTGCGCGAACAGCGGGTGCCCCTTGAGCTTCTCGATGACCGCGGCCACGCCGTCGTGCCGGCCCACCCGCAGGTTGTCGCGCTGGGCCACGTCGTGGGTGAGCACCACCCGCGATCCGCTGCCCAACCGGCTCAGGACGGTGAGCAGCACATTGCGTTCCAGCGACTGCGCCTCGTCCACGATCACGAAGGAGTCGTGTAGCGAGCGCCCGCGAATGTGGGTGAGCGGCAACACTTCCAGCATGCCGCGCGCCTGCACCTCCTCCATCACCTCGGGGCTGGCCAGCCCCTCCAGGGTGTCGAAGACGGCCTGCGCCCACGGCCCCATCTTGTCGCTCTCCGAGCCCGGCAGATAGCCGAGCTCCTGCCCGCCCACCGCGTAGAGCGGGCGGAACACCACCACCTTCCGATGCGTGCGGCGCTCCAGCACCGCCTCCAGTCCGGCTGTCAGCGCCAGCGCGGATTTACCGGTACCGGCCCGCCCGCCGAGCGAGATGATGCCGACGCTCTCGTCCAGCAGCAGATCGAGCGCGATCCGCTGTTCGGCCGAGCGCCCGTGCAGTCCGAACGCCTCCCGGTCGCCGCGCACCAGCTGCACCCGTTTGTCCGGCGTGACCCGGGCCAGGGCGCTGCCGCGCGGGCTGACCATGCGAATCCCGGTGTGGCAGGGCATGTCCCGAGCCTCGTCGAGATCGATGATCGAATCGGCATAGAGCTTGTCGACGGTGGCCGTGGCCACCTCGAGCTCCACCATGCCGGTCCACCCGGAGATCACGACATCCTGGGCGTGGTATTCCTCGGCCTGCAGGCCGACCGCACCGGCCTTGACCCGGAGCGGAATGTCCTTGGATACCAGTGCGACCCGCTGGCCCTCGGCGGCCAGGTTGAGCGCGCACGCCAGAATGCGGGAATCGTTGCTGTCGGTGCGGAATCCGACGGGCAGTACCGCGGGGTCGGTGTGGTTCAACTCCACCTGGAGTGTCCCGCCCTGGGTGCCGACCTGCACCCGTTGATCGAGCCGACCGTGCGCCAAGCGCATATCGTCCAGCATGCGCAGCGCCTCGCGAGCGAACCAGCCGAGTTCGTGGTGGTGGCGTTTGGCCTCGAGCTCACTGATCACCACGAGCGGCAGCACCACGTGGTGCTCGCCGAAGCGGGTCAGGGCCCAGGGGTCGGACAGCAACACCGACGTGTCGACTACGAAGGTTTTCGGTCCGGAATCGGACAACTGCGAGGCGCGAACTCCCCGTGTCGTGGGCCGCGGGCTCTGGTCAGAGCCGGCGTCCCTGGTGGGAGCGTTGACGGAGCGTGCATCAGTCACGGTGGGCTCCTTTGCCACTCGCGCGACACCGCGCGAGCGTTCTCGCTGGGCCGGTCAGCCTTGGGGTCGTACGACCCGAGGGCCGGGTGCCGGCCCCCTCGTACTGAGTTGCTCAGTCACGATCAGGACCTCCCGTACGAGCCACACCTACGCGGCCCGCACCCCCGACGCTACCGCCGAATTCGCGATCCGGCCGCCGGACTATCGGGCGCATTCGTGAAGATCGGGTTAACGGGAGTCCCGTTAGGGTGTTTCGCCCAATTCCGCGAGAAGTACCGGGACATGGCTGTGCTCCGGCTCTTTCGTAGCCGTGACCAGGGTCAACGGACCGGTCGCGGCCTCCTCCCGGAGGTGCGCCAGACCTTCGCGGGCCGCATCGGCCCCGAGCTCGATTCGATACTTGCGCTCGAACTCGGCACGGCGTGTCTCCGGCGCGGCGTGATACCACTTGCGAAGTTCGTTCGACGGGGTCACGTCTTTGGCCCATTCGTCAATGGCCGCTTGCTGTTTGCTGATGCCGCGCGGCCACAGCCGGTCCACCAGCACGCGGTGGCCGTCGGCGGCATCGGGGGCGTCGTAGACGCGCTTGACCCGGTATCCCGGTTGCTGTGTCATGTGCTCCATTACAGTCGAGACCATGGCCGAAACTCCGGATCTGGCGACGCTGTCCACCAAGGAATTGCACGACCGCGCCGTGAAGCTGGCCGCCCGCCGCGGCGACGTCAAATTCCTGTGGCAGCTGCTCAAGGCGATTCCCGGCGCCGAGGTGGCGGCGGGCAAACAGGGTGAGGGCGAGGTCGACATCTGGAACACCGCGGCCCTGCTCGACGACTACTTTCACGCCGGGGAAGGCAAACTGGGCGAGGTGCTGCGGCCGATGTACATGGACTACCTCACCAAGCACGCCTGAGGCGTCAGCGGAATTCAGCCGGTCGGCGTGCCGTGCAGTCCGGTGAGCACGGCACGCACGAACGGCGCGAATCCCTGCGGCCCCGAGGCGAAGTCCTTCATGTGGACGGTGGTGCGGTCACTGGATTCGAAGACGGCGCGCACGATGCTCAGCCGGTCCTCGAGGTCCAGGCCCGCACCCATGATCACGTGGTCGATCGGGGTGCGCGCCAACATGTCCCGCAGATCGGCCGGCCCGGTGCCCGCGTGGATGTCGACCTCCGGTAGGCCGACGCGCTCGCGCACCTCGTCCACCACGGCCGACTTCAATCCCAGCAGCAAAACGGTGGTCGTCATCCCCGCCTCCGATCCCCTTGCAGCATAGGCCGTTCCGTCGCGGCGGTCCTACACTCCGAGAATGAGCGCTGATGCCACCGCGGAGCTGATCGTCTACCGGCGTCCCGGCTGCCCCTATTGTTCGCGCATGCGCCGGGTCCTCAACCGGCACGGCATCGTTCACCGTGAGATCGACATCTGGCAGGACCCCGACGCGGCGGCGTTCGTCCGCTCGGTGGCCGACGGCAACGAGACCGTGCCCACGGTCGTGTTCCGCGACGGTTCGACGGAGCGCAACTGGGTCAACCCGCATCCCAAGGAGTTGATCGCGACCGTCTCCGCCGACGCGCCCCAGCTCACCGGCGGCCCGCGCAGGTTCTGGACCTTCTGAAACGACGAGCGCCCGCCGCGATCGTGAGATCGCGGCGGGCGCTCGGCCGTTCGGCGGGGATCAGCCCAGCAGACGCCAGTCCTCGAGGCCGTCGTACAGCGGGAAGTCCTGAGCCAGCTTGGAGACGCGCTGACGCAGGGAGTCCAGGTCGCCGGAGCCGGTCAGCGCGGCGGCGATGATCTCGGCGACCTCGGTGAACTGCTCGTCGCCGAAGCCGCGGGTGGCCAGGGCCGGGGTGCCGATGCGCAGACCGGAGGTGACCATCGGCGGGCGCGGGTCGAACGGAACCGCGTTGCGGTTCACGGTGATTCCGATCTCGTGCAGGAGGTCCTCGCCCTGCTGGCCGTCGAGCTGCGAGTTGCGCAGGTCGACCAGCACCAGGTGGACGTCGGTGCCGCCGGTCAGGACGGTGATGCCCTTGTCCTTGGCGTCGGTGGCGGTCAGGCGCTCGGCGAGGATCTTGGCGCCGGAGATGGTGCGGGCCTGACGCTCCGCGAACTCCGCGCTGCCGGCGATCTTGAAGGCCACGGCCTTGGCGGCGATGGCGTGCATGAGCGGGCCGCCCTGCTGGCCCGGGAAGACCGAGGAGTTCAGCTTCTTGGCGAACTCCTGCTTGGCCAGGATCAGGCCGGAGCGGGGGCCGCCCAGGGTCTTGTGCACGGTGGAGGACACGACGTCGGCGTGCGGGACCGGCGACGGGTGCAGCCCGGCGGCGACCAGACCGGCGAAGTGCGCCATGTCGACCCACAGGTACGCGCCGACCTCGTCCGCGATCTCACGGAAGGCGGCGAAGTCCAGGTGGCGCGGGTACGCCGACCAGCCGGCGACGATCACCTTCGGGCGGGTGTCGCGGGCGATCTTGCGGACCTCGTCCATGTCGACGCGGTGGTCTTCCTTGGACACGCCGTAGGCGTGCACCTCGTACAGCTTGCCCGAGAAGTTCAGGCGCATGCCGTGGGTGAGGTGGCCGCCGTGGGCCAGGTCCAGGCCGAGCAGCTTCTCGCCCGGGTTCATCAGCGCGGACAGGACGGCGGCGTTGGCCTGCGCGCCCGAGTGCGGCTGGACGTTGGCGAAGTCGGCGCCGAAGAGCTCCTTGACGCGGGCGCGGGCCAGATCCTCGACGATGTCGACGTTCTCGCAGCCGCCGTAGTAGCGGCGGCCCGGGTAGCCCTCGGCGTACTTGTTGGTGAGCACGCTGCCCTGCGCCTGCAGGACCGCGCGCGGCACGAAGTTCTCCGAGGCGATCATCTCGAGGGTGTCGCGCTGGCGAGCGAGTTCGCCGCCCATCGCGGCCGCGACCTCGGGGTCGAGTTCGGCGAGGGACTGGCTGTTCACAGAGGCGCTCGTCTGGGTCGTCACGCCGCCGAGTGTATTGGCCGCCGCCGCGGAGTCGGTCAGTGGGTTCAGGGAATCGTGCATGGCGCACCTCCGTCGTCCGGGTCCCCCGAATCGGGATTCGGGGATCGCCAGGCACCCAGGCGCGCGGTGCCGGACTTGGGGTGCTTCCCGGTGGTTACTTCCACCTCGAGTGCGCCAGTCGCGGTCCTCCCATCCTAGCCAACCGCGTTAACAGTCCTTCGAGTGGACAGAATCACAGATCCAGGCTATGGCGGAGCAACAAATCTCGGTAAGGTGACGCACGACTGACCCAGATGGGTCAGTGTCCTTGCCCCTACTCACATTTCGAGGATTCATCACATGCTGTTCAACATCGCGACCGGTGGCCCGACCGACATCCTGTTCACCCTGCTCCGCACCCTGTGCACCGCCTCCAGCGGCGGCGCGTCCTGCAACGCCTGGGGTGCCTGACCCTTCCGGACTTTTCGGGGAGTACCCCTCACATGCGGCGGATCGCGCCGGGTGTGAGGGGTTCGTCCAACAGACGGCGGAACCGCTCGGACCGCTCGGCGGCATCGCCCGCCCGATCCAGCCAGCCGCCCAGCAGTCGATAGCCCTCCACATAGGTGGAGATGTAGGCCCGCCACAGCGGTGAGGACAGGAAGCGCAGCGACTGCGTGGCCCGCTCCGGCGTGACCAGGCTCCAGCGCTGCAGATACTCCGCGACCTCGGTCGAATCACGCTTGCGGTCGTGCAGCAACAGCGCCGCATCCTGGCGGACGCTCAACAGGTTCGCCGACGCCGTCGAAATCCGCTCGGCGCGTTCACCATCGAAACGCAGTCCGAGATCGGCGTAGATCTCCTGCGCCCAGCGGCCCCAGCCCGGGCCCACGATCGACTTCAGGGCCAGATCGGCCAGCCCCTCCGCCATCAGGCACTGCGGGGTGTTCACCACGAACAGCGTCTGCTCGTCCTGCCCGGCGCCGACCAGTCCGGCCTCCTTGCGGCAGTGCTCGGTGTGGTGGCCCGGGTAGGACTCGTGCGCGATCAGCCCGGGCAGATGCGACAGGTGCTGCTTGAGATCGGAGTTGATGGCCACCCGGGACTGGTAGTCGCCCAGGTAGTAGTTGAAGCCCGACCACGGCTTGTCGCCCACCACTTCGTATTCCACGTGCTCGTTCTCGGGCAGCGGGTAGCGGTCGCGGACCAGCTCGCGCAGCGCGCCGGAGAACGCGGCCACGCATTCCCGCAGGCGTTCGGGCGGGATCTCGTCCTGGCGGCGGTGCGCGGAGATGCGATCCAGCAGCGGGCCGTCGCCCGGCAGCACCTCGTCGAGCTGCCGGTGCGCCTCGCGGTAGTCCTCGGTGTCGCCCGGGGCGATGTCCACGTCGAAGTAGGCGCTCACCTCGTCGACGAAGGAGATGTCCTCCCCCGCGAACTTGCGCCCGGAGCACTCCAGCGCCCGCAGGTGGACGTCGAGGAATTCGACCCGCTCGTCGGACAGGCCCGCGTCGGGCAGTTCCTTGCGCAGGCCCGCGGCCCGGTGCGCGAGCTCGCGCGGTTCGGGCACGGGCGCGTTCTCGACCTCGCGCCGCAGGGCCGGGTCACCGGTGTAGGCGTCGACGAACCCCTCCTCCAGCCGGTCGAAGGCCAGTCCCAGCCGCAGATACTCGGTCACCAGGGGATGCGCTGCCATATCTCGACCCTAGGGGATGCGGTGCGCGCGAGCGGCCCGGATCCCGGTGCCGCGCAGCCTCACCCGACACGCCCGACGGCTGTGATGTCGCCTATCTCACTCTGGTTACCGGCCAGTAGCAACACCTGGTGTTCACCTCGATGTTGGAGCCGAGCACAATTCGGCTATGCGTGGAGTGTTGGCGACGCGGAGCGAGTGTCAGATCCGAGGACACGAGTGTCGAATGCAAGGACACGAGTAATGGCACGGATGAGCGAGCCCAGCCCCTACGTGGAATTCGACCGCAAGCAGTGGCGCACCCTGCGCAAGGCGACTCCCCTGGTGCTGACCGAAGAAGAACTGGTCGGCCTGCGCGGTCTCGGGGAGCAGATCGACCTCGAAGAGGTCGCCGAGGTCTACCTCCCATTGGCCCGACTCATCCACCTGCAGGTCGCGGCGAGGCAGCGCTTGTTCGCCGCCACCGCCACCTTCCTCGGCGAGACCCACCCCGACCGTCAGGTGCCGTTCGTCATCGGCGTGGCGGGCTCGGTCGCGGTCGGCAAGTCCACCACCGCGCGTGTGCTGCAGGCGCTGCTGGCGCGCTGGGACCACCATCCGCGGGTGGATCTGGTCACCACCGACGGATTCCTGTACCCGACAGCCGAACTCACCCGGCGCGGCATCATGCACCGCAAGGGCTTCCCGGAGTCCTACGACCGGCGCAAGCTGCTGCGATTCGTCACCGAGGTGAAATCCGGTGCGTCCGAGGTGTGCGCGCCCGTCTACTCGCACATCGCCTACGACATCGTGCCCGGCGAATACCACTGCGTGCGCCAGCCCGACATCCTCATCGTCGAGGGCCTCAACGTGCTGCAGACCGGTCCGCGCCTGATGGTGTCCGACCTGTTCGACTTCTCGGTCTACGTCGACGCCCGCATCGAGGACATCGAGAAGTGGTACGTGCAGCGCTTCCTGTCGCTGCGCAAGACCGCCTTCCAGGACCCGAACTCGCACTTCCACCACTACGCGAACTTCAACGACCAGGAAGCCACCAACCAGGCCAAGGAGATCTGGCACAACACCAACCGGCCGAACCTGGTGGAGAACATCCTGCCGACCCGGCCGCGCGCGACCCTGGTGCTGCGCAAGGACTCCGACCACACCATCAACCGGCTGCGGCTCAGGAAGCTCTGAATCTCGTGCCTCGCTGCGTGTCCGCAGCGAGGCACAGGGTGGGGGGCGGTGAGTCCGAACGTCCAGGTGATGGGTCAGAGCGTCCAGGCGGCGTCCAGGCGCGCGCCCACATCGATGTCGGTGGCGGCCTTGATGTGCGGCTTCTCGATCTCGGTGGCGATGTAGCGCGCCACGAATCGGCGGATCTCGTGATCCACGCTGGCGATGATGCGCAGCAGCTCGCCGCGGCGGGTGGCGCTGGCCACATTGATCCGCACATTGCTGGGCTGCGGGTCGGCGATCTCGATGAGGACCCGCAGAGGTTCGGCGGTGCGGACGGTCAGATGCAGGTGGATGGTGCCGTCCACCCGGAACGGGTAGCGGTCCACCGCGAGGTCGATGAGCAGGTCGACCTTGAGCGGGATCACCAGGTCGAACGAGATGATGTCGTCCATTTCGCGATTGAGCCGGGGCTGCCCGAGCCGCACGGTCGCCGAGAGTTTGGCCAGTTTGCCCGGTCCCGCGCCGATCGGCCCGAATTCGAAGGCCTCCCCGGTGAGCTTCCCGAACGCCCCGGCGATCCGCTCCGGCGAGGCGGCGTACTCGAGGAATCTCCGCCCGAATTCCTCGTAGCTCAGGTACGGCACCGCGACGACCTGGGATTCCGCTAGACCACTCGAGTCCTCACGCAGCTCGCTCATACCACCAGACGGTACGGCAGCGACCGTCCCGCGAACGTCGAAGCCGTTGCACTGCAACGGAACCGTTGACCGACTGTTGTCTACACGCCGAAGCGGCGGTGCCGGGCCGCGTAATCACGCAGGGCCCGCAGGAAATCCACCCGCCGGAACTCCGGCCAGTACGCCTCGGTGAACCAGATCTCCGAATAGGCGCTCTGCCACAACAGGAATCCGGACAAGCGCTGCTCACCGGAGGTGCGGATGACCAGATCCGGGTCGGGCTGGCCCGAGGTGTAGAGGTGCTGGCCGATGGCGTCGACGGTGATCGACTGCACCAGATCCTCGCCGGTCTCGCCCGCGTCCATCTCCTGGCGGACCAGGGAGCGGACGGCGTCGGCGATCTCCTGGCGGCCGCCGTAGCCGATAGCCACATTGACGTGCACGCCGGTGCGGCCCTCGGTGCTCTTGGCCGCCTCGCTCAGTCGCCGCGCGAACTCGGCGGGGAGCTGATCGAGCGCGCCCACGATGCGGACGCTCCAATCCTGTTCCGGCGCAGACAGTTCGTCGACGACGTCGGTGATGACCTCGAAGAGGGTCTCCAGCTCGTCGGAATCGCGGCCCAGATTCTCGGTGGAGAGCAGGTAGAGGGTCACCATCTCGATGCCGGCCTCACCGCACCAGCCGACCAGCTCAGCGATCTTCAGCGCACCGACCCGATGGCCGTGCGAGATGTCGCTGAACCCGTTCTCCCTGGCCCAGCGGCGATTACCGTCACACATCACGGCGACGTGCCGCGGATGTTGCTTACCCGCCAGCTGCCTGGCCAGCCGTGCCTCGTATACGCGATATGGGAGTCCACGCACCTGACCCACAAACTTCACGGCCGCAACCCTACGCCCCCGGAACGGTTGGCGGAGCGACCGGGACATAGCCGCGAAACATGGGAGGCCCTTGGTGACGACACCCACTCGACGGGCGTGAACGATCTAACCTACGGTACCGTAGGTTACCGAGGAGGAAACTAATGGCCGAGGCAGTGCAGCCCGTCGAACCGGTGGGTCTCATCGAAACCGTCCGCGACGAACTGACCCTGATCAAGCCCCGCCTACGCGGCTGGATCCATGCCTGGGCTGTCGGTGTCGCCGCCATCGCGGTGATCGTGCTGGTGTCGGTGGCGAGCACGGTGTCCGGGAAGGCCGCGTGGTCGACGCTGGTCTACGGCATCACCGTGTGCGGGGTGTTCGGGATCAGCGCCACCTATCACCGGGTGAACTGGAAGACCACGCGCGCCCGCATGTGGATGAAGCGGGCCGACCACTCGATGATCTTCCTGTTCATCGCGGGCAGCTACACGCCGTTCGCGCTGCTCGGGGTGCGCGGGACCGCCGGGAACGTGCTGCTCGCCATCGTGTGGGCGGGCGCGCTGGCCGGGGTGGCGCTGAAGATGCTGTGGCCCACCGCCCCTCGCTGGGTCGGGGTGCCGCTGTATCTCTTGCTCGGGTGGGCGATAGTCCCGGTGGCCGGGACGCTCATCGGCAATGTCGGCTGGACGCCGGTGATTCTGCTGCTCGCGGGCGGCATCGCCTACAGCGTGGGCGGCATCCTGTACGCCGCGCGCTGGCCCGATCCGTGGCCCGAGGTGTTCGGCCATCACGAGTTCTTCCACGCCGCAACGGTGATCGCGGCACTGTGCCACTACGTCGCGGTCTGGCTGGTCCTGCTGAGCTGATCGAGTAATTCCCCACAAAGGTGCAATCTCGGCCGAAAGTTCCCTAGAGTCTGCGACGTGACCAGCAGACTCATCCTGTGGGCGCTGCGGGCGCCGGGGGGTCTGTCTGCTGTCGTCATGGCGTGCAACCTCGGCGGCCTGGCGGTGATCACCACCGAACTGTTCCTGAGCGGCTTCCTGAGCCGGCTCGGTTCGAACTGGATCTCCACCTTCATCGGGGTGTCGATCTATCCGGCCATCGGCGCCCTCGCGGGCATCGTGCTCGCGGTGCGCGACCGGCGGCACTACTTCGGCTGGCTGGACCAGCATCGGCCGCCCACCGAACACGAGGCCCGGCGACTGCTGCGACTACCGCTGGCGATCACCATCCGGGCGCTGGCCATCTGGCTGCCGGGCGTGATCGTGGCGGCCGCCATCTTCGCCCACGCCACCGAGGACCGCGGTTTCCCGGTGGTGCTGTCGATGTTCACCCTCGGCGGACTGGAGTCGGCGGCGCTCACCTATCTGATCGTGGACCGGCTGATCCGGCCGACCATTCCGGTCGTGGCCGAGGTGCTCGACGAGACCGCGCACTGGAGCAATACGGTGCTGGCGCGCGTGCTGGTCACCTTCGCGGTGGCGGGCGCGGTGCCGCTGCTCATGCTGATCACCGTGCTCGCCGATCCGTCGACCGACAGTGACGACCGCATCCGGACCGGCATCTATCTGGCCATCGTCGGGCTGTCCGCGGGCGTGGTGGCGACGGCGGCGCTGGCGCGCGCGGTGGCCACGCCCATGCACACCTTGCGTGACGCGCTCGACCGGATCGCGCACGGCGATCTCGAGGCGCGGGTGACCATCAACAGCACCAGCGAGATCGGTCGGCTCGAGCATTCGGTGAACGAGCTGGCCGCCAATCTCAGTGAGCGCGAGCGCATGCGGACCGTCTTCGGGCGGCACGTGGGCGACGAGGTGGCGGAGCGGGCGCTGTCCGGCAGCCCCAGCCTCACCGGCGACATGCGGGAGGCGACGGCCCTGTTCGTGGACGTCACCGGTTCGGTGGCGCTGGCCACCGAGCTCGCCCCGCACGACTTCGTGGCCAAGCTCAACCGGCTGCTGACCATCGTGGTCGCGGCCACCGAGGACAACCACGGTCTGGTCAACAAGTTCGAAGGCGATGCGGCGCTGTGCATCTTCGGCGCGCCCATCGCCCTCGACGACAATGCCACCCCCGCGCTGAAGGCGGCCCGCCGCATCCGCGACGAGGTGGCCGCGCTCGGCGAACTCGAGGTGGGCATCGGCATCGCCCGCGGCTGCGTGTTCGCCGGTGACGTCGGCACCGACACCCGCCTGGAATTCACGGTCATCGGCGACGCGGTCAACGAGGCCGCCCGCCTGACCACCGAGGCGAAACTGGTCCCCCGCCGGATTCTGGCCTCTCAGGCGGTCATAGAAGCCGCCTCCGACGCCGAGCGCACACAGTGGATCCTGCACGACACTCTCCACCTCCGCGGCCGCAAGGAACCCACTCCGGGCTGGACCGATGTACCGGCCGTCGTGCCCGCGTCCCCCGCGTCGATCCACCGCAACGGCACCGCCCCGCAGGACGACCCCCGGCCGGCCGCACCCCAACCCCCCGAACCCGCCGATCGCTGATCATTCATTCCGCGCGAACGTGGGGTGCGAACTCGACGGGACCTGGCAATACTTCGATGAAACAGATGACCTCAACACGCACCGGACTGTAAGACCGCCCAGTACCTCCGGGCAACGGAATATGCGCGTTGGCTATACCAGGCCCATCCGCCGGGCCCTTCGATCCCACTGTCGTACTACCGGATCGGCGAGGACTCGTACCCGAGGGTGATTCCCAGCGAGACCGAGAGTCCGACAGTGAGTGCATGGAGGAGATCGGCGCGTTCGAGCGGAAGTCGGCGGCGGGATGGGAGCGGCCCGAGCGGGCGGTGCTCGCGTATCGGGCGGTGGTGGTGGCCCTGGTCGCCGGAGTGGCGGAGACGCTGGTGCGGGCGGCCCAGGTGCTCGAGGATCCCGGGATCGGACTGTCGGGTGTCGCGGCCGGGCTGGGGGTTCGGGCGGCGATCTATTTGACGGTGTTCTGGCTCGCGGCACGCATGTTGTTCGGAAGCCGATGGGCGCGCGCGATTCTCGTGGTCGGACTGGGTACCGTCGGGTTGGCTTCGCTGGTGGCGGAGCCGCTGAGCGCGCTGCTCGACGCTGATTCCACGGGTGCGCTGTTCACCGGCTGGACCCCGGCCTCCGTGCTGATCGGGCTTTTTCGCGCCGCACACATCCTCGCGGTCCTGGTCGCCGTTCCGGCCGCCGTGCTGGCGGGAAACCGCGTCCAGGCCATGCGATCTCGCGTGGCCTGACCATCCAAACCCGCGCCCGCGCCTCAACTCGGCGGCGCGGGCGCGGGAGGACTGCGGGCGAACCGTCAGGCCGATTGCGGCGGAAGCAGACCGGCGCGGACGTCTTCGACCGTGGTGACCGGGAGGTCGCAGACCGAGCCGCGGCAGATGTAGGCGGCGGAGGTGTCGCGCACCGGCGGGCGGTCGGCCAGCAGGGGCTGGGAGTCGACGGCGCCGGAGACGATGACCGAGCCACCCGGAGCAGCGGCACGGGCAGCGGCCACCAGCGTTGCGGCCCAGCCGGATTCGCCGTCCGGGCCCGCCGAGATCGCCACCTGGATGGGCCCGCGCAGTGCGGCCTCGGCCACCGCGAGCCAGTGCCCCGCCGAGCGGGGCGCACGAGCCAGCAGAACCGCACCCCGCGCGAGGGTTTCGTCGGCGAGCTGCCGGTAGCGGGAAGCCCGATCCGGGTCGGCGAGCGCGGAGGCCGTGAGCAGGGCCTCGGCGAGAACCGAAGTCCCCGAAGGGGTTGCGCCGTCCAGCGGATCGCGCGGCCGGGTCAGCAGGGTCTCGGCGTCGTCGGCGGTGTCGAACCAGCTCCCCGGGGTGTCCGCGTCGGCGAAGTGCGTGATGGCCGCGTCGAGGACGCGCTGCGCCTCGGCGAGCCAGTCCCCGCCGGCGGTCTGATGCAGCGCGAGCAGTCCCAGCGCGAGCCAGGCGTAGTCCTCGAGCACGCCCGCCGCCGTACCGGGCACACCGCCCAGCGAGGCGCGGCAGACCCGGCCGGCGGTCACATGGGTGTCCAGCAGGAACCGCGCGCACCGGACCGCCGCCGCGATCCACTCCGGATGCCCGTGCGCGGCACCGGCTTCCGCGAGCGCGACGATGGCCATCCCGTTCCAGGCGGTGACCACCTTGTCGTCCCGCTCGGGTTGCGGCCGCTTTTCCCGCGCCGCCGACATGGCCGCCCGGATGGCCTCGAATCGCTCGTGGTCCACGGGTTTCGGGTCGGTGTACCGCGTCAGCACCGAGGTGCCGTGCTCGAACGTCCCGGCCGTGGTGACGCCGAAGATCTCCGCGGCCCAAGCCCCGTCGAGCGCTCCGAGTACCCCGTTGAGTTCCGCGGGCGTCCAGACGTAGGTGGCGCCTTCCACCCCGGGCTGCCCCGGTTCGAGGTGGGTGTCGGCGTCCAGCGCGGACGCGAAGGCCCCCTGCTCGGTCCCCAGATCGGTCATGAGGAACTGCACGGTTTCGCGAGTCACCCGCAGCGCCAAGGATTCTCCGCCGCGCTCACTCCCGGGCGCGTCGAGCCCGCGTCGGGCCAGGTGCGCGTACACCCGCACCAACTGCGCGTTGTCGTACAGCATCTTCTCGAAGTGCGGCACCACCCAGGCCGCGTCCACCGAGTATCGCGCGAACCCGCCCCGCAGCTGGTCGTAGATCCCGCCTCGGGCCATCGCCTCGCAGGTGAACGAAACAGTCTGCAGCACACCGAGATCCCCGGTCAGCTCATGGTGCCGCAGCAACCCCTCCAACAAGGCCGACGGCGGGAACTTGGGCGCACCCCCGAACCCGCCGTGCTGAGCGTCCACATCCTTCGATACGGCCGAGGCCGCGTGCTGCACCAGGTCGGCGCTGATCCCGACCCCGGCGTCCGGCAACCCCGCCGTCTGCTGCCGCAGCGCCTCCCCCACCTGCGCCGCCGCCGTATTCACCTCGTCCCGCCGGTTCCGCCACGTCTCGCCCACCGCGGTCAGCACCTGCGCGAACGACGGCATCCCGTGCCGCGGCGTCTTCGGGTAGTAGGTCCCGCAGTAGAACGGTTCCCCCTCCGGCGTCAGGAAGCACGTCATCGGCCACCCGCCCTGCCCGGTCATGGCGACGGTGGCGTTCATGTACACCGCGTCCAGATCGGGTCGTTCCTCCCGATCCACCTTGATGCACACGAAGTTCTCGTTCATGAGCTCGGCGGTGGCGTCGTCCTCGAACGACTCGTGCGCCATCACATGGCACCAGTGGCAGCTGGCGTACCCGATCGACAGCAGGATCGGCACGTCCCGCGCGGCCGCCTCGGCCAGCGCCTCCGCATCCCATTCCCGCCAATGCACCGGATTCCCGGCATGTTGACGCAGGTAGGGCGACGTCGCGATCCCCAGTCGGTTCATGACCCCAGCCTTCCACACCCCACCGGGAGCACAAGGGCCCCGCTCGGCCTGTTCATCGGCGCGATAAATCGGCACACCATCGAACGGGCAGCCCGCTCCATCTCATCCTCCCACCCGGAGCAGCAGGTCGAGCTGCTGGAAGCGCTCGCGAGCGAGTTCGAGCTGTCGAATCCAGAACGTCACGGTCCAGTCAGGCCCGGTCATGGCACCCTGACATCGGTAAAACCTCTGTGCACGAACATATTTGGACTGAATATCAGCAATGACGGCGCATCTGAATATGGGGGAAACCCCGATTGCCGCGCTTCGCGGTTCCGAATAACGTCAGGAATTGACGTGGAAGACAACCGATTCCGCACTCGATCAGTGCGAGCAGCCGGAATCTCGGGGTTGATCGCCGCCACGGTGGTATCCAGGTCGGCCCGCGCGGTACCGAAGCATTTCGAGTTTCAGTCGCGTCGACCAGCCGGTATTCGGACCACTGGTCAACAACATCTCCCCCTGTGCCTTCTGGCCCGCGCCCGTCGAACCACGCACCGACGTGCACAACGCCACCCCTGTGCTCATCGTGCAGGCCACCGGCGATCCGGTCGCGGCATACCAAGAAGGCGTCGGCCTGCACCGAGCCATGACCGCGTCACGGTTGGTGACGCTTCAAGACGCCATCGTGCACGGAGCATTCACCGTCCCGAGTAGCTGCGTGAGCCAGGCCGTCGAAACCTATCTCCGCGACGGCGGGCTGCCTGCGACTGATCTCGCTTGTCACGCCGACTGATGTTCGATACGACCATATCCACGGCTCCCACACCCCGCAGGAGGAGACCGCGATCCACCCTGGAGGTGATGCCCCCACCCGATAAGATCCCAGGGTGAGCGCGACTGCTGACCACCTCTCGGCGCTGCGCATCGAGCGACAGGCCGTGCTCGACTACTGCGCCGATCTCACCGATGCCGAATGGCGGACCGACAGCCGGGCGGCGGGCTGGAGCGTGAAAGACGTTGTCGCGCATATGGCCGCCGACCTGCGTACCGTCGTCACCCCGGCCGCGCTCACGTTCATGGCCACCAGGGACGTGGAGAGCCTCAACGAGCGGGCGGTGGCGGCGTCGCGTCGGCGGTCGCCGGCGGAAGTCGCCGAGGGCTTCGCGACCTGGACCCGAGTCGGCACCGCCGCCCTCGCCGTCATGAGCGCGCCCGGTCTCGGCCGCGTCCGGCTGCGGGTCGGTGAGCTCGGCCACTACCCGACGCGCCTCTTCCCGGCGATGTTCCTCTTCGACTGGCACACCCACCTGCGCCACGACATCGCCCCGGCGCTGGACCGCCCGCACCCGCCGACCGACGAACGGCGGGTGGCCTCGATCCTGGCCTGGTTGACCAGCCTGCTGGAGCAGTCGCACCGCGACCGCCTGGCCTGGCTCGACGCCCCCGTCGCGATCACCTTCAACGGCCCGGGCGGCGGCACTTGGCGCATCGAACCGGATCCGGGCCGCGGCGTCCGCGTGCGGCGCGGGGAGCAGGAGGGCGCGGCTACGCGAATTACCGCTCTCGCCACGGAATTTCCCCTCTGGGGCACGACTCGCGCCGCCTGGCGCGACTGCGAAGTGTCGCTCACCGGCGACACCGATCTCGGCACTCGCCTACTCGACGACATCGATCTCGTCTGAACCGACCAGCCGGTCGTCTACCGCAAACCCCACAGGTTCGCGCGGATCCTGCGGGACAATTCTCGGGAAGCCGCGCCCGCGGAATCGCGATCGAGACCGTGCGCGACCACATCGGTGAAAGCCGGGGAACAATGCGCGTATTCGACCACCGCGGCACTATCCGGCTGCCCCTGGTCGTTCTCCTGATCGGCCTGCTGATCGCGACCGCGTCCCCATCGACCGCCGGGCCCGACGAACCCGGCCGGGTCGACACCGGCATCTACACCTCCGGCGTACTGACGTACAGCTACGAGGCTTTCGTGCCGGGCGACCTGCCGGAGAACCCCGCGCTCGTGGTGATGATCCACGGGTGCAAGACCACCGCCGAACAGCAGCATCGCGCCAATCTCCTGGATCCGATCGCTCGCGGCGGCGGGTTCGTGGTCCTCTATGTCGACGGCAGCCCGTTCCATCTGCTGCAACAGCGCTGCTGGTCGGGGCTGCTCGCGCCCGCTGTCGAGAGCCGGGCTTCCGGTGATGCCGCCGCGATCGCGGCGATGACCCGGCTCGCCATCGAGCGCTACCACGTCGATTCCGATCGGGTCTACGCGCTGGGGATGTCCTCCGGGGCCTACGAAACCACGCTGCTGGGCGCGTATTTCCCGGACCTGTTCGCCGCCATCGGCGTGCACTCGGGTGCGGCGTTCGATCATGGCGCGCTCGGCTGCGTGGGCCCGTATCTGCCGACCGTGTCCACCGGACAACTGGCCGCACAGGCATTCTCCGCCGAGAGGCAGCATCGCAGGGTGCTCCCGGTCATCGGATTCCATGGCGATGCCGATCCAGCGGTGCCGTACGAATGCGGGCGCGAGGTCATCGAGCAGTGGCGACAGACCGACAACCTGGTACTCACCGCCCAGGCCGACCCGCATGGGATTCCCCCGCAGCCGACCGGCATCACCGATGGCGTCGCCGACAGACCCGAGGGCCTTTCCTACACCGTCGAGTCCTGGCAACAGCACGAAACGAACTGTCCCACACTGCAATTGTGGACGATCCACGGTATGGCGCACTACTGGTCGGGCGGTTCCGCCGATCCCGACTCCGCCGAGTTCACCGACGCCCGTGGCCCGAACGCCTCGCGGGCGGCGTGGGAATTCTTCTCCCGCATCCACCGCACCGATATGGGCTTCCGCTGCGCATGAGCCGCGGCCGCCGTGATGCGGTGCGGCAGTTGTCAGATGGCGCTGCGGCTGAATCGGTAGGTGGCGTTGCTCGTGCTGGGAGCGGCGTTGTCGGTGCTCGGAGTGTCCGCGCCCGGGCCGGTGTAGGAGAAGGAGCCGGATTCGTTGGTCCGGCACCGCAAGGTGACCGAGTAGGTGACCGGTCCCGCGGCGGCCGCCTCGGTGGCGTCGATGACGGCGACGCCGGGCTCCGGTGAGGTGTAGGTGTAGGTGCTGTCGTGCCACACCCCGGTCCCGGCCACCAAGTACTGCAGGGAGCTCTGGCTGGGGAACCGCACGATGGCCATGGATTCACCGTTGGCGGCGGCGGGGACGGACCGTGAGCCGCCGTACAGGATCAGGTACTGGTTCGTGGTGTCGGCGGGGACGGTACACCCAGCGGGATCCGCGTGTAGCGGACCGGTAGCGGGAAAAATCCACGCGAGAGCGGTGACGCCGAACGCGGCGACACGGACGCCGGCCTGCATAGCTGCTCCTCTCCGTTGAATGACCGCACCGCACGACGAGCGCGCACGGCGCGGAGGTGTCGAATCTCGTTCGGGCACAGCGGATCGGCTACGGGAAGCACCAGTTCAGAGTGGCCGATCCCGGAGTCGGGATGTGGACACAGATGTTCACCCAGATGTAAGGGGCGTCCACGTTCTGCACCGCAACGGGCCGGTTCACGGGCGATGCCGTGGTCTCACTCGCGGACGCCGGCGCGGCCGCCAAGGCGACGAGCGGGACGGCTACCGCGGCGACCACCGCTGAGCGGGCGATTCCTGCAAGCATCTCATCAGCTCCTACGAATCGAGAACGATGATGACGAGCTCGGACAGACTGCGACGAGGACCGACGCTAGGCCACCGAGGCAGTGATTTGCCACCTCTTTGCTACCGACTTGTCCGTTTCGTTATCGCCCAATCTTTCCCACTCACCGACTCGGCCCGGCCCCAGAGCCACGTGCCGCGCCGGGCTCACCTGTGGCGATGCTCGGCGAACAACACCCAGGTCGCCAGGGCGGCGAGAGCGAACAGCAGGATCGCGGTCCCGATGGCCACCGCGGGACCGGAGTAGGTCGGAACCGTCTCCGATGCCATCACGGCCGCCACGCTGTCGAACGACATTCCGATCACCTCGTTCCTCGGCCGACATCGCTTCCGAAGATCCATGATCCGCGCCGAATCCACGGCCGGCACACATCTTTACGGGATGCTGACGGCCGCGGCGGCTTCGCCGAAACGATCAGTTGGCCGCGTCCTTGCCGACGGACTCCTGATAGATGTCGGCGTAGGTCTGCGAGTCCCGGATCAGATCATCACAGAATGCCGCGACGTCGGGGCCGATCAGCTCCATGACTCCGGTGCCGGCCGCGGCGCCTTCCTCGAAGAAATCGAGAAGCCCCGAGAGCAGATTTCCGCCGACCAGATCGACCGGGCCGACCTTGAAGAAGTACTTCTGTATCTCCTTGTAGACGATCTGATAGTCCGCCGGGAGCGCCTTGACCCGCGCGACGTGCGCTCGCCACTCCCGCTTACCTTCGATGATGTCGCGGATGCCCACGTTATCCTCCTAGCCGGCCGAGTTTCTTGGCGACGTTGTCGTTGAGCTGCTGACGCCATTTGTCGCGATAGCCCTTGGATCCTTCGCCGCCCGCGATCGCCGCGCAGAAGCCCTTGATGTCGTCGCCCACCACCTCGCGAACACTCTGACCGTCCGCCGCCGCCGCCTCGAGCAGCCCCAGGGCGCCGTCGAGGATCGGCATCAGGTTGCGGCCCGAGAAGTCCGAGTAGGGGTAGAGCTGAATCTTGATCGCGTCCCATGCCGTTCGATACTCGGCGGGAAGCGCCTCGGCCCGAGCGTCGAAGGATTTGTACTCCTTGGTGAGATCGCCGCCGGTGACCGTTTCCCAGAACTTCATTTCCCACTCCCCTTGAGCTCGTCGATCCGCGCCGAGACGTATTCCCATTTCTCCCAGAACGTCGAGAGTTCCTTACGCCCTGCTTCGTTGAGCGAGTAGAACTTTCGCGGCGGACCGACTTCGGACGGCCGCTTGGAAACATCGACCAGGCCGTTCTTCTCCAAGCGCACCAGGATGGCGTAGACGGTGCCTTCGATGACGTCCACGAATCCCAGTTCATTCAGCCGCCGCGTAATCGCGTAACCGTATGTCTCCTGGTTGCCGATGATCTCGAGAACACACCCTTCGAGCGTCCCCTTGAGCATCTCGGTCAAGTTGTCCGTAGCCGCCTCCTCTCCTCGGACCACGCTATTCGGTGGTACTGACTACCGCTAGACTGTAACGCAGAGTAGCGGTAGTCAGCAATACCAAGTAGCGCCGAGGCGGCGAGCCCGCCCAGCCCTCACCGTTCCGGCGATGCCTCAGCGCCCATCAGCCGGCGAAGCGCGGCGGCGCGACTTACTCGGGCCGCTACGCGGGGACGATGTGCTCGGAGACCGCGTCTTCATAGCGCGCGCCCCAACCTGTTCGGCGTAGCGACGCTGACATTCCCGCATCGACTACGAGGACAGCGGAATTGGGGCGATTCGGGAGGGTCGTCATGGTGTCGATGTCAGGACCCGGCCACCCCGAGACTCAGGAATTCGGTCAGGGCAGCGGCGACGGCGTCGGGGTTCTCCAGTTGCGGGTAATGCCCGGTGACCGGTGGTTCGTCGAGGACGGTGATCGTCGCGTGCGGGAGGCGCTCACGCAGCCGGGGCAGCACGTGGGCGCCGCTGACCGGGTCGGCCGGGCCCCAGACGAACAGCAGTGGGCCGGGGTACTGCTCGAGCGCTTCGCGCCACCGGTCGGCGTGCTGGCGGCGCTCGTCGATGTAGTGGAGCAGTCGATGTTGGACGCGTTTGCCCTCGCTCATGGTGGTGGCGAGCCACATGTCGTGGAGCAGTTCATCGCTCACCGGGCGACCGAGGATCTCTCGCAGAGACTTTCGGTACATCCGCTCGGAGGCCAGGTGCTGGACCACGGCGCCGAGTGGACTGTGCAGCAGCTTCTGCACACGCGTGGGCCGGTGCAGGTCGGGGTACAGCCCGCCGTTGAGGAAGGCTGCCGAGGTGATCCGGTTCGGGTCGCGGTGCAGTAGTTCCTGCGCGACCGAGACCCCGTAATCGTGCGCCACCAGCGAGGTCGGCCCGATCCCGAGCCGCTCCCACAGCGCCTCCACGATCGCCGCCTGCTCGGTGATCAGATAGTCGTGCCGCGCCGGTTTCGCGCTGGCCCCGAACCCGAGGAAGTCGAGTGTGGTGACCCGGCAACCGGATTCGACCAGCCGCGGCACGATCGGCGCCCAATCGTGCGACGAGGTCGGGAAGCCGTGCAACAGCGTCACCGGACGGCCGTCGACCGGCCCGTCCTGCCGGTGGAAGATGTCGTGACCGCTGATTCCACCGGCGATCCACTCATCGAGCCTGGGCTGCATCGTCGCGGGTCCTCCTGGGTTCGGCCGCCGGGGCGCGCGCGGCCGTTCCAGTGTGCCCGACCGCTCAGTGGATGGGCTCGGCCTGGGGGAAGGTCCAGGTGCCGTCGAGGATGTTCTGGTGGGGGCGGTAGAGGCGGACCATGTAGTTCCAGCCCGGCATGATGGGCAGGCAGTTGGGGATCTGGCCGTCGCAGCCGCCGAATTGGATGTCGACCGAACCGTCGGGGTTCTTCTTGGCGGTGGTGCCGTTGACGGTGTACGAGTTCTGCGGGTTGGCCTCGTAATAGCCCTGGGCGTTGTACAGGCTGACTGACCAGAAGCCGTCCACGGGAACGTCTTTCACGTGCAGCTTGTAGTTGACCTGGCCGTTGTTCTCCGCCGGGGTGCCGTACACGTAGAGGGCGTCCTTCTCCGGGTTGCCACCCCAGCCGGACGCGGCATTGATCAGGTGGCGGACCTCGTCGACCTGGCCGCGCGGACCGAAGGCGGCCTTGGTGTCGGGCATATTGGAGGCCAGGGCGAGCAGCGCGGTGCGGACCATGTCCTGGCTTGCCTTGTCCCACTGCGGAATCTCGAACGTGCCGGGGCCGCCGGACTGTTCGAAGCCGACCTGGTCCTGCAGCTTGTGGACGGCGTCGATATCGGCCGGGTTGTTGGGGTCGACGAAGGTCCGGATGCCGAGCATCACGTACCGGGTGCCGACCTTGTCCTTGTCGAAGGTGTACTTGCCCGCCGTGTAGCTGACATGCGAGGTGTATTCGTCCTCGTCGATGGCCTGCAACGACATGAATCGACTGCCCGCGTCGGGCATGGTGACGGTGACCGGACCGGCGTCGAGGTCGACGATCACGTTGGAGTACAACGTGTCACGGTTGGCACGCACCACGGCCTGCGCATCGATGGGCATCAGCTCGCGGAAGTGGTTCCACTTGCCGAACGCGCCCTCCTTGACGCCGATGTCGAACTGGCGGTCGCTCTCGGCGCGCACGAAATTGTCCGCGGTGACGGTGATCGGCTTGCCCAGCGGGTATTCCGCGGCCTTCGTCGCCGACGCGCCCGCGGCGGTCGAGGACGGGGAGCTGCTCTTCGAATCGGACGAGCTGTCACACGCGGTGAGCGCGAAGGCGGTCACCGCGGCCAGGCCGATCGGCAGCGCCGATGCGACACGCAGCTTGCCTCGCCGAGATTGTCCTGCACGGGTATTCACCATCGGTCCTTCGGGTCAGGAGAGCTGTTCGAGTTTCGGCGGCTGCCAACCACCGTCCGCGGCCTGGGATTTGGGCGCGTACAGCCGCATGGTCAGGGAGAACTGCCCCGAGGCGGGGATGGGCAGCCAGTTGCCCTTGGGGACCGAGTCGCCCGGATCAGCGCTCTGGACCGCGATTTCGAGAGATCCGTCCGGCCCCTCGGTCGGCTTGATCTGATGACCGACCGAGTAGATCTGCGCCGGGTTGTCGACGAGGTGACTCGCGCCGTCATAGGCCGTGATCGACCAGAACGCGTCGACCGGCGGCTGCTGCCCGGCGGCGAAGCGAATCCGGAATCGGCGCGGAGTGCCTCTGTCATCGGCCACGCCGTAGACGGTCGGATACAGTGCGTCCTTGGACAGATTCGCGCCCAGCCCCTGCATGGCGACCAGCGCGCGCTGACCGTAGTTGGTGCCGTACGCACCGATGGTGGGGTCGAAGATCCAGCCGTTGGCGTCCTCGGCCGCCGGATTCTTGTAGGTCGGAATCCGCTCCGACCCGGTCTTGACGGCCGTGTTCAGCACCTCGGCGGACACGCCATTCACGCTGCCGCCCTTGGTGATTCCGATGCTCGCGAACCGCTTCAGCGCGTCGGCGTCGGCGGCCGCGGGCGGATTGGCCGCCATCAGCTTGGTCATGCGGTCGAAGAAGGCCGGTCCGTCCATCTGCGCGACCGTCTTGGCGGCGTCACCGCTGTTGGCATTGGGCAGACCCGGATCGCCCTGCACCGCAGCCGGATCCTTGACCCAGGTGCTGAGCGGAACCAGCTTCAGCTGCCGCTGCAATTCGCGCACGCGGTCGACATCCGACCCGCCATTGAACTGCAGACGTCCGGCGACCCACACGGTCCCGGTCGGCACCTGTAGCTGGGTCACCCCGTCGGGCAGCTGCCCCGACCATCCCGGACCGGTGATGGCGTAGGTGAACGGCGGCGAGTCCGAGCCCGACTTCACTTGCGGGTGCACGCTACTGGGGTCCTGCACGGTGTTGGACCAGGCATCCATGATCTGCATCAGCCAGTAGCGGTCCTTCTCCATGGCCGGGACCTGCAACACCATCGGCTCGGCCCGGACGTCCAGCCAGGCGAACGAGTAGAGGGTGTCCAGATTGAGCCGCACCACCGACTTGTCCTCGGGCGTCGGCGGTTCGCCGTGGAAGAAGCGGTTGGTCGGAGCCGCGTTCTCCCGGGTCACGTCCATGACGACCAGCGGGTAGCCGAACACGTAGGCGTCGGTGGCGATCGCGGCCGGATCGTTCGAGGCGGCGCTGGTCGAACTCGCGACCGAACCGCTGCTGTCCGAGCTGGAGCAGGCTGCCAGCCCGACCGCGCTGATCGCGGCGATCCCGAGCCCCAGGGCGGACCGTCGCGACACGAAGGCAAACTCCCGATGCTCGCTACTCTTCTCGAAGTTCACGGACACACGACCCTTCTGCGACGTCAACGAACGGGCGTCGATAACCGATAGAGCTGGACTTTTCCCTGCACCAAGGAGAGAGTCTAGGAGAGACTAGTTCCAACTGGTTGTATTTCTTCGCACCGGAATCATCTAAACAGGGTGAGTGGCAATTAATCAGCTACCGACACTCTCGCACTACCGTCGGACCCGTCGGCAGTCGCCACATCCCGATGTCGTGAGCTACAAGGAGAGCCCCCGTGCGCCCGCTACGCGTCCCGATCACCCTGGCCGTCTCCGCTGCCGCGTCGTGCGTGCTCGCCGCCGCGCCCGCGACGGCCCAACCCCGGTTCACCCCCGAACCCGGAGGCGTGATCAAGGTCGAGTCCGCGCCCGGCGAATGGTGGAAGTGCGGGCTCTACAGCGTCGACCCGCCGACGGTGCGCGGCCTGCCGCCGGTCGTCAACTATCCGCCCGGTTCCTGGTCACCCCCCCGGCGGCGACCCTGCCGTTTCGGCCACCGACTTCACGACCGGCCCCGCCTACGCCCAATTCCAGCCCGGCGCAACGGTGCTCGCCGACTGCGTCAGCCAGTATCTGCCGGTGTTCTGGCTCCAGGTCCTGCACGCCGGCGAATAAGGAGACTCGCATGTTGATCCTGCTGGGCATTCTCGCCTCGCCCCTGATCGCCCTCACCGCGCCCATCTGGGCGCCGATCCTGCTCATCACCGAATTCGGCGGCGCTCTCGCCGTCACGCCCTGACACCCGCTCCGCGAAAGCGAAACACCGATCTCGCCGGATCCGCCCGGCGGAACAGGAGGCAAGCAGTGAGCACGACGACCGAACCGAGCCAGTTCATCATCGATCAGAACAAGCGACTGAGCGCCGATCTGCCCTTCGGCGACACCACCGACCAGCAGGACGCCGACCGCGGCTTCATCGCTGCGCTCGAGCCCGGCGTGGTCAAGGACGCCGACGGGAATGTGGTGTGGGACAACGACTCCTACAGCTTCCTGAACGGCGCCTGCCCGTCCTCGGTGAATCCGAGCCTGTGGCGGCAGGCCGGGCTGAACATCCGGCAGGGCCTGTACGAGGTGACACCGGGGATCTACCAGATCCGCGGCCTCGACCTGTCGAACATGACCCTGATCGAGGGCGACACCGGCGTGATCGTGATCGACCCGCTCATCTCGGCCGAGACCGCGAAGGCGGGACTCGATCTGTACCGCGCGCACCGCGGCGACAAGCCGGTGACCGGCCTGATCTACACCCACTCGCACGTCGACCACTTCGGCGGCGCGGACGGCGTCACCACCCAGGAGGACGTGGACGCGGGTCGCCTCCCGGTGATCGCGCCCGCCGGATTCCTCGAGCACGCGGTCGCCGAGAACGTCTATGCCGGAACGGCGATGGCCCGCCGCGCCGCCTACATGTACGGCGCGGCGCTCCCCCGCGGCCCCAAGGGCCAGGTGGGCGCGGGCCTCGGGCAGACCACCTCCACCGGCACGGTCACCCTGATCGCGCCGACCCACGACATCACCGAGACCGGTCAGGAGATGACGGTCGACGGGGTCCGCGTCGTCTTCCAGATCACGCCGGGAACCGAAGCGCCATCGGAGATGAACTTCTACTTCCCCGGCCACCGCGCACTCTGCATGGCGGAGAACGCCACCCACACCCTGCACAATCTGCTCACCCTGCGCGGTGCGCTGGTGCGCGACCCGCACGTCTGGTCGCAGTACCTGACCGAGTCGATCAACCTGTTCGGCTACGAGTCCGACGTCGTGTTCGCCTCGCACCACTGGCCGACCTGGGACACCGAGCGCCTGGTGGAATACCTTGCGCTGCAACGGGACCTGTACGCGTACCTGCACGACCAGACGCTGCGGCGCCTGAACCAGGGTTATGTCGGCAGTGAGATCGCCGAAGCCATCGAGCTACCCCCGGCCATCGCCGGGTCCTGGCACGCGCACGGCTACTACGGCTCGGTCAGCCACAATGTGAAGGCCATCTACCAGCGCTACATGGGCTGGTTCGACGGCAATCCCGCGCACCTGTGGGAGCACCCGCCGGTCGAATCGGCCACCCGCCATGTGGAATTCATGGGCGGTGCCGACGAGGTGCTGCGCAAGGCGCGCGCGGCCTACGACGCGGGCGACTACCGCTGGGTCGCGCAGGTGGTCAACTATGTCGTCTTCGCCGACCCCGCGAACACCGCCGCGAAGTCGCTGCTCGCCGACACATACGAACAGCTCGGCTACGGCGCCGAGAACGGCACCTGGCGCAACTTCTTCCTGATGGGCGCCTATGAACTCCGCAACGGCAATATCGGCACGCCCACCCAGACCACCTCCCCGTCCATGATGGCGGCCCTGACCATCGACCAGGTCTTCGACGCCCTCTCCCTGCGGCTCGACGGCCCCAAGTCCTGGCACGAAAAGGCCATCAGCGACTGGGTTTTCACCGACGAGAAGCGCACCCACCGCCTCGAACTGCGCAACGGCGTCCTCATCCACTTCGACCGCCGCGAGGGCGACAAACTCCCGCCCGCCGACGTCACCTTCACCCTCACCCGCGCCACCCTGATCGGCGTCCTGCTCGGCGGTCAGGACATCAGCACGGCCGTCAAGTCCGGCGCGCTCACCATCGACGGTGACGCCCAGAGCTTCGTCAAACTCACCGCCCTGTTCGACGAACCCAACCCGGATTTCGCCATCGTCACCCCCGAATAAGCGGTTCCGCCGTACGGGTCGCGCTAGGATCTGGCGACCCGTACGGGCGCCCGAATCTCTACCGCACGAAATGCCGAGGACCATGAGCCGTTTTCTCTCCGCCGTCGCGATGGTCTTCGGAGGGGCGGCGCTGATCAGCGGCCTCACCGCACCGGTGGCCGGGGCCGACACCGATCCGGCGGCCTCGAACGGCGGGAAGACGCTGGTCGTCATGGGCGATTCGAATACGGCCAATGCCACCTGGTCGACCATGCAGCCGCAGCCCGCCGGGGTGGCCTGCCCGCATCTGCCCACCTCCTGGCCGAATCAGCTGGCGGATCGAATGGGGTTGTCGGCGACCCAGGATGTCGCGGACGTGTCCTGCGTCGGCGCGTACATGTGGCGGCACGGGGAGGACCACTTCTGGACCGCGCTCACCGAGGCGCGACAGGCGGCCGCGGACGGGGCGTTCGGGCCGCGGACCAAAGCGGTGCTGCTGCAGTTCGGTCTGAACGATGCCTGGGGCGCGGACCATGCGGCACAGAACGAGCTGGTGCCGTGCCTGCTCGATGTGCTGCGCGGGTGCAGCACGGCCGACGCCGCCACCAACGCCAATCCGCCCGCGCTGCTGACCGGGCAGGACTACGTCGACCACCTGCGCGACATCGTCACCTACATCCGCTACTACGCGCCGAACGCCCGGATCGTGCTGGTCGGGTACCAGGAGCTGCACACGCCGGGTGATCAGGCGATCTGCATGGGCGTACTGGGCGTTCCGGTCGGCCTGCCCCGGGCGGGAGCCGTCACCGACCTGTTCGACAGCCTCCGCACCGCTCCGCGGGACGGGGCCGCCGCGCTCGGGGTCGAGTACTTCGATGCCGCCGCGGTCACCGCGGGCCACGGACTGTGCTCCCCCGACCCGTGGCTGAACGGCATCTTCACCCCGGGTCCGGACTGGTACGGGCAGCCGGGCCACCCGACCGTCCAGGGCGACGCCGCCGTCGCCCAGGGCTTGCACCAGTTCCTGACGGCCCGATGAACGAAGGCTCCCACCCGAATCCGAGATTCGAGTGGGAGCCCGATCGTGGCCGAATTCGACGCTAGGGCACGACGACGTCGAGGTTGACCGGGACGTTCGGGCGGTCCGTGCGGATGGTCAGGTGCACGCGGCCCGGTCCGGTGTCGACCGGGAAGATGGCCGGATAGGTGCTGTTCTGCCCCGCGGCGATGAAGCGGGTGACGCTGCCCTGCTGGCCGGTGTCGGCATTGGTCCAGTCGATGACGGCATTGACGTCACAGGCCAGCAGTGTCGGGGCCCAATTGCCCAGCAGGGAGAAGCCCTGGCTGATGCGCAGGATCACCGAGTGTGAGGCACCCGGCGCCTCGGAGTACTGGTAGAGCGGGCCGTCGAAGGCCGTGCCGCCGACCGAGAACATGCCCGCGCAGACACCGTTTCCGACGGTGAAGACCGGGCCGGTGTTGAAGCTGTTCTGCACGCAGGAACGCGGTTCGGTGTTCGACCAGCCCAGCTGACAGGGGCCGCCGGGTTCGGCGCCGGCCGGTGCCGCGGCGACGGCCGCGCCGGCTCCGAGGATGGCAACGGCGGTCAAGCTATTGATCGTTCGTTTCATCATCGGCCAATCCTCACAGCCCACACCGGGTCGATGTCAACTGTCTCCGGCGCGTGTCCCCGCCCGAATTCGCCGAAAGTTCCGGCGCCGACGGCCTTTTCGCGCAGGCCAACACCTGGCACATACCCATACCCCCAATACGTATGAGAAGGGTCACACTGCTCCGGGCTGTTCTTCGCATACCCCACGGGGGTACCAATGGACGGGTTGGAACAGCCAGTGGCCACCCGGCCGCCCGATACCTCTGCCAGGGAGTGATTCCTATGTCCACCCACACCACCGCGCCACCCCCGTCGCGGCGCTGGATCGCCTTGGGGCTCATCGCCCTCGCCCAGTTCATCGTCATCATGGACACCTCGATCATCGGCGTCGCACTGCCGGAAATGCAGGACGCGCTGGGCTTCTCGCAGGAGAACCTGTCCTGGGTCTTCAACGCCTACGTGGTCGTGTTCGGCGGCCTGCTGCTGCTCGGCGGCAAGCTGTCCGACATCGTCGGCGCCCGACGGATCTTCCAGACCGGCTGGGGCATCCTCGCGGTCGGTTCACTGGTCGCCGGGCTCGCCGGAAACGCCGCGGTGGAACTGATCGGACGCGGCGTCCAGGGCGCGGGCGCGGCCCTCATCGCACCCTCCGCCCTGACCCTGCTGATGATGCTGTTCGGCGGCAATCCCGGCGAACTGACCAAGGCCTTCGCCGTCTACGGCGCGGCCGCGCCCGCGGGCGGCACCGCCGGTGTGTTCCTGGGTGGGCTCATCACCCAATACGCCTCGTGGCCTTGGGTTTTCTACATCAATATCCCGATCGCGCTGGTAGCCCTGCTCGCCGCCCCGGCCCTGGTGCCCGACGGCGCGATGGCTCCGCACGCCTCGGTGGATCTGCTCGGCGCGGTGACAGCGACGCTCGGACTGGGCGCGGCGGTCTTCGGTGTGGTGCGCGGGGATTGGTCCGCCACCTCGACCTGGGTGGTGCTGGCCGCGGCCGTCGCCCTGCTCGGCGCGTTCATCGCGATCCAGGCCCGCCGCCGCGAACCGCTCATGCCGCTGAGCATCTTCCGCGCACCCGACCTCGGCGCGGCCAACCTCGCCCAGGTACTGCTGGGCGCGGCGTGGGTGCCGATGTGGTTCTTCCTGAACCTGTATCTGCAACAGGTGCTGGGCTATTCGGCCTTCCCGTCGGGCGCGGCGCTGCTGCCCATGACCGCGCTCATCATGGTCGGCATGATCGCGATCTCGCCGAAACTGTTCGCGCGCTTCGGCGCTCGCACCATGACGGTCGCGGGCCTGGTCATCCTGGCCGCCGGACTGGCGTGGCTGTCGTTCATCCGCCCCGACGGCAACTTCTGGATCGACGTGCTGCCCGGTTCGCTGGTGGCGGCGCTGGGCATGTCGCTGGCCTTCATTCCCACACTGCAGACGGCCATTTCGGCCGCGCCGCCGCAGGAGGGCGGCCTCGCCTCGGGCATCGTGAACACCAGCTACCAGATCGGTTCGGCCCTGGGCCTGGCCGCGGTCACCGCCATCGCGGCGAACGCGGGCGCCGACCGGCTCGGCGACACCGCCGCCCTGACCGACGGCTTCTCGGCGGCGTTCGTCACCGCCGGCATCATCGCCGTCGGCGCGGCGGCGCTCGCCCTGGTGACCTTCCGGTCCCCGGCCCGGCGTGACCAGGAGGTCTCGGCTGCCGCCTGACATCCGAACAGCCGCTATCGAATCGGCGATGGCTCGGTGGGATTCTCCCCACCGAGCCATCGCCGGAACTACTTCCTCTCGATCGTGCCGCTCGGCATCCCGCTGCGCCTGGTCACCGCGGCCTTCTCGTCGCCTCGATCACGAACGGCTGATCTCCGGCGTCAGGGATTCCCGCGCCATGGTGGCGAGAGTCCCCGCCTGCTGGATGATCTCGGCCAGCGCCGAGGTCACGCCCTGCGCCCCGTTGAGCACCGTGAACTGCCCGACGTGCTCGAACGGCTTCGCCGCCGCGGCCACGATCTCCGGCAGGTGCTCGGCGATCTGCTGGGCGATCACCGCCTCCTGGTTCTGGCTCATCGCCTCGGCGCGCTGCTGGATGCCCGCCGCCTCCGCGGCCATCCGGGCGCGCACGGCGTCGGCCTCGGCCAGACCGCGCGCCTTGATCGCGTCCGCCTCGGCCTGACCGGTGAGCCGGGTCGCCTCGGCCTGCGCCGCCGCCCGCGCCTTGATCGATTCGGCCTCGGCGAGGGCCTGCAACTTCGTCTGCGCCGCAGCGGCTTCCGCGCGCAGCCGGGTCTCCGCGGCGTCGGCCTCGGCCTGACTGATGCGGGCGTCACGGGCCGCGGTGGCCAGAGTCGTCTGCTTGTAGGCCTCGGCGTCGGCGGGCTTGCGCACCTCCACCTGGAGTTGCTGTTCCTTCTGCTGCGCCTCGAGCTGCGCGACCTTGGTCGCCACCTCGACCACCGCCTGCCGGGCGGTCGCCTCGGCCAGCGGGCCCTGCTGCTGGGCGTCCTTGGTGGCCCGATCCACCTCGGCCTGATATCCGGCCTTCTTGATCTGGGTGTCGCGCACCGACAACGCGACCTCCGCCTGCGCCGCCTGCTCCTGCGCGATGGCCTCGCGTTCGGCATTGGCGCGCGCGATGCGGGCGTGCTGCTCCACCTCCGCCTGGTGCGGAATGGCCAGATTGGCGATGTAATTCGATTCGCTGGCGATGGACTGGATCTGGAACGAGTCGATCACCAGGCCGAAAGACTCCATCTCGTGCGAGCAGCGGTCCCGCACCTGCTCGGAGAACTTGTCCTGATCACTGATCATGTCCTCCACGGTCATCGAGCCCGCGATGGCGCGCAGATGACCGATGAACACGTTCTGCACCTTGGTCTCGAGCTCGTCGGTGGGCCGGTCCAGGAACCGCCGCGCCGCATTGGCGATCGAGGTGTAGTCGTCGCCGACCTTGTACATCACCACACCGGTCAGCTGCAGATTGATCTTCTGCCGGCTCACGCACGGCACCACGATCTGGGATTCGTGCGCCTCCAGCGAGATTCGCCGCACCTTGGTCAACCCCGGCGCGACCAGGCACCCGCGCCCGGTGACGATCCGGAACCCCATACTCTCTCCCGACCCGCCCGGCCCCGATCCAGCTCGGAAACCCGAGATGATCAGCGCCTCATCGGGTTCGGCCACGCGCCACGCGAGCCGCAGCAACCCGATTCCGGCCAACAGAACAACGAACACCAACCCGACCAAACCAATGACCAGGATGTCCACGATGCACCTTCATTTCACGGGAACGACTTCGACGGTCCGGCCACCCAGACTGCCGACCACGAGCACCTGAGCGTGCTTGGGAATCGTCGACTCGCTGTCGGCGGCGCGCGCCAGGAACCGTTCGGAC
Organism: Nocardia sp. CA-136227; assembly: GCF_050955695.1. Lineage (NCBI taxonomy): Bacteria > Bacillati > Actinomycetota > Actinomycetes > Mycobacteriales > Nocardiaceae > Nocardia > Nocardia sp. CA-136227. The sequence continues at coordinate 6,561,384 of NZ_CP192081.1, forward strand.
CCGGCCCGCACCTCGATCAACACCTCGCCGAGGTGGTCGGGGGTGATCGCGGCCGTCACCCGCGCGAACTTGCCGATCACGTCCGCCGCCATCAACCCCACCCCCCGGAACCGCAGCTGTTCGACACCACAAACGCTAATCCCGCGCCGGACAACCGGAAATTTCCTTTACGAAAAACTAACGGGTGCAACCGGTCAGCGGGCTCCGATACGGACCCTGCATGATGGGTTCATGCTCCCCACCGACCATCTCGCTCAGGTAGACCGTCGTCCCGCCGTGATCGACACCCCGCTCGGGATCGTGGGGTTCGGCGTCACCATCGGGTCGGAGCTGCTGCCCACCGGTCCGAACACGCTGTGGCGCTTGCCGAACGGGTCGCATCTGCACCGGTGGCGGCATCGGGACGCCACCGTCGACCTGCTGGTCGGGAGCATCGAGATGCCCGCCTGGGACGGGGGCGCGCCAGTCGCGCTGTGGGCCGGGATCTGGCAGGTGAAGGCGCACAGCGCGGTCCCGGGACTGGTCTTCACGGCCGAATTGACCGATCTGCCCGCCGGGACCACCAGCGGACCGGACACCGGGGAGTGCCTCGCGGCGGTGAGCATCGAGAACGACCACTTCATGGTGTGCATCGGCGGCCCCGACTCCGAACTGCTGGCCATGCAGGCCGAGGACGCGCGCCTCATGCCCGGCAGCTGGGCGCACCGGATCCACGCCGACGACCACGACGCCGAATACGGTGTCCGCTACCGGGATCCGGCCCGGATCGAATGGCACCTGCCCGGCCTGGCCACCGATGAGGCCGCCCGCCTGTGCGTGGCCACCGCCTGGTGCCCGCGCGACGACGACCGCCCGGCCGCCTGGTTCGCCGTCGACATCCCCCTCGACACCGCCTACCTCCACCTCACCGCCGACCCGACCTGATCCGGCCCGGTCACCGCACCAGGCCGCGGCGGAAACCCGCGGGCGACTGGCCGGTCCAGCGGCGGAAGGCCCGGGCCAGGACACGGTGATCGCGGTAGCCCAGACGCAGCGCCACCACGCGGACCGGCACGGCCGGGTCACGCAGGAGGGCGAGCGCCGTATCGCGCCTGAGGGTTTCGAGTTCGGTGCGCCAGCCGGTGCCGTGCTCGGCCAGGCGGCGTTGCAGGGTGCGTTCACTCAGACGGAGAGCGCGGGCGACCTTCTCCAGGCGGACGCCGTCCCCGCCGGAGTCCGGCAGCGTCGCGTACAGAGCCGCGCGGAAAGCGTCCAGCCACTCTGGTTCGGGCGCGATCGAGTCGATGACCTGCTGGGCGTGGGAGCGCAGGATCGCTTGCAGGACAGGGTCACTCGCGGCCTGCCCGGCATCGGAGCCCATGAAGGTGATGGCGTCCGCGGCCCGGCCGAAGTGGAGGTTCGCGGTGCCGAGGGCGCGGACCAGGTAGCCGCGGTCCGCCGGAGCCGGGTGGGTGAAGTCGACGCGGACGGGAAGCCCCGCCGCGCCGAAACTCTCGGCGGCGCGGCGCACGATCACGGCCATCACGAATTCCCGGTGCACAGCCTGCGCGGCGCCGGCGTGCGGGAAGATGCCATAGCGCACGGTCAGCAGCGCGCCGTCCTCGATCACCTCGAGGTCGACGCGGCGGTCGCAGATGGCGTTGTTGTAGCGCGCGGCATCCCGCAGGCCCTCGGCGAGCGTGGGCGCGGTGCCGATCAGGTAGTCCCACACATTGAGCCGTCCGCGCTCGGCCCGCTCGGCGGCCAGCACCCCGGCCTCGGGACCGGCCAGCCCGTACAGCAACTCCCACAGCCGCGACACCTTCAGGGTCGAGATGCGCAGCGCGTCGTCGGACAGCAGCGCCGGATCCTGGCCGAGCAGCCGGGCGAGCTGCTCCTTGTCGGCCCCGGCTCGCAGGGCCGCCTCCACCATCACCCCCACCACATGGGAGGAAACGGTATTGGCCGCGTCGGCGGACCGGTCCAGGGTCGGCGTAGCCATGAATGCCACCTTCTGACGAGATCGAGCGTGGAATCACCGCAACCACATACCCCCCAGAGGTATTCCGACACCGGCGTTTCGAGCGCCATTCCACGCCACGGCGGCCGGGAAGTGGCATCCTTGCGAGGTTCCCGCCCGACGACACCGCGCGCACCGAATCAGGAGCCACCCATGGCCGGACTCGTCCGCATCCGCCACGTCAAGCTGCCGGTCAGCGACCTGGCGCGCAGCGTCGCCTGGTACACCGACCTACTCGACCTGCGCCTGGCCGGGGAATTCCGGGAAGAGGGCGACCTGCGCGGCGCGCAGCTCATGCACCCCAGCGGATTCGGCATCGCGCTGCGCGAACGCGAATACTGCCCCGGGCAACCGGACCTCGGCGGGTTCGACGTCTTCGCGCTGGAAGTCGACTCCGTCGACGACCTGCACGCCTTCGCCGCCCGCGCCGACGAACTCGACTACACCCGCGGCGAGGTCTTCGACCGCGGCGAATACGGCGCGGTCCTCGACCTCTTCGATCCGGACAACACGGTGGTCCGGCTGCTCGCCAACAACCCCTTCCACGCCGGGCGATTCCTCGGCGTGGACACGGACGGCAAGGGCGGATTCACCCTCTACGACCAGCCGACCCTGGAGTGATCCCGCGACCCGGAACGAGACCGGCTCAGCCCAGGCGCTTGCGGACAAAGCCCGCGATCTCCTCGGTCGTCCCGGCGGGCTCGGCATCGCGATTTCCCTTTCCACTCCGGCGTTTTCGCTCTCCGGTGCGGAAACGGCAGCGTGACCGGAATTGTTCCGAGTACCGGGAAACGACAGCGCCCCCGGTCCGTGGACCGGGGGCGCTGCGCATCGTCAGGGTCAGGCCGTGCCGTTGGTGGCTTCCGGCTTGGACTCGCTGCGCGGCGACGCGTCGTCGTCCTCCTGCGCGGCGATTCCGTGCTCGGTGCCCTCGTCGGCTTCCTGATCCGCCTCCGGGTGCTCCGGGGAGAACTCGGCGGGCAGGTTCTTGATGTGCTTGTTCATGTTCCGGATGAGCAGGATCGTGCCCGCCAGCAACACCAGCACGATGACCAGGCCCAGCGGCGACGCCTTGCCGAACTCCGGGCCGGTCGGCGAGTTGTTGGTCTGGGCGAGCAGGGTGAGCATCATCGGGCGGCGTCCTCGGTGTCGGCGTCGTCGATGCCCGCGAACAGGTCGGTCTCCGGGATCGCGGTCTTGACGCGGGTCTTGGCCAGCTCGAACTCCTCGGTCGGCCACAGCCGCTGCTGCATCTCCGTCGGCACCGCGAAGAAGGCGCCGTTGGGGTCGATCTGGGTGGCGTGGGCGCGCAGCGCGTCGTCCCGCGCCGGGAAGTACTTGGCGCACTCGACCTGGGTGGTCACCCGGGCCATGATGTCGCCGCGCTCAGCGGCGTACTTGCGCATCCGGTCCATCCACTCCTGCATGGGGAACGGTTCACCGATGCGCTCGTACTCGGCGGCGAAGATCTCGAGCCGGGCCAGGCTGAAGCCGTGGTCGTAGTACAACTTCAGCGGCGTCCAGGGCTCACCCGCGTCGGGGAACCGCTCCGGATCGCCGGCGGCCTCGTACGCCGCGACCGACACCTGGTGGCACCTGATGTGGTCCGGGTGCGGGTAGCCGCCCATCTCGTCATAGGTGGTGATGACGTGCGGCCGGAACTCGCGCACCACCCGCACCAGCGCCTCGGCGGCCTCCGCCAGCGGCACCAGCGCGAAGCAGCCATCGGGCAGCGGCGGCAGCGGATCGCCTTCCGGCAGACCGGAATCCACGAAACCCAGCCAGGTCTGGCGGACGCCCAGCGCCTCGGCGGCGGCGGCCATCTCCTCGCGGCGGACCTCGGTGATGCGGTCCTTGATGCCGGGGGTGTCCATGGCGGGGTTCAGGATGTCGCCGCGCTCCCCGCCGGTGAGGGTGACGACCAGCACCTCGTTGCCTTCGGCGGCATAGCGCGCGGTGGTGGCCGCACCCTTGCTGGATTCGTCGTCGGGATGGGCGTGCACCGCCATGAGGCGAAGACCACTCACTTCTCGTTCACCTCACCGATCACGTTTTCACCTCGTAGCGTCGAGCTGTATCAATTGGCACGTGCCGAGTCCAGACACAGGCATCGGATATCCATTCCCTATAGTTCCATCCGATCGTTGTTTGTTCCGACCTACCCCCCGGGAGCGTCCCCGATATGAGCGAAAGACCGGCCGACAGGTACGGGATCAAGCCGCGGAAGAACCGCCGCTGGCTGCCCTGGGCCCTCGGACCGATCGTTCTCGTCGGCGGACTCGTGGTCGCCTACCTGGGCTTCCGCACCTACGGGCCGCAGGACATCGAACCGGAACGCCTCGGCTACACCGTCGTCGACGACTCCACCACCACCATCGAATTCAAGGTGACCCGCAAGGATCCCGGCACCGCGGTCGCCTGCATCGTGCGCGCCATGGACGGCGACACCGACGAGGTCGGCCGCCGCGAGATCCTGGTTCCCGGCTCCGACGCCGGCACCGTCCGCATGGACACCACCATCAAGACCGCCCGACGGGCCGGCGCGGCCAATGTCTACGGCTGCACCGAGCATGTGCCGGCCTACCTGCGCGCCGGGTGAAAAGTCGGGTATGCGACCCGCATTGCCGCTTCTACCAGCGCATTTTCAAATCGTGCTAAAATGACGCGATACACGGTTCCGGCGTTCGGAGCCGTGTTTGCTGCATTGACGGCCGGCGCTGTCGGGACTCTCCCCAGGGATCGCTCTGGCTGTCCACTGCTGCTGTGTGCCCATCTCCGGATGGGTTTCAGCAACGGGCATCAGGGAATCCCGGCTTGCCGGGGACAACTACTAGGGAGTGATCGAGATGACTGAGACCGTGACTTGGCTGACCCCGGAGTCGCACGAGAGGCTCACGAGCGAACTCGGCGCGCTCATCGCCAACCGTCCCGTCATCGCGGCCGAAATCAACGAGCGCCGTGAAGAGGGCGACCTCAAGGAGAACGGCGGTTACCACGCGGCGCGTGAAGAGCAGGGCCAGCAGGAGGCGCGTATCCGCCAGCTGCAGGAACTGCTGAACAACGCCAAGGTCGGCGTCGCGCCCACCAAGTCCGGCGTCGCCCTGCCCGGCTCGGTCGTCAAGGTCTACTACGACGGTGACGAGTCCGACACCGAGACCTTCCTCATCGCCACCCGCGAAGAGGGCCTCGGCAGCGCCGACCTCGAGACCTACTCCCCCAGCTCCCCGTTGGGCGGCGCCCTCATCGACGCCAAGGTCGGCGACACCCGCGAATACACCCTGCCCAATGGCAAGACCATGAAGGTGACCCTGGTCTCCGCGGAGCCCTACCACAGCTGATCAACCGCTGTATCGGCCGAGATGCAAAGGAAGCGCCGCACCGGAATCCGGTGCGGCGCTTCTTTGTGCTGAGACCTAGGCCAGGGCCTGCTCGATGTCCGAGAGCAGGTCGCTGATGTCCTCGATGCCGACCGAGAGGCGGACCAGGTCGGCCGGGACCTCGAGAGCGGAGCCCTCGGTGGAGGCGTGGGTCATGGCGCCCGGGTGCTCGATCAGCGATTCCACGCCGCCGAGGGACTCGGCCAGGGTGAAGATCTTGGTCTTGGAGCAGAACTCCAGCGCCGCTTCCTTGCCGCCGTGCACGCGCACCGAGATCATGCCGCCGAAGCGTCGCATCTGCTTCTGCGCGACGGTGTGGCCCGGGTGCTCGGGCAGGCCGGGGTAGATGACCTGGGCGATCTTGGGGTGGTTGGCCAGGAACTCGGCGATGGTCTCGGCGTTGTCGCAGTGCCGGTCCATGCGCAGGGCCAGGGTCTTGATGCCGCGCAGGGTGAGGAAGGCGTCCATCGGGCCGGGGACCGCGCCCGCGCCGTTCTGCAGGAACGCGAACTTGGTGTCCAGCTCCTGATCGTTGGTGATGAGCGCGCCGCCGACCACGTCGGAGTGGCCGCCCAGGTACTTGGTGGTCGAGTGCAGCACGATGTCCGCGCCCAGCAGCAGCGGCTGCTGCAGGTACGGGGAGGCGAAGGTGTTGTCCACGACCAGCTTCGCGCCGCCCGCGTGGGCGACCTCGGCCAGCGCCGCGATGTCACCGACGTTCAGCAGCGGGTTGGTGGGGGTCTCCACCCACACCAGCTTGGTGTTGGGGCGCATGGCCGCGGCCACGGCGTCCACGTCCGAGATCGGCGCGACCGAGTACTCGATGCCCCACTGGGTGAACACCTTGTCGATGAGCCGGAAGGTGCCGCCGTAGGCGTCGTTCGGGATCACCATGTGGTCGCCGGGGCGCAGGTTGGCCCGGATCGCGCAGTCGGTGGCCGCCATACCGGAGGCGAAAGCCCGCCCGTAGGTGCCGGATTCGAGCGCGGCCAGGTTGGCCTCCAGCGCGGTCCGGGTCGGGTTGCCGGTGCGCGCGTACTCGTAGCCGCCGCGCATGCCGCCGACCCCGTCCTGGGCGAAGGTCGAACTCGCGTAGATCGGCACGTTCACCGCACCGGTCTGAGGGTCCGGATCGAACCCGGCGTGCACCGCCCGTGTGGAGAAACCCAGCTGATCGCTCATGCGAACAGCCTAAGGACGCGGCCGGTCCGCCCCGCCTCCGGGTCGGTATCGGCGCGGCGTTGTGGGCGTCGCGCGGGCGGTCCTATCGTGGGCGCATGGTCACCGTAGACGAGCTGTTCGCCATCGACTCCCTGCTCAGTGACGAGGAACGCGCCATCCGCGAGACGGTGCGCGCGTTCGCGGCGGAACGGTTGCGGCCGCGGGTGACCGAATGGTTCGAGGAGGGGACCTTCCCGGCGCGGGAGGTGGCTCCGGAGCTGGGCAAGCTCGGGCTGCTGGGGATGCACCTGGAGGGATACGGGTGCGCGGGCACCTCGGCGACGGCGTACGGGCTGGCCTGCCTGGAGCTGGAGGCCGTCGACTCCGGAGTGCGCAGCATGGTGTCGGTGCAGGGCTCGCTGGCCATGACCGCCATCCACAAGTACGGGTCCGAGGAACAGAAGCTGCGGTGGCTGCCGGAGATGGCGGCCGGGCGGGTGATCGGCTGCTTCGGGCTCACCGAACCCGACTTCGGATCCAATCCGGGCGGCATGCGGACGCGGGCGCGACGCGACGGGGACGACTGGATCCTCGACGGCTCGAAGATGTGGATCACCAACGGGTCGGTGGCCGATGTCGCCATCGTGTGGGCGCAGTCGCGCGAGGGCGAGCGGGACGTGATCCGCGGCTTCGTGGTGCCCACGGAAACACCGGGATTCAGTGCCCGGGAGATGAAACACAAACTGTCCCTGCGGGCTTCGATCACCGCGGAACTCTCCCTCGACGGCGTCCGGCTGCCCGCCGACGCCCAGCTGCCCGAGGCGCGGGGCTTGGCGGCGCCGCTGGGCTGCTTGTCGGAGGCGCGATTCGGGATCATCTTCGGCGCGCTCGGCGCGGCCCGCGACTGCCTGTCCGCCGCGATCGAATACTCACGCACCCGCGAGGTTTTCGACAAGCCCCTCGCCGCCTACCAGCTCACCCAGGCCAAACTCGCCGACATGGCGCTCGAACTCGGCAAGGGTGAACTGCTGGCCGTGCACCTCGGGCGGCTCAAGGACCGGCACGTGATCTCCAACGAGCAGATCAGCGCGGGCAAGCTGAACAGCACCCGGGAGGCCATCCGGATCGCGCGCGAATGCCGGACCATTCTGGGCGCGAACGGCATCACCCTCGAGTACCCGGTGCTGCGGCACGCCAACAACCTGGAATCCGTGCTCACCTACGAGGGCACCGCGGAGGTGCACCAGCTGGTGCTGGGCGAGGCGCTGACCGGCTCGAAAGCCTTCCGCTGAGCGGGACTTCCGGAGGAATGCGTGATATATCACACTCGATCCGCGGGCCGCGGGCGGGTTGCTAGCATCGCCGGGTGTTTGTGCCCGGCTCCGCTCTGCTCGTCGTCTCGGCGCGTAAAACCCTGAATCGACTGCAGCGCACCCACGGAGCCCCCGCCCTGGAAGCCGCGGCAGTCTTCCCCGGCGTCAGCGCGGTCATCGACCAGCACGCCGCCGCCGTCCGCGACATCCTCGACCTGGGCGTGGAGAACTCCGGCCTGGTCCCGGTCAGCGTGCTGCTCGCCGGGTACGCCCGCGGCATCCTCGAGGACCTCCGCGAAGCCGAACACGCCGCGCTCCCGCGCTCTCCGCTGGACTGGCAGGACGCCGACTGGCTGCACCTCCGCCTGGCCGCCGTCTGCTCCCTCGCCCGCGCCTCCTGAACCCCGAAACGAGATCAGGGAGCCGCTGAGAGCTCCCTGATCCCGAAAGAGCGTCGGCTACATGTCGCCGCGATCCTGGTCGCCGTGCCGCGGTAGCTGGCCGCCCCGATCGGGGCGCTGCGCCGGGGGCGTCGGCTGATCGTTCTGGGGCGTCTGGCCGGATTGCGGTGGCATCTGGCCGCTCTGCGGTGACGGCATCCGGCCGGTTCCGGGTGCGGGCATCTGACCGGTCTGTTGCTGAGGCATCTGCCCGGTCTGCGGCGGAGGCATCTGACCCGGCTGTTGCGGAGGCATCTGCCCGGACTGTTGCTGGGGCATCTGACCCGGCTGTTGCGGAGGCATCTGGCCGCCGCCCTGCCCGTATCCGCCCTGCTGCTGATACCCCTGCGGTCCGTAACCCATTGCGCCACTGCCGGGTTCGGCCCATTTACCCGGAGGCATCTGGCCCATGCCCTGACCCGCCATGGTCGGCTGCTGCGCCATGGCGGCCCGTTGCGCGGCCATGGCCTCCTGCTGGGCCTGGCGCTGGCGCGCGGCGTCCTCGCGGCCGCGCTGATACGCCTGGGCGTGGCCCTTCACCTCGGGCATCTCGCCCTCGATGGTGTCCAGCCAGCCCGACCAGCGCTGCTGCATGGGCCGGATCAGTCCGCCGCCGACACCGACGACGAGGATGCCGCCCACGGTGGCCAGGACGGTGATGAGGATCGGCATGGTGACCGAGGTTCCGACGCCTATCTGATTGAGCGCGGCGATGATGCCGATGCCCCAGATGAACACGGCCGCGATGCGTCCCAGCATGCGGCCGTAGTCGAGGCCGCTCAGCATGTTCGACACCATGTCCTGGACGACGCGGGCGATGGCGCCGGCGATACAGATGATGATGATGCCGACGGCCAGTCGCGGCAGCCAGGCCACGACGGCGTTCAGCATGGTGCTCACCGGGTTCGGGCCGAAGACGCCGAAGCCGAGTTGCAGGGTGATCAACAGCACCGCGTAGTACGCCAGCTTGGCGATGATGCCGGTGGCGTCGTAGCTGCCGCGGGCGAGCATGTCCTTGATGCCGCCGCGTTCGACGAGGCGATCGAAGCCGACTCGGTGCAGGATTCGGGTCACCAGCCGGGCCACGAGTTTCGCCACGAACCAGCCGATGAGCAGGATGACCAGGAACCCGACGAATTTGGGCACCCAGGTGGCGATGGAACTCCACGCGTCGGAGAGCCCTCGCCCGATCTGGATATCGATAGCCGAACTCGAGGTGTGCATGACCCCGTCCCTTCGCTATCTGTTCCGGCCGGGTTGCCGGAACTGCTCCACGGGGCCGTTATACGCCGAGTCGATCCTCGGATCCGGCTGTTTGCGAAAGTGTTGCCCAATCGGATCGGACAGCCGCCCAAAGACGACGAATGGCCCGCCCCTCATCGGGCGGGCCATCGTGTGTCGTCGAACGCCGGAGCGGTGGATCAGTACGCGCTGTTGACGTTGTCCATCGAGCCGTAGCGGTGCGCCGCGTAGTTGCAAGCGGCGACGATGTTGGCGACCGGATCCCAGACGTCGAAGGGCGTGCCGTCGACGTGGTAGGCGGCGAAGGTCGGGTCGATCACCTGCAGCAGGCCCTTGGACGGGATGCCCATGGCGGCGTTCGAGTCGTACAGGTTGATCGCCTGCGGGTTGCCGCTGGACTCCCGGATGATGTTGCGGAAGATGCCGTCGTAGCTGCCGGGGATGCCGCGCTGGGCCATGATGTCCAGCGCCTGGCGGATCCAGCCGTCCAGGTTGTCGGCGTAGACCGGCGGCGCGGGGGCCGGGGCCGGGGCCGCCTCGGGAGCGGGAGCGGGCGCGGGGGCCACCTCGGGCTGCGGGGCCGGCATGGGGGCCGGAGCCGGAGCGGCGGCCTGGTGCTCGCCGGCCGACGCGAACTTGACGGCCGCGGCGGGCGCGGTGGCGGCGGCCAGGGTCTGCTTCAGCGCAGCGGGCTCGACATCACCGTTGGCGGCGCCGGCGGCGGTGAAGATGGAGCCGAACACGCCGAGGGCGAGAGCGGCGGCACCGGCCGTCCGAGCGGTGGCAACTACCTTGCTACGTTTGGCAGGGTCACTGAGAGCAGACATAACATTCTTGGGCATGGCGAATTTGGATTCCTGTTCGGTTTCGGGCTCGCGGGCCTGAAATGGCAGCGCTTGGTCACACGGGCGTCTACCGACGCTCACCTGCACACTGCGGGCTGTTGTGGATGCTGTTGTGAAACCCGTTACGGGTCAATTGAATTGGCGCCCTACCTAGAGGGCTGCAGCGAGGGCGACGGCCTCCCGGCCGTGGTCCTCAGCGCACCGATGTGGTGATCACGTTCCGCATGTGTGTTCACATCTCCTTGCGCCATCCAGACTTGCGGTCTGTTTCCGACAAGGTCACAGCTTGGTTGCGCATAGTGAACACAGCTTGAATCAAAGGTTAACGAAAAGTGAACTGGCCTCAGATGCACGTCCGGGACCTGCATTAATACATGCGGTGACCTGGTGATTCAATTGAAACCGTTAAGTGTTTCAGATCACAGAACAATTTCGCCCTCCGATCGCGATATACCGACATTTGGCATATTTCGCGGCGTTTACCGTCGTTTCGGGTGCGTTTGGTAACGATCCAGCAAATCACAGCAGTTATCTCAAATCACACACGTCACAGTTCTCACGGCCGATAAAGACCCCGCAACGATGTACCGCGCCGATTAGCGCCGGAATATGGCATCCATCCAGGTCACCGAGGTGCTGGCGGCCCTGTCCCTCACCGTTATGCGACCGAATCGCCCGAGGGCGCGCCCGTCGTGGTCCGCTCGGTCTGCGAGGTGAGCCGCTGGGACCGCGCCTGGGGCGGCCGGAGGCGGCCGTCCTGGCCTCACCCAGGTCAGGGAACGCTGGGACGGCCTCGGCGTACCCGATCGGCGCCGCGGGGACCAGCTCTCGCTGCCGGGCCGCATCCTGCACCTGGCCGAACAGGCCGGGCTCGCCTGCCGCGGCCGCGACCGGGCGGCGAGCCTGGCCGAGCTGCGCCGCCGCGCGGGCGGATACCTGGATCCCGACCTCGTGGCGGTGTTCGCCGCCGACCCGGACGCCGCGTGGGGCGTACTGGACCAACCGGACCTGCTGACCGCGGTGGTGAGCGCCGAACCCGGGCTGCCCACCGTGATCCGGCCGCAGGACCGCGATCATCTGTGTCGGTCCCTGTCCATCGTGGTGGATCTGAAAGGCCGCTACCTGCTGGGACATTCGGCGCACGTGGCCGAACTCGCCGACGCCGCAGGCGAACTCGCGGGCCTGACCGCCGCCGATCGGGCGAGCCTGCGCGCCGCCGCCCTGCTGCACGACCTCGGCCGCGCGGGTGGATCCGCTTGTCCCGCGCCATAATTCACCAGCAAGCCGCATTACTGGTCGATCACAAGACGAACCGCCCGCCGGAACCTGCACGGTTCCGGCGGGCGGTGAGACTTCGCGGTCGGCTAGACCAGCACGTCGGTGCTCAGGAAGCCCAGCAGGTCGTGGCGGGTGATGACGCCGACCGGCTTGCCGTCCTCGACCACCATCAGGGCGTCGGTGCTCTCGAGCAGCTTGGTCGCGGCCGAGACCAGCTCGCCCGCGCCGATCAGCGGGAAGGCCGGGCTCATATGCATGGAGACCGGGTCGGTCAGCTTGGCGCGGCCCTCGAACACGGCCGAGAGCAGATCGCGCTCGGTGACCGAGCCGGCGACCTCGCCCGCCATCACCGGCGGCTCCGCGCCGACGACCGGCATCTGCGAGACGCCGTACTCGCGCAGGATCTCGATGGCGTCGCGCAGGGTCTCCTGCGGGTGGGTGTGCACCAGGTCCGGCAGCTCACCGGACTTGCCACGCAGCACGTCGCCCACGTGCACCTCGCTGGCGGTGCCGTCCAGGCGCGAGCGCAGGAAGCCGTAGGAGCTCATCCACTGGTCGTTGAAGATCTTCGACAGGTAGCCGCGGCCGCCGTCCGGCAGCAGCACGACCACCACGGCGTCCGGGTCGCGCTCGGCGACCTTGAGCGCCGCGACCACGGCCATACCGCAGGAGCCGCCGACCAGCAGGCCCTCCTCGCGGGCCAGGCGGCGGGTCATCTCGAAGGAGTCGGCGTCGGAGACGGCGATGATCTCGTCCGGGATGGCCGGGTCGTAGGCGGTCGGCCAGAAGTCCTCACCGACACCCTCGACCAGGTACGGGCGGCCGGTGCCGCCGGAGTAGACCGAGCCCTCCGGGTCCGCGCCGACGATCTTGACCTTGCCGCCGGAGATCTCCTTGAGGTACCGGCCGGTGCCGGTGATGGTGCCGCCGGTGCCGACGCCCGCCACGAAGTGGGTGATCTTGCCCTCGGTGTCGCGCCAGATCTCGGGACCGGTGGTCTCGTAGTGCGATTCCGGGCCGCCCGGGTTGGAGTACTGGTCCGGCTTCCAGGCGCCCGGGATCTCCCGGACCAGGCGGTCGGAGACGTTGTAGTAGCTGTCCGGGTCCTCCGGCGCGACCGCGGTCGGGCAGACCACGACCTCGGCGCCGTAGGCGCGCAGCACGTTGCGCTTGTCCTCGCTGACCTTGTCCGGGCAGACGAACACGGTCTTGTAGCCGCGCTGCTGCGCGACCAGGGCCAGGCCCACACCGGTATTGCCGGAGGTCGGTTCGACGATCGTGCCGCCGGGCTTCAGCAGCCCGGCCTTCTCGGCGGCGTCGATCATCTTGACGGCGATGCGGTCCTTCGAGCTACCGCCCGGGTTGAGGTATTCGACCTTCGCCGCCACCAGTCCCGAGTTCGGCCCCACCACGGAGTTCAACCGGACGAGCGGGGTGTTTCCGATCAGATCGACGACATGGTTAGCGATGCGCATACCCATCATCGTTGCAGAAAGGAGATGCGGGCCTTCGCGCACGTCGGCGATATCACGCTTGCCGGAAATTACCATCGCCCCATGAGGATGCCGACGAGCTTGGCCGCCGCCTCCCTGCTGACCGTTCTCGGCAGCACGACCATGATCATCTCCGCCGCGCCCGCCCACGCCGGAACCATCGAGTTTCCGCAGGTCCCGAGCATGTACCACGATGCGATGCTGTGCGGCGGCAATATCCGATCCTGGGCCGACACCAGCCCGCAGTGGCCGGGCCGGGCGATCTTGAGCGTGCAGGCGCTGCCGGTCGCCGGGTTCGATCCGGGCGAGTTCTCCTTCGCTCCGATGTGTGAGACCACCGCCACCGTCGCCTGGCGCAATATGAACACCGGCGCCGCCGGCGAATATCGAGTTCCCGTCCTCGCCGGCTTCTACGGCAGCGAGCACTACGCGTTGTTCCAGGACACCGGACCCGGCCACATCGTCGTCACCGTCTACACCGACATGGCGAACATCCCGTCCCACAGCGCTTTCGACGTGCCCGCCTGACCGAGTGAGCGATATCCCACAGACCAGTGGATGGGATACGGGCATACCGGATGTAGGACGCTCAACACACCCGTCGTAAATTCGAAGAGGATCACCCCAGCAAAAAAGGAGTCCTCATGGCTGAGGCCGTCATCGTTTCGTACGCCCGCTCGCCGATCGGCCGCGCCGGCAAGGGTTCTCTGGTGAGCATGCGACCGGACGATCTGGCCGCGCAGATGGTGCAGGCCGCCCTGGACAAGGTGCCGGGCCTGGACGTCAACGATGTGAACGACCTGCTGCTGGGCTGCGGCCAGCCCGCCGGTTACGCCGGTTTCAACATCGCGCGCTCGGTCGCCGTGCAGCTCGGCTACGACTCCCTGCCGGGCGTCACCGTCAACCGCTACTGCTCCTCCTCGCTGATGACCACCCGTATGGCGTTCCACGCCATCAAGGCGGGCGAGGGCGACGTGTTCATCTCGGCCGGTGTCGAGACCGTCTCCAACTTCCCGAAGGGCACCGCGGACGGCTGGCCGGACAGCCACAACCCGCGCTTCGCCGACGCCGAGGCCCGCACCCAGGCGACCAAGGCCTCCAACGCCACCTGGACCGACCCGCGCGCCGAGGGCCTGCTCCCGGACGTCTACATCGCCATGGGTGAGACCGCCGAGAACGTCGCCACCTTCACCGGCATCTCCCGCGAGGACCAGGACCACTGGGGCGTGCGTTCGCAGAACCGCGCCGAGGAGGCCATCAAGGCCGGCTTCTTCGAGCGTGAGATCACCCCGGTGACCCTGCCCGACGGCACCGTCGTCACCACCGACGACGGCCCGCGCGCCGGCACCTCCTACGAGAAGATCTCGCAGCTGAAGCCGGTCTTCCGCGAGAACGGCACCATCACCGCCGGTAACGCCTGTCCGCTGAACGACGGTGCGGCGGCGCTGGTCGTCATGTCCGACACCAAGGCCAAGGCCCTGGGTCTGACCCCGCTGGCCCGCGTCGTGGCCACCGGCGTCTCCGGCCTGTCGCCCGAGGTCATGGGCCTGGGCCCGATCGAGGCCGTGCGCAACACCCTGAAGAACGCGAACATGACCATCAACGACCTCGACCTGTACGAGATCAACGAGGCCTTCGCCGTTCAGGTCCTGGGTTCGGCTCGCGAGCTGAACATGGACGAGGACAAGCTGAACGTGTCCGGTGGCGCCATCGCCCTGGGCCACCCGTTCGGTATGACCGGCGCCCGCATCACCGCGACCCTCATCAACAACCTGCAGACCCACGACAAGCAGTTCGGTCTGGAGACCATGTGCGTCGGTGGCGGCCAGGGCATGGCGATGATCATCGAGCGCCTGAGCTGATCACTCGGCACTGACGCGGGCCGCTCGACCTCACGGTCGGGCGGCCCGTTTCGTTTTCCCGGGCCGGGACCGGCGGCATTACCCGGCAGGTAATCGACTTCGTTCCGCGTTGGCGGAAACATCAAGGGCAGCACAGCAATCCGATCGAGGAGCTCGAAATGCCCGGTTACGCCATCGCCAATCTGTGGGACGTGGACCTCAACGCCGACATCGTGGAATACCTGGAGCGCATCGACTCCACGCTGGAACCGTTCGGCGGCAGGTTCATCGTCCACGGCGGCACCCAGCGGGTCATCGAGGGCCCGGTCGACGCGATCGCCATCGTCATCGAATTCCCCGACCACCAGGCCGTTGTCGACTGGTACGAGTCGGACGCCTATCAGGCGATCCTGCCGCTGCGCGTGCGGAACTGCTCCAGCATCGCGATCCTCGCCGACCACTGCGGCGCGGATCACGTCGCCACCGACGTGCTGAAGGAGGTGGTGACCAACGAGTGAAGCTGTTCTCAGGCTTGGCTACACAGCAGTGGGCGGGCACCGGATTCCCGATGCCCGCCCACTCGCGTATTCAGCTGTCCGTCAGCCCTTCCGGACTAGCGGTCCTGGAAGTAGCTCAGCAGGCGCAGGATCTCGAGGTACAGCCAGACCAGGGTGACGGTCAGGCCGAACGCCACGCCCCAGGCCGCCTTCTCCGGAGCCTGGGCCCGGATGAGCTGGTCGGCGGCGTCGAAGTCCAGCAGGAAGCTGAAGGCCGCGACACCGATGACCACGAGGCTGAAGACGATGGCCAGCGGGCCGCCGTCACGCAGGCCGAAGCCGCCCGAGGTGAAGAAACCGGCGACCAGGTTGCCCAGCATGAGCACCAGGATGCCGATCATGGCGCCGACGATCATGCGGGTGAAGCGCGGGGTGACGCGGATCGCGCCGGTCTTGTAGACCACGAGCATGCCGAAGAACACGCCGAAGGTGCCGAGCACCGCCTGCGCGATCAGGCCCGAGCCACCGACTCCGCCGATCTGCACATTGGTGAACAGGAACGAGAACGAGCCCAGCAGCAGGCCTTCCAGCGCCGCGTAGCTGAGCACCAGCGCCGGGTTGTCCTGCTTGCGGCCGAAGGTCATGATCATGGCGAGCGCGAAGCCGCCGAGACCGCCGACCAGCAGGAACAGCATGGCGAGGCCGTGGTTGGCCGAGGTGAGCGCGTAGGACAGGATCGCCGTCAGGGTGACCACGCCGAGGGTGATGCCGGTCTTCTGGACGACATCGTCGATGGTCATCGGACGGGTGGTCGGCACGGCCGGCTGGTAGGGCTGCTGGTACCCGCCCGGGTACTGCGGCGGCTGCTGGCCGTACTGGTTGTTGGGGAACTGTCCGGCTCCAGGCGCCGAGCCGAAGCCGGCATAGCCGCCCTGCTGCGGCTGCAAGTTCCGGAAGACCGGGTTGGATGTGGAGCGCATTTCCGTGCGTCCCTTTCTGGAGTCGCGGCTCACGTCGGTCGTGGCCAGTGAAGCTACTCGTCCAACGCGTGGTGGGGGCCCGGAGTTCCCGAACCCCACCAGATCAGACCAAACGGACTTTACCTCAGCTTTACCGAAGGATCAGTTCAGTTGACCCATCACACGAGTGGCGATCAGCTCCAGGTGATCCAGATCCGACAGGTCCAGCACCTGCAGGTAGACCCGGCGCGTCCCGGCGATCTCCGCGTAGCGGCCGAGCTTGTCGACCACCTCGTCCGGGCTGCCCGCCAGGCCGTTGGCCCGCAGCTCGTCCACCTCGCGCCCGATGGCGGCCGCCCGCCGCGCCACCTCGGCGTCACTCGCGCCGACACAGGCGACCAGGGCGTTGGAGAAGGTGATGTCCGCGGGATCGCGGCCGATGTCCTTGGCCGCCATGCGGACCCGATCGAACTGGTCGGCGCTGGCCTCGGCGGACTGGAACGGCACATTGAACTCGGTCGCGTACCGCGCGGCCAGGCGCGGGGTCCGCTTGGCGCCCATGCCGCCGATGATGACCGGGACCCGGTCCTGCGCGGGCTTGGGCAGCGCCGGGGAATCGGTGAGGGTGTAGTGCTCGCCCGCGAAGGAGAAGGTCTCCCCCACCGGCGTCGACCACAGGCCGGTGACGATGGCCAGCTGCTCCTCGAAGCGCGGGAACTTCGCGGCCGGGAAGGGGATGCCGTAGGCGGCGTGTTCGGCCTCGAACCAGCCCGCGCCGAAACCGAATTCGACGCGGCCGCCGGACATGGCGTCGACCTGGGCCACCTCGATGGCCAGCACGCCCGGGTGCCGGAAGGTCGCCGAGGTGACCAGGGTGCCCAGCCGGATGCGGCTGGTCTCGCGGGCCAGCCCGGCCAGGGTGATCCAGGCGTCGG
This sequence comes from Nocardia sp. CA-136227, assembly GCF_050955695.1. Lineage (NCBI taxonomy): Bacteria > Bacillati > Actinomycetota > Actinomycetes > Mycobacteriales > Nocardiaceae > Nocardia > Nocardia sp. CA-136227. The sequence goes on from NZ_CP192081.1 coordinate 6,578,764, forward strand.
TGGGGCCGGGCAGGCCGTCCGCGTCGCCCATCTTCAGATAGTGATCGGAGCGGAAGAAGGCGTCATAGCCGAGGTCCTCGGCGGCCTTGGCGACCGTGCGCAGGGTGTCGTAGGACGCGCCCTGCTGGGGTTCGGTGAAGATTCGAAGATCGATTCGTCCCATGAACCCTATTGTTCGGCGTCGCGCAGACCACACACCGACCGGGTCACGGTGAATTTGCGATTGCGGCCCATCACATCGGTTCTGCCGACCATGCGCTCCATGACGCTGCGGTAGTTCAGGTGCGTGTTGTAGACGGTCCAGAGTTCGCCGCCGGGGCGCAGGACGCGGCCGGTCTGCTGGAACATCTTGATGGCCGAACCGGTGTGCACGGCCGCGCCGATATGGAAGGGCGGATTGCACAGCACCAGGTCGGCGCTGTTGTCCGGGGCGCTGGACATGGCGTCGTCGCGCAGCACGGTGACCCGGTCGGCGACATCGTTGGCGGCGACGGTGGCGCGGGTGGAGGCGATGGCGGCGGCGGACTGGTCGGTCGCCGTAACCCGAATGCCGGGGCGGGCCTTGGCCAGGGCGACCGCGAGAATGCCGGTGCCGCAACCCAGATCGATGGCGTCACGGGCATCGGGCTTCATCCGGCGCAGGTGGTCGAGCAGGAAGCGGGTGCCGATGTCCAGGCGCGGGCCGGAGAAGGCCGCACCGTGCGCGACCACCTCCAGGTCCTGTTCGTCGATGCGGTTGCGCACCGGAAAGCGGGGTTCGCCAACGGGTTTGGGATCGGCCGCGAGCAGGACGCGGGACTTCTGACGGCCGCGGCTGGCGCGCACCGAGCCGAAGGATTCGGCCAGCACCTCGTTCATGGCCGGGGTCAGGTACTTGTCGCGGCCGCCGGCGAAGACCTCCACCTCGGGCAGCGCGAAACGCGCGATGGCGTCGGCGGTCTCGGCCAGGCCGGACAGGGCGCGCGGCAGCCGCCACAGCACCACGCGCACATCGGTGAGGAGGTCCGGGCCCAATTCCTCGACGGAATAGCGCTCGGATAGTCCGACAATTCGGGCATTGTTGGCGAGCGCCAATTCTCCGGTCAGCAAATCCTGATGCACGCGCACGCCGCGCAGGTCGTGCGCGGCGATCGCGCCGAGCGTCAACGCGCCGTAGCCGTCGTCGATCACCGCCACCCGCTGGTCTCCCACGGCGGCCAGCGAATCGGCGGCGACATCCAGCATGAGCCGGTCAGCGGCATCGACCGCGTACAGGTTCACCGCTTCGACATCCGGATACCGCCGCAGCCGGCGCAATACGTCCTCGACCTCAACCACACCTACAGTGTGCTAGATCATTGCCGGACTATTCCATTCGGCACCGCCGGTGGCCTTTTACCGAAATGAAATGACCTGTGCGCAATTCTCGTTCACGCCGAATGGATTTCCGCCGCGCTCCCGTCGCCCCGCGGCATGAACGCGGCCGCCGCGATCATGACCGCCGCCATCAGGGCCACGCCGACGAAGACCAGATGCACCGCGGGCGCGAGATCGGCCGCGGCCGGATGGTCGGCGTCGCCCAGGCGCGCGTTGACGACCGCGCCGAACACGGCCACCCCGACCGCGCTGCCCAGCGAGCGGGCGAACATATTGGTGGCGGTCACCACGCCGCGCTCGGACCATTCGCTCTGCGACTGCGCCGCGATCAGGGTCGGGGTGGCGACCAGGCCCATACCCATCCCGACGATGAAGCAGCCGATGGCCACCTGCGCCAGGCTCGAGCCGGCGCCCACCAGCAGCAGTGACGCCGCGCCCACGGTGGCGAGAACGGTGCCGATCATGGCGGTCGATCGGAAGCCTATGCGCAGGTACACCTTCCCGGCCTGGGACGCCGCCAGCGGCCAGCCGAGCGTGAGCGCGCCCACGGTGAGTCCGGCGATCATCGCGCCGCTGCCCAGCACGCCCTGGGCGAAGGTCGGCACATACGAGGTGAGCCCCAGCAGGATCGCGCCGACCAGCAGTGAGACCAGGCTGCTGGCCACCACCACGCGGCGGGTGAAGATCCACAACGGCAGAATCGGATTCGCGGCCCGACGCTCCACCAGCGCGAACGCCACCAGCGTCGCCGCGCCGCCGCCGAACAGCGCCAGGCTCGCGGCCGAACCCCAGGCCCAGGCCTGCCCGCCCTCGAGCAGCGCCAGAATCAGCGCGCCCGCGCCGACCGTCAGCAGCCCGGCTCCGAGATAGTCGATCCGATGGCTCTGCCGCGGAGCGCTTTCGGTGAACTTGCGCTGGATCATCCAGCCGGCCAACGCCGCCAGCGGCAGGTTGACCAGGAAGATCCACCGCCAGCTGACGTATTCGGAGAACACCCCGCCCAGCAGCGGACCCACCACTGAGGAGGTCGCCCACACACTGGCCAGGTACGCCTGCACCTTGGCCCGCTCCTGCACGGTGTAGACGTCGCCGGCGATGGTCATCGCGATCGGGCTGACCGCGCCCGCCCCGATGCCCTGCACCGCCCGGAACACGATGAGCCCGAGCATGCTGGTGGCGAGCCCGCACAGCAGCGACCCGAGCGCGAAAACCCCGATCCCGAACAACATCACCGGTTTCCGCCCCACCATGTCGGCGAGCTTGCCGTAGATCGGCACGGTCACCGCCTGCGCCAGCAGATAGATGCTGAACAGCCAAGGGAACTGCGCGAATCCGCCGAGCTGGTCGGTGATGGTGAGCACCGCGGTCGCGATCACCGTGGAGTCCAGCGCCACCAGCGACGTCGACAACATCAACGCGGCCAGAATCGGCCCACGCTCCGACCGCAATCCGATCGACGACTTCACATCCGTAGCCGTCACCGGCAACCCCTCTCCACAACCCGACTCACCATGGAGTCGAACGCACCGCCCGGTCCGCTATTCCCCCTCCCGGGTCCCGGCGCGAATGCCCCGCCACATCTGGCGGATCAGAGGGTGGCCGCCAGGTCGCGGAGGACCGGCAGGCTGACCGAGCCTGCCCCGAGGACCTTGTCGTGGAAGGCCTTGATGTCGAAGGCGGTTCCCAGGCGGTCGGCGACCTGCGCGCGCTGGCGGCGGATCTCGAGCTGACCGACCTTGTAGGCGACGGCCTGGCCGGGCATGGCGATGTAGCGGTCGATCTCGACGCGGATCTCCTCGACGCCGACGGGGGCGTTGGCGACCATGAAGTCGATGGCCTGCTGGCGGGTCCAGCCCTTGGCGTGCAGGCCGGTGTCCACCACCAGGCGGCAGGAGCGCCAGGAGTCGGCGGCCAGCATGCCGATGCGGGCGAGGTCGTCGGGATAGAGGCCCATTTCGTCGGCAAGGCGTTCGGTGTAGAGCGCCCAGCCTTCGACGAAGGCGGTGTTGGAGAACGACATTCGCTGGAAGGGCGGGAGGTGATCGAGCTCGTTGGCGATGGTGAGCTGGAGGTGGTGGCCCGGAATGGCCTCGTGGTAGGCGACGGCCGCGGTCTCGTAGCGGTTGCGGGTGCCGGGCTCGCGCAGGTTGACGTAGTACGCGCCGGGACGCGAGCCGTCGGCGGCCGGGGGGAAGTAGTAGGCCGCGGGCGCGTCGGCGGCCAGGAAGTCGGGAACGGGCAGGATGTCGCAGGATTGGCGCGGCAACCGGCCGAACCAGCGGGGCATCTCGGCCTCAGCGGCCGCCAGGCAGGCGCGGGCGTCGGACATGATGTCCGCGGCGTCGGTGTAGCGCAGCGCCGTGTCCTCGCGCAGCCGGGCGAAGATGGCGGTCTGGTCGGTGAGACCGAACTCGCGCCCGCCGATCTCCTCGTATTCGGCCCGCAGCCCGGCCAATTCGTCCAGGCCCAGCTGGTGGATCTCGTCCGCGCCGAGGTCGGGCAGCGTGGTGTGCCGCTGCAGCAGGCGGCGGTAGATGTCCGCGCCGTCGTCGCCGAGCCAGCACAGGCCGGGCCGCTCGTCGGGGCGGGCCACGGGCCGCAGCTCGGTGTCGAGCGCCTCCCGATAGGCGGCGAACGCGGGACGGATGACATCGCGCGCGACCTCGGTCAGCTCGGCGCGCCAAGCGTTTTCACCATCCCAGTCCGCCGGCCCGGCGAGGGTGACGAAGGGATCGTCGGCCAGATCGGCGGACAGATACCCGTCGAGCTGATTGATCGACCGCTCGATGGTGATGTGCGCGGGCGTGCGCCCCGCGGCCAGCCCCGCCCGGAACCGCTCCACAGCCTGCCCCATCAGGGTCCCGAACTGCCGATACCGCAGCACCAGATTGCGCGCGTTCTCCGGCGCGGGCGCGTTCACCTGCGGCGCCATGGTCAACATGGACGAGTGCACCCCGGTCATCTGATCCGAGGCCATCTCCACCGGCCGCCACTCCAGATACGAGACCGCCGAAGCCAATTCGGTCCGCAGCAGACTCCGCGTGGTGCGGTCCTCCGCACTCAGCCCCGCCGCGTCCAGCGCGTCCACCTCGGCGAGCAGCCCCCGCCAGGTGCCGAGCAACCGCTCCTCCGACCCCGCCGACAGATCCTCGATCCGATCATCGAATCGCCTGTCCCCCAACAGGGTCGCCTCACTGGGCGCGGACTCCAGCATGGCGTCCCAGTACCGGTCGGCGAGTGCGATGAGCTCCTTGTGCGCGTCCATGCCGACCATCATGCCCGCGCCCGTCGGCGCGGCGGGGCCGCCGCGAAACTTCGCACCCCTCAGCGGCGGGGCGGCACCGGGATTCGCATGAGGTCCTCGGCCACCACGATCTCGCCGTCGAAATGGGCTCGGGCGTCGGCGAGATGCTGGTCGAGGGTGCGGTAGCGCTGGGAGTAGTGGGTGAGGACGAGGGTGCGGACGCCGGCACGGGCCGCGACCCGAGCGGCCTGCCCCGCGGTGAGGTGGCCGTATTCGACGGCGAGCTTCTCGTCGGCGTCGACGAAGGTGGCCTCGATGACGAGCATGTCGACACCCTGGGCCAGGTCGTACACGCCGTCGCAGAGGCGGGTGTCCATGACGAAGGCGAAGCTCTGGCCCGGTCTGGCCTCGCTCACCTCGTCGAGAGTGACAGTGCGGCCGCCGATCTCGACTTCACCGCGGCGCTGTAGTTCGCCGACGACCGGACCCGACAGGCCCAGTTCGCGCAGCCGTTCGGGGATGAAACGCAGACTGTCGGGCTCGTCGAGGCGGTAACCGAACGCCTCCACCGGATGCGAGAGTCGCGCGGCCCGCAGAGTGAAATCGGCTCCCGGTGGCGGTAGTTCGCCGTTGTCGGTGATCGGGTGCGGGTGCAGTTCGACCTGGCGGTTGTGGGCGGAGGAGTCGACCAGCCGCTCGTAGAAGACTTCACCCGAGGCGGGGAAGTAGACGTCCACCGGGTGCAGCGCGCCGTCGAGGCTGATGCGGCCGAGCACACCGGGCAGCCCGAAGCAGTGGTCGCCGTGGAAGTGGGTGACGCAGATGCGGGTGATACCGCTGGCGGCCACGCCCGCGAAGCTCATCTGCCGCTGGGTGCCCTCCCCCGGGTCGAACAGCAGGCCCTCGCGGTCCCAGCGCAGCAGGTAGCCGTTGTGGTTGCGCTGTTTGGTCGGTACTTGGCTGGCCGTTCCGAGAATGACCAGTTCGCGCTGTGACACGGCCGCCAGGCTACCGGCCGCCCCGCCGATCCTCGCGGCGGCGAGTCCGGCGCGTCCCGGCGGAGATACCGAGAGGGGGTATGACCGGCGTGAGTAGAATGTCCGGGTGGTCGAGCAACGGTCCCCCGGCACCTGGTTCATCCGGGCCTTCGGGCTGCTCGCACTGCTGGCCGGATTGGTGGCCATGCACGCCCTCGTGTTCGGCATGAACCACGACGGCACGAGCCACGATTCCGGTTCCGCCATGAGCGCGATGGCCGATTCGCACGATGCTCCGATCTCTCTGCCCGACGCGCTGCTGGAGGCCGCACCGATCGCCGTGGTGTCGGCAATGGATCAGTCCATGTCCATGCCGGGCTGCGGCGGTGACTGCGGCAATGGTCACGCCGGTATGCACGGCTGCCTGTTCGTCCTGACGGCCTTGCTGCTCGGCCTCGGGCTGGCGCTGCTGGCCTGGGCCGGACCCGGCCGCCGCGACACGCTCGTCTCGCCCCCGCGCCATCCGCGCGGATTCCCCGCCCGTCCACCTCCGTGGACGGTTCTCTCCCTGGCCGACCTGGCGATTCTGCGGATCTGATGGGCCCGCCGCGCCGCGTTACCTCGCGCGGACGCGGAGTTCGGCATGCCCGGATCCGGATCACTCACCACACCCCAAGGAGTTCAACCATGTTCAGCACCCGTCTCGAGTTCGCCCTGATCGCCGCCACCGCCGCCACCGCGCTCGTCGCGGCGGGCTGTAGCAGCAATGACAACGAGGGCTCGAAGGCCACCACCACGACCGCGGCCGTGGATCACGGGACCATGCCCGGCATGGATCACGGCAAGACCAGCACCTCGGCGCAGGCGGCCACCCGCAGCGATTTCAACGACGCCGACGTGACCTTCCTGCAGATGATGTACCCGCATCACGCGCAGGCCGTGGAGATGGCGAAGCTGGTGCCGACCCGCTCGCAGAACCAGGAGCTGCTCACCCTGGCCAAGGCCGTGGAGGCGGCGCAGACCCCGGAGATGCAGCAGATCACCACGCTGCTGCAGAGTTTCGGCAAGCCCGCCCCGTCCGCCGACATGGGCGGCCACGCGGGCATGGACGGCATGATGACCAAGGATCAGATGGCGAAGCTGGAGAGCCTGTCCGGCCCCGAGTTCGACAAGCTGTGGATGCAGATGATGATCGAGCACCACAAGGGCGCGATCACCATGGCGAACACCGAACTGGCGCAAGGCACCAACGCCGATTCGAAGGCCATGGCGCAGGCCATCGTCAATGCCCAGCAGCAGGAGATCGATCAGATGAACAAGATGCTGGCCCAGGGCTAGGTGTCGAAACGCGAACGGGTGCGCCGGTTTTCCGGCGCACCCGTCGGGGGGCGTCTCGCAGGCGTTCGGGGCGGAGGACCCGAGCTACGAGATTTGTCCTGCTAGCTGCCTATGACAGCGTTCATGATGGTGCCGGCGCTGGTGGCGGTCGCGCCGCCGATCATGGCTCCGGCCACCATCTTCGGTGACTCGAGCCCGCCGCCGCTCCACTTCTCCCAGGCGAACCGGCCGCCGCCGTAGGTGATGGCGGTGACGCCGGACAGCATGGTGAACCAGGTGAAGTAGCGGACCAGCTTCATCAGCTTGTCCGCCACCGGCGGCGTCTCCGGGGTGGGGTTGCCGATCTGCGCGACAACCGAGGTGTAAGCGTCATGCACGGCGAGGAGCATGCTCACGATCGGTTCCTCTCGGGATGCTGAAGCGGTGCTGATGGGCGGAACTTGTGGCACAACTCTCACTATTCGAGAGCAATTGAACCGCATTCCGGGAGGTGAAACCGTGACGACACACCACCGGCACCGAACCTGAGCACCCGATCAGCTACCGGTTTTCACATCTCGGCTGTTCAGCAGGGAGTGCCGGCGCCCGTAGGCGAAGTACACGACCATGCCGATCGCCATCCAGATGACGAACCGCAGCCAGGTCTCCACCGACAGGTTGAGCATCAGCCACGCGCAGGCCAGCACCGACAGGATCGGGATGAGCGGCACCAGCGGCACCCGGAATCCGCGCGGCAGGTCGGGGCGGGTGCGGCGCAGCACGACCACGCCGATGGACACCAGCACGAAGGCGAAAAGCGTGCCGATATTGACCATTTCCTCGAGCGTGCCGAAGTCGACGAACCCGGCCAGCACGGCGCAGACCACGCCGACGATGGCGGTGATCCGGACCGGAGTGCCCTTGGAGCCGGTGTGGGCGAGCTTGCGCGGCATCAGGCCGTCACGGGCCATGGCGAACAGCACGCGGGTCTGGCCCAGGAACAGCACCATGACGACGGTGGTGAGACCGGCCAGCGCGCCGATGGAGATGAGGTTCTTGGCCCAGGTGACGCCGTGGATGGCGAAAGCCGTCGCGAGCGTGGCGTCGTTGCCCTGCAGGTCCTTGTAGGACACCATGCCGGTGAGCACCAGCGACACGGCCACGTACAGCACGGTCACGATGGCCAGCGAGCCCAGGATGCCGCGCGGCACATTGCGGGCGGGGTCCTTGGTCTCCTCGGCGGCGGTGGCGACCACGTCGAAGCCGATGAACGCGAAGAACACGATGGAGGCCGCGGCGAGCAGGCCGTACCAGCCGAAGTGACTGTTGCCGCCACCGGTGACCAGCTGGAACAGGGTCTGGTGCACCGCGCTCGCGCCGCTGTCGGCATTGGGGACCGATTCGGGGACGAACGGCTTCAGGTTGGAGGCCTTGAAGTAGGTCGCGCCGACCACGACCACCAGGGCGATGACGGCCAGTTTGATGGCGACCGCGACCGCGGACACGCGCGAGGACAGCTTGGTGCCCATGGCCAGCAGCACGCCGAGGATGGCGATGAGCAGCACCGCGCCCCAGTCGAACTTGACCGATCCGATGTGCCAGATGGGCTGGGTGTTCAGGACCGTGCCGAGGTACTGCGACCAGCCCTTGGCCACGACCGAGGTGCCGAGCGCGAATTCCAGGATCAGGTCCCAGCCGATGATCCAGGCGACGAGCTCACCGAAGGTGGCGTAGGAGAAGGTGTACGCGCTGCCCGCGACCGGGACGGTCGAGGCGAACTCGGCGTAGCAGAGGGCGGCCAGGCCGCAGGCCACGGCGGCGAACACGAAGGCCAGCGAGACGGCGGGCCCGGCCATGTTGCCCGCGGTGCGCGCGGTGAGGGTGAAGATGCCCGCGCCGACCACGACCGCGACGCCGAAGACCGTGAGGTCCCACGAGGTCAGATCCTTGCGGAGCTTGGCGTCCGGATCGTCGGTGTCGCGGATCGATTGTTCGACCGACTTGGTCCGGAACAATCCGCTTCCGCGCGGGGCAGCGGGACCGGCAGTGTCTCGCGGGGAGTCCGATAGCGCCACTATCTCTCCTAAATCTGGCTTCTCGGCAACAAAGCAGTTCTCACCGATCGGTCACCGGCAGGCTCCCGACCGGTATGCCGTCGCTGGTGGCCGGAGTTATCGGCATCACACGAAACCGTAGCATCGGCTGGTACGTACCAGTTCAGCAACCGGCTGGACAACGCCATGGTCCCTGCGTGCCGTCACCGCGCCACGCCGGGAACCGTCGGGTCGGATTACTGTTTCGGTATGGGTGTCGGGGGCCAGGCCACGGGCGGTGATCCCGAAGCGCTGGACCGGGTGCTGGCCGGCGCGAGGGGAGTCCGGGTCCGCGAGATGCCGGGCGACGCGCCGACCCTGATCGAGGAGCGCGACCCGGTTGCCGTGCGAGCGCTGCGGGAGGCGCTGCGCGTCTCCGACCTGCCCGGCTTCGTGTGCATGTGCTGGGGCGATGTGGTCCTCGACTTCTTCGACGCCGGCGAACGCCCCCTCACCTCCGTGACCCTGCATCACGGCTACTCGATCCGCTGGCCCGGCTGGCCGCAGGACGCGCGGCTCGCGGACGGGATGCGCTCACTGGAATGGCTGGCGGTGCGCGGCGTCGCGGTGCCGCTGCAGGAGTTCCGCGCGGCCGAGCGGCGCCAGGCCGAGAGCGACCGCATCGCATACCGCTGGGTGGCCGAGATTCCCGATCCGCTCATCCCCTTCGCCGGACTCTTCCTGGATACGTCCACCACCGGCGGCGGTCTGACCGGGCCCCAGGTGGAGGAGGCCCGCGCCCTGCTCCTCATGACGTACCCGGATCCCGTCGATCGAATCCTCCGACTGTGCGCCTGGTTCGCCGGAGGCACCGGGAGGTACTCGGGATACCCTGCGCACGAACGCATTCCGGCGCAGTTCCTACTGCTGGAGGACCACGCCGATTTCGCGCGGGCGGTGGAGCTGGCCGACGAACACGCCACCGCTGGCGCCGTCCGCTACCTGCTCAGCTGGGATACCCGGAAGCGCTTGGCCCACCTGCTGGCCGCGCTCTCCCCGGGCGGCCGCCGCAAGATTCTGGTGCACGCCCGGGACACGGAAGCCCGCCGCTGGCTACAACGCCGCATCGCGGGATTGCAGTAGATCAGCCGACCGGGGCCGGGCGCAGCAGCTGCTCACCGCAGAAGCGCCGGACCACTTCCTCATCGCTGAATTCGGACTCGGGAACGCCCTTTTCGTCGTCGACGCGGCAGGTGCTGTGACCGTCCTTGTCGTAGGTCCGGATGATCTCGGCGACGAACACCAGCTTCGATCCGACGAACTTCTGGAATTCGATGTACTTGTCCGCGGGACCGTTCTTGGCCTCCCCCGCGATGTAGCCGCTCGCCGTGCGATCGACTCCGATGCCGAAAACGCTTCCGGCCTCGACGAATTCGAGCTTGTCGGTCTTGGGCCGGAAGATGACGTAGTTCGAGTTCCCCACGATCGCCGTGGAGATGGGCACGATCAGCTCGTCGCGACCGTCGACGTCCAGGTCGGCCAGGTAGGGCTCGGAGGGCACCTCGGTGTCCTGGACGTACAGGTTCTGAAGGGACTTTCCGTCGCTCCCCGTGACTTCGATGTTCGTCCGGTTGTGCCCGCCGGCACTCGCCTTGTGCCGCACGATGAACGAGAGCCCCGCGCTGTCGCGAGAGGTCAATCGGCAATCCGGCAGCACATCGTGTGCGCCCGCGCCCGCGCCGGGGATATCACCGCATATCGGCAGGGCTGCCGCGTCCACCGTCGTGGTCGGAGCCGGTTTGGTGGTCGTCTTCGCCGCGACCGGCGTCGAAGTCGACGCCGGAGCCTGCCGGTCCGCGATGGTGTCGCCGGACCCGCAGGCGGTGAGCAGCATGCATGTCGTGATGGCCAGCATCGGCCAGATCCTCCCCATGCCGTGGAGATTAGCCTGGATTCCATGGTCGAGTTTCCCGAGAGCAACGTGGGTCCGAAGTTCAAGGGCAAGCGGGTCGGGTACTTCCGCGAGTCGGCGGGGTATCGGCGGTACGCGCAGGCGTACCAGGACGGGTTCGAGCAGTTGCCGCCGGCACGCGAGACGGTCGATGTGCCGACGAGTTTCGGCGTCGTGCGGGCCTATCGGTTCGGCGACGGGCACGCGACGCCGCTGGTGCTGTTGCCGGGACGGCAGGCCGCGACCCCGCTGTGGGCGGCGAATCTGCCCGGGTTGCTGGCGGTGCGTCCGGTGATCACGCTGGATCTACTGGGTGAGCCGGGATTGAGCGTGCAGTCCAAGCAGTTGACCGACGACGCGGATCAGGCGACCTGGCTCTCGGAAGCGCTGGCCGAGTTGGAGTCTCGGCCCGTGCACGTGCTGGGGGTGTCGATCGGCGGGTGGTCGGCAGTGAATCTGGCGGTGCGCCACCCGGAGCGGGTCGCGTCGCTGATCACCTTGGACGCGCCGTTCGTGTTCGGCGCGATGACCTGGAAGATGATCGTCATCTCGCTGGGCTCGGTGCTGCCCGGCATGCCGGAGAAGTGGCGCAATGCGTTGCTGAGCTGGATCTCGGGTGGCGTGTCGGCGCCGCAGGACATGCCGGAGGGGCGGTTGATCGCGTCGGGCATGAAGGACTTCGCCGCGTATCTGCCGATGACGAATCGGATTTCCCGGGAACAGCTTTCGGCGCTCGCGCAGCCGTATCTGGGCATCTTCGCGGGCCGCAGCATCGTGCACAATTCCCGCAAGCTGGCAGACCGGGCACGAAAGCTGGTGCCCGGCGGCCGGTTCGAGGTGTGGCCGGACGCGTCGCACGCCATCAATGGCGAGTACCCCGACGAGATCGCGGCGCGGGTCGCGAAGTTCCTCGGCGAGATCGAGCCCGCCGAGGACTGATTTCGTCTACGGCACCAGGACGGCGCGACCCCGGATGTGCCCGGCGTCCAGGCGGCGCAGAGCTTCGGGGCCGTCGTTGAGGTCGAAGCGCTCGACCTCCATGTGGATCTTGCCCGCCTGCGCGAGGGCCACGCAGGCGTGCAGGTCGCCACGGGTGCCGCCGAGCGACTTGCGCACGGTCGCGCCCCAGGGCCAGCCCGGGCCGCCCGCCGGTCCGGCGGTGATCTCCGGTGCGCCGCCACCGATTCCGACCATGCGATAGGCGCCGTTGGGGGCGACGGTCTCGCAGGCCAGTTTGGCCGTGGCGTCGACGCCGACGAAGTCGAACACGGCGTCCGCGCCGCGTCCGTCGGTGAGGTCGAGGATCTGCTTGGCGGTGTCGGCGCCGGAGAGGAAGCCGATGTCGGCGCCGCAGTCGCGGGCCAGGTCCAGCTTCTCCTGGGCCTGGTCGACCGCGATCACCCGGACGCCCGAGGTGGCCTGAAGGATCTGCACGCCCACGTGTCCGAGTCCGCCGATGCCGATGGCGACGACGGTGCCGCCGGGCCGCAGGGCTTCCCGGGCGCCGCGAATCGCGTGGTACGCGGTGAGGGCGGCGTCGGCGACGGGGGCGGCTTGCACGAAGTCGAGGTCGCCGATGGGCACGAAGGCGCTGGCCGGGATCCGCATGTATTCGGCCATGCCGCCATCGAGGACCAGGCCGGGGGTGGGCGGCATGGCGACGCGGCCGGCGGCGAGGCAGACGTTCTCGTTGCCGCTCACGCATTCGCGGCAGACGCCGCAGGTCCAGAACAGGTAGACCAGGCCGCGTTCGCCGATCTCGCGGCCGTTGACGTCGGAGCCGATGGCCTCGATGGTGCCCGCGACCTCGTGGCCGAGGGTGAGCGGGTCCTCGCGCAGCTGGATGGGGAAGTTGACCAGCGTCAGGTCCGAATGGCACACGCCCGCCGCGCCGACCTTGATCAGCAGGTCGGTGGGTCCGATGTCCGGTACCGGGATGTCGTTGATCTGCACCTTTTCCGGGCCGGTCCACTGGAGTGCGCGCATCGTGTTTCCTTGCCTAGACGTTGTGACCTGGCGCACACGGTAACACTCGCTTTACACTGTGTCTAGCGAATGACGGAATGTCTACCGATATTCGCCAAACCCTTCCCGACCCGAAAGACACGTGTCTAGGCTGCCGTCCCATGAACTCACCGCGGATCGCCATCGTGGGCGCCGGAATCTCCGGCATCTGCATGGCCGTGGCCCTGCAACGCGCCGGATTCCCCGAATTCACCATCTTCGAGAAGGCCCACGACTACGGCGGGACCTGGCGCGACAACAGCTATCCGGGCCTGGTGTGCGATGTGCCGTCGCGGTACTACCAGTTCCGATTCGCTATGAATCCCGAATGGACGCAGCTGTACTCGGCCGGACCGGAGATCAAGGACTACCTGGTCGGGGTGGCGCGCGAACACGGTCTGCACCGCAACACCCGCTTCGGCGCCGAGGTCACCGGCGCGGTGTTCGACGACGACGGCTGGCAGGTCACCACCGGTGACGGCGTCACGGAACGCTTCGACTTCGTGCTGTGCGCAACGGGTTTCCTGCATCACCCGACCCGGCCCGACATTCCCGGGATGGGCGACTTCGACGGCCCGGTCATGCATTCGTCGCGCTGGCGGCACGAGGTCGAGCCGCGCGGTAAGCGGGTGGGCGTCATCGGGACCGGGTCCACCGGCACCCAGCTGGTGGGCGCGCTGGCGGGGGTGGCCTCGGAAGTCGTCCTGTTCCAGCGCACGCCGCAGTGGATCCTGCCGACCGTGAACCGCCCGTACACCACGGTGTCCAAGCGGCTGTACAGGCTGGCGCCCGCCCTGGGCCTGGTCCCCTACTGGTTCAATCGCGCGGCGTTCGCGGTGTTCTCGCAGGGCCTGGTGCGTCCCGGGCGGGTGCGCAAGCTGATCCAGTGGGTGGTGGAACGCCATCTGCGCTCGGTCGAGGATCCCGAACTGCGCCGCAAGCTGACCCCCGACTACCAGGCCATGTGCAAGCGGCTGGTGGTGTCCGACCGCTTCTACAAGGCGGTGCAGCGTCCCGATGTCACGCTGGTGACCGAGCACATCGACAGCGTCGAGGCGCGTGGTGTGGTCACCGCGGACGGCTGTCTGCGCGAACTCGACATCCTCGTGCTGGCAACGGGATTCGACTCACACGCGTTCATGCGCCCGATGGCGATCACCGGCGCCCACGGCCGCACCCTGGACCAGGCGTGGGCGGACGGGCCGCGCGCCTTCGAGGGCGTCATGATGCCGGACTTCCCCAACCTGTTCATGCTGGTGGGCCCGCACAGCCCCTTCGCCAACCACCCGCTGACCGCGGTCGCCGAAGCGCAGTCCGCGCGCATCGTGGGCTGGCTGCGACGCTGGCGCGCAGGCGAATTCACGACCATCGAGCCGACCCACGCCGCCACCGACCGCTACAACGCGCGGATGCGCGCCGCCGCTCCGAGCACGGTGTGGACCACCGGCTGTACCAGCTGGTACCTGGGCAAGGACGGGCTGCCGGAGCTGTGGCCGTGGACGCCGGGCCGCTACGAGAAGCTGATCCGCGGCACGCCCGATCCGGTGGATTACCATCTGAGGCACAGTGTTCCGAGCGGGAAGTGATGATCGTGGAGAAAGCAGTCTGGCGCTTCGTTTCCCGCCTGATCGGCCACTGGATGTTCGGCCCGGCCCCGGATTGGAACCGGGTACGCGCCCGGGTCGGTGCGAGCACCACCTTCGCCCGCGCGCCGCGCGGTGTCGCCGTCACGGCCGGTCGGCTCGGCGACGTACCGGTCGAAACCCTCACGCCGCGTGGGGCTCCCGCCGACGCGGCGGTGCTGTATCTGCACGGCAGCGGCTATGTGATCGGCAACTCGAGCATGGTCCGGCCCCTGACCGGCGCGCTGGCGGCGGCCATGGGCACGACGGTCCACTCCCTCGACTACCGCTTGGCTCCCGAGCACCCGTACCCCGCACCCATCGAGGACACGGTGGCGGCCTATCGAGCGCTCCTGGAGCAGGGCATTCCGGCCGAACGCATTGCCGTGGTGGGCGATTCGGCCGGTGGCGGGCTGGCGCTGGATCTGGCGATGCGGTTGCGCGACGAAGGTCAGGCGCAGCCCGCGATCCTGGGACTGATCTGCCCGGTGCTGGATCTGTCCACGAGTTCTTCGGCGTTCCACTGTGATCCGAGCGGGGAGCCGCTGCTGAATCCGCCGTTGATGGCGCAGTTCATGGACGCTTACCTGCCCGGTATTCCCGAGCAGGAGCGGCACGCTCGTTCCCCGCTGTATCGGGACATCACCGGTCTCGCGCCGATCGTGATGCACTCGGCGGGTGACGATCTGCTCGCCGGCGACGCGCGGGAGTTCGCCGCGCTCGCCGCGAAAGTCGCCGCGCCCCTGCGGCATCGCGAGTTTCCCCATCTCTGGCACGTCTTCCATGTCCTGCCGATGCGGGTAGCGCGCGAGGCGGTGGACGATCTCGCGACCATGCTGTCGGACCGTCTCTTCGGCCATCACCTCGGCCACCGGACGGGCCGCTGACCGCAGCCGAAGCCGGGCTCAGACGAAGGCGCGGCTGACCACCGGCACCACGAATTCCTCGAGCATGGCGCGTTCCTCGGCGTCGTCCCGGCCGGGGGCGGCGAGGAAGGACACGATGATCCGGGTCAGCCAGCGCGCCAGGCGGCTGCGCTCTGGGTCGGTGAGCGGCGTGGGCGCGAACAGCCCCGCGGCGATGGATTCGATGACGTCGGAGTCCTGGCTGATGCGCCCGGCCGCGCCGGATTCGCCGGGCCGGAACCAGGCGATGAGCATGGGGTCGGCGCGGACCGCGTGGATCGAGCCGAGCATGGCGGCCACCACCCGTTCGCCCGGATCCTCGACGGCGGCGACCTGCTCGAACACGCCCGCGGCGATGCGGCGGGTGGCGCGGTGCACGAAGGCCAGGCGCACGGCCTGCCGGTTCTCGAAGTAGCGGTAGAGGGTCGCACGGGAGCATCCGGCGGCCTTGGCGATATCGCCCATGCCGACCGCGGCGACGCCCCGCTCGGCGAACAGGCGCGCGGCCGCGTCGAGAATGCGTTCGGCGGCCAGGTCGGCCCGTCCGTCGGCCAGCCAGTCTCGGCTCATGCGGTGTCCCTTCCCATCCGGTCCGGACCCGTTCGCGTGTCCCGTGTTCCGGTCACGGGTCCGGTGGCGACATTGACGCCGGACCCGTTCCCTCACACTCTGCCCGCGCGATACGAGGGCGGTGCAACCGGGCCGTCCGAGGCTGCGGACGGCCCGGAGTCTCAGGCCTGTGCGCGGAACGGCACCGAGATCGGCCAGCGCACGTAGTTGCCGTGCGCCCACTGCACCGCGTCGAGGTCGACGGTGAAGTCGGGGCAGCGCGACAGCAGTTCCTCCAGCGCGACCCGGGCGACCATGCGCGCGGCGGCCGCGCCCAGGCAGTGGTGGTGGCCGTGGCTGAAGGTCATGATCCGCTTGGGGTTGCGGCGCACGTCGAGTTCGCCTGCGGTGGGTCCGAATTCGCGTTCGTCGCGGTTGGCCGACCCGTAGCACAGCAGCACGCGCCGGCCCTCGGGGATGGTGACGCCGTGCAGTTCGATGTCGTGGGTGGCGGTGCGGGCCAGGCCCTGCACCGGGGAGGTCATGCGCAGGAATTCCTCGACCGCGTCGGTGATCAGGGCCGGGTTCTCGACCAGCAGGCGACGCTGTTCGGGGTAGGCGGTGAGCAGTTGCACCGCGCCGCCGAGGTTTCCGGTGGTGGTGTCGTTGCCGCCGGTGATCATGGTGAAGGCGAAGCCCAGGATGGCGAGCAGGCCCTCGTTATCGCCGTCCTCGCCCAGCCCGGAGGCCAGCAGGTGCGAGATGGTGTCGTCGCCGGGTTCCTTGCGGCGGCGGTCGATGAGTTCGCTGAAGTAGCCGACCATCTCCCCGACCGCGGTGAAGGCGTTCTGGTCGCCTGCCGCCAGTCCGGCCCCGGCGACCGCGCCGCCGACGATGTTCTCGGTCCAGTCGTCGAAGCGGCCCCGATCCTGTTCCGGCACACCGAGGTAGTGCGCCACCACCATGGTGGGCAGCGGCTTGAACAGTTCCTTGACGATGTCGCCGCCGCCGGCCGCGCGCAGCCGTTCGATGCGTTCGATGACGAAGGCGCGCACCTCGGGCTCCACCGAATTCACCTGGCGGGGAGTGAATCCCGGCGAGACGCGGCGACGGAAGTCGGTGTGGTCGGGCGGGTCCATGAACACGAACGGCTTGGCCGCGCCGAAGCCGGCGGCCACCAGGTCCACGTAGTCGACGGTCAGTCCGGAGGCCGAGGAGTAGTTCTCGGGTTCCCGGGCGGCCGCGTACACGTCCGCGTGCCGGGTCAGGACGTAGAAGTCGTCGGATTCGCGGCCTTCGGGGACGACCCGGTGGACCGGATCATGGTCGCGCAGTTGGGAATACATGGGATACGGATCGCGCCAGGTCTCCCCGGATCGCAATTCGAATCGCACCGTATGAGACGCCATTGAACTCATGAACCGACCGTAAGACAAAACACACAGTATGTCTAGAACCTGTTGCAAAGTTGTCCTGATGTACCAGGCGGTCGGATCCGTTCCTAGAGCACCCGGAAACGCACCGGATGCGCGAGCGGACGACCCCCGTCATCGAGGTGATGCAGCAGGTAGGAGCCGGTGGGCAGCGGTCCCGGCCGTGGGACGGGATCGACCGCCGCCACCTGCCGCACACCGGCCATGGGAGGGCTTCCGGCGTCCGGGGCCGCCTGCTCGGTGACGCCGAGGACCACCTGATCCCGGGTCACCCCGTTCCCCAGGGCGAGGCCGCGCAGCACCGGTGTCGCGGGGACGGCGGTGGTGAATCCGCCGGGATCGGCGTAGACGGCGAGCCGGTGCCCGGCCACCGCCTCGGCGAGGCCGTAGCTCACGACGAGATCGCGGCCGGGCTCGTACAGGGATCGGTCCAGCAGCAGCCGGGTGAAGGGCGCGGCATCGTCGGCGGTCTTCCCGGCCGCGCCGGTCTCCACGAAACCGCGGACGCGGCACAGGAATCCGGCGTCGGCGGAGGCGGACACCGACAGGTCGTACCAGCCCGCGCCCTCGGCGGCGCTCTCGCAGAGCATGTCCCGGCGCTCCGTCGACCCGGCGGCGATATCGATGGTCCAGGGTCCGTCACCTCGGTACGCGTTCGAGACCACCCGCACCGAAACAGGCTGCTTCCCAGGGTTTTCGAATGTCCACGCCAGTGCGCGCTTCCCGGAGCCCGCGGCGGTGGCGGTGACCCGCAGTCCGCCGCACGGCCCGCCGAGGTCTCCGGCGAATCGGCGCTGGAAGCCGTCCGGGCCGTAGAGGGTGTAGTCGTAGTGGCCGTTCACCGCCGGCAGGTCGTGGGTGACCGAGCCACCGCCGGCGAGGTCGAAGCGGGCCGGCGTGAAATCGGTGGCGAAAGCGTTGGGGTACACCAGGCAGTGCGCCGCCGCGGTCCCGCCATTGTCGATGGTCAGCGTGATCCCGCCATCGGCCCCCGGTGCGCAGCGCGCCTGTAGTCGGTACGGCAGCGGCACCCGCGACCGGCTGCCGCTCTGCTGCTTCGGCATTCGCTGTACGAACGGAAGCGGTTGCGCCACACCGGACATCGGCTGTTCGGCGCGGGGTGAGGCGTTCGGCAGGATGAGGGTGCGCCGGGAGCCGAAGTCGAACAGCGAGGAGAGGTCGCCGCACATCTGCCGCCGCCACGGGCTGATATTCGGTTCGGCGACGCCGGTGACGCGTTCCAGGAACTTCAGAACCGAGGTGTGGTCGAACAATTCGGAGGAGACCGCCTGCTTGCTCCACGGCGACACGACGATCGCTGGTGTCCGCGCGCCCAGGCCGACATTGTGGCGGCCGAAGTACTCGCCCGGGGTGCCCGGCGGCGGGGTCGGGGCCGGGATGTGGTCGAAGTACCCGTCGTTCTCGTCGTAGTTGAGGATGAAGACGGTCTTGTTCCACACGTCCGGGTGTTCGGCGAGCGCCTCCAGCACCCCGCGGACCAGGGCTTGACCATTGCGCGGGCCCATCACCGGATGCTCGCAGTCGACGTAGGGCGCGACGATCCAGGACACTGTGGGCAGTCGCCCGGTGGCCACGTCGGTGCGGAACGACTCCACCAGGGTGCCGGTGCGCGAACGCAACAGCCCCCGCTCCACCAGTGCGCGCTGCCCGGCCGACAGCTCGTCCATGCCCCGTTTCAGGGCGGCGACGTAGTCGGGTTCCAGGCTCGGATCCCGTTCCAGGTCGGAGTAGTAGCGGAAGAAGTTCTCGAAAGCGACGCCACGGCCGCCGTTGGTGTACTTCAGCGCGGTGCGCGCGGCCTCGCGGAACGGCAGGAAGAAGTCGAGCGCGTTGTCGGTGTAGTTGTCCCACTCCTGGTAGACGCGCCAGCCGATGCCGCGGTCCTGGAGTCGTTCGGCGTAGGTGGTCCAGGGCAGGCCGAAGATGATGTCGTTGACGTAGCGCCCGGCGTCAGGGCTGAGCAGGGCGTCGTAGAGGAACAGATTGCCGGTGCGCGGCCCGACCAGTCCGGCCAGCGCGGCGGCCACCGGCGGCGGGAGCGCGCCGGTCAGGCCGTGCACCAGGCCCAGGACCGCGTCCACGATGCCGGTGACCGGCAGGCTGCGCATCCAGCGCAGTTTCAGGTCGTCGGAGAACAGCGAGACCTGCAGGTTCTCCGCGTAATTGTCCAGGGCGAGCGGGTTTTCCACGGTACCGGTGAACAGGTACATGCGATTGGGGTCGGTGGGCCCGTTCACCGAGCAGTGGTAGCCGTCGCACAACGTGAACGCCTCGGCGAGCTGGTAGTAGAAGCCCAGGCTGTCGCGGTCGTAGCCGACCATGGTGCCCTCGCCCTTGGCCTTGATCCAGCCGTCGTTGCGGCCGTCGGCGAAAGCGTCGTGGCCGGTGCGGGTTCCGTGGTCGGTGCCGTCGATGTTCTGCAGCGTGGTGGTGTACGGCAGGACGACCCGGCCCCCGTCGGGCTGGTGGAAGACCGAGCGGCCAGTGGGCAGTTGCAGCGCGTTCAGGTCGGCGTATCCGCGGACGCCGGGCATGGACCCGAAGTAGTGGTCGAAGGAGCGGTTCTCCTGCATCAGGATCACCACGTGCTCGATGCGGTCCCAGCCGCCGGGCGGGGCGGGTTCGGCCCAGGCCTGGGCCAGGCTCGGCGGGAGCATGGACATGGCTCCGGCCGCACCACCAGCATGCGCGGCGTGCTTCAGAAAACGCCTCCGATCCATGGCATCCCCTAATGAGCATCGGAACGGCTATCACGAGGATCGCCGACCGACCTTGGGGATTCGTGGCGGTGAGGGGGCTCACCGGTGAAGGGTCAGTTAATTCAACCGGTGCTGTCATCGGTGCGGACCAGCACGAACACCAGTTCCGTGTCGCCGATGCGCAACACCGCTCCGTCGGACAATAACCCGCTGTCCACGATGCGCGCACCATCGACATACACGCCGTTGGAGGAGTGCAGGTCCTTGATCACCCAGGTGTGACCGTTGTCGATGAGCAGGGCGTGATGGCGGCTGACCCGGCCGTCGGCGAGCGCGATGTCGTTGTCGGACAGACGACCGATCCGGGTGGTGGAACCGACCACCGGGTGGACGTGCCCGGACCGGTCGCGCAGCAGCGCCTGCGGTTCGTGCCAGCTGCGGTCCACGATGGTGGTGGCGCGGGTGGCCGAGGCGGCGGCGACCTGGCGCACGCTGAGCGGGTCCTGGCGCAGGATGCGCGATTCCAGTTCCCGGATGCGGTGGCCGGGATCGATGCCGAGCTCCTCGGCGAGGATGCCGCGCAGGCGGCGGGCCGCCTCCAGCGCGTCGGATTGGCGGCCGGTCATGTAGAGCGCGGTGATCAGCTGCTCCCACAGCGATTCCCGCAGCGGATGGTCGCGGACCAGCAGGTTCAGTTCGGCGACCACGCCCTCGGCGCGGCCCTGCGCGATAACGGCCTCGGCGCGGGACTCGATGACCCCGATCCGCTCGTCGTCGAGGGCGACCGCGTAGGCGTCGGCGAAGCCGAGTCCGCGCAGGTCCGACAGCACCGGGCCGCGCCACTGCGCGAGGGCGTCGGAGAGCGCCTCGGTGGCGGCGCCGAAGCGTCCGGCGGCCAGCGCGCGCATGCCGTTCTCACGGCGGGTCCGGAAGCGGAAGACGTCGCAAGCCGAGTCCTCGACCACGATGCGGTAGCCGGTGCCCATGTGCTGGAGCATGGTCCGGGCGTCGATGCCGCCGTCGCGCAGCGGTTTGCGCAGGTTGGAGACGATGGCGTGCAGGCTGACCCGCACGTCGGGCGGCGGATTGTCCTCCCAGACGGCGCTGGCCAGCGCGTCCACCGAGACCGGCCGGTTGGCGTTGATGGCCAGGTAGGCCAGCACCGCCCGCTGCTTGGGCCCGCCCAGCTGCTGTGCCACCCCGTCGATGGTCAGCTGCACCGGACCGAGCACGCCCACCCGCGCCCGCACCCCATCCATCGCCGACCTCCCGTCGGACCCGATTTCTCGCCCGTCACTGTAACTTCGCACGGCCGCCCCCGCCCTTCGCATCCACCGAATTCGTCTTACCGAACTGGTCGGTCCCGGTCGCGATTTCGTTCCATCGGCCGGGTACTCAGAAGCATGCACCGGTGCGGGCGGCTTTCGGGAGTGTGCCTGCACCAGTGCATGCGAGCGATAGGGAAGGGCGGTCGGGGTCAGGGGTTGAGGTTGTAGACCTCCACCGAGCCGACCATCGTCACCGGATAGTTGGCCTTCACCCAGGCGGTGATCTCGGCGCCGGTGGTTCCGTTGGATTCGGAGCCCTGCCCGCCGGGGTTCTGACCGCCCGACTGCTGACCACCCGGCTGTTGGCCGTTCTGGTCCTGGCGGGGCTGGTGTCCGCCACCGGTGTGGGTATTGCCGCCGGGCTGGGGGTTGGTCGGCTGCTCCTGGTTCGAGGTGCCGCCGGGCTCGGACTCGTTGCCCTGACGGGGGCGGATCAGCAGGTAACCGATCTGATGGTCGGCGACGTACTGCTGGAACTGGGCCAGCGTCGGCGACGGGTCGCGGCCGCTGAAGCCGCCGATCGCGAGCAGCGCCTTGCCGGTGGTCAATTCGAGGGTGCCGACATCCTGCGCGCCGATCGCGGCCGCCGCCCAGCGGGCATCGCTGCCGTCGACGAGCGAGACGATCTGCGGATCGGCGACCCCGCCGCGCTGTCCACCGCCGTATTGGCCTGGGCCACCGGCATTCTGGCCGGGACCGCCGCGCTGGCTCCGGGCCGGGCCCGCGATCGGGCTGCCGCCATTGTGCACGCCGGCCACGGTCTCGAGGGTGTAGGCGGTGGGGCCGAGCAGCCCGGCCAGCAGCGCGAACACACCGATGGCCAGGGTGAACCGCGGCAGTTTCGGGGCGATCAGCAGCGTGGCGGCGGTTACCACCGCCAAGGCCATGAGCGTCCAGCGCAGCCATGGCAGCCATTCGGGTGTGCGGTGCAGGAGCACGAACGACCAGATACCCGTGGCCAGAGCCATGACCGCGAGGGTGACGCGCGCCGCGAGATGGGTTCGGCGCTGCCACAATTGGGTCGCGCCGATGCCGAGGACGGCGGCCAGCGCGGGGACCAGTTCCATCGAGTAGTAGGAGTGGAAGCTGCGGCTCATGTAGCTGAGCACGATTCCGGTGACCAGCAGCCAGCCGCCCCACAGCAGCAGGCTCGCGCGGACGCGATCGGTGCGCGGCTGCCGACGGGTCAGCCACAACCCGGCGATCAGTGCGATGAGCGCGGCGGGCAGCAGCCACGAGAACTCGGTGGCCAGTTCGCCGGAGAACAGACGGGTGATGCCGGGTTGCGAACCGAATCCGCCGAAGCCGCCGCGCATCTGGGAGGGATCGGGGTGCACGCCCGGGGTGGGCAGGGCGGAGGCATTCGGCACCGCCGACGGGGTAGGCACGGCGGACGGTGTGGGCACGGTCGACGGCATGTTTCGGGGTCCGCCGCCGCCACCGTTGTGGTTGCCCAGGATCCGGCCGAGACCGTTGTAGTCGACGGCCAGCTCCCACAGGCTGTTACTGGTGGATCCGCCGATGAAGGGCCGCGAGCTCGCGGGCCACAGTTCGACCAGCGCCACGTACCAGCCCGCGGACAGCACCAGCGCCACGCCCGCGGACGCCAATCGCGTGATGCGCGTGAGCCATCCGCCCGCACCGGCCACCAGCACCACCAGCGCCAGGCCGGGCAGGACCAGGAACGCCTGCATCATCTTGGCGAGGAAGCCGAACCCCATGAGCACGCCCGCGCCGACCAGCCAGCCGGTGCCGCTGGACCAGAAGCGTTGTCCCGGTGCGTCGATGGACCGCACCGTGCAGTACGCGGCGGCCACCAGCAGCAGCACCATGAGGGCGTCGGGGTTGTTGAAGCGGAACATCATGGCCGCCACCGGGGTGACCGCCAGCGCCGCGCCCGCGATGAGCGCGGCCGCGGGTCCGGCCCAGCGCCGCACCGCCGCGATGAGCAGCGCGACCGACGCGACGCCCATCAGCGCCTGCGGCACGAACATCGACCAGGCGTTGAAGCCGAAGATCCTGCCGGACAAGGCCATCACCCACATGGCGGCGGGCGGCTTGTCGACGGTGATGGAGTTCTGCGGGTCCAGTGATGCGAACAGCAGCGCCTTCCAGCTCTGGGTACCCGACTGCACGGCCGCGGCGTAATACCCGTTGCCCCAGCCCGCGCCGCCGAGTCCCCACAGGTAGACGACGGCGGTGGCGATCAGCAGCGCGGCGGTGGCCGGTAGTTCCCAGCGCGGCCGCCCACCGGCCGGGGACACGTCACCGTCCTTGGGTACGGCCGCATCGTCCGCAACACCGGTGATGGTCGACATGCCACCCGCTTTCTGCTGTTCCAGCCCGATTTTGTCTCTGTCGTCGCGGAGCCTATGCGGCGGGTTTTGACCACAGCTTCGAGACGGCTGGGAGTTCCCTGTGAGGGCCTGAACTGCGAGAAGAGGCGCATAAAAGCCGGAAGGGCACCCGCTGTGGCGGGTGCCCTTTCCAGGTATCCGGTCGTGCTTGTCAGTGACGGGCTGCCTCGAGAGTGCCGGGAACCTCGAGGATCAGACCGTCGGGAGGGTGAAGGCGGCGGTGCGGACCTTGTCGCCGTGCTTGAAATCCAGGAACAGGCGGTAGATGCCACGTCCGGGAACCGCGGTGTGGAAGGTGACGTCCGGGCCGGGCGCGGTGACGCCGTCGCCGGGCTCGCCGTTCGGGTGCACGTGGACGTAGGCCAGGTCCCCGGCGCGCAGGATCACCAGGTGGCCGTACGCGGCCAGGTAGGGCTGCAGGTCGGTGACCAGCTCGCCGTCCTTGCGCACGGTGAGGGTGAGCAGGCGGCCCTCCCCCGCGACCAGGTCGCCGTCCAGGGTGACCTCGTAGCCGTCGACCGCGAAGGTGCGGTCGGGCTGCGGCGCGGTGCCCGGCCGGTAGTCACCGGCGATGGCGAAATCCGCTCCGAGCGTGATGGTCCGGCCCAGGGCGCGGGGCGCGATGTCGGTGAAGGCGCGGTAGGCGCCCGCCTCGGGGAGATCCAGGCGGACCGTCCAGGTGCCGTCGGCCTGCCGTTCGGGGTGCACGTGCCAGAAGCCGGTGAGCTCGCGCTGCACGACGATCAGGTGCAGTTCCTTGTCGTGGATGGCGTCGAACTCGGTGACGGGTGCGCCGTCCGGGCCGAGGATGCGGAAGCGGAACTCGGTTTCGCCTGCGGCGACTACCTTTTCGGCGAGATCGAGGGTGTAGCCGTCCTGGGTGACCTGGAGGCCGCCGGGGACTCCGGCGTCGTGGCCGCCGTGCGCGTGACCGCCGTGCCCGGGGTGGTCGCCGTGGCCGGCGTGGGCGTTGTGATCGACATGGGCGGCATGCGCACCGTGGCCTTCGTGGCCCGCATGCGCGGCGTGCGCGTTGTGGTCGCCGTGTCCGGCATGCGCGTTGTGATCGGCGTGAGCCGCGTGTCCGGCGTGCTCGCCGTGGGCCGCGTGGTTGCCGTGTCCGGTGTGGGCCTGGGTGGTCATTTTCTCGTCCCTCTCAACTGCTTTCACTGCCTTACGGAAGATCAAGTTAATACCCCCATGGGGTATCTGCAAGAGGTGTCGATGTGAACTGGGTCACCGCGATGGCAGCCCCCGCGCCCAGGACCGCGCGGGCAACTCCCCCGTCGCGTAGCGGGCGTACGTGTTCTCCGGTGTCACCGTGATGACATCGGTGACCGCCACCAATTCCGCGGGCACGCAACCGCCTTCGAAATGCTCCACACTGGGCACGATCACGGCCTCCAGGGCGAGCCGCGAGACGAGCACCCGCAAACGGTGGACCGGCCGGTCGGTCCATGGCCCGAAGACCACCGTTTTGCGCAGGTCATACCCCAGCCGGTGGGCCATGATACGAATCCGGGCCTCATCCCATTCGCGACGTTCGCCCGAAATGTCGCTCCGCAACCATCCGATGGCGTGGGGTTCCGATGTCATGGCTATTCCTCAGGTGTGCTCACTGACGGCGACTGTGCCGACTTCAACGTTGGTCCGCCGAATCCGATTGATCGATGGCGTGCGATGGGGAAAGTACGGGGCAAATCAGGGTCAGGGCGGCACGGCAAATCCGTGGAAGACCTATTCTCGGGAGAGGTCCAGCAGAGAGGCCGCATGCCGTGACCGGACGGAACGAGCTGCTCATCGAGGCTCGACTGCGCATGGAATCCCCCGGTGCGCCGGGACATTCGATGACCCGACAGGAGTTGGCGAACGCCGTCAACGATCACGTCTTCCGGGCCACCAGCAAGCGCGGGGCCGTCGACGAGCGACACGTCGGCAAGTGGGAGCGAGGCGAAACGACATGGCCCAGAAAGCATTACCGGTCCGCGTTGCGGGCCGTCCTGAATGTGGCGACCGATGCCGAACTCGGGTTCAGCACTCCGCGTCGCGCGGCGGATGACGCGGGCGTGAACCGCAAGCAGTTCCTGTCCAGCGCGCTCGTGGTGACCACGAACGCGGTGTTGTCGAATTCCGCGCCAACCGAATCCGAGCTCATCGACACCCTGGCCGGGCCGACCGCCAACTACCGGCGGATGGAATCCTCGGTGCCCTCGGATCGGCTGGCGCCCGTGGTGGACGCGCACCTGGCGCTGGTGGCGGGTGTGGTGCGAGATCGACTACGCACCTCCGGCGGGTTCCGGGCGCTGTCCGAGATCGCCGGACTGGCAGCGTGGCTGGCGGCCGACCGCGGGGACGACGCGGCGGCGCGGCGGCGATACGTGGAGGCCATCCGGCACGCCGAGCGGACCCATCATCCGCTGCTGGTCTCGTACATGACGGCGAGTCTCGGGCACTACGCGGTCGAAATGGGTGACGGCCGAGCGGGTTTGACCTTGCTGCGCACGGCCGCCCGGCAGTTGGGGTCGGATGCCCCCGACAGTGCCGGGGCGTGGATGTCGTCACTGTTGGCGGTGGCCTACGCGGAGACGGGTGATCGGGCGGCGGCGCTGGGCGCGTTGCGGCGGGCCGAGCGGCTGGTGGATCGGCAGCGCGGGGAACCGCGGTGGCCGTGGGTGTTCGTGTTCGACGGGCCCAAGGCGGCGCGGTATCAGGCCGGCGCGCTGGCCCGGCTGGGTGATCATCGGGCGGCGCGGGTGGCGTTCGAGACCGCGGACGCCGCGTTCACCGCGGAGAAGCCGCGGGCGCTGGCCAAGGTGGAGCACGCGCGGGTGCTGGCCCGCGGCGGCGACATCGAGGCGGGCTGCGCGCTGGCCGCCGAGGCGCTGACCGTGGGGCTCACCTATCACAGTGAGCGAATCACCAGGCTGGCCAGGACATTCCGCGCCGACCTGCCCGCGCGTACCGTCGAGGCCAGGGCGCTCGACGACGCGCTCGCGACTCTGTACGGACGTGACGATCGATGACGAGCGTCGCCATCACCGGTCACCGCGGGTTGCCCGCGGCCACCCTGGCGCTGGTGGATCGGGCGCTGCGGCTGGAGGTCGCGGCGCGCGTCCGGCCGGGCGGGCCGGGGCTGACCGGCGTGAGTTGCCTGGCGGACGGACCGGATTCGCTGCTCGCCCAAGCGATTCTGGATGTTGGCGGGCGGTTGATCGCGGTTATTCCGGCGTGGCGGTATCGGGCGAGTCTGCCCGCTGTCCACCATCCGGTGTACGACCGGCTACTCGCCGCGGCGGATCGGGTGATCGCCCTGGATCGGGAGGAGTCGAATTCCGCGGCGCACCAGGCCGGGAGTCTGCGCATGCTGGACGAGGCGGATGAACTGCTCGCGGTGTGGGACGGGCTGCCGGCGCGGGGTTTCGGCGGCACCGCCGATGTGGTGGCGACGGCTCGGGCCCGAGGGCTGCCGATCACGGTGTTGTGGCCGCCCGGCGCCGAGCATCCCTGAGCGCGGCTTGACCTCAACAGTGGTTCAGGTATCAGGCTGTCCCCGGGTCGCCTCGCGACCCGCGCCCGCGGCCGCGCCGAGCCCGTACACCCCTCGTCGCGGCCGCGGGTTCTTCGGTGAGGCATGTCGCGGTGCCGCTCGGACGCTCCCCGGCGAGGGCGGCGTAGGGTCGGTAGCGATCGTTCAGCTATCCCGTAGCCGCACCGTGTGATTCGCCGGTGGGAGAGGACGTAGCAATGTCGACCGGGGAAACCGTGATCGTCGCCGTGGACGAATCGGCGGGCTCCGCCGTGGCCTGGGCCGCGCACACCGCCGCCCTGCACCACGCGCCGCTGCACCTGCTGCGGGTCCTGGAGATCACCCCCGATCAGGGTCTGGGCCTGGGCACCGCGATCACCACCCAGGACTACGACCGCCTGGAGGAGCACGGCACATGGCTGCTGCAGACCGCGGCCCAGGCGGCCGCCGAAGCCTCGCCCGGCCTCACCGTCACCACCGAACTGACCACCGGCGCGGTCGTTCCGACGCTGCTGGAGCGCACCCACGGGGCCCGCATGCTGGTCGGCGGCGCCCGCGGCGGCGGCACCCTGCGCCGCGCCCTGCTCGGCTCGGTCAGCTCGGTCCTGGCCCGCCGCGCCCACTGCCCGTTCGTGGTGGTCCGCGACGGCGTCCCGCTACCCCCCGACCTCCCGACCCGCCCCATCCTGGTCGGCGTCGACGGCACCCGGATCAGCGAGCCCGCCATCCGAGCCGCCCTCGAGGAGGCCTCCATCCGCGGTGTGGCCGTCATCGCCCTGCACGCCGAAGGCGCCTCCGACGACCCCGAAATGGACGCCCTCGACGACTACGTCCTCGCCGAATCCCTCGCCGGCTGGCAGGAGCGCTACCCCTCCGTCCGCATCGACCGCGAAACCACCCACGACACCCCCGAACGCTCGCTCCTCGCCCTCTCCTCCGGCACCCAGCTCCTGGTGGTCGGCACCCGAGGCCGAGGTGGCTTCGCCTCCAAGGTCTTCGGCTCCACCAGCCAGTCCCTCCTCCTCTCCGTCCAAACCCCCATCATGATCGCTCCCACCCCATAGCCCCCGCCCTTGTGAACCCTCCCCCACCCGAATACCTGCTACCCGTACGGACGTACGGCTCGGTAGTCTGACCCAGACGCCCCCGTAGCCCAATTGGCAGAGGCAGCGGACTTAAAATCCGCCAAGTGTCGGTTCGAGCCCGACCGGGGGCACAGACCTGTTATCGGAATCGGCCCAAGCCATATCCGGTGCGGCGTAATATCTCAGCCGGGCTGGTAGCCCACGTCTTCGCATGCTGTCCGAAGTAGGCCTTACCGCTGAACCGAGAGCTTTCCCATCGAAATGATCTGACGGCACCTGCCATGGGAGAGGCGACCATGCTGCTCGATCACACGAAACAACACATCACAGCCGTGACGCGAGCGTCCGGGCATCTGGATCTGTTCGCGATCGGGAACGACGACAGACCCGTCACCACATTCTGGAGCGCCACCGACGGCTGGCGCGGCGAGTGGATGACGTTGCCGGGCAACACCCTCATCGACCACCGGACACAACAGATCACCGCGATCGCGCGCCAACCCGGGGTTCTCGATCTGTTCGCGATCGACAATCAGGGGCGGCCGATCACCACGTTCTGGAGTGCCGCGAGTGGATCTCCGGATAATCCGACCGGCTGGCGCGGCGACTGGATGACGTTGCCTGGCAACACCTTTCTGGATCACACCACGCAGCGCATCACGGCGGTGGCGCGCAAACCCGGAAACCTCGACCTGTTCGCCATCGGCAACGACGGCAGGCCCGTCACCACGTTCTGGACCGCGACGGACGGATGGCGGGGTGACTGGATGACGTTGCCCGGCAACACTTTTATCGACCACACCACCCAGCGCATCACCGCCGTCGCCCGCAAACCAGGCAACCTCGACCTGTTCGCCGTCGGCAATGACGACAAGCCCATCACCACGTTCTGGACCGCCACCGACGGATGGCGCGGCGACTGGATGACACTGCCGGGCAACCCCCTGATCGACCACCGGACACAGCAGATCAGCGCGGTGGCCCGCAAGCCCGGCAACCTGGACCTGTTCGCCATCAACAACAACGACAGGGTCATCAGCACGTTCTGGAACGCCGCCGACGGCTGGCGAGAGGACTGGGTGACCTTGCCCGCTACCCTGGGCGGCGATACCCGGCTGGTCCTCGACCACACCACCCAGCAGTTGACGGTGCTCGCGTCGAAGCCGGCCGGCGTCATGTTCGTCACGGCGGTCTCTCCCGACGGGCGGCAACTCGGCAACGGCTGGAGTGCCCGGGGCGGCTGGGGCGCCTGCTGGGGCCCGGTGCCAGGGACCACGCTGCTCGATCACCGGACCCAACAGCTCGCCGTCGTCAGCCGAAAGCCGTTCCTCCTCGACTTCTTCTCCATCGGCAACGATGACAGGCCGATCTCCATAGCCTTCAGCGGCGCGGGCGAAACTGGTTGGAGCGGAGACTGGTTCGCATTGCCCTCCCATTGACCACCACACCGGCAGGCAGGTATCGACCATGTCCGAGTGGAACGAAATCGACAAGAACCCGGCGACCCGCGCGATCACCGTCGGGAGCAGGCTGTATCAACTGCACGACACCGGCGCTGTCTTCCGCTTCACCGGTCCCGCGCTGACCGGCTGGGAGCAGCTGGACAGAAATCCCCTCACCACGGCGATCGCCGCGAATGACACCGACCTGTACCAAATGCATGAGACGGGTGCGCTTTTCGTGCTCGGGCCCGACGCGGCCCCCTTCACCGGCTGGCAGGCAATCGACGCCAACCCGGTGACATGCGCGATCGCCGCCTCCGCCGACCGGCTCTATCAGCGTCATCAGACCGGTGCGATCTTCCGCTACACGGGAACGCCGTTCACCGGCTGGGAATTACTAGACCGCAACCCCGCAACAGTCGCCATCGCGACCGGCGGCCACGACCTCTACCAGCTGCACGAAACGGGAGCGATCTTCCGCTACACCGGAACCCCACTCACCGGCTGGGAACTACTCGACCGCAACCCCGCAACAGTCGCCATCGCCGCCGGTGCCAACAAGTTCTACCAATTACACGAAACAGGCGCGATCTTCCACTACACCGGAACCCCACTCACCGGCTGGGAACAACTCGACCGCAACCCCGCAACAGTCGCCATCGCCGCCACCGCTGGCGAGCTGTACCAATTGCACGATACCGGAGCGACATTCCGTTACACCGGAACACCTTTCACCGGCTGGTCCACAATGGGCCAGACCCCCACCCCGACATCCGACACCTGGTGTACCGCGATCGCCGCAAGCCATCCACCCGACTTGTTCGTCGACATCGTGTTCCAGCTCGCCGGATTCGGCCCGATCCTCCAATTCCACGAGTAACCCGCGAGTCAGGCCCTGAACGGCGGCCTCAGTACGTTCTGAGTCCTCCGCTTTTGGCGTTCAGCATGGTTTCGTGGGTCAGTCGCTCGTTGGCGCGGAATACCAGGACCCTGTACCCGGTATCCCACGTCACGGACTGCACCACCTGACCTCACCAAGACTGATGGTTTGTTCCTTGGACCCAGCGGTTTTGAACTCCGCCGTCAGCGCCTTGCTCGAGCCGAGCGGCTCCGGCTTACTGTCGAGGCGGATGAAGCGTGACGTCGGTGAGGGCCTCAGTAAGTTGCGAGTCCTCCGCCTTTGGCGTTCAGCGTGGTTTCGTGAGTCAGCCGCTCGCCGGGAAGGAGTAGCAGGGGCATGCTCCCGGTGTGCCACGTTACGGACTGCACCACATGCCGGTCTTTGAGGAAGACGTAGTAGCCGTAAGGCGCAGGATCGGAATTGATGCTGGGCGGCAGCCCCTTCCAGCAGGTGCCCGCTGGGGTTTGCGCGGTCTTGTTCATCCAGTCGTCGTTGTAGGCTTCGGCGGCCTCGATCATCGTGTCCCAGTCATCGGACCAACCTGCCGCGTGGGTGATCTCGCCGAGGCTCACGGGTTGATGCCCTCGACCGGCGGTTTCGAGTTCCTTCGTCAGCGCCTTGCTCGAGCCGAGCGGCTCCGGCTCCTGGTCGAGGCGGATTTCGGATTGGCAGGTTTTCGCAGCGGGCTTCGCCGGTTTGGCAGCGCATCCGGCCAGCAGTGGAACCATCAGAATGCCGACAACGATCGGAGCTGGTTTCACTTGCCTCGCACTCACTTTCCCTTGCCCGGCAGTGGGATGTCCACTTGCTCGGGACTCGTCGTCGCTGTCCAAGGAACGGTATTGCTGAAGGCGATCTGGGCGGGAGCATTGTCGCCATTGGGGCTGTGGATGACGACGGTGTCGCCCTTGTCGACCGCGGCGATGACCGCTGACTTCAGGTCGTCCTTCGATGCGTTCATGTTCGCCAGACCGATCTGACGACCGACATCGTTGTTCTTGAGGTCCATCGCCTCGCGCTGCGGACCGTTTCCACCGACACCTTCATGAGCGGTGGCGTACTGCTTCGCCCAGTCGGCGCCGAACTCCTGGGTCATACGTGCGTTCCAGTAGGCATGCCGGGCCGCATCCCCATGACCGTCATCCTTCGATTTCGGATTCACGTCGGTGTACTTGTTGTTCTTCCCGAACTCTTCGGCCTCGTCCTTGATGTCGTTGAACTTCATGTAGTTCATCGGATTGCCGCCGTAGGCCGGGTTGCAGAGTTTGTCCATCGCGGCCTTTTCCTCGACCGTCATCTCTACCGGCTGCATGTCGGGCTTGTACAACCTGATCAGGTTCAGCGTGGTCGAGTCGGGCCAGACCACGATCTCGGACTTCGTCGCGTCCACCTGGTATTTCAGGAGGATATCCCGGAGCGCGGCGTCCTCCGGGATACCGGCCAGCACCAGCTTGACAGCATCGGACACGTGCTCGAGTTGCGTGGCGAGGTCGCGCGCGCCGATCTTGTCGGTTGCCTGCACATCCCAGAATGCCTGCTTGAGACTGGCACCCAAGCTGAGGCAGGCGGCGGTCTTCCAAGCGACGGAAGCCGGGTTGCCCCAGGTCTTTTTGATGGTCTCCCAGTTCGAGTCGTATGACTTCACGTCGCCGGTCTCGTCGTCGTAGAAGAGGTTCCACTCCGAGTCTTTGACGTCGTCGACGGCCGACTGCAAACTCTTGATATCCGATTGCAGTGCGGCAGCGGTGGTGTCGATCTGCTTGTGGATGGCATCGAGAACGTCACCGCTGGTGACCGCCTCGTTCTTCAACTTGGTCGACATGGTCCGGGCGGCGTTACCGCCGGCTTCACCGAAGTACGGGTCGGAACCCTGAATTGCCTTGTCGGCATTGAGGGATTCGGCCTCGAGGGTGATACCGGCGTTCATCGCGTCCGCGCCGGCGAAGCGCGCCGAATCGAGCTTCCACCCGAGCACCGTGGAGATGGTGATCTTCTCCCCGCTCACTTGATCCCCTTGAATCCGGCCACATTCGCCTCTTCCATCCCATCGACGGTGCCGGCCGCGTTATCGGTCAGAGTCGCGAACTGGTCGAGCCTGCCTTGATGGAGCGTCACCACCCGATCCATCGCCTTGAGCACGCTCTGGACGTTTTTCGCGAAGGCGGAGAACGGCATCGCGCCGGGAGCGGCGTCACGGTTGTGCTCGCCGATCGGGTTCAGTTTGCCGATCGCACCGGCATGGGTGCGGGTATCGGTCGCGAGCCCACGCAACTTTTCGGGATCGAAGGCAACCATGTCTACCGTCCCACCAACAGCTTTCGCTTCATGAATCCCCCAGCACTAGCCATGCGCTGCTGAATAGTAGCGGTCGGTATGTACTGGGAACAATCCGACGCTCGGTGTCGGTACAGTGTCGGGCAGTCGGGGGGAGACATCCCGGCATGGACGATCCGGAAAAAGGGGAGCGAAGCACGTGGACCAGCGTCGCGCGCGGGCCGAGAAGATCGATGAGGCCATCGGGGTGGTCCGAGCCCAGGCTCGCGCCGCGGACCGGAGCATGGCGATCGAGGTGGATGCCTACGGCCAGATCACCCAGATCAGGCTGGCGCCGCACGCCGCCGCGGAGGGGACCCAGCAGCTCGAGCGGACCATCATCGAGCAGTACCGGGCGGCGCGCGCCGATGCGGAAGCGCAGGCCCACAAGGTGTACGAACAGTTCCTCCGCGACGAGAAGAAGAACGCCGTACAGGCGACGCCGCCGCCGCAACCCGAATGGGCCGACCAGGACGACCTGCATCCGGTCAGGCTCTGGACCAACTGAGGCGGCTACCGGCGGGCTCTGGGGCGTCGCCCGGTTCCGGCGATGCGGGACAGCAGAGTTTGGCGGGCGGCTGATCCGGTCTTGGCGGGAACGGCTTTCACATTCCAGTGGGCCTTAAGGATTCGGCAAGCGGGGGCGGCGAGAGTTCCTCGCATGAACGGGAATCGTGGGGCCGTGCTGGAAGCGGTCGGGGGCTTTGCGGGTGGAATCGTCGGGGCGGTATTGGGTTTCGCCTACCCGTGCGCGATCATCGTGCTTCAGCGGAGCGTGGGGATTACCGACCCGCACCGCGCCGCTACCGTCACGGAGGACGGGCCGGTGGAGTACGGGGTGGGGTCGGTTGGGTATTGGGCCAGTTGGGTCGCGACGTTCGCCGTGATCATCGCGATCGGGGTGGTGGGGTCGCGGTATCGGTATACGCGGGCCGCGGCTGTGCCCGCGACGCTGTGGTTCGCGATCGTCGCCCTTCCGCTGGCCCTGCTGTTCATCGCGCTCGACTTCGGTGGTGCGCCGCATCCGAGTTGATCAGGCGGTTTGCTGGGCTTGTTGTTTGATCACCAGGGCGACGTGGAGGCGAGAGGGGCAGTCGAGTTTGGTCATGACCTGGCGGAGGTGGTTGACGACTGTCCATTCGGCGATGCCGAGGCGGCTGGCGATCATGCGGTTGGTCATGCCCTCGGTGACGAGGCGGGCGATTTCCAGTTGGCGTTTCGTCAGGCGGGAGACGGGGGAATCGGGGAGTTCGGCGGGAAGGGGCGGGGTGGAGAGGGCGTAGGCGATGGCCTCGTCGATGTCGAGGACGGAACCGACGGTGGAGATGGCGGGGTCGTCGGAGTCGAGGGCGGGGTCGGGGATGCCGACGTGGTCGGTCAGTTGGGGGAGGGCATAGGCGTCGCGGATCCAATGGGCCGCGGCCGATAGTCGGTGCACATGGTCGGAATAGTGTTCGCCCGCAACGTGATAGGCGCGGGCGCAGCCCTCCAGGGCGACAACCATCTCGACGGCATTGCGGGCGGGGTCGGGGGTGCGGAGGGCGAGGCGGAAGACCTCGTGGGCGTGCTGGGGTGCGCCGGCGCGCAGGAGGGTGCGGCCGAGGGCGGCGAGGAGGCCGAGGCGGTCCCGGCGGTGGGGCAGGGCGGCGGCGCGGTCACGTAGGGTCTGCCAGCCGCCTTCGCCGTCCTGGGATCGGTCGAAGTGGATCAGCGCTTCGACCAGTTCGCCCGCTTCGCGTTCGCGGGGTGTGCGGGCGGTGGCGGGTGGGGCGCTGTCGACCAGGGTTCGGGCCCGCTGCGTGTCCCCCACTTCGTAGCAGGCCAGGGCTAGTCGCCAGACTGCCGAACCGGTCGGTTCGACGGCGGAGGTCAGCAGGCCGACGGCGTCCGCGAATCGGCCGGAGCGTAAAGCCCAGTGGCCCAGCAGTTCCCGGCCCAGAGCCGCCGCGACCGGATCCGCGGTCTTCGACATCCGGATGAGCGTCGCCTCCGCCCAGGTGAACGCGCGCCGCTCGATCCAGACGTCCTCGAGTTCGCGCAGCATGCGCACCGCGCGGGCCGCCTCGCCCTGGATCGTGAAGTAGTCGATGGTCGCGACAAGGTCGCCGTGCCAGCGCTCGGCCAGCCGCACCGCGGCGGGGCGACGGGCCGGATCGTCGAGCATGCGCGCGATACGGGCGGCGAGCTGACTCATACCGGCCGCGCGCATGGCCCGAATACGCAGTGCGCGTTCGGGATCCGCGGAGAGCAGCTGCCGCAGCCAGGTGCGCGTGAACCCGGACATGGCGTAGGTGTAGTGCCCGTTGCCGGCGACCGCGTGGTCGAGCAGGCTGCGGTTGACCAGGTCCGCGAGCCGATCCACGATGGCGTCACGCTGCTGACCGCACAGCAGCAACAGCACTTCCTCCAGATCGGTGAGCACGTCGGAGGTCGTGATCTGCAGCAGCAGATCGGTGGACAGCGGGTCGAGATCGCCGGTCCCCCACTCCAGGCACTCGCGGACGGTGCGATGCCGGGCGGGCGTGTCGACGAACGGCGACGGCGGCAGCGGCTGCCCGGATTCGATGCGCCGCAGCGTCCGCTCGGCCCCGAACCGCGCGATGGCGGCTGCGGCCAGTTCCAGCGCGAGGGGCACGCCGCCCAAGGCGGCCGCGATCTCCTCGACGATCGCGAGGTCCGCGGATGTGGCTCCCCGGAAACGGGTTTCGATGCTGTCGAGCAGCAGCCGCGCGGCCGGGCTCGGTGTCTCGGGGTCCGGAGAGGTCGTTGTGGGCAGCGGGTGCACCTGGAAGAGGCATTCCTGGTAGAGCCCGAAGGCCCGGCGACTGGTGGTTACGACGGTCAGATCGGGACAGCGATTCAACAACGCCGGAAGCTCGTCCGCGAGCGCGCGAACGAGACGATCACAGTTGTCCAGGAACAGAATCGAGGGAACAGGCCCGGCCTCGATCGCGGCCCCGACCGCTGACGCATCCTCCAGCTCCGCCAGATCCACCGCGACCACCCGCGACACCCCATCCTGCACGGCTTCGGCGGCCAGTCGACTCTTGCCCACCCCCGCGATCCCGGTCACCGTCAATACCCGGACCCGAGAGTCCGCGATGAGCCGCCGAACCTCGTCGACCTGCCCTTTCCGCTCGAGTAGCGCGGGGATTCTGTAGCTGTCAGGCATCGCGAAGGCATCCCATCCGATCGAAATCCGGCAGTCGTCCCCCCGAAGCCGCAGTCTAGGACCGGTTCCGCAGGCCCGCGCCTCGACAGTGCCCCTGATTTCACCGGCACGGACCTGGCAGAAACTTGCCGGTGGCCGCCGCGACCGCAGGTCGGATACGTTGGCCGGTTACCGATTTCGCGCGTGGCCGGGATATCCGGCGGTGGCGCCGCGCACCTTTTCGTCCGCGGGCAAGGAGGCGTATCCGGGATGCACGCCGGGGGTCAGGCCGCGAGCGGCGACCAGGCGATCCAGTAGGTCGGCGAGCTGCCGATATTCGTCGTCCGACAGCGCCGCGGTCTGTTCCCGTTCGTGCGCGAAGGCGATCGCGCCGAGCTGGGCGAGGAGTTCGCCCGCCGCCGGCGTGAGATGCAGTTCGTGGTTGCGGCGGTCGGCGGGGCTGCGGCGGCGTTCGATCAAGCCCTTGGTGTCGAGGGGGTCGATGAGGGCGACCACGCGGCTGGGGACGACACCGAGTTCGGCGGCCAGGGAACGCTGACTGCGGCCCGGCTCCGCGGCGATCATCCGCAGGATGCCGACTTCCGGTGGGGTGAGCCCGATTTCGGCGATTCGCTCCGAGAACCGTTGCGTGGCCCGGGCGCCCAGCTGAGCGAGCTGGAAGGCGACCGCGCGCATGGGGCGGGTCGGCTGCGCTCGCCCGGATTCCTCTTGCTTCGCTTCGGCCACGGCGTTATCGTACACGGCAGGCAATCGTTCACAGCAGAGAATGATTCATGCAAGAGAACGGAATCATCCGTCATGTCTGCCGAATCCCCCGCCATTCCGAAGCCCGAGGCACTCGAACCACCCCTGGGCAGCCTCGGCGTCGCCGTCGCCGGACTGTTCGTCGCCGGACTCGTCATCAGCACCGTTCAAGCAGGTGGCAGCCCATTTCCGTCACCCTTCGCGGATGCCGGGGACGCGCTCGCCTACTTCCGCGACCACTCCTCGGCCGTGCGCACCGGCGCGGTGTTGCAGTACGCGAGCGCCATCCCCTTGACCCTCTACACCGCGGCCGCCGCGGCCCGGCTGCGACGGGTCGCCGACGGCTTCGGGCCCACGCTCGCCGCGATCGGCGGCGCGCTCGCTGTCGTCTTCCTGATCTGCTCCGGACTCGTCAGCTGGGCGCTCACCGTGCCCGAGGTGGTGAGCGATCCGGCCCTGGTCCGCGGGTTGCACACGCTCGCGTTCCTGTGCGGCGGCCCGGCCAATGTGATGGCCACCGGCTTGCTCATCGCGGGAATCGCCGTGAGCGCCACGCCGCGACGGCTGCTCGCCCCGTGGCTGATCAGCGCGGGCCTGGTGATCGCGGTGATCGCCCTGTGCACCACCGCGGCGCTGGCCGTCACCGCGGCGGCTTTCCTGCTGCCGATCGCGCGCTTCACCGGCATGGCCTGGTTGATCGCCGCCGGATTCCTGCTTCCCCGTTCGTAATTCACACTCCCAGGAGAAATCCGATGACCACCCCGATGATCACCAAACTGGTGCGGTTCCAGCGGCCCGAACTGTCGCTCCCCTATCTGAACGGCATCGATGACGCCCATGTGGCCGCGCTGTTCGGCCTCGAATCCGACGGATATCGCTCGCTGTGTGAGGAATTCACGACGCAGGCGCGAGCCGCGGCGGCGGATCTGCTGACCGAGGACGCGGTCGCCGAGCAGGTCGACAGGCTCCCGTTCGCCCCCGGCACGCGTGTGGTCGCGCTCGGTGAGAGCAGCACCGCGGATCGCCTGTCCTGGTTCGAGATCCTGCGCCACCTGCTCGAACTACGACGGCCGGGAGACGCGATCACCCTGCTCAATCTGGCGGTCACCGGTGCCACCACCACGAACACCCTGAAAGGCATTGCGGCGCTGGGCTTCCAACGCCCCGACTGGGTCCTGTGCCAGCTCGGCGCGAACGACGCGCAGCGCCTCGGCCCCGACGGGCCCCGCGTGGTCAGCGCCGAGGAGACCACACGCAATCTGGGCGTCCTGCACGACGAAGGGGTGCGGCTCAGCGGCGCGCGCTGGGTCTGGCTCACCCCGACCGACGCGGACGAGTCGCTGATCGCGACCTTCCCGCCGTTCCAGCAGGCCGGAATCAGCTGGCGCGCGGCCGATCACGAGGACACCGCGCGGTCGCTGCGCGAGCGGCCGGAACCGGTGATCGACACGCTCACCGTCACCCGCCCCGGCTCCGGTCATCGGCTCTACGAGCCGGACGGCGTGCACCTCACCCCGGTGGGCCAGGTCGCCGTCGCCCGGGCCGCGGTGTCGGCGCTCGCGGCGATGGCGTGAGGAAAAGCCCATGCGAATGACCATGATCGCCCTCGCTCCCCTGCTGGTCGCGGGCGTGTGCGCGACCCAGCCGACCGCTTCCGCCGCATCCGATGACGCCGTCGCGGTCACCGCTGCCCAGATCGGCGATGCCGCGGTCATCACCGTGCAGGACGGCGTCCTCGCCCTGCGGGATGGCGTGCTCACCATCGCGTCGCCCGGCGGCACCGTGCTCGCCGGAGCCGAAATGTCCTTCCGCGTGGACGATTTCGTCTTCCCGATCGCGGCCGCCATCACCGACCGGACCGCGACGCTGGTCCCCGACCTCGATCCCGCGCACGCCGTCTACGCTCCGGTCGCGCTGCCGTTCGAGGACTCCGCCGGATTCCAGACGCCCTATCAACGCGAGCAGGCCGCCTGGAATCGAATGAACAGCACCATCGGCATGGGCGCGGTCCTGGGCACGCTGGTCGGGGGTGTCGGCGGGGCGGCGGTCGGTTGCGTGCTGGGCGCGGCGGTCGGGGCCACGGTCGCCGCGGCCACCATCGTCGGGCTCTTCGGCCCGTTCCTGCCCGGCGCGGTGGTCGGGTGCCTGGGCGGTGTGGTCGCGATCGGGACGCTGGGCACCATCGCCGGCCAATTGCTGGTGACCGCGCCCGTGGCGGTCCTGGCGGCGGTCCAGTACTTCACCACCATCACCGCTCCCCTCTGACGACCGGGGCGGGTGTGCGGTGTACCTCACAATGTCCGCCCAGCTGAGAGTAGGTGCGGGCGGTCCAGGAAGATGGTGCCCGAGTAACTCGAGTACAAGGAGATTTCGTGGAACGCATTGGCGTGATCGGCGGCGGCACCATGGGTGCCGGTATCGCCGAGGTGGCGGCCCGCGCGGGCGGGTCGGTCCTGATCCTGGAGCGCGACACCCAGGCGGCGGACGCCGCGGTGGAGCGGATCGAGAAGTCGCTGGCGCGCGCGGTGAAGTCCGGGCGGCTCGAGCAGGCCGCGGCCGACGAGGCCCGCGCCCGCATCGCCCTGACCACCTCGATCGACGACTTCGCCGATCGCGAGCTGGTTATCGAGGCCGCGCCGGAGATCGAGTCGCTCAAGGCCGACTTCTTCACCAAGCTCGACGGCATCGTCTCCCCCGAGACCATCCTGGCCACCAACACCTCCTCCATCCCGGTGATCCGGCTGGCCAACGCCACCGCCCACCCGGAGCGCGTGGTCGGCGTCCACTTCTTCAACCCGGTGCCGGTGCTGCCGCTGGTCGAGATCGTGGTCACCCTCAAGACCGACCGCGCCGTGGTCGACAAGGTCACCGGCTACGCCCGCGACGTGCTGGGCAAGCGCACCATCGAGTCCAAGGATCAGGCGGGCTTCATCGTCAACGCCCTGCTGATCCCGTACCTGTGCAGCGCGATCCGCATGTTCGAGACCGGCTTCGCCAGCGCCGAGGACATCGACGAGGGCATGGTCAGCGGCTGCGCCCACCCCATGGGCCCGCTGCGGCTGTGCGACACCGTCGGCCTGGACGTCACCCTCGCGGTCGCCGAGTCGCTGTTCGCCGAGTTCGGTGAGCCGCAGTACGCGCCGCCGGTGCTGCTGCGCCGCATGGTGGACGCGGGCTACCTGGGCCGCAAGACCGGCCGCGGTTTCTACACCTACTGATTCACCCCGAATTCGGCCGCCCGCACTCGAAGTGCGGGCGGCCGTTTCGTGTCCGGCTGTGCGCGAACGAATGACGGTCACGAACTTATCAATTGTCCAACATGGTTGGTTTGTTATGCACTACCCTGACCCGCGATGCGCCGCTGACTTCCTGAAATCTGGTGCAGGAAACAGTGAATCGGTTCCGGAACAGCAAGGAAACAACCGTGCACGCACGCAGCCTCGTCACCGCCCTCGGCGCGTTCGCCGCCGCCGTCACCCTGGCCGCCGGTAACGCGCAGGCCATTCCCGCGCTGGCCGTCGACAGCGCGCGCGAGACCAATGGCAATGCCGTGATCACGGTTTCGTATTTGTGTACCGGACCCGCCGCCGCCCTGTCGGTGACCGTGCGGGCGACGCCCTACCAGGGGTCCGGGGTCAATGGCAGCACCCTCGCACCGGTCGTGTGCGCCGGGCAGCCGCAGCAGGCCACGGTCACGGTCAATCCGGTGCAGCTGTTCGGG
The DNA here is from genome assembly GCF_050955695.1 of Nocardia sp. CA-136227. Classification (NCBI taxonomy): domain Bacteria; kingdom Bacillati; phylum Actinomycetota; class Actinomycetes; order Mycobacteriales; family Nocardiaceae; genus Nocardia; species Nocardia sp. CA-136227. The sequence continues at coordinate 6,619,464 of NZ_CP192081.1, forward strand.
GAATCGGCCAAGTTCCAGTCGGGGGCGCTCACCGACGTGACGGTCACCGTGCTGGACCTGACCCTGAATTCGCCGGTCAACACCACCAAGAAGCGGATCGAACACCTCGGCTGAGCGAGACCGGTCGTCAGTACCTAATGACGACAGATTCCCGGTCGCCGCGATCTTCATAACGTTGTCCTCATCAAGTTCACACGAACCGAGGAGAACGACAATGAGTGACATCACCGAACTCGTGCAGCGCTACCTGACCGCCTGGAACACCACCGACGCCGGGCAGCGGGCCGCACTGGTCGCCGAACTGTTCACCGCGGACGCCGAATACACCGACCCGCTGGTGTCGGTGCGCGGGCACGCCGGACTCGACGCCACCATCGCCGCCGTGCAGGCGCAGTTCGCCGGGCTCGAGTTCACCCTCGGCGGGGCCGTGGACGCCAACCACCACATCGCCCGATTCACCTGGCACCTGGGCGCTCCCGGCGCGGAACCGCTGGTGATCGGCTTCGACGTGGCCGCCCTCGCCGCCGACGGACGCATCGAGCGCGTCTACGGCTTCCTCGACCAGGTCCCGGCCGGACTCTGATCCACGACCGGCCGGGCGGGACGCGATACCGCCCGGCCCTCCACCGAAACTTCGGTACGACAAGGGGATTCCCATGTTCTTCACCACTCCCGCCGACGGCACCGCTCTCGCCTACGAGGACTACGGCACCGGCGCACCACTGGTCTTCATCTCCGGCTGGGCCCTGCCCACCGACATGTGGGAGTGCCAGGTGCCCTTCTTCCTCGAGCAGGGCTACCGCTGTGTCCTGCTCGACCGCCGCGGCCACGGCCGTTCGGACCGACCGTCCTCCGGCTACGACACCGACACCCGCGCCGACGATCTCGCCGCACTGCTCGAACACCTGGACCTGCGGGACGCGACCCTGATCGCGCACTCCACCGGCGCGGCGGAAGCCGTCCGGTACCTCGCCCGCCACGGCGCGGACCGGGTATCGCGAATCGCCTTGCTGGGCCCCGCGATTCCGTACCTGCTCCAAACCGAGGACAACCCGATCGGCATTCCCGCCGCGATGATCGACGCCTCCACCGCGGACCTGCGCGCCGACCGCGCCCAGTGGCTGGCCGACCGCGCCCAGGGCTACTTCGCCACCCACCTGGGCACCCGGGTCTCCCCCGCCGCCATCGAGGCCGAGGTGCAGCGCAGCATGAGCTGCTCCCCGATCGCGGCGCTCGAGGTCCAGAAGGCGGTGGCCCGCACCGACCACCGCGCCGACGTCGCCGCACTGACGGTGCCCACCCTGCTGCTGCACGGCCTGCACGACCAATCCATCCCGATCGAGGTCAGCAGCCACCAGGCCGTGCGGCTCTACCCCGCGGCGGTGCTGAAGGAGTACCCGACCGCCGGCCACGGGCTGTACCGCAGCCACGCCGACCAGGTGAACGCCGACCTCCTCGAGTTCGTCAAGGCGTGACGGCGCCGCGATCAATGCAGCTGCGCGGCAATTCCTTTCAACTCGCCGCGGGAAGTCACCCCGAGCTTCGGGTACGCCTTGTACAGGTGGTAGCCGACGGTGCGGTGACTGAGGAACAGCTGGGCCGCGATATCGCGATTGGACAGGCCCTCGGCGGCCAGGCGGACGATCTGCAACTCCTGCGGGGTCAGGCCGGTAGCGGTCGTCCGCGCACCGGAGGGATCGGCGGCGGGAGCGCCCGCCGCCGACAGCTCGTGGCGGGCCCGCTCGGCCCACGGGCGCAGGTCCAGGCGGTCGAAGACCTCGAGCGCCTCGGTCAGGTGGGTGCGGGCCTCGGACTTGCGGCGGGCACGACGCAGCCATTCGCCGTACAGCAGTGCGGTGCGGGCGAATTCGATGGGGCGGGCCTCGCGATCATGGATCGCCAGAGCTCGGATGTAGAGGTCCTCGGCGTGATCGTCGTCGAGCAGAGCGCGGCAGCGCAGTACCAAGGCCTCGGCCCACGGCTGGCCCACCGATTCCGCCCAGCCTGCCAGCTTCGCGAACGGGGCGGCGGCGCGGTCCGGGGCTCCGAGCCGGACGGCGGCCTCGACCAGATCCGGAATCGAGCGGGTGGCGCAGATGTGGTGGCTGAAGGGGACTTTCGTCAAACGCTCGAAGCGGGACAGGGCGGACTCGGCGCGGCCGGCGCCGAGGTCGAGCAAGCCCAGCGACCAGTGCGCCCAGGGCGCGCCGGGGGCGATCGATCCGGGAGTGTCGCCTTCCAGACCGAGGTCGGCGTGCGCACGGCATTCGGCCTCATCGCCGCGCAGGGCGTCGAGATGCGCCAGCACACTGCTGAGTTGGCGCACCCACTGCTGCTGGCCGGTGTCGCGGGCGAGGTCGCGGGCTTCGACGGTGGCGGTGCGCGCGTCGGTCAGGCGGCCGGTGAAGATATCGGCTTCGGCGGCGAAGAACAGTACGGTCGGCAAGCGGCCCGCGGCACCGGCGGCACGGTGCCGGGCCGCCAGGGATACGGCCAGATCGAAGGCGGGGCCGTCCTGGCCGCGGGCCAAGGCCACGCCACACAGGATCAGCAGAACCTGGTCGGAAACCTCACCACGGGAACGGATCTCGGCGAGTGTCTCGGTGAGTGACAGCGGTGTGCCGGGGCCGCTATCGAACAGTCGGCCCAGGAACCGCACGACGGGTGCCACGGCGGGTTCGTCCGTCAGGCGTAGGTCGCCGAGGCGCTTCAGTACCTCGGTCAGTTCCGGCTCACCCAGGTACCAGCCGGTATGGATGGCCTGAACCAGCATTCCCGCGGCCTGCTCCGGATCGTCGGCGGCGATGCTCGCGGCCGCGTCGATCAGCAGCCGATGCGCCTCGGGGAACTCGCCCTGCCAGAACTTGGCCAGGGCCTGAACCTGGGAAAGACCGGCGCGCAACGATTCCGAACTCACCTCCCGGGCGGTGCGGCGGGCCAGCTCTCCGGCCCGCTCGACATCACCCGATTCCAGGGATGCCTGAGCGGCCAGGGCCTGTCGGCGCGTACGGTCCTCGGGCCCATCGCTCAGCCGCGCCGCGCGATCGTAGGCAGCGGCCGCCGCCGTGTGACCGCCACGCTCACGAGCCCGAACGGCGGTGCGCTCCAACGCATCCGCCACCTCGGCATCGGGACCCAGCGCCGCCGACGCCAGATGCCAGGCCCGCCGATCCGACTGTTCCGGCGCATCGAGAGCCTCGGCCAGTGCCCGGTGCGCGGCCAAACGCTGTCCCAGCGGCGCACGTTGGTAGACGGCCGCGCGAATCAGCGGGTGGCGGAAGGTGATCGAGGTCCCGGAGTCGGGGCGCAGCAGATCCGCCGCCTCCGCGGGTGCGAGATCGTCGATCCCCGCGCCCAGGCTCGCCGACGCGCGCAGAATGACGGCGGGTTCACCGGATTCATCCGTGGCGAGCACGGTCAGCAGTGTTCGGGTCGCCTCCGGCAGGCGGCTGATCCGGCCGTGGAAGGCCAGCCGCAGCCGATCGGTCAGCGGCAGCGCGCCCGCGGCGAGATCGGGGGTGGCCTCGGCGGCCATGGCCAGCGGCAGTTCCCGCAGGGCGAGGGGGTTGCCGTGCGCTTCGGCCAGCAGCCGGTAGCGGACGGCCGGGGTGAGATCGTGCTCGTCGAGCAGGGCGGCGGCGGCCTCGGGTGACAGACCGGTCAGTCGCCGCTCGGTCAGGCCGACCGCCTCGAACGTGCCCTCCCCGTCCCGCACGCCGAACACCATCACCACGCCCTCGGCCCGCAGCCGCCGGGCCGCGAACAGCAGCGCGTCCCGTGACGCCCGGTCCAGCCACTGCGCGTCGTCGACGACGACCAGCAGACCCGATCCGTCCGCGTACTCGGTGAGCAGCGACAACACCGCCAGTCCGGTGAGCATGGGTTCGCGACCGCCGGGGCCGAGTCCGAGGGCAGCCGACAAGGCCTCACGCTGCGGGTCCGGCAGGCCGGGCAGCCGATCCAACGCCGGGGACAGGAGTAATTGCAGACCGGCGAACGGCAGTTCCGCCTCCGCCTCCAGGCCGGTGCCGCGCAGCACCCGCAATCCCTCGGCACGCGCGGCGGCGTCCTCCAGCAGCGCGGTCTTGCCGATCCCGGCCTCGCCGCGCACCACCAGGACCGCGCTGCGGCCCTCGCGCGCACCGTCGATCAGCGCGCCGAGCGCCTGTTGCTCCTGCTCGCGTCCACGCAGCGGCGGAAGCTGTTCGGCCACGGTCGTTCTCACACCGTCCATCATGGCGGGTAACAGAACATGCGCCGCCGGGCCGGTGGATACGAGAAAACGTGACCTGCCTCACTTTTCAATCTTTCCGGCCGTCATAAGCACTGGTGAAAGCACATATTCAGCGTCCCGCTCAGCGGTGAGACGGCCGATAATCGGATGAATCCTGTCGGACCCCGCCGGAATACTTGTCGCCGACCGATGAGTTGAGCGATCAGTACCCGTCTGCATCGATGTGGCACCCGGACGGCGATCACCGATTCCGCGGACCACCCACCCCTCGAACACGAACACCCCGGAGGTTTACCGATGCCCGCCGACCTATCCGCGAGCTCGACCAAGCAGCGGACACCAACGGTCATCCGGTTGCTGGTGCTCGCGACATTCACGGTGATCCTCAACGAGACCATCATGATCAACGCGATTCCGCGGCTCATGAACGATCTCCACGTGACCGAGCGGTCCGCGCAGTGGGTGTCCACCGTCTTCATGCTCACCATGGCCGCCGTCATTCCGGTGACCGGCTGGTTCCTGCAGCGGGTCTCCACCCGCCGCGCGTACGCCATCGCCATGGGTGTCTTCCTGGTCGGCACCGCGCTCGCCGCGGTCGCGCCCTCGTTCGCCGTGCTGCTGATCGCGCGCGTCATCCAGGCCGGCGGCACCGCCGTCATGATGCCGCTGCTGATGACCACGCTGATGACCGTGGTTCCCGAGCAGGATCGCGGCCGCGTGATGGGCAATGTCACCCTCGCCATCTCGGTGGCCCCGGCCATGGGACCGGTCATCTCCGGCGCGGTGCTCAACTACGGCTCCTGGCGCTGGCTGTTCGTGCTGGTGCTGCCGATCGCCGGTGCGGTGACCGTGTTCGGTCTGCGCAACCTGGAGAATGTCGGTGAGCCGCAGACCGGTTCGATCGACTGGTTCAGTGTGGTGTTCGCGGGCTTCGGTTTCGGCGGTCTGGTGTACGGCCTGAGCAAGTTCGGTTCCGGCAGCGTCGCGACCCCCGCCCTGTTCGTGGCCGGTGGTCTGGCCCTGGTCGCCATCTTCGTGGTCCGTCAGATCTCGCTGCAGCGCAACGGCACCCCGCTGCTGGACCTGCGCGTCCTGCTGTCGGGCACCTACGCCAAGGCGCTGGTCCTGATGGCCGTGGCCTTCCTGGCCATGATGGGCTCGATGATCCTGCTGCCGCTGTACCTGCAGACCCTGCGGGAACTCACCCCGCTGCAGACCGGTCTGCTGGTCATGCCCGGTGGCCTGGCCATGGGTCTGCTCGGTCCCACCGTGGGCAAGATCTTCGACCGCTTCGGCGGACGGATCCTGGTGATCCCCGGTTCGATCGGCATCACCGCCGCCCTGGTCGGCTTCACCCAGATCTCGCTCACCACGCCCTACGCCGCCCTGGTCGCCCTGCACATCCTGCTGATGGTGTCCCTGGCCGCCGCCTTCACCCCGGTCTTCACCCTCGGCCTGGGCGCGCTCCCCATGCACCTGTACTCCCACGGCAGCTCGATGCTCGGCACCCTCCAGCAGGTGGCCGCCGCCTTCGGCACCGCCCTGGTCATCACGGTCATGACCTCCCGCGCCACCCACCTGGTCGACGGCGGCGAGAACCCGCTCAACGCCCACCTCGACGGCATGCGCCTGGCCTTCCTGGTCTCGGCGGGCCTGGCGCTGGTCGTCATCGTCATGGCGGTCCTGCTCCCCAACCGCTCCGACGCCCCGGCGCACGGCGAGCAGATCCCGGACACCCTGGACGAGCTCGACGACGCCCCGCAGCTGGTCAAGGACTGAATCCCGGCACCGAAAGCGCCCACGGCCGAACGCCGTGGGCGCTTTCGTATACCCGCACCGTGTCGCGGGATCTCGGCATACGATTGGCGAACAGTCGGAGAGACAGGAGCCACCGATGACCAAGTTCCTCGTGCTCTACAAATCCGATCAGTCCGCTCGCGAACAGATCGCGCAGAGCACCCCCGAAGCGCTCGCGGCCGGGATGCAGGCCTGGATGGATTGGGCCGGGCGCGCCGGCGCCGCGCTCGTCGATCTCGGTTCACCCCTCGGACCGGGCTCGGTGAACGCCGATGGCGGGGTCGGCGGCTTCTCGATCCTGCAGGCCGATTCGGCCGGAGACCTCCAGAAGGTCCTGGACGGCCATCCGCACACCGAATCGGGCGGCACCATCGAGGTCTACGAATTCCTCGCCATGCCCGGCATGTGACGCTCGGCCGTTCAGCCGACGGCGCGGCCCGCGCTGCCGGTGACGGCCGCGCGCTCGATCTCGACGGTCACCGTGTCGGGGTCCTCCAGGCTGGTGCAGTGACCCAGGCGGGGTAGTTCGATATAGCGGGGCTGGAATCCGTTGGCGCGCAACCCTTCGGCGATCCTTCGGGAGGCTGAGGGCGGGGTGAGGCGGTCCGCGCCGCCGACCAGGACGTGTCCAGGCCGCGCCGTTCACCGTCGCGCAGGACGCGGAGCACGAAATGGATGGGTACGGTGCGCGCCACAGGCACGAACCTAGCAACCCGCGGCCGGCCCGAGGGTCAGTGCACGCCCTCCATGTGGCGGCTGATCCACGGGGAGAGAGCCCAGACGATGATGCCGACGACGATGGCCACCAGGCCGGTGATGCCGAAGTAGGCGAGCTCGTGGGAGGGGTCGTAGTACTTGGCGAGGACGCCGGACATGGAGGTGCCGATGCCGACCGAGAAGAAGTAGAGGGCCATCATCTGGGCGCGGAAGGCGTTGGGGGCCAGCTTGGTTGTGACCGACAGGCCGATCGGGGACAGCATGAGCTCGGAGACGGCGAAGGCGCCGAGGATGAAGAAGACGATGACGAAGGACACCGACTTGCCCTCGGTGCCGGAGAACAGGGTGAAGAGGAGGAAGGCGGCGCCCATGCCGACGACGCCGAGGGAGAACTTGCGCGGGGTGCTGGGGGCGCGCATGCCGAGGCGGGTCCACATGATGGCGAACAGCGGCGACAGGGCGATGATCCAGACCGGTTCCATCGAGCCGATCCAGTTGGAGGGGGCGGTCCAGCCGAAGATGGACCAGGTCATGCGCTTGTCGGAGTAGGCCGACAGGACCGTGAAGATCTGCTGGAACAGCGACCAGAAGACGGCGTTGGCAATGAAGAGGGGCATGTAGGCGCGGACCCGGGTGCGCTCCACGGGGGTGACCTTGGCGCTGGTCAGCATGATGCCGAAGTAGACGATCGAGGCGGCGGTGATGACGCCGGTGGTGACGTTGGGCAGGTTGGACAGGGTCACCAGCCCGGTGGCGGCGGCGATCGCGACGATCACCGCGAAGGCGGCCAGCACGGCGATCACCTTCGGGATCTCGGTGCGCGGCAACGGGTTCGGGATGTCGCGACCGTGCTCGCCGAGGTTCTTGCGGAAGATGACGTACTGGGTGAGGCCGATCGCCATACCGACCGCCGCGGCGCCGAAGCCGTAGTGGAAGCCGATGTGGTCCTGCAGCAGGCCGGTGATCAGCGGGCCCGCGAAGGCGCCCAGGTTGATGCCCAGATAGAAGAGGGTGAAGCCGCCGTCCGCGCGCGGGTCGTCCTTGTCGTAGAGGGTGCCCAGCAGCGAGGAGGCGTTCGCCTTCAGACCACCCGAACCCAGCGCGACCAGCACCAGACCGACGCCGACACCGGCGAGTCCGGGCAGGATGGCCAGCGCGATGTGACCGGCCATGACGATGACGCCGCCGTAGAAGACGGTCCGCTCGGAACCGAGCAGCCGGTCGGCCACCCACGCGCCCAGCACCGTCGACAGGTAGACCAGACCGCCGTACGCGCCGACGATGCCGAGACCGGTCGACTCGGCCATGCCCAGGCCGCCGTCGGTGGTCGAGTAGTACAGGTAGTAGCCGAGAATGGTGAGCATCCCGTAGAACGAGAACCGTTCCCACAATTCGACGCCGAACAAATTCGCGATACCGATGGGATGGCCGAACAGGGTCCGTTCAGTGGCCGGTTTCGCGTCCTGTGCTACTCCTGACATACCGAGACCCTCCCATATCGGGCAATCTGACAGCAACCTCGCAAGTTAACTTACGTCACATTTTCCCAGGGGAAAGTGAGCCCGACCTCGGCATCGGGCAAATGGCCTTGAAAGCCCTCGAAGAATGTCCTTATGAGGCAATCGAAAGCGCGATGCCATCCAGGATGTCGTGCTCGCTGACAATCAGTTCGGAGATCCCGGCCCGCCGCGCCAGCTCATCCGCCAGCACCTCGGCAACCACCGCGCCACCACCGATCACATCCACCCGGCCGGGGTGCATGGGCCCGAGCGCGGCCCGCTCGTCGTGGTTCATGCCGATCAGCCGATCGCACACCTTGCGCAGGTCCGACAGCGGCATGCGGGTGAGATGCACTCGCTCCGAATCGTATTCGGGCAGATCCAGCGCGACCGCCGCGATCGTGGTCATGGTTCCGGCCACGCCCACCCAGGTGCGCGCCCGCTCCACCGGCACCACGCCGAAGGCCTGCGCCAGCCGCTCGGAGGCGAAGAACCGCGCGGACGCGACCTCCTCGCGGGTGGGCGGATTGCCGTGCAGGCAGCGCTCGGTGATCCGCACGCAACCGATATCGGCCGAATACGCCGACTGCACACCGGCCGCGTCGCCGAGCACCACCTCGGTGGACCCGCCGCCGAGATCAACCACCACGAAAGGCCCTGCGGCACTGGAGAGTTCCCCGACCGCACCCGCGAACGACAGCCGCGCCTCCTCGTCACCGGTGATGACCTCGGCCTGCGCGCCGGTCACCACCCGGCCCAGTTCCTCGCCGGTCATGCCGAAGAAGTCCTCGCGGTTCGAGGCGTCGCGGGTGGCGGAGGTGGCGACCATCCGCACCCGGGTCACCCCGTGCTTCAGCATCAGGTCCACGTAGTCGCGCAGCGCGACCCGGGTCCGTTCGATCGCTTCGGGATTCAGCGCACCGGTGGCGTCGACGCCCTGCCCCAAGCGCACGATCCGCATCTCGCGGTGCACGTCGGTGAGGTGCGGCGCGCCCGCCTCGTCGCGGGTGGCGTCGGCGATCAGTAGACGAATCGAATTGGTGCCGCAGTCGATCGCCGCGATCCGCTCGTGTCCTTCGGCCGCCGTGTCGCCGGCAGCCGCCGAGCTCTGGGCGAATTCCGCATTGCTCATCAATGACCTCTGAATTCGAGTGGTGCCGAACGACTCCGGCGAACGCGCCGGGTCAGGCGTCGCCGGTGGCCGAATCGGTGCGGTACTGGTCGTATTTCGGCCAGTCGGCGGGGATGGCGGTGCCGCGCAGGCCGTGTTCGGCCGCCAGGGCGACGGCCTCGTCACCGAGCGTATTGAGCCCCGGCCCCTTGGCCAAGGAATGAGCGATCAGGACGTGCAGGCACTTCACCCGGTCGGGCATGCCGCCCCCGGCGAAATCGGTGCCCAGGTCCTCGATGGCATTGCGTTCGGCCAGGTAGCTGTCGTACGCGGCACGGTAGGCGGCGGCCAGTTCCGGATCGCGGGTGAGGCGTTCGGACATGTCGCGCATCAGGCCCGTGGTCTCGAGCCGGCTCGCTTCCGCGGTCAGCCGCGGGTCGGTCAGGTAGTACAGGGTCGGGAAGGGCGTGCCGTCGGGCAGCTTGGGCGCGGTCTTCACGACCGCGGGCAGGCCGTCGGGGGTGTGATACGCGATGGCGAGCACGCCGCGCGGAGCCCGGCCCAGTTGCTCGGCGACGATCGCGAGATCGCGCTCGCTGGGTTCGTTCTCGGCTGCGGTCACCTGGGTTGTCCTTCCTCGGACGGTATGGGCGGCGGGGGCGGCGCCGGGGTGGTGGTGGGTGCGGGGGCGGCGACCGGTTGCGGCGACGAGATGCTGCGCCACACCTGCGTGTACCAGGGGTCGGGCTCCCGCGGTTTGGCGGGCTGGGTCGGGATGGCCGGCTGCTCGATCTCGGGGATCTGCACGATGTAGGGGGTGTCCCCCGGCATCACCAGGCGCAGGCGGTCCCGGGCCTCGGCCTTGATGTAGTTCGGATCCTGTTGCTGCGCACGGCGATCACGCAGCACCGAGACTTCCTCTTCCAGCTGATTGTGCTGGGTGGCCAGTTCGGCGGCATCGGTGCGCTGGGTGAAATAGGTGCGCAGCGGGACCGCCAGGGTGAGCGCCAGACCCGCCAGCACCGCGGCCAGCAGGACCGCGCGACCCGTGGACAGGCCCAGGATCTTGCGTTCGTGCCGTTCGGAATTCGCGGCGGACGTGGTGCGGCGCTTGGCCGTGGCCTTGGCCGCGGTCCGGGTCTTGCTCGCGACCTTGGCGGCCGCGCCCGACTTGGATGCCGCGGTGGCGGTTTCGGTCCGCTTCCCGCCCGAGGCGGTCTTGGACCGGGTGGAGCGCGACGGGCGCCGGTCACTTCGTCCCGCAGGACTGGTACCGCGCGCCCGTCGCTCCGTCATCTCACACCTCGAAAGTCAGCTGATCGATTGCCTTCTCAGCCTTCGACTATGTCAGCCTTCGAACGCGAAACGCGGGAAGGCCGCGTCACCGGCGTAGCGCGCCGAGTCGCCCAGGGCGTCCTCGATACGCAGCAGCTGGTTGTACTTGGCGACACGCTCGGAACGAGCCGGGGCGCCGGTCTTGATCTGGCCGGAACCGACGGCCACGGCCAGGTCGGCGATGGTGGTGTCCTCGGTCTCGCCGGACCGGTGGCTCATCATCGTCTTGTAGCCGTTGCGGTGGGCCAGGTCGACCGCGTCCAGGGTCTCGGTCAGGGTGCCGATCTGGTTGACCTTCACCAGCAGCGCGTTGGCCGCGCCCTTGGCGATGCCCTCTTCCAGGCGGTCCGGGTTGGTGACGAACAGGTCGTCGCCGACCAGCTGCACCTTGTCGCCGATCTGGTCGGTCAGCGAGACCCAGCCGTCCCAGTCGTCCTCGGACAGCGGGTCCTCGATCGAGACGATCGGGTAGTTGCCCAGCAGGCCGGCGTAGAAGTCCGACATCTCGGCCGCGGTGTGCAGCTTGCCCTCGAACTTGTAACCCTCACCGGTGGTGTAGAACTCGGTGGCGGCCACGTCGAGCGCCAGCGCGATCTCGCTGCCCAGCTTGAAACCGGCCTTCTCGATCGCGGAGACGATCAGGTCCAGGGCGGCGCGGGTGTTGGCGACCGACGGCGCGAAACCGCCCTCGTCGCCCAGACCGGTGGACAGGCCCTGAGCCTTCAGCACCGACTTCAGGGTGTGGTAGACCTCGGCACCCCAGCGCAGCGACTCCTTGAAGGTCGGCGCGCCGATGGGGGCGATCATGAACTCCTGGACGTCGACGCCGGAGTCGGCGTGCGCGCCACCGTTGAGGATGTTCATCATCGGGACGGGCAGCACGTGGGCGTTCGGGCCGCCGACGTAGCGGAACAGCTCCAGGCCCGAGGACTCGGCGGCGGCGCGGGCCACGGCCAGCGACACGCCGAGCAGGGCGTTCGCACCCAGGCGCGACTTGTCCGGGGTGCCATCCAGATCCAGCAGGGTCTGGTCGACGGTGCGCTGCTCGACGGCGTCGAGACCGATCACGGCCGGGGCGATCTCGTCGAGGACGCCCTCGACGGCCTTCTGCACACCCTTGCCCTGGTAGCGGTCGCCACCGTCACGCAGCTCGACGGCCTCGTGCTCACCGGTGGACGCGCCGGAGGGCACGGCCGCGCGGGTGAGGGTGCCGTCGTCGAGAGCGATCTCGACCTCGACAGTGGGGTTGCCACGAGAATCCAGGATCTCGCGAGCTCCGACCTGTTCGATGATGGCCACGAAACGACACTCCTTCGGCTGCTGACTCGGCAGGTCGCACGGCTATCCCGTGCTGCCGAAAAGCCTAGCAGTGTTGAATTTGCCCCTCCGCTACGCTCCGGGGCAGGTTCGCGGCCCCTGAGGTCTCGATTCTTCCCTCCTCCGCTCCTCCGCTTCGCTCCCCCGCTCCGTCAGTCCAGAATCGAGACGGGCCGCGAACAATATGTGTCAGACGGTGCGGCCCACGCTGTAGGCGGCGGCGCGATACCGGACGGTATTCATGTAGCTGGTGGATTGGTTGTAGGTGAGCAGGGCCTGCTGCCAGCCTGGGGCCGCGGTCAGGTCGCCGCCCATGGCGCAGAGGTAGCGGGCGGCGGTGAGGGCCGCGTCGTCGATGTTGTCGGGATCGATTTTGCCGTCGCCGTTGGCGTCCACGCCCCAGCGCTGCCAGGTCTCGGGGATGAACTGGAACGGGCCCATGGCGCGGGCGTAGACCGGGTTCGCGTCGGTGGCGCCGACATCGAGGATGCGGGCGCGGCCCGGTGAGCCGTCCAGGGCCAGGCCGCGGATCGGGGGCGACACCGTGCCGTCGTCGGCGATGCGGGATCCGGCGTGGGTGCCGTGCTGACTCTCGACGCTGGCGATGCCCGCCAGGGTGGTCCAGCCGATCCCGCACTCGGGCCTGGAGCGGGCCATCACCGCGGCCGCGTACCCGTACGCCTCGAGCGCGAGCACCGGGATGCCGGTCGATTCGCGCTGTTCCTTCGCCCAGTCGCGGAGCTGAATCGCGGTGCGGCCCGGGGCATCCAGATCGATCGCGGGCACCGGCGCCCCCGCTCGGGGCGGCATGTCGTCGGGCACCGGCGTGAGATGGGTTGTCCCGCAACCGGTCAGCACGAGCAGGGCGACAGCCGCGCCCACCAGGCCGGCGCGGGTCAGCGGGGCCCGGAGGCCGGCCATTCGGATACGCACACCGTTCATCATCCAGATGGATCGGCACGCGGGCGAGAAACGTCAACGCGGTTCGCCCGAACGAGACCGATTCGATTACCCTCCGCGCGGGAATCCTATACGCATTCGCTATTTCTACGACACACCCTTAGGTAAGCCTTGCCAAATTAATGCGGGGGCAATACCGTCTTCGGTCGAGCCGAGATCACCATGTCACCGCCCCAGCCAGGAAGGCCCCTCCCTTGGTGAAAAGCGTTCTCTCCGAACGTCACCCGCTCCACCCCGACCACCCCGACCAGCTCGAACGGCGCGACCTGCCGGAATCCGCGACCCGGGCCATCCGCTACCTCGCCGCTGAGATCGCGGTCACAGTGGGCGCCACGCCGGAGATCGCAGCCACCCTCTCGCATCCGGTCCTGTTGCGCCACATCGACGCCAAATACGGCAGGTTGCCCGACGTCGTGCACGAGGCGATGCGCCCGCCCGCCACCGCCGCGGGCGTCGCGGTGATCGGCCGGCTACCGATCGACGAGGACGTGCTCGGCCCGACCCCGTTCAACTGGGAGGAGGCCGCGCGCTGGGCCGGCGAACGCTCGCGGCGAGCCGGGTCGTTCGAACTCGACATCGCCATGCTGCTGCTGGCCCGGTGCGCCGGTGAGCCGTTCGGCTGGCACGGGCAGCAGGCCGGGCGGCTGGTGAACAACATCCTGCCCACCCCCGGCCACGAGCACGAGCAGTCCGGGGCCAGCAGCACCGCGCTGCTCAGCCCGCACACCGAGGACGCCTTCCACCCCGAGCGCGCCAACCTGCTGATGCTGGGCTGCCTGCGCAACCCCGACCGGGTCGCCACCACCGTGTCCTCGATCCGGCAGGTGGAACTCGATGCGGCGCACTGGGACATCCTGCGAGCCGCCCGGCTGCCGATCCTGCCCGACGTCTCCTACGGCGACGACTTCGGCGACCGGACCGCGCCGCCGATCCCCACCGTCGGGGCCGACACCGACGGGCCGACACTGCGTTTCGACCCCGCGTACACCCCGCTCGACCGGGCCGACGACGAATTTCGTTGCGCCTACCAGCATTTGACCAGCGAATTGCATCGCGTAAGTCGCGCGGTCGCTTTGGCTCCCGGCGAGCTATTGCTGGTGGACAATGATTCCGTGGTTCACGGCAGGGTGCCTTTCGCGCCGCGTTACGACGGCAGCGACCGCTGGCTCAAGCGGGTGAATATCCGTCTGCCCCAACGCCGCCGCGCCGCGGCCGAAGCCGACGAGGACGGCTACGGTCAGCGCGTGGTCGCTCCCTTCAGCACGACCAGAGGACAGCGCCCGTGAACTACCGCCCCACCCCACTCCGGGTGCTCAGCCGCAGCGATCTGGCGGATGTCCCGATCAGCCCCGCCGAGGTGGTGCGCGCCGTCGAGGACGCGTATCTCGCACTGGCGGGCGGTGATTCGGACAACCCGCGGAAGCTGAGCGTGGCGCACCCGGACGGCTGGTCGGTCGCGTACGCCATGCTGGGCCGCGACGGCCGCCGCCGGGTGGTGGCGATGAAGACCAGCTACAAGTTCGATCCGCACCACGACCGCTCCAACAAGCGGTACTTCACCACCATCTCGCTCTACGACGACTCCACGGGAACGCCCATCGCGCTGATGGACTGCGCCCGCGTCGGCGCGCTGCGCACACCCGCGGTCTCGGCTCTGCTGGTGCGCGAATGCGTCCGGCCGGGCGCGCGCAGCGCGCTGCTGATCGGCACCGGCACCCAGGGGCGCAACGCGCTGCCCCACCTGCTGGCGGCGAACCCGCAACTGAACCGACTCATGCTCTATGGCACCCACCCCGAAGGCCTGGAAGCCGTGTATCAGCAACTGCTGCACCACCATCCGCACGCGGAGCTGGAGACCGTCGACGACCCCAACGCGGCGGCGCGGGAGGCGGACGTCGTCCTCGCCACCGCGGGTCCGGGCACCCAGGTCGCCATCGACTCCGAGGATCTCGCGCCCGGCTCGACCGTGGTGCTGGTCGGCTACGGCCTGGCCCCCTCCACGCTGGTGCACGCCGACCGCGTGATCGCCACCAGCGCCGAGCAGATGGCGCTCACCGGAACCGATATGGCGGGCCCGGACGGCCGACTACGCCGGGTCGACGCCGAGCTACCCCAGATCCTGGGACATCGCGCCGTCGGCCGAATCTCCGATGACGAACGAATCTTCGTGTACAACAGCGGGCTGGTGCTCACCGATATCGCCGTCGCCCACGCGCTGGCCAATCGCGCCATCGCCGAGGGACGGGGCACCGAGGTTTCGCTCTGGGACTGATCGCCGGAATTGACCGGCTGGATTCGCCTCAGAAATTCACCCGAAACGGTTATTCGCGACATTGATCCAATCGATAACCGCTCGGGTCTAACGTTTCGAACGACACATTCTCATGCATGTTGGCTATCGCCGCGCCCGAGAGGCAGCCCCCGCGCGCCCGAAAGGAAAAATGTCCGCCTCCACCGAGACCGTGGTCGCCCCTCCCGGTATCTCCACCATTACCGCCAGCCCGATGCCCGCGCACCGACACGCCTGGGAACAGGGGCTACTCGACCACCCGGAGGCGCTGCGGCAAATCGCCCGGCAGATCGACGGACCGTTCCACGTCATGTATCCCGACCAGGTCGTGGAGAACATTCGAGGATTCCAGCGGGTATTCACCCGGGCCGGAGTGCGGGGCTCCGTCTACTACGGGAAGAAGGCCAACAAGGCCGACTGCGTCGTCCGCGCCTGCGCCGAGGCCGGCTGCGGCGTCGATGTCGCCAGCGTCGACGAGCTGAACGACGCCCTCCGGGGCGGCATCCCCGGCACCGACCTGATGGTCACCGGACCGGCGAAATCGGATCGGCTGCTCGAACTCGCGACCCGGGCTCGGGCGCTGATCGCGGTCGACGACCTGGACGAGCTCACGCGACTGAGCAAGTTCCCGGAACCGAGCCGGGTCCTGCTGCGCGTGCTGCCGCCGGGCTCCACCAGCCGGTTCGGGCTGACCGAGCCGGAATTGGACCTCGCCCTCACCGACATCGATCGCAACGTTGTCCACCTGCACGGCTTCAGTTTTCACCTCTCCGGCTACGAGGCGGCCCCGCGCGCGGCGCTCACCCACGCGCTGATCGAACGCTGCCGCAAGGCCCGGGTACTCGACCATCCGATCAGCACCATTTCGATCGGCGGCGGCTTCGGCGTGGACTACGTCTCCGGGGACGACTGGGAGGCCTTCCGCAAGGGCGTGAATCCGCGCTGGTTCCACGGTGACCGGGCCCCCGGCGCGGGCTCCTACTACCCGTATCACTGCCCGGTGCCCGGGCCCGCCATGCTCGCCACCATCCTCGGAACCGACGACCTCGCGGACACGCTGCGCGAGACCGGCATTCGGCTGGCGATCGAACCCGGGCGGGCGCTGCTGGACCGCGCGGGCAGCACGGTATTCGGGATCCAGGGCGTCAAAACGCGGTACGCGCACGGCGTCCCGTACGACATTCTCACCGCCAACGGGACCAGCCTCAGCCTTTCCGAACAATGGTTCAACAGTGAATACCTGCCCGACCCGGTGCTGTGGCCGCAACGCCCGGGAAATCTCACCCCGACCTGCGTCGGCGGGTCGTCCTGCCTCGAAGATGACATGCTGAGCTGGCGCCGGATCCCGCTCCCCCGGCCCGCCACCACCGATGATCTGCTCATTTACCCGAATACCGCCGGTTATCAGATGGACAGCAACGAGTCCTCATTTCACGGGCTCCCCATTCCGCCGAAGGTAGTCTTGCGAAGCTCGCCGGATCGACGACAATTCAATTGGCGCCTCGATACCGCTCTCGACGCGTTCTGAACCGTTTTCAGTCACCGCCCCGCGCCCCGCTCCAGCGACCTTCCCGAGGAGAAACACTCGATGCCGGTTATCGCCAGGCGAGTGTCCGAGCTGATCGGCCGGACCCCGCTGTTCGAGCTGGCCGTCAGCCCGGCCACCGGGACACGGCTGTTCCTGAAACTCGAGACCATGAACCCGACCGGGACCGCCAAGATCCGGATGGCCCGGGCCATGGTGCTGGACGCGGAGCGGCGCGGGCAGTTGGGGCCGGGCGGGCACATCATCGAATCGACCTCCGGCAATACGGGTTTGGGGCTGGCGGTGGTCGCGCGCGAACGCGGGTACCGCTTCACCGCGGTGGTCGACCATCACGCGTGCAAGGCCAAGCTGAACGCCATGCGGGCCATGGGCGCGACGCTCGAATTCGTCTCCGACGAGGGTGACGACGGGCTGTCCACCTCCGCGCGGGAGGAGCGGGCGGCGGAGATGGCCGAGCAGACCGGCGCGTACTTCCCGGCGCAGCACGCCAATCCGGCCAACGGCGTCGGATATGTCGCGCTCGCCGGGGAATTGGTGGCCGACCTCGGGCACGTCGACGTGCTGGTCGCGGCGGTCGGGACCGGCGGTTCCCTGTTCGGGACGGCGCGGGGACTGCGGGAGAAGGGTTGTGATCCGCGGCTGATCGGGGTCGAACCGGAAGGGTCCATCGCCTTCGGCGGGCCCGGGCACGACTACTGGCAGTCCGGCACCGGGACGCCGATCGGCGCGGAACCCGGGGTGCACGTGGATCAGGACCTCCATCTGATCGACGAGCGGGACCGGGTGAAGGTGTCGGACGTGGACGCCTTCGCCACCACCCGCGCGCTGGCCGCCCGGCTGGGACTGCTGATCGGCGGGTCGTCGGGCAGCTCGGTGTACGCGGCGCTCACCCGGATCGACGAATTCCCCTGCCACTCCACCGTTGTCGTGATCATCAACGACGACGGCGAGAAGTACCTCGACACCGTCTTCGACGACGAGTGGATGAGCGACCGCGACCTGCTCGACACCGAACGCGAGACCGAGATCGCGCGACTGCTCGAGACCCACCGGCCCGCCGCCCGCCCCGACCCGCGCGAGCGCTCGGCGCTGCGGCACCTGCACTACGCGCTGCCCGACGACTACGCCGTCGAACGCGGCCTCACCGGACGGCCGCTGCGCGACTACGCCGACCAGATGGTGCCCGAGGCCACCCTGATCCACCAGCTGGAACTGGCCGACATGCCCGCCCACGAGATCGGGGAGCTGCTCGCCGCCGGCGACACCGGACTGGTCTGCCTCGCCCTCGACAAGTACCGGCAGCGGCTCGAGGACCAGGCCGCCATGGTCGCGCAACTGCTCTCGAAACTCCGTGGCACCGCGCCCGAACCGCCCGGCACCCACACCATCCTGGTGCCGGACGCCACGCCCGTCGCGGACGCGGCGACCACACCCGCGGACGGGGCAGCCACGACATGATCGGGGCGCTTCGGCAATCCGATGGGCGGCAGCTGACCTCGCTGGCCACGCCCATCGCCCTGACCCAGCTCGCCCAGGTCGCGGTGTCCACCACCAATATCGCGCTGATGGGGACGCTCGGCGTGCGGGAAGTCGCCGCGGGCGGGCTGGCGCTGGTGCTGTTCAACCAGATTCGGACCATGTGCGTCGGGCTGATCACCGGGACCGGGAATCAGGTGGCCACCGTGGTGAGCCGCGCCGAGAAGCAGGGGCGGCGGGCCGAGGCTCTGATCCGGGAGGTGGTGCGGTCGAGTTTCCTGATCGCCACCGTGGCCGGATTGCTCGGCGGCGCACTGCTGATCGGGCTCGGCTGGGCGTTGCGGTGGCTGGGGCAGGACGCCGCGGTGCTGGCGCAGGCGCGGCCGATGATGGTGGCGCTCGCGCCGGGACTGGTGCCGTGCCTGTGGTTCCAGGTGCTGCGGCAGTACACCGTCGGGATGCAACGGCCGCAGGCGCTGCTGCTGGTGACGCTCGGATCGGTGGCGCTGAATCTGGTGCTGGCGCTGACCTTCATGCACGGCTGGGCCGGGCTGCCCGCACTCGGGTTGACGGGTGTCGGCGTGGCGACCTCGCTGGTCTTCCTGATCACCTTCGGGGTGTTCTGGGCGATGGTGCGGCGGGATCCGAAACTGCGTGCGACGCTGCCGGTCCGGATGTGGCCGGTGCACGCGGCGACGGTGCGGGAGGAACTGCGGCTGGGGACGCCGATCGCGCTCACCTACGGGTCCGAGGCGGGCATGTTCTCGGTGCTGGCGCTGGTCATGGGGAGTCTCGGGGCGGCGGCGCTGGCGGCGCACAATGTCGTCTACCAGATCGTGTACATCGTGTTCCAGGTGGCGATCGGGCTCTCGCACGGGGCGTCGATCCTGGTGAGCCGGGCGGTGGCGCGCGACGAGTACTCGCACGCGCGCTCGGTGGCGTGGCTGGCGCTGCGCTACGCGGGACTGATCGCGGCGCTCACCGGCCTGGCGTATGTGCTCGCGCCGGACTGGGTGTTGAAGCCGTTCCTGGCCGACAGTGATTCCGCCACCGTGGCTTTGGCGCACACGCTGCTGCTGATCGCGATCGTGCTGCAGTTCTTCGACGCCGCCCAGAACATCGGGGTGGGGTTGCTGCGCGGGCTCAAGGACACCAAGGCCGGGTTCCGGCTCTCGCTGGTGGGGTATTGGGGTGTGGGATTGCCCACGGCGCTGCTGCTCGCGTTCCCCGTAGGATTGGGCGCGGCCGGGGTCTGGTGGGGACTGACGGCCGGACTGGCCACCACCGCTGTCCTGATGCTGCGTCGCTACTTCAGCCTGCTGCACGCACGTGAGCAGGAACATCCGCGAGTGCTGGCCGGTAGCCTCGGGCATTAGCCCGACACCCAAACCTCACCTTCCCGCAAGCATGCCGTCATTGTGCGCGGGCAGTCTGGAAGAAACGGCCTTACGAACATGCCGGGGAGGATGTCCGTGCACATCTCGCGAGTCGCCGAATACGCCAGGGCGGACCATGTCCTGTTCCACTTCAGCGACACCCACCTGATCGCCGCCGACACCGAGCTGTACGGCGCGGTCGACGCGGAGGCGCGACTGTCGACGCTGCTGGGCCAGGCCGAGGCCAGCGGCATCGCCCCGACCGCCATCGTCTTCACCGGCGACCTCACCGACCAGGGCGAGCCCGGCGCGTACCGCAAACTGCGGGACCTGGTGGAGCCGTGGGCCGAACGCATCGGCGCCCCCGTCGTCTGGGTGGCGGGCAACCACGACGAGCGCGGCGCCCTCCGCGAGCACCTGCTCGACGAAACCCCTTCCGCCGCACCGTTCGACGCCGTCCACCTGTTCGACGGCCTGCGCGTCATCGCCCTCGACACCACCGTCCCCGGCCACCACTGGGGCGAGATCACCGATGCCCAATTGACCTGGCTGCGTGACGTTCTCGCCGAACCGGCCCCCTTCGGCACCATCCTCGCCATGCACCACCCGCCCATCCCCTGCGTCCAGGACCTGGCCGTCCTGGTGGAGCTCCGCGACCAGCGCCGCCTGGCCGACGTCCTCGACGGCACCGACGTCCGCGCCATCCTCGCCGGCCACCTACACCTGTCGAGCACCGCCACCTTCGCCGGAATCCCCGTCTCCGTGGCGTCGGCGACCTGCTACAGCCAGGACATGTCCGCCCGCGACGGCGGTCAGCGCGGCCGAGACGCCGCCCAAGCCTTCAACTACGTCCACATCTACCCGGACACCATCGTCCACTCGGTGGTCCCCATCGGCCAGGGCCCCACCGTCGGCCAACCCGCCGACCCCGACCAGGCCGCCGCCAAACTCGCCGCCGCCGGCATCGTCATCCCACCCGCGGCCCGCATCCCCCACGTCCTCCGCCACCCCTCCGAAGCCCCCGAATCCGACGGAGAATCAATCCTCTGACCGCTCCCCGCGAGCCATCGGGCAAGGATTTCGAGTAGTCGGGTACTCGCGCTAGCCGGGCGCCTCGACACGAGGATTACCCGCAATCGGGTTGGCAGTACGCGATGTGTTGCCTTACTTCACAGATTGCGGGGGAACATCCATGACCAAGAACATGCGCCTCGGCATCATCCGGGCTCGACACGACACCGCCGTTCCGGTCATCCCCGATGCCGCGTGCATCGCCATGCTCATGACCGGTGAGCACGCGGTGCTGAAGTACTGGATCAACACCACCCGTGGCCATCTGGACTTCATCGACTCACCGATGTTTCCGTGGGTCGACATGGCACTGGGCGCCGACACCAGCCGGGCGGCACAGGCCAAGGCCGCAGTGGACGCACTGGTCGCCAAGTTCCCCGATCCCAACCCGCTGGCCGGCTTGGACGGTCTGATCGTGCTCACCCACCCCGGAGCGGCCACCTTCGGGGCAGGCGCCACCAGCGCCGCCGGTTTGCCCGTCGCGGTCCTGTCGGCCGCCTTCAGCAATCACACTTTCATGTGCCACGAGACCGGTCACGTGCTCGGGTTCCAGCACAGCTTCGGGCTGGACAACAATGGCACCGACTGGAACCCCAACGACGCCACGATCATCGTCGGACCCGAATACGGTTCCCCCTACGACCTGATGTCCTCGGCGTCGTTCGGCAGCCGGTGGCTGGGCGCGGGGCCGACCTACTCGGCGTCGCCGACCTTCGTCGGACCGAGTATCCCCGCCTGGCCCAATGCCGGCGCCTTCTCCATGGGACCGCATCTATCGCGGGCGAACCTGCACCTGCACATGCCCGATGCCTTGGCCGGCCGGGTCATCGAGAAGGCCTTCCCGCCGCCCGGGGCGACTGTCGCCGCCCGGCTGGTGCCGGCCTCGGCCGCCACCGGCACGTGCCTGCTGATCCTGCATCCGCCGGGTGAGCCCCCGACCGGCGCGGGCCGGGTGTATGTGGAGTACCGCGTCCCGGAGGGGTGGGACGCGGGACTGGATCCGGTCGGCCCCAGCCTGTCTCGCTCCGGCGTGGTCGTGCACTCGCTCGTCGATCAGCCGAACGCGGGTCCCCGCGTCTGGTACCGCGGCAGCATCCCGACGGTGTCGGTGGACCGTGACGTCACCGTCGCCATGACCCCGTTGGTCGTGCGCGCCGACGGTGTCGACGACGGCTGGGTCGACGTCGCGGTCACCGTCGGTGCCGAGCGCCGGGTCGAGATCGTGCGGGGATATCACTCCGACGACATGGTCGGTGTCATCGGAGAACTTCAGCAGTCGATCAGCCCCTGCGGCGACCCGATCCGGAAAGGCTCGTTCGCGACCGCGACAACCGACCAGTTCGACGTGCGCACAACCGGTTTCGGCGGGGCCGGCGTTCCTGTCGCCGCGGCGCCCACCGTCACCTGGACGGTGGGCGGGGTGCCGGTGACGGGGCCGAACGGACAGGTCGACGTTCCCGTCGGCGACGTGACCTACCCGGTCGACTACACCATCGACCCGGTGGTGTTCGAGTTGCAACTGACCTCCCGGGGTGGGGAGCGCTACGAAACCCCGGTCGTGGTCACCGTCGCCGGTGACGGCGCCAGCGCCACGGCGAGCACGACGTTCAGCGCCCTGGGTTGGTTCGACGGCATCCACCCCGAGGACGTCGAGATTCTGGGCGACTGCCTGCGGCGGATCGCCGACCGCTATCACGTCGCGCCGCCGCCGTTCCGCAAGCCCAGTCCCGATCCGCCGTGGGCGCCACCGATGCTGCGACGCCTGGCCGACGTGCGCTGGTTCGACAAGGCGGTGCGACTGCTCGAGGAGCTGCCCGTCCTGGAGGCCGAGGGCCGCGACGCACTTCTGCAGATCGTGTCGTCACAAGTCCAGCCCGTCCCCAGCATGCTGGATCGGCTGGGAGCGGACAGCATCGATTTCAGCGTGCCGGAAGTCGAGCTGACCGATTGGCTCGGCAATCCCGACTTCACGCCGTACCCGGCGCTGGCCGGAGCACTGCTGAAACTGTTGGACGGCAACCAACTTCGACGCCCGGTGTACCTGGATGTCATCGTCTTCAACTACGAGCAGACGCCGGGAATCGCCTCACCGCGAAGGGTGGAGGACGTCGACATGCACGTGTTGGAGACGGCCGTCGTCGACGGGTCGAACGATCGCTACGGCGAGGCGGTGTCGAATTTCGGGGAGCTGCTCGGCTCCGGCGGCGGGTAGCCGAACCCCGAGGGCTCGATGGTCAGGGGGTCGGGCGGGGCCATTCGATGTGGGTCGGCTGGGACGGGCCGTCGTCGTCGGTGCTGAAGTCGGCGCTGGGGTTGAAGAAGCTCCAGATGATGCCGAGGACGAGGATGACCCAGAGGAGGATTTTGCCTGCTTGGGAGACCAGGAGCGGGCGGGTCGGGGAGGCGGGGGTGAAGCCGGGGGGCAGGGTGGCGCCGCCCTCGGGGGTGGGGCCGTCGCCGAAGACCTGCTTGAGGTAGGTGGGGGTGAGCATGAGCCAGTAGGCCTCGGTGCGGATCTGGACTCGGAGGACCGCCGACGTCGCTTGGAAGAGGGCGGCGGGCATGCGGCCGGTGATGAGGACGATCAGCCAGACGATCGGGGAGATGACCATCCAGCCGGTCGAGAGCCAGGTGGCGAGGAGCTGGATGGGGAAGCCGAGGATGAAGCGGAAGAGGACGGCCCAGCGGTTGAGGCGGGTGGGGGCCGGGAAGAGTACGCGCACCGGGTAGTTCACGTCGACGTCGACGGTGAACGGGGGGTACTCGTCGACCAGCAGGTAGAGGTAGCCCTCCACGCGGGCCGCGTAGGCGACCGTCCAGCGGAGGTAGTCGGCGCACCACTGGGGCAGGGCGCCGGTGATCAGGGCAGCGAACCAGCCGATGATGGCCACCACGAACTGGCCGAGGAACAGGATGAACAGCACGAACAGGTGCGGGATGGCGAGGATGAAGCGGATCAGGACGGTCCAGCGGCGCTGCTGGGCGGGCGGGAAGACATCCAGGTCGACGCTGGGCTCGAGCATCGGCTGCGGCGGCGGCATCGACGCCGGCGGCATCGGCGGGTATTCGACCATGATCGCGCCCTCGCTTCCAGATCCGTGATCGGCGGAATGTGACGTTTCCTGGTCAGCGTCCCACATGAATCAAGGAGCGCGCCGAGGGCGCGCTCCACGAATTCAGGGCAATGGAATGGGAATCGGAACGATCAGTTGATCTTGACGCCGAGGCCGTAGTCGAGGGTGCGGTGCTGCGGCGAGGTCACCACGACCTCGTAGGAGCCGTTCACCGGCAGGGTGAACTTGGCCCACTGCTGCCCGGAGGTCAGGGTGCCGGTCGGGCCCTTCACCGTGACCACCACGTCCGACCAGTACGGGGCCGCGCTGACGATCATCGTCTGCCCGCCCCGGGCGTCGAGCTTGTAGTGGTCACTGTCGAACCCCTGCAGGTGGCCGCTGACGAAACCGTTGTCGGAGCCGTAGGCGAAATGGATCTGACGGGTCTCGTCCGCGGCGGCCGAACCGGTGCCCAGAATGGTGGCGGCGGAAGCGGCGGCGAGAACGGCGGAGACGATGAACTTCTTTTTCATGCCGTAAGCGTCGACCCCGGCACCAATCGGATTCCAACAGAAGACTATTGGCCCGAGATCCCGCCGCCACCGGTCACCAGTTGGGCGGCGCGGAGATCCTCGACCCGAACTCCTCCTCGTACCAGTCCTCGTGAGTCAGCGAGTCCGGATGCCCGGCCTGCTCCTCCGCTGCTCGCGACTCCGACCACGCCCGCTGCGCATCGAGCTCCTGCCGCTCACCTCGCGCCCACATCTCCGCGTACTCGGGAGGGAGCGGTTCACCACCGCTCAATGGTCACTCCCGCAGATACGAGTTCGCTTGTCGAGGTAGTCGTTCTGCAGTTGTTTGCCGATATCGGCGCCTCCATCCGCCTTATTCAGCAGCTCGGTGACGCTCGCCCGGTTGACGTTGGCCTGACTTTCAGTCCCGTTGTTGATCACATCCCATGGTTTGAGGTTTTCGCCGTCGAACAGGTTGGGGTACTGCTGCTTCAGGTTCGGCTGTATCTGCTGTTGGGCCAGGGCGTCATAGTTCCAGTGCACGAAATCCGGCCAAGGCTCGGAACACAACGGCGGATGCTCGGCGACCGGTGTTTCCTTCTTCTCGGTGCACGCTGCCGTCACCGCCGGGATCAGCACGATCACCATCGTGGCGATGATTCGGCAGGTCGACTTCGCTCGTCTCATATCCCTTCACTCCTACTTGTCGGAGCGACCGGGTAGGCCCGCGGCTGCTTTGCCGTATGCATCGCGCATCTGCTGACCGCTGTCGACTTCTCCGTCCAGCTTGTTCAGGAGCTCAGTGAGGCCAGCTCTGTTGCGATTTGCCTCGCTGTCGGTCCCGTTGTTCAAGATGTCCCATGATTTGAGTCGACCATCGTCGAAGAGGCTCGGATACTGTTGCTGCAGTTGCGCAGGAATCTGCGCCTGGCTGAGGATATTGTGGGTACGGAATACATCGTCCGGCCGCGTGAGCATGGGGTTTTCACCCGCATGGGGTTTGGGTCCGATCATCGATTCCTTGACCGGATCCGTTTGCCCGTCCATAAGATCCCAGGTGATGTCACCGGCCAATGGCAGCCGCTTGACCGAAATCGCAGCAACAGACTTACCGGTATTGAACCATCGTTCCTTGCGATCATAAGCATCTTGGGCTGCCTGGTTCTGGTCTGCGACGCGATCCTTCGCCTCGTCGAGGAGTCCGCCATCGATGAGACCGTCGATCCGACCCGCAGTCTCCAGATGCGTAGTTGCTTGTGGCACACCAATGTTGTGCGCAAACTCAACCTCGTTGGCGCGCGCCAGTTTTGCCGCGTTTTCGGTGAAGGTCTTGCCCGCCTCGTCATCTGTGTACATCAACGAGAAGACGTGCCGCGAACCGCGATAAGAGCCATTCCCGTCAGGATCGAGCCAGCTTCTCCCATCATGCCTGGACTGGTCGAATCCGATCACGTCCGGCCGATCCGCCCCTGCCAGTTCTTCGATGTACGGGCTCATGCTGGTCGAGAGCTGGCGGACCAGCAGGGGGTTGCGTTCACCGGCGGACTGACTGTTGTCGCCAGCCAGGTTCGCGAGGTGCTTCCAATGTTCTTCGTCGGCAGTGTATTTTGCGACAGCGCTCATGATGTTGCCCTCTCGCTCAGCGGATTTGACATCGATCTTGTCGTTCGGGTTCTCGACGGTTGCGGCGTTGTCGTCGAAGGCGAAGAGCTTGGCCGCTGCCTGGCCGTCGTCGTACCAGTCGCGGCTGAGGGTGTTGCCGATGAAGCGCTGGCCCTTGTCGCCGTCGGTGACTATGTCGCGGACGGCGTCATCACCGCCATCACCTCGACCGGCCGAGTCACCCTCTGCAATGGCGAGTGCTTCTCCCCCACCCACCTGACACCCGGAACCAAAGACGCCGCACGCTACTTCGAGAAGCTCAACCGCCTGTCCGGCGTGACGAAGTCGGCCCGCAAACCATGAAGCGGAACAAACCCGGTCCGCAGGACTACGCGTGTCGCACCGCGAGTACGAATGAAATCGACTGTCAGCCATGGACGCGCCATAGGTTGCCCCAATATGGCTGAGCCGCCGAACAATCCGCACGACGCCTACTTCCGGCGAGTCCTCGAGCAACCCGCCAACGCTGCCGGGGAGCTGCGGGCCGTACTCCCGGCCTCCGTGTCAGCCCGCGTGGACCGGGACGCACTGCGCCTGCAGCCGTGCAGCTATGTCTCACCAGCGCTGCGCTCACGCTTCAGCGATCTACTGTTCCGCACCTGGAACCGCTCATCGAACGACTCGGTCCCCACGCTAGGGAGGTCATCATGACAACCGCAGATCGCCTCCGCGCGGAGGGCGAAGCGCTGGGTGAGGCCAGAGGAGAGGCGAGAGGTGAGCTCCGGGGGCGAGCCGAGGCCCTGCTCGAGCAATTGTCTCTGAAGTTCGGGAAGTTGCCGGCGGCCGTGGTTGCCACGGTGCGCGCAGCGGATTCGGCACAGCTGCGTGCGTGGTCGGCACGCGTGCTGACCGCCCGCAGCCTCGACGAAGCGATTCGGTGATGGCTCAGTCCGCCGCGAGGTAGCGTTCCACGGTTTCGACCTTGCCGGTCATCGCGCCGGTGACGCCCGGGCGGATATCGGCCTTGAGTACGAGGCTGCAGCGTGGGGCGACCGCGGTGATGGCGTCGGTCGCCTGTTTCACCACGGCCATCACTTCGTCCCATTCACCCTCGATGATCGTGAACATCGAGTTGGTTTCGTTGGGGAGGCCGCTCGCGCGCACGATGCGGACGGCCTCGGCGACGGCGCGGCCCACGTCCGCGCCGACGCCCATGGGTGTCACCGAAAAGGCGACGATCATACGTTCACGCCATAGTCGCGGGCGATCCCGGCCAGGCCGGAGGCGTAGCCCTGGCCGATGGCGCGGAACTTCCACTCGGGGCCGTGGCGGTAGAGCTCGCCGAAGACCATGGCGGTTTCGGTGGAGGCGTCCTCGGTGAGGTCGAAGCGGGCCAGCTCGGCGTTGGTGACCGCGTCGATGACGCGGATGTAGGCGTTGCGGACCTGGCCGAAGGACTGGCGGCGGACATCGGCCTCGTGGATGGAGACGGGGAAGAAGATGTTGGTGATGGTCGGCGGCATGGCGGCCAAGTCGACATTGATCACCTCGTCGTCACCGTCGCCCGCGCCGGTGAGGTTGTCACCGGTGTGCTCGATGGTGCCTTCGGGCGAGCGCAGGTTGTTGTAGAAGATGAAGTGCGCGTCCGACAGCACCCGCTGATTGGATCCGCAGGCCATGGCACTCGCGTCGAGGTCATAGTCGGCACCGGTGGTGGTGCGCACATCCCAGCCCAGCGCCACCGCGACCTTGGTCAGATTCGGGGCCTGTTTGGACAGCGAGACATTTCCGCCCTTGGCCAAGCTGACAGACACACGATCTCCTTCGATCTCAGTTGCGGTCGGCCGCCATTGCTTTGAGCGTCGCGACCCGATTCTCCAGATAGCGTAGTTCGGTGTCGTCGAGGACGGTGCGCTGAATTCCCGAGATCACCGCGAAAGCCGACTGACGGTGGTCGTCGATCACGTCGACGGTCAATTCCACCGCCACGTAATCGTCCGCGCCGGGCAGCGGATCCGCGACCACCTTGCCGGTGCCGCGGGCGCACAACGCCACATTGCCGCCGCCCAGGATGAGCAGCGCCAGCTCCGGCCGCTCCCGCAGCCGGGCCAGCGAGCCGCGGTCCGACTTGAGGCTGAGCAGGATTCGCCGGTCGCCGGCGCGCACCGGCCAGGAGACGGGAATGGCGTGCGGGGCGGGATCGGTGGTCACCAGCACCGCGATGGTGTCCAGCGGCCACTCGGGTAGAACGTCCAGTTCGGGGTGGTCGGGTTGCGTGTCCGTCGAGGGCTCCTGACGTTCCCGGGCGTCGGCTACCATCTGTGTCCCCTCACCATCTGGGTTCGCACAGCGGGCTGGACTGCGCTGCCCGCAAGTGTATGCCGTTGCCGCACTGGCCCGCTGGTCTCCGAAGCGGGCCCCGGGCCTGCCGGATAAGGGTGTTTCGTCCGTTACGACTGTGAAAACACCTCTGGACCTGCGGGGAAACAGATTGACGAGAAGCGATAACGGTTGCATCATTCGTAACAGTCCCTCGACTCGACGAGGTCACGCGAGTAGCCGGCCGATGACCGCCCGGTGAAGTTCGCCTGTGGAAACACGCCCCGTATCACCCGTCCGCCCCGTTCTTCTGATTGCGCAACAGATTTCACGGCGTGTACCGGCCCGGGCGTGTCCCGGGCCGGTAGGCGGCTGTGCCGGCGTGGCCGCCGCAAGACGTGAGGTGAACGGCCCCGAAGAGAGCGGAGATGGCGATGGTGGACATGGGTGCGGGACAGCAGCCGGAGATGACGGAGACGGTGGGGCGCGCGACGGTGGCGAATCTGGCGGTGTCCGAGGCGGTCATCGACGATCTGCGCTACCTGCGCTCCGAATTGACCGCCGCCGAGGTTCCCTACCTGCTGGTTCGTGACGCCGACCATCGCCTGGTGCTGGCCGTGGACACCGGTCACAGATCCGCGCTCAGGCGGGTGCTGGGAGCGGCCATGGTTGCCGGATTCTCCTGTAATGAGAAGCCACACAACGTCTTCCGGCTCGGTCGAGACCTGGACCCGGCCCATCACGTGGAGATCGAGCTGTGGGAATACCACGGCGACACCGTGGAATGCCCGCGCCCGAATGCGCTGACCCGCATGGTCTTCGACCTCGCCGACGTGGAGCCCACGACCGTGCTGCTCTACGACGCCAGCTGGCCCACCCTGGCCGGGATGTTCACCCCCAACCCCGCCGATGTCGGCTTCGACATCGACATCGTCTTCTCCTGGGTGGACGGTTCCGACCCCGAATTCCGGGCCCGCCGTGCGGGAATGCTGGCGCAGGTGGTGGTCGGTGAGGGCGACGAGGCCGACGCCCGCATCCGTCAGATCGACGAACTGCGCTACGCGCTGCGCTCGGTCCGCAAGAACGCGCCGTGGATCCGCCGCATCTTCATCGCCACCGATTCCCGCGTCCCCGACTGGCTCGGCGACGATCCGCAGGTCACCATCGTCCGCGCGGTGGACCACTTCTCGGATATCAGCGGCCTGCCGATCTTCAATTCCCATGCGGTGGAATGCCAATTGCAGCACATCGACGGTTTGTCGGAGCATTTCCTCTATTCCAACGACGACATGTTCTTCGCGCGCCCGGTACGCCCGTCCATGTTCTTCACCCCCGCGGGCATCAGTCGCTACATCGAGGCGGGCACCCGCATCGGCCCGGGCACGAACAACGAACGGCGCAGCGGTTTCGAGAACGCGGCCCGCGTCAACCGCGCCCTGCTGTCGGCGCGCTTCGGCCACGTCATCACCCGTCACCTCGAGCACACCCCGGTTCCCTTGCGCCGCAGCGTGCTGCTGGAGATGGAGCAGGTCTTCGCCGAGGACTTCGCCCGCACCCGCGCCAGCCGCTTCCGCGCCGCCACCGACATCTCGGTCACCAATTCCCTCTACCACTACTACGCCCTGCTCACCGGCCGCGCCGTCCCGCAGGAAGCGGCGAAGATGCGCTACGTCGACACCACCAGCTACACCGGTCTGGCCCTGCTCGACGGGCTGGAGAAACGCCGGAACGTGGATTTCTTCTGCCTCAACGACGGCAGTTTCCCGGAGGTCCCGGAGGCCGAACGGGTGCGGGCGGTCTCGGAATTCCTGGAATCGTATTTCCCGGAGCCGGCGCCGTGGGAGAAGCCGGACGCGGTCACCCTGACGGCCTTCGAATCGGGCGCGGCCTGACCGGGCCGGCGGCCGCGCCCGAGACGGTCAGAGCACGTACGGGTTGAAGGCGCACACCAGGTTCGGATGGCCGGCCGGGTCCAGGGCGCGCAGCGCGATGGAGACCGCCCGCGGGGAGTACATCATCGACAGGTGGTCGGAGAAGTCGATCCCGCAGCCGTCCTGCAGGGTCACATTGCTGACCGTCGCGCCGGGCCCGGCGGTCAGGAAGGTGGCGTCGTACGGCGTCGAGACCTCGTCGTTCTTGGTGGCGACACTGGTGTAGTGAACCCTCGAGACGGTATCGCCGCCCGCGTTGAGTTTCGCGTAGAAGCTGGATCCGGCGACTTGCTCGATGAGCCCTTCACCGACGAGCAGCTGGCTGAATCCCAGTGCGTTGAAACCCATATCGGTGATGCGCCGTCCCAGGGTGGCGATGCCGTCGAGGCTGGTGCCGTGGTGGGTCGCGCCGAAGGTGATCAACTGATCCACCTTCGCCGCGCCGCCGCCGAACTTCAGGTATTGGTCGGCCACGGTGCCGCCCTGGGAATGCCCGATGATGTCGACCTTCGTGGCCCCGGTCGACGCGAGCACCTTGTCGACGAACACGGCCACTTCCTTGGCCGACTCCTCCATGGGCGCGACGCCGTTGACGCCGGGCACCAGCGCGCCCAACCCGCCCTGCTGCACCAAACCCTCCTGGCCGTAATTCAGTGCATAGACACAGAATCCGGCCTGCTTGATCTTCGGTGACATCCGAGCAAAGCCGTCGTAGGCGTTCATCCAGGACCCGTGCAGCAGCACCACCGGCTCGGGATGCGCGGCCGTGGGCTTGCAGTTCCAGTCGTTGGCGCCCGCCGGGGCCATGTTCTCGTTGGCCAGCGAGAAGGTGAAAGCGGCCAGGGTGTCGGTCATCTCGGGGCCGTTGCCCGAGGGAATGGTGGAGTGCGGCGCGCTGGCGATCCCGGTGTCCGCGAGCGCTTTACCGGCGGTCTTCACGCCGGAATTGATGGCGTCGACGAGATTCTGGATAGTCCGCGGGGTATCGGCGCGGGCATCCATCGCACCGGTGCCGGTCCCGACGGCGAGGGCGGCCACGCCCATGATCGCCGCGGCGACGCGCATCCGTATCCGTTTGCTCGTAGTCATCTGTCGTCCTTCCTGCAGGTGCCGGGCTTCGCTGCCCGAACCTGGATGCAGAAAGTAGAGGGGTGACCACGGCGGCTACGCGTGCTTGCGGACAGGTTCTCCGTTCCAACAACGCCGCGAAACCCGCGGTGTGAGAATCGTCAACCCGTCGAAAGACCGAGGCCGGTCAGGAGATGCGCTGGCGCAGCCAGGCGGGGATCTCGTCGCCGGCTCGCGGGTAGGTGGCGAGTTCGCGGCGGCATTCGTCGGGCTCGGGAATCGGGAGCCAGTCGGGAATTTCCTTGAAGGACAAGGTGAATTGCGCCTTGGTGGAGTCGGCGCGGAGCAGGACCTGGCCGCTGAGCCAGGTGCCGGTCATCTGGTCATAGCAGACTTCCTTGAGGCGGTTGAGCAGCATGAGCACTTCCTCGGAGGGTTGTAGCTCCTCGGAGGGAACGCCGGACTCGGGGACCTCGGGGACGGGTTTGCCGGACAGCTCCAGTTGCAGTCCCGCGTGGCCGTCGTCTCCGACCAGGGAGAACCACAGCACCGCGAGGGTCCAGCCGGTGGGTAGCTCATCGGTGAGGGCGCTGACCAGGGCGCTCTCCACCATGTCGCGATCGGCCGAGCGGGGCGCGACGGGCGGTTCGGGGGCAGCGCCGGGAACGTCCTCGACGGTTCTGACCACCAGGCCGGGACAGTTTTCGCGCATGACCTCCACGACCGCGGGCACCGGCACGGGTAGGCGTTCGGCGACGATGTACAGCGGGCGGTCGACCTGGCGGCGGGCGATCACATCGCCGAGCGCCCGGACCCGGTGCCGGAACTCCTCCGGATCACGCAGCACCACTTCGGCGAAGAGTTCGGTGCGCCCGCCCTTGCGTAATCGGCCGACGCCCAGCCGGATCCGCTCCACCTCGCTCCACGCCACGTGCGGGAAACCGCGATACGTGAAGCCGTGATCATTGAGCAGCAGCGTCGGCTGCGGGCGGAACAGATCGTCGGCCATGGTGTAGACGCCGAAACCGAACACCGCCATGAGCACTCCGGCCACGACCCGCATGACCGGATGTTCCGCGTCGTTGAACACCACGAAACCCGGTAGCACCGTCATCACCAGGAAGAACACCAGCGCGACGATCGCACCCGTTCTCCGCGGGTAGTACTCGGTGATCGATTCGCGCCCCGAAGCATGCACCCCTGTGACGCTAGCCGAAACCGGCCCCGCGCAACACCGCCGTTATCGCCCGGCATCGCCACCGCTATGCCGAATTTGCCGGGAATCACCATGATTCCAGGTCCGTCCGCTCGGCGGGTCAGCCGCGCGGCCAGTACCGATGCCAATCCTCGGCGGTCAGCGCGTCGCGCGTGCCTCGATCGAATTCCGCGGCGTCCTCGGCGGCGCGCACCGTGGCGGCGAAGTCGAGAGTGGCCTTGCGCAGGCGTTCTTCGGCGCTGTCGGGCCCGCCGAGCTCCACGACCCGCAACGCGGCCGGAATCAGCTCCTCCGGTAAACCCGCCTTGATGCCGCGCGAGCGCACCTTCTCCGCGAGCGCCAGCGCGGGCTGCGCCATGGCGATCCCGTCGAGGCAGGAGCGCCGCGCCTTCTCGGCGGATTTCCGCTCCTCCCAAGCCTTTTCCTGCGCCGCGATCTTCTCCGCCACCGACGCGCCGGGAGCGGTGAAAGCGTCGAGCGCATCACTCAGGTGCGGGCTGCGGTGCACCAGCTTGGCGACCAGCGCCGCCGCCACCTCCGCGACCGTGAATTCGCCTGCGGCCTCGGCGATCCGGGAGTGGAACAGCACCTGCAGCAGCAGATCGCCGAGCTCCTCCTTGATGGTCTCGGCGTCCTCGTCCTGGATGGCGTCGAGCAGCTCGTAGGTCTCCTCCAGCAGGTAGGGGCGCAGCGAATCGTGGGTCTGCGTCACCTCCCAGCCGCCGAAGTTCCACAGCCGGTCCATCACCTCGACGGCCTCGCCCAGCGCCTCGGTCATGCGCGCGGTATCGGCCGCGGTCTCGGCGGCGACGCCCTCCCCCGACGTCATCGGTCGGCCATCACCTCGGCCGGAACCCGGACATCCACGGCGCCGGGCGCCTTTCCGTCCAGGGCCAGCAGCAGATCGGCCACGAACTGCAGCACCTGGACGTCACGGACGCGGGCCGCGCCGACACTGTCCTCCACCCGCGGCAGCGGCAGCTGGACGATGCCGGTGGCCGCGCGGTAGGTGGCGTTCGGGTAGAGCCGCTTGAGCCGCAGCTGCTTGGAGTCCGGCAGTTGCAGCGGCGACACCTTCACCGTGGTCCCGGTGACGCCGATCTCGGCGATCGAGTAGGCGCGGGCCAGCAACCGCAGCTTGGCCACCGACACCAGGCGGCCCACCTCCACCGGCAACGGCCCGTACCGGTCCACCAGCTCCTCGACCACGGCCGACAGCCCCGAATCGTCCTGGGCGGCGGCGAGTTTGCGGTACGCCTCCAGGCGCAGACGATCGGAGGTGATGTAGTCCGGCGGGATATGCGCGTCCACGGGCAGGTCGATGCGCACCTCCTTGATCTCCTCGTCGACCGAGATCGGGCGGCCGTCGGCGGCGGCGCGATACGCCTCCACCGCCTCCCCGACCAGGCGCACGTAGAGATCGAAGCCGACACCCGCGACATGGCCGGACTGTTCGGCGCCCAGCACGTTGCCCGCGCCGCGAATCTCCAGGTCCTTCATGGCCACCGCCATACCGGCGCCCAGATCCGAGTTCTGCGAGATGGTGGCGAGCCGGTCGTAGGCGGTCTCGGTGAGCGGCTTCTCCGGCGGGTACAGGAAGTAGGCGTACCCGCGTTCCCGGGACCGGCCGACGCGGCCGCGCAGCTGGTGCAGCTGCGAAAGGCCCAGGGCGTCGGCGCGTTCCACCAACAGGGTGTTCGCGTTGGAGATGTCCAGACCGGTCTCGATGATGGTGGTGCACACCAGCACATCGAATTCCCGCTCCCAGAAGCCCTGCACGGTCTTCTCGAGCATGTCCTCGTTCATCTGCCCGTGCGCGACCACCACCCGGGCCTCCGGCACCAAGTCGCGAATCTTCTTGGCCGCCTTGTCGATCGACGACACGCGGTTGTGCACGTAGAACACCTGGCCGTCGCGCAGCAGCTCACGGCGGATGGCCGCGGCCACCTGCTTGTCGTTGTAGGCGCCGACATAGGTGAGGACGGGATGCCGTTCCTCGGGCGGGGTGAGGATGGTCGACATCTCGCGGATGCCCGCGAGCGACATCTCCAGGGTGCGCGGAATCGGCGTGGCGGACATGGTCAGCACGTCGACGTGCGTGCGCAGCGCCTTGATGTGCTCCTTGTGCTCGACGCCGAAACGCTGCTCCTCGTCGACGATGACCAGGCCGAGGTCCTTCCAGCGCACGCCCGTCTGCAGCAGCCGGTGCGTGCCCACCACGATGTCGACATCCTTGGTGGTCATGCCCTCCAGGATCTCGCGCGATTCGGCGCCGTCGGTGAACCGGGACAGGCCCTTCACCACCACCGGGAATCCGGCCATCCGCTCGGTGAAGGTCTGCAGATGCTGTTGCGCCAGCAGCGTGGTCGGCACCAGCACCGCCACCTGCTTGCCGTCCTGCACCGCCTTGAAGGCCGCGCGCACCGCGATCTCGGTCTTGCCGTAGCCGACGTCACCGCAGATGACGCGGTCCATCGGGACCGCCTTCTCCATATCGGACTTCACCTCGGCGATGGCCGAGAGCTGGTCGACGGTCTCGGTGAACGCGAACGCGTCCTCCATCTCCTGCTGCCACGGGGTGTCCGGGGCGAAGGCGTGACCGGGCGCGGCCTGGCGGGCGGCGTAGAGCTGCACCAGCTCGGTGGCGATCTCGCGAACCGCCTTGCGCGCCTTGCGTTTGGTATTGGCCCAGTCCGAACCGCCCAGCTTGGACAGCGACGGCATCTCGCCGCCGACATAGCGGGACAGCTGGTCGAGGGAGTCCATCGGCACGAACAGCCGGTCGCCGGGCTGGCCGCGCTTGCCGGGCGCGTATTCGATGACCAGGTACTCGCGGCGCGCGCCGCCGATGGTGCGCTCGATCATCTCCACGAAGCGGCCGATGCCGTGCTGATCGTGCACCACCATGTCGCCCGCGGTCAGGGCCAGCGGATCGACCTGATTGCGGCGACGGGCGGGCAGCTTCTTGCCCTCGCCGGGCGCCGTGACCCGGTTGCCGGTGAGGTCGGATTCGGCGATCACCACCAGTTTCGCGTCGTCGAACACCACGCCGTCGTGCAGCGAACCGCACAGCACGCCGACCAGTCCGCGGACCGGTTCGGCGCCGGCCTCCAGCGCAGCGGCGGGCACCTCGGCGTCGGCGAGACGTTCCAGAATGCGTTGCGCCGTACCGTGTCCCGCCACCACGATGACCGCGCGGCCGCCGGTGGCGACGTGCGCGCGCAGCGAGGCGAAGATGGTGGCGACCAGTTCCTCCGAACCGCGCGCGGAGGCGGCGGCCAGCACCGGCAGCACGATCTCGTCCGGGGCGTCGGCGGCCAGCGGGCTCAGCGTCCACCACGGCAGGCCGCGGCGGTCGGCGTCGGCGCGCACCACGTCCAGGCCGCGATAGCCGGAGGCGGCCAGGTCCAGGCCGTGCGCGCCCAGCGGCGCGGCCCCGCCGAAGGAGGCCGCCGTCCACGACGCCTCCAGGAATTCCTGCCCGGTGCGCACCAGGTCGGCGGCACGGGTGCGGACCTTCTCCGGATCGCACAGCAGCACATGGGTTTCCGCGGGCAGCGCGTCCACCAGCAGCTGGAGTTCGCCGGGCTGCAGCACCGGCAGCAGCGCCTCCATGCCCTCCACCGGGATGCCCTCGGCGATCTTCTCCAGCATCTCGACCAGCGCGGCGTCGGCCTGATTGTCGGCGGCCACCTGGGCGGCGCGCTCACGCAGGGCGTCGGTCAGCAGCAGTTCGCGGCACGGCGGCGCGACCACCAGATCGATCGGCACCTCGTGGATGGACCGCTGGTCCTGCACCGAGAAGGCGCGCAGTTCGGAGACCTCGTCACCCCAGAACTCCACGCGCACCGGATGATCCGCGGTGGGCGGGAAAAGGTCCAGAATGCCGCCGCGGACCGCGAATTCGCCGCGCTTGCCGACCATGTCGACCCGCTCGTAGGCGAATTCCACCAGCCGCGTGAGCAATTCGTCGAAGTCGAACTCGGCGCCGGGTCGCAGCACGATCGGCTCGACCTCCCCCAGCCCCGCCGCCATCGGCTGCATGAGCGAGCGCACCGTGGTCACCACCACCCGCAGCGGCCCGGTCACCCCCGGATCCTCCGGATGCGCCAGCCGCCGCAAAACCTGCATCCGCCGGCCCACGGTGTCCGCCCCCGGCGAGAGCCGCTCATGCGGCAGCGTCTCCCAGGACGGGAACAGCGCGACCGAATCGCCCAGGATCTCGGTCAGCTCCGCGGTCAGATCATCGGCCTCACGCCCGGTGGCCGTCACCACCAGCAGCGGCCGATGCCCGGCGACGGTCGAGGCCACGAAAGGCCGCACCGCCGACGGCGCGACCAGCCTGGCCTCCGCGCGCCCGATCAGGCTCGCGACCTGCGTCAACGCGGCGTCGGCACCCGCCACCGCAGCAAGTCCCGACAGAGGCGGACGATCGGTGGTCATGGGGAGACTCCTCGGCGCAGAATCAGCGTTTCAGACGGCCAACCGAGTCTAGTGGCGCGCACTGACGACCCACGATGCGCCCATCCACACACCACCCACAGGTTCGCGGCCCGCCCCGGCCTGGACTGCGGCTTGATAGACCTCCGCCTTGGAGCGGGGGAGCGAAGCGGAGGAGCGGAGGAGGGAAGGCCGGGGTTACGAGGGCCGCGAACAGCCCGGAGCGAAGCGGAGGGCAAATAATTACTGCACGTAGCGGCGGAGGCGGCGGGCGGCGAACTCGCGGAAGTAGGCGACCTTCTCCTGGGGGACGATGCTCGGCAGGAGGAAGTACCAGGCGCGTTCCATGCGGGTGGCCATCTGGTCGATGGACTCGGTGCTGACCGCGACGATGTGGACGCCGGTGGTCATCTCCTGTAGGAGCATGCCGATGGTGTCGGGGTCGAGGTCGGGCTCGAGGTCGCCCTGGGCGATCGCGCGTTCGGCGAGCAAACGGTGCGTCTCGCCCCAGGTCTTGGCGATATTGTCACCTGTGGCGCCGCGGTAGTCGCCGATCTGGTGGGTGAGTTTGAGCATCGCGCCGACCATCGGGTCGTTCATGGTGAGATCGGCGACCACGTAGGTGATCCCGATGCACGCTTCCAGCGCGGGCACTCGTGGATCGAAGAAACCCTGGCATGCGCTGATCAGTCGCTCGTTGCCCTGATCGACGACCGCGCGCGCCAGTTCTTCCTTGGATCCGAAGTGAAAGTACAAGGCGCCCTTGGTCACATTCGACTGCGCGATGATCTCGGACAGGGACGCGTTCGCGTAGCCCAGTCGGAGAAAGACATCGGCAGCGCCCGCGAGCACGGAATCGCGAGTGATCTCCGCACGCGCTTGCCTAGCCATCAGATCCGCCCGTCATCAAACCAGCCATCCTGAAGTAGACCGCCATCCCGAAGTTGACCGACATCACAGTTCGAACAGCACTCGAAGGATGGGTGAACCGTACCACCCGGCTGCGTGCTGCCAGCCGATTCGAGCATTCGACCCGTCCTCCTTCGCAATTCGCTGGTTAACTGTCCAGTTCTGCCCCGCTACGACAGACATATCAGACCAAAATTCAGACCGCAGGGTTCTATAACCCCTTGCCGCTCGGCCATTCCGACTTCAACTCCGGTTCCGCCTCCAAATGCGTGAGCCCGTTCCAGCACAGATTCACCAGATGCGCGGCCACCACTTCCTTCGAGGGCTGGCGCTCGTCCAGCCACCAGGTCGCCGCCGTCGCAACCATTCCCACCAGCGCCTGCCCGTACAGCGTCGCCAGGGTCGGATCCAGGCCGCGACGTTCGAAATCCCCGGCGAGAATATGGGCCACCTGATTCACGGCCTCGTTGAGCAGACTCGAATAGGTGCCCTCGGCCGCCGACACCGGCTGATCCCGCATCAGGATCCGGAAGCCGTCGGTGCGCTCCTCCATATAGGTGAGCAACGCCAGCGCCACCTGCTCGAGCCGCACCCGCGAACGATTCTGGGTGAGCGAGGAGGTGATCATTTCGAGCAGCGTCGACATCTCCCGGTCGACCACGACGGCGTACAGCCCCTCCTTGCCGCCGAAGTGCTCGTACACCACCGGTTTCGATACCTGCGCCCGCGCCGCGATCTCCTCGATCGAGGTGGCGTCGTAGCCGCGCTCGGCGAAGAGCGCCCGCCCGATCTCGATGAGCTGCTGACGACGCTGGGTGCCGGTCATGCGCGCCCGCGCCGGCCGTTGGCCCTCGCCAGCCGTCATCGCCCACCTGCCCCTTTCGCCCTGCCCGCGAGCACCTTTGCGGGGTCGCGCGCCCCGCGCCCACCGCGGTTCGGTAGGTAGCCTATCGACAGACACGATGGACACTGTGTAAGCGGTTCGACGTGGAGGCGTACTTCATGCGAGGATCAGACCCGCATGACGCTGCAATCCGCCGTGGTGTAATGGCAGCACAACTGATTTTGGTTCAGTTTGTCCAGGTTCGAGTCCTGGCGGCGGAGCTCGCGCGCAGGGTCGCTATGGTTGGCCCCGCACAACCTGACTCAGCACACGATGACTGGCAGCCGAGGGAGATCCATGCCACAGGAGACCGCCGTCGTCGTTCTCGCCGCCGGAGCCGGAACCCGAATGCGGTCCAAGACACCCAAGGTGTTGCACCCGCTGGCCGGCCGGAGCATGCTCGCACACGCACTGCATGCCGCGCACGAGATCGACCCGACGTCGCTCATCACCGTGATCGGCCACGATCGCGAACAGGTCGGCGACGCGGTCGGCAAGGTGGGAGCGGAACTGGGCCGCCCGATCACCCTGGCAGTACAGAACGAGCAGCGCGGCACCGGCCACGCCGTGCAGTGCGCGCTCACCTCGCTGCCCGAGGATTTCGCGGGCGATGTCCTCGTCACCTACGCCGACGTCCCGCTGCTGGACGGTCACACCCTGCACGCGCTGCTCGACGAGCACCGCAGCTATTCCGACGGATCCGCCGCCACCGTACTGACTTTCGTGCCCGAGGACCCCAACGGCTACGGCCGCATCGTGCGCGATGACGAGGGCCGGGTCATGGAGATCGTCGAGCACGCTGACGCCACCCCGGAACAGGCCGCGATCACCGAGGTCAACTCCGGCGTCTATGTCTTCGACGCGGCCGTGCTGCGAATCATGATCTCGCGCATCGACACCGCCAACGCCCGCCACGAGCTGTACCTGACCGACGTGCTCAAGCTGGCCCGCGAGGCCGGGCACCCGGTGCACGGCGCGCGGCTGGTGGATTCCGCCAAGGTCACCGGCGTGAACGACCGGGTGCAGCTGGCCGGTGCGGCCAAGACGCTGAACCGCTACATCCTGGAACGGCACATGCGCGCCGGGGTCACCATCATCGATCCGGGCACCACCTGGATCGACGGCAATGTGGTGATCGGCCGCGACACCGTCATCCGGCCCGGCGTACAGCTGTTGGGCGACACCGTGATCGGTGAGGACACCGAGATCGGCCCCGACTGCACGCTCACCGATGTCACCGTCGGCGACCGCGCCACGGTGGTCCGCACCCACGGCGAGAAGTCCAGCATCGGCGCGGGCGCCAACGTCGGCCCGTTCGCCTACCTCCGGCCCGGCACCTCGCTCGGCGAGGAGGGCAAGATCGGCGGCTTCGTCGAGACCAAGAACGCCACCATCGGCGCCCACTCCAAGGTCCCGCACCTGACGTATGTGGGCGACGCCACCATCGGCGAGTACAGCAATATCGGCGCATCCAGCGTTTTCGTCAATTACGACGGCGTCAAGAAGCACCACACCACGGTCGGCTCGCATGTGCGGACCGGTAGCGACACCATGTTCGTCGCCCCGGTCACCGTGGGTGACGGCGCGTACTCGGCGGCGGGTACTGTACTGCGCAGAAACGTTCCTCCGGGGGCGCTCGCGGTATCGGGTGGAGCACAGCGCAATCTCGAGGGTTGGGTACAGCGCAATCGCCCCGGTACCGATGCCGCTCGCGCGGCCGAAGCGGCTCTCGCTTCGAACCCGGAGGATGCGGGAACCACCGAGAAAACCAACGAGCAAAAGGATGGCGAACGTCAGTGACCGCGTTCTCTACCGATAACCAGAAGAATCTGATGCTGTTCTCGGGACGCGCTCATCCCGAGCTCGCCGAGGCGGTGGCGAAGGAACTCAACGTCCACGTCACCCCCCAGACCGCTCGTGATTTCGCGAACGGCGAGACCTTCGTCCGGTTCGAGGAATCGGTGCGCGGCTCCGACGCCTTCGTGCTGCAGAGCTTCCCGGCCCCGCTGAACCAGTGGGTCATGGAGCACCTGATCATGATCGACGCGCTCAAGCGCGGTTCGGCCAAGCGCATCACCTCGGTGCTGCCGTTCTACCCCTACGCCCGCCAGGACAAGAAGCACCGCGGCCGCGAGCCCATCTCGGCCCGCCTGGTCGCCGACCTGCTCAAGACCGCGGGCGCGGACCGGATCATCACCATCGACCTGCACACCGATCAGATCCAGGGCTTCTTCGACGGCCCGGTCGATCACATGCACGCGCAGGTGCAGCTGGCCGAGCACATCCGCAACAACTACGACCTGTCCAACATCACGGTCGTCTCCCCCGACGCCGGCCGCGTGAAGGTCGCCGAGAAGTGGGCCAACTCGCTGGCGGACGCGCCGATGGCGTTCATCCACAAGACCCGCGACCCGCTGGTCCCCAACCAGACCGTCTCCAACCGCGTGGTCGGTGAGGTCGAGGGCCGCACCTGCATCCTGATCGACGACATGATCGACACCGGTGGCACCATCGCCGGCGCGGTCAAGGTGCTCAAGAAGGCCGGCGCGGGCGACGTGGTCATCGCCGCCACCCACGGCATCCTGTCCGATCCGGCCGCCGAGCGTCTCGCCAACTGCGGGGCCAAGGAGGTCGTGGTCACCAACACGCTGCCGATCGACGAGGCCAAGAAGTTCCCGACCCTGACCGTGCTGTCGATCGCGCCGCTGCTGGCGCAGACGATCCGCGAGGTCTTCGAGAACGGCTCCGTCACGGGCCTTTTCAACGGGAACGCGTAACAGCACTCGCATCGAAGCGCCCCTCCTGGATTCAGGAGGGGCGCTTCTGCGTGAAATGGGGCCGACAAGCGTGTTCGTTTCGGCGAGCAGGCGGTAGCGTTGGGTCGGACGTACGGTTTGCTACTGGTGCGCTGACAGCGCGGAGAGGTGGTGCCGCATGGCCGACCGGCCCGACGAGGACGACGCCCGCCTGATGGACGAGGTCTTCGACACCGATCAGGTCTACGACAGCGATGTCGACAACCTCGACTACGACCTCGGCGACGACGACCAGGAAGACGAGATCCGCGAGTACCAGCGCTACATCGCCGATCCGCCCTCCGACCTGGTCATCCGCAATCGCGAGAACGACGACGACGGCCGCCTCGGCATCGGCGACGAACTCGACCAGGAATGGACCCGCCGCCGTCAGCGCGAGGAACTCGGGATCGAGGACAACCGGCCCGCCGAGGTCGCCGCCATGGACATCGTCGAGGAGCTCGAGGACTAGGGCGGTCGCGCGCGTCGGCCGGGCATCACGGACACTCGATCCATGACCGCGTTCACGGGATTCCCGCTCGCCGGACTCGACTTCTACGAGGACCTGGAAGCCGACAATTCCAAGGCCTTCTGGACCGCCCACAAGACCGTGTGGGAAGAGTCGGTCCGGGATCCGATGAAGGCGCTGGTCGCCGACCTGGAACCCGACTTCGGCACCGCCAAGATCTTCCGCCCCTACCGCGACGTGCGCTTCGCCAAGGACAAGTCGCCGTACAAGAACCATCAGGGCGCGGTGGTCTACAGCGCCCAGTACTCCGGCTGGTACGTGCAGATCGGCGCGGGCGGGCTGCGGGTGGCCGGCGGCATGTACGCCGCCGAGGCCGCCCAGCTCACCGCGCTGCGCGCCGCCATCGACGACGAGGTGCGCGGCGCGGAACTGGAGGCGCTGATCGCCCGGTTGATCGCGGACGGCTACGCCATCGGCGGGGACAAACTGGCCACCAAGCCCAAGGGCTACGACATCGACCATCCCCGCATCGAGTTGCTGCGGCACAAATCCCTCACCGCCGGAAGGGATTTCGGCGCCCCGAAGTGGCTGACCACCCCGCGCGCCGCCCGGGAGGTCCGGGCGGCGTGGGAGCAGTTGCGGCCGCTCATCGAATGGCTGGCGGCCGTGACGGCGCAGAAGTAGCCGCGCCTACCGGCGTTCGGCGAGCACCAGGGCGAACCGCTGGTCCGGGTCGGTCCAGATGTGCTCGGTGCGGAAACCGGCGGCGTCCAGCTCGCTGTCGAGCGCCTCCCGGCGGAACTTCGCGGAGATCTCGGTGCGCAGTTGCTCACCCGCCGCGAAATCGACGGTGAGGTCGAGTTCGGGAATGCGGACGGTCATGGCCTCGGTGGCCTCGAGCCGCATCTCGATCCACTCGTTCTCGGCGTCCCAGAGGGCGACGTGCGCGAACTTGTCCGGCACGAAGTCCGCGCCCAGGCGGGCGTTGAGGACGTGCAGCACATTGCGATTGAACTCCGCGGTGACACCGGCGGCATCGTCGTAGGCGGGAACCAGCACCGCCGGATCGATGACCAGGCCCGCCCCGAGCAGCAGCTGCTCGCCGGGTTCGAGCACATCCCGGATGCCCGCCAGGAATTCGGCGCGCTCGGCCGGAACCAGATTGCCGATGGTGCCGCCCAGGAAGGCGACCATGCGCCGGCCGCCGCCGGGCAGATTGTCCAGCGTGTTGGTGAAGTCGCTGACC
Organism: Nocardia sp. CA-136227; assembly: GCF_050955695.1. Lineage (NCBI taxonomy): Bacteria > Bacillati > Actinomycetota > Actinomycetes > Mycobacteriales > Nocardiaceae > Nocardia > Nocardia sp. CA-136227. The sequence goes on from NZ_CP192081.1 coordinate 6,662,636, forward strand.
ACGCCGTGCACGGCCAGACCCGGGAACTCCGCCGCCACCTCGTCCGCGGCCATGCGCAGCGCCGAGACCGAGACATCCTGGGGCACATAGCTCTTCAACGGTCCCGCCGCGGAGAGCGCGTTCAGCAGCAGCCGGGTCTTGGCCGCCGAACCCGCGCCGAGCTCGACCAGCGCCTCGGCCCCGGCGATCCGCGCGATCTCCCCGACCACCCGTTCCAGCAGTGCCCGCTCGGTGCGGGTCGGGTAGTACTCCGGCAGTTCGGTGATCTTCTCGAACAGCTCGCTGCCGCGCGCGTCGTAGAACCATTTGGGCGGCAGCCACTTCGGCTCCGCCGTCAGCCCGCGCCGTACGTCCTCGCGCAACGCGGTCGTCAAATCCTCGTCCGTCAGATGGATTTCCACCGTAGCCGCAGTCATGAACCAGCCCTTCCGATCTCGATATCCAGTGGTTCCACCGTCATTTCGCCGACTCGCGCCCGCACCAGCCGCCGATCCTCGATCGGCCGCCAGCGCGGATCGTCGTCGAACGGTTCCGACGCCACCACCACGAATCCATCGCCCGACAGCAGCGACAACGAGTGATGCCAGGTCGTCGCCCACACTCCGGACCCGTTGCCCAGCAGCAAGTTCAATCGCGCCCGCGGTGATCGCTCCAGCACCGCGGCCATCACCCGCCGCACGACCCCACCCGGTTCCGCGCCGTCCTCGAGCAAGTGGCGCAGGATCACCCAGAGCACACCGGAATCCGTCAGCGCCTCGGCGTCGAGCAGGGACCCCGCTCCGAATTCGGCGGCCACGGCGGTGAGCACGGCGCGCCAGTCGGGTATCGCGCCGTTGTGACTGAACGCCCAGCGTCCGTGGACGAACGGCGCGCAGGCCGCCCGCTCCACGGGCATGCCCACGGTCGCGGAGCGGATCGCGGCCAGTACCGCCGTCGAGCGGATCTGCGGCAGCACCTCGTCCACGGCCGGATCGGTCCACATCGGGACGGGATTGCGGTAGCGGCTGACCACCGGATCGATCAACGGCGGGTTCTCCGCCGGATCGCCGGTCGCGCCACCGTGCCAGACGACGCCGGGGCCGTGGTCGAGCGCCGCCGCGTCGGGGTGGTGCCACCAGGCGACGCCGAAGCCGTCGGCATTGATGGTGCCGCCACCGCGCATCTCCCGCGGCGCCCAGGACTGGGTGCGCAGCGAGTGCGGGCCCTGGGTGAGCAGCGCGCCGACCGGGGTCGGCGGACCCAGATAGGCCAGGTGACGGCACATCAGCGCTCGTCCGATCGCAGATCTCTGGCCAGCCGGAAACCGGCGAAGATCTGACGGCGGATGGGATGGTCCCAGTTGCGGAAGGTGCCGCGGCAGGCGACCTGGTCCGCGCCGAAGGAGCCGCCGCGCAACATCTTGTAGTCGCCGCCGAAGAAGACCTCGGAGTATTCGCGGTACGGGAACGCCCGGAAGCCCGGGTACGCCTCGAAACCCGAGGACGTCCACTCCCACACGTCGCCGATCAGCTGATGGACCCCGGCCGGCGACGCGCCGTCCGGATAGCCCCCGACATCGGCCGGTTCCAGGTGGTGCTGACCGAGATTCGCGAGCGCCTCGGTGGGATCGCCATCGCCCCACGGGAATCGCCGGGAGCGCCCGGTGCTCGCGTCGAAGCGCGCGGCCTTCTCCCATTCCGCCTCGGTGGGCAGGCGCTTGCCGGCCCAGCGGGCGTACGCCTCGGCCTCGAACCAGCACACGTGCACCACCGGCTGCCGCGCGCGCAGCGGCTGCATGACGCCGAAAACCCGTCGCCACCAACGCCCGCCGCCGTCCTGCTCCCAGAACTGCGGCGCGGTCAGCCCGGCCTCCACCCGGTGCGCCCAGCCGCGCTCGGACCACAGTTCCGGCCGCTCGTAGCCGCCGTCGTCGACGAAGGCGAGGTACTGCTCGTTGGTGATCGGCGCGGCGTCGATGGCGAAACCGTCGACGTGGACCGGGTGCGCGGGCTTCTCGTTGTCCAGCGCCCACGGGTCGCTGTCGGTGCCCATGGTGAATTCGCCTGCGGGAACCACGACTTCACCGGTGACCGCCACCCGCGCGGTAGGGGTCGGCGGCGCGGACAGCACCGCCGCACCGGTCCGCAGCTGGTGGGTGGCCAGCATGGTCTCGTCGTGCTGCTGCTCGTGCTGGGCGATCATGCCGAAGGCGAACCCGTCCCGCACCAGATCCGGTCCGCGTAACGGGCTGCGGTCCAGCACATCCCACACCTTCTCGCGCACGGTGCCGACATAGTCGCGGGCCTGCGTCGGATCCAGCAGCGGCAGGGTGGGCCGGTCCGCGCGGGCGTGTTTGAACGCGTCGTAGAGGTGGTCGATGTCCTGCCGCACCGGTTCGCGTCCGCCCACATCGCGCACCAGCCACAGCTCTTCCTGGTTGCCGATATGCGCGAGATCCCACACCAGCGGGCTCATCAACCGCGAATGCTGCGCCACCAGCTCGGCCTCGTCGAGGCATTCGGTCAGCCCGATGGTCCGCCGCCGCGCCCGCTCCAGGGACTCCGCGATCCGCGACCGCAGCGCCTCGGTCTCGGCCCGGTCCGACCCCGGCAGATGCTGAACAGTCATGAGAGGACTCCCGATTCGTGAGATGTCATGCGCCGCCTCCGCAATGGACGCCGGTGGGGGTCAGTCCGCTGCGACATCGGTCGGCGGCGGCGATCAGCTCCGCCTCGGCCTCGCGGGTGGCGGCGCGGGCGACGGCCAGGTCGAGCAGGGCGACCGCGGTGGCCCGCAGGTCCGGGTCGGCCAGGCCGCGGCGGGCGGCCTCGGACCAGCGGTCGGCGGTGTCGGCGGCCAGAGCCGTTGCCTCCGTGATGGTTCCGGGATCCGACAGCAGCGCGTCGATGACGTGCACCGGCACCGACCAGTCGTCGCCCGGCTGGGCGTCCAGGTAGCGGACCTCGAGGTGCCCGGAGGCGCGGACCGGCGGGAACAGGGTGGTGAGGTGATAGTCGAGATCCGCCTGGTCCGGGCGGCGGCCGATCTCCTCGTCCAGGGCCCCGCACAGCCAGTCGGCGAAGGTGGCCCCGCGCGGGGCCGACCAGTCGGCGGCCAGCGGATCCTCGGCCCGCACGCACAGCAGAGGCACGTCCAGGGCCCACCGGGCGTAGCCGGTGATGGGATCGGCCCAGTCCTGCACGGGCGGGCGGGTACGGAGCTGATCGAGCCGCTGCCAGGCCCGCATGCGCTGCGAGGCCCACGCGCCCGGCGGGGCGGTGTGCAGGCCCGGTGAGCAGGCGAAGGCCGCCAGCAGGGCCGGCCCCACCGCGTACAGCGCCCGCCAGCGGGCGGCGATCTCGGCGGGGTCCGCGCCCGCGTCGACGCTGACCTGGGTGGCGGCGGTATTGCACATCATGAGGGCCCCGAACGGGCCCAGACCGGCGAAGGACTCCTCCATGGCCCGGTAGCGCGGCAGCTGCAGCACGCGCAGGGGCAGCCGGACCGCGTCGGCGGCGCCGGAAATGGTTCGGATACCGCGGGATTGGAGCAGCTCCCGCAAGCTGGTCGTGTCTGCCCGTAAGCGCTCGCACAGTTCGGCGGCGGTTCCGAACGGGGCACTGGACAGTTCGATCTGACCGCCGGGTTCGAGGGTGACCCGGCTGCCGCCCGGCAACGGATCGGCCGGGGAATCGGGGGAAATGGACCGCGGCGCATACGGCCCGAGGGCGTCCGCGAGAACCGTGAGGTTTGGACGCGAATTCGTCGCCGAAAGTTCACCTTGCGCGGTGAGCCACTCCAGTTCGGCGCCGATGAGCAACGGTGGGCCCTGTTTGAAACAGACTTTTCCGACATACGCCTCAGCGGCGGCGCGTGAGGTGAATTCGCCGCCGGGTTCCGAGACATCCAGGCCACTGCGCAGCACATCGGCGGGTGACGCTGTGACAGCCATTGCCAACCTCCGTCTGATGCGGTCGCCGCTGGGGATCGGAACGACGACCCAAACCAGAGTAGCGAGCGACTGTGACAAGAAATCTGACGAAATGAAGAACGCGGCAAGCTATATGGTCGATTCCATGCTGGATATGGCTGGATTGCGGGCCGATACCCCCGGATGTGAAAACCAGGTATTTCTCGACAGTGCGGGCTCCTCGTTGCCCCCGCGGGCCGTCGTCGACACCACCATCGCCCACCTGCGCCGCGAAGCGGAGATCGGTGGCTACCGCGCGGCCAACGAGCGCATCGATGACCTGTACGCCGTCAAGACGGCGATCGGCGAACTGATCAACGCCGACCCCGCCGCCCTGGCCCTCAGCGACAGCGCCAGCCGCTCCTGGAGCGACTTCTTCTACTCGGTCCCACTGGCCCCCGGCGACCGCATCCTGATCTCCGGCGCGGACTACGGCAGCAATGCCATCGCCGCCCTGCAGCGCTCCCGGCAGACCGGCGCGGTCGTCGAGGCCATCCCCAGCGACAGCAGCGGCCAGCTCGACCTGGACGCGCTCACCGCCATGATGGACGAACGCGTGAAACTGGTATCGCTGGTTCACGTTCCGACCAACGGCGGCCTGGTGAACCCGGTCGCCGAGGCCACCCGCATCGCGCACCGGTCCGGCGCGCTGGTGCTGCTGGACGCCTGCCAGTCGGCCGGTCAGCTGCCCCTCGACGTCGCGGCCCTGGATGTGGACGCGCTGTCCGCAACCGGCCGCAAATGGCTGCGCGGCCCGCGCGGCACCGGGTTCCTGTACGTGCGTCCAGAACTGGCGCTGACCCTGGAACCCGGCCGCCTCGACCTGCACAGCGCCGAATGGACTGCCCCCGACGACTACGTGCTCTCCCCCGACGCCGGGCGCTTCGAGTTCTGGGAGCACTCGGTCGCCGCCCGGCTGGGCCTGGGCGCGGCCGTGCGGTACCTGCTCGACCTCGGCCCGGCCGCCGTCTACGCCGCCATCGCCGAGCGTGCCGAGTATCTACGCAAGGCGCTGGCCGAGATTCCCGGCGTGGATGTGCGCGACCGGGGCATCCAGCACTCGGGCATCGTGTCATTCACCCTGGACGGGCTGGAACCGATCCGGGTGCGCGACCGGCTGGCCGCGGAGTCGATCACCGTGACGGTGAGCCACCGCAGCTCCACCTTGCTGGATATGTCGGCGCGAGAACTGAACTCGGTGGTTCGGGCCTCCCCGCACTGCTTCGTGAGCTTCGAGGATCTGGACCGCTTCGCCGGGGCCGTACGAGCTCTCGTTTAGATCCTCAGAACCCTCACATACCAGACCGGATCACCCGAAAACGGTTAACAGCGCACCTCGAACACGGGATATTTGAATGCTGGTCCGGCATTCGAGGAGTGTTCTGCGTGAGCCGCTTCACCGACGAAATGTATGCCACCGCCCGCGTTTCCCAGCGCGGACTGGTGACCGGAGAGCCCGACGCACCACTGCGTCAGACATGGTCCGAGATCCACGACATCGCCCGCCGTATGGCGGGCGGGCTGGCGGCCGCCGGCATCGGCCCCGGCGACGCCGTGGGCGTGCTGGCCGGGATGCCGGTCGACATCGCGCCCGCCTGCCAGGCGGCGTGGATGCGTGGCGCCTCGCTCACCATGCTCCATCAACCCACGCCGCGCACCGATCTGGAGGTGTGGGCCCACGACACCGAGACGGTGCTGGGCATGATCGAGGCGCGGGCGGTCATCCTGGGCGCGCCCTTCGAGATCGCGGAACCGCTACTGCGCGAACGCGGTATCACCGTGGTGACCCTGGACTCCATGCGCGCGGGCGACCCCATCGACCCGGTGCCCACGGGCGAAGACGATATCGCGTTGCAGCAGTTGACCTCCGGGTCGACCGGCTCGCCGAAGGCCGTGCGGATCACGCACGGCAATTTCTTCGTCAACGCCTACGCCATGTTCGACCGGGTGAAGTTCCAGCTCGACGACGACGTGATGGTCAGCTGGCTGCCGCTGTTCCACGACATGGGGATGGTCGGATTCCTCAGCGTGCCGATGCAATTCGGCGCCGAAGTGGTGTGCGTGACCCCGCTGGACTTCCTGGCCCGGCCCATCCTGTGGGCCGAGCTGATCTCCAAATATCGCGGAACCGTAACCGCCGCACCGAATTTCGCGTACTCGCTGCTGGCCCGGCGATTACGCAACGCCGACGAGGGCTCGCTGGATCTGAGCAGCGTGCGCTACATGTGGAACGGCGCGGAACCCGTCGACGCCGACACCATGGAGGCGCTCGCCGTGGCCGGACAGCGCTTCGGCCTCAACCCCGCGGCCCTCACCCCGGTCTACGGCATGGCCGAGACCACGCTGGCCGTCTCCATCCCGGATCCGGGACTGGGCCAGATCCTCGATGTCGTCGACGCCGATCTGCTCGAGGCCCTCGGCAAGGCGGTGCCGGTCCGCGATTCGGAACACCATCACGGGGGCGTGCGCCGCCTGCCCACCCTGGGCTACCTGGTCGACAATCTCGAGGGCCGGGTGGTCGACACCGAGCGTCAGCCGCTGCCCGCCCGCAGTGTCGGCGTCATCGAATTGCGCGGGCCCGCAGTGACTTCCGGCTACGTCACCGTCGAAGGCTTCCGCCCCGCGCAGGACGCCGAGGGCTGGCTCGACACCGGCGACATCGGCTACTTCACCGAGGAAGGCTATATCGTCGTCTGCGGCCGGATCAAGGACGTCATCATCATGGGCGGCCGCAATATCTATCCGACCGATATCGAGCGAGCGGCCTTGCGCGTCAAGGGAGTTCGACCCGGCAACGCGGTGGCTGTGCGGCTCGACGCGGGCCAGAAGCGCGAGAGTTTCGCGGTGGTGGTGGAATCCAACGATCACCAGGATCCGGCGGAAGTGCACCGCATCGAGCACGACATCGTGCACGCGGTGTTCTCAGAGGTGGGGGTGCGCCCCCGCAGCGTGACCGTGCTGGGCCCCGGCGCGCTGCCCAAGACCTCCTCCGGCAAGCTGCGCCGCTCGGCGACGGCCACCAACGTGTCCTGAGACGCGAAGCGCCCCGGGGATCGAATCACCCGGGGCGCAACGTAGTCGGTGGCTCAGCGCAGCCGGTCGGCGGCTCAGTGCAGCTGGTTCTGCGCGGTCTCCAGGCCCACGCGCAGCAGCAGCTCGACCGCGTCCGCGGTCTGTTCGACGATCACCGGAACCTCTTTGCGCTCCGGCGCGGAGAACGGCTTCAGCACGTAATCGGCGGGATCCTGCCGGCCCGGCGGACGGCCGATGCCGAAGCGGACGCGCAGATAGTCCTTGGTGGTAAGGGCCTGCGAGATCGACCGCAGCCCGTTGTGCCCGCCCTCGCCGCCGCCGCGCTTGAGGCGGATCTGGCCGAAGGGGAGGTCGAGTTCGTCGTGGACGACGATCACCTCGGTGGCGGGCACGGAGAAGAACTTGGCCAGCGCCGCGACGGGCCGCCCGGACAGGTTCATATAGGTACGCGGCTTGGCCAGCAGCACCTTGCGCCCGTCCAAGCGGGCCTCGAGCAGATCCGCGCCGGACTTCTTGTGCACGGTGAAACGGCCGCCGACCCGCTCCGCGAGCAGATCGGCGACCATGAAACCGACATTGTGCCGGGTGCGCTCGTACTCGGATCCGGGATTACCCAGACCGACCACGAGCGCGGGCCCGGCTGTTGCCTCGGTCATAGAGAACCGTTGCGGGAGTAGGGAGTTACTCCGCGGCGGCCTCTTCGGTGGCGGCCTCTGCGGTCTCCTCGGCGGCAGCGGCCGGGGCGGCGATGATGTTGACGATCAGGGCCTCCGGGTCACCGGCGAGGGTGACGCCCTTCGGCAGCTCGATGCCGCCGGCGAGGATCTGGGTGCCGGCCTCGGCGCCCTCGATCGAGACCTCGATGGACTCGGGGATGTGCAGGGCCTCGGCCTCGATGGAGAGGGTGGTGGCGTCCTGGGTGACCAGGGTGCCGGAGGCGGCGTCGCCGACCAGGGCGACGTTCACGTCGGCGGTGACCTTCTCGCCACGACGCACGATCAGCAGGTCGGCGTGCTCGATGTAGCGACGGATCGGGTGGACGACGACCGACTTGGTCAGCGCCAGCTGCTTCTTGCCGTTGATGTCCAGGTTCAGGACGGCGTTGGTGCCGTGCTCACGCAGGATGGCGGCGAACGCCTGGGCGCTCACGGCCAGGTGCTGCGGCTCCTCGTTGTGGCCGTACAGGACGGCGGGGACATTGCCGTCGCGGCGGGTACGGCGGGCAGCGCCCTTACCGAACTCGGTACGTACGGTGGCTTCGAGAAGGTTGGCATCGGACATGACTGTCTACTCCCTACGGCTCGTCCGGCTGTAATGTCAGCGTGTCGCCAGGCGACGTGGGCCGCCCTGGCAAAGTGGTTGGTCTGCTCGTCGGCGAAGACCAACGTGGACGGCCGAATAGGCCGAGCCGCGTCGATCACGGTGGGCAGCTAGGTGCCACACCCTCGCCGAGACAACCTGAAGACTCTAACACGCTGCCGGAAGGCCCTTGCCGCACCCCCTCGGCGGCCGCGATTTCCACCCTTGTATCCGGCAATTTGACACACTAGTATTTCGCATCACTCGGCCCACCCCTCGATCCCATTCCTACCCGGTCCCGGGCTATACGAGGGGACGCCGAGGAGCTTGTCTGCCAAGTTAGGAAAACGCTTGATGAAGAACATCCGCCGGGTCGGCTTCAGCGCCGCGGGCATCGCCGCAGTCTCCGCCGCCATCGCGCTCACCGCGCCGATCGCCTCGGCCACCAACAACGACTGCGGCCCGGGCACCCCGCCGCCGACCACCACCACCCCGCCGAAGACCACCACTCCCTCGACGGGCGGCTTCGATTCGATCATCAAGTCGCTGGGCACCGGCTCCGCCACCTCCAACGGTATCGGCGCTTCGGTCGGCTGACGGTTTTCACCGCCGGCAGGCGATTTATCCCGGTTTCGGGGACGGGGATTCCTTTCCGATGCTAGGCAGTTTGATCGGCACGCTGAATAGCTTGTCTCCTGAGTGAGGAACAGAGATCTATGACCAACATCCGCAAGGCCGGCCTGAGCGCCGCGGGCTTCGCAGCCATCTCCGCCACCATCGCCATCGCCGCTCCGTTCGCCACCGCGGACACCACCGTCAACGGCCTGACCGTCGCGGGTAGCGGCTACACGGTGGGCCAGACGTACACCATCACCGTCGTCACCGGCTCGCCCAGTGTCAGCGCGAACGTCTTCGACACCACCGGGTCGAACACCGTGTCCATCGGCACGGCGACCCCGGCGAGCGGAACCGCCACCACGGCCGCCATCAACTGGACGCCGAGCTCGGCGGGCACCCACCACATCACGGTCACCCTCAACGGCGGCGGTCAGACCGCGGCCGTCGGACCGGTGGACATCACGGTCTCCGCCGCGGCCAACAACGCCGGCGGCCTCGACACGGGCAGCGCCGCCGGCCTGCTCCAGTCCCTCGGCATCACCGGCTCCAGCGCCAACGCGCGCGTGAGCTGATCCGGACGCCGAAACGGCCGGTTGTCCGGAATCCCGATCGGATTCCGGACAACCGGCCGTTTTCTCGTTCTCAGGCCGCCCGCTGCTTGAAAGTGGTCGCGTAGCAATCGACGTACGGGCGACCCGAGCGGCTGACGATGTCGGCCATGAGCTCGTCGGTGGCGCGGCGCACGGCCTGCTGGTCGGCGGGCAGGAAATAGCGCGGGTGACCGAAGGAGATGCTGACCTTGGCCGGGCGCAGGAAGCGGCCCTCGCGCGGATTGACCCGATCGGTGCCCGACAGCACCACCGGGATCACCGGGGCGCCGGTCTGCATGGCCACCCGGATCACGCCGGTACGGCCCCGGTAGACGCGGCCGTCGGGCGAACGCGTGCCCTCCGGGTGAATGCCCCAGATGCCGCCCGACTCCAGCACCCGCACCGCGGCGGCGAGCGAATCCGATCCGGCGATGCCGCCGGTGCGGTCGACCGGGACCTGACCGGTGGCGTTCATGACGAAACGATTGAGGCGACCGCGGAACCCGCCCTCGGTGAAGTACTCCTGCTTGGCGATGAAGGTGACCCGGCGGCGTAGCACCAGGCACAGGTAGAGCGAGTCCACGACGGCCAGATGGTTGGCCGCGATGATCAGCGGCCCGTTCTTCGGAACATGGTGCAGCCCTTCGATCTTCGGGCGCCCCAGCAGGCGCAGCACCGGCCCCACCAGGATGTGCTTGAGGAGCCAGTACCACATGGTGTCCACCCAACTCTCGCTGTTTCGACGACTGCGTAGACAGTGTCTACTCGTACTTTTCTACCGGACGGGCGTAGACACTGTCTACGAATGCTGGAGAATGTGACATATGACCGCCGCCGATTCCCCGCGCGAACGAGACGAGCCCCTGCGCGAACGACTCGTCACCGCCGGAGTCGCCATGCTCGAAGAAGTAGGCGCGGCCGAGCTCGGACTCCGGGCGATCGCCCGCGAGGCCGGGGTGTCGCACGGCGCGCCCCGGCGACACTTCCCCACCCACAACGCGCTGCTGGCGGCGGTCGCCGCTCGCGGCTATGCGGACCTGCGCACGGAAATCGACGCCGTGGGCGGGGATACGCCCGAGGAACGGGTGCGCCGGAACTGCCTGGCCTACATCCGCTTCGCCACCGCGCGGCCGGAGATGTTCACCCTGATGTTCCGCCACGATCTGCTCGAGGGCGCGGGCGGGAACCTGCGGGTCACCTGGTCACTGCCCCTGTTCGACCGCTGGCGGCAGCTGGTCGCCGACTGCGCGGGCCCCGGCGCGGACGAGCGGGCCGGCGAACAGGCCCTCGGCCTGTGGACCCAGCTGCACGGCATCGCGGTGGTGGTCGCCAACCGCAGTATCGAGGCGATCGCGCCGGGCATCGATATCGAGGCGCTGGTCGGACGGGCCGTGGCCCGGCATCTCGCCCCGGACCCGGACTGACCTCCGGTTCGAGGGCCACATCGGGCCGGACCGGCCGGTCGGGGCGGGGGGCCGGTCGCGTACCCTGGTTCGGTTGCCTCGTCCGCACATAAGGAGTCCCCCCGTGAGTTCCCCGACTGCCAGCGCGACCTCAGCTACCGCCGGTCGGCTGGCCGGTGAGGCGGCGCGGCGGCGCACCTTCGCGGTGATCTCCCACCCGGACGCGGGTAAGTCCACGCTGACCGAGGCGCTGGCCCTGCACGCCAAGGTGATCTCCGAGGCGGGCGCCATCCACGGCAAGGCGGGCCGCAAGTCCACCGTCTCCGACTGGATGGAGATGGAGAAGGCGCGCGGTATCTCCGTCAGCTCCACGGCGCTGCAGTTCGAGTACGGCGAGTGCGTCATCAACCTGGTGGACACCCCCGGCCACTCCGACTTCTCGGAGGACACCTACCGCGTGCTCACCGCGGTCGACGCCGCGGTCATGCTCATCGACGCCGCCAAGGGCCTGGAACCGCAGACGCTCAAGCTCTTCCAGGTGGCGCGTGACCGCGGCATCCCGGTCATCACCGTCATCAACAAGTGGGACCGCCCGGGCCAGGCGCCGCTGGAGCTGCTCGACGAGATCGTCGACCGCATCGGCCTGACCCCCACCCCGCTGTTCCTCCCGGTCGGCATCGCCGGCGACTTCCGCGGCTTGCTGCGCCGCGGCGAGGAGGGCGCGGCCACCGAGTACATCCATTTCACCCGCACCGCCGGTGGCGCGACCATCGCCCCGGAGGAGAGCTACACCCCCGATCAGGCCGCCGAGCGCGAGGGCGACGCCTGGACCACCGCCGCCGAGGAGAGCGAGCTGCTCTCCGCCGCCGGGCAGGACCACGATCAGGAACTGTTCCTGGCCGGGCACACCTCGCCGGTCATCTACGCCTCCGCCATGCTGAATTTCGGTGTGCGCCAAATCCTCGAGACCCTCGTCGAGCTCGCGCCGCCGCCGCGCGGGCGCACCGACATCAAGGGCGAGCCGCGCGACACCACCGCGCCGTTCAGCGCCGTCATCTTCAAGGTGCAGGCGGGCATGGACACCGCGCACCGCGACCGGCTGGCGTTCATGCGCATCGTCTCCGGTGAATTCGAGCGCGGCATGGTGGTGACCCACGCCCAGACTGGGCGGCCCTTCGCCACCAAGTACGCGCTGACCGTCTTCGGCCGCGAGCGCACCACCGTCGACACCGCCTACCCGGGCGACGTGGTCGGCCTGGTCAACGCGACCGCACTGGCCCCGGGGCACACGCTCTTCGTGGACAAGAAGGTCGAGTTCCCGCCGATCCCGTCCTTCGCGCCCGAGCATTTCGCCTCGCTGCGCGCCAAGACCGCGGACAAGTACAAGCAGTTCCGCAAGGCCATGGATCAGCTCGACTCCGAGGGCGTGGTGCAGGTGCTGCGCAACGACGCCCGCGGTGAGCAGTCGCCGGTGCTGGCCGCGGTCGGTCCCATGCAGTTCGAAGTCGTCACGGCGCGAATGCAATCCGAGTTCAATGTCGACACCCAGCTCGACCATCTGCCGTTCCAGCTGGCCCGGCGCACCGACGCCGAATCGGCCGCGGAGCTCAGCCGGCAGCGCGGCGTCGAGGTCTTCACCCGGACCGACGGCGCGATCCTGGCCCTCTTCAGCGACAAGTGGCGGTTGCAGTACATCGCCAAGGAGATGCCGACGCTGACCCTCGAACTGCTGGTCGCCGGAACGGAATAGGACTCCGTCGGCTTCGGGCGGAAGCGGGCGGTCAGCCCAGCGTGCCGGAGCCGTCCGAGCTGGGCTCGACGCGGGGCGTGTCGGCGGGATCGCGGGCGATCAGGCCCCAGCGGCTGGAGGTCAGGCGCAGGCTCGGCAGGTCCGAGAGCGAGAGCACGACCTCGTAGGTGCGTTCGTAGCCGGTGTGCGCGATGCGCCACTGCCCGTCCTCGCAGCGCACGTATTTGTCGGTGTAGAACGCCGCGCCGCGGAGGAGCATGTTGTGGCCGGGGATGAGCACGGTGTCGGCCAGGTACCAGGTTCCGGTCGCCTCGTCGCCGTCGACATCGATTTCCGGGTGGTCGCAGCGGTGTTCGGTGATGACGTGCGGGCCCAGCGTATTGCGCATGAAGGCGAGGAAGGCGTCGCGCGATTCGAACTGGAGGTACTCGCTGTAGGTGGCGGTGGCCTCCGGAATCATGGTGTCGGCGAACTCCTCCCACGCCTTCGTGTCGAGCGCGCGCAGGTAACGGAACTTCAGCCGGCTGATCGCCGCGACGGCATCGGAATCCATACCTTCCACAATCCCATCAGGAGCGGGAAACCTGAGGAAATCGGCACGGATTTGTACCGGATCGCTATCAGCCGGATACCGAGTCAGTTGTTGATGGTGAAGCAGGTGCTGCAGAAGTCCTCGCCGAATTCGGTCAGGCGCAGGCTCTTTCGAACGATCTTGGGGACTCGACCGGCCTTTTTCAGCGCCTGCTCGACGACGGGCTGCACTTCCAGCACCATGTATCGCGACAAAACGACCGGATCATCCGAGGTCATAGTGAGACCGAGGCGGTTCAGATTGATCAGGTAGTGCCGCGCGCGGTCCGGGTAGCGGACGCCGGACTGCTCCGGAACCGAGGTCAGATCCCCCACGACCAGCTCCGACCCGATGCCCAGCGGCCGGTTGGTGCGCACGTCCACCGACGGCTGCGGGCCCTGCAACGCCATGAAGCGCAGGATCCGGGCCTCGTCGGGGGCGAGCTGATCGAGGATGCGGTCATAGGCCGGGTGCACGTCCTCGGTGAAGTAGACGTCGGCCGAGCGGGCCAGCAGCGCGTCGCCGCGGCGGCGCAGATCCTCGGTGGTGCCCGAACGGACCAGACCGCCGCCGTTGGTGATGGCCTGCTGCGGCGCGCCCATGGGAGTCGGTACGTAGCTGACGATCTCGCGGACCGAACCCTCGGTGACACCGAGCGCGCTGCGCGCGATCGACCGCAGCGCCGCCCCCGTGCGCTCGGCGATGTCGGCCGAGGACTCGCCGTCCAGCGCGGCCTGGGTCAACTGCTTGGTGATCTCGAAGCTGGTGCCGACCGCCCACTCGGTCCCCCGCACCGCGGTGCCGGCGGCCAGCCCGGCGGCCCGGAAGACCCCGCGGATCAGGCGGGCCTCATTGCTGATCTGCCGCTGCTCCACATCGGAACTGCGTTCCACGGCACGAGGTCCCGGACGGGTCACGTCCTGCCCCGGGATCCTGTCTTCCGCCACGTCCATCTCCGAATACGCCAGGTGAACCGAATCGTCCACAGATTATTGCCCCCGACGGACCTGCGGGCACGTCGAACCCGCGAGCCTGACGAGGTTACCCCAGTCCATGTCCGCCCAGTAACGACGCACATGACCCCCAACACGAACGATCTGAGAACGATATGGATGTGGTCTCCGCCATTCTCGTGGTCCCATCAAGAGAGAGGAACATCGAGCCCGCGCAGTGTGACCGAGATCTCCGACCCAGACACTCTGCGGCTGGACTCACTTCCTGAATAGCCAGTAAGGTCCGAACCGCCGATGGGGTAGTCAACGCCGACGGCGGTGCGTTGCGGGTCGGCAGGAGGGTGTCGCGTGCTAGAGAGTGTCTTCGGGGTGCGTCCGACCCTCCTATTGGAATTGATCACGATTCCGCTGTTCACGGGCGTGATCGGCTATATCACCAACTGGACCGGCGTGCTCATGCTGTTCAAGCCGATCCGGTTCCACGGATTCCGGCTGCCCGGTTTGGCCGCGGTGTTTCCTTTGCTGCCCAAGCGGATTCAGGTGCTGCCGCTGCTGCAGTACGACGGGCGGATCGGCTGGCAGGGGATCGTGCCGTCGCGCGCCGACAAGATGGCCAGCATCGCCGTCGACAAAGGCTTGGCGAAACTCGGGAGTGTCGCGGATTTCTATCGCGAACTGGAACCGGACAAGCTCGCTGAACATTTTGTTGAAATTGCCGATCTTCAGATCCGCAGCATTGTCGAGGACATCCTCAAACGCGAACATCCACAGCTCTGGTACAACCTGCCGACAGGTGTGCGGGAGATGGTCCACAACCGCGTGCGGGAACAGTTGCCGGATATTCTCCGGGAACTCACCGATGAACTCGGCAAGAACATCGATCAGCTGCTGGACGTCAAGTCCATGACCATCCGCTACTTCCAGGCGCGGCCGCAGATGCTGAATTCCGTGTTCCAGGTGCTCGGCGCCAAGGAACTGCGATTCATGCAGAACTTCGGCTTCTACTTCGGCGCGCCCATGGGTCTGGTGCTGGTCGGCGTCCTGCACTGGACGCACTGGTCGTCGCTGGTCGTGCTGCCGGTCGGCGGGGTGATCATCGGCTGGGTGGTCAACTGGATCGGCATCAACCTGATCTTCGAACCCGCCTATCCCAAGTGGTGGTGCCCGTGGCGGCAGGGCCTGCTGATCAAGCGGCAGGACGAGATCACCGAGGGCTACGCGGCTCTGGTGGCCAGCGAGATCATGACCGTCGCCAATATCGGCGACGAGCTGCTCAACGGCCCGCGCGCCGACCGCACCATGCAGATGCTCACCGACACCCTGCGCCCGGCCGCCGACCGCGCGCTCGGCCCGGCCCGCACGGTGGTCAAGTTCGCCCTGGGCAGCCGGGAGTACGACACCCTGCAGGACACCCTCACCAACGAGGCGATGACCATCGCGCCCATCGCCTTCGCCGACCCCGCGTTCAACGCGCAGCAGGGCGTGCAGGTGCAGGAGTACATCGCCAAACAAATGTCGGCGCTGCCCCCGCCGGAGTTCGTGGACATGCTGCGTTCGGCCATCAAACAGGACGAATGGCTTTTGTTCGTCCATGGCGGCGCGCTGGGGCTCTTCGCCGGTTACGCTCACCTCCTGATCTTCGGAACAGGAGTCGCCACCACAT
Source organism: Nocardia sp. CA-136227 (assembly GCF_050955695.1). NCBI lineage: Bacteria > Bacillati > Actinomycetota > Actinomycetes > Mycobacteriales > Nocardiaceae > Nocardia > Nocardia sp. CA-136227. The sequence continues at coordinate 6,678,465 of NZ_CP192081.1, forward strand.
GGATATGACCGAATCCCCCTCTGGTGAGGACGATCCCGCCGATCCCTCCACCGTCATCGCTGTTCGCGAGCCCGCGCCGCTGCCGGTGCCGGTGGATTCGAGTGAGCGGCGGGGTTCGGCCGGACCGGTGCGCGCCGCCACGGGAGTGGTTCGGGTGGCCGTGTCGGCGGCGGTCGAGGCCAGTTTCTGGAGTCTGCACACCGCGCTCGGCGTGACCTCGGTGGTGCTGCGCGGCAGCATGGCCGGGCAGCCGCCGCGCGAGATCCTTTCCGACGCCGGCGCGCAGGTGCGGCAATCGGTCCGGCAGGCGCTCGGCGTGCCCGTGCCCGAGGACCTCGACGCCGCAACCGATTCCGGGCACACCGCGCTGCTGCGCGCCCGCGGCGCGGAACTGCTGCGCCGCTCCGCGGACTTCCACGCCGAGGACGACACCCACCACCACACCGCCTACTCGCGGATCCTGGGCGAACTCGCGCCCGACGAGGCGCGCATCGTGCGGCACCTGTACCTGGACGGGCCGCAGCCCGCGGTCGAGGTGAAGACCGGACGCAGCTCCTACCGCGGCGTGTTCAACCTGCTGGGCGAGGACGCGGCCCTGCGCTACCCCAACCGGATCGACGAGTACCTGGCCAATCTGGATCGGCTCGGACTGCTCGACGTGACCCGCGAAGCGCTGGGCAACCCCAACCGGTACCAGCTTCTCGAGGCCATGCCGGAGGTGCGGCGGCTGCTCAAGCGGGCGAGCTTCGGCACCAAGGTGCTCTACCGCACCGTCGAATTGACCTCGTTCGGTGCGGGTTTCGTCCGCACCTGCCTGCCCGTTCCGTCACTGGACCCGCAGGTGCTCGAGCAGCACGGGTAGACCTCGACAGCGTTCGCAAACAATCAATCGCCGTCCACCACCAGGGTGAACGGCGATTGTCGTTGAAGCTCAGGCGTTGTCGCCGGAGCTCACGCGTCTTCGGCCAGTTCCAGCCAGCGCTCTTCGGTGGTTTCCTTCTCGGCCTGCACCTGCTTCAGTTCGGCGCCCAGCTTGACCAGCTTGTCGGGCTCGGTGGCCGCTTCGGCGAGCGCCGCGTGCAGCTTCTCCTCGCGGTCGGTGAGCTTCTCCAGCGCGCGTTCCAGCTTGGCGAGTTCCTTGCGGGCGGCGCGGTAGGCGGCCGAATCCGTGGCCGGGGCAGCGGAATTCGCGGCGGCGGCCGGGGCGGCGGAGCGGGCCTGGGTGGCCGGGCCGCCGGTCAGCGCGGCGCGTTTACGCAGGTACTCCTCGATGCCGCCGGGCAGGTTGGTGAGTTTGCCGTCGCCGAACAGCGCCCAGGTGGTGTCACAGATGCGCTCGATCAGGTAGCGGTCATGGGAGATGACCACCATGGTTCCGGCCCAGCCGTCGAGCATGTCCTCGAGCTGCTGCAGGGTGTCGATGTCGAGGTCGTTGGTGGGCTCGTCGAGCAGCAGCACGTTCGGCTCGGCCATCAGGATGCGCGTGAGCTGCAGGCGGCGGCGCTCGCCACCGGACAGGTCGCGGACCGGGGTGCGCTGCTTGGCCGGGGTGAAGCCGAGCCGTTCGGCCAGCTGACCGGCGCTGATCTCCTTGTCGCCCAGCATCATTCGCTGCGCCACGTCCTGCACGGCCTCCAGGACGCGCATGTCCAGCGGCAGGTCGTCGAGTTCCTGGCGCAGCCAGCCGATCTTGACGGTCTGACCCTGGATCCGCTTGCCGGACTGCAGGTCCCGCTCCCCCGCGAGCGCGCGCAGCAGGCTGGTCTTGCCGGAGCCGTTCACGCCGACCAGGCCGACGCGTTCGCCGGGCGCGAGCCGCCAGGTCAGGTCCTTCACCAGTTCCCGGCCGTCCGGGAGGGCGAGGGTGGCGTCCTCGAGCTCGATCACCACGCGGCCCAGGCGCTTTCGCGCGAAGGAGGCCAGTTCCACGGTGTCGCGCGGGGCGGGGACGTTGGCGATCAGGGCCTCGGCGGCCTCGATCCGGTAGCGCGGCTTGGAGGTGCGGGCGGGCGCGCCGCGGCGCAGCCAGGCGAGTTCCTTGCGGGCCAGGTTCTGGCGGCGGGCCTCGCTGGCGTCGGCCTGGCGGACGCGTTCGGCGCGGGCGAAGATCCAGTCGTTGTAGCCGCCGTCGTAGGTCTCCACCTTGCCGCCCTGCACCTCCCAGGTGCGGGTGGCGACGGTGTCGAGGAACCAGCGGTCGTGGGTGACGACCACCAGCGCGCTGCGGCGTTCGATCAGGTGCTCGGCCAGCCACTGCACGCCCTCGACGTCGAGGTGGTTGGTGGGCTCGTCGAGGACCAGCAGGTCGAGGTCGCGGACCAGGGCGGCGGCCAGCGCGGTACGGCGGCGCTCGCCACCGGAGAGATTGGCGACCGGGGTGTCCAGACCGAGGTCGGCGATGCCGATGCCCTCGACCACGGAACGGATGCGGGGGTTGGCCGCCCATTCGTGCTCTGCGACACCGTCGGTGCGCTGATCCTCGGCCAGACCCGCGAGGACCACGTCACCGACAGTCGCGTCCTCGGGCAGGACTCCGCGCTGGGTGACGACCGCCATCCGCAGGTAACCGACCTGGCTCACCCGTCCGGAGTCGGGCTTCTCGAGACCTGTCAGCACTTCCAGCAGCGTCGTCTTGCCGCCGCCGTTCATGCCGACGACACCGATCCGCTCCCCCTCCTGAACCCCGAGGGACACCTTGTCGAGCAGCGGCTTGACGCCGAAGCTCTTGGAGACGGTTTCCAGGTTGATCAGGTTGGCCACGGGATCCTCTACGACGGTCGATTGCTTGCCCCGAGCAAGCCTACCGAGCAGCCGTGACCGTCCTTCGGTCAGCGCTTGGCGGCATCCAGCGGATCGGTGATGCGGCGCGCGCCCGGGACCGGGCCGTGGGCGGTGCGGACGCTGCGGGCGACGCCGGCGCCCGCGAGCTCGGCGGCGACGGCGACCGCGGCCTCCTCGCTCTCGCACAGGAAGGCGCAGGTCGGGCCGGAACCCGAGACGATGCCCGCCAGGGCTCCCGAGGTGACGCCGGCCCGCAGGGTGCGGCGCAGGTCGGGCTTGAGCGAGAGCGCGGCGGCCTGGAGGTCGTTGCCTAGTAGCGGGGCGAGCTGGGTCGCGTCGCCGGAGGCCAGGGCCTGGAGCAGGTCCTCGGGGCTGCCGAGGCGCGGCGGGTCGCCGGCCTCGCGCAGGCGGTCGAGTTCCTTGAAGACGGCCGGGGTGGACAGGCCGTCCTTGGCCAGGGCCAGCACCCAGTGAAAGGTGTTGCGGGACAGCACCGGGAGCAGCTTCTCGCCGCGGCCCCGCCCGAGCGCGGTGCCGCCGTGCAGGGAGAACGGAACGTCGCTGCCGAGTTCGGCTGCGATATCGGACAATTCGGCCCGGCTGAGGCCGAGCTCCCACAGGTCGTTCAACCCGACCAGGGCAGCGGCGCAGTCCGCGCTGCCGCCCGCCATCCCGCCGGCCACCGGAATCCCCTTGGTGATCCCGATTTCCACCAGCGGGGCCCGGCCCGCCTGATCGGCGAGCCGGACCGCCGCCTGCCAGACCAGGTTGGTGCGGTCGGTGGGCACCTCGTCGGCGCCCTCGCCGGTCACCTTGACCCGCATGGCGGCGGCCGGGGCGATCTCCAGATCGTCACTGAGCGAAAGGGCTTGGAAGACGGTGGTGAGGTCGTGGTACCCGTCTTCGCGCAGGTCACCCACCCCGAGGTGCAGATTCACCTTCGACGGGGCACGCACGATCACCGGGCTCGGCACAACTGACAGCACGCGCCAAGCCTAATGGTGCTCAGAGCAGCGCACCGCCCGTGGCGTCGATCCACTGGCCGGTGACCCAGCGGCTGTCGTCCGAGGCCAGGAACGCGACGATATCCGCGATCTCGGCGGGCTCGGCCACGCGATTCAGTGGCGACTTCGCCGAGACCGCCGCCATGGTCGCGTCGTTGCGCAGCCAGTCGGCGTTCATGTCGGTGTCCACCACGCCCGGCGCCACCGCGTTGACGGTGATGCCGCGCGCGCCGACCTCCTTGGCCAGCACCGAGGTGAAGGCGTCGATCGCGCCCTTGGTCATGGTGTAGGCGAGCAGTTCCGGCATGCCCGCGCCGTGGGTGAGCCCGGTGGAGACGTTGACGATGCGCCCGCCGTCGCGCAGCCGGTCCAGGCCCAGCTTGGTGACGAAGAACGGGGATTTCGTATTGACGGCGAAGACCCGGTCGAAGGCCTCCTCCGAGGTACCCCCGATGGGTTCCCGGACGCCGTCGATGCCCGCGTTGTTGACCAGGATGTCCAGGCCGTCGGCGTGGGCGTCGAAGGCGGTCCACAGCGCGTCGGCGTCGCCGGGCACGCCGAGGGTGGCGGCGAACGCGAAGGCCTGGCCGCCCGCGGCCTCGATGCTCGCGACGGTCTCCTTGGCGGCGGCCGCGTTGCCGTTGAAGTGGACGCCGACCCGCGCGCCGTCGCGGCCGAGGCGCTGCGCGATGGCGCGCCCGATTCCGCGTCCGCTGCCGGTGACCAGTGCCGTCTTACCGGAAAGTGCGCCCATGACCTCGTCCTTCGTTCGTCGGCCACATTCTCTAGTGACCGTTACAGAAAGGGACGATAACACATGTGTAGCGGTCGTTATAAAATCGCTGACATGGCCACAACCACCCGGGGTCGCCCCCGCTCGTTCGACCGCGACGCCGCCCTCGACCAGGCGCTGCGGCTGTTCTGGGAACGCGGCTACGAGGCCACCTCGGTCAGCGACCTGACCAAGGCGCTCGGCATCGGAGCTCCCAGCCTGTACGCGGCGTTCGGCGACAAGCGGAAACTGTTCGACGAGGTCCTCGCCGCCTACGGCATGAGCTACGGCGGCTTCGCGGCACGCGCGTTCGCGGACGAACCGACCGCCCGCACCGCCGCGGAGCGCACCCTGCGGGAGGCCGCGGTCGAATACGCCCGACCCGGCCAGCCCCCCGGCTGCCTGGTCATCCACGCGGGCATCAACACCACCAATCATGAAGTGCTGCAACTACTTCAGAAGCTGCGCAACGACAATATCGACGCCTTCGAGCGGCGGATCCGCGAGGACGTGGCGGCCGGACGCCTGCCCGCCGACACCGACGCCCGAGCCCTGGCCCGCTACACCGGGGCCGTCATGCAGGGCATGTCGCAGGCCGCGCGGGACGGCGCGGACGAGGACGAGCTGCGGCGAGTGGCCGCGCTGGCCATGCTGGCCTGGCCCGAGTGAATTTCTCGGACCAACCGCTTGCGTCAGGTACCCATGGGGGGTATGTTTCTCGGTGTCGGGGATACCCCCTCACCGTATGAGAAGCGAGCGAAGGAGACCACCATGGCCACCAGCACCTACACCGTCACCGGAATGACCTGCGGCCACTGCGTCGGTTCGGTGCAGAAGGAGATCGGCAAGATCGACGGTGTCACCAGCGTGGATGTGGATCTCGCCAGCGGCCTGGTCAAGATCGAGTCGGCCGCCGAGCTCGCCGACGCCGATGTGATCGACGCCGTCGACGAAGCGGGTTACGAGGTGGCCAGGTGAACGATCGACTGAAGTTCGCCGCCTTCGGTGGCGGACTGGTCGTCTTGTTCGGAGCCGCGCTCGGCATCGGCGCCCTGGTGGGCGACCGGTCCGGCGCGGCCCCGGCCGAGGCCGCCGACCACTCCCAGCACGAGACCGCCGCGCCGACCGGCCTGCAGGACAGCCTCTCCGGCTACACCCTCGGTGAGATCAGCGCCCCGGCCACCCCCGATCAGCAAGGCGCACTGCGCTTCCGGATCACCGGACCGCAGGGCACCGTCACGCGATACGACAATCTCCACGACAAGGACCTGCACCTGATCGTGGTCCGCTCGGACGCGAGCCAGTTCCGGCACGTGCATCCCACCCGGGCCGCCGACGGCACCTGGTCGCTGGACTGGAAGTGGGCCGCGCCCGGCAGCTACCGGGTGTTCGCCGACTTCTCCCCCGCCGGCGGGCCCGGCGAACTGGTCCTGAGCCGCACCGTCGCGGTGGCGGGCAATGTGACCGACAAGCCGCTGCCGCCGGTCTCCAGGACCGCCGACGTGGACGGGTACCGGGTCACCCTCACCGGTGATCTGACCACCGCGGGCAGCGAACTGACCTTCGGCGTCACCCGGGACGGCAAGCCGGTGACCGACCTGCAGCCCTACCTCGGCGCCTACGCGCACCTGGTAGCCCTGCGGGCCACGGACCTGGCCTACCTGCACGTCCACCCCGAGGGCGAGGTCGGCAAGACCGCCCCCGGCCCCGACGTCGCCTTCCACGCGGAAGCCCCCAGCGACGGAAAGTACCGCCTGTACCTGGACTTCCAGCACGGCGGCACGGTTCACACCGCGGAATTCACCGGCGAAGCATCCACCGCCGCACCCGCTTCGGGTGCGCCCGCATCACACGGAGGAGGTCACTCATGAGCGCCCCGGCTCCCGAGCGTTCGATCGAACTCGATATCGGTGGAATGACCTGCGCCTCCTGCGCTTCCCGGATCGAGAAGAAGCTCAACCGGATGGACGGCGTCACGGCGTCGGTCAACTACGCGACCGAGAAGGCGAAGGTCAGCTTCCCCGACTCGGTGACCGCCGATGACTTGATCGCCAAGGTCGTCGACACCGGCTACACCGCGGCCGTGCACCACACCGAACCGGTGAAAACCGAGGCGGCCGAGACCGATTCGAGCCCGACGGCGGCGGATCTGTTGCGGCACAAGCTGCTGGTGACGCTCGCGCTCGCGGTGCCCGTGGTCGCCATGGGCATGTTTCCGGTCTTCCAGTTCACCAACTGGCAGTGGCTCTCGCTCACCCTGACCGCGCCCATCGTGGTGTGGAGCGCGTCCCAGTTCCACCGGGCCGCGTGGGTGAACGCCAAGCACGGCGCGGCCACCATGGACACGCTGATCTCGCTGGGCACGCTGGCGGCGTTCAGCTGGTCGGTGTACGCCCTGTTCTGGGGCAATGCCGGAATGCCCGGCATGAAGCACCCGTTCAGTTTCGCCATCGAGCGCGGTGATTCGTCCTCGGCGCTGTACTTCGAGGTGGCGGCCACCCTGGTCACGGCCATTCTCGCGGGCCGCTATTTCGAGGTGCGGTCCAAGGAGAAGGCCGGGTCCGCGCTGCGGGCGCTGCTGGAGCTGGGCGCGAAGGACGTGTCGGTGCTGCGCGGCGGCGTCGAGACCCGGATTCCCATCGGCGATCTGCGGGTCGGCGAGGAGTTCCTGGTCCGTCCCGGTGAGAAGGTCGCTACCGACGGTGTTGTGGTGAGCGGCAGTTCGGCGCTCGACATGAGCATGCTGACCGGTGAATCGGTGCCGGTCGAGGCGGGTCCCGGCGATCAGGTGGTGGGCGCGACCGTGAACGCGGGCGGTCTGCTGACCGTACGCGCCACCCGGGTCGGCGCGGATACCCAACTGGCGCAGATGGCTTCGCTGGTCGAGGACGCGCAGAACGGCAAGGCGCCGGTGCAGCGGCTGGCCGATCGGGTGGCCGGTGTGTTCGTGCCGATCGTCATCGCGATCGCGGTGGCGGCGCTGGGCTTCTGGCTCGGCACCGGTGCGGCGGTGGCGACCGCGTTCGGCGCGGCCGTGGCGGTGCTGATCATCGCCTGCCCGTGCGCCCTCGGCCTGGCCACGCCCACCGCGCTGCTGGTGGGCACCGGGCGCGGCGCGCAGCTGGGCATCCTGATCAAGGGCCCGCAGGTGCTGGAGTCGACCCGGCGGATCGACACCGTGGTGCTGGACAAGACCGGCACCGTCACCACCGGCAAGATGACGCTGGCGGAAGCGATTCCGGCGTCCGGCGTCGATGCCGACGAGCTGCTGTCGGTGGCCGCGGCCGTCGAGCACGGCTCCGAGCACCCGGTCGCCAAGGCCGTGGTCGCCGGCGCGGCCGAGCGCGGACTCGACACCGAGAAGGTGGAGCAGTTCGTCAGCCACGGCGGCAAGGGCGTGCAGGGTCTGGTCGGCGAGCGGGCCGTGGTCATCGGGCGCACCGAGCTGATGGCGGACTGGTCGATCACGGTGCCGGAAGTCCTGGCGGACGCCAAGACTCGCGCCGAGCAGGCCGGGCAGACCGCCATCGTGGTGGCCTGGGACGGGCAGGCGCGCGGCGTGCTGGTCATCGCCGACGCCGTGAAACCGACCAGTGCGCAGGCGATCTCGGAGATGAAGGCGCTCGGCCTCACCCCCGTGCTGCTGACCGGCGACAATGCCGCCACCGCCCGCACCGTGGCGGATCAGGTCGGCATCGCGGAGGTCATCGCCGAGGTGCTGCCCAGCGACAAGCTGGACGTGGTGAAGAAGCTGCAGGACGAGGGCAAGGTGGTCGCCATGGTCGGCGACGGCGTCAATGACGCGGCCGCCCTGGCCCAGGCCGATCTGGGTCTGGCCATGGGCACCGGCACCGATGTCGCCATCCAGGCCGCCGACCTCACCCTGGTCCGCGACGACCTGCGGGCGGTGCCGACCTCGATCAAGTTGTCCCGCGCCACCTTGCGCACCATCAAGGGCAACCTGTTCTGGGCGTTCGGCTACAACGTGGCGGCCATCCCGCTGGCCGCCGCCGGCCTGCTGAACCCGATGCTCGCGGGCGCCGCCATGGCGTTGTCCAGCGTGTTCGTGGTCAGCAACAGCCTGCGGCTGCGCCGCTTCCGCGGGTGAGACGGCACCGCTCCGGCGGGTGAGTCACGGCGACGGGCCGCTCGGATCGCACGATCCGGGCGGCCCGTCGCGGTCGTCGCCCAACGCTTCGCTGTCATCGTGTTGAATGTCGGGTGTCCACCGCCGCCCCCTCTCGAGGAGCTTCGTTGACCACCATCGCCGAATACCTGGCCTCCGCCCAGATCCAGGCCGCCCCGGTCGACCCCGCGGCCCCCGGCGCGCCGAAGGTCACCGTCGGCGTTCCCGAAGGCTGGCAGCAGGTCCCGCCGCAGATGTTCCCCGGCTCCTTCGGCGTCTGGACCCAGCCGCCGGTCGACGGCTGGGCCGACAACGCGGTTCTCCTGGTGGCGACCTTCACCCCCGCCGTCGACGCCGCCGAACTCCTCAGCCACGCCTTCGCCGATGCCCGCCAGCTCCCCGCCTGGAAGGACATCGACACCGACACCGCGGACTACGACGGCCTCCCCTCCGCCGCCATCACCGGCACCTACGAGGTCCAGAACCTCACCCTGTGGGCCTACAACCGCTACATCATCGCCGACTCCGACAAGGGCCAGTACCTGGTCCAGCTCACCATCACCACCCGCAACGACAGCGACGGCAGCGCCCCCACCGCCATCCTCCAGGGCCTGTCCATCTCGGCGTAACTACCGCTCCCACACCCCACCGGCGAGAAAGCGATCCCACTGCTCGCCGGTGAACACCAACGCGGGCCCACCGGGGTCCTTGGAATCACGGACCCCGACCCCACCCCGGCGCAGGAATGCGACCTCGACGCATTCCTGACCGCCGCCGGATCGACTGGACTTGAACCATTCCGCCTGGGACAGTTCATCGTTCACTTTCGAATCTCCTCGCCATTTCCCGCAGCAGCGACCGGCTGATATCCGCCTCGAGCGCGGCATCCGTCAACGTCCGGTGTGCCGCACGGTACCTGTCGACGTCGCCCCGCTCTTCGAAATACATTCCGCCGGTTTAATTCTCGGCGAAGACAACGGTAGGTTCCACGCCGCCACGCGAATCCACCGCGAAATCGAGGATCACGAACGGAGCCATCCCGACTCCGAGAGGAAGGCCGGTGCGGAACGGCAGCACCCGGATCGAGATGTTCTCGGCCGTCCCCAGATCGGCGAGGTGCCGCAGTTGGGCGGTCATGATCTGCGGGGAACCCACCACGGTGCGGAGCACGGCTTCGTGAACCAAGACATCGGCTTTGGCGGGGTTGCGTTTCCGCTGGAGAATGGCCTGCCGGCGGGTACGGAGTTCGATCCGGCGGTCGATTTCCGCGGGACTCTCCTGTGGAAAATAGGCACGGTCCATCGCGCGGGCGTACTCGGCCGTCTGAAGTAGCCCGGGCACCACCAGTGGCTGGTAGAAGGACAGTCCGGCCGCCCCGGCTTCCAACCCGAGATAGACATTGAACCCGGCCGCGATCAGATCGGTGAACGGGTACCACCACGATCGTGTACTGGCCTGGGCCGCAAGGTTCTTCATGACTTCGGTGCGCTCGTCGGACAGACCGTAGAGCTGGCACAGATCAGCGACCTCGCGGGTACGAACCCGTTCGGCCTGTCCCTTCTCGACCCGCCCGAGCGTGGACTTGCCCCACTCCATGTGTTTCGCGGCCTGCTCGAGGGTGAGGCCCAATCCCTCCCGGGCCTCGCGAAGCGCGCGGCCTAGTTGGCGGCGCGGCAATGTCGAACCGGCGCTGTGATCTTCGGACAACGGCTACCCCCTTGGTCCGCTACGGCCCTGAGGTCTTCCCATTCCGGGAACCAGCGTACGACCCTCCCGGGCTGGGAACTGCGGGTTCGCAGAATTTCCACGGGTTCCCCCGGGGTGTGCGGCGCGACCCGCCGTGCCCGGTGACGCTCACCGCATCACCGATGACAAGGAGGGACCGTAATGCCCTGGGACGCATGGGCCCTGATGACCATCGCCGCCCTGTGCGGCGGCGTGATCGTGTGGTCGTGGTGGGGTTTCCACCTCGAGAACCGCAGCGCGACCGCCGACCACCTCCGGATCTCGACCACCACCGGCGGATTCCTCGAAGTCCCCAGCCGCCCCGGCCTACCAACCGGTCGCCACCGCCGGAACCGAAGCCGAACACGCTCGCGCTCAAACCATCCCCAGTCATCCACACAGGAGATTCACCCATGACCCCCGCCGAGGTGGCCGTTCTCATCGCACTCAGTCCCGACCGCACACTCTCCGCCGCCCAAGTTCAGGTCGCCGCGACGCTTACCACCTGGCGTGCACGCAACGCCTTGGCGCACCTGGAATCCCGTGGCCTGATAGTTCCCAGTCACCCGCGCGGGCGCTGGCGGATCACCCCGCGCGGTCGCGCGGCTCTCACCTCGAAAGCGAGCCGGTTCGGTTGATCAGGTAGGGCTCGGCGGCGGGTGGTGAGGACTCGGCGGGCGTGTCCGGTTCCGCGGAACAATCGCGGGATGGATTTCGAGGATGTGGGCGGGTCTGCCACGCGGTTGATGAAGGAGCTGGTCGATCGGCGCGGGGAGAAGGCGGGCGCGTCAGCGGTTTCCGGGGATCCGCCCGTCTCCTCGCAGCGTCCTATTACGCGCCGGGCTGCGTCTCTACCGGTCGCGGCGCGGCTGAAACGGCCACCTCCCCCGCGATGAGCGCGCGGTGGCGCTGCTGCTCGAGTTCGATGAATCCGTCGATCAGGGTGTTGTAGACCCGCTCGACCAATGTCGGCTCGACGCCGTGGCGCACCGCCAGCTCACGCAGGCGGACCATCATCCGCACGCGGCGGTCAGGGGCGCGGACCTCGTGTTCGTTGCGTTTGAACGTGGCCGCGCGCATCACCAATTGTTGCCGGGCGCCGAGCAATTCGATGATCCGCGCGTCGATCGCGTCGATCTCGCCGCGCACTTCTTCCAGGGACATGAATCCGGACCTCTCATTTCGAGGCCACCGCTGCGTCAGCCGAGTGACGCGAGACGCGTCGACCACCGCACCGGCAGCCGACACACACGCAAGTCAGAGCCGCCGAAACCTCGGCTGCCACCACGACTGCGTCATCAACATCACTCGGCCATCAAACCACAGGTCCGCGGCGGCCGCCGATCAGCCGAGGTCGTCGAAGGTTTCGATGTCGGCGCGGAACGATCCCCCGTCGGCGGGTGCGATCAGGACCACGAAGTCGGGGAGGGCGGTGGGGGTGGCGTCGCCCTTGTCGTCCGTCGCGCCGGGTTCCGCTTCCCAGTCGAGGAGGTGGACGGTCACGGCGTACGAGCCTGCCGGAAGGTCGATCTCGGTCGGCTTCATGTCGGCCACCGTGGACTCTTCCTCATCGAACGAGCCGACCTCCTCGATGCCGCTGATATTGGCAACACCCGTGGACACGAACAGGTAAGGCTCGGAGGAGTTCTGCGCGTACTGCCGCTCGCGCTCGGTGAGCTCACCCGCCGCGCCCTGCCGCACCAGCACCCCGAATCGCCCGTCGGACAGGATGTTCAGCGGCACCAGCCGACCGGCGCGAATGTGCTCGACGACCGGTTCGTCATCCAGCAACTCCACTTCCCAGCTGTCGTAATCGACGACATGGGTGAACGCGGCCGGATCCCACAGCGCGAGCATCCCCGAACCGGTGACCGCGGTGAACACCCGCTCGCTCGACACATCGACCGACAATCTCGAACTCATGCCCGTCAGCATGTCAGAACCCACCGACACGACGCGATATCACTCACTACCGCAACGGAATTGGCCAAGAGACGACCTCCGCCGGCCGTCCCTCGGATCGCAACTTGTCGACCCGCTGTGGATGCCCCAGGACCGATTGCGGAGATCGTGTAGAGAACATCGCGTAGATTCCGACCATGCCTCTGGGACACCTCGGCGTCAATGTCACCGATCTCGTTGCGGCACGACAGTATTACGACCAGCTGATGCCGCTGGTCGGGTACGACAAGCTGCTGGCCGACGATACGCAGTTCGCGTATTGGCCCGCGGGCGGCAAGGTCGGCACCTATCTCTTCTTCTACCCGGCCCCGGAGCCGGGCTACTCCCCCGAGCGGGCGGGTCTGCAGCATCTCGCGTTCATGGTCCCCACCCGCGCCGATGTCGACCGGGTGCACGACTGGGCCTCGGGGCGCGGCGACGAGGTCATTCATACGCCACAGTCCTTCCCGCAGTATCCGCCGCCGTACTACGCCACGTTCTGGCGCGGGTACGACGGCGTCATGCTGGAAGCGGTGTGCCACAAGGACCGGTGAGCCGGGCTTTCACCTGGCGGTATCGGCTGCCGACTCGTAGTCGGGGAGCCGGTCGGTGGCCTTCGGGGACATGATGCGCTCCATGCCGGACATCGACTCCAGCAGCGGCAGGCGAGTGACGGTGTTGCGCACAGCCATCCCCAGCCGGGTCTTCGGCACCATCAGCCGGAGATTGGGTCCGACCTGTTGTTTGCGGGTGATCAGCGGGCGGTGCGACCGCTCGTACCGGTCGAAGGCGATCCGGTGGTCACCGCCGGCGGCCGCCAGCTCTCCGGCGAGCCGGTAGGCCCCGATCAGGGCGATCTCCGCGCCCGCCCCCGAGACCGGGGAGGCGCAGTAGGCCGCGTCGCCGACGAGGACGACCCGGCCGCTGGACCACGACTCCATACGGACCTGGCCGAGCGCGTCGATGTAGGCGTCGGGGTCGGCGAGGACGCCGGCGAGCAATCCCGGTACGTGCCAGTCGTTCTCGTCGCCGAACTCGGCGGACAGCAGGGCGCGGGCGGCCTGCTGATCGCGCAGGTCGATGTCGCGCCGGGGGCTGCGGAACATGAAGTAGGCCTTGGCCTGCGGATGGTTGCCCGATCGGTAGACGCCGGTCATGCGGCCGGGGGTGTTGAACATGGTGACCCACCGGTCGGGGCCCAGCTCCGCGTCGGCATTGCCGAAGGCGAAGTAGTGGTCCATGAAGCGCACGTGGTCCGATTCCGGCCCGAAGGCCAGTTTGCGGACCGTGGAGTGCAGGCCGTCGGCGCCGACCACCAGGTCGAAGCGGCGGGCGGGTCCGTTCGCGAAGGTGACGGTCACGCCGTCGTCGTCCTGATCCAGCGCGGTGATGGCGTCGTCGAAGCGGTATTCGACTGCGCCGGCGGTGATGTCGTGCAGAATCCGCACCAGATCGCCGCGCATGATCTCCACCTCGGCGCTGCCGTTCTCGTTCTTGATGCCCTCGATGTCGACGCGGGAGATCTCGCGGCCGTCGGCGCGGACGAACCGCATGCCGACCACGTCGGCCGCCGCCGCGCGCACCCGCGGCAGGATGCCCATCTTCTCGACGACCTCGATCGCCTGGTCTCGAATGTCCACGCCCTGGCCACCGGTCCGCAGCCGCGGCGCCCGCTCGACCACGGTCGGCCGGAACCCGTGGCGGGCGAGCCAATACACCAGGGCCTGACCCGCGATCCCGGCGCCGGAAATCAGAATTCGCTCGTTCGACATGATGACCATCCCTATCTCAAAAATACTGACCAACGGTCAGTGTCGACTGTAAGCCACTGACCGTTGGTCAGTCAACGGGTAGGGTGCTGGGACATGACCGACGACTCACGGGCCCGAATCCTGCGCACCGCGCTCGCGCTGTTCGTCGAACGCGGGTACCACGCGGTATCGGTGCGGGAGATCGCCGAGCAGGTCGGCCTCACGAAAACCGCCGTGCTCTACCACTTCCCCAGCAAGAGCGACATCGTCGCCGCCCTGGTCGAGCCCCTCCTGGCCGAGACCGAAGCCCTGCTCGAATCGGTCCAGAGCCTCCCGGACTCGGCCGAGCGGCAGTGGGCCGTGGTGGAAGGACTCATCGACACCTGGCTGCGGCACGCGCGGGTGCTGCGGATGCAGCTGCACGACGAGGCGCTGTCCGCCGACAACGCGACCTACGCGCGGCTGCGTGACATCGCGCTGGCCGCCCAGGAGGTGATCGCCGGACCGGATGCCGACTTCGCCGAGCGGGTGCGGGCCACGCAGGTGTACGCCGCGCTCAGCGACCCGGTGGTCATCTTCGCCGACCATCCCGAGCCGGAGCTGCGCGCGGCGATTCTCGCGGGCGCGCAACAACTCCTGAACACGCCGCCACCCCGGCGGACCGCCACCCCCGCCCGAGCGCCCGAGACGGCCCGCCGCCGTCCGGCCCGGGGCCGTCCCGGCGCGATGACCTCGGCGATGGTGGCCGCCGCCCAGCGCATGCGGGATTCGGGCGACCACACCGTCGACGAGATCGCCGCCGAGCTGGGCGTATCCCGCGCGACCGTCTACCGGTATCTCGCCATACCCACCGGCGACGGCTCCGAGACAGCATCGTGAGACATTTTTGAGACACACTCGCGGTTCCGTGCGACGAGATCGCGATGGCCGCAGGCACACCCGAATGGCACATGTGTGACTTGTCGCATTTGAGACAAATCCACACAGGATGAGCGCGGTCACTTTCGCCCGATCGGCAGGCACGCACCGGTGGCGGGAATCCGCGAGAGCGCTCGTTCGGCACCGGCGTTTACGGTGTTCAGCGGCCGTTCACAGGGGTAGCTGGAGGGGTGCTGAAGACCGTCCGACAGGGCGGGCCGAGACTCCGTGAGGAGGGGGCGAACCCGGGCGCCGGGAGGCGGATTGCTGCGGAGGGGGCGGCAAGCCCCTGAAAGTTCGGGGCGACTGCACGGGGGGTTTGCGGATATTCTGCTGCGTGATCGACGCCCGGCCTTGCCGACTTTCGGTTTCGCCGGGCGTTTTTGTGTTCCCTGGGAGGGCATAGTGTCAACCACCGATGTGGCGCCGGAGCTGGTCGCCGTCGAACCGGTCGCCGATCGGCGGGTGCATCCGTTCGCGTGGAAGGGCGTCCTGGCGGTCTCGCTGGGGTTCGCCGCCGTGCTCGGCCTCCCCGCGGCTCGGATCAACTACTTCGGCGATGAGCTGTACTTCTTGGCGGCCGGGCGACGGCTCGCCTGGGCCTACCCGGATCAGGGTCCGCTGGCGCCGTTCGTGGCGCATGTGATGGATCTGATCGCCCCGGGTTCGGTGCTGGCACTGCGCATTCCGGCGCTGCTGCTGATGGCCGCCGCGGCGGTCGTCGCGGCCGCCACCGCCCGGGAGCTGGGTGCGAGCGCGCGGTATCAGGTGCTGGCCGCGACGGCGTACGCGGTATCACCGCTGGCCTTCAACCAGATGCAGCTGATCACGCTGACCTTCGACATTCCCTTGCAGGCGGCCATCATCTGGCTGCTCATCCGCTGGGTGCGCACGCGGCAGGACTACCTGCTGATCGTCGCTGGCGTGGCGGCGGCGCTGGCGTTCCAGGCGAAGTGGATGATGCCCGGCGTGTGGGCGCTGCTCGGCCTGGGCGTGCTGATCGCGGGCCCGCGCGAACTGCTGCGCCGCCCGGCGCTGTACGTCGGCACCGCGATCCTGACGCTGTCGATGGTTCCCGGCATCGTGTGGCAGGTGCAGCACGGCTGGGTGGAATCGCAGATGACCGAGATCATCGCCCAGGAGCAGTACGCCGCCAATACCGGTCCGCTGATCTGCGCGATCGAGATCGCCGTCCAGTGCGGTCTGCTCGGCGGCCTGCTGAGCATCTTCGGCCTGTGGGGCCTCACCCGGCTGGAGGCGTTGCGGCCCTACCGTTTCGCGCTGATCGCGGGCCTGGGCCTGCTGATCATCGTCCTGGTCGAGAACGGTCGCTCCTACTACGTGGCGGGCTTCTGGCCCGCCTTGGTCGGCGCGGGCGCGTTCGCGTTGAGCACGGTCGAGGCGCGCAAGCAGATCGGCAAGTGGGTCAATGCCGTGGCGGTGCTGTCGGCGGTCATGTTCACGGCGTGGATGGCCTCGATCCCGGTCCCCTACAGCTGGGAGTGGGCGCGCGACTTCACCGGCATCGACAAGCCGATCACCGACCAGGCCCAGTACTGGCAGCGTGAATCGCTCACCGGCCCGGCCGGATACGAGACCTTCACCAAGGCGGTCGCCGACGCGGTGGCCGGACTGCCGGAAGCCGAGCGCGGCAACACCGCCGTGGTCGCCGCTGCTTACGTGCAGGCCAGCGCGCTGGAGGAGTTCGGCCGCGACTACAACATGCCGCCGGTGTTCAGCCCGAACCGCGGCTTCGGCTACTTCGGCCCGCCGTCGGACTCCTACCGCACCATCGTCTACCTGTCGGTGGACGGCGTGGGCGACAAGGACTTCCTGGCCCAGTTCAACTCCACCACCGAGGTCACCAAGATCAACGACCCGAACGGCCTGCCCGGCCTGGAGCGCCTGATGACCGTCTACGTGTGCCGCGAACCCAAGCACCCGTGGGCCGACGTGTGGCCGGGCCTGCAGACCCTCACCTTCCCCAGCGGAATCTGAGAGTCCCCGGACTCGGCCGGCTGCGGGGAGTCAGCCTTGTTGAGCCAGACGAACGAAAGCGGCGGTATCGAGCGTCTCACCGCGCGCGGTGGGCGCGATACCGGCCGCGGTGAGACGGTTCTCGGCCTCCGCGGCCGAGCCCGCCCAGCCCGCGAGGGCCGCGCGCAGGGTCTTGCGGCGCTGCGCGAACGCCGCGTCGACCACGGCGAACACCCGCTGCCGGAAGGCGTCGTCCTGCGGCCAGGGCGCGTCGTCGAACCGGTCGATGCGGACCAGCCCGGATTCCACCTGCGGCACCGGCCAGAAGATCTGGCGGCCAACGGTTCCGGCGCGCCGCACGGTGCCGTAGAAGCCCGCCTTCACGCTGGGCACGCCGTAGATGCGCCCGCCCGGCGTGGCCGCCAGCCGATCCGCGACCTCGAGCTGCACCATGACCAGCGTGGTCCGGATGCTCGGGAATTCGGCCAGCAGGTGCAGCAGCACCGGCACCGCGACGTTGTAGGGCAGGTTGGCGACCAGCGCGGTCGGCTCGGCGGGCAGGTCGGCGTGTGTGACCTTCATGGCGTCCATGGGCACGACGGTGAGCCGGTCCGCGAGTTCGGGAGCGCGCGCCCCGACGGTCTGCGGCAGATGCGTGGCCAGGGTCGGATCGATCTCGACGGCGATGACGCGATCCACCACGTCGAGCAGGGCGAGGGTCAGCGATCCGAGACCGGGCCCGACTTCGAGCACGGTGTCCCCGCGTGTCACTCCCGCGGTGGCGACGATGCGGCGCATCGTATTGGCATCGTGGACGAAATTCTGCCCCAACTGCTTGGTCGGGCGGACCCCGAATCGCTCGGCGAGCTCACGCACTTCGGCGGGGCCCAGCAGGGCGGCTTTTCCACGACCGGCGACTTCGGGTTCGGACATTCTGGAAAACCTATCAAGCTGGGCGGATCACTCGCGCCGACACCCCGGTCAGGACACGGTCGGGGCGGCGAAGACGCGGTCGGTGAAGGCGTCCATGGCCGCCCACATCTGCGGATTCAGCTCGGTGTGGCCGCCGGTCCCGACCACCGTCGAGAAGTCGACCCCATTGGCGGCGAACTGGGCCGCCAGCGCGGCGTGCAGCGGCGAGGGCACGGTGATCGGCAGCGCCTTCTCCACATCGGAGGCCGGGCCCATGCCGGTGGTGCCGTGATCCCAGGCCATGATCGGCCAGCCGCCCGCGGGCGGTGTTCCGGCGGGCACGAACAGCGCGCCGCTGGCCCGCACGGGTTCGCCGTTCGATCGGGTGGTCCAGTATTCGAGCGAGGAACCGCCCCACAGCTGATGCCAGCCGTCGGGGTGGGCGGTCGCGGCGATGAGAGTCCCTGCGGCCGTGCCGCTTTCGGCGAGAGCCGGACTCCCGGGCAGAATCGGGGCGCTCAGCAGCCCGCCGAGGGTCAGGGTCGCGACGGCCAGGGTTCGAACGAGCGCACGCATGATTCCTCCGGCGAGGGGACGGCGAGCTGGATCGGAGCGGTCTCGAGCGGGATCGGCGCAGTCTATCGATCGGGTTCGCCGGAAATTCGCCGCAGCGTCCGCACGGCGTGGCGGACACGCGCGTCGGGCCAAAAACCCCACGTCTCAGGCTTTTTCGCCACACTGCCGGGTAGCGTCGCCACCCGGCAACCACGACCTTGGAGGAGAGTGCATGCCCGCTCGGCGGATTCGACGGTTCGTTCTGGGCGCGACGCTGGTGACGGCGGCCGCCACCCTGCCCGCGGGCCCGGTGCACGCGGAAGCGCCCGTCGCGCCGGATCGCTTCACGCATCAGACGGTGAACTGGCAGGCCTGCAATGACAAGATCCTGGACAAGGCGGGCGCGCAGTGCGCGGGCGTCGTCGTTCCGCTCGACTACGCCGATCCCGGCGGCCGCACCCTGACCCTGGGCATCTCCCGGGTCCAGGCCACCGATCCGGAGCGCCGCCGCGGCATCCTGCTGACCAACCCGGGTGGTCCGGGCGGCCAGGGCCTGCGCATGCCCGCGAACTATCTGACGAACCTGTCCGACGACGTGCGCGCGCAGTACGACATCATCGGCATGGACCCGCGCGGCATCGGCCGTTCCGACAAGGTCAACTGCACGATTCCGATTCCCACCATTCTGTTCTCGGCGGGCTTCGACGTCCTCGGCTTCGCCCGCGACGCCACGGTGGCCGCGGGCATGGCGAGCGCCTGCGTGGCCACCGACCCGGGCAAGATCCGCCACATCACCACCCGCAACACCGCCCGCGACATGGATGTCATCCGGAGTGTGCTGGGCGAGCAGAAGATCAACTTCTTCGGCGCCTCCTACGGCACCTACCTGGGCGCGGTGTACACCCAGCTGTTCGGCGACCGCGTCGACCGCATGGTCCTCGACTCCCCGATCGACCCGGACCGCTACTACATCGGCCTCTATCAGGACATGGGCGCGATCAACGAGTGGGCGCTCGACGACTGGGCCACCTGGGCCGCCCGCCACGACGACCTCTACCACTTCGGCACTACCCCCGAGGCGGTGCGCGGCTGGGTCGAGGACCTGATCCGCCGGTCCGCGGGTCACGAGATCTACGGCAGCGGCTTCCTCGTCGACGAGCACACCATCCCGATGATTCTGGTTGCGCTGCTGCCCAATCCGCAGTTCAACCCGAACCTCGCCGAGATCCTCACCATGGTGGCCAGCGGCGTCGCGGGCGGCCCGATCGACATGGACGCCCTGCAGGCCAAGATCTTCTCGGTGGTGCCGCTGGACGCCGCCGCCATGGCCGCCATCATGTGCGGCGACAAGGCCGCGCCCCGCGATCCCGCCTGGTACTACAACAATGTCGAGGCCGCCCGGGCGTCGCAGCCGGTGTTCGGCGCGTTCGCCAACAACATCACCGCGTGCGCCTTCTGGCCGGACCCGGTGGAGCAGCCCACCGAGATCGGCAACGACACCCCGGTGCTGATGCTGGCCAATGTCCACGACACCCGCACCGCGTACGCCGAGGGCCTCGCGCTGCACGCGAAGCTCCCGAAGTCACGGCTGATCACCTTGGCGGACACCAGAATTCACGCGTCGTTCCGCGACGGTCTGAGCCCGTGCGTGAACGACGCCGTGAACACCTACCTGGCCACCGGCGTCCGCCCGGACGCCGACATCACCTGCGCGCCCGACTACAACTGGTTCCCGAAGTAGCCGGTCCGGGCCGGACCTCCCAGCTCAGGGCAGGGTGGGGGTGGACAGGATGCGATCGGTGAAGGCGCCGATCGCATCCCACATGGCCGGGTTCAGCTGGGTGTGGGTGCCGGTGCCGACCACCGTGGAGAAGTCGACGCCGTTGGCGGCGAACTGGGCGGCCAGCGCGGCGTGCAGCGGGGAGGGCACGGTGGTGTCGGTCGCGTTGACCAGCAACAGGATCGGCGCGTCGTAGCCGTTGACCGGCACGGTCATGTACTGGTTCATGGCCGCCTGGAACGCGGGATCGTTCAGCGGCCGCGACAGCATGTCGCCGATGCCCATGCCCTCGACCTTCTTCATGATGTCGACGAAGCACAGGCTCTGCGACTCGTCGAGCGCCTGACGGCCGCGCTCGGTGAGGAAGCTGTCGACGTTCGCCTCCGGGTGCGTGGCGCGCAGACCGGCCAGCATGCTGACCACGAAACCGTTGACCGCGGTTCCGGCCTGGCCCGGGATCTCCGGCACCCACGGGCCGACGAACGGGGTGATCTTCTCCAGATCCGATTCCGGGTCGACGGTGATGGTGCCGCGGAAGTCGAGATCCGGTGCGGTGGCGGCCTGCAGGTGCGCGGTGCCCAGCGCCGCCTGGCCGCCCTGCGAGAAGCCGGTGACCGCCCAGCTGCGCGACAGCGAGGGGTTCAGTGCGCGTGCGGCTTTCAGCAGGTCGATGGTCGAGCCGGCCTCGGTGCCGATCTCGAGGTACGGGTGCGGGCCGGTGTCGAAGCGGCCCAGGCCGAGGTAGTCGGGGGCGACCACGGCGAAGCCCTTGTTCACCAGGTACTGCAGGAACTTGTCCTCGGTGGGCCGGGTGAGGTGGGTGGTATCGGTCTGACCGCCGCAGCCCGGTCCCATGCCGGAGGTGCCGTGGTCGTAGGCCATGATCGGCCAGCCGCCCTCGGGCGCGGGGCCGGGCGGAACGAACAGCGCGCCACTGGCTTTCACCGGTTCGCCGTTGGAGCGGGTGGTCCAGTAGTCGATGATGGTGCCGTTGGACAGGCCCCGGAAGCCGTCGGGGAGCGCGCTGGTGGCGAAGGCGGTGCCGGGATCGGCGTGGGCGGGGCCGCCCGGGATCACCAGCAGGGCACCGGCTGCCGCGAGAGCCGCCGTGCAGGCACGAGTACGCCAACCAACCGAACGCATGAATCCTCCATCAGGTCCCGACCCGAATTGCCCAACGCATACGGCGAAGGAGTTTATCTACTGGACTGTCGTTCAAATATGTGAACACTCTGGCAAATAGCGGGACAGTATCCGACGCACAACCCATTGACGCGCTTTGAAACTTGTTCTAATTTCTCGCCATGTCGAGCAGATACGAAGGTCGTCGAGTCATTGTCACCGGAGCGGGATCGGGCATCGGTCAGGGCGTGGCCCTGCGCCTGCTCGCCGAGGGAGCCCAGCTGGTCGCCGCGGATGTGAACGAGGCCGGACTGGCCGCCACCGTCGACGCCGCCCCCGCCGCGCAGCGCGAACGCCTGCGCACCCTCACCATCGACATCGCGGACCAGGAGTCGGTCCGCGCGGTCACCGCCGAGGCCCTCGAATTCCTCGGCGGCCTGGACGTTCTGGTCAACGCCGCGGGCATCCTGCGCGCCGCGCACACCCACGAGATGCCGCTCGAGGACTGGAACAAGGTCATCTCGGTCAACCTGACCGGCACCTTCCTGATGATCCAGTCCGCGCTGCCCGCGCTCATCGAATCCGGCCGCGGCGTGATCGTGAACTTCTCCTCCACCTCGGCGTTCGGGTCCAACCCGTACATGGCGGCGTACTCCGCGTCGAAGGCGGGCGTGAACGCGCTGACCCACTCCATCGCGCTCGAATACGTGAAGAAGGGCCTGCGCGCGGTCAATATCGTGCCCGGCGGCATCAGCACCGGCATCACCTCCGGTCTGGCGCTGCCCGCCGACGCGGACTGGTCGCTCATGGCGCGGCTGCCCGGCTGGATCGAGGGCGGCGCGCTGGGCAAGCCGGAGGACATCGCGGGCGTGGTCGCCATGGCGGCCTCCGACGACGGCCGCTACATGACCGGCACCGAGCTGCGGGTCGACGGCGGCGCGCTGATGTAGCGGACCCGATTTCGATCAGGACCAGTCGGTACGGAGTTAGGCTGGCAGGCACTTCCTAGCCACGAACATCGGACCCGGACGGAGCGTCATGGGAAACCGGCGGAGTTTCGGAGTGCTTGTCGCCACCATCGGGTTGACCGCGGCGGTGGGATGCGAGTCCTCGAAGGACTCGGGTGGATCGAAGGAATCCACCACCGGGTCCCCGGACTCGAACGGATCCAAGGAACCGGCGTACGCCGCGAAGCTGCGCCCCCTCATCACGAAATTGATGAAGGACAACGTCATTCCGGGCGCGGTCGTCATGATCACCTCGCCCGAGGAAGGGAGCTGGAAGGCCGCCTTCGGGACCGGGACCATCGGCGAGGACGACCCCATCCGGGTGGACGACCATTTCCGGATCGGCAGCAATACCAAGACCATGACCGTCACGGTCCTCATGCAGCTCGCCCAGGAGGGCAAGCTCTCCCTCGACGATCCGGTCGACAAGCACTGGCCGGGCGTGCCCAACGGCGACAAGATCACCCTCGCTCAGCTCGCCGAAATGCGCAGCGGCCTCTACAACTACACCTTCGACCGCGACCTGAGCGTCGAGGTCGACAAGGACCCGCAGAAGGTGTGGACCCCCGAGGAGCTGCTGGCCATCGCCTTCGCGCACCCGGTCCGATTCCCGCCGGGCGAGAAGTTCGATTACTCCAACACCAACACCATCCTGCTCGGGCTGATCATCGAGAAGGTCGCGAAGATGCCGCTGGCAGATGCCCTGCGCCAGCGCATCTTCGAGCCGCTCGGACTGAAGAACACCTCGTTCCCGGCGGTGAGCGACTCCTCGATCCCGGACCCGCACCCGCAGGGCTACACCTTCGGCACCATGGTCTCCACCATCGACACCTACTCCCTGCCCCCGGACCAGCGGGCGGCCGCGCTGGCGGGCACCCTGCAACCGAACGATTCGACCACCTCGAGCCCCTCCTGGGCCTGGGCCGCCGGGGCCGCGATCTCGACGGTGGAGGACATGACCACCTTCACCAAGGCCCTCGTCGAGGGCAAGCTGCTCGACGCCGAGTTCCAGAAGATGCGGATGGACAGCGTCCAGCCGATCAACCCGGACATTCCCACCCTGGCGGGATACGGCCTGGGCCTGGTGCGATTCGGTGAACACCAATTCGGGCACGACGGCCAGCTCCCGGGCTTCATGAGTTACATGGCGTCGGACCCGGAGTCCGGGCTCACCATCGTGGTCGCCACCAACCTGGCGGCGGTACCCAGCGGCGACGGATCGGCCCTGGTGCTGGTGAAGGCCATGCTGCCGACCTTCTACGGCCCCAACGCCCTGTCCGGACCCGATCCGGCACAACGTGACAGCGCTACGAACACCACCGCACCCGCCTCGCCGACCGAGTCGACGCCGTGGACGACGACACCGCGGTAATCATCGCCGGCGCCGGACCCGTCGGGCTGACCGCGGCCATCGAACTGCGTCGCCGGGGCATACCGTGCCGGATCGTCGACCCGCTGCTCGAACCACCGCAGTACGCGAAGGCCGTCGGCATCCAGCCGCGCGCGCTGGAGGTGTTCGAGCAGATGGGCGTGGTGCGGGAAATCCTCGACGCCGCAATACCGTTGCGCGGGCAACTCGCCTACATGAACGGCGAACCGGACGGGCGGATGGAGCTGACGCTGCCGCCGGACGTGCCGTACGGCTTCGTCGGGCTGCCGCAGTACGAGACCGAGCGGATCCTGCGGGACCGGCTGACCGGACTCGGCGGCGTCATCGAACGCGGCACGCGGGTAACGGCTTTCGAGCAGGACGCCGACGGGGTCACGGTCACGCTGGAGAACGGGACCGGCGCCACGACCACGCGGGCGGGGTATCTCGTCGGCTGCGACGGCGCGCACAGCGCGGTCCGCAAGGCGCTGGGATTGTCGTTCGAAGGGGCCGCGTTCGCCGAGCAGTACATGCTCGGCGATGTGAAACTCGGCTGGAACATGCCGCGCGGCTACAACATTCGCGCCGGCCACCGCACCGACGGCGTCATCGACGACGTGCTGGTCTGCATCCCGCTGCCCGGCCTGCACCGGTACCGCATCTCCATGCTGCTGCCCGACGGCCACTCGGGCGAGCAGACCGGCGACGGCGTCGAGCACGGCTTCACCACCGGGTGGACGCCCGAGATCGACGACCTGCAAGCGGTCGTCGACCGGCTGGCCCCCGAACCGGCGCTGGTCTCGCATCTGCGCTGGTCCTCGGTCTTCCGGATCAGTCACCGGATCGTCGACTCCTACGGCCACGGCAGGGTTTTCGTGGCCGGCGACGCCGCCCACATCCACCCGCCCACCGGGGCGCAGGGCATGAACACCGGCATCCAGGACGCCCACAACCTGGCCTGGAAACTGGCGCTGGCGGTCCACGGCGACGCCTCCCCCGCGCTGCTCGGCTCCTACGACGCCGAACGCCGACCGGTCGGTGAGGAGGTGGTCGGCCGCACGGTCCGCAGCGCCCGCGAAGGCATCGGCGCGGACTCCACCGACCCCGACTACGTGCTGCGCCGCGAAGCCCAGCTGCTCATCGACTACGCGGGCAGCCCGATCGTGGCGGCCTCCCCCGCCGACGAGCCCGCCCCGCGCGCCGGGGCCCGCGCCCCCGACGCCCGCGGCCTCACCCGCGCCGCCGTCGCCTTCGACCTCCGGCTGTTCGCCCTGCTCGACGGCACCCGGCATACCCTGCTGCTGTACGCGGACGACACCACCACCGAATCCGACCTGCGCGCACTGGAAGAGCTGGCCACCACCGCGATCGCGGCCACCCGCTGCCACCTGAACGTGTACCTGATCGCCACCCCGGCCGCGGTGGCGGACGCGACCACCCTCCCGCTGATCCGCGACACCGCAGGCGAATTCGCGCGCGCCTACCGGGCGGCGCGCCGCTCGGCCTTCGTCATCCGGCCCGACGGGTACCTCGGCTACGCCCGGCGCCCGGCCGACACCGCGGACCTGATGAGCTGTCTCGAATCCACTTTCCGCTGACCACACGGAAGAAATCTCCGGTAACACCCTGATTCGCGGGACCGACATCCCCGGTGAGAGTCCACTGTCCGCACGCGCGGGACAGCAGTTCGACCCGATCGATGTGGCTGTCCGGACCGATGAGGGGTCCGGACTAGCTGATTCCCAGCCGCGAGGTACACGCGGGCCACGCACCCCAGCCCTGACGGGCGCGGGTCACCTCGGCGATGGCGATCTGCTCCTCACGCGTGGCCATATCGGCGCGGGGCGCGTAGCGGGTGCCGCCCTGCCGTTCCCAGGTGCTCTGGTCGAACTGGATGCCACCGAAATAACCGTTGCCGGTATTGATCGCCCAGTTGCCGCCGGACTCACAGCTGGCCAGGGCATCCCAGGTGCGGCCGTCCTTGACATCCGGGACCTCGGTGCCGGGCTTGGCGCCGCGGCGCACGGTCTTGGGCTGCGCGGGGACGATCACGGTGGACTTGATCGGATCCTTGCCCGCCTCTTGGCCGTTCACGATGGAGACCGCGAAAGTCACGTCCTGCGTGCCCGGTACGCCCGCGTTCTCGACGATCGTGCGGCTCATATTGAGCGACTGATCCTCGATGGTGTTCTCCGGCGGATCCAGCGGCACCCGCTCGGTGCGGTTCTGCACGATCTTGCGGGTGACGGTGATCTTCATGCCCTCGGTGAGCGGGGTGTTGGCGGCCGGGACCACGAAATCCTGGTTCACCAGCGGGCGGCCCTGCACCTGCAGCAGTTCCCCGACGGTCGGCGCGGCCAGCCGGACCAGGGCGGGGGCGAAACCGTTGTCGCTCAGCTCGACCGTGCGCGGGTTGGTGATCAGCAGCTGCGCGCCCACCAGCGGCAGCGGCGTCGGGCGCGCGGGCGAGGTGAAGACGTCGCCGGGCAGATTCAGCTTCACCACGGCCTCGGCCACGGTGAGCGCGGTGGTCCACGCCTTGGACGGGGTGCCGTCCACGATCAGCGAGACCTCGCGGGCGCGGTTCAGCGTGATGGTGGAACCGTCGCTGATGCGCGCACCCGCCGACGGGGACACGTCGTCGCGGCCGGAGATGCCGTAGCCGGCGTCCGCCAGCGCGCCGCGCACGTCGCCGCGCATGGTGGACACGACGAAATCCTTGCCGTCGACGACGAAGGTCACCTGCTTCTTGCTCATGATGGCGACACCCGCGCCGACGATGAGCGTGACGAGCATCGCCGCGATCGCCCCGTACAACATCGGGGAACGCGACGAGTTGATCTTCGCCAAAGCGTGCATCGGAAATCCCGGCATGGTCACAATACGATAACGAGGGGGTCGGTGAATCACAACCACTCGCGGTGGTACTGCGGAAACGAGGGTCACGACCCGATATCGAACCGCAGGTGAATCACGATCGCGGCAGATCTTAGTGAGCCGAGCCACACCGATTCAACTCGTACCGATGGCAACGCGGGAGCCGTGCGCAGACGAAAAAAGGTGCGGCGGCCGCGTTTCCGCGGCCCCCTCAGATCCCGTAGACGCGGCGCGCGTTCGCCGTGGTGATCTTGGCCAGCTGCACCGGATCCTGTTCGCGCAGCTCCGCCAGCGCGCGCAGCGTGTACGGCAGCATGTAGGACTCGTTCGGCGCGCCCCGGAACGGGTGCGGCGTCAGGAACGGCGCGTCGGTTTCCACCAGAATCAGTTCGTCCGGAACCAGTTTCGCGGCCTCACGCAATTCGTGCGCGTTCTTGAAACTGACCGTGCCCGAGAAACTCAGCACGAAGCCCTGTTCCACGCACGCCATCGCCATGTTCGCGTCCGAGGAGAAGCAGTGGAAGATCACCTCGTCGGGCGCGCCCTCGTCGATCAGCACGGCCAGCAGGTCGTGATCGGCCTCGCGGTTGTGGATCATGAGCGGCTTGCCCAGCCGTTTGGCCAGGTCGATGTGCCAGCGGAAGCCCTCGACCTGCTCCTCGATGTCGGCGCAGCCCTCCAGCTTGCCCGGCCAGTAGTAGTCCAGGCCGGTCTCGCCGACCGCGACCACGCGCGGATCGGCGGCCAGCCGCTCCAGCTCGGCCTTGGCGGCGTCGTCGAGGTGGTTGGCCCGGGTCGGGTGCAGCGCGACGGCGGCGTACACGCGGTCGTCCCAGTTGGCGGCGCGCACCGCGAAGCGGGCGGCCTCCAGATCGTCGGCGACCGTGACCAGTTCTCGCACGCCCACCGCACGGGCCCGGTCCACCAGCGCCGCAACCGATTCCGGATCGGTGGCCCCGCAGGCGTCGATGTGGGTGTGCGCGTCGATCAGCGGCGACAGCGGCTCCGGCGGTTCGGGCGCAGGTCGGCGGCTACTCATGGACGGGGATATTCACGCGAGCGACGAAGGACACGCAGATAGAGTAGACACACCATGAGCGCATCCGATCGCCCCGCCTTTTACGTCACCACGGCCATCGCGTACCCGAACGGCGCACCGCACATCGGGCACGCCTACGAGTACATCTCCTCCGATGCCCTGGCCCGCTTCAAACGGCTGGACGGCTTCGATGTGTTCTACATGACCGGCACCGACGAGCACGGCCAGAAGGTGCAGCAGGCCGCCAAGGCCGCGGGTCTCTCGGAGCAGGAGTACGCCTCGCGCAACTCCGACGTCTTCGAGAACATGGACAAGACGCTCGACATCTCCTTCGACCGCTTCATCCGCACCACCGACGAGGACCACCTCGCCGCGTCGGTCGCGATCTGGGAGCAGATGGTCGCCGCGGGCGACATCTACCTCGACACCTACGCCGGCTGGTACTCGGTGCGCGACGAGGCGTTCTACACCGAGGAGGAGACCACCGTCCTCGAGGACGGCACCCGCATCTCCACCGACACCAAGACCCCGGTGGAGTGGACCGAGGAGTCGAACTACTTCTTCCGCCTGTCCAAGTACCAGGACAAGCTGCTCGAACTGTACGAGACGCAGCCGGAGTTCATCGCGCCCGCGACGCGGCGCAACGAGATCGTCTCGTACGTGAAGGCCGGTCTGAAGGATCTGTCGATCTCGCGCACCACCTTCGACTGGGGCGTTCCGGTGCCCGGGCATCCCGATCACGTCATGTACGTGTGGGTGGACGCGCTCACCAACTACCTCACCGGCGCGGGCTACCCCGACACCACCTCGGCCTCGTTCCAGAAGTACTGGCCCGCGGATCTGCACATCATCGGCAAGGACATCTCGCGGTTCCACACCGTGTACTGGCCCGCGTTCCTGATGAGCGCCGGAATCGCGCTGCCGAAGCGGGTTTTCGTGCACGGCTTCGTCAACTACAAGGGCGAGAAAATGTCCAAGTCGGTCGGCAATGTGGTCGACCCGATGGAGCTGGTCGACACCTTCGGCCTGGACGCCCTCCGTTTCTTCCTGCTGCGGGAGATCTCCTACGGCCAGGACGGCTCCTACAGCGAAGAGGCGATCATCGGCCGGATCAACTCCGACCTGGCCAACGAGTACGGCAACCTGGCCCAGCGCTGCCTGAAGATGGTCGGCCGCGACTTCGCCGGTGTGGTCCCCACCCCCGGTGAGTTCACCGAGGACGACAAGGCCCTGCTGGACCGCGCCAACGGCCTGCTCGAGAAGGTCCGCGCCGAATTCGACCAGCAGCAGATCCATCTCGGCCTGGAACAGCTGTGGCTCACCCTCGGCGAGACCAACCGCTACTTCTCCGCCCAGGCCCCGTGGACCCTGGCCAAGGCCGGCACCCCCGAGGACACCGCCCGCGAAGGCACCATCCTCTACGTGACCATGGAAGTCCTGCGCATCGTCTCGATCCTGGTCCAGCCGGTGATCCCCGCTTCGGCGGGCAAGATCCTCGACCTGCTGGCCGCCCCCGAGCGCACCTTCGCCGACGTCTCCACCCCGCTGGTCCCGGGCACGGCTCTCCCCGAGCCGGAAGTCGTCTTCCCGAAGCATGTGACGCCCAAGTAATACGAGATCCGGTGCCGCCCGCCCCCCTTCGGCGGGCGGTCACCGAGTCGTCACACCCGTATCCACCACGGGTGGAGATTCCCCTCCGAACTCCACCAGCACCGGAACGGGAATGCCGCGCACAAACGCGAAACTGCCCGATCCGAAGCACGGGCTCGGACCGGGCAGCAGCAGTTTGATCTCGCCGAACAAGCATCCAACCCGTGGCTTGCAGGGTCAACCCGGGGAGGTCGCACGAATTGGGGCACTCACGCTCGGCGTCGGGTCGGCCCGCGGCGTGAGCATGAACAACTGGTACGGGCAGTTGTCGGGATGCCAGGCGTTGTAGGAGCGCATGGTCAGCGCCATCTGCCCGCCGGTCTCCGGGTCGCGGACCAGAACCAGTGAGTCGTTGAACTGCTCCTCACTGAGGTCGGTGGTCCAGAATCGCTCGAATTCCGGATTCACCCGGCAGGTTTCCAGAATCTGCGCCAGCCGCTCCGGAGCGACGGTCCCCGGCGCGTTCACCCGCAGGATGAACAGCAGCCGATGCACGATCAGCTCCCAGTTGATCAGCACCTCCCGCGCGATCGGCTCGGTCATCATCTGCTCGATGACATTCGCGGGCCGCTCCGCATCCGCGTGCGTGGGAAGCAGCCACGGAAACGCCTCCCGCGCGGCCTGATTCGCCGCCAGGATCTCGTACTCGGGCGTCCGGTGATAGAACGCCGGAAACGGCAGCGCCTCCAAATGCTCGATGTCCTCGGCCCGCAACGCCGGCGGCCACACCCCCGCCTCCACCGCGGACGCCATCGGCAGCGCCAGCGACGCCATCTTGCGCAACAGCCACGCGGGCGCGTTCATGGCCCGCGACCAGTCCGCCAACCGCTCCGGAGACATGGGGCGTTCGCCGTTCTCCAGCTTGCGATAGAGCGACAAGCTGACGAACATGCGTCGCGCCACCTCGTCCTGGGTCAATCCCAGATGCTCGCGCCGGTAGCGCATGAACATGCCGAGCATGGGCTGCTCGGGCGCGGGCCGACTCTCACCGGACACCATCGGTACACCTCCTCGGGGCGGGTCAGTCGATCGCGAAAGGGTCGACGGTGGGCGTGCCGGGCATGCGCGGCGTGAGCATGAACAGCTGGTAGGAGCAGTCCTGAGGGAGCGAAGGGTTGTACGAGCGCATGGTCAGGGACATGATCTCGCCGGATGCGGGATGACGGACCTGCACCAGGGAGTCGTTGAACAACCACTCCTCCATCGGGGTGTTCCACATGCGCTCGAACTCCGGGTTCACGCCGCAGGTTTCGATGATCTGCGCGAGCCGCTCCGGGGCGATGATGCCGGGCGAGAGGACGCGGAGTCCGAACACCAGCCGATGCACGATGGTGTCCCAGTTGACCAGCAGTTCCCGCATCTCCGGGACGGTCAGCATCTGCTCGATGACGTTCACCGGACGCTCCGCGTCGGCGCCAGCGGGCGCCAGCCACGGAAACGCCGCTGTCGCAGCCTCGTTGGCGGCGAGCACCTCGTATTCCGGGAAGCGGTGGAAGTACGCGGGAAACTGGAGGCCGTGCAGGTGGTCGAGGTCCTCCTGGCGTAGTTCGGGCGGCCAGGCCCCGCGGGCGATCGTCATGATCTTCGGAACGGCCAGGGTGACCATCTTGTCGAGCATCCACATCGGCGCTTCGGCGGCGACGCACCAGTCCTCGAGTCGCTCCGGGGTCAGCGCGCGCTCGCCGCTCTCCAGCTTCCGGTAGAGGGAGAGCGAGACGTACATGCGCCGGGCGATCTCCTCCTGGGTGATGCCCAGGGTCTCGCGCCGGTAGCGTAGGTACATCGCGAGCAGCGACGGTTCGGGTTCGGTGTTCGTCATGCGAGCGCGAACGGGTCGACGGTGGCGGTGCCGGGGGTTCGCGGCGTGAGGACGAACAGCTGGTAGGAGCAGTCCTGGGGGTGATAGGCGTTGTAGGCGCGCATGGTGAAGTGCCTGAGCTCGCCGGCTTCCGGATCGCGGACCAGCATGAGCGAATCGGTGTAGACGTCCTCGTCCATGGGCGTGTTCCACATGCGCTGGAATTCCGGATTCGCGCGGCAGGTCCGGATGATCTGTGTGAGCCGTTCGGGAGCGACGACGCCGGGTGCGAGAACTCGGAGGGTGAACAGCAACCGGTGGGCCACGGTGTCCCAGTTGACCAGGGACTCACGCGCTTCGGACACGGTCATCATCTGTTCGATGACGTTCACCGGCCGCTCGGAGCCCTCGGGTGCGGGGGCCAGCCAGGGAAACGCGGCGGTCGCCGCCGAATTGGCCGCCAGCACCTCGTATTCGGGGAACCGGTGGTAGAAGGCCGGGTACGGCAGGACGTGGAGATGATCGAGGTCTTCCCGACGCAGCACGGGCGGCCACACTCCCCGCGCCACCGTCACGATCTTCGGCATCGTCAGCGAGACCATTTTCTCGAGCATCCAGCTCGGCGCGTCCATGACGGCACACCAGTCCGAGAGCCGCTCGGCGGTGAGCACGCGTTCCCCGCTCTCGAGCTTCCGGTACAGCGAGAGGCTGACGAACATGCGCTTGGCGGTTTCCTCCTGGGTGATGCCGAGCGTCTCGCGCCGGTACCGCATGTAGATCCCGAGCAAGGGTTGTTCGGGGATCGAGTCGAACACTCCTAGCACCTGTCGTCCACCCTTCCGGAAATCTTCCGCCAGCCTACGGTCCGGTGCAGGTCACAGTGACGCGGGACCCTGTTGAGAGGACAACGGAAGGGGACTGATGGCATGCGATGTCAATACCGGGGTGGGGTGGGTTCGGCAGGGGCTCGATAATGGGTATCTGAAGTGTTAGCGGTTCAGTCAGGGAGGTTTTGATGCGGGGTTGGGGTGGGTCGGCCGCGGGGTTGCAGCGCACGGACTTCGATCAGCGGCATCGGGCCGCCCGGGAGGCGGTGCTCACCTCGCAGCGGGGGCGGTTGCTGGAGGCGATGGTGGAATGCGTTGAGGGGAAAGGGTATTACGCGGTCACGTTGAGCGATATCGTGGCGCGGGCCCGGGTGTCGCGAAGCACGTTCTACGAACACTTCAGCAATAAGGAAGAGTGCTTCATCGAGGCGGTGCGGACGGCTTCGGACATCATCGCGACTCGGATCGCCGATGAACTGGGGCAGTTGCCGACCGATGCGGGGGCGCACGAGCGGATCGAGTCCATCGTGGTGACATTCTGCGAAACCGTGGCGTCCGAACCGGATTTCGCGCGACTGATGCTGGTCGAGGCGTTCAAGGTGGATCAGCAATCGGTGGCGCTGCGGGATCTGTCGGTGGATCGGTTCGCGGATCTGTATCGCGCGTTCTACGCCGAGGCGCGGGTGACCGATCCGACCCTGCCGGTGATCGCGGACGAACTGTTCGCGCTGATCCCGGACGCGATCGGGGAGCGCACGCGGCGGGTCATCGTCGCCGAGGGGGCGCATCGGGTGCCCGAATTGGCGCCGCTGTTCGTGGAATTCGTGAACGCGGTATTGGGTCTGCCCGCACGCGCCTGATGCGTGAACTCACTCACAACGGGGGCCTCGTCCCGCCATATCCGGACCATGCCGAAGGCACATGACCGAGGATAGCCGGATGTTCACTTGCATTGCCGGAGAGGGTCAAACCCCCATTTCAGCGCGACCTCGGCGAGGCTGGCTGCGCGAAGGTCCTTTCTGTCACCGCTCGTAACAGTAAGCGACTGTTCACCTTTCGTCTCAGACGGTTACACGGAACGCGACAGTTCCCCAAGCTGGTTACCCTCGGGTAGCCTCAGCGCATCCGAGCTTGACGATCACAGTCGATCACCTTTCCCCCCAATGCTTTTCAGCCTCCCCAGCTTCAGGAGTCCCCTGTGCCGCAATCTCGATTCGAATCGATCGGCGCCTATCTGCCCGAGAACCGGGTCACCACAGCAGAACTCGTCGCGCGATTGAAGGAGGCGCCCGAATTCGATCTCGAACGAATTACGGGAGTCAAGGAACGCCGCTTCCGCGACACCCGCCCGGAGAGCCGTGAGGATTCCTTCGCGCTCGCCATGAAGGCGGTCGAGGACTGCCTGGCCAGGTCATCGTACGCCGCGGGCGATCTCGACATCATCATCTCCACCTCCATCACCCGCAGCAAGCACGGCACCAAGATGTACATGGAGCCGTCCTTCGCCGGGACCATCGCCCGCGCCATCGGCGCCCGCGAGGATGTCATCGCATTCGATCTCTCGAATGCCTGCGCCGGCATGATGAGTGGCGTCTACATTCTCGACCGCATGATTCGCAGCGGCGCCGTGAAACGCGGCATCGTGGTCAGCGGTGAGGCCATCACGCCGATCGCGGAAACCGCGGTCGACGAAATCTCCAGCAAATACGATCTGCAATTCGCCTCGCTCACCGTCGGCGATTCCGGCGCGTGCGTGGTGCTGGACGAGGCCGTCGACGACAACGACGTGATCCACTACATCGAACTCACCACCGCGTCGGAGTTCTCCCACCTCTGTCTGGGAATGCCGAGCGACAAGTCCAACGGCGTCGCCCTGTACACCGACAACCGGAAGATGCACAACGAGGCCCGGTTCCTGCTGTGGACCGACACCCAGCGCAATTTCATGGAGGCCGAGGGCATCACCTTCGCCGACGAGGGCTTCGACTACATCATCCACCACCAGTTCGGCGCGGCCGCCATCCCGTTCATGAACGCGATCGCCGAACGCGAATTCGGCCACCCCATGCCACCGGACCTGAATGTCATCGAGAAGTACGGAAACACTTCCAGCACTTCTCATTTCATCGTGCTGCACGATCAGCTGAGCCAGCAGAACCTGGCCGCCGGATCGAAGATCCTGATGATCCCCGCGGCGTCGGGCGTCGTCGGCGGATTCCTGTCCACCACCATCTCGTCGCTGAAGGTCTGAGGTACCGCCATGGGTGTGCGCATCAAATCCACCGGAATCGCCCGGGACACCGACACTTTCAGCATCGTGGAGCTCAGCGGCCGGGCCGCGCGCCGGGCCATGGAGAGCGCCGGGGTGGAGCCCGGACAGGTCGGGGTCATGATCAACGCGGGCATCTTCCGCGACAGCAATACCGTCGAACCCGCCGTCTCGGCGCTGATCCAGAAGGCCGCGGGCATCGGCCTGGACTACGTGAAGGAGGACCCGCGGTCCTTCTCCTTCGACCTGATGAACGCGGGCACCAGCGTCCTCAATGCCGTGCAGGTGGCGCAGGCGGTGCTGGCGACCGGCAGCGCCGAGCACGTGCTGATCGTCTCCGGTGACACTCACCCGTCGATGACCCGCGCGGCCGCCGACGACGAATTCCCCTACGCCACCGCCGGCGCCGCGCTCCTGCTGGAGCAGAGCGACCAGCCCGAGGGCTTCGGCCGGGTGCACACCCGGGCCGCCGCGGGCACCCCGGGCCTGGAGTCGTACGTGGACACCGAGACCATGGGCGACCGCGGCCGCGGCCTGATGACGGTGGACCGTGAGCCGGACTACCTGGACCGGGTGCTCACGGTCGCCGCCGACGCCGCCCGCGCCGCCCTCGCGGGCGGCGACGCGGAGGAGACCACCACCGCCCTGATCGCCGCCACCCCGAGCGACGACTTCCCGGCCCGCCTGGCCGAGGAGCTGGGCATCGCCCCGGACGCGGTGTTCCTCCCGGACCTGTCCCAGGGCGACCCGCACACCGCGTCGCTGTCGCTGGCGTATCACGCTGCCGCCCAGGCGGAATCGCTGACCGGATACCGTGATGTGCTGTTCGTGGCGGCGGGCGCGGGCCCGTCGGCGGCCGCCGTCGTCTACCGTCTGCCCGCCGTGGTCGGGGCCGCGGCGTGACGACCGCGACCTATTGGCAGGCCATCGACCGCTTCCGCGCGGTGGTGGCCGCCGATCCGGACCGTGAGGCGGTGATCTACCCCGCGGGGAAGACCGCCTCCGGCCTGCCGGACTACCGCCATCTCACCTACCGCGAGCTCGACGAGTGGTCCGACACCATCGGCCTGCACCTGGCCGCCGCCGGGGTGGGCCGCGGCACCCGCACCATCGTGCTGGTGCTGCCCAGCCCGGAGCTGTACGCGATCATGCTGGGGCTGTTGAAGATCGGCGCCATCCCGGTCGTGATCGATCCGGGCATGGGTGTGCGCAAGATGCTCAACTGCCTGCGCGCGGCGAACGCGGAGGCGTTCATCGGCATCCCGCAGGCGCACGCGGCGCGGGTGCTGTTCGCCAAGTACTTCCGCAATGTGCGGGTGACGCTGACCGTGGGCCCGCGCTGGTTCTGGGGCGGTCCGACCCTGCGCAGCTGGGACGCCCCGGCGACCGCGAGCCGCTTCGGCACTCGGTTCCGCACCGACGCCGCCGGTCCGGTCGGCGCGAAAATGGCGGCGCGACTGGAGGAACTGCTCGCCTCCGTCGCCGACTCCCGGCGGCCATCCGGTGAGCACCGGGCCCCGTTCGACGCCTTCACCCTGCGCGAGCGGGTCCCCGCACCCGCCGACGAGGTGCTGCTCATCGCCTACACGACCGGCTCGACCGGCCCCGCCAAGGCCGTGGAGATGACGCACGGCAATCTCAGCGCCATGGTCGAGCAGGTGCACGCCGCCCGCGGCCGGGTGGAGCCGGGCACCTCGCTGATCACGCTGCCGCTGGTCGGCATTCTCGACATGCTCCTCGGATCCCGCTGTGTCCTGCCGCCCTTGGTGCCCAGCAAGGTCGGTTCCACCGATCCCGCGCACGTGGTGGACGCGATCAACCGGTTCGGGGTGAAGACCATGTTCGCCTCCCCCGCCGTGCTGATCCCGCTGCTGCGGCACCTGGAGACGCACCGCACGCCGGTGCCGACGCTGCACAGCATCTTCTCCGGCGGCGCGCCCGTCCCGGACACCTGCATCGCCGGGTTGCGCCGGGTATTGGCCGCGGACGCGGAGGTGTACGCCGGGTACGGCTCCACCGAGGCGCTGCCCATGTCCACCATCGAATCCCGGGAGCTGCTCGCCGGTCTGGCCGATCGCGCCCGTCTCGGCGAAGGCACCTGCGTCGGCCGTCCTGCCGAAGGGGTGCGCGCGCGGCTGGTCGCCATCACCGACGACCCGATCCCGACCTGGGCGCACGCGCAGGCCCGTGAGACCGAGCTGGCCGCCACCCGCGGCATCGGCGAACTGGTGGTGGCCGGGCCGAACGTGAGCACCCGCTACTACTGGCCGGAGTCGGCGAACGCGGCGGGCAAGATCCACGACGGCGAGACGGTGTGGCATCGCACCGGCGACCTGGCCCGCATCGACGGCGAGGGCCGGATCTGGTTCTGCGGACGCAAGAGTCAGCGGCTGCAGACCGCCGCCGGACCCATGTTCTCGGTGCAGGTGGAGCAGGTCTTCAACGCCGTGCCCGGCGTGGCCCGGACCGCGCTGGTCGGCGTGGGCGAGCGGGGCGCGCAGCGGCCGGTGCTGTGCGTCGAGACCGCAACGGGCGCGGATCCCGCGGCCGTCATGGCCGGGCTGCAGGCTCGGTCGGCCGAATTCATGGTCACCGCAGCCGTTTCCACGTTCCTGTTCCACCCGAAGTTCCCGGTCGACATCCGACACAATGCCAAGATCGGCCGCGAGCAGCTCGCGGTCTGGGCGGCGGAGCGGCTCGGAAAGGACGAACGACGATGAAGGTGCTGGTACTACGCGCGATTCCGGTGCTCGGCTGGCTGTATCTCGCGGCGGGCGTGCTGCTCGCGGCGGGTGATCGCGCCCCAGAGAACCGGCTGCTGCGCGCCGTGTTCTGGATCGACGCGTTCCTGAGCATCGTGGTGCACGCGGCCCAGATCCCGGCCGCCCTGCGCGCCACGGCGGACACCGGGCACTCGCCGGTCAAGACGGCGGCCATGACCCAGATCTTCGGGATCACCTGGTGGAAGACGCAGGAGGCGGCATGACCGGGTCGGGCGCGGAGAAGGCAGCTTGCGTAACCACGCAGCGCTCCCGGGCATGCGGAGAGGACAGAGCGTGAAGGCATTGGTGACAGGCGCTTCCGGATTCCTGGGCGGGGCGCTGGTGCGCCGCCTGGTCCGCGACGGCGACTACGAGGTGGCCATTCTGGCCCGGCCGACCAGCAACCTGCGTGATCTGTCGGAGGTGCTGGATCGGGTGGAGGTCGCCACCGGCGACCTGACCGATCAGGGCTCCCTGGATCGTGCCACCAAGGGCGTGGACGTGGTCTTCCACAGTGCCGCCCGGGTGGACGATCGCGGCACCCGCGACCAGTTCGTCGCCGAGAACGTCACGGCCACCGAGAATCTGCTGCGGGCGGCGAAACGCAATGGCGCGTCCCGGTTCGTGTTCGTGTCCAGCCCGAGCGCGCTCATGGACCGCGACGGC
Source organism: Nocardia sp. CA-136227 (assembly GCF_050955695.1). Taxonomy (NCBI): domain Bacteria; kingdom Bacillati; phylum Actinomycetota; class Actinomycetes; order Mycobacteriales; family Nocardiaceae; genus Nocardia; species Nocardia sp. CA-136227. The sequence continues at coordinate 6,716,093 of NZ_CP192081.1, forward strand.
GGCGATCAGGTCGACATCGACGAATCGGTGCCGTACCCGAGCCGCTATCTGAACCACTACTCCGAGACCAAGGCCGCGGCCGAACGCCTGGTCCTGGCCTCGAATACGGACGGGTTCAGCACCTGCGCGCTGCGACCGCGCGCCATCTGGGGCGCGGGCGACCGGTCCGGGCCGATCGTGCGGCTGCTGGGCCGGGCGGGCGAAGGCTCGCTGCCGGACCTGTCCTACGGCAGGCAGGTGTACGCCTCGCTGTGCCACGTGGACAATATCGCCGAGGCCTGCGTGCTGGCCGCGCGCAGCGAGAACGCCGGCGGCAAGGCGTATTTCATCGCCGACGCCGAACGCACCGACGTGTGGGGTTTCCTCGGCGAGGTCGCCACCGGTCTCGGCTACCCGAAGCCGACCCGGCAGCCGAATCCGAAGGTCCTCGCCGCGATCGTGGCCGCCATCGAAACCGTCTGGCGCATACCGTTCGTCGCCACCCGGTGGTCGCCGCCGCTGTCCCGGTACGTGGTCGCGCTGATGACCCGCACCGCGACCTACGACACCTCCGCCGCCGCCCGCGACCTCGGCTACCGGCCGATCGTGGACCGCGAGGCCGGCCTGGCCGGTTTCCTGACCTGGCTCGAAAGCCAGGGCGGCGCGGTGGCATTGAACGCGCAGATCTAACGCATCGAGACGATCCAGGCAGGTAGGTCCATGTTCCGCCGTCCCATCTCTCCCACCGAACTCATCTACTTCCCGATGCGGGATCTGGCTCCGCCGTTCCTGATGCAGCTGGTGGTGGAGGGCACGGGCAGCATCGACCCGGAGACGCTGCGGCGCGCGGTCGCCACCGCCGCGGCCGCGAACCCGGGCGCGCGCCTGGTGCGCGACGGCCGCCACTGGGTGGACAGCGGACGCGCGCCCGGCGTGCGCGTCGTCGAGCACGAGCTGCAATACCCGGCGCTGGAAGCGGATCCGGTGCTGACCAGCCCGATCGGGCCGACCCCGGACGCCACCGTGGAAGTGCTGCTGCTCACCGGCACCACCACCGCCCTGGTCTTCCGGGTGTTCCACGGCGTCATGGACGGCATGGGCATGGTCATGTGGACCACCGACGTGCTGCGGGCGTTGCGCGGCGAGGAGCCGGTAGGCGCGGCCGACCCGATCGCCGACGCCGAACTGGTGAAGCGGATCGGCGCGCCCGGCCGGCCCACCCTCATGCTGCCGCGCTTCCGGTCGGCGACCGGGCACGGCCGCCAGGAGCGGGGCGAGCACCGGCACCTGTTGCGCACCAGGACCATTCACGCGACCGGGCCGGGCACGCTGATGCGGGTGGCGGCCATGCTGGCCGATGAGGGCGGGCCCGTCTCGCGCATCATGATCCCTGTCGACATCCGACGCCACGACCCGGAGCTGCGGTCCACCGCGAATCTCGCGCTGCCGCTGTTCCTGGACGCGCGGCCGGGCATGAACTGGCGGCAGCTCAACGACATCAAGCGGGCGGGGCTCGCGGAGAACCGCGAACTGAACCAGATGGACAACGGCGGACTGAAGTACCTGCCGCAGGCCGCCGGACGCGGACTGCTGCGCGCCCTCAACGCCCTGGGCTCGCGGACGGGCCTGAACCTGGCCTCCGCCACCGTCTCCCATATGGGCCGCTACGACCTGGACGCGCTCGCCGTCCCCGGTTTCGCACCCACCGCGATCAAAGTGATGCCACAGCACAGCGTCGCCATGCCGCTGCTCGTCGGCATGACCGAATGCGGCGGCCGCACCGAGCTCACCGTCTCCGCGCGCAGCGGCCGCGGCGTGCCCGAGCGCCTGGACGCGCTGCTGGACCGCATCGTCCGGACGCTGGAAACCGAACTGGCTCCGGAGAATTCGGCCTCGACCCACTAGCACGCCAGGCTCGTGCACAACCCGAACGGAGCGCCCATGACCGCCATCGACAGTTCCGGCGCGACCGATTCCGCGGAGGTCGCACCCGATTCCCCTGACGGCCCGCAGGATATGGGCGCGTCCGGCGGCCTGGTGGCCGCGTGGGCGCGGATGGTGGTCGCCCGGCCGAAAACCGTGCTGGTGGTGGCGGTGTTGTTCGCGCTGGCCTGCGGGGTGTTCGCGACCGGACTGCAGCAGCGGGTGAGTTCGGCGGGATTCGTGGTGCCGCACAGCGAATCCACGGAGGTGGACGCCTGGGTGACCGAGCGGCTGGGGCCGCAGAATCCGGATGTCATCGCCGTGTACACCGCGCCCGACGGGCAGTCGCTGGCGGATATCGGGCCGCGGGTGACGGCGGCCATCGCGTCCATCGACCCGGCTCTGTTGCGGAGGCCCGTCGAAAGCTATTGGAGCAGTTCGCGATCGCAGTATCTGCGGTCGGCGGACGGGCGGCAGGCGGTCGCCGTGGTGTTCTCGGCGGGCGACGACAACCAGCGGGTGGCGGAGTATCCGAAAGTCGCCGCCGCGCTGCGGGTCGACGGGCTCGACACGAAGCTGACCGGGTACAGCGCGCTCGCCGACACGATCAGCACGCAATCGCGGGACGATCTGGTACTGGCCGAATCCATTTCGATTCCCTTGACCGCCTTGGTACTGGTCCTGGTGTTCGGCGGCGTGGTGGCCGCCTCGCTGCCGGTGGCGATCGGCACCCTGGCGGTGATCGGCGCGCTGGGCGCGGTCGGGCTGATCGCGCGGCTCACCGAGGTCAGCGTGTTCGCCATGAACGTGGTGTCGCTGCTGGGGCTCGGATTGGCCATCGACTACGGGCTTTTCATCGTCGGACGGTTCCGGGAGGAACTCGCGCGCGGAGCCACCGTGGAGGCGGCGGTGACGCGCACCCTGGGTACGGCCGGGCGCACGGTGCTGTTCTCGGCGCTGCTGCTCATGTGCGCGTTCGCGGGGACGTTCGTCTTCCCGCTGGCGGTGCTGCGTTCGCTCGGGATCGGCGCCATCGCGGCGGTGGGGCTCGCCGCCGCGCTGTCGGTGACCGCACTGCCCGCCATGCTGGCGCTGCTGGGCCCGCGGATCGGGAAGTGGAGCTGGCGCGCGGATGCCTTCGATCGTTCCGAGGCTCGGGCGCAACGGTTCTGGGGTGGCGTCGTCACGGCGGTCATGAAGCGGCCGGGCGTGATCGCCCTGGCCGTGGGCGCGATCCTGCTGGTGTTGGCCGCGCCGCTAACCGGTGTCCGGCTCGGCGACATCGACCACACCGCCCTGCCCGCGGGCAATGAAACCCGGGTCGCCGTCGAGGAATTGACGGCGCACTTCCCCGCCGCCAACAGCGGGGCCACCATCCTGGTCCGCGAAACCGGCGGCGGCACACCGACGCAGGCCACGGTCAGCCGGGCGCTGCGGGAGATCGGCGGCGTGCCCGGGGTCCGGCAGGCGCTGGCCCTCGACACCCGCGACGACACCGTCATCGTGCACGCCGCGCTCGCCGCCCCGGACCGCTCACCGCGCGCCCAGGACATCGTGCGCGACCTGCGGGCCCTGCATCCGGACGGACTCGAGCTGCGCGTCGGCGGGGAGAGCGCCACCACCGTCGACAGCATCGCGGCGGTACTCGACCGGCTCCCGCTCATGATCGCGGTCATGGTGGCGGTCACGCTGCTCATGCTGGCGCTGGCATTCCGCTCGATCGTCCTGCCGCTCAAGGCCGTCCTCATGGCCTTCCTCAGCCTGGCCGCCACCTTCGGCGTGCTCACCTGGATCTTCGATCAGGGGCATCTGGCGGGTGCGCTGCACGTCAGCGTCGGCCCGCTCTCGGCGGGGATGATGGTCCTCATCATCGCGGTCGTGTTCGGGCTCTCCACCGACTACGAGGTGTTCCTGCTGTCGCGCATGGTGGAAGCGCACGACGCGGGCGCGGACACCGAGACCTCGGTGCGCGTCGGGACCGTGCAGACCGCGCGCGTGATCACCGCCGCGGCGACACTGCTCGTGCTCATCACCGGCGCGTTCACACTGTCGCCGCTCACGCCCATGCGGTTCCTCGGCCTCGGCATGGTGATCGCGCTGATCATCGACGCCACCCTGGTCCGCATGCTACTGGTCCCGGCGCTGGTGAAACTGATGGGTCCCGCCAACTGGTGGACCCCGGGTCAGGGGCGGAGGCGGACCGGCAGCGCGGTGAGTCCCCGCACGATCAGCGACTTGCGCCAGGACAATTCGGCGTCGGTGGCGAGCACCAAGTCGGGGTAGGTCGCGAGCAGGCGGGTCAGCGCGACCCCGCCCTCCATGCGCGCCAGCGGAGCGCCGACGCACCGGTGGATGCCGTGACCGAAGGCGAGATGGTTCTTGTCGGCGCGGTCCAGGTCCACCCGGTGCGGGTCGTGGAAGCGCGACGGGTCGCGGTCGGCGGCGGCCATCGACACCAGAACCCTACGGCCCGCGGGGATTTCGACGCCGCCGACGGTGACCGGGGCGGTCGTGTAGCGGAAGGTGCCCTCGCTCGCCGGGGACTCGAAGCGCAGGACTTCCTCCACGAAATCCGCCATCCGGCCCGGGTCCGCGGCGAGGGCGGCGCGGACCCCATTGTCGGTCAACAGGATCGCGACGGCGTTGGAGATCAGGTTCACGGTGGTCTCGAAACCCGCGATCAGCAGCAGGAACACCATGCTGATCAGCTCGCGGTGGGAGAGCCGGTCGCCGTCCTCACTCGCCGAGATCAGTTCGGAGAGCAGGTCATCGGCGGGCGCTTGCTGCTTGGCGCGGATCAATCCGTCGATGTAGCCGAGGAATTGGCCGACGGCGGCGCCACGGGCCTCGGGAGTCTCGTCATTGGAGACCAGGGTCGTGGACCAGGCGCGGAAGCTGTCGCGGTCCTCGTTGGGCACGCCCAGCAGCTCGCAGATCACCAGCATGGGCAGCGGGAACGCGTAGCGGTCCAGCAGATCCTGCTCGGACGCGGCGTCCTCGGCCAGCCCCGCCAGCAGGCCGTCGGCCAATTCGGTGATGCGCGGGGCCAGTTCGCGCACCGCGCGGCCACTGAACGCGCGATTCACCAGCGCCCGCAGCCGGGTGTGCTGCGGCGGGTCGTAGAACAGCATCATGTCGCCGAACATGGCCGCACCCCCGGCATCACCGCCCAGCGCGGCCTGCGCGCCCGGCGATTTGAGGGCCTTGCTGACGGCGGGATCCAGGAACACGGCCTTCGCCGCCTCGTAATCGGTGACCAGCCAACCGGTTCCACCGTCCGGGAAACGCACGAAATGCGCCGCGCCGCGCGCCCGCAACAGGTCGTACGCGTCGTGCGGCCGCTGATAGAAATCGTCGCTCAGCTCGAACGGTTCCAGCACCAATTCACTTGCTGGAGCGGCCGTCTCATGCACCATGATCGGGGACTGTAACAGCGGCCGCGAGACCGGGTGCGGCATCGGCGCACCCCTTCCAGTGGGCACACTGGCCAGACAACCCCGGCCCGGACACCACCCGGGCTACTCGGCGGAACGCGCCGCCAGCACCGCGTCGTACAACTCGCGGCGCGACGCTCCGGTGGCGGCCGACACCTCCGCGCACGCGTCCTTCAACCGCAGCCCCGACTCGATCAGGGCTTCGACCTGGCCGACCAGATCGGCGGGCTCGGCCGAAACCGGCTGCGCGCCTTCGAGAACCACGGTGATCTCACCGCGCGCACCCTCGACGGCCCAGGCGGCCAGCTCCGCCAGTGTGCCGCGCACGACCTCCTCGTAGGTCTTGGTGAGCTCCCGGCAGACCGCGGCGCGCCGCGTCGGGCCGAGCACCTCGACCGCGTCGGCCAGGCAGTCGGCGAGCCGGTGCGGGGCCTCGAAGAACACCACCGCACGGGCTTCCGAAGTCAAGGAGCGCAGCCACTCCTTGCGCTGCCCGGACTTGCGGGGCGGGAACCCGTCGAAACAGAAGCGTTCGACGGGCAGGCCGGACAGGGCCAGCGCGGTCGTCACCGCCGACGGGCCCGGCAGACAGGTGATCGGCAGACCGTGCTCCACGCACGCCGCCACCATCCGATACCCGGGATCGCTCACCGACGGCATGCCCGCGTCGGTGACCAGCAACACCGTCTTCCCGGACTCGATCTCCTCGAGCAGCATCGGGATGCGGGCGGTCTCCACATGGTCGTAGAAGCTCACCACCCGGCCGGAGATCTCCAGCTCGAGCGCCTTCGCCAGCGACCGCGTCCGCCGCGTGTCCTCGGCCGCCACGATGTCGGCGGTGGCGAGCGCGTCCCGCAACCGCCGCGAGGCGTCACCGATATCGCCCATCGGCGTCGCCGCCAGGACCAGCCGGCCCGGCGCACCGGACCCGGCGCTCATCTGTTCCGCTGTTCCACTCCGAGACACCCGCCGAACCTACCGGCGCGGGCGCGCGAACCCCGGCCGGGGGCCGCCACCGGAGTGGCGGCGGCTCACCGGAAGGCGACTCGAGGGGCGCGACCGCTTACGATCGACGGCGTGACCCAGGTAACCGACGTGCGACCGTCAGCGGTTCAGGCGGAGACGGCGGCGCTGTCGAGTCCCGCTCCGCTGGTGCCCTCACCCGATTTCGGGCCCACGGACTGGGCGCGGGGCTGGGTGGTCACGCTGTTCCTCACCACGATCGCCGGCATCACCCGGTTCCTGCTGCTGAACTATCCGACCGACCTGCACACGCCGGTCTTCGACGAGAAGCACTACGCGCCGCAAGGGTGGCAGGTGCTCACCAACGGCGGCGTCGAGGACAACCCCGGCTACGGGCTCGTGGTGCACCCGCCGGTCGGCAAGCAGATGATCGCGCTCGGCGAGGCCATCTTCGGATACGGACCGCTGGGCTGGCGGTTCATGGCCGCCGTCTCCGGAACCCTGCTGGTGCTGCTGGTCATCCGCATCGTGCGGCGGATGACGCGATCCACCCTGATCGGCGCGTTCGCCGGCATCCTGCTGATCTGCGACGGACTCACCTTCGTGTCCTCCCGCATCGGCATGCTCGACATCTTCCAGGCGCTGTTCGTCACCGCGGCCTTCGGCTGCCTGGTGGTGGACCGCGACGACATCCGCACCCGCATCGCCCTGGTCTCCGCCCAAGGACGCATCGACGACACCGAATACGGGCCGCGCTTCGGCGTGCGCTGGTGGCGGTTCGGCGCGGGCCTCATGCTCGGGCTGGCCTGCGGCACCAAATGGTCCGGCGCGTACTGGATCGTCGGATTCGCGGCGCTGTCACTGGCGTTCGACCTGTCCGCGCGGCGCGGTTATCGCGTGAAGAAGCCGTGGGAGGGCGTCGCCCGGCGCGACCTCGGGCCCACGATCTACGCGCTGGCGGTCGTGCCGGTGTTCGTCTACCTCATGTCCTTCTGGGGCTGGTTCGCCAGCGAGACCAGCTACGACCGGTACGCGGTCGGGTCGAAGGTCGGTCGCGGCGGTGACTTCTCGTGGGTGCCGAGCGCGCTGCGCGGACTCTGGTACTACGGCGGCGAGGTGCTCAACTTCCACAAGGAGCTCACCAACTCCGCGGGCAATCACCATCCGTGGGAATCGAAGCCGTGGACCTGGCCCATGGGCCTGCGGCCGATGCTCTACTACTACGCCGACACCAATGTGAGCGGCTGCGGGCAGGCCGCCTGCGTCAAGGCCGTCATGGCGATCGGCACGCCCGCGCTGTGGTGGCTGGCCTTCCCCATGCTGGGGTGGGCCTTGTGGCGCAGCATCGTGCGGCGCGACTGGCGCTACGCCGCCGTCCTGGTCGGGTACGGGGCCGGAATCCTGCCCTGGTTCCTGGACCTGGACCGGCAGATGTACTTCTTCTACGCGGTGCCGCTGGCCCCCTTCCTGGCCATGGGCGTGGCACTGGCGCTCGGCGACATCCTCGGGCACGCGCCGCCCAGCGGACGGCGGCTCTCGGGCGCGCCGGGCTGGCAGCTGTTCACCCCGCCCAGCGAACGACAAGGGCTGGGGCTGCTGCTGGTCTGCCTGTATCTGGCGCTGGTCATCGCCAACTTCATCTGGCTGTGGCCGATCCTGACCGGTATGCCGATCACACCCGGCAACTGGCACGACCACCTGTGGCTGCCCAGCTGGAGGTAGGACCGACGTCGGGGCGATCCACCGGGCCGGAGATCAAGGCGTGGTGTCGGTTTCGCCCAGGGCCGCGTGCAGGTAGCGCTCGGCGGCCTCGTCGTCCAGGCCCAGCCGCCTGATCACCGCTACGTACTCGGTGGCCGCGCGGCCCGCCACGTCACGGGTCGGGTCGCCCGAGGACGCGATGAAAGAGCCCAGCCGCCCCCGGGTTTCGAGCATGCCGTCCTGCTCCAGCTCGCGGTAGGCGCGCGCCACCGTATTGGGGGCCAGTTTCAACGTCGCCGCCAGCGCCCGGACCGTGGGGATCTTGGTGCCGGCGGCGAGCTCACCGGAGCGCACCCGGGCGATGATGCCCTGGCGCAGTTGCTCATAGGGCGGGACCGTCGAGTGGTGGTCGACCGGGATGTCCAGCATGGCTTCATCACACCTCGTCACGCGACAACGGGCAGGACAGGCAGCGCGGACCGCCACGGCCGGAACCCAGCTCGGAGCCGGGGATGCGCAGCACCTCGATTCCGGCGTCTTCGAGCCGCGCATTGGTGTTCTCGTTGCGTTCGTAGGCCACCACCACGCCGGGGGCCAGGGCGAGGGTGTTGTTGCCGTCGTCCCACTGCTCCCGTTCGGCGGTGACGCCGTCCAGGCCGGTATCGACCACCCGCAGCTTGCCGATGCCCATGGCCTCGGCCGCCACCCGCAGGAAGGGGTCGGGGCCGGAGATGCTCACGCCACCCTCCTCCTTACGAATGGTGAAGGCGCACAACTCGTCCTGGATCGCCGGATACATGACCACCGCGTCGACGTCGACCATGGTGCAGACCGTGTCGAGATGCATGGTCGCACGGGTCTGGGCGATCGGCACGACGAGCACGGTGTGGGCCAGATCATCCTCGAAGAGACTGCGCGCCAACGCTTCCGCGCCCGCGGCGGAGGTCCGTTCCCCCACCCCGACCGCCACCACGCCCGGGGACAGCAGCAGCACGTCGCCGCCCTCGATGGGGGCGGTGTGCGATTCGTAGGCCCGGCGCACACCCAGGAAACGGGGATGGAAGGCGTAAATCAGGTCGGTGAGCGAGGTTTCGCGGGCCCGGGCGGGCAGCGCCAGCGAGGTGATCGCCACGCGCGGGCCGATCCAGAACGACGAGTCCCGGGTGAACAGCAGGTTCGGCAGCGGATCGATGACGAAATCGTGGCCGTGATGCATGCGGCGCACCAGCGAGGTGGCGTCCTGACCGAACGGCAGCTCGTCGAATGTCATGCCGGACATGAGGATCTGCGCCAGCTCCGGGGCGGGCACCCGGCGCAGATGGGCGGCCAGCTCGTCGGCCAGCACGTGACCGAGCCGGCGGGCGTCCACGGCCCCGGAAATACCCTGGATCCGGGCGGCGCCGCTGCCCTGGATGGTCTCGGTGAGCACATCGGCCAGCAGCAGCACCTCGACCCCGCGGCCGCGCAGCACGTCGGCGAAGATGTCGTGCTCCTGCTGGGCGCGCTCCACCCAGGGAATGGCGTCGAACAACAGCTGATCGTTGTTGCGCGGGGTGAGCCTGCGCAGCTCGTCGCCCGGGCGGTGCAACAGCACCGTGCGCAGTGCGCCGACCTCCGAGGTCACGGAAAACGGTCGCGCCGTGGGTGCGGCCTTTGTTCCCATGACACGACGGTAGTTGCCCGCGGCACGGATGGCATGCAATTCGCACCTGGGAAAACCTCGAGTCGCCCCGGTGAATCCTCCGGTCGCCGGGTCGCCACGGCCGGAAACCTGGAGTAATGTTCAGGAATGCAGACCGCGTCGTGGCAGGCGAAGGAGCTGACCCCCGGTCAGCTCGCCCAGCGAGCCGGAGTTTCGGTGTCCGCCTTGCACTTCTACGAACGAGAAGGGCTGATCAGCGCCCGCCGGACCAGCGGCAACCAGCGCCGCTACTCCCGCGAGACCCTGCGCCGGGTCGCCTTCATCCGCATCTCCCAGCGGGTCGGCATTCCGCTCGCCGAGATCCGCCGCGCCCTCGACAACCTCCCCGACGGGCGCAATCCCAGCCGCCGCGACTGGGAGACCCTGTCCACCACCTGGCGCGCCGACCTCGACGACCGGATCGAACAGCTGGTACGGCTGCGCGACAACCTCACCGGATGCATCGGCTGCGGATGCCTGTCGCTGGGCGTGTGCAAGATCTTCAACGCCCACGACCACCTGGGCGACGAGGGCCCGGGAGCGCGCGTGCTGGACACGCACGCGGCCGAGAACTGTGTCTAATTTGCCCTCCGCTTCGCTCCGGGCGGGTTCGCGGCCCCTGGTCCCGATTCTTCCCTCCTCCGCTCCTCCGCTTCGCTCCCCCGCTCCGTCAGTCCAGAATCGAGACGGCCGCGAACCTGACAGCGGCGGCACCGCGACCAAGTGTGCCCCTACTCCTTGGGCAAGAAGGTCGTGAACAGGTCGTTGGCGCGGTGCATGGCGAACTCGTACGGCCAGGCGAACTTGCGGGCCCACCAGTAGCCGAAGCGGATGTCGAACTGGGTGTGGATCAGGTAGGTGCCCTTCTCCACGCCGCGCAGAATCGTCTGGGCCACCTCGTCCGGGGACTTGGCGTGGCGGCGGAAGCGCTTGATCCAGGCCTGGATTCGCGGGTCGTCCCGGTCGACCCCGACGATGTCCACGGTCTGCACCAGCGGGGTGTCGACCGCGCCCGGCACCACCAGGTGGACATTGATGTCGTGACGGGCCAGATCGAAGCGCAGCACCTCCGAGACGCCGCGCAGACCGAACTTGCTGGCGCTGTACGCGGCGTGCCACGGCAGCGCGAGCAGACCGGCCGCGGAGGACACATTGACCAGCGCCCCGCCCCGCCCGGCCTCGACCATGGGCGGCACGAAGTTCTCGATCACATGGATGGGACCCATGAGGTTCACATCCACCATGCGCTTCCAGTGCTTGTGCTCGAGGTTCTCGACGGTGCCCCAGGTGGAGACGCCCGCGATGTTCATCACCACGTCGAGCGAGCCGAGCTGCTCGTGCACCTTCTCCGCGAAGGCGGTGACGGCCTCGTAGTCGCTGATGTCGAGGGCGGAGGCCACCTCCACGATGCCGCCGCCGGAACGGATGGATTCGACGGTGGCGTCCAGCCCCTCGACGTTCACGTCGGTGAGCACCAATCGGGCGCCCTTGCGGGCAGCCGCCAGCGCCGTGGCCCGGCCGATGCCGCTCGCCGCGCCGGTAATCAAAGTCTTCTTGCCGCTCAGGCCACGATCACGCACGCCGATCCATCCCTTACTTCGACAGCCCTGTCAGAACCGCACGCTACAACACGAACAATAGTGTTCGCGAGTCGGACGAGTACCGGTTTCGCCCCGATTTTCCGGGGGCTCGGATTATTTCCGGGCAGGTCAGGACGGTCCGGGCAGGACCGACCGGCTGGTACCGGGCAGATCCAGATCCAGCGCGATCCGGCCCGCCGCCAGATGCTCCTCGACCTCCTCGGCCGGCATCGGCCGCGCGATCAGGAAGCCCTGTGCCCGGTAACAGCCCAGCGCCACCAGCGTGCGCGCCGCCACCGTGGTCTCCACACCCTCGCCGACCACACCGAGACCGAACGAACCCGCCAGCCCCACAATCGATTTCACGATCGCCAGATCATCCGCGCTGGCGCCCAGCCGCTGCACGAACCCGCGGTCGATCTTCACCGCGTCCACCGGCAGCGCCTTCAGATGCGACAGCGACGAATACCCCGTCCCGAAGTCGTCGATCGCGATCTGCACGCCCATCCGCTTGAGCCCGCGCAACGTCACCTGCGTGCGCGCGAGATCCTGCACCACAACATGTTCGGTGATCTCCAGGCACACCGACGACCCGTCGATCCCGTACCGCCGCAGAATCCCCTCCATGGTCTCCACGAAGTCCAGCGAAACCAGCTGCACCGGAGACACATTGATCCGGATCACCACATTCGACGCCAGCCCCCGCCGCCGCCACAACGCGAACTGCTCACTGGCCGTGCGGATCACCCACCGCCCCAGCTCGCCCGCCAGATTCGTGGCCTCCGCCACCCCGACGAACGCCCCCGGCGGCAACAACCCCCGGGTCGGATGCTGCCACCGCACCAACGCCTCCAAGGCGACGACCCGCCCCGTCCGCAAATCCACCTCGGGCTGATAGTGCAATACCAGCGACCCGTCCGACACCGCGCTCCGCAGATTCAGCTCGACATCGTCCTGCAACTCGAACTGCGCCCGCATCGCGTCGGTGAAGACAGCCACCCCATTGCCACCACTGGACTTCGCCGACAACAGGGCATGATCGGCCCGCCGCAGCACGTCGGAGACCGTCGTCTCCCCGGGAATGCCCAGCGCGACACCGACACTGGCCCCACGGCTGACGGTTTCCTCCCCAACCGTCACCCGCCGCCCGATCAACTGCTGAATCCGGGTGGCCTCCACCCCGGCCGACTCCGCGTCCATGGGCTTCGCGGGCACGATCACGAATTCGTCGCCACCGAGCCGGGCGATCATGTCGGCGGGGTCGAGGTTCTCGCGCAATCGGGTCGAGAGCGAGCGGATGAAATTGTCGCCCGCGGTATGTCCCAGGAAGTCGTTGAGCGCCTTGAGCCGATCCAGATCGAGGAAGAAGGTCGCCACCGGGCCGGCATTACCGGCACGTAGCCGCTCCTCCATGTGCTCCAGCAGCGCGCGCCGGTTCACCAGACCGGTCAGATCGTCGTGCATCGCGATGAATCGGAGCCGTTCCTCGGCCACGACACGTGCCTGCAACTGCGCGAACAGGGCGGCGATCGCCTTGAGCACATTCAGTTCACGAGTGCTCCACTCGCGGTCGCCCTCTTTGATGAAACCGAGTAATCCGGTCGCTCGGCCACGGGAAACCAGGGGCACCGCGGCGGCGGACACGGCCTCGATTCCGGCGGCCTGGTGAATCAGACGCTGATAATCGGCGAATTCGGGGACGGGCCTGATGATGATCGGCTCGGTGGTCTCACCGAAGCGCGTCAATGCCTCGGTGGGATCCTCGAGGTTGGCCACCTGCAAAGGATCGACATCCACGGGCAGCTCGCGATGCGGCCATTCGGCGATCAGGACCGACGCCGCGCGGGTCTCGTCCGTGAAACGCAGGAAGCTGAAATCGACATCGAAGTGCTCCACCAGCCAGGCCAGCACACGCTCACTCGCGGCCGCCATCGTGGACGCATCGACCGCCATCAACTCCGAGGCGACCTGGGTCACCAATGAGTCGAGAGTTCGCCGAGGCACCTTGTCTCCGATCTCACTCGCCGCGCATGCCGGGACTCGGTATCCGACGCCGGCCGCTGCGAACAGCAGGCTCCGACGCGTATCCGAGACGCAGCACCAGCGCCATCGTTTCGTGCCCAGGCACTTCCAACAGCTCCAGGAACCTGCCCTGAAGTGACGTTAGTGTATCGGCGAACTCCGGGGAAACCGTATGTAGTTCCCCGGGGCGTCGGGCATAAAGGAACACCGGAGAAACGGGTTGAACCGCGAGTCCGGACTGTTCGGCGGCAATCCAGACCCGCTGGAGCGCCTCTCCTGCCTGGGCATATGCCACGAGTTCGGACGGGTCGTCCAACTCCGGACGAGGGAAGGTCAGCGCCGCCACGGCCGAACTGGATCGCAGTTTCGTCAGCGTGTCCTCCACCAGGGCGGTACCGCCCGACCAGGAGCGCAGATGGGCCATGACATCGGGGCGAATGGCGATCTCGAGCTTGGCCAGACCGTCCGGCCGGAGATCCAGGGTGCGCAGATCCATCCCGGTCCGCAGATCGTCGCCGGGCCATCGAAGCTCGGACGTCATCTCGGCATGCATGTCCCGGGTCAGGTAGCGCGTCCGCTCGGATTCGGCCAGCATGCGCGCCGCGGATTCGATACCGGGACGATCGGTGACCAGGTGCAACGTCGCACCCGCTCGCGTCGCCACGGCCCGGAGTCCGTCCACGACCTCGACCGGGATCGGCGCGCCGGTGCCCTCACCACGATTGGTGCGCCGATCGAGCAGCGCCCTGTAGTGCTGGGACAACTCCCGATCAGCACCCGAGCCCCACCGCAGCACGGCGGTGAGCGGTCCCGCTGGGCCGGTCCGCAGCTCGCTCTCGCCGAGCATCCCGTGTGCGGCCGCGGCAGCGCGCGCGTTGAACAGCGCCGCTCCGACCGCGAGCGCGCTGCCCCGGCGGCCGATGTCCATCATCGAGGAGTGCTCGGCCGCGAGAGCGATGGTCACCGCGTCCGCATCGGCGCGCAGCGTCCACGGCTGGGCGTTGCCACCCGAGGGCGCCCGCTGTGCGCATTCCAGCACGGCCTCGACGCCTGACCGTGGGCCCTGCTCGTCCGGTCCGTCCGGCCACACCAGTTCGTCCCGGAGTTCGGGCTCGACGATCTCGTCCAGGCTCTTCTCGATGTCGACGCGGGTGCGTCCGGACCGCAGCTCCTGTCCCAGTCCGATCCGGCGCACCGCGGCGGCCACATTGGAGCCGCCGAGCTGCACGTCGGAGGCCAACTGCGGCCAGCTGTTGAGCGTCTCGCCGATCTCCACCATGCTCGCGGCCAGCGTGGCCGACAGATTGCGGCCGTCCAGAATGCGGACCATGAGCGGGGTCTTGTCGCGGGTGGACAGTCCGCGCAGTTCAGCGGCCGTGACGCCGCCCAGCAAGCCGTGGAACGGCTCACGCTCCGGTTCCAGATCGAAACGCTCGACATCGAGCAGCCCGCGGTCACTGGAGTGCATCACCAGCGGGAGCCTCAGGCGGCGAGCGCCCTCGCGCACCGCGAGCTTCATGTCGAACGAATCGCATTCCTCGACAACGATGTCCAGACCGGTGAGAAAGGCCTCGATGTTCTCCTCGTCGACGCCGGTGGGGAAGATTTCCACGGGCAGATACGGATCCAGCTCGGCGATCCTGCGGGCGGCGACCACGGCCTTGTTGGCCCCGAGGTCGAACAGGGTGCCCGGGAGCCGGTTCAGATTGGAGAGCTCGACGGTGTCGAAGTCCGCCAGCCGCAGCAGTCCGCAGGTGCCTTCCATGGCGAGCACATGGGCCACGGCGTGACCGACGCTCTGCCCGACCACACCGATGGCCTGGGTGCCGAGGATCTCCTGTTCCACGCGAGTGAGGTTGTTGCGATTCCGGTCGAGCCGAACGGTACGGAGCAGCCGCGGACCGGGCAGTGCGACAACCGCACGGCGCCAGGGGTAATACGCCCACCGATCCGACTCCGGTGATTCGAATATTTCCGGAGGCGCAACCAGACTCGCGAACTCGGCGCGCAAATCGGCGCGCAAGTCCCGGACCTCGATCGTCGAATCCGACAACAAGTCGGCAAGCCGGGCAGCGTGCTCCGGATCGGATTCATCGAGCAGTATCGGGCGATAATGCTCCTCCGATCCGCCGTTTTCGATCATTACGCCAGCCCTTGGGCCGGTGCCCAGACAATGCGCGGCAAAAGGCCATTCTCCCGCAATTGAGACAATTCGATCTCGATCATTCGCGCCTGCGATTCGGTCGCCACGGAAGCATATGTATCCATATCCCACCAGATCGCGAACGTGCGGTAACGATCATCCGGATACGACGACGGCGGAATCCACCAGGCCACATTCGCCCCGCTGCTGCGATAGAGATTCAACGCGTGTTCCGGCGAATGCGAACCGATGTAGCGGACACCGAGCAGCAATGCGGCGTGAACACAGGCCCGCGACATCCAATCGGCCAGCGCGTGGCGGTGTTCGGAATCACGGTTCACCCAGCCGGCCTTGCACTCGATCACGCCGTGCGGGATCTGCTCGGCGATCAGGTGCCGGAAAGCCGAGTCACCTTCCAGCCCTTCCCAGCTCGCGACCGCACGCATCTCGTCGACCTGCTTGTGCGGGCCCTCGGCCCGCACGCCGGCGACAACTTGCCCCTCAGGATCGAGCGCCACGAAGAACAGCGATGTGGTGGCGCCGTCGATCACCTTGTCGTACTCGAGCGCTTCCTCGGAGCCGAACCACCGATAAGCCGCCAGCGCGCCGTCCATGTTTCGGCGCCACAGATCCGGGTCGGACTCCGGAGAGCCAACCAAGATCGTGTATCCGGTTCGCGGCTCCTGAAATCGGAGCATGCCGTGACCTGGACTTTTCGCCGGGACGCGCTCGATCGGTTCGACTGACATACAGTTCCACTCCAACTAAACAACTGACCCGCGCGACTGCTGCGACTTCGCCCGATACGGTCATGCATCAACCAGTGGCGGACGTAGGCGCCTAGGGGAGTATCCGCCAGGGCGCTGAAATTGTCCAGGCGTCCGGCAAATCCTCCGGAACCCGAATGGCTGTAAAGAAATCCCGCCAGGTCAAACCATTGCTGTCAGTCATGAAAACTGTCGACAAGACCGGTTGGTTCTCAATCAGTTAACGGTTGGCTATCAGACCAGGATGGAGATGAAGAGCTCCAGTTCGGCCGGGCCGTGCCAGATCTCGATCTCCTCGCGGTAGGCGCGGGTGATCTCGGCGGAGGCGGTGGCGTCGTCCACCTGGGCCCAGACATCCTCGACAGGGTCGTGGTAGTCGCCGTTGGGGCTGAACCGGGCGTAGACGCCCTTGGGGACGCGGATGAGGATGTCGCCGATGGGGGCTTCGTCGGGGCCGGGGTATTCGTAGGAGACCAGGACGTTGTAGTTGCCGGCCGGGTCGGGGACGTAGACCGTGACCAGAGGGCGCTGGGTGGCGTCGCGATCACGGAGGCGGTCGCGCAGGAACTCGATGAGCTCGCTGTTGGAGACCTTGAAGCTGGGGCGCACCCGGGGAACCACCAGGCCGCCGTAGACGCCGCCGGGGCGAACCACGATCGAATAGGTCATGACGGCTCGACCGCCAGATACAGATCGATCTTGTAGGCGTGCGGGTAGGTCTCGAAATCACCGGTGTGAATGCGCTTGATCTGGTTGTGCTCCTCGGCGTAGGCGATCTGCGTCCACAGGTCGGTCATCACCTGCGGGAAATTGCCGATCGAGGAGAAGCGGGCGTAGGTGCCGCGCGGCAGGCGGGCCACCAGATGGCCGCGAGTCACCTCGTCGAGCGAGGAGCACTGGTAGCCGACGATCTGGGTGTTGTAGGTGCCCAGTTCGGCCCCGTAATCGGTGTAGGCGGAGGCCAGCGGGCCACCGAGGTCCTGGTGCAGGACCGCGGCCCAGGCCACCTCGAGGTCGTGATCGCGCAGTTCGCCGAGGGCGCGTTTGGGACTGCGCACCGGCAAACCGGCCACCCAGGTCTCGTCCCGCTCGACGATCTCGAACTGCATTGGAAGGAACTCTCTCGAGGTGTGATTCACAGCCGGTCGGCCAGGCCTTCGCCATGCTATCAATCGCCGGGGACCGTGCCGGGCGACACGACAGAGGCGCTCGTCTCACCGGGCGGCGGGGTCGTCCTCGCGGCGGCGGTGCGGGCGGGCCATGGGTGCGTGCCAGTGCCGGAACAGCGCGAGCAGGCGCAGGGAGACCGCGCCCGCACCGGCCAAAGCGCCTGTCCAGTAGGTGTATTGGCCGTAGTGCAGCAGGGTCGCCGTCACCGCGGATCCGAGCAGCGCGGGGACCGCGTAGAGCTCACCGTCACTCAGCACGCTCGGTGTGACACCGGCCAGCACGTCGCGGATCACACCGCCGCCGACCGCGGTCACCAAACCGAGCGCGGCGGCCGAGGTCGCCGACATGCCGTGCTGGAACGCGGTGACCGTGCCGGTCACACAGAAGATGCCGAGGCCGATCGCGTCGGCCACGTTCAGCGGGGTGCGGACCAGGCGGACCGGCGGATGCCAGAAGAAGATGAGCGCCGCCGCCAGCAGCGCGGTGCCGGCGTAGGAGACCTGCACGAAGGCGAGCGGCGGGGTGCGGCCGATCACCAGATCGCGGATGACGCCGCCACCGGTCGCGGTGGCCACCGCGAGCACCGCGATGCCGACCACGTCGAAGCGGCGGCGCACCGCGAGCAGCGCGCCCGACACTCCGAATGCGAACACTCCCATCAGGTTTCCCGCGCTCTGCGCCGCGTCGGCGGCGGTGCCGAGTTCGACGAGATCACTCATTGCACGCCCGGTTCCCTTCCTGGGGTCGCTAACTCTCGGCTAACGGCGCTCAGTATGCCCGGTCCGCCGAGCCGACGCCCAGCCGCACGGTACGGGCCGGAATGTGATTGAGTCGCCTGGTGTGCCGCACAATTGCCCAGCTCGATGCGGAACTGACCGCCTGTCGCGCCTGCCCGCGACTGGTGGCCTGGCGCGAACAGGTAGCCCACGAGAAGCGGGCCGCGTTCAGTGACGAGAATTACTGGGGCAAGCCGGTTCCCGGGCTCGGTCCGGCCGATGCCCGGCTGCTGCTGGTGGGGCTGGCGCCCGCGGCGCACGGCGGCAATCGCACCGGCCGCATGTTCACCGGTGACCGCAGCGGCGACGTGCTCGTCGCGGCCATGCACGCGGTCGGCCTGACCAATCAGCCGACCAGCGTCTCCGCGGACGACGGTCTGCGTTTGCTGGGAACTCGCGTGACCGCACCGGTGCACTGCGCGCCGCCCGACAACAAGCCCACGCCGCTGGAACGCGACACCTGCCGCCACTGGCTCACCACCGAATTGACGCTGCTCGCGCCGACCTTGCGCGCGATCGTGGTGCTCGGCGGCTGGGGCTGGCAGGCGCTGCTGCCCGCACTGTCCGAATCCGGCTGGGTGGTGCCCAAACCCAAACCACGGTTCGGGCACGGCGCGCACGTCGAACTGGACGCCGCCGCACCCGGCCGGTCCCCGATCCATCTGTTCGGCACCTATCACCCGTCCCAGCAGAACACCTTCACCGGCCGCCTCACCCCCGCGATGCTGGAGCAGGTGCTGCGGGACGCCGCCCGCGCCGCGGGTCTGCGCTGAGCCACCGCCGGCGTCACGGTCGCCGGTCCAGTACGGCGGACCGGCTAGGATACGGTCGTGAGCAGGGCCGATGACGAATCCGGGCAGAGCGACGCGACCGTCCGGGGTGGCGGGAACGGCGTCCGGCCGCGGCGGGCCGAGACCCGGCAGCGGCTGCTGGACGCGGCGTTCGAGGCGTTCGCCGAGGAGGGGTTCGGCCGGTGCTCGGTCGAGCAGGTGTGCGAGCGGGCCGGCTTCACCCGAGGCGCGTTCTACTCGAACTTCACCTCCCTGGAGGAACTGTTCCTCGCCATGTGGGAACAGCGGTCGGCGCTGATGCTGGCCGAGGCCGCGGCGGTGCTGGACGCGCCCGGCTCGGTGGCGAACGATCCCCGCCGCGCCGTGGAACAGGTCCTCACCGCGGTTCCGGTGGACGACAAGTGGTTTCGGATCACCTCGGAGTTCACCGCGCACGCGCTCCGCAATCCCGACCTGCGGCAGGTGATGGTGGCGCGCGAGGAGGCGATCGCCGCGGCCCTCACCCCGGTGGTCGTCGCGCTCATGCGACGCAATGGCCGGCGAGTGCCCGATCCGGCCGCGCTCGGCCGCGCACTGGTGGCCGTCCACGACGGCACCCTGGCCCAATGCCTGCTGGAACCGGACAACCCCGCGGTCCGCGAATACCGGATCGACCTGTTCCTCCGAGTCCTCGACTCCTACAGCGAACCAACCTGACCGTTGACCCGAAATCCGGCGGATTGCGCCCAATGGCGTGCGGTATGCCGAACGCCTGCCCGCGCCATTCCCGCACGCGTCGAACGAATTCCGCTCCCGCGCCCACCCCGAGCACACGATCAATGCTCATATCAGCATGAATCAACACCGGCCTGTATTCGAAATTCCGTTCGCCGGACAGGAATTCATCCCACTAACCCAGCAACCGCCGCCCACCCACCCCCGGCAGCCACGGAATCACCTGCGCCAGAACCACCTCCACTCCCGCCGCGAATTCCCCCCGCGCATCCCAACTCCATCGCCCCGCCCCCCGACCGCCACCGGAAACTCGCGCACCCCAGCCAAGCTCTCCGCCACCACCCGAGCTGCCTCCACCTGGCCGGCCCCATACCCAAGATCTCCCCTCCCCCAGCCCGGAACGCCCGCCCATATCCACATCACCACCCCAAGAAACCCCTCCTAACCAGCCGATTCGCCGACTCCCCACCCCACCTGCTAATGTTCTCCGAGCGCGGATCGGAAGATCCGGCGCGGGGCTATAGCGCAGTTGGTAGCGCGTCTCGTTCGCATCGAGAAGGTCAGGGGTTCGATTCCCCTTAGCTCCACAGAGCAAGAGAGCCGCAGGTCATCGACCTGCGGCTCTCTTGCGTATGTGGCAGTGCGCGGATCCGGTAGGTGACCTCAGAAACAAGACTGGGCATCTGTCCGATACACCTCGGAACGTCCGCCCGATAGTGTTCGGATGTTTGGTTCCTCGAGTTGGGTAGTCCGATCGGGAGTCGGCCGCCTGGCTCTTCATGTGATACGAACCGAGGGGATTCATGGGCAAGTCATTGGGTATCGCCGCGACGGTTGCGGCCATGAGTGTTTCGGGATTGGGCTTCGTGGCGGTTGCCGGGTCGGGTAGCGCGCAGGCCGCGCCGCAGGACTGCACCGTGACGAAGGGCGTGTTCGACGCGTCCGCGGTGTGCGGGGCGGATGGCGGCGCCAACTATGTGCTGCATCTCGACTGTGTCGGCCTCTACGCGAGCGGGCCGTTCCCGCTGTATGCCGTCGGGGCCTACAAGGTGCTGAGCTATCCGTTCACACCGTCCGGTCAAACCATCTCGGCCGGTTGTACCGGTATGGGTCCCGGCGTCTTCGCGCTGGCGACGAATGCCTACGTCGAGATCTACAACCCTTAGGTCCACAGGAAGGGCCCGGTCCGAACAGGACCGGGCCTTTTTCGTGCCGTGGGTCAGAACATTCCGTGGGGGTGCGGGATGGGGGACGGGACCGGTTGGACGACGTCCCAGTGTTCGGCGATGCGGCCGTTGTGGACTCGGAGGATGTCGACCACGGCGGTTTCGGGGAGGTGGGGAGAGGTGAGGCGGGTGTGGACGGCCACCAGGGTGTCGTCGGCGATCACTCGGTGGACTTGTTGGGTGGCGGTGGCGAGGGCTTGGCCGGCGGGGGTGGTGAAGAAGTCGATGAAGGCTTGGCGGGCCGTGGTGGTGGCGGGGTCGTGAGGGACTCGGGGGTTGTGGGAGATGAAGTCGTCGGCGAGGAGGGCGAAGGCGGCGGGGAGGTCTCCGGTGGCGAAGTGGTCGAGGAGTTCGAGAACCGCGGCGCGGCTGGATTCGGTGGTGGTCATGGTGGTGAGACGGATGGCGGAGGGGCCGCGTCACAGGGGGATTCGTGGTTTCGTGTGACGGATCGGGGGGTTGGGACGTCGATAGGGCATGAACGTGGAGTTCGTGGATGTGCGGGCGGAGCTGTTCGGGGCCGCGTATCGGATGCTCGGTAGCCGGGCCGATGCGGAGGATGTGGTGCAGGAGGCTTGGCTACGGTGGGATCGGGTGGATCGGGCAGGGGTGGAGGAGCCGCGGGCTTACCTGTTCCGGATGGTGAGCAGGCTGGCGATCGATCAGATGCGGAAGATCACGGCGCGGCGGGAGAGCTATGTCGGGCCTTGGCTGCCGGACCCGTTGCTGACGGGGCCGGAGGTGGATTCGGAACTGGCGGAGTCGGTTTCGATGGCGCTGCTGGTGGTGTTGGAGTCGCTGGATCCGGTGGAGCGGGCGGTGTTCGTGCTGCACGAGGCCTTCGGATTCGAGCATGCGGAGATCGCGCAGATGATCGGCCGGACGGAGCGGGCGACACGGCAATTGGGTTATCGCGCACGGCGATACGTCGAGGCGCGACGGCCACGGCACCGGCCTTCGCTCGGGGAGCATCGGGAGGTGACGGAGCGGTTCCTCGCCGCCGCGCTCGGTGGCGACCTCACGGTGCTCACCCAGCTCCTGGCCCCGGACGTGGTGTTCTGGGCCGACGCCGACGGCACCGCGGAGACACCACGCGAGCTGATCAGCGGCATGCTCCCGGTCGCCGGTTACCTGTGCTCGGTCACCTGGGCCTGGCCGACCGACGCGGAGGTGCGACCAGCCCTCGTCAATTCCGGTCCAGGAGCTGTGATCACGTCACGCGGACGACCGGCCATGGTCGTCTCCCTCGATATCGCGGGCGACCGCATCCACGCGGTCCGGTTCATCCTCAACAGCGTCAAGATCGCGCACCTCGGCTGACGACGTACCGAGGGTGTACGTCGCCCGCAGCGTCAGCTGACGGATGTGGCGGTGGGGGCCGGCGGGCGACAGTGGGATCACGAAAACCCCTACACCACAGGAGGACACGATCATGGATATGAAGCTCGAAGTCGTCGTGCTGCCCGTGTCGGATGTCGACCGTGCCAAGGCGTTCTATGTGGATCGGCTCGGGTTCCGGCTCGACGCGGATTTCGCGGTGAACGACGGATATCGCGTGATTCAGGTGACGCCGCCGGGGTCCGGATGCTCCATCATCTTCGGGGCGGGTGTCAGCGAATCCGCGCCGGGAACGCTGCGCGGCCTGCACCTGGTGGTCACCGATATCGAGAAGGCGGTCGTGGAGTTGACCGAGCGCGGGGTGGCCGTCGAGGGTCCGTTCCGGGACGCGACCGGCGTCTTCCATCACGCCGGCACCACCGATCGCGTCGCGGGTGCGCATCCGGAGCGGCGCAGCTACGGTTCCTTCGCGGCGTTCGGCGATCCCGACGGCAACAGCTGGTTCCTGCAGGAAATCACTCAGCGCGCGCCCGGCCGCTGACCCGCACCGAAAGCAGATCATGTCCGACGAGAACATCCAGATGTACGACGTCATCGTCCTCGGGGCGGGACCGGTGGGCGAGAATGTCGCCGACCGCACCGCCGCCGCGGGACTCCGCACCGTCATCGTCGAATCCGAGCTGGTCGGCGGCGAATGTTCGTACTGGGCTTGCGAACCCAGCAAGGCGCTGCTGCGGCCCGCGCTGCTGTACGGCGAGGCCGCGCGGTTCCCGGGCGTCGGGAACGCGGTCACCGGGCCGCTCGATGCCGACACGGTCCTGAAGCATCGCGACCGGATGGCGGCCGATTGGGACGATCAGGGCCAGGTCGAATGGCTCGAATCCGCCGGCATCGCCTTGATGCGCGGTCATGGGCGGCTCGACGGGGTGCGGGAGGTGACGGTCGAGACGCCCGGCGGTGGCACCGTGCGATTGCGGGCCCGGCACGCGGTCGCGGTGTGCACGGGCACCCGGGCGGCCCTCCCGCCGCTGCCGGGCCTGGACGCGCTGCGGCCGTGGACCAGTCGTGAGGCCACCAGCGCCCGCGAGGTGCCGAGCAGACTCGGCATTCTGGGCGCGGGAGTGGTCGCCGTCGAAATGGCCACGGCGTGGCGGGCTCTGGGGTCCGAGGTCGTGCTCATCGCACGGGAACCGCGGCTGCTCACCCGCGTCGAGGAGTTCGCCGCGGACCTGGTCGCCGATCGGCTGCGTGCGGCGGGTGTCGACCTGCGATTCGGGTCGGGCATCGTGACCGCGGAACGGGCGGGCGGACCCGACGACGGCATCCACCTCGGCCTGTCCGGCGGCGAGCGGATCGTGGTCGACGAGCTGCTGTTCGCGACGGGCCGGGCGCCGCGCACCGACGATATCGGCTTGGAGACAGTCGGTTTGGCCTCCGGCGACTGGCTCGCCACCGATGACGCGTTCACCGTGACCGCCGTCGACGGCGAATGGCTGTACGCCGTAGGCGATGTCAATCACCGGGCGTTGCTCACCCATCAGGGCAAGTATCAGGCGCGGATCGCGGGGCAGGTCATCGCGGATCGGGCGGCCGGGCGGGAGCTGGACCGGTCGCCGTGGGGCGCGCACGCCGGGACCGCCGATCTGGTCGCGGTCCCGCAGGTGGTGTTCACCGATCCGGAGATCGCCGCGGTCGGCCTCACCACCGAGGAGGCGGCGCGGCTGGGCCGCACGGTGGATGTCGTCGACTACGAGATCGGCCGGGTCGCGGGCGCGATCCAGCACGATCCGGAATATCGCGGCCGGGCGCGCATCCTCATCGACCCGGAGCGCCGGGTGATCGTCGGGGCCACCTTCGCCGGACCGGGCGTGGCGGAGCTGCTGCATTCGGCGACCATCGCCATCACCGGCGAGATCACCGTGGACCGGCTCTGGCATGCGGTGCCGTCGTTCCCCACCATCAGCGAGGTGTGGCTGCGACTGCTGGAGACCTACCGGGATCAGCGCGCGAAGCCTTGACCGCGCGGCGGCGTGTGACCGTCAGCGAGTACGTCATCCGACGCTCGCGGCCAGCGCCCGGCGGCTCCTAGCGTCACCACCATGACCAGCATCTTTCGTCCCGCCCTCGACGCGGGAGCACACGGATGATCACCTATGACCGGCTCTACATCGGCGGCGTCTGGACCGAACCCAGCGAACCGGCCCTGCTGGAGATCTTGTCCCCACACGACGGATCGCTCCTCGGCGCGGCGGCACAGGCGCAACCCGCCGATGTGGAGCGCGCGGTCGCGGCGGCCCGCGCCGCCTTCGACAGCCGGGAATGGCGTGACACCCCGCCGAGCGAACGAATCACCGTGCTGCGCAGGTTCAACGAACTGCGCGAGGAGCAGGCCGACCGGATCGCCGAGCTCATCACCGCCGAGAACGGCTCCGCGGCGTGGTTCACCCGGGCGGGTCAGGCCGCGCTGACCCGGCAGGCCAACGCGTATCTGACCGCCGCGGAGAGTTTCGACTGGGAGCGCACCCTCACTCCGTCGGACCCGGATTCCCCGGTGCGCAGTGTGGTTCGGCGCGAGCCGGTCGGCGTGGTGGCGGCGGTGATCCCGTGGAACTCCCCCTTCTCCTCCGCCACGTCGAAGATCCTGCCCGCCCTGTTGACCGGAAACTCCGTGGTGCTCAAGGTTTCTCCGGAGAACTCGCTCAGCATGGGCCTGCTGGCCGAGCTGCTGGATCGCGTCGGCCTGCCCGGCGGCGTGGTCAGCGTGCTGCCCGCGGAACGAGAGACGAGCGAGTACCTGATCTCGCATCCCGCGGTGGACAAGATCGCGTTCACCGGCTCGACCGGGGCGGGTCGCCGGATCGCGGCCATCGCGGGTGAGCAGCTGAAACGGGTCAGCCTGGAACTGGGCGGCAAGTCGGCGGCGGTGATCCTGCCCGATGCCGATCTGACCGCGGTCATGAACGGCCTGAAGTTCGGCTCGCTGCTGAACAATGGCGAATCCTGTATCGCCCAGACGCGCATCATCGCCCCGCGCTCCCGCTATGAGGAGGTGGTCGCGGCGCTGGCGGAGCTGGTCGAATCCCTGCCGGTCGGTGACCCGCGCGACCCGCGGACCTTCATCGGCCCGATGGTTCGCGGCGATCAGCAACAGCGGGTCCGCGATTACATCGAGATCGGCATCGCCGAGGGCGCGCGCCTGGTCTGCGGCGGTCCGCAGCTGCCGCCGGGACTGCCGGACGGCTTCTATGTCACGCCAACGGTTTTCGCCGATGTGACCCCGTCCATGCGGATCGCCAGGGAGGAGATCTTCGGCCCGGTGCTGGTCGTCCTCGCCTACGACGACCTCGACGACGCCGTGCGCATCGCCAATGACTCCGACTACGGGCTCTCCGGCGGCGTGTGGTCGGCGGACGTCGACGCGGCGCTGTCCGTGGCCCGCCGGATCCGGACCGGGACCGTCACCGTCAATGGCGCGCCGGTCGGCTTCGACGGCCCGTTCGGCGGCTTCAAGGCCAGCGGGATCGGCCGCGAATACGGCGTGGTCGGTCTGGGTCAGTACACCGAATTCCAGACGATCACCGTCTGACGTCGCTGCTAGGGTGGTCCCGTGCTCATCGAGGAAGTCGACAGAATCTAGCCGCCCGGTCGAAGGCGGCGCTTTCTCTCACACTTGTCGCTCGGCCCCGTCGGCCGCGCGCTCCTGGCCTTCGCCCGGCTCCGAGACGTTCCCGAATCACGTCCGGCCGCTCGTTCGCGAGCAGGAAAGAGTCGACAACCCATGTCCACATCCATGCCTTCCGCGGTCACCCTGCGGAATCTGTCCTTCGAATGGCCCGACGGCAGCATCGCGCTGTCCGGGCTCAATGGCACCCTCGGCACCGGGCGCACCGGTGTGGTCGGCCGCAACGGCGCGGGGAAATCAACGCTGTTGCGGCTGATCGCCGGAATCCTGACCCCGACGGCTGGGCGGGTCGAAACCACCGGCGCGGTCGGGTATCTCCCCCAGAGCCTCACCCTCGGCCGTGATGCGACGATCGCCCAATTGCTCGGTATCGCGGGCAAACTCGCGGCTTTGCGCGCGATAGAGTCCGGCGAGACGAGCGACGAGCATTTCGAGACGATCGGCGACGACTGGGACATCGAAGCCCGCGCCGACGAGGCGCTCCACGAAATCGGTTTCAGCGCGGCCGATCTGAACAGAGGAGTCGGCGAGATCTCGGGCGGCGAGGCCGTCCTGGTAGCGATCACCGGCCTGCGGGTCCAGCGCACGCCCATCACCCTGCTCGACGAGCCGACCAACAACCTCGATCGCGAAACCCGCGCCAAGCTGGCCGGATTCGTGGATTCCTGGCCCGGAACCCTGATCGTGGTGAGCCACGATCTCGAACTGCTCGAGCGGATGGACGCCACCGCGGAGCTGCGCGGCGCGGAACTGGCGGTCTTCGGCGGGCCGTACAGCGCCTGGAAAGCGTATGTCGAACAGGAGCAGGCCGCGGCCGTCCAGGCCGCCCGCACCGCCGAACAGGCCGTGAAGGTCGAGAAACGGCAGCGGATCGAGGCCGAGACCAAGCTCGCCCGCCGCGAGCGCACCGCCCGCGCGACCCAGCGGGACGGGGGGATTCCACGGATTCTCGCGGGCAACCGGGCCGATCGGGCCCAGGGTTCGGCGGGAGCCATGCGCACCACGCTGGACGCGAAACTCCAAGCCGCGCAACAGCTGCTGGACGACGCGTCGTCCCGGGTCCGCCGTGAGGAGCACATCCACCTCGACCTCCCGGATCCGGATGTGCCGCGCAGCCGCCGGATCGCGGAACTGAGTGACGGTGATCGGCGGGTCGTCATTCAGGGCCCGGAACGCGTAGCGCTGGTCGGCCCCAATGGCTCCGGTAAATCGACGCTGGTCGAGAACCTGCTCACGGGCCGCGATCCGGACCGGGGCAGTCTGCTCACCGAGCGGGTGGGGTATCTGCCGCAGCGCCTGGACAACCTCGACGAGGACGCCAGCGCACTCGACAACGTGCACGCCGCGGCACCCACGGCGACCCCGGCCGTGATCCGTAATCATCTGGCCCGCTTGCTGTTACGGGGCAGCAGTGTGGAACGTCCAATCTCGACGCTGTCGGGCGGTGAACGGTTCCGGGTGTCGCTGGCCCGCCTGTTGTTCGCCGATCCGCCGGCGCAGCTGCTGATTCTGGACGAGCCGACCAACAATCTCGATATCACCAGCGTCGAGCAGCTGACCGAAGCGCTGGCCGACTATCGCGGCGCGATCCTGGTGGTCAGCCACGACTATCCGTTCCTGCGCGGGATCGGGATCGACACCGTGGTGGAACTCGAACCGGGCGGCCGCATTCAGCAGCGCAGCGCTCTGTGACTGCCTCCGGCTCCGGGCGCCTTCGGGTGCTCGGAGCCGGATCTGCACAACCGGGGCTTCCGCCGCCGTCAGAGACGGTCGGCGTCGATGATCGCCTGCGCGAACGGCCGTGGCGCTTCCTGCGGGACGTTGTGCCCGATCCCGTCGAGGACGCGGTGCTCGTACTTGCCGGTGAACTTGCCGCGGTATCCCTTGCCGTCCTTGGCCGCCCCGTCGAAATCGCTGCTGACGGTGATCGCGGGCACCGAGATGACCGGCCCGGCGGCGAGCTGCTGTTCGTAGACGTCGTACTGCGGTTCGCCCGGGGCCAGGCTCAGCCGCCACCGGTAGTTGGAGATGACGATGTCGACGTGGTCGGGATTGTCGAAGGCGGTCGCGCTGCGGTTGTAGGTCGCGTCGTCGAAAGTCCAGGCGGGAGAGGCGCGTTGCAAGATGAGCTTGTTGAAGTCGTGGCGGTTGCGGTCGTAGCCGAGGCGGCCGCGTTCGGTGGCGAAGTAGTACTGGTACCACCAGCCGAGCTCCGCTTCGGGCGGCAGGGGCTGCTGCTGGGCGGCCTGCTGGGTGATGAGGTAGCCGCTCACCGCGACCATGGCCTTGACGCGCTGCGGCCACAGGGCGGCGATGACGTCGACCGTGCGTGCGCCCCAGTCGAATCCGCCGAGCACGGCCTTGTCGATGTGCAGGGCGTCCATGAAGTCGACGATGTCGCGCGCGATGGCCGACTGCTGGCCGTTGCGCACGGTCTGCGGGGACCGGAAGGTGGTTTCGCCGTAGCCGCGCAGGAAGGGCACCAGGACCCGGTACCCGGCGTCGGCCAGCAGCGGGCCGACATCGGCGAAGCTGTAGGCGTCGTAGGGCCAGCCGTGCAGCAGGATCACGGGTTGTCCGGTGGCGGGCCCGAATTCGGCGTAGGCGACGTTCAGCACGCCCGCGTCGATCTTCTTGATCGGGCCCAGGCCGGTGTGCGCGCCCGATCCGGCCCGCGGGTTCACGCTCGTGGGAGCCGGTGCGGGCGTGGCGGAGTCGGTGGCGCAGGCGGTGAGGGTGGCCGCGGCCAGGCCCGCCGCCAGCGTCGCGCCGAAGAGGCGTCGTCGGTCGAGGTTCATGCCTTCGACGCTAGGGAGCGGACCCGGCCCGCCGCGTGCGTCGGATGACGTAATCGGTGTCGATCGGTCGCGGCGGCGACCCGCCGATCACCCGGCCGTTTCGTCCAGGGTGGGCAGCAGGGCCGCGAGATCCCCGCGTGAACTGATGCCCAGCTTCGGGAAGATCCGGTGCAGGTGGGTGCTGACGGTCCGGTGCGACAGGTAGAGCCGCTGCCCGATCTCGCGGTTGGTCAGGCCCTGCGCCGCGAGTTGCGCGATGCTCAGTTCGTGCGGGGTGAGCCGCTCGCGGGCATCGGGGTCGCGGTTCGGGCTCGATTCACCGGCGCTGCGCAGTTCCAGGCGGGCCCGTTCGCTCCACGCGGTGAAGCCGAGCGCGTCGAAGATCTCACGGGCCGTGCGCAAGTGGGTGCGGGACTCGACCACGCGGCGCTGCCGCCGCAGCCATTCGCCGTAGGCCAGGTGCAGGCGGCCGCGTTCGGCGGGCCAGCCGGTCAGGTCCGCGGCC
Source organism: Nocardia sp. CA-136227 (assembly GCF_050955695.1). NCBI lineage: Bacteria > Bacillati > Actinomycetota > Actinomycetes > Mycobacteriales > Nocardiaceae > Nocardia > Nocardia sp. CA-136227. Next base: position 6,745,286 of record NZ_CP192081.1, read on the forward strand.
AGGGCGGCGGCGAACGCCTCGGCGGCCTTGTCACCGGCGAGAACCGCTCGGGCATAGCGCATGCCGATGTGCAGGGCGGGTGACGGCGTGGCCTCGGCGGACGCTTCGAGTCCGCGCAGCAGGTCGGCCATGGCGTCGGCTTGCCCGGCGCGGACGGCGGCCTCGGCGAGTTCGGTGAGGAAGTACGCCGCCAGCGCCGGTGAATGCGACGGATCGCGCGGATCGTGGATGCGGGCCAGGTCGGTGAAGGCGTCGTCGAATCGGCCTTCCCCGAGCGCGGTGAGCCCGCGGGTGAGCTGCACGGTGGCGAGCACCGGCCGGGCTCCCGCGGCCAGTCCGGTGCGTTCGGCGTCCGCCGCCAGGGTGGTGGCCTCCGCGTAATCGCCACGCAGCGCCGCGATTTCGGCCTGCACCGACACGATCACCGCGTGCATGAACGGCTGCTCTGTCTCCAGCGCGAACGCCGCCGCCTCGGCCGCGATGGGTGCGGCGGTGGCGATGTCGCCGAGCCGGGCCAGGCTCCACGCCTGGATCGCGAGCGCCCGGGTCAGCAGCCCCAGCCGTCCGGCGGACCGGAATCCGGGCGCGGACGCCGCGGCGAACTGGGCCGCCAGATCGAACGCGCCGACCTGGTACGCGGCGCTGCTGAGATAGTGGTCGACCTCGGTGTCGCGACCGGAGGTCGCCGCCAGCGTGCGCAGGTGGCCGAGGACCTCGTCGCCGCGCTCGAACGGGGCCACGATCGAGTCGATCGCGAGCTTGGCCGGATCGCCGCCGGGAATGGCGAAGGTGTCGGCGACCGCGAGCACCGCGCGCCGGGTGTCGGGCCCGGGTTCGGACCAGAAGCAGCGGGCGGCCGCCGCCCACAGGATCCGCAGCGCGGGATCCGGGTAGCCGTCGGCGGCGACATCGGCCGCCAGCACGGCCAGTTCGCCGATACGCGTGTGGCTTTCGCGCATGCCGTCCTCGAAACCGGAGAGCAGCCAGGCCGCGGTGGCCTGCTGTCCGGCCGTGAGGGGCAGCATGCGCGCGGCGTCCACCAGCCGTTCGACGGTGTCGCGGCTGCCCGCGTCGACGGCCAGTTCGGCGGCGCGCAGCAGGCGGTCCGCGCGGCGGCCGGGGGTGACGGTGAGGGCCGCGGCGTGTTCCATGGCGGCGACCGCGCCGCCGCGGTGCCGGGACCGTTCGGCGGCGGCTTCGAGCGCGGCGGCGACGTCCTCGTCGGCGCCGGCCGCGCCCGCGGCCCGATGCCACACCTGGCGTTCCGGCGACTCGGCGAGGACGTCGGCGAGGGCCAGGTGGGCGCGGCGGCGTTCCGCGCCGGTCGCCGCGGCCACCAGGGCGGAGCGCACCAGGGGATGACGGAAAGCGACCGTGCCGGAACCGATGTCGATCAGCCGGGCTCCGACCGCCGGGGCGAGATCCTCGGCGGTGACGGCGGAATCCAGGAGAATCCCGGCGGCGGTGAGGGTTTCGGCGACCGAGTCGCCGTCGTTCAGGGCGGCGACGAGCAGGACCGAGCGGGTCGGGCCGGGCAGCGTGGCGCTGCGAGCCGAGAAGGCCTGTTCCAGACGCTCGGTCAACGGCAGAGCCGAAGCGGTCTCGGTGAGATCCATTGCGGCCATGGGTAGCTCGGTCAAGGCGAGCGGGTTGCCGTGCGATTCGACCAGCACGCGGCGCCGGACCTGCGCGGGCAGATCCGGCGCGATGGCGTCGAGCAGCGCGTTCGCGTCATCGCCGGCGAGCGGTCCGAGACGCATGACGGTCAATCCGGCCGCGCTCACCGGCGAGACCGCGCCGTCGCGCCGGGTGGCCAGCAGCGCAACGGGTTCGGAGTCGAGGCGGCGGGCGACGAAGGCCAGCACCTCGGCGCTGGCCAGGTCGAGCCAGTGCACGTCCTCGGCGACGACCAGCACCGCGCGCTCGGCCGCCGAATCGGCGAGCAGGGTCAGGGCGGCGAGCCCGACCAGGTGGATGCTCGGCTCGTCGGTGCTCTCCGACATGCCCAGAGCGGTTGTCAGCGCGTCGAATTGCCGGGCGGGCAGGGTGTCGAACTCGCGGCGCAGCGGATACAGGAGCCGGTGCAGCCCGGCGTAGACGAGATTGCGTTCGGCTTCCACGCCCGCGGTCCGCAGCACGCGATGACCGGCGGCGGAGGCGGCGGCGACGGTCTGCTCGACCAGTGTCGACTTCCCGATGCCGGGCTCGCCCTCGATCAGGATGCCGCTGCGCTCGCCGGGTCCGTCCACCAGGGCGGACAGGTCTTTCAGTTCGGTGTCGCGTCCGAACAACGGCATGGTGCGGAATCCTCCTCCGGGCCCGCACGGCAGATGTGGGTCCCGCCGCGACCCTACCCACGGTTGATTACGTCAAGACAGCGTCATCTGACAGATTCGGCGACCCGGCCGTGACGGCGAAGGTATTCCCATGGCTACCGTTCGATTCCACCTGATGTCCACCCTGTCCCCCGCCGAGGTCATGCACGTGCTGACCGACTTCGGCCCCACCCGCCCCGACGCCTGGCCCAGCATCGACGCCGAGCACTTCGCCGTCCACGCTCGCGGCGACAATTGGGCCGAGGTCACCGAGGGCACCGCCGCGGCTTGGGAGCGCGCCCGCTACGACTGGGACCCGTCCGGTGACACCGTCACCATCACCACCCTCGATTCCAAACTCTTCGGCGCGGGCGGCGGCTGGGTCTTCCGGATCACCCCCGACCTGTCCGGCAGCCGGGTGGACGTCGAGCTGACCCGCACCCCACAGGCCCTCAAAGGCAAGATCCTCGCCGCGCTGCTGCCCCTGATCGGCCCGTCCTCCCTCCGCAAGTCCTTCGCCACACCGCTGCGGGCCGCGTGATGTCGGCATCGCAGCCCCACCAGCACTTGATCGCCGATCTTTTCGTCTGCGGCCCGGTCGCGATGCTGCTCTGGTCCGAGACCGCCGTGCTGCACGGTCGCGGGCCGTCGGTGCGAGACCTCCTCGGCTAGCCGGGATCCGGTTGTCGGTTCGGGAAGATCGGGCGGCATCGCGCGCTTGTACCGTCCATGACGACAACCGGCTCGGAAGACCTCGTGAACCAGCAGCACCCGAACGGCTCGACCGTGCTGTCGGTCGGATTGCATCCCAGCGCTGTGGATTACCGCAACTATCCACAGTTGACCGAGGAGATTCTGACCGCACGCATCGCGGCCGGCGAGGCCGCGTTGCGGGAGGCCGGGTTCGATCTGGTGTCGTGTCAGCTGCCCGCCGACCCCGACGCGGCGGAAGCCGCACTGCGCGAACGCATTGCGGGGCAGACGTTCCGGGCGGCCATGATCGGCGCGGGCGTCCGGATGGCGGGCGAGCACACGCTGCTGTTCGAGCGGCTGGTCAACACGCTGTCCGACGAGGTGCCCGGAATTCGGTTCTGCTTCAACACGTCACCGGAGACCACCATCGACGCGCTGCGCCGCTGGGTGGAGCCCCGCGTGCGCTGACGCGTCAGTCCTGGTCGTCCAGCTTCTGCCACATCGCCTGGCCGATCGCTACCACACCGCGGGCGGGCAGGGTGACGTTCCCGATCCGGGGGTTGGCGTCCAGGTGGGCGGGGCGACCGAGGTCGTGACCGTCGAGGACCGCGGTCGAGTCGGTGACCAGGTACATGCGTTCGGGCATGAGGAGACCGGTGTGGCCGCTGGGCATGGTCCCCGCCATCTCGAGATGACCCAGACCCAGTGCCGCGGCCATCATTTCGCGTGAGCGGATGAGGGCGCGGGAGCGCCAGGTGGCGAGGGGCATATGCCCGCCGACGGCGTTGAGGGCGCGCAGGGCCGGGGTTTCCGTCACGGTCAGCGTCCAGTCCAGGGCCGGGTCGTCGACGGTGACGTGCAGGGACGTCGGGCCCGTCCATTCGGCGCCGACCGACGCGAGACCGGTGTGGTCGCAGGCGGGACCGTAGTAGCGCGGGCACGCGTGATCGACGCGGTCGCCGTCCACGAAGATCGACCAGCGGCCTTCGGGGTCGCGATGCCAGACGGTTTTGTAAGGGCCGAAGTCGTTTTCGGGGAAGACGCGCAGCGCCAGCACATGACCGCTGTCGAAGGGGAGGCCGAAAACGCCCCAGCCCTTGACGTATTCGTGGCCGGGCCAGGGCGCCTGCCCGGTGCGTTCGGGGAGGCCGGTGAGCCGGGAGGCCAGATCGAGCATGAGGTCACCTCCGGTGGGGTCGGTAGCTGATGTTTCGACGGTAGGCGCGGCGAACCCGGGTGTCGTCGGGCGTTCTCCCTACGAATCGGTGGTCAGTGTGTCGAGCAGACCGTGCTGGACGGCGTAGAGGGTGACGGTCGAGCGGGTCGACGAACCGGTCTTGGTATAGATGCGCTCGATGTGGGTGCCCGCCGTTTTCGGGGCGATGCCCAGGGTGCGGGCGACCTGTCGGGTGGACGCGCCGCGGGCGATGAGGGCCAGGACCTCGAGTTCGCGCGGGGTGAGGCCGTCCGGACCGGTGCGGCGACGCTGCCGGGGCTGACCGGCCGCCTCGAGGACGGCGTCGACCGCGCCCGCGTCGAGCCGTCCGCGACGCACCTCGGAGCGCAGTTCGGACAGAATCCGCTTGGGCGGCAAGGCATCCCGATAGGCGCGCGGTTCGCTCATCGCGCGGTAGGTGTCGGCGGCGGCCAGCAGCCGCGCCGAGACCGGGATAGACGGGCCGGTCAGGCCGCGATGCGCGCCCGAGCCGTCGAGTCGCTCGTAGGCCATGGCGGCGATGGCGCCGATCCGGGCCAGTCCGCCGGGGCGGGCGAGGACCCGTTCGGTGTAGTACGAGTTCATCCGCAGCCGCTCGAGCTCGGTGACGCTCAAGGGGCCGGGCTTGTCGAGAATCGTCGCGGGAACGCCGTGCAGCCCGATGTCGTGGAGCAGGGCCGCGCGGCGCAGCACCGTGACATCGGGTTCGGCGAGACCGGCGGCGGCCCCGGCGCGGGCCGCGAGATCGGCCACGCCGCGGGAGTGCCCGGCCCGATAGGGCGAGCGCAGATCGGTGAAGTCGGCGATCACCTCTAGGGCCGTATCCAGTTCGGCCCCGGTGAGATTGCGGCGCAGTGCGGGATCGGCGGCGATGAGTTCCCCGTAGTCCGGCTCGGAATCGTTGTCGGCCAGCAGGTCCCGCGCCGAGGCACAGAATTCGTCCACCACGGCCGGATCGAACTGGGTGCCCCGCCGGGCCCGGGCGACCTCGACGGCGGCCTCGATTCCGGCGGTCCGATGCAGCACCTCGGCCACGTCGGCGAGATGGAACAGCCGCATCCCCAACCCGATTCGATCCCCGCCGACCCCGACCGGCACCCCCTTGCCGTCCCACCGCGCGAAGAACTGCCGCAGCGAGTCCCCGACCGCGGGGGCCAGCCCGAGCCGGTCGGCCATGGTCGACGTGGTGAGGCAGTGCGACATGAGCCCGCGCTCGATATCGCGCCCGCCCTTCGCCGCGATCGCCACCGTCTTCCGCACCCGCTGCGCGAACGGCCCCGAAGCCCCCGCGTGCGAGAGGAAGAACCGCGCCCCGCCCATGCCCCGCAGGTCGGTCCCGTAGCTGTCGGCCCGGAACGCGATGTCGTCCCCGAACCACGCCGAGACTTCGGGCGCGTCGGCCACGCACCCGGCCCAGGCCAGGACCGCGGTGTAGTACAGGTCGGACCGCTCCCCCTCGCTCAGCCCGACCCGCTCCCCCAGCCGCGTGGCGAGCCGCCAGGACCGCAGCACGTGCGCCATCGGCTGGCCCAGACCGAGGTCCATCGCGAACGAGAACGCTGCCAGCAGTGCCGCCAGCGAAACACCCGTGTCCCGAGCGTCACGCGTCATGCTGCGAGCATAGGCGCGCGCCGATCCGTTCGATCTCGGATCGGCCCGCGACCTGGACCGATGAGCCGGACCGGGGTGTGCCCGTCAGCCGGCGGCGATCGCCTCGAAGGTGCCCGCCCGATAGGAGCCGCCCTTGGTCTTCGTGATGACCGCCAGGCGGTTGGCCGCGTTGATCACGGCGATGACGTAGACGAGCGCCGCGGCCTGGTCCTCGTCGTAGTGCTTGCGCACCGAGGCCCACGTCTCGTCGGACACGCCATGACTCGCGTCGGCGAGGCGGGTGCCCTCCTCGGTCAGGGCCAGGGCGGCCTGCTCGGGTTCGGTGAAGACGGTGGATTCGCGCCAGACGGCGACCAGGTTGACGCGGGTCGCGGATTCGCCCGCCGCGGCCAGTTCCTTGGTGTGTGCGTCGACGCAGAAGCCGCAGCCGTTGATCTGACTGGCCCGCAGTTCCACGAGTTCCGTCAGCGATTTCGGGAGGCCCGACTGAGAGATCGCGAGGCCGACGCCGGCGAACCGCTTGTTGAGCTTGGCTCCGACGGCGTTGGCGTTCAGGTCGATTCGGGGTTCCATCGTGTGATCCTCACGTGCGGTGGTGAATTGGACGACCACAAGACGCCCGAGAGCCGGTGCGTGTGACAGCCGCGAAGCTGTGAGGTGGGCCACGAGCCGAAACGAGAACGCCCGCGCCATCCGGGGATGACGCGGGCGGGAGGACGCGGCTACTTCGGTTCCGGGTGGGTGGTGGGGGTGTGGATGATGTCGAAGTACACCGTCTTGTCGTTGGCGTCCGGGTAGACGCGGTAGGTGAATTCCTTGTCGTTCAAGGTGATGATGTCGGTGACGCGGCGGAACTTCTCCTGTCCCGCATCGTCTTTCGCGACGATGGTGCGGGTCTTGCCGTCGGCGGGGACGGACCAGTCGCCGTGCATCTTCGGGGTGTCGTCGAGGTTGTACATGGTGAAGGTGCCGTCGGGCTTGAAGTAGGCGAAGCCGACGTAGTTCTTCACATTGTCGTCGGTCAGCGGCACCTGGGCGCCGTGGGCGTCGGTGGCGGAGGTGGTCTCCCAGGCGGTGGCGGCCAGCAGGGCGGCCGGGGAACCGGGCGGGACGGCCACGGTGGCGGAGGCGGCCGCGGAGGTGGTCGGCTGGGCGGAGGTGGTGTCGGAGCTGGAATTGTCATTGCTGCTGCAGGCGCCGAGCGCACCGACCGCCGCGAGGGCCACGGCAAGAGTCGCGATTTTCTTCGTCATCTCTTTACCAGTCATCCGGCTCACTCTAGTTACCCGGCGGCCAGACCACGCTGAAGGAATCGCTGGCAGGAGCGGATGGCCGCGGGCAGGTCCACGGCGTCGGGGGCGATCTGATACTGGGCCGCCACGCCGCGCAACATGCCGGTCAGCACGGTCGCGGTGGACGCCGGATCGACGTCGGCGGACACCGACCCATTGCGCTGTCCGGCGCGCAGCAATTGGTCGACGCCGTGCCGGAAACGTTCGTCGTCGGTGGCGAAGACCGGGCGCAGTGCCGCCTCGGAAGGCATTGCGGCGCCCCACATCACGAAGAAGGCGCGGCTGGTCCGGGGGTAGCCGATCATGGCCTTCAAGTAGTCCTCAGCCAGCTGTGAGAGTACCGCGACGGCGTCGACTCCGGGCTCCTCGAGCTTCGCCGCGGCCCCGCCGACGAACTGCGCCTGGATGCGCTGCGCCAGTTGATCGACCAGTGCCGCCTTGGTGCCGAAGTGATGGTTGGCCAATCCACGGCTGTAGCCCGCGAGTTGCCCCACATCGGCCAGCGACGTCTGCTCGACACCGCGCTCGGCGAACAGCGACTCGGCCGCATCCAGCAACGCCTGACCGGCCTGAGCAGCGCGTTCGCGCTGGGTGCGGCGTGGGGGCGGGGCCGCGTCGCTCCCCTTCGCCGTCGGGGCCACCGGCTTCCCGGTGGCCTCCGCCATGGACCTCTCCGTGCGACCCGCCATGGCGCCACCCTAACTAGCCCAGTCGTGAACCACCGTTGACGGGCACCACTTGCCCGGTCACATAGTTCGACAGCGGCGAGCACAGCCAGAGGATGACGTCGGCCGCCTCCCCGACGGTGCCGGTGCGGCCCAGCGACACGAACGGCATCGGCCGCGCCGCGTAGATCTCGGCCTCCGTGGGCGGGACCTCCGGATCCACCGTGATGCCCATCCGCTCCGCCTGTTTGGCGGGCATGCCCACCCGGATCTCGCGGCCGCCGGTGTGGATGACCTCGCGATCGGATTGCGGCTGCCCGAAACGGGTTTGGATGATCCCGAACGCCACGGCATTGACGTTCACGTGCATCGAACCCCACTCCTGCGCGAGGCTGCGGGCCAGCCCGAGCACACCGGCCTTGGCCGAGGCGTAGTTGGCGGCGCCGTCGAGTCCGAGCAGCCCGGCCATGGAGGAGACCATCACGGTCTTGCGATGGCGCGTGATCCCCTCGGCGGCGTCGGCCCGGGCGGCCGCCCGGAACACCGGCGCGCAGGCCCGGGCCAGGCGGAACGGCACCACCAGGTGGATGTCGAGCATGGCCTGGAACTGGTCGTCGGTCATGGCGTGGACGCGGGCGTCCCACGCGTATCCGGCGTTGTTGACCACGATGTCGAGGCCGCCGTACGTGTCGATCGCGTGGGCGACGAGGTCGTCGCACGCGCTCGGCGCGACCAGGTCGGCGACGAAGGCGGTGGCCGTGCCCGGACCGTGGGCGTCGTCGATCGCGGTCACCGCCTCGTCCGCCTTGTCCTTGTCGACATCGGCGATGACGACCTTGGCGCCGTGGGCGGCCAGCACTGTCGCCGTGGCGCCGCCGATTCCGCGGGAACCACCGGTGACGATGGCGACCTGGCCGGCCAGCAGGGTGCTCTCGAAGCTCGGTTTCCGCATGGTCAGCGTCCCTTCCAGACCGGCGGCCGCTTCTCGGCGAAGGCGCGCAGGCCTTCTCGCAGATCCTCGGAGTGGTGGAGTGCGGTCAGGTAGGGCAGCTGCTTCGTCCAGGCTTCCTCGTCGGTCCAGCCCTGGGAGTCGACCACGATCTGTTTGCTCGCCCGCACGGCCAGCGGCCCGGCGGCGCAGATGTCGCGAGCCAGCTCCAGCGCTCCGTCGACCGCGCCGCCCGGCTCGGCGAGCCGGTTGATCAGTCCGAGTTCGGCGAACAGCGTGGCGGGCCAGGGCTTTCCGGTCAGGATCAGCTCCATCGCCAGGTGATACGGAATCCGTTTGGGGAGCCGGAAACACCCGCCGCCCATGGCCACCAGCGACCGCGCGGCCTCCGGCAGGCCCAGACTCGCGGTGCGCGAGCAGACGATCAGATCGCAGGCCAGGCACAGTTCGAGACCGCCCGCGAGGGCGTGGCCCTCGACCGCGGCGATGATGGGTTTGACCGGCGGCCGGGCCATGATGCCGAAGCCGCCGCGGCGTTCGGTCACGCCCATATCGCCGGTCGCGGCGGCGATCAGGTCCTGTCCGGCGGAGAACACCAGGTCGGAGCCGGTGAGGACGGCACAGCGCAGCGCGTCGTCGGCCTCGTAGCGGTCGATGGCCGCCTCCAGGGCGCGCGCGGTCGCGCCGTCGAAGGCATTGCGGCGTTCGGGCCGGTCGATGCGGATGAGCAGGATCCGCTCGTCGATCACCTCGGTCGCGATGAGATCGGGCCGGTCAGACATTGCGCTCACGTCCTTCCCAATATGGTTGGCGCAGTTCGTGTTTCATGACCTTGCCCACCGGGTTGCGGGGCAGGTCGGTGACGAAGTCGAAGCGGCGCGGGCGCTTGTAGCCGGCCAGCCGCCCTTCCAGGTGGGCCAGCAGTTCGGCCTCGGTCGGCGCGGATCCCGGTGTCGCGACGATGTAGGCCAGCGGCTTCTCGCCGAAATCCGCGTCGGGGATGCCGATCACGGCGGCGTCGATCACCCGCGGGTGTGTGACCAGGGCCTTCTCGATCTCGGCGGGATAGATGTTGACCCCGCCGGCGACGATCATGTCCTTGATCCGGTCGGTGATGAACAGGAAGCCGTCGGTGTCGAGGTAGCCGACATCGCCGGTGCGGTAGAAGCCGTCCTTGACCACGTCCTCGCCGAGCGGTGGACCGCCGAGATAGTTGCGCAGCACGATCGGCGTATCGACCGCGATCTCCCCGGATTCCCCGGCGGGCAGCCGATTCCAGTCCGCGTCGACGATGGCGATCTCGACCCCGTCGAACGGCAGGCCGCTGGTGCCCGGCTTGGCGAGCTGATGTTCGGGCGCGGTGTAGCTGATCATGCCGGGTTCGCTGGCGCCGTAGCTCTCCCACAGCACGTCGTCGCCGAAGCGCTCGACCACCCATTCCTTCAATGACTGCGGGACCGGCGCGGCCCCGGTTCCGATGTGCCGCACCGAGGACAGGTCGTAGCTGTCGAGCACGGCGGCGGGGAGCTTCTGGATGCGCAACAGCATGGTGGGCACCGCGATCCAGGACTGGATGCGATGCTCGTCGATGAGTCGCAGGGCCGTCTCCGCGTCGAACGGGTCCAGCGTCACCACGGTGCCGCCTCCGCCGCAGGCCCGCATCGCGACCGCCGGCCCGGCGCCGTGATGGATCGGCATCGTCAGCAGGGACCGCACCGCATCGGGCAACGGGGGGATGGACGCCACCGAGACGAGATACCGCTGGAGGCGCTCCCAGTCGGTGATGGTGGCGGGATCGGTCGGCGGGACGCCGCGGGGGCGGCCGGTGGTGCCGGAGGTGTACAGCACCAGGGCGGGCCGTGCCGCGCCGAAACGTGCCGGGGCGTCCGATGTTTCGAGCAGATCCTCGTAGCGGATCCCCGGTGCGTCCGGGGTCTGGCCGGCGGTGATCAGCAGGCCGACCGCGTCCGGATCCCATCCGGTGACGTCGATGTCATTGCACGCCAGCCCTTTCGCGCCGCTGTCGCGCAGGATGTACAGCGTCTCCTCCGGGGTCAGCCGCCAGTTCACGGCCACCTGGGCGACACCGAGCTTCTGCAGGGCGCGCTGGACGACGAAGTACTCCGGTGCCAGCCGGAACCTGGTGCCGATCCGATCGCCACCGGTCAGCCCTTGCCGGGCCAGGCCCTCCGCGACCCGGTCGGCCGCGTCGTTCCACTCCCGGTAGGTCAGTACGACGCCGCCGCTGACCACCGCGGGCGCGTCCGGTCGATGGGCGGCCCAGAACTCCGGGGATCCATTGTCGGGTTGATTCATGATTCCTCCTCGCGTGCGAGCACGTGTACGGCGCAGACCGCGCCGACTCCGACCATGTGCGCCAAGCCGATTCGGGCGTCGGGGTGTTGCCGCGCCCCGGCCTCGCCACGCAACTGGACGGTCAGTTCCGCGATCTGCCCGACGCCGGTCGGCCCGATCGGATGTCCCATGGACAGCAGTCCGCCGGAGGCATTGACCGCGACCTTGCCGCCGATATCGAAATCGCCCCTGGCCAGGGCGGCCGCGGCGCGGCCGGGCTTGCACACCTCCATGGCCTCGAGATAGACGAGCTCCTCCACCGTGAAGGCGTCGTGCAGCTCGATCAGATCCACGTCGTCGATGCTCACGCCGGCCGCCCGCAACGCCTCGGCCGTGGTTTCCGCGGTCAACGCGGCATCGAAATTCTCGGTGCCGTAATAGGTTTCCGACCGCAGCGCCGAGGCGCGCACCCGTACCGCGCGCGTCCGATCGAGGCCGAGGTCCGTGATCGCCCGGTCGGAGACGACGATGGCGGCGGCCGCGCCCTCACCGATCGGGCAGCACTGCAGGCGGGTGAGCACGCCGCTGAGAGCCGGCGGGGCCAGCACCTCTTCGAGCGTTCTGGCCTTGGGGCGCTGCGCATTCGGGTTGAGTGCGGCATTGCGACTGTTCTTCACAGCCACCCGAGCGATCTGCTCCGGCGTCGCGCCCGTCTCGTACATGTAGCGCGAGGCCAGCAGCGCGAAATGCGAGACCGGCAGCAGACGATTCCCGACCAGGTCCTCCAGCCCGGCCGCGCGGGCGGGCATGGTGAGGTTCAGCGGCTTGTCGACGCCGACCGCGATGGCCACATCGTGCAGGCCCGCGGCGACATCGAGGTAGGCCTGCCGGAAGGCGCTCGACCCCGACGCGGAGGCGTTCTCGACCTGCATCATGGGGATGCCGGTCGCACCGAGGTGCCGATACATCAAGCGCGACAACGCCATCGACGTGGTCGCCGTCCCGGTGTACGCGGTTTGCACCTGGTTCCAGGTCAGGCCCGCGTCGGCGAGCGCCGCGCGGACGGCGGTGACGCCGAGCTCCGGATACGGTGTGCGACCGGGCTTCCGGTACGGATGCAACCCGACGCCGACGACCCACGCGGGCCGCAGGTCCACACTCATGGCCGCACCTCACTCTCGGCCGGGACGGTCGCGAAGGCGGGCTCGACCAGCTCGGCGTCATCGCGCCGCACGACATGCCAGCGCGCGGCGACCCGATCACCGATCCGTGGCGCGTGCGACTCGGGGTGCGTCAGCGCGCGGATCAGCGGCCCCTCGTCGAGCACGATCTCCGCGACGGTGAAGGGAGCCGCGCCGAGCGGGTCGACCGCCACCTCCGCGACCGCGAACACCACGCCTTCCGCGCGCAGGGCCCGCGACCGAAGCCGCCCCTCCCCCGCGCCGCACATTTCGCAGCCGAGCCCGATCGGCGGGAAGTACACCCGGCCGCACGCCTCGCATTCGCAGCCGAGCAGCACCGGATCGTCCGGCAGCGGGTCATAGAGCCTGGGGTTGACGGCTACGCGCATCGCGACCTCGCAAACTTACTTGTTGAGCGTTCAGTAAGTGTGAACGTAGCAGTGATCCGCGCCACCGGGAAGGGTCTTCCCGGATTTGCCCCGCCACCGGGGCGGATAGGCCGAATCCGCCCAATCCCCGATTCCGCCGCTCACGCATATTGCGAGCCCGGTCACAGCTGTGGCAGAGTGATCCCCGCAATATTGAGACTAGGTAGTCTCACAACTTGGGGATTCAGGGTGAGGAAGTGGGTCGATGAAGACCAGACGACTGACCGGGCGGCTCGTGCGCTTCGGGACGGTGTCCATCACGACGCTGGTGGCGGCGGCATTCACGGTGGGACCGGCGCACGCCGATCCGGCCGCGCCGACGCTGCCCTCGATCGCGCCGGCGCAGGTGCTGCCACTGCCGCCGGAGCTCGATCCCGGCTTCTACAACCCGTCCGCCGACGTGATCGCCGCCGCCGCGCCCGGCGAGATCATCGCGGCCCGGCAGGTCAATCTCGGCAACTTCGGGCTGATCCCGCTGAACGTGGACGCCTGGCAGGTCTCCTACCGCTCCAACAACAGTCGCGATGAGGCCATCCCGGCGGTCGCCACCCTGATCAAGCCGCGCGGCACCGCGCCCGCGCCGCGCAAGCTGCTCTCGGTGCAGATCGCCGAGGACTCGACGCAGGGCTACTGCAGTCCCTCCTATGCGCTGCAACACCTTTCGGCCGCGCCGTTCCTCGGGCAGATCGTCGCGCCCGCCGAATTCCTCTTCGCGCAGGCCGCGCTGCAGAAGGGGTTCGCGGTGGTGATCCCCGATCACGAGGGCCCGAATTCGGCGTACGCCGCCGGGCCGCTGGCCGGGCGCATCACCCTCGACGGCATTCGCGCCGCCACCTCGTTCGCGCCGCTCGGCGTCGGCGCGGGCGCGCCGACCGCGCTGTACGGCTACTCGGGCGGATCGATGCCCACCATGCACGCCGCCGAGATGCGCAAAACCTATGCGCCGGAACTGAATATCGTGGGCGCGGCCTCCGGCGGCACCGGCGCGGACCTGGGCGCGGCACTGCTCATGGCCAACAATCAGGCCACCGCGGGCCTGGTGCTGGGAGCGGTCCTCGGGCTCTCGCGGGAGTACCCGGAATTCAGCGCGCTGCTGGACCAGAAGCTCAACCCGCTCGGCCAGCTGCTGCGCACGGTGAAGGCGCCGTTCTGCGTGCAGTATCAGACCGCGCTGCTGCCGTTCCTCAATATCACCGGCATGATCAACTCCCCCGACCCGCTCGGCGAACCCGCTGTTCAGGCCATGCTCGAGGACACCCGCCTGGGCAAGAGCCTGCCCGACATGCCGCTGTTCGTGTGGCACTCGCGCTGGGACGAGATCCTGCCGTTGCCCGCGGCGGACAAGCTGGTCGACACCTACTGCGCGCAGCCCGGAGCGCAGGTCACCTACACCCGGGACTGGGCCAGCGAGCACGTCATCGGCGAGGTCTCCGGCGGACCGGCCGCGCTGCTGTGGCTGTTCGATCGCTTGAACGGTATTGGCGCGCAACCGGGCTGCTCCACCACCGACATGCCGTCCATGCTCGGCACCCCCGGTGAGCTGCAGACCCTGGGCGAGACGCTGGGTGAGACCTTCGCCTCATTCTTCGGCAAACCGATCGGGGCCTGATCAGCGGGTTCGGGTCATGGTGCGGTAACGACTCATTCGCATAAGTAACACTCGGATCTCCGGTTACGACGTCTCCCTGTGTAGACGGCCCGCTCAGTCGCTGGGCCTGACGGTTCACTTGTCGGGGTGAAATGGGGATTCGGGCATGGATATTCGCGGGTTCGCGAAACGACATAAGATCGCGTCGGCGGTCGCCGCTCCCGCGGTACTGGGTGTGGCGGCCGCGATAGCGGCCACCTACGCGCTGACGGGGCCGGATTCGAAGCAGGCCGATCCGGCGCTGACTTCGTCGGTCACCGAATGCCATGACATGGTGACCATCTCGGTGGCCGGGCGCAACGACTCGCCGCAATCCGGAACCACCAAGATGCTGGTCGACGCGAACGGCAACGAACTGCCCGCCGCCCTGTCCGACGATTACCAGAGCCACTGGGTGGACCCGGTGGTGAACGCCCCCGGCGGCTCGGTCGACTCCAATTCGTATTCGGCCGTCTACATCTCCTATCCCGCGAACCTGAACAGCTACGAGGACGCCGTCAATACCGGTGTCGCCAATACCGAGCAGGTCATGCGGGATATCTCCGCGGCCTGCCCGAACACCAAGTACGCGATCGTCGGCTATTCCGAGGGCGCGGACGTGGTGCGGCGGGTGGCCATGCAGATCGGCCACCAGAGCGCGGGCGCGGACGGCAAGTACGGGATCGTGGATCCCGGCAATGTCGCGGGCGTGGTGATCCTCGCCGACGCCGGCCGCACCGCCGGGGAAGGTCCGTTCCCGGGCGCGAAGGACCCGAGCCGTCCGGACAACTTCGATCAGAGCTACCAGACCGGCAAGCAGGTCGCGGGCGGGCAGGGCGCGCTGCCCGACCAGGCCGGTGACTTCGGCGCGCTGAACGGCCGCATCGCGTCCTTCTGCTCCGACGGCGACCTCACCTGCGCGGCGCCGAAGAACATCTCGCTGCTGCAGCTCGCCATCAATGTCGGCCGCCAGATCAATGCCGACCAGATGCAGAACGAGGGCCTCAACCCGACCACCGGCATCGACGTCGCCGTCGTGCTGGGCAAGATCGCGGGCGACGCCTTCGCCGACATCGCGCACAACCCGGGCTGGTGGACCAGCAAGGAAACCTTCCTCGACGTGCTGCTGAAGGTGTCGAAGCCCGGTTACCAGGCGAACCAGCAGAACGCGACCCCGGTGGCCGCGGACAATATCGCCGCCGAGAACATGTCGCCGCTGGCATACCTGCCGCAGAAGGTCTTCAACGAGGTCATCGGGCTGATCACCACCAACCAGAACACCATCCCGGTGATCATGAACGACCCGTACAACCTGACCCTGGGCCCGAACGGCACCGGTCACCACTTCGACTACTGGCACGACTCCAACCCGGACAACGGCAAGCCCGTCAGCTCCGCCGAGTACGCCGCCGCCTGGCTCACCGAACTGGCGAAGCAGGCCCAGGCCCACCAGCTCGACCCGAAGACGCTGACCACCACGCCGAGCCCGACCACCACGTCGAAGGCTCCGGCCGTGCTGGCCGCCGCCCCGAAGTCCGGCGAGGCCGCCACCACCACTCCGGCGACCGGAACCACGACGACCACCACCACCCCGGCCCCGGCCGTCACCACCACGACGCCGCCGGCCACCACGACGGTCGCCCCGGACACCACCACCGCGCCGGTCACCACCACTCCCCCGGTGACCACCACCGCCCCGACGACGACCCCCGTCGTCACCACCACCACCGCGGCGCCCACCACCACGCCCACGAACTGACAGCAACATGCGCCCTGGCATCTGCGTATGCCAGGGCGCGCACTGATTTGGTAACGGTTGGGGTAACTCGTCGGGCACGCTCGAAATCGGTTCGGCACCCATCGCCGGCACGGGTGCACGGCTGGCAACGGCTCCCCAGCCGTCCGCTGAAGGCCCGGAGAGGCGGGCTAGCTGAACCAGACCAGGCTGCCCAGACCCGCGATCAGGCAGTAGACGGCGAAGGGGGTCAGGGTTTTGGTCTCGAAGTACGCGGTCAGGAACTTGACCGAGATATAGGACAGCACGCCCGCGACCACGCTGCCCGCGACGGCGGGACCCAGGATGGCATGGTTCTCGGGCTTGAACAGCTCCGGCGTCTTCAGCACCCCGGCCGCCAGGATGACCGGGGTGGCCAGCAGGAACGCGAAGCGGGCCGCGTCCTCGTGGCGCATGCCCTTGAACAGGCCCGCCACGATGGTGCTGCCAGAACGGCTGATGCCCGGGAAGAGCGCGGCGATCTGCGCCGATCCGATCAGGGTGGCGTCGCGCATGGTCAGACGGGACAGGCGCACGTCCGAGGCGCGGTCCGGGTCGGTCATCGGCAGCACGATGGTGTCCTCCATGGACACGTCCCGGCGGCCCGTCGGACTGGAGAGCACGAATTCGCCTTCGGGCTCACGCTTGCGCATGATCTCCGCGGACAACAGCACGAAACCGTTGATCGCCAGGAAGATCGACGTGGGCACGGGAGTGCCGAGGTAGTTCCGGACGATCTTCTCCAACAGCAGTCCGGCGAGGCCGACCGGAATCGTCGCCACCACCAGCAGTACGCCCAATCGTGCTTCGGGAGTGCGGATCTCGCGGGTCAGCGCCACTTCCCACAGGCCGCGCAGGATGCGCACCCACTCCCACCGGAAGAAGATCACCAGGGCCAGCGCGGTGGCGACGTGCATGGCCACCAGCAACGCCAGGTACGGGGAATCCTTGGCGGACATGCTCAGATCGTCGGCCCACTGCCCGCCCAACCAGGCCGGGAGCAGGATGCTATGGCCCAGACTGGAGACCGGGAAGAGCTCGCTCACCCCTTGCAGTGCGCCGACGACGATCGACTCCAGGTAACTGATGGCCATTCGAATTCCTGTCGGGCAGCGGTGCGGGGATCCGAACACCCCGATGGCGCCGGGGCAGCTCGCCTGGCGAGGCTACCGGAAGCAATCCAATTGCGCGGCGCGGCGTCCGGCGGCGTGGAATACTTCGGCGATATGCAGTACAGGGGATTCGGTAATCCCGATGTCGGCGAGGATCCCGAGTTAGCTCAGGCCCGCATCTTCCTGGACGAATTGGAAAGGCATGTAGTCAAACTCACGCGGCGATTACAAACCGCGCCCACGGCGGAAGCCCGGCAAACGATCTCGGCCGAACTCTCCACGGTGCGCAAGTATGTCGATCGCATTCACCGCAGATTTCCCGGCATCGCCGTCGCTCATTGATCGAGCCGCGGCCGCCAGCGTTCGGCGGAGCGGACCATGTCCAGGCCCACCCGCTCGAGATAGTCCCCCATGCCCAGCAGCCGCAGCCCGGCGGGCGTGGCCACACCGAGCGCGTCCGCGCCGTGCCGCGCCTGGGCCGCCAGCCGCTCGTTGACCTGCGCTCCGGCGAGAGTGGCTCGGTACCAAGCGGATTCGTCGATCACGTAGCGGTCGCGGCGGGTGCCAGGGTCCCGGTCACGACGGATCAGCGCCCGCTCCTCGAGCCGCCCCACCGCCGCGGAGACCGTCGCCGGGCTCACCCGCAACTGGGCCACCAACTCGGCGGCGGTGAGGCTGCCCGAGTCCGCGGCGTACAGCCGGGCCAGCACCGCGGCGGCCATGCGCGGCATCCCGAACTGCGCGAACAGCAGCGCGAAGCGGTCGCTGACCTCGGTCAGCAGCATCGGATCGCGGCCGTATTCGTCGACGCCGGAAGGCTTCTCGATCGGCTTGGGGCGCGGCGTGCGGCGGCGCGACCGCACCGCGGTGGCGGCCTGCGCCAGCTCCGCGCGGTAGCGGCCCGGACCGCCGTTGCGGGTCACCTCGCGGCTCACGGTGGAGGTAGGCCGGGACAGGCGGCGGGCGATCTCGGCGTAGCCGAGGCCCCGGGCCAGACCGGCGGCGATGAGGCGGCGATCATCGGGGCTGAGTCTTCCTCCGGGCACGGAGCGGCTCCTTCATCAGATGCCGCCGAGGCGGCGCGGCACCA
This sequence comes from Nocardia sp. CA-136227, assembly GCF_050955695.1. Taxonomy (NCBI): domain Bacteria; kingdom Bacillati; phylum Actinomycetota; class Actinomycetes; order Mycobacteriales; family Nocardiaceae; genus Nocardia; species Nocardia sp. CA-136227. Next base: position 6,763,534 of record NZ_CP192081.1, read on the forward strand.
CCCTATTGCAACACGAAAACCGCACGGCGGGCGCCGCAAATGATCATCGCGACAAACGAAAACCCTTGGCACACTTGCGTTATCCGGTTCGTGACGGCATTCGGTCGTCACCCCGGTTGGGAACGCAACGTAGCGTTCGCCATCAGTCGAACAGCCCGCGCTTCACAATCCGGTCAGTTCGGCCAGCACCGTGAAGTCCATGATGTCCGCGCCCGCCAGGAATACCGGCTGCGTGGTGTGCGCCCCGCGCACCCGCACCTCACCGCGCGGGCCGCCGTAGCTCACTCTCGCCGCACCACGCTCGATGAGCCGCACGTCCAGGCTGTGCGCCGCCTCCGCCAGCGAGGCGAACAACAGCAGGCCCTCGTAGCAGGATTCGCCGATATTGTTCAGCGCCGGGGCCAGCTGACCGTAGCGGGCGGTGTAGCGGCTGCCGAAGGCCATCGCCTCCCGCGACACCAGGCTCTCGAAATAGCCGCTGGCGGTGAACAATCCGCGCGCGCTGTCCGGGCCGCCCGCGTAGAGCACGTCCTCGCCGATCATCATGCTCAGCCGCAGGCGGCTCTCGTCCAGCCCGGCCGCCGCGAAGGCCTGATTGAAGGCCGCGCAATCCGCGCCGACCATGAACAGCAGCACCCCCTCGGCGGGCGAACTGCGGATGAGGTCCAACGCCGCGGTGAAATCCCGGCTGCCCAACGGCACGAACACCTCACCGACCACGTCGATATCGCTCGTGTCAGCGAATTCCCAAGTGACCCTTGCTGTTTCACGTGGCCAGACATAGTCGTTGCCGACGATGCACCAGCGGCGCACGCCCCGCTCGGCGCGGAACCAGCGCAGCGCGGGGAACAACTGCTGATCCGGGGTCTCCCCCACCATGTAGACGCCGTCGGAGTCCTCGCCGCCCTCGTAGAAGGTGGTGTAGACGTAGGGCACCCGGCCCGCGGTGTAGGGGGTGATGGCCTTGCGCGCGTTCGACAGGTGCCAGCCGACCACGCCGTCGATCATGCCGCGGCTCACCATCCGATCGATCCGCGCGGCCAGCATGGGCAGCGGCGCGCCCGCGTCCACCGGATGCAGCCGGACCGGGCGGCCCAGGATCCCGCCCATCGCATTGATGTCCTCGACGGCCAGCGCGGCGCATGCCTCGCAGGAGGGCCCGAAGATGCCGGCCGAACCGCTCATCGGGACGACCAGGGCCAGGTCCACCGTCGCCCGGCGCGACCCGGCCTCACGTGGCGTCATCGATCATCACCGCCGTTCGAATGCCCACGTTCCGCCCGCGCGTCCACCCGGGACCGCGTGGTGCGAGACGAAGGGGCACGATAGCACCGTGAACAGTCCTGACGCGCGCGAGCTCATGTTGCTCGCCGGTGAGCGCACCATCGCCGAACGCGGGCCGGACGTGGCCCTGCGCGATATCGCGGTGGCGGCGGGACAGCGCAACAACTCCGCGGTCCACTATCACTTCGGTTCCCGGGACGGCCTCATCGCCGCCATTATCGAACGCCATCAGCCCGCATTGGAATCCCGCCGGACCGAACTGCTCGCCGAACACGAGTCCTCGGGCGCCCCGGACAGTGTCGCCGCGCTGGTCGCCATTCTGGTGCGGCCCATGTTCGACGTGCCCTACGCCGACGGCTCGACGCACTACGCGCGGTTCCTGGAGCAGGCTCGCGCCCATCCAGCGGTCACCGGACCCAATCTCAACGAAAAGCGTTGGCAGACAACAAGAGTGCTCGTCGCCAGGCTGTATCACGCACTGGCGGAACTGACTCCGGCGCAACGCCGGTACCGACTACAGGCCATGACCACGGTCATGTTCGCCCTGCTCGCCGACTACGAGCGCTCCGTGCTGTCCACCGAGGTCGAACGTGACGACGTACGCGACAGCATCATCGCCATGATCGTCGGACTACTCAGTGAACCGGTGGCCCACCCCGGTCAGGGGGCCGCCGTCCGGGCATTCGGATCGAAACCGCACGGCACCTCGTAGACCACGCCGCCGAACGTGATGCCGAAGAGCCGGCCCGCCGAGAAGCCTTGCGCGCCACGGCCGTACTGCACCTCGCTGGTCAACAGCGGGCCGGGAGCCTGAATCATTGGTGGCATAGACGGTTCCGTCTCCGGCCGCGGTGGCGGGCGTGGCGAGAACCAGTGCCGCCGTTTTCCTTGCCCTCATGCCTTACCTCGCGTTGTCGATCGATCACGAATTCGTGGTGATCACGTCGAATGGTCCCGAGCGGTTCACTGGAAGCGACGCGCTCCGGTCACCGGCATATTCGACAGCGGCGAGACCTTCACGCCGGACCCGTAGTCACTGGCGTGGATGACCTTCCCGTCGCCGAGATACATCGCCGAGTGGCCACCACCGTAGTAGGAGACCAGATCACCCGGCTCCAATTCGTCGATCGTGACCGGGGTTCCGGCTGCGAGCTGTGAATAGCTCGTGCGCGGCACTTCCACGCCCGCCTCTCGATACGACCACTGCACGAGACCGGAGCAGTCGAAGGAGTCCGGGCCGGTGCCGCCGGTGCTGTAGTTCGCGCCGAGTTTGGTGCGGGCCGCCTCCACCGCGCGCTCGCCCGCCGTCTTCGGCATCACCGCGGGCACCGTGGTGCGGGTGACCGCGGAATCGGTCACGCCGGGGATTCCGGCCAGCGGGGGCAGGGCGGCGGGCACCACGAAGGTGCCGAGACCGGCGACCGACACCGTGCGCGATTCCTGCGCGGGGGGCTGGATCACGGCGCTCGGGGCGGCGCCCGTCGGGGTGGCGATGGCCGGGGTGCCGATCGCCGGGATCACGATGGCCGAGCGCAGCGACTCCGGGAACAGTGGCCGCACCGGCGCCGGGTCGGGCATCGTGTCGGCCGGGGCGATGACGATGCGTTGCGGCGCCACCGTCATACGGGGGGCGTCCGGCTCACCGATCGCCGATTCCGGCGTGGGGGAAGTGGTTCCGGCCGCGGGGGGCAGGATGCCGATCGCGGGGGTCACCCGGCCGAGCGGGGCGGCGATCTCGTCCGGGATGTCGATCGCCCCGATACCGGGGATCGTCACCGGCGCCGCCTGCGCCTGGCCCGCCGCGAAGAACAGGGCGGCTCCGACGGCTGCAGCTCCGAGGACTCCTGTCACCAGGGTCCGCAGGCTCAGCCGCGGAAGTAATCGAACCTTCTGTCTATCACCGTTTGTTTCCATGAGCGGTCGTCCTCCGATCAAGCCGTGAAAGCTATCCGGTATCCGTCCATCACGCGAAATTTCGGTACTGCCAGCAGATCCGAGAATGCATATTTCGCCGGAACGTCAGGGCTGGCAACGAATGACATGCGTGTTATGCATTACGAAACGGTAACCATTGACGGCTGTGTCCAATTGGACACAGCCGGTTTCAACCAATTCGACACCTCCGAGCGAGCCTTCGCGGGCGCGTCCCACGCGCGTGTGAGACTGATCGAGGAAGCTGCCCTCCCCATCAACAGGAGGTTGATCGATGACCAAATCCCCTGCGCTAGGCAATCTTCCCGAGCCACTGGTGATCACGCTCGGGAATCTCAAAGGAGGCGTGGGCAAGACGACATCCGCCTTCTTCATCGCCTCGTATTTCGCTACCGCGCATGAACTTCGAGTGCTGGTGATCGACGCCGACCCGCTGAGCCAGACCGGATACTCCTGGTATCGGCGACTACAGAAGGCCGAGGTCGACATTCCCTTCGAATTGCTCGCCTTCCCCTCACGGCACGTGAACGACTGCATCACCGACAATTCCGCGAACTACGACGTGATCATCGTCGACGCCGGCGGTGAATCGGCCGACATCTTCAAGGCCGCCGTCCCCGTCAGCGACGAACTCATCCTCGTCACCAGCGTCAGCCCCTCGGAAGTCAAACGCGTCCCCAGTACCTACCGCGCCGCCGAGGAAGCGGCCGCCGAACACGAGAAGGCCATTCGCGTGCGTGTGCTCATGACCAAGGTTCCGGTCACCATGAAGAACGGCGTCAACGTGTCCACCGAATACCGCACGCAGCGCGGGAATCTGGAGGACGCGGGCTACGAGGTCTTCGACTCCTACGTCAGCGCCTGGAAGTGGTATCGGGAGGCCGCCGACGGCGAAGTCGGCGACGGCGCCGAGAACCCGATCGAGGATCTCGGCGAATACCGGGCCGTCGGCGACGAACTGGTGCGCGACTACATCGAGTCCCGCGTCCCGGCGGAGGTGTCGGCCTGATGCCGCCCCAGCGCAGAAAGACCTCCATCGGCGGCGGCCTGGGCCGCAACCCGCTGTCCGACGAGGCCGAGCACACTCCCCCGGTGTCCCCGCTGCGCGATGCCAAATGGCCGCGCACACCGAAACTCTCACCGGCCGCCACCACCGTCCTCATGGCACCGGCCGCGCCCGCGGCGGCCCCGGCGGACGCGGCGGCATCCGCCGCCACCGCGACCGCCACCCTGGCGCCCGAGACGGTGGCGGCCGAAAGGGTGGCGACCGAACCCGTGGCCGCGCCACCGGTCACGCCCGCGCCGAAGATCCCGGCAGCACCGCAGGCTTCGGCGCCGGAGCCGGTGGCGCACGAGGCCGCCCCGGCGGCGGCCGAGAGCGCGCCCGGCGTGCTGGACCTTCCGCTGCCCACCGCGGGCGGCGACGGGCCACTCAGCCGCAGCGAGTCCGAACAGCTCGAGGTGTGCGAGTCCTCCATCGACGCGCTGCGGGTGGCCTTCTGGACCGCCGGGCGCGCGCTGCAGATCGTGCGCGACGGCCGGCTCTACCGCGCCGACCACGCCAGCTTCGACGAGTACGTGGAGAAGCGCTGGGACATGCAGCGGTCCTACGCGCACAAGCTGATCCGGGCCTGGCCGCTCGCCGCGCGCCTGCACCCGGTCGCGCCGGCCCTCAACGAGGGCCAGATCCGCGAGCTGCTGCCGGTGGCCGCGGCCTACGGCGAGGACGCGGCGGTCACCGTGTACACCACGCTGGCCGCCGACGTGAAGGTCACCGCGGGCAAACTCCGCGAAGCGGTCGCGGTGCTGCCCGACGACTACGAGGAGGGCGCGGTGGTGCAGCGGCTGCGCGCCTGGCTGCGCGGTGACCTCTCCGAGGAGCAGCCCGCCACCGCCGACGTGTTCAGCGCGGTCGAGTCCCGGCTCACCGCACTCACCCAGAAAGTGGTGAAGGGGTCCGGCGAGCATCCGGTGGCGGCACGCGAATTCGCGGCAAAACTCCGGACGCTGGCCGAACTCATCGAGCGGCAGATTCCGGTAACCGGGCGAATGCCGGACATCGAATAGCTCGCGACAGCACCCGCCGAAAGGGCCCGGCCGAAAGCCGGGCCCTTTCGCTGTAATAGCAAAAGCCTATTCAATTTCGCGAGAGACAACCCTCGAACCTCTCAGGAGTGACACCCCCGAACTTCGAAGACTCGGAGCCGCGCACCCGAACTCCAGACAACTCTCAGCGTCGCCTGAAGTAGCCGCGGTCGTCGCGCATCAACCGGTAGTCATGGGCCCGCGTCGGCCTTGCCCACAGTGCCTATTCGCCCCGGATATGCGAGAAGGGCTCCCCGTTGGACGGGGAGCCCTTCTCGGTGCGTTGTGGGCTATTCGCCTACCGCGCGGCGTTCGCGGGCGCCGGCGGCGCGCTGGCGGGTCGCACGGGCCTCGGCGGCGTCGAAGAGGTCGAGGTGCTCGAAGAACGGGTCCTCGTCGTCGGATTCGACCAGGACGGCGCGGCGCAACTGGGTGCGGGTCTCGTCGCGGTCGGGGCGGGGACGTTCGCGCGTGCGTCGCTCGTCCTCGGCGTCGGACTCGGTCTGCTGGCGGGACGCGCGCGCGGCGCGGCGGCGGCGGATGTCCTCCTCGAGGCGAACCTGCTTGCGTAGGTAGGCGAGGTAGGCGACCAGCACGATGCCGGACAGCGCGGAGAGCCACCACACGAGCGAGGAGATGGCCAGGCCGGAGGCGGCGAACAGCAGGATGGCGAGCACCAGGCCCAGGACCGCGCGCTGGCGGAAGGTGTAGCGGGCCGCGCGGGCGGCGGCGTCGGCCTCAGGGTCGAATCCGCCGCGTCCGCGCCGGGACGGCACGAAATCCTCGTCCTCGTCGTCGGATTCGAGTTCGGGTTCCGGATCCGGGTCACGCAGGGCGGGGGCGCGGGAGGCCCGCTTGCGGGGCTCGGCAGCGGCCGCGTCGACCACGGCGGCTTCCGGCTCAGCGTCGTCGGTCACTGCCGCGGCATCCACGGTCTCGGATTCTGTCTCATCCGTGGCGGTTTCGGGGTCGGTCTCGGATTCCGCTGCGGCGGGCTCGGATTCGGCGGCGTCCGCGTCCGCGTCGTCGGCGTCCTCCGGGTCGGTCGAATCCGTCTCGGGCTCCGGCAGTTCGGCGCTCACCGCGGCGACGACCTCGTCCTTCTCGGCTACGGCTGCTGCCGTCTCGGCCGCGACGGCGGCGGTGAGGGCTTCCGGTTCGGCGGGGCTGTCGTCCGATCTGGTCATCCGATCCTCCGGATCCTCGCTCGGGTGAAGCTTTCTGCGAACCGGCACGTAGTCCGGGTCGGTGTCATGTCCGGTCGCCGGACCTTTCCTGGTGCTTCGCTTGGCACCGCCGCGATGCAACACTCGTGTCGAGAGTGCGGCGTCGGTGTGCTGCCGGATGCGGGGATGGCGATTGGCCAGCATCGGGAAGAGCACGAAGACCCAGAGCACCACCAACCCGATCCACAAGATCGAATTCGGCATTGGCCCTTACACCTCCGTCCCGCCCTGTTGTCTGTCCCTTCTGATCGGAAAACAGACGCACCACCGACGTGCGTAGGTTAATTCCACGCCGTGGGTATTCCCCTCAGGCGCGCCGACCACACACGCAACACTAGTCACACGAATTCGGTCGCGAAAACTCTCACACGCCGCGCTCAGCGAGTTATCAGGCTTTGCTGGCGCGCCCCGCGCGAATCAGTCTGTCCACCACGGTCCCCGAAACCTCCTCGACCGTCATGCCGACCAGCAGGTGATCCCGCCACGCGCCGTCCACGTCGAGGTAGCGCTGCAGCATGCCCTCCTCGCGGAAACCGACATTGCGCAGAACCGCCTGACTGGCAAGGTTTTCCGGCCGCACGGTGGCCTCGACCCGATGCAGGCCCACCTCGCCGAAGCAGTGGTCCAGGCCCAGGGCCAGCGCCGCGGTGGCCACGCCCTGCCCGGCCAGCTCGCTCGACACCCAATAGCCGATCCACGCCGACCGCAGCGCGCCGCGCACGATATTGCCGACCGTGAGCTGACCGCTGAACTGGCCGTCCACCTCGATGACGAGCGGAATCATGGCGCCACGCCGCGCCTCGGCCTTCAACGCCGACCACAGCGCGGGCCAATTGCTGGAGTGGTTACGCGCCTCCCACGGGCCACGGCCGGTGGGCTCCCACTTCTCCAGATAATCCTTGTCCCGGACCCGGATCCGGCCCCACGCGGACGCGTCCCGCAGGCGGATCGGCCGCAGCGTGACCGTGCCCGCCGCGACCCGCACCGGACCCAGATGCGCCGGCCAGCCCGGATGCTGGGCCGAACGAAAGACGTTCATCTCCACGCCTCACCCACGCTGAGCCAGGAACGCGACCTGGACCTCGTCACCGGTACGCACCTCGGTGGTCTCGGGGTCGATCACGATGAGGCTGTTGGCCTCGGCCATGGTGGCCAGCAGATGTGAGGACGCCCCGTTCGGGCCGCCCAGCGGCTGCACCAGGTAGTCGCCGGTCTGCTCGTCGCGCATGAGCTGCGCGCGCAGATAGCCGCGGCGGCCCGGGATCGAGGCGATCGGCAGGATGGTGCGCGCCCGCACCATGCGTCGCATGGGGTGGCGGCGGCCCAGCGCGATCCGGATCAGCGGCCGCACCATGACCTCGAAAACCACCAGCGCGCCAACCGGATTCGCGGGTAGCAGGAAGGTCGGCACCTCGTCGCGGCCGAGCAGGCCGAAACCCTGCACCGACCCGGGATGCATGCCGACCCGGGTGATCTCCAGCTCGCCGAGCCCCTCGAGGGCCTCGCGCACCTGCTCCGACGCCCAGCCGCCGACCGCGCCCGCGATCACGACCACCTCGGAGCGGACCAGCTGGCCCTCCACCACGTCCCGCAGCCGCTTGGGATCGGCGCTGACGATGCCGACCCGGTTCACGTCCGCGCCCGCGTCGCGGGCGGCGGCGGCCAGGGCGTAGGAGTTCACGTCGTAGACCTGGCCGGGTCCGGGCGTGCGATCGATGTCGACCAGCTCGCCGCCCACCGACAGCACCGACAGCCGGGGCCGCGGATGCACCAGCACCTTGTCCTTGCCGACCGCGGCCAGCAGGCCCACCTGGGCCGGGCCGATGATGGTGCCGGCGCGCACCGCCAGATCACCGGGCTGCACGTCGTCGCCGATGCGGCGCACGTAGTCGCCGGAGCGGACCGCCTCGTAGACCTTGACCCGGGCGCGGCCGCCGTCGGTGTTCTCCAGCGGCAGCACGGCATCGGCGAGGGTCGGCAGCGGCGCGCCGGTGTCGACCCGCACGGTCTGGCGGGGCTGGAGGCGGATCGGCTGACGGGAACCGGCCGCCACCTCGCCCACCACCGGCAGGCTCAGGAGCACCGAATTGCCGTCCTCGTCACGGATATTCGCGCCCGCGCCGGCCACATCCACACTGCGCACGGCGTAGCCGTCGATCGCGGCCTGGTCGAAGCCCGGAAGGGGGCGCTCGGTGACCACATCCTCGGCGCACAGCAAACCCTGTGCCTCGCTGATCGCGACCCGGACCGGCCGTGGGGCCACGGCCGCGGCGGTCACCTTGATCTGCTGATCCTCAACCGAGCGCATGCCGCCCTTCCGTAGTCGCTCCCGTCCGTCGCCTCATTCGCATGTGGTCAGCTGCGGATTCCAGTCCGGACCGAGCCGCTGCTCGAGCCACTCGCGCAGGGCGGGACCGTATTCCTCGCGTTCCAGAGCGAAATCGACCGCAGCACGAAGATAACCGCCAGGGTTGCCCAGATCGTGCCGCGACCCACGATGCACCACGACATGAACCGGGTGGCCCTCCGCGATCAGCAGCGCGATGGCGTCGGTCAGCTGCAGTTCGCCGCCCGCGCCGGGAGTGATGCGGCGCAGCGCGTCGAAGATGGCGCGGTCCAACAGGTATCGCCCGGCCGCGGTGAAGGTGGAGGGCGCCTCGTGCACGGCGGGCTTCTCCACCATGCCGTTGACCTTGAGCACGTCGCACGGGCCGTCGGGCAATTCCTCGACGTCGAAGACGCCGTAGGCGCTGACCTCTTCCTTCGGCACGTCGATGGCGCACAGCACCGAACCGCCGTAGGTGTTCCGCACGTTCGCCATCAGCTCCAGCACGCCGCCGGGCAGCACCAGGTCATCGGGCAGCAGCACCGCGATGGCGGTCTCGTCGGCGTCGAGCACCGATTCCGCCTGCGCCACCGCGTGACCCAGGCCCAGCGGCTCCTCCTGCACCACCGAGGTGACGTCGAGCAGGGCGGGGGCCTTGCGCACCTTCTCCAGCAGATGGAACTTGCCGCGCTCGGCGAGGGTGCTCTCCAGCACCAGGTCCTCGACGAAATGCGCGACCACACCGTCTTTCCCGGGCGAGGTCACGATCACCAGCCGATTGGCGCCGGACTCCGCGGCCTCGGCGGCGACCAATTCGATGCCCGGGGTGTCGACCACCGGCAGCAACTCCTTGGGAACCGTCTTGGTCGCGGGCAGGAACCTGGTGCCGAGCCCGGCCGCGGGGACCACCGCGGTGCGGAAGCACGACTCGGTTCCGCCGCCAGTAGCTGTCATGAATTTCACCCTATCCATCCGTCATATGCCCGAGAGTGGCTCGTGGCCGCCTCGATATCCCCGAGAGCCTAAGGGGCGAGGACGGCAGGAGCGCACCGAACGCCGGACCGAGGGCGTTCTCACCGACCGACCCGTTCTTTTCATTTGGCGTTCGTCGCACTGTGACCTCCCTCGTACCCACTGGTTGTTGACTGACACCCATGACCGATCGTGAGGATTCCCACAACCCCGATTCCACGCCGGACAACCCCGACACACCTACTGTCAGCACCCCTGACACCAGCCGCGCGGTCAGCCGCCGCCGATTGTTCGGCGCCTCCGCCGCCGCGGGCCTGGCCGGACTGACCGTCGGCGCGGGCGGCGCGGTAGCACTGAAGAGCACCGGATCCAACGCCCCCGCCTGGCCCCGCTCCGCCGAACTCGTCACCACCCCCGACCGCGCCGCCGCGCCCCGCGTCTCCGGCCTGCACCTCCAGTTCGGGGCCGACGCGGCCCGCGAGGTCGTGGTCACCTGGCACACCCTCGGATCGGTCAACGCGCCGACCGTGCGCTACGGCACCGCCGACTCCGGATTCGGCACGACGGTTTCCGCGCAGACCCGCACCTACCGGGATGCCAAGTCCGGCATCGAGATCCAGGCCCATCACGCCCGGCTCACCGGCCTGTCCCCCGACACCGACTACGTCTACGCCGCCGGACACGACGGCGCGCCACCGGAACTGGGCACCATCCGCACCGCGCCCGCCGGGCGCGCCAAGTTCCGGTTCACCAGCTTCGGCGATCAGGGCACGCCCACCGTCGGCAAGATCGTCGACGGCAAGGCCGTCAACGACAATCTCGGCTCCCAGTACGCCGGCGACATCACCTCCGCGGTGGAATCGCTGGCCCCGCTGTTCAACCTGGTCAACGGCGACCTCTGCTACGCCAACCTGTCCCTCGACCGCATACGGACCTGGAACGACTGGTGGGCCAACAACTCTCGCTCGGCCCGCTACCGGCCCTGGATGCCCGCCCCCGGCAACCACGAGAACGAACTCGGCAACGGACCCATCGGCTACCAGGCGTTCCAGACCTACTTCACCGTCCCCGACGCCGGGAGCGAGGAACACGCCCGGGGCCTCTGGTACTCGTTCACCGTCGGTGGCATGCGGGTGATCGCGGTCGCCAACGACGACGTCTGCCTGCAGGACGGCGGCAACAGCTACGTCAAGGGCTACTCCGGCGGAGCCCAGAAGCGCTGGCTGGAAAGCGAACTGGCCAAGGCGCGCGCCGACCGGGGCATCGACTGGGTGGTGGTGTTCATGCACCAGGTCGCCATCTCCTCGGCCGACAAGGCCAATGGCGCGGACCTGGGCATCCGCACCGAATGGCTGCCGCTGTTCGACAAATACCAGGTCGACCTGGTGCTGTGCGGGCACGAACACCATTACGAGCGTTCGCATCCCGTGCGCGGGACGACCGGGTCCGAGACCCTCACGCCCAAGCCCGCCGGCACCCGCAAGGACCTCGTCGACACCGGCCAGGGCACCGTCCACCTGGTGATCGGCGGGGGCGGCACCTCGGTGCCGTCCAACCACCTGTTCTTCCCGGGCGACAAGTGCCGGGTCATCACCGCCGTCGGGAACGCGGATCCGGCGACCGGCAAGAAGGTTCCGGCGTACGTGCTCGAGGACGCGCCCTGGTCGGCGTTCAAGGACGCCGAACATCCTTACGGCTTCTGCGCTTTCGACGTCGACCCCGGCACGCCCGGCGGGAACACCACCATCAAGGGCACCTACTACGCCCTCACCGGGCCGACCAGCGAGCTGAAGGCCGTCGACACGTTCACCCTGACCCGGCCGCGCTCGGATCGCTGAACGCGGCGGGCGCGGATCGTCCGGGACGGCCGTCCTAGGGTGGAAGCGTGACGGACGAGCGGGACAAGACGGCGTGGCGCGCGGAGATCCTCGCGCGCCGCAAAGCCCTGCCCGCCGAGGTCCGCGAGCGCGAGGCCGCGGCGCTGGCCGCCGCGGCCGGAGGGCTCGCGGACAGCGGCTGGGTCTGCGCCTACGTGCCCGTGGGCGGAGAACCCGGCTCGGTGGCCCTGCTCGACGCGCTGCGGGCCGCCGGCGCCCGGGTGCTGCTGCCGGTCACCGGCGAACCCGGGCCGCTCACGTGGGCCGAATACACCGGGCCCGACGGGCTGCGCCGCGGCCGGTTCGGGCTGCGCGAACCGGACGGCGACCCGGTCGCGGACGGAATCTCGACGGCGTCGACGATTCTGGTTCCGGCGCTCGCGGTGGATCGGCGCGGAGTCAGATTGGGACGCGGGGCCGGTTATTACGATCGAAGTCTGAACGCCGCGCGCGCCGACGCGCGATTGATCGCCGTGGTGCGCGACGACGAACTCGTGGACCGTTTGCCGGAGGAGTCGCACGACCATCGAATGGGGTGGGCACTGACCCCGTTCGGCGGGCTGCGCCGCCTCGGAGATCGGGCCGGGAATTGACACCCGATTGGCAGCGTTGGCACTGCCAGCTGTAGAGTGCTAATTCGACGAAGAGCGTGGAGGTTTCCCGATGCCTACTTACTCGTATGCATGCACCGAGTGCGACAACAAGTTCGACATCGTGCAGTCCTTCTCCGATGACGCACTGACCACGTGTGACCGTTGCAACGGCAAGCTGCGCAAGCTGTTCAACTCGGTCGGCATCGTCTTCAAGGGCAGCGGCTTCTACCGCACCGACAGCCGCAACGGCTCCACCTCGTCCGAGCCGGCCAAGCCGTCGTCCTCTTCGTCGGACAACGGCGGCTCGAGCTCCACCGCGTCGAGCGCGACCACGTCGAGCACCTCGACCCCGTCGTCCAGCGGTTCCAGCACCTCCGCGGCCTGATCCCAGCTTTCTCCACAAGCTCTTCGTTATCCACAGCCCGGGTCCGGCCCGGGCGTGCCGGTGCCGGGGCGACCGTACGCTGCCCCCATGACGCGACCGTATCGAGCTTTCCTGCACGCGTTCCGTAGCCGCCTGACCTGGGCGGACTCGGTGCTACTGCGGCGGGCCGGGGCGGTCGCGTTGCTCATCGCGGCGGCCTTCCTGGCCGTACGCCCGGATCCATCCACAGACCGCATACCCGTGCTGGTCGCCGCGCGGGAGCTGCCGCCCGGGCAGGTGCTCGGCGACGGCGATCTGCGCACCGCCGACCGGGAGACCGCGACCCTGCCGGCCGGAGCCGTGCGCGACGCCGCGCGGGTGCGCGGGGCCACCCTCGCCGCCGCGCTGACGACCGGGGAGATCCTCACCGAGGTGCGGGTGCTGGGCCCGCGACTGGCCGCCGTGGCGGGCGGCTCCCCCGATGCGCGCATCGTCCCGATTCGCCTGGCGGACAACGCCGTTGCCGAGATCCTGCGCTCCGGCGACCGGGTCGACGTGGTGGCGGGCGAGGACACCGGCGGGACCGGCCGTCCCGCACGGCTATTGGCCGCCGACGCGGCCGTGGTGCTGGTCCCGCAGGCCGACGGCGCCCGCGGGCGCACGGACCGGGTGGTGCTGGTCGCTTTGGATTCCCGACGCGCCACCGTGGTGGCCGCCGCCTCGCTGCGAACGGCGCTCACGGTCGTGTTCCACTGAACCGGCGCATCGGTGAACTAGCATCGCCTCACATCCCCATAACTCTGCGTTCGATCCCTCAGGTGTAGAGGAGTTTCGACAATGCTCAAGGGTTTCAAAGATTTTCTGATGCGCGGCAATATCGTCGACCTGGCCGTGGCGGTCGTCATGGGCACGGCCTTCGTCGCGGTCGTCACCGCCTTCACCGACGGCATCGTGACACCACTGCTCGCGGTGTTCGGCGGCACCAATCAGCTCGGGCTGGGCTTCCAGCTGGTGGCCGACAAGCCCGCCACCTTCATCGCGATCGGGCCGATCATCACCGCGGGCATCGATTTCGTCATCATCGCGGCGCTGCTCTACTTTATCGTCGTCATCCCGGCCAACAAGGCCAAGAAGAGGTGGGGCGCCAAGGAGGACGACGCGCTCACCGACAACGAACTGCTGCGCGAGATCCGGGACCTGCTCGCGGAGCGCAGCGCGGGCGGGCGGCACGAGCTCTGACCCGCGGAGCGAACTCCCCTGCGCCACAACGCAGAACGGGCCCGGCGCGAAAAGCGCCGGGCCCGTTCGGATTACACCGGGGTGTGGATCAGCCGAGGCTGAAGGGCTGGCCCCACAGGGTGACCCAGCTGATCACGTTGTCGGTCTCGACCTCGACGCTCACGAAGGCGCGCGCCTGGGCGTAACCGCCACAGCCGTTCAGGCCGATGGTCTCGTCCGACCAGGTTACCGAACCGCTGGTGCCACTGAAAGCGTTGCGCTTCTTGTGGATTTCGTGACCGAAGTCGTCCGGCATCTCGAGGTCGAGGATGTAGAACGACTTGGCCTGACCCGGACCCAGGGTCAGGTTGGCGCCGGAGTTCACGCCGCCGGTCGGAGTGGCGTTGCCACTGCTGTCCCAGCTCGCACCGCCTTCAGCACCACCGCTGACGCCGCCGCCGTCGATGGTGACCTGGCAACCCACGACATAACCGGGGTAGATCTTGCCGCCGGTGGCGGTGGTGTCGCCGGAGATGTTGACCTGCGCCGACGCCGAGACCCAGGCGTTGCGGTGCACGGGGGTGGCACCCAGCGACGGGCTGATGTTGGCGGACTCGCCGACCAGCTTCACCGTGACCACGGTGCCGTCGGACAGGGTCTGGGTGAGCTCGCCGCCCGGCAGCGGCACGAAGGTGTCGGCATTGGCCGCACCGGTGGAGAACAGGCCAAGGGCCGCGGTGGCGACGGCACCGACACCGGCCACCCGCGCCATTGTCTTACGGATGTTCATATCTGGTTGTCCCTCAGATTTTGTTCGCTTGCGCGAGAAAGGATTTGGCGGGCGGAGACCACTTAGCCGATGCTGAACGGCTGGCCGTAGAGGGTGGTCTTGGAGTAGTGATCGCCGATGACCTCGACGACCGTGTACGCACGCGCCTGGGCGTAGCCCGCGCAGCCCTGGATCTGGATCTCGGCGTCCCGGTACTCGACCGAGTAGGTGCCAGCCTTGGTGATGTCCTTGTAGTCGATCTGGACGAACGCCACCTGGCCGGGGCCGAGGTTGACACCGATCGAACCACCGATGCTCGCGCTGTCGAGGTTGATGCTGCCGGAGACACCGGCGGAGATCGCGTCCTCACCGATGGAGATCTGGCAGCCGACGATGTAGCCGGTGTTGATCTGCGAGGTGCCGTGGGTGGACGAGTTGTTGCTGCCGGGGATACCGACCGGACCGTTGTTCGGACCGACTGTGCCCTCGGGGGTTTCGGTGACCACCGCGGAGGCGGCGCCGCTCACCCACACCACACGGCCGGCACCGTTGGCAGCGAGCGACGGCGACACGATGGCGTGCTCACCCGTCCGGGTAATGGTGACGGTGCCCGCCGGGTTCACCTTCTGGCCGTCCGGCAACGGCACGAAGGTGTCAGCGTTAGCGGCACCAGTGGAAAAAAGGCCGATGGCCACGGCCGCGGCCGCGCCGATGCCCGCAAAACGGGCCGCGGCACGCACACCGTGGGTGCGGTTCTCGCTCATACTTCCCCTCATCAGGTTCTTGCGATCAACCTCGACCACCGAGGTTGAAAAGGGACCCTTGCGGATTCCCCGGTTGAGTTTGTCGCCACATTGTTGCCACTGTGTTACTCGTTACAAATTCTTTTCTCGTAGCGACGCAGGGCACTTTACATCACAGCTGTGACCTCTGAGACGTGAGCGAACAGGATCGACCACTCGCCGACACAAACCCGCAGGTATGCAGAGAAAGTCGTGGATAGCAAAAGGGGCCCGGTGCTAATCGCACCGGGCCCCTTGGCATTCCGCTGAGCGGAAACTGATCAGCCGAGACTGAAGGGCTGACCCCACAGCGTGTAGGCGGTGATCACATGGTCGGTCTCGACCTGAACCGCGATGAACGAGCGCGCCTGCGCGTAGCCGCCGCAGCCGCTCAGGTTGATGGTCTCGTCCGACCACGTCACCGAACCGGAGTTACCCGAGAACTTGTTGCGCTTGTAGTGCGCCTCGCTGCCGTAATCGTCGGGCGCTTCCTGATCCAGGACGTAGAACGCCTGCGACTGGCCGGGGCCCAGGGTCAGGTTGCCGCCGACATTCGCGCCGGCCGACGGGCTCGAGCCGTCGTAGTTGGCGCCCGCGCTCGGGCCGCCGTTGGCGCCGCCGCCGGAGATGTTGACCTGGCAGCCGACCACGTAACCGGGGACGATCTTGCCGCCGGCATTGCCGTTGGTGCCCGACAGCTCGACGCGCGCGCTGCCCGAGACCCAGGCGTTGCGGTGCAGCGGGGTCGCGCCCAGCGACGGGTTGATATTGGCCGACTCGCCGGTCATGGAGATGGTGACGATGGTGCCGTCGTCCATGGTCTCGGTGATGGAGCCGCCCGGCAACGGCACGAAGGTGTCGGCATTGGCCGCACCCGTGGAGAACAGGCCCAGGGCGGCGGTGGCCACGGCGCCGATCCCGGCGGCCCGCGCCATGGTTTTGCGAACGTTCATGATGGTTTTCCCTCTAGGGTCGAATTCGCTTACGCGAGAGATGAATCGGGTGTCTGACCACACGTCAGCCGAGGCTGAACGGCTGCCCGTAGAGGGTGGTCTTCGAGTAGTGGTCACCGATGATCTCGACCACGGTGTAGGCGCGCGCCTGGGCGTAACCCGCGCAGCCCTGCACGTCGACCGGCACATCCTTGTAGTCGATGGAGTAGCGACCCGCGTCGAGGACGTCCTTGGAATTGATCTGGAGGAAGGTCACCTGGCCGGGGCCGAGGTTCAGACCGATGGAACCGCCGGCGTTCGCGCCGGTCAGGCTCACGCCGCCGGAGATGCCGGCGGAGATGGCGTTGTCGGCGATGTTCACCTGGCAGCCGATGATGTAGCCGGTGTTGACCTGCGACGCGCCATGCGTGGAGGAGTTGTTGGTGCCCGGACCGTTGGTCGGGCCGTTGTTCGGGCCGACCGTGCCCGCGGGGGTCTCGGTGACGTCGGCGACGACCTTGCCCGAGAGCCAGGCGGTGCGGCCCGCGCCGTTCGCCGACAGCGACGGCGAGATGACGGCATGCTCGCCGAGACGGTTGATGGTCACGCCCGCTCCGACCTTCTGACCGTCCGGCAACGGTACGAAGGTGTCGGCGTTGGCGGCGCCGGTCGACAGTAGGCCGAAAGCCACGGAGGCGGCTGCGCCGATGCCCGCGGCACGCGCGGTCCAACGCAAACCGGCAGTCCGGTTCTCGCTCATTGTTCCCTCATCAGTTTTTTTGCGGACAACCCCGACCACCGGGGTTGAAGAGGGCCCGCTACGGCACAGAACTCGGCTAGAGCAACTATCAAGCGCGCTGCTCATTTTCTATTCAGCCGTAGCTTTGTCGACCCGGAAGAGACTTTAGCCACAACAGCTACTGATTGGCAACAAAAAGATATAGGGCGCGTCAAATCACAGCCTCCGAGATAGGGCTAATTCTCGGCAGCCGTGATGTGAACGAGACTCAACCGTGATGGGGCGGCTTCTGCGCGCGCAGCCAATCATCGGAGGACTGAACGGAATCCGGCTCGGGAGTGCGCTCGTCCTTGGTCGTGGACGGCAGCTCGTCGCCGAAGACGCGCGCGAGCCGGGCGCGTTCGGCGGGTGTCAAACGACGAGACCCCGCCCGGCGCTCGGCCGGACGGGGCGACTCGGGTGAATCAGGTGTGTCGGCGTCGGTCATTCCGACAGACCGGACAGTTCATCGATGACCTTGCTCGCCAGCGGGCCCAGGGTGGCCATGCCATCCCGGACCGCGGCGCGCGAACCCGGCAGGTTCACCACCAGCGTGCTGCCGGACACCCCGGCCAGACCGCGCGACAGGCCCGCGTCCAGCGAACCCGAGGCCAGGCCCGACGCCCGCAGCGCCTCGCTGATCCCGGGCAGCACCCGGTCCAGCACCTCCTCGGTGGCCTCCGGCGTCACGTCACGCGGGGACATGCCGGTGCCGCCGACCGAGATGACCAGGTCGACACCACCGATCACCGCGGTATTGAGGGCATTGCGGATCTCCACCTCATCGGCCGACACCGACACCGAGGCGTCCACCAGGAACCCGGCCTCGGTGAGTAGCTCGGTGACCAGTGGACCCAGCGAGTCCACTCCGCCATGGGCGGTTCGATCGTCGACGACCACGACAAGAGCACGGCCCGCCACAGCGGCATCGATTTCCATGGTGCTCACCGTAGCGCCCTTGTCCGACAACAGCTCCCATCCCCCGTCGGAGGTGACACGGATCGCCGGTACCGGTTCCCTGCCATTGACACGGTTGCTCATCGTCCGCCCTCCGCGGCTGCTTCGCCGAGGGTGACCTCGACGGTCTTGGGGTTCTTGCCCTGGTCGTCGGTGTAGGTCACCTTGACCTTGTCGCCGGGCCGGTGCGAGCGCACCCCGGCGATCAGTGAATTGCCCGAGTCCACGATCTGGTCGTCGATCTTGGTGATGATCGCGTTCTTCGGGATGCCCGATTTGGCGGCCGGGCCGTCGGGCGACACGTCCATCACGCGCGCGCCGTTCACATCGTCCTGCGCCCGCACGGTCACACCGATCTGGGCGTAGGTGGCCTTGCCGTTCTTGATCAGCTCGTCGGCGACGCGGCGCGCGGTGTCCACCGGGATCGCGAAGCCCAGGCCGATCGAGCCGCTCTGCGCGCCCGCCGACTCGGCGGTGCCCATGGTGGCGATGGCGGTGTTGATGCCGACCAGCTTGCCGTTCATATCGACCAGCGCGCCGCCGGAATTGCCCGGGTTGATGGCCGCGTCGGTCTGGATGGCGTCGATGACCGTGCCCTGCGAACCCGGCTCGCCACTGGTGGAGACCGGGCGGTTCAGCGAGGAGACGATACCGCTGGTCACCGTGCCCGCCAGGCCCAGCGGCGAACCGATCGCCACCACGCCCTGACCCACCTGCAGATTGCCGGACTGACCCAGCTCGATCGGCTTCAGATCCGACTTGCCGGTCACCCGGATGACCGCGATGTCGGACACCGGGTCCGCGCCCACCACGGTGGCCGGGGCGGTCGAGCCGTCATTGAACGCCACATCCATCTTGGCGTTCTGGCCCGCGCCGCTGACCACGTGATTGTTGGTGAGGATCAGCCCGTCCGAGGACAGCACCACCCCGGAGCCCTCGCCCTCGGCCCGCGCGCCCGCGACCCGGATCATGACCACGCTGGCGAGCACCTTCTGCGCCACCGCCTGCACCGAACCCTCCGGCGCGGGCGCGGCCTTGCCATTGCCCGCGGGCTGATCGAGCGCATTGCTGACCGTGCCGTGATCGCTGCCGTGCGTGGCCAGCGCGCCCACCGCGCCACCGATACCGCCGCTGAGCAGCGCCAGCACGACCGCGCCCGCGACCAGACCGGTGCGGCCGGACCGCTTCGGCCCCGGTGCGCCGCCATACGCGAAACCCGGCGCACCAGGCACCCCGGGCCCACCCGGACCACCGGGCACGGCCGGAATCACCTGCGTCGGATGCGGACCCGCCGCGTACGCGGGAAGCTGCCCCGTCGAATACGCCGACTGCTGCCCCGTCACGTACGCGGGCTGCTGGCCCGTGGCGTAGGGCGACTGCCCCGCCCCGGCTGCGGGCTGCTGTCCCGTGGCGGGCGCGGGCTGCTGCCCGGCCGCGTACCCGGCCCCCGACGCCGCGTACGCCTGCCCGTAACCCCCGCCCGGAATCTCCCCGGCCGGCGGATTCCCACCGCCGTACTGCTGCGAATAAGGCTGTGCGCCACCGAAAGCCGCCCCATAGGCGAGGCCGCCCTGCGGCGCGCCGAAACCCGCCTGCGCCGCACCGGGCAGCACCTGGGTGGCCGGATCGACCGCACCCGAACCCGGTTGCCCCGCAACGCCGTACGCCGTTCCGGCCGGACCACCGAAGGCCGGTGCACCGGCGGGCGGCTGCGCGCCCGCGGCGGGCTGCTCGACCCGGGGATCGCCGCCCTGAGCCTGGGGGGCTCCGCCGGAGAACGATTGCGCCGCACCGAAACCGGGCGCGCCGGGCGTACCGGGAGCGCTCGACGCGGGACCCGCCGCGGGCGCTCCGGGATGGCCGGGCTGCGCCGGGGGCGGGAAGGCGCCGGGAGCCGGAGCCGAGCCCGAGCCGGCGGGCGCGAAGCCGTTGAAGGAGTCGGCGGCGGGAGCGCCCGCGGGATCGCGCTTCGGCAGGCCCGACGCGGTGGTGTCGGACCCGGCGGGCTGCCCGTCGGCGGGCCCGGAGGGTGCGCCGGCCGCGGCGGCGTTGTCGGCGGCCTGGCCTTCGGGCTCGGTGCCCCGCTGGTTCGAATCCTCGGTCATTTCTCGTTTTCTCCTCGAGTCTCGTCGCCAAGCCTGGCGGGAACGACTGAGAGTGGACTGAGACCGTGCTTGCTTTTCGCCGAGCTTTCCGGGTTCAGTTGTCCGCCTCGGCGGGCAGGGGCGGTGCGCTTTCTCCAGGCAGAACGATACGGATCAACGCGCCCCCTCGGTCGGAAGTGTCGATGTTGATGGTGCCACCGTGTTTGGTCACCACCTGCTTGACGATGGCCAGGCCGAGCCCGGAGCCGGGCATGGAGCGCGAGGCCGTGGTGCGGTAGAAGCGCTCGAACACCAGCTCGCGTTCGGCGGGCGGGATGCCGGGCCCGGCGTCGTCGACGGCGAACTCGAGCAGTCCGCGCCCGTTCTCGCGCATGGTGACGAACACCTGCGCGCCCTCCGGACTCCACTTGGCGGCATTGTCGAGGACATTGAGCAGGGCGCGTTCCAGGCCGGGTTCGTCGCCGTAGACGAACCAGGGCCGCAGCTGGGCCTCGAAGTCGATTCCGGTGCGCCGCCGCCGGACTCGCTCCAGCGCGCGTTCGGCGATCTCGCCGAGGTCGATGCGCTCGTACACGGTTTCCGGGGCGTCCTCGCGGGCCAGGTCGACCAGATCGCCGACCAGCGTGGACAACTCCTCGATCTGGGCCATCACGTCCGAGCGCAGTTCGGCCATGTCCTCGTCGGGGATGCGGGGCGCGCCCGGCCGCGAGGAGGCGATGAGCAGTTCCATATTGGTGCGCAAAGAGGTCAGTGGCGTCTTCAGCTCATGGCCGGCGTCGGCCACCAGGCGGCGCTGCCGTTCCCGGGATTCGCCGAGGGCGCGCAGCATGGTGTTGAAACTCTCGGTGAGCCGGGCCAGTTCGTCGTCGCCGGTGACCGGGATGGGGGTCAGGTCGTCGGTGCGGGCGATGCGTTCGGTGGCGGCGGTGAGCCGGGCGATGGGCCGCAACCCGGTGCGGCCCACGGTGGTTCCGGCCGCCGCGGCCACGATGACCCCGCAGCCGCCGACCACGAACAACAGCCAGGCCAGCCGGTCCAGGACTTCCTTGGTGGGTTGCAGCCGCTGCGACACCACCAGCGTGGACCCGGAGTGGGTGCGGCGGGCCAGCACCCGCTGATCGTCGACGGTGCGCAGCGAGAACCCGATCTCGCCGCGGGCCACCTGCCGTTCCTGATTGCCGATCGGCGGAATCGTGGTCTGCGGCGGCACGTACTGCGACTGGTCCGCGAACACCAGCGCCACCCCGACATCGCTGGAGTACAGCCCCGCGAACACCAGCGACTGGAAGCCGAGGCTGTCGAGGTTGTTGTCGATCATCACCGAGGCGCGGGCCCGCAGCTGCGAGTCCACGTCGGCGTACAGCGACCGGGCCACCATGGCGTAGGCGGCGATGGAGGTGAAGGCGACGGCGACGGCGACCACCGAGGCGGCCAGCAGCGTCACCCGCCAGCGCAGCGACACCGAACGGGTCAGCGGCATCGGCGGCCGAAGTCCGTCGTTCTCCGTCCGCGATCCGAGTCCGGCGACCGCCGTCCGCCGGGGAACCGTTCTACCCACGAGCGCCCTGCCTACGGAGGAGTCTCGCGCAGCACGTAGCCGACGCCGCGCACGGTGTGGATGAGCCGCGGCTCACCGTCGGCCTCGGTCTTGCGGCGCAGGTAGCCGATGTACACCTCGAGCGCGTTGCCGGAGGTGGGGAAGTCGTAGCCCCACACCTCCTCCAGGATGCGGCTGCGGGTGAGCACCCGGCGCGGGTTGGCCATCAGCATTTCCAGCAGCGAGAACTCGGTGCGGGTGAGGCTGATCGGGCGTTCGCCGCGGGTGACCTCGCGGGTGACGGGGTCGAGCGAGAGGTCGGCGAAGGACATGGCCTCGGAGGAGGCGTCGACCGGGTCGCCGGCGGTGCGGCGCAGCAGGGCGCGCAGCCGGGCCAGCAGTTCCTCCAGCGCGAAGGGCTTGGGTAGGTAGTCGTCGGCGCCGGCGTCCAGCCCGGCGACCCGCTCGGACACCGAATCCCGTGCGGTGAGTACCAGAATCGGCAGATCGTCGCCGGTGCTGCGCAGCCGGCGGCACACCTCGAGCCCGTCCAGCCGGGGCATCATGACGTCCAGGACCAGGGCGTCGGGTCGCTGACTGGCGGTCTTCTCCAGGGCGTCCAGACCGTCGACGGCGAGGTCGACGGTGTACCCGTTGAAGGTCAGCGAGCGACGCAGCGATTCACGAACCGCGCGGTCGTCGTCGACTACCAGAATGCGCATGGCCACCAGTCTGCCCACAACGACTGAGAGTCCACTGAGAAGGGCCCCTCCGACACGCCGGGGGGGTGAGGCAGATGACCTGCGTGTTTTACGAACGGCCGATGCTGAGTGGTTGCAGTGTCACCTAATTCGACGCGAAAGCCGTTGTGGCAAGCCCGCATTCGGAGGCTTATACACTACGTCCTCCGAATTGCCGTTACTCAGCTCACGCGGTATGTTGCAGGCCGGAAAAGAAGACCCTTAGTTGGTTCTGCGCGGGCTCGACCCCAAAGCCGTACAACCGCATACGTACCCGGGGGTCAATCGTGAAAGCGGAGGCGACGGAAGCGGGATGGAAGCAGCACCCCGGTCGTGGCAATTCAGCCTGTCCAACTGGCCCGTTACCCGCAAGGTCGGCATCGTGCTGGTGCTCCCGGTGCTTCTCGCCGCGACCTTCGCGGTACTGCGCATCAACAGCGAATTGCAGACCATCTCCAAACTGAGCGCGGCCTCGGAGCAGATGGACGTGCTCCGCCCCACGGTCAAATTCCTCACCAGCACCAATGAACTCGCGGTCGCCGCCATCGTCGGCGGCAACCAGGACGTGGACGCCGACCTCGACGCCGCCACCGCCAAGTTCGACCAGGCCCAGGCCGAACTGGAGACCGCGCTCAAGTCCTCCAACGCCGACCCCGGCGTCGTGAAGGAACTGAGCACCGCCATGGCGGTCGCGAAGACCATGCGCAACAGCCTGCGCACCAGCTCCCCCCAGACCATCGGCGATCAGGCCGACGAGGTGCAGACCCGGGCGCAGAACTCGCTCGCGGGCGCGCCCACCGTCGGCGACCTCCGGGTGCAGCAGTCCTTCCTGCAGTTCGGCGCCGCCCTGACCGCCTCGCGCCTGCTCACCCAGGAGCGCGTCATGCTCGCGGTGCCGGGCGCCGGCGCCAACCCCGCGCTGCGGACCAAGCTGCTCACCGCCATCGGCGCCGAGATCACCATGATCGAGGTGTACCGCGGCATGGCGCCGGAATCGGCGCAGAACGCGAACACGCTGAAGGACAATGCCGGCGCCCGCGTCGGCATCCTGATGCAGAACGTGCCCGACCCGGGCACCCTGCCCGCCATGCAGGACTCGCTGCGCGGCAGCGCGGACGCCTACGCCTCCGAGGTCGCGACCGTCGCGGGCACCATGGGCGCCAAGCTGTCCGAGCTCACCACCGAGGCGCGCAACAACGTGCTGCGTGACACCTCCATCGTGATCGGCATGCTGCTGGCCGGTCTCGCGCTGGCGCTGGTGGTGGCCCGCTCGCTGGTCGTGCCGGTCCGCCGCCTGCGGCGAGACGCCTTGCAGGTGGCCCACATCGACCTGCCGCAGGAACTCGAGGTGGTGCGCGCCGGCGGCGCGACCCCGGAGATCTCGCCGGTCGACGTGCACACCACCGAGGAGATCGGGCAGCTGGCCCGAGCCGTCGACGACATCCACTCCCAGGCGCTCCACCTGGCCGCCGAACAGGCGCGACTGCGCCTGCAGATCGGCAACATGTTCGAAACCCTCTCGCGCCGCAGCCAATCCCTCGTGGAGCAGCAGCTGTCGCTGATCGAGGAACTCGAGCGCGACGAGGACGACTCCGAGCGCCTGCAGTCGCTGTTCCGCCTCGACCACCTCGCCACCCGCATGCGCCGCAACGGCGACAACCTGCTCGTGCTGGCCGGAACCGCGCTGCGCCGTGGCCATCTCGCGCCGGTGCCGCTGTCGGACATGCTGTGGTCCTCGGTCTCCCAGGTGGAGGACTACCAGCGCGTCGAGATCGGCACCGTGCCCGACGGCATCGTGGCCGGTGAGCCCGCCGTCGACATCGAGCACCTGCTGGCCGAGCTGATCGACAACGCGCTGCGCTACTCCCCGCCCACCACGCCGGTCGCGGTGTCGGTGGCGCGCGCGGTGGACGGCGGCTACCTGATCGAGATCACCGACCGCGGCCTCGGCATGAACGCCGACGACCTGCAGGGCATCAACGACCGTCTGGCCTCCGGTGGCGAGGTCAATGTCGAGACCGCGCGCCGGATGGGTCTTTTCGTCGTCGGCCGCCTGGCCAAGCGGCACCACATCACGGTGAGCCTGCGCCGCACCTCCGCCATGGTGCAGCAGCCGGGCATCACCGCCAGCGTGCACCTGCCGGGCAGCCTGGTCTCGCCCGCGCCGGAACGCCTCGGCGACCCGACCGGTCAGTACCCGGTGGCCACGGCCCTGCCCATGCCGCCGTCGGCCCTGGCCTCCGGGCCGATCCCGGCCGCGGCCCTCGCCTCGGGCCCGATTCCGGCCGCCTCCGGACCGATTCCGCCGGCGCCGGGACAGATTCCGCCGCCCGTCGGACCGATCACCGGACCGAACCCGGTGGTCAACCCGCCGCGGCTGACGCCGGTGCCGAACCTGCCCGAACCCCCGACCGGCCGCTTCCCGACCACCAGTTCCGGCCTGCCGCAGCGCAAGCCCGGCACCGATACCGGTGAGCACCCGATCGTCCCCGCGTTCCCGGAACCGCCGCAGCCGCAGGCCGATCGCTTCTCCGACGGATTCACCGACGCCTTCTCCCCCGACGACGCCCGGGCCTACGGCGCGAGCGCCGTCCGGCCCGAACCCGCGGCGTCGCAGGGGCCCGCCCCCATGAGCTTCTGGGGCGAGGCCGCCGAGTCCGCGGAATCGGCCGAGCACAGCACGGTTTCCGAGCAGGCCGCCGGGTCCGAGCCGGACACCGAGGAATCGGCCGGTTACGTGCCGGAGCCGATCGCCCCGGCCGCGGAAACGGTCGCCCCGCTCCCCCAGCGGGTCGCGCCCCAGCAGGTCACGCCGATGCCGCAGCGGGTCGCCCAGGTGCCCGAGCGCCTCGTTCCGGCGCCCGAGCCCGTCGCGCAGGCGCCCGAGCCCTTCACCCCGGCGCCCGAGCCCTTCACGCCGCCGGCACGGGAGACCTTCACTCCGACCGCGCCGATCACCAACACCCGCAACGGCGGCTACGTCGAGAACCCCAACGGCCCGGACACCGGCAGCTACTTCGGCAACGGTTTCAGCGCCTTCGGCGACAACGACCGCCCCACGCTCCCGCCCACCGCCGGCCCCGGCAGCGTGAGCGTCGGCGACATCGGCGAAGCCGCTGTTCGAGGCGGCGACAACGCTATTCGCGGCAATGACGCCGCGCGCGGCAACGAGGCCGCACCCGCCGGATCGCGTCCGGCCGCGCCGCAGACCGGCCTGCGTCCGGTCGAGGGTGCTCCGACCCCGATCTACCAGCGCATGGTCTCCGAGTGGCTGGTGGAACCGGCCGACGGGCAGCAGACCGGCGCCGCCTGGTCGTCGACTTCGGACGTCGGCTGGGCCGCGGCCGAGGACGCGGCCAACCCGACCACAAACAGTCGTACCGAAGGCGGCCTGCCGATTCGGCGGCCCGGCGCCCAGCTGGTGCCGGGCGCGGTGGCCCAGGAGGACGACGGTACCGGCCGTGACCCGGAAGAGATCCGCAACAGCCTCAGCAGGCATCTCAGCGGCGTCCACTCCGGGCGGGTCGACTCCCAGTACAACGACGGAGGGCATGCATGACCGACACCCAGAGCACCACAACGGATGAGAATCTGAACTGGCTGGTCACCCGCTTCACCAAGGAGGTGCCCGGGGTCTCGCACGCCGTGCTGGTCTCCGCGGACGGTCTGCTGCAGGCCACCAGCCCGCACCTGCCGTCCGACCGCGGTGAGCAGCTGGCCGCGGTGACGGCCGGTCTGGCCAGCCTGTCCGCCGGCGCCGCACAGCTTTTCGAGGGCGGCAAGGTGATGCAGTCCATCGTGGAGATGCAGCGCGGCTACCTGCTGGTCATGAGTGTCGGCAATGGCTCGCACCTGGCGGTGCTGGCCAACAAGCAGCACGACATCGGCCGCATCGGCTACGAGATGGCCCTCCTGGTCGACCGGGTCGGCTCCGTCGTCTCGGCCACCGCCCGCACTGCCTAGATGAGTCGAACACTGCCTAGATGAGCCGCAAATGACCAATCCTCATGGCGGTGGCGGTAACCGGCCACCGACCACCCGAGTTCGCCCCTACGCCTTGACCTCCGGCCGTACCGAGCCGGCGGTCGAGCTACCGCTGGAAGCGGTCGTCGAAACCCTGTCCTACACCGCCCACTTCGACTGGCCCGCCGGCGACGTGCGCACCGAGATCCTGCGGCTGGGCACGGCCCGGCTCTCGGTCGCCGAGATCGCGGCGCACCTGGGCCGTCCGCTGGGCATGGTCCGGGTCGTCATCGGCGATCTGGTGGTCGCCGGAACCCTGCGTGTGCATTCGACTTTGAGCGATCAGGCGACCTTCGACGAGCGCCGCTCCCTGATGGAGAGGACCCTGCATGGACTCCGCGCCCTATAACGGCGGAGGCTACCCCGCCGGCCCGCACGGGGGGCCGGCGTACACGACCGGGCAGTTCCCGAACCCGGGGCTGCAGTACCCGCCGCGGCCGGGCGAGGAGTCGCGCACCGCGTCGACCAAGATCGTCGTGGCGGGCGGATTCGGCGCGGGCAAGACCACCTTCGTCGGCGCGGTCTCCGAGATCGTGCCGCTGCGCACCGAGGCCATGGTGACCGGCTACTCGGACGGGGTCGACGACCTCGCCGCCACGCCCGGCAAGGAAACCACCACCGTGGCCATGGATTTCGGGCGCATCATCCTGCCCGGCAACCTGGTGCTGTACCTGTTCGGCACGCCCGGGCAGCGGCGGTTCTGGTTCATGTGGGACGACCTGATCAAGGGCGCCATCGGCGCGGTCGTGCTGGTCGACACCCGCCGCATCGAGGACAGCTTCGCGGCCGTGGACTTCTTCGAGGCCAAGTCGCTGCCGTTCCTGATCGCGGTCAACCGCTTCCCGGACGCGCCACGCTTCCCGGTCGCCGAACTGCGCGAGGCGCTCAGCGTCCGCGAGGGCGTGCCGATCGTGGACATCGACGCGCGTGACCCGGTCGAGGTGCGGCGGTCGCTGGCCGCGGTCACCGAATACGCGATCGAACGGCTGACGGTGGCGCAGCGCGAAACCGCGCAGCGCGGCTGACGTTCGCCCATCCGGGTTCGGGCTTACGAAGGACAGAGGTGTCTGGATGATCTACTTCTCGATGGGCTACTGGGTGCTCGCGCTGGCGGTGATCGTGTCGTTCGCGGGTGCGGCCTGCGGGCTGGCGTGCATTCGGCAGTCCACCAAGTCGGTGACCCAGAAGTTCCGGATCGTATGGCTCTTCGTGGCGGCGGTGTCGATCGGCGGCGTCGGGGTCGCGATGCCGGTGTTCGTCTCCATGCTCGGTTTCGACGTGCGCGGCACCCAGCTGCGCTACGACAACCTGTCGATCACGCTGTTCTCGGTGCTGTCGGCGATCACCGTGTTCCTGGCGCTGCTGATCACCGGCAAGACGCTGGTGTGGTGGCGGCTGCTGGTCGCGGCGGCCGTGATGGCCTTCGGGATCGGCGACGTGCACCAGCTGCTGCTGGGCGCCATCCGGATCCAGGGCACCGCGGACCGCGGCCTGGTGTCCACCGTCGCGGTGTACGCGATCGCGTTCGTGCTGTCCGCGCTGACCCTGTGGTTCAGCCTGTGGGTCGGTTCGGTGCCGATGGTGCTGGCCGGCGCGGTGGTGTACGCGGTCCTGGTGACCAGCATGCATTACGCCGGACTGACCGGCCTGCAGGTGCACGTGGACCCGAACGCGCCCGCGCCGCAGGGGAACGTGCTGTTCACCTTCTTCGTGCCGTTCTTCATCATCGGCACGCTGTCGCTGGCGATTCCGATCACCGCCATCCTGGTCGCCCCGGATCGGCGCGAAGCCCGCGCCCCGATGGCGACCCCCGATCCGGCGGTCGCGCACAGCACGTCGCTGCAGGCGGCCTCGCAGCACGCCGCGTCGCAGCAGCAGGGTGCGCGCCGGCCGGAATCGGCGCTCTGACCCGCACTAGCGCGGCACGTCCCGGGGATCCAGCAGACCGAACAGCTCGCCCTGGGGCGCGGCCATGATGGCCATCCGGCCGAATGGTCCGTCGGTGGCGGACATGAGGACGGTCGCGCCCAGTTCCACGGCGCGGGTGAGGCCGGAATCGATGTCCTCGGACTGGAACCAGGTCAGCCAGTAGGGCTGGGCGGGGGCGACGCCGTTCACGCTGTCGTCGTTGATGCCGCCGACCGAGCCGGTCCCGCCGGGCGGGGTGAAGGTGGCGTATCGCGTTGTCTCGTCGTCGAATTCGGCGAAGGCGAAGCCGAAGACCGCCGCGTAGAACGACTTCGCGGCCTCGAAATCGCCGGTGTGCAAGTCGTTCCAGACGTAGGCGCCGTGCTCGTTGTACACCGCCGCGCCGTCGTGGGCGCGGGCCTCCCACACCGCGAAAGGCGCGCCGGCGGCGTCGGCGGCCACGAACATGCGGCCGAACTCCATCACGTCGAAGGCGGGCACCAGCAGGCGGCCGCCCGCCGCGGTCACCTGCCGCGCGCAGGCGTCGGCGTCGGGCACGGCGAAGTACGTGGTCCACACCGAGGGCACCCCGGCCTCGGGTTTGGGCCCGATGCCAGCCACCGCGCGGCCGTCCCGCAGCGCCATCAGGTAGCCGCCCGACTCCTCCCCGCCGCCTTGCATGTCCCAGCCGAACAGTCCGGCGTAGAACTCGCCGGCCTTTTCCGGATCGTCGACCTGACAGTCGACCCAACACGGTGTTCCGGGCGGCCACGCCTCGTCGCGTACAGGCATTTACGAATCTCCGTTCTCGCTCATCAGTGACGCACCTCACAAAGCGCCCCCAGTCAACCACTCTCGATCGATCGCCGCGATGGTTCGGATTCGGCTCCCGGCGGCGCCGCCGTCGAATTACAGTGGGAGTCATGCGTTTCGGGCTGGACTACGCCGCAGGTCGGCCCGCGCCGAGTGCCATCACGGCCAACGGCTACGACTTCGTGGTTCGCTACCTGTCCGAGGGCGGCCCCTCGCTGCCGGGCAAGCTGCTCACCCCCGCCGAAGCGGATGACCTGCGCGCACACGGGATTTCCATCGTCGCCAACTGGGAGACCACCGCCGCCCGCATGCTGGACGGCTACGGCGCGGGCGTCACCGACGCGCGCGCCGCGCTGGCGCAGATGCTGCGCTGCGGCGGTCGGGCGGATCGGCCGATCTACTTCTCCGCGGATTTCGACGCCACCCCGCAGCAGCAAGTGCCGATCGACGCCTATCTGGACGGCGCGGCGAGTGTCCTCGGACGCTCGAATGTCGGTATCTACGGCGGGTATTGGCCGGTGAGCCGAGCGCTGGACGCCGGGACGGCGACCTGGGCGTGGCAGACCGTGGCCTGGTCGGGCGGGCGGGTGGATCCGCGGATCGCGATCTACCAGAACGGCGAGCAGGTGATCGTCGACGGCGTGGAATGCGATGTGAACCAAACCGACCGAATCGATTTCGGCCAGTGGGATGTGGAAACGGAGGAACCCGACTTGACACCCGAACAGGACGCGGCATTGCACGACATCCAGATCCAGCTGCGCGGACCCGGCCTCAACGGCTGGCCGCAGCTGGGCACCGATGCCCAGGGCCGCAACCGGACGGTGGTGGACGGGCTGGCGGCCGCGCTCACGCGGATCGACGAACTGCGCACCGAGATCAGCGAACTCGAAGCCACCACCGCCGAGTTGAAGGAGGAACTGGCGCGGGTGGCGGGCAAGGGACACTGGCCCTTCCCGTTCTCGCTCGTCGAGGGTCCCGCCACCGCGTTCGCCGATCAGCTGGCAAAGCTCGAGCAGTTGCTGCCGGATGTGCCGTTGCCGGGCTGGGGAACCGGACCGAACGGACATTCCGGCGATAAGGCCGCGAATGGACCAGCCTCGGCGAGTCCGGCACCGAAAGCCGTATCCGACAGTTAGATTGGGTGAATTGTCGGATTCTCTCCGTCGGGGAAGAACCCGAAACGGCCTCTGAAGTGGCGATGAGCGGGTTCTCCTGTAATCAGAAGAACCCGCCCTCAAGGCACGAGAATACCGTCACCAGGCCACGACTTCACAACTTTAGGAAGACTTTTTCGCACCCTCGCGAAAAGTCCACCCGTGACCGGGGCCTCCGCAACACCCGAGCAGATCACTGGTGGGACAGCAACTTCAAGGCTATTGTCGGGCTCGTCCGTTCTCTTGTTCCAGTTCCAGACGAAGGAGGCTCTCGTGGCCGTCAACGTGGTACTCGACAAAGCTCTCGACAAGGCCTACGAATCCAAGTCTCTCGACGACATCCTGGCCGCGCCGCCGTCGGCACTCGCCGGACTCACCGAGAAGCACGACGCCCAGCTGCTCGAGGCGCTCGGTGTGAAGACCATCGCCGAACTCGGCAAGAACAAGTACTTCCGTCTCGCCGCCACCCTGGTGGACCTGGCCGCGAAGGAGGGCTGACGGACCCCGGGGAAACCCGGACCCGCAGCAGTGGAGAGGTTCGGGGGGCCAAGCCCCCGAACCCCCACCACCCGCAGTTTCCCTGAGACTCAGCGTTTCCCGGGACCGATGGTCAGAGTTTCCCGGGATCGATCAGTCCGCGTTCGACGGCTCGCAGCAGCCTCCGCGGCACCATACGCACCACTCCCCCTACCGTGACCGGCACCAGATCCGGCGGGCTCGCCTTCCACTGCGAGCGGCGGCTGTGGGTGTTCGCGCGCGACATCCTGCGCTTCGGAACGGCCATTATCGGTTCTCCTCACCTGTTGTCGAAGTCTGATTGCGCACGCGCGCATCGTCGGGCCGGGTATCGCACGGCTCCTCGTGCTGGTCGCCGAACGGGTCGGCCCACAGCGCGACCCGCTCCGGGGCGAATCGCACCTGACGCAGTTCGTCCTCGTCCACCAGCGCCCAGTGCAGCGCGTGCCGGATCTCCTCGGGATCGGCGTCGGCGACCAGGATCACCAGGGAGGTGTGGCGGTCGCCGAAGCGCTCGTGCCAGCGCAGCGACGCCAACGCGCGGCGCTCCGGATCCACCTCGTCCAGTTCGCGGGACGTCATGGCCGCCAGCCACTTTCCCGCGCCGCCGACTCGCAGCCCACCGCCCGCCGATTCCAGCCACACCACCTCGTCGGGCTGCGTCGCCAGCCACGCCCGGCCGCGCGCGCTCACCACACCGTCCAGTAGCACGTCGATGGCCGTATGCAGTCGATCGGGATGAAAGGGCCGGTCGGTGGCGAATTCGACCAGTGCCACACCGCAATCCGGCTCCAGCGGAGGCGCACCGGCGAGCAGCGAGGCGTGCGGATCGAAGGGCGCGCCGCGGCGCGCATCGACCGGTACCCGGCGCAGCAGCCAGTTCAGATCGTCGACATCCAGCGCGGCGGGCTCGGCCACCCACCCGATCGGCGCGCGCGGGGCCAGCCTGGCCAGCACCGCGCTCGCGCGCTCACGGTCCACGAGATCGGCTCCGGAATCGAAAACCAGGAGGGCATCGGCGAATTCGGCCTGGCCGACGGCCAGCTGGGCCACGGTGCGCTCGTCCTCGACGGTGGCGTGGCCGCGCTCGTACAGCGTCTCGTCGCCGGTCGCGTCGGCCAGCCAGTCACGCGCGTCGATGCAGGTCAGCACGGAATCGATCCGCACGGAGCCGCCGGCCGGTCCATCGACGCGACCGACCACGCCGGTGACCACCACGTCATCGATGGCCTGGCACACCGCTTCCGCCTCGAAGGCCGGGTCCAGCGCGAGCACGATGCGCCGCACCGAATCCCGTTCGGCCAGCAGGCACAGGTAGGGCAGCAGATCGGCGCGCAGTGTGCAGGAGACGCAGCCGTGCGCGAGTTCCAGCACGGTGACGGTCTCGCGGCCGTCGATCCGGACGGTCCGGCGCACCACGCCCTGGCGCAGCTCGCTCAGATCGTGCCGCACCACGACGGTGCCCGGCTTCTCGCCCAGCAGGCGGGCCGCCCGTTCGACGCCGTCGGCCGCGCGTCCGGGGAGTCCCGCGAGGGCGAGCACAGGCTTGCGTTGGGACGCCACCGGTCCCCCTTTCGACAATGATTTTCAATTACCGAGGAGTGACGGTACCGTGGAATACGCTCGTTGTCGAAAACGGTTGTCATAACCATTGAACTCTGGAAGGGAGTGCTCATGTCGGCCATCTGCCAGGTCACCGGTCGCAAGCCGGGCTTCGGCAAGTCCGTATCGCACTCGCACAAGCGGACGAACCGGCGCTGGGACCCCAATATCCAGCGCAAGACCTACTACCTACCCAGCGAGGACCGGCGCATCACGCTGACCGTCTCCGCCAAGGGCATCAAGACCATCGACCGCGACGGCATCGAGGCGGTCGTCGCCCGGCTGCGCGCGAGCGGCCAGAAGATCTGAGAGGGAGAAGATGGCATCGAAGTCGACCGATATCCGGCCCGTCATCAAACTGAAGTCCACGGCCGGGACCGGCTACACCTACGTCACCCGCAAGAACCGGCGCAATGACCCGGACCGCATGGTCCTGAAGAAGTACGACCCGGTCGTCCGCAAGCACGTCGACTTCCGCGAGGACCGGTGACATGGCGAAGAAGTCCAAGATCGCCAAGAACGAGCAGCGCAAACTGATCGTGGAACGCTGGGCCGAGCGTCGCGCGGAACTGAAGGAGATCATCCGCAAACCGACCACCGACCACGCCGAACGGGTGGCCGCGCAGACCGCCTTACAGAAACTGCCGCGCGATGCCAGTCCGGTACGATTGCGCAATCGGGACGCCGCGGACGGACGCCCGCGTGGCCATCTCCGCAAGTTCGGTCTCTCGCGTGTGCGCGTTCGCGCGATGGCCCATCGAGGAGAGCTGCCCGGTGTGCACAAATCGAGCTGGTAAGCATCCACGATTCGTGAGTGAGGAACCGCTGACATGGCAGTGAAGCGAGCACCGTCGAAGAAGATGCGGGCCGAGCAAGCCCGCCGTCCGAAGAAGAACCCCCTCATCGCGGCCGGCGTCGAGACCGTCGACTACAAGGACGTGAACCTGCTCCGCACGTTCATCTCCGACCGCGGCAAGATCCGCAGCCGCCGCGTCACGGGACTGACCCCGCAGCAGCAGCGCCAGGTGGCGGTGGCCGTCAAGAACGCGCGCGAAATGGCTTTGCTGCCTTTCACGAGCCGGTAGCGCGCGACCTCCGCGGGGCGAAAGCCCAAGAGTTGAAACAACTCTCGGAACTCTCAGGGGCATTCGCCCCTGAAACCCCAACAGCGCGAACAAGGCCCCCGAGTGCATCCGCACTCGGGGGCCTCTTCACGTATGTCGTGGCGGCGCCGCGATTACGGGATGGTCAGCACCTGGCCGGGCTGAATCAGGTCCGGGTTGTCGACACCGGAGGCGTTGGCGATCTCCTGGTAGCGGTTGCCGTCGCCGTAGAAGCGCTCGGCGATGGCCCACAGGGTGTCACCCGGCTCGACGGTGTAGGTCTGGGCGGCGGGCGGCGGCGGGGGGACTTCCTCGACCGCGGCGGCCTGGGTCTGGACCGGCTCCGGAGCGGGGAGCGGGTTGTCGGTGTTGGTGCCCGACGACCACAGCGAGCCGCCGTCGGAGCCGTACAGCACGACATTGCGGTCGGCCTGCACGACCAGGCGGTCCGCGCTCTTGCCATTGGTCTCGGTGGACCAAGCGGCGCCGTCCTCCTTGTAGAGGACGAAGTTGCCGTCATCCTGCAGGGTCGCCTTCACGACGCCCTGACCGTTGGTGCCGGAAGCCCATTCGACCTTGCCGCTCGGGTCGGACAGCACCAGGTTGCCATCATCTTGCAGAGTCAGGGTGTACGCGCCGCCTTGCAGCGACTGACCACGACCGAGTTCTTCGCCAACCTTCAACGAGTCGCCCACGGTGCGTCCTTTCGGGAGGGGGGAACATGAGATAAGACGATGTCGCGGAACTGCATTCGCACATCTGGGGACGACAGTACCGACTCCGCCCCCGTCACCGCATCGTTACGCGCCGGTTCTGCGAAGATTTCGGCGTGTCTTCGCCAGAAATTCGCCGGCTGGGCTTACACGGCGCTCCGGACCGGTCGTGCGGTCGCAGGACATTAGGGTGTCAGCCATGTACGGGACACGGGCACGCCGCCTGATCGCTGCCGCCGCAGCCACTCTCATCGGGATCGGCCTCACCGCCTGCGGGAGCTCCGGCGACAGCGGCGGCACCTCCTCCAGCAGCACCGGCGCGACCACCACCGCCGCCACGCCCACCGAAGCCACGAACGGACAAATCGGACGCGAGTTCACCGCCGACCCGACCATCGTGAGCCCGCACGGCATTTCGTTCGACAGCTGGACCCGCGTCGCCCCCGACAAGATCGCGGTCAACTTCCAGACCGGCTCCCCCGAGTGCTACGGCGTGGACGCGAGCGTGAAGGAGACCTCGTCCACCGTCACCGTGGACCTGCGCTCGGGCACCCGCGCCGACGCCGTCGGCCGGATGTGCACCATGATCGCGGTCTTCGGCACCCTCGAGGTGCAGCTGAAATCGCCGCTCGGCGACCGGAAAGTATTGAGCGCCACGTAGATCCCGCGGACGCGACAGGGCCCGGACCGCGTATGCGATCCGGGCCCTGTCCCGATCTCGTGGTACCGCTACCGCGTCACCGCCGACTCGCGCTCAGTGCGCGAAGTGGCGAGATCCGGTGAGGTACAAGGTGACTCCGGCCTCACGGCACAGGTCGATGGTGTCCTTGTCGCGGATGGAACCGCCCGGGTGCACGATGGCGCGCACGCCCGCCGCCACCAGGATCTGCGGGCCGTCCGAGAACGGGAAGAACGCGTCGGACGCGGCCACCGAACCCTTGGCCCGCTCGCCGGCCCGCTCCACCGCCAGCTTGCAGGAGTCGACCCGGTTGACCTGACCCATGCCGACGCCCACGGCCGCGCCGTCATCGGCCAGCAGGATGGCGTTGGACTTCACGGCACGGCAAGCGCGCCAAGCGAATTCGAGGTCACGCAGGGTGGCCTCGTCGGCCGCCTCGCCCGCCGCGAGGGTCCAGTTGGCGGCGCTGTCACCCTCGGCGTCGAGGATGTCGCGGTCCTGCAGCAGCGCACCGCCGCTGACCGGACGCAGCTCCGCGCCCTTGCGCTGGGCCGGATCGGCCACCAGCACGCGCACGTTCTTCTTGCGCGCCAGCACCTCCACCGCGCCGTCGGCGTAGGACGGGGCCACCACGACCTCGGTGAAGATCTCGGCGACCTGCTCGGCCATCTCGACCGAGACCTCACGGTTGGCCGCGATCACGCCGCCGTACGCGGAGACCGGGTCGGTGGCGTGCGCCTTGCGGTGCGCCTCGGCGATATCCGCGCCGACCGCGATGCCGCACGGGTTGGCGTGCTTGATGACCGCCACGGCCGGGGCGTCGAAGTCGTAGGCGGCGCGCCAGGCGGCGTCCGCGTCGGTGTAGTTGTTGTACGACATCTCCTTGCCGTGCAACTGCCGCGCCTGCGCCAGCCCGCGCGGGCCGCCCTGGCTGGTGTACAGCGCGGCCGCCTGATGCGGGTTCTCACCGTAGCGCAGCACGTCCTCGCGCTGCCAGGTGCCGCCGATCCACTCCGGGAACT
The DNA here is from genome assembly GCF_050955695.1 of Nocardia sp. CA-136227. NCBI lineage: Bacteria > Bacillati > Actinomycetota > Actinomycetes > Mycobacteriales > Nocardiaceae > Nocardia > Nocardia sp. CA-136227. The sequence goes on from NZ_CP192081.1 coordinate 6,799,547, forward strand.
GCTGCGCGGCAGCGGATTCCGGCGCTACGGCCGGAACCGCCACACCGGTCATCCAGCTCGCGACGGCCACGTCGTAGGTGGCGGTGTGCTGGAAAGCCTTGGCGGCCAGGGCGGTCCGCTCGGCGAGGGTGAAACCACCCTGCGCCACGGCGGCGATCACCTCGGCGTAGTCACCGGTGTTGACGACCACCGCGACCGACGGGTGGTTCTTCGCGGCGGCGCGCACCATGGACGGACCGCCGATGTCGATCTGCTCCACGCACTCGTCGACGCTCGCGCCCGAGGCCACGGTCTGGGTGAACGGGTACAGGTTCACCACGACGAGCTGGAAGGCCTCGACACCGAGCTCGACCAGCTGGTCGACGTGCTCTTCCTTGCGGGTGTCGGCCAGGATGCCGGCGTGCACGCGGGGGTGCAGCGTCTTGACCCGGCCGTCCAGGGTCTCCGGGAAACCGGTCAGGTCTTCGACTTTGGTGACCGGAATGCCGGCGTCGGCGATCTTGCCGGCGGTCGAACCGGTGGAGACCAGCTCCACGCCCGCCTGGTGAAGACCCGTGGCCAGTTCGATCAGCCCAGTCTTGTCGTAGACGCTTACGAGGGCCCGCTTGATCGGCTTGCGTTCACTCACCGGAGAACTCGCTCATCTGGGATAACTGCCTTTCGTCCATCGGAGACAATGCCTCGGGTAGCGACGGCGGCGACGGTCTCCGCCAGCAGCCGGCGCTCCACGACCTTGATGCGCTCGTGCAGGGTCGCCTCGTCGTCATCGGGCAGCACGGTGACCGCCTCCTGCGCCAGGATCGGCCCGGTGTCGATGCCCGAATCGACCAGGTGCACGGTCGAACCGGTCACCCGCACGCCGTAGGCGAGCGCGTCCCGCACCCCGTGCGCACCCGGGAACGCGGGCAGCAGCGCGGGATGGGTATTGATGATGCGACCGCCGAAACGGTCCATGAAAGCCGGGCCCAGGATCTTCATGAAGCCCGCCGACACCACCAGATCGGGCGCGAAGGCCGCCACGATCTCGGTCAGCGCCCGATCCCATTCGGCGCGATCGGCGAACTCGCCCAGCGCGACCTTGAACGAGGAGACGTCGAACGCCTCGGCGTGCTCCAGGGCGGCACAGTCGCGATCCACGCCCACGGCGACCACCTGCGCCGGGTAGCCCGGCTGCCGGGTCGCTTCCAGCAGGGAACGCAGCAGGGATCCGGTGCCGGAGGCGAGCACCACGACGGACGCGGGTGCGGTCGGCGGCAACATCGGGGCGGGCGTGGACGTCAGCGCACTACTCCCTGTCGATCGGGGCGGGGAAGGGACAGCGGGAAGCTATCCGCCGACCAACAGCCTAACGACCGTGCACCGGCTACTTGTCCGGCAGGTCTCCCTCTACCACTTCCGCGTCGACGATGTCGGGGTTGTCGGCGGATTTCACACCGCCGCCGGGCCCGTCGTCGTCCTGGTCGTCGACCAGTTCGCCGTCCAGGGCGCCGTCGAGATCCTCGTCGTCGTACCAGCCGCTCTCGGTGTGGCGGCCGGCGGCGGACGCGGCGGCGGGGGCGTCCTCGCCGAGCTCGTCGTCGTAGTCGTCGTACTCGTCGTCGTAGTCGTCGTCGGCGTACTCGCCTTCGGCGTAGTCGTCCTCGTACTCGTCGTCCGCGTACTCGTAGCCGTCGTCCGCGTAGTCGTCGTACTCGCCGTCCGCGTATTCGTCGTTCGCGACAGCGGGCGCCGCGGCCGGGCCGCCGAACCAGCGCGCACCGAGCAGGCCCACGTATCCCGCGACCGCGAACCACACGAACACCAGCACCGCGCTCAGCGCGGTCGGGCCGATCCGGCCGAAGGTCCCGAGCTCGCCACCGGCCAGCGCGCCCAGCAGTGCCATGGCCACGGCCGCGACCCCGGCGGCGGTCAATGTCGCCCAGGGCGCGCTCGCCCGATCCCGGGAGGTGCGCCCGCATTCCAGCCCCGACAGCACACCGATCGCCGCGGGCGCCAGCAAGAGCACCAGCCACCACAGCGCCACCGGACCCGACGGCACCGCGGCCGCCACCGGCACCGCGGGCACCGGCGCGCCGTCGATCGCGAACAGGCTCAACGATCCCGGGCCGATCCGGACCTGCCCGCCGACCAGCAGGCTCACCCCGTCGACCGCGAAATTCGGCAGGTAGGCCAGCGACAGCAGCGTCAAACCCACTGCGCCGGAGACGGTTCCGGCGGCCGCGTGATAGGTGTCGCCGATCCGGGACCAGTGCGCCAGGAACGACACCAAGGTCAGTACCGCTGCGGCGGCCAGCAGCCGGCCCGCGGCCAGCGCACCCGCCCGGGCGCCGGGAACCACCCAGTCCGGCAGCGGAATCGGCAGCAGCTCCGCGAACTCGCGCCAGCGGCGCGACCCGATACCGGCCATGGCAGCCAGCAGGTTCAGCCAGGCCACCCAGGCGAACGCGGCCAGGGTGTCCGGCGGCTGCAGCGGCACCAGGGCCGCCGCGTCCTCGGCCACCGCCAGGCAGACCGCGGTGATCAGCAGCGGACCGCCCACGGCCGCGCCCAGCACCCAGCCCAGATCACGGATCTCACAGTCGGAGTCGGCGGCCTGGGCGCTGTCGCGGGCCACCAGCCACAGCATCAAGAGGGTCGGCAGCAGCGGCCACAGGCCGATCCCGGTCTTGCCGATGACCAGCGGAACCTGATGCACCGCAAGCCAGCTCGCGGCGATCACCCCGGACGAGCCGCCCATGCCGCCGCCCGCCGCGAACAGCGCCGCGTACACCAGGATGAAGATGATCAGCAGCGTGATGGCCGACGCCCGCGCCGCCACCAGCATCAGGACCCGCGCGAATTCCGGGGTGAGCGAACCGAATCCCCCGCCGTCGCCCCCGCCCCGCTGCGCCGGCGGCCGCCGCGGCGCCCGCAGATCGGGGTCGCTCAGGCGAGCCAGGGCAGTTCTCGGGGCACTCATGGACAACCAGCGTGGCAGCATCTCGGAAACCGTAGGGTCAGGCGCGCCGGGAAGCGGCGCGCGGGCAAAGAGAACGGCCCCCGGTCGGATACCGGAGGCCGCACCTTTGACGCGGAAACTACTTGTCGTCCTGGCCCGGACGGAAGGCGCGGGTGGCGTCCGCGGCCGGATCCGCCGCCTGCTCGCCACCGAACGGCTGCGCCGGGCGCTGCTGCTGCTGACCGCCGAAGTGCTGGGTCGCGTCCGCGCTGCCCGCGGGCTGCTGCGGCGCGCCGTAGGACGGCTGCTGGCCGAAGGACTGCTGCGGCTGCTGACCGTACCCGGGCTGCTGCTGACCGTAGGTCGGCTGCGAACCGGTGCCGTAGCCCGCGGGCTGCTGACCGTACCCGGCCTGCTGGCCGTACGACGGCTGCTGTCCGTAGGCGGGCTGGGCGGGCTGGCCGAACGACTGCTGCGGCTGCTGGCCGTAGCCACCCTGCTGGCCGAACGACGGCTGCTGGTAGGACTGCGGACCGGTCTGGCTGAACGGCTGCTGCGGCTGCTGACCGAAACCACCCTGCGGCGCGGCCGGTTTCGGCTCCGGCGCCTTCACGATCCCGGCCTCGAACAGCAGCGCCAGCACCGCCACCACGGCCTGCACGAACGACAGGAACAGGATCACCCAGCCGCCCCACTTCAGCGTCATGCTGTCGCCGAGGTTGAAGGAGCCGAACAGGATTCCCAGGAACGCGCCCAGCGAGGCCGCGGCCACCACGCCGGTGTTGCCGGTCTGCTTGGGCAGCAGGGACAGCCCGGCCACCAGGCCCGCGATCAGCAGGATCGTCACCAGCGCCGCGGAGCCCGCGCTCTCGAACAGGCTGAACGTGGTGTCACCGCCGACGCGGGTGTTGCCGATCTCGACGGCCTTGGTGCCGACGTAGGGCGCGAAGCCCAGCAGGAAGTTGAGGACGCCGAGCGCGGCGACGCCGACGGTCAGGAAGAAGGGCAGGCCCTTGCCCGCGCCGGGCGTGCCGCCCGCGACAGGCGCTGCACCCGAACCGGCCGCGGGAGCGCCCGCGCCGAATCCGGATCCGGAGGAAGGCGTCGGCTGGGGCGCGTTGTATCCCGAGCCCCCGGTCGGGTAAGCCATGTCGTCGTCTCCTATCGAGTCGTTCACGAACCTCCACCGACGCTACTGCACGCAGCGGCCGGTGGCAGCATCTACCACCACCCGTGCCAGTACCGCAATAGCCGATTCAGCGGGGTACCCGACCGCTGTACCCGCCCCGGCCCGCGCCCAAACGCCCGGCGGACGGGGTATTGCTCACACCCCCGTGAATCACGAAGGCCGCCTGTCGAATTCGACAGGCGGCCTTCGTCGGAAGCGAACCATCAGGCGCTGATGGAAGCCTTCTCCAGGATCTCGCGCGCGAGGGCGGCGGTCTCGGACGGGGTCTTGCCGACCTTCACGCCCGCGGCCTCGAGGGCGTCCTTCTTGGCCTGGGCGGTACCGGCGGAGCCGGAGACGATGGCGCCGGCGTGGCCCATGGTCTTGCCCTCGGGGGCGGTGAAGCCCGCGACGTAGCCGACGACCGGCTTGGTGACGTTGGCCTGGATGTAGGCCGCGGCCCGCTCCTCGGCGTCGCCGCCGATCTCGCCGATCATGACGATGAGCTTGGTCTCCGGGTCCTTCTCGAACGCCTCGATGGCGTCGATGTGGGTGGTGCCGATGACCGGGTCGCCGCCGATGCCGATGGCGGTGGAGAAACCGAAGTCCCGCAGCTCGTACATCATCTGGTAGGTCAGGGTGCCCGACTTGGAGACCAGGCCGATCGGGCCCTTGCCCGCGATGTTGGCCGGGGTGATGCCGACCAGCGACTCACCCGGGGTGATGATGCCGGGGCAGTTCGGGCCGATGATGCGGGTCTTCTCACCCTTCTCCACGTTGTAGGCCCACGCGTACGCGGTGTCCTGCACCGGGATGCCCTCGGTGATGACCACGAGCAGCGGGATCTCCGCGTCGATGGCCTCGATGATGGCGTCCTTCGAGAAGGCCGGGGGAACGAACGCGATGGAGGTGTCGGCGCCGGTCTTCTCCATGGCCTCGGCCACGGAAGCGAACACGGGGAGCTCGACGGTGTTGCCGTCCTTGTCCACGTGCGACACGGTGGTGCCGGCCTTGCGGGCGTTGACACCGCCGACCACGTTGGTGCCCGCCTTCAGCATCAGAGCGGTGTGCTTGGTGCCCTCACCGCCGGTGATGCCCTGGACGATGACCTTGTTGTCCTTGTTCAGGAAGATAGACATGTGGGTTCGTGTCCTTACTTGGCGGCGGCCAGTTCGGCGGCCTTGTCGGCGCCTTCGTCCATGGTCTGAGCGAGAGTCACCAGCGGGTGGTTGAAGTCGGCGAGGATCTTGCGACCCTCCTCGACCTTGTTGCCGTCGAGGCGCACGACCAGCGGCTTGTTGGCCTCGTCGCCCAGGGTGTTGAGGGCGCCGACGATGCCGTTCGCGACCGCGTCACAGGCGGTGATGCCACCGAAGACGTTCACGAACACGGACTTGACCTGGGCGTCACCCAGGATGACATCGAGGCCGGCGGCCATGACGGCAGCCGAGGCGCCGCCACCGATGTCGAGGAAGTTGGCCGGCTTCACGCCGCCGTGGTTCTCACCGGCGTACGCGACGACGTCGAGGGTCGACATGACCAGACCCGCGCCGTTGCCGATGATGCCGACCTCACCGTCGAGCTTGACGTAGTTGAGGTCGTTCTCCTTGGCCTTGAGCTCCAGCGGATCGGTGGCGTCGATGTCCGCGAACTCGGCGTGGTCGGCGTGGCGGAACTCGGCGTTCTCGTCCAGGGTGACCTTGCCGTCGAGGGCCAGGATCTCGTCGTTGGGGGTGCGCACCAGCGGGTTGACCTCGACCAGGGTGGCGTCTTCCTTGATGAAGACTTCCCACAGCTTCTGGATGGTGACCGCCGCGGCATCCAGGATGTCGGCCGGCAGGTGGCCCTGCTCGGCAATGCTGCGCGCGAAGGCCAGGTCCACGCCCTTGACCGCGTCGACCGGCACCTTGGCCAGACGATCCGGCTTGGTGGCGGCGACCTCTTCGATCTCCATGCCGCCCTCGACCGAGCACATGGCCAGGTAGGTGCGGTTGGAGCGGTCCAGCAGGAAGGAGATGTAGTACTCCGCCGCGATGTCCTTGGCCTCGGCGACCAGGACCTTCTTGGTGATGTGGCCCTTGATGTCCAGACCCAGGATGTTGGTCGCGTGGGTGAAGGCGTCGTCCGGGGTGGCGGCGTACTTCACGCCACCGGCCTTGCCGCGGCCACCGACTTTGACCTGCGACTTGATCATCACCGGCTTGCCGATTTCCTCGGCGATCGCACGTGCGTCCTCGGCCGAGTCCGTGACGCGGCCCTCCGACGAAGGCACTCCGTGCTTCACGAAGAGTTCCTTCGCCTGATATTCGAAGAGATCCATGTACTCACCGTCTCGTCTGCGTTGTTGTGACAACGTCTTGGTTGGCGGCCCGTCGTCGGAGGCGGGTCGGATCGGACTCTAATCAGTCACATGGAGCGGAAATCAGCCGCATACAGCCTAAGTGGCGCAGGTCACGGGATTGTCTCCGGGAGCGGAAAACCCCTCGTCAATGCTACTGACGGGTAGCTTGTTGACCCGGTGCCAGGTGGAGCCCGCGAATCCCGGAGAGTGACACTGGCTACTACGTGGCGTAGTTGAAGAACCTCACGCGGTTACCCAGGGCACAGTGAGCACATTCCGGATGAATGAGTGATGAATGTCACAGCAGTGTGTCGAACCAGTCCCATCGCTTGCTGAGCCGCAATCGTTTCGTTACCGTCGTTGCGGTCGATGTCACAACCCGGTCACGGACAGGAGGACGGCAGGCTTTGAGCGACAGCTCGTTCCCTTCGCAGCACCGGCCCCGCCGCGGCCACCGCTATCGCGAGGACGCGGATCATCCCGGCGGCGCAACGGCATTCGATTCTCCCGTCAGTACCCACAGCGCGGTCGCCCACGGCGAGTGGGACGCGACCCAGGCCTGGAACGGCGGCGCCCAGTGGGAGCAGTCCGCCCAGCCGTGGGAGCAGCCCGCGCAGCAGTGGAACCAGCAGGCCCAGTGGGATCCGCAGGCGCAGTGGCAGTCCGACGCCGACTGGAACGGCGACACGCAGTGGGGTGGTGAGCCCCAGCAGCAGTGGGACCCCCAACAGCAGTGGGACGACGCCCCGCAGTGGCAGCAGGCCGAATCCGACGACTGGCAGGCCGAGCCGAACTGGGACTACAACGCCCAGACCACGGTGAACGGCTGGGCCGCACCGAATCCCACCGATTGGGCGCCGCAGTCGCGGACCAACTGGGATCCGACCGCGGACCCGACCCCCTCCGACAACTACCGACCGGTCTACACCTTCAAGACCGCGTCCGGTGAGAAGCTCCAGTTCTCCGGCGACGGCGCCCGCGTCGATCACGGTGCCTTCGACGACTATTCGGGCGAGGACGAGCGTCCCACCCGGTCCGGCGGCAAGCGCCGCGCCGGCGGCTCGCATCGCCTACCCGCCCCGCCCGCCGCGCTCAAGGGTCGCGCCGCGGTGGTGGCGGTCGCGGCCGGCGCCGTCGTGGCCGCGGGTCAGGCCACCATCGAGTCGTCGGCCAACAGCGACACCAGCAATGTCGACTACCAGGCCGCCTCGCAGGTCAAGGAGGTCGCCGCGACCTCCGTGGTCGGCGGTTCCGACACCACCGCGGGCTCCCCGCAGGTGCTGAACCCGAACGCGCCCGCGAACCTGGACCAGTTCAACGACATTCTGGCCAAGGGCAAGCAGTTCGCCGCCGACATGGCCAACCAGGAGGCCTCGAAGTACCGGCCGCTGTGGACCAAATTCACCGCCGCGGGCACCTTCACCTCCGGCTACGGCATCCGCTGGGGCGTCGCCCACCAGGGTGTGGACATCGCCGCCCCGATCGGCACCGCGATCTACGCGGTCGCCGACGGCACTGTGCTCGAGGCCGGTCCCGCTTCGGGATTCGGCATGTGGGTCCGGCTGCTGCACGACGACGGCACGGTCACCATCTACGGCCACATCGACACCGCGACCGTCTCCCAGGGCCAGCGCGTGCTCGCGGGCGACCAGATCGCCACGGTCGGCAACCGCGGGTTCTCCACCGGCCCGCACTGCCACTTCGAGGTCTGGCTCAACGGTGTCGACAAGATCGACCCGCTGCCCTGGCTGGCCTCCCGCGGCATCTCCCTGGGCCCCGAGCGGGACTGACAGGCCCCCGAAACAGCGAAAAGGCGCGTCCCGCGGGACGCGCCTTTTCTCGTATCTCGCCGGGTTGCCCCGGGTCAGTGCCGATTCGCGCGGTACCAGCCGATCAGCGCGTCGGTGGAGGAGTCCGCCTGCGGCTGTGGATCTTCCGCGGCGCTGAGCAACGGCGCCAGCGCCAGCGCCTGCTGCTTGCCGAGCTCCACGCCCCACTGGTCGAAGCTGTCGATGCCCCAGATCGCGCCCTCGGTGAAGACCTGGTGCTCGTACAGGGCGATGAGCTGCCCGAGTACCGACGGGGTCAGCCGGGGCGCGAGAATGGCCGTGGAGGGCCGGTTTCCGGGCATCACCTTGTGCGGCACCAGGTTCGGGGCGGTGCCCTCGGCGGCGATCTCCTCGGCGGTCTTGCCGAAGGCCAGCACCTTGGTCTGGGCGAAGAGGTTGCTCATCAGGATGTCGTGCATGCTGCCCGTGCCGTCCATGGTGGGCAGATCGTCGGTGGGACGGGCGAATCCGATGAAATCGGCGGGCACCAGCCGGGTGCCCTGGTGCAGCAGCTGGTAGAAGGCGTGCTGGCCGTTGGTGCCGGGCTCGCCCCAGAAGATCTCGCCGGTGGAGGTGGTGACCGGGGAGCCGTCGGCGCGCACCGACTTGCCGTTGGACTCCATGGTCAGCTGCTGCAGGTAGGCCGGGAAGCGGGCCAGGTCGTTGGAGTACGGCAGCACCGCGCGGGACTGGGCGCCGAAGAAGTTCGAGTACCAGACGCCGAGCAGGCCGAGCAGGACCGGCGCGTTCTCGGCCAGGGGCGCGTTCCTGAAATGCTCGTCCACGGTGTGCATTCCGGCCAGGAATTCGGCGAAGCGCTCCTTGCCGACGACCGCCATGACCGACAGGCCGATGGCCGAGTCCACCGAGTAGCGGCCGCCGACCCAGTCCCAGAACCCGAACATATTGGCGGTGTCGATCCCGAAGTCGGACACCCGCTGCGCGTGCGTGGACACCGCCACGAAGTGCTTGGCGACCGCGTCCTCGCCGAGCGCCGCCACCAGCCAGCGCCGGGCCGCGGTGGCATTGGTGAGCGTCTCCAGGGTGGAGAAGGTCTTGGAGGCGACGATGAACAGCGTGGTGGCCGGGTCCAGGCCGTCGAGCTTCGAAACCAGGTCTGCCGGATCGACATTCGAGACGAAGCGGGCGGCGATGCCGGCGTCGGCGTAGTGCCGCAGCGCCAGGTACACCATGGCCGGGCCCAGGTCGGAGCCGCCGATGCCGATGTTCACCACGGTGGTGATGCGTTCGCCGGTCGCGCCGCGCCACTGCCCCGAGCGGACGGCGTCGGTGAACGCGCCCATCCGCTCCAGCACGTCCTGCACCTCGGGGACGACGTCCTCGCCGTCCATGTCGATGTGGCCGCCCGCGGGGACCCGCAGCGCGACGTGCCCGACCGCGCGGTCCTCGGAGGTGTTGATCCGCTCCCCCGCGAACATGGCGTCGCGGCGGCGTTCCACCTCCGCGGTCTCCGCCAATTCGACCAGCAGGTCCAGGGTTTCGCGGGTGACGCGGTGCTTCGAGTAGTCGATGTGCAGGTCACCCACCCGCACGATCAGCTCCCGTCCGCGCTCGGGATCCTCGGCGAAGAACTCACGAAGATGCCGCGAAGCCAGGGAGGAGTGGTGATCGTGCAGTTTCCGCCAGACCGCCGACGCGGTGATGTCGCTGCTCACGATCGCCGAGGTTACAACCTCAGTGTTACGACTCGCAGGTAACAAGCGGTATCGGCGGGGTTCGCCCAGCGCAGAGTGAAATTCGGGGGCGAGGCATAGGCTGGCGGACATGGTGTCTGAGACTGAGCTTCTTTCGTCCGTACCCACCCGGCTCTGGATCGGCGGGCCGGTGGAGGCCACCGGCGGCGCGACCTTCCCCGTCCACAATCCGGCGACCGGCGAGGTCATCGCGCGGGTCGCCGACGCGACTCCCGAGGACGCCGTGCGAGCGCTCGACGCGGCGGCCGCGGTACAGGCCGAGTGGGCCGCGACCCCGGCCCGCGAGCGCGGGGAGATCCTGCGCGCGGTCTTCGAGGCGATCACCGCGCGGGCCGACGAGTTCGCGCTGCTGATGACCCTGGAAATGGGTAAAGCGCTGCCGGAGAGCCGCAATGAGGTGCGCTACGGCGCCGAGTTCTTCCGCTGGTTCTCCGAGGAGGCGGTCCGCGTGCACGGCCGCTATCAGGCGGCCCCGGGTGGCACCGGCCGAATCCTGGTGCACAAGCAGCCCGTCGGGCCCTGCCTGGCCATCACGCCGTGGAACTTCCCGCTGGCCATGGGAACTCGCAAGATCGGCCCGGCGCTGGCGGCGGGCTGCACCATGATCGTGAAGCCGGCGGGCGAGACCCCGCTGACCATGCTGCTGCTGGCCCAGCTGTGCAGCGAGGCCGGGCTGCCGGACGGCGTGCTGTCGGTGATCACCACCTCGCGGTCGAGCGCGGTCACCGCTCCCCTGCTGAACGACCCGCGCCTGCGCAAGCTGACCTTCACCGGATCCACCCCGGTCGGCAAGAAGCTGGTCGAGCAGTCCGCGCACGGCCTGCTGCGCACCTCCATGGAGCTGGGCGGCAATGCCCCGTTCGTGGTCTTCGACGACGCCGACCTGGACGCGGCCGTGCAGGGCGCGGTGCTGGCCAAGCTGCGCAACGGCGGTGAGGCGTGCACCGCGGCCAACCGTTTCCACGTCCAGAATTCGGTTCGCCAGGAATTCACCGACAAGCTGGTGGCGGCCATGGCCGAATACCGGCTGGGCAATGGCGTGGACCCGGACACCACCCTGGGCCCGCTGATCAACGAGAACCAGCTCGACACCGTGAGCGATCTGGTGGACGACGCGGTGTCGGCGGGCGCGCAGGTGAGGCTGGGCGGCAAGGCCCCGGGCGGGGCGGGCTGGTTCTACCCGGCCACCGTGCTCACCGACATCCCGTCCCAGGCCCGCATCCTGCGGGAGGAGGTGTTCGGCCCGGTCGCCCCGATCGTCGGATTCGACACCGAGGCCGAGGGCCTGGCGGCGGCGAACAACACCGAATTCGGCCTGGTCGCATACGTTTACACCCGCAGTCTGGACCGGGCGCTGCGGGTCGCCGAGGGCCTGGAGACCGGCATGGTCGGGGTCAACCGCGGCGTCATCTCCGACCCGGCCGCGCCCTTCGGCGGCGTGAAGGAATCCGGCTTCGGCCGGGAGGGCGGCTACGAGGGCATCGAGGAGTACCTCGACACCAAGTACATCGCCCTGCCCTAGGAAGACGAAGAACCGCCCCGGGGTCGAGACACCCGGGGCGGCCTGGGGATGCTGCATCCGTGGCTCCGCATGCAGCGTGGCTTGGTGTGGTGGCCGCGCGGAACGGCACCGCTCGTTGTATCGGATCGAGCGGTGCTCGTCGTTAACGGTGAATCAGTGGCCTAGCCGGCCGCGACCCAGACGCAGCAGGAGCATGGCGAGGGTGTGCCCCTCCTGGCCCAGCTCGCTGAATCGCTCGAGTACCTTCATCTCACGGGAGTGGACGAGCTTGGGCCCGCCGTTCGCCATTCTGGTCCGTCCGATGATGCGCGAGACCTCGGTGCGGCGCTTGATGGCCGCGAGGATCTCGGCGTCCAGCTTGTCGATCTCCAGGCGCAGCTTTTCGATCTCCGCTTCGGAGGGCAGCGGGGCGGAGTCCGAGCCGGTGGCAGACTCGGAATGTCCCGTCGTCGAGATGCTCATACTTTCAACTCCTCGTGGTCCAGAACGTGGATCGGCGGGTGGACCCATCCTGTTACCGATCGGTTCTTCACCAAGAATCTGACCTGTCGGCCATACATTGTCCCCCCTGGAAATCAATTGTCTCCCCAGGATCGGGCTCAGGTGCACTGTGCCCTGGGTGGGCAGGTGTGTCGCACCGCGGTCGAGCCGGTCATGGGACGAGTCTGCCACGGGGAGGTACCCAAGCAAAACGGGTACGTTTGTGAATCTCCTGAGTTTCCTCCTGTCACACGGTTCACCAGAAGTTCGCCGGACCGGCACTAATCGGACACCTGTGCGATCCCGCCCGACAGCTGTCGGTGCGCGCCGGTAGCGTGGATGGGCGATGAATACGACGGTGGCACAGGGCGACGAGCAGAAGACCCAGCAAGCGCGGGGTGGCGGAGCGTTGCTCGAGGGATTGAATCCACAACAGCGCGCCGCGGTGATGCACACCGGCACCCCGCTGCTGATCGTGGCGGGGGCCGGTTCTGGAAAGACCGCGGTCCTGACCCGTCGTATCGCCTATCTCCTCGACGCCCGCGGGGCGCGGCCGAGCGAGATCCTGGCCATCACCTTCACCAACAAGGCCGCCGCCGAGATGCGGGAACGCGTCGCCGGGCTGGTCGGCCCGCGCGCGGCGGGCATGTGGGTGTCGACGTTCCACTCCAGCTGCGTGCGCATCCTGCGCACCCAGGCGTCGCTGCTGACGGGGATGAACTCCAACTTCTCCATCTACGACGCCGACGACTCCCGGCGGCTGCTGGGCATGATCATCCGCGATTTCGAGATCGACCCGAAGAAGTACACGCCGCGCCTGCTGGCCACCGCCATCTCGAACCTCAAGAACGAGCTCATCGACGCCGCCCAGGCCGCGGCCGACGCCGAGACCGAGGAGGCCGAGCTGCCGCGCATCGTGGCGCGGGTCTACGGCGAGTACCAGCGGCGGCTGCGCGCGGCCAACGCCTTCGACTTCGACGATCTGATCGGCGAGACGGTGTCGGTGCTGCAGCGGCATCCGCAGGTGGCCGAGTACTACCGCCGCCGCTTCCGGCACGTGCTGGTCGACGAGTACCAGGACACCAACCACGCCCAGTACGTGCTGGTGCGCGAGCTGGTCGGCCATCACCGCGGCGGGGTGTGGGGCGACGACCCGGACACCGGCTCCGAGCAGCGGGTGCCGCCCTCGGAACTGTGCGTAGTGGGTGACGCGGACCAGTCGATCTACGCCTTCCGCGGCGCGACCATCCGCAATATCGAGGAGTTCGAGCGCGACTTCCCGGACGCGGAAACCATTCTGCTGGAACAGAACTACCGTTCCACCCAGCACATCCTGACCGCCGCCAACGCGGTCATCGCCCGTAACGAGGGCCGGCGCGACAAGAAGCTGTGGACCGATCAGGGCGACGGCGATCTGATCGTCGGATATGTGGCCGACAACGAGCACGACGAGGCCTCGTTCGTGGCCCGCGAGATCGACCGGCTGGTGGATCAGGGCGACGCCAACTACGCGGATGTGGCGGTCTTCTACCGCACCAACAACAATTCGCGCGCCCTGGAGGAGATCTTCATCCGGATGGGCCTGCCCTACAAGGTGGTCGGCGGCGTCCGCTTCTACGAGCGCAAGGAGGTCCGCGACATCGTGGCCTACCTGCGGGTGCTGGAGAATCCGGACGACGCGGTGAGCCTGCGCCGGGTGCTCAACACCCCGCGCCGCGGTATCGGCGATCGCGCGGAGGCGTGTGTGGCCGTGCACGCCGAGCAGCGGAACATCGGTTTCGCGCAGGCCTTGCGGGATGCCGCGGCGGGCAAGGTCGCGCTGCTCAATTCCCGGTCGCAGAAGGCGATTTCGGGGTTCCTGGAGCTGCTGGAGGAGATCCGGGCGGCCGGGGCGCAAGCCGATATGGACTTCCCCGATGTGGGTTCGATCGTCGAGGCCGTGCTGGATCGCACCGGATACCGGGCCGAGCTGGAGGCCTCCGATGATCCGCAGGACGGCGCGCGGCTGGACAACCTCAACGAATTGGTGAGCGTCGCACGGGAATTCAGTTCCGAGGCGCGCAACAATGTGGAGGCCGCGCGGGACGAGGGCCTGGTGCCCGAGCAGGCCGAGGGCGAGCCGGAGCCCGGGTCGCTGGCGGCGTTCCTGGAGCGCGTCTCGCTGGTGGCCGACGCGGACCAGATCCCGGAAGAGGGTTCGGGCGTGGTCACCATGATGACCCTGCACACCGCCAAGGGCCTGGAGTTCCCGGTGGTGTTCGTGACCGGCTGGGAGGACGGCCAGTTCCCGCACATGCGCGCGCTGGGCGATCCGGCGGAGTTGCAGGAGGAGCGCCGGCTGGCCTACGTCGGCATCACCCGTGCCCGCAAGCGCCTGTATCTGACCCGCGCGGTGGTGCGTTCGGGCTGGGGGCAGCCGGTGTCGAATCCGGAATCCCGCTTCCTCCAGGAGATTCCGGGTCATCTGGTGGATTGGCAGCGGCTGGAGCCGGCGCCCTCGCAGTCGCGCGGTTTCCGCCGCCGCGGCGAGGACGACGGCCTGGAACGGGATTGGACGCGCGGCGACGGCTGGTCGGACTCCCGTCCCGGACTGCGCGGTCGCGGCGAGGGCCGGCCCGCTCCGGCGGCGGCCGGGGTGAAGCGCAACAACACCGGTCTGGTGCTGGCGGTCGGCGATCGCGTCAATGACGACAAGTACGGCCTGGGCCGGGTCATCGCGGCGGAGGGTTTCGGGGCGCTGGCCACCGTCACCATCGACTTCGGCACCGCGGGCAAGATCCGGCTGATCCCGTCCTACAGCCGGACCCTGACCAAGCTCTGATCAGCCGAGGCGGCTGAGGACGTCGTAGGCGCGCACGGCGTCCTCGGGGAACACCAGGATCCGGAAGTGGTCCTTCAGGTTCCGCCACCGGTGGATGCGCGCCGGGCCCAGCGTGGCGCGCACCCCGTGATTGTTCAGCAGCTGCCGCACGTGGCGCGCGGACTGCATGTCGTAGGCGGTGGCGGCGGCCACCAGCAGTCCGTATTCGCCGTCGCCGGTGCGTGTCCGGAGTTTCATGCTCGACTCCCGTTGTCCTGCTTCGCTTTCAGCACCATCAGCTGTGCGCGCTCCTCATGATGACTCGAGGCGGTGAGGGCCTCGCGCTCGGCGGCCGGATCCGCGGTCAGGAACCCGCCGATTCCGGGTGCGCCCGCGGCTCCGAGCTTGCTCATCTTCTTCGGAACCGGCGCGCCTTGGTATGCCACCGTCCCGAGCGACTGGTGCACCTCGATGTACTCGCCGTGCGGCAGTCGCTTGACGATCCCGGTCTCGATCCCGTGTTCCAGTACCGCCCGGTCGCTGCGTTGTAGTCCCAGGCAGAACCGGTAGGCGACGGTGTAGGCCAGCGGCGGCGCCAGCAGGAGCGCGATCCGGAAGAACCAGGTCGTCGCGTTGAGCGAGATATCGAATTTCAGGGCGATGATGTCGTTGACGCAGGCGAAGGTGAGCACCAGGTAGAAGGCGATGGCCATGGCCCCGATCGCGGTGCGCACCGGCACATCTCGCGGCCGCTGCAGCAGATTGTGGTGCGCGGTGTCGCCGGTGAGCCGCTTCTCGATCCACGGGTAGAGCGGGAGCACCACCAGCACCAGGCCCATCACCACGGCCACCCAGAACGGCGCGGGAATGGTGTAGCGGCCCAGGTAGATCTCCCAGGGCGGCATGAGCCGGGCCAGGCCGTCGGTCCACATCATGTAGAAGTCGGGCTGGGATCCGGCCGAGACCTGAGCGGGGTTGTAGGGCCCGAGATTCCAGATCGGGTTGATCTGGAACAGGCCGCCCATGAGCGCGACGGTGCCGAGGGTGAAGGCGAAGAACGCGCCCTGGTCCAGTGAGAACACCGGGACGATGCGCGCGCCCACCACATTCCGCTCGGTGCGGGCGGGACCGGGGAACTGGGTGTGCTTCTGGTACCAGACCAGGGCGATGTGCGCGCCGATCAAGGCCAGCATGATGCCCGGGAAGAGCAGCACGTGGGTGATGTAGAGCCGCGGGATCAGGACGGTGCCGGGGAATTCGCCGCCGAAGAGGAAGAAGTGGGTCCAGGTGCCCACCACCGGGACCGCCATGGTGATGCCGCCCAGCGGCGAGCGCAGGCCGGTGCCGGAGAGCAGGTCGTCGGGCAGCGAGTAGCCGAAGTAGCCCTCGAACATGGCCAGCATCAACAGGATCGCGCCGATCACCCAGGTGGCTTCGCGAGGTTTGCGGAACGCGCCGGTGAAGAACACCCGGAACAGGTGGATGATCATCGACGCCGCGAACAGCAGGGCCGCCCAGTGGTGGACCTGCCGGACGAACAGTCCGCCGCGCACGTCGAAGGAGATGTCGAGGACGCTGCGGTAGGCGGCGGACATCCGCACGCCCCGCAACGGCTGGTAGACGCCGTTGTAGGTGACCTCGGTCATCGACGGTTCGAAGTACAGCGTCAGGTAGACGCCCGACAGCAGCAGGATGATGAAGCTGTAGAGCGCGATCTCCCCGAGCAGGAACGACCAGTGCGTCGGGAACACCTTGTTGATGGAGCGTTTCAGGCCCGCGGCGAGGTGATACCGCTGGTCGGCGGCATCGGCGCGGTTCGCGGTGGTGGTCATGACCATGAGACGCCGGCGGGTCCCGAAACGTGACATCCGACTACGACAGATTGTCGTAGATCACAGCCACCCGGTGAGCGGTCAGTCCACGTAGCCGCGCTGGATGATCGATTCGACGTCCACGCCCCCGGGCAGGGTTCCGAACGCGATCCCCCAGTCGCCGCCGAACCTGGTCTCGCAGAAGGCGTCCGCGACGGCCGGGTGGCCGTGCCGCACCAGCTGCGCGCCCTGCAGCACCAGCGCCATCAGCTCGACCACGCGGCGGGCCCGGTATTCGATGTCGGCGAAGTCGGTGAGCTCCTTGCCGATCCGGTCGATGGCCTCGTCCAGGTGGCGGTTGCCGCCGCGGGCCAGGTTGACCTCGTTGAAGAACGCCTCGACGGTCTCGGGCTGACGGCCCATGGCGCGCAACGCGTCCAGCGCCGCCACATTGCCCGAGCCCTCCCAAATGGACATGAGCGGGGCTTCCCGGTACAGGCGCGGCATGCCGGATTCCTCGGCGTATCCGTTGCCGCCGAAGCACTCCAGCGCCTCGGCCGCGTGCGCGGGGGCCCGCTTGCACACCCAGTACTTGGTGACCGCGAGCGCGATGCGGCGCAGCGCGGCCTCGGCCGGATCGGAGTCGGCGCGGTCGGTGGCCCCGGCCAGGCGCATCATGACGGTGGTGGCGGCGTCGGATTCGATCACCAGGTCCGCCAGCACGTTTCGCATGGCGGGCTGGTCGATGAGCTTCTTGCCGAACACCTCCCGGTGGCGGGCGTGGTGGGTGGCGAAGACGACCCCGGCGCGCATGCCGGTGGCCGAGCCGATCACGCAGTCCAGGCGGGTCATGTTGACCATCTCGATGATGGTCTTGACGCCCGCGCCCTCCGCACCGACCAGCCAGCCGACGGCGTTCTCGTACTCGAGTTCGGAGGAGGCGTTGGACTTGTTGCCCAGCTTGTCCTTCAGCCGCTGGATGCGCAGTGCGTTGCGGGTGCCGTCGGGCAGCACCCGGGGCAGCAGGAAGCAGGACAGCCCGCCCGGCGCCTGGGCCAGGGTGAGGAACATGTCGCCCATGGGGTGCGAGGTGAACCACTTGTGGCCGACGATGCGGTAGCTGCCGTCGGTCAGCGGGGTGGCGGTGGTGGTGTTGGCGCGGACGTCGGAGCCGCCCTGCTTCTCGGTCATGGACATGCCCGCGATGAGACCGGCCTTGGTGGACGGCTCGCGCAGGCCGAAATCGTAAGTGCGCGAGGCGAGCAGCGGCTCGTACTTCGCGGACAACTCCGGATTGTGGCGCAGCGCGGGGACCACCGCGTAGGTCATGGAGATCGGGCACATGTGTCCGGCGTCGGCGATGCCCCACGTGAAGAACTTGGCGGCTCGGGCGGTGTGCGCGCCCGGCCGGTCGTCGCGCCACGGCGCGCCGTGCAGGCCGTGGGTGACCGCGACAGCCATCAGGTTGTGCCAGTACGGGTGGAATTCCACCTCGTCGATGCGGTGACCGTAGCGGTCGTGGGTGTGCAGGACCGGCGGGTACTCGTTGGCGACCCGGCCCCACTCCTGGGCCTCGATCCCGCCCGCGAGCACGCCCAGTTCCCGCACCTCGGCCTCGGCCCAGCCCGCGCCCTCCCGGTGCAGGCCCTCGATCAGCGCGGGGTTGCGCGAGTTGTCGAACGGGGAGATGGGCGGCACCTGGTTGAAGACGTCGTGGGTGTGCATGACGGGTGACTCCTATTCGTGGGGGACGCCGCGGGCTTCGGCGGGGACGCCGAGGGCGCGCAGGGCGAAGGCGACCAGTTCCGGCAGCACCGACTCGCTCTGGAGCTGCTGGGAGAGCGGCCCGACCAGCACCTCGCCGATCGCGCCGACCAGCGCGGTGGCGGAGGTCGCCGGATCCTGCGGCGGCAGTTGGCCATTGGCGATGCCGTCGGCGATGGCGGCCACGTAGGTCTCGGCGAAGGCCCGGCGGAAGCGCAGGCGTTCGGCGTCGACGGCGGTGTCCACGGGCTCGGCGAGCAGCACGTAGGCGAGTTTGGGGTTCTTGAGGGCGCGGCCCGCGAAGGTCTCGACGGCCGCGGTGACCCGATCGGAGGCGGTGCGGCCCTCCCCCGCCGCGCCCGCCTCGGCGACGGCGTCGACCTCGCGGGTGACGACCTCGCGGAAGACGGCCGTGACGAGTTCGGCCTTGCCGCTGAAGTTCTTGTAGACGGTGCCGGTGGCGACTCCGGCCTCGGCGGCGACGGCGGCCATGGACAGTCCGGAGAAGCCGTCGCGGGAGAGGACGGTCATGGCCGCGCGCACGATCGCCCCCGCCTGGGCGTCCAGTCGAGCCTGGACAGCGGGTGTTCTCCGATAGGCCATGCAAGAAGTGAACCACTCATTCATTTCTTGACGCAAGCCCACCCGTCACCCACCGCCACCCTTCATTCGAGACGCTTCGCGCCGCAGCCCTGTTTACGGCGTAACGTCGGGCCCGTGACAGTACGAGTGGAGCGCAACGGCCCCGTCTACACCGTGATCCTGCACCGCCCCGGAGCCCGCAACGCGGTCGACGGACCCACCGCGAAAGCCCTGGCCGACGCCTTCCGCGACTTCGACGCCGACCCCACCGCCGCGGTCGCCGTGCTATGGGGCGACGGCGGCACCTTCTGCGCCGGCGCCGACCTCAAGGCGCTGGGCACCGAACGCTCCAACCAGGTCACCGAGGACGGCGACGGGCCTATGGGCCCCACCCGCATGAAACTGTCCAAGCCGGTCATCGCGGCGGTCTCCGGTTACGCGGTCGCGGGCGGCATCGAGCTGGCGCTGTGGTGCGATCTGCGAATCGCGGAGCAGGACAGCACCTTCGGCGTCTTCTGCCGCCGCTGGGGCGTGCCGCTCATCGACGGCGGCACGGTGCGGCTGCCGCGCATCATCGGCGAGGGCCGGGCGATGGATCTGATCCTCACCGGCCGCGCGGTCGGGGCCACCGAGGCGCTGCAGATCGGCCTGGTGAACCGGGTGGTGCCGAACGGCGAATCCCGGCGCGCCGCCGAGGAACTCGCGCTCGAACTGGCGGCACTGCCGCAGACCTGCCTGCGCTCGGACCGGATGTCGGTGCTGGAGCAGGACGGGCTCGAGGAGCAGGCGGCGATCTCCAACGAGCTGCGGCACGGCATGAAGGCCCTCATGGACGGCGCGCTCGACGGCGCCCAGCGCTTCGCGGCGGGTGCGGGACGGCACGGCGGCAGCGCGTAGCGGAAGCCCCGTATACGCCCGGCAGCGCGCTGCCGGACCGATCGGTACGCTAGCCGTTCGATGAATCGGCTGAGCGTGCTGGACGAGATCTTCCTGCGGTCGCATCGGGGTCTGGGCACCCCGATCGTCCTGCAGGGACTCTGGCGTACCGCCGAACCCGTGCATCCGGCGCTGTTGTGGCGGGTGCACCGCGATCTGCGCACCGGGCCGCTGGGGCGGCGCGTGGTCCGCTCCCGTGTACCCGGGGCGCGGCCGCGCTGGCAGCCCACCGAGTCCGCCTACCCGTTCACCATGACGAGCGAGCCGATTCCGGTCGCCGCGATCCTGGACTGGGCCGACCGGCAGGGCGAGGACCTTAACCCGGAGACCGGGCCCGGCTGGCGGCTCTCGGCGGCGCGGCTCGACGACGGCGGCTGCCTGGTCGCGCTGACCTGCTCGCACGCCCTGGCCGACGGGCGCGCGCTGACCCTGGCCATCGACAACGCGCTGTCGGGCATTCCACTCGCGGCTCCCGTTGCGGGACATTCGGATTGGGCTGACGCGCGCGGCATGTGGGCGACCGTGCTGGGCGGAACCGCTCGCGCGCTGCGCCGCGGCATCCCGGCCCGACCGGTCCCCAACGCCGACCGGAAGACGGTGCCGGGCAGCAGGAAATCCGGTGACCGACCGGCCACCCGCGCGACCGTGCTGCAGATTCCGGCCCGCGACTGGAATCGCGTCGCCGTCGCGCATGAGGGAACCGCCAACAGCCTGTTCGTGTACGTGATCGCGAAAATGCTGTGGGCCGGCGGATTCCAGCCCGACACCATCGCCGCCAGCCTCCCCGTCGACACCCGCGACGAACCGCGCGTGGACAACGACATGTCCATGACCGAGATCGCCATCACCCGCGACGACACCCCGGCCACCCTGCGGCAGCAGGCCCGGCGGGCCTACGAGCACCGCATGACCAGCCCCGGCGGCATCCCCGAGGAACTCCTCCAGGTCATCCCCGACCGCTGGGCGTACCGGCTGGCCAAGGGCGCGGGCGAGCGCGACATCCTGTGCTCCAATATCGGCAACCTGCCCGAATCGCTGCTGGCGCTGGGGCCGCACGCCTGCACCGGGGTGGCGGCGCGCGCCATCCACCCGGGGTTGCGGCTCGACGCCCTGCCCCGCACCCGGCTGTCCGGGTACCTGACCCGGATCGCCGACACCTACACGCTGTCGCTGGTGAGCCTGGACCCCGACGCCGTGCCCACGGCCGCGGCGCTCACGGCGCTGGCCGACGCGGAACTGTCCGCGCTCGGCCTGCCGTACACCCGGTGGTGACGCCGCTCAGGTGAGCGCCGGAATCCGAACGCCTTGCCAGGCCAGGCGTTTGGTGCGGTCCGGGTCGAATTCGACCCGGCTCGGTGAATCGATGATGAGGGTGGCGCGCCGGTCCTCCGTGTAGGCGGGCCACTCCGGGAGCGGGGCGCCGGTGCGGGCGAAGGACAGCCAGTTGTCCTGGAACTGTTTCGACACCGACCGGAATCCCCGATGCCCGCCCAAAGTCGTCATGGCCCGGCCGATACCCGTGTCGACCGCGCCGAACACGGGAATCAGATCGAGGGCGTGGGTCGCGCCGAAACCGCTCAAATGCA
The DNA here is from genome assembly GCF_050955695.1 of Nocardia sp. CA-136227. Classification (NCBI taxonomy): domain Bacteria; kingdom Bacillati; phylum Actinomycetota; class Actinomycetes; order Mycobacteriales; family Nocardiaceae; genus Nocardia; species Nocardia sp. CA-136227. Next base: position 6,821,019 of record NZ_CP192081.1, read on the forward strand.
CTGCGCGCGGGGCGAAGTCGTAGCGGTAGGCGTAGGTGGGCGCGAACCGGCTGTGCGCCTCCATGACCCGGACCGAGGGCCGCCAGAAGGTGAAGTCGCCGCCCATCCGGACGGTCGCCTTCTTGCCGGGGAAGCCGGGATAGGCGGCGGCGACCCGGGATTCGACGGCCGCGCCGTATTCGGACAGCGCGTCGTGCAGGCGTTCCTCCGAGGTCGGCATGGTGCGGCCGAGTTTGGTGAAGATCGGGCCCTCGCCGTCGGCCTCGAGGGCCTGGTCGACGTGGCGCAGCAGCCAGCGCATGCGGTCGGGGGTGGTGGGCAGGGTGTCGTCGAGGCGCACGAACAGGGTGGCCTCGTCGCGGTTGGTGCCGAGGATCAGCGGCACCCGGTGCGCGGTGCCGTTGGCGAACGCGGCCACCGGTGCGGCGGGCAGGAATTCGCCGTCCACCACCGGGGCGACCGGGAACAGGCCCGGCTGCTCGTGCATGACGCGGGCCAGCGCGCGATCGACGCCCTTGCGGATGTCATTGGCCCCGGCGGTGCTCAGGGCCTGCGCGGCGTCGGCGGGGTCGATGCCGAGTTCGTCGAGGCAGCGGCGGGCGAAGAGACGGGCCTCGGCCTGGCTCGGCGACCAGTCGGCGGGCGCGCTCTGCGCGATGCCGCGATGGAACAGCCCGGCCGCGGCGGGGGTCGCCATGAGCGACAGCACCGCGTGCGCGCCCGCGGATTCACCGAAGATGGTGACGTTGCGGGGGTCGCCGCCGAAGGCAGCGATATTGCGCTGCACCCACTCCAGGGCCGCGACCTGGTCCCGCAGCCCCAGGTTGGAGTCGAATTGCCGGTCGGGCGTGGAGTATTCGCCGAAATCGACGTACCCGAACGCGCCCAGCCGGTAGTTGACCGACACCACGACGACATCGCCGCGGGCCGCCAGCCGCGCACCGGAATACAGTCGCAGCGCGGAGGTTCCGATCATGTAGCCGCCACCGTGGATGAACACCATCACCGGCCGTGGCGTCCCCGACGGCGAGTTCGGCGCCGCCACATTCAGCGTGAGGCAGTCCTCGCCCGTCGCCTGCGCCTGCCGCGGCCCGATCCGCGCACCGTCACGGTGTTGCATTGCGGCATAGCCGAAGTCGGTCGCGTCCCGCACCCCGGTCCAGGGCAGCACCGGCTGCGGCGCCCGAAAGCGCAAGTCGCCGACCGCCGGCGCGGCGAAGGGAATGGACCGCCAGCGTGAGACGCGGCGGCCCCGGATTCCGCGAACCACCCCGTCCGCGGTCGTGATGTCTGTGGTTGCCACCATTGGAAAAGCGTAGACCCAACGCTGGGGCGCTCCCAGGGCCTACGCGCCCGGACCCCATATTTGGCGACTCCCGCCACCCCGGGACGAGCGGCTCCCCCACCAGGCCCGGGCAACACCGGCCGATTCAGGAGGCCCGGACGCACCGGGCCGGGCGCGGATCCGGGACCGCTCGTCGACGCGGTCCCGGGGGCGGGTTGTTCGGGTCCCTACTGGAGGTAGCCCTCGACCTGGCGGGCGGAGTTGGGCTGGGCCTCGTCGGGGTTGCGGCCCTGGTCGAGGCGGGCGCGGCGCTGGCGGAGCAGGTCCCAGCACTGGTCGAGCTGGACCTCGATCTCGGCGAGCTGGCGACGTTCGGCCTCCGGGTCGAGTTCGCCGCCGGTGGTCTGGGCGCGCAGCTCGTGCTCACGATCCACGAGTTCCTTGATGCGTGCGTGGATGTCCTTTTCGGTCATGCGGTCCACTGTACGACCCGGGCCAGCGCGTTTCCGGCCAACCGGACCGCGCCGGGCAGGTCCGCCGCAGGCAGGGCGGCGTATCCGAGGGCTATGCCGAAGGTATGCCGGGCGCCGACGTGGTGGCGGGACAGGCCGTCCAGGTAGACGCCGTCGGCACGGGACGCGGCGATCGCGCGATCCTCCTGCTCCGCGCTCGCGAGGGGGACGTAGACGTGTGAACCCGCGTCGTCGCCGCGCACCTCCAGACCGTGGCGGCGCAGTTCCGCCAGGACGAGGGCGCGGCGGGCGGGCATGTCGCGGCGCAGGCGGCGCAGATGCCGGGCGAGGTCTCCCGCGCGGGCGAGTTCGGCCACCACCTGCTGTCCGGCGGGCGAGGGGCTGGTGCCGGTGAGTTCGCGGTGGGCGAGCACGGCCTCGGTGACGGCGGGATCGCCCACCAGCCAGCCGGTTCCGAGCGTCGGGGTGAGGATCTTGCTGGTGGTGCCGAGGTGCACGACCACGTCGGGGGCGAGGGTGGCCAGCAGGGGCAGCGGCGCGGTGTCGTACCGCAATTCGCCGTCGTAGTCGTCCTCGATCACCAGGGCTCCGGTGCGGCGCGCGAATTCGATGAGCCGCACCCGCCGCGCCGCGGGCATGCGCGCGCCGAGCGGAAACTGGTGTGCGGGAGTGCAATACACCATGCGCGCGTTCTCGGGCAGCAGTTCGACGCGCAGTCCGTCGGCGTCGACCGGCACCGGCACCAGGCGCGCGCCCGCCGCCCGGAACGCGCCGCCCGCCCGCTGATACCCCGGATCCTCGATCGCCACCACATCGCCGGGCCGCAGCAGCGCGGCCGCGAGTTCGCCTGCCGCCGCGCTGGTTCCGGCGGTGGCGAGCACGGTCGCCCCGCTGCCCGCGCCCAATCCTCGATGCCGCAGCAGGTGCTCCACCACGGCTTCGCGATACGCGGCCTCCCCGCGCCGATCCCGCCGGATCACCGGCGTCCGATCCGACGCGGCCCGCCAGGCGCGACGCCACGCGGCGGCATCGATGGCCTCGATCGAGGGCGCTCCCGCACCCAGGTCCAGCAGCCCGGCCAGTGGGTCGACCCGCTGCGGCCCGTCGCCCTGCGCGTCCACCCGCGGCGGCGTGGCCGTCAGATACGTCCCCGACCCGTGCCGGCCGTCCAGCCACCCCTCCGCATGCAACTGGTCATAGGCGGCCGTCACCACCGTCCGGCTCACCCCCAGCCGAGCCGCCAACTCCCGCGACGACGGCAGCCGGTCACCCCCGCGCAGCGCCCCGCTGGTCGCGGCCCGCCGCAGCCCATCGGCCACCTGCATAGCCAGCGGCTCCCGCCCCTCCCGCTCGATGGCGAACGGCAGATCGTCGTCGACCAGGCGATTCCGGCGCAAGTGGCCTCCCGATATCTCAGCGAACAGTCGACATCAGGATGCCACTCGACGCCTCGGAACCTGCGCGACGAGGGCATAGAGAACGAACCCAGCCCCGGCGCTGGTGATCGCGTAGATCGTCATGTGCCGAACGCAGTCGTAGAGACTCACGTCCGCGATCGGATCGGTGCGGGCGTAGAGGGCCGCGACCGCCGCGACCGCGATCAGCGCGGCCGAGACCCAGCCGCGCCGGGGATCCTGGGCAACGCGCCGCGCCCCTCGATACCAGGCGATCGCATAGCCCGCGAGCAGCAGCATGCCGCCGACGGACGAGACGTACCCGATCACGTTGTACACCCGATGCGGCCCGATCACCGACTCCCGCAACACTTCCCAATGCCGTACCGCGATACCGTCGGTGTGGGTGAACTCGTCCCAGGCCAGGTGCGTCATCGCGCCGACCGTCAGGGCCGCGACCGCCGCCACCACCCCCGGCCGGCTTCCGCCGATCGCCTTGCCGAGCATCCCTTGCACCGCGCCGCGCAGTCCCCACGCGACCGCGACCAGGATCGCCCCGAGCAGCGCGTCCACCGGCAGCCCCCACAGCGCATGCGTCACCGAACCATCCACACCCGTCCACAGGTAGTAGGGCAGGTCCGGCGCGATGCTCCCGGCGACGAGCCCGGGAAACCACAACGCCCGCCGCAAGGGCAGGACGGCCGCCGGATGCGCCAGCGTGAACGGCACGAACCCCCCAAAGTGGTCTGCGAATCTTCCGAAGAATTGGCTATTCAACAATGCCAATTCCCGGCCGAAACTGGTCATATGAGTGAGACAGCGACGACCCGGACCCCATTGTCACCCACCCCGCGCAGCAGCCTCACCCGGTCCAAGGAGCGGGGCAGCACCGACCGCGCCGACCTGGACGCCATCCTCGACACCGGCCTGCTGTGCCACCTCGGTGTCCTGCTGCACGGCGCACCGGTGGTCATCCCCACCATCTACGGCCGCGACGGCGACACTCTCTACCTGCACGGCTCCACCGGTGCCGGCAACCTGCGCGCCGCCATGACCGGCGACGTCTCCCTGACCGTCACCCACGTCGACGGCATCGTCTACGCCCGCTCCGCCATGCACTTCTCCATGAACTACCGCTCGGCCGTGATCCACGCCCGGCCGGTCGAGGTCACCGATCCGGAGGAACGCATGCACGCCCTCCGCGTCATCGTCGAGCAGGCCGCCCCCGGCGCCTGGGACTCGGTCCGCTCCCCCGACAAGAAGGAAATGGCCGCCACCGCGGTCCTGGCCCTCGACCTGACCGAGGCCTCGGTCAAGATCCGCACCGGCGGCCCGCGCGACACCCCCGAGGACATCGCCACCGGTGGTGTCTGGGCAGGCGTCCTCCCCCTCCGCCAGGTCTTCGACGCCCCGTTCCCCGCCGCGGACCTGGAGACGGGCATCGAGGTTCCGAAGCACGTCATGGAGCGGTGTAGCGAAAGCGTAGTAACGCTGTAGCCAGTCCCGTATCCTGGGATGATGACGAGTCCAGCGGAGCTTCCGGAGATCCCTCAGCGGGAGCTGCGGAACGACGCGAGCCGGGTCCTCCGCGAGGTCCGCGCCGGGCGCTCCTACACCATCACGGTCGATGGAACCCCGGTCGCGGATCTGGTTCCGCACCGGAATCTGCGCCGGCGTGCGGCCGTCCCGCTCTCCGAAGCCATCGCGGCCTTCAGCGGACCGTCCGGTGCCGCGACGGGAACACCGAGCAATTCGGCTGAACTCATCGACGATTCGCTGTACGACCCGTACGACCGGGCCTATCGCCGTGGGGAATTCGCCGAAGACGGTGGCGAATGAGCCCGGTACCCGTTCGCGGCCTGGTCGATACGAACGTGCTCATTCTGCTCGAGGCCCTGGACCCGGATGAGCTGCCCGCCGAGTTGGTTATCAGCGCGGTGACGATGGCCGAGCTCGCGGCGGGCCCGCATTTCGCGACCGAACCGGGTGAACGCGCCGGCCGGATCGAGCGCCTCCAGAATGCGGAAGCCCTGTTCGAGCCGCTCCCCTTCGATACCCGGGCAGCGCGGCGGTTCGGGCACATCGTCGCGTCGGTGCTCGCGGCGGGGCGAAATCCCAAGCCCCGGCGGGTCGACTTGATGATCGCCGCCATCGCCTCCGTGCACGGATTGCCGTTGTTCACGGTCAATCCGGATGATTTCACCGGCCTGACAGGGTTGGTCGATGTCCAGAAGGTCACCCACCCGGACAATCGCTGACCCTGCTACTTGAGCAGGCGGGACATGCGGCGGTCGGCGAGGATCTTGCCGGAGGTCTGGCAGGTGGGGCAGTACTGGAAGGACTTGTCGGCGTAGGAGACTTCGCGGACGGTGTCGCCGCAGACCGGGCAGGGGAGGCCGGTGCGGGCGTGGACCTGGAAGCCGGAGCGTTTCTCGCCCTTGAGGCGGGCGGCGTCCTGGCCCACCGAGCGCAGGATGGCGTCGGAGAGGGTGGCGCGCATGGCCGAGTAGAGGGCGGTCAGCTGCTGGGGGTTGAGGGTGCCGGAGTTGGCGAAGGGGGAAATCTTTGCGGTGTGCAGGATTTCGTCGGAGTAGGCGTTGCCGATGCCCGCCATCAGGGTTTGGTCGGTGAGGGCGTTCTTCACGCGTTGGGAAGTGCCGCCGAGGATTTCGGCGAATTCGAGTTCGCTGACCGCGAGGGCGTCGGGGCCCAGGCGGGCGATGCCGGGCACCGAGAGGGGGTCGGACGTAATCCACACGGCCAGGCGTTTCTTGGTGCCCGCCTCGGTGAGATCGAAGGCGGGCGTGGCCCCTTCGGGGGTGAAGAAGTGCACCCGCAGGGCGAGCGGGCCCTTGCCGGGTTTGGGCGGATTGGCTCCCGGTTCGTCGATCCACCGCAGCCAGCCGCCCCGCGACAGATGGGTGATCAACCACAGCCCGTCGCAATCCATTCCGAGGTGCTTGCCCCAGTGCCCCACCCCGGTCACGTCCCGCCCCGACAGCGCCGTCACCGGCGGATCGAAGGTTTTCAGCACGCTGAGCGCGGCCACGTCGACCCGCCCGACCACCGCCCCCACCGCATGCTCGACCAGAAACTGCTCGAGCGCCACGATCTCCGGTAGTTCGGGCAACGGATCTCCTCCAATCCCCGAGGCATCCACCCGAGTCAGCCGACCCGGGCGATCGCCTCCACCCTAACCCGACCGCCCGACACACCCGAGCTTCAGCGCGCGGGATACGCCCCGTGGAACACGGTGCGGCCGAGCGGGCGCCGCCCCGGATGCCGGCGGCTCTCGGCGGCGTATCCGACCGACATGAGCAGCGCGACGGCCACGTCATCACACCCGTCGAGCCCGATCACCCTCTTCACCTCGTCCTCGTCCCACCCGTTCATGGGCGCGGTGGCGAGCCCGAGCTCGGTCGCGGCCAGCATGACGTAGCTCGCCGCGATCATGGCGTCCTTCACCGCGTATTCACGCAGCAGGCCGCGCTCGGCCAGCCCCTGCTGGAACTCGGTGGACGCGGCGGCGAATCCGGCCGCGAACTCCTCGCTCCAGGCCCGATTGCCGCGAGCGAGTTCGAAGATGTCGGACCGATCTGCCCGCCAGGCATGTGGTTCGGCGACGAAGACCAGCATGACGGGGGCCTCGGCGGGCTGGGGCTGGCCACCGGTGGCCCGGGTCAGACCTTCGCGCCCGGCCGCGTCGGTCACCACCACCAGCGACCGGTCCTGCAAATTCCAGCTGGAGGGCGCCTCCATGGCGAGTTCGATCAGGGTGTCGAGGGCCTCCGCCGGGACCGGGTCGGGTCGATAGTGCCGGATGGTGCGGCGGGTGCGGATCGCGTCGGCGACGCTCATCGATGTCATGCCACTAACTATCAGAGAGTGACTCTCGATTGGGAAGAAGGCACTAAATAGTGCGCTACTCTCGAAAAGGTGACAGTCGTGGAATCCTCGGGCCTTCCCGCCGACGTCTACTCGGCGAAATGCCCCACTCGCCAGGTGCTCGATCACATCGCCGGCAAATGGACGGTGCTGGTGATCGATTCACTGCTGGACCAGGGCACCCTGCGCTACACCGAACTGTCCCGCCGCATCGGCGGGGTATCCCAGAAAATGCTGACCCAGACCCTGCGCAGCCTGGAAGCCGACGGATTCCTCACCCGCACAGTGCATCCCACCATCCCCCCACGCGTGGAGTACGAACTCACCGACCTGGGCCGCAGTCTCGCCGAGCCCATTGCCGCCCTGCGCGTGTGGACCGAGACCCACATCAACGAGATCGAGCGGGCGCGAGCCGCCGCGAGCTGAGCCTCAGAGGGAGCGGCGCAGGAGGTAGATGTCCATGATCCAGCCCTTGGCCTCCCGGAGGGCGGCGCGGCGGCGGGTGATGCGGGATTCGACGACCCGCAGCGGGCCTTCGATGACGACCTCGTCGGGCATGCCGAGATACGCGCCCCACCAGATGTAGATGTCGTCGCCGGGCAGCTGGGTGAACGAGCATTCGCCGTCGAGCATGACCAGGGTGGATTGACCGTCGGTCAGCCCCTCGTCGCGCAGCCGGCGGCCGGTGGTGATGTGGAGGGGTTCGCCGATCTCGTGCAGGACGGTCCGGTGGGCCGCGGCGAGGGCCTGCACGCTGGTGATGCCGGGGATCACCTCGTAGTCGAATTGGATGCGGCCGCGGTCGAGGACGCGTTCGACGATGCGCAGGGTGCTGTCGTAGAGGGACGGGTCGCCCCAGACGAGAATGCCGCCGACGCCCTCGGTTCCGGCGAAGGCCCGTTCCAGGAGTTCGGCGCGCGCCTCGTGCCAGTCGGCGACCACGCCCTGGTAGGCGGCGTCGGCGCCACGCGCGGGCACGCTGCGATCGCGCGGCGGGTCGGTGATCTCCACGACCGTGTGCGGTTGCCGGACGTGTTCGGCCAGGATCGCCGCGCGCACGTCCGTGAGCTCCTGTTTCTCGGCCCCCTTGCCGATCAGGAAGAACACGTCCACCTGGCGCATCGCCTTGACGGCCTGCACCGTCACCTGGTCCGGGTCCCCCGCCCCGATTCCGATCACAAACAACTTTCGCACGGTGCGTAAGCTTGCCAGGCGTGGAGAGCGCCCGAGATACCCAGTACGAGGACCTGCTCCGACTGGTGCTGGAGTCCGGCACCCCGAAGGCGGATCGCACCGGCACCGGCACCCGCAGCATCTTCGGACATCAGCTGCGCTACGACCTGTCGCAGGGCTTTCCGCTGATCACCACCAAGAAGGTGCATCTCAAGTCGATCGTCTACGAGTTGCTGTGGTTCCTGCGCGGTGACTCGAATGTGAGCTGGCTGCGCGAGCACGGCGTCACCATCTGGGACGAATGGGCCGACAAGCAGGGCGAATTGGGTCCGGTCTACGGCGTGCAGTGGCGGTCGTGGCCCAGCCCGGACGGCACCCACATCGATCAGATCTCGCAGGTGCTGCAGACGCTGCGCACCGACCCGGACTCGCGCCGCATCATCGTGTCGGCCTGGAACGTGGCCGAGCTGGACAAGATGGCGCTGGCCCCCTGCCACGCCTTCTTCCAGTTCTACGTGGCCGACGGCAAGCTGTCGTGCCAGCTGTATCAGCGCAGCGCGGACCTGTTCCTGGGCGTGCCGTTCAATATCGCCAGCTACGCGCTGCTGACCCTGATGGTGGCGCAGCAGACCGAACTGCAGCCCGGCGAGTTCATCTGGACCGGCGGCGACGTCCACATCTACGACAATCACGTGGAGCAGGTGCGTGAGCAGCTGACCCGCGAGCCGTACCCGTTCCCCAAGCTGCACCTGCGTCCGGCCCCCTCGTTGTTCGACTACGAATACGAGGACGTGAAAATCGAGGGCTACCAGCATCATCCGGCCATCAAGGCGCCGGTGGCGGTGTGAGCAGAACCGTCGGCCTGATCTGGGCGCAGACGACGCGGGGAATCATCGGGCGGGACAATACGATTCCGTGGCGGGTGCCCGAGGACATGGCGCATTTCAAGGACGTGACCTTCGGTCATCCGGTGGTGATGGGCCGTAAGACCTGGGATTCGCTGCCCGTGCGTTTCCGTCCACTGGACGGTCGCCGCAATATCGTCGTGACCCGGCAGCCGGAGTGGGCGGTGGACGGCGCGGAGCGCGCGGGTTCGCTGACCGAGGCGCTGGAGATGACCGGCGACAAATCGGTGTGGATCATGGGCGGCGGTGAGATCTACCGCGCGGCAATGCCTTTCGCGACGGAGCTGATGGTCACCGAGATCGACGCGGATATCGACGGCGACACCGTCGCTCCGGCGATCGACCGGCAGTGGCGGGCCGAGGCGGCCGATTGGCGGGAGTCGTCGACGGGTCTGCGCTATCGATTCCGTCGTTATACGCGGCCCCGCATATAACGCGCGGATTCCTCGTCCGGCAATTCCCGCACACACCGCGCCGAAACCGCCGAGCGCCCCGGGTGTGTCCGGCATACTCAGCGATACCCCGGCGAAAGGCAGTCCATGGACAAGAAGTCGCTGACCGCGGTTGCTCGCCAGCAGCTGAAGCTGGCCGCCACGGCGTCGAGCGGGCGTAGTTCGTCGACCATCTACGGCGGCCACACGCATTCGCTGCGGCAGACGGTGATCGCGTTGACGGCCGGACAGACGCTGGCCGAGCACGAGAATCCGGGCGAGGCGACGCTCATGGTGATCAGCGGGGTGCTGGTGTTGATCAGTGGCGCCAACGAGTGGAAGGGCTCGGCCGGCGATCTGATCGTGATCCCGAACGCACGGCACAGTGTGAAAGCCATCGATGACGTGGCGTTTCTGCTGACCGTCGCCAAGTAGCCCACCAGGGCGTTCGCACGGCGCGAACCTGACCCGGACGTACCGGACGGTTCGGTGGTCGACGGCAGGGCCTAGGGTGGTGCCCATGGGTGAGCCACAGTCGATCCTCGACCCGCTCACACCGGCGGCCATCTTTCTCGTCGTGACCATCGACGAGGGTGGCGAGTCGGTGGCGCGGGATTTGCTCGCAGATCTGCCCGGGTTGCGGCGTTCCGTCGGATTCCGGGTGCCCGGTTCCGGCCTCGCGTGCATCACCAGCATCGGGTCCGCCGCCTGGGACCGCCTGTTCGCGGGGCCGAAACCCGCACAGCTGCACGAGTTTCCGGGCTACCTGGGCGAGCAGCACCAGGCCCCGGTCACGCCGGGCGACCTGCTGTTCCACATCAAGGCCGAAACCCAGGACGCCTGTTTCGAATTGGCGATGAAGATCGCCGAGCGGCTGTCCGGGGCGGGCACGATCGTGGATCAGACGGTGGGTTTCCGCTATTTCGAGCAGCGCGATCTGCTCGGTTTCGTGGACGGCACCGAGAATCCGGAGGGTCAGCTGGCCGTCACCGCCGCGCTGGTGGGTGACGAGGATCCCGAATTCGCCGGTGGCAGTTACGTGACCGTGCAGAAGTACCTGCACGACCTGGATTCGTGGAAGTCGCTCTCGACCACCGAGCAGGAAAAGGTCATCGGGCGAACCAAACTCGACGACTACGAGCTCGACGCGGCCGAACAGCCCGCGAATTCCCATGTGGCCGTGAACGATCAGGACGTCAGCGGCAATATCGTGCGCGCCAACATGCCGTTCGGCTCGGTCCAGGACGGCGAGTTCGGCACCTACTACATCGCTTACGCCGACGATCCGGCCGTGACCGAGACCATGCTGACCCGCATGTTCCTGGGCAGCCCGGACGCCGCCTACGACCGCATCCTGGATTTCTCCACCGCCGTCACCGGTACCTCGTTCTTCACCCCGCCCGCCGCGTTCTTCGACGCGCTGCCCGACGCGCCCGCCCCGGCGGCGGTCGCGGCCGCGCCGGAATCCAATGGCGCGGGCAGCGGAAACGGATCGCTGGGAATCGGGACGCTGCGAAATCGTTGACTAGCTACGAAATCGTCGAACCGACAAGGAGCTGACGTATGAACAACCTGCATCGCGAACTGGCGCCGATCACCTCGGAGGCATGGAAGGCCATCGAGGAGGAGGCGACGCGAACCTTCAAGCGGCACATCGCCGGTCGCCGCGTGGTCGATCTGTCGGGACCGCACGGGGTCGACTACTCCGCGGTCGGCACGGGCCGCACCACGGCGATCGAATCCCCGGGCGAGGGGGTGCAGGCGCGGCAGCGCGCGGTGGTGCCGCTGGTCGAATTGCGGGTGCCGTTCACGCTTTCGCGCACCGAACTCGACAATGTGGAACGCGGAGCGCAGGACGCCGACCTGGATCCGGTGAAGGCGGCCGCCAAGAAGATCGCGTTCGCGGAGGACCGTGCGATCTTCGAGGGCTATCTGGCGGCGGAGATCCAGGGCATCCGGGCCGCCACCTCGTGCGAGCCGGTGAAGCTGCCCGGTGACGCGCGTCTGGCCCCCGAAGCGGTGGCGCAGGCATTGAGCAAGCTGCGGCTGGCCGGTGTGGACGGCCCGTATTCGGTGCTGTTGTCCGCGGACCTGTACACCGCGGTCAGCGAGACCTCCGATCACGGTCACCCGATCCGCACGCACATCGAGCGGCTCATCGACGGCGAGATCATCTGGGCGCCGGCCATCGACGGCGCGTTCGTCTTGTCCACGCGCGGCGGCGATTTCGATCTGCAGCTGGGCCAGGACCTGTCGATCGGCTATCTCTCCCACGACGCGGAGACGGTGCAGCTGTACTTCCAGGAGAGCCTGACGTTCCTGGTGTACACCGCCGAGGCGGCGGTCGCGCTCGAAGCGTGATCAGGTGATGCGGAAGCGGTTTCGATACTCCGTCGGCGTCGTGTCCAGCGTGCGCCGGAAGGCCCGGGTGAGGGTGTCGGTGGTGTTGAAACCGCTCAGCGTCGCCACCCGTTCCAGAGTGTGATCGGTCGTCTCGAGCTGGTTGCGCGCGAATTCCACACGCGCGGACTCGATGTAGGCGGCCGGGGTGGCGCCGAGGTCGGTCTTGAAGATGCGGGTCAGCTGCCGTTCGCTCACGTGCGCCTCGGCGGCGAGGTCGGCGACGGTGAGCTGGTCGCCGAGGTGGCGGGTGATGTAGTGCCGCAGGTCGTCGATGCGCCGCGTGGTCGAGATCGGTTCGAGTGACACGCTGAACTGGCTCTGCCCGCTGGGCCTTTTCAGGAACATGACCAGCTGCCGCGCCACCCGCAGTGCGAGCGCGTCGCCGAAGTCGTCGGCGACCAGGGCGAGCGCCAGGTCGAGGCAGGCGGTGAGTCCCGCTCCGGTCCAGACGTTCTCGTCGCGGATGAAGATCGGGTCGGCGTCGACCTCGACGGCCGGATGCTCGGCGGCGAGCTGGGTGGCGGTGGACCAGTGCGTGGTGGCGCGTCGGCCGTCCAGGAGTCCGGCGTCGGCGAGGATGTGCGCGCCCACGCACACCGAGGCGACCCGCCGGGTCTGTCCGGCGAGTCTGCGCACCCACTCGACCACGGCCGGGTCGCTGAGCGCCCGCACCCGCCCGTCCCCGTCCACCTCGACCGCGCCGGGCACGACCAGGGTGTCGATGCCGCGGTCGCCGATCTCGGCGAAGGTGATGTCGGGCAGCACCCGCACGCCCGCGGAGGTGGTCACCGGGTCGAGGGTCTCGGCGGCGAGGGCGACGCGATATCCGGTCTCCCCGTTCATCTCTCGCCGCAGCAGCGCGAAGACCTCGGGCGGCCCGGTCACGTCGAGCAGGTCGACGCGGTCGAACAGCACGATGACCACGAATCGTTCGATGGTGCCCACGGTCCTCCGTCCACCCGGCGATGTCCGGATTTGCAGGTTACATGACATTTCCGACACGCCCGCGGGCTCATAGCGTGGACGACGTCCCCCGCACCAGGCGGCCCGGACCACGACCCGACCGGAGGAATTCCCCATGTCCGCCCAGACTCTGCGCGACCTCAGCGGCTTCGATCAGACCCCCGCCACCCTGGCCGACGCCACCCTGATCCTGGTCGACTACCAGAACACCTACACCCGCGGCGTGATGGAGCTGACCGGCTGGGAGCCCGCCCTCGACGCCGCCGCCGACCTGCTGGCCCGGGCCCGCGCCGCCGGCGCTTCGGTCATCCACATCGTGAACGACGGCGGCCCGGGCACGCCCTACGACATCACCGACGAGATCGGCCGCATCCATCCCCTGGTGGCCCCGATCGACGGCGAACCCGTTGTCGTGAAGACGGTTCCGAACGCCTTCGTCGGCACCGACCTGGCCGCGCACGTGGACGCGGCGGGCCACAAGGATGTCGTGATCGCCGGTTTCATGACCCACATGTGCGTCACCTTCACCACCGAGGGCGCGTTCCTGCGCGGCAATCACCCCACGGTCGTGGCCGACGCGTCCGCCACCCGCCCCCTGCGGTCGGCCGCCGGCGAGGTCGGCGCCGCCCAGTTGCACGAGAGCGCGCTGGCCACCATCGCCGACCTCTACGGCGTCGTGGTCGCCGCCGGCTCCGAACTGAACTGAATCACGGGTCAGGGCTGGCGGGGCATCGCGCGACTGGTGTGCAGGTAGCGCGTCTCGGCGTGCCCGTCGCCGTTGATCAGGCCGTAGACGGTGTGGCGGCCGCGGATCGGGTGGGCGGCGATGAGGGCGTCGGGCCGCAGGTGCAGCACTTCGATGCGGTCGGGGACCGCAACCAGGGCGGCCTCGGTGGTGAGGGGTTTGGTGGAGAGCCAGGCGCGGCCGTCGGGGTCGACGTCGATGGCGTGCTCGTACATGGCGGAGCGGTAGCGGCCGCCGACGCGGGCGGCGTCGACCGGTTCGGGGCGGGCCGGGGGCACCGGGCGGGCGGGCAGCCGGATGCCCGCGTGCTCCCACAGCAGGTCCTCGACCAGATCGCGGTAGAGCCCGAACGCGCTTCCGCCATTGGCCAGCAAGGCGATCGCGACGCCGGAGCCGGGCGCGATGCGCAGGAAGGCGTTCTGGCCCAGGGTGCTGCCGTCGTGCCCGAACAGCCCGGTGGCGGCGTCGAACAGCTGCCAGCCCAGTCCCCAGTGGGTGCCGTAGCCGATGTCGGGCACCTCGATGTGCGGCCGGGTCATGTCCCGCACCGCGGATTCGGGGAGCACGGCGGTCCCGTCCGGGGCGCGGCCGGCGGACAGGTGCAGCCGGGCGAACCCCAGCAGGTCGCGCGCGGACATGGCGAGCCGCGCTCCGGCCGGGGCATTGGAGGCCGGGAGCGCCCACACCGGCGCGGGCAGCGGGCCGGTCTCGGGCTCGAATCCGGTGTGCCCGACCGCGGCCCGGAACAGGATGGCCTCGTCGGCGTCGGCGGCCACCCGGGTCAGCCCGAGCGGGGTCACCAGCCGTTCCCGCAGCAGTGTGTCGAAGGGCTTGCCGCGCAACACTTCCAGGATGCGACCGAGCAGCACGTACCCGCTGTTGCAGTAGGAGAACATGACGCCGGGCCGGTGCACCTGCCCGGCGTCGGCGATGGCGGGCACGAAGTTGGCGACCGCGTCCGCGCCGCGCCCGGTGTCGAGGAACAGGTCGCCGTCGATGCCGGAGGTGTGGCCGAGCAGCTGCCGGACGGTGATGGCGGCGGCCGCGTCCTCGTCGCGCACCCGGAATTCGGGCAGGTAGAGCCGCACCGGGGCGTCGAGGTCGAGCAGGCCCTCGGCGACGGCCTGCATGATCAGGGTCGCGGTCCACGGCTTGGTGATCGAGCCGATCTGGAACACCGAATCCGTGGTCGCCGCAACGCCGGTCGCGGTGTTGAGGACCCCGGCGGCCGCGTCGGTGATCCGGCCGCCGGTCAGGACCGCGACCTGTGCGCCGGGCACCCCGTACTCCTCGATCAGGTCGCCCAACCGGCGTTCGAGATCGACGGCTGGCACCATGGGTCGCTCCTTCGGGTAATGCTGACCCACACCGCCGGAGGCGGTAGGAGTGGGCATCGTAGGTTAGGTCGGCGACGGCGCCGGTGTCGAGATCGCCGGGCACCCGGGACCCGGGCCGGGTACGGTGACGCGCAGTCGGTTGCGGGAGGCGATGAGCGATGGTGCGGGCGGGCGTGGTGCCGGGACGCCGGATTGCCGGTTACGCGGTGGCGGGCGTGTTCCTGGTCGCGGTGGTGTGCGCCGGGACGATCGGGGTCTTCGGGCTGAATCGGGTGTTCACGGGGTTGTTCTTCGGGGCGGCCGCAGCCGTGGGGCTGTTGATCCTGCTGTTCGGGCGGGACGGGGTGGAACTGACCGAGGCGGCGATCGTGCGCCGGACGCCGTGGGGCACGTCGACGGTGGCGTGGGATCGGGTGGTGGCGGCGCGGTTCGCGCTCGACGAGCACGGCCGCTGGACGCTGGCGCTGGATCTGACCGACGGCGACGAGCCGCACCGGGAACTGGTGCTGCTGTCCATCCCGCCGGTGCACCGCCCGGTGGCGAGCGCCTACGACCAGCGCAAGCGCGAGCAGGTCACCGAGATCCGAACCATGTTGCGGCAGCGCCGGATTCCGGTGACCATCCTGCCGGAGATCGCCGAGGCGTTGCAGGAGCACTGGAAGATCGCCCCGCCCACGCGTTGATCCCCATCGGGCCCGCTCGGGTACCCGGTTAGGGTGGGTGCCGTGATTCGTACCGCGGCACTGGCGCACATCCGGGACCGCCGCATGCTGCAGACCCGGTCCGACGGCAAGACCGTCTTCTACATGGCGGGCGGCAAGATCGATCCGGGCGAGACCCCGGAGATGGCCCTGCACAGGGAGATTCGCGAGGAGCTCGGGGTCGGCACGGCCGGGGTGAGCGAGCTGGGGGTGTTCGAGGCCGAGGCGTACGGGCACACGCCCGGCACCCGACTGCACATGACCTGCTTCCTGGGCGAGCTCACCGAGGAGCCGCGAGCCTCGGGCGAGATCGCCGAACTGCGCTGGTTCACCCTCGCCGAGTACGCCGCCATGGACGAGGTCGCTCCCGGTTCGCTGCTGGTCTTCCAGCGCCTCCACGCGCTCGGCCTGATCGACTGATCAGCAACCCGGTGTGACGCAACCGAAGACGTCGACCCGGTCGTCCGGCCTGCGCCGGGACGGTCAGCTGCTCTGATCGTCCCCGGTGCCGTCGGACATCGACCGCGAGTCGTCGGGCGGCACATTGTCGGCGGTCCCCGTGTAGGGCCGGTTCGGGATGCGGGTGGCCGCGGCCAGGCCCACCAGCAGGAACAGCGCGGCGGCCAGCAGGGTGGTGCGGGTGGAGTCGGTGAAGGCCCGGCTCAGCGCGTCCGCGATGGCCGCGCCGCCCCCGTGCTCGCGCACCCCGGGGATGGCGCCACCCGCGGATTCCCGGGTGGCGGTGGCGAGGGTGTCGGCGGCGTCCGGCGGCAGATCCTTGACCGTCGAGAGTCGGCGCGGCAGATCGTGGGCCAGGGCCCCGGACAGCAGCGCACCGACGACCGCGGTGCCGAAGGCGGAACCGACCTGCCGCACCGTGCTCTGGGTGGCCGAGCCCTGACCGGAATTGCGCGGCGGCACATCGGCGAGCACCGTCCCGGTCAGCTGGGCCGACGCCATGCCGAGCCCGATGCCGTACCCGATCAGCAGCACCGCCAGCCACCAGCCCGAGATGTGCGGGGTGACGAACAGCGCGGCCAGGGCCACCGCGACGACCTCGAAGGCGAGGCCCAGCTGCACCACCCGCACCGGCCCGTAGCGCCGCACCAGCCCTTCGGCGATCCCCGCGGCCAGGAAGGCGCCGACGGCCATGGCGGCCAGCACGTAGCCCGCGCCGAGGGTGGACAGCCCGAGCACGTTCACCATGAACAGCGGCAGCACGAACAGCAGGCCGAACTCGCCCAGCGCCACCAGGAACGCGGTGATATTGCCCCACCGGAAGCTGGGGATCTTGAACAGCGCCGGATCCAGCAGCGCGGAACGGCCGACCAGATGGCGGTGCTGTTCCCACTTCACGAACAGGTACAGCGCCAGCACGCCCAGCACCAGCAGCACCGGGATCGGCGAGATGGGTGCGCTGACCGGCCATTTCCACCCGGCGATCGGGAACTCCCGCAGCGGTTTCCACCAGCCGTAGGTCTGGCCCTCGATGAGCGCGAACACCAGCAGCGCGAAACCCATTGCACTGAGCAGGAATCCGTCCACGTCCAGGCCGGGCGCGTTCTTGCCGGTACGGGTCTCGGGGACGAACAGCACCAGCCCGATCAGCACCACGATGCCCAGCGGGATGTTCACCAGGAAGATCCAGGGCCAGGTGAAGTAGGTGGTGAGCCAACCGCCGAGCAGCGGCCCGATGGCGGCGACGCCGGAGATGACCGAGCCCCACACCGCGAAGGCGATGGCCCGGTCACGGCCGCGGAACAGCGCGTTCACGGTGGCCAGCGTGCCGGGCATGACGCCCGCCGCGCCGATGCCCTGGATGACGCGGCCGAGGATGAGGGGTCCCGCGCTGTGCGCCCGCGCGGCGAGCAGGCTGCCGAGCAGGAAGACGATGACGCCCGCGGCGAACATGGTGCGCCGTCCGAGCCGGTCGCCGAGTCGGCCGCTGGTGATCAGCAGCGCGGCCAGCACGACCGCGTAGATGCTGTTGATCCATTGCGCCTGAGTGAAATTCAGCCCGAGCTGGTCGATGAGGACCGGCAGTGAGACCGAGACGATGGTGCCGTCGAGCACCACCATGCCCAGGCCCAGCGCCAGCACGCCGAGGGTGATCCACTTCCTGCGCCCCAGATCGGGCCGAATTTCCGTCATCCGTCGCTCCCGCCGCTGAACAGTCGTCCGAGGACGCCGATGTTCCGGTTAGCTACCTATGCGCGAAATGTCCGTTGCTCAGTGTAGGCCGAGGTTGTTGGACAGCTGAACATTAGCCGGTCGGAAAGGGGAAACGATGCATGCCGGAATCGGATAACTTGGAAATCGTGTCGATGATGAAGGGTTCCAACGTTCCGGTGGCGGCCTCCGAGGTTCGGATCGAACTGGGCTGGGAATCGGGACCCGGGGTCCCCGACGCCGACGCCTCCGCGCTGCTGCTGGCCGGTGGGCGGGTCCGCTCGGACGCCGATTTCGTGTTCTACAACCAGCCCGCGCACGCCTCCGGCGCGGTGCACCACCGCGGCAAACAGCCCGGACCCGTGGTGGTCGACGCGCTGTCGGTGGATCTGCCGCGGGTGGAGCCGCAGATCGACAGCATCGTGCTGGCCGCCTCCGCGGACGGCGGCACCTTCGCCCAATTCCGGGGCCTGCACGTGCGTTTGGTGGATGCCCGCGGGGTGGAGCTGGCCCGGTTCGACAGCGCCGACGCCACCTCCGAGACCGCGTTCGTGCTGGGTGAGCTGTACCGCCGCGACGGCGGCTGGAAGTTCCGCGCGGTCGGCCAGGGCTACGCCTCCGGACTCGCCGGACTCGCAACCGATTACGGCATCACCGTCGACGACGCGCCCGCCCCGCAGCCGATTCCGCCGCAGCCGATTCCGCCGCAGCCGGTCACTCCCCCGCAGCAGTCCACACCGCCTCCGCCGCAGTTCACGCCACAGCAATTCGCGCCGCCACCGCCGCCGCAGCAGTTCGCTCCCCCGCCCGCGCCGCAGCAATTCGCTCCCCCGCCCGCGCCGCAGCAGTTCGCACCCCCACCGCCGCCCCAGCAGTTCGCGCCCGCGCCACCGCCCCAGCAGTTCGCTCCCGCGCCGCCGCCCGCGCCCGCGCCGCGGGTGAATCTGGCCAAGATCTCGCTGACCAAGGAGGCCCCCGCGGTCTCGCTGACCAAGGCGGGCGCGACCGGCGGCATCATGCGGGTCAACCTGAACTGGTCGGTCCCGAGTTCGGGTGGCCTGTTCGGGCGCAAGCGCGCGCAGGGCGGTCTGGATCTGGACCTGTGCGCCTTCTGGGAGCTGACGGACGGTTCCCGCGGCTGTGTCAGCGCGCTGGACACGTTCGGCAATCTCACCAAGCCGCCGTTCATCGCGCTGGATCAGGACGACCGCACCGGGAACAGCGCGACGGGCGAGAACCTGGCCATCAATCTGGACCAGACCGCGGCCTTCCGCCGCATCCTGGTGTTCGCCTCGATCTACGAGGGCGCCCAGGATTTCCGCGGCGTGCACGCCACCGCGACCCTGTTCCCGCGCGACGCCCCGCCGATCGAGATGGAAGTGGGCGGCTGCCAGGACGATTCGCGCGAGATGGTGCTGGCGCTGATCGAGAACATCGGCGGCGAGCTGGTGGTGCGCCGCGAGGGCCGGTTCATCCGCCCGCCGGAGGGCCGCAAGTTCTGGGGCAAGATGGCGGTCGATCAGGCCTACGGCTGGGGCCTGAAATGGGGCACCTCGAAGGGCAAGTCCTGAGCCGTCCGGCTCAGTTCGACGGCGCCCGGTGTACCGCCGGGCGCAGTTCGCGCGCCAATTCGAGTGCGGCGAGCCGGTTCTCGGCGAGCGGTCCGGTCCAGCAGAGCAAGCGCAGGATGGCGTCGGGAATGAGCTGTTCGGCGTACTCGGGCGCCGCGCCCTCGTCGGAGCGCATATTGATGACCGATTCGACCAGCCGGAAGGGCAGTCGTTCGGCTCCCGCGACCGCGCCGGTCCCGGCTTCGGCGATGACGGCGGCGGCCAGGGTCTCGTAGTGACCGCGCAGTTCGTCGCGGCGTTCCCGGAAGCGGGCGAAGCGTTCGCTGCGCAGCTCGGGTAGGAGGTACAGCGCGCCGAGGTTCCAGCGGCTGGCGCACAGCTGGCTGACGTCGAACCAGGCCAGCGCGTAGAGCCGCACGGCGGCGGGTTCGGGACGTTCGGCGAGGGTGCCCGCCAATTCCAGTGGCGCGGTGACCGTTTCGGCGAGCAGCGCGTCGAGGATGTCGTCCTTGGCGGCGAAGTGGTGGTACAGCGAGGCCTGCCGGATACCGACGGCGTCGGCGACCGCCCGGGTGGAGGTGTTGCCGTACCCGTGGCTGGTGAACAATTCGGCGGCGGCGTCGAGGATTTCGGCACGCGGCGTCTGGCCCGCGCGCCGGCGCGGTTCGAGGCGGGGCCGGCCGGGTCCGAGTTGGGTCACCGTTTCATTCTGTCCTACCGCTTCCGCCACCTGGCAGGTGAGATTCCTGTCACTTGATAGAAATCCCGGCAATGCAGAAGTTACGGCGGGCCACGCACCCGATACATCGGCGTCACCGGAGCGGCGATCGCGAATGGAAACCTTTCAAGCGATAGATATTCGCCTCGGGAAAGACTCACCGCCCATGGTTGCCTCCGCCGAAGCCCTCACCCCGGGCTCCCCGACCGGTCCCGATACCAGCGCCGACAGCACCGATCTGGCGCGTTTCGGCTATCAGCCGGTGCTGCACCGCAAGCTCGGCCGCTACGCCTCCTTCGCGGCCGGCTTCTCCTTCGTCTCCATCCTGACCACCATCTTCCAGTTCTTCGGCTTCGGCTACTCCTTCGGGGGCGCGGCCTTCTTCTGGACCTGGCCGATCGTCTTCGCCGGCCAGTTCCTGGTCGCGTTGAACTTCGCGGAACTGGCCGCGCGCTACCCGATCTCGGGCTGCATCTATCAGTGGTCGCGCCGCCTGGCCGGGGAGGTGGTGGGCTGGTTCGCGGGCTGGATGATGATCATCGCGCAGATCGTGACCGCCGCGGCCGCCGCCATCGCGTTGCAGGTGGTGCTGCCGACCATCTGGTCAGGCTTCCAGCTGATCGGCACCGACACCGCTCTCACCTCCCGTGACGGGGCCTCGAACGCGGTGCTGCTGGGCAGCGCGCTGCTGGCGCTCACCACGCTGATCAATGTGATCGGCATCGACTGGATGGCGCGGATCAACTCGCTCGGCGTCACCATCGAGATCATCGGCGTGCTCGCGGTGATCGCGGTCTTCTTCACCCACACCGATCGCGGGCCGGGCGTGGTCACCCACACCGATCAGGCCGCGGCCGGACCCTATTGGGCCGCGTTCCTGGCCTCGGGGCTGATGGCCGCCTACGTGATGGTCGGATTCGACTCCGCCGGTGAGCTTTCCGAGGAGACCAAGAATCCGCGCCAGGTCGCGCCGCGCACCATCCTGTCCGCGCTGGCGGTGTCGGCGCTGGGCGGCGGGCTCATCCTGCTGGGCGCGCTGATGGCCGCCCCGAGCCTGTCCGACGGCTCGCTGGCGAGCGGCGGCCTGGCGTACGTGATCGAGGCCAAGCTCGACACCACGCCCGGCAAGGTGGTGCTGGCGTGCGTGGCCTGCGCGATCACGGTGTGCACCTTGGCGATCCAGACGGCGGGCTCGCGACTGCTGTTCTCCATGGCCCGCGACGAGCGGCTCCCGTTCTCCAAGCAGCTGGCGAGCGTGCACCCCCGCTTCGGCACCCCGGTGTGGCCCGCGGTGGCGATCGGCGTGCTCGGCATCGGCCTGCTGCTGCTGAACCTGGGCAACGCGGCCATCTTCGCGACCCTGGCCAGCGTCTGCATCGTCATGCTCTACATCGCCTACCTGCTGGTCACGGTGCCGCTGCTGGTGCGCCGGATCAAGGGCTGGCCCGCCGACGTGGCCGGTGACGCCGCGGGCACCAAGCTCTTCGCGCTGGGCCGCTACGGCATCGCGATCAACGCGCTGGCCGTCGTCTGGGGCGTCGCCATGGCGGTGAACCTGGCCTGGCCGCGCAGCGCCGTCTACACCCCGAACGGCGGCGGCTGGTGGATGCTCTGGGCCGCACCGCTGTTCGTCCTGGTCACGCTGGCGGTGGGGGCGGTGGTGCACCGGCTGGTGACGCCCGCCCGCGGCCCCGTCGCCGAGACCGTCGCCCAAATCGCCTGAACGGAGTAGCAATGACCACAGCGAACACCACGGGAGCGCGGGACCACGCCCGCGCCCAGGCCGCGGCCGCCGCCGACTTCGGACCGGAGCTGCCCGCCGATGTCGACAACACGAACATCACCGTCGCCCAGCGGATTCCGGCCGGTGGCTACGCGAATGTCGTGCTGGCCCGCGGCACCCGGGTGCGGCTGTCCGATCCGGACGGCGGGGCGTGCGCGCACGTCCTGCTGTTGCGGGCCGAATCTCCGTGGGAGCGGCTGAATGTCGCGGACACGGTGAAGGTGCCGTGGCAGGCCTACCTGGGCGTGGGTCATCCGCTGCTGTCGGATCAGGGCCGGGTGCTGGCCACGGTGCTGACCGACACCTCGGGGAGCCACGACACCCTGTGCGGACCGTCGCCCGCCGCCCGCCAGGGCCTGCGGATGGCCGGGGTGAAGCAGGGTCTCGAGCCCCGCGACATCGGGCCGACGGTGTCGTTCTTCCGGGGCGTGCGCGTGGAAACCGATGGCGCGCTGACGATCACCGGTGGGACGGGCGGCGCGGGCGCGGCGGTCGAGCTGCTCGTCCACCTGCCGGTGACGCTGCTGGTCGCCAATGCCGAGCACCCGCTGGACCCCACCCCGGTGACCCCGCTGGATCTGGTGGCCTGGTCCGCGCCCGCGGACCTCGCCCTGTCCCCGAACCCCGACCCGGAATACCTGCGCGCGGTGGAGAACACCGAACAGGACTGGCACGCACGCACTCTGGAGGCACGCGCATGATCACCACCACCCGCACGGTCGTCCTCGACGAGACGGTCCCCGCTCGCGCGCCCTGGTCGGCCGTGGTGCGCGCCGGGGAGCAGCTGGAGATCATCGACCTGCACGGCAATCAGGCCGTGGATTGCCTGCTCTACAACGCCGCGGACCACGCCGACCGCTACAGCGCCCAGGCCACCATCACCGCGCAGCGCAATATCTTCCTGGGGACCGGCAGCGTCCTGCTCACCGAGGCGGGCACTCCGCTCATGACGGTCGTCGCCGACGAGGTCGGCAATCACGACACGGTGGCCGGGGCGTGCTCGCAGGAGTCCAACACCCTGCGCTACGGCCACCACACCCGCCATCAGCACGCCTGCGTGGAGAACTTCCTGGCCGAGGGCCTGAAGTGGGGCCTGGGCAAACGGGACCTGGTCTCGAACATCAACTGGTTCATGAATGTTCCGGTCGAGGCGGACGGGACGCTGGGCATCGTGGACGGCCTGTCCGCGCCCGGCAAGACCATCACCCTGCGCGCAGAGATCGACACCCTGGTGCTGGTCTCCAACTGCCCGCAGATCAACAATCCCTGCAACGGTTTCGACCCGACGCCCGTCCGCATGGTGGTGACCCGATGACTGCCGTGCTCCCCGATCTCGTCGTGACCGAGAACCCCTCCCCCGCACCGGCTTTCCGGGTCGTCCGCCCGGGCATGCAGACGACTGTGCAGGATTGGCCCGCCCGGGTCGGCTACTGGCACGTGGGCGTTCCGCCGTCGGGCCCGATGGACGACCTGTCGTTCCGGCTGGGCAATCGGGCCCTCGGGAATCCCGAGGGCGCGGCGGGCCTGGAGTGCACGCTCGGCGGCCCGGCGCTGCGCTTCGACAGCGACACCTGGGTGTGCGTGACGGGCGCCCCGGCGCCGGTCACGGTGAACGGCCGCGCGGTCCGGCAGTGGCGTAGCGTGCTGGTGCCCGCGGGCGGGGTGCTGGATGTCGGCATGGTGCGCGGGCCCGGCATGCGGTGCTACGTCCTGGTTGCGGGCGGCATCGAGGTGCCCGAATACCTGGGCAGCCGTTCGACTTTCACGCTCGGCAAGTTCGGCGGCGGCACCGGGCGCGCGCTGGCCGCGGACGACGCGTTCGAGCTCGGCCCGGCGGGCCGGGTCACGGCCGGGGTGCCCGGCGACGATCAGCCGGTGCTGACCCGGCGGTGGGAGCTGGCGGTCACCGAGGGCCCGCACGGTGCGCCGGAGTTCTTCACCCGCGCCGACTTCGACACCATCATCGGCACCCACTACGAGGTGCACTTCAACTCCGATCGGACCGGGGTCCGGCTGATCGGGCCGAAGCCGCAGTGGGCGCGCCCGGACGGCGGCGAGGCGGGCCTGCACCCCTCCAATATCCACGACACCGCGTACTCCATCGGCGCGCTGGACTTCACCGGCGACACCCCGATCCTGCTCGGCCCGGACGGCCCCAGCCTGGGCGGGTTCGTCTGCCCGGTCACCGTGGTCGCCGCCGACCGCTGGAAGCTGGGCCAGCTCACCCCGGGCGACAGCGTGCGCTTCGTGCCGGTGCGCGCCGAACGCGCGGCCTCGCTGCGGGAACTGGGCGCCGAGCGCCGCGCCGCGTGGCCGGTGGTGCTGTCCACCGGCGGCGACGGCGACGACGGCGTCCTGGCCCGCCGCGACGGCGCGGACACCGCCGTCACCTACCGCCGTGCGGGCAATGACGGCCTGCTCGTCGAATACGGCGATATGACACTGGATCTGGAGCTGCGTGCCCGCGTGCACGCCCTGCACCAGGCGCTGCTGGAACGCGCCGAGCCGGGCATCACCGAGCTGACCCCGGGCGTCCGGTCGCTCCAGGTGCGCAATGATCCCGATCGCCTGCCCACCCGCAAGCTGCTGGACCTGCTGGCCGAGGTGGAGGCCGACCTGCCCTCCGCCGACCAACTGGTGGTCCCGAGCCGCACGGTGCGCCTGCCGCTGTCCTGGGACGACCCGTCCACCCGGGAGGCCATCACCCGGTACATGCACGGCGTCCGCGCCGACGCACCGTGGTGCCCGTGGAACATCGAGTTCATCCGCCGGATGAACGGATTGACATCCGTGGACGAGGTTTTCGACACCGTCTTCGCCGCCGAATACCTGGTGCTGGGCCTCGGTGACGTCTATCTGGGCGCGCCGGTCGCCACCCCCACCGATCCCCGGCACCGGCTGGTCACCACCAAATACAACCCGGCCCGCACCTGGACCCCGGAGAACGCGGTCGGCATCGGCGGCGCGTACCTGTGCATCTACGGCATGGAGGGTCCCGGCGGCTACCAGTTCGTCGGCCGCACCACCCAGGTGTGGAACCACCGCTCCAGCGGGATCGGCGAAGACCCGTGGCTGCTGCGCTATTTCGACCGGATCAGCTGGTATCCGGTGAGCGCCGAGGAACTGCTCGACCTGCGCGCCGACACCGCCGCCGGGCGGGGACAGCTGCTGGCCGAGGACGGCGAGTTCCGGCTCACCGACTACCGGAAGTTCCTGGCCGACAACGCCGACTCCATCGCGGACTTCCGCGCCCGGCAGACCGACGCCTTCACCGCCGAACGCAACTCCTGGCGCGAGGCGGGCGAACTCGCCGAAACACCCTGACCCGATCCCACCGCCCTGACCCGATCTAGGAGCACGAATGACCACGTGGATTCACCGCCGCGACGATGCCGAGGTAGCCACCGACATCGCCTCCGCCGCAGGCGTTCTGGCGGGGCTGCGACTGGCCGTGAAGGACAATGTGGACGTGGCGGGCCTGCCGACCACCGCGGCCTGCCCCGACTTCGCCTACGCCCCGGAACGGGACGCGCCCGCGGTGGCGGCGCTGCGGGCGGCGGGCGCGGTCGTGGTCGGCAAGACCAATCTCGATCAGTTCGCCACCGGCCTGGTCGGCACCCGCTCGCCGTACGGCGTGGTCGAGAACGCGCTGCGGCCCGGATACGTCTCGGGCGGTTCGAGTTCCGGCTCGGCGGTGGCGGTGGCCACGGGCGAGGCGGACATCGCGATCGGCACCGACACCGCGGGCTCGGGACGCGTCCCGGCCGCGTTGCACGGTCTGGTCGGCATCAAGCCGACGGTGGGCGTGATCTCGACCGAGGGCGTGGTGCCCGCGTGCCGCTCCTACGACTGCGTGACGATCTTCGCCGCCGACCTGGGCCTGGCCGACCGCGCCATGGGCGTGATGGCCGCCGGCGCCGCGGGCCGCCCGTGGCCCGCCGACACCCGTCTGGCCGCTCCACCCAAGCCGGTGGTGGCCGTCTTCGAAACGCTGCCGGACCTGGATCCGCAGTGGCACAACGCCTTCGAGCGCACGGTCGGGGCGCTGCGCGATGCGGGCGCGACCATTGTCCAGATCGATCCGGCCCCGTTCCTGGCCGCCGCGAAACTCCTCTACGAAGGCGCGCTGGTCGCGGAACGCTATGCCGCGGTCGGCGAGTTCGTCGACGCGCATCCCGAATCCGTCGATCCCACAGTCGGTTCCATCATCCGGGCCGCCCGGGACCTGCCCGCGCACCGGCTGGTCACCGACCTGGCCGCGCTGGAACGCCTGCGCGCCACCGCCATGGCGAGTCTCGCGGGCGCGGACGCGCTGCTGACGCCGACCGTGCCGGTCCACCCGACCGTCGCCGAGGTCGCCGCCGACCCGATCGGCGTCAATTCCCGGCTCGGCACGTACACGAACTTCTGCAACCTCTTCGACCTGTGCGCGGTGGCGGTCCCCACCGACGAGCCGCATTTCGGGGTGACGGTGCTGGCCCGCGCGTTCGAGGACGCCGTCGCGATCGACATCGCCGCACTGATCGCCGGCACGCCGCTCGACCGGTGCTGGCCGACGGCCGTCGCGCCCGTGCGGGACCTGATCGTCTTCGGTGCGCACCTGCGCGGTCAGCCCCTCGAACACCAGCTGATCGAACTGGGCGCCCGCTGGGGCGGCCCGGTCGAGACCGCCCCGCACTACCGCCTCGGCGCGCTCGACACCGTTCCGCCCAAACCGGCCGTAACCCGGGTCGCCGCAACCGAATCCGGTGTCGCGGTGGCCGGGGAGCGCTGGCTGCTCTCCCCCACCGCCCTCGGCCGCTTCCTCGCGAATCTGCCCGCCCCCATGCAGCTCGGCGCCGTCGAGCTGGCCGACGGCACCTGGCCCACCGGTTTCGGCTGCGCCGGGGCCGCCGCCGAATCCGCCAAGGACATCAGCGAATACGGCGGCTGGAAGGCGGCGCTGGCGGCCGGCGCCGTCGGCTGAGGCCGGTCTTCCCGGATCAGTCCTGCCAGAGGGCTACGATCCGCTCCGCATCCGACTTGCCTTGGGCGCGACCGGCTTCCAGTGACGGGACCCGGGTGGCGGTATCGAGGGGATTGAGGCCGAAGGCGGTGGTGGCCGCCTCGTCGGGTGCGATCACCTCGACCCGCGCCCCGGCCGCGACCAGTCCCGCGACCTGGGCCTCGAGCTCCTCGTCCGGCATGGGCGCGATCACCAGCACCCGCGCGTAGCCGGTGGCGAGGTCGGCGTTCACCGAGGTCCGGACGCCGCCGTCGGTGTAGCGCACCCCGTCGATGGTGACGCACGGCCACACCATGGGCACCGCCGAACTGGCCTGCACGGCGTCGACGAGCGCGACCCCGGAGTCCTTGTCGAAGACCCGCGGTTCCCCGGTCTCGGCATTGACCGCGACGATGCGCAGGTCGCGGGCGGGCCACTCGTGCACCGGCAGCCGGGTCTCGATCACGGCCCGGCGGTCCGCCTCGGGGACGGTCTCGGCGGTCAGCGCGAGCGCCCCTATCCGCTGCCGCCGCTCGGGCGAATCCCCCTGCGTCTCTTCGATGATCGCCGTCATGGTCTCCCAGAGCCCGGCGAACTTCTCCATGGACGGCACGATCTCGCGGCTCTGCACCGCCGGATCCACCTGCCGACGCACCAGTTCCGCGAGCTCGGTCCCGCTACCGAGCTGCGCCGTCACGTTCGACCCCGCCGACGTCCCGAGGAGCAGGTCCGCCCCCGTCACATCCACCCCCGCGTCGGCGAGCCCGGCCACGATGCCGGTCGCCCAGGAAATCCCCGCCACACCACCGCCGCCGATGACCAGCGCACGTTCGGTCGTCATTCCGTCCCACTTTCTCACCACGAGGAAAACACACCCTGCGGTTCGCAAGTTACCGGCTGCGCGCCCGTCGCGACGGTTGTGCGGGATGTCGGCTCAATCCGAGATCTGGGTGGCCGCGGCATTGGTGGCGTCGCGGATCACCCGCAGGCTCGCGGTGAGGTCGTCGAGCTGGGCGGGGGTGAGCAGGCTGGTGAACCAGCGGTCGATGCCGTCCAGGTAGGCGGGCAGCACGCGGGCGACGCGGGTGGCCCCGGCGGCGGTGAGGACGGCGTAGGAGCTGCGCCGGTCGGCGGGGTCGGGTTCGCGGCGCACGAAGCCGTTGCGTTCCAGGCGGTCCACCAGCCGGGTGACGCCGCTGGTCGAGAGACCGGTCTGGGTGGCCAGGTCGGTCATGCGTAGCCGGCGGCCGGGTGAGCGGCTCAGGCGCATCAGTGCATTGAGGTCGAGACCGGAGAGTCCATTGCTCTTCCAGGTCTCCTCGAGCCGGGCGATGAGCCCCTCATGGGCCTCGTAGAGCAGGCCGACGGCGGTCAGCCGAGGGTCGTCGAAGAGATGCTTGGGATCCACGCCGACCAGCGTAAACCAGGTGATTTCGCTGGGGATAGTTGACACGCGGAACAAATGCGCTATCTTGTTGTCAGCGCAATATTCCGCACAGCAACTAAATGGAGGTTCTCATGACGACACAGCGCTGGGCAGCGGGATTCCGTGCGCCGCTGGTGAATCCGGCCGAGGAGATCAAACTGGCCGAGCCGCGGGACTTCGCCGACGAGACGGTCCGCCAGGTGGTGCGGGTGGCCGGCGGCGGATCGAGCCTGCGGGTGCGGCTGACCAACCGGTACGGCACCGAAGACCTGGTGATCGGGGCGGCCCGGGTCGCGCTCCGCAAGGCGGGCGGCGAGATCGTGGCGGAGACCGATACCGAGGTGCGGTTCGCGGGGTCCGCATCGACGCGGATCCCGGCCGGAGCCGATCTGGTCAGCGATCCGGTCGAGCTGGCGGTGGAGGCGGGCGCCGAACTGGCGGTCAGCGTGTACCTGCCGGAGCCGACGCGGCCCGCGTTCGCCCAGTTCCCGATGGATTCGAGCTGGATCAGCGCCGGCGATCGGACCGGCGACGCTGCTCCGACCGATGCCGAGGAGACCGCGCTGCGGTTCTTCCTCACCGGCATCGACGTCGCTGCCGATGCCGACGTGCCGGTGCTGGTGGCCTTCGGCGACTCCTGGTTCGAGGGTGTCGGTTCCACCCACGCCGCCAACCGGCGCTCGGTGGACGTCCTCAACGAGCGACTGGCCGCCGGGTGGGCGGTGAACCAGGGCATCAGCGGCAACCGGCTGCTGACCGACGAGATCGGCGAGCACGGCCTGGCCCGGTTCGAGCGGGATGTGTTGTCGGTGCCCGGGGTCGCGGCCGTGTGGGCCAACTTCGGCATCAACGACCTGATCCTGGCCGGGACCGCCACCGCCGAGGCGCTGATCGCCGGGTTCACCGCGCTGGCCGAACGGGCCCACGCGGCCGGACTTCCGGTGTACGCCAACACCATCGGGCCGTTCGCCGGGGCGATTTACCCCGGACTCTCACTGGAGGACGGCATTCCGGTCCGCAACGTGCTCAACGAGTGGCTGCGCGGCACCGACGTGTTCGACGCCGTCTTCGATGTGGCCGCGGCCGTGGAGGATCCGGCCCGGCCGGACTTCATCCGCCCCGACCTCGACGGCGGCGACGGCATGCACCTCAATGACGCGGGAGCCCGGGCGATGGCGGAGACGGTGGATCTCACCGTGCTGCCGTCCGCTTTTCAGGGCAACCGCGGCCCGGCGGCCTGATCCTGCCGCAGCCCGGCGGCGCGTCGGTGGCGCTCTCGATCAGTCCTTCCTTCGGCGGAAATTGAGTAGGGAGATGCGCAGACCGCTGAACACGTAGACGGACGCCCACACCGAGATCAGGATGAGGACAACGAACATCGGTAGCCAGCTGCTCTTAGCGTGATCGACGCTCCACCAGACCGTCGTGAACAGAATCGCGGAGACGAACAGCAGGATGTCGCGCAAGCTGCCGCGATAGGAGGCGGCCGCTCTGCGCAGCGGCCGGTATCGGTTGACGGTCGCGACCAGGTCGTCGATGCGGCTATCGATGGCTCGTTGGAGTTCGGCTCGCCGCTCCGCCTCCTCCGGCGGTAGGCGGTCCAGCAGTTCCATATCCTGGCTGATCGTCTTGCGGACGTCCGGGCCCTTCAGATAACCCGCCGCTGCACCGAGAGCCAATCCACCAGCGACGGGTGCGATCCCCACGGCAAGGTCAACCAGAGCGGGCATGCTTCCGTCTCCTCAGCCACCAATCAACATCGCGGCGAGAGCGCCGGCCGACTCGCGGCGGTGGAGGCATCGCTGAACCTACGAATGAAGACCGTGCCCCTACCGGACTGTGGCCGATCACGGCTAACCTGAATTATCGTCCTTTTCCGAACGCATGGGAAGGGATGCGGCTTCGGTCAGAGCATGCGCACCGGAGCCGCCAGGTCGACGTGGTCGTGACAGTGCCTGGCGCCGGGCCGATCCGTACCGGGTCTGGTTCGGCAATTTCATCGCGTAGCTATCGCTCGCCATGCAGGACCATGACAACTGGTCGGGGTTGGAACAAAGCGGGTCATGGGCTGCACCCGAGGGCGGCGAAGCGGACGACAGCAGTGAGACCACTGTCTGGTGTCACCGATTTCGCCGCTCGATCACCCCAAGGAACAAACATGTCCAGCAAAATGATCAAGTTCGCGGCCGCAACCGCTATTGCCTTGTCGCTAGGCGCTATCGCAGCTCCGGTGGCTTCGGCCGGCCCCACTGCGACGGCACCTGCGATTTCGACATCGACCGTTACTCCTGTCGATGGATCACTTGCTATCTGCTTCCCCCTGGGCAGTGTGGTCTGGTGCATCTGAGACCACAGTCCAACGTCTAGGTACGGTTGGGAAGGAGCTGCCAGGATACTGTGACATCCCCGCCCCTTCCTGGGGGCGGGGCTTCGTTCCTCAGGCGGCCGTCGAACGAGGTTTGCCGTCCGCTGTTCAGTGCACGCGCGGTCCGGCGGCCTGATCCTGCCGCAGCCCGGCGACCCACAGGTCGTCGGTCAGGGTTTCGGGGCCGTCGGCGGCGGCGTAGTAGCCGACGATGGTCCGGAAGGTCGTGCCCACGAAGGCGGCATCGTCCCCACAGCGGACCGCGGTTCCCGCGAGGACAGCGTTGACCAGGGCGAACAGGCGGGCGTTCTGTTCCACGTCATTGCCCTGGACGATGGCGATCTCGCGGGTCATCAGATTGCAGAAGCGGGTCGGGGCGGCGGAGGAACCGTCGTGCGATATATCGGAACCTGGTTCCGGATCGTCCGCGCGGGCGTTGAGGATCGCACGGGCGACGGCCTGCCCCTGGTGGCCGCCCCGGCTGGTGCCCCGTCCGTGTAATCCCGCTTCCCGCAGGGCCTTGTCGAACCGCGC
Source organism: Nocardia sp. CA-136227 (assembly GCF_050955695.1). Classification (NCBI taxonomy): domain Bacteria; kingdom Bacillati; phylum Actinomycetota; class Actinomycetes; order Mycobacteriales; family Nocardiaceae; genus Nocardia; species Nocardia sp. CA-136227. Next base: position 6,852,264 of record NZ_CP192081.1, read on the forward strand.
GATCCGCTCCGGGTAGAGCGCCGACAGGATGGTGTGGGCGGCGACCGCGATGGCGGCGTCGGGCGCGGCGCCCGGGGCCGCCACGGGTGGCGCGGTCAGCCAGGTGCCGTGCGGTGCACCGAAAATGCTGAAGATGGCATCGTGCATGGCCAGGTGTACTACGGCCAGGGCACGGGAACTGCCGGTGTCGGTGTGCGCCATGCGGTCCGACTCCAGCGCCACCGCGTTCCAATACAGGATCTGATCCACTGTCGCTGTCTCCCAATGTTTCGAGCAGTGGGACCAGCGTCGCCGGATAGGCCCGGAATGTCGGCAGTAGTGCGCTACCCGATTCCAGGCCGATGATCGGCGGCGAGGTGAGTAGCCGCGGTCAACGGGGTTTCACCTCGGCCAGCAGTTCGGGGCCGCGCTCCTCCAATCGGGTGGTCGCCCAGCGGATTCCGAGCAGCGCGGCGAGTACGCCGAGCAGCACACCGACCGGCAGGGCCGCCCACTGCACGAGCGAATTGTGCAGGTAGGCACCGATTCCCAGGATGGCCAGGGCGGGAGCGGCGGCCAGCACCTGCACCACGCCCACCGCCAACTGCATGAGCATCTTCATGCAGCCGGGGTTCCCGGTGCCCGCGAACGGATTTCCGCGCTGCGGCGGCAGTGCGAAGGCGGCGTGCGTGGACAAATACACGACGGCGCCCACACCCACGCCGAACAGCACCGGCAGCGTGGACAGCGCCCACGGATACAGGTGGGCCAGACCGAGCGCGCCGGGGAGGACGAGCGTGGAGATCAGGGAGACCGGCCCGACCAGCAGCGCCCAGGAGTAGGCCCGGCCGCGGACGTCCGCCCGGGCCGCGCCCGGCGTCACCAGCGTTTGCCAGACCGCCGTGCCGTCGAATCCGTACAGGTTGGTACTGGACATGGTGGCCAGCCACACCACGAAAGCGCCCGAGAACGCGATGGTCCCGCTACCGCCGTTGCGGACCGACAGGAAGATCGGCAGCACGAAGCCGATGATCAGCAGCGGGATCAGGGCCGCGCGCCGGCGGCCGTCCCGCCACCAGGTGCGCAGTTCCTTGGCGACCACCGCGCCGACCGGAGTGGTGGGCAGGAAGCGGTCGAGCAGCCCGCCGCCGGTGTCGACCATCTGGGCCTCCGGCGCGGGCGGGGTGGTGAGCCGGCGCTCCAGCAGCACCGCCCACGACTGCCACAGCACCAGCGACAGCAGGGCCAGACCGAGCAGCGCCAGCAGTGCGAGCAGGTAGTCGCCGCGGGAGGCGGCCTCGACGGCGTACGGGGCCCAGCCCGACGGGACCGAGCGCAACAGGATGGACAGGCCGCCGCGGTCGCCGTCGAGTTTCGGGCCGGCCGTGGTGATGAGCAGATTCAGCGGGTAGTACGCCAACCCGATGAGCGCCGCGAACAGCACGCCCAGGTCCTTGCCGCGCCGGGAGCGCATGGCCGCGCCCAGCCAGGCCACCACCACGCGGGCCAGCAGTACCACGAACACGAGTTGCAGGACCACGCCGAGCACCGCGATTCCGGCTGCGGCCCAGCCGATCTGAGCGCCCAGCAGGACCAGTCCGGCGAAGGCGATGAGGTTGACGATGGGCGCGGGTCCCACGAACGCGGCGGCCCCGAGTCCGTAGGCGAGTTCCCGAGTCGTCAACGGCAGCAACCGGAACTGCTCGGGTTGCAGGGTTTCGTCGCTGGTTCCGGTAAGGACCGGCCCGCAGATCCAGCCCAGGGTCCAGGCCCCGAACAGCGCGGCGGCGATGGTCACGCCCCCGTGCACGCTCTCGTGCCCCTTGGCGATGAGCACCGCCGTGAACAGGGCGACCGCCAGTCCGAAGACGCTGCCCAGCACGAAGTTCAGCGCCGACCGGCTCTCGCGCAGGCTGCGTCCGATGATGCGCAGCCGCATCCGGATCAGGACGCCAACCACGACAGCCCCTCCTCGCCGCCGACCCGCCCCCCGACGAGCCGCACGAACGCCTCCTCCAGGGTCCCGCCGCCACGGACCTCGGCGAGGGTGCCGCCCGCGACCACGCGCCCCCGGTTGATCACGGCCACCCGATCGCAGATCGATTCCACCAGGGCCATCACGTGACTGGACAGGACCACCGATCCCCCGGCGGCCACGAACCGTTGCAGGATCGTCCGGATGGTTCCCGCCGAGACGGGGTCCACGGCTTCGAACGGCTCGTCCAGCACCAGCAGTTTCGGCGCGTGCAGCAGCGCCGTGGCCAGCCCGATCTTCTTGCGCATACCGGCCGAATAGTCAACGACCACAGTGTTTTCCGCGCCGTCGAGCTCGAGCACGTGCAGCAGCTCGTCCGCCCGCCCGACCACGGTCGCCTTGTCCATCCCGCGCAGCAGCCCGGTGAAGTTCAACAGCTCGCGCCCGGTCAGCCGCTCCGGCAAGGCCATCCCGTCGGGCAGCACCCCGACCACGGCCTTCGCGGCGACAGGGTCCGCCCACACGTCGTGCCCGAAGATCCGCGCCAGCCCCTGGTCCGGCCGCAACAACCCCACCGCCATCGACAGGGTGGTCGTCTTCCCCGCGCCATTGGGTCCCACCAGCCCGAAGAACGACCCGGGCGGCACCGCCAGGCTCACGCCCTCGACCACCCAGGGCCCGCCGAATCTCCTGTACAGCCCGCTCAGCTCGAGCGCCATCTGCCCGTTGGTCGTCACAAGCCCCTCCTTCGCGCGCGCCCCCACGGCGCTTTGCCCACGATACGTCCGAACTCGCTGTTCAACGAGTTATCGCGAGCGGCTCTCACGGCGCAACGAGCCCGCCCCTGGACGGCGGCTAGGGCAACAGTCTCGCTGTGTCCAAAGCGATTTCGAAGGGCCGCTGCATGACGACCTCGGATCCCGGGGCTGCACGCCGCACCAGTTCGTACTCACCGGTGTCGGCGAGCGCGTAGGCGAACAGTATCGGCAGTTCTTCGCCGGGCAGTTGGCCCTTGAAGCGCGCGGTCTCCAGCCGCCAATAGTTGGGGATTCCGGCAGCGGTCCAGCGATCGGAAGCGGACACGTGCATAGTCGAATTGTCCAGCTCATGTACCGGCATCGCCAAGGCAGCCACCCCCCGATTCGCAGCTGAAGTCCGAAACCACCGCCAACGGGGTCGAGGCTAGCTCGGTTCAGCAGACGACTCGCCGGTGACGAACATTTGTTCGTTCGTCACCGGCGAGTTGCCGCTAGCTGGGGATGACGCGGATTTCGTCGCCCGCGTCGCCCGCCGGGTCGGCCTCGGTGGTGAACCAGTGGGTCACCTCGCCGTCCTCCAGGTCGGCGGGGATGTCGCCGGTGGGGAGGACGGAGAGCGCGCCCGCGGTCGAGGACGACAGGAACTCGTCGATGGCCGCGGTGCCGGTGGAGGCGGTGGTGTACGTGGTCGACTCGTAGTCGATCTCGTGGTCGCCGCGCAGGGTGGCCGCGCGGTCGAGGGCCTCGGACTGGGTGAGGGTGGCCCAGTTGTCGGCGTTGCGGTAGATGAAGGCCGGGTCGGTTTCGGACAGCGGGCGGACCCGGTCGCTGTAGGAGACCGGGTGCGCCGGGCGGGCGGTCAGGTCGGCCTGGACCTTGGGGTCCGAGGGGACCAGCCAGCGGACCGAGCTGGCGGCGGGTTCCAGGGCGATGCCGAAACCGGCTCCGGCGGCGAGGATGTCGCCGAAGGAGAGGGTGTCGGCGAACAGTGCCGCGGCACCGGCCTTCTGGATGGCCCAGACCGCCACGACCGCGTCGACCGAGTGCGGGAGGGCGACGGCGACGATGTCGCCGGGGCCCGCGCCGCGTTCGATGAGCAGACGCGCCAACTGGGAGCTGCGGCGGTCCAGGACGTGGTACGCGATCTCCTCGCCACCGGACAGCAGGGCGGGCGCCTGCGGGTCCTCCTCGACGACCTCGGCCAGCACGTTGGCCACGGTCGCCGTGCCCACCCGCGCCGCGTCGGCCGCGGAATCGGCCGGGGTGACGGCGCTTTCGGCGAGGATGCGGGCACGTTCGCCGGCATCGAGGATGTCGATGTCGCCGACCAGGCCGTCGGCATCGCCGACCAGCGCGTCCAGGATCCGGTTGAAGCGCGCGGCGAGGATGACGACCTCGTCGGCGGTGAACCGGCTGCCCAGGTAGCGCATGGAGATGTCGATGGTCTCGCCCGCCATGATGACCAGGCTCATCGGGTAGTGGGTGTTGTCGTTGATACCGACACCACTGACCGACATGCCGTCGATGGAGCTGGCGGCCGCGATCGCGTCCTTGTCCACCGGGTAGGACTCGAACGCCATCATGGTGTCGAATTCCGCTCCGGCGCCGGCCAATTGCAGGATCTCGGTGAGCCCGATGTGGTGGTGCTCGAGCAGGTCGGCCTGATCGCTCTGGACGCGCTGCAGCAGCCCGCCGATGGTCAGGCGGTCATCGACCCGGATGCGCACCGGCACCGTGTTGATGAACAGACCCACCATGGCTTCCACGCCCGGCAGGTCGCCGGGGCGGCCGGAGACGGTGGCGCCGAACACCACGTCGCTGCGCCCGGTGAGCCGGCCGATCAGCACCGCCCAGGAGGTCTGGATCAGCGTGTTCAGCGTGACGTTGAGTTCCCCGGCGCGCTTGGTGAGCGCGCGGGTCCGTTCGGCGTCGATGTCGACGGTGTAGCGGCCGATCTCGTAGTTCTCGTCGCGGGTCGCGGCCGGCGCGAGCTGGGTGGGCTCGCTGACCCCGGCCAGGGCGCGCTTCCACGCCTCGATCGACTCGTCCCGGTTCCGTCCGGCCAGCCAGGCCAGGTAGTTGCGGAACGACGGCACCCGCGGCAGCACCGACGCGTCGCCGCGCACCGCGTACAGCACCAGCAGGTCCTGCATGAGCAGCGGCATGGACCAGCCGTCCACCAGGATGTGGTGGGTGGTGATGACCAGGTGCACCAGGTCGCCGCTGATCCGGAACACGTTGAACCGCATGAGCGGAGCCGCGGACAGATCGAAGTGATCGGCGCGATCGGCCTCGATCATCTCCCGCATGCGCGGATTGCGTTCGGCCTCGGGCAGATCCGTCAGGTCGATGACCTGGAACGGCGCTTCCACGCGATCCAGCACGACCTGGTGGGCCTGGCCGTCGGCGTCGGTGACGAACGCGGTCCGCAGGCTCGGGTACCGGTCGAGGATGGCCTGCGCGGCCACCTTCAAACGGTCCACGTCCACCACACCGCTCAGGTCGAGCACGGTCTGAATGGTGTAGACGTCCACCGTGTTCTGGGTGAGCAGCGCGTGGAACAGCAGACCGGACTGCAGCGGCGAGAGCGGCCACACGTCGCCCAGGGCCGGGTAGTTCCGTTCCCAGACTTCGATGTCGGACTGCGCGACCCGGACCAGCGGCAGGTCGGACGGCGTGAGACCGCCCGCCTCCGGCCGATTCGCGTGTTCGGCCAGCGCGGTCAGCGCCGCCACGAACAGGTCGGCGAACTCCTGCACCCGCTCGCGCTCCAGGAGGCCGCGCGGGTAGGAGAAGGCCGCGCCCAGCTGCGGGCCGTCCTCGCCGTCGGTGACGATGGCGTTGATGTCGAGGGTGGCGTTGGCGGGCATGTCGGCGTCCATGTCGCCGTCGAGGCGACCCAGGTCGTCGACCGGCACCCAGCCGATCTCGGCCATGCCCTCGGGCGCTTCGCCCGCGGACATGCGGCCCAGGTAGTTGAAGCTGATCTGGCCGACGTCCCGCAGCTGCGGGGCGGTGTCGGGGTTGAGGTGCCGCAGCAGACCCCAGCCCAGACCCTTGTCGGGCATGGCGAGCAGCTGTTCCTTGACCGATTTCACGATGTCGCCCAGGGCGTTTCCGCCCGCGAACGCCTCGTCGAGGTTGGCGCCGTTCAGGTCCAGGCGGACCGGGAAGGCCGCGGTGAACCAGCCGACCGTGCGCGAGAGATCCGCGCCCGGAACGATCTCCTCTTCACGACCGTGGCCCTCGAGCTTGATCAGCGCCGATCCGCCGGTGGTCTCCCCGCGCCAGCGCGCGACCGCCATGGCCAGCGCCGAGAGCAGGCCGTCGTTCACGCCGCCGCGGTACAGGCCGGGGACGGCGGTGAGCACGGCGTCGGTGACCTCGGCCGGAACGCTGACCTCGATCCGTTCGACGGTGTCGAAGGTGTCGACGGTCGGGTCGAAGGCCCGCGAACCCAGCTGCGGGTCCGGGGTCTCGGTGACCCGCTGCCAGAACGGCAGTTCCGCGACCCGCGCCTCGCTGCGTGATTCCTCGACCAGGGCGTGCGCCCAGCGGCGCAGCGAGGTGCCGGTCTCGGGCAGCGCGATCGGCTGCTCGAAGGCCACCTGCGACCAGGCCAGACCCAGGTCCGGGATCAGGATGCGCCAGGAGACGCCGTCCACCACCATGTGGTGCGCGACGATGAGCAGCACGTCGCGGCGGACGCGAGCCTCGTCGGAACCCTCGGGGGCGAAGGCGAACCAGACGAACTGCACCATGGCGGCGTTCGCCGGATCCAGTCGGCCCAGGGCGGCGTCGAATTCGACGCTGCCGACGCGGGTCAGCTCCTCGTCGGAGATGTCCGCGGCCAGCTCGACCCGGTGCACGAGCGCGTCGACGTCGACGGCGCCCTTCGGCAGCGCCTCGAATTCGAAGCCGTCCGAGGCGTTTCCGTTCAGGCGCGAGCGCAGCACGTCGTGGTGGTCGAACAGGGCCGAGATGGCCCCGACGAGCACCGGCCGGGTGATGCCGTCCGGCAGGCGCAGCGGCATGGTCTGCGAGAACCGGTCGTAGGACGAACCGCTCGACAGGATGGCGTGCATGATCGGCGTCAGCGGGATGTCGCCGACTCCGCCGCCGGGCAGTTCGGCCAGCTTCTCCTGCGCGGTGTCGTCGCCCAGCGTGGCCACCTCGGCCAGTCCGGCGACGGTCCGCTGCTCGAACACATCGCGCGGCGAGAACTTGATGCCGCGCGCCTTGGCCCGCGAGACCAGCTGGATGGACAGGATCGAGTCACCGCCGAGGGCGAAGAACGAATCGTCCGCACCCACCTGCTCCACACCGAGCACGTCGGCGAAGACCTCGGCGAGCGTGGCCTCGAGTTCGGTGACCGGAGCGCGGAAGTCGCGCGCGGTGAACACCGGCTCGGGCAGCGCCCGGCGATCCAGCTTGCCGACCGGGGTCAGCGGGATGGCGTCCAGAATCGTGATCGCGGTCGGCACCATGTATTCCGGCAGGCGGCCCGAGACGTGCTCGGTCAGCGCCGGAATGTCGATGCTGCGGCCCGCGACCGGGAGCACGTAGGCCGCCAGGATGGTGGCCCCCGCCTCGGTCTTGTGACCCACGGTGACCGCGAAGTCGACTGTCTCGTGCGAGGCCAGCGCCGCGTCGATCTCACCGAGCTCGATGCGGAAACCACGCACCTTCACCTGGAAGTCGTTGCGGCCCACGTATTCGACCAGGCCGTCCGGGGTCCAGCGGACCACGTCGCCGGAGCGGTACATGCGCTCGCCCGCCACGAACGGGTTGGCGACGAACCGCTCGGCGCTCAGGCCCGGGCGGTCGTGGTAGCCACGCGAGAGCTGGATACCCGACAGGTACAGCTCACCCGCGACGCCCACCGGCACCGGCCGCAGCCGCGAGTCCAGGATCAGGGCCTGCATGCCGCGGATCGGACCACCGATGGTGACCAGTTCGCCCGGCGTCAGCGCGTCGCTGATGTTGGTCATGATCGTGGTCTCGGTGGGGCCGTAACCGTTGTGGAACGCACGAATCGTGCGGTTCTCCAACGGAATCGCCCACTTCTCCACCAGATCGGCCGGAACGGCTTCACCACCGGCGACCAGGACGCGCAGCGAGTCCAGACCCTTCGGATCCAGGGTGGCGAGCGCGGCCGGGGTGATGAACGCGTGCGTGGCCCGCTCGCGCTTGATCACCTCGGCGAGCTCCTCGCCGCCGTAGACGCCCGGCGGGACCACCACGAGGGTGCCGCCCGCGCCGATGGCGAGCAGGTACTCCAGCACCGACGCGTCGAACGACGGCGACGCGAAGTGCAGTGCGCGCGAACCGGAGTCGAGGTGGTAGCGCACGATCTGCTCGGTGGCGAAGTTGGCCAGACCGGCGTGCGTCACCACGACGCCCTTGGGCATGCCCGTGGTGCCGGAGGTGTAGATCACGTACGCGACGTGCTCGGGCCGGACCACGCCCCACCGCTCGGCGTCGGTGACGGGTTCGGCCGAATGCGAGGCGATCTCGGCGTGCACCATCGGATCGTCGAGCGAGATCCAGCCCGCCAGGCTGGCGACCGGCGGCAGCCCCTCGAGTTCGGCGTCGATGGTCAGACCCAGCACCGCGCCGGAGTCGTTCACCATGTGCGCGATGCGGTCCGCCGGGTAGGACGGGTCGACCGGCACGAACGCCGCGCCCGACTTTGCGACGGCCCAGATGGCCAGCACCGATTCGAAGGAGCGCCGGATGGCCACGGCGACACGGGTTTCCGGTCCGGCACCGCGCTCGATGAGCACCCGCGCCAGACGCGAGGAGGCCGCGTCGAGTTCGGCGTAGCCCAGGGCCTGGCCGTCGAAGGCGACGGCCTCGCCGACCGGGTTGTTGGCGACGGCGTCGGCCAGCAGCTCGGGCAGCGTGCGCGGCGCGATCGCCGGTCCGCCGGTGCGGGTGATCAGATCCGCGCGCTCGTCGGCGGCCAGGATCTCCAGATCGCCGACGGCCTGGCGCGGCGCGGAGACGATCTCGGTGAGCAGCCGGACGAACCGCGCCGCGAAGCCCTCGACGGTCTCCTGGTCGAACAGGTCACGGGCGTAACCGAATTCGGCGTACATGCCCGCGTCCGCGTCGGCCGGGGCCTCGGTCAGGGTGAGCATGAGGTCGAACTTGGCGATCTCGTTCTCGAAGTCGACCGCGGCGGCCTTCAGGCCGGGCAGCTCGAAGGAGCCGCCGGGCAGGTTCTCGAACGACAGCGCCACCTGGAACAGCGGGTGCCGCGCGGTGGAGCGTTCCGGGTTGAGCAGCTCGACGAGCCGCTCGAACGGAATGTCGGCGTGCGCGAACGCCGCCAGGTCGCTGTCCTTGTTGGCGGCGAGCAGCTCGGTGAAGCCGGTCTGTCCGTTCACCTCGGTGCGCAGCACCAGGGTGTTGACGAACATGCCGATCAGATCGTCCAGCTCGGCTTCGCCACGGCCCGCGATGGGCGCGCCGATGGCGATGTCGGTGGTGCCGGACAGGCGCGCCAGGAACACCGCGAGGGCGGTGTGCACGACCATGAACATGGTCGCGTTGTTGGTGCGCGCGATCTGCTGCAGGCCGCGGTGCAGGTCGTTGGAGATCGGGAACAGCACCCGGCCGCCGCGGAAGGACTGCGCGGTGGGGCGCGGGCGATCCGAGGGCAGGTTCAGCTCGTCGGGCAGGTCGGCCAGCGCGGCGCGCCAGAACTCGGCCTGCGCGGAGACCAGGCTGGTCGCGTCGTCCTCGGAGCCGAGCACCTCGCGCTGCCAGATCGAGAAGTCCGCGTACTGCACCGGCAGCGGGGCCCAGCCGGGCTGCACGCCGGCGGCGCGGGCGGCGTAGGCCACCATGACGTCGCGGGTGAGCGGGCCCATGGACCAGCCGTCGGCGGCGATGTGGTGGGTGACGAAGACGAGCACGTGCTCGACGACGGCGGTGCCGTCGATCGACTCAGCGGGCGCGTCCTCGACGCGGAACAGCTTGGCGTGCAACGGAACTTCGGTGGTCACGTCGAAGCCGGTGGTGACGAGTGCGGCGATCCGCTCGGTCACCGATTCGGCCGTGACGGTGACCGGACGCAGATCCGGCATCGCCTGCGCGGCGGTCACGATCACCTGTGCGGCAGCGCCGTCGACCTGCGGGTAGATGGTGCGCAGCGTCTCGTGGCGGCCGATCACGTCGGACACGGCCTCGCGCAGCGCGTCCACATCCAGCGCGCCGGTGAGGCGCACGGCGACGGGCACGTTGTACGCGGCCGACGCGGTGTCGAACTGGTTGAGGAACCACATGCGCTGCTGCGCCAGCGACAGCGGCACGGTCTCCGGACGCGGTCCGGCGGTGAGCGCCTTGCGATCTCCCGCTCCGGCATGCTGCTCGACCTTGGCGGCCAGCCCGGCGACGGTCGACGCCTCGAACACGGCGCGCACCGGCACCCGCGCGTCCAGGGCCGCGCCGATGCGCGCGGCGACCTGGGTGGCGAGCAGCGAGTTGCCGCCGAGGGCGAAGAAGTCGTCGTCCGCGCCGACCCGCTCGATACCGAGCACCTCGGCGATGACGCCCGCCACGATCTCCTCGATCGGGGTGGACGGCGCGCGGAAGGCGGTGGTCTCGAACTCGGGCTCCGGCAACGCCTTCCGGTCCAGCTTGCCGTTCACATTGAGCGGCAGGGCGTCGAGCACCACGAAGGCCGACGGCACCATGTACGACGGCAGACCCGCCGACAGCGCCGACTTCACCAGCGGCACATCCACACCCGAGCCGGACGGCACCAGGTAGGCGACCAGGCGGTCACCGGTCTTGGCGTCCTGCTTGGCCAGCACCGCGGTCTGCGCGATCTCGGGCAGCGCCAGCAGCGCGGCCTCGATCTCGCCGAGCTCGATACGGAAGCCGCGGATCTTCACCTGGAAGTCGGTGCGGCCCCGGTACTCCAGCTCGCCGTTGTCCGACCAGGCGACGAGGTCACCGGTGCGGTACATGCGCTCGCCGACGGCGAACGGGTTGGCCACGAAGCGATCCGCGGTCAGGTCCGGTCGCGCGAAGTAGCCGCGGGCCAGCTGGGTGCCGGCGAGGTAGAGCTCACCGGACACGCCGTCGGGCACCGGGTTCAGGCGCGCGTCGAGCACGTAGACCCGCGAGTTCCATTCCGGCGCACCGATCGACACCGAGCCCTTGTCGGCGTCGGTGACCTGGTGGCTGGTGATGGACACCGCGGCCTCGGTCGGGCCGTACAGGTTGAACAGTCGACTTTGCCGGTTCAAGGCGCGGAAGCGCTGGGCCACCGCGGCGGGCAGCGCCTCACCGATGGCCAGCACCCGGCGCAGCGCGGCGTTCATGGTGCCGTCGCCCGCGGTGAGCAGCGCGTCGAGCATGGACGGCACCACGTGCAGGGTGGTGACCCGCTCGCGCGCCATCAGCTCGTTCAGGTACGCCGGATCGCGGTGGCCGTCGGCGGCGGCGATCACCAGGCGGCCACCGGTGACGGCGGCCGACCAGAACTCCCAGACCGAGAGGTCGAAGGTGGCGGCGGTCTTGAGCAGCACCGCGTCGTCCGGGCCGAGCCCGAATTCCGCACCCTTCCACTGCAACTGGTTGGCGATGGCCGCGTGCGGCAGCGCCACGCCCTTCGGGCGGCCGGTCGAACCGGACGTGAAGATGACGTAGGCGGTGTGGTCCGGACGCAGCGGGGCGACTCGGTCGGCGTCGGTGATCGGGCCGAGCTTCGCGGCGGGCGCGAGCTCATCCATTCGCACCAGCGGCGCGACGTCGGTCGAGAACTCCGCGGACGCGTTGGTCAGCACGCACACCGGCGCGGCGGTCTCCAGGATGTACCCGGTCCGCTCGGCGGGCTGGTCGGGGTCGACCGGCACGTACGCGCCACCGGCGACCGAGACCGCGTACATGGCCACCACCAGGTCGACCGAGCGCCGCAGCGCCAGCGCGACCCGCGCCTCCGGGCCGACACCGATCGAGATCAGGTGGCGGGCCAGGCCGTTGACCCGCGCGCCGAGTTCGGCGTAGGTGAGCGTCTCGCCGTCGGGGCCGATGAGGGCGATGGCGGTCGGCTTGGCGGCCACCGTCGCGGTCAGCATCGACGCCAGCGTGGCGGTCGAATCCACCTGGTGCGCGGTGTCATTGCGCCGGTCCAGGATCTCGGCCCGCTCGGCGGCGGCCAGGATCTCGATCTCGCCGACCACGATCCGCGGCGCGGCCACGATCTCGCGCAGCAGGGCCACGAAGCGATCGGCGAAGCCGACCACGGTCTCCCGGTCGAAGATGTCCGTCGCGTAGGTCAGGATGCCGGTGATGCCGTCGGCCGCGCCGTCGTCGCCGTACAGGTCGGAGACGATCAGGTGCAGGTCGAACTGCGACAGCTCGGTGTCCACGTCCAGGCCGGACACGCTCAGGCCCGGGAGTTCCAGGGTGGAGCGGGTCAGATTCTGGAAGGACAGACCCACCTGGAACAGCGGGTGCCGCGCGGTCGAACGGGCCGGGTTGAGCACCTCGACGAGGCGCTCGAACGGCACGTCCGCATTGGCATAGGCCTGGATGTCGGTCTCGCGCTGACGCGCCAGCAGGGCGTCGAACGGTTCGCCGCCGTCGACCTCGGTGCGGAACACCAGGGTGTTGACGAACATGCCGATCAGGTCGTCGAGGACGGCCTCGCCACGACCGGCCATCGGCGTGCCGATGGCGATGTCGCTGGAGCCCGACAGCCGCGCGAGCAGCACGGCGAGCGCGGTGTGCACGACCATGAACAGCGTCGCGCCCTCGGCGCGGGCCAGATCGACCAGCCCCGAGTGCAATTCGGCGTCGATGCGGATGTCGATCTTGCCACCGGCGAAGGACTGCACCGCCGGACGCGGCCGGTCGGCCGGGAGGTCCAGCTGGTCGGGCAGCCCGGCCAGCGCCTGCTGCCAGTAGGCGACCTGCTTGGCGGCCAGCGAGTCCGCGTCGTTCTCGTCACCGAGCAGTTCGCGCTGCCAGATGGAGTAGTCCGCGTACTGCACCGCGAGCGGGCTCCAGCCCGGCTCCTGCTCGAGCGAGCGCGCCGCGTAGGCGGTCATCAGGTCGCGGGTCAGCGGCGCCACCGAGGAGCCGTCACCCGAGATGTGGTGGATGACCAGTGCCAGCACGTATTCCGCCGGAGCCGCGGCGTCCGGGTTCACGATCCGGAACTGACCGGTGGGGGCGATGTCGGCGAAGTCGAAGGTGTAGGCCGCCGCGTGCGCCGCGGCTTCCGACTCGACCGGAGCCGGGGCCGGGGCCTCGCCCTCGATCTTGAACAGCGCCACCTTGATCGGCACCTCGACGGTGACGTCGAAGCTGGTGGAGGTCAGCTCGACCACCGCGCCGACGACCTCGTCGGCGGTCACGGTGCGCACCTCGAGCTCGGGCACGGCCTGTGCCGGCGGCAGGATGACCTGCACCGGGCCCTGCTCGGTTTGCGGGTAGATGGTGCGCAGGATCTCGTGGCGGGCAACCACATCCGCGATGGCCGACCGCAGCGCGTCCTCGTCGAGCGCGCCGGACAGGCGCACCGCGACCGGCACGTTGTAGGCCGCCGAGGCGGTGTCGAAGCGGTTGAGGAACCACATGCGCTGCTGGGCCAGCGACAGCGGGATGTTCTCCGGTCGCGGCGCCGCGATCAGCGCCTTGCGGCCGCCGGCCCCGGCGTCGTGCTCCACCCGGGCCGCGAGCGCGACCACGGTGGACGCCTCGAACAGCAGTCGCACCGGCACCCGGGTGTTGAGCGCCTCGCCGAGGCGCGCGGCGACCTGGGTGGCCAGCAGCGAGTTGCCGCCCCACTGGAAGAAGTCGTCGTCCAGGCCGATACGGCCGGATTCGACGCGCAGCACCTCCGCGAACACGCCCGCCACGATCTGCTCGATCGGGCTGACGGGGGCGCGGAAGACCGCCTTCTCGAAGGTGGGCTCCGGCAGTTCCTTGCGGTCCAGCTTGCCGTTGGCGTTGAGCGGCAACGCGTTCAGCGGCATGAAGACCGACGGGATCATGTACGACGGCAGTTCGGCGGCCAGCGCCGACTGCAGCGCCTGCTTGTCCGGATCGCCGTCGGCGCCGACCACGTAGGCCACCAGGCGGTCGCCCAGCACCGGGTCGGTGTGCGCGACCACGGCGGCGGAGGCGATGGAATCCAGGCGCAGCAGCGCGGATTCGATATCGCCGAGCTCGATGCGGAAGCCGCGGATCTTCACCTGGAAGTCGGTGCGGCCCCGGTACTCGAGCTCGCCGTTCGCCTGCCAGGCCACCAGGTCACCGGTGCGGTACATGCGGGAACCGTTCTCGGCGAACGGGTTCGCGACGAAGCGGTCCGAGGTGAGGTCGGGGCGGCCGAAGTAGCCGCGCGCCAGCTGCGCGCCGGCCAGGTACAGCTCGCCGGAGACGCCCACCGGCACCGGCCGCAGACGCGAATCCAGCACGAACACCTGGGAGTTCCATTCGGGCGAGCCGATGGACACCGACAGCTCGTCGCGCTCGGTGACCCGGTGGTTGGTGATGGACACCGCGGCCTCGGTCGGGCCGTACAGGTTGAACAGCTCGGTGCGCGGACGCTCCCGCAGCACGCGCTGCGCCAGCGGTCCGGGCAGCGCCTCACCGATGGCCAGGATGCGCCACAGCGAGTCCGGCAGCCCGTCGGTGAGCAGCGCGTCCAGCATGGACGGCACCACGTGCAGGGTGGTGACCCATTCGCGGGCCATGAGCTCGTTCAGGTACGCCGGATCCTTGTGCCCGTCGGGCGCGGCGATGACCAGGCGGCCACCGCAGGCCGCGGCGGACCAGAACTCCCAGACCGAGAGGTCGAAGGTGGCGGCGGTCTTGAGCAGCACCGCGTCGGCCGGGTCGAGGCCGAATTCGGTGACCTTCCAGAGCAACTGGTTCACGACCGCGCCGTGCGGCAGCGCCACACCCTTGGGTCGGCCGGTGGAACCGGAGGTGAAGATGACGTACGCGGTGTTCGCGGCGGTCAGCATCCGCACCCGGTCGGCGTCGGCGACCGGCTTGGCGGAGTGCACGCTCAGGTCCAGCTCGTCGATGCGCAGCACCTCGGCCAGTTCGGTCTCGAAACCGACTGCGGCCGTGGTGAGTACGGCCTTGGGCGCGGCCGTCTCCAGGATGTAGCCGACGCGCTCGGCGGGCTGATCCGGATCGATCGGCACGTAGGCGGCGCCGGCCTTGGCGACGGCGTACATGGCGACCACCAGGTCGGTGGACCGACGGATGGCCAGTGCCACCCGGTCTTCGGTGCCGATGCCGCGCGCGATGAGCTCACGCGCCAGCTGGTTCACCCGCGCGTCGAGTTCGGCGTAGGTGAGGTTCTCCACGTCGTCGGCGGTGTCGGCGACGATGGCCACGGCCTTCGGGTCCTCGGCCACCGAGCGATCCAGCAACGAGACCAGGGTGGCTTCCGAGCCGCCCTCGAACACCGTGTTCACGTCCTGCGCGGTGTTGTTCCAGCGCTGCAGGATTCGGGTGTTCTCGTCGTCGTCGAGCAGGTCGATGTCGCCGACCGGGACGGCGGTGTCGGCCAGGATGGCATCCAGCACCCGCACGAACCGGTCGGCGAAGGCGCGCACGGTCGCCTCGTCGAACAGGTCGGTGGCGTAACCGAATTCGGTGAGGATCTCGGCGGGGGTGCCGTCCTCGGTGTAGCGGTCGTAGAGGGTGACGTGCAGGTCGGTCTTGGCCAGCTGCGAGTCGAATTCGACCGCGGCCACGTGCAGGCCCGGCAGTTCGAAGGCGGTCTCGGCCAGGTTCTGGAACGAGAGGCCCACCTGGAACAGCGGGTTGCGCGCGGTGGAGCGGACCGGGTTGAGCACCTCGACGAGGCGCTCGAACGGCACGTCGGCGTTGGCGAAGGCCTCCAGGTCGCGTTCGCGGACCTCGGAGAGCAGATCGGCGAAACTCGCGTTGCCGTCGACCTGGGTGCGGAACACCAGGGTGTTCACGAACATGCCGATCAGGTCGTCGAGTTCGCGTTCACCACGGCCCGCGATCGGGGTGCCGACCGCGATGTCGTCGGTGCCCGACAGGCGGGCGAGCAGCACCGCGAGGGCGGCGTGCACGACCATGAACAGCGACGCGTTGTTGGCGCGGGCCAGCTCGTGCAGCTTGGCGTGGCGTTCGGCGTCGATGTCGAAGCGCAGCGCCTTGCCGTGGAACGACTGCGCCGGCGGACGCGGCCGGTCGGTGGGCAGCTCCAGCTGGTCCGGCAGCCCGGCCAGCGCGCGGGTCCAGTACGAGACCTGCTTGGCGGCCAGCGATTCGGCGTCGTCCTCGCGGCCGAGCACCTCGCGCTGCCACAGCGCGTAGTCGGCATACTGCACCGGCAGCGGAGCCCACTGCGGGACGTCGCCGTTCGCCCGGGCCACGTAGGCGGCCATGATGTCGCGCGCCATCGGGCCCATGGAGGAGCCGTCGGCGGAGACGTGGTGGACGGTGAACGCCAGCACATGCTGGGTGGTCTCACTGTCGGTGATCCGGAACATCTTGACCGCCAGCGGAACCTCGACGGTGACGTCGAAGGTGGTCATGGCGAATTCGATGATCTTGCCGAGCAGTTCGGCCTCGGTCACCGGCTCCGGCACCAGTGTCAGATCGGTCTGCGCGGCGGCCAGGATCACCTGGTGCGGGCCCTCGGCCGACCGCGGGTACACGGTCCGCAGCACCTCGTGGCGGGCGATCACATCGCCGATGGCCTGCTTCATGGCGTACAGGTCGAGCGCGCCGGTGAAGCGGACCGCCAGCGGAATGTTGTCGACCGCCGAGGTGGTGGTGTCGAACTGGTTGAGGAACCAGTAGCGCTGCTGCGCGGGCGACAGCGGCATGTGCGCGGGCCGCTCACCGGCGACCAGGCTCGGGCGACGGCCCGAACCGGCATTGCGCTCCACCCGCGCGGCCAGCGCCGCGACGGTGGACGCCTCGAACAGATCGCGCACGGCCAGCTGGGTGTCCAGGGCCGCGCCGAGGCGGGCGGTGACCTGGGTGGCGATCAGCGAGTTGCCGCCGAGTTCGAAGAAGTCGTCGTCGACGCCGACCCGTCCGACGCCCAGGACGTCGGAGAAGGTGCCCGCCACGATCTCCTCGATCGGGGTGGACGGCGCGCGGAAGACCTTGGCCTCGAACACCGGCGCGGGCAGCTGCTTGCGATCCAGCTTGCCGGAGGCGTTGAGCGGGAAGGCGTCCAGCACCACGAAGGCGGCCGGGACCATGTAGCCGGGCAGGCCGTCCTGCAGTTCGGCGCGCACGGCGTCGAGGTCGACGGTGTGGCCGGCGGTGGGGATGACGTAGCCGACCAGCTGCTCGCCGAGGCGGTCGTCGGCGCGGACGACCACCACGGACTGGGCGATGGAGTCGATGGCGGTGAGCGCGGCCTCGATCTCGCCGAGCTCGATGCGCAGACCGCGCAGCTTCACCTGGAAGTCGGTGCGGCCCAGGTACTCCAGCTCGCCGCGGCCGGTCCACTTCACGAGGTCGCCGGTGCGGTACATGCGCTCGCCGTTATGGAACGGGTCCGCGACGAAGCGGTCGGCGGTCAGCTCCGGGCGGGCGACGTAGCCGCGCGCCAGCTGGACGCCCGCGAGGTACAGCTCACCCGCGACACCCGGGGCGACCGGGTGCAGACGCGAATCCAGCACGTACACACGGGTGTTGAAGACCGGCGCGCCGATCGGCACGGACAGCGTGTCGGCGTCGTCCACCTCATGGTAGGTGACGTCGACGGCCGCCTCGGTCGGGCCGTACAGGTTGTGCAGACGCGCACCGGTCAGCTCGCGCAGCCTCTGCGCGGTCGGCGCGGGCAGCGCCTCACCGGAGGCGAACACCAGGTGCAGCGAGGTGCATTCGGCGGCCTTCTCCTCGGCCACGAACACCGACATCATCGACGGCACGAAGTGCGCGGTGGTGACACCGGTGGCGATGATCAGGTCGGCCAGGTAACCGGGATCGCGGTGGCCGTCCGGCTTGGCGATGACCAGCGAGGCGCCGATCTGCAAGGGCCAGAAGAACTCCCACACCGACACGTCGAAGGTGGCGGGCGTCTTCTGCAGCACCACGTCGTCGTCGAACAGGCCGTACTCGGTCTGCATCCAGACCAGGCGGTTGACGATGGCGGTATGGCTCACGGCCACACCCTTCGGGCGACCGGTCGAACCCGACGTGAAGATCACGTACGCGACGTCGTCGCCACGCAGCGGGGCGATGCGGTCGGCGTCGGTGATCGGGGCGTCGGAGTAGCCGGTCAGGTCCAGCTCGTCGATCAGCAGTGTGCGCGTGGTGGTTTCGAACCCGTCACGCGCGGTGCTGAGCACGCACACCGGCTGCGCGGTGTCCAGCACGTACTGGTTGCGCTCGGCCGGGTGGTCCGGGTCCAGCGGCACGTAGGCGCCACCGGCGAGGGTGACGGCGTACATGCCGACCAGCAGCTCGAAGGAGCGCCGCATGCCCAGGGCCACATAGGAATCCGGTCCGACGCCCTCGGCGACGAGGTGGCGGGCCAGCTGGTGGGCACGGCCGGCGAACTCGCCGTAGGTCAGACTCGTCCCCTCGAACACCAGGGCGGTGAGGTTCGGGGTCCGCTTGGCCTGGTCCTCGAACATCGACGCGAGGGTGACCTCGGCGGCGAGCTTCTTGCCGCCCAGGGCGACGCGCTTGACGTCGTACTCGGTGGCGTTCCAGGACCGCAGCACCTGGCGGCGCTCGGCGGCGTCGAGCAGCTCGATGTCACCGACCAGCGCGGTCGGCTCGGCGACCACGGCGGACAGCAGGCGCACCAGGCGATCACCGAATCCGGCGATGGTGCTCGCGTCGAACATGTCGGTGGCGTAGGCGAATTCGGCGGTCATGCCGTCGCCGTCGGCGCGCTCGAAGCGCGGGGAGGCGGAGCGCATGTTGAGGTGCAGGTCGAACTTGGCGGTGACCACGTCCAGCGGCACGCCCGCGACTTCCAGCCCGGGCAGGGCGAAGGTCGCCTCGCCGGTGTTCTGGAACGACAGCATGACCTGGAACAGCGGGTGCCGGGCCTGCGAGCGGGCCGGGTTGAGGATCTCCACCAGGCGCTCGAACGGCAGGTCGGCGTGGCCGAAGGCGGCCAGGTCGCTGTCCTTGGTGCGGGCCAGCAGCTCGGTGAACTTCTCCCCCGAGTCGACGCCGGTGCGCAGCACCAGGGTGTTGACGAACATGCCGATGGCGTCGTCGAGCACCTGCTCGCCACGACCCGCGACCGCGGTGCCGATGGCGATGTCGTCGCCGCCGGACAGTCGCGCCAGCAGGGCCGCGAAGGCCGCGTGCACGACCATGAACAGCGAGGCGCCGTGCTGGCGGGCCAGGGCCTCGAGTCCGGCCAGCAGCTCCGCGTCGATGGCGAACTCGTGCACGCCACCGGCATTGGAGGCCACGGCCGGGCGCGGCCGGTCGGAGGGCAGGTCGATCTGGTCGGGCAGGCCCGCCAGGTCGTTGCTCCAGTAGGCCACCTGCTGCGAGATCAGCGAGTCGGCGTCGTCCTCGGAGCCGAGGGTCTCGCGCTGCCAGAGCGCGAAGTCGGCGTACTGGACGGGCAGCGGAGCCCACTGCGGCGCTTCGCCATGGGCGCGCGCGGCGTAGGCGAGCATGACGTCGCGGGCCAGCGGGCGCACCGACCAGCCGTCACCGGAGATGTGGTGGACCACGAAAACCAGGACGTGCGTGGGCACGACGGCGGTGCCGTCAATGGACACCATGGCATCCGAGACCCGGAACAGCCCGGCACGCACCGGCGCGGCGGCGGTGACGTCGAAGCCGGTGAGCACCAGTTCGGCGATCCGCTCGCGCAGGTCGGCCTCGGCCACGTCGATCACGGCGGCGTCCAGGCGGACCTGGTCGGCGGGCAGGATCACCTGCACGCCACGGCCTTCGGCGTTCTCCGGGTAGACCGTGCGCAGCACCTCGTGGCGCTCGAGCACGTCGCCGACGGCGGCCAGCAGCGCATCCGTGTCGAGGTCGCCGGTCAGGCGCACCGCGAGCGGGATGTTGTTGACGGCCGAGGCGGTGTCGAAGCGGTTGAGGAACCACATGCGCTGCTGGGCCAGCGACAGCGGGATCTCGTCCGGGCGAGCCTGCGCCACCAGGGCGCGGCGGCTGCCGGTGCCCGCCTGCGCCTCGACCCGGGCCGCGAGGGCGGCCACGGTCGGGGCGTCGAACAGGGCGCGGACGGGGATCCGGGTGTCGAGGGCCGCGCCCACGCGGGCGACGACCTGGGTGGCGATCAGCGAGTTGCCGCCGAGTTCGAAGAAGTCGTCGTCGGCGCCGACCGGGGACTCGAGTCCGAGCACCTCGGCGAAGACCTCGGCCACGATCTCCTCGGCCCGGGTCGCGGCGGCGCGGAATTCGCGGGCGGCGAACTCCGGCTCCGGCAGGGCACGGCGGTCCAGCTTGCCGTTGGCGCTGAGCGGGAACCCGCCCAGGGCCACGAAGGCGGCCGGAACCATGTAGGAGGGCAGCTGCTCACCGAGGTGGGCGCGCAGGGCTTCCACGTCGATGGCGTCGGCGTCGAGCGCGATCGGCTCGCTGGTCGCGGCGTCGGCCGGGACCACGTAGGCGACCAGCTGGTCGCCGGTGCGAGCGTCGGAGCGCAGCACCACCACGGCCTGGGTGACCGAGTCGTGCGCGGTGAGCGCGGCCTCGATCTCGCCGAGCTCGATGCGCAGACCGCGCAGCTTCACCTGGAAGTCGGTGCGGCCGATGTACTCCAGCTCGCCGTCCGCGGTCCAGGTGACGAGGTCACCGGTGCGGTACATGCGCCTGCCCGGGGTGAAGGGGTTGGCGACGAAGCGGTCCGCCGACAGGTCGGGGCGGGCCACGTAGCCGCGCGCCAGCTGCACACCGGCCAGGTAGAGCTCGCCCGCCATGCCCGGGGCGACCGGGTGCAGGCGCGAATCCAGCACGTACACCTGGGTGTTGAACACCGGACGGCCGATCGGCACGGTCTCGGTGTCGGCGTCGACGACCTGGTGGTAGGTGACGTCGACCGCGGCCTCGGTGGGGCCGTACAGGTTGTGCAGGGCCGCGCCGGTGACCCGGCGCAGCTGCTGGGCGGTGGTCGCGGGCAGCGCCTCACCGGAGGCGAACACCAGACGCAGGCCGGTGCACCGCGCGGCGGCGGGCTCGGCCACGAACACGGCCATCATCGACGGCACGAAGTGCGCGGTCGTGACGCCTTCGCGGGCGATGGTTTCCGCCAGGTACACCGGGTCACGGTGCCCGTCCGGCTTGGCCACGACCAGCTTCGCGCCGATCTGCAAGGGCCAGAAGAACTCCCACACCGACACGTCGAATGTCGCCGGAGTCTTCTGCAGCACCACGTCTTCGGCGGTCAGACCGTATGCGGCCTGCATCCACACCAGACGGTTCACGATCGCCGAGTGCGGCACCGCCACACCCTTGGGGCGACCGGTCGAACCGGACGTGAAGATCACGTACGCGGTGTTCGAAGCATCCAGCGGCGCACGGCGATCCGCGTCGGTCAGCGCGGCGTCGGAGTAACCCGACAGGTCCGCGGTGTCCACGGCGAGGGTCGGCACGGTGGCGTGGGTGAACCCGTCGCGCTCGGTGGTGAGCACGCACACCGGCCGGGCCGTCTCGAGCACGTAGTCGATGCGGTCGGCGGGCTGGTCCAGGTCCAGCGGCACGTACGCGCCGCCGGCCTCGACGATCGCGTACATGGCGACCACCAGGTCCAGCGAGCGGCGCATGCCCAAGGCCACCATGCTCTCCGGGCCGACGCCGGCCTCGACGAGCTTGCGGGCCAGCTGGTGCACGCGGCCCGCGAACTCGGCGTAGGACAGAGCTGTCCCCTCGAACGCGACGGCGACCGCTTCGGGGGTCCGCTCGGCCTGGGCCTCGAACAGTGCGACCAGCGTCTCGCCCGCGTCCCCGGAGGCGCTGCGCACGATCTCGCCCGCGGCGGTGTCCTCGGCGGAGAGGGTGCCCGACGTCAGTTCCGCGACCACGGACACGACGTCGGCGGTGGTGCGGTTCCAGTCGCGCAGCACGCGGGTGCGCTCGCCGCCGACCAGCAGGTCGATATCGCCCACGGCCCGCTCCGGCTTGGCCGCGACGGCCTTCAGCAGCAGGTCGAACCGGTCGGCGAAGCGCGCCATGGTGGCCGCGTCGAACAGGTCGGTGGCGTAGATGAGTTCGGCGGTGATGCCGGACTGCGGGGCGGCGGCGTTCTCGGTGAGCACCAGTTGCAGGTCGAACTTGGCGGTGTCGATCGGCAGTTCGACGGCGCTGACGGTCAGGCCGGGCAGTTCCAGTTCGGTGATGCCGGTGTTCTGGAACGACAGCATGACCTGGAACAGCGGGTGCCGGGCCTGCGAGCGGGCCGGGTTGAGGATCTCCACCAGGCGCTCGAACGGCAGATCGGCGTGGCCGAAGGCCTGGATGTCGGTGCCGCGCACCGTGTCCAGCAGTTCGGTGAAGCCGGCGCCGCCGTCCACCTCGGTGCGCAGCACCAGGGTGTTGACGAACATGCCGATGAGGTCGTCGAGGGCGCGTTCGCCTCGACCGGCGACCGGGGTGCCGATGGCGATGTCGGACTCGCCGGACAGGCGAGACAGCAGCACGGCCAGCGCCGAGTGCATGACCATGAACAGCGTGGTGCCGCGGGTGCGGGCGAGTTCGGCCAGCGCGCCGTGGGTTTCGGCGTCGATGTCGAACACGTGGGTGGCGCCGCGACCCGAGGCCACGGCCGGACGCGGCCGGTCGGACGGCAGCTCCAGCTGGTCGGGCAGGCCGCGCAGCGACTCCCGCCAGTACGAGATCTGCTGCGAGATCACCGATTCGGCGTCGCGCTCGTCACCGAGCACCTCGCGCTGCCACAGTGCGTAGTCGGCGTACTGGACGTCGAGCACCTGCCAGCCGGGTTCGCCGCCCTCGACGCGCGCGCCGTAGGCGGTCATGACGTCCCGGGTGAGCGGGCCCATGGAGAAACCGTCGGCCGAGATGTGGTGCACCACCAGCGCGAGCACGTGCTCGGTGGGGCTGACCTCGAACAGGCGGGCCCGGAACGGCACGTCCACGGTGACGTCGAAGCCGGTCAGCACCAGCTCCGAGAGCGCCTGCGGCAGTGCGGTTTCGGAGACCTCGACCGGGGTCAGGTCCGGGATGACCTGGCTGGTCGGGACGATCTCCTGGTACGCGTGGCCGTCGATCTCGGGGTAGCGGGTGCGCAGCGACTCGTGCCGGGCCAGTACGTCGGCGACGGCGATCTGCAGGGCCTGGCGATCCACCAGACCGGACAGCCGCACGGCCGCCGGGATGTTGTCCACGGCCGATTCGGGATCGAACCGGTTGAGGAACCACATGCGCTGCTGGGCCAGCGACAGCGGCAGCCGCTCGGGCCGCTCCTGCGCGACCAGCGCCAGGCGGGTGCCGGAGCCGGAATGGGTTTCGGCCTTGGCGGCCAGCGCGGCCACCGTCGAGGACTCGAAGATCTCGCGCACGCCGAGCTGGGTGTCCAGCGCGGCGGACAGGCGCGCCGCCACCTGGGTGGCGATGAGCGAGTTGCCGCCCAGGGCGAAGAAGTCGTCGTCCAGGCCGACCCGCTCCAGGCCGAGGATCTCGGCGAACACACCGGCCACGATCTGCTCGACCGGGGTGACGGGGGCGCGGAACACCGCGGCCTCGAACACCGGCGCGGGCAGCGCCTTGCGGTCCAGCTTGCCGGAGGCGTTGAGCGGGAACTCGTCGAGCACCATCAGGATCGACGGCACCATGTAGGACGGCACGCTCTCGCCGATCTCGGCGCGTACGGCCTCCACATCCACGCTGCGGCCCGCCGCGGCGATGACGTAGCCGACCAGCTGGTCACCGGCGTGCGGGTCGTGGCGCACCACGACCACCGACTGCGCGATGGAATCCAGTGCGGTGAGCGCGGATTCGATCTCGCCGAGCTCGATGCGCAGACCGCGCAGCTTCACCTGGAAGTCGGTGCGGCCGATGTACTCCAGCTCGCCGTCCGCGGTCCAGGTGACGAGGTCACCGGTCCGGTACATGCGCTGCGACGTGCCGAACGGGTTGGCCACGAAGCGATCCGAGGACAGGTCCGGCCGCGCCACGTAGCCGCGGGCCAGCTGGTCACCGGCGAGGTACAGCTCGCCCGCGACGCCGACCGGAACCGGCCGCAGGCGCGAATCCAGCACATACACCTGGGTGTTGAACACCGGACGGCCGATCGGCACCGAGTCCACGTCGGCGTCCACGACCTGGTGGTAGGTGACGTCGACCGCGGCCTCGGTGGGGCCGTACAGGTTGTGCAGGGCCGCGCCGGTGAGCTCGCGCAGCTTGTGCGACGGCTTCGGGGACAGCGCCTCGCCGGAGGCGAAGACCATGCGCAGGCTGGTGCACCGCGCGGCGGCCTCCTCCGCCACGAACACCGCCAGCATGGACGGCACGAAGTGGGTGACCGTGACGCCCTCGCGGGCGATGAGGTCGGCGAGGTAGGCCGGGTCGCGGTGGCCCTCGGGCTTGGCCACGACCAGCTTCGCGCCGATCTGCAAGGGCCAGAAGAACTCCCACACCGACACGTCGAACGTGGCCGGGGTCTTCTGCAGGACGACGTCCTCGGTGGTCAGACCGTACTCGGCCTGCATCCACACCAGGCGGTTCACGATCGCCGAGTGCGGCACGGCCACACCCTTCGGGCGACCGGTCGAACCCGACGTGAAGATCACGTACGCGGTGTTCGAATCCCGCAGCGGCGCACGACGATCCGCGTCGGTCAGCGGCGCGGCCGAGTAGCTCGACAGGTCCAGCTTGTCGATGCGCACCTGCGCGGTGTCGACCGGGAGGTCCTCACCGGAGGTCAGCACGGTCACCGGGTCGGCGGTCTCGAGGATGTACTCGGTGCGCTCGGCCGGGTGGTCCGGGTCCAGCGGGACGTAGGCGGCGCCGGTGACGGCGACGGCGTACATACCGACGACCAGGTCCAGCGAGCGCCGCATGCCCAGCGCCACGAACGATTCCGCGCCGACGCCGCGCTCGACGAGCCAGCGGGCCAGGCGGTGCACGCGCTCGCCGAACTCGGTGTAGGACAGAGCTGTGCCCTCGAACGCGACGGCGGTCGCTTCGGGAGTCCGCTCGGCCTGCGCCTCGAACATGGCGACCAGGGTGGCGTTCTCGGCCTTGTGCTCGGTGAGCACGGGCTCGACGTCGAAGGCGGTCGCGTTCCAGGTCTCGACGACCTGGGTGCGCTCGGCGGCGTCGACCAGCTCGATATCGCCCACGGCGGCAGCGGGATCGGTGGTGATCGCGGTGAGGACCCGGATCAGGCGGTCCGCGATGCGCTCGACGGTGGCCTCGTCGAACAGGTCGCGCAGGTAGCCCGCGCGGATGCGCAGCCGGGTGTCGAGCTGGGCGATGAGGGTGAGCGGGTAGTGGGTGGCGTCCGCGGCGTCCAGGCCGGTGACGGCCATGCCGTCGATGTCGGCGGCCTGGGACCGGATGCCTTCGGCGTCGACCGGATAGGACTCGAACACCACGAGGGTGTCGAAGAGTCCGCCGATGCCCGCGGCCGACTGGATGTCGGCCAGGCCCACGTAGTGGTGGTCGAGCAGGTCGGCCTGCTCGCCCTGGGTACGGGTGAGCAGCGTGCTCGCCGCCTCGGCCGGGTCGAAGGCGACCCGCACCGGCACGGTGTTGATGAACAGACCCACCATGGACTCGACGCCCGAGAGCTGGGCCGGGCGACCGGACACGGTGGTGCCGAACAGCACGTCCTCGCGGCCGGTGAGGCGGCCGAGCAGGATGCCCCAGGCGACCTGGAGCACGGTGTTCGGGGTGACGCCGAGTTCGGCGGCCAGCCCGGTCAGGCGTGCGGTCGCGGCCTCGTCCAGGTCGAAGAAGTACTCGCCGGACAGCGCGGTGATCTCGCGGCCGGTGTCGGGACGGGTGAGCAGGGTCGGCTCGGAGACCCCGAGCAGCGACTTCTGCCAGGCCGCCAGCGACGCCGAACGATCCTGCTGCGCAACCCATTCCAGGAAGTAGCGGTAGGACCGCACCGGCGGCAGCACCGCGGTGTCGGAGTGCGTGGCGTAGAGCACCAGCAGGTCCTGCATGAGCAGCGGCATGGACCAGCCGTCGAGCAGGATGTGGTGGTTGGCCACGGCCAGCTGGTAGCTGTGCGTGTCGGTCCGCACCAGGGTGTAGCGGATGAGCGGCGGCGCGGTCAGGTCGAATCGCTCGACCCGGTCGGCGGCCAGGATCTCCGCGGCCCGCGCGGCGCGAGCGTCCGCGTCGGCGATATCGGTGAGGTCGTGGTTGGTCCACGCCACCTTCACACCGTCGATGACGACCTGCACGGGAACGCCCGAGGCGTCGTTGACGTAGGCGGTGCGCAAGATCTCGTGACGGTCGAGCAGGGCCTGCGCGGCCGCCCGCAGTCGGTCGGCGTCGACGCGGCCCTCGAGGGTGAGCACCGCCTGCGCGGTGTACACGTCCACGGAGGTGGCGGCGAGCTGCGCGTGGAAGAGCAGACCGGCCTGCAGCGCCGACAGCGGCCACACCTGGTGCAGGGAGCCGTAGCGCTTCTCCCAGCCGTCGATGTCGCGCTGGGTGACGCGGACCAGGCCGAAGTCGGACGGGGTGTGCCCGCCCTTGGCCGAATCGGCGTGCGCGGCAACGGCTTCGAGCGCGGTCATCCACAGGGCGGCGAACTCGGCGATCTCGGTGGCGGAGATCAGCGTGCTCGGGTAACCGATCTGCGCGGTCAGCTTGTCGCCCGCGACGATGGCATTGATGTCGATCGGGGCCATGGCGGGCATGTCGGCGTCGTAGGAGCCCGCCAGGTCGGCCAGGTCGGCCGCCGGGATCCAGCCGAAGCCGCGCAGCGCCTCGGGCACGTCGCCCTCGTTGACCCGGCCCAGGTAGTTGAAGCTGACCTGGCCCGGCAGCTGCTTGGGCAGCTGGGCGGCGGTGTCGGAGTTCATGTACCGCAGCAGGCCGTAACCGATGCCCTTGTCGGGCACCGCGAGCAGCTGCTCCTTGACCGTCTTGATGGCCCGGCCCATGGCCGCGCCGCCGGTGAGGGCGGCGTCCACGTCGATGCCGGACAGGTCGAAGCGCACCGGGAAGATTGCGGTGAACCAGCCGACCGTGCGGGACAGGTCGGCGCCGGGCACGACCTCTTCCTCGCGGCCGTGGCCTTCCAGGCGGACGAGGGCGGACTTCTCCCCCAGGCCCTTGCCGGCGCGGAACTTGGCCACCGCCAAGGCGAGCGCGGTCAGCAGACCGTCGTTCACGCCGCCGTGGAACAGGGCGGGCACGGTGGTCAGCAGCGAGCGGGTGGCCTCGGCCGACAGCTCGACGCGGTGCTTGACGATGGTCGCGGTGACGTCGACGGCCGGGTCCATGGCGCGCTCGGTGAGCAGCGGGTCCGGGCTCTCGACGACGTCGCGCCAGAACGCGAGCTCGGCGACGCGCTCCTCGGTGGCGGCCTCCCGCTCGAGGGCGTGCGCCCAGGTGCGCATGCTGGTGGCGGGGGCGACCAGTTCGGGGGTCTGCCCGGCGGACAGCTGGCCCCAGGCGGCGACGAAGTCCGGCACCAGGATTCGCCAGGTGACGCCGTCGACCACCAGGTGGTGACCGGCGACGATCAGGCGTCCGGCGCGGCTGTCGTCCGAGGGCTCCAGCCATACGAACCGGATGACCTGGCCCGCAGCCGGATCCAGCTTGTCGAGCGTGGCATCCAGTGCGGCCGCGGCGATCTCGAACAGCCGCTCGTCGGTGACGGCGGCGTCGAACTCGGTGCGGTCGATCAGCGAATCCGCGTCGATGGTTCCGGGCGCGGCGGTCTCGACGATCCAGTCCGCGTCCGGCACCCGGCGCAGGCGCGCCCGCAGCATGTCGTGGCGGTCGATGACCGCGCCGACGGTGGCGGCGATGCCCGCGCGGTCGATGCCGTTCGGGAGCTCCAGGGCCATGGTCTGGTTGAAGCGGCCGAACTCGCCCGGCCGGCCCGCCATGAAGCGGACCACCGGCGTCAGCGGCATGACACCCACGCCGCCGCCGGGCAGCTCGGTCAGCTGCGGGGCCGAATCGCCCTGGCCGTCCACGGATACCGTCGCGATGGCGGCCAGGCCGGACACGGTGCGCTGCTCGAACACATCGCGCGGTGAGAACACCACGCCGCGCGCCTTGGCCCGCGACACCAGCTGGATGGAGACGATGGAGTCGCCGCCGAGCGCGAAGAACGAGTCGTCGATGCCGACCCGCTCCAGGCCCAGCACCTCGGCGAACACCTCGGCGATGGTCTGCTCGAGGGTGTTGCGCGCGGCCCGGAAGACCACCTCGGTGGCGAAGACCGGCTCGGGCAGCGCCCGGCGGTCCAGCTTGCCGACCGGGGTCAGCGGCACCCGGTCGATGATCATCACCGAGGACGGCACCATGTACGCGGGCAGACGC
Source organism: Nocardia sp. CA-136227 (assembly GCF_050955695.1). Lineage (NCBI taxonomy): Bacteria > Bacillati > Actinomycetota > Actinomycetes > Mycobacteriales > Nocardiaceae > Nocardia > Nocardia sp. CA-136227. The sequence goes on from NZ_CP192081.1 coordinate 6,880,431, forward strand.
TGCTCGACGTGCGCGGTCACGGCCGCCACATCGATCGAATGCCCCGGCGTGGCAACCACGTACGACACCAGCGAGGTCGCGCCCGCGGCGTTCTTGTGGCCCACGGTGACCGCGAAGTCGACCGTCTCGTGCGAGGCCAGCGCCGCGTCGATCTCACCGAGCTCGATACGGAAACCGCGCACCTTGACCTGGAAGTCGGAGCGGCCGACGTACTCGACCAGGCCGTCCGGGGTCCAGCGGACCACGTCACCGGTGCGGTACATGCGCTCGCCGTCCACGTACGGGTTGGCGACGAAACGGTCGGCGGTCAGGCCCGGCCGCGCGTGGTAGCCGCGCGCCAGCTGGATGCCCGACAGGTACAGCTCACCCGCGACGCCCACCGGCACCGGGCGCAGGCGGTTGTCGAGGATCAGCGACTGCATGCCCCGGATCGGACCACCGATGGTGACCAGATCGCCCGGCACCAGCGCGTCGCTGATGTTGGTCATGATCGTGGTCTCGGTCGGACCGTAGCCGTTGTGGAACGCACGAATCGTGCCGTCCGGCAGCGTCCCCTCTCCAATGGGCACCGCCCACTTCTCCACCAGATCGGCCGGAACGGCTTCACCACCGGCGACCAGCACGCGCAGCGAGTCCAGGCCCGCCGGTCCGAAGGTGGACAGCGCGGCCGGGGTGATGAACGCGTGGGTGGCCCGCTCGCGGCGGATCAGCTCGGCGAGCTCCTCGCCGCCGTAGGTGCCCGGCGGGACGACCACCAGGGTGCCGCCCTTGCCGATGGCCAGCAGGAATTCCAGCATCGACGCGTCGAACGAGGGCGACGCGAAATGCAGTGCGCGCGAGGAGGAGTCGAGCGCGTACCGCTCGGCCTGCTCGACGGTGAAGTTGGCCAGACCGGCGTGGCTGACCACGACGCCCTTCGGCACACCGGTGGAGCCGGAGGTGTAGATGACGTAGGCCGGGTGCTCCGGGCGCAGCGGGCGCACCCGCTCGGCGGCGTCGATCGCGGTGTCCGCGAACGCGTTCAGATCCAGGTCGTCCAGCACCAGCCACTCGACCGAGTCCGGCATGTCCGCGCGTACCGACGCCACGGTCAGGCCGACCGGCGAACCGGAGTCGGTGACCATGTGGGCGATGCGGTCGGCCGGGTAGCTCGGGTCCACCGGCACGAACGCCGCACCGGTCTTGGACACCGCCCATTCGGCGAAGTAGGACTCGTCCGAACGCGGCACGGCGACGGCGACCAGATCCTCGGTGCCGATGCCGCGCTCGATGAGCAAGCGCGCCAAGCGGTTCGAGCGGGAATCCAGCTCGCCGTAGGACAGACTCCTGCCCTCGAACACCACCGCGGGCGCGGCGGGATCGATGGCGACGGCGTCGGCGATCAGCTCGGGCAGGGTGCGCGCCGGAACGGCGGGCAGGCCGAACCGGGCCACCAGATCGGCGCGCTCGCCGGAGTCCAGGATGTCGATCGCGCCGACACCGATCTCCGGGTTCGCGGCGACGGCCTCGAGCACCCGCACCCAGCGCTGCGCGAACCCGGCCGCGGTGGCCGCGTCGAACAGATCGGTGGCGTAGGTCAGGGCCAGAGCCATGCCGGAGTCCTGCTCCGACAACGTGAACTGCAGGTCGAAGCGCGAGATGTTCTCGTCGAGGTCCAGCGTGGAGACCGTCAGACCCGGCAGCTCGATGCTGGTGCGGTCCAGGTTCTGGAAGGCCAGCATGACCTGGAACAGCGGGTTGCGGGCCTGCGAGCGCTCGGGCGCGAGCAGTTCCACCAGCCGCTCGAACGGCACGTCGGCATTGCCGAAGGCGTCGAGGTCGGTGTGCCGGACGCGATCCAGCAGGTCGGTGAACGACTCGCCGGGCTCGATGCCGGTGCGCAGCACCAGCGTGTTGACGAACATGCCGACCAGGTCGTCGAGCGCGGCCTCACCGCGACCGGCGACCGGGGTGCCGACCGCGATGTCGTCGCCGCCGGACAGGTGGGCCAGCAGCACCGCGAGGGCGCTGTGCATGACCATGAACAGTGACGAACCGCGCTGGCGGGCAACGTCTTCCAGCGCCGCGATCAGCTCGGGCGACAGCGTCCGCTGCAGGGTCGCGCCGCGGTGCGAGGCGATGGCCGGGCGCGGGCGGTCGGTGGGCAGGGCCAGCTCGTCCGGCACGCCGCCGAGCACGCGCTGCCAGTAGGCGACCTGGCGGGCCATGATCGAGGACGAATCCTCTTCCGAGCCCAGCACTTCGCGCTGCCACAGCGCGAAGTCGGCGTACTGCACGGCCAGCGGGGCCCAGCCGGGCACCGCGCCCTGGGTGCGCGCGGTGTAGGCGACCATGACGTCGCGGGCCAGCGGGGACATGGAGAAACCGTCGCCGGCGATGTGGTGCACGACCACCACGAGCACGTGCTCGGTGGCGACGGCGGTGCCGTCAATGGACTGAGTCTCACCGCCCGCGCGGAACAGGCGGGCGCGCAGCGGAACTTGTTCGGCCACATTGAAGCCCAGCGTCGCGAACGCGGTCACCGTGGCGGTGAGCTCGGCCGCCGCGACCGTGACCGGCCGCAGATCGAGGGCGATCTCCTCGGCCGGGACGACCACCTGCATGGGGGTGCCGCCGTGCTCGGGGTACTTGGTGCGCAGCGACTCGTGGCGGCGGACCACGTCGGCGACCGCGAGTTCCAGTGCGGCGGTGTCGAGTTCACCGGTGAGGCGAATCGCCAGCGGCAGGTTGTAGGCCGCCGAATGGGTGTCGTACTGGTTGAGGAACCACATGCGCTGCTGCGCGAACGACAGCGGCACCAGCTCACCCGGAATCCGGCCGCGAGCGGTCAGCTTGGCGCGCGAGGCGCCGTCGGCGTGCGATTCGATGCGGGCCGCGAGGGCCTCGACCGTGGTGGCCTCGAACAGGGTGCGCACCGCGACCGTGGTGTCCAGGGCCGCGCCGACGCGCGACACGACACGGGTGGCGATGAGCGAGTTGCCGCCCAGGTCGAAGAAGTCGTCGTCCAGGCCGACCCGCTCCAGGCCGAGCACCTCGGCGAAGACGGCGGCGACCGTCTCCTGGGTCGGGGTCTCCGGTGCGCGGAAGGCACGCGCCTGCGCGGCCGGGGCCGGGAGGGCGCGACGGTCCAGCTTGCCGTTGACGGTCAGCGGGATCCGGTCCAGCACCACGACGGCCGACGGGACCATGTAGGCGGGCAGCAGCTCGGCCGCGCCGTCGCGGACGGCGTCCACGGCGGGCGCGACACCGTCCTGCGGCACCACATAGGCGACGATGCGCTGATCACCCGGCTGGTCCTCGCGCACGATGACCGCGGTCTGCGCGACCCCGGCCTGCGCCAGCACCGCGGACTCGATCTCACCGAGCTCGATGCGGAAACCGCGGACCTTGACCTGGTCGTCGGCGCGGCCCAGGTATTCGAGCTCGCCGAAGCGGTTCCAGCGGGCCACGTCACCGGAGCGGTACAGGCGGGTGCCCGGCGCACCGAAGGGGCTGGCCACGAAGCGGGCCGCGGACAGGTCCGGGCGGCCCAGGTAGCCGCGCGCCAATTGCGCACCGGCGACGTACATCTCACCCGCGACGCCGACCGGCACCGGGTGCAGGCGGTCGTCGAGGACGTACACGCGCAGACCGGCGATGGCCCGGCCGACCACCGAACCGGTGGCGGCGGCGATGGTGTCGGCGTCGAGCACCCGCACGGACACGTGGACCGTGGTCTCGGTGATGCCGTACATGTTCACCAGGTACGGGGTGGAATCCCCGTGGCGGGCAACCCAATCCGACAGGCGGCGCAGCTCCAGCGCCTCACCGCCGAAGACGACGTAGCGCAGGGCCAGGTCCTGCTGGTCGCCGGCGGTGGCCGCGATGCGGTCGGCCTCGGCCAGCTGGTAGAACGCCGACGGCGTCTGGTTGAGGACGGTGACCTGCTCGCGGCGCAGCAGTTCCAGGAACTGCTCCGGGGAGCGCGACACGTAGTAGTCGACGACGACGAGCTTGCCGCCGTAGAGCAGCGGGCCCCACAGCTCCCACACCGAGAAGTCGAAGGCGTAGGAGTGGAACAGGGTCCACACGTCGTCGGGTCCGAAGCCGAACTCGCGATCGGTGTTCGCCATCAGGCGCACCACATTGCGGTGCGCGACCGCGACGCCCTTGGGGCGGCCGGTCGAACCGGAGGTGTAGATGACGTAGGCGACGTGGTCCGGGTGCAGCGCCGCACGGCGGTCGGCATCGGTGACGGGGCCGTCGGCCGCGTCCACGATGTTCCCGGCCTCCAGCGAGAAGCCGTCCAGGAGAACGGTGTTCAGCTCGGCCGGGAGCTCGACCTGCACGGTCGAGTCGGTGATCACGCTGGTGGGCTTCGCGTCCGAGAGCACGAAGGCGATGCGGTCGGCCGGGTAGGACGGATCGATCGGCACGTAACCCGCACCGGTCTTGATCACGGCCAGCAGCGCCACGACCAGGTCCGCGGAACGCGGCAGCAGCACCGCGACCAGCGACTCCGGACCCGCGCCCTCCCCGATCAGCCTGCGCGCCAGCACGTTCGCGCGGCGATCCAGCTCGAAGTAGGTGAGCTCCTCGTCGCCGAACCGCACCGCGACCCGCTCCGGGTGAGCGGCCACGGCCAGGTCGAACAGGCCCGAGATGGTGGCCTCGGACGCGGCGAACGGGCTCGCCAGCGCTTCGAGGGGGTTGGACAGGCGCTCGGCGGCCCCGCCCAGCGCGGCCAGCGCGGCGGCCTCGGGCGCGATGCCCGAGATGCCCTCGGCGACGGCGAGTTCGGCCTCGGCGACCGCCGCGCGCGCGGTCTCGGCCAGCTCGACGATGTCCTCGCCCGCGGAGACCCAGTACTCGGCGACGTCGTGGCGTTCGCCCTCGCCCAGCAGGTCGATGTCGCCGATCAGGGCCGACGGTTCCTCGGCGACGGCGCGCAGGATGCGGACCAGGCGCTCGGCGAAGGAGATGACGGTCTCGGCGTCGAACAGATCGGTGGCGTAGTTCCAGGACAGGCCCAGCGACCCGTCGGCGCGCTCGCTCACCGTGAGCTGCACGTCGAACTTGGCGGTGCCCGGATCGAATTCGACGACCTCGAGGGCCAGGTCGGGCAGCTCGACGGCGGCCGCGTCCTTGGCGCTCGCGGCCTCGAAGGTCAGCGCCACCTGGAACAGCGGGTGGTGCGCCTGCGACCGGACCGGGCTGAGCACGTCCACCAGCCGCTCGAACGGCACGTCGGCGTGCGCGAAGGCGGCCAGGTCGGTGCGGCGCACCTGGGCGAGCAGATCGCGGAAGGCCGCGTCCGGCCGCACCTCGCTGCGCAGCACCAGGGTGTTGACGAACATGCCGACCACGTCGTCGAGGGCGCGTTCACCGCGACCCGCGATCGGGGTGCCGATGGCGATGTCGGTGGACCGCGACAGGCGTGCGGACCAGGCCGCGAGCGCCGCGTGGACCAGCATGAACAGGGTGACGTCGTGTTCGCGGGCCACGCCGGTGAGGGCGCGGTGCAGGTCGGCGTCGATCGAGAAGTCGTGCACGCCACCGGCATTGGTGGCGACCTCGGGCCGCGGCCGGTCGGCGGGCAGCTCCAGCTGCTCGGGCAGGTCGGCCAGCTGGGTGGTCCAGTAGCCGATCTGCTGGGCGGCGATCGACTCGGGATCGGTCTCCGCGCCCAGGATCTCGCGCTGCCACAGCGTGTAGTCGGCGTACTGCACCGGCAGCGGCGACCAGGCCGGGGCCTCGCCGGTCGCGCGGGACAGGTAGGCGGCCACCACGTCACGCAGCAGCGGGCGCAGCGACGCGCCGTCCGCGCTGATGTGGTGCAGCACCAGCACGACCACGTGCTCGGTCTCGCTGAGGCTGAGCACCGTGGCACGGAACGGCAGTTCGCGGGTGACGTCGAAGAAGACGCTCGCCAGCTGGGTGATGCGCGCGGTCAGGTCGGCCGCGGTGACGGACTCGGTCCGCACCTCGAAGTCGATCTCGGACAGCGGCAGGACGCGCTGGAAGCCGTCGCCCTCGATCTCGGGGTAGACGGTGCGCAGCGACTCGTGCCGGGCCAGCACATCGCCCAGGGCGGCGGTGAAGGCGGCCGGATCGATCGCGCCGGTGAGCTTCAGCGCCACCGGGATGTTGTTGACCGCGGTGCGGTTGTCGAAGCGGTTCAGGAACCACATGCGCTGCTGCGCCAGCGACAGCGGCACCAGCTCCGGACGCTCCTGCGCGACCAGGGCGGCGCGCGCGCCGGTGCCGACGCGCGATTCCAGCTGTGCCGCCAGCGAGGCCACGGTGGAGGCCTCGAACAGCGCGCGCAGCGGGATGTCGGCGTCCAGCGCCGCGGACAGGCGCGCGATCACCTGGGTGGCGATCAGCGAGTTGCCGCCCAGCTCGAAGAAGTCGTCGTCCAGGCCGACCCGCTCCAGGCCGAGCACGTCGGCGATGGTTCCGGCGACCGTCTGCTGCACCGGGGTGGCCGGGGCGCGGAAGGTCTTGGCGGCGAAGGTCGGCGCGGGCAGCTGCTTGCGGTCCAGCTTGCCGGAGGCGTTGAGCGGGAAGGCGTCCAGCACCATGAAGGCGGCCGGGACCATGTAGGCCGGAAGCTGTTCGGACAGCACGTCCTTCACGGCGTCGACGTCGAGGTTGCCGTCGGCGGCGATCAGGTAGGCGACCAGCTGATCGCCGGTGCGCTCGTCGTGGCGGACCACGACCACGGACTGCGCGACGGCGGGCAGCGCGGTGAGCGCGGATTCGATCTCGCCGAGCTCGATGCGCAGACCGCGCAGCTTCACCTGGAAGTCGGTGCGGCCCAGGTACTCCAGCTCGCCGTGACCGGTCCAGGTGACGAGGTCACCGGTGCGGTACATGCGCGCGCCGTCGCCGAACGGGTTGGCCACGAAGCGATCCGCGGTCAGGTCGGGGCGGGCCACGTAGCCGGTGGCCAGCTGGTCACCCGCGAGATAGAGCTCACCCGCGACACCCACCGGAACCGGGTTCAGGCGCGAATCCAGCACGTACACCTGGGTGTTGAAGACCGGCGCGCCGATCGGCACCGAGGTGATGTCGGCGTCGACGACCTCGTGGAAGGTCACGTCGACCGCGGCCTCGGTGGGGCCGTACAGGTTGTGCAGACGGGCGCCGGTCAGCTGCCGCAGCTTCTGCGCGGTCGGCGCGGGCAGGCCCTCACCGGAGGCGAAGACATTGGTCAGGCTGACGCAGTCGGACGCGGCCGGCTCGGCCACGAACACCGCGAGCATGGACGGCACGAAGTGGGTGACCGTGACGCCCTCGCGGACGATGATCTCGGCCAGGTACGCCGGGTCGCGGTGGCCGTCGGGCTTGGCGACCACCAGGCGCGCGCCGACCTGCAAGGGCCAGAAGAACTCCCACACCGACACGTCGAACGTGGCCGGGGTCTTCTGCAGCACCACGTCGTAGGCGGCCAGCCCGTACTGGGCGTGCATCCACACCAGGCGGTTGACGATGGCCGCGTGGCTCACGGCCACACCCTTGGGGCGGCCGGTGGAACCGGACGTGAAGATCACGTAGGCGGTATTGCCCGGGCGCAGCGGCGAGCGGCGCTCGGCATCGGTGACCGGGCTGTCGTCGAAGGCCGACAGATCCAGCTCGTCGATCCGAACCTGGCGCGCCTCAACGCCTTCCAGGTCGTCGCCCGAAGTGAGCACGCAGACCGGCTGCGCGGTCTCGAGGATGTACTGGGTGCGCTCGGCCGGGTGATCCGGGTCCAGCGGCACGTACGCGCCACCGGCGACGGCCACGGCGTACATGCCCGCGACCAGGTCGATGGAGCGGCGCATGCCCAGCGCGACGAAGGATTCGGGTCCGACGCCCTCGGCGATCAGCCAGCGCGCCAGCTTGCGCACGCGGGCCGCGAACTCGGCATAGGACAGACTTGTCCCCTCGAACGTGACAGCCGTCGCGTCCGGGGTCAGCGCGACCTGCGCCTCGAACAGCGACACCAGCGTCGCCGCCGCGCCCTCGTCGATCTCCGGCAGCGCGGTGTCCAGCTCGAACGCGGTCTCGTTCCAGCCGACCAGCAGCTGACGGCGCTCGGTCTCGGTCAGCAGCTCGACATCGCCGACCAGCTGGGCCGGGTCCGTGGCCACGGCGGTGAGCACGGCGACGAAGCGCTGCGCGAACACACCCGCGTACTGCGCGTCGAAAAGGTCTGTGGCGTAGACGAGCTCGGCGTCCATGGCGGAGTCGCCGTCGACGACCTCGCTCAGGGTCATCTGCAGATCGAACTTGGCCGACTGCTGATCGATGGCCAGCTCGGCCACGCTCAGGCCCGGTAGCTCCAGCGAGGCACGCCCCAGGTTCTGGAACGACAGCATGACCTGGAACAGCGGGTGCCGCGCCTGCGAGCGGGCCGGGTTGAGCACCTCGACCAGGCGCTCGAACGGCACGTCCGCGTGGGCGAAGGCCTGCAGATCGCGCTCGCGCACGGTCTTCAGCAGGTCGGTGAAGCTCGCGCCGGTGTCCACCGGGGCGCGCAGCACCAGGGTGTTGACGAACATGCCGACCAGGTCGTCGAGCGCCTGCTCGCCACGGCCCGCGACCGGAATGCCGACCGCGATGTCGTCGGTGCCGCTCAGGCGGGCCAGCAGCGCGGCGAAGGCGCTGTGCACCACCATGAACCGGGTCGTGCCATGGGCCTGCGCCACCCGGTTCAGCCCGGCGATGAGCTCGCCCGGCACCTGGAACCGGTGGGTGCCCGCGTCGTAGGAGGCGACGGCCGGGCGCGGCGTGGTGGACAGGCGCAGCTCGTCCGGCAGGCCGGACAGGGTGTCGCGCCAGTAGTCGAGCTGCTCGGTGATGAGCGAGCGCGGGTCCTCTTCCGAACCCAGGGTCTCGCGCTGCCACAGCGCGTAATCCGCGTACTGCACCGGCAATTCGGTCCAGCCCGGGGTCTCGCCCTGACTGCGCGCGATGTAGGCGGTCATCAGGTCGCGGACCAGCGGCGTCATGGAGAAGCCGTCGGCGGCGATGTGGTGGGCCACCAGGACCAGCACGTGCTCGTCGGCCGCGAGGCGGTAGGCGCGCAGGCGCACCGCGGTCTCGGTGGTGACGTCGAAGCCGCGCGCGGCGAAATCGTAGACCGCGGCGAACAACTCGCCCTCGGTCACGTCCAGTACGTCCAGCTCCGGAATGGCGCGGCCGGTGGGCAGCACCTTCTGGTAGGCGACGCCCTCGTGCGACGGGTACAGGGTGCGCAGCGACTCGTGGCGCGCCATCACGTCGGCGATCGCGCCGCGCATGGCGTCGAGATCCAGTGCGCCGGTGAGCCGTACGGCCGCCGGGATGTTGTTCGCGGCCGATTCGGGATCGAACCGGTTGAGGAACCACATGCGCTGCTGCGCGAGCGACAGCGGCGGGTACTCGGGACGGGTGCGGACCGTGAGCGCCTGACGCACACCGGTTCCCGCGTGCGACTCCACCCGCGCGGCCAGCGCGGCCACGGTCGGGGCCTCGAACAGCACACGCACGCCGATCTCGGCGTTCAGCGCGGCCGCCAGGCGAGCCACCACCTGGGTGGCGACCAGCGAGTTGCCGCCCAGCTCGAAGAAGTCGTCGTCCACGCCGACGCGCTCGGCGCCGAGCAGGTCGGCGAAGATCTGCGCGATGATCTCCTCGATCGGGGTCGAGGGGGCGCGGAAACGCTTGGCCTCGAACACCGGCGCGGGCAGGGCCTTGCGGTCCAGCTTGCCGGAGGCGTTGACCGGGAAGGCGTCCAGCACCACGAGCGCGGCCGGAACCATGTAGGCGGGCAGCGAGGCGCTCAGCGCGGCCTTCACGCCGTCGACGTCGACCACGGCGTGAGGCTCGCGGACCACGTAACCCACCAGCTGGTCGCCCGCGTGCGCGTCGGTGCGGACCACCACGACGGACTGGGCGATGGTCGGCTGCGCCAGCAGCGCCGCCTCGATCTCGCCCAGCTCGATGCGCAGACCGCGCAGCTTCACCTGGAAGTCGGTGCGGCCCAGGTAGTTCAGTTCCCCGGCGGCGGTCCAGGAGACCAGGTCGCCGGTGCGGTACATCCGGTCGCCGGAGACGAACGGGTTGGCCACGAAACGGTCCGCGGACAGGTCCGGGCGGCCCAGGTAACCCCGCGCGAGCTGATCACCCGCGAGGTAGAGCTCACCCGCGACACCCGGCGCGACCGGGTGCAGGCGGGCGTCGAGGACGTAGGTCTCGGTGTTCCACACCGGGCGGCCGATCGGCACGAAGACGGTGTCGGCGTCCACGACCTCGTGGTAGGTGACGTCGACGGCCGCCTCGGTCGGGCCGTACAGGTTGTGCAGACGCGCACCGGTCAGCTCGCGCAGCTTCTGCGCGGTCGGCGCGGGCAGCGCCTCACCGGAGGCGAACACCTGCCGCAGCCGCGGTGCGGTGGCGGCGGCATCGCCGCTGTCGGTGCCGAGGGTGGCGACGAAGACCGACAGCATCGACGGCACGAAGTGCGCCGTGGTGATGCCGGTTTCCGCGATGACCTGGGCCAGATAGACCGGGTCGCGGTGGCCGTCCGGCTTGGCGACCACCAGGCGCGCACCGGTCTGCAAGGGCCAGAAGAACTCCCACACCGACACGTCGAAGGTGGCCGGGGTCTTCTGCAGCACCGCGTCGGTGGCGTCGATCGGGTACTCGTGCTGCATCCACAGCAGGCGGTTCACGATCGCGCCGTGCTCGACGGCCACGCCCTTGGGGCGGCCGGTCGAACCGGACGTGAAGATCACGTAGGCGGTGTGCTCGGACCGGATCGCCTGTCCCCGTTCGGCATCCGTGATCGGAGCGTCGGAGTAGGCGTCCAGGTTCAGGGTGTCGACTTCCAGCACCGGCACATTGCGGCCGGTCACGAAGTCGTCGCGGCCGGTGGTCAGGATGGCGACCGGGCGCGCGGTGTCGAGCACGTAGTCGATGCGCTCCATCGGCTGGTCCGGGTCCAGCGGCACGTACGCGCCACCGGCCTCCAGCACGGCGTACATGGCCACGACCAGATCCAGCGAACGCCGGATCGCCAGGGCCACCGGCGATTCCGCGGTGACGCCCTGCGCGATGAGCTTGCGGGCCAGCTTGTGCACCCGCGCCGCGAACTCGGCGTAGGACAGAACTGTCCCCTCGAATTCCACGGCAGGCGCATCAGGGCTGGTCAGAGCCTGGGCTTCGAACAGCGAGACCAGCGTCGCCGCCTCGCCTTCGGGCAGCGCGGGCAGCACCGAGGCCAGGTTGAACGCGGTGTCGTTCCAGCCGTCAAGCACCTGGTCGCGCTCGCCGGTGACCAGCACGTCGATATCGCCGAGCGGGCGATCCGGGTGCTCGATGACAGCGGCCAGGATCAGATCCAGTCGCCGCGCGAACGCCTCGATGGTGGGCTCGTCGAACAGGTCCAGCGCGTAGGAGATCTCGGCCGACATGCCGGCGTGCTCGCCGTGGTCGTCCTGCGCCTCCTGCAGGGTCAGCTGCAGGTCGAACTTGGCCAGGCGGGCGTCGTAGTCGATGCCGTTGACCGAGAGGCCGGGCAGTTCCAGGCTGGCCTGCCGGGTGTTCTGGAAGGTCAGCATGACCTGGAACAGCGGGTGGCGGGCCTGCGAACGGGCCGGGTTGATGACCTCGACCAGGCGCTCGAACGGCACGTCCGCGTGCGCGAAGGCGTGCAGGTCGGTGTCGCGGGACCGGGCCAGCAGGTCGGCGAAGGTCTCCGAGCCGTCCACCTCGGTGCGCAGCACCAGGGTGTTGACGAACATGCCGATCAGGTCGTCGAGCGCGGCCTCACCGCGGCCGTGCACCGGGGTGCCGATCGCGATGTCGGAGGTGCCCGACAGGCGGGCCAGCAGCACCGCCAGCGCCGAGTGCATGACCATGAACAGCGAGGCGTTGTGCCGGCGGCCCAGATCCACCAGCGCCTGCTGGGTTTCGGCGGAGATGGCGAACGGGTAGGTGCCGCCCTGGTAGCTGGCCACGGCCGGACGCTGCCGGTCGGAGGGCAGCACCAGTTCGTCGGGCAGGTCGGCCAGGGCCTCGGTCCAGTAGCGGATCTGCTTGGAGATCAGCGCGTCCGGATCGTCCTCGGAGCCGAGCACCTCGCGCTGCCAGAGCGCGTAATCGGCGTACTGCACCGGCAGTTCCGCCCAGGCCGGGGCCTCCCACGAGGTGCGGGCCGCGTAGGCCACCATCACGTCGCGGGCCAGCGGGCCCATGGACCAGCCGTCGGCGCTGATGTGGTGGACCACCATGCCGAGGATGTACTCGGTGTCGCTGATCTCGAAAAGCGCCGCGTGCAAAGGCACTTCGCCGGTGACGTCGAAGGCCATGGTGGCCAGCTCGACCAGGTGGTCGATCAGGTTGGACTCGGTGACCGGTACCGGGGTCAGGTCCGGCACGATCTGCGCGGCGTCCAGCACCCGCTGCACCGGGCCGTGCGCGGTCTCCGGGAAGACCGTGCGCAGCGACTCGTGGCGGTCGATGACGTCGATGACCGCGACCTGCAGCGCCGCGATGTCCAGCTCACCGGAGAGCCGGATGGCGACGGGGATGTTGTTGACCGCCGAGGCGGTGTCGAAGCGGTTGAGGAACCACATGCGCTGCTGCGCAAGCGAAAGCGGAACCTCGTTCGGCCGCTCGCGAGCGACCAGCGCCTTGCGGCCGCCGTCGCCGACATGCGATTCCACCCGGGCCGCGAGGGCCTCCACAGTGGCCGCCTCGAACAGCATGCGCACCGGCACGCGGGTGTCGAGGGCGGTGCCCAGGCGGGTCGCCACCTGGGTCGCGATCAGCGAGTTGCCACCCAGCTCGAAGAAGTCGTCGTCGACGCCGACGCGGACGATGCCCAGCACCTCGCCGAAGATCTGGGCGATGATCTCCTCGATCGGCGTTGTCGGAGCGCGGAATTCGCGCACCTCGAACCGCGGCGTCGGCAGTGCCTTGCGATCCAGCTTGCCGGAGGCGTTCAGCGGGAACGCGTCCAGCACCATGATCGAGCCCGGCACCATGTACGCGGGCAGGGTGCGCTGCAACGAGGTCTTGACCCCGTCCAGGTCCACCGGGCCGCCGGCCACGATGTAGGCGACCAGTTGATCGCCGGCCACGGTGTCGATGACCAGCACCACGGCCTGCTGCACCTTGGGGTGGTCCAGCAGCGCGGTCTCGATCTCGCCGAGCTCGATGCGCTGACCGCGGAACTTCACCTGGAAGTCGGTGCGGCCGATGTAGTCGATGACGCCCGGGTCGTTCTGGTTCCAGCGCACCAGGTCACCGGTGCGGTAGAGCCGCGAACCCGGCTCGCCGTAGGGGTTGGCGACGAAACGCTCGGCCGAAAGGTCCGGACGGCCGAAGTAGCCACGCGCCACCTGCACACCGCCGAGGTACAGCTCACCCGGGACGCCCGCGGGCACCGGGCGCAGGCCCTCGTCGAGCACGTAGGTCTGCGCGTTCCACACCGGGCGGCCGATCGGCACCGAGGTGACCACCGGCGCGTCGATGGCGGCGGCGGTGGCGTGCACGGTGAACTCGGTCGGGCCGTACAGGTTGTGCACGGCCGCGGTGGAGAAGCGGCGGAACGCGGTCACGGTGGCCGGCGGCAGCGCCTCACCGGCGACCAGCACCGCACGCAGGGACAGGCATTCGGACGCCGAGGCCGTGGAGGCGAACACGCTCAGCATGGACGGCACGAACGAGGTCATGGTGACCCGGTGGCGTCCGATGACCTCCGAGAGGTACATCGGGTCGCGGTGGCCGTCCGGCGCGGCGATGACCTGCTGCGCGCCGACCGCCAGCGAACCGAACAGCTCCCATACCGACACGTCGAAGGTGACCGGCGTCTTCTGCAGGATCACATCGGTGTCGTCGATGCCGTATTCGGCGGTGATCCAGGCGATCTGGTTGAGCACCGCGGCGTGCGGGATGGCCACGCCCTTGGGGCGGCCGGTCGAGCCGGAGGTGAACAGCACGTAGGCGGCATTGTCCGGCCGCAGCGGCGCGAGCCGGTCCGCGTCGGTGACCGGGGCGTCGCCGTACTCGTCGAGGTCCAGCGAATCCAGTTGCAGCACCGGGCAATCCGAGGATTCCACGGCGTCGTCGACGGTGGTGAGCAGCACCACCGGCTCGGCGGTGCGCAGCACGTAGTCGGTGCGCTCGGCCGGGTGGTCCGGATCGATCGGCACGTAGCCGCCACCCGCGGTGAGGGTGGCGTAGATGGCGATCAGCATGTCCACCGAGCGGCGGATGCCCACCGCCACCAGGGACTCCGGACCGACGCCGGTGTCGACGAGCTTGCGCGCCAGGCGGTTCACCCGGGCCGAGAACTCGGCGTAGGTCAGCTCCTCGGCGGGGCCGAACATGCTGCCGCTGCGCTCGCCCGGATCGAAGATCAGGGCGGTGGCGTCCGGGCGGATCCGGACCTGCTGCTCGAACAAATCCAGAACGGTTGCCGCGCCGCGCAGTTCGCGGGCGGTGTGGTTCCAGGCGTGCAGGACGGTCTCGCGCTCACCGGCGTCGAGGACGTCGATGTCGCGGACCACGGTGTCCGGGGCGGCCACGGCGGTCTCGAGCACGCGCAGGTAGCGCTGCCCGAACTCGGCGACGGTCGACGCGTCGAACAGGTCGGTGGCGTAGGACAGGATCACCGACAGCCCGGCGGGCTCGCCGCCCAGGCCGCGCTGCTCGGTCAGGGTCCACTGCAGGTCGAACTTGGCGATGTCGACCTCGAGCTCGTCCGCGGAGACGGTGAGGCCGGGCAGCTCCATGGAGCCGTGCGACATCTCCTGGAATGACAGCATGACCTGGAACAGCGGGTGCCGGGCCTGCGAACGGGTCGGGTTGAGCACCTCGACCAGTCGCTCGAACGGGACATCGGTATTGGCGAAGGCCGCCAGGTCGGTCTCCCGGGTGCGGGCCAGGAAATCGGTGAAGCGTTCCGCCCCATCCACTTCCGAGCGCAGCACCAGGGTGTTGACGAACATGCCGATCAGGTCGTCGAGCGCCTGCTCACCGCGACCGGCGACCGGGGTGCCGATGGCGATGTCGCTGGTGCCCGACAGGCGGGCCAGCAGCACGGCCAGCGCGCTGTGCATGACCATGAACAGCGAGACGCCCTGGGCGCGAGCCAATCCCGCGAGCCGGACGTGCAGCTCGGCCGGGATCTCGAAGGTGACGCGGGAGCCGTGGAAGCTCTGCACCGGCGGCCGCGGGCGATCCGCGGGCAGGTCCAGCTGATCCGGCAGCCCGGCCAGGGCCGTGCGCCAGTAGTCGTTCTGGCGCGCGGCCATGGAGTCGGCGTCGGATTCCGAGCCGAGCACCTCTCGCTGCCACAGGCTGAAGTCCTGGTACTGCACCGGCAGCGGCGCCCACGCGGGCTCCTGACCGGCGACCCGGGCCAGGTAGGCGGCGGTCATGTCGCGCGAGAGCGGACCGAACGAGAAACCGTCGGCCGCGATGTGGTGCACCACGAACGCGACCGCGAGATCCACTTCGTTGTCGTCGGCGACGGCATGACGGCCGGTCTCGGCCCCGGCGGCGACCCGGTACACGCGTACCCGGATCGGCAGCTGAGTGGAGACGTCGAAGCCCGCGGACGCGAACTGCGCCAGCGCGGAGCGCAATTCGGCCTCGGCGAGGTCGTGCACCTCGATGCCGAGATCCACCTCGTCCATGGGCAGCACCTGCTGGAAGCCGCCGTCCCCGGACTCCGGGAAGATGGTGCGCAGCGACTCCTGGCGCGCCACCACGTCGGTCAGCGCCAGCTGCAGCGCCTCGATGTCGACCTGTCCGCGCAACCGCACCACGAACGGCAGGTTGTAGGTCGGGACGTTCGGGTCGAACTGGTTGAGGAACCACATGCGCTGCTGCGCCAGCGACAGCGGCACCCGCTCCGGACGCTCCCGCGCCACCAGCGGCGCCCGCGAGACATCCGCGGGCCCAGCGGCTTCCACGCGCGCGGCCAGCCCGGCCACGGTCGGGGTCTCGAACAGCGCGCGCACACCCAGGCGGGTGCTGAACGCGGCCGAGATGCGGGCCACCACCTGGGTGGCGACCAGCGAGTTGCCGCCCAGATCGAAGAAGTTGTCGTCCACGCCGACCCGGTCGTGACCGAGCACGTCGGCGAACACGCCCGCCACGATCTCCTCGGCGGCGGTGCGCGGGGCGCGGTATCCGGCGGCGTCGGCGCTGAACACCGGCTCCGGCAGGCCCTTGCGGTCCAGCTTGCCGGAGGTGTTGAGCGGGAACGCCTCCAGCACCATGATCGAGGCTGGGACCATGTAGGTCGGCAGCTTCTCGGCGGCGAAGCGGGTCAGCTCGGCCGGGTCGATGCTCTGGCCCGGAACCGGCACTACGTAGGCGACCAGCTGCTGACCGGTGGCGGTGTCCATCACCAGCACGGCGGCCTGGCTGACCGACGGGTGGGCCAGCAGGTCGGTCTCGATCTCGCCGAGCTCGATGCGCTGACCGCGGAACTTCACCTGGAAGTCGGTGCGGCCGATGTACTCCAGCGCACCGACGGTACCCGATTTGTCGCTCGCGACGAGGTTCCAGCGCACCAGGTCACCGGTGCGGTACATGCGTTCGCCGGTGAGCGACAACGGATTCGCGACGAAGCGGTCCGAGGTCAGGTCCGGGCGGCCCTTGTAGCCGCGCGCCAGCTGGCGGCCCGCCAGATAGAGCTCACCCGCGGCGCCGATGGCGGCCGGTCGCAGATGCGAATCCAGTACGTAGACTTCGACATTCCACTCGGGTACACCGATCGGCACCGTGACGGTGTCGGCGGCGGTGTTCTCCCAGTAGGTGACCGAGACCGCGGCCTCGGTGGGGCCGTACAGGTTGTGCAGGCCGGCCGAGGTGATCTCGCGGAAGCCCGCGCCGGTCTCCGGCGGCAGCGCCTCACCGATCACGAAGACGTACTTCAGCGTGGCGCACTGGGCGCGGGTGGCGTGCGCGACGAACACCGTCAGCATGGACGGCACGAAGTCCGTGACCGTGACGCCGTGGCGCTCGATCATCTCCGCCACGTACAACGGATCGCGGTGACCGTCCGGGGTGGCCACGATCAGCTTCGCGCCGACCAGCAGCGGCATGAAGTAGCCCCACAGCGACACGTCGAAGGTGGTGGCCGTCTTCTGCAGGTACACATCGTCTTCGGTCATCGGATACTCGTCGAGCATCCACAGTTCCTGGTTGACGATGGCATGGTGGGTGACCGCGACGCCCTTGGGGCGGCCGGTCGAACCCGAGGTGTAGATGACGTAGGCGGTGTTGTCCGGGCGCAGCGGCGCGCGGCGGTCCGCGTCGGTCACCGGCTCGGCGGAGTACGCCGACACGTCGAGGGTGTCGATCTCCAAGCGCCGCACCGACTCCGGCAGCTCGAGCTCGTCGCGGGCGGTGGTCAGCACGCAGACCGGTGCCGCGGACTCCAGGATGTAGGCGGTGCGGTCGGCCGGATGATCGGGGTCGATCGGCACGTACGCGCCACCGGCGCGCAGCACCGCGTGCATGCCCACGACCAGCTCCAGCGAACGCCGCATGCCCAGGGCCACCAGCGATTCCGGGCCGACGCCGTCCTCGATCAGGAAGCGGGCCAGGCGGTTGACCCGCTCGCCGAACTCGGCGTAGGTGAGCTGCTCGCCCTCGAACTCGACGGCCACATTGTCCGGGGTCAGCGGAATCTGCTTGTCCAGCAACGCCGGCAGCGTGGTGACCGGCACCTCGTGCGCGGCGGAGTTCCACTCCACCAGGGTGCGGGTGCGCTCGGCCGCGGTGGTGATGGGCAGGCCCCACACCGGCTGCGCCGCCTCGGCCGCCAGGAAGCGGTCGAAGAACTCCAGGAAACGCGCGTGGTGACTGCGGGTCTCCTGGTCGGAGTACAGGTTCGGGTTGGTCTCGAAGTCGATGTGGTTCCGGGTGCCCTTCACCGACTGGTAGAAGTTGACGCCCAGGTCCTCGATGGAACCGGTGGACAGCACGCTGTACTCACCGGTGATGTCGCCGAGCACGACCTCGTTGTGGAACAACATGATGTTGACCCACGGGCCGAAGAACTGCGACCCGACCTCGCCACCGGAGAAATCGCCGGAAGAACTGTCGCGCTTGATGTCCTCGGCGCGGTAGCGCTGGTGACGCAGGGCGCCCGAGACGGCCACCGTCACCTGGCCGAGCAGATCGGTGACCGTGGAGTCGTGGCCGACCTTCAGGCGCAGCGGCACGATGTTCGAGGCAGCGCCACCGGAGCGGCGCATGATCGCGGTGGTGCGCGCGGTCACCGGGAGGCTGAGGACGACGTCCTGACTGCCGGTCCACTGCGCGAGGTAGGCGGCGAAACCGGCGATGAGCAGACCCGCGGGCGAGGACTCGTGGCGGGCCACGGCCTGATCCAGCAGTGAGGTCTGGCCCTCGGTGAGCGCGGCCGTGGCGATCCGATTGATCGCCGCCGGCGGCGCGGAACGTCCGGCCAGGCTGGTGCCGTCCTCGACACCGGCGATCCGCTCGGCCCAGTACTCCTTGTCGGACTTGAAGCGGCTCGAGTCGCGGTAGGCGAACTCCTGCTCGACCAGGGTGGGCAGGTCGGTCAGCTTGTGCGGCGGGGGCTCGACGCCATTGACGAACGCGGTGTAGACCTCGGCGACCCGGGTCATGTAGGTCACCGCGCCGAGACCGTCCAGCACGATGTGGTGGATGCGCGCATACCAGTAGTAATGGCCGTCGGCCAGTTTCAGCATGCAGGTGCGGATGAGGCGGTCGCGGGTGAGTTCCAGGGGCGCGCTGTAGTCGGCGCGCATCCAGGCGTGGGCGGCGGCGGCCGGATCGGCCTCGGCGCTCAGATCGACGTGGTAGATGGTGCGGTCCAGCGAGTGGTCCACCATCTGCATGGGCTCGCCGTCACGCTCGACGATGCGCAGGAAGCCGGAACCGAACTCCTCCGAGCCGCGCACCATGGCGGCCTCGAGCAGCGCCATGTCGAGTTCCCCGCGCAGCTCGACGTACTGGGCGATATTGATCGGAACCTGCGGGTCCAGGTGCTGGGCATACCAGATGCCGAGCTGCGCCGGCGACAGCGGGAAAAGTTCGCCCGATCCCGGTGCGATTTCGCTGCCAGCTTCGCCGATGCCGCCGAAATCCAGCCGGTCCAACCCAAACCTCGCTTCCGGAACACCACGACCGCAGCGTTCCCCGCCGAAAAACCCGAACAGGACGCCACCGCTGCGGTCAGCGTGACGTCCGGCGTTCGGGGCTTACTTCACCGTCTTGTTTTTGTTGTCGAGACTCCCTGGGAGGTATCCCCCCAGCTGGCCGATCTTGTTACATGGGCGCGACCACACCCACCGGCCAACGCCGGGTCACAGTCGTGATTCTGGTGACGGACACTCGGTCCAATCTACCGGCAGCGCGCAAGCGGGAATCCGAAAGGGCCATAGCCGTCGGCTATCTTCCCATTTCACTGTTTCAGCCAGTGATATGCGACCTATCGCGACCAGGGTCGTACAGGTGAGACTGCGCGCAATCGATACTTTCGGCCAGTGCCCGGCCCACCAGAATGACCGCGGCCTGCCGCAGCCCGGCTGCCTCCACACGGTCCGCGATGTCGGCCAAGGTTCCACGGAGAACCTGCTGCTCGGGCTGGGTCGCCCGGTACACCACGGCCACCGGGCAGGCACTGCCGTAGTCGGCGGTCAGCTCCTGCGCGAGGGCGCGGATCCGGGTGATGGCCAGGTGCAGCACCAGCGTGGCCCGGGTGCGGGCGAAATTGGCCAGCGCCTCCGAATCGGGCATAGCCGTCGAGCGCGCGTGTGTCCGAGTCAACACCACCGACTGCACCTGTTCGGGCACAGTCAGTTCCG
Organism: Nocardia sp. CA-136227; assembly: GCF_050955695.1. Taxonomy (NCBI): domain Bacteria; kingdom Bacillati; phylum Actinomycetota; class Actinomycetes; order Mycobacteriales; family Nocardiaceae; genus Nocardia; species Nocardia sp. CA-136227. The sequence goes on from NZ_CP192081.1 coordinate 6,900,263, forward strand.
CCCCGAGCAGGGCCGCGGCGGCGGCGTACGCGGGCACCCCGGGCGTCACGTCCCACGGGATCCCCAGCGCGTCGAGTCGCCGCTTCTGTTCGGTGAGGGCCGAATATATGGAGGGATCGCCCGAGCACAGCCGCGCGACCTCTTTGCCCTCGGCGTGCGCCCGCGCGCAGTGCGCCACGATCTCGTCCAGATCCAGCTTCTGGGTATCGATCAGCTCGGCGTCGGGCGCGCAGTACGCCAGCACTTCCGGGTCCAGATACGTCCCCGCGTACAGGCACACCGGGGATCGGCGCAGCAGTTCGACCGCGCGCACGGTCAGCAGATCCGCCGCCCCGGGCCCGGCCCCGATGAAGTGCACTGTCATCGGGCGAGTCTCGCACACCCGCTCAGGCGAACCGTCCGACCGCCACCAGCACCGCCACCACGAACAGCACCACGTTCGACAGCGACCGCCCATACTCCCCGCGTCGCACGTGGGTCACGAACCCGCCGACCATCACCAGGGCCAGACCCACCGCGGCGATCGGCGTCAGCACCTTCGCGATCCCCGTGGCCCACGGCAGCACCACCCCCAGGCCGCCCAGGATCTCCACGATCCCGATCCCCCGCACCGCGTTCTGCGACAGGTCGTCCACCCAGGGCATTCCGCCGCGCAGCTTGTCCTTCTCGATCGCCGCCTTCGCGACGCCCCCGAGCACGAACGACGCCGCGAGCACGATCTGCCCGATCCACAGCCAGGTGTTCATTGGTCCTTCTCCTTGTCGTACATCCAGCTCGCGGCAACGGAATCCGCGACCCGGTCGATCAGTGCCCGATCGCCCTGCCCACCGAGCATGGTGAGCCAGAGGAAGACCGGTCCCGCGAATTGCGCGTGCGCCCAATCCAAGTCGGGCACACGGGCCAGATCCCCGCGCTCGACCGCCCGCTCGGCGACCGCCCGGATGAGCTCACGCTCGGGCAGCAGGCAGACGTCCTCGAACACGGTCTGCAGAGTTCCGTCGCGCATCAGATCCGCCATGAGCTCGGGCAGCACCGCCCGCACCCGCGGATTCCCCATGCGTTCGACGAAGTCCGCCGCGACCTCGTGCAGATCACCGCGCAGACCGCCGGTGTCGCGGTACTCGCGCGGCCGCAGGTCCCCGATCAGATGATGCAGTGCGAGCGCGGCTTTCGACGGCCAGCGCCGGTACAGCGCGGCCTTGCCCACCCCGGCCCGGGTCGCCACGTCCTGCACGCGCAGGCCGGCGTAGCCCACCTCGGCGAGCAGGGCGACGGTCGCCTCGCGAACGGCCAGATCGGTCTCGGCCGACAGCGGCCGGCCCGGCCGCGGACCCTCGGATACGGAACTCACGGTTCCGAATCTAACACATAACGGAACTCACGGTTCCATAATCGGAGATTTCAGCCGCTGACCTCGAAATCGGCGAGGACCTTGGTGGGGAAGAGCCGGACGACGAGCTCACCGGGGACGCCGTTGCGCTTGCCGAACTCCTCGGCGCTGTCCGCGCCCATGTAGCGGGCGGCGATATCGGTGGCGGTGCGGATCAGGTCGTCGGGATCCTCGGAGACCTCGGTCACGCCCTGCACCTGAACGAAAGAGTATGGGGGCTCGGATACGTCGACACAGAGGGTGACGCGGCCGTCGCGCAGGATCGAGCGGCCCTTGGCGGTGTCCTTGCCGGTATTGAAGACGATGTGGTCGCCCTCGACGATGAACCAGATCGGGGCGATCAGGGGACGGCCGTCGGCGGCCACGAAGGCCAGCTTGCCGGTGCGGGTGCCCGCGCTCAGAAACTCGCGTACTCGGGAATCGGAGAGTGAGGCCATAGCGGACACCGTACGACGCTCAGCCGCGCGCGCCCCGGAGGCGGGCGATCTGGGTTTTGCTGAGCTCCTGAGCCTTTCGCATGTGCGCGATGATCGCCTCGAGTTCGGCGTCGGTGTGGTCGCTCAGCATGGCCTCCCAGCCCTCGCCCAGGTCGTCCCAGGTCGCGGTGATGCGGGCGACCGCCTCGGGGACCGGGGTGACCAGCACCCGGCGGCGGTCCTCGGGATCGGCTTCGCGGGTGACATAGCCGCCGCGTTCCATACGGTCGACCAGGCGGGTGGCGGAACCCGTGGTCAACCCGGTCATGTCGGCGATCTGCTTGACCGTCAGCGGCTGCGATTCCGCGGTGAGCAGGCTCAGGCATTGCAGGTCGGTGGGATGCAGTCCGAGCTTGTCCGCGATGGCCTGGTTGAACAGCGTGTACGCGGCCATGTACCGGCGCGATTCGCCGGAGAGCTCGTCGTACAACGCCCGGCGACGCTGGGATGTCATCTGGATCACACTCCTCATTAGCTGCGCGACGCAGCAATCTCCGATAGATTGCTGCATGGCGCAGTTAATGCGCCGCACAGCAGATAATACCCCTGGAGGAACCATGCTCACCATCGCGGTCACCGGCGCCACCGGCGCCCAGGGCGGAGCCACCGCCCGCGCCCTGCTCGATCGGGGCCACCACGTCCGCGCCCTCACCCGCTTCCCCGACTCCCCCGCCGCCGAGCGGCTGCGCGCGCTCGGCGCGGAGATCCGCCGGGCCGACTTCGACGATCGCGCATCGCTGGATGCCGCACTCGCCGGGGCGGATTCGCTGTTCGCGGTCACCACCCCGTTCGACACCGACACCACCGTCGAGGTCCGGCACGGCGAGAACCTCGTCGAGGCCGCTGTCGCCGCTCACCTCGGCCACATCGTCTTCACCTCCGTCGCGCACGCCGACCGCGAAACCGGTGTGCCACACTACGAGAGCAAGTTCGCGGTCGAGCGCCGGCTGACCGCCTCGGGCGTGCCGTGGACCGTCATCGCTCCGGCCGCCTTCATGGACAACTACGCCACCGGCTGGACCCTGGACGGCCTGCGCGAGCAGACGTTCTCCTGGCCGATGCCCACCGAGCAGCCGTTGACCCTGATCTGTGCCACCGATATCGGTGCGTTCGCGGCCCTCGCCCTGGACCGCCGCGCCGAATTCGCCGGTCGCCGTATCGATATCGCGGCGGACGAGCTCACGCCCGCGCGGATCGCCGCGACCCTGGCCGCCGCCATCGGCGCGCCGATCGCGCACCGGGAGGTCCCGCTCGCGTACGTGCGCTCCCGTTCCACCGATCTGGCCGCCATGTTCGAGTACTTCTCGACCGTCGGTCTCGATGTCGATGTCGCCGGTCTGCGCCGCGACTACCCCGAGATCGCCTGGCATTCCTTCGCCGACTGGGCGTCGACCCAGGATTGGCCCGCGCTGCTGGCCGCCGCGCCTGCCGCCCACTGAGTTCGGCGGTTCCGCGCGGTCAGATCGCTCCGCGCTCTCGGGCCCTGGCCACGGCGGAGGTTCGGGACTTCACGCCGAGCTTCGAATAGATGTGGACCAGGTGGGATTTGACGGTGGTCTCGGAGAGGAAGAGGCGTTTGCCGATCTCGCGGTTGGAGTGGCCGTCGGCGACCAGGCGCAGGACTTCGATCTCGCGGGGGCTCAGGGTGGTGTCGGGTTTGCGGACCCGGGTCATGAGGCGGGAGGCGACCGACGGGGAGAGGACGCTCTCGCCTTCGGCGGCGGAGCGGACGGCGGCGAGGAGTTCGGCGGGCGGGGTGTCCTTGAGGATGTAGCCGACGGCGCCCGCCTCGATGGCGCCGAGGATGTCGGCGTCGGTGTCGTAGTTGGTGACCACCAGGACGTTCGGCGGGTTCGGGAGGCCGCGCAGGGCGGCGGTGGCGTCGGCGCCGGACTTGCCGGGACCGAAGCGGAGGTCCATCAGGACCAGGTCGACCTCGGTCGTGGAGCAGAAGGCCACCGAATCCTCGGCGGTGGCGACCTCCCCCACGACGTCGATGTCGTCGGAATCGGTTTCGGCGACGCTGGAGTCGAGGAGGGCGCGCAGGCCCGCGCGGACGATGGCGTGGTCGTCGGCGAGGAGGATGCGGATCATTGGTCCTCCAGGGGGAAGTAGACGGTGACCGCGGTGTGGCCGGGTTCGGATTCGACATCCATGGTGCCGCCCTGCTGCTCCACCCGATTGCGCATGGCGTTCAAACCGAAGCTGCCCGACGGGGATTCGGCCAGCACGGCCGGATCGATGCCCACACCGTCGTCGACCACGTCGAGGTGCACGGCGTCATCGCCGTAGGTGAGGGTCACCCGCATGCGCTGAGCCTGCGCGTGCCGCACCACATTCGACACCGCGCCCTGCGCGATGCGGACCAGCGCGGCCTCGATCGGCATGGGCAGCGCCTGGGGATCGCCCTCGACGAGAACCTCCGCCTCCAACCCTGGGGCGGCGGCCCGCTCCGCGATCCGGGTGAGCGCGCCCGCGAGGGACTGGCCCTCCAGCGCGGCCGGCGTGAGTTCGGCGATGAGATGGCGGGTTTCGACGAGACTGTCGGCGGCGGTCTCCCGGGCCAGCCGAATCCGTTCCAGCGCCGGATGATCGGGGGCGGCCCGCTCGACGGCGTGCAGCAGCAGCTGAATACTGCTGAGCCCCTGCGCGACGGTGTCGTGGATCTCCTGCGCCAGCCGCTCCCGTTCGGCCATCTTGCCCGCGGTGCGTTCCTGTTCGGCGAGAGTCTCTCGGGTGGCGAGCAATTCGTCGATGAGCCGCTGCCGTTCCGCGGCCTCCCGGAACAGCGCCTCGTAGCCGAGCCCGATGGCGACCGCGACCAGCGCGCCCAGCAGCGGGCCGATCACACCGGCGACCGTCCAGCCGCGGTGCGCGGCGAACCCGACGACGGCGACCACGGTCGCGGCGATCACCGCCAGCACGCCCCAATAGCGCGGCAGCAGATGCAGATAGAGGAAGAAGAGGCCGAAGACCAGGTAGACGGCCAGCGGGGCGACGAGCACCAGGGCCAGCCAGAGCAGGGTCAGCGCACCGAGCCAGATCCGCGCTCCCACCAGGTTCCGGCGGAACCGTCCCCCGGCGAAGTAGACGCCGAGGAAGACCCCGGCCAGCACGACCACCAGCACCTGATGGGCCCCGGAGACGACCTCCTGCACCGCCACCACCACGGTCAACGCCACGACCAGCACGTGCAGCCCGAGCTGCAGTGCGGAGAAGACGGGAGTCAGGGGGGACCGGTGCACGCGACCAGCTTATGCCGGGCAATTACCCCGGCATCCATCGAAAGTAGGAAACGCCGCCGTGCCGTTGGCGGACCGGGATTCGTTCCGCGGCGCGATGGCGGGACGGGCTTTCCCGGCGAGGGTGTAAGTATGTTCGTCGCATTCAGAGATCTGCGGGCGGCCCGCGGCCGCTTCCTCCTGATTACCCTGGTGGTCACGCTGGTCGCGCTGCTGGTCAGCTTTCTCAGCGGTCTCACGGCCGGTCTGGCGCACCAGAACATCTCCGCCATCGAATCGCTGAAGACCGACACCGTCGTCTTCTCCGACACCGGCTCCTCCCCCTCCTTCGACTCCTCCACACTGAGCACCGAACAGGTGCAGACCTGGGAGCGCGCGGGCGGCACCGTCGACCCGATCGGCATCAGCCGCACCCGCGCCACCGTCAACGGCGCGTCCCCCACCCAGGTGGCGCTGTTCGGCGTGCAGGGCACCCCCTTCGGCAAGCGCACAGCTACCGAACCCGGATCGGTGATCCTCTCCAAGGCGGCCGCGAAGAACCTCGATGCGAAGTCCGGTGACACGGTCGAGCTGGGCTCGGCTCGCTACAGCGTGGCGGGCGTGACCGACGACGACTGGTACGCGCACACCCCGGTGGTGTGGATGACCCTGTCGGACTGGCAGGCGCTGAACCCGCGCTCGGGGGCGGCCACCATCCTCGCGGTCTCGGGGGTGAGCGAACAGAAGGCACTGAACTCGAGTGCTCACACCACCACGACCAGCAGCAAGAACTCACTGTCCGCCATGTCCTCCTACCAGGCCGAGAACGGGTCGCTCACGCTGATGACCGTCATGCTGTTCGCCATCTCGGCGCTCGTGATCGGCGCGTTCTTCACGGTGTGGACCGTGCAGCGACAGCCCGACATCGCGACCTTGAAGGCCTTGGGCGCGACCACCGGCTCCCTGATCCGGGATGCCTTGAGCCAGGCCCTGATCGTGCTGCTGCTCGGTGTCGGCGTGGGTGTCGGAATCACGGTCGTGGCCGGACTGTTCATGGGCGGCGCGGTGCCGTTCATCCTCAGCGCGAGCACGACGCTCTTCCCGGCCGCCGCCCTGATCGCGCTCGGCCTGCTGGGCGCCGCCTTCGCCCTGCGCTTCCTCGTCACCACCGATCCGCTGACCGCGCTCAACCAGGCCCGCTGATGACCACGATCCCTTTGCCTCCCAGGAGCATCGCGATGACCAACACACTGACCGTCTCCGACCTCACCCTCACCTTTCCGGACGGCGCGGACCGCATCACCGCGCTCGACCACGTGAACCTGCGCGTGGGCGGCGGCGAGATCGCCGCCATCACAGGGCCGTCGGGGTCCGGCAAATCCACACTGCTGGCCACGGTGTCGACGCTGCTGCGGCCGGACTCGGGGCGGGTGGAGCTCGAAACCGCCTCGGGAAACGTGAATCTCGCCGAGCTGAGCCGCCGGGACGCGGCGACGATGCGGCGGAACTCGATCGGGATCGTGTTCCAGCAGTCCAATCTGGTGCCGGCGCTGACCACCATCGAGCAACTCGAGGCGATGGTGCACCTGGGGCAGAGCTGGTTCGTCTCCCCCGGCACGCGGCGCGAAGCTCGTGCGCGGGCACGGGATCTGCTGCACGCGGTGGGGTTGAGCGGCCACGAGAACAAGCGGCCCGCTCAGCTCTCGGGCGGGCAGCGGCAGCGGGTCAATATCGCCCGAGCGCTGATGAACGATCCGTCGCTGCTGGTCATCGATGAACCGACCAGTGCGTTGGATCAGGAGCGCGGGGCGGCGATCATCGACTTGATCGTTGGGATCGTGCGAGAGCATGGTGCAGCCACTTTGCTTGTTACACACGATCTTTCACATTTGGATCAGATGGACAGCGTTTACCAGATGGTGGATGGTGTTCTTACACAGCAGCAATCGGTAATTGCTGCATGAATTACTAAGGTATACCGGACATTTCGTGTTCCCTGGGTAATAGCACGGGCGTAAAATGGAGGCATGGATTCGAATGGGGGTGACACTCGACGACTGCGGTATCGCTGAACTGGCGGCCGCAGTCTCGACCCAGCGTCAACTCGCCGCCCTGGACACTCGCCTGATCATCGAAGCGGGAGAACGGTCCCTGCACGCGCGTAGCGGTGCGGGGAAGATGGTGCCGTTCCTGCGCCACACCCTCGGCCTGTCCCGCTACGACGCGGCGGTGCGGGTAAAGATCACACACCACTGCGGGGAATTCGTGCAGCAGACCGGGCACGTCGCACCACCGGTATTGCCGGTGACTGCCGAAGTGTTTGCTGCGGGCGAGATCTCGCGTGATCACGTGCGCCACATCATGGACGTGATGAACCACCTGCCTCTTGATGTGCCCACCGAGGCGCGGGCGGAGGCCGAGCAGATCCTGGTCGACTACTCGCGTAATGGGTGGCCCGATGACCTGTTGAAGATCGGGCGTGACATCCTCGCGCGGCTGGATCCTGATGGGAAGGTTGTTTCCGACGCTGATCGTCGCCGCCGTCGCGGAATCACCCTGTGCCGCCCTGGAGTGGACGGGATGACCCGCATCGAAGGCTGGATCACCCCCGAGCTGCGTGCGTGCCTCGATGCCGTTGAGTCTTTGGTCTTTCAGCTCTTGTCTTTGACCGCACGCCCTGCACGATCACGGATCGCACGAATCTCCTCCACCAACTCCGCCGGACCATGCACCGTGATCTCAACCCCCAACTGCAGCAATCGATGCGCCACCCACTCGGGCAAGTCATCTCGCCGCATATCCAACGCACAAGCCTCCGGCCCCCGCGCGACTACATCGCCCGGCCCCTCCCCCAGCCGCCCGATCACGGCCGAGGCAGGAGCAGCGATATCCACGAGAAAGTGCAGCGACGGCGTCCCCCAATCGGTTCGATCACCGGTGATGTAGGCAGCGGGGTCCGCGGCGGGAAGCTCTCGGGGAACGAACCGAGCGCCGGTCGCGAGCACCCGACTGACCCTGTCCGCTCGAAAGCTCCGCCAGTCATCGCGGTCGAGATCGAACCCAACCAGGTACCAGCGGTGCCGATAGGGCACGAGCCCGACCGGCTCCACATGCCGACGCGTCTCGGCACCATCCGCCGCCTCGTACGCGAAACGGACGCGTTCAGTATTGGAGATCGCCGCCGCGAGTGCGGTGAGCAGTTCCGGGTCCACGGACTTCGCATCCGCACCGGGCGCGATGGTGGCGACACCCAGAACCCGCACTCGGCGGCGCAGCTTGGCGGGCAGGACCTGTTCGAGTTTGGCGAGCGCGCGGACCGAGGCCTCCTCGATGCCGGCGATGGCGGATCCCGCGGCGCCGCGCAGGCCGACGGCGATGGCCACGGCCTCGTCGTCGTCGAGGAGCAGCGGCGGCATGGCGGCGCCGGCCACCAGGCGATAGCCGCCGGTCGCGCCCATGGTGGCCTCGACCGGGTAGCCGAGGTCGCGGAGCCGGTCGATATCGCGGCGCACCGTGCGGTCGGTGACGCCGAGACGGTCCGCCAGTTCGCTGCCGGGCCATTCGCGCGGGGTCTGCAGGAGGGACAGCAAACGGAGCAGCCGGGCCGACGTATCGCTCATGAATTCCATCCTGCCCTCGAAGTAGGACAAGAATAGTCCTACATGCTTCGTAACCTGGTCGGTGAACCGTTCACCGAATACCAAGGGGAGCCACGATGACCAGCACCGATATCCGCCCGTTCCGCATCGCCGTGCCGCAGTCCGAGCTCGACGACCTCCACGACCGCCTGGCGCGGGCCAGGTGGAGCGGGCAGCTGCCGGGGCAGGGCTGGGAGCGCGGTGTGCCGGTGGACTATCTGCGCGAGCTGGCCGAGTATTGGCGTACCGAATTCGACTGGCGCGCAGAGGAAACCGCATTCAATGAGTTCCCCCAGTTCCTGACCGAGATCGACGGGCTGGATGTGCATTTCCTGCATGTGCGTTCCGAGGATCCGGACGCGGTGCCGCTGATCCTCACGCACGGGTGGCCGAACAGCTTCGTCGAGTTCACGAAAACCATTCCGCTGCTGACGAATCCCCGGGCGCACGGCATGGAATCGGCGCGGGCTTTCCACGTGGTGATTCCGTCGGTACCCGGGTTCGGGTTCTCCGAGGCGCCGCGTGAGCCGGGGATGAAGCCGCGCCGGGTCGCCCGGATCTGGGTGGAGCTGATGGCGCGGCTCGGTTACGACCGGTACGGCGCGCAGGGCGGGGATCTGGGCGCGTACGTGGTGCAGGAGATGGCGATCGCCGATCCGGATCATCTGATCGGCGTGCACATCGACGGCGGCATCGGGATGCCGACCGCGGCGGACGTGCCGACCATGACGGCCGAGGAGCGCGCCGAATGGGATCTCATGCAGAAGTGGCAGTCCGGGGTGAACCACCACGTGCTGTTGCGGCAGGCGCCGCAGACCTTCGCGCACGGGTGGGCCGATTCGCCGGTCGGGATACTGGGCTGGCTGGTGCACAAGTTCAACGAGTTCTCACCGCTGGCCGATCACCTGGAGGAGGCGGTGGATCGCGACCAGCTGCTGGCCAACGCGAGCGTCTTCTGGTTCACCAATACCGCCGCCACCTCGTCGTGGCCCATGTACAACGGCCTCGGCGAGGACGGATTCGCCTGGCCGGCGGGCCAGAAACTGGTCCCGATCGGCGTGTATTCCGGCGGATCGCCGCTCATGCGCCGCCTCGCGGAACGCGATAACACCATCGCGTACTGGCCCGAGGGCAACACCGGTAACCATTTCCTCGCCATGGATGTGCCCGGGGCGCACGCGGCCGATATCCAGACCTTCTTCGACCTCGTGTCACGGCGGCGTTAGCGGACCGGTCGGTCCCGAAAGACGTAGGGTGCTCGTCATGGCGAGGACCAAGGAGTTCGACCCCGGCACCGCCTTGCACCGCGCTCTCGAATTGTTCTGGGAGCAGGGCTACGAGGCGACCTCGATGGCGGATCTGGTTGAGCGTCTTGGGATTGCCAAGGCGAGCATCTACGGCACCTTCGGCGGCAAGCGCGACCTCTATCTGAAGGCTCTGCGGCGCTATCTCGAGACCACCGATCCGGCCATCATGGCGGAGCTGTCGCAGCCCGGTCCGGTACTGCCCGCGGTGCGCGGACTGGTCGAGCGGTTCGTGCGCGAAGCCTCCAGTCCCGATTCGTATCTGGGTTGCATGGTGGTGAACAGCGCGGTCGAACGGGCCCGCACCGACGAGGCGGTGGCGCGGCTGGTGGAGTCCAGCTGGGCGCACCTGGAAACGACGTTGACTTCGGCATTGCTGCGGGCTCGCGCGCAGGGGGAACTGGCCGCGGATTCGGATCCGCGTTCACTTGCCCGATTCCTCCTGGTTTTCCTCCAGGGTGTCCGAGTCCTCGAGCGAACGCCGGATTCCGCTGCGCGCCTGCGTGATGCCGCGCGGACAGCCGTATCCGTGCTCGCCTGAACGGATTTCCGATTCATCCACAGTTTTCACGACCGGCCGGATTCGAGACTGATCGTTCCATTTAGAACAGGCTCACCGATTGATCGTCGGTTATGGGGAGGTTCCCCTAGCGGAATGGCAGTGGGCTGTTGAACCGGCAGACACGTCCCTGTCATCTGCGCTGACTACTGTGCTTGGAATTCGCAGGGAGCGGTATTAGGAGCAGTAGCGATGAGGGACACACTGCCATCCAAGAACCAGGTCCTTCAGGCTTGCCGTGGGACAGGTTTTCCCGGACATCCACTATTGCGCGCCGCGCACGATCTGACCGGACTACACGAGCGCCTGCTCAGCGCCCGGCCGGAGCAGCTCACCGAACTCGACACGCGCCGTTCGAATTTGGTGCACGAGATCGACTGCTGGGTGACGGCGCAATTGCCGCCGTCGCACGGCGCGGCCCGCGTGCACACCGAGACGCTCGGCGCGGTCATCGATCGGCTGGCCCGGCTCACCGCCGCCGCCTATGCCGCCCTGGCGCGCGAATCCGGCCGGGATCTCACCGTGACCTGGGAGCATCTGGCCGAATTGGCCGTCGGCTACGAGGATTTGGCGTCGGAGGTGTGCACCGGGCGGCGGCGCCTGCCCGGTGCACACTGAGTAACCCCGCTCATCCGCGGGCTTCCGGTTATCCGCGAGGCTTCTGAGCGGCGTACCAATCGAGCAGTTCGGGCACGTCGACGGCGGTGGGGGCCACCACGGTGGCGGCTTCCGCGCCCTGGAAGAGCTTCTTGATCGGCACTTCCAGCTTCTTGCCGGTGCGGGTGTGCGGAATGCCGGGCGCGGCGATGATTTCGTCGGGGACATGCCGCGGGGACACCTCGGCGCGAATGGTCGCATTGATCCGGCCGCGCAATTCGTCGGTCAATTCGACGCCGGGGGTGAGCACCACGAACAATGGCATCCAATAGCCGCCGTCGGGCTGTTCGGCACCGATGACCAGCGCCTCGGCGATCTCCGGTATACGTTCCACCGCCTGGTAGATGTCGGCGCTGCCCATCCGGATGCCCTGCCGATTCAGGGTGGAATCCGAGCGCCCGTGCACGACGATGCTGCCGTGGCCGGTGATGGTGATCCAGTCGCCGTGCCGCCAGACGCCGGGGAACATCTCGAAGTAGGCGTCACGGTAGCGGGAGCCGTCGGCGTCGTTCCAGAACGACACCGGCATGGACGGCATCGGCTTGGTGATGACCAGCTCACCGACCTCGTCCCGAACCGGATTGCCCTGTTCGTCCCAGGCGTCCAGGGCCACACCCAGATACGGGGCCGACAGTTCACCCGGCCACACCGGCACGGTGCGGACGCCGCCGATGAACGCCGACACCACGTCGGTGCCGCCGCTGATCGAGGCCACCGGCACCCGCTCGCCGACATTGTCGCGCAGCCACAGCGAGGACGACGGCGGCAGCGACGAGCCGGTGATGCCGACCAGCCGCAGCGCGGACAGGTCGTGGTCGGTGCGGGGCACGGATCCGGCCTTGGCGCAGGCCAGCACGTAGCCGGGGCTGGTGCCGAGGACGGTGGCGCGGGTGCGGGCGGCCAGCCGCCACAGCGCGTCCGGGGTGGGCGCGGCGGGGCTGCCGTCGTAGCAGACGATGGTGGCGCCGACCAGCAGTCCGGCGACCTGGAAGTTCCACATCATCCAGCTGGGGCTGGTGTACCAGAAGAACGTGTCGTCGGGCCCGATATCGGATTGCAGGGCAACGGCTTTCAGGTGCTCCAGCAGCACGCCGCCGTGTCCGTGCACGATGCCCTTGGGCTTGCCGGTGGTGCCGGACGAGTACAGCACCCACAGCGGGTGCGCGAAATCCACGGCTTCGATGTCGAAGTCGACATCCGCGTCGCCCGGATCGACGTTCGCCCAGGCGATCGCGTCCGGCACGGCCGCGCCGATGCGCGACACCACCACGGTCCCGGCCAGCGACGGCAGGCCCGCACGCAGCGCCGCGATATCGGCGGTCTTGTCGTGCACCTTGCCGCCGAAGCGGTACCCGTCGGCCGTGACCAGCACCTTCGGTTCGAGTTGGCCGAGCCGGTCGAGGGCGGCCTGCGCGGAATAGTCCTGCCCGCAAGCGCTCCAGACGGCTCCGATACCGGCGGTGGCCAGGAACGCGATCACGGCTTCGGCGATGTTCGGCAGGTATCCGGCGACCCGGTCGCCGGGGCCGACGCCCATTTCGCGCAGGGCGCGCGCGAACCCGGCGGCGGTGGCGACCAGCGCTGCCCAGGAGATCTCGGTGATCTCGCCGGTCTCGTCGACCGACAGGATCGCGGGCCGGTCGTCACGAACCTGCCGCAGCACCTGCTCGACATAGTTCAGCCGCGCCCCCGGGAACCACCGCGCGCCCGGCATTTCCGTGGAGCCGAGCACGTCGCCGGTCCGGTCGCCGAGGTCGAAGTAGTCCCAGAGCGCGCCCCAGAACCCTTCCAGGTCGTCGATCGACCACTGCCACAAGGCCTGATAGTCCGGGAAGGACAGTCCTGTCCGCTTCTCGGCGAACAGCGCGAAGCTGGTCACCTGGGCCTGGGCGAGATCGTCGTCGCTCGGCACCCACTGTGGTTCCACCGCCATACCTCCTACAACGCGTATCCCGCGCTGCCGGCCGCGTCGGCCCGCTGCACGATGCGCTCGGCGTGCCGGATGACCGGCATATCCACCATGCGCCCTTCGAAGGTGAAGACACCCCGATGGTTGGGTGCTTCCACCAAAAGCCTTTGCGCCCAGTCGACCTCCGTGGCGGCGGGCGCGTAGGCGGTCCGGATGACCGGCAGCTGACGGGGGTGGATGGCCACCTTGGCGTCGAAGCCGATGGCCACCGCGTCCTCGGACTCGGCGGCCAGCCCGGTCAGATCCGCGATGTCGAGATACACCGAGTCCAGCGCGAACTTGCCGTACGCCTTGGCCGCCAGCAGCGACTGCGACCGCACGTGCCGGGCCACATCGCGGTAGCCGCCGTGCGCGTGCCGGCTGGAATTGCCGCCCAGCGCGGCGACCAGGTCCTCCGCGCCCCACATGACGCCGATGGCATTGCGCACCATGACCGCCCGGCCGACGGCGAGCGCGCCCAGCGGGGATTCGATGAGCGCGATCACCTCGTAGTCGGTGAGCCGCGTGATCTGCTCGGCCGATTCGCATTTCGGCAGCATGATGCGGCGGTACTCGGTGCGCACCAGGGCGTCCAGGTCGAGCATGTGCTCGAGGGTGCCCGCGGCGTTCACCCGCACGACGGTGCGCTCGGGGTCGAGCGGGTTGGCGATCAGCGCCTCGCGGGCCGCGGCCTTGTCGGATTCGGCGACGCCGTCCTCGAGGTCGATGATGACCACGTCGGCGGCCGCGAGCGCCTTGCCGTAGCGCTCGGGGCGGTCGGCGGGGCAGAAAAGCCAAGCGGGGCCGGGCATTTCCCAACTCATGAAGGCTCCTCCAGCGAGCTGGTCAGTGGATTCCGCCTCACCAGGGTCTTGCGGACGGCGGTGGCGACGACGTCACCGTGTTGATTGCGGCCGGTGTGCGCGAAGGTCACGATGCCCTCGCCCGGCCGGCTCTTGGACTCGCGCAGCTCGGTGACCACGGTCTCCGCGTACAGCGTGTCGCCGTGGAAGAGCGGCTTGGGGAACGCGATATCGGAGAAGCCGAGGTTGGCCACGATGGTGCCCTGCGTCAGCTGGGCGACCGACAGACCGACCAGCGTCGAGAGCGTGAACATGGAGTTCACCAGTCGCTGATGGAACGGCGGCAGCGCCTCGGAGAACGCCGCGTCCAGGTGCAGGGCCTGGGTGTTCATGGTCAAGGTCGTGAACAGCACATTGTCGGCCTCGGTGATGGTCCGCCCCGGCCGGTGCTCATAGACCACACCGACCTCGAACTCGTCGAACCACAAGCCGCGCTGGACGACCCGCTTCACCTCGACTGTGTCCGATGGACGCTCGCTGCGCTCGCTCACAGGCCGAGCTCCCGACCGATCAGCATCAACTGCACCTCCGTGGTGCCCTCACCGATTTCCAGGATCTTGCTGTCGCGATAGTGCCGGGCCACAGCATATTCGTTCATGAACCCGTAGCCGCCGAAGATCTGCGTGGCGTCGCGGGCATTGTCCATGGCGGCCTCGCTGGCGACCAGCTTGGCGATGGCGGCCTGCTTCTTGAACGGCTTGCCGGACAGCATGAGCGCGGCCGCGTCGTAGTAGGCGGTGCGGGCCATGTGGGCGCGCGCCTCCATGCGGGCGATCTTGAAGGCGATGGCCTGGTTGCTGCCGATCGGGCGGCCGAAGGCCTCGCGGTCCTTGGCGTAGCGGACGCTCTCGTCCACGCAGCCCTGGGCCGCGCCGACCGACAGCGCGGCGATGGCGATCCGGCCCTCATCGAGGATGCGCAGGAAGTTGGCGTAGCCGCGGCCGCGCTCGCCGAGCAGGTTCTCCTCCGGCACCCGGACGTCGACGAAGCTGAGCGGGTGGGTGTCGGAGGCGTTCCAGCCGACCTTGTTGTAGGCGGGCTCGGCGGTGAAGCCCGGGGTGTCGGCGGGAACGATGATCGTGGAGATCTCCTTCTTGCCGTCCACTCCCCCGGTGACCGCGGTGACCGTCACCAGCCGGGTGATATCGGTGCCCGAGTTGGTGATGAACTGCTTGGAGCCGTTGATGATCCAGCTGTCGCCGTCGAGCACCGCGGTGGTGCGGGTGCCGCCCGCGTCACTGCCCGCGCCCGGCTCGGTGAGGCCGAACGCGCCCAGCGCGCGCCCACTGGCCAGCAGCGGCAGCCACTCCGCCTTCTGCTTGTCGTTGCCGAAGCGGTAGATCGGCATGGCGCCCAGCGAGACACCGGCCTCCAGGGTGATGGCGACGCTCTGGTCGACCTTGCCGAGCTCCTCGAGCGCCAGGCAGAGCGCGAAGTAGTCGCCGCCCATGCCGCCGAACTCCTCGGGGAACGGCAGGCCGAACAGGCCCATGTCGGCCATGCCGGAGACGACCTCGTACGGGAAGCTGTGCTCGGCGTCGTGCTTGGCGGCGACCGGGGCCACCACCTGGTTGGCGAAGTCGCGGACGGTGAGGGCGAGTTCGCGGTACTCGTCCGGAAGCGTTCCGGTGGACAGGAAATCGGTCATGACTGGGTGTTCTCCTCGGCGATGATGCGAGCCAACGGCTGTTCGAGTTTCACCTGCGCGCCCGGCTCGACCAGCAGTTCGACGCGGCCGGCGATGGGGGCGGTGAGGGTGTGTTCCATCTTCATGGCCTCCACGACCACGATGGGGGCGCCCGCCGCGACGACATCGCCGTCGGCGGCGGGGGTGGCGATGACCGAACCCGGCATGGGGCTCTGGATCTCGGCGTCGCCGACGTGGGCGTCGCCGCCGCGGACGTCGGCCTCGGCGACCTCGCGCAGCAGGGCGGTGCCGGTGCGGTCGGCGACCCAGATGTGGCCGGGCGCGGTGGCGACCCGGTAGCGGCCGCGCAGGCCGTCGATGGCGAGGGTGAGGGTGTCGCCGTCGGAATCGACGGTGAGGGTGCGCCGCTCGCCGTCCTCGATCCAGGTGGTGGCCCGGTCCGGGGTGCCGCAGAAGAACACGTGCGCGGTGCGGTCGCCGCCGATCAGGCGGATGCCGAACGGCGCGTGCGCGCCGACCCGCCAGCCGGTGGGCAGCTGCCACGGATCCACCGGGCCGTCCGGCCAGTGCCGCAGCCACAGCCGCGCGGCGGCCGCGATGAACTGCTCGTCGGTGACGGCGGCGGGGGCGAAGTCGGCGGCGCGGCGGTCCAGCAGGCCGGTGTCGAGCCGTCCGGCGAGGACGTCCGGGTCGGCGAGCAGGAAGCGCGCGAAATCGGTATTGGTGCGCACACCGAGGATCTGTGTGTCCCGCAGGGCCGCATCGAGTGCGGCGATGGCCGCGCCGCGGTCGGCGGCGTGCGCGATGACCTTGGACAGCATCGGGTCGTAGTCGGAGCCGACCACGGTGCCGGTGCGCAGGCCCGAATCCACCCGCACGCCCGGGCCTTCCGGCTCGGACAGGGCGAGCACGGTGCCACCGGTGGGCAGGAAGTCGCGGCCCGGGTCCTCGGCGTACACGCGCGCCTCGATGGCGTGCCCGGTGAGCCGGACGTCCTCCTGGGCGGCGGACAGCTTCTGTCCGGCCGCGATGCGGACCTGGCATTCCACCAGGTCGACGCCGGTGACCAGTTCGGTGACCGGATGTTCCACCTGCAGCCGGGTATTCATCTCCATGAAGAAGAACTCGTCCGGCTGGTCCGCGGAGACGATGAACTCGACGGTGCCCGCGCCGACGTAGTCGACACTGCGGGCGGTATTGCAGGCGGCCGCGCCGATCCGGGCCCGGGTGCGGGCGTCCAGCAAGGGCGAGGGGGCTTCCTCGATCACCTTCTGGTGGCGGCGCTGCAGGCTGCACTCGCGTTCGCCCAGGTGCAGCACGTGACCGAACTGGTCGGCCAGGATCTGCACCTCGATGTGGCGGGGGCGGGTGACGAAGCGTTCCAGGAACAGGGTGTCGTCGCCGAAGGCGGCCCCGGCCTCGCGGCGGGCGCTGACCAGGGCGGCGGGCAGGTCGGCGGGATCGTCGACCCGGCGCATGCCCTTGCCGCCGCCACCGGCGGACGGCTTGACCAGCACCGGGTAGCCGATCTCGGTCGCGGCCGCGATCAACTCGGCGTCGGTGAGACCCGGCTTGGCGATGCCGGGCACCACGGGCACGCCGTATTCGGCGACCGCGTTCTTGGCGGTGATCTTGTCGCCCATGATCTCGATGGCGCGCGCGGACGGGCCCAGGAAGGCGATGCCCGCCGCCTCGAGCGCGGCCGCGAAGGCCGAATTCTCGGACAGGAAGCCGTATCCCGGGTGCACGGCCTGCGCGCCGGAGCGCACGGCGGCGGCGACCACCTTGTCGATGTTCAGGTAGGACTCGCGCGCGGCGGCCGGGCCGAGGCGGACCGCGGTGTCGGCCTCGCGCACGTGGCGGGCGTCGGCGTCGGCGTCGCTGTAGACGGCGACGGATCGAATTCCCATGTCGCGCAAGGTGCGAATCACCCGGACCGCGATCTCGCCGCGATTGGCGACGAGCACGGTGTCGAACACGACGGGCTGAGCTTTGTTCATCAAGGTCATCACATCCGGAAGACGCCGTAGGAGACGGGCTCGAGCGGGGCCTGCGCGCAGGCCGAGAGGGCCAGGCCGACAACGGTTCTGGTGTCGGCGGGGTCGATGACGCCATCGTCCCAGAGCCGGGCCGTGGAGTAGTACGGATTGCCCTGGGCCTCGTACTGCTCACGGATCGGGGCCTTGAACTTCTCCAGATCCTCCTCCGACTGGTCTCCGCGCACGGTCGCCAGCACCGAGGCCGCCTGCTCGCCGCCCATGACGGAGATGCGGGCGTTCGGCCACATCCACAGGAAGCGCGGCGAATACGCGCGCCCGCACATGGAGTAGTTGCCCGCGCCGTAGGAGCCGCCGATCACCACGGTCAGCTTCGGCACCCGGGCGCACGCGACCGCGGTCACCATCTTCGCGCCGTGCTTGGCGATGCCGCCCGCCTCGTAGTCGCGCCCGACCATGAAGCCGGTGATGTTCTGCAGGAACAGCAGCGGGATCTTGCGCTTGTCGCACAGTTCGATGAAATGCGCGCCCTTCATGGCGGATTCGCTGAACAGCACGCCATTGTTGGCGACGATGCCGACCGGGTGGCCGTGGATCCGGGCGAAGCCGGTGACCAGGGTCTTGCCGTATTCGGCCTTGAATTCCTGGAATTCGCCGCCGTCGACGATGCGGGTGATGACCTCGCGGACGTCGTAGGGGGTGCGCAGGTCCACCGGCACCACGTCGTACAGCTCGTCCTGCGGCGCGATCGGGTCCACGGTCGGCGCGACATCCCACGGCGTCGGCGTCTTCGGGCCCAGCGTGGCCACGATATTGCGCACGATGCGCAGCGCGTCCTGATCGCTCTCGGCCAGGTGATCGGTGACGCCGGAGGTGCGCGAGTGCAGATCGCCGCCGCCCAGTTCCTCGGCGGTGACGACCTCGCCGGTGGCCGCCTTCACCAGCGGCGGGCCGCCCAGGAAGATGGTGCCCTGATTGCGCACGATGACGGTCTCGTCGCTCATGGCCGGGACGTACGCGCCGCCCGCGGTGCACGAGCCCATGACCGCGGAGATCTGCGCGATCCCCTTGGCGCTCATGTTCGCCTGGTTGAAGAAGATGCGGCCGAAGTGCTCGCGGTCGGGGAACACCTCGTCCTGCCGGGGCAGGTACGCGCCGCCGGAGTCGACCAGGTAGACGCACGGCAGATTGTTCTGCAGCGCGACTTCCTGGGCGCGCAGATGCTTCTTGACCGACATCGGGTAGTAGGTGCCGCCCTTGACCGTCGCGTCGTTGGCGAGGATCACGCACTCGCGCCCGGAGACCCGGCCGATGCCGCCGATCACGCCCGCACCGGGGCATTCGTCGTCGTACATGCCGTTGGCCGCCAGCGGCGACAGCTCCAGGAACGGGCTGCCGGTATCGAGCAGCTGGTCCACGCGCTGGCGCGGCAGCAGCTTGCCGCGGGCCAGGTGCCGTTCCCGCGATTTCTCGGGCCCGCCCAGCGCGCTGACGGCCAATCGCTCCCGCAGCTCCTCGACCAACGCCAGGTGCGCGTGCCGGTTCCCGGTCCGCGTCTGTTCGCTCAGCGTCATCCGCTCCGCCTCCCCGTGCGTCCGATCCGGTCCGCTCGGTTAGTCACCAATAACTGGAAAATAAGATAATCTTCACTAACTGAGTTGTCCAGCACCGCTGAAAGGAGCCACGGTGAACAGTGCGACGGAACCCGTGGGGCTGACCCGGCGCGAGCAGCTCAAGGCGCAACGTCGCGAGCAGCTGCTGGAGGCGGGTGCGCGACTCATCGCGGACCGCGGATTCCTCGGCATGCGGCTCGACGATCTCGGCGCGGCGGCCGGCATCAGCGGGCCCGCCGTGTACCGGCACTTCCCCAACAAGGAGGCGCTGCTGGTCGAGCTGCTGGTCGGCATCAGTCAGCGGCTGCTCGACGGCGGCCGGTCCGTGGCGCTCGCGGCGGGTTCCCCGCGCGAGGCGCTCGGCGGCCTGGTGGACTTCCACCTCGACTTCGCGCTCGGCGAACCCGAGCTGATCCGCATCCAGGATCGCGACCTGGAGAATCTGCCGGAGTCGGCGCGCCGTCAGGTGCGGCGCACGCAGCGGCAGTACGTGGAGGTGTGGGTGGCGGTGCTGCGGGAACTACGCCCCGACCTACCCGAGCAGGCCGCGCGCGTCCAAGCGCACGCCACCTTCGGCCTGATCAACTCGACCCCGCACAGCGCACCGGCCAGCGCCACCAGGGCGCGCCCGATCCTTCGCCGCATGGCCCTCGCCGCCCTGGACTGACTCCCCCACCGGCTCCCCCACCTGTCCCGAACGAGCGGTGGCGCGGACGGAATCGAATCCGTCCACGCCACAGGCTGTTTCACCGCTTCGATCGAACTCAGTTCGCGGACGACCCGCTGATCCGGGTCTGCGCCGCGGCCAGGCGGGCGGCGAACTCGGGCGATTCGAGCGACGCCAGCTGCGGGATCACCTCGGTGCTGACCGCCTCCGCGTGGGTGGGCAGGGCACGGGTGGCGCGCATGGTGCGCTTGGTGGTGATGAGCAGCTCACGTGGGACTTCCGCTGTCGCGGAGGCGTATTCGACGGCGGCGGCGACCAGGGCGGCGTGGTCGCCGTCGACGACCCGGTGCACCAGTCCGGCGGTTGCCGCTTCGTGCGCGTCGAGCACCTCACCGAACAGCGTCATGGCCGTCGCCTGCTGCGGGCCCACCGCGCGCTGCAGCATCCAGGTCATGCCGCCGCCGGGGTGGATGCCCAGGCGCAGGAAGCGAGCGTCGAAGCGGGCGTTGGGATTCGCGAAGCGCAGGTCGGCGGCCAGCGCCAGGTTCAGGCCCGCGCCGACGGCCTGGCCGCCGACCGCCGCGATGGTGGGCAGCTTGCAGCGGGCCACCGCAAGGAAGCCTTCATAGATGGCCCGCAGGCCCTCTTCCTTCGCCTCGCCCAGGGCGGTCAGGTTGGCGCCCGCGCAGAAGGCGGGGGGCGTGCCGGTGACCACCAGGGCGTGCACCGATTCGTCGGCCTCGGCGTCCGCCACCGCGTCCGCGAGATCGGCGGATAGATCCAGCGTCAACGCATTCCGCTTGTCGGGGTCGTGCACCGTCACCAGCGCCACGGACTTCAGGCGCTCCACCTTGATCTCGGCCATGGCCCCAGATGGTAACGGCGCGCGGGGCGCCGCGTTCACGCACCGCGTAGTTCGCGCGCGGCGGTCCGCAACACCATGTCGAAGCTGAGGCTCACCACCGGGGCCGCCAGGAAGGTCCACATCGGCGCGAGCACGGGCGCGGCGATCTCGAAGGTCGTCGACCAGTGCACCAGGGTGCCGTCGGCGACCGGGTCACAGCTGATGGAACCCTCCTGATGCCGCAGGCGCGGAACGGATTTCAGCCCGCGATACCGCATCAGCCGGGGCGGATCGTATTCGGTGATCTCCTGGGTGAGCCGCATGAGCGGGGTCACCACCAACCGCACCGCGCCCACGCCGTTGCCCGCGGTATTGCCGGGGCGGACCAGGGTGACGCGGCGGACGAACGGAACCCGTTGATAATTCGCGACATCGGTGAGCCAATCGAAGACATCCGCGGGCGGGGCGGCGATGGTGCGTTCGACGTCGACCGTGCGCATCCCGGCAGACTACCCAGATCGGCGGCGGGACGTCGGCCGAAATGCCTGGTGATTACCATTGCGATATGACCGTCGAGGAGCAGCCGCAGCGCGTGATCCGCCGCCGACCGAAGAATCGGCGCGCGCAGATCGCCGCCACTTCGGCCGCCGCCTTCGGATCGCTCGGCTACCACGGCGTGAGCATGGAGGACATCGCCACCCGGCTCGGTATTTCGTCGGCCGCCCTGTACCGGCACTATCCGAGCAAGTACGCGCTGTTCCGGGAGGAATTGCTGCGCCTGTCGCGGCTCACCGCCGAGGCGGCCACGCTGCCCGACGAGTCCGAGGGCCTGTCCCCGCGCGCCCGGCTGAACCGGGTGCTGGATCGGATGATCGCCGAGACCATCGCCAATCGCGCCACCGTCACCCTGGTGCGCTGGGAGCGCCGCTATCTCGACGACACCGATCGGCAGATCCTGGAGGAGCAGTTCATCGTGGCGCTGACCACGTTGCGCGCGCTCATCGCGGACGTGCGGCCCGAACTCGACGGGCACGACCGCGCGGTGCGGGCGGTGTCGATGCTCAGCGTCATCTCCAGCATCGGCGACCACCACGCCACGCTGCCCGCGAAATCGCTGACGGCCCTGCTGCATTCGGCTTGCGACGCCATCCTCGACACCGAGCTGCCGCCGGAGGGCACCGCGGCGGAGCCGCCGCGCGCGGTGGAGATCCCGCGCAGTTTCAAGCACGAGCTGCTGCTGAAGAAGGCGGTGGAGCTGTTCCACCAGCGCGGCTACCCCAATGTGAGCGTGGAGGACATCGCGGCCGCGGCCGATCTGTCGGCGGCCTCGGCGGTGTACCGGTACTACCGCAGCAAGGGCGATCTACTGGCCGCCGCGTTCCGCCGGGCGGCGGACCGGGTGTCCGGGGCGATCGGCCCGGCGGTGGCGACCTCGTCGACTCCGGCCGAGGCGCTGCGCAAACTGGTGGATCTGTATGTCGCGGGATCGTTCGCCGAGCGCGAGCTGACCTTCGTGTACTACGCCGAGTTCGGCCATGTCTCGGCCGAGGAGCGCACCATGCTGCGCAATGTGCAGCGGCTCATCGTGGCCGAGTGGGTGCGGCTGCTGGTGGCGGTGCGCCCGGAACTGTCCGAGAGCGAGGCGCGCATCCTGGTGCAGGCCGGGTTCGGTCTGGTGGTGGATCTGGGGCGCGAGTTCGGCGGTCACGCGTCGATCTGCCCGCCGCCCAGGGTGATCCGGCTGATGGAGGTCACCCTGTTCGGCGCCGACATACCGGAGCGCTGAACCTCCGAAGGCCGGAGGGCTAGGCCTTCAGGGCGGTCAGCGGGACGAAAGGCGCGTAGTCGCAGACGTGCCCGTTGTCCCACTCCCACAGCGAGACCGGATCGACGGCCACGCCGCTCTGCAGGATGAGCCGCCAGCCGCCGTCCTCCCGCTGCCAGATATCGCCGTCCCGGTCCCAGTAGAGACCGATCACGTGTGGTTCCAGGGGCTCGGGCCGGCTCATATCTCCCTCTCATAGCTAATCTTCAGCGATTGCGCGAGTGCGGGCGCTCCGGGACTATTTCGTGGTAACCAGGGTTTACGTTCGGAGCAAATATATTTGCCAATCGTTCGCTCGCCCAGGAAGCGGCGCGCGCGAGTCGAATTCGCTTCGCCGAATTCTCGCGGCCGGCCGGTATCGTGCACAGCGCATGGTCGGGGAGGACTGCAAGACTAGGGCCGAAAGGCGTTGTTGCCCATGAGAATCATCAGCACTGTCGCAATCGCGGCGAGCGCCGCCGTCCTGTGGTCGGCCGCGCCCGCGCAGGCCGGGCCGGAGACCGGGTCCGCGGATCGGCCGCTGCCGGCCGGGAGCACCATCGAACCGGTCATCGACTGCGGGCCGACCGCCGCGCATCCGTATCCCGTGGTGGTGCTGCCCGGCGGGGACGGCAGCACGGATCAGACCGCCGCGCAGTGGGAGACCATGGTCGGCGCACTGCGCGGGGCCGGATACTGCACTCTGCTGTTCCAGGGCGGTGTGGTGAACGGGAAGCGGTGGTACGGCGATATGCCCGCCGAGGCAGGGCAGGTCGCGGATTTCATCGCGAAGGTGCGGGAGACCACCGGGGCCGAGAAGGTCGAGATCGTGGCCCACTCGGCGGGGACCATCGTGACGAACTACTACCTGAAGCTGCTGGGCGGGGCGCCGACGGTGAGCCACGCCGTGTTCATCACGCCCGAGGTGCGCGGCTGTGACGGCGCGGGTGTCCTCGGCATCCCGAATCCGCCCATCACCCCCGTGCAGCTGCTGCACGAGCTGCCCGTGCTGAGCACCCTGCTGGCCGCGGCCTCGCCGGAATTGGCCACAGCCCTGCAGATGACACCGGATTCGCCGGTGTACAAGGCGATTTTCGATACGCGGGTCACCCAGCCCGGGGTCACCTATTCGGTGATCGCGACGCGCCGGGATCAGCTCGCCACGCCCGCGCCGCAGTGCTCGACCCTCGACGAACCGGGCGTCGAGAACGTGGTCTACGAGGACCTGTTCCCGGACGCGGCGCCGGTGGACCACTCACTGATCCGATCCAGCGCCGAGACCGCGGGCTGGGTCCTGGACCGGTTGCGGCGCTGAGCCCCGGGGGCCGCCAGGACGGGTTGCCCTGGCGGCCTTCACACACCTGCCCGAAAGCTGCTACGTAGTCGCCGGCGGCCAGGTGAAGGAGGAGCCGGAGCCCAGCGACTTCGCCAGGAAGCTGAAAAAGTCGTTCACAGCACTACCGCTGAACATGCAGGCCTCCTAGACGACCGGAGTCGGGGTAGGGGTAGTGCCGCCCGGCTGGGTGACCGAGGTCGAGGAGCCGGAGCCGATGACCTTCGCGATCGCGATGAGCAGGTCGGTCATACCGCTGCCAGTGTAGAAATCCACAGCGATTTCCTTTCGAGAATTTCGTGAGTGCGGCGCGAATTACTTCGCGCTGTGCGACTTGAGCTTCGGGCCCTTGGGGTTGTAGCTAGCGGTGGAGCCGGCGCCCAGGAACTTCAGGACCTGGGAGACAACAGCGCCGATGTCGACCGAAGGCGTGGTGCCGGGATCCGGAGGAGTGGTAGTCATGGTGATTCCCTTTCTTTCACGACGCGGACAGACCCCCTCGATGTGTGGTTTCTTCTCGGGACCGCCGCACGGGGCCATTTGACCCCGGGTCTGTGGATACGGAACTCGGTGTTCCGCTGGTCTATTCGGGCTCGACCGACATGGCCTGGACGAGCGAGGCAGGTCGCATGTCGGTCCAGTGCGCCTCGACGTAGTCCAGGCAGCTCTGTCGCAGGGCCGGGCCGTGCGCCGCGGTCCAGCCGCCGGGGATGGCGGCGAACACCGGCCACAGCGAGTGCTGGGCCTCCTCGTTGACGAGAACATAGAACTGGGCGTTTTCGTCGTCGAACGGATTGCTCATTCGGGTTGCCTTTCTAGGTCCGGGGCGTGGTGGTGTTCAGCACACGGGCGATGGACACGAGTGCGTCGGGCGAGGTCATTCGCCAGTGGGTGGCCGGGACGGCGATGTTCTCCAGCTCGCCGTCGACGGCGTCGGTCCAGCTCGAGATGCCTCGGCTGCCGGTCGGATCGTCCAGGGCGGCATGGAAGTACAGCAGGTCGCCGCTGAATCGGCGGGGACGGTAGGCGGCGATGAGCGGGAACGAGGCGACCGCGCTGTCCACGATCCGGGCGATCCGGTCCGCGCCGACCTCGGCTTCGGCGTCGACCAGTCCGGGAACCTCGCCCAGCAACTCGGTCACCGGCACGGCGTCCTCGGCGCCGTCGCCGACGTCGAGCGAGCTGTCGAGCATGGCCAGCGTCGCGACCTGCTGCCCTTCGGCCTGGAGCCGCACCGCCATGGCGTGCGCCAGCACGCCGCCGAGCGACCAGCCGAGCAGGTGGTACGGCCCCTCGGGCTGTACCGCGCGGATCTCGCGCACGTAGCGCGCCGCCCACTCTTCGATCGAATCCGGCAGCGGCACATCGGCGGCCAGGGTCGGAGACTGCAAGCCGTAGATGGGCCGGTCCTCGTCCAGGTGCGCGGCCAGGCCCGCGAAGGACCAGGACACGCCGCCGACCGGGTGGACACAGAACAGCGGTGCGCCCGTGCCCGACGGCCGGATCGGCAGCAGGACACCGAAGGCGGCGTCGGCGTCGATACCGCCCGGAGCGCTCAGCGGTCCCGCCATCTCGGCGGGGGTCGGCGCGGCGAAGACCAGTACGACCGGAACCCGCTGTCCGAGTTGCTCACCCAGCCGGGTGGCCAGGCGGACGGCGAGCAGCGAGTTGCCGCCCAGCTCGAAGAAGTTGTCGTCCAGGCCGACCTGCTCGGCGCCCAGCACCTCCGCGAACACCGCGCACACGGCGATCTCCACGTCGGTGCCCGGGGCACGGTATTCGCGCGCCGCGAACTCCGGCGCGGGCAGGGCGGCGCGATCGACCTTGCCATTGGCATTGCGCGGCACGGCGTCCAGGAACAGCAGCGCCTCGGGCACCATGTAGCTGGGCAGCAGTCCGGCGAGCCGGGCACGCACCTGCTCGGAGTCGATGGCGTCGGCCGCGCTGTAGTAGCCGACCAACCGGGCGGTGTCGGCCGCACCGTCGACCACCACGACCGCGTCGGTCACGCCCGGGTGCGAGCGCAGGGCGTGCTCGATCTCGGCCAGCTCGATGCGGTAACCGCGCACCTTCACCTGGAAGTCGCGGCGGTCCACGAATTCCAGTACGCCGCTGCCCGATTCGTCGGCGGCCCGGGTCCAGCGCACCAGGTCACCGGTGCGGTAGAGGCGGGAACCGGCCGGACCGAAGGGATCGGCGACGAAGCGCTCCCCCGTCAGGTCCGGGCGGCCGTGGTAGCCGCGGGCCAGCTGCGCGCCACCCAGGTACAGCTCACCGGTGACACCGACCGGCACCGGCCGGAGCCGGTCGTCGAGGACGTAGACCCGGTTGCCCGGCTCGGGCGTACCGATCGGCACCACGGCCTGGCGGATGTCGGTGTCGGTGCGGAATCGGGTGACCGACACCGCCGCCTCGGTCGGGCCGTACAGGTTGTCGATGCGGGCGGGCGTCGCCGCCGCGGCGCGGGCCAGGGTCCGCGCCGGCAGCGCCTCACCGATCACGAGCAGGCGACGCAGCGACGCGGGCAGGCCCGCGCCGGCGACATCGGTCAGCATGGCCAGCAGCGACGGCACCAGGGTGAGGGTGGTGACCGACTCCCGGCGGACCAGGTCGAGCAGGCCCTCCGGATCGTGTTGCGCGCCATCGGGAGCCAGCACCAGCCGGGCGCCGGTGCGCAGCGCCCACCAGAGTTCCCAGATCGAGAGGTCGAAGGCCGCGGAGGTCATCCACAGCACCGCGTCGCTCTCGGTGAGCTCGTATTCGGACTGCATCCAGTCCAGCTGGTGCGCGACGGCCGCGTGCGGCAGCGCCACGCCCTTGGGCTTGCCGGTCGAACCCGAGGTGAAGATGACGTAGGCCGGGTCCGCCGGCGAGGACGGCGCGTTGCGCTCCTCGTCGCGAATCGCGTTGCCCGGCAGCGTCATATCCTCGGCGGCCGAGACGTCGAGCAGGATGGTGTGCTGCAGCAGCGTGTCCGGCAGGGTCATGCCCCGCGTGGCGCTGGTCAGCACGACCGGCGGCGCAGCCGTCTCCAGCACCATGGCGGTGCGCTCGAGCGGGTGGGCCGGATCCAGCGGCACGTACGCGCCACCGGCCCGCACCACCGCGTACATGGCGATCAGCAGTTCGATGCTGCGCGGAAGCGCCAGCGCCACCAGGGTTTCCGGTCCTACGCCCACCCCGAGCAGTACCCGGGCCAGGCGGTTCACCCGCTCCGAGAAGTCGCGGTAGCTCACCGCCCGCCCCTGCTCGACGAGCGCGATAGCGAAGGGCGTGCGCAGCACCTGCGCGTCGAAGGCGTCGAGCATTCCGCTCGGCGGGAACGCGGTTCCGGCCGGGTTCCAGTCCCGCAGCAGACGTTCGGATTCCGCCGCGCCGAGGATGTCCACATCCCCGATCGGCGACTCCGGAGCGGCGATCACCCCGGCGAGGAGGCGCTGCAGGCGATCGGCGAAGCCGGCGACGGTGACCTCGTCGAACAGGGCGGTCGCGTAGGTCATGGTCGCGGTCATCCCGGCCGGCGCGCCCGCGGCGTCGTAGCGGTCGGTGATGATCAGGTGCAGGTCGAACTGCGAGACGTCGGTATCGAATTCGATGGCCGAGACCCCGAGCCCGTCCAGGTCGAGACCGGCCTGGCCCTGGTTGTGGAAGGAGAACCCGACCTGCACCAGCGGGTGGCGCGCGGTGGAGCGCTCCGGGTTGAGCACCTCGACGAGGCGCTCGAACGGCACGTCCACATTGTCGAACGCCGCGACGTCGCGGGCCCGGGTGCGGCGGACCAGGTCGGTGAAGCCCTCGGCCGGTGCGACCTCGGTGCGCAGCACGAGCGTATTGACGAACATGCCGACCAGGTCGTCCAGCGCCGCGTCGCCACGCCCGGCGACCGGGGTGCCGACCGCGATATCGGTCGATCCGGTGAGCCGGGACAGCAGCGCCGCGAAGGCCGCGTGCACCGTCATGAACAGCGTCGCGCCGGCGGTGCGGCCCAATTCGGTGAGGGCCGACTGGGTTTCGGCATCGATGGTGAAATCGACGCGGCGTCCGTCGGTGTCCAGCACCACCGGCCGGGGCCGGTCGGCGGGGACGGTCAGCAGCGGGGGCAGCCCGGCCAGCGTCTCGGTCCAGAAGCTCAGCTGGCGGGAGGCCAGCGAGGCCGGATCGTCCTCGGAGCCCAGCAGCTCGCGCTGCCAGACCGCGTAGTCGGTGTACTGCACCGGCAATGGCGTCCAGGCCGGGGCGACGCCGGCCTTGCGTGCCGCGTAGGCGGTCATGACGTCGCGGGCCAGCGGCGCCAGCGAGGTGCCGTCACCGGCGATGTGGTGCATCACCACTACGAAGACATGGTCCTCGGGGGCCAGCTGGAACAGCGCCGCCCGCAGCGGCACCGCCGCGGTGACATCGAAGCCCTGGCTGATCATGTCGGTGACCGCCGCGGTGACGGTCGCCTCGGTGACCGGAATCGCCGCGAGCGCCGGAAGATCCGCGACCGCGGTGGCGGGCAGCACCAGCTGCACCGGACCCGCCGCCGTCTCCGGGTAGACGGTGCGCAGCACCTCGTGCCGGACCACCACGTCGGCGATCGCGGCCTGCAGCGCCGCCACGTCCAGGGCGCCGGTCAGGCGGATGGGGAGCGGGATGTTGTAGGCGGCGGAGTCCGGTTCCAGACGGTTCAGGAACCAGATGCGCTGCTGCGCCAGCGATACCGGCACCGGGCCGTCACCGACGCGGGGCAGCAGCGGCGGGCGGGCGGGGGCGTTCGCGTCGGCTTCGAGCACGGCGGCGGTGAGCGCCTCGACCGTGGTGTGCTCGAATACCGTCCGCACCGGCACCCGCGCGCCGAAGGCGGCGCTCAGTCGCGCGGCCAGCTGGGTCGCGGTGAGCGAGTTGCCGCCGAGGGCGAAGAAGTCGTCGGCGATGCCGACCCGCTGCCCGTCCTCGATGCCGAGCACCGCGGCGACCACCTCGGCGACCGTGTGCTCGGCCTCGGTGCGCGGCGCGATGAACTCGGCGGTACGGAATTCGGGCTTCGGCAGGGCGCGGCGATCCAGTTTGCCGTTGACGGTCAACGGGATCGAGTCCACCACCACGAAGGCCGACGGGACCATGTGGGCGGGCAGCAGCTCGGCCGCACCGGCGTGGATCGTGTCCACGACGGGCGCGACACCGTCCTGCGGCACCACGTAGGCGACGATCCGCAGATCACCCGGCTGATCCTCACGCACGATGACCGCGGTCTGCGCGACCCCGGCCTGCGCCAGCACCGCGGACTCGATCTCACCGAGCTCGATACGGAAACCGCGGACCTTCACCTGGTCGTCGGCGCGGCCCAGGTATTCGAGCTCGCCGAAGCGGTTCCAGCGGGCCACGTCACCGGAGCGGTACAGCCGCTTACCGGTCTCACCGAAGGGGCTCGCCACGAAGCGGGTCGCGGACAGGTCGGGGCGACCCAGGTAGCCGCGCGCCAGCTGCGCACCGGAGATGTACAACTCGCCCGCGACGCCGACCGGCACCGGGTGCAGACGCTCGTCGAGCACGTAAGCGTGCAGACCGGGAATCGCATGACCGATCACCGATCCGGTGGCGACGGCGATGGTTTCGGCGTCGAGCATCCGGTGGGACACGTGCACGGTGGTCTCGGTGATGCCGTAGATGTTCACCACCTGCGGCGAGGTATCACCGTGGCGGGCAATCCAATCCGAGAGGCGGCGCAGTTCCAGAGCCTCACCGCCGAGGATCAGGTAGCGCAGGGCGAGCGGCTGCTGCTCCCCGGCGGCCGTCGCGAGACGGTCCGCCTCCGAAAGCTGGTAGAAGGCCGACGGGGTCTGGTTGAGCACGGTGACCTGCTCGCGGCGCAGCAGTTCCAGGAACTGCTCGGGCGAACGCGACACGTAGTAGTCGACGACCACGAGCTTGCCGCCGTAGAGCAGCGGGCCCCACAGCTCCCACACCGTGAAGTCGAAGGCGTAGGAGTGGAACAGCGTCCACACGTCCTCGTGATCGAAGTCGAACTCGGGCACGATGTTCGCCATGAGCTGCACGACGTTCCGGTGCGCCACGGCCACGCCCTTGGGGCGGCCGGTGGACCCGGAGGTGTAGATGACGTAGGCGACGTCGTCCGGTCGCAGCAAGGTCAGGCGGTCGGCGTCGGTGATCGGCGCGTCCGGCCACTCCTGCGAATCACCGTCCAGCAGAATGATGTTCAGATCCGGTGCCGGTTCGCCGTCCCGCGTCAGCGCGGACCGCACGGTCGAATCGGTGATCACGCTGGTGGGTCGCGCGTCCGACAGCACGTACGCGATGCGGTCGGCCGGGTAGGACGGATCGATCGGCACATAACCCGCGCCGGACTTGAGCACCGCCAGCAGCGCCACGACCAGATCGGCCGAACGCGGCAGCAGCACCGCGACCAGCGACTCCGGACCGGCGCCCGCCGCGATCAGCCTGCGCGCCAGTGCGTTCGCGCGGCGATCCAGCTCGAGGTAGGTGAGCTCCTCGTCGCCGAACCGCACCGCGACCCGCTCCGAGTGCGCGGCCACCGTGGCGTCGAACAGGCTCGGCAGGGTGGCGTCGGACTCGTCGACGCCGTCGCCGGTGTACCCCCACAGGTCGGTGACGTCGCGGCGCTCGGCCGCCTCCATCAGGTCGATGTCACCGATGGGCGCGGTCGCGTCCGCGGCCACGGCGCGCAGTACGCGTTCCATCCGCTCGGCGAAGGACACGATGGTCTCGGCGTCGAACAGGTCGGTGGCGTAGTTCATTTCGATGGCCAGCCGGCCCTCGGCGTCCGGTTCGCCGGACACGGTCACCTGCAGGTCGAAGCGAGCCACCGGGGCCACGTAGTCGACGCCCTCCAGGGCCAGGCCGGGGGCCGAGTAGGACGGGTTGTCGAGGTTCATGTACGTCAGGGCGACGGTGAACAGCGGGTTGCGGGACTGGCTGCGGGGCAGGCCGAGCGCGTCCACGACCTGGTCGAACGGCACGTTCGCGTGGTCGAAGGCGGCCAGGTCGACCTCGCGGGTCTGCGCCAGCAGCGCGTCGAATCCGCGGCCCAGGTCGGGGCGGGTCCGCAGCACCAGGGTATTGACGAACATGCCGACCAGGTCGTCGAGGTCGGCATTGCCGCGGCCCTCGATCGGGGTGCCGATGGCAATGTCGGTGCCCGCCGACAGGCGGGCCAGCAGCACCGTCAGCGCGGCGTGCCACACCATGAACGGGGTGACGTTGTGCGCCTCCGCGATTCGCGTGATCGCGGCGGTCAGATCGGCGTCCAGGTGAGTGTGGAGGTACGCGCCGTGGCCGGAGGCCACCTCCGGGCGGGGCCGGTCGGTGGGCAGGGCGATCTCGTCGGGCAGGTCGGCCAGGGTCTCGGTCCAGAACGCCAGTTCGCGGGCGCCGACGAGCTCCAGGGTGGCCTGCTGCCAGAGCGCGAACTCGGCGTACTGCACGGGCAGATCCGTCCACTCCGGCGCGTGCCCCGCCGCCCGGGACAGGTAGGCGGTGATGGTGTCGCGCAGCAGCGGGTTCATCGACTGGCCGTCACCGGCGATGTGGTGCTGAACCACCACCAGCATGTGGCTGTGCTCGGTCTCGCGCAGCAGCGCGACGCGAATCGGCACGGTGTCGGTGACGTCGAAGCCGGTCGAGACGAAGGCTTCGATCCAGGCAGGGTCCGCGGCGTTCGCGCCGGTGTGGATCTCGAGCGGGAGCGGCACGGTCTCGGCGGGCAGGATCAACTGGTAGCCGAGGCCGTCGGCGTCGGACGGGTAGATGGTGCGCAGCGCCTCGTGGCGAGCGACCACGTCGGCGAAGGCCGCCGTCAGCACGGTGGTGTCGATCTCGCCGGTGATGCGGACCGCGGAGGGCAGGTTGTAGGCCGCCGATTCGGGGTCCAGGCGGTTGAGCAGCCACATGCGGGTCTGCACCGGGGACAGCGGGATTCGCTCCGGCCGGACCATCCGGCGCAGCGGCAGGCCGGTGCCGCCGGCGGTGACCAACGCCGCCAGTCCGGCGACGGTGGGGGCCTCGAACAGCTGGCGCACCGACAGGTCCGCGCCGAGCGCCGCGTTGGCGCGGGCGATCAGGCGCATGCCGAGCAGCGAATTGCCGCCACGGGCGAAGAAGTCGTCGTCCGCGCCGAGGGTGACGCCGCCGAGCAGGTCCCCGGCGAGAGCGGCCAGGGTGGCTTCCGCGCCCGCCGCGGGTTCGCGGAAAGCGACGGTGGCCGAGGTGAACTCGATGGCGGGCAGGGCCGCCCGGTCCAGCTTGCCGACGGTGGTGAGCGGCATCGCGTCCAGCACCGCCACGTGGGCGGGCACCATGTACGAGGGCAGCTGGGTGCGGGCGTGGGCCAGCACCGCCTCGGCGTCGAGCTGCTCGCCGGACACGTAGCCGACCAGGCAGTCCGCCCCGGTGGTGTCCTGGGCCAGCAGCACCACCGCGTTGGCCACGCCGGGCGCGGACAGCAGGGCGGCCTCGATCTCGCCGAGCTCGACGCGCTGACCGCGCAGCTTGATCTGGAAGTCGTTGCGGCCCATGTAGACCAGGTCGCCGGTGCGGTTCCAGCGCACCAGGTCGCCGGTGCGGTACATGCGCGCGCCGGGCACGCCGAACGGGTCGGCCACGAACCGGTCGGCGGTCAGCGCGCCGCGGCCCTGATAGCCGCGGGCCAGCTGGGCGCCGGCCAGGTAGAGCTCGCCGATGACGCCCATCGGCACCGGGCGCATGCGGGCGTCGAGCACGTAGGCGCGGGTGTTCCAGTTCGGGCGGCCGATGGCGACCTCGAAATCCGGGTCGGCGTCGGAGAACTCGTGGTAGATGGTCGAGATGGCGGCCTCGGTCGGACCGTAGGCGTTGTGCACCGAACCGCCGACCAGCTCACGCAGCCGGCCGAGCAGTTCGACGGGCAGCGCCTCACCACCGGTGTGCAGGTGGCGGAACGACTTCAGGGCGTCGCCGTGGCCCTCGGCGATCAGCGCGGCCAGCACCGACGGCACGTGTTCGGCGATGGTGACGCCGAATTCGCGCATCAGGTCGGCCAGGTAGTCCAGGTCCAGCGGGCCCGGACGCGGAACCACCAGGGGCGCACCGACCATGGCGGGCAGGAAGCACTCCCACACCGAGACGTCGAAGGCCAGCGGGGCCCGCTGCATGATGCTGTCCTCGCGGGTGACGCCGTAGCGCTCCTCGAGCCAGCGCAGCTGGTTCATGATGGCGCGGTGGCTGGTGGCCACGCCCTTGGGCAGGCCGGTGGAGCCGGAGGTGTACAACACGTAGGCCAGGTTGTCCGGGTGCAGCACGCCGAGCCGGTCCGCGTCGGTGATCGGCGCGTCCGAGAACTCCTCCAGCGCACCCGATTCCGCCAGCACGGCGAGGTCGAGCACGCGAACGCCCGCGAGTTCGGGCAGCGTGGCCCCGCCGACGGTCAGCACCAGGGTGCTGTCCGAAGTGCCGAGCACATGCGCGATGCGGTCGGCCGGATGGGACGGGTCGACCGGCACGTAGGCGGCGCCGGCGGCCACCACCGCGTACAGCGCGACCACCATGTCGACCGACCGCTGGGCGGTGACGCCGACGATCGCGTCCGGGCCGACGCCCTGCGCGATCAGCAGGCGGCCCAGGCGATTCACGCGCCGGGCCAGGTCCGCGTAGCCGACCCGCTCGCCCTCGAAGACCAGCGCGTCCACGTCGGGATCCAGCGCGGCCCGCGCGTCGAGCAGTTCGGCCAGGGTCTCGACCGGCAGCGGCCGGGTGGTGGCATTGCGATCCACCAGCAGCGCACCGCGTTCGGCGCGCGACATGATCTCCACGTCACCGGCGGCGACGCGGGGATCGGCGAGCAGCGCCCGCAGCACGCGTTCGAAGGTCTCCTGGAAGCCGCCGATGGTGGCGGCGTCGAAAAGATCGGTCGCGTAGGTGATGTAGACGTCGATGCCGCCGGGCGCGCCGTCGGCGCCGGTGGTCTCGGCCAGCGTCCAGTCCAGGTCGAACTGGGTGGCGGTGGCGTCCACGGTGAGCGCCTCGATGGCCAGGCGGTTCAGCTTGATGCTGGGCCGGGCGTGGTTCTGCAGGGTCAGCGTCACCTGGGCCAGCGGCGCGTGCGCCTGGGAGCGCACCGGATTCACCGCTTCGACCAGCATCTCGAACGGCACCACGGCGTGGTCGAAGGCGGTCAGATCGGTCTCGCGGACCTGGGTGAGCAGCTCGGCCAGGGCGGCGTCCGCGCGCACCTCGGTGCGCAGCACCAGGGTGTTGACGAACATGCCGACCAGGTCGTCGAGGGCCTCGTCGCCGCGGCCCGCGACCGGGGTGCCGATCACGATGTCGGCGGTGCCGGACAGGCGGGCCAGCGTCACCGACAGCGCCGTGTGCAGCACCATGAACGGGGTGACCCGGCGGTCGGCCGCGAAAGCCAGGACGGCCGAGTGCAATTCGGCGTCGAAGCGGCCGCTGAAGCCCGCGCCGCGGCCGCTGGCTACGGCGGGCCGGGGACGGTCGGTGGGCAGGGGCAGCACGTCCGGGACGCCGTGCAGGCGGCGGGTCCAGTGCGTGAGCTGCTGGGCCAGCACCGATTCGGGGTCTTCGGGGCCGCCGAGGGCAGCGCGCTGCCACAGCGCGAAATCGGCGTACTGCACCGGCAGCGGCGCCAGGTTGGGGACCTCACCGGCGCAACGCGCCACGTAGGCGGTGGCGATGTCGCGGGTGAGCGGGCCGAAGGACCAGCCGTCGGCGGCGATGTGGTGCACCACCAGGACCAGCAGGTGGACACCCGGCTCGTCGGTGAGTTCGAGCAGCCGGATGCGGAACGGCACCTCGGCGGTCACGTCGAAGGCGGTGCGCGCCACCGATTCCACCAGTCCGGGCAGTTCCGCGGCGGTGACGGACTCGGGGACCAGGTCGATCAGGCGGGTGCCGGTGGGCAGGATGAGCTGGCTCGCCTGGCCGTCGTGCTCGGGGTAGATGGTGCGCAGGGTCTCGTGACGGTCCACCACGTCGGACACGGCCGCGCGCAGGGCCTCGATGTTCAGCGCACCGGTGAGGCGCAGCGCGAACGGAATGGTGTAGCCGTCGCGAATGTCGAAGCGGTTCAGGAACCACAGCCGCTGCTGGGCGATGGACAGCGGGATGTGGTCGCCGCGTTCCTGCGCGACCACGGGCGGCAGCTCGACCAGCGTCTCGGCGTCGGCCGCGCGGATCTTGGCGGCCAGGCCCGCGACGGTGGCGTCCTCGAACACCGCGCGCAACGGAATCCGCACGCCCGCGGCCTTGCCCAGGCGCGCCACCAGCTGGGTGGCGATGAGCGAGTTGCCGCCGAGGGAGAAGAAGTCGTCGTCCGCGCCGACTCGCGCGGCGCCGAGCAGGGAGGCGAAGACCTCCGCGACGATCCGCTCCTCGGGGCCGGTGGCCGCGCGGAAGGCGGTGGTGGCGGCGGCCGGGGCGGGCAGCGCGCCGCGGTCCAGCTTGCCGGAGCTGTTGACCGGGAAGGAGTCCAGGCTCATCAGGACGGCGGGCACCATGTAGACCGGTAGTCGCTGCGCCAGTTCGGCTTTCAGCGCCGCCACCGAGATCTCGGCGCCCGCGGCGGGCACCACGTAGCCGACCAGCTGCGCGTCGGCGCCGGAGCCGTGCACCACGACCACGGACTGGGCGACCTCGGGGTGCGCGGTCAGCGCGGCCTCGATCTCCCCCAGCTCGATGCGCAGACCGCGCAGCTTCACCTGGAAGTCGGTGCGGCCCAGGTACTCCAGTTCCCCGTCGCGGTTCCACTTGACCAGGTCACCGGTGCGGTACATGCGCTCCGACCCACCGAACGGGTTGGCCACGAAGCGATCCGCGGTCAGGCCCGGGCGGGCCACGTAGCCGACCGCCAGCTGGTCACCGGCGAGGTACAGCTCGCCCGCGACGCCCACCGGGACCGGGCGCAGGCGCGCGTCCAGCACGTAGAGCTCGGTGTTGAAGGTGGGCCGGCCGATCGGCACGGCGTCCACGTCGGCATCGGTGACCCGGTGGTAGGCCACCTCGACCGCGGCCTCGGTCGGGCCGTAGAGGTTGTGCAGTTCCGCGCCGGTCAGCTCGCGCAGCCGGTGCGCGGGCTTCGAGGACAGCGCCTCACCGGAGGCGAAGACGATCCGCAGCGAGGTGCAGCGCGCGGCGGCCTCCTCGGCGACGAAGACGGTCATCATGGACGGCACGAAGTGCGCGGCCGTGATGCCCTCGCGGGCGATGAGTTCGGCGAGGTACACCGGATCGCTGTGGCCCTCGGGCTTGGCGATCACCAGGCGCGCGCCGATCTGCAAGGGCAGGAAGAACTCCGGGACCGACACGTCGAAGGTCATCGGGGTCTTCTGCAGCACCACGTCGGCGGCGGTCAGGCCGTGCGCCGACCGGCCCCAGACCAGGCGGTTGACGATCGCGGCGTGGCTGACCGCGACGCCCTTGGGGCGGCCGGTGGAGCCGGAGGTGAAGATGACGTAGGCGGTGTTGGAATCCCGCAGCGGGGCACTGCGATCCGCGTCGGTGATCGGCGCCTCGGCGATGCCGGTCAGGTCGAGCAGGTCGATGCGCACCTGGGCGGTGTCGAGCGGCAGGTCCACGCCGGCGGTCAGCACGGTCACCGGGTCGGCGGTCTCGAGGATGTACTCGAGCCGGTCGGCCGGGTGGTCGGGGTCCAGCGGCAGGTAACCGGCGCCCGCCGCGGACACCGCGTACATGCCGATCACCAGGTCCAGGGAGCGCCGCATACCCAGTGCGACAAGCGATTCCGGGCCGACGCCCTCGCTGATCAGCCAGCGCGCGAGCTGGCGGACGCGGCCCGCGAACTCGGCATAGGACAGACTCGTCCCCTCGAAGGTGAGGGCGACGGCGTCGGGGGTGCGGGCGACCTGCTCCTCGAACAGCGAGATCAGGGTCTTGGCGTCCGCGGCGGCGGCCGGGGTCAGCCCCAGCGCGGCGTCCACATCGAAGGCGGTGTCGTTCCAGCCGCGCACGACCAGGTCGCGCTCGACCTCGCCGAGCAGGTCGATGTCGCCGACCAGGACGGAGGCGTCGGCGGCCACGGCGGCCAGCAGGCGGCCGAACTGCTCGGTGAGCGAGGCCGCGGTGGCGGCGTCGAACATCTCGGTGGCGTAGCGCAGGTTGCCGGTCAGACCGGACTGCTCGCCGAGTTCGCCGACGACCAGGTGCAGGTCGAATTTGACCGTGGGGTCGTCGATCTCGACGGGGGTGACGGCCAGTTCGGGCAGCTCGAAGGTGCCCGTGCCGCCGCTCATCCGGGCGTCGTTGAACGACAGCATGACCTGGGCCAGCGGCGGCGCGCCGGTGGTGCGGTCCACGGCCAGCGCGTCCACGATGCGCTCGAAAGGCAGTTCGGCGTGGCCGAAGGCGGCCAGGTCGGCGGTGCGCACGGCGCCCAGCAGATCGGCGAAGCTCCGGTCGGCCTCGACCTGGGTGCGCAGCACCAGGGTGTTGACGAACATGCCGATGAGGGCGTCGAGTTCGCGTTCGCCGCGGCCGCCGATCGGGGAGGCGACCGGGATGTCGGCGGTGCCGGAGGCACGGGCCAGCAGGGCCGCGAAGGCGGCGTGCACGACCATGAACAGGGTGACGCCGTGCGCCCGCGCCAGCTCGCGCAGTCCGGCGGCCACGGTCTCGTCGACCGAGAACGGCACGGCCGCACCGGCATTGGTGGCCACGGCGGGGCGGGGACGGTCGGCCGGGAGGGCGAGCTGCGGCGGCAGGCCGGCCAGGGTCTCGCGCCAGAACTCGATCTGCTGGTGTGCGACGGTGCCGGGGACCTCGGCGTCGCCGAGCAGTTCGTGCTGCCAGAGGCTGTAGTCGGCGTACTGCACGGCCAGCGGTTCCCAGCCGGGCTCCTGGCCCGCGACCCGGGCCAGGTAGGAGCGCATCAGGTCGCCGATGAGGGGCTGCAGCGACAGCGCGTCGGCGGCGATGTGGTGCACGACCACGGCCAGCACGTACTCGGTCTCCGCGGCGGCCTCGTCGTCGAGGACGAACAGCGCGATGCGGGAGGGCAGTTCGGCGGTGACGTCGAATCCGGCGGTGGCGAAGGCGGTGATCGCCCCGGTCACCTCGGCCGCGGTGACCGGCACCGGGCTCAGGCTCAGGCCGATGTCGGCGATGTCCAGGATCTGCTGGTACGGACCGGCTTCCGAGTCCGGGTAGCTGGTGCGCAGCGACTCGTGGCGGGCCAGCACGTCCAGGGTGGCCTGCTCGAGGGCGGCGATGTCCAGGTCGCCGCGCAGGCGCAGCACGATCGGCAGGTTGTAGACGCTGTGCTCGCCGTCCTCGGCCTCGATGCGGTTGAGGAACCACAGGCGCTGCTGGGCGGGCGAGAGCGGAATGCGGTCCGGGCGCGGGCGCGCGGCCAGCACCGGCCGGGCGGCATCGGGATTCGCGGCCACCAGCGCGGCGGCCAGGCCCTCGACGGTGGAGAACTCGAACAGCAGGCGCACCGGCACCCGGGAGCCGAGCTCGGCGCCGATGCGGGAGGTGACCCGGGCGGCGTCCAGGGAGCTGCCGCCCAGGGCGAAGAAGTCGTCGTCGAGACCGGCGCGCTCGGCGTTCAGCACCTCGGCGAACACGGCCGCCACCAGGCGCTGGGCCGGGTCGATCGGCTCACGGAAGGCCTTGGCGCGCAATTGCGGAACGGGCAGCGCCTTGCGGTCCAGCTTGCCGCTGGAGTTGAGCGGCAGTTCGGTCAGCGCCATCAGGGCGGTGGGCACCATGTAGGGCGGTAGCACCCGGGTCAGGCCCTCGCGCAGGGTCTCCGGGTCCAGCTCGACACCGGGGGCGGGCACCACGTATCCGGCCAGGAAGTCGCCGGAGTCGGCGTCGACCAGACGCACCGCGGCCTGAGCCACCTCGGGCGCCAGCAGCAGGGCGCTCTCGATCTCGGCCAGTTCGATGCGCTGGCCGCGGAACTTGATCTGGAAGTCGAGGCGCTCGAGGTAGACCAGCTCGCCGTCCTCGGTCCACTTCACCAGGTCGCCCGTGCGGTACATCCGCGACCCGTCACCCCCCTGCCCACTCGGGCCGAAGGGGTTGGCCACGAAGCGATCCGAGGTCAGGTCGAAGCGGCTGTGGTAGCCGCGGGCCAGCTGGGCGCCGGCCAGGTACAGCTCGCCGGGCACGCCGATGGCGACCGGGTGCAGGCGCGAATCCAGCACGAACACCTGGGAGTTCCACTCCGGCTCGCCGATCGGGACGGCGAGGGTGTCGGAGCGGTGCGCCTCCCGGAAGGTGATGGACACCGCGGCCTCGGTGGGGCCGTACAGGTTGTGCACGCCGGCGTCGCTGACCGCCCAGAAGGCGGTCACGGTCTCGGGCGGCAGCGCCTCGCCGATGACGAAGATGTCGCGCAGTGAGTCGAGTTCGCCCGCCTCGGCGTGCGCGGCGAACACCGACAGCATGGACGGCACGAAGTCGGTCAGCGTGACCTGGTGCCGGGCAATGGTTTCCGCGATGTAGCGGGGGTCGCGGTGGCCGTCGGGGGTGGCGACCACCAGGGTCGCGCCCGCGCGCAGCGGCAGGAAGTAGCCCCACAGCGAGACGTCGAAGGTGGTGGCGGTCTTCTGCAGGTAGACGTCCTGGGCGCGGACGCCGTACTCGGCCTGCATCCAGGCCAGCTGGTTGGCGATGGCGCGGTGGGTGACCGCGACGCCCTTGGGCTTGCCGGTGGACCCGGAGGTGAACAGCACGTATGCCGGGTGGTCGGGGTGCAGGACCCCGTGCCGCTCCTTGTCGCCGATCTTGGCGGCGGAGTAGTCCTCGAGGTTCAGTTCGTCGAGGTGGTGCAGGGGCACGTCGATGGTCTCGGGCAGCGTGAAACCGTCCCGGCGGGTGGTGAGCACCGAGTGCGGGCCCGCGGTGGCCAGGATGTGGCCGATCCGCTCGGCCGGGTGCGCGGGGTCGACCGGCACGTAGGCGCCGCCCGCGCGCAGCACGGCGTACATGGCCACGACCAGTTCCACCGAGCGCGCCATGGCCAGCACGACCAGCGATTCCGGGCCGACACCGGCGGCGATGAGGTGCCGCGCCAGGCGGTTGGCCCGCTCGGAGAACTCGGTGTAGGTCAGCTCGGTGTCGCCGAAGACCAGCGCGCGGTTCTTCGGCGTGCGCGCGACCTGCGAGTCGAAACCCTGGTGCAGGAACAGATCCGGGACGCGGGCGCCGGTGGCGTTCCAGCTGGAGGTGACATAGTCGTACTCGCCGGCGTCGAGCAGTTCGATATCGCCGACGGCGACGGTGGCGTCCGCGGTGGCGGCGGCCAGCAGGCGGGTGAACTTGGCGGCCAGCTCGCGCACCGTGTGGTCGTCGAAAAGGTCGGTGGCGTAGGTGTATTCGACCCGGTAGCCGTCACCGGCGGTGTTCACGGTGAGCTGCAGGTCGAACTTGGCGATGCCCGGATCGAAGTCCAGTTCCTCGGCCGTGAGGCCGGGCAGCCCGGCGGTCAGCTCGCCCAGGTTCTGCATGAACAGGGCCACCTGGAACAGCGGGTGGCGGTTGCGGGCGCGCGGCGGGTTGAGCACCTCGACCAGGCGCTCGAACGGCACGTCGCGGTGGGCGAAGGCGCGCAGATCGCGGTCGCGCACATGGGCGATGAGGTCGCCGAAGGAGTCCGCGTTCCGGACCTCGGTGCGCAGCACCAGGGTGTTGACGAACATGCCGACCAGGTCGTCGAGGGCCTGATCGCCGCGTCCGGCCACCGGGGTGCCGATGGCGATGTCGGTGGTGCCGGACAGCCGGGCCAGCACGGCGGCCAGCGCGGCGTGCAGCACCATGAACGGGGTGGCGCGGTGCGCGGCGGCCAGCTTGTCCACCGCGGCCCGCAGGTCGGCGTCCAGCACGGTCTCGAAGGTCGCGCCGCGACCGCTGGAGGCGGCGGGCCGCGGGCGGTCGGCGGGCAGGTCCAGCTGGGCGGGCAGTTCGGCGAGTTCGTCCGTCCAGAAGGAGATCTGGCGGGCGGACACCGAGTCCGGGTCGGACTCGTCGCCCATCCAGGCGCGCTGCCACAGCGCGTAGTCGGCGTACTGCACGGCCAGCGGCGCGAACTGCGGGCGCTGCCCGGCCTGGCGGGCCACGTAGGCCATCACCAGGTCGCGCACCAGCGGGCCGATGGAGGCGCCGTCGGCGGCGATGTGGTGGGCCACCACGACCAGGGTGTGGTCGCCGGGGCCCGAGCGCAGCAGCCGGGCCCGCAGCGGCACCTCGGCGGTGACGTCGAAACCCTGTGCGGCCAAACCCAGTACGGTGCCGACCAGCTGGTCCTCGGGCACGTCGCGCGGGGTCAGGTCGACCGCGGCGGCGGGCAGCACCATCTGGGCCGGGCCCTGCTCGGCGGCCGGGTAGTAGGTGCGCAGCGACTCGTGGCGCTCCACCACGTCGGCGAAGGCGGCCGCCAGCGCCGCGGTGTCGAGGTCGCCGCGCAGCCGCAGCGCGAACGGCATGTTGTCCACCGCGGCCGGATCGAATTCGTCGTCGGCCGGATCGTATTCGCTGCGCGCGTAGTGGTTGAGGAACCACATGCGCTGCTGGGCGGGCGAGAGCGGGATGTGGTCCGGGCGCGGGCCCGCGGTCAGCGGCGGCCGGGCCGGGCCCGCGTTGTCGCCCAGCGCGGCCAGCGCGGACACCGTCGGCCGCTCGAAGAAGTCGCGCACGTCCACGGTGACGCCGAGGGTCTCGCGGATGCGGGCGATGGCGCGGGTGGCGATCAGCGAGTTGCCGCCGATGGTGAAGAAGTCGTCGTCCGCGCCGACCACCTCGAGGTCGAGCAGGTCGGCGAAGATGGCCGCGACCGCCTCCTCGGCGGCGGTCTCCGGCGCGCGGTAGGCGGTGACGGCGTCGGCGAAGTCCGGTTCGGGCAGCGCCCGGCGGTCCACCTTGCCGTTCACATTGAGCGGCAGCCGATCCATCGGCACCAGCAGCGACGGCACCATGTACTCGGGCACGTGGGTGCGCACGGTGGAAAGCACGGCGGCACTGTCGATCTCGTGTCCGTCGGCGGCCACCACATAGCCGACCAGGTTCTGCTCGCCGTCGGCGCGGGTGTGCATGAGCACCGCCGCCTGCGCGACGGCGGCGTCGCGGCGCAGCGCGGTCTCGACCTCGCCGAGCTCGATGCGCAGACCGCGCATCTTCACCTGGAAGTCGCTGCGGCCCACGTATTCCAGCTCGTCGGGGCCGTTGTCGGGGTTGGACACCCAGCGCACCAGGTCGCCGGTGCGGTACATGCGATCGCCGGAGGGGCCTTCGGGGTTGGCCACGAAACGCTCGGCGGTCAGGCCGGAGCGACCGGCGTAGCCGCGGGCCAACTGCGGGCCGGCGATGTAGAGCTCGCCGACCACGCCGACCGGCACGGGACGCAGATCCTCGTCCAGGACCAGCACTTCCACGTCGTCGCCGGGGCTGCCGATCGGGATGGAGTCGACGTCGGCGGCGGTGACCTCGTGCGAGGTGGCCAGCACGGTGGACTCGGTCGGGCCGTACACGTCGAAGAGGGTCGCGCCACTGACG
Organism: Nocardia sp. CA-136227; assembly: GCF_050955695.1. Classification (NCBI taxonomy): domain Bacteria; kingdom Bacillati; phylum Actinomycetota; class Actinomycetes; order Mycobacteriales; family Nocardiaceae; genus Nocardia; species Nocardia sp. CA-136227. The sequence goes on from NZ_CP192081.1 coordinate 6,942,753, forward strand.
CTGCGGAAGTCAGCGGCGGTTCCGACGGGGACGGTCTCGCCACCGGTGAGCAGGTAGCGCAGCGAGTCGGGCATCTCCTCGCCGCTGCGCATCACCTCGCCCACCAGCGCGGCCAGCATGGAGGTCACGAAGAACGCTGTGGTGACCCGGGATTCGCGGATCACCCGCACCAGGTAGGCCGGGTCCAGGTGACCGTCGGGGCGGGTCATCGCGATCCGCGCGCCGGTGGTCAGCGGCCAGAAGATCTCCCACACCGAGGCGTCGAAGGTGGTGGAGGTCTTGAACAGCAGCGCGTCCTGGTCGGTGAGCCGGAACTGCCGCTGCTGCCAGCGCAGGAAGGCGATCACCGCGCGGTGCGGAATGGCCACACCCTTGGGGCGGCCGGTGGAGCCGGAGGTGAAGATGACGTAGGCCAGGTTGTCCGGGCCCGGCTGCGGTAGCTCCGGGTCGTCGGCCGGGGACAGCAGCCGGTCGCCGTTGATGCCCAGTTCCCGTGCGTTGTCCTCGAATTCGTCGATGCGCAGCACCGGCGCGGCGATCTCGAACGGCGGGTGATCGGCGGTGGTGGTGAGCACCACCGCGGGCTGGGCCACCTCGAGCACGTAGGAGGTGCGCTCGGCCGGGTGGTCCGGATCGATCGGCACGTACGCGCCGCCCGCCTCCAGGATGGCGAACATGCCGACCAGCAGTTCGAAGGAGCGGCGCACCGCCAGGCCCACCAGCACGTCCGGGCCGACGCCCAGGGTGCGCAGGTGGCGCGCGAGAACGGTGACGCGCGTGGCGAATTCGGCGTAGGTGAGGGTCTCGCCCTCGTAGTCCACGGCGATGGCGTCCGGGGTGCGCTGGACCTGCGCCCGGAACTGGGTGCTGAGCGTCTCGACCGGGGCCAGCTTGGGGTCCAGGACATCGGACGCCGCGAGCACGGCGTCGTCGACCAGGGCCTCGAGCGCCGCGGTCAGGCCGCCGGCCTCACCGTCCATGAGGCCGGGCAGCTGGCCGGAGACCACCACCTGGATCAGCGCCTCGGGCTCGAGCGCGCCGCCCATGGCCTCGCTCAGCATGGCGATCTCGGCGGCCAGGACACCGTAGGCGACGGTGTCGCCCGCGTAGCGCAGCGCGACGCGGTCGGCGTCCAGCTCCGCCACGACGGCAATCAGACATGGTAGGTCGCCCACGCCGTAGGCCCGGCGCAAGGCCGTGACCCGTCCGGTCCGGTTGGTGGCGATCGACTCTGCGTAGTGCATCAGAGGCTTCCTTCCGACGTGCTTTCCGTGCTGAGGACCAGGGCCTGCGCGTCCGCGGTGAGCGTGCTCAGGACCTGACGGAGTCCGGCCGCGCCGAGGGCGGCCAGAATGCCGGGCACCAGCCCGGCGAGTGCCACGTTGACCAGCGCCTCCGGCTTCGCGGCGGCGCCCATGGCGCGGGCGGTGACGGCGATCTTCTCGGCGAGATCCCGGTACGTCACCGTGTGCTCGCCGTGCGTGACGGCGACCGACGCGGGAGCGGCGGCCGCGGCGGCGGCGATCAGGGTGGGCAGGTCGGCCGCGGCAGAGGTGGAGGAATTCTGCTGCGGCGCGACCGATTCGGCCTTCGGCGCGCCGGTGCCGGGGCGGCGGTTGCGCTCCGCCTCGGTCCGGATGTCGATGGCGCGCAAGGACACGTCCGGGTTCGCGACGACGGTGTCGAGGACCGACCGCAGGCGCTGAGCCAGCAGACGCACGGAGTCGGCCTCGAAGATGTCTGTCGCGTACCCGAATCGCATGTCCAGGCCGGTCACCTTCCCGGCCGCGTCGTGCTGCTCGATGCCGGTGAGCTGGAGGTCGAACTTGGCCTCGATCAGCTCGGGCTCGAGCGCCGCCACGGTCAGCCCGGGCAGTTCGACCGACACCGGCGCCATGTTCTGGAAGGCGAAGGCCACCTGGAACAACGGGTTCACCGAGGCCGAACGGCCCCGGCCGGTGGCGGCCAGCACGGCCTCCACCACCCGCTCGAACGGGACGTCACCGTGGTCGAACGCGGCCAGATCGCGATCGCGCACCTGCTTCAGCAGGTCGGTGAAGGTCAGCTTGCCGTCCACCTCGGTGCGCAGCACCACGGTATTGACGAACATGCCGATCAGGTCGTCCAGTGCCCGCTCACCGCGACCGGCGACGGGAACGCCGATCGAGATGTCGCGCTGGCCGGACAGTTTGGCCAGCAACACGGTGAAGGCGGCGTGCACGACCCCGAACAGGGTGGCGCCGTGCGCGCGGGCCAGGGTCGACAGTCGTTCGACGGTGTCGGAGTCCACCGCGAAATCGATCGTCTTGCCCAGCATTTCCCGCCGCGCCGGCCGGGGCCGGTCGGTGGGCAGCTCCAGCTGGTCCGGGGCGGAGGACAGTTCGTCCACCCAGAAGGCCAGCTGGCGCGAGAGCAGGCTCTGCGGATCGGCGTCGGAGCCGAGCACAGTGCGCTGCCAGGCGGCGTAATCGCCGTACTGGACCTCGAGCGGGGTCCAGGCGGGAGCGGCGCCGGACGTACGGGAGGTGTACGCCAGCACCAGGTCCCGGGTCATGGGCAGCACCGAGTAGCCGTCGGCGCTGATGTGGTGCAGCACCACCATGAGGACGTGCTCGTCCGGAGCCAGTTCGAACAGCACGACCCGCACCGGCGGGGCCACGGTCACATCGAAGCCCGCCGCGGCCACCTCGACCAGCGCGGCCTGGAGGTCGTTCTCCGACACCGGAACCGGGGTCAGCTCGCCGTCGAGCTCGCCGACCTCGAGCACCACCTGCACGGCCTCGCCGTCCACCTCGGGGTAGCGGGTGCGCAGGATCTCGTGGCGCTCCAGCACATCCCGCAGGGCCGCCGTCAGCGCGGCCCGGTCGAGGTGGCCGGTGAGCCGGATGGCGGTCGGCACGTTGTAGGCGCCCGACTCCGGCTGCAGGCGGTTGAGCACCCACATCCGCTGCTGCGCCAGCGACAGCGGGGCCGGGCCCGCGTCGGTGCGGCGCACCAGCGGCGGCAGCGCGTCGGCGTGGTCGGCGGTGGCGATCCAGGTCGCCAGGCCGTCCACGGTCGGCGCCTCGAACAGGGCCGAGACCGGCACCCGCACACCGAGATCCGCGCCGAGCCGGGCGGCCAGGCGGGTCGCCATCAGCGAGTTGCCGCCGAGGGCGAAGAAGTCGGTGTCCAGGCCGATGAGGACGTCCTCGGCCGCGCCGATCACCTCGGCGAAGCCCGCCGCGACCGCCTGCTCGACGGCCGTGGTCGGCTCGCGGTAGGCCGCGACCGCGAAGACCGGCTCCGGCAGCTGGGCCCGGTCCACCTTGCCATTGGCGTTCAGCGGCAGGGCGTCCAGGACCATGAGCGCGGCCGGGACCATGTACTTCGGCAGCTCCGCGCCCAGGGCGGCGCGCAGCGCGGCCGACACCTCGTCGCGGTTGTCGTCGGCGGTGCCGGGCACCGCGGCGTAGGCGACCAGGCGCGACCCCGCGTCACCCGCGGTGCGGGCGACGGCGACCGCGGCGGTGACGCCGGGCTGGCGACGCAGCGCGGTCTCCACCTCACCGAGCTCGATCCGGAAACCGCCGATCTTGACCTGGAAGTCGGCGCGATCGATGTACTCGAGCGCCCCGTCCTCACGCCAGCGGACGATGTCGCCGGTGCGGTACATGCGGCCGCCCGCGAACGGGTCGGCCACGAAGCGGTCGGCGGTCAGGGCCGGGCGGCCGAAGTAGCCGCGGGCCAGCTGCGCACCCGACAGGTACAGCTCGCCGGGCACGCCGACCGGGACCGGCGAGAGCCGGGCGTCGAGCACGTACGCGCGGCTGTTCCAGGCGGGCGAGCCGATCGGCACGGCCTGCCGGTGCCGCTCGGCCACCTCGAAGGCGGTGATCGAGACGGCCGCCTCGGTCGGTCCGTACAGGTTGAACAGCCGTGCGCCGGAACCGTTCTCGGCGTGGTGGTCGAGGAACTCGGCGGCCGTGGCGGCGGGCAACGCCTCACCGATGGCCAGTACCGCGCGCACCGATTCGGGCAGCGGGCCGCCGGCCAGCAGCATGCCCAGCAGGGAGGGCACCGGGTGCAGGACGGTGACGCCGTGGCTCTCGATCAGGGCGCGCAGGCGGTCCGGATCGCGCTCCTCGCCCGCGGCCGAGACCAGCAGGCTGCCGCCGGTGGTCAGGGTGGACCAGAACTCCCACACCGACAGGTCGAAGGTGGCGGGCGTCTTCAACAACGCGCGGTCGCCCGCGCCCAGCTCGAATGTGGTCCGCAGCCAGCGCAACTGGTTGACGATGGCCGCGTGCGGCACCGCGACGCCCTTGGGCAGGCCGGTCGAGCCGGAGGTGAAGATGACGTAGGCCGGGTGCTGCTCGCGCAGCGGGCGCACCCGCTCGGCGTCGGTGACCGGGGCGGCGGACAGCGCGGACAGGTCGAGCCGGTCCACCTCGAGCACCGGCGCCTCGGCGGTGAACGGCACGCCGTCCGCCGAGGTGGTGAGAACCACCGCGGGAGCGGCGGTCTCGACGATGTAGGCGATACGGTCGGCCGGGTGGTCGGGGTCGATCGGCACGTACGCGCCGCCCGCCTTCACCACCGCGTACATGGCGACCACCAGGTCGATGCCGCGGCGCATGGCCAGCACCACGCCGGTCTCCGGGCCGACGCCGGCGGCGATCAGGCGACGCGCCAGGCGGTTCACCCGGGCGTCGAATTCGCCGTAGGTGAGCGAGGTTCCGGCGTCGTCCAGCAGCGCGACCGCGCCGGGGGCGACGGCCGCCTGCTCGTCCACCAGGTCGGCCAGGGTGGCCGGGGCCAGCTGGCGCGCGGTGGCGTTCCAGTCGTGCAGGATGCGCTGACGCAGGCCCGCGCCCAGCAGATCGACATCGCCGATGGCCGTCTCCGGCTGCGCCACCACGGTTTCCAGCAGCCGGGCCAGCGCGGCGGTGAAGCGCTGCGCGGTGGCCTCGGTGAACAGGTCGTGGGCGTAGCCGAGGGTCAGCTCCAGACCGGCGGGCGCGCCGGACTCGGCGTAGTGGTCCACCGCGAACAGGTGCAGATCGAATTGCGCGACGTGGGTGTCGAATTCGACCTCCGACACGGTCAGGCCGGGCAGCTCGAGGTTGGCGCGCTCGTGGTTCTGGAAGGACAGGCCCACCTGGACCAGCGGGTGCCGGGCGGTGGAGCGGGCCGGGTTCAGCACCTCGACCAGGCGCTCGAACGGCACGTCGGCATTGCCGAAGGCGGCGATGTCGCCGGTGCGGACCCGGGCCAGCAGATCGGTGAACGGCTCGGCGCCATCGGTTCCGGTGCGCAGCACCAGGGTGTTGACGAACATGCCGATCACGTCGTCGAGGGCGGCGTCGCCGCGGCCCGCGATCGGGGTGCCGACCGCGATGTCGGAGGTGCCCGACAGCCGCGACAGCAGGGCGGCCCAGGCCGCGTGCACCACCATGAACAGGGTCGCGCCGTGGCGGCGGCCCAGTTCGGTCAGGCCGGCGTGCAGCTCGACGTCCAGCGGGAGCCGGATGTAGCTGCCGCGCAGGCTCTGTCGCGCCGGACGCGGGTGGTCGACGGGCAGGTCCAGCTGGTCGGGCAGCCCGGCCAGGGTCTCGCGCCAGTAGGCGAGCTGGCCCGCGGCCACCGACTCCGGATCGTCCTCCGAGCCCAGCAGCGCGCGCTGCCACAGCGCGTAGTCGGCGTACTGCACGACCAGCGGCGTCCAGGACGGCTTGGCGCCGCCCAGGCAGGCGTTGTAGGCGATCATCAGGTCGCGCACGAACGGCACCACCGAGGAGCCGTCGGCCGAGATGTGGTGCAGCACACCGGCGAGCACGTGATCACCGGTCGGCACGCCGTCGGCGTCCACGATGCGCAGCAGCAGCACCCGCACCGGCACGTCCACCGTCACGTCGAAGGTGGTCGTGGCGAATTCGGTGACCTTGCCGACCAGTTCGGCCTCGGTGAGGTCGACGGGCTTGAGCTCCGAGATCACCTCCGCGGCGGGCAGGATCACCTGCGCGGGGCCCGCGGCCAGCTCCGGGTAGACGGTGCGCAGGGTCTCGTGGCGTTCGATCACCGCCGCGAACGCGGCCTCCAGCGCCGGGGCGTCCAGCTCGCCGGTCAGGCGCAGCGCCACCGGGATGTTGTAGGCCGTCGACGAGCGGTCGAAGCGGTTCAGGAACCACATGCGCTGCTGGGCGGGCGAGAGCGGCAGGTGCTCGGGACGCGCGCCCGCGGCCAGCACCGGCCGCTTCGGGCCGTCGGCCTCGGCCTGCACCCGCGCGGCCAGCGCCGCCACGGTCGGGGCCTCGAACAGCGCGCGCACGCCGACGGTGGTGTCGAACAGCGCGCCGATGCGGGCGACCGCCTTGGCCGCGAGCAGCGAGCTGCCGCCCAGGGCGAAGAAGTCGTCGTCCGCGCCGACCCGCTCGATGCCCAGCAGGTCCGCGTACACATTGGCGATGAGTTCCTCGGCCACGGTGGCGGGCTGGCGGTACTCGGTGCCCTCGAAGACCGGCGCGGGCAGCGCCGCGCGATCCAGTTTGCCGTTGACGGTCAACGGGATCCGGTCCACGACCACCACGGCGGCGGGGACCATGTGCTCGGGCAGTTCCCGGGCGAGGGCGGTGCGCAGGTCGGTGGTGGACACCACGGAACCGGCCGCGGGCACCACGTAGCCGATGATGCGGGAAACCTCGGCGGCCTCGTCGTGGCGCACGATGACCGCGGCCTCGCGCACCGCCGGATCCAGCAGTAGCGCCGCCTCGATCTCGCCCAGCTCCACGCGGAAGCCGTGCAGGTTCACCTGCTGGTCGATGCGGCCCAGGTACTCGAGGTCGCCGGTGGCGGTCCAGCGCGCCAGATCGCCGGTGCGGTAGGCGGATTCGCCGGGAGCGCCGTACGGATCGGCCACGAAGCGGCCCGAGGTGAGCGCGGGGCGGTTCAGGTAGCCGCGCGCCAGCTGACCGCCGGAGACGTAGATCTCGCCGGGGACGCCGACCGGGACCGGGCGCAGCCGCGAATCCAGCACGCGCACGGTCAGACCCGGCAGCGCGCCGCCGATCACGCTGGCCGAACCGGTGTCCGGGGTGATCGGGCGGTAGGACACGTGCACCGTGGTCTCGGTGATGCCGTACATGTTGATCAGGGCCGGGCCCTGCGGGTGCCGGGCGAACCAGCCCGAGAGCCGCTGCGGCTCCAGCGCTTCGCCGCCGAAGATCACGTAGCGCAGCGCGAGCTCGGAGTCGCTCTCGGCGTCGGCGGTGATCAGCTGGTAGAAGGCCGACGGGGTCTGGTTGAGCACGGTCACGCCCGCGGTGGACAGCAGTTCGCGGAACTGCTGCGGCGATCGCGAGGTGAAGTAGTCGACCACCACGACGCTGCCGCCGTACAGCAGCGCGCCCCACAGCTCCCACACCGAGAAGTCGAAGGCGTAGGAGTGGAACATGGTCCACACGTCGGCGGGCCCGAAACCGTAGTGGCCCTGGGCATTGTCGAACAGCCGGATCACATTGCGGTGCGGGATCACCACGCCCTTGGGGCGGCCGGTGGAGCCCGAGGTGTAGATGACGTAGGCGGTGTCGGCCGGGCGCAGCGGGGCGCGCCGGTCGCGGTCGGTGACCGGGGCGGCGTCGTAGCCGTCCAGGTCGATGGTGTCGAGGCAGACCACCGGGCCGCCGAACCAGCCGGCGGGCAGCTGGGCCGCGCCGCTGCTGATCGCGCACACCGGGCGGGCGTCGTCGATCACATACTCGATGCGGTCGGCCGGGTAGTTGGGGTCGATCGGCAGGTAGCCGCCGCCCGCCTTGACCACGGCCAGCAGCGCCACCGCCAGCTCCTCGGTGCGCGGCAGGGCCACGGCCACCAGGGATTCCGGTCCGACGCCGGCCGCGATCAGGCAGCGGGCCAGGCGGTTGGAGCGGGCGTCGAGCTCGGCGTAGGAGAGGGTGACGTCGCCGGAGCGCACCGCCGGGGCGGCCGGGTCGATGGCCGCCGCGGTGGCGAAACGGTCCGCCAGCGTGGTGAATTCGGCGATGTCGGGTCCGGTGCCGGCCCACTCGTGGAGGACGCGGGCACTCTCCTCGATGGTCAGCAGCGGGATGTCGCCGACCACCACGGTGTCGTCGGCGGCCACCGACGCCAGCACCCGGTCGAAGCGACCGGCGAGGGCGGCGATGGTGTCGGCGTCGAACAGCTCACTGGCGTAGCTGATCTCGATGTCCATGCCGTTCGGGCGGCCGTCCGGGCCGTGCTGCTCGAGCACCGTGAACTGGAGATCGAACTTCGACACCCCGGCGTCCAGGGCCTCCGGGCGCACCGTCAGGTACGGCAGTTCCACCGCGGGCAGCGCGTAGTTGTGGAAGGTCAGCGCCACCTGGAACAGCGGGTGGCGGGCCTGCGAGCGGGCCGGGGACAGCACCTCGACCAGGCGCTCGAACGGCACCTCGGCGTGCGAGAGGGCCGCGATGTCATCGGCGCGCACCGCGTTCAGCACGGTGTCGAAGCCGGCGCGCGGGTCGATCTCGCTGCGCAGCACCAGGGTGTTGACGAACATGCCGACCAAGGCGTCGAGCTGCTGCTCGCCGCGGCCCGCGACCGGGGTGCCGATCGCGATGTCGGTGCTGCCCGAGATCCGGGCCAGCAGCACGGCCAGCGCCGCGTGCACGGTGCTGAAGAGCGTCGTGTCGTGGGCGCGCGCCAGATCGACCAGGCCGCCGTGCAATTCGGCGTCCACGCTCATGCGGTGGGTGCCGCCGCGCAGCGAGGCCACCGCCGGACGCGGGCGGTCCGCGGGCAGCTCCAGCTGCTCGGGCAGCCCGGACAGGCGCTGCTGCCAGAACGCCAGCTGCCGGTGCGCGAGCGAGTCCGGATCGGTCTCGTCACCGCGACGCTCGGCCTGCCACAGGGTGTAGTCGGCGTACTGCACCGGCAGCGGGGCCCAGGCGGGCGTCACACCGGCGCGGTGAGCCTGGTACGCGGTCATGAAGTCCGCGGCCAGCGGGCCCATCGAGAAACCGTCCGAGCTGATGTGGTGGACCACCAGCACCAGCACGTGATCGGTGGGCGACAGGCTGAAAACGGCCGCGCGCACCGGGGTTTCGGTGGTCAGGTCGAACGGGCGGGCGACGACCTCGGCCACCCGGGCGGTCAGTTCGTCCGCGGTGATCGGGGCGGTGACCAGGCGGGCATCGCCCTCGGCCAGCACCCGCTGCACGGGACCGTCCGGCCCGTCGGGGTAGACGGTCCGCAGGGTCTCGTGGCGCGCCACCACATCCCGCAACGCGGCGTGCAGGGCGGCCGCGGCCAGCGGGCCGGTCACCCGCAGCACCATGGGGATGTTGTCGGCCGCCGCGCCGGGGCCGACCCCGGTCGCGTCGGCGTGGTAGCGGTTGAGGAACCACATGCGGCGCTGCGCGTCCGACAGCGGCACCAGCGCGGGGCGCGGGCGCGCGGTCAGCGGCACCAGTGTGCCGCTGCCCGAACGGGATTCGGCGACGGCGGCCAGACCGGCGACGCTCGGGGCGTCGAACAGGTCGCGCACCGATAGTTCGGCGTCCAGCGCCGCGCCGACCCGGGCCACCACGCGGGCGGCCAGCAGCGAGCTGCCGCCGAGCGCGAAGAAGTCGTCGTTCGCGCCGATCCGGTCGACGCCGAGCAGGTCCGCGAAGACCCCGGCGACGACGTCCTCGGCCACGGTCTCGGGCGCGCGGTAGGCCGCGGTCTCGAAGACCGGGGCGGGCAACGCCGCGCGATCCAGCTTGCCGGAGGCATTGACCGGGAACTCGTCCAGCACCACGAACGCGGCCGGAATCATGTACGCGGGCAACAGGCCGCCCAGCGCCACCTTGACGGCGTCCAGGTCGATGGCGTGGCCGGGCTCGCGCCGCAGGTAGCCCGCCAGCTGATCGCCCGCGTGCGGGTCCGAACGGACCAGCACGACCGCCTGGTTCACACCCGGCTGCGCCAGCAGCGCGGCCTCGATCTCGCCCAGCTCGATGCGCAGACCGCGCAGCTTCACCTGGAAGTCGGTGCGGCCCAGGTAGATCAGCTCACCCTCGGCGTTCCAGGTGACCAGGTCGCCGGTGCGGTACATGCGCGCGCCAGTCCCGAAGGGGTTGGCCACGAAGCGATCCGCGGACAGGTCCGGGCGGCCCAGGTAGCCGCGGGCGAGCTGATCGCCCGCCAGGTAGAGCTCACCGGCGACACCCGGCGCGACCGGGTTCAGGCGGCCGTCGAGCACGTAGGTCTGGGTGTTCCAGACCGGGCGGCCCATGGGCACGAACGCGGTGTCGGTGTCGATCACCTCGTGGTGGGTCACCTCGACCGCGGCCTCGGTCGGGCCGTACAGGTTGTGCAGGCGCGCGCCGGTCAGCTCGCGCAGCTTGGCGGCGGTGCCGACTGGCAGGCCCTCACCGGAGGCGAACACCTGGCGCAGGCCGGTGCAGTTCGCCGCGGCCGGCTCGGTCACGAAGACCGCCATCATGGACGGCACGAAGTGCGCGTGGGTGATGCCCGCGCGAATGATCAACTCGGCCAGGTACTTCGGGTCACGATGGCCGTCGGGCGCGGCCACGACCAGCTTGGCGCCGATCTGCAAGGGCCAGAAGAACTCCCACACCGACACGTCGAAGGTGAAGGGGGTCTTCTGCAGCACCACGTCGTCGGCGGTCAGCCGGTAGCGGTCCTGCCCCCACACCAGGCGGTTCACCACGGCGGCGTGCGACACCGCCACGCCCTTGGGGCGGCCGGTGGAACCGGAGGTGAAGATGACGTAGCAGGCGTTCGACTCCCGCAGCGGCGCGAGCCGATCGGCGTCGGTGAGCGGGGTCGCGGCGTAGCCGGCCAGATCGAGGGTGTCGACGGCCAGCACCGGCAGGTCGCGCGCGGTGGTGAAACCGTCGCGGGCGGTGGTCAGCACGAGCACCGGGCCCGCCGCGTCCAGCACGTAGTCGGTGCGCTGCTCGGGCTGATCCGGGTCGACCGGGACGTACGCGCCGCCGGCGGCCAGGATCGCGTACATGCCGACCAGCAGGTCGTGCGAGCGGCGGATCGCCAGCGCCACCCGGGATTCCGGGCCGACGCCGCACTCGACCAGCTTGCGGGCCAGGCGGTGCACGCGGCCGGAGAACTCGCCGTAGGACAGAGTCGTCCCGTCGAATTCGACTGCCGGGGCGTTCGGGCAGGTCAGAGCACGCGACTCGAACAGGGCGACCAGGGTCGCGGGGGTGGTCTCGCCCCACGCGCCGACCGGCAGCGCCGAGCGGATGTCGTGGGCGGTGTCGTTCCAGCCGGTCAGCACCTGCGCGCGCTCGGCGTCGGTGAGCAGGTCGATATCGCCGACCGGGCGGTCCGGGGTGGCGGTGACCGCGTCCAGCACCACGTCCAGGCGACGGGCGAAGGCCGCGACGGTGGCCTCGTCGAAAATGTCGGTGGCGTAGGTGAACACGGCGTCCAGCCCGCCCGCCGCGCGGTCCTCGACCAGCGACAGCTGCAGATCGAACTTGGCGATGCCCGGGTCCAGCTCGACCCGCGAGGCGGTCAGGCCGTTCAGCTCGAGGCTGGTCTGCGTGGTGTTCTGCAGGTCCAGCGCCACCTGGAACAACGGGTGGCGGGCCTGCGAGCGCATCGGGCTGAGCACCTCGACCAGGCGCTCGAACGGGACGTCCGCGTGCGCGAAGGCGCGCAGGTCGGTCTCGCGCACCTGGGCCAGCAGCTCCCGGAACGAACGGTCCGGGGCCACCTCGGTACGCAGCACCAGGGTGTTGACGAACATGCCGACCAGGTCGTCGAGCGCCTGCTCGCCGCGCCCGGCGACCACCGAGCCGATCGAGATGTCCGCGCTGCCGGACAGTTTCGCCAGCAGCGTGGCGTAGGCCGCGTGCAGCGCCATGAACAGGGTGGCGCGATCGCCCTCGGCCAGCTCGCGCAGGCGGGCGTGCCGCTCGGCGGAGACGGCGAAGCGGTACTGCGCGCCGTGGCGGGTCGCCACGGCCGGGCGCGGCCGGTCGCCGGGCAGCTCCAGAGTGTCGGGCTGACCGGACAATTCGGCGCGCCAGAAGCGAACCTGGTCCGCCAGCAGGGATTCCGGGTCGTCCTCGGCGCCGAGCAGGTCACGCTGCCACAGCGTGTAGTCGGCGTACTGGACCGGCAGCGGCGTCCACGCCGGAGCCGCGCCCGCGGTTCGGGACGCGTAGGCCAGCATGAGATCCCGGGTCAGCGGCGCGATGGACCAGCCGTCGGCGGCGATGTGGTGCACGGCGAGCACCAGCACGTGGGTCTCGGGCGCCACCCGCAGCAGGGTGAGCCGGGCCGGAGCCTGCTCGTCCACCGCGAACGGCAGCACGGCCAGCTCGAAGATCCGGGTCTCCAGATCCTCGGCGCCCACCTGCTCCACCGCCAGCGCGACACCGGACCGCTCGACCGGCAGCACCAGCTGACGGCCCACACCGTCCACGGCCGGGTACACGGTGCGCAGCGTCTCGTGCCGCGCCACCACGTCGGTGACCGCGGCGGCCAGCGCGTCCGCCTCCAGCGGGCCGTCCAGGCGGATGGCCGCGACCAGGTTGTCGGCGATCGAGCTGTTGTCGAAGCGGTTCAGGAACCACATGCGCTGCTGCGCGTAGGACAGCGGCACCACCTCGGGCCGCTCCCCCGCCACCAGCGGCGCGCGACCGCCGGTACCGGCCAGATCGGCCAGCCGGGCCGCCAGCTCGGCGACGCTGGACGCCTCGAACAGCAGGCGCACCGGGACGGTGGTGTCCAGGGCCGCGCCGAGGCGGGCCACCACCTGGGTGGCGATCAGCGAGTTGCCGCCGAGCTCGAAGAAGTCGTCGTCCGCGCCGACACCGGCGGCGGGCGCGTCGGCCTCGACGGCCGAATCCAGGTGCACCGGAGCGTTGTTCGACGCCGGAGCCGCGGCCACCGCGGCGGCCGCCAGAGTCGCGTCCACCGGGGTCGCGTCGGCGACCGGGGCCAGGCCCAGCACCTCGGCGAAGACCTCGGCAACGAGCAGCTCGATCGGCGTTGCGGGAGCACGGAATTCGCGGGCCGCGAAGACCGGGGCGGGCAGCGCGCGGTAGTCCAGCTTGCCGTTGACGGTCATCGGCATGGCGTCGAGCACCATGAAGGCCGACGGAATCATGTACGCGGTCAGGCGTTCCGCCAGCGCGGTCCTGATCTCGGCGACCTCCACGCCGCCGGCGGCCGGCACCAGGTAGGCCACCAGCTGATCGCCGCGCGACGCGTCGTGGTGCAGGACCACCACGGCCCGGCGCACCTGCGGCAGCGCCGCCAGCGCGGCCTCGATCTCGCCGAGCTCGATGCGGAAGCCGCGCAGCTTCACCTGGGAGTCGTTGCGGCCCAGGTACTCCACCTGACCGTCCGCGGTCCAGCGCACCAGGTCGCCGGTGCGGTACATGCGTTCACCGGATGCCCACGGGCAGGCCACGAACCGGCTCACGGTGAGCTCCGCGCGATTGCGGTAGCCGCGGGTGACCGGCAGGCCGCCCAGGTACAGCTCGCCGATCGCGCCGACCGGCACCGGCCGCAGCCGCTGGTCCAGGATCCACTCGCGCGCACCCGGCACCAGGTGGCCGATGGTGACGGTCTCGCCCGCCGCCAGCGCGCCGGTGATGTTCACGACCACGGTGGCCTCGGTGGGGCCGTAGGCGTTGATCATGTCGCGTCCGGCCTCGGCCCAGCGCCGCACCATCTCCGGCGACAGCGCCTCGCCGCCGACCGCGACGTGGCGCAGGGTGGGGACGTCGGCCGGATCGATGGTGCTGGCGCCCGAGGGCGTCATGAAGACGTGGGTGACCCCGTGCGCCCGAATGACTTCCGCCAGCTCGTCGCCGATGTGCGCGCCGGTCGGGGCGACCACCAGGGTGGCGGCCGACCGCAGGGCCAGCAGCAGCTCGCCGACCGAGACGTCGAACGAGGAGCTGGTCACGTGCAGCACCCGCGCGTCGGCGGAACCGCTGAAGCGCTCGTACTGCGCCTCGGACAGACCCGCCAGGCCCGTGTGGGTGACCACGACGCCCTTGGGCAGACCCGTCGAGCCGGAGGTGTAGATGGAGTACACGACATTCGCCGCGCGCAGCGGGCGCACCCGGTCGGCGTCGGTGATGGGCTCGGCCGGGAAGGCCGTGCGGGCAGCGGTGAATTCGGCGTCGTCGAGCAGCAGCCAGGGCAGCGTGTCCGGCAGCGCGGCGCGCACCGGCGCCACGGTCAGGCCGAGCACCGCGCCCGCGTCGCGCACGATGTACTCGATGCGGTCGGCCGGGAAGGCGGGGTCCACCGGCACCCAGGCGGCGCCGGTCTTGGCGATGGCCCACACGGCGACGATGTACTCGATCGACCGCGGCAGGCTCACGGCCACCAGCTGCTCCGGGCCCAGGCCGCGCTCGATCAGCAGGCGCGCCAAGCGATTCGAGAGGGCGTCCAGTTCGGTGTAGGTGAACTGGACATCGCGCTCGATCAGGGCGATCCGGTCCGGGGCCGACGCCACGGCCGCCGCCATGATCTCCGGCAGCAGGCGGACCGCGTCCACCGCCCCGCCGGAACGGGTTGTCAGATCGGTGTATTCGGCCTCGGACAGCAGCGACAGCGCGTTCACGATCACGGCCGGATCGGCGGTGATCGCCTCGAGCAGGCGCACATAGCGGTGCGCGAAGACCTCGATGGTGGCGGGATCGTAAAGATCCACCGCGAATTCGAACTCCGCGTGGATCCCCGCCGGTGCCGGACCTTCCCCGGGACCGGCACCGGCGAAGCTTTCGGTGACCGCGACCGACAGGTCGAATTTGGTCACCTCGGTGTCCAGGGTACTCGTCGTGGCAAGCAATCCGGGCAGTTCGAGGCTGATGTCTCCGGCGGCGGTGAACGAGAGGGCCACCTGGAACAGCGGATGCCGGGCCGCCGAGCGCACCGGATTCAGGGTCTCGACGAGCTGTTCGAAGGGGACGTCGGCGTGCGCGAACGCGGCGAGATCGATGTCGCGGACCCGGTGCGCGAGGTCGCGGAAGCTGAGCTCGCCGTCGATCTCGGTGCGCAGCGGCAGCGTGTTGACGAACATGCCGATCAGGTCGTCGAGTTCGCGCGCGCCGCGGCCGCCGACCGGGGTGCCGATGACGATGTCCGATTCGCCGGACAGGCGGGACAGCAGCACCGCCAGCGCGGTGTGCATCAGCATGAAGGTCGAAATGCCCTCGGCCCGAGCCGTTTCCGAAATGGCGGCGTGCAACTCCGCGGTGAGCTCGACGTCGAGCTTGCCGCCGCGGCCGGTGGCGATGGCGGGACGGGGACGGTCGGCCGGGAGCTCCAGCACGTCCGGCGCGCCCGACAGGGTGCCGCGCCAGAAGTCCAGCTGCCGCGAGAGCAGCGACTCCGGGTCGTCGGCCGCGCCGAGCCGATCCCGCTGCCACAGTGTGTAATCGGCGTACTGCACCGCGAGCGGCTCCCAGGCGGGCGCCTGGCCGCCGGTGCGGGCCAGGTAGGCGGTGATCAGATCGCGGGCCAGGATGGGCAGCGAGAGGCCGTCGGCGGCGATGTGGTGCAGCACGATCGCGATCGCGTACTCGGGGACGTCGAGGTCCGCGGCGTCGACCAGGACCGGACCGCCCAGTCCGCAATCGGCAGCGACGGCACCGGTAACGGTGAACAGTCGTGCACGGAACGGGATCTCGCGCTCCAGGTCGAAACCCTGGGCGGCGAAGGCCCGAAGGCGGGCGTCCAGTTCGTCGGCGTCACAGGACTCCTGCGCCACCGGCTCGGTCGCTGCCGCGACCGGAAGCACCTGCTGCGTCGCGAAACCCGCCGCGGTGGTCGGGAACACGGTGCGCAGCACCTCGTGGCGGCCCAGCACGTCGGCCAGCGCGGCGCGCATGACCTCCGGATCGGCCTCGCCGCGCAGGCGCACCACGAACGGCATGTTGTAGCCGGCGCTCGCGGTGTCGAAACGGTTCAGGAACCAGATGCGCTGCTGCGCCGGGGACAGCGGCAACGCCTCCGGACGATCGCGGCGCACCAGGGCGACCGCACTGCCGGACTCGGCGTCGTCGTCCACGAACTGGGCGTCGATCACCGCGGCCAGCTCGGCCACGCCGGTGGCGGAGAACATCTCGCGCACCGTGAGGTGGCAGCCCAGCTCGGCGTTCAGCCGCGACGCCACCTGGGTGGCGATCAGGCTGTTGCCGCCCAGGGCGAAGAAGTCGTCGGTGCGGCCGACCTGGTCGGTGCCCAGCACCTCGGCGAACATGGCGGCCACGGCCCGCTCGGTCACCGTCACCGGCGCCTCGTGCACCACCGCGACCCGGACCGGATCCGGCAGCGCGGCCCGGTCCAGCTTGCCGGAAGCGTTGACCGGCAACGCCTCCAGCAACACGAACGCGCTCGGCACCATGTAGGCGGGCAGCGCCCGCGCGGCGGCGGCCTTGAGCTTGATCGCGTCCACCTCGTCGGTCGCGACCGCGTAGGCGACCAGCTGGTCGTCGCGCACGATCACCACCGCGCGGGACACGCCCTCGACATCGCCGAGCACGGTCTCGATCTCGCCCAGCTCGATGCGCAGGCCGCGCACCTTGACCTGGAAGTCGGTGCGGCCCAAGTACTCGATCTCGCCGTTCTCGGTCCAGCAGACCAGATCACCGGTGCGGTACATGAGTTCACCCGGGGCCGCGAACGGGTCGGCGACGAACCGCTCCGCCGTCAGACCCGGACGCGCCATGTAACCCCGGGCGAGCTGAACCCCCGACAGATACAGCTCACCCGGAGTCCCCATGGGGACCGGCCGCAGGCGTGCGTCGAGCACGTACAGCCGGGTATTGAACACCGGCGCGCCGATCGGCACGGCGGTGGTGTCCGCGGCGGTCACCTCGTGCGAGGTGACCTCGACCGCAGCTTCGGTGGGGCCATAGAGATTGTGGAGCGGGGCGCCGGTCAGGGCGCGCAGCCGCTGCGCGATGGGGCCCGGCAGCGCCTCGCCCGAGGCGAACAGCTGCCGGATCCGCAGCGGCGGCTCACCCGCGGCCGCGGCGGCCTCCAGCTCGGCCACGAACGGATCCATCATCGACGGCACGAAATGCGCCACCGTGACGCCGAATTCGGCGATCACCGCGCGCAGGTAGGCCGGGTCCCGGTGGCCGTCGGGCTGGGCCAGCACCAGGGTCGCGCCGATCTGCAGCGCGAAGAACAACTCCGGCACCGAGACGTCGAAGGTCATCGGCGTCTTCTGCAGCATCACGTCCGCGGCGGACAGCGCGAAGGTCTCGCGCATCCAGACCATGCGGTTGACGATCGAGCGGTGGCTCACCGCCACGCCCTTGGGGCGGCCGGTGGAACCCGAGGTGAAGATGACGTAGGCGGTGTTCGCCGGACGCAGCGGGGACAGCCGGTCCGCATCGGTCACCGTGGCGGCCGAGAACTCGGCCAGCGCGGCCTCGGTCAGATCGGCGATGTCCAGCACGGCGGCGGCGGTGTCGGGACGGTCCGCGGCGGTGGTCAGCACCAGCGCGGGCGCGGCGGTGTCCAGGATGTGCGCGATCCGGTCGGCCGGGTGATCGGGGTCCAGCGGCACGTAGGCGCCACCGGCGGCCTGCACCGCGTACACCGCGACCAGCAGTTCCGGCGAACGACGCAGGTGCAGCGCGACCAGCGACTCCGGGCCGATGCCGCGCGAGATCAGGTAGCGGGCGAGCCGATTCACCCGTCCGGCGAACTCGGCGTAGGTGAGATCGCAGGCGGGGGTTCCGCCGAAACGCACCGCGAGCGACTGCGGCGTCCGGGCGGCCTGCGCCTCGAACATCGACACCAGCGTCGCCTCGGGGTCCACGGTGAACGCGGTGTCGTTCCACTCGCGCAGCACCACCTCGCGCTCGCGCTCGGTGATGACCTCGACCGCCGACAGCGGGGCCGCCGGGTCCAGCTCCACCAGCCGCTCGACGAACGCCACGAAACGCTCGATGTGGCGGTCGATCTCGTCGGCGGTGTACAGGTTCGGGTTCACCTCGAGGTCCAGGCGCACCCGGTCGTTCTCGCCGTAGAAGGCGTTGAGGCTCATGTCCTCGACCGGGCTGGTGGACAACAGGTTCAGCCGGCCCTGGATGTCGCCGAAGTCCAGCTGCGGGTGGAACAGCATGATGTTGACCATCGGGCCGTACAGCGCCCGCGACGCCGGGGCGCCCTGCAGTTCGGCCGCGTCGCGGCGGATGTCCTCGTGCCGGTAGCGCTGGTGGCGCAGCGCGCCGGAGATCTCCAGGCGAGCCGCGGTGAGCAGCTCCAGCCAGGTGGTGTCCGGCCCGGCCGCCATCCGCAGCGGCACGATGTTGGACAGCATGCCGGTCGAGCGGCGCATGACCGCGGTGGTGCGGGCGGTGACCGGCAGGCTCAGCACGGCCTCGTCCTGGCCGGTCAGCTTGGCCATGTAGGCCGCGAAGGCGGCGATGATCACGCCCGCCAGACCCGAATCATGCTGCGCGCCACACTCTTCCATGCGGCGGACCAGATCCTCCGGCAGCACCACGCCGCGGCGCAGGTTGTCCGAGCGCGGCGGGGCGGCGCGGCCCTTGAGCGACATGGTGCCGTCCAGGCCCGCGGTGCGCTCCTGCCAGTAGGCGCGGTCGGTGCGGAAGCGGCTGCTCTCGCGGTAGGCCAGTTCGGATTCGACCAGCTCGCGCAGCGTGCCGACCTTCACCGTCTCCGGCTCCTGGCCGCGCTGCAGCGCGGTGTAGCGACGGGCCGTCCACTGCATGGTGTTCAGGGCGGCGTAGCCGTCGCCCACGATGTGGTGACCGACGAAGAACCAGAACCAGCGCTGGTCGGCGACCCGGATCAGGGTGGGCGAGAACAGCTTGCCGGTGAGCAGGTCGATCGGCTCGAGGATCTGGACCTGCATCCACTCGTGTGCGGCGGCGATGGGATCGGCCGCCGAGCGCAGGTCCATCAGCTCGGTGTTGTGACCCGCGGTCGGGTCGATGTACTGGTGGGGCTGTCCGTCGATCTCGGTGAAACGCAGCTGGGAGGAACGCCAGATCGGGACGCCGTCCTCGGCCACGCGCAGCAGCAGGTCGACGTCGAAGTCACCCTCGATGTCGACGTACTGGACCAGGTTGAGGGGCACTTCGGGAGCCAGCAGCTGGGCGTACCACAGCCCGATCTGCGCGGGTCCGAGCGGGAACGGCGTAGACAATTCAGTCGACGTCGGAACTTCACTCGGTCCGAGACCACTCGAGTCCGTACCCTGCACCAGAGCCTCCCTTGTCATGGCGAATTGCTATGTCGACCAACGGTTTCGGGGCATCACGAAATAGACCTGCGTGCGCTCGGCTGACGAGAGCGCACCAGGCCGCGAGTTATCGCATCGCCCTGGGTTTTTCGACGAATGCGCGGCGAATCCGCGCGTGATCCAACTAGTGCTCGAAGCGGCCGGGCTTACTGGCTCGCCGGCCGGGACGCGATTGCCTCCGGGTCATCGCGTCCGGACTGTCCTACTGCCGATCTCCTCCAACTGTCACCTGCATCACAAGGGATGCCGTTCATGCATGCGAACACTAGGCGTTTACACAATAAAAAGGAACTTTTTCCTGAAAAAAAGTTGGACGAGCGTCTAGTTGGCAGCCGATCCGGCGCGAAGATCGCGATGAATGTGGGTCAGACCACATAACAAGGCGGCGGTGTGACCAACCGCACTTTCGGATGTGGAGATTAGGAGTCGAAACGTTGCAACTGCGTTGCATCGGCGCCCAAGCGCCGGTCCAGCACCCGGATCTTGGCCTCGATCTGCGCATACAGCGGAGACTCGCGATCCACGGTGGCCCGATAGGCCGCCCACGCCGCCGCGTCGTCGCGCCCTTCGGCGCCCGCGGTCCACCGACTCAAGACCGAAGCGTCGCCGGAACGTAATACAGCCGTTCTCAAGCGCACCCGCAATTCATCGCGAATGTCTATAACTCCCGGAGCGGTCGAGCGCGGCAACACCGGGCCCGCGTACAGCCGCACGGCGGCGTCCACATCCCCGGAATCCAGGGCGGCGCGCAGCGCCTCCACATCGGTGGCGATCGGCACCCGCAACCGGTACGGGCGCGAGCCGAAGACGTTCGAACCGACCACCGAGCGCAGCCGCGACATGGCGGCGCGAATCGTGGCGTTGTCCAGATCGGCGTCATCGAGGAGCAGGGCCAGGTGATCGGCCGACAACCCCTCGGAATGCTCGGCGAGCAGCAACAGGATCTCGGCGTGCCGCTGCGACAACGGGACCCGCTCCCCCGCCACGGTCAGCTGCGGCTGACCCAGCCCGAGCACCTCCAGACCCAGGCGTTCCGGCGCGGGCGCGTCGGCGTGCGAACGCCGGTCCTGGCCCGAACGCACAGCGGCCAGCAGCAGATCCATCTCCGCGGCCGTGGCCGCCGCCTTCACCAGCGCCAGGATCTCCGGGCGCGCCACCCGCACGCCGCCGGCGATCATCAGCACGCCCACCAGGCGGCCGTCCGGATCGTGCACCGGCGCAGCCGCTCCCGTGATCTGGTGCATGCGGTGCAGGAAATGCTCGGGGCCGTGGATCCAGGCCGCGCGGCCGGTGCGCACCACCAGGCCCACCGCGTTGGTGCCGACCCGGCGTTCGCTCAGGTCGTTGCCCTCGCGCAATCCCGCCTCGGCGGCCGGCTGCACCCGGTCGGCATTGCCGTGCACCGAGAGCACGCGGCCGAACTGGTCGGCCACCACCACGATCAAACCGGTACTGGTCGCGTCCCGCAGCAACAGCTTGTCCACCAGCGGCATCACCGCGGCGATCGGATGCGCGTCGCGATAGCGCTCGAGGTCCGCGCCGCGCAGGCCGCGACCGTCCCCATCGTCCATCGGGTCCACGCCGCCGCGCACGCTGCGCAGCCACGATTCCAGGACCATGGGACGTAACAAGCCGGGCAGTTGCCCCAGCTGTTCTCCACCCAGGCTGAGATATCCGTGAGCCTGGGCGGCATATGTTTCGAGCGCACCGAGTTGACTGCCCGGTTCGGCGCCGTGGTTAGGGTTTCCCCCACCCGCAAGATTGCTGACCATTTGCCTTTCTTTCCGCACCCAAAGGGTACCGGCGGACCTGAGAGCCCAAGGCGGAAGCTGTACGTTTGTCCGGCAGGTCACACAGCAACCGTGTCCCGCGGAAATGTGAGCTACGCAGCATCTTGTTAAACACGCCGTGTTCAGTCACTGCGCGTGATCCGCGCGGCGCGGCGGCCCCGCCGAGGTTGCGGTGGCGCCGCTGACCGGATCACGACCGCGCACCCCGCCCCGAAAACCTTGCGGCGGCCCGGTTTTCGGTTAACACGGTTCACCGAATGTACCGCCCCGGCTCGCGCACTGTGCGAGGGTGGGTGGGGTGGAGGACATCGACCTGACCGATCTCGACCGGTTCGCGCGCGGCTTCCCGCACGCGGTCTTCGACCGGCTGCGGGCCGACACGCCGGTCTGGTGGCATCCGCCCACCCCGCACACCCCCGACGGGGAAGGGTTCTGGGTGGTCAGCCGGTACGCCGACATCGTTGCCGTGGCCGGGGATTCGGTCACCTATTCCTCCGAGAGCGGCGGAGAACGGCGCGGCGGCGGCACCCTCATCGAGGACCTGCCCGTGGACTGGGCCGTCGGAGTCCTGCTCAACATGATGGACGACCCCCGGCACGCGGGCGTGCGGAAACTCCTCATGCCCAGCGTCGCGCCGCGCACCCTGAAACTCATCGAGGACGACCTGCGGCAACGCGCCGCCGACCTGGTCGACGCGGCGCTGGCCAAGGGCGAGTGCGACTTTCTGCTCGACCTCGCCGCCGAACTGCCGCTGCAGGCCGTCGCCCAACTGCTCGGGGTGCCGCAGGAGGACCGGCACCGGCTCTTCGGCTGGGCCAACGTCGCCCTGGACTACGACGATCGCGACCTCGGCGAGGCCACCGCGCGCACCCAGCGGGCCGTCGCCGAAACCCGGGCCTACGGGCGGGAACTGCTCGCCGCCAAGACCGCCGCGCCCGCCGACGACCTGCTCTCCCTGGCCGCCCACGCCACCATCGACGGGCAGCCGCTCACCGATATGGAGCAGGCCATGCTGTTCAGCCTGCTCATCGCGGCCGGCAGCGAGA
Organism: Nocardia sp. CA-136227; assembly: GCF_050955695.1. Classification (NCBI taxonomy): domain Bacteria; kingdom Bacillati; phylum Actinomycetota; class Actinomycetes; order Mycobacteriales; family Nocardiaceae; genus Nocardia; species Nocardia sp. CA-136227. The sequence goes on from NZ_CP192081.1 coordinate 6,964,853, forward strand.
CCACCCGCAACTCCATCGCCGTCGGGATGCTGGCGCTCATCGAACGACCCGAGGTCTGGCGCAGCCTGCGCGAGGACCGGTCCCAACTGGACGGGGCCGTCGACGAGATGCTGCGGTGGGCCTCCTCCACCTCCTACAACCGGCGCACCGCCACCCGCGACGCCGAACTCGGCGGACAGCGAATCAAGGCCGGGGACAAGGTCACCCTGTGGTGGACCTCCGCGAACCGGGACGAAGCCGTGTTCGCCGACCCGCACACCTTCGACATCACCCGGCGGCCCAACCCGCACCTCGCCTTCGGGCGCGGCGGGCACTTCTGCCTCGGATCCAATCTGGCCCGCATGGAGATGCGGGTGGTGTTCGACGCGCTGCTCGACCGGGTCGAGACCGCCGAACTCACCGGGGCCGTCGAATACACGCGCAGCAACAAGCACACCGGCGTCCGGCACATGCCGGTCCGGCTGCGGGCGCGCGGGGAGGAAGAGTAGATGAGCATCTCGGAGGATTACGTGCGGGCGGTCAACGCCGCCGACGAGGCCGCGCTGCTGAAGCTCTTCGCGCCCGGGGCCGAACTGCGCAATCCGCGAGGCGTTTTCACGGGTCACGACGAAATCGCCGGGTTCTATCGGGATGTCGTGTTCGCGGGCCGGGCGCGGACCGAGATCACGCGGGTAATCCCGGGCCCGTCAGTCGAAGTCGCACAGCTCGAGGCGACCAGCCCGCTCGGCAAGCCCGGCAACCGCACCTACGCGATCGACGTCTTCGGTCTCGGCCCCGACGGGCGCATCACCACACTGGAGATCTACTACCGCTGATCAACTGGACGGGAGCGTCGGTTTCAGCGCCGCCGCACTGCGGGTGCGGGCCGCGCCCCACCACACGCCCGTCCCGTAGGCCACATCGTCCAACCGCCGGCAGAACACGTAGCGGATCGGATCCAGGCTGCCCGGCTCCCGATGGGTGAACCAGTCCGCCAAGCCCTCCGCCATGGCCAGGGTGATCGCGATGTGCCGGATCCGGCGCGAGCACAGCATGCCCAGCAGCGTCACCGGCCAATAGTGACGGCACATGGCCGACGCCAGCCGCCACACCGCACCGCCGAAACCGCGCGTCATATAGATGGCGGCCACCCGGTTCGGATTGTCGAGCCCGGCGAACACCCGGCGTAATCGGACCAGCGTCGCGCCCAGGGTCAGCACCCCGCCGAAGATGCCCCAGCCCGACGCGGTGCTCAGCAGGCCCGCCGACACCGCCGTCCAGATCGGCAGCGACAGCGGCGCGGCCATCCCCTTGTGCCGTTGCGCCAGCGGGGCCACACCCGTCCCATGGGTGACCTTGTGGGAGAACCACTTTCGCAGTGACACCGGATTGCTGTGCGCCACCCGGGCCGCGGGCTCGTAGCGCAGCCGCCAGCCCGCGCGATCCAGCCGCCAGCACAGGTCGACATCGCCGCCCGCGCCCATGGACTCGTCGAAACCGCCCTCGCCCAGCACGGCCAGCCGGCGCACCAGCACCGCCGAACTCGGCACGTACGGCACCGGGCCGTGCGCCTGCACCGCCGACTCACGGCGGCCGCGATGCACCGAACCGCGGGTGTGCTCGTAGCGGGCCAGCACCGTGGAATCGGGATCCATGGCCAGGATGCGCGGGGCCACCAGCGCCACCTTGGGATCGCTGAAATGCCCCAGCATGACCTCCAGCCAGCCGGTCCGGGGCACCACCTCCGGATCCAGGAAGGCCACGAATTCGGTTGACGCGGATCGCAATCCGAAATTACGGGCCGCGGCCGCCCCGTGCCGGCGATCGCGGCGCAGCACGGTGATCCGGCATCGGCTGCGCGCCTCCGGAATCCGCACCGGCTGATCCGAACCGTCGTCCACCACGATCACCGTGTGGCCGCGCAGCGCCGACAACAGCCGCGACAGCTCCGGAGCGTTGTTGTGCACCGGCACGATCACGGTGACGTCCTCCAGCGACGGCAACAGCCGCGGACGCGGGTTCGCGACACCGGAATCGAGAAGACGTCTGGCAACCCGCGCCGACGCCGGGTCGGTCACCTCGAGGTACCCGTCACCGATCAAGGCCGCAGCTTCCGGAGCGAGCCGTAGCAACCTCGTCGGCGTGCCGCCGACCAGTAGCCGTCCACCGGAATAAGTGCGCACCTTGGGATCGATTCGCACCCCGAAACCATCGGGAAGGCGATCATGGCGCATTCCCGAATGCTAAGTCAGCACACCACTGGCAATGATGATTGCCACGCTGGCTCTGTTAATTTTGCCCTCCGCTTCGCTCCGGGCGGGTTCGCGGCCCCTGGTCCCGATTCTTCCCTCCGCCGCTCCTCCGCTTCGCTCCCCCGCTCCGTCAGTCCAGAATCGGGACGGCCGCGAACCTTGGGTGCACATCGGACCGTAGCTCGACCAGCAGAGTCGGGTGCGCTCTACACTGCGGGAGGAAAATCGGCAGTTGAACAGGTAGGGGACGGAAATCCGTGCCCGTGGTGGTCGAGGCGGTATGGGAGTCGGGCGCATGCAGACAGGCGGGGGCGGTAACACCCTCTCGGAATCCGAGATCGTCGAGGCCGCCCTGCGGGTGGTCCGGCAGGACGGCGTGGAGAAGCTGTCGATGCGACGGCTCTCCCGCGAACTCGGAGTTTCACCGATGGCCCCCTATTACTACGTCGCCGACAAGCGGGAGCTACTCGACTTGGTGGCGACCGCGGCGCTGACCGGCGTCCGCAAGCCGCCACCCGAATTCGGCACGTGGCAAATGCGTTTGCGGGATCTCATCGACCAGATCGACGAGAAATTGCGCAAGCACCCGGGTCTCGGCGACGTCCTGATCGAGCAGATGCTCGGCAAACAGCTCGACCTGATCGCGGCCGTGATGGAAATCCTCTTCGACGCCGGTTTCGACGAGCGCAATGTGCTCTCCGCCTACGCCACCATCCACACCTATCTGTTCGGTCGTTCCAAGGTGAACCCGCGCGACCGCTCGTCGCTGCTGGACCGGGTGCTGCCCGAGGCGGTGGAGCGCGCCACCAAACACATGGCGGATCTGCGCGGCAAGTTCTCCTACGACTTCTCGATGGACGTGCTGATCGCCGGTCTGGAAGCTCAGCTTGTCCGGCAGCGCGACAGCCACGTATAGTCAAACTAGAACACGTTCTAGTTTGGGTAGACTGCTCCGGCTGACCATCACTGCCGGGTTCGAGAGGACACTATGACCACCGTCGACGTACCGCACAGCTCGCGATCGGCCGTGCTGCGGGTCTCCGCGGTCATCAACGAGACGGCCGACTCCTGCTCGCTGGTCTTCGACGTGCCCGAGGAACTCAGCGAGCGCTTCGCCTACACGCCGGGCCAGTTCCTGACCCTGCGCATCCCGAGCGACCTGACCGGGTCCGTGGCCCGCTGCTACTCGCTGGCCAGCTCGCCGCACACCGACGACAAGCCGAAGGTGACCATCAAGCGCACCGTCGACGGCTACGCGTCGAACTGGGTGTGCGACAACGTGAAAGCCGGCGACACCATGGAGGTGCTGCCGCCGTCCGGCGTCTTCACCCCCAAGAACCTCGACGAGGATCTGCTGCTGTTCGCGGCCGGCAGCGGCATCACCCCGGTGATGTCCATCCTCAAGTCGGCGCTCGCCCGCGGCAACGGCCGCATCGTGGTGGTCTACGCCAACCGCGACCACGAGTCGGTCATCTTCGCCCGCGAACTGCGCGAACTCGCCGACAAGAACCCGCAGCGGGTCGTCGTCATCCACTGGCTCGAAGCCCTCCAGGGCCTGCCGACCGCGGACGCCTTCGCCGCCCTGGTCTCGCCCTACACCGCCCACGAGGCGTTCATGTGCGGCCCCAAGCCGTTCATGGACCGGGTCCACGACGCCCTCGGCCAGCTCGGCGTGCCGCGCAACCGCACCCACGCCGAGGTCTTCAACTCGCTCTCCGGCGACCCGTTCGCCGATGTCGCCCCGGTCGAGATCAGCGCCGAGGAGGCCGCCGACGCCGCCAGCGTCGAGGTCGAACTCGACGGCGAGACCCACGAGATGACCTGGCCGCGCAGCCAGACCCTGGTCGACATCATGCTCTCCAAGGGCCTGGACGTGCCCTACTCCTGCCTCGAGGGCGAATGCGGCTCCTGCGCCTGCACCGTCCTGGAGGGCGAGGTGGAGATGGAGAACGCGGAGATCCTCGACCCCGAGGACATCGCCAACGGCTACATCCTGGGCTGCCAGGCCCGGCCGGTGACGGACCGCCTGAAGATCCAGTTCTGAGACAACCCGACTCCCGGAACTCTCAGGGCTTCGCCCCGAACCCCGAAAACGATTCGGCCGCCGCGTTGTATCACGCGGCGGCCGATGTCGTTTGTGCGGTCCGGGCTCAGTACGCCGAGAAGACGTTGTCGATCGAGCCGTAGCGGTGCGCCGCGTAGTTGCAGGCGGCGGAGATGTTCGCGACCGGGTCGTAGATGTCCCACGAGGTGCCGTCGACGTGGTACGCCTGGAACGTCGGGTCGATGACCTGCAGCAGCCCCTTGGACGGGATGCCCGCGGCGGCGTTCGAGTCGTAGAGGTTGATGGCGCGCGGGTTTCCGCCGGACTCACGCTGGATGTTGCGGAAGATGCCGTCGTAGCTGCCCGGAATGCCGCGCTGGTTCATGACCTGCATGGCATTGCGGATCCAGCCGTCCAGATTGTCGGCGAAGACCGGGGGCAGCAACTGGTTGAGGGGGCCGGGCAGACCCTGCACCGCGGCGCGGACCTGGTCCTGCTGCGGCGCCGGCAGGGAGTTGTTGAGATCGGTGGCCTGCTGCTGGACCTGCTGGGCGGTGCCCTGGAACTCGGGCGGGACGCCGTTGACGTCGGCGGAGGCGGTGCCGGCGGCGATGGCCGAGGCGGCGAGCGCGACGGCGGCGAGGCTGGTGACGGTTCGGACGGGCTGAGCGAAGAATTTATGCATGGCGAATCTCGGTATCGCAGCGCTGACCACGGCGGGTGTCCCTCGGGACCCTGCCGACGCACTGCATGGATCGTGATGTGCAAGGTGGCGGAACGAGATTCGGGAGATTTCCCAGCTATCACCGTTCGTTCACGCTCTCGCCGAAGGCGGCGGTCTCCGCGTGGGGTGCTCCAACTCGTTTCGAGCTGGTATCGGCCATTGCCGACTGATCACAGAGTGGTCTCGACAAATGAACGTAAACTGAACACAGGGTGAACTGTCAGGATAAATCCCTCGAGCGATGCATCACAGCAACCCGGCAGCGTGGGCTACCGGCGCGGTGTTCACCGCTGGGCGCGGTAGTGCGCCCGTTGCTCCGGGGTGAGGTGCTCGGTCGCGTAACTCAACGCCGTGCGGCCCATCGCCGCCGCGTGCGCGTCCAGAAATCCGGTCAGAATCGCGGGATCCACCCGCTTCCCGATCTCGCGCAGCATCCAGCCCACCGCCTTCTGGATCAGATCACGGCGGTCGTCGAGCAGCCGCTCACACAATTCCACGGTGGTGGCGGTATCCCCCTGTTTGATGAACGCGAACGTGGTCAGCAACGCCACCCGCCGCTCCCACAGCGAATCCCCCGCCGCGAATTTCCCGAGCAGATCGCGCGGACGCTCCAGCAACCACGGACCGAGAATGAACTCCGCCGAGGCGTCCACCAGATCCCAGTTGTTCACCCGGCCCCGGCGCACCGCCGCCAGATACAACTCGACAATCTCACGCTGCCGCGCCGCATCGCCCCCGCGCTGGCGCGACGCCTTCGTCATCTCCCCATTCAGAATCACCAGCGCCGCCAGCCGATGCTCGTGCACCGGACTGTCGAGCAGTGCGTCGATCTCCGAAAGCGGCATCCCGGCAAACCGTTTCACCGCCTTCCGGGTCTGCGGAACCCGGACGCCGATGAATACATCCCCTTCGCCGTACTCGCCCGGCCCGGTCTTGAAAAAGCGCTGCAGATGCACCGCGTCGGCCGGATCGGCGAGCGCCGCCAAATCCGCTCGCACCGCATCGGCGGTCAAACCATTCGACGCCGCACCGATACCGCTCATCGCGCCTCCCGAGTCAGTGATCCAAGGCCCTCTCGAACGAATACTGAAGTGACGCCTCATCCCATAACGGTCCGGGTAACTCGCCGGGGACGTCCACGAGCTTTACCGTGTTTCCGCCGCGGCTCGTAAGAGGACCTCGCCAAAATTTCGCATGTGGTCCGCCCCTCCGTACCAGGCGGCGACCAATTCCACGGCCGCCGAACGGGTCCGGTGCGCGGCGTCGGCCAACTGCGCGATATCACCCCCACCGGATTCGGCGGCGCTGGCGGCCACTTCCAGATCGTGGCTGGCGACCAGCAGGCGCATGATGTGGTGCAGGTCGATGGTGGCGTCGCCGGTGCGGAACTCGGCGGAGGCCTTCGACTCCGGCGCGGCGGCGGGCGATGCGGGCGCGATGACCGTCGACTCGGTCGCGACCACCGTCGACTCGGTCACGACGGGCGTCGGCTCCGTCAGTGCGTGCGCCGGTGCGGCCACGGGCTCGGCCGGCACAGCGGCGGGTTCGGACAGCGCGACGACGGGCTCGGACAGCGCGGCGATCGGCTCGGGAACGCTCGAAACCTGCTGCTCGACAACGGGTTCCGGGGCGGCGCGACGACGCGAGGGAGCACCCGCCGGGCGGGTGGACTCGCGGGGCGCCTCGTGCACGCTCTCGCGCAGGGACGCGGCGACCGCCTCCATGCTCTCCAGACTGGCCGGGGCCTCCAGGCTCTCCAGACGGGCCGGAGTCTCCAGTCGCTCCGGGGTCTCCAGTCGCTCAGGGGTTTCCAGCCGCTCCGGGATCTCGTACCGGACGGGCGGCTCGGGGTCCGGCGCGTAGCGGCGCGACACCGGAGGCTCGAATTCGACAGCGGGGCCGGCGCCGAAGACGCTGTCCCGCGGCTCGGCCGGCAGGGCGAAGGACTGCAGCTCGGGGGCGGGACGCAGGCCCAGCGTGTCGCTGTCCATGGCGGACGGCGCCGCGAAAGGCTCGCTCTCCGGGGCGGAACGGGTGAACTGCCCGCTGTCGGCGGGACTGGTCAGCGGACCGCTGTCATTGATCGACCGGGCGAACGGCGACCCGTCGGCGGCGGGGCGCGTTCCGAACGGCTCACCGTTGACCGGCACCGCGAACGGCTCACTGTCGGTGGTGATGCGGGCCGAGAACGGCTCGTCCGCGGCCAGCCGGGCGGCCACGGCCTCCGGGTCCGAGGTGCGCTGCGGCAGTCCGGGGGCGCGCTGCGGCAGCTCCGGAGCACGCTGCGGCAACTCCGGCGCGCGCTGGGTCAGGTCGAAATTGCGCTGCGGCAGGTCAGGGGAGCGCTGCGGTAGATCGGGCGCGATCCGGCGCGACAGGGCCTCCGATTCCGGTGTGCTGCGCAGGGTTACGGGTGCCGACGACCACTGCACCTGCTGGTCGTGGCCGTTCCGGCTCAGGCCGTCGTGCCCGTTGCGGGACAGACCGTCGTGGCCGTTGCGGGACAACCCGGCGTGCGCGCCGGTATCGATGCCGGTCAGCACCGGATTCGGTGAGGTGCCCGGCGCGTCCGGGTGGGTGAGGCGGTAACCCGGCTGACGCGCGGAACGCGAATCCCCCGGGCCGGTGGTGAAATCGGCATCCATGGCCGCCATTCTTACCGGGCGGTGGCGGCCGGTGCGAGTCGGGCTACGCTCCGGCCGTGCGCCCGGTCACCACGAAACCGGCTCACGACCAACGGTATTGGGGCATTGACGCGCGCGCCACCCGGCGGCGAACCGGCTCAGCAGGTGGTCGGAGCCGGTACGCCGCGCAACCGGGCGTCCACCCAGTCCAGCGCCGCGGGCAGGCCCAGCACTGCCGCGGACAGGTGTTCGGGCGACGAGTTCAGATTGACGTCGACCGGCACCCCCGCCGCGCAGTACCGGCGGTCGGTGTTCACGATGGCGTCCACCGGGATCAGCGGATCGGTCGGCGAATGCCATTCGAAGATCGGCGTATTCGGCACCCCGTCGTACAGCTCCAGGCTGTTCTCCTGCAGCACCGACAGCGCCGTCGGATCGTCGATCAGCAAGGTGCTGGCCGCGAACTCGCGCGCGCTGTGGCCCGCCCCGATGGCCATGATCTCGTTGGTGCAGCCATTGGCCATGGCGTTGCGGGCGGACAGGCCCGCGGTGTTCATCTGGGTGCTGATCGGCAGCCGGTCCGGATACTCCCGCTCCAGGCCGATGGCGGCCGCCATGGCCAGCCCGAACGCCGGATGCGGCTGGAAGCCCAGCTGGCGCACCATCTTCTCCAGATTCATCGGCACGCCGCCGGTGGCCGCGCCCGCGATCTCCAGTTCCGGCGCGTAGCGCGGGGCCAGCGCCGCCGCCCACGCGGTCGCCATGCCGCCGCCGGAGTATCCGGCCATCGCGACCCGGCTGTCACCGAGGCCCAGTTCCGGCGTCCGCTTGACCGCACGAATCCCGTCCAGGGTGATCTGCCCGCCCAATTTGGCCGCGCCGTAGGCGAAATTCGGTCCGAGGTGGTCCGGCAGCGCCACCGACCAGCCGCGCCGCAGCGCCACGTTCAGGGCGACGGCTTCCTTCACATACAGATTCGGGTCGCTGGTGTACAGCACCCGCGACACCGCGCACTGCGCGCCGAGGCCGTTGATGATGTGCTGATAGGACAGCAGCGGCCCGCCCGGCTGATGCTCGCGCGGCGTGAGCACCGTGGTGACCGCGGCGATCGGGCCGCCCTCGGAGCCGGTGGACCGGAATTTCACCATGGTGACCGCGGTCTCGGGGAACATCAGCAGCGGCGGCATGGGCCGCGTCGCCAGCACGTCGCCCGGCGCGAAGTCGGCGATGTCGGCCGGTTGCGCGTAGAACGGATCCGGGTCGGGCGCGGGATAGATCGGATCCGCGTGCGCCGCGGGCGCCATCGCCGCGAGAGCCAGACCCGCCGAGAACAATCCGAAAATACGCAGCAACAGCTTGGCTTTCACCAGTTCCTCCACGAATTTCGCAGTGAGAATCGCATGTTTGCCCCACAAGGAGTGTGGTTCGCGAAGGTTGGAGAAGAAACAGCGACACGCCAGCAATCATGATGTCGCGGCGAACTCAACCCATCTGGGTCATGCCCGCCGCCACCACGTTCGCCACATTCAGGATCTCGTCGGCCGTCGGCAACGGCAGCCCGTCCAACGCGTGCAGGCGATCCGTGCTCGCGATGGCCAGCATCGCCGACACCCACGCCGCCGCGCAGGCCCGCAGCGTCCCCGGCTGCACCGGGCCCGGCGCACTCGCCGCCAGCACCCGCGCGGTCGCGTCCAGCAGCTGATCGCGCATGCGGCGCAACTGCTTGCGCACATCCGGATGGGTATCGGCCTCGCGCCACATGATGACGCGTAGCACCGAGGAATGGTGATCGCGCAGATTCAGCGCGGCGTCCATATTGACCAGACTCTTGGCCGGATCACCCGGCACCACCACCGAATAGATATCGTCGATCGGCTCCGGCGGGACGCGCTCGGCCATCAGGGCCGACAGAATCGCGTCCTTGGTCGGGAAGTAGTAGAAGACGAGGCCTTTGGGCACCCCGGCGGCCTCGGCGATGGCCGCGGTGGCCGTGGCGTCGAAACCATTGGCCGCGAACAGCTTCTCGGCGGCATCGAGAATGAGCTGGCGAGCGTCCCCGTCGACCTTCTTGCTGCGACGCTTCCGTGGTGCAGGCACTGCTCGACTTCCTCCTCACGCTTCGAAGCGGAGGCGGCCGCCACCGGTCGGGCGGACGTAGGGAACAAGCATATCGCGCGGACACGCCGGCCTCGTGGGGTCTCCCGCCCTTCACAGGAGAACGAGGCCGGCGCGCCGCGACCCGGTCAGTGGTGCGCCGCGGTGCCGAATCGGCCCGCAACCTCCGGCATCTCGGCCAACGCGACCACGACCGTCAACGCGCCCACGATCCATGCGACCCAGGAGGCGTTGCTGTAGGAGTGGAAGTTCATCACCCACGGGGAGATGAACATCAGGACACCGAGGACGCCGAGCGCTCGGCCCGTCATCGCGGTACCCATATCGCGCAACTGCGCCAGGCCCGCGAGTGCGATCAGCACACCGAGCACGACGAGGGTCCACAGTGCGCGGTCGCTGTGCGACACCCAGATCGGGGACAGCGCGGCTACGACGCCGAGCACGAACGTCAAGGCGTGCTCCGCGCGACTCATGGTGAACATGGAATGCCTCCTTTGAAAGGCCAGGAAATATGTTCTGATTCCGTTGTAATACTGATTGACCGCCCGATCAATAAATGCCCGGATACGATTGGGCCGCATCTCGGGTGTGACGGCCGACACGTCGGTGGGGGCCTGCGGGAACCGCTAAGGTGGGCACATGTCGCACTCGGTAGAACAGGTTCTAATTGTCGGTGGTGGACTCGCGGGATTGCGCACCGCAGAGGAGCTCCGACGTGCCGGTTACACCGGTGAACTGACCCTGCTGAGCGACGAGAACCACGCCCCGTACGACCGGCCGCCGCTGTCGAAGCAGTACATGCGCGGCGAAACCGACGACACCGCGCTGCGGCCCGCCGAGTTCTACGCCGAACAGGACATCCGGCTGCGCCTGGGCGTCACCGCCACCGGCGTCGACACCGACGCCCGCCGGGTCCGGCTCTCCGACGGCACCGAAGCCGCCTACGACGCCCTGGTCATCGCCACCGGGCTGCGGCCGCGCCGGATCCCCGGGCTGCCCGAGGTCTCCGGCGTGCACGTGCTGCGCTCGCACGACGACGCCGCGGCCATGCGCGACCACCTGGACTCGGCCCACAAGGCCGTCATCGTGGGCGCCGGCTTCATCGGCTGCGAACTCGCGGCCAGCTTCCGGGCGCGCGGGCTCGACGTCACCATCGTCGAACCGCAGCCCACTCCCCTGTACGCCGCGCTCGGCGAGCAGGTCGGCGCGCTGGTGGCCCGGCTGCACGAGGCCGAGGGCATCGAGCTGCGCTGCGGCGTCGGGGTGGAAACGCTTGTCACCGAGGGTGACTCGGTGAGCGGCGTCCGGCTCGCCGACGGCAGCGTCGTCGACGCCGACCTGGTGGTCATCGGCATCGGCTCGGTGCCCGTCACCGAGTGGCTCGACGGCTCCGGCATTCCGCTGGCCGCGCCCGCCGACGGCGGTGGCGTGCTCGCCGACGAGACCGGGCGCACCTCGGTCCCCGGCGTCTGGGCGCTCGGCGACGTGGCCGCCTGGCCGCACGCCATCGGCCGCAACAAGCGCGTCGAGCACTGGACCAATGCCGGCGAGCAGGCGCAGGTGCTGGCCGCCGCGCTGCTGGGCGGCGCCCCGGCCGAGATCCAGGTGCCGTACGTGTGGAGCGACCAGTACGACATGAAGATCCAGGTGCTCGGCATCCCGGCGCTGGCCGACGAGATCGAGATCGTGGAGGACAAGGGCCGCAAGTTCCTGGCCCACTACCGCCGCGCGGGCACGCTGGTCGCCGTGGTCGGCGCGAGCATGGCGGGCAAGGTCATGAAGGCCCGCGGCGAACTCGCCGCGAACCTCCAGCCGGTGGCTACCGCGGGCTGAACGGGCGCGGGCAACCGCTCGGCCACACCTGGACAAGCGCGACATTCCGACCCGCGGTTCGCGATCAGGCCGGTGCTTTCACTACCGTGCAAGGTGTGATCGTCGCGCTCATCGACTCCGGACTGGGGCTGCTGCCCACGGCCGCCTGGTTGCGGAAGCTGCGGCCCGATCTCGACCTGCTGCTGCTCAACGACCCCGACGGCGCGCCCTGGGGTCCCAAGCCCGAGCAGTGGGTCATCGACCGGGTGCTGGACACCGCACGCCTCGCCCTGAGCGAGGGCGCGGAAGTCATTGTGCTGCCCTGCAATACGGCCAGCGTCACCGCGCTCGAACACGTCCGCGCCATGGTCGGGCCCGAGGTGCCGGTGATCGGCACCGTGCCCGCCATCAAACCCGCCGCGGCCGCCTGCGCGAAGGTCGCCGTCTGGGCGACCGCCGCCACCACCGGCAGCTCCTACCAGGCCGGGCTGATCGCGCAGTTCGGCGGCGACGCCGAGGTCACCGGGGTCGCGTGCCACGGGCTCGCCGACGCCATCGACCGCGGTGACCTCCCGGTCATCGCCGAGGCCATCGCGGCTGCCGCCGCCCGCACCCCCGCCGACACCGAGGGCATCGTGCTCGGCTGCACCCACTACCCGCTCGTCCTCGACGACATCCTCGCCGCTCTGCCCGACGGCGTGCGCGTCTTCGACAGCGCCGAGGCCGTGGCCGGGCAGACCCTGCGCCGCATGGACGCCCTCGGACGGCCCACCGCGGGGGCGGGCGCCGTCCGCATCCTGGCCTCCGGACGTCCGGCCCGACTGCCTTCCGCCGCAGCGGCTTTCGAATCCGGCCGCCTGCTCGGCGCGACCTGCGAGGACCGGCTCACCGCCTCCTGATCACTCCCCCGGACACACGAAAGGGCCGCTCCCCCAAGGGAAGCGGCCCTTTCGCATGCGGCGACGCGAAGGACGCCGAAAAGGCAGACGGCGCCGCCCCTTTCGGAGCGACGCCGTCCGTCAGCGATTCAAGGAATCACCAGGTGATTCAGCGAATCACTTGATGATCTTGGTGACGCGACCGGCACCGACGGTGCGGCCACCCTCACGGATCGCGAAACGCAGGCCCTCGTCCATGGCGACCGGCTGGATCAGCTTGACCAGCATCTCGGTGTTGTCGCCGGGCATGACCATCTCGGTGCCCTCGGGGAGGGTCACGACGCCGGTCACGTCCGTGGTACGGAAGTAGAACTGCGGGCGGTAGTTGTTGAAGAACGGGGTGTGGCGGCCGCCCTCGTCCTTCGACAGGATGTACGCCTGGCCCTCGAACTCGGTGTGCGGGGTGGTGGTGCCCGGCTTCACGACGACCTGACCACGCTCGACGTCGTCACGCTTCAGACCACGAACCAGCAGACCGACGTTGTCGCCCGCCTGGCCCTGGTCCAGCAGCTTGCGGAACATCTCGACACCGGTGATGGTGGTCTTCTGCGACTTCTCGCGGATGCCGACGATCTCGACTTCCTCGTTCACGTTGATCACACCGCGCTCGATACGACCGGTGACGACGGTGCCACGACCGGTGATCGTGAAGACGTCCTCGATCGGCATCAGGAACGGCTTGTCGGTCTCACGGACCGGGTCCGGGATCGACTCGTCGACAGCGTTCATGAGCTCCAGCACGGACGCGGTCCACTTCGGGTCGCCCTCGAGCGCCTTCAGGCCGGAGACGCGCACGACGGGGGCATCCTCGTCGAACTCCTGCGAAGCCAGCAGCTCGCGGACCTCCATCTCGACGAGCTCGAGGATTTCCTCGTCGTCGACCATGTCGGACTTGTTCAGCGCGACCAGGATGTAGGGCACGCCGACCTGGCGGGCGAGCAGCACGTGCTCACGGGTCTGCGGCATCGGGCCGTCGGTGGCGGCCACGACCAGGATCGCGCCGTCCATCTGGGCGGCACCGGTGATCATGTTCTTGATGTAGTCCGCGTGACCGGGGGCGTCGACGTGCGCGTAGTGGCGCTTCTCGGTCTGGTACTCGACGTGGGAGATGTTGATCGTGATACCACGAGCCTTCTCCTCCGGCGCCTTGTCGATCTGGTCGAACGCGAACGCGGCGTTCACGTCCGGGTAGGTGTCAGCCAGCACCTTGGTGATCGCGGCAGTCAGCGTGGTCTTGCCGTGGTCGACGTGACCAATGGTGCCGATGTTGACGTGGGGCTTCGTCCGCTCGAACTTCGCCTTCGCCACTGTGGTCCTCCTGGACTAGTTAGTGCGTGCTTTTTTGCAGCAGTGCGGTTTGTATAACAGGGGGTCGTTCGACGACCACGCGGGGCGGACTCTCGAGAATCCGCCCCGACAGCGAATTACTCGCCGGTCGCCTTGGCGATGATCTCCTTCGACACGTTGGCCGGAACCTCCGCGTACGAATTGAACACCATCGAGAAGTTCGCCCGGCCCTGGGTCTTCGACCGCAGGTCACCGATGTAGCCGAACATCTCCGAGAGCGGAACCAGCGCCTTGACGACACGGGCACCACTGCGTTCCTCCATGGCCTGGATCTGGCCACGGCGGGAGTTCAGGTCGCCGATCACTTCGCCCATGTAGTCCTCGGGCGTGGTGACCTCGACCGCCATCAGCGGCTCGAGGATCACCGGACCGGCCTTGCGGGCCGCTTCCTTGAGGGCCATCGCGCCGGCGATCTTGAACGCCATTTCCGAGGAGTCGACCTCGTGGTAGGCGCCGTCGAGCAGCGAAGCCTTCACGTTCACCAGCGGGAAGCCGGCGAGCACGCCGTACTGCATGGCGTCCTGGATACCGGCGTCGACCGAGGGGATGTACTCACGCGGAACACGGCCACCGGTGACCTTGTTCTGGAACTCGTAGGTGGCGCCGTCCTCGGCGTCGACCAGCGGCTCCAGAGCGATGATGACGCGGGCGAACTGACCCGAACCACCGGTCTGCTTCTTGTGGGTGTACTCGTACTTGTCCACCGCCTTGGTCAGGGTCTCACGGTAGGCCACCTGCGGCTTACCGATGTTGGCCTCGACCTTGAACTCGCGCTTCATGCGGTCGACGTAGATGTCGAGCTGGAGCTCACCCATACCGCCGATGACGGTCTGGCCGGTCTCCTGGTCCAGCTTCACGTTGAAGGTGGGGTCCTCCTCCGCGAACTTCTGGATCGCGGTGCCCAGCTTCTCCTGGTCGGCCTTGGTCTTCGGCTCGATGGCCACCTCGATGACCGGGTCCGGGAAGGTCATGGACTCCAGCACGATCTGGTTCTGCGGATCGCACAGGGTGTCACCCGTGGTGGTGTCCTTCAGACCGATGACCGCGTAGATGTGGCCGGCCACGGCCTCGGGAACCGGGTTCTCCTTGTTGGAGTGCATCTGGAACAGCTTGCCCAGACGCTCCTTCTTGCCCTTGGTCGCGTTGATGACCTGAGCGCCGGAATCGACCTTGCCGGAGTACACACGGACGTAGGTCAGCTTGCCGAAGAACGGGTGGGTCGCGATCTTGAACGCCAGCGCCGCGAAGGGCTCGTCCGAAGACGGCTTGCGGGTGAGGATCTCGTCTTCCTTGCCGGGCACGTGGCCCTGCACCGACTCCACGTTCAGCGGCGACGGCAGGTAGTCGACGACGGCGTCGAGCATGGGCTGCACGCCCTTGTTCTTGAACGCCGAACCGCACAGCACCGGGTAGAGCTCGGAGTTGACGGTCATCTTGCGGATGGCGCCCTTGATCTCCTCGATCGAGAGCTCCTCGCCACCGGCGAACTTGTCCAGCAGCTCCTCGTCCGACTCGGCGACGGTCTCGAGCAGCTCCTCGCGGTACTGCTCGGCGCGCTCCTTGAGATCGGCCGGGATCTCGACGACCTCGTACTGCTCGCCGAGCTTGGTCTCGCCCTTCCAGACCTTGGCGTTCATCTCGACCAGGTCGACGATGCCCTCGAAGGTGTCCTCGGCGCCGATCGGCAGCTGGATGACCAGCGGCTTCGCACCCAGGCGGTCCTTGATGGTCTGAACGGTGAAGTAGAAGTCAGCGCCCAGCTTGTCCATCTTGTTGACGAAGCAGATACGCGGCACGTCGTACTTGTCGGCCTGACGCCACACCTGCTCGGACTGCGGCTCGACGCCTTCCTTGCCGTCGAACACCGCGACGGCGCCATCGAGCACGCGCAGCGAACGCTCCACCTCGACGGTGAAGTCGACGTGGCCGGGGGTGTCGATGATGTTGATCTGGTTGTCGTTCCAGTAACAGGTCGTCGCGGCGGACGTGATGGTGATGCCGCGTTCCTGCTCCTGCGCCATCCAGTCCATGGTGGCGGCGCC
The DNA here is from genome assembly GCF_050955695.1 of Nocardia sp. CA-136227. Lineage (NCBI taxonomy): Bacteria > Bacillati > Actinomycetota > Actinomycetes > Mycobacteriales > Nocardiaceae > Nocardia > Nocardia sp. CA-136227. The sequence continues at coordinate 6,980,730 of NZ_CP192081.1, forward strand.
ATCGTGAACTTCACCGATCTTGTACGTGATACCGGTGTAGAACAGGATGCGTTCGGTGGTGGTGGTCTTGCCCGCATCGATGTGGGCCATGATGCCGATGTTGCGGACCTTGTTCAGGTCGGTGAGCACTTCCTGTGCCACGGAAATCTTCCCCGCTCGTAGCTAGTTGGGATTCAACGGGATAGGCCCTGGGGTTCCTGGGCCATCGGTGTCAACGTCGGGCGCGACGCGTAAGTGCCTCGCTTGCAGCAGCTCGGCGGTCGCGCCCGACATGTGACTCGTCTCCCGGCACTTCCGAACGGAGGGCCGGGCCACAGGTCACCAGCGGTAGTGCGCGAAGGCCCGGTTCGACTCGGCCATCTTGTGGGTGTCCTCGCGACGCTTCACCGAAGCGCCCAGGCCGTTGCTGGCGTCCAGCAGCTCGTTGGCCAGACGCTCGACCATGGTCTTCTCGCGGCGAGCGCGGGAGTAGTTGACCAGCCAGCGCAGCGCCAGGGTGTTGGCGCGGCCCGGACGGACCTCGACCGGCACCTGGTAGGTGGCGCCACCGACACGGCGGGGCTTGACCTCGAGGGCGGGCTTGACGTTGTCCAGCGCGCGCTTCAGCGTGACGACCGGATCGGTGCCGGTCTTCTCGCGAGCCTGCTCGAGGGCGCCGTAGACGATGCGCTCGGCGGTGGACTTCTTGCCGTCCAGCAGGATCTTGTTGACCAGCTGCGTCACCAGGGGCGAGCCGTAGACCGGGTCGTTGATCAGGGGACGCTTGGGAGCGGGACCCTTACGCGGCATTAGCTCTTCTCCTTCTTGGCGCCGTAGCGGCTGCGGGCCTGCTTGCGGTTCTTGACACCCTGGGTGTCGAGCGAGCCGCGGATGATCTTGTAGCGCACACCCGGGAGGTCCTTCACACGACCGCCGCGCACGAGCACCATCGAGTGCTCCTGGAGGTTGTGGCCCTCACCGGGGATGTAGGCCGTGACCTCGACCGCGCTGGTCAGGCGAACACGCGCGACCTTACGGAGCGCGGAGTTCGGCTTCTTCGGGGTCGTGGTGTACACGCGAGTGCACACGCCACGACGCTGCGGGCTCCCCTTGAGGGCCGCAGTCTTGGTCTTGGCGACCTTGTCGCGGCGACCCTTGCGGACCAGCTGGTTGATGGTTGGCATAGACCGGCTTTCCTTATTAGTAACCAGGTGTCTGGAACTTCATGTCTTTGTCATTCGAGCTCTCCGCCCAGTTCCCGCGGCATTTCGCCGCCACGGGGTCGGGCGTGTCGTACGCAGCTCGGAGCCCTTTTCAAGGCACGCTGAAAAGGTCAGCCGCTCTCGCTGGCCTACGTACTGCGCATCAACTTGCCCGAATGCTTCCGGGCACAGCGGTCCACGATACCCGCGGGCTCTGGGAGGGGCAAAAGAGGGTCCCCCCGCCGGGGCTGGTAGAGCCCTTATCGAGCCAGGTTCAACGTCAACTCCACCAGCTTGCGAGCCGCTTCGCAGGGGTCCGCGTGCCGAGATCCATTGCGGTAGTTGACCCACCAGCCGACGATGCCGGTATCCGCGGCCGGGGCGCTCACGCCGCACGAGTCCGGATCGTTCGGGCGGTGCGTCTCCAGCGAGCGCCGGCCCTGCACGGTGATGTCGTTGGTCACATACTTCAGACGGTCGTTGTTGGCCTTCTCGTTGGCCAGCGAGCCGAGCTCGTACCAGCTGAGCGTGACCATGCCGCTGCCCGCGGCGCCGCCGGTCAGATTCCACATGCAGACCGCGCCGTTGAACGACGGCTCCACATACATGTTGTCGCCGACCGCTTTGCCGATGTCGTCGACCGCGACCACCTGGCATTCGCGCAGCAGCTTGTCGAAGTTGGTGTTGATCCGGGGCGAGCCGCCGGTGCCGGTGGTGCCGCCGGCGGGCAGGGCGGTGCCCGGCACGGTCTTGCCGCACCCGGCCAGCGCCGCGGTGAGGACGAGCACGGACGCGGCTACAGCAAGCTTGCCGCGACGCGGCATGGCGGTCCCCCTCATCCGAGCCGCTGCACGGTCAGTTCGGCCATCTTGCGTGTGCGGTCGCAGGGGTTGCCGAGATTGCCGCTGCCGAACGCGCCGTACGAGATGGACCATTCGAAGAAGTCGTCGTCGAGCTGCACCGCGAGATCGCAGACCGCGTTGCTGGGGTCCAGCGCCTGGAAGCCCTTGCGCCCGCCGACCTCGATGCTGGCGGGGGTGCGGCCGACGCTGGCCACCCACGCCTTCTCGCGATCGATGGGGCTGCCGCGGTAGGAGGCGAAAGTCACGCTGGAGGAACTGATTCCGCCCGCCTGCCAATTGCAGCCGGTGGAGTTCTTGAAGACGGTGGTGAGGGTCCCGAGCCCGCCCAGGTCCCGGACCTCGTCGTCGGTGAGGTGACCGCACTCCCCGACGAACGGCCCGAGCGTCGCCACTTTGGGCGGTGGCCGCAACCCCGGAGTGTCCTCCGAATCCTTGGTCCCCCCGCACGCCGACAGCAGCAAGGCGAGGACCGACCCCGCGACGATCGCTGACGCCATTCGCATGGCCTGAACTCTACTGGTTTTGCCGGATCAGGCTCGTCGTCAGGGTTTGCGGTCGTGTTGCTTTGCTGTTCAGAGGTTTCCGCGCGCTTCCTGTTCACGCTCTATCGCCTGGAACAGGGCCTTGAAGTTTCCCTTGCCGAAACCGAGGGAGCCGTGGCGTTCGATGAGCTCGAAGAACACGGTCGGGCGGTCGGTGACGGGCTTGCAGAAGATCTGCAGCAGGTAGCCGTCCTCGTCGCGGTCGACCAGGATGCCGCGGCGCTGGAGTTCGGCGACCGGGACCCGGACGTGGCCGATGCGGGCGCGCAGTTCCGGATCCTCGTAGTAGCTGTCGGGGGTGTCGAGGAATTCGATGCCCTCGCGGCGCAGCACGTCGACCGCGGTGAGGATGTCGCCGGTGGCCAGGGCGATGTGCTGGACGCCGGGGCCGCGGTAGAACTCGAGGTACTCGTCGATCTGGGAGCGCTTGCGGCTCGGGGCGGGTTCGTTGAGCGGGAACTTGACCCGGTGGTTGCCGTTCGCCACGACCTTGCTCATCAGCGCCGAGTAGTCGGTGGCGATGTCGTCGCCGACGAATTCGGCCATGTTCTCGAATCCCATGACGCGCCGGTAGAACTCGACCCACTGGTCCATGCGCCCGAGTTCCACATTGCCGACCACGTGGTCGATGGCCTGGAAGACGCGCGTCGGCTGCCCGGGGCGTGGAGCGTAGGCGGAGCGGCGGGGCTGATAGCCCGGCAGGTAGGGACCGTAGTAGCGGGAGCGGTCGACGAGGCTGTGCCGGGTGTCGCCGTAGGTGGCGATGGCGGCGGAGCGGACGACCCCGTATTCGTCGCCCTCGTCGTGCGGTTCGACCAGGACGGTGGCGCCCTGGGCGCGGGCGCGGCGGATGCAGCGGTCCACGTCCGGCACCTCGAGCGCGATGTCCACCACCCCGTCCCCGTGCCGATCGTGATGCGCCACAAGCGGACTGGCCGGGTCCACCGCGCCCTTGACCACGAAGCGGGCGCCGCCGCTGCGCAGCACGAACGCCTTGTGGTCGCGATTGCCGGTCTCGGGCCCGGAGTAGGCCTCCAGCCGCATACCGAACGCGGACTGCAGGTAGTGCGCGGTCTGGGTGGCATTGCCGACCACCCACACCAGCGCGTCCCAGCCCAGCACCGGGAAGGGGTCCGTGGCGGCGTCGTGGTCGATCAGGCCGACCAGGCGGCGCAGTTCGTCGTCGCCGGGCAGGTCGCCGGACCGCGGGCGCTGGTGTCCTGCGTCGATGCTCATGTGATCAGGAAAAGCCCACCGGTCGCCACTAGGCAATATCGCCGAAATTCACTGAACACTGTGGTGAATCGCACCACCATCCGCCGCCCGGTGCTGGACAATTTGAATAGCAGCGAACTCACGAGCGGAGCTTCCGCTCGACCCCTGAGTGGAGGCTCCGCGATGTCCCGCACGCCCGCCCGGCTGGATGAACTCGACCTGGCCATCCTCACCGCCATGCACGAGTACCAGAAGGCGGGCATCCTGGAACTCTCCCGCCGCACCCGAGTCGCCCGCGCCACCGTGCAGTCCCGCATCGCGCGCATGGAGGAGGCGGGGGTGATCTCCTCCTACGACCCGCAGATCGATGTCACCGCGGCCGGTTTCGACGTGCAGGCCTTCGTCACCCTGGAGATCGCGCAGGGCGCGCTGGACGCGGTCGCCGTCGACCTCGAGGCCATTCCCGGCGTGCTCGAGGCCTATGCGACCACCGGTTCCGGTGATGTGCTGTGCCGGATCGGCGCGGACTCGCATGCCGGGTTGCAGGCAGTGCTGCTGAGCATCGACCGGACCAGTTCGGTGGTGCGGTCGCACAGCGTGGTGGTGTTGTCCACGGTGGTCCCCCACCGCACGCTGCCGCTGCTGCGGACGCTCACGCCGTCGGGATCGAGCAAGGCCCCGGCGTATCGCGCCGCGCACTGATCACGGGCGCAGGTCGGCTCCGGGATCGAGGATCTCGACGGCCGGTTCGCGATCCGGCTCCGAGAAGGCCAGCAGGGCAAAGGCTTCCGCCTCTACGGCGGCACGGTCCGAGCTGGACCAGGCGGCGTGCGGGCTGATGCGCAGAGCCGCGGTGGCGCCCTTGGTGAAGACCTTGTAGACGCCGGAGAGGAAGCCGTCGACCAGGATCGGGGCGACCTGGTTGGCGAAGGCGCGCAGGGGCGGGGCGTTGCCGTCGGGGACGATGCGGGTGCGGTCCTGGTGGGAGAGGATCGCGTTGTCGTACCAGCCGAGGAAGCGGACGGGGGCGGGCAGGTCCGGGTCGGCGAGGGTGGCGTCGGCGGCGTCGTAGAGGGTGCGGCCGCGGTCGTCGGTGTAGGTGCGGACGCGGTCACCGAGTTTCGCGACGGCGGGCTTCATGCCGGTCAGCTTGGACCAGGTCTGCATGTCCATGGTGGTGGCGGGGCCGAAGGCGCGCAGGTAGCGCAGCAGCAGTTCCTCGAGTGGGTAGGTGGGGTCCGGGGGTGCGCCGAGCCAGGGGTGCACGCGGGACCAGATCGGGCGGCTGCTGTCGCCCCAGCGGCCCCGCGGCGGGGTCTGCAGGACGGGGAGCTGGTAGAGCCAGGCCTGCACGATGGCGCCGGGATCGCGGTCGGGGTAGCGCGCGGCGGCGTGCTCGCGCAGGGTCGCGGCGGGGGTCGGGTCGTCGCCAAGCACCGATTCGCCCTGGGCGCGGACCTCTTCCGGGTCCAGGCCGACCAGGGCGCCGTAGTTGAAGCCCTTGCGGAAGGGGATCTTCTCCAGCTCCGGCTGGATGTGCGGGGCGATGCGCAGCGCGTCCGGCGGGGTGACCAGGTGAATGGTGCCTCGCATCAAGGTGATTCGCACCAGGGAGCGGTCGTCGAGCGCCTTCGACACCGCCGCCGGATCGAAATCGGCGGCGCGGCTCCACAATGCGACGAACGGCGGCAGCATGTCCTGCGCCTGCAGGCCGACGAGGTGATCGCACAACTCGTGCACGCCGAGCGTGGACCGTTCCAGCAGATGCTGGCGTTCGAGCAGAGTCCGGTTCAGAACCCGGGTGGACAGCTTCACGCTCGTCGACGCTACGTGAGCCGCGATCGATTCGCCCGTGTCAGCAACCGATCGCGGCTCGCGTCCCGGCGAGCGTGTGGTCCGGATTCAGCGGAGCGTGACGACGACTTTGCCGGTGGCGGTGCGCTTGTCGAGCGCGGAGACCGCCTCGGCGGTGTGCGCGAGGCTGTAGAGCAGCGGCTCCGGCGGGGTGATCTTGCCGTTCGCCAGCAGCGGCTCCACCTCGGCCCACTGCTCGCGCAGGTAGCCGGGGTGGCTCATGACCCATTCGCCCCAGGCCGCGCCGATCACCTCGACGTTCTTGAGCAGCAGGCGATTCACCTTCACGGTGGGGATGTCGCCCGCGGTGAAGCCGACCACCAGGACACGGCCGCCCGAGGCCAGCGAGCGGATGCTGTCGGTGAAGCGGTCGCCGCCCACCGGGTCCAGCACGATGTCGACGCCGCGGCCGCCGGTCAGTTCCTTGACCGCGGCCAGCCAGCCGTCGGTGAGCACCACGTCGGTGGCCCCGTTGGCGCGCGCCACCTCGGCCTTCTCCTCGGTGCTGACCACCGCGATCACCCGGCCCGCGCCCAGCGCCTGCGCCATGCGCAGCGTGGAGGTGCCGATGCCGCCGGCCGCGCCGTGCACCAGCACGGTCTCGCCCTGGGCCAGGCGGCCGCGGTTGCGCAGGCAGAAGTGCACGGTCAGGTCGTTGAACAGCACGCCCGCGCCGGACTCCAGGGAGACGTTGTCGGGCAGCTTGAAGACCATGTCGACGGGCGCGATCGCGACCTCCGCGGCGGCATTGCCGAGCAGCGTCAGCGCGATCACCCGGTCCCCGGCCTGGACGTGCGCGCCCGCCGGGGCCTCCCGCACGATGCCGCCCACCTCGCAGCCCACGACATAGGGCAGCGGCGGCTTCATCTGGTACAGCCCCCGGGTCATGAGCACGTCGGGGAAGGCGATTCCGGCGGCGTGCACGTCGATGACGACACCGCCCGGGTAAGCGACCGGCTCCGGAATATCGAGAACCTCGATCGCTTCCGGGCCTTCCAGCTTGCTCACCACGGCTGCGCGCATTCGCGATCAACTCCGATCAATCCACCGGCGGATACCTGCCGAAACTATCCGATACGGACACACCCTGCCAACGATCATCCATCGGACGCGAGGTTTTTCGCGGAACCCGGCTCAGCGGTGGGCGTACTCGACCATGGATTCGTTGGCCGCGACCTGACCGTCCTTGGTGATGACCAGGCCGTACGCGGTGATGCGGTACTGGGTGCCGTCGGTGGGGTTGGTGACGGTGAAGCCGCCGTTGCCGTCCGGCACCGGATCGTTGATCTGGATGGTCGCGCCATCGCTGATGCGCAGGCCCTTGTAGTAGTAGCGGCCGGTGGCGCTGCGGCACACCACCAGGCGCGAACGGTCGGTGCGGCCGATGACCATGGCCGGGTCGCTCGAATCGCAGCGGGGGCTCGAATCGAAACCTTGTGCGTCCGAGTTGGATACGTTCGCGCTCAGCGGGACCAGCGTGGTAGTCGGGACGGTGGGCGACGGGTACCCGGCCGAGTTCGCGGCTTTGGTCGTGGCGCTCCCGGCATTGTCGGAGCCGCCGCCGGAGTCGTTGCCGGACAACAGCACCCAGGCCAGGACCGAACCCAGCACCAGGACCACGCCGAGCAGCGCGCCCACCACGAGCGGCAGCGAACCGCGGTTCTTGGGCGGCAATGGCAGTGGCGCGGAAGGGTGTTCGCGCGGCGCGGACCGATCGACGAACCCGGGCAGGTACCCCGACTGTCCGGAGACGGTCTGCCGTCGCACCGTGGGGTCGACGGTGCCCGGCGCGACCGGGGCCGCCTGCCCCGGGACCTGCTCTCCGCGTGAGTAATCCATCGGACCCGCGGAAGGGCCGACCCGAGAGTTGTCCACAGGCATCCCACGGGAGTGATCCACAGGCCCCGCCGGGAACGCCTGTGCGGCACGCGCATTATCCACAGGCGCGGACGGGTGCGGCTGCGGTCCGGACGGATGCCGCACCGGACCGGAGGGGTCGACGCCCCGGACCGGGCCGCCGACCGGCGGATTCAGCTGGCGCGCGGGATCCGCTGGGCCCGAAGGGTTGTCGAGATAGTGGGGTTCCGAATGACCGGGCGGAACCGCCGGACTGCCGATGGTCGGCGGAGCGGGCGGCACCGTGGTGCGGGTCGGTTCGCCGTGCGCGGCACGCATCAACGCGGCCCGGGCGGCCCGGGCGAGCTGGCCCGCGCTGGCGTAGCGGCGGCCGGGCTCCTTGGCCATGCCGATGGCGACCACCTGGTCCAGGCCGACCGGGACGCCGGTGCGGACGCTGGGGCGCGGCGGCGGGGTCAGCATGTGGGCGCGGATATTGGCCAGATTGCCGACCACCCGGAAGGGCGGGCCGCCGGTCAGGCATTCGTAGAGGACGCAGGCCAGCGCGTAGATGTCGGCGCTCGGCGAGACCGAGGCATTGTGCTCGAACCGTTCCGGCGCCATGTAGGCGAAGGAGCCGATGGCATTGCCGGTCTGGGTCAGCTGCACGTCGGATTCGGTGTGCGCGATGCCGAAATCCACCAGGTAGGCGAACAGGTCGCCGGTGAGCAGGATGTTGGCGGGCTTGACGTCGCGGTGCACCAGGCCGTTCTCGTGCGCGGAGTCGAGGGCGGCGGCGATCTGCTCCACCACGGCGACCGCGCGCTCGGGCGGCAGCGGGCCCTCCTCGAACAGGTAGGCCTTGAGGTCGCGGCCGCGGACCAGCCGCATGTCGATGAACAGGACCCCGTCCACCTCACCCCAGTCGTGCACCGGAATGACGTGGGGTTCCTGGAGTTTGGCGGCGGTGCGGGATTCGCGGCGGAAGCGTTCGACGTAGGTGGGCTGCCGGGCCAGGTCCACATCGAGCAGTTTCACGGCGACCACCCGGTCGCGCACGGTGTCGTAGGCCTCGTAGACCTCGCCCATGCCGCCGACCCCGAGCAGCCGCCGTAGTTCGTACTGCCCGAACCGCGAACCAGCCCTCTCCCCTGCGGCCACCCGCGTCGTCCTCCCTACTGCCGGATGCACTCCGGGAACCCACCGGAGATACACCTGGAAAGGCTACGGGGCGCACGGCCCGGTGTCATTCCTTCGAACAGCGCACCGGCATTCCTTCGACTCGGCGCGAACGGGTACCGCGAGCCCCGTAGAGTCATGTCACCGACTTCGGTCAGCAGGCGCCGCACCCCCGGCGCCGCTGGATAGACATGCGGCACACCGTGCAGCGCGAGGAGCACCAGTGTCACTCGATGAGCCACTCGCCCCGCTTCCCCAGGAGGGCATGGGCTTCGCTTCCGCGTGGCCGGTGCGAGCCGGCGATGTGGACCCGTATCAGCGGCTGCGATTCGACGCCACGGCCCGCTACCTCCAGGACATCGCCTGGGAGGAAATGCAATCCGGCTTCTTCCACCGCACCGATCCGGCCTGGATCGTGCGGCGCACCGTGGTGGACGTGGTCCGGCCGGTGCACTGGCCGGACCGGGTGGAGCTGCGCCGCTGGTGCTCGGCCATGTCGACCCGCTGGACCAATATGCGGGTGCGCATCACCAGCGACAACGGCGGCCTGATCGAGACCGAGGGCTTCTGGATCAATATCAACGAGTTCACCAATATGCCGACCCGGATCAGCGACGAGGGCCTGGCCGAACTCGCCCGCACCACCGATGAGCACCGGCTGCGCTGGCGGCCCTGGCTCACCGACCCCACCCCGCCGGAATCGGATGTGGACCTGCCGTTCCCGGTCCGCGCCACCGATATCGACCAGTACAACCACGTGAACAACGCGGCCTACTGGCAGGCGGTGGAGCAGTACCTGGTGGATTATCCGAAGCTGCTGGCCGGGCCGCATCGCGCGGTCATCGAATACGTGGCGCCGGTGCTGGCCCGCCAGCACGTGAGCGTGCGCAGCCGGTACGAACCCGGCGACCGGGCCGGGCATCCCGCCTCGCTGCGGCTGTGGTTCGTGGTGGGCGGGGTGACGACCACCGCGGTGCGGATCGGACCGCTGCCCGGCGCCTGAGCCGACCCCGAAGGCGGGTCTGTTGCCCACCTGCGCCGCGGTGTCGCAACTGCGAAATCGATTGACCTCCGGCGACATTCCCCGCGTCACACCACGTTCGCTGAACGTTTGCCTGCGACACTGAGCGGCAGGTCGATCGCCCAGGGGTGGCGATCGGGGACAGGAGACCGTTCGCCATGCGATTCGCTCACATCGCGCTGCTCGCGGCCGCGCCCGCGCTGGTCGTCGGGATGACGGCCTGTGGCAGCTCCCAGGATTCGTCGAAGAACACCACGTCGACCACCGTCGCGGCGAGCAGCACCACCACCGAGCATCCCGGCCCGACCCACCCGCCGGTGCCCACCACCCAGACCGCCGGCGACGTCGATTGCGGACCGATCACCGGAGCAAACGGCCAGGGCGCCAACGTGATCGCCTACGCCAGCTCCGGCGGCGTCCCCGGCTGCACCGAGGCCATCACCGTCACCACCCGCTACGTGCAGGCCACCCGCACCGGCGATGCCGCCCAGGTGGACGGGTGGACCTGCCAGCCCCAGCCCGACGCCGCGGTCCCGCACATCTGCTTCAAGGAGGGCTTCCTGATCGGCCTGCGCGGCGGCGCGGCCCCCAACCCGCCCGCCACGACTCCCCCGCCCACCACCAGCGGAGCCGCCCTCCCCGACGCCGACTGCGGCACCGTCACCGACGCGGGCGGCGGCAGCCGCTCGGTCACCGCCGTGGCCGGCGCCGCCGGCCGGGTCGGCTGCACCGAGGCCATCAACGTCGCCACCAAGTACGCCCAGCAGGTCGGCACCAGCGATCGGGCGACCATCGACGGCTGGTCCTGCCACGCCGTCCCCTCGAACCCCACGGTCGGGTCCATGTGCTCCAAGGACGGCCTGTTCATCAACCTCGGCAAATAGCCCCCGACACGAAAACGACTGCGGCCCCACCCTTTCCGGGTGGGGCCGCAGTCGTTCACGCGTGGTCAGGCTCCGAGGGAGTTACCCTTTGGCGGCCTTCAGCAGGTCCTCGACGCTGGTGAACTTCACGCGGGGGCGGCCGGCGGCCTTGCCCGCGGTCTTCTCGGCGGCGTCGATGGCCTTCCAGCCCTCGCGGCCGATCTGGTCGGGCTGACGCTCGGCGAGCAGCGCATCGAGGGCAGCGCGGTCGCCCTGCGGCGCGGCCAGCTTGCCGTTGGTGTAGTCCTCGATGATCTGGTCGACGGTCTCGGTCGAGTCGACCCGGTTGGAGCCGATGACGCCGCGCGGGCCGCGCTTGATCCAGCCGGAGACGTACACGCCCTGAACCGGGTTGCCGTCGGCCAGGACTCGGCCCTTGTCGTTCGGGATGACGCCCTTGGACTCGTCGAACGGCACGTCCGCGACCGGCTCGCCCTTGTAGCCGATGGAGCGCAGCACCAGCGACGCCTCCAGGCTGCCGGTGCGGTCGGAGGCGCGGGCCACGGTTCGGCCGTTCTCCTCGACCAGCTCGTTGTGCACGTACTCCACGCCCTCGGCCTTGCCCTCACCGGTGACGGCGGTGGGCGAGACCAGGTAGCGGAACACGATGCGCTTGTTGTCCTGGTTGCGGGTACCGGCGGCGTATTCCTGAGCGAGGGTGTACTTGAGCTGCAGCGACGGCTCGACCTCGGGGCTGTCCAGCTCGGCCTGCGAGGCCGGGTCCAGGACCAGGTCCTCGGGGTCGACGATGATGTCGACGCCCTTCAGGTGCGCCAGCGCCAGGAACTCCGGCGAGGTGTAGGCGGCCTGCAGCGGGCCACGGCGGCCCAGCACCACGACCTCCTTGATGTTGCTGCGGCGCAGCGCATCCACGGCGTGGTCGGCGATGTCGGTCTTGGCCAGCTCGTCCGGGTTCACGGTGAGCACGCGGGCCACGTCGAGCGCCACATTGCCGTTGCCGACGATGACGGCGCGTTCGCCGGACAGGTCGAACTCGCGGTCGGCGAAGTCCGGGTGGCCGTTGTACCAGGCCACGAACTCGGTGGCGGAGTGGCTGCCGGGCAGGTCCTCACCGGGGACGCCGAGGCGGCGGTCGGTGGCCGCGCCGACGGCGTAGATCACCGCGTGGTGATGGCCGAGCAGCTCCTCGTGCGAGATGTGCTTGCCGACTTCCACGTTCAGCCGGTACTGCAGCGCCTCGCGCCGGAAGGCCGACTCGAACAGGTTGGCCACCGACTTGGTGCCCGGGTGGTCGGGCGCGACGCCCGCGCGCACCAGGCCGTACGGCGTGGGCAGCCGGTCGAACAGCTCCACCTCGACGTCCGCGCGACGCAGTAGCTCCTCGGCGGCGTAGCAGGCCGCGGGGCCGGCGCCCACGATGGCGACGCGCAGCGTACCCAGCTCCTTGGGCGCGCGGGTCGGGGCGACCAGCGGCTCGAAGTTGGACTCCAGCGGGTGACGCTGGAAGTAGGCGGCGTTGATATCGCGGAACCGCCCCAGCGAGGCGAGCAGATCGTCCTCGGAGAAGATCGCGTCGACCGGGCAGGCGTCGACGCAGGCGCCGCAGTCGATGCAGGTATCCGGGTCGATGTAGAGCTGCTCCGTCGTCGCGAACTCGCGTTGCTCGGGCGTGGGACGAATGCAATCGACCGGACACTCGGGTACGCAGCTGGCGTCGTTGCAACAACGCTGCGTGATCACATAGGCCATATCTCGCAGATCCTCGAAACTGTCGCGTGGTGCTACTCCGCTCGGGGTTCGAGCAGGGTCGGTAGAACACGTTCTAATATAGGCGGCATTCCAACGGGTGTCGGCACAGCTGTGTGCCGCCAACCACCAGTGTGCCTCGAGTGTGAGCAGTGTCTCGCGGCGGCACCTGGCAGCACCGCTGTGAGTCCGGTCTCCGGGCTCCACTCGAGGACACCTACCGTAGTGCGTATGGTGCGGACTCTCATCCTGATGCGGCACGGCAAGTCCGGATACCCCGAGGGCGTGGCCGACCACGACCGGCCGCTGGCCGCGCGCGGGCGGCGCGAGGCGGCGCTGGCGGGCGAGTGGCTGCGCGCCACCCAGCCGGAGATCGACGCCGTGCTGTGCTCCACCGCGACCCGGACCCGGGAGACGCTGGCGGCCACCGAGGTCACCGCGCCGGTGTCCTACGAGAAGTCGATCTACGAGGCGTCCCCGCACACCCTGATCGAACTGGTGCAGCTCACCGATCCGGCCGTGGAGACCCTGCTGCTGGTCGGCCATTCCCCCGGAATGCCCTGGACCGCATGGGAATTGGCGGCCAACCGGAACTCCGGCCCGGCCGGGGAGATGAGCGAGAAGTTCCCCACCTCGGCCCTGGCCGTGCTCGAATTCGACCGGCTGTGGGCAGACGCCGACCCGGGCACGGGTGAGCTGGTGCGCTTCCACGTGCCGCGTTAGCCGCCCGGGCAGGGCTGGCTCGGGCTCAGCCGAACAGCTTGCCCTTCCACACCACGACTCCCGCCATGATCAGCAGGAGCAGCAGCGCCCAGCCGAAACCCGCGAGCGCCCACACGACACCGAGCACCGCCAGCACCGGTAGTACGGCGATGGCCGTGATCACCGGCTGTTCCTTGGCCGTCTCCAGAGCCGATCGCGCTCTGATCCGATCCATGTCTTTTCCAGGCATGCCCCCAGGGTAGGCCCGGAATCGGCCGATTCGCCGACCGTTCGAATCTTCGCGCGCCCAGCCCTTGCTTGGAGTGCACTCCAACCCAGTAGCGTCGATACCAGGGGTTCGGCACAGGAGGGCGAGACCGATGAACGCAGCACCGGCGACGAGCGACACCGTGGACTTCGAGCGACCGCGGTATTCGATCGGCGAAGCCTCCGAGCACAGCGGGCTCACCCGCGACACGCTGCGCTGGTACGAGCGCATCGGCCTGATGGACTACGTGGATCGCGACCATTCCGGTCAGCGCCGCTTCAGCGACCGCGACCTGCAGTGGCTCGCGTTCATCGGCAAGCTGCGCAGCACCGGCATGTCGGTGGCCGACATGGTCCGCTACGCCGAGCTGGTGCGCGAGGGCGACCACACCTTCCCGGAGCGCCTCGCCATGTTCCGCCGGACCCGCGAGGAGGTGCTGGCGCAGATCGAGGAACTCCGATCGACGCTGGTGGTCCTCGACCGCAAGATCGCGCTCTATCAGGGCGGCCCGGTCTGCGCACCACCGCCGGCCCGGGCGAAGAGCAGTGCAAACCAAGGGGATTGATCGATGACCAGCACAACGGCATTGCCCACCACCGCGCTCGGGACCACCCGGGTCGGCGCGCAGGGCTACGGGGCCATGGGGATCAGCGAGTTCTACGGCCCGACCGACGCCGCCGAGGCCCGGGCCACGCTGGAGCGGGCCCTCGAACTGGGCGTGACCCTGTTCGACACCGCCGACATGTACGGCAGCGGCCACAATGAGGAGTTCGTCGGCGAGTTCGTGCGCGCACACCGCGAGAGCGTGGTGCTGGCAACGAAATTCGGCCTGGAGCGCCGCGCGGACGACCCCGGATTCCGGGGTATCAACAACTCGCCGGAGTACATCCGCACGGCCGTGGACGCCAGCCTGGGACGGCTCGGCATCGACGTGATCGACCTGTACTACATGCACCGCAAGCAGGACGGCGTCCCGATCGAGGAGACCGTCGGCGTGATGGCGGAACTCGTGGCGGCGGGCAAGGTCCGGCAGCTGGGATTGTCGGAGGTGACCGGCCCGGAACTGCGCGCCGCGTACGCCGTGCACCCGATCGCGGCCGTGCAGTCGGAGTGGTCGTTGTTCTCGCGGGACGTGGAGCGCGCGGTGGTTCCCGCCGCGGCCGAACTCGGTGTCACCTTCGTGCCCTACTCGCCACTGGGTCGCGGCTTCCTCTCGGGCGCCGTCACGCCGACCGGCGAACTGCCGGAAGGGGATTACCGTCGCCGCCATCCCCGCTTCGCCGGGGACAACGCGGTGCGCAATGCCGAGATCCTGGCCCCGATGCACGTCATCGCGGCGGCGCGGGGGCTGACCCCGGCGCAGGTGGCGCTGGCCTGGGTGCACGCCCGGGCGCGGGTGCATGACCTCCCGGTGGTGCCGATTCCGGGTACCCGCAGCCGCACCCGGGTCGCCGAGAACGTCGCCGCGGCGACGGTGGAGATGACCGCGGCGGAACTGGAGACCCTGGACGCGATCGCGGCCCTGGTGGCCGGAGATCGCTACGCGGACATGAAGTTCAGCTCGGCCGGACGCGAATAGTCCCCCTGCCCATACTGTTTCCGGCCCCGCACCGACTCGGCGCGGGGCCGGAAACGCGTCGGGTTCAGCCGACCAGGCGGATGGTGTGCCCGGTGTGCTCGGCTTTTGCCCGGAGGTAGCGCAGGTTACCGGGATTGGCGTGGACGCCGGTCGGGACGGTGTCGCGCACGGTGACGCCGAGCGCGGTGAGCTGCCGCACCTTGTCCGGGTTGTTGGTGAGCAGGTCCAGCTCGCCGACGCCGAGTGCGGTCAGCATCTGTGCGGCCGCGGTGTAGTCGCGGGCGTCCTCGTCGAAGCCGAGGGCGGTGTTGGCCTGATAGGTGTCGAGGCCGTCGTCCTGCAGGGCGTAGGCGTCGAGCTTGTTGTAGAGGCCGATGTCTCGGCCCTCTTGACGCAGATAGAGCAGGACGCCGCCGGTCTCGGTGATGCGTTCCACGGATTCGCGCAGCTGGGGTCCGCAGTCGCAGCGGGCGGAGCCGAAGACGTCGCCGGTGAGGCATTCCGAGTGCAGCCGCACCAGCGGCGTGGCGGCGCCGAGGTCGGGGTCGCCGAGGATGAGGGCGACGTGCTCGCGGCCGTCCTCCAGGCCGTCGAAGGTGACCGCCTGCGCGGTGGTCGAATAGCCGTCGGCGAAGGCCAGCGGGATCCGCACCCGGGTGCGGATGCCGGCGAGGCTGCTGCTCATTGATTGCTCCAGAGGCCGAGGACCGTGTCGTCGATTGGTGAACGACGGATGCGGGCCGGTTATTTCGCGACGGTCCGGAATGTTCAATTTTCAGACCAGAACGCACGGTTCACCTTCTCGGCTTACGATGCAGCCACTATGCAGTCACCTGTTACTCATGACCGAGTGTGGATCGACAAGCAGTCACCCGAGATCTTCCACGCGCTCAACGGCGTCGCGCTCGCAGTGCGGAACGCCGCCGCGGCAGCCGATCTGGACCGTGCCGTCATGGAATTGGTGAACGTGCGGGTGTCCCAGCTCACCGGTTGCCCGTTCTGCCTCGACCTGCACACCCGCGCGGCCCGCGAGGCCGGCGTCACACAACAGCAATTGGATGTGCTCCCCGGCTGGCAACGCAGTCCGTATCTGTTCACGGAACTGCAGCAGGCGGCGCTCTCGGTGGCCGAGACCGTCACTTCGTTGCCGGATGAGGAAAGCATGCAGCGTGAGTATGCTGCTGCGCGGCAACATTTGTCGGATGACCAGATGTCCGTTCTCATCTGGGCTGCCACCACTATCGGCGCGTTCAATCGAGCGTCGATTGTGAGCAAACATCCGGTGCGGGTGCGGAAGGAGAACTGAACAATGAGCGAACAGGCCGTGGCGGCTACAGTCGTTCGTAACGACGCGCAACACCGGTACGAGGTGTGGTACGGGAATTCGCTCGCCGGATTCAGCGAGTACCGCGAGCGCGACGACAACGACACCACCTTCATTCACACCGAGGTGGATCAGGAATTCAGCGGCAAGGGCCTGGCGAATCTGCTCGCGCAGGAGGCGATCAAGGATGTGATCGCCCGCGGCCGCACCATCGTGGCACGCTGCCCGTTCATCAAGGGCTGGCTGGACAAGCATCCGGAGTTCGACGAATACGTTGTCGGCAAGGGCATCAAGCGGGATCGGTGAGCAGGGAGGTGCGGGTGTGAGTGATCTGGAGCCGCGGCCGGAGGAGTCGCTGTGCGAGTCGTCGGGCCGTCCGGGGCCGCGGGCGGAGTTCTTCCCGGCCCGGGAGGTGCCGCTCGGCGGGGTCCGCGGGGTGACCGTGTTCCGGTCGCTGCCGCAGCGGGATCTGCCGACGGTCGGCGCGTGGTGCTTCCTGGACCACTTCGACGGCGCGTCGAAGGCCAACCCCGAGGGCCACGACATCGACCCGCACCCGCACATCGGATTGCAGACCGTCACCTGGCCGTTGGACGGGCGGATCCGACACCGCGACAGTGTGGGCTCGGATGTGGAGATCGCGCCCGGCCAGCTCAACATCATGACCTCGGGCCACGGCATCGCGCACTCGGAATATCGGGTGCCGGGCCACATCTCGGGGCACGGGCTGCAGCTGTGGGTGGCGCTGCCGGGTGAATCCCGGGATATCGCACCGCATTTCGAGCAGCATCGGGAACTGCCCGCCTTCCGGGCGCCGTCGATCGAGGGCACGGTCCTGATCGGCACGCTGGACGGGGTCACCTCCCCGGCCACCGCCTACACCCCGATCGTCGGCGCGGACCTGCGCGTCGCGGCCGGAGCCGACACCGCGCTGCCGCTGAACCCGGCGTTCGAGCACGCGGTGCTGGTGATCGCGGGCGCGCTGAGCCTGGACGGCACCGTGGTCGAGCCGGGCAGCCTGTTCTACCTGGGCAGCGACCGGGACGCGATCCGCGTGCACGACACCACGGGCGCGCACCTGCTGCTGCTCGGCGGTGAACCATTCGGCGAGGACCTGGTCATGTGGTGGAACTTCGTGGCCCGCAGTCACGAGGAGATCGAGCAGGCCCGCAACGACTGGGAGAAGCACGATGTCGGCCGGTTCGCCGATATCGCGGGCCACTCGCCCGAACAGCGGATCCCCGCTCCCCCGCTGCCGGGGCTGCATCTCAAGCCCCGCAAGCGGCGCTGCGGCGTCCCCCACGAGTAGGGATCAGCCGCCGGTCATCGACTGGGTTCCGATGACCCGCAACAGATCCAGCTTGTCCTGGGTGTCGGTGCCCGGCGCGGGGTAGTAGATCAGCACGTGCCGGGTGGCGCTGGGGGTGAGCAGCGGCTCGCAGATCAGTTCCAGCACACCGACTTCCAGGTGGATCATGCGTTTGACGTGCCCGGTGCCGGTGCCCACCTCGTGTTCGTGCCACAGCCGCTCGAATTCCGGGCTGGCGGCGCGCAGCCGGGCCACCAGTTCGGTGACGTCGGCGTCGCCCGCGCGGCGGGCGGAGACCGCGCGCAGGTCGGCGACGTGCTTGTGGCTCATGGCTTCCCAGTCCTCCGGCGGGAAGATGGCGCGCGAGCCCGGCTCGGTGAACCAGCGCCACGGAATGCAGCGGTCCAGGCCGCGCCGCCGCGTGTAGTCCCCGGACAGCAGGGTGTGCATGCGGTTCTGCACCAGCACCTCGCCCAGGTCGGAGATGACCACGGCCGGGGTGTCGTCCAGTTTGGACAGCACGTGCAGGATGCCGGGGCCCACGTGGCTGTCGCCGCCGCGGGCCGGGGCCTGATGCCCGGACAGGTGGAAGAGGTGGTCGCGTTCGCTGTCGGTCAGTCGCAGCGCCCGCGCCAGCGCGGCCAGCACCTGCACCGACGGTCGCGGCCCGCGCGCCTGTTCGAGGCGGGTGTAGTAGTCGGTCGACATGCCCGCGAGCAGGGCGACCTCGTCGCGGCGCAGGCCGGGCGTGCGGCGGCGGGCGCCCGGCGGCAACCCGACGGTCTGCGGTTGCAGCTGCTCACGGCGTCGGCGCAGGAAGTCGGCCAGCTCGGTTCGATCCACCTCACCACTGTCCCCCGTCCCCGGTCCGGTAACCAGGTATCGGCAGTCCCAGCCTGGGCACGGATCCATCCACAACCGTCCACAGCCCGGCCCGGCAACCAGGGATCGCCGATCCCTGGATCAGCGCTCCTCTCCCGCACTCCCGGGATCGGGCGCAGTGTTGTTCCCATGACCACGAACCTCAGCACCGGCCGGCTCGGCAAGACCGGGCCCGCCGTCTCCCGCATCGCCCTGGGCGCCATGGGGATGTCGGGCATGTACGGGTCGGCCGACGACGCCGTCTCGATCGCCACCGTGCACGCCGCCCTCGATTCCGGCGCGAACCTCATCGACACCGGCGACTTCTACGGCATGGGCCACAACGAACTGCTCATCCGGCAGGCGCTGGCCGACCGCAAGCGGGAGGACGTCCTGCTCAGCGTGAAATACGGGGCGCTGCGCGGCCCGGACAACAGCTTCGGCGGCGTCGACACCCGGCCGGCGGCCACCAAGAACTTCCTGGCCTACTCGCTGCAGCGGCTCGGCACCGACTACATCGACATCTACCGGCCCGCGCGGCTGGACCCGAACGTCCCGATCGAGGAGACCATCGGCGGGCTGGCCGAACTGGTCCAGGCCGGGTACATCCGCCATATCGGCCTGTCCGAGGTGGGCGTGGAGACGCTGCGCCGGGCCGCGGCCGTGCATCCGATCGCGGATCTGCAGATCGAGTACTCGCTGATGTCGCGCGGCATCGAGGCCGAGATCCTGCCCGTCGCACGGGAACTCGGGATCGGCATCACCGCGTACGGGGTGCTCTCGCGCGGCCTGCTCAGCGATTCGGTGCGCGCCGGGCAAGCGCGGGGAGGCGGAGCGCAGTTCGCGCCCAGCGACTTCCGCGCCCACAGCCCGCGCTTCCAGGGCGAGAACCTGGACGCCAACCTGCTGTTGGTGGAGGCGCTGGGCAAGATCGCGGCCGCGCGCGGGGTGAGCGTGGCCCAGCTGGCCATCGCCTGGGCGCTGTCGCGCGGCATCGACATCGTGCCGCTGATCGGCGCGCGGAAGCCGGAGCGCTGGGCCGAAGCCGTTGCAGCGGTGGACATCCGGCTGTCCGACGCCGAGCTGGCCACCATCGAGGCCGCGGTGCCCGCCGACCGGGTGGCGGGTGGGCGCTACGCCCCAGCGCAGATGGCCATGCTCGACAGCGAACGCTGAGACTACTTGCGGCGCGGCCGGATGACGGCGGTGAACGCGGCGCGGGCCACGGGCTTGCCGGTGACATCGGCGATGATCACCGGCACCTCCAGCTCGATCTCGGTGTGGGACTCGATGTTCGCGCGGGTCTCGGCGATGGTCTCGGGCGACAGCTCGGCGGTGCCGGTGAACGGGCCCTCCTGGCCCTTGGCGCGGGCCAGGTATTCGATGCGGCCGTCGCGGGCCACGATGAAGGTGTCGCCCATCAGGTCCACGATGCCGGAGATGGCCGCGCCCATGGCGGCCGTCTCGGCCAGGCCGAACAGCAGGGCGGCGTGGATGTCGCCATTGTGGTTGAAGTGCTCGGGGCGCGCGGCCATGCCGACCACGCTGCGGCCCGGGCCGTACTCGACGCTCTCGATGCCCGTGAACTGGATGAAGCCGAGCTTCTTGAAGCCCGCCATCACCATGTCGCCCATGGTCGCATTCGCGCTGTCCATCGCGTCTCCCGCCGATAGAAAAAATGAAACGTGTTCCAATTTCATACCGGGCGGAACGCGACTTTGTCCACGGCGGTCCGGGACCGGGGCCTGGCAGTTTCCTGCCGCATCAGCCCACGACGCCCGGAAGAATCAGCCCACCACCCGGCCCGCCAGACCCAGCGCCTCCGCGGTCCGGGCCATGGTCTGCCGGGCCAGCCGGGCGTCGTCGGCCAGACTGTGCCCCAGCGTCGGCATCAACTCCCGCAGCCGCGGCTCCCAGATCCGGGCATAGCGCGGGAAGCAGCGCTGCAGCACCTCGAGCAGCACCACCGGCGCCGTCGACGCGCCCGGGCTCGCCCCCAGCACCGCAGCGATCGATCCGTCCTGCGCGGCCACCACCTCGGTGCCGAACTCGAGCACCCCGCCGCGTTCGGCGTCCGGCTTCACCAGCTGAGCGCGCTGCCCGGCGGTGATCAGCGACCAGTCCTCGGCGCGCGCCTCGGGCACGAACTCGCGCAGCGCGGCCAGCTTCTTCTTGCGGGTCGAGGTCAGCTGCCCGGCCAGCAACCGCAGCAGCTCGGTATTCGCCTTCAACATGGCCGCGATGGACCCGGCATTGCCCGCCCGCAGCGAGGCCGGGGCGTCGAGCAGCGAACCCTGTTTCAGGAAGCGGGGATTCGCGCCCGCGTACGGCCCGAACAGCAGGGCCCGTTCCCCGTTCACGATGCGCGTGTCCAAGTGCGGCATGGCGATCGACGGCGCACCCGACAGCGCCCGCCCGTACACCTTGGCGTCGTGCCCGGCCGCCACCTCGGGATTGTCGCAGCGCAGGAATCGGCCGCTGACCGGCAGCAGACCGTAGCCGTCGGCCTCGGGAATCCCGGCCTTCTGCAGGATCCTCAGCGCCCAGCCGCCCGCGCCCGCGAAGACGAAACGGGCGTCGGCCTTGCGGGTGAGCCGGTCGTTGTCGGTGCGCCAGTCCACCCGCAGCTGCCAGGTGCCGTCATTGTTGCGGCGCAGTCCGCGCACCTCGCAATTGCGGTGGATCTCCACGTCCTGCCAGCGCAGCCAATGGAACAGCTGCCGGGTCAGTTCACCGAAATCGACATCGCTGCCGGTGATGTCGCGGGTGGCGGCGATCGGATCGCCGTCGTCGCGGCCCGCGGTGAGCAGCGGCGCCCATTCGCCGATCACCGCCGGATCGTCACTGAACTTCATATTCGCGAAAAGGTGATGCGCGGACATGGTTTCGTGGCGGCGGCGCAGGAAATCCACCTCGGTCTTGCCGCGCGCCAGCGTCATATGCGGGACCGGATTGATGAAGGTCTCCGGATTGCGCAGAATCCCCGAGCCCACCAGCGACGCCCACAATTGCCGGGTCAGCTGGAACTGTTCATTCAGCGCGAGCGCCGGCTCGATATCGATGGAGCCGTCGGGATTCTCGCCGGTGTAATCGAGTTCGCACAGTCCCGCGTGCCCGGTGCCGGAATTGTTCCAGGCCGCCGACGCTTCGAGGCCGACCTCCGGCAATCGTTCGTAGACCCCGATGGTCCAGCTGGGTTCCAGATGCTTGATCAGCACCGCGAGCGTCGCGCTCATGATGCCGCCGCCGATCAGCACGACGTCGTAGGGACGTAGCGGCAGTTGTGTTCTCATCGTCATTACCTGGAACCCCGATTGAATTCGTACAGCGGGCGTGCTGGCACCAACGACCGGCCCGCCAGGGCGGCCTCGAGAACACTAATGCCGAAGCCCTCTCAGCGCACGCGGAGGGCGGAGACTACTCAATTCGCGGACTTGCGAGCCCGGTACGCGGCGACCGCGTTGCGATTGGTGCAGGCCGTCGAACAGTAGCGACGGGAACGGTTGCGGGACAGGTCCAGCACGATGCCCGCACAGGAGTCGTCGGCGCAGATCGACAGGCGGGAGAGCTCGTCGGCGCGGATCAGGTCGATCATCGCCATGGCCGTCTCCACGGCGATCCGGACCTGCAGCGGAGCCTGGGGCGGGACCGCGTGGATGTGGTAGTCGAGGCCGTCGTGGCGGACCAGTTCGGGGACCGCGCGATGCTCGGCGAGGATGGCGTTCACCACAGCGACGGCGGTGTCGCGGTCGGCGGTGAGCAGGCGGCGCAGCGGCGCGCGCTGGGCGCGGACCGCGGCGAGTTCGGCGGCGGTCCCGGCATGCGCCCCGGTGTAGCGGTGCTTCTCGAAGAAGGCGTCCAGCTGCGCGATCTCGGTGAGGGTGTCCGGCTCCTCGGCCGAGTTCACCAGCTCGACCGCCGCGGCCATGGAGGCCACCGTGTCATCAGCGAAAAGCACGTTGACATATTACACACGCGGCCTTTAGCGTCATTTGTCATGGCGACTTTGACTCATGACAGGACGGTGGTGTCGCACCGGATTCGCTCCGGGCTGATCTGCGCCGCCCTGTCGGCCGCCGCGTTCGGGCTCTCCGGACCGCTGGCCCGCGGACTCATCGACGCGGGCTGGAGCCCCGCCGCCGTCGTCATCGTCCGCGTCCTCCTCGGCGCGGTCGTGCTGCTGCCCGCCGCCGTCGTGCGATTGCGCGGCGACTGGGACCTGCTGCGGCGCAATATCTCCCTGCTCGCGGGATACGGACTGCTGGCCGTCGCCACCGCGCAGCTGTCGTACTTCAATGCCGTCGCCCACATGGATGTCGGCGTCGCGCTGCTCATCGAATACACCGCGCCGATCGCCGTGGTGGTGTGGTTGTGGCTGCGGCACAGCCAGAAGCCCGGTCGCGCAACCGTTCTCGGCGCGATCATCGGGGTGACCGGACTGGTCATGGTGCTCAACCTGCGATCGGGCGCCAGCACCAGCTGGGTCGGCATCGCCTGGGCCCTGGGCGCAATGGTCGGTGCGGCCGCCTATTTCATCCTGAGCGCGCACGCCGGGGACGCGGTGCCCGGCACCGTACTGGCCACCGGCGGACTACTGGTCGGCGGACTCGGCATCCTGGCCGCGGGCCTGCTCGGCGTCGTCCCGCTGCACGCCACCACCACTCCCGTTGCCTTCCAGGGGTTCACCGTGGACTGGTGGGTGCCGCTGCTCGCGCTCGGCGTGATCACGGCCGCCGTCTCCTATGTCACCGGTATCGCCGCCACCCGGCTGCTCGGGTCACGCCTGGCGTCGTTCGCGGCGCTCGCCGAGGTGCTGGCCGCCATCCTGTTCTCCTGGGCGCTGCTGGGCCAGACCCCCGCGCCGATCCAATTGTTCGGCGGCGCTTTGATTCTCATCGGCGTCGTGGTCGTGCGACTCGGGGAACCCGCCGACGACACGAATGCGCCATAATGCTTCACATCTCGAGTTGATAACGGTAGTTTGTCGCAAAGGTCGGGAAACCTATCGCAAACTCGAGGAACAGCCACCATGGGTATCACGAAATACGTTGCGCCTGCCTTGCTTTGCTTGACCGCGACCACCGTCGCCGGCACGGCCACCGCCGCGCCCGAGCAGGCCCCCGCGCAGCCCGCCCTGCAGATCAAGGGCACCGATCACAGCATCGGCTACGACGTGGCGCTCTCCTCGGACCACCGCTCCGCGGTCAGCACCCTGCAGGCCGGGCAGTTCCTCGCCACCTGGGACGGCGAGGCCGTCATCGTCACCGACGACAAGGGCGCCCTGGTCTCCACCGTGCCCCTGAAGTACGACATCGACGGCAAGACAGCGGAATTCACCCCGGTCATCGACCAGAGCAATCGCCGTCTCACCCTCACCCCGGTCGCCGCGTCCGGCACCGAACTGCGCGATATCGACGCCCAACAGCACTTCTTCGACGTGGTCCAGGCCAATATGCCCGCGGTCGCCACCGGCGCGGCCATCGGCGCCACCATCGGCTTCATCGCGGGCTTCCCGCTCGGCCTGTTCGTCCTGGACTTCATCACCGCCCCGCTGCTCGCGGTGATCGGCGGCGTGGTCGGCGGGGCCATCGGCCTGCAGATGTCCGGCGGCCACGAGGCCTCGGAGGCCGCGCTCGCCTACGTCGACACCCTGGCCCCCGGCGCGTCGAACATCTTCCGGCCCGCCCTCGCCGCTATCCCGACTCCCCCGCCCGCCAACTGACTCCTCCCCCACCGGGATTCACGCCAGGAAGCTGACCGACTTCACCGGCATGCTGTTGTGCCAGTGGTACCACCACACGTTCATCTCCTGCGCGAGATCGAAACGGAAGGTGTGGCCGTTGCCGGGGCCGTCCACAATCGTCCACAGGCCGTTGGGCTGGCCGATCACCTGACTGACACTGCCGTCGGTCCAGTCGAATCGGCCCAGCGACGGCGAATCGAGGGCGTTGAACGGCAATTCGGCGGTGAAGTGGCCGGATTCGATGCCGGACAGCAGCGGGCTCGAGCAGGCCCAGACGTCCGCCTCGCGGTGGACGCTCTGGCCCACGCTGCCGGTCCCCGGAATCAGCGCGCCGGTCAGGACGCCGCCGTGGCGGCAGCCGCCCAGTGCGCCACCGGGATCGGCGGCGGCGAGCGGTAGCGACAATGTGAGCGGCAGGGACAGGGCCGCTCCACAGCAGACGGCCGAAACGAGAGCACTACGAGCGAACACGTCAGCTCCTCCCCTGAAACGGGGGCCGGTTACTTCGTCGCAAACAGCATAGACCCGCGCGCCGCGCTCGAGCGGGAAAAGAGTTCGGCCCCCGCTCCATTTCGGAGCGGGGGCCGAATTCTATTGCCTGGCTACACGCTTAGCGGTAATCGCTGAAGCCGTAGTCGTCCAGCGGAACCGCGGCACCGGTGGAGGTGCCGAAGCCGTCCGGGCTGTAGTAGCTGTCGTCGTAGGACGGGACAGCGTACGCCGCCTGGCGGGCCTCTTCGGTCGGCTGCACCTGGATGTTGCGGTAGCGGTTGATACCGGTACCGGCCGGGATCAGCTTACCGATGATCACGTTCTCCTTCAGGCCGATCAGCTTGTCGGAGCGGCAGTTGATCGCGGCGTCCGTGAGCACGCGGGTGGTCTCCTGGAAGGAGGCCGCCGACAGCCACGAATCGGTCGCGAGCGACGCCTTGGTGATACCCATGAGCACCGGACGACCCGAGGCGGGCTCGCCACCCTCCGCGACCACGCGGCGGTTGGCGGACTCGAACTCGGCGCGCTCCACCAGCGAACCCGGGAGGAACTCGGTCGCACCCGAATCGATGATGGTGACGCGGCGCAGCATCTGGCGGACGATCACCTCGATGTGCTTGTCGTGGATGGACACACCCTGCGAGCGGTACACCTCCTGGACCTCGTGGACCAGGTGGACCTGCACCTGACGCGGGCCCATCACGCGCAGCACCTCGTGCGGATCGGCCGAGCCCTCGAGCAGCTGCTGACCGACCTCGACGTGGTCACCGTCGGCCAGGAGGCGCTCGGAGCCGTCCTCGTGCTTGAACACCCGCAGACGCTGACGCTTCGACAGCTTGTCGTACAGGACCTCGTCCGACCCGTCGTCCGGGATGATCGTGATCTTGTAGAAGCGGTCGTCGTCCTCGAGCCGCACGCGACCCGACACCTCGGCGATGGGGGCCTTGCCCTTGGGCACACGAGCCTCGAAGAGCTCCTGCACGCGGGGCAGACCACCCGTGATGTCGTCACCCGCGACACCACCCTGGTGGAAGGTACGCATGGTCAGCTGGGTACCGGGCTCACCGATGGACTGCGCGGCGACGATACCGACGGCCTCACCGATGTCCACCAGCTTGCCGGTCGCCATCGAGCGGCCGTAGCAGGTGGCACACACGCCGGTGCCGGTGGTGCAGGTCAGCACGGAGCGGACCTTCACCTCGGTGATGCCGGCCTCGAGCAGCGCCTCCAGGGCGGGATCGCCCAGGTCGTGGCCCTTCTCGACGACGACATTGCCCTTGGCGTCCACCGCGTCGGTGGCCAGCGTACGAGCGTAGGTGCTGGTCTCCACGTGGGCGTCCCGGATGACAGAGCCGTCGGCCTGCTTCTCCGCGATCGGCACCACGATGCCGCGCTCGGTGCCACAGTCGGTCTCGCGCACGATGACGTCCTGCGACACGTCCACCAGACGACGGGTCAGGTAACCCGAGTCGGCGGTACGAAGCGCGGTGTCGGCCAGACCCTTTCGCGCACCGTGGGTGTTGATGAAGTACTCCAGAACCGTCAGGCCCTCACGGAAGGAGGACTTGATCGGCTGCGGGATGAACTCACCCTTCGGGTTGGTCACCAGACCCTTCATGCCCGCGAGGGTACGAGTCTGGGTGAAGTTACCCGTGGCGCCCGAGTCGACGATCGTGATGATCGGGTTGTCGGCCGGGTAGTGCGCGCGCAGCGCCTTACCGACCTCTTCGGTCGCTTCCTGCCAGATCTTGACCAGGGCGTTGTTGCGCTCCTGGTGGTCGAGAGCACCACGCTGGTACTTCTTCTCGATCTGGTCGGCCTGCGCGTCGTAGCGCGCCATGATCTCCGCCTTCTCCGGCGGAACGAGCACGTCCGACATGGAGACGGTGACACCCGAACGCGTGGCCCAGTAGAAGCCGGCGTCCTTGAGCTTGTCGACGGTCTGCGCGACCACGATCATCGGGTAGCGCTCGGCGAGATCGTTGATGATCGCCGCCTGACGCTTCTTCGGCATCGGCTCGTCGATGAACGCGTAGTCCGCCGGGAGCAGATCGTTGAAGATCACGCGACCCAGGGTGGTCTTGCAGGTCCACGCGTCGCCACGCTGCCAGCCGTCCGGGAACAGCTCGGCCTCGACGTCCTTCGGCGGACGCTGCTCGGTCAGACGGACCTTGATCAGCGAACGCACGGTCAGGTCACCGCGGTCCACGGCCATCTGCGCCTCGGCGGGCGAGGAGTAGACGCCGAACTCGGCCTCGTCCTTGGTGGCGGCCCGGTACTCGCCGACCGCGCCCTCTTCCAGGCGGGTCAGGTAGAACAGGCCGGTCACCATGTCCAGACGCGGCATGGCGAGCGGACGACCCGACGCCGGCGACAGGATGTTGTTCGAGGACAGCATCAGGATGCGGGCCTCGGCCTGCGCCTCCGCGGACAGCGGGAGGTGCACGGCCATCTGGTCACCGTCGAAGTCGGCGTTGAACGCCTCACACACGAGCGGGTGCAGCTGGATGGCCTTACCTTCGACCAGCAGCGGCTCGAAGGCCTGGATACCCAGGCGGTGCAGGGTGGGCGCACGGTTCAGCAGCACCGGGTGCTCGGAGATGACCTCTTCGAGGACATCCCACACCTGGGGACGCTGACGCTCGACCATCCGCTTGGCGGACTTGATGTTCTGCGCGTGGTTCAGGTCGACCAGACGCTTCATGACGAACGGCTTGAACAGCTCGAGCGCCATCAGCTTGGGCAGACCACACTGGTGCAGCTTCAGCTGCGGACCGACCACGATGACCGAACGGCCGGAGTAGTCGACACGCTTACCGAGCAGGTTCTGACGGAAACGACCCTGCTTGCCCTTGAGCAGATCGCTCAGCGACTTCAGCGGGCGGTTACCCGGACCGGTGACCGGACGGCCACGACGGCCGTTGTCGAACAGCGCGTCCACCGACTCCTGAAGCATGCGCTTCTCGTTGTTCACGATGATCTCGGGCGCACCCAGATCGATCAGTCGCTTCAAACGGTTGTTGCGGTTGATGACGCGGCGGTACAGGTCGTTCAGGTCGGAGGTCGCGAAGCGGCCACCGTCGAGCTGCACCATCGGGCGCAGCTCCGGCGGGATCACCGGAACGGCGTCGAGGACCATGCCCATCGGCGAGTTGCCGTTGGTCTGGAACGCGGCCACGACCTTCAGACGCTTCAGCGCGCGAAGCTTCTTCTGGCCCTTGCCCGTACGGATGGTCTCGCGCAGGTTCTCGGCCTCGGCCGGGATGTCGAAATCCTGCATGAGCTTCTGGATCGCCTCGGCGCCCATGGCACCGGTGAAGTACTCGCCGTAGCGGTCCTGCAGCTCGCGGTAGATCACCTCGTCGATGATCAGCTGCTTCTTGGCCAGCTTGGTGAAGGTGGTCCAGATCTCGTCGAGCCGGTCCAGCTCACGCTGGGCGCGGTCGCGCAGCTGACGCATCTCGCGCTCGCCGCCGTCCTTGACCTTGCGGCGGACGTCGGACTTGGCGCCCTCGGCCTCCAGCTCGGCCAGGTCGGCTTCCAGCTTCTGGGCGCGGGCCTCGAGGTCGGCGTCACGCTGGTCGGCGACGGTCTTCTTCTCGACCTCCATCTCCGCCTCGAGCGTGGAGAGCTCGTTGTGACGCAGCTCGTCGTCCACCGAGGTGATGACGTACGCGGCGAAGTAGATGATCTTTTCCAGATCCTTCGGCGCGAGGTCGAGCAGGTAGCCCAGACGCGACGGGACACCCTTGAAGTACCAGATGTGGGTGACCGGAGCGGCCAGCTCGATGTGGCCCATGCGCTCACGACGCACCTTGGCGCGAGTCACCTCGACACCACAGCGCTCGCAGATGATGCCCTTGAAGCGGACGCGCTTGTACTTACCGCAGTAGCACTCCCAGTCCCGGGTGGGACCGAAGATCTTCTCGCAGAAGAGGCCGTCCTTCTCCGGCTTCAGCGTGCGGTAGTTGATGGTCTCCGGCTTCTTGACCTCGCCGAAAGACCAGTTACGAATGTCTTCGGCGGTCGCCAGGCCGATCCGGAGTTCATCGAAGAAGTTGACGTCTAGCACGTAACTTCCTTTCCCCTGTTCGGGTTGAGTATGAGCAAAAGTTCGCTAAATCCGTTGCCCGGGAAGGCTTCTCGAATCCGATCGGCCTTCCCGGACCGATCGCTCACTGCGCCAGGTCGTCGACCGTCGCAGCCTCGTTGCGGGACAGGTTGATACCCAGGTTCGCCGCGGCGCGCTCCAGGTCCTCGTCGTCACCGTCACGCATCTCGATGGCGGCGCCGTCCGAGGACAGCACCTCCACGTTGAGGCACAGCGACTGGAGTTCCTTGAGCAGAACCTTGAACGACTCCGGGATACCCGGCTCCGGAATGTTCTCGCCCTTGACGATGGCCTCGTACACCTTCACGCGGCCGACCACGTCGTCCGACTTGATGGTGAGGAGTTCCTGCAGGGTGTAGGCCGCGCCGTACGCCTGCATGGCCCAACATTCCATTTCACCGAAGCGCTGACCACCGAACTGCGCCTTACCACCCAGCGGCTGCTGCGTGATCATCGAGTACGGACCGGTCGAACGCGCGTGGATCTTGTCGTCGACCAGGTGGTGCAGCTTCAGGATGTACATGTAGCCGACGGACACCGGGTACGGGAACGGCTCACCGGAGCGGCCGTCCAGCAGGATCGCCTTGCCGTCGTCGTTGATCATCTTCTCGCCGTCGCGGTTCGGCAGAGTCGAACCGAGCAGGCCGGTCAGCTCCTCCTCGCGCGCACCGTCGAACACCGGGGTGGCGATGTTCGTGTCGGCGGGCTGACCGATCATCTCGGCCGGCAGGTTCTTCGCCCAATCGGGAGAACCCTCGACCTGCCAACCGGTCTTGGCGATGTAACCCAGGTGGGTTTCCAGCACCTGACCGATGTTCATACGACGCGGCACACCGTGGGTGTTCAGGATGATGTCGACCGGGGTGCCGTCGGGCAGGAACGGCATGTCCTCCTGCGGGAGGATCTTGCCGATGACGCCCTTGTTGCCGTGGCGACCGGCGAGCTTGTCGCCGTCCTGGATCTTGCGCTTCTGCGCGACGTAGACGCGGACCAGCTCGTTGACGCCCGGGGGCAGATCGTCGTCGTCGTCACGCGAGAACACGCGCACGCCGATGACCTTGCCGGACTCACCGTGGGGCACCTTCAGGGAGGTGTCGCGGACCTCGCGGGCCTTCTCACCGAAAATGGCGCGCAGCAGGCGCTCCTCGGGGGTCAGCTCGGTCTCACCCTTCGGGGTGACCTTGCCGACCAGGATGTCGCCGTCACGGACCTCCGCGCCGATGCGCACGATGCCACGCTCGTCCAGGTCCGCCAGGACCTCGTCGGAGACGTTCGGGATGTCCCGGGTGATCTCCTCGGCGCCGAGCTTGGTGTCGCGAGCGTCGATCTCGTGCTCCTCGATGTGGATCGAGGTGAGCACGTCGTCCTCCACGAGGCGCTGCGACAGGATGATCGCGTCCTCGTAGTTGTGGCCTTCCCACGGCATGATCGCCACGAGCAGGTTCTTGCCCAGGGCCATCTCACCGTTCTCGGTGCACGGACCGTCGGCGAGCACGTGCCCGGCCTCCACACGGGTGCCCTCGTCCACGATCGGACGCTGGTTCGCGCAGGTGCCCTGGTTGGAGCGCTCGAACTTGCGCAGGCGGTACGAACGACGGGTGCCGTCGTCGTGCATGACAGTGATGAAGTCGGCCGAGACCTCTTCCACCACGCCGGCCTTCTGGTTCACGACCACGTCACCGGCATCGACCGCGGCGCGCAGCTCCATACCGGTGCCGACCAGCGGCGACTCGGAACGGATCAGCGGCACGGCCTGACGCTGCATGTTCGCGCCCATGAGGGCACGGTTGGCGTCGTCGTGCTCGAGGAACGGGATCATGGCGGTCGCGACCGACACCATCTGGCGCGGCGAGACGTCCATGTAGTCGACCGCACTGGCGTCGACGTATTCCATTTCCTCGTTGCCGTGGCGGGCGAGCACGCGATCCTCGAGGAAGCGGCCGTCCGCGTCGACCGGCGAGTTCGCCTGGGCGCGGATGTGGCGGTCCTCTTCGTCGGCGGTGAGGTACTTGACCTCATCGGTGACGCGGCCGTCGACGACCTTGCGGTACGGGGTCTCGATGAAACCGAACGGGTTGACCCGCGCGTAGACCGAGAGCGAACCGATCAGGCCGATGTTCGGGCCTTCCGGGGTCTCGATCGGGCACATGCGGCCGTAGTGCGACGGGTGGACGTCACGGACTTCCAGGCCGGCGCGCTCACGGGACAGACCACCCGGGCCCAGCGCCGACAGACGACGCTTGTGGGTCAGACCCGAGAGCGGGTTGTTCTGGTCCATGAACTGCGACAGCTGCGAGGTGCCGAAGAACTCCTTGATCGCCGCCACGACGGGACGGATGTTGATCAGGGTCTGCGGGGTGATGGCCTCGACGTCCTGGGTGGTCATGCGCTCACGCACGACACGCTCCATACGCGAGAGACCCACGCGGATCTGGTTCTGGATCAGCTCGCCAACCGTCCGCAGACGACGGTTGCCGAAGTGGTCGATGTCGTCGACGTCGACCGGGACCTCGGAGCCGCCGGGGGCGGTCATGAGGCGATCGCCCTGGTGCAGGCGGACCAGGTACTCGATCGTCGCGACGATGTCTTCCTTGGTCAGCGTCGAGCCGGTGACCGGCTGGTCCAGGTTCAGGCCCAGCTTCTTGTTGATCTTGTAGCGACCGACGCGCGCCAGGTCGTAGCGCTTCTCCTTGAAGAACAGGTTCTCCAGCAGGGTCTGCGCGGACTCCTTGGTCGGCGGCTCGCCCGGACGCAGCTTGCGGTAGATGTCGAGCAGCGCCTCGTCCTGACCCGGGGTGGAGTCCTTCTCGAGGGTGGACATCATGATCTCGGAGAAACCGAAGCGCTCGGTGATCTCCTCGGTGGTCAGACCCAGCGCCTTGAGCAGCACGGTGACCGGCTGACGACGCTTGCGGTCGATGCGGACACCGACGGTGTCGCGCTTGTCGACGTCGAACTCCAGCCACGCGCCGCGCGAGGGGATGACGCGCACGGAGTGCAGCGTCTTCTCGGTGGACTTGTCGATGGACGAGTCGAAGTACACACCCGGCGAACGGACGAGCTGCGACACGACGACGCGCTCGGTGCCGTTGATGATGAACGTGCCCTTGTCGGTCATCATCGGGAAGTCACCCATGAAGACCGTCTGAGACTTGATCTCACCGGTGTTGTTGTTGATGAACTCCGCGGTCACGAACAGCGGAGCCGCATAGGTCATGTCCTTGTCCTTGCACTCCTCGATGGAGGCCTTGACCTCTTCGAAGCGCGGGTCGGAGAAGGACAGCGACATGGAGCCGGAGAAGTCCTCGATCGGAGACAGCTCCTCGAGCACCTCCTCGAGGCCCCCGGTGGGGTTGGTGACGTCGCCGCGCGCGGTGGCACGCTCACGCCAGTCTGCTGAACCGACCAGCCAGGCGAACGATTCGGTTTGTAGATCGAGAAGTCCGGGAACCTCCAGGGGTTCACGAATCTTCGCGAAAGACACCCGCTTCGGGGCTCCGGGGATACCGGCCTTGGTCTGGGTGGAGACTGCCAAGATGCGTCCTTCCAGCACCTAACGCGCGTCGCGTGGTGGTCCGCGACCGTCGCTTGTCTGCTACGAATTCCGCTGGTTACGACCCGAACGAAACCCGAACAGCAGACAGCGGAAGTAACACCGGAAGGCGAAACTTTCGTGATGCGATCGAGGTATGGACAGGAGGCAGCCAGCGCAACGTCCAAAACTACACCCAAACCTACGGGGGTGTCAAAGTACCACCCGTGGCGATCCGCGGGCGTCAACTTCGCCCCGGTGTGTCCGTGTCGATATTCCCGGCGTTCAGATCGCCGATACCGCCACAGCCGAGTGGCGGTCTTCACAAGGTGTCCGGCCGGGTCTCAGAGTCCGCTGGCTGCGTTCACAGTGCCCACGCCGGCGAGTTGTCTCCTGTGACAGCCGCCGCTGTTGTGAATAGCGTGACGGCTAGGACGAAAGTCGTCAAGTGGCGGGCCGAGTTGACAAAACGCGAGATCGCCTGTCGCAGAGCAAGATCACCCTCCGACGTCGCGCAATGCCGGAAAGACGGCGGCGAGCAGGCGATGTGACGACCGACTTACCGGTGATCCCCGACTCCCGCCGGGGATCTCCGCGGCCTACTTGTCGGTGATCTCCGAGGCCAGCCAGTGGCCGTCGGTCTTCTGCATGCGCAGCACGATCGGGCCCGACGCGAGGGGTTCGGGCTTGCCGTCCTTGACGGCGGAGATGTTCAGATTCACCAGCAGCTCGGCCCGGTCGCCGGTGAGCAGCGTCACGCCGATCGGGTCGGTCTTGACCGTGGTGTCGGTCTGGGTCTGCTTGATGGTGTCGACCGTGGTGTCGACGAACTTCGCGAAGTCCTTCTGCATCTTCTCGGTGAGGACCGAGTTGACCGAACCCTTCCACTTGTCGATCTCGGCGGCCTTGTAGCCGTAGAGCGTGGTCAGGGCGTGGTCGGCGGCGGCCTTGACCTCGTCGGTGGCCGCGTTGTCGACATAGGCGAGATTGCCGGAGCCGGAGTTGGGCTTGCTCACCCAGTGATTCACCGCACCGACGATCGCGAAGGCCAGCAGCAGGGCCGACAGCGCCGCACAGACGGTCGCGATGCCCCAGTTGGGCCAAAACCCGCCCTGCCCGGTCAGCTTGGAATACTGTTGCGAGGCACGGTCTTTGGCCGGGCCCCGGCCGCGGATACCGGCCCGGACCCGACCGCGCGGGGTGGCGCGCGAGGCGGTGCTGTCGGAACGCTCGGTGGTGGACCGGGCGTTCACATCCGCGGCGGTGGTCCGCGACGCGGTGCCGCGCTGAGCGGCCGGGCGGCGCGGGGTGACGCGATTGACGGGTCGTTTCCGGTTGGCCATGGTCACTCCCTCCTAGTTGCCCGGCTTGGGCGCCGTGGTCGGCTGCTGGGCGGGCTGTCCGGAGCCCAGCGGCACCGGTTCGCCCAGGTTCTGCGCCTTCTCGGCCTTCCAGGTGCTGCCCTGCTTGACCAGATCGAGGGTCCACAGCTGGCGGAACGAGGCGGGCTGGCCGCCGGGCCAGCTGCGGGTGATCTTCAGGACCGCGAAGGCCGAGGCGTGGTCGCGTTCACTGTTGAGCGAGGTGAGCGTGATGCCCTCGACCGCGGACTCGATCCGGGTCTTGGACTCCTGGGCGGTCTGCTTGAGCTGTTCCTGCCCGTCCTCCTGCTGCTTGAGCAGGTCTCCCGTCATCGATGACCGGATGTTCGCCAGCGACCCGTCGATATCGTCGGGATTGATCGACATGAGGTTGACCGCGGCCTGGCGGGCGTCGGTGAGGGCGGCGTCGCGGGCCTCGGCCCGGGACTCGTCCTTGCTGTCACCGATCCACAGGAACCCGATCACACCGGCGGCGGCGACCGAGACGGCCAGCAGACCGGCCGCGCCGATCCGGGCCAGTTTCCGGGGGTCGCGAGGTTCGGTGGTGACGGCGTCGGCCTGGGACGCGTCCGGGGTCGTGTCGGGAACCGGCTCGACCGCCGGCTTCTCGAGGTTCGCCCCCGATTCGCTGTCCTTGTCCTGGCTCACGCCGCCACCATACTTTCCTCTCTTGCCGGTCAGTGCTTGGGAGTGATGCCCATGAGGGTGGACAGCTGGGTGGCCACCGGGTTCAGGTTGAGCTTCTCCGGGTCGTACTTGGGCTTGTCGTCCCACGGCTGCGCGACATTGGGGTCGGCCAGTTCGGCACGGGCCCCGCCACGCACGGTGGTCTCGCTGCCCTGCGGCACCGCGCAGGTGGCCGCGGTATTGAGCGGGAAGTCGTCGCGGGTGTCGTCGAAGTTGGGGTTCTGGGCCTTCATCTGGTCCAGGATCCGTTGCGTGCCTTCGTATCCCAGCGTGCAGGCGGGCGGGTTGTTGGTCTCGAGCACCAGGCCGAAGTGGGTGGTGCCGTCACCGGGCGCGGTGGAGGAACCGCCGAGCGGCAGCAGCGGCAGCATGGCCAGCACCGGGCCGAGGGCGTAGAACTTCGGCGAGATGGCGTGCAGCAGGACCCGCAGGTTGGTGAGGTCCTTGGTGAGGGCCGGGCCGCTCTCCTGCAGCAGGCGGTTGATCGAGGAGCCCGCGTCGGTGCCGGTGCCGATGAGGCGGCGGATGTCCGGGTCGCTGGACTTCAGCTGCGCGGTGAGCTTGTCCAGGCCGTCGCTGAACTGCAGGATCGCCGGGGACTGTTCGGCCTGGGTGCCCAGCACGGTGTGGGCGGACCGGATCAGGGCCAGGGTCTGCTGCAGGTTGTCGCCGCTCGCGGTGGCGGTGAACTTGTTGAGCGAGTCGATCAGGATCTTGAGATCGTCGCCCTTGCCGTCGAAGGCCTTGCCGAGTTCGGTGATGGTGGTGGACAACGCCTTCAGGTCGGTGGTGCCGGCGAAGGTGTCGACGCTGGTCAGCAGGTCCTCCACGTGGATGGGCAGCTGCGCGCCGGTGATGACCGAGCCGTCCTTCAGGTACGGCCCGCCGTCGCTGGAGGGCAGCAGGTCCACGAACTGCTCGCCGATGGCGGAGCGGTCGGCGACCACGGCCTTGGCGTTGGCGGGGACCTTGGGCTTGGAGGAGTTCATCTCCAGGGTGATGAGCACGCCGTCCGGGGTGATGTCCAGGTCGCCGACCCGGCCGACCGGGACGCCGCGGTAGGTGACCTCGGCGCCCTTGGACAGGTTGCCGGTCTCGGTGGCCTGCACCTTCACCTTGTACAGCCCGAAGCCGAGCATATTGTCCAGCCGCACGTACTTGGCGCCGACGAAGACGACACCGAGCACGGCGATGATCGCGAAGGCGATCAGCTGATTACGCACCAGACGAGTCATCGCGGACCACCCACTCCCAGCTGCTCGAGGATCGATCCGAGCGGATCGGTCGGTCCCGGCTGCCCGGTGGGCCGCGCCACGGTGGCCGGCAGGGGCAGCAGCGAGACGGTCGGCCAGCCGCCGCGCGGCCCGTTGCCGTTGTAGTACGGGTTGGTCGGATCCACGTTGACCTGCCGGCCCGCGGGCGGCAGGTACTGCGGATCCGGCTTGCCCACACCGAGATTCGACAGCAGGCCGCCGATCTGCAGGTCCACCGAGAGCCAGGTGTTGACCTGGCCGCCGAACGCCGACTTGATGGCCTCGTCCGGGAACGGATAGGTGGGGATGAGCGGGAACGCCGTCACCAGGTCACCGGCCGACGCGCCCAGCGCCTGCAGCGTGGGCCGCAGCGAGGACAGGTCGGTGATCAGGTTCTCCTTGGACTTGTCCAGCACGTCGATCCCGGCCTGGCCGACCCGGTCCAGCTGGGTCAGCAGCTGGATCAGTTGCGGCCGTTGCTCGTTGAGGATCTTGATGCCGGCGGGCAGCTCGTCGAGGATCTTGGTGATCTGGGTGGTCTGGGTGCTCACCCGGCTGCTCAGCGTGTTCAGGCTGTCCAGTGCGCGGGTGATATTGCCGACCTGGTCGTCGAGGCCCTTGATCAGGGTGTTGGCCTGGTTCAACAGGTCTCGGACCTTGCCCTCGCGGCCGTCCAGAGTCTTGTTGAGCTCCACGATGATCGGCTGCAGCTGCGCCACGCCGCCGCCGTTGAGCAGCAGCGACAGCGCGCCGAGCACCTGCTCCACCTCGGTGGCGGTGCGGGTGTTCTCGACGGGGATGCGGGCCCCGTCCTTCAGACGCGCGGAGTCGGCGTCCTTGGCGGGCGCGGACAGCTCGATGTACTTCTCGCCCAGCAGGTTGGTCTGCTTGACCTCGGCGCGGGCATTGGCGGGCAGGTTCACGTCATCGTTGACCAGCACCTGCACGCTGGCTTCCCAGGCGTTGTCGGGGGCGATGCGGATCTTGTCGACCCGGCCCACGGCCACGCCGTCCACCTTCACCGTGGACTGCGGGACCAGGTCCAGCACGTCGGCGAAGCGGATGTCGAGGTGCAGCGGATGCTTGCCGATGTCCGGGCCGCCGGGCAGCGGAATGCTGTCCGCGCTACAGCCCGCCGCCACCAGCGTCACCGCGCCGAGCGAGGTGGCGACCAGCGCCGCGCGCCGGATCCGGTTGGCGCTCATCGCTGTCCACCTTCCTGCTGCGACGGCGGCAGCTGGTCGGACGGATTGCCGGGCACCGAGCCGGGCACCGCGTTGCGCTGTTCGTTCTCGCCGCTGAGGATGCCGAAGGGCAGCACCAGCGACGGCGTCTTCACGCCCGCGGTGAGCTGGTCGGTGATCAGCTTGCAGTTGTTCAGGATCGGGCCGAGCTGCCGCGAGATGGCCTCGAACTTGGGGTCGCCGGGACGCAGCTTGCCCAGGTCCAGCATCTTGCAGATGACGCCGAACGGATCCTGCAGATCGGTGAAGTTGGGGCGCATGTCGAGCGTGCCGCTCTCACCGTTGTGCACGTTGATCAGGTTGCTCAGCGCGGTCGGGATGAGCGGCAGCGCCTTGGCCAGATCGTCGCGCTGATCGGCGAGGGTCTGGGTGAGCTTGGTCAGCGCGTCCGCGTTGGACTGCACCAGGTCCCGGTTGTTGTCGATGAACCGGGCCACGTCACCGAGCGCGACCGAGAGCAGGCTCAGCGCGTCGCCGAGGGTCTGGCGCTCGTCGGACAGGAAACCGGCCAGCGAGGCCAGCTGGGTGTTGAAGGTCCGGACCTGCGAGTCGTTATCGGCCAGGGTCTGCACGAAGGTCTGCAGGTTCTTGACCGTGTCGAAGATGTCGGTGCGCGAATCGGAGAGCGCGTGCGCGGCCTTGGACAGCTGGGTGAAGCTGTTGCCCAGCGCGTCGCCGTTGCCGG
The DNA here is from genome assembly GCF_050955695.1 of Nocardia sp. CA-136227. Taxonomy (NCBI): domain Bacteria; kingdom Bacillati; phylum Actinomycetota; class Actinomycetes; order Mycobacteriales; family Nocardiaceae; genus Nocardia; species Nocardia sp. CA-136227. The sequence continues at coordinate 7,018,223 of NZ_CP192081.1, forward strand.
CCAGGTTCTCGGCGCCGGTGCGGGCCAGCTGGTTCAGCGCGCCGTCCTTGTTGGCGCCGTTGGGGCCGAGCGCCTCGGACAGTTCGGTGATGCTCTTGTAGAGGCGGTCCACCTCGACCGGGGTCGCGGTGCGCTCCTTCGGGATGGTGGCGTTGCGGCCCATCTTGGGTCCGCCCTTGTAGGCGGGCGCGAGCTGGATGTACCGGTCCGACACCACCGAGGGGGTGATCTGGGCGGCCTTGGCGTCGGCGGGGATGTCGTACTTGCGGTCGACCTTCATGACGACCTCGACCACGTCGCCCTTGGGGGTCACCGAGTCCACGCGGCCCACCGGCACGCCCAGGACCCGGACGTCCGAGCCCTTGTAGATGCCGATCGACTTGTCGAAATACGCGGTGATCTTGGTGGTTTCGAGCCGGTCGTAGCTCCACCACGCGACACCCGCGAGCACGACCGCCAGGGCGGCCACCACGGCGATGATCTTGCTCTTACGGCTGGTGCCGCTCAACGCGGTCAGCGGATTCTTCGCCACGGGTTAACCTCCCAACTTGCGAATCGGATCGCGGTTGCCCGGAATATCGGGTAGCGCGGGCGGAATCAGGTTCGTGATGACCGCGTCGAACCAGCGGCCGGTGCCCAGCACGTTGGAATACAGCCCGTAGAAGGGCGCCGCCAGCGTGAGGGTCTTGGACAGGTCGGCCTGATGGTCGTTGAGCAGGTCGATCGTCTTGTTGAGGTTGGTCAGCGCGGGGCCGATCTGGTCCTCGTTGTCCTTGACCAGCGCGGTCAGTTCCGCCGCAACGGTTTTCGCACCTGTCAGCAACTGGTGGATGGCCTGCTGGCGGACATTGAGCTCCGCGATCAGCTGGCCGCCGTTGGCGAGCAGCCGCTCGAACTCCTGATTGCGGTCGGCCAGCACCTTGGTGGTGGTCCGGGTCGCGGCGAACAGCTTCTTGAGCTGGTCGTCACGCTTGGCCAGCGACTCCGAGAGCCGGGCCACGCCGTCGATGGACCCGCGCAGCTGCGGCGGGGTCGCGGAGAAGGCGTCCGACAGCACCTGGAAGCTCTGCGCGAGCTGCCCGGTGTTGGTCTCCTCGATGTTCTTGGCGGCATCGCTGAAGGCGTCCACCACGTCGTAGGGAGACACGGTGCGCGACAACGGAATCCGGTCACGCGGATTCGCGGTGCGGTCACCCTTGGGGTCGAGCGCCAGGTACTTCTGGCCCAGCAGCGTCTTGATCTGGATGGACGCGCTGGTCTCGTTGCCGATCCAGGCGTCCTGGGTGCGGAAGTCCACCAGCACCTTGTCGCCGTCGAGACGGACATCGGAGACCGCGCCGACCTTCACGCCGGCGATGCGGACCTCGTTGCCCTTCTTCAGGCCCGCGGCCTCGGAGAACTCGGCGGTGTACTTGGTGCCGGCCCCGATCAGCGGCAGCTTGTCCAGGTTGAACGCGGACAAGGTCACCAGCAGCACCAGGATCAGGCCCAGCCCGCCCATGAATGCCGGACTGCGCTTGCCCATGACAATGCGGTCATCCATCAGCGGCCTCCCTTCCCGTGGCAGCGCGGCGCCGGATTCGTGTAGATCGGCTGATTCACCGTCGGCATGTTCTGGAGCGCGGGCGGGAAGTTCAGCTGCGGCGCGTCCTTGATGCCCGGCCCCGCGACGATGTCGATGCCGCACAGATAGAACTGGAACCAGGAGCCGTAGGAGGCGGCGCGGCCCAGCTTCTCCATCTTGATGGGCAGGTTGGTCAGGCCCTCGTCGACCTCGTCCTTGCGGTCGTTGAGGGTGCCGGTCAGCTGGTTCAGGCCGGCGATCGCGCCCTGCAGGTTCGGCCGGACCGGGACCAGCAGGTCGGCGGTGGCCTGGGCCAGACCGCCCAGCGAGGAGACCGCGGAACCGATGGTGCCGCGCTCGGCGTTCAGGCCGGAGACCAGCGCCTCGGTGTTCACGATCAACTGGTCGAGCTGGTCGCCGCGCGAATTGATGCTGTCCAGCACCAGATTCAGGTTTTTGATCAGCTCACCGATCACCGCGTCCTTGTCGGCGATCTTGTTGGTCAGCGAGGCGGTGTTGGCCACCAGGTCCGCGATGGTGCCGGACTCGCCCTGGAAGACCTGGATGATCTCGTAGGACAGCTTGTTGACGTCCTCGGGGGTGAGGGTCTGGAACAGCGGGCGGAAGCCGTTGAACAGCTCGGTCAGATTGACCGCGGGCTTGGTGCGCTCCAGCGGGATCGTCGCGCCCTTGTTCAGCTTGCGGCCCTGCTGCCCGGTCCCCTGCTCCAGCGCGATGTAGCGCTGGCCCACCAGGTTCCGGTACTTGATGGTCGCCGTGGTCGAGGCGGGCAGCCAATCCCGGTCGGTCAGTTCGAATTCCACGTTGGCCAGGCGCTTGTCCACGATGGCCACATTGGTCACCTTGCCGACGCGGACACCCGCGACCCGGACCTCGTCACCCTTGTTCAGGGAGGTCACGTCGGTGAAGCGGGCATTGAACTTGGTGCCGCCGCCACCGTAGTTGGCGATGGTGAGCGCCAGCACGCCCGTCAGGAAGACCGTGACGAGAATGAAGGCGATCAGTTTGGTCAGCGTCGGCCCGAGACCGCGCAACAGATCCTTCACTTGACGCTCACCTCACTGCCGCGGAAGGCGGGCGCGGCGATCTTGGTGACCCAGCTGGGCACCTCCTCGGGCGAAACGCCGTGGGCGGCACCGTAGATCGTGCCCAGCGCCTGGGACTCCTGCGGCGAGTACGCGGTCGTCGGCGTCTGGGGCCCGTACACCTTGTACTGCGGCGCCTGCATCCGGCCGATGTTCTGGTCACCCGGGTTCCGGCTCGGCGGCTGGTAGGAGCCGTCATTGGCGGAACCGTTGGTGTACTGACCCGGATCGGTGAAGGGCGGGTACATCGGAACGCAGAGCGGGCCACGCTGATCGAACCACCGCGGCTCGTCCTGGTTGGGGACGTAGCGGCCGCGCGGATTCACGATCGAGACGCTCACCCGCGAACCCGGCAGGTCGGTGCCCTTGCCGAAGATCTGGTCGATGCGGGGCTTGAGCTCGGCGAAACCGGCCAGCGCGCAGCTGTAGCTGGGCGAGTACCTGGCCAACTCCACCAGCGCGGGCCGCGAGTCCGCGGCCACGTCGATGATGTTGTCGCGGTTGAGCAGCAGGAAGTCGGCGGTGGTGGTGGCGCTCGGGGTGAGCGTCGCCAGCAGGGTGTCGATCTGCGACTTCTTCTGCACCACGGTCGCGTTGGTGGTGCGCAGGTTGTCCAGCGCGGACACCAGCTGCGGCGCGGCGTCGGAGTAGGTGGTGGCCACGTCGGCCAGGCTCTTCAGATCGTCCTGCAGGGTCGGCATCACGCCGTTCACCTGGGTGACGATGTCGTCGAGCCGGTCGATGGTTTTGCCCAGCTCCTCGCCCTGACCCTGCAGCGCGTTGGACAGCGCGCCCAGCGTGGAGGACAGGTACTGCGGCGGAATCGCCTGCAGCAGCGGCAGGATGTGGTCCAGCAGCTGGCTCACCTCGACGGCGTTGCCGGAGGTGTCCTGGTGCAGGGTGAGGCCCTCGGTGAGTTTGCCCTGCGGGCTGTCCGGCCACACCAGGTCGATGTAGCGCTCACCGAACAGCGTCTTGGGCAGCAGCCGCGCGGTCACGTTGGACGGGATCTTGTCCGCCTTGGCCGGGTCGATGGCCAGGTCCAGGTGCACGTTCTTGCCGTCGTAGCTGCTCGAGCGCAGCTCGCCGACGGTCACGCCGCGAACCTTCACGTCCGCGTTGCGGGTCAGCGCGTTGCCGACCGTGTCGGTGATCAGGTTGACCCGCACGGTGTCCACGAACTGCTTGTTGTAGATGGCGATAGTGGTCCACAGGAACAGCGCGACGAGCGCGAAGAACAGCACGCCCAGGGTCCGCTTCTTGAGCGTCTGCCCGCGCTCCGGGTTGCTCATCCGGCCACCCGCACCGTCGTGGTCGTGCCCCAGATCGCCAGGGACAGGAAGAAGTCCAGCACGTTGATCAGCACGATCGCGGCGCGCACCGCGCGGCCCACGGCCACGCCGACGCCCGCGGGACCGCCGGTGGCGTTGTAGCCGTAGTAGCAGTGCACGAGGATGATCACGAACGCGAAGACCAGCACCTTCACGAACGAATAGAGCACGTCCTCGGGTGGCAGGAACAACGCGAAGTAGTGGTCGTAGGAGCCGCTCGACTGCCCGTTGAAGTAGATGCTGATCAACCGCGAGGCCAGGTAGGTGCCCAGCAGGCCGACCACGTACAGCGGGATCACCGCGAGGAAGCCCGCGATGGCGCGCGTGGTCACCAGGAACGGCACCGACGGCACCGCCATCACCTCGAGCGCGTCGATCTCCTCGGAGATCCGCATGGCGCCCAGCTGGGCGGTGAAACCACAGCCGACCGTCGCCGAAAGTGCCAGTGCCGCAACCAGGGGCGCGAGTTCACGGGTGTTGATGTACCCGGTGAGGAAGCCGGTGAGCACGCCCGAGCCCAGCGCGTCGAGCGCCTTGAAGCCCTGCAGGCCCACCACCACGCCGACCGAGGCCGACATGAACACGATGACGCCGATGGTGCCGCCGATGACCGCCAGCGCGCCCGACCCGAAGGTCACCTCGGCCAGCAGCCGGGTGACCTCCTTGCGGAAGTGCACGATGGTTCGCGGGATGGCGCCGATCGCCCGCGAGTAGAACGACATCTGGTCGCCGGCCTTGTCGACCATGTTGACCGGAGCCATGAGCGCGGGCTTGACCCGGCGCGCCGACCGGGAGAAAACGGTGGAGCGCTGCGAAACGACCATTGTCACGCGCCCTTTGCGGGTACGACCTGAAGATAGATCAGGGTGAGGATGAGGTTCAGGAAGAAGAGCACGAGGAACGTGATGACCACCGACTGGTTCACCGCGTCGCCCACGCCCTTGGGTCCGCCCTTGGGATGTAAGCCCTTGTAGGCGGCGATGACGCCCGCCACCACACCGAAGATCAGTGCCTTGATCTCACCGATCACCAGGTCGGGGATTTGCGCGAGGGCGGAGAAGGACGCCAGGTACGCGCCCGGGGTGCCGCCCTGCAGCCCCACGTTGAAGAAGTAGCCGCCGCAGATGCCGACGACCGAGACCAGGCCGTTGAGCAGGAAGGCGACCAGCATCATGCCCAGCACGCGTGGAACCACCAGGCGCTGAATGGGATCGATGCCGAGGACTTCCATGGCGTCGATCTCCTCGCGAATGGTGCGCGAGCCGAGATCGGCGGCCACGGCGGAGCCGGCGGCTCCGGCGATGATCAATGCGGTGACCACCGGTGCGGCCTGCTGGACCGTGGCCAGCACACTGGTCGCACCGGTGAAGTTCTCCGCCCCCAGCTGCTTGATGAGCGAGCCGGTCTGCAGGGCCACCACGGCGCCGAACGGGATTGCCACCAGGGCGGCGGGGAGGATCGAGACACTCGCGATGAACCACGATTGCTCGATGAACTCCCGCCACTGGAAAGGCCGGCGGAACGTCTTCCGGAGCACGTCGAGAAAGAGTCCGAAAACATTGCCGGCCTGGGCAAGTCCCGACTCGACCGAGGTGCGCAGTCGCGTCGAGGAGGGGTTCACGGGCCGTATGTTACCCGTTAGTTAGGTTCTGTCGAACCGTGGCGTCGTAGCCACCCTGATACGACGGCATCACCTGCGTGTCGGCATCGCCGTTCTCGGCCATGGACGCCCGGATCGCCTCCTGCGCGGCAGGCGGCAGGGTGTGCATGATCTGGCGGACCCGCTCCCGGCGACGGCCCACCGCGCCACGCACGGGCATGCCCGGCTGCGCCCGCATCTGCGGGATGATGCCCTCGATCTCCTCGGCGCCACCGGCGTGGTGACCCGAGTCGAACATGGCCTGCTCGCGGGCCATCTGGGCTTCGTCCTTCTCCTCGGACATACCGATCGGACCCTGCATGCGGCCGTTGAGGAACTGCTTGACCACCGGCTCGTCCGAGGTCAACAGCACCTCACGGGGACCGAACATGACCAGGTTGCGGCGGAACAGCATGCCGATGTTGTCCGGCACCGTACGGGCCAGGTTGATGTTGTGCGTGACGATCAGGATCGTCGCGTCGATCTGCGCGTTGATATCGATCAACAGCTGCGAGAGGTAGGTCGTACGAACGGGATCCAGACCGGAGTCCGGCTCGTCGACGAGGATGATCTGCGGGTCCAGCACCAGCGCGCGGGCCAGGCCGGCACGCTTGCGCATACCACCGGAGATCTCACCGGGGAGCTTGCCCTCGGCGCCGAGCAGACCGGTCAGCTCGAGCTTCTCCATGACGATCTTCTTGATCTCGGATTCGCTCTTCTTGGTGTGCTCGCGCAACGGGAAGGCCGTGTTGTCGAACAGGTTCATCGACCCGAACAGCGCGCCGTCCTGGAAGAGGACGCCGAACAGCTTGCGGATCTCGTACAGATCCTTGTTCGAGCAGGTGGTGATGTCGGTGCCATCGATGTAGATCGAGCCCTTCTCCGGACGGAGCAGACCGATCAACGACTTCAGGAAGACGGACTTACCGGTACCCGAAGGGCCGAGCAGAGCGCTTACTTCCCCCGACGGCAGCGTCAGCGTGACGTCCTGCCAAATACGCTGGGATCCGAACGACTTCGTGATGCCTTCGGTCCTGACCTCGACGCCCACGCCAACCTCCACTTTCTCCGACGAGCGCCCTACATGTGGGACGATCCGCCACAAATTTCGCGCGGTGTGGCGCGTCACAGTAGGTCCGGTCACTGTATCGCATGGAGACCGTCTCGGACACTGGGACCTGACCGGTCGGTAGGAATATCTGGAATACCCACCCGATCACGCGCCAATCACGGCAGCAGAATACGCGAAAAGGGCGGTACCACAATGGGTACCGCCCTTTTCACAATATCGACGCGGCCGGGGTGTGACCCCGGCACACCATCAAGTGAATTACTTGATGGTGATCTTGGCGCCGGCCTCTTCCAGCTTCGCCTTGGCAGCCTCGGCGGCGTCCTTGGCGACCTTCTCCAGGATCGGCTTCGGGGCGCCCTCGACCAGGTCCTTGGCTTCCTTCAGGCCCAGGCCGGAGACGATCTCACGCACGACCTTGATGACCTGGATCTTCTTGTCGCCGGCACCCTCGAGGATGACGTCGAACTCGTCCTGCTCCTCGGCGGCCTCGGCCGGGGCGCCAGCGGCACCCGCGACGGCGACGGCGACCGGAGCGGCAGCGGTGACCTCGAACTTGTCCTCGAACGCCTTCACGAACTCGGACAGCTCCAGCAGGGTCATGCCGGCGAAGGTCTCGAGCAGCTCATCAACGTTGGCCATTGATATTTCCTTTCGGTAGTTCCGTCACCGCGCGGCGGTGACGAATAGGTTTGGGGTAGTGACTTATTCGGCGTCGGCAGCAGCGTCGGCGGCCGGAGCGGCAGCGCCACCCTCGGCCTGCTTCTTCTCCTGCAGCGCGGCCATGAGGCGCGCGACCTGGTTGCCGGGGGCGGCGAACAGGCCGGCAGCCTTCGACAGGTTGCCCTTCATGGCGCCGGCCAGCTTGGCCAGCAGCACCTCGCGCGACTCGAGGTCGGCGATGCGCTCGACCTCGGCCACGGACAGCGCGGCGCCGTCCATGTAGCCGCCCTTGATGATGAGCGCCTTGTTGTCCTTGGCGAACGCCTTCAGCGCCTTGGCGGCCTCGACCGGCTCGCCGGTGATGAAGGTGATAGCGGTCGGACCGACGAACAAGTCATCCAGGCCAGCCACGCCCGCCTCGGCGGCAGCGCGCTTGACCAGGGTGTTCTTGGCGACGGAGTAAGTAGCGTTCGCGCCGAGCGCACGACGCAGCTCGGTGATCTTGCTGACCGACAGACCGCGGTACTCCGTGACAACCGTCGCGGTGGACGCCTTGAACTGCTCGGTGATCTCCGCGACCGCGGTGACCTTCTCAGAATTCGCCATACTTCGCCTCCTCTCTGGATGGTCGGTTCTCGTATGAACTACCGAGTTCCGCCAACAGGGGCCGGCGACAAAGCTAACGCCCCGGTCGCAGAGCGAACCCGGGGCGCACAAGAAACGATCGCGATCTCTCGCGGGTTTCCCGACCTCGGCTCTCCCTGCGTGGGTCGCCGGCAATATCGCCGGACCTTCAGCCGCCTGACGGCAGCAACCAACGGTCTTCGGTAGAACGATGTGGGGTGATCACCGAAACTCCGGAGAGCATGTCGATGACCGTCGTCCAATATAGCGGACCAGCATCGATACGCCAAAACGGGGTGCGGAGAGCAACGCAGGAGTCGGCCCGTGTCAGCGCACCCCGCTCAGGGTGCTACTGCCCGAGAAGAAGGCGTACATCAGCTGACATTGCGGTGTGGTGGAGCGAGGAGCGTCCCAGTATCCGCAGCCCAGCAGCTCGGCGGATCCCAAGAATGGAATCCCCACCAGCACCGCCCCCGGCAGCAGGTACAGCAGTGACCCGTCGCCCCAGTTCGTGGGGATGGCGGATCCGGAATCGGCGACCGGTGCCGGCACCAGCGTGACAGGCTCGGCCACGGCGGCTGGGGTGGCCGACAGTCCGGCGAGGAGGGCGGCTGCGGTGAGGGTCAGGGCGAAGCGGCGCATATGGGCACCCTGTCATCGAATTTCCGGACGCGACAGACTGTAAAAATAGGGTATTTCAAACTGGCTGATCTCGGATAGTGTCGGCGCACATATTTCCAGGAGGAAGCTATGTCCCGATTGCTCACCAAAACCCTTGCCGCCATTACCCTTTCGACCGCCCTACTGGGCGCGGGTCTCGGCCCCGCTCAGGCCTCCCCCACCGCGGACACCCCCGCGACCCCCGTCGCCGACTCCGGATCCGCGTCCGGCTCGGGCGGATCCGGATCGTCACTGACGCCCCTGTTCACCTTCCCATTGGGCGCGCTCTACATCGTGCTCTGCAAGGCCGAGCCCACCACCAGCCCGCTCTGCGCCCTGATCTTCAAGATCGGCAGCGGCAGCGTCGAGCCGGATCCGGTGTAACCGCGATACCAGCGCGGTCCGCCGTCTCGGCGGGGTCGATCTGTCACCGTGGAAAAGCGAAGGGCCGGTACGAGATTCGTACCGGCCCTTCGGGCTTTCATGCGTTGCTACGCGTTACCGCGTCGAGGAATCAGTCTTCCTCGGCGAAGTTACGGGTGCGGTTCGGATCCACCGGGATGCCCGGTCCGGTGTTCGTCGAGAACGTCACCTTCTTGACGTAGCGGCCCTTCGCGGTGGAGGGCTTGACACGCAGGATCTCGTCGAGGGCGGCGCCGTAGTTCTCGGCCAGCTTCTTCTCGTCGAAGGAAGCCTTGCCGATCACGAAGTGCAGGTTGGCCTGCTTGTCGACGCGGAAGTTGATCTTACCGCCCTTGATGTCGTTGACAGCCTTGGTGACATCGGGGGTGACCGTGCCGGTCTTCGGGTTCGGCATCAGGCCACGCGGGCCCAGCACGCGAGCGATACGACCGACCTTGGCCATCTGGTCCGGGGTGGCGATCGCGGCGTCGAACTCCAGCCAGCCGCCCTGGATGCGCTCGATCAGGTCCTCGGCGCCCACGGCGTCGGCACCGGCGGCCTCGGCCTCGGCGGCCTTGTCACCGACGGCGAACACGATGACGCGGGCGGTCTTACCGGTGCCGTGCGGCAGGTTGACGGTGCCGCGGACCATCTGGTCGGCCTTACGCGGGTCGACACCCAGACGGACGGCAACCTCGACGGTCGCGTCGGTCTTGGTGGTGGCGGTCTCCTTCGCGAGCCGCACGGCGGCCAGCGGAGCGTAGAGAGCAGCGCGGTCGACCTTGGCGGCCGCCTCGAGATAAGCCTTGCTTCGTTTTGCCATGTTGATCTGTCCTTGTCTAAGTCAGAAGTGGTGCGGGACAGGCGGTCCCTCCCACCGAGCCGGAAGGCTCTTACTCCGCGATGGTGATACCCATCGAGCGGGCAGTACCAGCGATGATCTTCGCCGCGGCGTCGATGTCGTTGGCGTTCAGGTCTTCCTGCTTGGTCTTGGCGATCTCACGGACCTGGTCCATGGTGATCTGCGCGACCTTGGTGCGGTGCGGCTCGGCGGAGCCCTTCTGCACACCGGCGGCCTTCAGCAGCAGACGCGCGGCGGGCGGCGTCTTCAGCTTGAAGTCGAACGTGCGGTCTTCGTAGACCGTGATCTCGACCGGGATGACGTTGCCACGCTGCGACTCGGTCGCCGCGTTGTACGCCTTGCAGAACTCCATGATGTTGACGCCGTGCTGACCCAGCGCCGGACCCACCGGCGGAGCCGGGTTGGCCTGGCCGGCCTGGATCTGGAGCTTGATGAGCCCAGCGACCTTTTTCTTCTTCGGGGGCATCTTTCTTCCTTGGTTAGGTTCCTTACGGATCACCCGTAAGCCTTATCCGGGACTTGCGCGCCCAGGGCAGCTCGAGATCAGGCCCTAGGCACAACCCGGCAAGTCTACGTGAACGCGAAAAAGGCGGTGACACCGGGTGAAACCCGGGCCACCGCCTCCTTGCGACTAAATCTTGGCGACCTGCGTGAACGCCAGTTCGACCGGGGTCTCGCGGCCGAAGATCGAGACCAGCACCTTGAGCTTCTGCTGCTCGGCGTTGACCTCGGAGATGCTGGCCGGCAGGGTCGCGAACGGGCCGTCCATGACGGTCACCGACTCGCCGACCTCGAAGTCGACCTCGATGATCGGCTTCGCGACGGCGGTGTCGCCACCGGTCGTGGCGGCGGCAGCGGCGGTGGCCGGAGCGGCGGCCTTCTTCTGCTGCGCGGCCGGGACCAGGAACTTCACCACGTCCGGAATGGTCAGCGGCGAGGGACGCGAGGTGGCGCCGACGAAACCGGTGACACCGGGGGTGTTGCGCACCGCGCCCCACGACTCGTCGTTCAGCTCCATACGGACCAGGATGTAGCCCGGCAGCACCTTGCGGTTGACGTTCTTCTTCTGGCCGTTCTTGATCTCGGTGACCTCTTCGGTCGGCACCTCGACCTGGAAGATGTAGTCCTCGAGACCGAGGTTCTGCACGCGGGTCTCGAGATTGGTCTTCACCTTGTTCTCGTACCCGGCGTAGGAGTGCACGACGTACCAGTCACCGGGCGCGCGACGCAGCGCGGCGGTCATCTCGGCGACCGGGTCGGCGGGCTCGTCGGAGATCTGGGCCGCGGGCTGCGCGGGCTCGGCCTCTTCGGCGTCGGCCGCGAACTCGTCGGCGTCGGCGAAGCCCTCAGCGTCCTCGACGTCCGCGGTGGTCTCTTCGATCACCACGTCATCCACCGGGAATTCCTCGGTTGTGCCGTTCTCCGGGGTGCTCACTGGGGCACTCGCTTCCTTAGTCGTCACGTAATCCTCTGCGCGCCGGGGCAAGGCATAGCCCGGCGGATGTTCCCGCTCCCCGCCTCTGCCCGGGGGCCGGTCACCGGCCGCGACGGTCAGACGCGGTCACCGTGCCGCCTAGCCGAAGAGCCAGTTGACACCCTTGATGAACGCCACATCCAAACCGCTGATGTACGCGATGATGAAAATCACGAACACCAGGACAACGCTCGTATAGGTGACCATCTGCTTGCGGTTGGGCCAGATGACCTTGCGAAGTTCCGCGATGACTTCCTTGAGGAACTTCATCAGGCTCTTGAAGGGATTGCCCGAACCGCTCTGCCCGGCCTTCTTGCCTTTGCCGGACTGCTTGGTGGCTGCCTTGGCCGAATCCGACGGTCGTTCGATCGTCGCGACGGCGCCGGACGACGCGGCGCGGGTGCGCCGGGCGGACCGCTTGCCGCTCGGACGAGCCACCGCGGCGGTGTCGTCGCCATCTTCGTGGCGAGTGTCCCGCTCGTCGCTCACGTCGATCCTCTCTAAGTCGGCATCCAGGGCAGGGGCGACAGGACTTGAACCTGCAACCTGCGGTTTTGGAGACCGCTGCTCTGCCAGTTGAGCTACGCCCCTTCGGCTGGACGGGGTTGCTTCCAGCCTCTGTTCTTTTTCAGTTGTACTACAGGGTCATTTCATACAAACACGCGCCGCTCCTCGGAGCAGCGCGCATCGGCTGGTGACCCCAGATTTTCGAGTGTACGTTACCCCGACTGACGATCGCCAATCGGGGTGTCGCGGCCTACCCCGGTTTCCGGTCAGCCGAGCTGCACCGTCGCGGTGGCGCGACCGAAGATCTTGCGGCCCTCCGACTTCGCCACGATGGCGACCACCGCGGTGCGGGTCTCGGGGTCCACCGACTTCACCTTGCCGGTGTACTCGATCTCCGCGGGACGGTCGATCGGGACGTACACGGGGCTGGTGAAGCGGACGTTGTACTCCTTGACCGAACCCGGGTCGCCCAGCCACGAGGTGACGAAGCCGCCACCCAGGCCCATGGTCAGCATGCCGTGCGCGACAACGTTTTCCAGGCCGACCAGCTTCACGACGTCGTCGCTCCAGTGGATCGGGTTGGCGTCGCCGGAGACGCCGGCGTAGTTCACCAGGTCGCCGCGGGTGAGCTGCACGGTGCGGGAGGGCAGCTCGTCGCCGGCGGCGACATCCTCGAAGCGGCGGGTCTGCGCGCTCGCGATCACGGCGCCGGTCGACAGCGCCGCCACGGACTGGTCGGGGGTGTCGATCTCGATGGGCTCGCCCGCGTCGGCGGCGTCCGGGCCGACCCCGTGCATGAGCACATTGCGCACGGCGTCACCGATATTGGGGTCGATGTCACCGCCGCTGCGGCCGATCAGGGTGGTGTAGGTGGTGAGCACCAGTTCGTCGTTCTGGGCCAGCACGTCGTTGCGGGTGACGATGATGTCGCCGCCGAAGGCCTGGCGGAACGAGTGCAGGTAGACGACGCAGGACAGCTGGTCCCCGGCCCTGATCGGACGGTGGAACTCCAGGATCTGGTCCGTCTGCATGATCTGGCTCAGGTCATAGCCGGTGACGATCTGCTCGAAGAGCTTGCGCTGGGCCAGGATTCCGACCAGCGAGATGAAGGTGAGGGGGGCGACCAGGCCGTCGTGACCGTGCGCGGCGGCGGCGTCCTCGTCCCAGTGCACCGGGTGGTAGTCCTGCACCGCGCGGGCGTACTCGCGCACCTTCTCGCGGCCGACCTCGTAGTAGTCCTCCACGCGGTAGTGATGGCCGACCATGGCGGCGGCGTGCGCGGCGGGGTCGAAGAGCTCTGATTCGACCATGTCGGCCTCGATATCGATATCGGTGTTGATCGTCACGGCAGGAAGTCCCTATCTGCTCCCACGAAACGGGAACGGGGCGAGAGCGCAGAACCACCGCTATATACGCCAAGTGCCGGACCGGGTCCCTTGTCCCTTTCTAAGAGACGAAGTGACTTACCGATCCGGCACTCTGTCCACGCGGTTGTTCGCGCGGGTTTAAGTTAGCGAGACTCGCGATGCGCCCGGTGGGTACCGCAGTTCGGGCAGAACTTCTTCAGCTCGAGACGGTCCGGGTCGTTACGCCGATTCTTCTTGGTGATGTAGTTGCGGTGCTTGCACTGCTCGCAGGCCAAGGTGATCTTTGGCCGGATATCAGTGGACTTCGCGGCCACGATTGCCTTCTTTCCGGTCAGCCTGATTGGGATATCAGTATGTAGCGATGGCCGGACTTGAACCGGCGACACAACGATTATGAGTCGTTTGCTCTACCGACTGAGCTACACCGCCATCTGGTGTCGGTACTTGACGGCGGGGAGGTCCCGGGTCCTGCTAGGAGAAGCCGAGCCGTTCACCACCGGCAATCCGGCGAGCCCCCTAACGGAATCGAACCGTTGACCTTTTCCTTACCATGGAAACGCTCTGCCGACTGAGCTAAGGGGGCGTGTCTGTCTTGCTCCGGTCTGGACCGGGGCGCTGACGACTTGAACGAGATTACACACATCCCCGCGCACTCTCCAAACCGGCTGGTCATCGGCCGTTTTCGAGACCGGGTAGCTGCCGTGACACTCGGTGCCGGAGGGGCCATCCGGGGTTGCGCCGCGAACCCGCCCGATCGCCACGCCCTGACCCCTGGAACGCAAAGAGCCCCTCAGACTCTCGTCTGAGGGGCTCCAGCTGTGGCGGATGAAGGATTTGAACCTCCGAAGCATTACGCGGCTGATTTACAGTCAGCTCCCTTTGGCCGCTCGGGCAATCCGCCAGGGTACGCCTTCCAGCGCTTCAGCAGAATACCCTGAACCCACGCCCGGAATGCAAACCGGCTGGATACAGCCATGCCGGAGCGGCTAGCGTCGGCGTTGGAACATCCCGAATATCCGATCTCGGACAGGAGAAGAGTGTGGCGGATTCGTCGTTCGATGTGGTCAGCAAGATCGATCGCCAGGAGGTGGACAACGCCCTGAACCAGGCTGCCAAGGAGCTGAGCCAGCGCTACGACTTCCGCGGCACCGGAGCGAGCATCGAATGGTCGGGCGAGGAGAAGATCATCCTCAGCGCCGAGTCCGAGGACCGCGTGAAGGCGGCTCTGGACGTGTTCAAGGAGAAGCTGATCCGCCGCGACATCTCGCTCAAGGCGTTCGACGCGGGCGATCCGCAGGCCTCCGGCAAGGTGTACAAAATCACAGGGAACCTGGTGCAGGGCATCACCACGGAGAACGCGAAGAAGATCGCCAAGAAGATCCGTGACGAGGGCCCCAAGAGCGTCAAGGCGCAGATCCAGGGCGAGGAGCTGCGCGTCAGCAGCAAGAACCGTGACGATCTCCAGGCCGTCATCGCGCTGCTCAAGGGCGGCGACTTCGATATCGCCCTGCAGTTCGTGAACTACCGCTAGCTAGTAGTTCCGGTTTCCACCGGCCAACTCCTCGAGGCGGGCGATGCGGTCCGCCATCGGGGGGTGGGTGGAGAACCAGCGGGCCATCTTGTCGCCGGCCCGGAAGGGGTTGGCGATCATCAGGTGGGACTGGGCGGTCAGCTGCGGTTCGGGGGGCAGCGGGGCGGCCTGGGTGCCGCGTTCCAGTTTGCGCAGGGCCGAGGCGAGCGCCAGGGGGTCGCCGGTGAGTTCCGCGCCGTCCTGGTCGGCCTGGTATTCGCGGGAGCGGGAGACGGCCAGTTTGATCAGCGAGGCCGCGATCGGCCCCAGCAGTGAGACCAGCAGCAGCGCAATGACATTCGGCCCCTCGCCATTGCGGTTGCCGCCGCCGAAGGCGCCAGCGAAGAAGGCCAGGTTGGCCAGGCCGGAGATGACCGAGGCGAGCGCGCCCGCGACCGACGAGATCAGGATGTCGCGGTTGTAGACGTGGGACAGCTCGTGCCCCAGCACCGCGCGCAGTTCCCGTTCGTCGAGGATCTGCAGGATGCCGGTGGTGCAGCAGACCGCGGCATTGCGCGGATTACGGCCGGTGGCAAAGGCATTGGGCGCGTTGGTGGGGCTGATGTACAGGCGCGGCATGGGCTGGCGTGCGGCCGTGGCCAATTCGCGCACGATGCGGTACATCGCGGGAGCCTCGAGCTCGGTGACCGGCTGCGCGTGCATGGCCTTCAACGCGAGCTTGTCGCTGTTGAAGTACGCGTAGGCGTTCATGCCCACCGCCAGCACGATCGACAGGATCAGGATCGTGGGATTGCGGAACAGCGCTCCCACGAACACGATCAGTGCCGACATCCCGACCAAGAGTCCGAACGTCTTCAACCCGTTCGCATACCCGTGACTGTGCAATTCTTGCCCTCCGCTTCGCTCCGGGCGGGTTCGCGGCCCTGGAGGTCTCGTTCTTCCCTCCCTTCGCTCCCCCGCTCCGCTCAGTCCAGAACGAGACGGGCCGCGAACCACCAAGTGGTGCCCATACGGGTCGTTACACCTGGTCAACGATACGGGCCGGGAACAGGTTCCCCCGGGAGCGTCAGCCCACGCGTTCGATGGTGTAGCGGACCAGCTGCTCGAGCGCGTCGTTGGCCGGGCCGCCGGGCAGGGCCGAGAGTTCGGCGTGCGCGAGGTCGGCGTAGCCGTGCAGTTTCTCCTTGGCCAGCACCAGGCCGCGCGACCGCGACAGCAGGTACAGGGCCTCCTCCACGTCGGCGTCGGTCTGCGGCGGGGTGGCCAGCAGCTTGCGCAGGCGGTCGCCCTCGTCGCCCTCCTCGCGCAGCGCGTAGAGGACGGGCAGGGTGTGCACGCCCTCGCGCAGGTCGGTGCCGGGGGTCTTGCCGGACTGCTCGGACGCCGAGGAGATGTCGATGATGTCGTCGGCGATCTGGAAGGCGGTGCCCACGGCGTCGCCGAGGCGGGCCAGGCGTTCCACGTGGTCCAGGCTCGCGCCGGAGAAGGTGCCGCCGAAGCGTCCGGCCGCGGCGATCAGCGAGCCGGTCTTCTCCCACACCACGCGCAGGTAGTGCTCGACCGGGTCCTGGGACTGACGGGCGCCGATGGTCTCGCGCATCTGGCCGGTGACCAGCTCGGCGAAGGTCTCGGCGATGATCCGGACCGCGTCCGGGCCGAGGGTGGAGACCAGGCGGGAGGCGTGCGCGAACAGGTAGTCGCCCGCGAGGATGGCGACGGAGTTGCCCCAGCGGGAGTTCACGCTGGGGGCGCCGCGGCGCATGGAGGCCTCGTCCATGACGTCGTCGTGGTACAGGGTGGCCAGGTGCACCAGCTCCACCACGGTGCCGGCGACGACCAGGTCGGGGCTGGTCGGGTTGGGGCCGAGCTGACCGGTGAGGATGGTGAACAGCGGGCGGAAGCGCTTGCCGCCGGCCTTGGCCAGGTGCAGCGCCGCTTCCTGCAGGAATTCCTCGCCGTCGGACAGCTCGGTGATGAGCAGGTCCTCGACCTCGATCAGGCCCTTGCGCACTGTGGCGGCGAGCTCGGGATCGCCAAGATCCACCCCCGCGACCACGGTGCTCTCATCGCTCACAGCTGATGCGCTCATTTCTTCTCCCAGTGCCGCGTCCGACCCCACGCCAAAGAACCTAGCGTGTGCGTCGCTCACCCCCTATGGACACCACCGTAGTGCGACCAACGAAACACCCGCCACGCGAATCGAAACGCCTGGAGGTGAACCCTGGGGCAAATATGCGCACGCGGTGATGTGCTGCGAGTATTGGTCGCATGGGTTCATCGGAAGTCGCGCCCGAGCAGGGGAAATCGTCGGATGTTCTGCCCGCGCACGCCGATATTCTGGTCGTCGGCGCTGGTCCCGCCGGGTCGGCCGCGGCCGCGTGGGCGGCGCGCGCGGGACGGGACGTGCTCCTGACCGATTCGGCGCTGTTCCCCCGCGACAAGACCTGCGGCGACGGGCTCACCCCGCGCGCCACGGCCGAGCTGGAGCATCTGGGGCTCGGCGACTGGGTGCGGGCGCACACCGTGAACCGGGGCCTGCGGATGGCCGGGTTCGGCCGCGAGGCCCTGCTGCCCTGGCCGAACGGGTCCTTCCCCACCTACGGAAGTGCCGTTCCGCGAACCGAACTCGACGACAAGCTGCGCGAGACCGCGGTGAAATCGGGGGCGCGGATGGTGGAGGGCGCCAAGGTGATCGAGGTGGCCCGCGAGGGCGACCGGGTCACCGGCGTGACCATCAAGACCGACAGTGGGCTGCGCGCGGTGTCCTGCAAGACGCTGATCGTGGCGGACGGGGTCCGCTCCCCCGTCGGCAAGATGCTGGGCCGTACCTGGCACCGGCAGTACGCGTACGGGACCGCGGCGCGGGCGTACATCAAATCCGAGCGCAGCGACGACGAGTGGATCACCTCACATCTCGAATTGCGTGATGCGAACAATGAATTGATTCCCGGCTACGGCTGGGTCTTCCCGCTCGGCAATGGCGAGGTGAATATCGGCGTCGGTTCGCTGGCCACCGAAAAGCGACCCTCGCATATCGCGTTGAAACCGTTGCTGCAGCACTATGTGTCGCAGCGGCGCGCGGAATGGGGTTTCGAGGGCGAGGCGCGGGCGGTGGCGTCGGCGCTGCTGCCGATGGGCGGCGCGGTGTCGAACCTGGCCGGGCGCAACTGGGCGCTGGTCGGCGACGCGGCGGGCTGCGTGAACCCACTCAACGGCGAGGGCATCGACTACGGCCTGGAGGGCGGGCACATGCTGGCCGCGCTGCTGGACCAGCCGGACCTCACCCACATCTGGCCGGACCTGCTGCGCGAGCGCTACGGCCGCACCTATTCGGTGGCGCGGCGACTGGCCGGGCTGGCCACGCATCCGCGCACGGTGCCGCTGGGCGGGCCGCCGCTGATGCGGTCGAAGCTGTTGCAGCGCACCGCGGTCCGGGTGATGGGCAACCTGGTCACCGACGAGGACCTGGATCTGACCGCCCGCTTGTGGCGGGGCGCGGGCCGGGCCTCGATGCGGATCGACAAGCTGCGGCCGTTCTCGTGAACGCCCGGCCGGTTCCCGAGGAGCTGCTGCCGCATCTGCGGCGAGCGCGGGATCTGGCCGACCGGCAGTACGCGGAACCGCTGGACCTGGACAGTCTGGCGGCGGCCGCGGGGGTGTCGAAGTACCACTTCCTGCGATGTTTCGCGGCCACCTACGGCAAGACGCCCGCCCTGTATCTCGCCGAGCGGCGGATCGAGCGGGCGCAGGACCTGCTGCGCGCCACCAATGTGACGGTGACCGAGGCCTGCATGCTGGTGGGCTACTCCAGCCTCGGATCGTTCAGCCGGAAGTTCACCGACCTGGTCGGGATGTCGCCCTCGGACTATCAAGCGAAGTTCGCGGCCGAGGGCGCACCCCATATCCCGGGCTGCTACGTCTTCATGCACGGGCTCTCGGATCGGAAGCGCGGGGACTGACGGGTCTCATCGAGACGGCAGCACGTGGATTCCGGTCTTGTCGGTGGAGAGGGCCAGCGAGCTGATGTACTGGATCTCGCCCTCCGGTCCCGCCACCGCCGAGGCGATCATGTCGGGGCGCTCGAACTCCATGCCGGTGACGACGCAGGTCAGTGTCTCCCCCGACGGGTTGCCGTGCTCGTCGAACATGGGCAGGTCGATGCCGTCGTGGTCGCGTCGCAGGTAGTACTTGCCCTTGGTCAGGACCGCGGTCAGCGGGGTGGCCAGGAACGAGACCACCACGGCCACGATCGGCGAGTACGGCTTCAGGGTCTCACCGAACAGGCCGAAGAAGGTCATGATCGACAGCACCGCCGACAGGCCGAAGCCGACCAGTCCGACCGGGTTGAAGTCGTAGAGCATGCCGCGGCGGAACTCCGGCTCCTTGGGCGAGAGCTTCAGCACGTATTTGTTGATCGCGATATCCGTTGCGACGGTGACGATCCAGGCGATACCGCAGTTGGCGTAGAAGCCGAGGATGTTGTTGAGGAAGTCGAACATGTTGGCTTCCATCAGGATCAGCGCGATGGCCAGGTTCAGGCCGAGGAACACGATCCGGCCCGGGTAGTTCTTGGTGACGCGGGTGAAGGAGTTGGTCCACGCCAGCGAACCCGAATACGCGTTGGTCACATTGATTTTGATCTGGCTGATCACGACCAGCACCACGGCCAGGGTCATGGCCAGCCAGGACGGCATCATGTCGCGGTAGATCTCGAGGAACTGGTGCACCGGCTGATTGGCGATGTCCTGCGCGCCGGGCAGGTTGGCGATCAGGTAGACCGCCAGGAACAGGCCGACGACCTGCTTGATGGCGCCGAACAGCACCCAGCCCGGTCCGGCCAGCAGCATCCAGCCCCACCACTTGCGGGCGTTGTCCGGGGTGCGGGGCGGCATGAAGCGCAGGTAGTCGATCTGCTCGGCGATCTGGGCGATGAGCGAGAGGCAGACGCCGGCGGCGAGCAGCGCGCCGGACAGGCTGACGCCCTTGCCGTCCTGGCCGCCGTAGGACAGGAAGGCGCCCACCGAGTCGGGGTGGCGGACCAGTAGGAAGCCGAACGGCAGCACCATCAGGATGAGCCACAGCGGGGTGGTCCACACCTGCAGTTTGGCGAGGGTGTTCATGCCGTAGATGACCAGCGGGAAGATCATCACCGTGGACACCAGGTAGCCGATCGGGAGCGGCACGTGCAGGCCGAGTTGCAGGCCCTGCGCCATGATCGAGCCCTCGAGCGCGAAGAAGATGAAGGTGAAGGAGGCGAACACGATGTTCGTGACCACCGACCCGTAGTACCCGAAGCCGCTGCCGCGGGTGATCAGGTCCAGGTCGACGTTGTAGCGGGCCGCGTAGTAGGCCAGCGGGAAGCCGGTGATCATGATGACGATCGCGAAGATGCCGATGCCCAGCAGCGCGTTGCCGGTGCCGTTGGCGATGCCGATGTTCGCGCCGATGGAGAAGTCGGCCAGGTAGGCGATGCCGCCGAGCGCCGAGACGCCGACCACCGCCGGACTCCATTTCCGGTAGCTGCGGGGCGCGAACCGCAGCGTGTAATCCTCCAGCGTCTCCTTGGACGCGGCCACCGCGTTCGCCGTGGGGGTTTCGACTTGAACCACCGGCACTCCTCGTTCGGGCTCGTCGCGAGCTGTTTTCCGATTCGAGGGTGCGCAGTGATTGTTGATCTTGGCTTTCCGGCCGATTGCGCGGCTGTTACGGCAGCCTCACTGAGGTTCCGAGTGTGTGAACTCAGCAATCCGGGCGTGAATCGCGCAATTTCGGAGAAGCCCGCGGCGGGGGCTCGTCCATAGCCTGGAAACCATGACGACCATTACCAATGTCTCGCTCGTGACCGTCTATGTGACCGACCAGTCGGCCGCCAAGGCCTGGTACATCGACAAGCTGGGTTTCGTGGAGGGCAGCGATGTCACCATGGGCGACAACGGCTTCCGCTGGGTGACGGTGGCGCATCCGGATCATCCGGAGCTGGAGGTGACGCTGATGATCCCGGGTCCCCCGCTCGACGACAATCTCGCCGAGGCCGTCCGCCGGTCGCTGGCCAACGGCACGCACGGCGCGCTCGGCCTGCGAACCGATAACTGTCAGAAGACTTTCGACGAGCTGACCGCCAAAGGCGTGGAGTTCGTGCAGCCGCCCGCGGAGCGCCCCTACGGCGTCGAGGCCATCATCCGCGACAACTCCGGCAACTGGCTCGTACTCACCGAGCCTCGCGAGTTCGATCCGAACTTCGGGCAGTAGCGACCGGGACCGTGGATGCGGGACCACCCCCGCATCCACGGATAACCGGGATCAGGCGTTCTGCGCGGCGAACCAGGTTTCGACGGACTTGCGTTCGCTGTTCATGACCTTCTTGAGCAGGTTCTCGACCAGGGGTTCGATGGCGCCGCCGACCAGCGGGACCTTCACGTCGACCGTGCCGGTGACCTCGATCTCGGAACCCTCGGCGGTGGGCCGCAATTCGAACGCGCCCGCCATCTCGGTGGTGATGCCGCCGGAGCGGCCGCTGAAGCTGCCCCGCGCGACACCGTCGGTCAGCGGACCCCAGGAGTCGGTGCGCTCGAGCATGAGCTCGCTCTTGAGGACCTTCTTGACGATGCCGGGAATCTGGTCCTCGGGCGCCTTCTCGGTCATGTGGATCTGGATGGTGCCGGGCCCGTCCGGGTGGGTGAGCTCCAGCTTGGCGGTGGGCGCCGCGGCGAAGCGGGCCTGCCACATCTCGTCATTGTTGAGTGCCCGGTGAAGCTCTTCGACCGGGATGCTGTACTGCACGGTGAAGCTGAATTTTCGGGACATGGCGAAGACCGTAGCCCAGCGATGGAATAGCCTGCTGAAGTGTCGGAAACTAGCCAGTCTCCCAGGACTGAACAGCGGCAGGCGGTTCGGTGGCGGCGGACTCGGCTCGGGATCGTCATCGCCGCGGCGACGGTCAGCTTCCTGGCCGTGCTGCTGGTGCTCGCGGCCTGGCGCGACGACCATCTCATCAATAGCGATCGGGGCGTGACCAGCGCCGAAGTGCTCTCCGCGGGCACCCTGCGGTCCGCGGTCATCTTCGTCACGCCCGACGGCGAGACCCACAATCCGAAGACCGGCGTGCTCTACCCGACCAAACTGACCGTCGGCGAGCGCATCAATGTCGAATACCGGCGCAGCGACCCCGATCTGGTTCGGGTGGCGGGTCGCGATGCGCGGGTCGCCGTCATCCCGGCGCTGTCGGTGATCGTGGTCGCCTGGGCCATCGCCATCCCCGCGCTCTGGCTGCTCGGCTCGCCCCCGACCCGCTGGTATCGCGCCGTGCGGGCGCGACTGCGCGGCGAGCGGACGCGATCGTCGCGCGACCACGTGGCCGGTTAGGGTGCGAAGGTGGCGAAAATCAGGCAGCGGGAGTCTTTTCGGGCCCAGCTGGACAAGCAGCCGAACGAAGTCGCGTCGATGTTCGATGGCGTGGCCAAGCGGTACGACATCACCAATACGGTGATGACCGGCGGCATCGACCGGTACTGGCGGATGGCGACCCGGAAAGCCCTGGCGCTGCGCCCCGGCGAGCGGGTGCTGGATCTGGCCGCCGGAACCGGTGTCTCGACGGTGGAGCTGGCCAAATCCGGGGCCTGGTGCCTGGCTGCCGACTTCTCCCAGGGCATGCTCGCGGCCGGACGCTGGCGCAATGTGCCCATGGTCGCCGGTGACGCCATGGCCCTGCCCTTCGCCGACGACTCCTTCGACGCCGTCACCATCTCCTACGGGCTGCGCAATGTGTCCGACCCGGACCTGGCGCTGCGCGAGATGCTGCGGGTGACCAAGCCCGGCGGGCGGCTCGTGGTGGCCGAGTTCTCCACCCCCACCCTGCCGCCGTTCCGGACCGCCTACATGGAGTACCTGATGAAGGCGCTGCCGCGGGTGGCCAGCGCGGTCAGCTCCAACCCGGACGCCTACGTGTACCTGGCCGAGTCCATCCGGGCCTGGCCCAACCAGCCGCAGCTGGCCCTGCGGATCGCGGACGCGGGCTGGTCGGCGGTGAAGTGGCGCAATCTCACCGGCGGCATCGTGGCGCTGCACCGCGGCTACAAGCTGGGCTGATACCCGCCGCCGGCCTGTGGCATTGCTCACGGTAGCGGCCCGACCTGCACCTCACAGCCGCGAAAAACGGCTGTGAGGTGGATTGTCATCTGCCGATAACGTTCGGTAAATCCCCCGCAACTCGGGGTGGCTTAACTCGGAACCATGCCCGAACAGCCGACGCCCCCGACGAGCACCCGGACCGCGTGCTCGTACTGCGGGGTGGGCTGCGGCATCACCGTCGAAACCAAGTCCGGCCCGCTCGGACTGCCGGTGATCGCCAAGGTCAAGGGCGACAAGGACCACCCCGTCAATGCCGGGCGGCTGTGCACCAAGGGCAATACCCACGCCGAGCTGATGGCCGCGCCCGGCCGCATGGAGACCGCCTACCGCCGCCCCGAACGCGGCCAGCCGCCCGTGCCCATGCCGGTCGACGAGGCCGTTCACGAAGCCGCCCAACGGCTTCGCGTGATCCTCGACACGCACGGTCCGGACGCCGTCGCGCTGTACGTGTCCGGTCAGCTGTCGATCGAGGCCCAGTACCTGGCCACCAAACTCGCCAAGGGCCACCTGCGCACCGTGCACATGGAAGCCAATTCGCGGCTGTGCATGGCGAGTGCGGCCAGCGGCTACAAGCTGTCGCTGGGCGCGGACGGGCCGCCGGGCTCCTACGACGACCTCGACCACGCCGACCTGTTCTTCGTGATCGGCGCCAATATGGCCGACTGCCACCCGATCCTGTTCCTGCGCATGGCCGATCGACTCAAGGCGGGCGCGAAGCTCATCGTGGTGGACCCGCGGCGCACCGACACCGCCGCGCGCGCCGACCTGTTCCTGCAGATCAAGCCGGGCACCGATCTGGCGCTGCTGAACGGGCTGCTGCACCTGCTGGTCGAGAACGGCGACATCGACGCCGACTTCATCGCCGAGCACACCGAGGGCTGGGAGGACCTGCCCGAATTCCTCTACGCCTACACCCCGGACCTGGTCGCCCAGGTCACCGGACTCGCCGAGGCCGACATCCGCACCGCCGCCGAGTGGATCGGCGCGGCCGGCGAATGGATGTCGCTGTGGACCATGGGGATCAACCAGTCCACGCACGGCACCTGGGCCACCAACGCCATCATCAACCTGCACCTGGCCACCGGCGCCATCTGCCGCACCGGCAGCGGGCCGTTCTCCCTCACCGGGCAGCCCAACGCCATGGGCGGACGCGAAATGGGTTACATGGGACCGGGGCTGCCCGGCCAGCGCAGTGTGCTCGCCGACGCCGACCGGGCCTTCGTGGAAGCCGAATGGGGGCTGGAACCCGGCACCATTCGCGCCGAGCCCGGCCCCGGGTCGATCGAGATGTTCCGCGGTCTGGCCGACGGGCGGATCAAGGCCTGCTGGATCATGTGCAGCAATCCGGTCGCCTCCATGGCCAACCGGCGCACCGTGATCGCCGGGCTGGAAGCCGCCGACCTGGTGATCGCCCAGGACGTGTACACCGACACCGCCACCAACGCCTACGCCGACCTGCTGCTGCCCGCCACCCTGTGGGCGGAGGCCGATGGGGTGCAGGTGAATTCGGAACGCAACCTGACCCTGCTGCAGCGCTCGGTCGAGCCGATCGGCGACGCCCGGCCGGACTGGCAGCTCATCGCGCAGATGGCGACGGCGCTCGGCTTCCCCGGCTTCGACTACGCCTCCAGCGCCGAGATCTTCGACGAGATCCGCCGCTTCGCCAACCCGGCCACCGGATACGACCTGCGCGGCATCGACTACGACCTGCTGCGCGCCGGGCCCGCGCAGTGGCCGTGCCCCGATCCGGCTCGGCGGCGCAACCCGATTCGCTATGTGAACGACGGCGTCAGCCAGACCCGCTTCACCGACGCGGAGGGGAACACGCCGCGCCTGGCCTTCGCCACCGCGAGCCGCAAGGCCGTGTTCTGGCCGCGCCCGCACCTGCTGCCCGCCGAGATGCCGAACGAGGACCACCCGTTCGTCCTCAATACCGGCCGCCTGCAACACCAGTGGCACACCATGACCAAGACCGGGAAGGTGGCGAAACTGAACAAGCTCAACGGCAAGCCGTTCCTGGAACTGCATCCCGACGACGCCGCCCGCCTCGAGGTCCGCGACGGCGACCAGCTCGAGATCGCCTCCCGCCGCGGCCGCGCCGTACTGCCCGCCCTGCTCAGCGACCGCGTCCTGCCCGGCAGCTGCTTCGCGCCCTTCCACTGGAACGACGAACAGGGCGAATACCTGACCATCAATGCCGTCACCAATGACGCGGTGGACCCGATCTCGCTGCAACCGGAGTTCAAGGCCTGCGCGGTGCGCCTGCGCAAGGTCGCGGCGCTGAGCACGGCGACGACCGGCGACCCCGAGACGGAAACGGATGCCGCCGAACGGGTTCCGTCCGCACCCGAGAGCGGCGGCGCACCCGTGCCCGCGTCCGGCGGCGTGGCCCTCGGCGGCCCGCATCCGCTGGCGGTCATGCTCGGACTGGAGACCGCCACCGCGCCCACGCTCAGCGAGGTCGAGCGCATCTACCTGGGCGGGTATCTCGCGGCGCTGCAGAGCCTGCCGGTCAGCGGGGTGCCGGTGCTGCCGGCGACCGCGCCGATCTCCGAACGCAGCCGGGCATGGATCGACGGCCTGCTGGGCGGGATGTACTCCCGTGGCGCGCAGCCGCTCCCGGCCGGGTTCGCGGCGGATTCGATCGGCTTCGCGGCGGACGTGAGCACGGATTTCACCGGCCGGTCCGAGCGCGGCGAGAGCGCGGAGGCTCCGGCGCGGACCGTCACGATCCTGTGGGCCTCGCAGACCGGGACCGCGGAGGATCTGGCCGCGGCCCTGACGACTCATCTCGTGGAGTCGGGCTTCGCGCCGCGGCTCCTGGACATGGACTCGGCCGAATTGTCCGATCTCACCGGCGATGTGCTGGTCATCAGCAGCACCTTCGGCGACGGCGGGCCGCCGGACAATGGCGCGGACTTCTGGGAACGATTGAACGACAGCGCGATCCGGCTGACCAGGATGCGCTTCGCGGTGTTCGCACTCGGCGACTCCTCCTACGACGACTTCTGCGGCCACGGCCGGAAGCTGGACGAGCTGCTCGCCAAGCGCGGCGCGACCCGCTTGCTGCCCCGCGTGGACAGCGAACCCGACCACGAGGACGCGTCCGCGGCCTGGTTCGACGCCGTGACCGGGGTGCTCGCGAACGCGGCGGGCGACACGGCCATCGATGCCGGGAACCGAGGCGGGTCCGGGGCGGGACCGCGGGGCGGAAATTCCACGCCGCCCTTCGGCGCTCCGGGCGGCCGGGGTTCCGGCGGGACGTACGTTGGCGACACGCCCACCTGGAACGCCGCCGGTAGCTACGACGTGCGTGGCGGTGTGGGCGCCTCGAGTCCGCTCGGACGCGGTGCCGGCGGGCCCGGAAGCGCCCGGGGCGCAACGGCTGTCGCTCCGGGTCGGGCACGCGCCGCGGCGCCTTTCACCCGGAATTCTCCGGTGCTCTCGAAACTGGTTCGCAATGAATTGCTTTCCCGCGAAAGCTCCGGGAAAGAGGTGCGGCAGTTCGGATTCGATCTGAGCGATCCGGAGACCACCTACGAGGTCGGGGATTCGCTGGGCATTCGGCCCGCGAATTGCGAGTCGCTGGTGCGGGAATGGCTGGCGGCAACCGGTCTCGAGGGGCACCGGCTGATCGAGATCGACAATGGCGAGGTTCCGCTGGCCGAGGCGCTGCGCACGCATTACGACATCACGCGGGTGAGCGCGGATCTGTTGTCGTTCGTGGCCGAGCACAATGCCAATCCGCGGCTGGCCAAGCTCTTGCGGCGCGACAATCGCAATGAGCTGGACGGATATCTGTGGGATCGGCAGGCGGTGGACGTACTGCGCGATTTCCCGGTGCGGGCCGATCTGGTGGAGTGGCTGGGCACGCTGAAGAAGCTGCAGCCGCGCCAGTATTCGATCTCGTCGAGTCCGCTGGTGAGCCCGGACGAGGTGCAGCTGACGGTCGGCGTGGTGCGCTACGGCGATCCGGCGGCGATCGGGTCGGCGGCCCGGCGCGGCGGCGTGAGCTCGACCTTCCTGGCCGATCGCGCGGACGCCGAGGTGCCGATCTTCCTGCAGCGGGCCCCGCACTTCCGGCCGCCGCTGGACCCGACCGCGCCGATGATCATGGTGGGCCCGGGCACCGGCATCGCGCCGTTCCGCGGCTTCCTGCAGGAGCGCCGGGCGCTGGGGTGCACGGGCCGCAACTGGCTGTTCTTCGGCGATCAGCACGCGAAGGACAATTTCTATTACCGGGCCGAGCTGGAGGACATGTTCCGCTCCGGTTTCCTGACCCGGCTGGATCTGGCGTTCTCGCGCGATCAGCGGGAGCGGATCTACGTGCAGCACCGCATGATCGAGCACGGCGCGGAGTTGTGGGCGTGGCTGCGCGAGGGCGGGCATTTCTACGTGTGCGGTGACGCGGCGCGAATGGCGAAGGATGTGGACGACACCCTGCTGAAGATCGCGCGCATTCACGGCAAGCTGAGCGAGGACGGCGCGCTGGCGTTCAAGAAGCAGCTGGTGGCGGAGAAGCGGTACGTGCGCGACGTGTACTGACTGGTTCGATTCCGGCACCCCGAATGTGAAACTGTGGTATTTGTAACTCGCCCGTCCAGTCTCACAGGCGGGCGAGCCGTCCCTCGCGACGGCTGCCAGCAGCACGAAGGGCCGGGAGCGTGAACGGTCGGATCAGTCGAATCACCGGACGAATCGCGGTGGCGGCCCTCGCGGCCGCCGCGACCCTGAGCCTGGGCGGCGTGCCCGCCGGCGCGGAACCCACCACCCCCGCCGCCCCGGTCGCCCCCGGCGTCAGCGTCCCCGACTTCAAGACCGAGGACGGCTCCTACATCAAGAGCGTCGCGGCCACCGACAGCCGCCACGTCGTCTTCACCGTCTACTCCGCGGCCATGAACCAGACCTTCCCGGTCGACGTGCAGCGCCCCGAGAACATCGACGACGCCCGCCCCACCCTGTACCTGCTCAATGGCGCGGGCGGCGGCGTGGACGCCGCCACCTGGCAATTGCGCACCGACGCACTGGATTTCCTGGCCGACAAGAACATCAATGTCGTGCAGATCATCGGCGGCGCGTTCACCTGGTACACCGACTGGGCGCAGGCCGACAAGTCGCTCGGCGTCAACAAGTGGTCCACCTACCTCGGCAAGGAACTGCCGCCGCTGATGGACGCGGCGCTGGGCAGTAATGGCAACAACGCCATCGCCGGGATCTCCATGGCCGGTCTGCCCGTGCTGAACTCGGTCATCTTCAACCCCGGCCTGTTCAAGAGCGCCGCCGTGTACAGCGGCTTCTTCCAGACCATGACGCCGATGGGCCGCGAGGCCATCAAGATGGTCACCGAGATGTACGGCGGCGGCAAGGTCGAGAACATGTGGGGCCCCGAGGGCAGCGCCCAGTGGGCGGCCAACGACCCCACCCTCAATGCCGAGAAACTGCGCGGCACCAACCTTTTCATCTCCACCGGCAACGGCATCCCGGGCGCGTTCGACATGCCCGGGGCGCGCGGCCGCATGGAGAAGCCCGAGGACACCGCCAAGACCGTCGCGCTGGGCTCGCTCATCGAGGCCAATTGCGAACTGTCCACGGTGATCCTGCAGAAGCGCCTGGAATCCATGCGCATTCCCGCGACCTTCGAATTCCGCAGCAGCGGCACCCACATCTGGGGCTACTGGCAGGA
Organism: Nocardia sp. CA-136227; assembly: GCF_050955695.1. Lineage (NCBI taxonomy): Bacteria > Bacillati > Actinomycetota > Actinomycetes > Mycobacteriales > Nocardiaceae > Nocardia > Nocardia sp. CA-136227. The sequence goes on from NZ_CP192081.1 coordinate 7,046,832, forward strand.
CGACCTGAAGGCGTCGTGGCCGGTGCTCGCGCAGGGTCTGTTCCCGCCCGCGTAACCGCCTACACGACAGGCGGATTGACGCGCGCGAAGTCCCCCAGCCGGTAGTACGGGTAGTAGGGGTAGGGCGGCGTCACCGCGCTCGCCTTGTCCAGCCGGGCGATCTGCTCGGCGTCGAGGCTCCAGCCCACCGCGCCCAGGTTCTGGCGCAACTGCTCCTCGTCGCGCGCGCCGACGATGACGGTGGCCACGGTCGGGCGGCGCAACAGCCAGTTCAGGGCGATCTGCGGGACGGTGCGGCCGGTTTCGGCGGCGATCTCGTCGAGCACGTCGACCACGTCGTAGAGCAGCTCGTCGTCGACGGGCGGCCCGGCCTCGGCGGTCTTGTGCAGGCGGCTGCCGGGCGGAAGCGGTTGGCCGCGACGGATCTTCCCGGTGAGCCGCCCCCAGCCGAGCGGGCTCCAGACCACCGCGCCGACACCCTGGTCCAGGCCCAGCGGCATGAGCTCCCATTCGTAGTCGCGCCCGGCGAGCGAGTAGTAGACCTGGTGCGCGACATAGCGCGGGAAGCCGTGCCGGTCCGCGGCGGCAAGGGATTTCATCAGCTGCCAGCCCGCGAAGTTGGAGGCGCCCACGTAACGGATCTTGCCGGAGCGCACCAGCGAGTCGAGGGCCGAGAGCACCTCCTCGACGGGGGTGCCAGCGTCGAAGGCGTGCAGCTGGAACAGGTCGATGTGCTCGACGCCGAGCCGGCGCAGCGACCCCTCGACCGCCGAGATCAGCCGGGTGCGACCGGATCCCGCGTCGGCCGGGCCCGGTCCGGTGGGCAGGGTGGCCTTGGTCGAGATCAGCACGCGGTCGCGGCGGCCCCGGATCGCCTCGCCCAGTACCTCTTCCGAGGCGCCGTCCGAGTAGACGTCGGCGGTGTCGAACAGGGTGACGCCCGCGTCCAGGCTGATGTCCACCAGGCGGCGGGCCTGGGCCGCGTCGGTGTCGCCCCAGGCCGAGAAGAGTTCGCCGCGGCCGCCGAAGGTGCCCGCGCCGAAACTCAGGGCCGGAACCAGCAGACCGGATGCGCCGAGCCGACGGTATTCCATGATCACCACTCCTAACGGAACCATAGTTTCATTAACACCGAGGACGCTACACTCGTCTCGCCGCAAACGGAACTGGAGACCCGTTATGAATCCGGACACAACGAGCCCCGGCTCGGTCCGCCCCGGTGGACGCACCGCGCGCGTCCGCGAATCCGTGCTGCGCGCCGCGGGCGACCTCCTGGCCGAACACGGCTACGCCACCCTCGATCTGGCCGAGGTCGCGGCCCGCGCCGAGGTCGGCAAGACCACCGTCTACCGTCGCTGGCGCAGCCCCGCCGGACTGGTCGCGGACCTGCTCGCCGATATGGCCGAAACCTCACTCCCCCACAGCGATACCGGCACCCTGCGTGGCGACCTGCTCGCCAATGCGCGGCTGGTCGGGAGGACCCTCACCGACCCCCGGCAGGGCCGCCTGTTCCGGGCCGTCATCGCCGCCGCCACCAGCGACGACACCGCCGCCGCGGCGCTGCGCGCCTTCTACGACACCCGGCTCACCGAATGGTCGCCGTGCGTCGAAGCCGCCGCCGCCCGCGGCGAGGTTCCGGCCGGAACCGACCCGCGCGCAGTGCTTTCCGCCATCTCCGCCCCGCTCTACTACCGCCTGCTGGCCAGCGGCGACCCGGTCGACGAGGCCACCGTCACCGCCGCGGCGACGGCCGCCGCCCTCGCCGCCGAACAGGGCGTATTCGTCTCCGGCACCGGGCGATCCGCGCCCTGAGTCTGCCGTCTCGGATCGTGGGCGCGACCCCTCGCCGCGCCCACGCCCCGGCTCCGAGCCCCGATCAGTCCCGGGTCCAGGCCGGATCGCGGCCGGTCAGTCCCAGGACACGGTCCAGCAGCGGCGCCTCGGCCGGAATATCGACCACCGGCCCGAAGAGTCCCGGGATGCCCTCCCGCGGGGTGTCGCGCAGCATGCCCAGCAGCACCGCGAGATCCGCGGCGGCCGGGTCGTAGGGACGCGCCGCCGCGCGGGCCAGATCCCAGCCGTGCACGATCAGTTCGTCCAGCGCGAACTCGGCCATCGTCCGAGCCGGGGCGAGGACGCCGCCGACCTCGGTCTCCCCCGACCATGCGGCCGGTTCGCGCCAGGCCGCCACCAGCGCCTTCAACTGCGCGGGAACGCGGTCGCGCCAGTCCTCGGGCAGGGTCCCGACACCGGGCTCGGGCGGCTGCGAGCGGCCGATCATCTCCTTGGTGGCGCCCTGCCGGAAGCCCTCGGTGAAGCCGAGGACGTGGACCAGCATGTCGCGCACGCTGATCCCGGACGGCGTGCGGCGCTCGAGGTCGGCGTCGGAGACGGCGGCGACCACCGCCTCCAGCCCACCCGCGGCGGCTTCCAGATCGAATTCCGGAGTGGTCATGGTTCCTCCCGGAGGCATGCCGAACCGCCGGTGCGGCCCGGTCGGTCATAAGGACGGCGCGGGGCCGCGGAATTCATCGCCGGCCGCGCGAATGTGCTTGCACCGCCGCGTCGCAACCGGTTCGTTAGGTGCGATCAGCGGCGAAAAGCGCTGGTGGGGAGGAGAATTGATAGATGAAGGGTGATCGTGTGGAGATCGTCGTCGACACCGGCGACGGGTCTCGGAACTACGAAATCGTGGCCACCAGAGCGGGCCGCCGCATCGAAACCCGCATCGCGCGCGGGATTGTCGAAGTCAGTGAGGTGACCAGAACCGGGGGGCCGGTACGTACTGCCCGCTTCATGGCCGGGCGGGTGCTCGCCCTCGTGGAGCATCCCGCCGACGACGGCCCGCAGCCCGGCGAGTGACGCCCGGCGGCGGTTGCCGAACGCCGTGAGCAGGGGCATTCTCGAAGGTGGCCGCCTGCACGACCCCACCGGCAGAGAGGAGCCAGCGATGATCGATCGAATCGACGCGGTGCCCGAGGCCGACTACGTCGAACAGCACATCCCCGCCTTCCCGGCGGACGAGCCCTACCCCGATACCGACGCCTACCCGGACCGCGACGTCCTCGCCGACCGGGTCCTCCAATCCGACTCCGAGATCACCCCGCTGCCCGCCGACGACAACGGCTGGACCGCGTCCGAAGGCGACCTCGTCGAGCAGGCGATCCCCGTCCCCATGGGTGACGACTGGGACCTGCCCGGCTAGTTCGACACTCCCGCGCGCACGGTGGCGTGCAGTTCCCGCAGGCTCGACCGCTCGGTCGCGACCTCGAGCACGCGGATGCCGTGCGCGCGCCCGGTCAGCTCGTCGGCCAGCTGGGACGGGTCGACCTGGCGGTGCGGAATCCGGTAGGCGGCGCACAACGCCGCCAGATCCATGCCGTGCGGGGTGCCGAAGACCCGCTCGAACACGCCCGCGTACTGCGGGTCGCCCTGTTCGAGCAGTTCGAAGATGCCACCGCCGTCGTCATTGGCGACCACGATGGTGAGATCCTCCGGCCGCGGCTCGCCCGGGCCGATGAGCAGGCCGGACGCGTCGTGCAGGAAGGTCAGGTCGCCCATCAGCGCGATGGTGCGGCCGGGATGGGTGAGTGCCGCGCCGACCGCCGCCGAGACGGTGCCGTCGATGCCGGCCACGCCGCGATTGGACAGCACCCGGATGCCGGGGCGCGGGTGCGCGACCAGGGCCGCGTCGCGCACCGGATTGGACGCGCCGAGCAGCAGCTGGTCGCCGTCGTGCAGGGCGCCGAGCACCACCGCCGCGACGTGCAGACCGGTCGGCTTCGGGTGCCCGGCCAGCTCGGCCCGCACCACCGACACGGCCTTCTCGTTCAGATCCCGGCACAGCTCCAGCCATTCCGGCCGGGGCGCGCCGTGCGTCACCGCGCGGGTGCCGGTGCCCACCACATTGCCGGAGACATCGGGCCAGCGCGGGCCCGTGGTCAGCGCGAACACCGTGACCTCCGGATCGGCGAGGACCTTGGACACCTGCCGGTGCAGGGTCGGCCGCCCGGTGATGATGGCCTGCTTCGGCCGCAGCAGCGGCAGGGCCAGCGGGTGCAGGGCGGGGCCGTGCATGGGCGCGGTCGGCTCGGCCACGGTCGGCAGCGCCGCGAGTTCGGGACGATGGCCCGCGCCGTGACCGGAGATGACCACGGTGTCCTGGGTCAGGTCGATGTCGAGCGGCACGTCCAGGGTCGCGTATTGGGTTGCGGTCCAGGGCTGTTCGCCCGCCCGGCCGGCGGGCAGCGAGTCGCCGGCGGCCAGATCCGGGACCAGCGGTTCGCGCAGCGGGATGTCGAAGTGCACGGGTCCGGCATTGCCGGAGCGGGTGCCGCGGGCGGCGGCCAGCACCCGGCACACCGCCGAGCGCCACACGCTGTTCTGCTTCGGGTAGAGCTCGGCGCCGGGTTCGTCCTCGGCCAGGCCGAGGCTGATGGCGGCGCGCACCTGGCTACCGAACAGACCGAACTGCTCGACCGTCTGGTTCGCGCCGGTGCCGAGCATCTCGTAGGGCCGGTTGGCGCTGAGCACGATCAGCGGGACGCGAGCGTAGTTGGCCTCGAGCACGGCGGGCCCGAGATTGGCGACGGCGGTGCCGGAGGTCATGACGACGGGCACCGGGCGACCGCTCGCCACGGCCAGGCCGACGGCGAGGAATCCGGCGCTGCGCTCGTCGATGCGCATGTGCAGCCGGATCTTCCCGGCCTGGTCAGCGGCCTGTAAGGCGAAGGCCAGCGGTGCGTTTCGCGATCCCGGGCACAGGACCACGTCTCGCACTCCGCCGCGCGCGAGCTCGTCGACGACGACGTGCGCCTGTGCTGTCGATGGATTCACGCCTCCAGCCTCTCAGACAGCCCGGCCGGGCGCTGCGTCGGCCCGATCACACCTATACCGAAAAGTTAGGGTTTGCTAACCTAATCGAATGGCGAAGCGCAGCAAGCATGTCAAGCCCGAACACCGGGAAATCCTCACCGCCGAAGTACTGGCCAGCAAACGGATCAGCCCGCACTTCGTACGGGTCACCCTGGGCGGACCGGGCCTGGCGAGCTTCACCGCCATGGGCTTCGACCAGTGGTTCCGGCTCTTCATGCCCGGCCGCGACGGCGACCTGCGCCTGCCCACCTCGGCCACCAATCTCGGCTGGTACGCGCAGTACCTGATGATGGGCAAGGAACACCGGCCGCTGGCCCGCAACTACACCGTTCGCGACTACCGGGCCGCCGGATTCGGCGAATTCGGCAGTACCGCCGAGATCGACGTCGACTTCGCCATCCACGGCGACGACACCCCCGCCTCGGCGTGGGCGAACACCGTCACCCCGGGCTGCAAGGCCGGACTGCTGGACGAGGGCATCACCTTCCAGGCCCCCGATCACTGCGAGTGGACGCTGCTGGTCGGCGACGAGAGCGCGCTGCCCGGCATCGCGGGCGTGCTGCGCTCGCTGCCGCGCGAGGCGAAGGGCGCGGCCTACATCGAGATCCCGTCCGACGAGGACAAGCAGGAACTGGGCGAACCCGCGGGCGTCACCGTGAACTGGCTGGTCCGCACCGACGCGCACGGCGAGGTCGGGGTGCTGGCCGCGGAGGCCGTGCGGCAGGCCGAGATTCCCGGCGCCGGCGTCTACGCCTTCGTGGCGGGCGAGCAGAAGTTGGCCGCCGGCGTGCGGCGGCATCTCGCGCAGGAACGCGCGATCCCGAAGGCGGACATCACCTTCACCGGCTACTGGCGGGTCGGCAAGTCCCAGGGATGAATCGGTCGCGAGTGCCCCCGAACCACCTCGCGGGCATTCGCACATGACCTCGATACGGACCCCGTTCGCGGCCCCTCGTCGGGCCGCGAACCGGTCAGTTTTTAGCCAGCGTGACGCTGAACCAGCTCACCCAGACGCGGAAGCGCCTCGGCGACATGCTTCTTCGCCGACGACCGCATCGAGTTGTAGACCTTGGTCAGCGCCGGACGCGACGACGACTCGGCCCGCGCGTCGGTGACCGACAGGAGCGCGTCGGCGACCTCGTCCTGCTTGGACACCAGCAGGTCCGCGAACGAACCCGTGCCGCCGTTCTGGTACTCGGCCCAGTACGGCTCGAGCTGCTCGACGAACTTGGGCACGAAGGACTCCAGCGCGTCACCCACGATCGAGGGGCTGACCTTCTTGATCGCGGCGTAGCCGCCCTTGACGACCAGGCCCGACGCGCCGCCCTTGTCCGACACCTCCTCGTCCAGAACCTTCTCCGCATCCGCGATGAAGGCGGGACGCTTGGCGTCATCGAGCAGGGATTCAGACAGTGCTGCAACCACTTTCAGGTTCCTCCGGATAGTTTTTCGATGAACGAGCGCACGCAACTATACGCACCGGTGTCCCCGCACACACGATGCCAATGCGCTGCTACTGCCACAGCAGCAACAGCACTGTAAAGCACCCGCAATCGATTGGCAGCGTTTCACTTTCGGCGACTGTTCCCCGGTCGTTCATTTCCCCACTGGTAACAAGTGACCGCTTTGGCCTTCGGACGGTCCATCGGCTAATGATCAGCGCCCTTGCCGGATGGCCGAATTCCGCTGCCGCAATTCCGGGCGACCTGCGAAACACCGCGCCGAACTGCGGTGGGTCTTCACCACGGCGAGAGCCGGAACAGTATGTTCACTCCCGTGACCTTCAATGCGACGCTGTGGCGGCCCGTTCCGGGATTCGAGAACCTCACCGACATCACGTACCACCGGCACGTCGAGCAGGGCACGGTCCGGATCGCCTTCGATCGCCCCGAAGTCCGCAACGCCTTCCGGCCGCACACCGTCGACGAGCTCTACCGCGCCCTCGACCACGCCCGGATGACCTCCGACGTCGGCGCGGTCCTGCTCACCGGCAACGGCCCCAGCCCCAAGGACGGCGGCTGGGCCTTCTGCTCCGGCGGCGACCAGCGCATCCGCGGCCGCAGCGGCTACCAGTACGCCTCCGGCGAGACCGCCGACACCGTGGACGCCGCCCGCGCCGGACGCCTGCACATCCTCGAGGTGCAGCGGCTCATCCGCTTCATGCCCAAGGTGGTCATCGCCCTGGTCAACGGCTGGGCCGCGGGCGGCGGGCACAGCCTGCACGTGGTCTGCGACCTCACCCTCGCCTCCCGCGAGCACGCCCGGTTCAAGCAGACCGACGCCGACGTGGGCAGCTTCGACGGCGGCTACGGCAGCGCCTACCTGGCGAAGATGGTGGGACAGAAGTTCGCTCGCGAGATCTTCTTCCTGGGGCGGCCGTACACCGCCGAGGAGATGCACGCCATGGGCGCGGTCAACGCGGTCGTGGATCACGAGCAGCTGGAGGACGTCGCGCTGGAGTGGACGGCCGACATCCTGGGCAAGTCGCCGCAGGCCATCCGGATGCTGAAGTACGCGTTCAACCTTCAGGACGACGGACTGGTCGGTCAGCAGCTGTTCGCGGGCGAGGCGACGCGCCTGGCCTACATGACCGACGAGGCGGTCGAGGGCCGTGACGCGTTCCTCGAGAAGCGCGACCCGGACTGGACGCCGTACCCCTACTACTTCTGACGCTCCGGAACTCGCGGGCCCCGCGCCCCCGAACCTTCGGGTGCGGCAAACGACAAGCTGTCATGCTGCACTCATGGAGATACTGAGCAGTCGGGTCATTCTCCGGCCGAGCGATTACGAGCGAACCCTGGCCTTCTATCGGGATGCGCTGGGGCTGGCCATCGCTCGCGAGTATCCGGGCGGGACGGTCTTCTTCGCCGGGCAGGGACTGCTCGAGGTGGCCGGGCACGGGCGCGCGGGCGACGCGCCGAGCGGGTTCGCGGGGGCGATCTGGTTGCAGGTGCGTGACTGCGACGACGCCGCCGCGGAACTCGCGCTGCGCGGGATCGCCATCGACCGCGCGCCCGTGCGCGAACCCTGGGGACTGATCGAGATGTGGCTGCGCGACCCGGACGGCGTGCCGCTGGTGCTCGTGGAGATCCCGGCGGATCATCCGATCCGGCGGGACATCCGGGGCGACGACTGAGGCTCCACGGGCCTTAGCACGAAGGTAACTGTGAAACACGTCCGGGGCACCGGTTAACAGACCGTAAAGACCATGACGCAAACTGATCGGTGTGTCTGCCGAACTGCTCGTTCTGCTGATCGTTGTTTGCACAGCCTTGGCGTTCGACTTCACCAACGGATTCCATGACACCGCGAACGCGATGGCTACCTCCATCGCCACCGGGGCGTTGCGGCCGCGTACCGCCGTACTCCTGTCCGGGGCGCTGAATCTCATCGGGGCCTTCCTCAGCGTGGCCGTCGCGGCGACGGTGGCCTCGGGCATCGTCGACCTGTCGGAGGTGAGCGGGCGGGCCCTGCTCGACATCGTCTTCGCGGGTCTGGTCGGCGGCATTCTGTGGAATCTGTTCACCTGGCTGTTGGGTTTGCCGTCCAGTTCCTCGCACGCCCTGTTCGGCGGCATCATCGGCTCGACCCTGGCGGCCCTGGGCCTGCACGGCGTGATCTGGACCGCGGGCAGCAAGGGCGTCATCGCCAAGATCATCATCCCGGCGGTGCTCTCCCCCGTCGTGGCCGCGCTGGTCGCCTCGGCCGCCTCCTGGCTGGTGTACCGGATCACCCGCGGCAGCAACGAGAACACCGTGTCCCGTGGCTTCCGCTGGGGACAGATCGGCACCTCCTCGCTGGTCTCGCTCGCGCACGGCACCAATGACGCGCAGAAGACCATGGGCATCATCTTCCTGGCGCTGATCGCGCACGGTTCGGCCAAGGCCACCGATCCACTGCCGCTGTGGGTCATCGTGTCGTGCGCCGTCGCCATGGCCGCGGGCACCTGCCTGGGCGGCTGGCGCATCATCCGCACGCTGGGCAAGGGCCTGGTCGACATCGCGCCGCCGCAGGGCTTCGCCGCCGAATCCACCAGTGCGGCGATCATTCTCACCTCGGCCCACTTCGGCCTGCCGCTGTCCACCACACAGGTGGTGACCGGATCCATCCTCGGCTCCGGCATCGGACGGCCCGGCGCGGAGGTGCGCTGGAACGTGCTCGGCCGCATGGTGGTCGCCTGGGTGCTGACCTTGCCGCTGGCCGGTGTGGTCGGCGCGATCTGCTGGGCCATCCTGCACGGCATCGGCGGCACGGTCGGCGTGCTGGTGGTGTTCGGGCTGCTGATCGCCATGGCCGCGCTCATCTGGTACCGCTCCAAGCGCGCGGTGGTCAACTCGCACAACGTCACCGCCGACTGGGAGGGCGCGCCCGCTCCGGCCGCCCCCGCGGCGCCCGCGTCCGCGCAGCCCGAGCGCAATGACGACACCGTCGGAATCGGCTAGGAGACCGCGATGCACACCCTGCTCTCCAACCTCTCCGACCTGTGGCGAGTCGTGCTGGCCGCCATGCTCTTCGGGGCCGGGCTGCCCACCGTCTTCGCCGTCGGCATCCGCTGCCGCGCCCGCGTCGACGACGGCGCGACCGGGGCCACCCGCACCGCCGCGCTGGTCGCCTCCACCCTCTGCTTCGCGGTGGTCATGATCGCGGTGGTGGTCGGTGTGCTCTTCATCGCACGCGGCTTCCTCGCCACCCGACTCGGAATTCACCTGCTCGGCGCGTGACGCCGCCTCATCGAAAGGCACGCTCGTGAGTACCCCCGAACAGCCGACCCCGCCCGTCGCCGACCCGGCCCCCGCCGCGCCGCCGCGGCAGAACGTGCTGCAGAAGGTGCTGGACTGGCTCAAAGCCGGATATCCACAGGGCATCCCGCAGTCCGATTACGTGGCGTTGCTGGCCGTCCTGCACCGGCGGCTCACCGACTACGAAGTGCACCTGGTGGTGGAGCGACTGGTCCGGGACCGGGTCGCGACCCCGGATATGGATCGCGAGGACATCGAGCGCGCCGACATCGAGGCGGCCATCGCCCGAGTTGCCAAGGAGCAGCCCGGCGAGGACGATATCGCTCGGGTGGCCTCCCGGCTCGCAGCCGGTGGTTGGCCGCTGGCGACACCGACGTCCGACTGACCGCACTAGACGGAATGACACGATCGCGACTGTGAGCAATACCCTCCGAATCCTTCCCATGCCCACCGGCGCAGCGGTGGGCGAAGTATTGCCGCATCTGCGAGAAGCCTTGGAGGGCAACGGCCCGGCCTGGCTGCCCGTCCCCACCGCCGACCGCCGCGAGACCCAGCGCCTGAGTTCCAGCCTGCGGCCCGGCGAGGCCATCGACGAGGAAGTGGCCCTGGTGGTCACCACCTCCGGCACCACCGGAAACCCCAAGGGCGCCATGCTCAGCGCCGCGAATCTGCGGGCCAGCGGCGACGCCACCCACGAGCGTCTGGGCGGTCCCGGGCAGTGGCTGCTGGCGCTGCCCACCCATCACATCGCGGGGATCCAGGTGCTGCTGCGCAGCATTCTGGCCGGAACCGAACCGACCGTGCTCGACGTCTCCGGCGGCTTCCTGCCCGAGGCCCTGGTCGGCGCGATCGCCGGCATGCGCGGCCCGCGCCGCTACACCTCCCTGGTCCCCACCCAGCTGATCAAGGCCCTCGACGAGCCCGCCGCCACCGCCGCCCTGGCCGGACTCGACGGCGTACTGGTCGGCGGAGCCGCCACCCCGAAACCCGTGCTGGACCGGGCCCGCGCCGCCGGCATCACCGTCTTCCGCACCTACGGCATGAGCGAGACCTGCGGCGGGTGCGTGTACGAGGGAGTACCGCTGACGGGCACCGAAGTACGCATCGAGGACGGGCGGGTGCTGCTCGGCGGCGACATGATCGCCAAGGGCTACCGCAATATCTCCGACCACCCCGCCTTCGCCGAACCCGGCTGGTTCCGCACCGAGGACGCGGGGTTCGTCGAGGACGGCGTGCTCACCATCACCGGCCGCCTCGACGAGGCCATCATGACCGGCGGGCTGCTGGTCATCCCGCAGGTCGTCGAGGCCGTGCTGATCACCCACCCCGCGGTCTCCGAATGCGTGGTCCTCGGCCTGCCCGACGACCGGCTCGGCCAGCGGGTGGCCACCGCCATCGTCCCGGCCCCGGGCGCGATCGCCCCCACCCTCGACGAACTGCGCGACCACGTGGTCGCCGAACTCGACGCCATCGCCGCCCCGCGCGAGCTGGCGGTGCTCGACGAACTGCCGCTGCGCGGGCCCGGCAAGCCCGACCGCGCCGCGCTCCGCCAGCTCCTGCTGGCCGCCTCACCCAACTGACGCTCGACCGATCCGGGCCCGCCCATCCGCCGATGGACGGGCCTTTTCGCTGCTCAGGGCCCTCGCGACACCCCATGCAAGCGGCGCTTGCGTCGGCTCGCGACGCCCTTGCGTGCGCGTGCAATCGCCGTGCAAGCGGGGTGCAAGGCGCGGTCCGCAAGGTGTAGCCATGACTTCTTACACACCTGCTGAGACGCTCGCCATCGAGGCGGACGGCCTGGTCAAGGTCTTCGGGGAGCAGCGGGCCGTCGACGGCGTCAGTCTCGCGGTGCCGCGGGGGGCCGTCTACGGCGTGCTGGGCCCGAACGGGGCCGGCAAGACCACCACCATCCGCATGCTCGCCACCCTGCTCCGGCCCGACGGCGGCAGCGCCCGCATCTTCGGCCGCGACGTGCTGACCGAACCGACCGCGGTCCGCTCCCTGATCGGCGTGACCGGCCAGTACGCGTCCGTCGACGAAAAGCTCACGGCCACCGAGAATCTGGTGATCTTCTCGCGCCTGCTCGGCCTGTCCCGGGCCGACTCGCGGCGCAAGTCGGCCGAACTGCTCGAAGAGTTCGGACTGACCGAGGCCGCCGACAAGCCGCTCGAGAACTTCTCCGGTGGCATGCGGCGGCGCCTGGATCTGGCCGCCAGCCTGATCTCCCGCCCGCCGCTGCTGTTCCTCGACGAGCCGACCACCGGCCTGGACCCGCGCACCCGCGCCCAGATGTGGGACACCATCCGGCGGCTGGTGCGCGACGGTTCCACGGTGCTGCTCACCACGCAGTACCTGGACGAGGCCGATCAGCTCGCCGACCGGATCGCGGTCATCGACCGCGGCAAGGTCATCGCCGACGGCACCTCCGACCAGCTCAAGTCCTCGGTCGGACTGTCCACGCTGCAGCTGACCCTCGCCGACCGCGACCGCATCGACGAGGCCCGGATCCTGGTGGGCGAGTACCTCTCCCGCGCCGCCGGCCGCACCGTCGACGCCACCATCACCCCCGAGGCGGGCCGCATCACCGCACCCCTGCCCGACCCGTCCATCACCACCGACATCCTGATCCGGTTGCGCGAGAACGACATCCGGATCGACGAGATCAATGTCGCCAAGCCCAGCCTGGACGAAGTGTTCTTCGCGCTCACCGGGCACGGCGCCGAGGACGACGACAACACCGACACCGAACGGAGCGCGGCATGACCACGACTCTCACCGCCCCCACCGGGCGGCACGCGGCCACGGCCGCGCCCATTCCCGAAGCCTCCAACCACATCCCGTTCAAGCAGACCGTGGCGAATTCGCTCACCATGGCCTACCGCGGGATCGTCAAGATCAAGCACAATCCCGAGCAGCTGTTCGACGTCACCGTGCAGCCGATCCTGTTCACCGCCCTGTTCGCCTACATCTTCGGCGGCGCCATCGGCGGCAACGTGCACGACTACCTGCCCATCCTGATCCCCGGCATCCTGGTCCAGACCGTCGTGCTGACCTCCGTCGTCACCGGCACCCAGCTGCGCGAGGACATGGACAAGGGCGTGTTCGACCGCTTCAAATCCCTGCCCATCGCCCGCATCTCGGCGCTGGCCGGCGCGCTCATCGCCGATATGGTCCGCTACGGGCTGGCCACCACGCTGACCATCGGCATGGGCCTGATCCTCGGCTACCGTCCCGCCGGCGGCGTGGCCGGTGTCGTGGTCGCCGGACTGGTCGTGGTGTTCTGCTCCTTCGCGATCAGCTGGATCTGGGCGCTGATCGGCATCACCGGCAAGAGCGCACCCGCGGTCCAGGGCATGTCCATGATGATCATGTTCCCGCTGACCTTCATGTCCGGCGCCTTCGCCCAGGTGTCCACCATGCCGGGCTGGCTGCAGGGCATCAACAAGGCCAACCCGGTCTACTACATGGTCGAGTCCGCCCGTGAACTGATGAACGGCAACGTCTACAGCGCCAACCTGGCCTGGTCGCTCATCGGCTCGGTCGTGGTCATCCTGATCTTCGCGCCGCTCGCGGTGCGGGCCTACATGCGCCGCGCCTGACCCGCTCGAAAAACACGCCCGCCCACCGGATTCCGGTGGGCGGGCGTTGTCGTGTGTCCGGGTTCAGAGCACACCGTCGAGCTCGCCCAGGAGCTCGATGATGCGCTCGGCGGCCTTGCGGCGGCCCAGCCCCGTGACCGAGTGCAGCGCGGCGTCCAGCCGCTCGGCGCCCAGTGTCGAGCGGTGCAGGTCGAGGTGCCGGGTCCAGCGCATGGATGGATAGTCCTGGCGACCGAAGACCCGCTGCGACAACGCCAGCAACTCCAGACCACGATCGACCTCCGAGCCGGTGGCCAGCAGGCAACTGCCGACCGCGCACGCCACCGAACCCAGCTGCGGCAGATCCCAGTACTGGCCCAGCTTGCGGACCGCGATGTCGGACAACTCGGCGGCCATCCGGCGGACCAGGTCCGCGCGGCCGTGCAGGACATGCGCGTCGATGGTCACCGAGGCCAGGATCATGTCGCCGGGGCCGGGCACGGTGACGCTCTCCGGCCAGTCCAGCAAGGGCAGCACCTGCCGGAACCGGCGTAACCCGGTGTCGGTGTCGCCTTCGACGAGTTCGATTTCCGCGAGCGCGGCCGCCACCACCGCCAGCCGGTGATTCGGCTGGGTCACGGGGGCATCGACCGCGGGAATCCCGCCGTAGGAGCCCAGCACCGGCTCCAATGCCCGCCGCGCCGCCGCCGGTTCGCCCGAACCCGCCAGCGCCACGGCCAGATAGCTGCGCATCTCGACGCTCTCGTCCCAGGCCCGGAACTCCTCCATGAGCTCGACGGTCCGGCGGTAGTAGCCGACCGCCGCCGGGTACCGGCCCGACTGGCCGTGCAAGCTGCCCAGGTGCTGGGAGGTCATCGCCGAGTTCCAGATGTCACGATCGGCATTGATGCGCATGGCGGTCTCGGCGTCGCGGATCGAGCCGTACACGATGCCGCTGTTCTCACACAGGTTGGCGCGCAACAACAATGCCGTGACCTGGATCTGCTGATCGCTCGACCGCGTGCCGTAGGCCAGCCGCCTGGCCAGGTGCATCGTGGTGTACGAGCGCGTCACCAGTTCGCCGAGAAAACGGAACACCGGGCTCATCGGAGCGCCGGAGCTCAGGGTGCGGCGGATCCAACTGCGGACCGTCGCCACCTCGCGCAGCTCGGGATTGCCGAACAGCATGTGCAGGCCCAGCATCAGATTGCCCAGCACCTGCAGATCGGTCTCCGCGGCGACCGGCGGGCGAACGCGGGGCGGCACCGTCATGATCCGCCGCGACCAGCTGATCAACTCCATGTGCGCGCCGCGCAGCACCCACAATCCGGCCAGCACCGGGAACACCGTGTGCACCACGGCCGCGTCCCGGCGCTCGACGGCGTGCCGCAGCACCGCGACCAGGTTGTCCTGTTCATCGGACAGGGTCAGCACGGTGGAGATCTGTTCGGGCGATTGATAACCGGCCACCGCCTCCACCGCGAAAGCCCTGGCCCACTCCGACATCCGGTCCATCAGCGGACCGGCCTCACCGGTGAGGGCGAGCTGCTCGTCGCCGAATTCCCGAACCGTTTCCAGCATCCGGTAGCGGGTGCCGCCCTGTTCGTCCTCCAGCACCGTCAGCAGGGACTGGCTCACCAGACCGTCGACCGCCGTGGGGACATCGCCGATCTGGGGTCCGGACAGCACTGTCTCGGCCGCGGCGAGGGTGAACCCCGCGGGAAATCGGCACAGCCGGCGCAGGGCGATACGCTGCGGCTCGTCGAGCAGGTTCCAGCTCCACTCGATCACCGCGTACAGGGTGCGGTGCCGCTGCGGCGAGCTGCGATCACCGCTGCGCAGCAGGGTGAATCGGTGATCGAGGCGGGAGTCGATCTCCTCCACGCTCATGGTGCGCACCCGCGCCGCCGCCAGTTCGATGGCCAGCGGCAGACCGTCCAGGGTGCGGCACAGTCGGGCCACCACCTCCGGGTCCAACCGCACCGACGGCCGCACCGAGCGGGCTCGTGCCTCGAACAGCTCGGTGGCGGGCGAGCCGGCGGAGTCGATGGTCAACGGCGGCAACGGGTAGACGGCCTCGGCCGTGATCTCCAGCGGCGCGCGGCTGGTGGTGAGCACGGTCAGCTGCTCGCTGGCGCCGACGAGGTCGGCCACCAGTTCGGCCACCGGCTCGATCAGGTGCTCGCAGTTGTCGAGTATGAGCAGGGTCGGCCGCACCGCCAGCGCGTCCCGCAGCCGCTGGCCGATATCACGGCGGCGCTGCTGGAGCAGCATGTTCGTCTCCCAGTCGGCGACGCCGAGGGTGGCCGCGATGGCGACCTCGATCTCGGCACGGGTGTCGGCCGCGTCCGCCGCGTCGGCGCGCAGCGACGCCAACTCCACCAGCGCCACCGCGGTGTCGTGGGACAGACGCGCGCCCAGCTCATTGGCGACGCGAGTCTTGCCGGTGCCGCCCGGGCCGAGCACCGTGGTCACCCGGGAGGTTCGGACCAGCTGCTCGAGCCGCTCCAGATCGGATTCGCGGCCCAGCAAGGGATTCGGCGCGACTCGCAGGCCGATGGCGGTCTCCCCCACCGGTTCCCGCGCGCCCGCGGCGTGCTGTGCGCTCAGCACCCGGCGCAGGGAACGCACCTGTCCGGCGGTCACCGGCGTGTCGGCGAAGGCCGAGTCCGAATCCTCCTGCGCGCGAATCGCGATCAGCCCGGAGCCATTGCCGTTCCGGCGACCGAGGCGGTCGTGGCCAGCCGGGCCGGGCGCCCCGCCCTGGACCGACGGATCACCGTCATCGTCCGAATAGCCGGGGACCGCAATGATTCTCGTGTCCGGTCCACCGGGGAGTGGTTCGCCGCGCAGGATGGCGGTGTTCAGCGCCACCAACGCGGGGCCCGGGTCCGCGCCGAGCTGGTCGACCAGGCGGGTGCGGAGCGTCGCGAAGACGTCGAGGGCCTCGTTGACGCGGCCCGCCGTCGCCAGCAAGCGCATGAGGGTGGCGTGCGCGGGCTCGTCGAACGGGTCGGCGGCCACGGCGTGCTGGGCCAGCTCGATGGCGGCGGGCAGGTCGCCGATGGCCTCGCGGGCGGTCAGTTCCAGGGTGTCCAGGGCGCGGCGGCGGGTCGCGGCCTGGGCGGCCAGGTCCTCGGCGACCGGTCCGGGCGGCAGGTCCGCGCCGGGTTCGCCGCGCCACAGGGCGCGGGCGGCGGCCAGCAGTTCCAGGCAGGCGGCGTGGTCACCGGCGGTATGGGCTTGGCGGGCTTGCCTTTCGAGGGACTGCGCCAGGCTCAGGTCGACCTGGTCGGCGGTCAGCATGAGCCGGTAGCCGGCCGGGCCGATCTCGAGCACGCCGTCGGGCAGCGCCGAACGCAGCCGCGAGACCTGGGTGTGCAGGGCGTTCATCGGCGCGCGCGGCGGATCCTCGCCCCACACCTCGTCGATCAGGGCTTGGGCGCTGCGGCTGCGCCCGGGGTGCACGGCCAGGGCCGCCACCAGCAGCCGGGCCCGGGCTCCGGGTACAGCGGTGAGCGCGCCGTCGCGGCGCAGGGCGATCTCACCCAGCAGTGCCACCAGGATCGAGTCGCCCACATCCGCCACCCGCGCGCTGCCCGCGCTGCTCGAACTGCCTTTTTCCGAATTCATTCCCAACCAATCGTAGGTGAGCGATCCCGCCGCCGCCGGACGCGCCGGGCCGCGAACGCGGGTACCGGCTTACCCGAGCGACCGGACTCGCGGCCACCGGTTTTGCCGAGGGTCGGCCGTCGGCGGGCGGCAGCACCTAGGCTCTGGGCATGGCCGAATTCGACATACAGCGGGAGACGGTCATCAAGGCCGATCCCGCTCAGGTTCAGGCGCTCGTCGACGACTTCCACCAGTGGCGCACCTGGTCGCCATGGGAGGACGCCGACCCCGCCATGGAACGCACCTACAGCGGGGCCGACCGCGGTATCGGGGCCCGCTACTTCTGGAACGGCAACCGCAAGGCCGGGCGCGGCGACATGGAGATCACCTCCGCCACCGCCGACGCCATCGGCATCAGACTGCACTTCGAGAAGCCGTTCAAGGCCACCAACCAGGTCACCTTCGAATTCCGCCCGCAGGGCGACACCACCGCCGTGACCTGGCGCATGCGCGGCGAGCAGAACGGCCTGATGGCTCTCGTCGGCAAACTCATGCCGATGGATCGCCTGGTGGGCAAGGACTTCGAGAAGGGTCTGGCCCAGCTCAAGGCCGCCGCCGAGGCCTGAGCCACACCACTGTCGAACTGGGCGGGCACGGCCCGCGCCCCTCGCATTAGGCTGCGGTGCATGGCTACAGCAGCACAGTGGATCGAGGGCGCGCGGCCGCGCACCCTTCCGAACGCCATCGCCCCGGTGCTGGCGGGCACCGGCGCCGCGGCCTCGATCGGCGGGTTCGTGTGGTGGAAAGCGGTGCTGTGCCTGCTGCTTTCGGTGGCGCTCATCATCGGCGTCAACTACGCCAACGACTACTCCGACGGCATTCGCGGCACCGATGACGAGCGGGTCGGCCCGCTGCGGCTGGTCGGCTCCAAGCTCGCCGGCCCGGCCGCGGTGCGCAATGCCGCCATCGCCTGCCTCACGATCGGCGCGGTCATCGGGCTGGTGCTGGTGTTCACCACCGCCTGGTGGCTGATCCTGGTCGGCGCGGCCTGCCTGGCCGGGGCCTGGTTCTACACCGGCGGCCGGAACCCGTACGGGTACAGCGGCTTCGGTGAGATCGCGGTATTCGTGTTCTTCGGCCTGGTGGCGGTGCTGGGCACCGAGTTCGTGCAGGCCGCGCGGGTCGACTGGGCGGGGCTGGTGTGCGCGGTGTCGGTCGGCGCGTTCTCCAGCGCGGTGCTGGTCACCAATAATCTGCGCGACATCCCCACCGACACCGAGTCGGGCAAGCTCACCCTGGCCGTGCGGCTGGGCGACGCCCGCACCCGCACCCTGCACCAGGTGCTGATCCTGGTCCCGTTCCTGGCGCTGGCCCTGCTGGCCTGGCGCAGTCCGTGGACACTGGCCGCGCTGGTCGCGCTGCCGCTGGCGGTGAAGGCCAATGAGCCGGTCCGGTCCGGCGCGAACGGGCCGGGTCTGATTCCCGCCCTCGCCGGAACCGGTCAGGCGATGCTGGTCTGGTCGATCGTGGTGGGCGCCGCGCTGGCCATCGGCTGACCCGCGCGGACGCTCCGCGGTGCTCAGTCCTCGTCGGGGACCAGGACGCCCAGCACCCAGTTCACCAGCGTGATGATGAGCCCGCCGAGCACCGCGGCCCAGAAGCCGTCCACTCGCAGGCCGTACTCCGTGGTCTCGGTGATCTTCGCGGTCAGCCACAGCATGAGCGCGTTGATCACCAGCAGGAACAGACCCAGCGAGACCACGATGAACGGGAACGAGAGCAGCTTGACGATCGGTTTCACGAACGTGTTCACGATCGCGAATACCACCGTGATGGCTGCGATCACCAGGATCTTGCTCTGCGTGGTGTCCTCTGGGGTCTTGATCTGAATATCGGTCACCCAGACGGAGGCCAGCCAGATGGCCACCCCGTTGATCAGCAGACGTATCAGTAGCGTCATGCCCCGATCGTAGGGCGAGATCGGCGCGGCGGCCGGATATCGCGTACCGGCCGGACGCCGACACCGGTCAGGCCGCGCGATCCAGGTACCCGGTCACCGCGTCCCGCAGGGTGCGGACCGCGTCCTCGTCGCCGAGCAGGCGGCGGGTCACCGGGTTGGGCGCGCGCAGCACGGCCAGCACCATGTGCCCGGCCTCGATGCGGTCGGCCTTGCGGGCCAACGCCTCCCGCAGGGACAGCTCCACGATCTTCTTCGAGTCCGAGGTGAAGGGAATGTGGCCGCGCGGGCCGCCCTCCGCCCCCCAGTACTTGCGCCAGCGCGATCCCTCGGCGGGAACGGCCGCCTCGTCGAGGGCGTTCTCGCCGAAGGTCGCCTCGAGGCTCTCCCGGACGGCGTCGAGATCGATGCCGATGGAGCGCAGGGCCTCCGCGTCCTCGGCGCCGAGCGGTTCCCCGGTCCGCTTGCGGGCCAGCGCCTCTCGCACGTCGTCGGCGGTGAGGCCGTGCGCCGCAAGGATTTCCCGCAGGCCGCCGTCCGGGCAGACCAGCAGTCCGAGCAGCATGTGCTCGACCTCGATGGTCGAGGAGCACAGGTCGCGCGCTTCCTCCTGGGCCAGGACGACCGCGGTGCGGGCGGGTTTGGCGAATCGTTCGAACATCAGCGGATACCGCCCTTCCGGTTGTACTTCTGGTGGACCGCCTGCCGGCTGACCTCGAGCGCGTCGGCGATGGCCTGCCAGGACCAGCCCTGGGTGCGGGCATTGGTGACCTGGATGGCCTCGAGTCGCTCGAGCAACCGGCGCAGTGCGAGCACCGCGCGGAGCCCGACCTGGGGGTCGGGGCTGCCGGCGGCGGCCGCCAGAGTCGTTGCTTCACTCATGAATGTCAATTTACGTTGACATCCACCGCGCGTCAACGAAAATTGACATCGGGAAGGGGGTGTTCGCCGTCAGAGGAAGGGAACGAAGGGGGCGTAGTCGCGCACGCAGCCGTCGGTCCAGTCCCACAGCTCGTCGGGGTCGGTCGGGATGCCGTTCTGCAGCCGCAGCCGCCAGCCGCCAGGCACCTTCTCCCACAGATCGCCGTCCCGGTCCTTGTAGAGACCGAACGCGGACGGCTCCCAGGCGTTGATCCTCGTGCCGTGCTGCGTGGTGACGGCGCTGCCGCGCGCCGATGAGATCACCCATGGCCCGAATGTGACATTCACATCTCCGGCCGACCGCGGTTGCTGCCCCAACTCGACTCCCCATTTGTTGTTGTTTCAAACTATTGGAGCAGAACGGACTGCCCGAGCCCCCGTCCAGCGGGGACCACACGGGTATCCGTCGGCAACCGCGCGAGTAACTGACGGCCATACAAGTAAGGTCTGCCTAAGTAAATGGATGGAGTACCTACGTTCGGCGAGTACATTCGCCAGCGCCGCACCACCGCGAATCTCACGCGCCCCCAACTGGCCTGGCTGGCCAACCTCTCGGTGCCCTACCTGACCAAGATCGAAGGCGGCGCCAACCCCTCCCGACGAGTCATCGAATCCCTGGCGACCGCGCTCAAAATGACGCCGGTCGACTTCGAGTACGCGCTCGTGCTCGCCGAGGGCCCGCTGCCGAGCATCGAACCCGACCTGCCGACCGCGACCGACCAGGAATATCTGAATCTGCTCAACCCCGCGATCGGCGCGTACATCAGCGGGCTGTGGGACATCGTCGCCGTCAACGCCGCGCACCAGGAGTTCTTCCCGGAACTGGCGGCCGGATCCAACTACCTGGAATGGCTGCTCTTCAATCCGATCTCCCGGACCGTCATGGTGAACTGGGACAACGAGGTTCGCATGGCGGTCGGCCGCTTCCGCATGCAGCTCGCCCGCACCGGCGAGGAGGAGCGCGGCGCCGAGATCCTCGAGCAGTGCCTGGCCGATCCGGACTTCGCGCTGCTGTGGCATTCCGACACGGTCGCGGTCGACCGTGGCGATCTCACCAAGTTGGTACGGGATCCGCGCACACTGGCCATTACCGAGATGCGGATCAATATGTGGCGCACCCAATCCACGTTGCATTCGTGGCTGCTGGTGCTCGGCACGGTGGTCGATCGACCCACCGCGGTGACTCGTCCGGTCATGCGGCAGCGCCCCGAAACGTCAAGGGCTATTAACGCTTCCGAGGGGGGTGTTACCCCGTCGAGACGCGCGAAAAACGTTGCGCCGGGTAAGGATCCGATGCCCACAACCCCATTGCAGCAACTCAATAGCAAACTTACCGATGGGTGACCAACCGATATCACCCGACCCGTCGTGCCGTGCGAAAACTAGCCCGACCAAGTACCGGTGGCGATGAATTCGGTCAGCACCGCGGTCGGCTCGGCCAAGCTCAGCCCCTGGTCGGCAACCCATTCGTCATTGAAATAGGTTCCGGCATAACGGTCTCCGCCGTCACAGAGCAGCGTCACCACACTGCCGGTACGGTTCGCGGCGATCATCTCGGCAATCAGGGCAAAGGCCCCCCACAGATTGGTGCCCGTGGAGCCGCCCACCCGCCGGCCCAGCACCGTGCTCGCGTGCCGCGTGGTCGCCACCGATGCCGCGTCGGGCACCTCGATCATGCAGTCCACCACCGTCGGAATGAACGACGGTTCCACCCGCGGCCGCCCGATGCCCTCGATCCGGGACGGCATGCCGGTCTGATAGCCCAGGTCATCGAGCTCGTAACCGCCGTAGAACGCCGAGTTCTCCGGATCCACCACGGCCAGCCGGGTCTCGTGCCGCTTGTAGCGCAGGTAGCGGCCGATGGTCGCGCCGGTACCGCCGGTCCCCGCGCCCACCACCACCCACTCCGGCACCGGATGGGTCTCCAGGGTCATCTGCTGGAAGATGGATTCCGCGATGTTGTTGTTGCCGCGCCAGTCGGTGGCGCGTTCGGCATTGGTGAACTGGTCCATGTAGTGGCCGCCGGTCTCGGCCGCCAATCGCGCCGCCTCGGCGTAGATGTCGGGGGCGTGTTCGACCAGGTGACAGCGTCCGCCCTGGGCCTCGATCAGGGCCAGCTTCTCCGGAGACGTCTTCGCCGGGACCACGGCCACGAAGTCCAGGCCCAGCATCTTGGCGAAGTAGGCCTCGCTGATCGCGGTCGATCCTGACGAAGCCTCCACCACCGTGGTGCCCTCGGTGACCCAGCCGTTGCAAATGGCGTAGAGGAACAGCGATCTCGCCAGCCGGTGCTTGAGACTGCCCGTCGGATGAGTGGATTCGTCCTTCAGGTACAGCTGAACGCCCCGCTCCGGGGGCAGCGGGTAGCGCAGCAAATGCGTGTCCGCGCTGCGCTGGGAGTCCGCGTCGATGAGCCGGACGGCATTGTCCACCCAGTCCCGGGGTGCGCTGCGATCGCAGCGTTTCACTGCTCGCCCTTGCCCTGCAGCCTCGAGCGCAGCTGGTCGCGATCCGCGCGGCGCTTGGCGTCCACGGCGGCGATGTCCCGGTTCACCTGGGTCCGCAGCTTCTTGAACAGCACCAGCGACAGCGGCATGGCGATGAGCAGCGCGAACAGCAGGGCGACGATGAGGGGAATGGACACCTTCACCGCGGCGGCGACGCCCACGATGATCGCGGTGATGACGGCGACCAGCCCGAGCCGGGCCACCGTGTAGAGGGCCAGATTGCGCGCCAGGCTACGGCCCGCACCGTCGGGTCGGGTTGCTTCACTCACGCGGTCCAGACTAGGGGACGGCGGATCGGGAAACGGCCGCGACCCTCGTCCGCCCAGGTCAGACAGGCCAACCGGTCTGTATGTCGCTGGCCGTTCGCTGTGGCGCGGCCAAACGTGACCGTAAACACATAACGGATATCCGTTTTGTCTATTACTTCCTCTTTACCAAAGCGAGACCGTTCGAACACCCGGGGGGTGCAGTGCAACGATGTCGCTACTGATGAGGGATCTGTCGAAACGGAAAGGTTTGCGAATGACTGCGTTCACCGCGGCGAGCCGCGCATTGGGTTCCGTCACCGGTCAGGACACCCTGCTCACCCCAGGCCAAGTCGCTGCCATGTTCCATGTCGATCCGAAGACCGTGACCCGGTGGGCTCACGCGGGTCGGCTCGGCTCCCTTCGGACTCCGGGCGGTCACCGCCGGTTCCGGGAGTCGGAAGTTCTGCAACTCCTGCGGTCCCTCACCACCGAGGCCCGCGTGTAGCACCGATTTTCACGGATTACCGCCCGCTTCACGTGCCTCGGGTACGCGCTCGGATTACCCTCGAAGTCAGGAGGTGAGCGACGTGGCGTACCTGTTGGCACTCATCGCGGTAGTGACCGTCGCGATGCTGTGCTGGAAGGCCTTCGGACCCCAGCGATCGGCCGGCATCGGCCCAGCACCAGCTCGGCGCAACCGCATTATCGGTCCCGAAGACGATCCGGATTTCCTAGCCAGGCTCTCCCGAGAGCATCGCGACGGCGAATCCACCTGATTCACCGAAGTTCCGCCAATGAAGTAGCCATAGCGATATATGTGACCGTCCCCCGTGGAACCGCTTCGGCGCAGCCCACGGGGGATCGTCGTTTTTCCGGGCTTCGTCCGCACCCGACACGCGGCGCATACTGGGGCAGTCCGGTTCCACAGCGGGGCCCATCCGGAGGTGCCTGATGGAGCGTGAACAGAACCTGTCGCAGGACGCCCGGCGCAAAGCCGGGGACGAACGAGCCGCCGCACGGCGGGCCGAGCGGCACGGGCAACTATCGGACATGCACCTGATCCGTGAGGAATCGGGCGCGGACTACGAGCCGCTGACCCGGGGTCAGGTGCGTATGACCGACGTCGAACTAGGCGAGTACGAGCCCGGCTGAGCAAACCCTCAGTGGCTGAGGGCGTCCTCCTCCGCCTTGCGGCGCAGGTTCTCGGCGACCTCGGCCTCCCAGGCCTCGTTCGCCTTGGTGGTGTCGACCTCGAACTCGAAGCGCTGCACCGACTTCGGGTCGATATCGGCGACATCCACGTAGAACTGGTCGTACCAGCGGCGCAACTGGTAGACCGGGCCGTCCTCCTCGGTCAGCAGCGGGTTCTCGATCTTGGACTTGTGCTTCCAGATCTCGACGTCCTGCAGGAAGCCGTCGCCGATGCCCTTGGTCATCTTCTTGGCGATCTTGTCCGCCTGGGCGTCGTCCACACCCTGCGGCTTGCGCACCGACATGCCGTACTGCAGCACGAAGGCGTCCTGCGAGATCGGGTAGTGGCAGTTGATCAGCACGGTCTCGAGCTCGAAGCCGCTGTAGTTGTTGATCAGCGGATTGACCATGTACGACGGGCCGAAGTACGAGGCCACCGACTTCAGGGTGGAGTCGCCGCCGTACTGGGTGGCCATGCCCTTGTCCGGGCGGGCCGTGGAGTCCAGGTACTGGGTCGCGACGTGGCCCTCGAAGACGTTCTTGAAGTACGTCGGGTAGGCGTAGTGGATGTAGAAGAAGTGGGCCATGTCGACCACGTTGTCGATGATCTCGCGGCAGTTGGAGCCCTCGATGATCATGGACTCCCAGGTCCAGTCGGTCCAGCCGTCGCCGATCGTCTCCAGGCCGTTGCCCTCGGCGTCGGTGAACGGGCCCTCGATGTAGGGGATCGTCACCTCGTCGGTGGGCGGGTTGCCCTCGTGGTCGTGCCACACGAACAGCTGTCCGTTGCGCTCCAAGGTGATCCACGAGCGCGTGCGGGCCAGCGGCGGCACCCGGCGGGCATACGGGATGCCGGTGCACTTGCCGTTGCCGCCCCAGCGCCAGTCGTGGAACGGGCAGGCGATGGAATCGCCCTTGACCTCACCCATGCTCAGATCGCCGCCGAGGTGGCGGCAGTACGAGTCGAGCACGTGCAGTTCGTTCTTGCTGTCGGCGAAGATCACCAGCTTGGTCCCGAAGGCCGAAACCTGGTGCGGCTTACCGTCGCGGAACGTGCCGGCCAGTCCGAGGCAGTGCCATCCCCGCGCGTATCGCGAGGGCGCCTCGCCCACATCGATCTCGCGCACCTTACGAACCCGGGCCTCCGGCGTCACTGCCATCTCGAGCTCCCCTTCACTGAAAACTAGAACGTGTTCTAATCACTGTCGCTTAATACCGTACAGCGCAACAGCACTCAGGGGTAGTGCCAGCACGAAGAAGGCCCCGGCACGGATGCGCCGGGGCCTTCGAGAACAGCTGGATCAGTTCAGTCCGGCATACGAGTGCAGGCCGCTGACCACGATATTGATGATGAAGACGTGTCTTGACGTTTGCCACGACAAGCTGTCGTCGATCTCAGCGTCCGCCTACGCATTCCACATTGAGTACGATCGGCAACCCGTAGCTCCCCGCGGCCCAACTGCGTACCCGCTGCGTACCGTCAGGCGACCTTGAAGTACGAGGATGTCCCGACCTGTGCCGCCAACTATCCGTGCCGGACGGACAGGGGCGGACAGGCATAGGTACGCAGGACCGGGGGTAGGGTGGACACTCGCCAACAACGGACGCTACAGACGCTGCACGAGGGTGGATGCTAGCGCCCTCAGCCCTAAAAGCGCTTCCCGCAACTCACTCTGCGATATTTGACTTCCAGTTCCGTGAACCAAATTGTTTCGAATTTGCAGCAGCGAGAAGAACTTCTCCTCATCTTCAGAATCGAGGCTTCCGCTGTCAACTAGTCCTTGAATCATCCTTCTCAGGCTCGGCGTGCGGTCACTATCGAGGCTCAGCTTTTCCGCCGCCAGAAGATTGACAGTCCGCTCAAGTTCCGACCATTCCGTTAGGAATTCAGACTGCAAGACTAGCTTTTCAACTCTCGATTCAGTGCGATAGATACCTTCCTCCCGAGCCAAGAGGCTCGTTCGATCGTTCAGGATGTAAGAGTAACGTCCAGAAAGCGCGACTGTTAGCAGCGTAATTACCGCGCCCGAGGCAGCAACAGCCAATGATAATGCAGCAGACGCCTTAAGAGTGTCACCAAACTGGAAGTACACCCCTACAAGGGATCCCGCAATTACCAATGCGATGCCGTACAGTCGCATAAGCAATCCGGTTCGAGCACGCCGCCGAAGGCGCAGATCAGCCGCCAAATTTGCGCGGATGATCTCGCCACCTTCCGATTCATCCGACGCGGAAATGGCGGCAATCATATCTGTCGCCCCAACCCTGCCATCCCATTTTCCACCGTCACGTGCCTGGCGATTCCGCGCAACAGTAATCGCACGCTCGGAAATTCTCTGTCGCTGGATAGCTAAGTGCGTATCCAGAGCGCGCTTAGCACTGGCCGTGAAGACTTCGTCACGCTCGTCGCTCATCGGCTATCCTTATTGTGCTTGTAGACCTCCGAGATGAAAATTACGACAATCGCAGCTATCACCGCAAGCACTCCCCATCCCGATTTGAGGTTGTTTGTTGCCCACCCGCCCAGAATGCCAGCCGCGGGGGTAGCAATCACAGGGATAAAATCCAGCCCGCTTTTCGGAACTCGCATTAACCCTTGACGAACCAGAAATTCAGCTTGAGTGACATGCTGAGGGGTGATCTCCTGCTGTCCACCAGTGTTAGATGCGGCTTCAATGCGGTCGGCTTCGCGTAAGAGATCCTGCTTGAACTTGTCTACCTTCGCATCGAACTCAGCTTGGCCTTGTGGGGAGAAGTTCGCCAACCCACGCTCCTGTTCCTGGCCTCGAAGGTGCGGCGGCCTTGTCCATCGATGACAGCTCGTAGATTGTAGGCCGCACCTGGCTCGTTCAGCTACCTGCTACAGACCCGCGACCGGCGGCAGCGCTTACGAGGCTGCGAAAAAACTGTTGCAGTCGCCGCAGTAGGTGGTCCGGCCGCCGAGCAACGCACGGCCGGACCCACAACACTCAGGACTATGACCTATGTCGCCGGATGACCGGCGGAACGGTGAACATGGCGACCACGGCAGTCGCCCACTGGATCGCGATAGGCCAGCCCGCGAGGAAACCTGCGGCGGTGGCGATGCCAGTAGTCACCATGAACACCACCCAGGGCATTCGATACGGACCTCGGTCATCGCTACCCCTCCGACGGGACACAGGAAATGAACCAGGCGGTACCCTCATAGGGCCCTTCCTTTCGTCATGCGTAGACAACTGGTTTGGCAACCGCGCCTCGAACTGCTCCAACAGTTCGGGGCGCTTCCCTTGCAGCGCAACAACTCCGAACGCGCTGTAGGAGATTAACCCGGCCGTCAGGCAGCAACGATGACCGCTACCGCCAGTTCATACCCAAACGCTATAAGTCACCCCATGCGGGGACCGGACTCGGCGCTCCCCCGGGCTCTATGTTCAAATCCGCGCGACAATTGACTGTGACAGGGATCACTTTCCTACAGTTTGTATGAGATCGCAGGCGAACCTGCGGCAAACATCGGACGTTCAAGGACATCCCGATCGCGAAAGATGCTGATAGACAGGCAGTTTGACAGTTCGAGAGCACACTCAGCCGATCTTGAAGCGGCTATTACAGGTACCGCAGTAGATTGGCCCATCCTCGTAGGTGCCTCTTGAGACGCGGATCTTGCGTCCACAGTCACACGTCGCGGCAACGCCGTTGTTACTGGACTTGTGACCGTCACGTGGGTCCGGCTCACGTCGCCGGTAGGCCACCAGCCCGGAAGCGAGTTCCTCCAGCTCGTCTCGGTACAGACCCCGAGTATCATCGGGCACCGCAGTCACGGACCATCCGATCTTGGGATCCTTCGCCAAGCTAAGCCCAAGTTCTTCGCCGAGGGCGCGGTATCGCTCGTTGTGCCAGCGGCCCTGGCGGCTGGTGTCTTTGATGTCGCGGACGACCGCGACGCCGTGGGCGGCTTCGTGCAGCAAGGTGCCAAGAACGTCGACCGGACCGCGCTGGAGTCCTTCGCCGCCGACGAACAGCTCATGAAGTTCGTACTCACCGCGGATCCAGCGGTACGGGGCGAAGTGGCCGAGGGTCAGTTCCCCGCCGGCCGATCCGGCTCCTACGGTTAGCACCACACTAGGTACGTCCGGGTGCAGGTGGCGGATTTTCACCCACGTGGTTTCGAGGGCGGAGACGAGAAGGCCGGTGATGGTGTCGGAGTCGGTCATGATCGCCGAAAGCTCTTCCGGGAATTGACACGTACGTGTCAATCCAGGCGGTCATGACTAAATTCGCGCTACCTGAGGCCGTGGCCTGATGGATCATGATCGCTACCTCCAGGCCAAGGACTGCGAGGAACTGACAGGAATTCCTGCGTCCACATGGCGCTACTGGGCGCATATCGGCTCGGGGCCAACCAGTTTCAAGCTCGGCCGCCGCCGCGTCTGGCGAGAGAGCGTCATTCTGGCGTGGATCGCCGAACAGGAAGCCGCGACAACCAACGACGGGGCGGCCTGATCATGCCAGCTCGACGGAACCGGCGCGCCGGGGTCGAAGACCTCTGGTACAAGACCATCCGCGAGCAGGACGGCACCACGCGACGCGTTCCGTCGAAGCTGCATGGAACCGGGAAGCGTTGGCGCGCAAGATATGTCGATGACAGCGGTCACGAACATTCGAAGCGGTTCGTCAGGAAGACCGATGCACAATCCTGGCTCGATATTCAGACGGCCTCACTGGTCTCCGGAACCCACATACGGCCGCGCGACGCTCAGAAGACCGTCGGCCAGTGGTGTGACGAGTGGCTGAAAGGCTATGCCCAGCACCGGGATAACACAGTGCAGCTGGCGAAATGGCATGTCAAGAAGATCAAGGCGGAATTCGGCGATCTGAGGCTGTCGGCCGTCCGGCCGTCCGCTGTGAAGGCGTGGACGGCGAAGCTGAAGGCTGAGGGACTGGCCGACAGCTACGTCTACTCGCTCCACTCTCGGCTGTCCCAGATCTTCAGCGATGCAGTACATGACAATTTGTTGTCACGTAACCCGTGCTCGCGCCGGACATCACCGAATGCGGGTCAACAGAAAATCTATGTTGCAACTATCGAGCAGATCTGGGCTTTGTACGACGCGATGCCCGAGCATCTGCGGGTGGCGGTTCTGCTCGGCGCATTCGTCGGGCTTCGCATCTCGGAGGCCGCCGCACTCCGCGTCGAAGATGTCGACTTCGAGGGCGGCATGGTCTATCCCCAGCGGCAATGGCCGGATCGCCCGCTCAAGACCAAGGCCAGTGATACGCCCGTCCCGATTCCGCAGGAACTCGCGGATCTGCTGAAGACCGCGATCGGGTGGCGGACAGGCGGACACGTGGTCAGTGACGAGTTGGCCAAGCCTGTGTCCCCCTGGGTCATCGGGTGGCACGTGCGGTCAGTGAGGGCGGACATCCCCGGACTTCCCGACGGCTTCAGCTTCCAGGATCTACGCCACTTCTACGCCTCCCTACTGATCCGGCAGGCTGCGGACATCAAGACTGTCCAGGCCCGTGTCCGTCATGGCAGCGCGGTGACCACCCTGCGCTACTACGCCCACCTGTGGCCGGACGCGGACGCGACCACACGGACAGCCGTGGCCGCCGTCCTTCAGGAGCATTTTGGCAAGACTGCGTACCCACTGCGTACCAAGACGGAAAAATCCGGTAATTCCGTACCGGATCAATCCGAGAACCCGCAGGTAGATCGGGCTAGTTGAGGCCCGCGTAGCTGTGCAGGCCGCTGACCACGATGTTGATGATGAAGAGGTTGAAGAGCATCGCGACGAAACCGGCGATGTTGATCCAGGCGGCCTTGGTGTCGCGCCAGCCGGAGGTGGCACGGGCGTGCAGATAGGCGGCGTAGAGAACCCAGGCGATGAAGGAGCAGGTCTCCTTCGGGTCCCAGCCCCAGAAGCGGCCCCAGGCGGCCTCGGCCCAGATCGCGCCCAGGATGACGCCCGAGCCGAAGATGGGGAAGCCGATGATGGTGGTGCGGTAGGCCAGGCGGTCCAGGAGCTGGGCGTCGGGGAGGCGGCGGGCCAGCTGGCCCCAGATGTTGTCGGCCTCCGCGCCCGCGGGCTGCCAGATGCGGAACAGGAACAGCAGGCTCGCGATACCCGAGACCAGGAAGACGCCCGAACCGATCGAGATCACGGTGACGTGGATCGGCAGCCAGTAGGACTTCAGGGCGGGAACGACGGGGGCCGCGTCCACGTGCAGCTTGGTGCCCGCCAGGAACAGCAGGATCAGGACCGGGGTCAGCAGGAAGGACCACATGCCGCGGTAGCGCTGATCGTTCAGCAGGACCAGGCCGAGCAGGACCGCGGCGGCACAGGCCATCGAGATGAACTCGAACATATTGCCCAGCGGGAAACGGTGGGTCGCGAAGCCGCGCAGGACGATCGAGGCCACGTGCACGCCGAATCCGACGAACACGACCGCGAAGCCCATATTGCCGAGACGCTCCGAGAAGGGGCGACCGACTCCGCGGGACTCCACCTTGCCGGGCACGTTCGGCGCGGGCCGCTCGGCGACCGGCTCGGAACCGCCACCGGCGGTGACCAATTCGCGGGTGGTGGTCGGCACCGTACGGGTGAGGGCGAACTGCCAGACCAGCATGATCCAGACCAGCGCGTAGATCACGATGGCCGATTTGAATCCGAGATCGCTGTAGGAGGCGAGATTCTCGTCGATCGGCATTACTTCTCTCCCGTCAGCAGCCGCTCACGCAGGCGGTCGAACTCGCCGCCCCAGCCGGCCTGGTCGGTGCGGGCCAAACCACCCATTTCTACTACGGTACGTCGTACACCGTCGGACGCCTCGCCGGGGTACACCCGCAACCAGATGCGACGACGCTTCACCAGCAGCGACACCAGCAGGCCCGCCATCATGGTCAACGCCGACACCAGCACCCACTGCTGCGCCGGATCGTGCGAGACCTGCAGGTTCACGAACTCTTCCGCGCCGTCGAAGGTCACCTTGGTGCCGTCGGGCAGGGTCGCGGTCTCCCCCGGCTTCAGGTTCACCCGCTGTTCCTTCACCAGGCGGCCCTGCTTGATCATCTCCGGATCCAGTGCGAACAGCGACTGCGCGCGGCCGGTGTCCAGGCCCGTGTCGCCCTTGTAGATGTCGATCGCCACCGCGGGATCGGTCATCGCCGGATACCGGGAGGTGAGCAGCTGGCCGTGCATGAGCGCGGTCGGCGCGAACAGGCCCTGGATCGCCACCTGATGCTTGCGGCGCTCCTCCTCGCTCGGATACATGCCGCCCGGCGGATCGACGCGCAGCACACCCGAGGACAGGAAGGTGGAGGCGTCGTCCGGCTTCCACTGGATGGCCTCGGTGCGGGTCTGCCCGTTCGGGAAGGTCACCGTGAACTTGGGCGCGAAGCCGTGGCCCTGCAGGTACACCCGGTCACCGGCGACGCGCAGCGGATGGTTCACCTGGATGGTGGTGTCGTTCCACGTCCCGGAGGCCAGGTCGGTGCCGGTCTGGTACTGGATGTTCGAGGTGAACATCGCCGCCTGACCGTTCTTCAGGTAGTCGGCCTTGAAGTCCTTGACCCGCACGCACATCGGGGTCAGCCCGGTGCCGTCGTTGACATTGCCCGCGCGGAACGAGTCGAACACCGCGGGCGAGGTGGTGCAGAAGCCGGGGCCGTCATTGGCGAGCACCACGACATTGCCCTCGTAGCCGAACAGCTTGCCGATCGCGATCGCCGCCAGCAGGCCCACCAACGCGAGATGGAAGACCAGGTTGCCGAGCTCGCGGGTGTAGCCCCTCTCCGCGGACAGGGTCAGCTCCCCGTCGCGATCGCCCGGCTGCACCACCGTGCGCCAGCCGCGCATCTGGCCGCGGGCCCGGTCCAGCACCTGCTCCGGGGTCTCCGCGTCGGTGCCGGACCAGTGGTGCGGCAGGCGGGACAGGTTGCGCGGAGCCCTGGTCAGCGGCGCACGCAAGGCCCGGTAGTGGTCCACGCAGCGCGGCAGGATGCAGCCCACCAGCGAGACGAACAGCAGCACGTAGACGGCCGTGAACCAGAAGCTGGAGAACACGTCGAACAGCTGCAGCCGGTCCATCCACGGACCCAGGGTCGCGCGATTGCGGATGTAGTCGTCGACCTTGCCCGCGTTGAGGCTGCGCTGCGGCAGCAGCGCGCCCGGAATGGCGGCCAGGGCCAGCAGGAACAGCAGCATGAGCGCGGTGCGCATGCTGGTCAGGCCACGCCAGGTGTTGCGGAGCAGACCGAGGACGCGGCGCGGCGGCGACTGACGCGGCGGACGGGCGGGGGCGCTGGGGGTTTCGATGGTGGCAGTCATGTCAGATCGGCAGGGTCACATTCGAGACGAAGGCGTCGCGGACCCAGGAGACGAACACGTCCCACGATCCGGTCACCAGGGCGATGCCGACGGCCACCAACAGCAGCCCGCCGGTCACCTGGATGGTGCGGGAATTACGGCGCAGCCAGCCGACGGCCCGCAACGCGGTCGCCGAACCGAACGCCAGGATGATGAACGGCAGCCCCAGGCCGAGGCAGTAGGCCACGATCAGCGCCACGCCGCGCACCGCGGTGGTGCCCTCGGTGCCCGCCGACACCGCCATCACACCCGACAGCGTCGGGCCCAGGCACGGGGTCCAGCCGAGCGCGAACACCGCGCCCAGCAGCGGGGCCCCGATGAGGCCGGTGAAACGACGCGGCTCCATGCGGGTGTCGCGCTGCAGCATCGGGATCAGGCCGATGAAGGCCAGACCCATCACGATGGTCACCACGCCGCCGACCCGTTGCAGCAGTTCACGATTGAGGGTCAGCGCCTGCATGGTGCCGAACACGGTGGTGGCGGCCAGCACGAACACGACGGTGAAGCCCGCCACGAACAGCGCCGCCGCGCCCGCTACCCGCAGGCGCGCCGAATTGCGGCCCGCCACGGCGGTTTTCGCGGTCCGCGCCGATTCCACCGTCACCGGCGGGGCCTCCGCGCCGACCACGCCCGCCAGATACGACAGGTAGCCGGGAACCAAGGGCACCACGCACGGCGAGGCGAACGACACCAGGCCCGCCAGCAGGCACGCGCCCAGCGCGAGCAGCAGCGGTCCGGAGGCGGCGGTCTGCTGGAACGAATCTCCCACGCTCGCCAGGTAGGTCACGTGATTCACTGCTCGGCCGCCAGTCGATCCACCACCGGCCGCAGGTCCTCGGCCAGCAGGCTGCGCAGGAACACCGCCGCCACCCGATGCTGCTTGTCCAGCACGATGGTGGTGGGGATGACGCTGGTCGGGAACTTGCCGCCGAGCGCGAGCAGGCTGCGCATGGCCGGGTCGTAGACGGAGGGGTAACCGACCTTGTTGTCGGTCACGAAATCCTGGGCCTTGTCCTTCTGGTTGTCGCGCACGTTGATGCCCAGGAAGGCGACGCCATTGTCCTTGGTCGCCTCGTAAACCTGTTCCAGCGCACCGACTTCCGCGCGGCACGGGCCACACCACTGGCCCCAGATGTTGAGCACCACGACCTTGCCGGGGAAATCGTCCACCGATGTGGTCTTGCCGTCGTGCATCAGATCCGGGCCGGACAGCTTGCCGATGGTGCCGCGCGCGGACGGCGGATCGTAGAAGATCTCCGTCTTGCCGCCCGGCGAGACGAAATCGAAGGTGCCGCCCTGGGCCACCGCGTCCTTGCCCGCCGTCGTGCACCCGGCGAGCAGGGCCACCACGGTCAGCCCCGCCAGCAGGCCCGCCACCCGCCGCAGCGGGTGTCGGACGAACGCGGACCGGGACGCGATGGCGCGGCTCATGCCCCGGTCACCGTGGGGTCGGAGGCGCCGGCGGGCTCCGAGTAGACGATGTCGATCAACGTATCGCCCTGGTAGACCAGGGAAGTCAGCGATGCCAGCGAGCACTGCCGGTTCCGCGGGTCGTGCCACAGGCGCTGCCCCTGCAGGAAGCGGCGCAGCGTCCACACCGGCAGCTGATGCGACACCAGCACGGCCTCTCGACCGGCGGCCTCCACCCGCGCCTTGTTCACCGCGGCCAGCATGCGGTGCGCGATCTGCAGGTACGGCTCACCCCAGGACGGGGTGAACGGGTCGCGCAGCTTCCACCAGTGGCGGGGCTTGCGCAGCGCGCCGTCGCTCGCCGAGACCCGCAGGCCCTCGAAGGTGTTGCCCGCCTCGATCAGATTGTCGTCGGTGCGGATGATCAGGCCGTGGCCCTTGGCGATCGGATCCGCGGTCTCCTGCGCGCGCTGCAGCGGCGAGGCCACCACCAGCGCGATGTCGTGATCGGACAGTGAACGCGCCACGGCCTGGGCCTGCGCGCGGCCGGTCACCGACAGCTGGAAACCGGGCAGGCGGCCGTAGAGGACACCGTTCGGATTGTGGACCTCGCCGTGGCGCATGACATGGACGATCGTCTCCACGTCGCTGGCCACATCACCGGGGAGGATCAGGCCGCCGCCGGTGCCGGAGGCCGGGGCGGGAACCTCGGTGTCGGCGACGGCGAAGTCGGCTTCCGCGACGACGGACTCGTCGGTCTGGGGATCGACCTCGACGACGATCTCGGACGAGAACGCGACGGGGGCGGGCTCCGCGGCCTCGGCGGGGGCGGATTCCACAGCCTCCGCGGGGGCGGATTCCACAGCCTCGGTGGTCGCGGGCTCCACGGCCTCCGTGATCGCGGGCTCGACAACCTCGGCGGTCGCGGGCTC
Source organism: Nocardia sp. CA-136227 (assembly GCF_050955695.1). Classification (NCBI taxonomy): domain Bacteria; kingdom Bacillati; phylum Actinomycetota; class Actinomycetes; order Mycobacteriales; family Nocardiaceae; genus Nocardia; species Nocardia sp. CA-136227. The sequence goes on from NZ_CP192081.1 coordinate 7,081,153, forward strand.
GACAACCTCGGGGGTCGCAGGCTCGACGACCTCGGGGGTCGCGGGCTCGACAACCTCGGCGGTCGCGGGCTCGACAACCTCGGGGGTCGCGGGCTCCGAAGCCTCGGCGGGCGCCTCGGCCCGGGCGGGAGCGGCGGCGAACTGCTCGGCGGCGGCGATCGCGGCCTCGAAGACCGGCTCGGGGTCGTCGGCCACGACCACGCCGGAATCATCGGATTCCGTTGCGGCGGGCCGGGGTTCGGCCACCGGGGCGGTCACGTCGCCCACCGGGGCGACAGCGATGTTCTCGCCGGTCTCGGCGAGTTCGTCCTCGGCTTGGCGGATGGAGTCCAGGAGGCGGGTGGCCTCTTCGGCGGAGAGAGGAGCCTCGTGCTGGGCGGGGGCGGGTACGCCCGAGTCGGGGTGGACGGAGCTCACGCGGCGGATCCTTCGGGAGTGGCGGCCGCCGCGGCGCGCGCGGCGGCGGGGAGGGCGGCGGCGATGCGGTCGAACGCGTCCTCGTCGAGAGCGGCCGAGACGAACCACGCTTCGAAGGCGCTCGGGGGCGCGTACACACCGGCATCCAGCAGCGCGTGGAAGAAGGCTGGGAAACGCCAGGTCTCGGCGGCCTTGGCGGCGGCGTAGTCGGTGACCGGGTTCTCGGCGAAGAACACGCTCACCATATTGCCCGCGAATTGCACCCGGTGCGCGACGCCTTCGGCGGTCAGCGCCTCGGTGAGCAGCCCGCCCAGGCGCTCGGAGTTCTTGTTCAGGGTGGCGTACACCGACTCGTCGGCGGTGCGCAGCGTGGCCAGGCCCGCGGCCACCGCGACCGGGTTCCCGGACAGGGTGCCCGCCTGGTAGACCAGGCCGAGCGGGGCCAGGTGGTTCATGATGTCGGCGCGCCCGCCGAACGCGGCGGCGGGCAGGCCGCCGCTCATCACCTTGCCGAAGGTGTACAGGTCGCCGGCCACGCCGTCGATGCCGAACCAGCCCGAGTGGCTGACCCGGAAACCGGTCATGACCTCGTCCATGATCAGCAGCGCGCCGTGCTCGGTGGTGAGCCGGCGCAGTCCCTCGTTGAAACCGGGGACCGGCGCGACCGCGCCCATATTGCCCGCGGCGGCCTCGGTGATGACGCACGCGATCTCGCCCGGGTGGGCGGCGAAGGCGGCGGCCACGGCCCCGAGGTCGTTGTAGGGCAGCACCAGGGTGTCGGCGGCCTGAGCGCCGGTGACGCCGGGCGAGGTGGGCAGGCCCAGGGTGGCGACGCCGGAGCCCGCGTCGGCCAGCAGCGCGTCCACGTGCCCGTGGTAGCAGCCGCTGAACTTCACGATCTTGGTGCGGCCGGTGAAGCCGCGGGCCAGCCGGACCGCGCTCATGGTGGCCTCGGTGCCCGAGTTCACCAGGCGGACCCGGTCGACCGGAGCGACCCGGGCCGCGATGGCCTCGGCGAGTTCGATTTCGGCCTCGGTCGGCGCGCCGAAGGACAGACCGCCGGTGGCGGCCCGCTGCACGGCCTCGACGACCGCCGGGTGCGCGTGCCCGAGGATCATCGGGCCCCACGAGCACACCAGGTCCACGTAGTCGTTGCCGTCGGCGTCGGTCAGCGTGCACCCGCGCGCGGAGGCGATGAACCGCGGCGTGCCGCCCACGGAATTGAACGCCCGCACCGGCGAATTCACGCCGCCGGGAATGACCGCCGCGGCGCGTTCGAAAAGGTGGGCTGAGACCGGGACCGACGCCTGGCTCACACGCGGAGAAGAACTCACGGCACCCAGTCTCTCAGCCGCCCCCGCCCCCGTCGACGACAGGGTGTAGTCGAGTGGCTCTTCCCACAGCCAACCCGACATCTTCGCACCCCGGATCGAAGCGCGCATCTCGACGGCCGACGGCTGAGATCATGGGAGCCGGCGAGCGGGTCCTCGATGACGCGGGTCCGAGCAACACGCCGAAATGAGATTCGGACAACGTAATTCGCTACTAGATAGCTGATGCGTAATGTCTCGACGTAGGAAACGGCTTCGGAGAGAGGGCGGGACGTATGCGGGTCGTTCGGTTCGGGGTAGGGATCATCGCGGTGGCGGCCGGTCTGGCCGCCGCGCCCGGGGTGGCGCAGGCCGCGGTGCCGCTGGTGCAGATCGACCAGGGGCGAGTGGGGGTGGCGCTGTCGCATCAAGAGACGGCCGCGATCGCCGATGGGCCCTTACCCGCGGTGGTCAGCATGTTCGTCCCGTTGAGCCGGATGGGCGCGGGCCTGGAGCCCGACACCACCATCTACAAGGACGACAAGGGCGGCGTACACGCCTCCCTGCGTCAGGTGATGATGGAGGCCGCCGATCATCCCGACGGCACGGTGACCCTGTTCGTGAACCTGCCCGGCACCAAGGGCGGTCGCGTGCTGGATGTTTACCAGAACTGGAACTGAGGCGGAGACGGCGGCGCGGTCTGCGGTCGCGCCGCCGCACCCTCCGCTACGGGAGCGGAATCCCCAGGCAGAACGCCGCCCATCCGGTGGACAGCAGGCAGTTCAGCGGGGACGGTAGTAGGTCTTGCCAGGACATCACCAGCAGTGGTGACCCGTAATCCGGGACGGTATCGACCGGGGCCGCGGCGGCCGGAGCCACGACCACAGCGCCGACGAGCCCCGCGGCCAGCACCGCGGGCGCGATGCGTTTCACGAGTTCTGTGCGCTTCATGCCGATGATTCTCCGCGCCGGCCCGAGGCCGACCGAGGCGAAAACCGACTTCGCACCCCTCAATACGGCGTGTCGGACCAGGCTCGCCGAGCGCGAACCGCCCGCGCGGCCCCGTCGATCAGCGACAGTCCGGCCATGATCACCAGCGCCGCGGACCCCGCCAGCCACGGCCCGACGTAGCGGGTCGCACCGAACGACGGCGCCTCTCCCTGCGCCTTGAACACCGTGGTCTGCACCCCGTGCCGCCAGCACCACACCGCCGCGACGGCCAGCACCGGCACCAGCACGATCTCGGCCGCTATCGTCAGCCACCGCATCACAGCGCCTCCCGAGGCTCGTCGTCGGTCCCGCGCGGGTGGCCCAAGGCCTCGGTCAGCGCCGCGCGCAGCGTGACATGGTCACGCGCCCACGCCTGCACCAGCCGACCGTCGGTCAGTTTCAGGCCGATTCCCTTACGCCGCCGTGGTACTCCGGTCAGCTCGCCCAGCGCCCGCGCGGACTGCCAGTCCTCATAATCCCAGGACTCCTCGTCGTCTTCGGGCAGCACCTCGGCGATGTCGCGCAACGGCACCACCTCGGTGCCCTCGCGCAGCTGCTCGGGGGTCAGCTCGACACTGATGTGCCGCTTGCCCGCGATCACCTGCAACCAGACGAACCCGGCCAGCAGCACGGCGCAGAAGACGAGCCCGAACCAGTGGATGTCGCCGCCGCGGATCAGCTCGATGCCCAGGATGATCGCGCACATCGCGGGTCCGTAGGCGATGGTCCGCCAGCGCGCGCCGGGTTCGGAGAACAGCACGGCCCCGGGGGCGTTGATGGCCTCACTCATAGGTCGAGCGTAAAGATCGCGGAACGGCTCAGTGGGCCAGGCCCGGAATCAGGAGTACGGCGAGGGTCAGCAGACCGAAGAGGAACAACAAGCTCAGCACCGCGACATCGCGCCGCAGGCTGTGCGGCTGCTGGATCACCACTCGCATCGTTGCCTCCGCCTTCCCGGCGCCGCACGCCCACGCTCAACGCCTGGGGCCCGGCTTCCGGTTCCCGAAATACCTGTGACTGCCCTCACCATAACGCGTTGACACCCGCGTAACAAACTCGGCGGTAACCTAGCGCGGTCCGGGCCGGAAGTAGGCCTCGGATTCGCTTCGGTAGCAGAGGAATACGGCCCCGCCGGCGAGTACCGCCTGGACGATGCCCGCGCCGCCCGCGACCAGCGCGGCCACCCCGCTCTCCTTGGCGCCGACACCGAACAGCGTCCCCGCCGCGCCGAGCACCAGGAAGATGCCGAAACCGGTGAGAACCGCACGGGCCCAGTTCTTTCCGCGCCCCAGCTGCCACACCACCGCCACCCCGGCTCCGGACAGCACCAGCCAGAACACCGCGACCAGCACGAACACGACGGCGGCCCAGACCTCCACCTGTGCCAGGGTGATCGCCGGTTGCTGCTCCTTCACCTGGTCGAACATCTGCTGCGCCAATTCGTTCCGCTGCCCGAACTGCGCGATCAGCGAGGCGATCAACTGCACCAGCCCGACCCCGAGCGCGACGTACCAGAGCTGACAGGCGGTGCCGACGTCCTCGGGCGCCGGACGCGCCGGATCGTTCGGCGGGACCATGGGATTCACGATCAGAGCTACTCGTTCCGGTTCAGGCCAGCCAGTGCGCGGCCTCGGTGGCCCAGTAGGTGAGCACCATGTCCGCGCCCGCCCGCCGGATCCCGAGCAGCGATTCCAGGATCGCGCCCTTGCGGTCGATCCAGCCGCGCTCGGCGGCCGCGGTGATCATCGCGTACTCGCCGGAGATCTGATAGGCCGCCACCGGCACCGTGGACCGGTCCGAGACCTCGCGCAGGATGTCCAGATACGACATGGCGGGCTTCACCATGACGATGTCCGCGCCCTCGAGCAGATCCAGTTCCAGCTCGCGGATCGCCTCCCGGCGGTTGGCCGGATCCTGCTGGTAGGTGCGCCGATCGCCCTGCAGCGAGGAGCCGACGGCCTCCCGGAACGGGCCGTAGAACGCGGAGGCGTACTTGGCCGCGTACGCGAGGATGGCGGTGTCGGTGTATCCGGCGGCGTCCAGGCCCGCGCGGATCGCACCCACCTGGCCGTCCATCATGCCGCTGGTGCCGAGCAGGTCGGCGCCGGTCGCGGCCTGCGCCAGCGCCATCTCGACGTAGCGGCCGAGGGTGGCGTCGTTGTCGACCGCGCCGTGCTCGTCGAGCACGCCGCAGTGGCCGTGGTCGGTGAATTCGTCCAGGCAGGTGTCGGCCATGACGACCGTCGAGTCGCCGACCTCGGACACCAGCGCGGACAGGCCGCGGTTCAGGATCCCGTCCGGGTCGCTGGCCCCGCTCCCCTGGGCGTCCTTGTCCTCGGGCTTCGGCACGCCGAAGAGCATGAGCCCGCCCACGCCCGCGGCCACGGCTTCGGCGGCCGCCTTGCGCAGCGAGTCCATCGAATGCTGGAAAACGCCTGGCATGGAGGAGATCTCACGCGGTTCGTCGATACCGTCGGCGACGAACATGGGCAGAATCAGGTGCCGCGGCTCCAGGCTGGTCTCGGCGACGAGCCGACGCATGGCGGGAGTGCGGCGCAACCGCCGAGGGCGGTCCATTCCGGTCATGCTCGCATGATATGCCCGGCTCGTGACCGGGGTGCGCGCGCCTCCGACGCCGGGCCCGGCTGGCTACCAAAGTCATTGTGAGCAGCCGTTTTTGTCGGTGGGTCCGAGTAGAATCGAAGATGTGTTCGAAGGGATCGCGCCGCGTTCGAAGGTGCGATCCCGGACCGCGACGGGAGGATTGGCCGTGCTCGCAGCCGTTACCAGCATGTCCGGCAAGGTGAACCGGGGCGCCGGGGTTCCGAAGAAGGGGGAGGTCATCGATCACGCGTGGCGGCCGCTGGCCAAGCAGCCGCTGCCGGCGGGGCGGCCGCGCACGTGGTACGTCTCGCACAATCGGCGATTGAAGGCCATGCGGCTGGCCATCGCGCTCCTGGATTCCGGGTCCTTCGGACCCGACCAGGCCACCAACGAGAAGATCAGGGAGACAGCCGAAGTCATCGGCGTGCATCAGCCCTCGGACGCGACCTGCCGCATGGTCCGCCGTCTGATGGCGGCCCAGCGCTGAGCGCCACGCGGCTCCGCTGAGCGCGGCGGAGGCCTGCCGACATCCCCACGACCGGACGTCGGAGAGCCTCCGCCGCACCCGCGGCACTAGGAGTTCAGGCAGCCGGTCTGGGTCGATCCCGGCGTGCCGGGATTACTCGAACCGCTGGTCAAGCACTTCAACAGGGTCTGCAGCACGGCCGCGGCGGGAATGCCGGACGAGCTGACCCCCGGCGCGTCGGCGACCGGCGCCGCCGCACTCGGGGCCTCGGCGAAAGCCGCCGCCGGGGACAGGCCCGCGCCCAGCGAGATTCCACACATCGCGATCAGGCCGACTGCTACACGCTTCATGAATGTTCACCTCTCGAAGATCGAATACCGAATGCAGCGTAGGCATTTCGCTTCCAGATGAAACGACGACATTTCCTTGGGCATCCACCCGGCGAATGCGAGAGACCCAGGGAGCCACCGAGATCGGAGGTGGCGATCTTGTCTCGCCTGGAGCCGATACGACACCGGCCCCGCGTCGCCGGGACGCGGGGCCGGGTGGCCGGATGTCGTGCCGAAGCTAGCGGCTGCGGCGGCTCTTCTTGCGCGGCGGGGGCAGCAGGCCCTCGGCGCGCAGGTGGGCGGCGTGCTCGGCGAGCGCCTCGACGAGCGGGCCGACCTGGGCCACCTCGGGCTGCACGTCCACGCGCAGGCCGAATTCGATGGCCGTCTCGGCGGTCTTGGGTCCGATGCAGGCCACGATGGTGCGGGCGTGCGGCTTGCCGGCGATGCCGACCAGGTTGCGGACCGTGGAGGACGAGGTGAACAGGACCGCGTCGAAACCGCCGGTCTTGATCATCTCGCGGGTCTCCGCGGGCGGCGGGGACGCGCGCACGGTGCGGTAGGCGGTGACGTCGTCGATCTCCCAGCCGCGGTCGCGCAGGCCCTCGGCGAGGGTCTCGGTGGCGATGTCCGCGCGCGGCAGCAGCACCCGGTTGACCGGGTCGAAAACGTCGTCGTACGGCGGGAAGTCGGCCAGCAGGCCCTCGGAGGACTGCTCACCGGACGGCACCAGCTCGGGGTTGATGCCGAAGGAGCGCACCTTCTCCGCGGTGGCCTCGCCGACGCAGGCGATCTTCACGCCGCTGAAAGCGCGAGCGTCCAGGCCGAATTCGCCGAACTTCTCCCACACCGCGCGCACCGCGTTGGTGGAGGTGAAGACCACCCACTGGTAGCGGCCGTCGACCAGGCCCTTGACCGCGCGCTCCATCTGGGCGGGGCTGCGCGGCGGCTCGACCGCGATGGTCGGGACCTCCATGGGGATGGCGCCGTGGTTGACGAGCTTCTCGCTCATCTCGCCGGCCTGCTCCTTGGTGCGCGGCACCAGCACGGTCCAGCCGTAGAGAGCACGGGACTCCCACCAGGAGGTCTTGGCGCGCTTGTCCACTTCCTTGCCGACCGTGACCACCAGCGGGCCGACCAGTTCGGAGGCCGCGTTGTTCAGGGTCGCCAGGGTGGCGTCGATGGTGCGCTGCTGGCGGGTGGTGCCGCGTACGGTCACCGCGACCGGGGTCTGCGGCGCCAGGCCGTGTTCCACCAGCGCCGACGCGGTCTCGGCCAGGTGGCCGGAGGTGGCGTGCAGCACCAGCGGGCCGGGCGCGGCCGCGACGGCCGCCCAGTCCACCTCGCCGCGGACGTCCACCACGGTGTGGCTGGAACCGAGTTCGATACCCGCGTAGGCGGGCACGGTGGTGCCGGCCGAGAGACCGGGCAGCACCTCGAAGCTCAGATGCGAACGGGTGACGGCGTTGATCTCCTGGATGACCGAGTCGGTGGTCATCGGGTCGCCGGAGACCAGGCGCACCACGTCGGAGCCGCCGCGGGCCTCCGCGATCAGGGTCTTGGCCACCTCGGCGGCGTCGCCCAGGGCGGGGCGCACGTCCACCGGACGGGTCCCGTCGGCGCTCTCCTCGACCGCGATGCCGATCAGGGCGAGCACGCCCTTGTCGACGTCGGGGTCGGTGAAGGCCAGCGTCGCCCGGCCGAGCACCTCGCGGGCCCGCACGGTCAACAGCGCCGGGTCACCGGGCCCTGACCCCACGAAAAGGATCCGACCGGGATTCTTCTTCGTCACTCGGCTCATCGGCTGTTCTCCATTGGGCTGGGATTGCTGTCGTCGGTGAGCTCAGCGGATTCCTCTGTGACGCTGAGCAGTTCGCGCGCCCCCAGCTCCAAGAGCTCGCGCGCCAGTGCCCGCCCCAGGTCCGCGGCATCCGCGACCGGTCCGACCACTGAAGCCCGGATCACATCCGAGCCGTCGATCGCCGCCGCGCAGGCGCGCAGCGACAACTCCTCCACCACCCGGCCGTCGTCGTCGAGTGATTCGACGACCTCGGCCAGCGCACCGATCGGCGCGGTACAACCGGCCTCCAAGTCGGCCAGCAACGCCCGCTCCGCGGTGATCGCGGCACGGGTGCCGGGATCGTCGAGGGCGGACAGGATGGTCACGAGTTCGGTGTCCTCGCTGCGGCATTCGACGGCCAGCGCACCCTGTGACGGGGCGGGCAGCATCTGCACCGGTTCGAGCGATTCGGTGACGACGTCGAGGCGGCCGATGCGGGCCAGCCCGGCCCGCGCCACCACCACGGCATCCAGTTCACCGGAGGAGACCTTGCCGATCCGGGTGTCGAGATTGCCGCGCAGCGGCACGATCTCGATGCCCAGGCCCAGCGCCTTCAGCTGTGCGGCGCGCCGCGGCGCGGAGGTGCCGACCTTCGCACCCGCGGGCAGCTCGCCCAGCACCAGGCCGTCGCGCGCCACCAGCGCGTCGCGCGGATCCTGCCGGGGCGGGATGGCGGCGATGTCGAAGCGCGGATCCTGCGCGGTCGGCAGATCCTTGTACGAGTGGACGGCGATGTCGACCGTGCCCGCGGCCAATTCCTCGCGCAGCGCGGCGGTGAACACGCCCACGCCGATCTTCTGCACGGGATCGGTGGCGTTCTGGTCGCCGGCGGTCTTCACGATGACCAGCTCGGCCTGCTGACCGTTGGCGATCAGGGCGTCACGCACGTGCCCGGCCTGGGTGAGGGCCAGCAGACTGCCGCGGGTGCCGATGCGCCACGGGGCGTCGACCGTTCCGCGAGCGGTTATGTCGTTCTCGTGCACCATTGCTCCGGTCATGCGATGTGCCCCTGTTCGTCCCCCGGGTGGGCGGCGGTGAAATCATCGGCCAGTTCGCCCTGCAGGGCGGAGATCTCCATCGGCGCGGCAACCGCTTGCGCCGCACCGGGTTTGAGCTCGAACAGCTCGCGCAATGCCTCGGCGTAGCTGTCCCCGCCGGGCGTGGAGGCCAGCTGCTTGACCCGCACCGTCGGCGCGTGCAGCAGTTTGTCGACCACCCGTCGCACGGTACGGGCCACCTCGTCGCGTTCGGTGGATTCGAGTCCCGGTAGTCGGGAGTCCAGGCGCAGCAGCTCGGCCTCGACCACGTCGGCGGCCATCTGGCGCAGCGCGGCCACGGTCGGCGTGACCTCGGCCATGCGCTGTCCGGCAAGGTATTTGGAGAGTTCGTCGGCGACGATGATGCGCGCGGCGGCGGTGTCGTCGGCGGCCGCGCCGGCCGACGGGTCGCGCTGCAGCGTCTCGATGTCGATGACGGTGACCCCGGGCAGTCCGGCGACCGCGTGGTCCACGTCGCGGGGCAGGCCCAGGTCGCAGATGACCAGTTCCTCGGCGCCCGGCTTGGCCGACAGCGCCCGGTGCACGTCCGCGAGGGTGACCACGGTGCCCACCGCGCCGGTACAGGTGATCACCACGTCGGCGGCGGCCATGGCCTCGGCCAGCCGGTCCATCTCGATGGCCTCGGCCTCGACGCCGTGCATGGTGGCGGCGGTGTTGGCCAGCCGCTGCGCCTTCTCCAGGGTCCGGTTCACCACGATGACCTTCGCGGCCCCGCCGCGCGCCAGCTGCGCCACCGCGAGCCCGCCCATCGCGCCGGCGCCCAGCACCAACGCGGTGCGCCCGGCCAGCGCGCCCTGCGCGGCGGCCGCGCGATCCAGCGCCACCGACACCACCGACGCGCCCGCGCGGTCGATGCCGGTCTCGGAGTGCACCCGCTTGCCGACCCGCAGCGCGTGCTGGGCCAGCTCGTGCAGGGTGCGCCCGGCGGCCTGCTGGGCGTCGGCCGCGGCATAGGCGGCCCGGATCTGGCTGAGGATCTGCTGCTCGCCGACCACCATGGAATCCAGGCCGGAGGACACCGCGAACAGGTGCTCGGCCGCAGCCTCCGCGTAGCGCACGTAAGCGTGCTTGGTGAGTTCGGGCAGCGGCAGCCCGGAGTGCTTGGTGAGCAGTTCGCCGATCTCCCCGAGCGCGGGGTGGAAGGCGTCGACGACCGCGTAGACCTCGATGCGGTTGCAGGTGGAGACGATCATCGCCTCGGACACGTGCGTGGAGGCCAGCATCTTGTCGGTCAGCTTGGGCCGGTCGGTCTCGGTGATGGCGATCTTCTCCAGCACCGCCACCGGTGCGCTGCGATGTGAGATGCCGACGAGAAGCACGCTCATGGCTGGACCACCGCTCCCTTGCTGGTTGTGTCCGCGGTCTGGATCGTCGCCACCCGGCGGATCGGGGTGGACACCACGCTCGCGTCGGCGACCACCGTCGCCGTACCCGCCGCGGCCGCGCTCATCGCGTCCTCGGCGGCCGATTCCGCGTTGCGGGCCCGCTCGAACGACAACAGCTGCATCTCCACCGCCAGATCCACCCGTCGCACCTCGACGGTGGCCGGGGCCTCGAGGGCCAGGGCCGAGAAGCTCAGCACGCACTGCAAACCGGCCTCGACCAGCAGATCGCACACACCCTGCGCGGCGGCGTCGGGCACGGTGAGGACGGCGATGGTGGGTTCCAGCGTGGCCACGGCGTCGGTCAGCTCGGCCACGTCGCGGACCACGAGTCCGCCGACGGTGGTCCCGATGACCTCGGGATCGTTGTCGAACAGCCCGACCATGGCGAAACCGCGGCGGCGGAAACCGCCGTAGCCGACTAGCGCGCGGCCCAGGTGACCCGCTCCGACCAGCACCACCCGGTGCCCCTCGGACAGGCCGAGCACATCCTCGATGCGGTCGCGCAGCTTGATCACGTCGTAGCCGACGCCACGCACGCCGTTGGGTCCGAGGAAGGAGAGATCCTTGCGCAACTTGGCCGAACCGACACCCGCCGCGACAGCCAGTTCCTCACTCGATACGATGGCTACAGCGTCGTCGGCGAGTACGGCGAGCACCCGGAGGTAAGTGGCCAGCCGGGCCACCGTGGCCTGCGGGATGTCCTTCTGCAGAGCCTTGGAGACGCCAGTCGGCGGCGTCTCTTGCTGCTCTGTCACGTCGCTTGCGCTCCTCGTCCGGCCGGGGGTGAGTGTCCGGGTTCTTTTGTCGACCCGACGCCGGGAGACCGTCGCGGTCCTTACAGGCGAGGTCGAGTCAGGTTCAGGGGGTCGCTTCCGCTGCCCGAGAAGGCGGGTCGCGTGCCACCACCGTAACCGCTTGTGAAGCCCTGCACAAAGTCGGTGAATTCAGTCACTTTGCGGCGGGCTCCGGCCCCGGGTTCATTCAACCCTCATCAGCGCGAACCCGCTACGCAACACACCGGAGGGGACGGACGGAGGGGGACCCGCGCAGAAAGCCCGGAAAATCCCCAATCACGCCCGGTTTCGCGAGGTAGGTCCGGTTATTTCGCGAGGTCGGCGCGCAGCCGCGGCTCGTCCACGTCGAAATAGCTGTGCTCGCGGCCGTCCAGCAGCACCACCGGCAGCCGGTCCCCGTATTCGGCACGCAGGCCCGGATCAGTGGCGGCGGCCACATCCACGTCCACCGTGGTCACCTCGACGCCGAACTCGGCGCAGATCGGGCGCAATTGTTCGAGTGCGGTGTGGCACAGCCCGCAACCGTCCCGGGTCAACAGCGTCACAGCATGTGGCGAATCGCTCATGGCCACCATCTAACAACTTCCCGATATGTCGTTCACCGTCTACGTTGCGGCCACTCCCGGGCGTTACTGTTGAGTTGTTCGCGCTAACAGGCGGAGGTACTGGTGCCGGAACGTTCGAAAGAGCAGGGAACGGGCTTCATCGCGGGACGATTCGGTGAATTCCCGGCGCGCTGGGGTCAGGGACTGGCTGACCTGCAGGATCAGTTCACCCGTATCACCCGCAGCCCCTTCGGTCCCACCGAGGAAGAGGTCCGCGCCAACCTGGCCGGCGAGGCCAGCGCCGACGCCGCGATCGCCCTCCACGACGCCGAGCTGGCGCTGCGCGACCTCGGCGACACGCCGACGCCCGCGATCGCCCGCGATCTGACCGCCGCGGCCTTCTTCGACGTCGACAACACCATGGTGCAGGGCGCGTCGATCGTGCACTTCGCGCGCGGGCTGGCCTCACGCAAGTACTTCAAGACCTCCGACCTGGTCGACATGGCCTGGAAGCAGGTCAAGTTCCGGGTCACCGGCAAGGAGAGCCACTCGGACATGGCGTCCGGCAAGGAGAAGGCGCTGTCCTTCATCGCGGGCCGCCCGACCGCCGAACTCGCCGCGCTCGGCGAGGAGATCTACGACGAGATCATCGCCGACAAGATCTGGCCCGGCACCCGGGCGCTGGCCCAGATGCACCTGGACGCGGGCCAGCAGGTCTGGCTGGTCACCGCCACGCCGGTGGAACTCGCGCAGGTCATCGCCAAGCGGCTGGGCTTGACCGGGGCGCTGGGCACGGTCGCCGAGAGCGAGGACGGCGTGTTCACCGGCCGCCTGGTCGGCGACATCCTGCACGGGCTCGGCAAGGCGCACGCGGTGCGCACCCTCGCCATTCGCGAGGGCCTGAACCTCAAGCGCTGCACCGCCTACTCCGACAGCCACAACGACGTGCCGATGCTCTCGCTGGTCGGCACCGCGGTGGCCATCAACCCCGACGCGGATCTGCGCGAGGTCGCCAAGAATCGCGGCTGGGAAGTGCGCGACTTCCGCACCGGGCGCAAAGCCGCGAAAGTCGGTGTGCCCACGGCCCTCGCGCTCGGCGCGGCGGGCGGCGCGGCCGCGGCCGTGCTGTCCCGGAAACGCGAAGCCAAGGCCAGCTAGTCCGGACGAAAATCGACCGGCCCGCTCCGAATCGGAGTGGGCCGGTCGCATGTCCGTACCAATTATCTAGCCGGTGAACGGATTCCGGCGCTTGATCAGATTCTTGTACAGCGAGCCCTGAATGGTTTCGCGGACCTGATCGGTGATTTCGAACATCGTCATCGGATCATCGGCGTCCGCGGGCTCGTATCCGGCCGTGGAAATCGGCTCGCCGAATTGGATGTACCACTTCGACGGGAACGGAATCGCGCCGAGCGGACCCAGATGCGGAAACAGCGGCGTCACAGGGAAATACGGAATACCGAGCAGCCGCGCCAAAGGCTTGATATCGGCCAGCTTCGGATAGATCTCCTCCGAACCCACGATCGAGCACGGAATGATCGGCACCCCGGTGCGCACCGCCGCCGACACGAAACCGCCACGGCCGAAACGCTGCAACTTGTAGCGGTCCGAATACGGCTTGCCGACGCCCTTGTAACCCTCGGGGAAAACACCCGCGACTTCGCCCGCGCGCAAAAGCCTTTCGGCGTCCGCGGGACAGGCCAGGGTGTGCCCGGCCTTGCGGGCCAGCCCGCCCAGCAGCGGCGTCTCGAAGATCAGGTCGGCGGCCAGCAGGCGCAGCGCGCGCTGCTTGGGGTGCCGGTCGTGGACGGCCAGCTGCAGCATCAGCCCGTCCAGCGGCACCGTGCCCGCGTGGTTGGCCACGATCAGCGCGCCGCCCGCCTCGGGGATGTTCTCGATACCCGACACCTCGACCCGGAACCACAGGTCCGACAGCGGCCGCAGCATCGGCAGGATCACCGATTCCAGCAGATGCTCGTCCAGGCCGAACTCGTCGACCTGGTAGTCGCCGGTGAGGCGGCGGCGGGCGAAGTCGGCCGTGTAGCGGACCCCGTCGGCCACGGTTCCCCGGATCATCTCCCCCAGCGACTTGGGCTGACGCGCTTCGACCTCGGCGAGCCGATCGGTCAGCGAGGTCACCGGGGTGAGCGCCGGTTCCCCCGCCGGCCACACCCGAGGCGACGGGCGACTGTGCCGCGCCTCGAAGTCCACGTCGTGAAGTCGAATCACCTTCGCTACATCACTCATTGGTGCGCTCCCGTCCCGGCCCCGAGCAGGCTGAGAAGTTTGTTCTCTGCGGCGTCGATCCACGCGGGATCGATCACGGGCCGCAACGCTGCGCCCCCTATGAAGTCGTCGAAGGCCTGCACCGTGGTCCAGCGTGGACCGAAGCCCAGTTCGGTCCGCATCCGGGTGGTGTCCAGGCCACAACCGAAGTGGAAATAGTCGATCTGCTCGGCGGTGAACTCCCGCATCACCGGGCCCATCACGGTGCGCCCGACACTGCGGAACACCGAGTACGGGACCGGGAGTTCGACCCGCCCGGCCCGTCGGATCGCCTGCGACAGCGCCATCGCGCCGTCCCCAGCCACATTGTAGGTGCCGCCGGGGGCCGTCATGGCCCCATGCACCAGGGCGGCGATGCCGTCCTCCTCGTGCAGCAGCTGCATACGCGGATCCCGGCCCAGAATGGTCGGCGTGATCGGCGAGCGGAAATACTGCACACCTCGCTTGGCCAGCTGCGGGCCCACGATCGGCGGGAACCGCAGGATTGCCGCCGAGATGTCGGGCCGCCGCCGGGCCAGCCCGCGCACGAAACCCTCCACCTCGATCATGTCCCGCGCGAACCAGCCGCGCGGCGGCGTGCGGGCGCTCATCTCCTCGGTGAACTTCACCGGGTCCTTGGCGCTGCACCCGTAGACGGCGGAGGAGGAACGCACCACCACCCGCCGCACACTGGAAGCCTTGCGGCACACGGCGAACAGCTGCATGGCGCCCAGGACGTTCATGTCCTTCATCGCGGCGCGGCCGCCACCCGAGGGCGGGCGCGAGAGCGCGGCGGGATGCACCACCGTATCGACCTGATTGCCGTCGATAACCTTGCGGATCAACGGATTACGAATATCGGCGCGCACGAATTCGGCGCGGCCCATACGGCGCAGCAGCTCGCGGCTGGGCTGTTTGGCGTCCACGGCGATGATGCGTTCGACGGCCGGGTCGGCCGCCAACCGGGCCACCACATTGCCGCCGAAGAACCGGCTCG
This sequence comes from Nocardia sp. CA-136227, assembly GCF_050955695.1. NCBI lineage: Bacteria > Bacillati > Actinomycetota > Actinomycetes > Mycobacteriales > Nocardiaceae > Nocardia > Nocardia sp. CA-136227. Next base: position 7,096,153 of record NZ_CP192081.1, read on the forward strand.
CGCCGGTCACCATCACTACCTTGGGCGGTTGCCCGTCCCGAGTCCCTGCCACTCCGGATCCCACCTAGCCCCCATGCCTTGAATTGTCATCGGGCGTTTTTCCCGCTCCCAGGGTAACCGGCGAGTAGGGGGCATTCGAAGGGTATTAACCAGGATCTAACGATGAGTTCGATCACCTGTGACGAACGAAAGCCCGCCACCGACGGTGACGGGCTTCCAGCTACGACGCAGCGGCTTACTTGCCGAGTTTTCTGCGCTGCACGCGCGTGCGGCGAAGCAGCTTGCGGTGCTTCTTCTTCGACATGCGCTTGCGGCGCTTCTTGATCACAGAACCCATAGGGTTGTTCCTCGCGTTCTCTCGGGTCATCCCCGCTTCCGCGGGGTGCACACTGTCTGACCCTGCACAGTCCCTACCCGATACGGGCCGAGATGGACCCGGCGGCACCACCGGCACGTACAGGATGCCGGTCCATGCTACCGGGCCACTCTCGGGCGAACGAAACGGGTGGGGCCGATCGGTTATCGGGCCGTACTACCCCGCATCGAAGTAGGACGTCTCCAGATAGTCGTGCACCGCCTTGGCGTGCACCCGGAAGGAACGCCCCACCCGCACCGCGGGCAGCTCTCCCGAATGCACCAACCGGTACACCGTCATTTTGGAAACCCGCATCAGATTCGCGACCTCGGCAACGGTGAGGAACTGCGTTCCCCCTCCGATGACGGATCCCGCGGTGATTGGGCTGTTTCCGGACCTCGCTTGGCTGTTTCCAGACATCATTGCGCCACTGACCTCCGGCACGTCCGCGCCGCCGGCTTCCCCACCGGCGGAACAGACACGCACGTGCTCCTTGAAGCTTAGCGGGACCAGTGGGATTGCTGCGACGGGTGTGAGAAATCAGCCTTTGCTGTGGCGAGTCGGCCTACGGCAGCAAACTAGCAACCGAGCAGTATTGGAAAGTGGGGAGCACACTCACCCACTCTCAACGTTAGTCCGCGATCGCGCCGAGTTCGACGGAACGGCGTTTTGCAGCGTGCAACGCATCGTGGAATGCCGATCGCACCGCACCCCGCTCCAACTCCCGCAGACCCGCCGCGGTGGTCCCCGCGGGCGAGGTGACGGCCGCGCGCAATTCCACGGCAGACTGACCCGACTCCTCCAGCAGCGCGGCCGAACCGAGCAGCGTCTGCGTCACCAACTGGGTGGCCACATCGCGGGTCAGGCCCAGGCCCACCGCGCCGTCGATCATCGCCTCGACGATCAGGAAGAAGTACGCCGGACCCGAACCGGACACCGCGGTGACGGCGTCCATCTGCGCCTCGGAGACGGTCACCGCCGTACCCACCGACTCCAGCATCTCGGTGACCAGGCCCAGCTGCTCCTTGCGGGCGTAGCGGCCGGGGGCGATGGCGCTCATGCCCTGGCCGACCAGCATCGGGGTGTTCGACATGACCCGCACGACCGGGAAGCCGGCGGGCAGCTTGGACTCCATGCGCGCGGTGGTCACCCCGGCCGCCAGCGACACCAGCACCTGATCGTGGTCGGCCGCGCCGAGCTCGGCCTTGCCCAGCTCGATCAGGACCGCGTCGACATCGTTGGGCTTCACCGCGATCACGATGAGGTCGGCCGACTTGCCGGCATCGGCGATGTCGTCGGTGGCGCGGATCCCGAACCGGGCCGCGAGCGCCTCGGCGCGCGCCCGCACCGGCTCGACCACCACCAGATCCTTGTTCGCCTGCCCGGACTCGAGCAGGCCCGCGATCAGCGCCTCCCCGATCCGACCCCCACCGATTACCGCAATCCTCGTCATAGCTCTCAAGGCTAGCGGGGCAGGCGATTACCTCGGCTGGGGGATCAAGGCCAGCTGGCGGCTCTGCGCCACGATCGCGCCCGTGGAGTCGATGACGAGCTGGTCCTCGTCGAACATGCGGTTGCCGACCTCGCGAGCCTTCGCGATGACACGCAGCCAGCCCGGCGCCGGGCGGCGGCGCAGGTACGTGGTGAGCTGGACCGTGGGGGCCCAGCCGAAGTGGCCGAGGTTCATCGGGACCGGCGGGCTCATGTCGGCGGACATGAGGGCGAAGAAGGCGGACACGTCCGGGTCCTGCTCGTCGCCCGCGAAGGGGCGGATCCACAGGCGCAGACGGGGTTCGGATTTCTCCCCGGCGAGGAAGCGGGCCCAGGTCGGATCGAGGGCGACCGAGGAGCCCCGGGCCACGTGCACGATCTTGCCCATGGGGTTGCGGTCGTCGTAGAAGAGCGCGTCGGCGGGCGGTTCGGCGGGCATGTCGCCGACGTGGTCGGCGGCGTACTGCGGATCCCCGTCGTCAAGGTGGCTGAACGTGAGGGCGGTGTGCACCAGGGTGCGGCCGTCCTGGATCAGGCTCGCGTCGACGAGGGCGATCTGGCGGCCCAGCTTGCGGGTGCGGACCTCGTACTCGACGGCGCCGGGGACGGGCGCGCCGAGGAAGTCGGTGCTGGCCGAGATCGGGAACATGGCGGCCTGTTCGGGGGCCGTGCGGCGCAGCCATTCGGTGGCCGCGGCGGCGCTGCCCGCGACCATGGTGCCGCCGTGCAGTTTGTCGCCGATGGTCCAGGTGGGCTCGATGGATCCCGCGAAGCGGCCGGCGCCGGGGGTGGTCGCGTCGAGTTCGGTCAGCGTGCAGACGCGACTGAACGGCGCGTCGGCCAATTCGCTCGTCGACGCCGGGTCGACGGTCAGCTCCGTGGTCATCCGCTGTCCTTCCGCTGGGTTTTGTACAGCGTAAACGGACCCGGTGAAAATTCCGGACGGGTCGTGGGATGAATCACCCCGGCAACCGGGCCGAATGAGAAACTCAGCCGCGATGCGCGGCCGTCGGCTCCGGCGTCGGCGCGGGCGAGAATCCGTTCAGATGCTCCCGGGCGAAGGACAGTGCCCGATCCAGCATGGCCGCCCGATCCATCGTCGTGCGGGCCATCTGGGTGTTGACCTCGACGACCGCCTGACCGTCGAAACCGTTGCGCATCAACATGTCACAGAGTTCGGCCACCGGCTGGGTGCCCTCCCCCGGGATCAGGTGCTCGTCGGTGGCGGCGCCGCGCCCGTCCGCGAGATGCAGATGGGTCAGGCCCGAGCCCATGCGCTGCGCCAGCGTCAGCGGATCCACGCCCGCGGTCGCGGTGTGCGAGGTGTCCAGGGTGTAGTGGCGGTAGCCGGTCTCGGTCGGGTCGTAGGAGGGGCTGAAGGTGGTGATGGACGGCCCCGGGCCGCCGCGGCGGCGCAGCCGGTCGATCGAGCTGCCGCGCAGCAGGGTGTCGGCGCGCATCGGGAACATGTTCTCCACCGCGACCGCGACCGGCGACGAATTCTCCAGTTCCGCAACCTGTTTCGCGAAGCCCTCGGCGTAGCGGCGCTGCCAGCGGAAGGGCGGGTGCACCACCACGGTGGCCGCGCCCAGCGCCTCGGCGGTGTGCACGCTGCGGGTGAGTTTCGCGATCGGGTCCGACCCCCAGACCCGTTGCGAGATCAGCAGACACGGGGCGTGCACGGCCAGCACCGGCACGTCGTATTTGTGCGCGAAATGCTGCACGGTGGAAATGGACTGGCTGGCCGGTTCCGCCCAGACCATGAGTTCGACACCGTCGTAACCGAGTTCGGCCGCGTACCGGAACGCCGCCTCGGTGTTCTCCGGATACACCGACGCCGTCGACAGCCCGACCCGGACTTCCCCGCGCCCCGCCCGGCCCTCGGTGCTCGCCCCCTGCGCTTGCACGATATTCCCCACTGCCGCTCCCTGCTCAGTTCGTACTGAGTAGAAAGGCTAGCGGTCCGAGCGTCACGAAGACGCCTACGACGACGGCAATCACAGTGCTGAAAATGTCATCGGTGCGGCGCAGCACGCGCACCAATGCGACCAGGCCGAGGATCACGACCATGGCCAGGGCCAGGGCAACCCACGGGAGCACTTCCCACATGCGTTCGAAGCCCTTGAACAGCAACATGCCCGCGACCGCGGCGCCCACGCTCTGGCCCGCGATCACCAGCCACTGCCGGCGGTGCTCGTCCTCGTCGGACCGGCCCGCCGACCGCGCGCCCGCGGCCCGCGACCGAGCGGGCTCGGCGGCCTTGCCGCGACCGGCCTTGCGGGTGAGGGCGCCCGCCTTCCGGGTGAGCGCGGAGAACCGCGCGCCCATCGACGACTCGGGCTCGTCGTCGTAGTCGTCGTAGTCGTCCTCGTCGAGCGGCTCGTAGAAGTCGGTGAGGTGATCGTCGGGCTCGGGCTCCGGCGCGACCGCCCCGCGGCCCCGGGAACCGAAGCCGCGGCGTTTGCCCGCGTTTCGCGCATTTCGTTCGGCGCGCTCGTCCTCGCGCTGCTGGGCGTCACGCAGCAGATCTCCGGCGACCGACTGGCCCGACAGCAGCTGCTGATCGTCGTCGGCGAGCGAGGACCACGCGGCGGTCGGCACCGCGGCCTGATCGCCGCGGTCGGGTTCGGCGTCGGGTCCCGGCCGTCTTCGCGCCGACCACTCCGGCAGCCCGGTGGCCGCGCCGTGATCGACACCGCCGCGGCGATCCCCGAACGGCGGGGCGGGCTGCGGTTCGGGGACCCGCTGCGACTGGGTCTCGGCGTGCCTGCGGGCCGAGCGCGACATCGGCGGGGCGCCGGCGGCCTGCGGCGGGTCAAAGGGACGGTCCTGGTGCGGAGCGCGCGGAAGCGGCTCGGGCGCCGGCGTCGGCGACCACGCGGGGGCGGCGGGGTTGAACTGGGTGTGGTCCTCGAACGGCGGGCGGGCCACCGCCGGGTTGAACTGGGTGCGCGAGTCGCGCCCGGCACGGGCGGCGATGTCGCGCATGGCGTCCGAGGCGGCGTCGCGGGTCGCGCCGTTGTCGCCCAGGAGGCCGCTGTCGCCCCGGGAGCCGTTGTCGCCGCGGAAGGGGCGCACCTCGTCGGTGGTGTCTTCCTCGGGGTCGTAGCGGCGGCGGCGACCGCCCTCGCGGGGTGCGGGCGGGGCGGGCGGTTCGGCGCCCAGGCCGTCGAGCGCGAAGTCGGAGTCCAGCGGATCGGGCTTGCGGCGGCGGCCGCCGGAGCGGGGCTCGACGGGGGCCGGGGCCGGGGTCTCGGTGGGGGGCCAGTCCAGACCGGCGGACCAGCTCTGGCCGGACGGCTCGGGTAGGGACGGCGGCTGCGGGGCGGGGGCCAGCGGGTCGTAATACGAGATGGGCCCGGAGAGCGGCGAATAGGCGGGTTCGGGCTCGGCTACCGAATAGGACGAATAGTCCGGCGCGGGCGGGGCCGCGGGAGTGGAGAAGTCGGAGTAATTCGAGAAGTTCGAATAGTTGGAATAGTCCGATTCGGTGGCGGCGGGCTCGGGCTCGGCGGCGGCTTCCTCGTCCGGCGCGGCGTGGGAGGACGATCCGGGCACGATCGGAATGTCACCGGTCAGTTCGGCGACGGAAATGCCCCGCCCGCTTCGGCGTCTGCGCCCCCCACCGCCGGCGGAGCCGCCACTTTGCTGCCCGTTCCGCGCCAGTAGCTCGGCGACGGACAGCTGACTTGAATCCTCGGTCATCGAGACACCGTTTCGATCGGGCCCGTCAGGCCGCTGTCGGGGCCGCCGGCTGTCGGTTCGCTATCAAGGTCGGTATCCAATTTGCGCAAGATCAATCCCTCTCGCAGCGCCCAGGGACAGATATCGAGCGTGTCCAGGGACAGTGCCCGCATACTCGCCTCCGCGACCAGCGCACCGGCCACGAGTTGTTGTGACCGATCAGAACTTACGCCTTCCAATTCTGCCCGGTCGGCGGCTGTCATTCTCGATATGAACGCAATCAGCTGCCGCAGGCCGGAACTGGTCAGGGTACGCCGCACACGCGGTCCCGCAACAGAGGGGGCGGCGCCGGTCAGGCGGGCCAGCGAGCGGAAGGTCTTGGAGGTGCCGACGGCCAGATCCGGGCGGCCCACCTCGAGCAGTTGCTTGCTGGGCAGCACCAGCTCGGCGTCGAGCCAGTCGCGCAGCACCGCGACCCGGCGCTTGCCCGGCGGGTCGTGGCGCAGCCAGTCCCGGGTGAGGCGGCCGGCGCCCAACTGCAGCGACAAGGCCATATCCGGGTCCTCGTCCGCGCCGTTGCTCATCTCGAGCGAGCCGCCGCCGATGTCGAGGTTCAGGATCCGGCCCGGGCTCCAGCCGTACCAGCGGCGGACGGCCAGGAAGGTGTGCCGGGCCTCGTCGACGCCGGAGAGCACCTGCAGCTTCACACCGGTCTCGGCGCGGACCCTGGCCAGCACCTCATCGGAGTTGGTGGCCTCACGGACCGCCGAGGTGGCGAACGCCATCAGCTCCACGCAGCCGGAAGTCTTTGCGATACTTGCGAATTCGGCTACCGTAGCCGTCAGCCGGGACGCCCCCGCGGAAGTGATCCGCCCCAGGTCGTCCATGCTCTCGGACAGCCGCAGGGCCGACTTCGTCGAACTCATCGGCATCGGGTGCCCACCACGATGCGCGTCCACCACGAGCAGGTGGACGGTATTGCTTCCCACATCGAGTACTCCGAGACGCACATGAACACGGTACTGGGTGCGTCAGGACTTCTGGCCAGGCGACTGAGCTGTTAGCGTTCCGCATTGTGACGACAGGGGCATCGGCGAGCGGACCGACCGGGCTGCGACCAGCGGCGAAGATCGACCCGACGCCCGAAGTAGAACTCGACTTCCCACGCGAATGGATCGAATTCGTCGATCCAGCAAATGACGAGCATTTGATCGCGGCGGATCTGACCTGGCTGCTCTCGCGCTGGACCTGCGTTTTCGGCACGCCGGCATGCCAGGGCATCATCGACGGCCGCGAGAACGACGGCTGCTGCTCGCACGGCGCGTTCCTCTCCGACGAGGAGGACGGCAAGAAGCTGCACAGGGCTGTGAAAATGCTCACACCCGAGGACTGGCAGCTCATGGGCGAGGCGACCGACGACCAGGGCCGGGTCCGCAAGAAGCTATACCTCGAGGAGGACGACCTCGACGACGAACCCGCGCTGCGCACCCGGCGCGTCGACGGCGCGTGCATCTTCCTCAACCGGCCCGGTTTCAGCGAGGGCATCGGCTGCGCGCTGCACACCATGGCGCTGCGCAAGGGCCTGGAGCCGCTCACCGTGAAGCCGGAAGTGTGCTGGCAGCTGCCGATTCGCCGGACCCAGGAGTGGGTGGAGCGGCCCGACGGCGTGGAGATCCTGCGCACCGCGATCGGCGAGTACGACCGCCGCGGCTGGGGCCCGGGCGGCCTGGACCTGAACTGGTACTGCACCGGTTCCCCGGATGCGCACGTCGGCACCCGGCCGGTATGGGAGGCTTACGCGCCCGAGTTGATCGAGCTGATCGGCAAGCCCGCGTACGACGAGCTGGCCGCGCACTGCCGCCGGAGACAGGGCCTGGGCATCGTCGCGGTGCACCCGGCGACGGCCATCGCGCAGGAGAAGGCGGCGGCAGCCGCCGCCGAGCCGGTGACCAGCGCGAACGGATCGAAGAAGGTCCGGTCCGCGAAGAAGTAGCGGAATACTTGCCAGTAGTTTTCTGAAAACACCTAATTTCACATCACTGCTCGCTTACTGTGCGTCGGACCCCTACCTACCTCGGGGGTCGCAGCACAGGAGTACGCATAGTGAGCACATTCCCCTTGGGCGGCCGCCACCTCGGCGCCGGACTGGCCGCACTGGCCATCGCGACCGGCGCCGTGGCGGTCCTCGCCACGCACGAGGCTCCCGAAGCCCACGCGACCGTCGACTCGATCACCATCTCGGGCTCGAACTGGACCGTCGGCCAGACCTACACCCTCAGCGCCGACCTCTCCGGCGCATCCTTCGGCCTCCTCGTCTACTGGGAAGACAACGGCAACCCCATCACCAGCCCGGCCTCCAAAGTGCCGTGGCCGCCGTACCACTCCAGCACCGACTGGACCCCCACCACCGCCGGCCAGCACAACATCACCCTCAAGCAGGGCAGCTCCACCAAATCCCTGATCGTGAACGTCAGCACCGTCGCCACCACGACGACCGCGCCGCCGACCACCACGACCACCGTGCCGCCGACCACCACGACCACGGTCCCGCCGACGACGACCACCACGGTCCCGCCGACCACCACCACGGATCCGACCACCACCACGACGGTCCCGCCGACCACCACCACGGTGCCGCCGACCACCACCACGGATCCCACGACCACGGTGCCGCCGACCACGACCACCACGGTCCCGCCGACCACCACCACGGATCCGACCACCACGACCACGGTCCCGCCGACCACCACGACGGATCCCACCACCACGACGGCGCCGCCGACCACCACCACGGCCCCGCCGACCACCACCACTCCCGCGCCCAGCGGCGGCGGCACCGGTAGCGCCAATGGCCTGCCCTTCGGTCTCTGACCCGCTCGGTCTCCGACCTTCTCCGAACCCCTTGTTGCACACAGGAGTACCCATGCGCACCACCACCGTCCGGCGCCTCGGCGCCGGGTTGGCGGGCCTCGCCGTCATCACCGGCGGCGCCCTGGCCATGCAGACCCACGAGGCCCCCGCCGCGCACGCCACCGTCGACTCGATCACCATCTCGGGCTCGAACTGGACCGTCGGCCAGACCTACACCCTCAGCGCCGACCTCTCCGGCGCATCCTTCGGCCTCCTCGTCTACTGGGAAGACAACGGCAACCCCATCACCAGCCCGGCCTCCAAAGTGCCGTGGCCGCCGTACCACTCCAGCACCGACTGGACGCCCAACTCCCCCGGCCAGCACGTCATCACCCTGTCCCAGGGCAGCTCGACCAAGTCCCTGGTGGTGAACGTCAGCACCGTCGCCACCACGACGACCGCGCCGCCGACCACCACGACCACGGTGCCGCCGACCACCACCACGACGGTCCCGCCGACGACCACCACCACGGTGCCGCCGACCACGACCACCACCGACCCCACCACCACCACTCCGCCGACGACGACGGCTCCCCCGTCGACGACCACCCCGGCGCCGAGCGGTGGCGGTACCGGCAGCGCCAACGGCCTGCCCTTCGGTCTCTGACCGATCTCCCCCAGTTCCCTTGGGGCACAGCCAGACACAACAGAGGAGTAGTCATGCAGAGCAAGTATTCGGGCCGGTCGATCACAGCGGGGATGGCCGGTCTGACCGTCGCGTCCGCCGCCGCGGTCGCGGTCGCCCTGGCCCCAGGGGCGAACGCCACCGTCGACGTGATCACCGTGTCCGACAGCGCGCCGACGGTCGGGGGTACCTACACCCTCAGCGCTGATCTGTCCGGTGCGTCGATCGGGCTGCTGGTGAACTGGAACGACAACGGCGCGAGCCTGACCGACGGCGTCGGCATCATCCCGTGGCCGGTGGGCCACTCGAGCGTCACCTGGAAGCCCACCACGCCGGGCCAGCACATCATCACGGCCTCGCAGGGCAGCAGCACGCAGACCCTGATCGTGAACGTGGCGGGCGGCACCACCACCCCGCCGACCACCACGACCGCCCCGCCGACCACCACCACGGCGCCGACCACGACGGCTCCGACCACCACCAAGCCGTCGACCGGCGGCGGTGGCAGCATCGGCTCCGGCAGCGCGACCGGTAGCGCGGGCAAGCTGGTGGGCGGTCTGCTGAGCGGCCTGTTCGGCAGCAGCTAGCGAATCGCCTTACGAGATCGGGCGTGTCGGGTTCTCCGGAACCCGACACGCCCGATCTCGTTTGTGGCGCGGGTCTCGCCGGTGCGGCGCGCGTCATAGTGTCCGGAAGGTGAACAAACGGTGCTGGTCGGAGACAATCCAATCAGGCTGCACAGAAGTATATTTCGCATAACCGCCGGTCCGATGACCTCGCGTTGTGAATACCCGGAAGTGCCCAGGACATCGATCCGCTATTGCGAATTCACCGGAGCGTGTTAGACATCGTGGCCATGATCAAGAAAATCCTCGCCGTCTCCGCCCTGACCGCCGGTGCGGTTATCTCCATTGCCCCGCAGGCCTTCGCCGATAACACCGATCCGACCGCGTTCTCCGATCGCACCGCCGATTTCGTCGTGTACAACGACCCGGCCGTGCTGGGCGCCAAGGACGCCGGCAAGCAGATCGTGGTGAGCCCCTACGGCACCAGCCACACCATCGCCTGCCGCGGCAACGGCGCGGATGTCGCGTGGTACGACTGCATGCAGCAGGACAACCCCGGCCTGGGCTGGATCATCCTGGAGAAGCAGGAACTGCCCGGCCTCGGCCCGGCGTGGGTCTACACCATGAAGAACGACCCCAACGCGTAATTCGCCGGCCGCACGGGTAAGCCCGGAAACTGGTCGGGGAGTAAGACGAAACCCGCCCGCTTCGTGAATTCGAAGCGGGCGGGTTCTGCGTTCGGGACGGTTCTAGGCTTCCAGCTTGTAGCCCAGGCCGCGCACGGTGACCAGGTGCTCGGGCTTGGCCGGATCGGCTTCGATCTTCGAGCGCAGGCGCTTCACGTGCACGTCGAGGGTCTTGGTGTCACCGACGTAATCGGCGCCCCAGACGCGGTCGATGAGCTGTCCGCGGGTGAGCACGCGCCCGGAATTGCGCAGCAGGTATTCGAGCAGGTCGAATTCCTTGAGCGGCAGCGTCACCGCCTTGCCGTTCACCTGCACGGTGTGGCGGTCCACGTCCATGCGCACCGGGCCGGCCTCGAGCACCGCGGTCTCGCTGCCGTTGTCGGGCTCCTCACCGGCGCCGCGCCGCAGCACGGCCCGGATGCGGGCGATCAGCTCGCGCGAGGAGTAGGGCTTGGTGACGTAGTCGTCGGCGCCCAGTTCCAGGCCGACCACCTTGTCGATCTCGCTGTCGCGCGCGGTCACCATGATGACCGGGACGCTGCCGCGCACCCGTAGCTGCTTGCACACGTCGGTGCCGCTCATGCCGGGGAGCATGAGGTCGAGCAAGACGATGTCCGCGCCCGAGCGGTCGAACTCGGCCAGCGCGGACGGGCCGTCGCCCACCACGGTGACCTCGAACCCCTCCTTGCGCAGCAGGAACGCGAGCGGATCGGCCAGCGACTCCTCGTCCTCGACGATCAGCACACTCGTCATCGGGTTGCCTCCACACCGTTGGTTCTGGCCCGCCCGAGGGGGCGCGTGCCGTTTTCCTTCTTGGCCACCGGAACACCGGTGGCAAGTCTCTTGTCGACCTGCCCGTTGGAATCGGCAGGGTGGGCCGGGATGCGCAGGGTGAACGTCGATCCGGTGCCCAGTTTGCTCCACAGGGTGATCTCACCGTTGTGGTTGGCGGCCACATGCTTGACGATAGCCAGCCCGAGGCCGGTACCGCCGGTGGCACGCGAGCGCGCCTTGTCGGCCCGGAAGAAGCGTTCGAAGACGCGCTCCTGGTCTTCCTTGGAGATGCCGATGCCGCGGTCGGTGACGGCGATATTGATGTAGCCGCCACGCAGCGCCCGGCTCACCGACACGTGGGAGCCGCGCGGGGAGTACGCGATGGCGTTCTCGACCAGGTTGGACAGCGCGGTCACCAGCAGGGTCTGGTCGCCGAGCACCTCGAGGCCGCTGCCCGCGTCGGTGGACACGGTGATGCCCGCGGCCTCGGCGGTGGTGCGGGAGCGTTCGATGGCCTGGGTGACCACGGTGTCGACGTCGACAGCCTCGAGCTCGGGCAGCCGTTCGGCGCCCTGCAGGCGCGACAGCGCGATCAGCTCGGTGACCATCTTGCCCATGCGGCGGGCCTCGCCGTGCAGGCGTTCACCGAAGTGCCGGACCGAGTCGGGATCGTCGGCGGATTCCAGCAACGCCTCGGCCAACAGGCTCATGGCCCCGACGGGGGTCTTGAGTTCGTGGCTCACATTGGCGACGAAGTCGCGGCGGGTGGCCTCCATGCGGGCCTGTTCGGAGTCGTCGTCCGCGAACAGGACCACGAAGTTCGGATTCTCCTGGGAGAGCGGCCGGGCAACTCCTCGGACAGCGAGGCGGGCGCGGCCGGGCATGGGGATCTTGGCGGTCAGCTCGAACTCGACGTCCTGGCCGCCGGCCAGCACCTGTTCGACCGCGGCCCAGGCGCGCTCGTCGAGCAGGCGGTCGTGGACCACGCCCAGCTCCTCGGCCCGCGGGTTGACCAGGACCACGTCCCGGTACTGGTCGACGACGGCGATGCCGGATTCGGAGGCGAGCACGATCAGGTCCAGCACCTGGGACATGGTCAGCCCGGTGTCGGTGGCGGCACGCATCCGCTCCTGGCGAGCGTTCACATACGGAATGAGCAGTCCGCCGACGGCCAGTCCTACTACGGCCGCCAGGACTGCCAAAAGCACGGCCTGTGGAACGCTCACACTTTGAATCGTACGGTCGCCGACGCGGGGTCAAACCCCGGGTGCAGGAAGTTTCACGCAGGTCATGGGTCCTTCCACCTTCGTTAGCCCGGTGTTCACGCGATGTTCGGTCAGCGTGTCGCCGCCGGTGAGCGCCCTTGTGGCAACCGCTTTCGCGGTGGCGGTTCAGTCCTCGGGATCGCCGTAGAGGGCGGTGCGCACGGTGTCGCCGTGGCGGTCTGCCCACTCCCCCAGCGCGAAGATCGGGATCAGCAGATCACGGCCCGCGGGAGTCAGCGAATACTCAACGCGCGGTGGCGCTTCCGCGTATCGGCGATGTTCCAGCAACCCCATCGCCTGCATGCGCCGCAGGGTCTGGGTGAGCATCTTCTGACTGATGCCGCCGATGGCGCGGCGCAATTCCACCGGGCGCATCGGACCCTCGCGCAGTGTGTAAACGATCACTGTCAGCCATGAATTGCCGAATACGTCTACCGCCAGCCGCGCGGGGCAGTCCGATTCGCGGCCGCCGTATTCGGCGAACCGCACCGGTTCGGTGCTCTCGACCGTCATGACTCCACCCTGCCACCGCCATTGGGCACCCGGGAGTGCGCTTCGGAATTCCTAACGTCGTCGTCACACGCCACACCAAGGAGATGACATGCGAATCGGAATCATCGGGGCCGGGCAGATGGCCCGCGCTCTCGGCGGCGGCTGGGCCGCGGCCGGGCACGAGATCGTGGTCGGCGCACGGACTTCCACGCGGGCGGCGGAGGCCGCGGCCGCGATCGGGTCCGGCGCCCGGCCCGCCACCGTGGCCGAGGCGGCGAATGTCGGCGAAGCCACGCTGCTGGCCGTGCCGGTGGCCGCGTTGACGGACATCCTCACCGACCAGCGCGAGGCCCTCACCGGCCGCACCTTGATCGACTGCACGAATGCCTTCGCTCCGGACATCGGCGGCTTCGGTCTCTCCGAACCCGCGGTGGCCGAACGCATCTCGGCCGCGACGCCCGGCGCCAAGGTGGTGAAGGCGTTCAATCTGCTGGCCGCCGAGGTGTGGGCGGGCCCGGATCGCGAATTCGACGGCCGCCCTGTGACGGTGCCGCTGTGCGGCGATGACGAGGCGGCGATCGCGCTCGTGTCCGGCCTCGCCGAGGACCTGAAACTGCGCCCGATCCCCGCGGGCGGCCTGTCCCGGGCCCGATATCTGGAGGCCACCGCGGCTTTCGTGGTCGGCCTCTGGTTCACCGGTCACGATGCCCGTGCCCTGTTCCCGCCGCTGGAAGCGGCCTTCGCCGTTCCCGACGAGTCGGAGGGCTGGCGGAATTCCAGAGAGTGAGTGTACAGTCACTCACATGAGCAGACGCGGGATCGCACTCTCCACTTCGGACGTTCGACGGGATGCCGTGCTGGATGCGGCGATCACCGAGTTCGCCAAGACGGGATTCCATGGGACGCCGATCAATACGGTCGCCGTCGCGGCCGGAATCTCGCCCGCGTACGTGTTCAAGCTCTTCCCCAGCAAGGTGGAGTTGTTCGTCGCCGCCCTGGACCGCTGTTTCGAACGGGTCGAGGGCGCCCTGGCGACCGGCGCCGCCCGGACCCCGGGCGGCGATCCGGAGCAGGTGCTGCACGAGATGGGCGGGGCCTACGCCGAATTGATCGTGGACAAGAGCCTGCTCATGCTGCAGGTGCACGCCCTCTCGGCGGCCGATGTGCCCGATATCGCCGAGGCCGTGCGCCGCGGCCTGCGGCGGGTCACCGAGTTCGCCGAAACCCGTTCCGGAGCGACCGGCGAACAGGTCCAGCGGTTCATGGCCTACGGGCAGTTGTGCCACCTGATCACGACCCTCGGCCTGGACGCCGGCGAAGGCGCCTGGGCCGCCACCCTGACCGCGGGCATCCGACACTTCGACTGACCTCTCACGCCCTCTCACGAGGGCGTTTTCTTCAACCCAAGAGTGATTGACCGATCACACACCCGGAAGGGATCGACCCATGTCGAACATCATCGCCACCGAAGTAGTGCTGCCCGGACGTGTCGAGCCGGAGGGCCTGACCGTCACCACACGCGAATTGCCGCAGCCCGGCCCCGGCGAGGCGCTGGTCCGTATGGAGGCGACCGGGGTGTCCTTCGCGGAGCAGCAGATGCGGCGCGGCAAATACTATGACCAGCCCGCGTTTCCGTTCGTGCCCGGCTACGACGTCGTCGGCGTGGTGGCGGCAGTCGGGGCCGGGGTCGATCCGGCCCTGGTCGGCCGCCGGGTCGCGGCGCTGACCAAGATCGGCGGCTGGAGCAGCCATCTCGCGGTGCCCGCGGGTGATCTGGTGCCGGTGCCCGAGGGCCTGGCCGCGGACGCCGCGGAGACCTTCGTCGTGAACGGCATCACCGCCTGGCAGATGCTGCACGGGAAGGCGAAAGCCCGTGCGGGGCAGACCATCCTGGTGCACGGCGCGAACGGCGGCGTCGGGTCGACGCTGGTGCAGCTGGCGCGGGCGGCGGGGATCCGGGTGATCGGGACCGCGTCGGCGCGCAACGCGGACGCTGTGGCCGAGCTCGGCGCCCTGCCGGTCGACTATCGCGGGGATGTGACGGCCCAGGTGCGGGCGCTGGCGCCGGACGGGGTGGACGCGGTCTTCGACCATGTCGGCGGGCCCGGCATCGTGGACTCGTTCGCGCTGCTCGCGCCCGGCGGCACCCTCGTCTCCTACGGCAGCGCCGCCACCAAGGACGAGGAGGGCAATTCCCGGCTGCCGGTGCTGAAGCTGTTCACCCGCCTGCTGTGGTGGAATGCGCTGCCCAACAAGCGGAGCGCGTCCTTCTACAACATCTGGGCGGGCCGCCGCCGGCGTTCCCGGTTCCAGGCGCGCCTCGCGACGGACCTGGGCGCGGTCCTCGATCTGGCCGAGCGCGGCGCGCTGCACCCGCAGATCGCGGCCCGAATCCCGTTGCGGGAGGCCGCGCGGGCGCTCACGCTCGCCGAATCCGGCACCGTCACCGGCAAAGTCGTGATCGTCGCCGACACTGAGTCCTGAGACGCCTGCCCGCATTGCGGCCGGAAAAGAAAAAACCCCGGGCGTGCACGCCGTTGTGCACGCTCGGGGATTCAATCCCGGTAGGGCGGTGTCACCAGCCGGTGTTGCCGCGGACCGGGATGTTCACGAAGCTCGGACGGGCCGGGTCGAGCTGCAGATGCTGCGGCTTCAGACCGGTGTCGATGAGCATCGGGAGGATGGGCAGGCCCTTGGGGAAGTTGCCCGCGAACACGTCCACGCGCAGGCGGTGGCCCGGCTGCAGGACGGCCTGGGTGCCGCCGAGGGCGATGTCGAGGGTGGTGGCCTCGCCGGGCACGGTCTCCTGGCGCTTGTCCAGCGAGGTGAAGGCGCGCGGGTCGGTGTAGTCGCCGTTCGGGGAGCGGCTGCTGCGGTCCTCGTCGACCTGGCGCAGCGAGGCCATGAGCTCGCCGGAGGTCAGCACGGTGGACTGGCCGTCGGGAGCGACGTCGTTGACGGTGACGGTCCAGTAGCCGTCGGCGGCGTCCTGAACGGTGTTGAGGTGCACCGCGATCGGGCCCGAGATGGTGGTGGCCTCGGCGACCGGCGCGCTGGTGAAGGTGAGCGCGTTGGTCTCGGCGATCCGGGAGTCCTTGGAGCAGCCGTCGACCAGGTTCAGGATGCCCGCGGTGGCCTGGGCGGCGTCGTTGGAGCAGACGGTGGACAGGCCGGGCGCGACGGTGAGCCGGTCGCCGTCACCGTTGGCGGCCGCGGTGAGCGAGCCGTCGTGCAGGCTGTTCGAGGTGCCGGAGGGCTGCGCGGAGAGGTACATGCGCCGGTAGTCGGCGGCCTCGGAAGCCGGTGCGGTGGGCCCGAATCCGCCCTGGGTGTCCCAGCCGCCGCCCTGGGTCTTGAGGGTCACCGGACCGTAGCCGTCGATGCCGTTGTCGATGCCCTTGAGCCACTTGTCGAACCAGGCGCGCTGCAGCACGTCCAGGCGCGGCGGGGCTCCGACGCGGTTGACGTCCGCACCGGAGGTGACGTGGTAGGTGTTGCCCATGAGCAGCTGCTTCTGGCCGGGCGGCAGCGGAATCTGGTTGTAGATCTTGGATTCCGAGTAGGTGAACAGGTCGTGCCAGCCGCCGGTCACGAAGGTCGGGATCTGGATGCGGCTGGGATCGCCGAGCCAGTCCTGGCGATCCTGGGTGAACCCGTTGAGCATGTCCTTCACGCGCGGGTCGAGGCTCTCCATGGTGGTGGAGGTGTAGGCCGACATCAGCACGTCGAGGTAGCCGAAGGGATCGTTGACGCGATCCTGCAGCCATTTGAAGTCGAAGGTGCCCGCGGCGATCGAGGCCAGGTCCGGCACCCACTTGAGACCGTTGATGGCGCTGAGCCACAGCGGGATGAAGTTGAAGCCGAAGCCGCCGCCGGGCGCGAGCACGTCGTCGATGAGGTCGCTGCCGGGCACGATCGGGAAGATGGCCTTCAGCGCGGGCGGCTGCTTCTCGGCGGCCTGCACCTGGTTGATGGCGCTGTAGGACAGCCCGCTCATGCCGATGCGGCCGTTGGACCAGCTCTGCTTGGAGGCCCAGTCGATGGTCTCGACGGTGTCCTGCTGCTCGCGGCCGCGCAGCATGTCCCACTCGCCCTGCGAGAATCCGGTGCCGCGCACGTCCACGACGACCTGCGTGTACCCGGACTTGATGAGCTGGCGGTCGACGGAGAAGTTGCGGAGTTCGCCGTTGCCCGCCGCGTTCAGCAGTTCACCGAAGCCGGTGAGCGGAGTGCCGTCGAGGTGGATGTTGCGGAAGACATTCAGGAGCGCGTCGGACAGGCCCGGAATGGAGAAGGCGCTGTCGGCGACGTTCGACACCAGCTTGGTGTAGGGCGTCATGTTCAGCACGGTCGGCGTCGGGGTGTCGATGGGACGGCCCGCGGCGTCGGCCGGGTGGTAGACGTTGCCCTTGAGGACGGTGCCGTCACTCATGGTGATCGGGACGTCCCATTCGATGAAGACGTTCGGGTACTGCTGCGGCCCGTCCTCGGCGGCGGTCCAGGCGGCGCCGGCGGCACCGCCATCGGGTCCGGTCGGGGTGATGGCATCGGCGGTGATGCCGGTCAAAGGCAGGAGCAGAGCGGCCGTGGCGGCTAAAACCGTGGCCTGTAGCGCGTGCTTCATCGAACGTGATCTACCTCTCGCGGATATCGAACGACCAGCAGCATATCTACCGGAAAGTAAGTTGCAAACCCTGGTTACAGGTACCGATTTGAATGCACGAACCCCCGGCAAATTATTTTGCGCGACACCGGAATACCCTACGGTCACGTAGCGTGACGGGTATCACAGTCGAATCCTGAGACAATAATGCCCCGGCCAATCCGATTGACCGGGGCATTATTTCGAGTGTTTCAGGGCGAAACTACTTTCCGCCCTGGTTCGCGACGGCGGCGGCGCCGGCCGCGGCGGCCTCCGGGTCGAGGTAGACACCGGCGCCGATCGGGCGCAGGTTCTCGTCGAGCTCGTACTTCAGCGGAATACCGGTCGGAATGTTCAGCCCGGCGATGTCCTCGTCGGAGATGTTCTCCAGGTGCTTCACCAGCGCGCGCAGCGAATTACCGTGCGCGGCAACCAGAACGGTCTTGCCGGCGCGCACATCGGTCGCGATGGTGTCCTCCCAGTACGGGACCATGCGGGCGACGACGTCCTTGAGGCACTCGGTCGCGGGGACCTCGATGCCCGCGTAGCGCGGGTCGCCGTCCTGGCTGTACTCGCTGTCGACCTCGATCGGCGGCGGCGGGGTGTCGTAGCTGCGGCGCCACAGCATGAACTGGTCCTCGCCGTACTGCTCCTTGATCTCCGCCTTGTTCTTGCCCTGCAGGGCGCCGTAGTGGCGCTCGTTCAGACGCCAGTCGCGGACCACCGGAATCCAGTGACGGTCGCAGGCGTCGAGGGCGTTGTTGGCGGTGCTGATCGCGCGGCGCAGCAGCGAGGTGTAGACGATATCCGGCAGAATCCCGTGCTCGGCGAGCAGTTCGCCGGCACGCTTGCCTTCCGCGACACCCTTGTCGGTGAGGCGAACATCCACCCAGCCGGTGAACAGGTTGAGGGCATTCCATTCGCTCTCGCCGTGGCGCAGCAAAACGAGGGTGTACGTCATGGGGTCATCCTCCCACGAGCAGCGCCGCACCCCGCAGGGTGGCCTGATCAGTGAGTTCGGAGGGAACGACCCGCAGATCCCGCAGGAAGCGCAGGCGGGCGTGGCCGAGCGCCGCCGCGCGCAGCGGCTGCCACAGCGGCTCCCCGGACTGCGCGAAGCCGCCGCCGATGACGACCAGATCGGTGTCGAGCAACGCGGCCGCGGAGGCGACGGCGGTCCCGATGGCGGTGCCGGCCCGGGCGAGCGCCTCCTTGGCGAGCGGCTCTCCATCGCGCGCGGCCTGGGCCAGTTCCACTCCGGTCGCGCCCTCCCACCCCTGCCGCCGGGCCCAGCGCACCGCGGACTTGCCGCTGCCGACGGCCTCCACGCAGCCGAATCCGCCGCAGGCGCAGGGCTCTTCGTTGCCGGGCACCACGATGTGGCCGACGTGCCCGGCATTGCCGGTGCGGCCCATGACGACCCGGCCGTCGCTGATGATCCCGCCGCCGATGCCCGAGGACACGGTCAGGCAGAGCGCGTTGTCCGCGCCGCGCGCCGCGCCGAGCCGGTGTTCGGCCAGCGCCAGGCAGGCCCCGTCGAGGGCGAAGCGAATCTCGGCCGTGGGGAACACTTTCCGCACCGCGTCCACGATGGGGAAGCCGTCCGCCCATTCCGGGATATTGAGCGGACCGCACACCCCGGCGGGGACGTCCACCGGCCCCGCGGACCCGATGCCGACCGCGGTCACCGTCTCCCCGGCGGCCACGGCGCCGAGTAATTCACGGCAGGCCGCCCACACCCCGGATTCGGGTACGTCGACGCGTTGGGGTTTTTCGGGCATTCCGGTCGAATCGACCAGGGCTGCCGCGAATTTGGTCGCTCCGATATCCAGCGCAAGCGCCACCATGGCTCCCCCGCCTCTCCGAGACTTCAGCGCACGGCTCAGATGCGTCCGAGTTGGCATTGCGTGCCTGCGGTGGTGAGCCGAACCTATTGTGGACGTCCCCGACAAGTTACCCCGACCGGCACGAAATCAGTTCTCACCCTGGCATACGGGGCAGCGTGTCGGCGTCCTCGATGAGGTGTTCGAAGGCGCGCAGATTCTTGAGCGATTCGCCGCGCGAGACCCGCCATTTCCATTCCTTGCGAATGGATTCGGCGAAGCCGAGTTCGAGCAGGGTATTGAAGTCGGCGTCGACGGCTTCGAGGATCTGGCCGAACCAACGGTCCAGTTCGTCAGAGGTGACGCGGTCGTTGGACATGCGCCCGACCAGGTAGATGTCGCCGACCCGGTCGATGGTGTACGCCACGCCGTACAGGCGGCGATTGCGGCGCAGCAGGAATTTGTAGACGCCCTCGAAGTTCTCGTCGGGCTTGCGGCAGACGAAGGACTCCATCCGCACGCCGTGCTTGCCGACGCCGACGCCGATGACGGTCTTGAGCTTGCGCTCGCCCGGCAGCACCACCGCGAACAGGTCGGGCGCCTCGCGCGAGTACTCGATCTCGCGGTCCCGGAGCGTGTCGTCGATGAGTTGTGCCGTGGCCCGGGCGGTTTCGTCGTTCAAACCACCGCTGCTGGCATGCGGGCGCGGCGTCCAGTCGCGCTCGACCTCACTCATCTGCGTA
The DNA here is from genome assembly GCF_050955695.1 of Nocardia sp. CA-136227. Taxonomy (NCBI): domain Bacteria; kingdom Bacillati; phylum Actinomycetota; class Actinomycetes; order Mycobacteriales; family Nocardiaceae; genus Nocardia; species Nocardia sp. CA-136227. Next base: position 7,116,209 of record NZ_CP192081.1, read on the forward strand.
CCGCTCCCGTCCGCCGCCGCCACAACGACTGCGATCTGGCCTGATTGCTGTCGGTATGCAGGCTACCGCGCGCCCGAGTGCCCCGAGCCTGCGACAACGCGGCCGAGTAGCTGTTCAGCAGCCCGTCGGCGGTGTGCGCCCAGGAGAAGTTGGCCGCGTGCTCGACGGCCGCCGCGCCCATGAGTTCGAGCCGCACCGGGTCCTCGAGCATGCCGCGCAGCGCGTCCGCCCAGTCCGGGGTGCGGTGGCCGGGAACCAGCAGACCGGAGACCCCGTCGCGGACGGCGGTGCCGAGCCCGCCCACGTCGGCGGCCAGCACCGGGGTGCCGCTGGCCTGCGCCTCGATGGCGACCAGGCCGAAAGACTCGTTGTAGCTGGGCACCGCGACCAGGTCGGCGGCGCGGTACACCTGCACCAGCCGGTGCGCGGGCTGCGGCGGCAGGAAGGTGACGCGATCCGAGATGCCCAGGGCCGCAGCGAGTTCGATGAGCGCGTTGGGCCGTTCCAGCCCGCTGCCGGAGGGTCCGCCCACGATCACCACGCGCAGCGGCCGGGCGGGCGGCACCGGCTGCGCGGCCTCCTCGGCGAGCAGGTGCGCGGCGGCGCGGACCAGCACGTCGGGGGCCTTGAGCGGCTGGATGCGGCCGATGAAGGCGACGATCCGCTCGTCGGCGCGCAGGCCGAGCTCGGCGCGGGCGGCGAGCTTGTCGCCGGGGAAGTAGCGGCTCAGGTCGGCGCCGGGCAGCACCACGTCGATGTGCTCGGGGTCGGCGCCGTACAGCTCCACGAGCTGGCGGGCCTCCTCGCCGGTATTGGCGACCAGCCGGTCGGCCTCGGCGACGATCTGCTTCTCGCCGATCTCGCGGACCGCGGGCTCGGGGCAGTCGCCCTCGGCCAGGAAGGCGTTCTTGACCGCGGCCAGGGTGTGCGCGGTATGCACCATCGGCACCCGCCAGCGGTCCCGCGCGAGCCATCCGACCTGGCCGGACAGCCAGTAGTGCGAGTGGATCAGGTCGTAGTGGCCGGGCAGGTTGCGCGCCTCGGTGCGCAGCACCTCCGCGGCGAAGGGGCACAGCTGGGTGGGCAGGTCGAACTTGTCGAGCCCCTCGAAGGGTCCGGCGACCACATTGCGGACCAGCACGCCGGGCGCGGCCTCGACGACGGGTTCGTCATTGGAGGAGGTGGCGCGGGTGAAGATCTCCACCTCGGTGCCGCGGCGGGCGAGTTCGAGGGCGGTCTGCAGGACGTAGACGTTCATGCCGCCCGCGTCGCCCGTTCCGGGCTGCGCCAAGGGTGACGTATGCACCGATAGCACGGCAATCCGATTGGGCCGTAGCTCCGGGCGTTGACTCACCACTCCAGTGTGCACGGGGGTTACAACGCCCCATGCACGGGTTACCTTCCCAAGTGACCTGACTCACAAGGATATTCGTCAGCGTGAATGCAATCCCGCTATCACCGCAGGTCTCGTGCGAAAGCGGCGATTTCGGCGGCGAATCGCTCCGGATCCTCGATGAACAGGCCGTGCTGGGCGCCCTCCCAATACGAGGTCCGCACGTCGGGCGCGGAGGCCGCGATGTGGCGGCCGTTCTCGATGGGAACCACCGGGTCGGCGGTGCCGTGCAGCACCAGGACGGGGATGTCGAGGCCGCGCAGGGTGTCGGTGTTGTCGACCGTCCGGTAGAACAGCGCCTTGCGGACCCGGGGCGGGGTGGCGATGCTGCCGCCGAACAGCCGCTGGGCGTCCACGCCCTTGTCCCGGCCGGGGCCGGTATTGGCATTGCCGAAGGCGGCGAAACCGCGCATGGCTTTGCCCGCGCTCTCGTCGAACACGTCCGGAATGGCCTTGGCCATGCCGGGCCCGGTCTCCGCGCCGGGCACGCCACGGCCGATATTGGCCTGCGAACCGGTGTAGACGACGCCCGCGAGGGCCGCGGTGCCGTGCGCGGTGAGGTAGTCGGAGGCGACGATGCCGCCGTAGGACCAGCCCAGCAGCAGCGCGCCGGAGGTGATGTCCTCGGCCGCGAATACGGCGGCGATATCGGCGGCCCAGTTCTTCGGGTCGTCGTAGCCTGCCTCGGGGGCGTCGGAGTAGCCGTGCCCGCGCAGGTCCACCGCGATCACCCGGAACTGCTCGGCGAGCAGGTCGGCCGACCGCCCCCAGCAGCGCAGATTCCCGGACCAGCCGTGCAGCAGCACCAGCGGGCGCGCCCCTTCCGGACCCGTCACCCGGTAAACGATGGTCGTGCCGTCCGCGCTCACTGCTTCCCGAATCGCCATGCAGTGAGGCTAACCGGCAGCGCCGCCGGGATCTCGCGCCCGCCACGGCGCCCGCGGCGGGCGCGGGCCCGGAAGGCGCAGGCCAGGGTCCTTGCCTAAGCTCAGAACCATGAGCACTCGTACCGCCGTGGTGACCGGAGCCAGTTCGGGTATCGGCGAGGCAACCGCCCGCGAACTCGCCAAGCAGGGGTACCACGTGTACGTGGGCGCACGCCGGGTCGAGCGTCTGGAGAAGCTGGCCGAGGAGATCGGCGGCACCCCGCTGGCCCTGGACGTGACCGACGAGGAGTCGGTGCGCGCCTTCACCGAAGCGGTCGAGCGGTGCGACGTGCTGGTCAACAATGCCGGTGGCGCGAAGGGCCTGGCCCCGGTGCTCGAGGCCGATCTGGACGACTGGCGCTGGATGTGGGAGACCAATGTGCTGGGCACGCTGCGGCTCACCAAGGCGCTGCTGCCCAAGCTGATCGCCTCCGGGGACGGCCTGATCGTCACCATCACCTCCATCGCCGCCTTCCACGCCTACGACAACGGGTCCGGGTACACCTCGGCCAAGCACGCGCAGGCGGTGCTGCACCGGACGCTGCGCGGTGAGCTGCTCGGGCAGCCGGTGCGGCTGACCGAGATCGCGCCGGGCGCGGTGGAGACGGAGTTCTCGCTGGTGCGGTTCGCGGGTGACGCCGAGCGCGCGGCGAGCGTGTACCAGGGCATCGATCCGCTGGTGGCGCAGGACATCGCGGAGGTGGTGGGTTTCGTGGCGTCCCGCCCGCCGCACGTCAATCTGGACACCATCACGGTGACGCCGCGGGATCAGGCCGGACCGGGCCGTTTCGCGCGTCGTTCCTGACCGGGGTGCGCGGCGCGGCGCAGTCACGTTGCGCCGCATCGCAGTTCACTGCCCCATGATCTGAATCACGGATTCTTCAAAATCGGAATCCGCGCGCCGGCCGCTGCTAGCGTCCCCCGCAATCGAGGGCGGCTTGGAGCGAACATGGTGAGATCACGCATCGAGGCGGTCGGGTCGTACCTGCCCGCCACCGAGATATCGACCGCGGAGCTGCTGGCCCAGCTGGCCGTCGACTCCCCCATCGACCTGGAGCGGATCAGCGGAGTGCGGCACCGCCGCCGCTGCGCCGAAGACGAGGATTCCTTCACCGTGGCGATGGCCGCGGCCCGGACCGCCCTCGACAATTCCCGCTACGACGCCGCCGATCTGGACGTCGTCATCTCCTGCTCCATCACGCGTATTCGCGGCGACGACTTCTGCGTGGAACCTTCGTTCGCGCTCATGCTGCGCAACGAACTCGGCGCGACCGGAGCCATCCATTTCGACGTCTCCAATGCCTGCGCGGGCATGATGAGCGGAGTTCTGGTGCTGGACCGGATGATTCGCGCGGGAATGGTGCGGCGCGGCCTGGTGGTCTCCGGCGAGTACATCACCCCGATCTCCGATACCGCGGTGCGCGAGATGTCGGAGAAATACGATCCGCAGTTCGCGTCCCTGACCGTCGGCGACGGCGCGGCCGCGGTGGTGCTGGACGGCGACGGCACCGCCGACGAGGGCATCGACTACGTCGAGCTCAATACCAGCGCCGGATTCGCACAGCTGTGCCTGGGCATGCCGAGCGACCGCAGTTCCGGAATCGCGCTCTACACCGACAATCGGGCCATGCACAACGAGGCCCGCTATCTGCTGTGGACCACCCGGCAGCGGGATTTCCTGGCCGCGCGGGGCAGCGATTTCGCGGCGGAGGGCTACGACCACGTGATCCACCATCAATTCAGCGCGCCCGCGGTGGAATTGGTGTCCAAGATCGCCGAACGCGAATTCGACGCCCCGATACCGCCCGCGCTCATGGTGCTGGATCGGTACGGCAACACCGCGTCCACCTCGCATTTCGTGGTTTTACACGACGCGCTCAAACAACAGCGGATAGCGTCCGGGGCGAAAGTACTGATGGTCCCCGCGGCTTCCGGCGTCGTGGCCGGGTTTCTGTCGGTGACGCTCGGCGATCTGCGGGTGTGATGCGGTATGGGAATCGTGATTTCTTCCATCGTCACCGAAATCGGTGGCGGCAGTTCGATCGAGCAGGCGGCCGCGGCCGCACGCCGCGCCATCGCGGAGGCGGGCAGCACGCCCGAGCGGATCGACGCGCTGATCAATACCGGCGTCTACCGCGACGCCAACATGGTGGAACCGGCCATGTCCGCGCTGATCCAGCAGCAGGTGGGCATCGGGCTGGAGTATCGCAGCGGCGATGTGCCGTGCCTGTCCTTCGACCTGATGAACGGGGCCTGCGGCATTCTCAATGCCATCCAGGTCAGTCAGGCGCTGCTGGAGGCGCCGACCGTGCACCAGGTGCTGCTGGTGTCCGGTGACGCGCACCCGTCGAAATCGCCGCGGCCGCAGCCGGGTTTCCCGATCAAGCCGGTGGGTGCGGCCATGCTGCTGGAGAAGGCGGCGGGCCCGGCCGGATTCGGTGCGCTGCACATCAGCGCCACCGACGGACGGCCCGCGGCGGAGGGTTTCGTGCGACTGCCGGAGATGGGGACGACCGGTCGGTCCTCCATCACTGTCCACCGCCCCGTCGACGTCGAAGCGCTCCTGCGCCACGCGGTCTCGGCCGCGACCGAAGCCCTCGAAGTGGCGGACGCGCCGCTGGACCGCACGACGCTGATCTGCGGGCGACCCACCCCCGACTTCCCGGCCCGGCTCGCCGAGCGCCTGGGCATCGCCCCCGAGGCGGTCAGCGCCGACGACACCGACGGCGACGCCCACACCTCGGCCCTGCCCGTCGCGTTCCTGGCGGCCCGCGACAGCGGCGGGCTCGACCGTGCCGACGTAGCCTTGTTCGTGGCCGCGGGGGCGGGTCCCTCGGCCGCCGCCATCGCGTACCGCCTGCCGAAACCGTAAGTCGCGGTACGTAATTCCGCCAGGAGGGCCATGAACGACCTGTGGGTGATCGTGCCCGCCTACAACGAGGAACACGGCATCACCGCCACCCTGGCGGCGCTCGCCCGGCAGCGGGACCGGGACTTCACCGTCCTGGTGGTGGACAACAACTCCACCGACGCCACCGTGAAGGTGGTGCGCGACTTCGCCCTCGCGCATCCCGAGCCGCGGATCGAGATCGTCACCGAGGAACGCAAGGGCACGGGCGCGGCCGCCGACACCGGCATGCGCCACGCCATCGCGGCCGGGGCCATCCGCCTGGCCCGCACCGACGCCGACTGCCTGCCCGCCCCCGACTGGACCGCGCGGATCCGGGCCGCCTTCGACTCCGGGCTGCGCCTGGTCAGCGGTCAGCTCATCCCCCGCACCGACGAGGGCGTGAGCCTGCTGGACCGCACCGTCATCCGGGTCGCCCTCGAGCTGGCCACGCAGTTCGGGAAACTCCGGCCCGGCAACCAGGACCCGCGCTACCTGGGCCCCTACGTCATGACGCCCGGCTGCAATATGGCCATCACCGCCGAACTGTACGAGGCCGCGGGCGGCTTCCCGCGCACCGCCATCGAGGAGCTGCACGAGGACCGGGCGCTGGTGAACGCCGTCCGCACGCTCACCACCGACTACGGGCTGCGGCGCGACGTGCGGGTGTACGGGTCGAATCGGCGCGTGAAAGCCTGGGGTGTGCGCAAGACCCTCGCCTGGTACGCCGACCACCGCTACAAACCGGAGCTGGTGGACATCCGGTGACATCTGGATACCCGTCCGCGGGCGAGGATTTCGTCGCGCTGCTGCGTGAGCAGGTGCTGCGCACTCCGGACGCCCCCGCCCTCGGCATGATCGGCGAACAGCCGCTGAGTTTCGCCGAACTCGACGCCCGCATCCGCCTGGTGGTGAAACGCCTGCACAGCAAGGGCTTCGAGCCCGGCGACCGGATGCTGTTCTCCATCCGGCCCTGCGTGGACGCGGTGGTGCTGGTGTTCGGGACGATCGCGGCGGGCGGCAGCATCGTGTTCGTGGACCCCGGCGTCGGACCCGAATTGTTCGCGCGCCGACTGGAACTGGTGAAACCCGGCTGGGCCGCCACCGAATCACTGCTCTACCTGCTGAGCGGGCCGCTCCAGAAATACGGCCGCCGGCTCGGCCTCTCGCTACCGGAATTCGGACGGCTACCGGTGCGCCACATCCACAGCGGCCCGCGCCTACCCGGAACGCCGCGCGGCTCCATCCCGCTCGGCCACCTGATCGGCTCCGAACCCGGCTGGTCCGGCCCCGCCACCGGCGCCACCGTGGACGCGCCCGTCGAGGATCCCGACGCCGAGGCGCTCATCGTCTTCACCTCCGGCACCACCGCCGACCCGAAAGCCGTGGTGCACACCCGCGGTTCGCTGGGCGCGGGCCTGGCCGCCGTGGCGGGCGCCACCACCCTGATGCCCGGCTCGCACCTGCACACCGAGCAGCTGATGATGGGCTTACCCGCGGTGCTGGAGGGGGCGCGCTGGTCCATGCCGCGCTATCCCCGCTTCAGCACCCACGTCGATCCGCTCGGCTTCGCCCGCACCCTCGGCCCGGCGGGCAGCCCGGACAGCGCCACCCACGCCTTCCTCACCCCCGCCGACCTGGCGACCATCCTCGACGCCGTCGAGGCCGGGCGGCTGCCCGCGCCGGCCCACCTCGAGGAGATCTCCCTCGGCGGCGCGCCCGTCACCACCGCGCTGCTGCGCCGCGCCCGCGCGGTCCTGCCCGGCACCGAATTGCTGGCGGTCTACGGCATGACCGAGATCCTGCCGGTGGCAATCACTTCCGGCGCCGACAAACTCGCCTTCGAGGGCGCGGGCGACCCGCTCGGCTTCCCGTGCGAGGGCGTGGACGCGCGCATCGCCGACGACGGCGAACTCATCCTCTCCGGCCCCAACCTGTGCCGCGGTTACCTCGGCGAACCCCCGCTGAAGGAGATCGCCACCGGCGACCTGGCCCGCTTCGACGGCGGCACCCTGGTCCTGATGGGCCGCAAGAAGGACATGATGATCCGCGGCAAGACCAATATCTATCCGGGCCTGTACGAACCGGCCATCGTGGGTGTCGAGGGCGTCCGCGAGGCCGTCATGATCGGCATCCCCGACGAGATCGGCGACGAGCGCATCGTGCTGGCCGTCGTCACCGAGCCGCACGCCACCGACGTCGAGACCCGCCTACGCCGCGAATTACCCGCCCTCATCGACGTTTCCGCGCTGCCCGACGACATCGTCGTGGTCGACGAGATCCCCGTGGCCGGCCGCACCAGCAAGCCCGACCGCGCCGAACTACGCGCCCGCCTGCAACGCCACTGACGGATCCGGCCGCCGCGCCAACACGGTCAGTACCGCGTCCGCGAAAGCCTCCGCCCGCACCCGCGACAACACCGGATCCGCGTAACAGAACCCCAGGTGCGTTTCCTCGTGCGCGGTGGTGATCGCGACCGTCAGCACGCTCACGCACGAATTCGTGGCGGCCAGCCGCAACCCCGAAAGCCGCCACGCCCCCGCCCTTTCCGGAAACTCCACCCGCCCCAGATTCGTGACCGACACATTCCAGGGCGCGCGCCGATCCACCATTTCCGCCAGCCGCCCACCGGATTCCAGCCCCCGCGGCGTTCCGAACCGCATCCCCGCCACCGTCGCCAGATGCCGCCCCTGCCGCACCCCGCGCTCGAGCTGCCGCTTCGCCGACCGCGCCGCCTCCCACAGCGAAACCCCCGGCCCGAACGGCACGAACCCGACCAGCACCGGGGCGTACACACCCACCTCGTCCGCGTCGGGAGCCGGCCGCAGCGCGGCCCGGAAGTCGACCGGCGACCCCACCGCCGCGACCCCGGTCGCCGCGCGGCGGGCGCCGATCTGCTCGAGCGCCGCGCCGCCGACGGCCGCCGCGACGGCCGCCGCCAGCACGCCGTGGACGGTGACGCCGATTCGGCGGCAATCGGTCACCAAGGCCGCGGAGGTCTCCCGGTCGAGGACGCGGTGCACCACCCTGGTTCGCCGGTCGGTGATCGGCGCCGCGACTACCGGAAGTCGGTGCGGGCGCTGGACCAACGCGGTGACCTGGTCGGCGGCCGTGGTGTGCAGCCACCGCCAGAGACCGCGGGCCGCCGGGGGGATCAGGTCGTCCGCGGCCGGGGCCGGCGGGCGCTCCGGCCCGCCGGCGCCGCCCGACTCCGCGTAGCCGATCAGCTTGCGCAGCAACGCCATCAAGGAGCGCCCGTCCGCGACGATGTGGGAGATCGTGAGCACGATGTCGTGGAATTCGCCGTCGGTGCCCACGCCGACGGCGATATCGGTGATGCGCGCCAGTCCCGCCGCGGTGTCGAAGGGCTCCGCCAATTCGGCGTCGAGCTCGCGCACCCACGCCTCGGCATCGCGGGATTCGATCCGTCGCACCGGAATTCGCGGCCGGGTCAGCGGCCGCCATCGCGGGTGGCTACCCGCGTCGTCCGCGATTCCCATGCGCAGCAAGGGATATTCCGCGACCAGCGCGGCGGCGGCCGATTCCAGCCGGGCGGCCGGAATCGGCCCGTGCACGCGAATGCGCGCGCCGCAATTCGCCGGGGACAACCGGTCGATGATCCAGAACCATCGCTCGGAGGGGCTGAGCGCGCGCACCCGCCGACCCTATCCGGGTCGGCAACCACGGCAAGGGTTTTCAGCGACCGCCGACCGGCTGGGGCGGGAGCGGGGTGGCCGAGATCTGGTTGTGCGGTTCGCCCTGCAGGGCGGACAGGCCCTTCCAGGTCTCCCAGTCGATGGTCCAGTCGTAGATGTCGCCGTCGGCCGCGGACAGCTGGATGCGGGTGCCGGTGACCTCGACCGGGTCGCCGTAGAGCGCGGTCGGGAAGTAGGCCTGGGCGTCGGCGGTGCTGAGGTTGATGCAGCCGTTGGTGACGTTCGAATTGCCCTGGGCGGACGCCGATTGCGGATTGGCGTGGATGAATTCGCCATTGTTGGAGATGCGCACGGCCCAGCGTTCCCGCACGTTCGTGTAGAACGGCGGATTCGACATCATGAAGTCCTCGTACTTCTCCGTCACCACGTGGATGCCGGAGCGGGTGACATTGCGGTCCTCGTTGCCCTCGCCGTAGCTGCACGCGAAGTCGAAGATGGTCGCGCCGTCCCGCACCACCTGGACGCGGTGGCTGGGCGCGGAGGCCTTCACGATCTGGGCGCGGCCGATCCGGAAGTCGGAGGTGAGATCGGAGTCGCCGTACAGGCCACCGCCCATGTCGAGGCCGTACAGCTTGGCGCCGAGGTGCACGGTGGTGCCGGGCTGCCAGTACTCGCGGGGCCGCCAGTGCGCGCGCGAGCCGCCGTTGTCGTCCTGCAGCCAGGCCCAGGAGCCCTCGGTGGCCGGGGTGGCGGTGACGGTGAGCGCCTTCTCGACGGCCGCCTTGTTCTCGACGTGCCCCTTGAACTGGAGCATGATCGACGCGGCGATGCCGACCTCCTGCCCGTCGCCGATATTGACGGTGGCGGGGGCGGTCTTCTTGGGGTTGACGGTGCTGAACTTGCCGTCGATGGCGACCGGCTTGTTGTCGGTGCCGATGGCGGTGCCCGACCAGGTGTAGGTGGCGCCGTAGCCGAGCGGCTCGTTCACCGTGAATTTGCTGCGAGTGGCATCGAATGTGCCGGTTACCTGTTTGCCGTTGGCGTTGGTCAGCGCCAGCTGGTCGATCCGCCCGTTGGTGACGGTGACGGTGGCCGACGTGGTCGGGTTGACCTGCTCGGCGCCGGCGGCCGGTTCCAATTTCACGGTGGCGACTGGTTCGGCAGGTTTGGCCGTGCCGCCGTTCTTGCCCGACGACGAGCAGGCCGCCGCGATGACCGCTGTCGACGCCACCAGTGCGGCACGCATGGCCGACCGGCGGGACAGTCCTCGATTACTCACTTGTTCGACCCTACCCCCGCAAACCGTGTATCCCGGACGCTGTTCTAGTGGTGGACACCACCCGCTACAGGCTCACTCCCACGGTCACGGGTTCGGGTTCCAGCTCGATGCCGAAGCGCTCGGCAACCCCTTCGCGAACCGTGCGGGCGAGGGTCACCAGATCGGTCGCGGTAGCCGCGCCCCGATTGGTCAGCGCCAGCGTGTGTTTGGTCGACAACCGCGCCGGAGACCCGTCGCCCGGAAAGCCCTTGGCGAAGCCGGCGCGCTCGATGAGCCAGCCCGCCGAGAATTTTACCCCGCCCTCGGCCGGGTAGGTGGGCACGGTTACATCCGCACCGAGATGTGAGGCGATCGCCGCGCGCACGGCCCCCACCCGCTCGTCCGGAATAACGGGGTTGGTGAAAAACGAACCGGCACTCCAGGTGTCGTGATCGGCCGGGTCCAGCACCATGCCCTTGCCCGCCCGCAACCGCAGCACCACCTCGCGCACATCGGCGGCGGGCCGGGACTCGCCCTCGGCCGCGCCCAGCGCGTTCGCCAGTTCCCGGTATCCCAGCGGCGCGCTGGAACCGTCCGCGCGCAGCCCGAATTCGACGGCCAGCACCACCGCGGCGGAACTGTGCTTGAGAATCGAAGTGCGGTACCCGAATCCGAGCTCCGCGGGCGCGACCCAGCGGATCTCCCCGGTGGCCCGGTCCAGCAAACGCACCCGGCGCAGCAAACTCGCCACCTCGACGCCGTACGCGCCGACATTCTGCACCGGCGTGGCGCCCGCGGAACCCGGAATGCCGGACAGGCATTCGAGGCCGCCGAGTCCGGCCGCCACCGTGGCCGCCACCACCGTGTCCCAGTTCGCGCCCGCCTCGGCGAGCACCGAGTCCGCGCCGATCTCCACGCCCTCGGTGGCGATCCGCACCACGACCCCGTCGAAGCCGTCGTCGCCGATGAGCAGGTTGGAGCCGCCCGCGACGAGCAGCACCGGAATCCCGGCCGCGTCCAGTTCCCGGACCGTCGCCACCAGCGCCTCGGTGGTCTCGCAGTCGGCCACCGTGGCCGGGCCGCCGACCCGCAGGGTCGTCAGCTCCGCCAGCGGGACCCCGGCACGCAGCCGCGCCCCGGTCGCCGCGAGCCGGTCCCGCAGGTCGTCGAACGACACCACCCGAGAAGTACGCACAGGCACAGACGGTAGCGTGTCCGACCATGGCGACACCTCTGGCCTTCACTGCGCACTCGACACATCCCCTGGCCGCGGTGCGCGCGGCGTTCGCCGACGAGCAGTACTGGAAGGACCGCATCGAGGCGGTCGGCGGGCCCAACGCCCGCATCGAGAGCATCGCGATCACCGGTGACCAGGTGCGCGTCGACATGGTCCAGACCATCCCGGCCGAGGAACTGCCCGCCCAGATCACCGCGATCAAGCCGGACGGTCTGACCATCCCGCGCACCGAGACCTGGCACGGCAACGGCGGCACCGTCGAGGCGTACGTGGACGGCGCGCCCGCGACCATCACCGGCAGCCTCACCGTCACCGAGGACGGCACCGGCTCCACCTTCGTGGTCGACGCGACCATCGAGGTGAAGATCCCGTTGTTCGGCAAGAAGATCGAGGCGGCCATCCAGCAGCACCTCACCGAACTGCTGGAGCGCGAGGCCGAGTTCACCGACAATTGGCTGAGTTCTCACTGACCGAGGTCGCCCGGCAGTAACCTGAGCGATCGTGGCCCGCCGACTCGACTATTCCGCGCGGTATTCGTTGCACACCACCCATCAGGTGTACGCGGCGATGACGAACCGTGAGCACTGGGACGCCCGCATCGAGGAACTGCGCAAGCACTCCCCGAACGACATCGTCAGCCTGGAGTCCGGCGACGACGGCATCAGGGTCGAACTACGTCACGTGCTGCCCCGCGACACCCTGCCCGAGATGGCGCAGATGGTGGTGCACAAGGACATGGTGATCACCCGCCGGGAGACCTACGGGCCGTACGGTCCCGAGGTGACCGGCGCCTATACCGCCGAAATCCCCGGCAGCCCGGGCACTCTCGGCGGCAGCATGCGGCTGTTCGCCACCGAGACCGGCTGCACCCTGCGCACGTCCTCGCGGGCCCAGGTCAATGTTCCGTTCTTCGGGCGCAGGCTCGAACAGCTCATGCTGGTGAATTTGGTGGACCTGTTCCGCGCCGAAGCCGAGGTGACGAAGGTTTGGCTGGATCAGCAGCACCCCGCCGGGTGACCAAACCCATCGGCACGATCACCCGCGGCACCACCGGGATCAACCGGTTGCGCCGCGGGGACCGGTGGATGACGCACGACCCGCTGGTCACCGGGAGATTGCTGGACGCCGCGGATCCGCTCGTCGTGGATCTCGGCTACGGAGCGAGCCCGGTCACCACCCTGGAGATGGCGGCCCGGCTGCGGACCGTGCGACCCGATCTGCGCGTGGTCGGCCTGGAGATCGATCCCGAACGGGTGGTCCCCGGCCGGGACGGCGTGGTGTTCGCCCGCGGCGGTTTCGAACTCGCGGGTCTGCGGCCGACCCTGGTGCGCGCCTTCAATGTGCTGCGCCAGTATCCGGAATCCGCTGTGCCCGAAGCCTGGTCGACCATCCAGTCCGGCCTGGCCCCCGACGGCCTGCTCCTGGACGGCACCTGCGACGAACTCGGCCGCCGCTGCGCCTGGGTCCTGCTGGATCGCACCCGGCCCCTGTCCCTCACCCTGGCCTGGGATCCCTTCACCGTCGACACGCCGTCCGACATCGCCGAACGCCTCCCCAAGGCCCTCATCCACCGCAATGTCCCCGGCGAACCCATCCACACCCTGCTGACCGCCGCCGACCGCGCCTGGTCCGTCGCCGCGCCGCTGGCCCCCTACGGCCCCCGCGTCCGCTGGCGCCACGCCGCGAACCTGCTGCGCGAGCAGGGTTTTCCGCTCCGCGCCTACCGCCGCCGCCTGCGCGACAACATCCTGACGGTGCCCTGGTCCGCCGTCGCTCCCCTGCCCTGAGCGGGTCCCGCGAGTTACCCTGTCCCCCTACGGTCCCCACACTCCGGCCCCCTGACGGGGCACCAGTGGCCGACCGCAGGCTGCACTGATCCGCGGGTACCCACGCGCGGATCAGTGGAGCTTGTGGAGCAGGTCCCGCACCGTGCCGGAGATCGCGGCCGGCGCGAGCAGCGACCGCGGCGCGAAGGGCTGCCGCCACAGACCGCCGTGGGCGGCGCCCGCCGCGAACAGCGCTTCCGGGTTGGATATTCGCGGCTCCTCGGGCGCGAACAGGTCGGCGACCAGCTTCGCGGCGAGCAGGGTCCGCGCGGTGGCGGGGTCGAAGATCTCGATGCCGAAACGGGAGGACGCCCGGTACGCGGCCGCGCGCCAGCCGTTCTCGCGGGCCAGACCACGGGTCCACGCGGGCGGGGCCACGGTGAACGACACCGGGCAGCCCGCCGACGCGGCGAGCACCGCCCGCCAGCGCGGCAATCGTTGCGCCAGCGCGTAATCCGGCCCGGCCAGCGCGGGCAGATTGTCGAACAGCCCCCACGCCCCGCCCTCGGTGTCGAAGATCGGGCGGGTGTAGTTGAGCCGGTACAGCGAGTGCGGCGCCACCCGGTGCAGCAGATCCTGCGCATTGCCGCGGAAACCGCGCTGCGCCAGGTGATCCCGGGCGGCCGCCACCACCGACGCCGGGACCGCGTAGGTGTCGGTCGGCGAACCCAGCATGGCCAGCGCCGCGTCGGGGTGATGCCGCAGCACCGCGTCGGCGAGCACGTCGGAGGCCACCGCCAGGCGCACCCCGGCGGCTCCGGGCAGCCCGGCGTAGAGCCCGAGCACCGGCCGCGCGTCACTGTGCGCCGTGATCCATTGCGCCAGGGCCGGAAAGCCCCGGGAGATGTCGACGCCCGGTTCGCCGTCCGCGACGGGGTAGTGCATGACCCCCGCGCCGAACTTGGCGGCGGCCCGCAGCCGCTCCCAGCGCACCCGGCCCGGCCGATCGACCGCGAGCACTTCCGCGCCCCAGCTCAGCAGCGGCCGCAGCGGCCCGAGTTCCGCGCCCGCGCCGGTCACGGTGACCCGGAAACCGGGCAGCGCCAGCCACTCCGGATGGTCGATGACCCGCTCGATCGCGGCCACGAAATCGGCTTCCAGGATGCCGTGGGTCTGCCATTCGGCCAGGCGCAGCCGCAGCGCGTCCTCGGCCAGCAGCAGTCCGCGCCACGGCACCTCGAGCCGCTTCACCACCGCGGCCTCGCCGGCCACGGCGGCGGTCTCCAGCCCGGCGCCGTCGGCCGCGGCGTCCACGTCGACGGTGTCCAGGGCCGCGACCGTGCGGCCGACGGTGAACCGCAGCATGTGCCGCACCGAGCGCAGCCCGGCCTCGGCCATGCCGATCGAGATCTCGGGCGCGCTGATCGCCAGCGCTGTCATTCCCCGGAAGACGCGGTGGTAGCCGTGCCGCCAGTCGCGGCAGGTCTCCACCGACTGCGCCAGGTCGGCGTCGTAGGGCCGGATCGCGTCGGCGACGACGGCGGCCGAGAACATGTCCGCGATCCGTTCGGGCGGGCCCGGCGGAAACACCAGATCCCACACGCCAGCACCGGTCCCCATACCAGTCACCCTGCCACGAATCGCGCGCCCGCAAAACTCGAAACCCGCACCCCGCGATCCCCGGAATGCCGTCCGGCGAACGCTAGCGGTGATCTTCCTGCGCGCGAGCCAGCGCGCGATGCAGCCGGGCCGCGGTGGCCGGGTCCAGAGCCGCACTGGCGGAACGGATCTCGGCCCGGGCGCAGCGGTGGATGGCGACCGCGTCGGACACCACCTCGTCCAGGGCGGCCTGCCCGATCCCGGCCTCGGCCAGATCCATGACGGTGCGCAGCGGCGTGGTCACCAGGAACGCGCCCGCCGATTCCACATCCTTGCGCGCGAAACTGCGCCGCAGCACGACCAGCCGCGGCGACAGCGGGAACCGCCCGACCCGCGCCGACAGGTGCACGAACCGCGGCCGCAACCGGCCCAGCCCGTGCAGTTCGGCGGCGCTGTGATGGGAGACGGCGGCCGCCCCGTCGAACCAGGCCGACCACATGGCGTACTCGTCGAGCGGCCCGTCCGGCCAGTCGGCCAGCCGGAGCAGCCCCACCCCCGACCGCAGCACGCTGCCGTCGCGTAATCCGTCGCGGATCCGGACCTCACATCCGGTGCGCAGTACCTGTCGGGTGGTGAAGTATCCCGCGTGCCGCCCGGCCTGCTCCCGCAACGCGTCCCAGTCGTGTTCCGGATCCCCCGGTGCCGCGTTCCCAGCCATGGCACTCAGGATAAGCCGGACCCATGTGTGTTATGTCACAATCCGCGCCTGTGTGCCGACACCTCACACGATGCACAGAGCTCACACAGAAAGCTCGGGAAGAATCGCCCCCATGAGTTCGGAACCCACCTCGGACGACGCAACCAAGCGCGACGCCTCCGCCGCGCAGCCGGTCGACCCCTCCGTGCGGCCCGGCGACTCCACGGCGCAGCCGGTTGACCTCGGTAAACCGGACGGCACCCCCACCGAGGTCCTAGGTGCGAGACAGGACGCGACCACCGACTGGTGGAACGACCCCGCTCACACCGGCGACCCGGCCACCCCCGACCCCGACGCCCAGCCCACCCAGGTCCTGCACCCCGGCGAGGCCGCCTACGCGGCGGGCGCGACCGGCCGTCCCGGCCCCGGCTCGACACCGACCGCCGACACCGCGAAACTCGCGAACGGCACCGGTCCGACCGCGGCGCTGCCGGGCGGACCCGGTTATCCGGCAGGGCCTTCGGGTCCGATCACCCAGTCCGGCGGTATGCAGGTGCCACCGGGCGCCCCGCCTCCCCCGGCGAAAGTCGGTGGTGGACAGACCGGTTCGTCCGGTCCGAAGCGCAGCCGCAAGAAGACCCTGCTGATCGTCGCCCTGGTGGCCGCACTGCTGATCGCGGGCGGGCTCGCCGGCGGCGAGGCCTGGGCCCGCCACAAGGTCGAGAAGTGCATCAGCTCGCAGTTCGAGGCCCAGATGGGCTCCAAGATCGACGTCTCGTTCGGCTGGAAACCGCTGCTGCTCACCATGATCGACCACAAGGTCGGCGAGGTCACCGTGAAGAGCGACGATTCCAAGTTCGGCCCGGCCCAGGGCATGGTCGTGAACGCCACCTTCCACGACGTGGAGACCAAGGACGGCGGCAAGCAGGCCAGCGTCGGCAGCTCCAGCGCCGACGTCACCTGGAGCAATGACGGCATCACCCAGACGATGGCCGGTCTGGTCTCGGCCACCGCCTCCGATCCCGCCACCGGCACACTGAGCTTCGCGGTACTGGGCGGCCTGGCCCAACTGCAGGTCAAGCCGAAGATCGTGGACGGCAAGATCGAGGTCGAGACGCTGCAGGCGTCGCTGCTCGGCTTCGGACTGCCCACCGATCTGGTCTCGGGCATCGTCAAGCTCATGACCGAGAGCCTGCAGACCTACCCGATGGGATTGACCCCCAACAAGGTCGAGGTCACCAAGGACGGCCTGCACATCACCCTGCAGGGCGGAAACACCGTGCTGCAGGCGGATCCGAACGCCCAGCAGCAGCCCATCCTCTGCTGACGGATCGCCGCTAGACCGGAAACCCTTCCAGCACTGCGCGAGACCGGGACAGCCCCAGCCGGGTGGCGCCGGCGGCGATCAACTCCGCCGCCTGCGCCGCGTCCCGGATCCCGCCGCTGGCCTTCACCCCGAGCCGCCCGCCGACCGTTTCGGCCATGAGCCGCACCGCGTGCGCGCTCGCGCCGCCCGCGGGGTGAAAACCGGTGGAGGTCTTCACGAAATCCGCGCCCGCGCGTTCCGCGGCCCGGCACACCTCCACGATCGCCTCATCGCTCAGCGCCGCCGCTTCGATGATCACCTTGAGCAGGGCGCGATCTCCCACCGCCTCCCGCACGGTGACGATGTCGGAGAGCACCGCGCCGTACTCGCCCGCGCGCGCCGCGCCGACGTCGATGACCATGTCCACCTCGGCCGCGCCCTGCTCCACGGCGAGCCGCGCCTCGGCCCCCTTCACCAGCGAATGATGTTTGCCGGAAGGGAAACCCGCGACCGTGGCCACCACCAGACCGGGCGCGCGCACCGGCAACATGGACGGCGACACGCAGATCGCGAACACCCCCAATTCGCGCGCCTCGGCCACCAGCGCGGTCACATCCGCGGGGGTGGCATCGGGTGACAGCAGGGTGTGATCGATCATCTCCGCCACGTCAGAGCGGGAAATCTTCGGCATGAGCACCGAGTTTGGCACATCTTTGTTGCGGGGCGCCGCCGCTGTCACGCAGACTTGTAGGCGTGCTGATCCGTCGTGAACGTACCGGCGATGCCGCCGCGATCGACGCGGTACACCGCGGCGCTTTCGGCGCGAGCCCCGATCGCCCCGCGGCTGCCGACGGCGATTCCTCCTCCTCCCACGCCTCCGGCGACCCCGTCGAAGTCGGCCTGGTGCACACGCTGCGCGACGACGCGGCCGTCTGGGTCCCGACCCTGTCGCTGGTAGCGGAGGTCCACGATCGGGTGGTCGGCCACGTCTGCCTCACCCGCGCGACCGTGGGCCCGTTCCCGGTGCTGGCGCTGGGGCCGCTCGGGGTGCTCCCGAACCATCAGGCCGCGGGCATCGGCTCGGCCCTCATGCACGCCGCCCTCGGGGCCGCGGATGCCCTCGACGAGCCCCTCGTCGGCCTGCTGGGCAGCCTCGAGTACTACCCGCGCTTCGGCTTCGTCCCCGGCGCCCGGGTGGGCATCATCCCGGATCAGCCGGACTGGGCCACCCACTTCCAGGTCCGCACCCTCACCGCCTACGAACTCGAGATCAAGGGCGACTTCCACTACGCCGAGGCGTTCTACAAGCTCTGACCGGGGCGTGCTTCACCCCTGTGCCGCGAGCCGGGCGGTTGCTGGGAGTATGTCCCTCATGAGTTCCACCCTGGACGACCGTCGCTACGTGCTCACCCTGGGCTGCCCGGACCGTCCCGGCATCATCGCCCGCATCACCTCGTTCATCGCCGATTTCGGCGGGTCGATCGTGGAGGCGGGTTACCACTCCGACCTGGAGACCGGGTGGTTCTTCACCCGGCAGGCCATCAAGGCCGCCACCGTGCCCTTCGACCTGGACGAGCTGCGCGACCGGTTCACCGCCGTCGCCACCGACCTGGGCCCGGAGACCGACTGGCAGCTGCACGACTCCGGGGAACGCCGTCGCGCGGTGCTGCTGGTCTCCAAGGACGGCCACTGCCTGCACGACCTGCTGGGCCGCGCCGCCTCCGGCGAGCTGCCCGCCACCATCGAGGCCGTCATCGGCAACCACCCCGACCTGGCCGGGATGACCGAGGCGCACGGCATCAAATTCCACTACATCCCGTTCCCGAAGGATCCGGCCGAGCGCGGTCCCGCCTTCGAGCAGATGCGGGACCTGGTCGACGCCCACGACCCGCACGCGGTGGTGCTGGCCCGCTTCATGCAGGTGCTGCCCGCCGAACTGTGCGAGCACTGGGCGGGCAAGGCCATCAATATCCACCACAGCTTCCTGCCGTCCTTCGTCGGCGCCCGCCCCTACCACCAGGCGTTCGCGCGCGGCGTGAAGCTGATCGGCGCGACCTGCCACTACGTGACCGCCGAACTGGACGCGGGCCCGATCATCGAGCAGGACGTCACCCGCATCGACCACTCCGACACCGTGCGCGACATGGTCCGGCAGGGCCGCGACATCGAGCGCGTGGTACTGGCCCGCGGGCTGCGCTGGCATCTGGAGGGCCGGGTGCTGGTGCACGGCCGCCGCACGGTCGTCTTCGAATAGGACCCCGAAAGCCGAACGCCCGCCCCCGGTTTCCCGGGAGCGGGCGTTCTCGTTCGTGCGGCGGGTCAGCCCGCGACGGCGGCCGGGCCCCGGCGCGCGGTCCGGATGACCCGGTGCAGTTCGCTGTTGAAGGCGTGCTCGGCCTCGATGTTCACCAGGTGACCGGTCGGCAGGATGGTGTACCGCTCCAGATTGCCCGCGGCCGCGAGGTTGTCGGCGATCTCGCGCGAGTGCACCTCGGGCAGCAGCTTGTCGAAGGAGCCCGCCACGACCGTGGTCGGCACCGTCAGCGCCGCCGCGGCGTCGACCACGTCCAGCTCGACCAGTCCGCGGGCCACGGCCGCGCGCACCGACGGACGGCAGGAGCGCACGATCGAGACGCCGAAGTCGACCTGGTCGCGGGTGGCCGCGGGATTGGCGAGCCGGGACTTGGCGATCCTGTTGACCGCCGCGCCGCCGGGCAGCGGCAGCGGGGTGCCGAACAGCACCCGGGCCACCGACTGCGGATTCGGGACGATCTCGTTGAGCAGCGGAATCACGGTGGCGCGGTGCGAGATCTGCCGCGCGGCCGTGGTGGCCAACAGGGCCGCGGAGGCCCGGTGCCGCACCTGGTGCGGATACTTGCGGGCCCAGGCCTGAATCGTCATGCCGCCCATGCTGTGTCCCACCAGCACCGCCTGCTGACCGGGCCGCAGCACCGCGTCGAGCAGATCGGAGAAGTCGTCGGCCAGCTGGTCGGCGCCGAAAGCCCGGGTGCCGCTGTCGCTTTCGCCGTGGCCGCGCTGATCGAAGGCGATCACGCGGTACTCGCCGGCGAAGGCGTTGATCTGCGGGTTCCAGTATTCGAGGGCACAGGACCAGCCGTGGGCCAGCACGATGACCTCGCCGTCGGCGGGACCGTACGCGTGCACGCGCAGCTCGGCGCCGTCACGGGTGGTTACGGGGATGACCTCGGCGGGACGCGGCGTGTTGAGGGAAGCCGTCTTGTAGCGGCGGGACCGCAGTCCGGGGCGAAAGGGAGCGGTCAACGCATCCGCGCCCGCCTCCTGGAGTTTCACCAGCATGAGCACTCCTTTGTGTTCCCGACCACAGTATCGCGCTAACCGGGGTGCTTGCAACAGCAAGCGGGTATATATCTTCTTGCTATACAACAATGTTCGCGGTGCGCGACCTCGCGGATAAGGTCCCCCAGGGGTGGGCGAGCCCCACCCCTCAGGCGCCCACCACCTTCGCCGGAACCCCGAAAGCGGCCCCGGCGACCCGCGCGAGTTCGGCGTTGAACTCCCGGTAGGCCTCCACATTGCCCAGGTGCCCGGTCGGCAGCACCCGGTAGGCGTCCAGGCTGCCGGTCTCGGTGAGCATCGCCACGATCCGCTCCGCGTGCACCGGCGGGGTCATGTCGTCGGCCGAACCCGCGATGACCGTGGTCGGCACCGTCAGGTTGGCCGCGCCGCGCCCGACGTCCAAGTAGGACAACAGGGTTCCGAACCGCCCGCGCACCCGCGCCGGGCAGGACCGCACGATATTTTGGCCGAAGTCCGCGATGTCGCCGACCGACCGCAGGCTCATGACCTGGCGGCGGAACACCCATTGCACGGGCTTGACCGGCGGGAACAGGATCGGCGCGCTCAGCCCGAGCAGACCCATCCGGAACGGCAGCGCGGCCGCGCCGCGATTGAAGAACGGGACCACGGTGGTCTCGGCGATCAGGTCACCGGCCGCGGTATTGGTGAGCAGCACCGCGTGCAGCTGCTTCCGCACGCGCTGCGGGTAGCGGCCCGCCCATGCCTGAATCGTCATGCCGCCCAGGCTGTGTCCCACCAGCACGGCCCGCTGACCCGGCCGCAGCGCCGCGTCGAGGACCTCGGCCAGATCGTCGGCGAGCTGATCGGTGGTGAGCGGGGCGGTGCCCTCGTCGCTCTCCCCGTGCCCGCGCACGTCGTAGGCGATCACGCGGTATTCACCGGCGAAGGCGTTGATCTGCGGGTTCCAGTACTCGAGGCAGCAGGTCCAGCCGTGCACCAGCACGATCACATCGCCGTCGGCGGGACCGTAGGCGTGCACCCGCAGCCGGGCGCCGTCGGAGGCGGTGACCGGCAGGACCTCGTAGGGTCCGGCGGGCGGATTCAGATCCGCGGTGCCGTAGGTCCGGGTGCGCAGGTCGGCCCGGTGCGCGAGCACCAGGTCACGGACCTTCCGGCCGAGGTCCGCAGGGTGAGGCAGCGTTGCCCGCATAGGACACTCCTTTGTGTTACTGACAGATACAGTAACCCGGAGTACCAGGTGCTAGCTAGTGCAAGCACCCGAAAAGTCCCCAATCGGAATCGAGCGCACAAAAAAGGCCGCCACCCGGTGAGCCGGGTGACGGCCGAAACTCGGAGGAACAGCTACCAGCGCGGCCCGCGCTGGATCTCGTCGACCTTGGGTCGCACATCGGCCAGGTAGACGCCGGTCGCGACCACCGCCGCGATACCGAGGAACCCGACCGCGGTCTGCCCCAGCAGCAACCCGCCCAGCGACGCCAGCAGAATGGCGATCCACACCGGCTTGGTCAGCTTGTCCACGGCCGTGAAGGCATCCGGACGCTGGCGAATCGCGTGCACGAGGGCGAACACGGTCATGCCCATCGCGGCCAGCCACAAGACCCACAGAATCAGTCCGGGTATTCCCATCACGCCACCATCATACGGAGCGACGACCCGGCCACCGCGACTTCCGGGCACGACACGAATCCGCACGACCTCCGGAACCCAGCGGCACTGCCCCGTAAACGAGCGTCGCCCCCGCGCACCGGAGTGCGCGAGGGCGACAAGCTCTTTCGCGGAACGCGAAGACCTACTTCTTGGCCGGGGCGGCCTTCTTGGCCGGGGCAGCCTTCTTGGCGGGCGCGGCCTTCTTGGCCGGAGCGGCCTTCTTGGCGGCGGGGGCCTCGTCCTCGACCGGAGCGGTCTCGGTGGTCACGTCCACGACCTCGGCGTCGACGGTCTCGTCGGCCGGGGCCTCCTCCTTGGCGGTGAAGCCGAGGTACGGGCCGACCTGGTCGCTGACCTTGCCCAGCACGTCCTGGGTCTGGGCCAGCAGGTCGTTGTAGCGGGTCTCGACCAGCTCGATGCGGTCCTCGAAGGCCGGGTTGGCGCGCAGCTTCTCGACGGTCTCCTCGCCGCGGGCGGCCAGGTCGGCGTAGAAGTCCAGCAGCTGGTGGTAGTACTGGTCGACCAGCTTGCGCAGCTCTTCGGGGGTGGCCTTCTCGCGCAGCTCGGCCAGATCCTCGGGCAGCTCGGACGGCAGCGCCTGCACGCGCTGGCGCAGGGTCTCGGCCTGCTCCTGCAGGTCGGCGGGAAGATTGGCGAAGCGCTCGCGGGCCTCTTCGATGCGACCCTGCACGTCTGCGGAGTTGGCGCGCTCACGGATCTGCGAGACGGCGTCGGTCACGACGGCGTAGAGGGCGTCGCCGGCACCGACGGTGGCGTAGATCGGCTTGGTGACGGTGGCGGTCAGATTCGATTCGGTCATGATGGTTCGCTCTCCTGGCGTGGCGGAACTTCGGTTGTGCGGTGCGGAACCTCGTTGTCCCTGTTTCCCCCGGGAACGCCCCCCATTAGCTCCGTTGCGTCCCCTCTGTCCTCGTTAGCCTGGTTCTCCCGGCAAAACGATTCATAGATGTCCAGGAGGACCTGCTTCTGACGTTCGGTCAGACCGTTGTCGGCCAGCAGGGCATCCCGGACCGGGCCGTGCGGCCTCTGCTCGAGGTACCCGGCCCGCATGTACAAGACCTCCGAGGAGACCCGCAGACCCTTGGCGATCTGCGCGAGTACCTCGGCGGACGGGTTCCGCAGTCCGCGCTCGATCTGACTCAAGTACGGATTGCTCACCCCCGCCAGCGCTGCGAGCTGCCGCAGCGAGACCTGGGCGGCCTCGCGTTGCGACCGAATGAAGCCCCCGATGTCGTGAGCCGCGTTGGCTACGCGGCCCGACCGGTCTCCGGCGGCGGACGTCTCCGCCGCGTCGCCGTCGATCGGTTCGGGAACCTCGGGATCGTGCTTCATCACTCACCTTCCGGCGGTTGTGGGGCCAATTCTAGGACGGGGTGCTAACTCTTGCAAGCGCTCTGTTAGCACGCCTTATCGATGCCAGGTCGGCAAACACTCAGCGCTTCAACCGAAGCGCCAATTGGTCAATTGTTCAGCCATTGAACAGCAAATGCGAAACGGTGTAGATCACAAGGCCCGCAAGCGAACCCACGACGGTGCCGTTGATACGGATGAATTGCAGGTCCTTGCCGGCCGCCAATTCGATCTTGCGCGAAGCCTCCTCGGCATCCCAGCGCGCCACCGTGTCGCTGACCAGACCGGCGAACTCGGCGCCGTAGTTGGCGACCAGGTAACGGACGCCCCGCTCCAGCCAGCCGTCCACCTGATCGCGCATCGCCGGGTCCGAGGACAACCGCTCGCCCAACTGCAGGACGTTCTCCGACACCTTGCGCCGCAAGGTCGAATTCGGATCGTCGGCCGATTCCAGGATCACCCGCTTGGCCGCGCGCCAGGTGGCCTGCGCCATCCCGGTGACCTCGCGCCGGCCCATCAGCTCGGTCTTGATCTTTTCCGCCTTCTCGATCATCGCCTCGTCGAATTGCAGATCGTGGGCGAATTCCTCGAGGAAGCGATTCGCGGCCAGCCGCACCTCGTGATCGGGCTGGGTCCGCACCTTCCAGGTGAATTCCACCAGCTCGCGATAAATGCGTTCGGCCAGGAGCGAATTCACGAATTTCGGGGCCCACGAGGGCGCGTCCCGGTTCACGATGCGGTCGAGGGTCTCCTGCGAGTCCAGCGCCCACTGGTGCGCGCGCTCGGCCAGCAGGTCCAGCAGCGGGGCCTGCCGGTTGTCGGCGATCAGCTCGTTGAGGACCTTGCCGATGGGCGGGCCCCACAGCGGTTCCGCGATCCGCTTCACGATGGTCTGGTCGATGATCTGCTCGACGTCCTCGTCGCGCAACACGCCGATCACCGCGCGCAGAATCGTCGCGCTCTCGTCGGAGATCCGTTCCGCGTTCGCCGGTTCGGCCATCCATCGGCCCAGCCGCAACGGAATCTGCGCGGAATTCACCTTGACGGCGACGGCGTCGGGCGAGAGGAAATTGGTGCGCACGAAGTCACCGAGGCCCTCACCCACCTGATCCTTCTTCTTGCGGATGATCGCGGTGTGCGGGATCGGCAGACCCAGCGGATGCCGGAACAGGGCGGTGACGGCGAACCAGTCGGCCAGCGCGCCCACCATGCCCGCCTCGGAGGCGGCCTTGACGTAGCCCACCCACTCCCCGCCCCCGCCGCGGGAACTGATCCACGCGCAGACGATGTAGATGACGGTGGCCACGGCCAGGAAGCCCGTCGCGATGGCCTTCATCCGCCACAGCTCGCGCTTCTTACCCTCTTCGTCCAGGAGATCGGCGAACGCTCCGCCGCCGGTGGGCACGGTCTTCATCGGCTTCGGCTCGGTCTGCTCGAGTACCCCGGCACTGCCGGTAGGTTGCTCCATGACTTCCATTCTGGCGCGTGATGTGACGGACTCCCCGCCACCGGGCCCTTCCCGAACGGCGGCGATCCACAGCATGGGAGGCTTAAGCTGAATAGGCCCAGGCCCAGGACGCGAACAAGGAGCCAACGCAGCGTGACCACCAAAGGCAGCGTGAGTGCAGCCGTCGAGGCTGCCACCGGTCCACGCGGGGGTCGTGTGGACGGTCGCAAACGTCGCTGGCAGCAGCACAAGATCGACCGACGCGAAGAACTGGTGGACGGCACCCTCGCCGCCATCCGCAAGCGCGGCGGCGATGCCGGAATGGACGAGATCGCCGCCGAGATCGGCGTCTCCAAAACCGTGCTCTACCGGTATTTCTCGGACAAGCAGGATTTGACCCGCGCCACCATGGAACGGTTCATCGAGACCACCCTGATGCCGCGCATCTACGGCGCCATCAGCGACGACCTCGACGAATACCAATTGGTCCGCAACACGCTGGCGGCGTACGTCCACACCGTGGATTCGGACACCGATGTGTACCGGTTCATCATGGGCAACGGCGCGGCGACCGACACCTCCACCCTCGCCGACTTCGAGAAGTTGTTCGCGCAGGTGGTCTCGGCGGTCATCATCGACAAGTCCTTCGACCGCGGCCTGCAGACCGAAGGCGCCATGCTGTGGTCCTACGTGCTGGTCGGCGGCGTGCAGCTGGCGACGGACTGGTGGATCTCCAACCGCACCATGTCCAGCGAGGAAATGCTCGACTACCTCACCATGATGGCCTGGAGCGCCATCGAGGGCATGGTCCGCGCGGGCGGCGACCGCCATTACTTCAACTCGCGCCCCCACGTGCTACCCGATGCGGAGAACAACCAAAACAGTGCTAGCTGACGGCTAGCACTGGAGTTCCCAGTGTGGTTAGTCTGAGGTCGGCGGAGCGCACCCTCTGAGACGCTCACATCACAGGGGTTCCGCCATGTCGGCACCAACGGGGGTGTTGGCTCCCATGGAGGGTCACTGATGGCGAAAGAGCTGCCCACATCCAGGCTCGCGCGGGGGACGAAGCTGGGAATCGCTGTAGCCGGTAATGCCTTGCGCGCCCAGAAGACCCGACGCTCCATGCGCGGCAGATCCGAGGCGGTGCGCGCCCGGATGGCCGAGGAATCCATGATCCGGGCCACCGAGCAGATGGTCATGGTGCTGGGCACCATGAAGGGCGTCGCCATGAAGCTCGGGCAGATGCTGTCGGTGCTGGACCTGGACCTGGTGCCGCCCGAGCATCGGGAGCGGTTCCAGCGGCGGCTCGCGGTGCTGCGCGACAGCGCGCCCTCGGTGTCGTTCGACGTGATGCGGGCGGTCATCGAGGAGGACTTCGGGCAGCCGCTGGAGCAGGTGTTCGCCGAATTCGATCCCGAACCCGTCGCCGCCGCCTCGATCGGGCAGGTCTACAAGGCGACCCTGCACGACGGCCGCGAGGTCGCGGTGAAGGTGCAGTACCCGGGCATCGACACCGCCGTGCGCGCGGACCTCAAGAACCTGGCCATGTTCCGCCGTATCCTGCAGTCCGCCATGCCCTGGGTGACCCCGGCCGTGCTCGACGAGCTGCGGCTGAACCTGGAGAGCGAACTCGACTACGTCGCCGAGGCCACTACCCAGAAGCAGATCTCGGACCTGTTCGCCGGGCACCCGTTCATCGTGGTGCCCACCACCTACCCGGAACTGTCCACCACCCGCGTGCTGGTCAGCGAGTACTTCCCCGGCCGCGGCTTCGAGGAGATCCGGGAAATGCCCGCCGCCGAACGGAATCGGATCGGCGAGATCATCTACCGGTTCTACGTGGGCTCGCTGTTCACCTTCAACGAGTTCTGCGGCGACCCGCACCCCGGCAACCTGCTGCTCGGCCCCGACGGCCGGGTCGCGTTCCTGGATTTCGGGCTCTACAACCGGATGGATCCCGAACACGTGCGCTTCGAGGCCGTCTGCATTCGCGCGGCCGCCGAGGAGCGGGCCGAGGACCTGCGCGACCTCATGGTGCAGCGCGGCGTCATCGAGTCGCCCGAGGAGATCACGCCCGAGGAATGCCTGGAATACGTGCTCGCCGCGTGTGAATGGGCGCTGGTGGACGAGGAACTCACCATCACCCCCGAATTGGCCTCCGGCGCCTTCGTCCTCGCGGTGGACCCGCGGGCCACCGACTTCGAGGGCATGAAACAGCAGAATCTGCCGCCCGAGCACCTGTTCTCCCGCCGCGCCGACTTCCTGACCTTCGGCATGCTCGGGCAGCTGGAAGCGACCGGCAACTGGCACCGCATCGCACGGGAGTGGCTGTACGGGGACGACCCGGTCACCGAACTCGGCCGCGCCCATCACGAATGGCTGGCGAGCCGACCGGCTCCCACGCCCACCACCGGGGCACCCACCAAGAAGCCCCGCAAGCGCGCCGCCAAGGCGTGACAACCCCAACTCGCGGGGCTCTCTGGGGCTTCGCCCCCGAACCCCCAGGAACAGATTGGTGAGACCTGTGGCCGCAAGGGAATTCGACATAGCGTTATTCGGGGCGACCGGCTTCGTGGGGAAGCTGACCGCGCAGTATCTGGTGGAGGCGGCGCCCGCGGGCGCGCGTATCGCGCTGGCCGGCCGCTCGCTGGAGAAGCTGGCCGCCGTCCGCGCGGAACTCGGCCCGCTCGCCGCGGAATGGCCGCTGGTGCAGGCGGATTCGACGGATCAGGAGAGCTTGAACGCGCTGGCGGCGCGGACCAAGGTGGTCGTCACGACCGTGGGTCCGTACCTGCGCTACGGGTTCCCGTTGGTCCAGGCGTGCGCGGAGAACGGCACGCACTACGCCGATCTGACCGGCGAGCCGCTGTTCATCCGCGAATGCATCGACCGGTTCGGCGACAAGGCCGCCGAGACCGGCGCGAAGATCGTGAATTCCTGCGGCTACGACTCGATCCCGTCGGATCTGAGCGTGTACCAGCTGTACAAGCGCAGCGTCGACGACAATGCCGGTGAGCTCACCGACGTCACCCTGGTGGCGTGGCTCAAGGGCGGAATGAGCGGCGGCACCATCGATTCCGGGCGCGCCATGATGGAGGCCATCGCCGCGGATCCGGCCAAGGCGTCGGTCATGTCGCACCCGTATTCGCTGAGTCCCGACAAGTCCATGGAACCCGATGTCGGCCGCCAGTCCGACCAGGCGTGGTCCCGGGCCTCGGACATCGACCCGAGCCTGAACGGCTGGGTGGCGACATTCATCATGGGCGCGCACAACAGCAAGGTGGTGCGCCGCTCGAACGGCCTGCTGGGCTGGCCGTACGGCAAGAACTTCCGCTACCGCGAGGTGATGAGCGCGGGCTCGTCGGCCACCTCGCCGCTGGTCGCCGCCGGTATCGCGGGCGGCATCGTGGCCACCATGGCGACCGGCGCGGTGTTGTCGCGGGTGGCGCTGGGCCGCAAGCTGCTCGACCGGATCGTGCCTGCGCCGGGCACCGGTCCGAGCGAGCAGGCCCGCCGCAGTGGCTGGTTCACCATGCGCACCTTCGCCCACACCACCTCGGGCGCCAAGTACGAGTGCACCTTCGCGGGCAAGGGCGACCCCGGCTACCAGGCCACCTCGGTCATGCTCGGCCAGGCCGGTCTCTGCCTGGCCTTCGACGACCTGCCGGAGCTGGCGGGCATCCTCACCCCCGCCTCGGCCATGGGTGACGCGCTGACCGAGCGGCTGCGCGCCGCCGACATCACCATCGAGGTCACCCCGGTCTGACCGGGCTCGGCGGTCACGCCGGGGCGCTGTACTTCGCGATCAGCTCGCGATACTTCTCGAAGGCGGGCTTCGGCGTGTAATCCGAACGCAGAAGCCCGAATTCGAGGTTCATATCGCCCTGGTCGCTGTACGAATCTCGGAGGCCGAAGTGCTCGTAGGTGGTGATGCCGAGTTCGTCGGTCAGGCCGTCGACGAGCTCGACCACGGTCTCGAGCACCTCGGCCTGCCGCGCGTAGGACCGTCCCGGCCCGGTGGCCCAACCGTTTTCGCTGATGTGGATGGGTGTCGTGGCGGGTATGCCCGCGGCGGCGAGGCTGTCGCGCCGGAAGCCCGTCAGCACCGCCGTGGCGGCGGCTTCCAATTCCGAGGCCGGTAGCGGCCGGAAGACGTCGGGGAAGAAGTCCAGCCCGACATAGTCCAGCGCGTCGGTGAATTCGCGGCCGCCCAGGCGGCCGAGGTCCGTCCAGTACTCCTGCCCCGGATCGAAGGCCGGCGCCGCGTTGCAGCCGATGCGCACCGCGAGGCCGAGCCGATCCACCTCCGCGCGAGCGGCCAGCACTCCCTCGACCACGGCCCGCCGGACCTGCGGAAAGTCGCCGTTGCCGCCGGGGCCGGCGTGGTTGGGCTCCTGCGCGATCTGCAGCGAGGACAGCACCGGCCCGTGCTCGCGAATCTGCTCGAGCAGGAACGCGAGCCAGCCGGTGAGGTCGTCGCCGGGCTCGTGGAAACACACCGCCAGATCGAGGGTCCGACGCGCCCCGGCGTACTGCCACGGCCGCGGCGGGGACTCCTGGAATCCGCCGCGCGCATCGCTGTACAGGACGTATCCGCGCACCACGAACGGGTGTTCGCCGTGCAGTTCGTCGAGGGCGGCCGCGATGCGATCGGCCCGTTCCGGCGGTCCGGGGGTGACATTGCCGTACTGGTCGCCGCCGAGCCCGCCCGCGTAGATGCCGAATCCGAGAGTCATGCCCCGACCGTACCCAGAATTTTGGTGTCACACCATTTTTAGTGTCACACCTATACTGGCCGCGACCGGAAGGAGCGATCGTTGGCACTGCGCGAGGAGAAGAAGGCCGCCACCCGGACCGCACTGGCCGACGCGGCCATGGCGCTGTTCGCGGAGAAGGGGTTCGACAAGGTCACCGTGGCGGAGGTCGCGCGGGCGGCGAACGTGTCGGTCAATACCGCGTTCAACTACTTCCCGACCAAGGAGGACCTGTTCTTCGACCGCCAGGACGAGGTGGTGGACCGGCTCGCGGCGGCGGTGCGGGATCGCGAACCGGGCGAGTCGGCCGCGGCGGCGGTGCGGCGTTCCTTCCTCGACCGGGTGCGCCGGGACGATCCGACGCTCGGCCTCGCGCCCGCCGCCGCCACCTTCTGGCAGCTGATCGACGACAGCCCGGCACTGCGAGCACGCTTGCTGCGACTCGGCGAGCAGACCGAGAACGCCCTCGCCGAGGCACTGGCCGAGGCCACCGGCGCGGGCGCGGACGACCCCGTGCCGCGGCTCGTCGCGGCAGCTCTCGCGGGCCTCGATCGCGCACTGCACGCCGAGATCCGCCGCGCCATCCTGGCGGGCGCGGCCCCGGAGACGGTGCGGGCCATGGCGATTCGAGCGGCCACCGACGGATTCGACGCGGTTGTGACGGGGCTCGCCGACAGCGAGCGGTGAGCCCCGGTCAGCCCGGGGTGCGGTCGATCAGTGCGGTGAGCGCGGCGCGGAGGTCGGGGCGGGCCGCGCCGGAATACAGTTCGGCCAGCGCGATCTCGGCGACCATGGCGATCACCAGGTGTGCCACGGCGGGAGGATTCCCCCAGCCCAGCGTTTCGATATCGGGGGCGATCATGGCGGCCACGAGCTGATTGCGGGCCGTCACCTCGTCGAGCAGGTCCGCGTCGGTGCGGGATTGGGCCAGGAAGGCCTTCGTGCCGCGAGTCGCGAGGCAGGCGTCGAGGTACGCGGCGAGGCCGGTGTGGAGGCGGGCCGGGCCCGGCTCGAGCTCGCCGATGGCGGCGAGGACCAGGGTGGTCAGCTCGTCGTGATAGCGCCGGTGCAGGGCCACCACGTAGCTGCGGCGATCCGGGAAGTGGTGGTAGAAGGTGCCTTTCGCCATCCCCGCCGCCTGCACGACGGCGTTCACGGACAGTCCGGCCAGGCCCGTGCGGGCGGCCACGTCGGCCCCCGCGTCGAGCAGGGCGTTGCGGCCGGGTTCCGCCGGTCGTGGCATGGCCGAAATCCTTTCCTGG
Organism: Nocardia sp. CA-136227; assembly: GCF_050955695.1. Classification (NCBI taxonomy): domain Bacteria; kingdom Bacillati; phylum Actinomycetota; class Actinomycetes; order Mycobacteriales; family Nocardiaceae; genus Nocardia; species Nocardia sp. CA-136227. Next base: position 7,146,715 of record NZ_CP192081.1, read on the forward strand.
GCCGAGGCTTTCCCCGAGGGTACATCGCGAGCTAGCCTATGACCGACCGGTCGGTCATGCCCGGCGCGCTGGGGGCGCCGGGCGTACGACCGCCACGAACACCGGGAGCATCCATGTCGCGATCGGCCACCGGCCGTCTCACCCTCGCCGCCTTGTTCACCGCGAGCCTGTGCGCCGGCGCCCTCACCGGCCCGGCCACCGCCGACCAGCCCGATCCGTCGTACAGCTATTTCGGCGGGCTGGCCGCCGAGCTCACCGCGCCGGGGCAGCCGCCGCCGGGCGCGAACGACTGGTCCTGCACACCGACCGCGGCGCACCCGAATCCGGTCGTCCTGCTGCACGGGCTGGGCAATGAGACCGTCGGCTGGAACACCCTGTCGCCGGTGCTCGTCAACGCCGGATACTGCGTCTTCAGCACGACCTACGGCACGGGCGCGCTCGGACCGATCATGGGCGCGGTGACGCCGGTCGAGACCAGCGCCCGGCAGATCTCCGACTTCATCGACCGGGTGCGCGCCGAAACCGGTTCGGACAAGGTCGATCTCGTCGGCCATTCGATGGGCGGCGCGGTCCCCTTCTACGCCCTGAACCACCTCGGCGCGGCTCCGAAGATCGACCACTACGTGGCGCTGGCCGCGCCGCTGCACGGCTCGACGGTGAGCGGTCTGGCGAGCCTGCGACCGCTGCTCGAATCCACCGCACCCGGAATGGAATTGGCGGCGCAGTGCGGTCCCTGCCAGCTGTCGCCCGGTTCGCGGGTCGCGGTGGACCTGAACCCGGACCCGGCCATCGCCCCCGCGATCCAGTTCACCACGGTGGTGTCCCGCTACGACGAGATCGCCACCCCCTGGACCACCGGCCTGCTCGACGGTCCGAACGTCGACAATGTGGTGCTGCAGGACCTGTGCGCGACCGACTACACCGAGCACTTCGAACTGCCCGCCGATCCGGTGGCGGTGCGGGTGGTGCTCAATGCCCTCGATCCCGGACACGCTCGGCCGGTGTCCTGCACGGTCGTGCTGCCGTTCGCGGGACCGCCGGTCCGATAGAAATCCTCCGCCCGAATGCGACAGGTCACGAACTGCGTTCGAGCGCGACGGCCAGCACCCGCAGAATCTCTCCGGTAGGGTCGCGGGCGGGACGGAGGTGGTTACCGAGAAAGGGGGGTCGGCCACGTGAAATGGATCCTGACCCCGGACGAGTTCGCGATCATCTGGACCCGCGAAACCGATCTGGAACGCCGTCCCTACCCGCTCGACACGAGCCCCGCGGCCACCGAGAACCCCGGCGGCGCATCGCGATTCGGCCCGCTGGCACTGGGCGCGCCGATGCCGCGCCACCTGCGCCGCACCGATCCGGACCTGGCCGCCGCCCTGGCGCTGTGCGCCCGCACCGACACCACGACCGTCACCCTCTACGGCGAACGCACGGCCCGGCCCGGCGCCCGGCGCATTCTCGCCTTCGCGGCGGTGGGCCAGCAGCGGGCCGGGATCCTGGTCTCGATGCCGGACGCGGTGACCGTATCCCTGTGTCCCGCCGAGCATCTGGGACGGGAGCTGGTGGAGATCATCGGATCCGCGCCGCCCGGACGGCTGGACACGCTGCGCGAACCCCAGCAGGCCGTGCTGTATCCCGACGCCGCCGGAGCCGGGGAGGAAGCGGATCGCTTCCGCCGCAAACTGCGCGAGCCCGTGGACGGGCGCGGCTTCATCACCGTCTCGGTGGAACCGGCGAATCCGCTCTCGCCGCCGACCCGGCATCGCACCTGGCTCGACTTCTCCGGCGACGGCCGCTACCTGCTCACCACGGCCGCCGATCTCACGCTGACCCCGGTCACCGACGAGGAACTGGCCGCCCAGCTGGTGCACCTGGCCCGGGTGTGATTCGGCGCGGTTGCCTGCGGGAAACCACGCCGCGTGCTACGCATGACGAATGGCGAAGGCGACATCCTGGTCCAAACCGGTCACCAAGGCGCTACGCGCCGACGGCATCTCGGTCGCGGACCTGAATCCGTCCACGACTCCGGGCTTCAAGGGCGACAAGCGTGCCGGTGAGGCCCTGCTCGAGGAGCGCCGCTCGGTGCTGTCGGATCTGCAGGAGAAGCTCTACGCCAACGGCCGCTCCGGCGACACCCGCAGTGTGCTGCTGGTGCTGCAGGGCATGGACACCGCGGGCAAGGGCGGCATCGTCCGGCACGTGATCGGCTCGGTCGACCCGCAGGGCGTGGATCACGCGGCCTTCGGGGTGCCGACCGCCGAGGAGCGCAAACACCACTACCTGTGGCGGATCCGCAAGCAGCTGCCGCGCGGCGGGCAGCTCGGCGTGTTCGACCGCTCGCACTACGAGGACGTGCTGGTGGTGCGGGTGCACGAGCTGGTCCCGCCGGACGTGTGGGGCAAGCGCTACGACGAGATCAACAAGTTCGAGCGCAAACTCGTCGACGACGGCACCACCGTGGTGAAGGTCGCCATGTTCGTCTCCCTCGACGAGCAGAAGAAGCGGCTCATGCAGCGGCTGGAACGCCCCGACAAGTACTGGAAGTTCAATCCCGCCGACATCGACGAGCGCGGCTACTGGCCGCAGTACCAAGAGGCGTACCAGGCGGTCCTGGATCGCACCAACACCGACTACGCCCCCTGGTACGTGCTGCCCTGCGACTCCAAGTGGTACGCCCGGCTGGCCGTCACGGAACTGCTGATCGACGCCCTGCAGGGCCTGAAACTGGACTGGCCGCCCGCCGGGTTCGATATCGACGAGCAGAAGAAGCGCCTCGCGCGGGCGTGATCCCTGTCCCCCACACGCCCGCTTGCTGGTTTCTCTCAGGTTCGCGGGTGAAGATGGGCCCGCACATGTCGTGACTACGGAAGGTGTGGTGAGCGCAGAGGTGAGCAACAAACCGGGTCGGAACCCGCTGGCGCAGGCGGCCAAGGCCGACCGCAACCGCAGGATCCTCATTCAAGTGGCGGTGGCCGTCGTCCTGCTCGGCCTGATCGCCGGCATCGGCATCACCTTGGCGACGCGCAAGCACAACGACGACAAGGCCGCCGAGAGCTCGAACACGTTCCACTGGAATGCCGAGCAGGCCGCGCTGGTGCCGCCGAACCTCACCCCCGAGGGCGCGATCCGGATCGACAACGCCGCCGCCCCCGCGCCCGCGGGCAAGCAGAAGGTGTCCGTGCGCGTGGTCGCCGACGTGCAGTGCCCCGCCTGCAACATGTTCGAGAAGGCCAATGCCGACGCGCTGGTCAAGGCCGTTCAGGGCGGCCAGGCGGTGGTGGACTACAACATCATCACCTTCCTCGACCGCGCCTCCAACGGCAATCAGTTCTCCACCCGCGGGGCCGCGGCCGCGTACGTGATGTACGAGGCCGACCCGTCGAAGTTCCAGGCCTGGCTGTCCGCCATGTACGAGCACCAGCCCAAGGAGGGCGGCAACGGCATGAGCGACGACCAGCTCATCAAGATCGCCAAGGACTCCGGGTACACCGATCCGGCTGTGGCCCAGGCCATCAAGGACGGCAAGTACACCACCTGGGTGAAGCAGCAGACCGACAAGGTCTTCGCCACCGGTGTGAAGTCCACCCCGACGGTGTACGTGAACGGCACCCAGGTGTCCGACTCCCAGGCCCTCATGTCCTCCGGCGGCATGACCTCGGTGATCGAGAACGCGAGCAAGTGATGATCTCCGCGGGACCCCGATCGGCGTGGCCGCTGCTGCTGGCCGCGCTGATCGGCTGGGGGGCCTCGGTCACGTTGCTGGTCGAGAAGTTCAAGTCGCTCACCGAACCTGGCTACCGGCCGTCGTGCACGATCGACTCGACGCTGTCGTGCACCACGGTGATGGCGGACAAGACGGCGTCGCTGTTCGGATTCCCGAATCCGATCATCGGCGTGGTGGGCTTCTCGGTGTTCGTCACCATCGGGGTGCTGCTGGTCTGCGGAATCTCGTTGCCCCGCTGGTTCGTCGGCGGCATGTGGGCCGGTCTGCTGGCGGGCGTGGCGGCCATCGGCTGGCTGGTCTGGGACGCCACCTTCCAGATCCACGCGCTGTGCCCGTGGTGCATGGTGGTGTGGGCGGTGACCCCGGCCATGTTCGCCGTCGTGACCGGAATGCTGTTCGGCCGGTCCCGCGGCTTCGCGCAGGTCCTCGCGGAATGGCGGTGGACGCTGGTCGCCGTGTTCTACGCGGTGGTCATCCTGATCGTGTACGTCCAGTTCCAGTCGTACTGGAACAGCAAGTTCTGATCGGCCGGGGCTAGTTCGGCGGGCCGACGGTGAGGGTCACATTCACCGTCCGGCGCGCCCCGCCCGGTTCGCTGATCTCGAGCCGCACCACATCGTCCGGTTTATGGGCGTTGAGTGCGGCTTTCAGCATTTGTGAGCCCGTGATGAGGCGATCGTCGAGGGCGGTGATGACCTCGCCGTCGGCGAGCCCGGCCTCGTAGGCGGGCTGTCCGTAGATGGCGACGTCGATGCGCGCGCCCGCCGGCGCCCCCGACTGCGGGGACGGCTGCGCGTCGGAGGTGAGGATGCCGAGGGTGGCGGTGGGGCCGATGTGCACGGTGTCGGTCGCTGTGCCGGAACGGATCTGGCGGACCACGCCCATGGCGGTGTCGATGGGCACCGCGTACCCGTTGGGCCCCTTGCCCACCGCCTTCGCCGCCTCGCCGGAGGCGGCGGTGACGACCCCGATCACCGAGCCGTAGCGGTCCACCAGCGCGCCGCCGGACTGCCCGGCGGCGACCGCTGCCGCGACCTCGATCATGCCGCGCAACGACTTCCGCGTCAGATCGGCCGAATTGCGCGCCACGATGGACGAATCCAGATTGGTGATGGGCCCGCCCACCGCGGTCGGCGATCCGGTGCCGCCCGCATTGCCGATGGCCAGCACGTCGTCGCCCACGTGCAACGGGGCGGAACTGCCGATCCGGGCGACCGGGAGCCCGCCCGCGCCCTGCAGATCCAGCAGGGCGATATCGGCCATGGCGTCGTATCCGGCCACGACGGCGGTGTAGACCGCGCCGGTGCCGACATCCGAAACCGTCACGGTGTCAGCGCCTTTGATGACGTGATGACTGGTGAGCACCTCCCCCTCGGCGCTGAGCACGATGCCGGATCCGGCCGCGCCCATGCCGTAGGGGCGGATGCCCGCGGTGATATTGACCAGCGCTGGTTCCGCGACGCGCGAGACCAGGGTGACGTCCAGCGGAGGCAGCGGCGGGCCGGTCAGTCCGGCGGTGGCGATCTGGTCGCCGAAGGGCCAGCGGGGCAGTTCGCCGCGGTAGCCGAGGAATCCGGTGATGCCGAGTACGACCACCACGATCAGCGCGAGCACCCGGCCGCCGCCACCGCGTCTGTCGCTGTCCACGGACCCTCCCGATTGCGGTTCGCCCGCCGGCTCGAGCAAGTGTCTCTCTACCGGTGTACCAGCATTTCCCCGGCCCGTTGCGCATTCAGTGGCTGAGTGCCGCGACGCCCAGCATGAACAGCACCCCGGCCAGGGTGCACACCAGCGGTCCCCGGGCCGGTTTGCCCGCGTGTGCCTCGGGCAGGATATCGGCCGTGGCGAGGTAGAGCAGGAAGCCCGCGAAATAACCCAAGAACAGTCCGACCAGTCCGGATGGGACGCGGACCACCGTGCCGATCACGGCGCCGATCACCGGCGCGACCGCGTCCAGCCCGAGCATGATCAGGCCGCGCTTGCGGGCATTGCCGTACAGCGTGGTCAGCGTGAAAGTGTTGAATCCGTCCGCGAAGTCGTGGCAGATGACCGCGATCGCCACCGCCACACCGGTCGCCGCGCCCGCCTGGAAACCGAAACCGATGCTCAGACCGTCGAGCGTGCTGTGGAAGACCAGCCCGCCCGCGGCCATCAGCCCCAGCGAACTGAAGTCGTGATTGTGCTGGTGAGCGACGAATTCGTCCTCGTAGCCGGTGTGGATCGCCATGGACCGCTCGATCACGTGCACGGTGAAGAAGCCGACCACCGCGGCCAGCAGCGGCACCGGCACCCCCAGCACCTCGCTGTCGTCGAGCTCCAGCGCCTCGGGCATCAGGTCGAATGCCACCACACCGAGCATGACGCCCGCGGCCAGCCCCAGCACCAGGCGCTTGCGCTCGCCGATGCGCACCGCCAGCAGCCCGCCCACCAGGGTCGAGCACATCGACAACAGGGCCAGCAGAATCGCCATTCCGCCAGCATGCCGACCGATTGCGGGGCCGTCGGCGCGGCGCGCCGGGGTGGGAAAACGGACGGATGGTTTGAGCTCCAGGGCATGCCGGAGTAGGCATGACTGCATGAGCACCGCTACCGCCTATGCCGTGAACGCCCCGGACGGGTCCTTCGAGAAGGTCGCCATCGAGCGCCGCGAACTCGGCCCCCACGACGTGCTGATCGACGTGAAGTACGCGGGCATCTGCCACTCCGACATCCACACCGCCCGCGACGAATGGCACGGGACCGCCTACCCGTGCGTGCCCGGCCACGAGATCGCCGGAATCGTGGCCGCCGTCGGCTCCGAGGTGACCCGGCACCGGGTCGGCGACCGCGTCGGCGTGGGCTGTCTGGTCGGCTCGTGCGGCGAGTGCGAGCCCTGCGTGGCCGGGGAGCAGCAGTACTGCACCCGGGGCGCGGTGTGGACCTACAACTCCCCCGTGTCCGCCGAACAGCAGGCCGGCGGGCGCACCCTCGGCGGCTACTCCACGCAGATCGTGGTCACCGAGGACTTCGTGCTGTCCATCCCCGAGGGCATCGGGCTGGATGTGGCCGCACCGCTGCTGTGCGCGGGCATCACCCTGTTCTCGCCGCTGCGGCACTGGAACGCCGGGCCCGGCAAGCGGGTCGCCATCATCGGCATGGGCGGGCTCGGGCACATCGGCGTGAAGATCGCCGCCGCCATGGGCGCGGAGGTGACCGTGCTCAGCCACTCGCTGTCCAAGCAGGAGGACGGCCGCCGGTTCGGCGCGCACCACTATTACGCCACCGGCGACCGCGCCACCTTCAAGCAGCTGCGCGGCGCCTTCGACCTGATCATCAACACCGTGTCCGCCGACCTGCCGATCGAGGACTACCTCAAGCTGCTGCGCCTGGACGGCAGCCTGGTGGCGCTGGGCCTGCCGAACCAGCCCTACAGCATCCGGGCCTCCGTGCTGTCGGGCTTCCGCCGCTCCCTGTCCGGCTCCATGATCGGCGGCATCGCGCAGACCCAGGAGATGCTGGACTTCTGCGCCGAGCACGGCATCGGCGCGGAGATCGAGGTCATCCCCGCGGACCGCATCGACGACGCCTACGAGCGCGTGATCGCCTCCGACGTGCGGTACCGCTTCGTCATCGACGCCGCCACCATGTGACACCGCGGGGCATTTCGCACCGGCCGCTGCGAAATACCCCGCGCCGCACGTGATTCACCGACGGCTACTGGCCCGACTGCTCGCGCAGGGCCTGTTTGGCGGCGTCCTGCACCTTGTCCACCGCGCCGGCGAACTTGCCGTCGGTCTGCTGGTCCAGCGCGTCGCCGGCCTTGTCGATCAATGGCTCCAGCTTGTCGGCGTGCTGGCCCGCCAGCTCCGCCGCCTTGCCCGCCGCGTCCTTCAACTGATCGAACATGCCCACGGTCCACACTCCTGTCTCGAAACAACGTCCAGGACAGGCTATCTCCGTACGACGGGCGGGACCGGCGCCGCTCAGTTCGCGGGCGGCGGGCTGAAGACGCCGAAGCGGTTGCCGGAGGTGTCGAGCAGTTCGGCGAAGACCAGGCCGTTCTTGGCGGTCATGGGCTGCAGGAACACCTTGCCGCCCTGCTTCTCGGCCGCGGCCAGGGTCGCGGCGACGTCCTGGACCAGCACGTAGAAGATGGCGTGGTTGGCCGAGGCGTCGTCGACGTGCGCGAGGCCGCCGGCGGGCATCTCGTTGCCCGGGTAGGTGATGAGGTCGTAGCCGCTGTCCTGGTCCGGGTCCTGGGCGAAGTTCCAGCCGAACAGGCCGTTGTAGAAGGTCTTCACCGAGTCGGGCTGGTCGCTGCCGACCTGGAACCAGGCGACGGTGTTGAAGGGCGGGGTGGTCATGGCTGTCTCCCGTGCGGTCGTCGTGGATTTCTCGTTCCCCACCACGATCTCGCCGCCCGGCGACAACCCCCTGTCGGTGTTTCCCGATCTTCTGTCGGTGTTTTCCGGACCTAGCCGAGCGAGATCATCCGGATCTCGTGCACCGGCTCGGCGGGGCTGCACGTCTCGATGGACCGCTCCGGCCCGATCCGCTCGGTCAGCTCGATCGCCTTCATCCGGTCGAGCCGGAAATTGCGCGGTTCGTCGCGCAGCAGGCACCAGCCCAGCAGGTACCAGCCCCGGCCGCCGTGCAACAGGGCCACCGGTTCCACCTCGCGCTCACTGAGCACGCCCGCCCGATCCAGGTATTCGATGCGCAGCACCCGCCGCGCCACCACGGCCTGCTCCACCTCGGGCGGCACCGGCATGGGCGCGATCGCCTCGGGCGATTCCAGCAGCCGCACCCGCAACGCCAATTGCCTTGCGGCGGCGGCGTTCTGGGCGGACATGGCGGCCAGGATCTTGCGCAGCGCGCTGCGCCCCGCGTCGGCGAACGGACCGCCGTCGGCGCGCGCCACCGCGACGGCCAGCGCCACCGCCTCGGCCGCGGTGAAGTTCAGCGGCGGCAGCGACATGCTCTTCTCCAGCGCGTACCCGCCCCGCCGCCCCACATCGGCGTAGATGGGCACCCCCGACTGCTGGAGCGCGCTGATGTCCCGCTCGACCGTGCGCACGCTCACCCCGTGCCGCGCGGCGAGTTCCCGTGCGGTGCGCAGGCGCGGCGACACCGCCCGCAACTCCTCGACGATCGCGTAGAGCCGGTCCGTGCGGTTCACGCCCACACCGTAGCGAGGCCCACCGACAATTCCGGAGGCCCCGGACCTACTTTCCCTGCTGGTCCGGCGGTATCTGATCGCCCTTCTGGTCGTGACCGATTCGCGACAGCGAACGCGCGGAACCCCGGTCCGATCGGCGGATCGAACCAGGGTTCCGGGGTGAGAACGCTACGGCCTCAAGCGGTTTCGCCCGCGGCCGCTTCCGCGCGGCGGCGGACCCGGCGGGCGGCGGCCACCAGATTGCGCAGCGACGGATCCAGCTGCCAGTGGTGGCGGGTCTTGAGACCGCCGTCCGGGTTGGCCCACAGCCGTTCCGGGCTGACGGCCTCGGCGGCCGCGGTGAGCAGCTCGTCCAGTTCGTCGATGTCCGGGATCCGCGCGGACCGCGATTCGTAGACGCCGGGGCCGACGCCGTGGGTGAGGCCGCGGCCCTCGGCGCAGTCCTCCTTCAACGCCTCCAGCACCCATTCGATCGAGCGGGTGGCGACGATGGCGGTGACGTCGGCGTCGAGTTCCTCGATGGCCGCCACCACGTCGCCGCGGCTGGAATAGCCGATATGCGTGTGGATCTGGGTCTCCGGCTTGATGCCGGAGGTGGCCAGCTTGAACGCGCCGACCGCCCAGCGCAGGTACTCGGCCTGCCCCTTCTTGCGCAGCGGCAGCAGCTCGCGGATGGACGGCTCGTCCACCTGGATGATGGCGATGCCAGCCTTCTCCAGGTCCACGACCTCGTCGCGGATGGCCAGCGCCACCTGGTCGGCGGTCTCGTAGAGCGGCTGGTCCTGACGCACGAAGGAGCGGGCCAGCATGGTGACCGGACCGGTGACCATGCCCTTGACCGGCTTGTCGGTGAGCGACTGCGCGTACGCCGTCCACGACACCGACATCGGCTCGGGGCGGGCCACGTCGCCGTACACGATCGGCGGCCGCACACAGCGGGAGCCGTACACCTGCACCCAGCCGAAGTGGGTGGTGGCAATGCCGTCCAGCTGTTCGGCGAAGAACTGGATCATGTCGTTGCGCTCGTGCTCGCCGTGCACCAGCACGTCCAGGCCGATGTCCTCCTGCAACCGGATGGTGGACTCGATCTCGGCTTCGATGCGCTTGCGGTACTCGTCGAACGACAGCCGGCCCTGACCGAGGTCGTGGCGCGCCTGCCGGGCGGTCGGGGTCTGCGGGAACGAGCCCAGCGTGGTGGCGGGCACCAGCGGCAGCCGAAGTTTGGCCTGCTGCGCCAGCTTTCGGGTCTCGTACGGTTCGCGCACCCGCATCTGCGGGGTCACGGCGTAGACGCGCTGGCGCACCGCGTGCTTCTGCTTGAAGTGCACCGAGGTCGGCTTCTTGCGCCACTTCTCCGAGGGGCCCTCGGTGAGCGCCTTGGCCAGCGAGACCACTTCCAGCACCTTCTGCTTGGCGAAGGCGAGGCGGTCGGCGACATTGCCCTCCAGCTCGTATTCGCGCAGCACGTCGTAGGGCACGTGCAGCAGCGAGGCGCCGGTGGACACCACCATGTCGGGGCAGACCTGGGCGAGCGCGTTGAGGTATTCCAGCGTCACGTACCGGTCGGCGCGCCACACATTGGTGCCGCTGATGACGCCGGCGTAGAGCCGCTTGCGCTTGATGCCGGGGATGGCGGCCAGGTCCTCGGGCCGGACCCGGTAGCTGGCCAGGTCCAGGCCGATGGCCTCGACCGCGGTGCGGCACAGGATTTCGGTGGCCTCACCGAAATCGCCGTACGAGCCGGTGACCAGCATGCGCGGACGCAGCGGGGCCTTGGACAGCCGCTGGTAGGTCTTCTCGAACAGCTCCATGGTGGACGGCGAGCGGTCGCTGGTGAAACAGGGCTCGTCGAGCTGCACACAGGTGGCGCCGCGCTTGGCGAGCACCTCGAACAGTTCCTCGTACACCGGTAGCAGCTTGTCGAGCAGCACCAGCTTGTCGAATTCGGTTTCGCCGGGCACGTGTCCGGTCTTGGACAGCAGCAGCAGCGACAGCGGGCCGAGCACCACCGGGCGCAGCTCGATGCCCGCGGCCTTCGCGCGGTCGAACTCGTCGAGCAGCGCTTCGGGGTGCAGCGAGAACTCGGTGTCGGTCTCGAGTTCCGGCTGCCGGTAGTGGTACGGCGTGTTCAGCAGCTTGACCAGCTCGAGCGGCGGCAGATCGGGCCGGCCGCGAGCCATCAGGAAGTAGAAGTCCAACGGGTCCAGGTCGTCCCGGAAGGGCTCGAACCGCTGCGGGACCGCGCCGAACAGCAGCGCGTTGTCGAGAACGTGGTCGTAGAAGGAGAAGGTGTTGCCGGGGACCTGGGTCAACCCGGTGGCAGCCAGCTCCAGATACTGACTCTCCTGAATCTCGCGCCCGACCGCGAGCAGTTCGTCACGGGAAAGCGTGCCGTGCCAATACGACTCGAGTGCACGCTTGAGTTCGCGGTGTTGCCCGATCCGCGGGTAACCCAGAATGCTGGACCCGAATCCGTCGGCGACGTTGACCATGAGAAGGACACTCCTTCCGAGCTGCGGGCCGGAATCGACCTGTTTGCAGCTTATGCCCGGTGAAGGTGGACGCCGCCACATGCCCGGCGACGCGCACCTGGGTAGAGAACGCGCGGCGCTCTCACGAGCGCCGCGCGGATCAGGAACTCAAGCGCGGTTGTACTGGTAGAAGCCCGCTCCGGCCTTCTTACCGAGGAGACCCGCTTCGACCATGCGCATCAGCAGCGGCGGCGCGCTGTAGAGCGGCTCCTTGAACTCCGAGTACATGGAGTCGGCGATGGACTTCACGGTGTCGAGGCCGACCAGGTCGGTCAGCGCCAGCGGGCCCATCGGGTGGGCACAGCCCAGCACCATGGCCTTGTCGACGTCTTCCTTGGTGGCGAAACCGGATTCGACCATCCGGATGGCCGAGAGCAGGTAGGGCACCAGCAGCGCGTTGACCACGAAACCGGAGCGGTCGGCGGAACGCACGACCTGCTTGCCCAACACGTCGGCGGCGAACTGCTCGGCGCGCTTGGTGACGGTCTCGGTGGTCTTGAGGGTGGTGACCAGCTCGACGAGCGGCAGCACCGGCACCGGGTTGAAGAAGTGCATGCCGACCACCCGCTCCGGGTTGTTGGTCGCCACGGCGATCTTCATGATCGGAATGGAGGAGGTGTTGGAGGCCAGCACCGCGTTGGGGTCGGTGACGACCTTGTCGAGTTCGCTGAAGATCGCGGTCTTCACGTCCTCGTTCTCCACGACAGCCTCGACCACCAGCTGGCGGTCGGCGAAGTCGCCGAGGTCGCTGGTGAAGCGCAGCCGCCAGGCGGTCTGCTCGCGCTCACGCTCGGTGATCTTGCCGCTGGACACCCCGCGGTCCAGCGACCGCAGGATGCGGGCGCGGCCGGCGGCGGCGAGTTCGCGGGTCTGCTCGAAGACGAGGACGTCGACGTGTGCCCGGGCGCAAACCTCTGCGATGCCCGCACCCATCTGTCCCGCGCCGATGATGCCGACGCGCTGAATCTTCTCTGTGCTCACGGTCCCGCTCCTGCTCTTTGGCCGTCGTGGCTGTGGATGAAGGCGTCGTACCGAACCGACCCTGCGCCTTCTTAAGGTCTTCGAAAAACGGTGGTGCAAAAAACGCTATAGGAAAATGCCCTCCCCGCCGGGGCTGTCGACGGGAAGGGCGGGTGAACACCGCCGGGAGGACAATTGCCGATCCTCCCGGCGGGTTCGGGTTCCCGGGACGGCGGAGGTTGTGATGCGACTACCGCCCCGGGCACAGGTTCTCGGAACCTGTGATGGCTCAGTGGAACTGGCCCTCTTCGGTCGAGCCCTTCAGCGCAGCGGTGCTGGTGTTGGGGTCGACGGTGGTGGCGATGGTGTCGAAGTAGCCGGCGCCGACCTCACGCTGGTGCTTGACGGCGGTGAAGCCACGCTCGGCGGCGGCCTTGAACTCGCGCTCCTGCAGGTCGACGAACGCGGTCATGCCCTCGCGAGCGTAGCCGTGCGCCAGGTCGAACATGCCATAGTTCAGCGAGTGGAAGCCGGCCAGGGTGATGAACTGGAACTTGAAGCCCATGGCGCCCAGCTCACGCTGGAACTTCGCGATGGTGGCGTCGTCCAGGTGCGCCTTCCAGTTGAAGGACGGCGAGCAGTTGTAGGCCAGCAGCTGGTCCGGGAACTCGCTGCGAACCGACTCGGCGAACTTGCGCGCGACCTCGAGGTCCGGCACGCCGGTCTCCATCCAGATGAGGTCGGCGTAGGGGGCGTAGGCCTTGGCACGCGCGATGCAGGGCTCGATGCCGTTCTTGGTGCCGAAGAAGCCCTCGGCGGTGCGGGTGCCGTCCAGGAACTCGCGGTCGCGCTCGTCCACATCGGAGGTGATGAGGGTGGCGGCCTCGGCGTCGGTGCGGGCGATGATCACCGACGGCACGTCAGCGACATCGGCGGCCAGACGCGCGGAGGTCAGGGTGCGGATGTGCTGCTGGGTGGGGATCAGCACCTTGCCGCCCAGGTGGCCACACTTCTTCTCGGAGGCCAGCTGGTCCTCCCAGTGCACGCCGGCCGCGCCGGAGGCGATCATGGCCTTCTGCAGCTCGTAGGCGTTCAGCGCGCCACCGAAGCCGGCCTCGGCGTCGGCGACGATCGGGGCCAGCCAGTTGGCGACCGAGGTGTCACCCTCGACCTTGGCGATCTCGTCGGCGCGCAGCAGCGCGTTGTTGATGCGACGCACCACGGCCGGGACCGAGTTGGCCGGGTACAGCGACTGGTCCGGGTAGGTGTGGCCGGAGAGGTTGGCGTCACCGGCGACCTGCCAACCGGACAGGTAGATGGCCTTCAGGCCGGCGCGAACCTGCTGCACGGCCTGGTTGCCGGTGAGGGCGCCCAGCGAGTTGATGTAGTCCTCGTTGTTGACGAGATCCCAGAGGATCTCGGCACCACGGCGAGCGAGGGTGTGCTCCTCGACGACGGTGCCCTGCAGCTTCACGACCTGCTCGGCGGTGTAGTTGCGGGTGACGCCCTTCCAGCGGGGGTTGGTGTCCCAATCCTGCTGGAGTTCCGCAGCGGTCTTCGGGGTGCCGACCTTCGACATCTCTGACTCCACTTCTTCGTTCGGTCTCGGTAAGCCCCGCGAGTCGAACTTCTGAGGAAAGTCCGACCACTGCTGGAGCGGCAATTTGCAGACTTGCTAGGCCCGCGAGGTGTACTTCCACACGATGGCACAGGAAAAAATGTCCGTCTACCTGTTGCAAGTGTGAATCCCCGCTAGCTTTCACCGGCATCTTGCTAAGCCTGCAAAATTTGCCTGTTAATAGCAGCGGTGGAATCTACTCGCCGGTAGCGCTGACGTGCAGTTTTGCATAACGCCCGTACTGTTTGGGTGATGCGGGCCACCGGTGCATGACGCGCCGACGGCCGTCCAGATGTGAGCACCTTCACAGCACAGTGTGATCTTGGTTGTTGTGAGGCATGCCACCGGGGTCCGATTTCCAGACCGTTCGGTCGACTGGGAACAAGTTTCTAGCGACGCTAGACAATCTAGCCGGAGTCTTGTTATCGTTGCTTCAGTTCCTAGCACCGCTAGATTTCAGCCGAAAGAGGCCCCCGATGTTCATCCTGACCGGCCAGATCCTCGTCGCCCTCGCGATCCTCGCCAATGCCGTCGTCTACGGAACCGACTGGTCCGTCGCCCTCATTACCCGGTCCGTCTACCGCGACCACCTGGACGACGCGACCGTCACGATCAGCGCCGGCTGGGGCCACTACTACGGCGACAAGCGCATGCCGATCTTCGGCGCCGGCGGCGTCGTCACCGCTGTCCTCGCCCTCGGCTGCGCGATCGCCGCCGGACAGGCCGCCGCCGCGGTCGCCGCCGGACTCGCGCTCGCCGCCCTGCTCACCTGGCTGGCCTGCTACGTCCTCATCGCCAAGCCGATCAACACCGCGCAGACCGCGGCCGCACAGACCGGCGTCATCCCCGCCGATGCCCGTGCGCTGCAGGACAAGTGGGACAGCATCCTCAACGCTCGGGTCGCCCTGCAGACCATCGCCCTGTCCGGCCTGATCGCCGCCCTGGCCCTGTTCTGACCGCCATCCCACCCGGCACGCGCGAGGCCCCGCACCGAATCCGATGCGGGGCCTCGCGTTTCCGGCGGACACCCCTCAGCCCGTCGACGGCTCGACGAGCGCCACGGGCGGTGGGGTGGGCGGCGGGCCGGGCTCGGTGGAGACCCGGGTCCCGCAGCTGGTCGCCACCACGAGCATGACCGTGACGGCGAACGCCAGCACCGCGGCGCAGCCGATGGCGAACCACCCGGCATGGATCCGGCGCGGGAACGGCACGTACATGCCGAGCCCGCCGACGTGGATGATCATCGGATCGCCTCCCGCCCCGCGCGATTCCGGACACCGGTGGCCAGCTCGCGGGATCCTGGGGAACAGGGATGGCATCGCTCGATCGGCCGTCGCGCCCGTGCTTCGTCCTCCTCGCGCGGCTCCGGCTCCCCTCCGTCGCCGGTGTCGCGCAGGGCGAGCAGGCACATGGCCTCGGTGAGGCCGAGCCCGATCAGCGCGGCGTGCAGGCTCGCGGCGTCCGCGTCGAATTCCCCTGTGGGCCCGGAAAACCCGAGCAGGATCAGCTCTGCGAGCCGGACACCCGCCAGGGCTTGTGCCCTGGTCAGTCGCCGCGTCGTGGGCAGGTACGAGAGCACCCACCGTCCCCGTCCCGGCTCGGGCACATCCACCCGGAACGCCACCTCGTGAGCGACGTCCGAGGTGATCAGCCACTCGTTTTCCCATACGGCCATACCGATCCTCCGTTCCACTCGGACCCGCCCCGTCCCGGCATTGCCCGACGCTTCCATTGGACCGTCCGCGAGCCGCCGTCCCCGTACCGCGATGTCCCGCCGTTTCTTCCCGGCCCGAACCGGCTCCGACCTGCGCCGAGAGCGGGCCCGGACCCGGAAGTTTCCCGCCCGGCCCCGGATTTCTTCGCTACCGTCGATAGCGAATACAGCTGTCCGCCAAGCGAATACGCCCGGATCTCCGATTGCCGGGCGATGGCGGGCGGTCGAGGAGGTGCCCCGATGGAGTCGACCGCCGCTTCCTCGCAGGAGATCGCCCGGCTCGGCCGTTCGCTGCGGGCGCTCGGATTGAGCGAGCAGACCTTGGTGGAGCCGCTGGCCGTCGAGCTGATGCGGCGGGGGCTGCGGCCGCGGACGGCGTGGCGCAAGGCCAACGGCCTCAATCAGCGGCAGGCGGCGGAACGCTTCAATCAGCTTGCGCCCCTGGTGGATCCGGACGGACATCGGGAGCCGCGGATGAAGAACAGCCGGCTGTGCGAGATCGAGAAGTGGCCCGCCCGCACCCCGGAGGGGTACGGCTATCGGGCGCCCGCGCTGCACACGCTGGAGTTGCTCGCGCTGGTGTACAACACCACCTGGGACCGGCTGGTCGACGTCGAGGATCTGGCGCACCTGTCGACGGGCGATCGCCGCGCCTACCAGTCCGCGCGGGAACGCCTGGGGCTCAATCGGACCGGCGCCGGGCAGCTGTACGTTCCCACGGCGGATTCGACGACCTTCATCGGCCGCCGCCACCCCATGGAGGAGATGCGCCGCCGGGTGGACCTGCACTTCCTGGGCGACTCCCGCGCGCAGTTGATCACGGGTGTAGCCGGGGTCGGGAAGACCGCCTTCACCCGGCAGCTGGTCGCCAAGTTCGCCGACCGCTTCCCGGACGGCGCGGTGTGGCTGGGGATGCGCAGTCACGATCGGGAGGCGGGCGCGACCAGCGCGTCCCGGCTGCTGGCGGCGGGCCTGAGTCAGCTGGGGGTGCGGCCGCCGCTGCGGGCCGATCAGGGCCGGTTGGCGCAGCTGTGGCGGCGGGAGACCGCGGGGCGGCGGCTTCTCGTGGTGTTCGACGATGTGCTGGAGAGCAAGCAGATCCGGCCGCTGCTGCCGCAGTCGCCGAGCTGCTTCGTGGTGATCACGAGCCGGCGTCCGCTGACCGGCATGGTGCGGGTCAATCAGCTGGAGCTGGAGCCGCTGGGCCCGGACGAGGCCGAGGAGATGCTGGCCACGCTGGGCAATCTGGGCGCGGGCTACGACTCCGTGGCGGCTCGCCGGATCGTGGAGGTGGCGGGCGGGCTGCTGCTGCCGATCCGCTTGGTCGCGGGCCGGATCAGCCGCCGGCCGGGACTGTTGGCGGACCTGCGTGACGACCTCGACGCCCTGAGCACCCTGGTGACCCTGCCCGCGACCGGGCCGAGCGTGGGTATGTGCCCCGCGGAGCTGATCCTCGACAAGTTCTCCGCCGAGGACGAGTCCATGCGTGATGCCTTCGCCCTCTCGTACGCCCGGCTCCGCGACGAGGAGGCGCGGCGCGCGGTGCGGCTGCTCGGCTGGTTCCCGAGTTCGACGGTGTCCTCGGATGATTTCGCGGCCATGGCGCAGGCCGAGGACTCGGCCGCGAAACGCCTGCTGCAGCGGGTCTTCGAGGACGGGATGATCGATCAGCTCGCCAGCCGTCCGGGTCATCAGCGGTATCGGATGCACAATCTGCTCCACCTCTACGCCCGCTGCCGCGCCGACGCGGAGAGCCTGCCCGGCGAGCACGGGGCCGCGCTGGGCCGCCTGCTCGGGCACTATCTGGAGACGGCGAGCGGTATCGGCAAACCGCGCCCCTTCGACACCGTGCATCCACACGCGGGCCGCGACTTCCGCAATCCGAACATGGCCGTCATGCAGGCCCGGCTGTGGTTCGAGGAGCGGCTGGGCACCATGCTGGCGTGCGCCCGCACCGCCGAACGCACCTCGGACACCGCGCGGTTCGCCGATTTACTGGCCGGGCAGCTCGCCACCCTGGGCTATCTGGCCGAGAGCCGCAGCATGTTCGAGCTCGCCACCTCGATCAATCACGCCATCGGCGACCGGACCGCCGAATGCGACGCCTGGTACGGCCTCGGTCACCTGCTCAATACGGTGCGCGAATACTCCAGGGCCGCGCTCTGTTTCGAGCATGCCCGCCGGCTGGCCGAGGACATCGGCGATCATGCCCGCACCGCCCGCGCCCTGCTCTGGCATGCCGCCGCGCTGCGGCACCAGGATCGCCGCGATGCCGCCCGCGACGCGGTCCGGCAGGTCCTGCGCATCGCGCATTCGCTCGATGACCTGCATCTGGAGTGCGACGCCCTGCGCGAGCTCGGCCATATCGAGCGGCTCAGCGAGCGCTACGCCGCGGGCGACGAGTACTACCACCGGGCGCACGCCATCGCCCGGCGGATCGGGGACGGCTACTGCGAGGGCTGGTCGGTGTGGGGGCTGGGCGGGATCGCGGGTCTGCGCGGCGACCTGGACGAAGCCTGGACGCTGTTCGAGGAGGCGTACCGGATCAGCAAGGAGATCCCGGACACCCTGCTCCAGATCGACACCCTGCGCGGCTTCGGCCACATCCACCGCAATCGCGGCGAATTCGATTCCGCCCGTATCAAATACGAGGAATCGCGCGCCCTCACCCGCGGTATGTCCGACGCGGGCGGTGAGGCGGCCGCGTGGTGGGCGCTCGGCGAACTCGAACGCCGCGCCGACAACCCGGCCCTGGCGCAGGTCTATCTCGAGAAGGCCCGCACCCTCTGCGAGGGCATCGATCCCGCCCGCCTGCTGAAGGTCCAGCAGACGCTGACCGCGCTCGGCGCGTGACGGTGTGGCCCGTCGGTCCGGCCCGCACCGTCCCATCTGGTCCGATGTGCGGCGGGCCGGTCGGGCTACCCTTCTGGTCACTTGGCCAGCGAACCCGCGCGGGCGGGATTACCCTGCTCGCGTGAGTCCCGAACGCTGCGATGGAATTCTGCTCGCGGCCGGTGCCGGTCGGCGATATGGCATGCCGAAAGTGCTGGCCGAGGGTGGCGCGTGGCTGCGCGGGGCGGTGCGGGCGCTGCGGGACGGCGGCTGCGAACGGACCGTCGTGGTGCTGGGCGCGACCGGACCCGCGTATCGGGCGGCGGACGGGGGTTGGCTGGTGTCGCAAACCTCGGGCATAGCGATTCCCGAAGGCGTGCAACCCATTTGGGCCGAGGACTGGGACCTCGGACTGAGCGCGTCGACCCGTGCGGGCCTGGCCGCGGCGGCCGCGCCCGGGATCGCCACACGCTCCTCGGCGACCGCTCCCGCCGAGTTCGTGGCCATCATGCCGGTGGATACACCGGACGTCGGCCCCGAGGTGGTGGCGCGGGTGATCGCGGCGGCGCGGGCGAGCGAGAGCCGGGTGGCGCGCGCGTTCTTCGGGTCGGTTCCGGGTCATCCGGTGGTGCTGGGGCGCGCGCACTGGGCGGGGGTCCGCGCGAGCGCGGAGGGAAATTCGGGGGCGGGCACTTATTTACGAGAACGAGCGGATATGGTGTGCGTCACGTGCGATGACCTCGCTACGGGGATCGATCGGGATTATCCGGCGGGCAGCGCACTGTGAGCGGGAGCATGTGATGCGGGAAATCATCGACGACCTTCTTCGGGTGTGGCACAGCGGGCGGACCGGAGGATTGGCCACTCTCGTTCGGGCACAGGGCGCGACGCCGGTGCCGATCGGTTCGGCCATGGTGGTGGACGCCGACGGCCGGGCCTTCGGATCCATCTCGGCGGGCTGCGCCGAGGCCGCCGCGTACGAGGCGGCCGCGGAGTCGGCGCGCACCGGCCGGCGCGGGCTGCAGCGGTTCGGTCCGGGCAGCGGCCTGGACGCCCAGATGGACTGCGTCGGCACCCTCGACGTCTTCACGGAACCGTTCTCGCGCAGGCACTTTCCGGAATTCCCGGATATCGCGGCGGATATCGACGCGCAGCGTCAGGTCACCCTGTTCACCGTGGTCTGGCATTCCGATCCGGACGTGATCGGGCAGCACCTCATCACCGACCGCAAGCACGGCACCGAGCTGGTCTCGCTCCCCGACTCCGACGTGTTCGTGTCCTCGTTCGCCCGCCCGCCGCATCTGATCCTGGTGGGGGCCAATGCTTTCGCGAGCGCGCTGGCCACTCAGGCCCGGATGCTCGGCTACCGGATCACCATCGTCGACGCCCGCCCGACCTTCGCCAACTCGACCGCCTATCCCGGCTGCGAGGTGGTGGTGGACTGGCCGCACCGCTATCTCAACACCCTGGCCTCGGCCGGTGAGATCGATCGCGAGACCGCCATGGTGGTGCTCTCGCACGACCCGAAGTTCGAAATCCCTTTGCTCACCGTCGCTTTGCGACTGCCCGAGCTGGGGTATCTGGCCGCCCTGGGTACCCCGGCGTCACACGGGCATCGGCTGGAGGCCCTGCAGGCGGGTGGTTTCAGCGACGAGACCCTCGCCCGCCTGCACTCCCCGGCGGGCCTGGACGTGGGGGCGCGCACCCCGGCCGAGACCGCCGTCTCGATCACCGCCGAACTGCTGGCGGTCCGCAACGGCCGGTCGGCCGAGCCGCTGTCCACCTCGCCGGGTGGGGGCCGGCGGCACGTGCAACTGGCGCGCTGACCCCCGGTCCCGATCTACTGCTTCAATTCCGGGTGCTCGGCGAACATCTCCTTCAGCACCGACAGGTCGAACAGCTGCTCGGCCTTGATGTCGATCTTGGACTTGCCGAGCGCCGCGATGTTCTGCGCGATGAGCTCGTCGGTCATGGTGAACAGGCCGTTGGCCTTGGTGTTCGCGGACACCACCAGATCGTTCTGCGCCATCGCCTCGAGCGACTGTTCCTTCAGTTCCAGCCGCTGGTCCTTGCCGTACACCTCGACGGCCAGCCGCGCCGCCTCGCCGGGATTGGCGACGGCGTCCTTCCAGCCCTTCACCTCCGCCATCAGGAACGCCTTCAGCTTGTCGCGCTCGGTGTCGATGGTCTTCTGATGCACGGTCAGCGTCTCCGCGACCAGCGGCAGCCCGAAGTCGGCGAACAGGAAGTTGATGTTCTGGAATCCCTTGGAAGCCAAGGTGATCGGCTCGTTGGTGGCGTAGCTGACCCAGCCGTCCACCTCGCCGTTGGCCAGCGGCGTCGGATCGTATTGCGCGGGCACCACGGTGACGTCGCCCGGCGACATGTTGTTGGCGGCGAGCAGCGCGTTGAAGATGAGCTGATTGGTGTCCTGCACCCCGATCTTGCGGCCCTTCATGTCCTGCGGGCTGCGGATCGGCTTGTTCGCGGCACTCACGATGCAGAAGGGGTTCTTCTGATACGTGGTGCCGACGATCTTGGCGGGCAGACCCTCCAGAACGGCGGGCGCGGTGGTCTGCGGCGCGGACATGCCGATCCAGATCTTGCCGGTGCCGAGCCCGGCCTCCACCGAGGTGCTGGCCGCGCCGCCCGCGATCAGATTCACCGACCCGAATCCGGCGTCCTTGAAATAGCCCTTGGAATCGGCGAAATACTCCCCCGCGAATTCGATATTCTTCAGCCAGGACAACTGCACCGCCACGGTCCCGAACTTGGAACCGTCGGCGACACTGCCGTTCCCGCCGCCCGACGAGTCCTTTCCGCAGGCGGCGAGCACCCCGGCCGCGCTCACCGCCGCACCGGCCAACCCGGCGTAGCGGAAGAAGGAGCGACGGCCCATGGACAACTGCGCGGCCGGAACCGGCCGGAACAAACCACTCATGCGGCGAATGTAGGCCGTTTCGATTTCCGATTTTTTGCTTTGGCCAACGTATTTGTATGCGCCGCGTTAACTCGTGTGCTCAATCCCGTCCGGCGCGCGGCGAGAAGCGAGCCAGCACCAGGTTCTCCAAGACGCCGACCACCGCGTAGGCCACCACCGACACCACCGTGACCAGCGCGATCGAGGCCCACAACCGGTTGTACTGGAACGTGGGTATCGCGCGAATCAGACCCGCGCCCAAACCTGTTCCGCTGCCCAGCCATTCGCCGAGCAGTGCCCCGATGAGCGCGCCCGGCACCGAGATTCGCGCCGCCGCGAACACCGACGGCAGCGCGGCGGGCAGGGCCACCATGCGCAGCGCCGTCCAATGCGAACCCCCGTAGGCCACCACGAGTTCGGTGGCCTGCCGGGGCGCGGACCGCAAGCCGGTCATGATCATCACCAGCGCTGGGAAGAACACCACGATCGCCGCCATGACGGTCACACCCAGCAGCCCGCGGCCGAACACCAGCACGATGATCGGGGTGATCGCGACCAGCGGCACCGACCGCAGCAGCATGGCCACCGGCATGAACGCCTGCGCCACCGCCGGGACTCCCACGAACACCGCGGCCACCAGCAGCGCCGCGCCCATCCCGGAACCGAACCCGATCGTCGCGTCCCGCAGCGTGATCCGCAGTTCGCCGAAGATGATCCTGCGGGCGGACTCGGAGGTGGGCCCGGTGACCAGGTACCGCCACACCTCGCCCGGACTCTTGCCGACCAGCCCGACCTGCGGATACAGCTTCAGGAAGCCGTACCACAGCGCCACCAGCAGGATCAGCGAAACCAGCAGCGGCAGCAGGAATCTGCCTATCGGCCGAAGCATGTTCAGGGTTCTCATCACGCCTCCGCTCGCGTCCACGGCACCGCGATCCGGGCCACCAGCGCCACGAGGGCATAGCCGAGTCCGGCCAGCGCGGCCGCGGCCAGCGCCATGCCCCAGGTGCGCGGCACGTTGTAGGCGGTCTGCGCGGCGGTCAGCGCCACCCCGATGCCGCTGTCCACGCCGCCCAGGTACTCGCCGATGATCGCGCCCAGCACCGCGGACGGCGCGGCAATCTTCAAGGCCGCCAAGGTGTTCGGCAGCGCCGCGATCAGCTGCACCCGCCACAGTCGCTGCCGGCGCCCGCCGCCGTAGGCGCGCACCAGGTCCAGTCCGGTCGGATCGGCCGACCGCAGGCCCGACACCGTCCCGACCATGGTGGTGAAGAAGCAGTACATGGCCGCCAGGAACACCGTGGGCGTGCGGCCGCCGAACACCACCAGGATGATCGGCCCCAGCGCCAGCAGCGGCGTGCAGTAGCTGAGGATGGCCAGCTGGGTGACCAGCATTTCGATCGGCGGGATCAGCACCACCAGTACCGCGAGCGCGATGGCCAGCCCGTTCCCCCACGCGAAGCCCTGCAGCGCGCCCCACGCGGTGATCCGGAAGTTCGGCCCGTAGAGCGCCCAGCCGTCGGTGTACATGGTGCGCAGCACGGTCCACGGGCTGGGCACCGTGCCGCCCGCGACGCGGAGCTCGGCCAGCAGGGTCCACAGCAGGAGCAGCGCGAGAATGCCCGCCGCGCCGCCGATTCGGGACAGGCGGTTCATTCCGTCGCCACCCCTCCGTGCCCGCTGCGCCCGAACAGCAGCTCCGACAGGTAGTCGTGCAGCTTGTGGAATTCGGGGGTGCGCATCATCTCCGGGGTACGGGGCCGCGGCAGATCGATCTCGACGATCTCCACCACCCGGCCCGGCCGCGGGCTCATCACCGCCACCACGTCGGAGAGGAAGACGGCCTCGGCGATGCCGTGCGTGACCATCAGGGTGGTGGCGGGTTTCTCGGTCCAGATGCGCAGCAGTTCCAGGTTCAGCCGCTGCCGGGTCATGTCGTCGAGCGCGCCGAACGGTTCGTCGAGCAGCAGGATGGTCGGCTTCACCACCAGCGCGCGGGCGATCGAAACCCGTTGCCGCATACCGCCGGACAGCTGCGCGGGCTTGCTCTTCTCGAAGCCCTCCAGCCCGACCAGCGCGATCAGGTCCGCGATCAGCTCCTTGTCCACCGGCAGGCCCGCCACCTGCAACGGCAGCTTGATATTGGATTCCACACTGCGCCACGGCAACAGCGCCGAATCCTGGAAGGCGATCCCGAACTGATGCCGCCGCCGCAGCTCGGCCGGGGTCTCGCCATTGATCCGCGCCGTCCCCGCCGACGGCGACTCCAGATCCGCGAGAATCCGCAGGATCGTGGACTTGCCGCAGCCCGAGGGCCCCAGCAGCGACAGGAACGCGCCCTGTTCGGTGTGCAGATCCACCGCGTCCAGCGCGGCCACCGTCCGCCGCCCCGACCGGAAGGTCTTGCTCAGCCCGCTGATGTGAATGCCCGTCCCCGCGGCCACTTCCGAACTCATAGGGCCACGGTAGGTGCCCGCAATTGCGGGCGGATTGCGAATGAACAGACGAGATGACCGACTTGTTACGGTGCGGCCGGATCGCTCACCAGAAGCTCGACGGCTCGAACCAGTCGCGCGCCTCGCGGCGGAACAGCAGCACGATCACCGCCAGCGACACCAGCGGACCCAGCGGACCCGGCGGCCGCCCGTCCAGAATCGACGGCACCGTCCAGAACATGTTCAGCACCGCCACCAGGATCGCGCCGACCCGGATCGCCTGGCCCTCGGAATGGAAGGTCAACCCCATCAGCCCGAGCAGCAGCGCCGGGACGAACGGCACCCCCGTCGCGATGGCCGCCGTCGAACCCATCAACCAGCCCGAGGCCGCCACGCACAGCACACCCAGCCCACCCATGCCCACGGCGAGCACCTGCGCCGCGCGCACCACCCGCGGCATCCGATATCCATTCCCGACACCCGACCCTTGATCGGGTTGAGTCTCCAGGTCCGACACTCCCCCAACGTAACCCCGAGCCATCTCCCGATCGGGCCACCACGCCGCCGGGTCTGTTTTCCCCCGCGGGCTCGCTGCGGCCTACGGGCGGACCGCGACCGTCTCCAGTTCCCGCACCCGCACGGTGGGCAGCAGCCGGTCCCGCAGCACCCGATCGATCTCGCCCGCGACCGGGATCACCACCGCCGCGGCCGAGGTGGCGACCGCGTCGGCGAGCAGCGCCGGCCAATCGGGAGCGGGCTCGGCGGCCAGCGCCGCGATGATGGCCGCCACCGCCGCGTCCCCCGCCCCGGTGGGGTTGCCCGCCAGCGGCTTCGGCAGTGCGGCCGTCCAGGCCCGGGTCGGGGTCACCGCCACCATGCCGTCGCCGCCGCGGGTCACCACCACCGCGCCCACACCGTCCGCGATCAGGGGTTCCACGGTCGCCAGGATCTCCGGGACGGTGCCCGCCGGGCGGCCGGTCAGCCGTTCCAGCTCCTCGACATTCGGCGTGAGCACGATGCCCGGCACCCGCGCCGCCAATTCCAGTGTCTGACCGTCACAATCGCAGACCGTGGGCACGCCCCGGGCGATGGCGGTGCGGGCCAGCTCCGCGGGCAGCCCCGCACTCACCCCGCCCGGCAGCGACCCGGAGATGACCAGTCCGCTCATGTCCGACAGCAGCCCCGCCACCCGCACCCGCAACTGATCCACCGCGCGCGGCTCGGTGACCCGCGGCCCCGGCTCCCACAGCGCGGTCGCGGTGCCGTCGTCGGACTCGCTGATCACCACGGTGCGCCGCACCCACGGCAGCGCGTGCACGAAGTCCACCGGCATCTCGAGTTCCGCCGCGGCCGCGAAGGAGTGATCCGAGAACCCGGTGGCGCGGGCGTACTTGCCGAGCTGGTTGAGCACCCGCGTGACATTGATGCCACGCCCGCCCAGCCGCTGGTCCACCGAGTGCACCCGATGCGCGCGACCACGCTCGAAATGCTCCACCCGGTAGGTCATGTCGTAGGCGGGGTTCATGGTCACGGTGACGATCACCCCACCATCACGGCACGTCACGGCACCGGATGCAACCCCTGGAAGGCAATGTGGCACCGAATGTCGTTGCCGTTCGGAGACATTCGAGGGGCAGGATGTCGGCCGTGCATTCGCTCCCGCCGAAACACCTCCTGCTGCAAGCCTGCCGCGGCCTGCCCCCCGACGACCATCCGGTACTGCGCTGCGCCGGATTACTCGCGGACCTGCACGAGCGGCGACTCACCTCCGCCGACGGCACCCACCGCATCGACCACGACCGGGCCCGGCTGGTGCACGATATCGACTGCTGGGTGGCGGCCGAGATGCCCAAGGCCGCCCGCGACGCGCACCTGCACACCGAGACCGTCGGCACCGTGGTGGACCGGCTGGCCCAGTTCTCCGCGCTGGCCTACCTGTCCCTCGCCATGTCGCCCGACGCCGCCACGCTCGACGCCGCCCAGCGGCTCACCGAATTGGCCATCGCCTACGAGGATCTCGCGGGCGAACTCGCGGCGGGCCGCCGCCGGCTACCGAACCTCACCGGCACCCACGACTACGAATCCTGACCACCGCGAGACATGACCGCGGCCGGCGGTGCCCGGCGAGGGGGCGGGGCACCACCGGCCACACAGGTGGACCATGCGCAATCCACCGTCGAGCCGGCGGATGGCACGGGGCGTGCAGGGAATTCCGCGTGGGAGATGCGGTGGCAGTTCCTGCGACGACCCGTCACCTGACAACCGTCCGCCGAAGCTCGACCACCGAATCGTGCGATACGAATCTCGGAGCGACCCCGGTTTCAGCTGTGAATCCCCTGTGAGAGGACCGAAGCGCGGAAGGTTTAGGGAAAGCCCCTATTTCGCCCCGGGTAGCAGGGCCCGAATGGTGTCGATGGTGTCGGCCTGGTGGGGTTCCTTGTCGGGGCGATAACGAACGACCCGGGCGAAGCGGAGGGCGACTCCACCGGAATAGCGGGGGCTGGTCTGCACTCCGTCCAACGCGATCTCGACCACCAGTTCCGGATGGAGATAGACGGTATTCGCGTCGCGATCGCGTTCGTGGCGCGGGAATTCACCGGTCTGCCAGTGCAGCAGGGCATCGGTGAGGCCCTTGAACGTCTTGCCGACCATGATCGGCGGCCCGCCCTGCGGATCCCGCGCGCCCAGATGGAGATTCGACAGATAACCGGTGCGGCGACCGTATCCCCATTCCGCGCCCAGCACGATCAGGTCGAGGGTGTGGGTGGGCTTGATCTTCTGCCAGGCCCGCCCGCGACGGCCCGCCGCATAGGGGGCGTCGAGAGATTTGATCATGATGCCTTCGTGCCCCGCGGCGAGCGCACCGTCGAAATACTCGGCGGCACGCTCGGGATCGGGGGCGATGAGCGCCGGGATGCCGAGACCCCCGGCCACCTCGGTGAGCGCCCGACGGCGATCCCGCAACGGCGCGTCGAGCAGATCCTCCCCGTTCAGATGCAGGCAGTCGAAGAAATACGGGTGCAGCAGCAGTTCCTGCGCGACGGTCGCGCCGAAGCGGCTCATGGTCTCCTGGAACGGCCGCGGCCGCCCGGAATCATTGAGCGCCAGGGTTTCTCCGTCGAGCACCACACTGGTGCAATCCAATTTCCGCACCAGTTCCACCAATTCGGGAACGCTCGCTGTGATCTCACGCAGGGTCCTGGTGAACACCCACACCCGGTCGCCGTCGCGGTGCACCTGGATGCGCGCGCCGTCCATCTTGTGCTCGACGCTGACCTGCCCGTCGAATTCGGCCACCGCCTCCTCGAGGCTGGCGCCGGGCGAGGCCAGCATGGGCTGGATGGCCCGCCCGACCCGGAGCCGGAACGCCTCCAGGGCCGCCGCGCCGCCGGTGCGGGCGGCGACCGCGGTGACCGGCAGCTGCCCGGACAGCATGTGCGCCCGCCGGACGGCGGCGATCGGCACGTCGAAGGCGACGGCCACGGCTTCGGCGACGATGGCGGTCAGCGCCCCCTGCCGCATCTCCCCGGTGAGCAGGCGGATCAGGAAGTCGTGCTCGTCGCGGGTGGCGGCCCCGAACAGGGTGGTCAGCAGCTCCTGGCGCCGGGCGGCCGACCCGGAGCCGCTCACCCCGGAAAGCTGCTCGAAGAAGTTGTCCACAGTTTCCACGGCCAGGGTGGGGACGGTCGCGGACTCCACCTCGAGCCCGGTCAGCGTCCGCCATCCGGTGCCGATCCGACCCTGGGTCAGCTCGCCGGACAGCCACGCCACGACCTGCGCCAACTCCCCCGCCTCGGCTCGTTTCAGCAGCTCGGCGAAGATATTGATCTTGTTCTTGCGGGAGGATGTCGCCCGCACGGCAGCTGATGCTTCGACCACTTCGGACAAGAGCATTTCCCGACGGTATCCCGGGCTACCGACATCGGTGTGATGCACAGCTCAGCGGGTCTGCTAATCCTGCGATTGGCAGGGATGTGAATTCGCCAATAAACTGGGCGCATGGCCAAGACTTACGTCGGAGCGCGGCTGCGGCAGCTGCGCACCGAGCGCGGTTTGAGTCAGGTCTCGCTGGCCAAGAAGCTCGAGATCTCGGCTAGCTATCTCAATCAGATCGAACACGACGTGCGCCCGCTCACCGTACCGGTATTGCTGCGCATCAGCGAAGTCTTCGGCGTCGACGCCGGCTTCTTCTCCTCCCAGGACGACACCCGGCTCATCGCCGAACTCCAGGAGGTCGTGATGGATCAGGAACTCGGGGTGGAGGCCGACGCGCAGGAGATCGCCGAAATGGTGTCCGCGCATCCGGGTCTGGCGCGCGCCATGGTGAACATGCACCGCCGCTATCGGAACACCACCGCCCAGCTGGCCGCGGCCACCGAGGACCGGTTCGCCGACGGCAGCGGTTCGGCCGCCATCTCGAAACCGCACGAGGAAGTCCGCGACTACTTCTATCAGCGCCAGAACTACATTCACGAATTGGACACCGCCGCGGAGGAACTCACGCATCGCATGCGTTTCCACGGCGGCGATCTGAAACGTGAGATCCCGCGCCGCCTCGCCGACGCCCACGGCGTCCAGATCGTCGAACGCATCGACCTCGGCGACGGCGTCCTGCACCGCTTCGATCCGATCGCCCGCCGCCTCGAAATCGCCCCCCATCTCTCCGGCGGCCAGCGCGTCTTCAAACTCGCCGCCGAACTCGGCTATCTGGAATGCGGCGACCTCATCGAAAAGCTGGTGGCCGAGGGCAATTTCTCCAGCCAGGAGTCGATCGTGCTGGCGAAATTGGGCCTGGCCAACTATTTCGCGGCCGCGACCGTCCTGCCGTACACCCATTTCCACGAGGTGGCCGAGGACTTCCGCTACGACATCGAACGCCTGTCGGCCTTCTTCACGCAGAGCTACGAGACCATCTGCCACCGCCTGTCCACCCTGCAGCGCCCCAAACTCCGCGGCGTCCCGTTCTCCTTCGTCCGCGTGGACCGCGCCGGCAACATGTCGAAACGCCAGTCCGCGACCGGCTTCCACTTCTCCTCCAGCGGCGGTACCTGCCCCCTGTGGAACGTCTACGAGACCTTCGCCTACCCCGCGAAGATCATGACCCAGATCGCCCAGATGCCCGACGGCCGCAAATACCTCTGGGTGGCCCGCACCGTGGAACGCCGCGCCACCCGCTACGGCGAACCCGGCAAAACCTTCGCTATCGGCCTCGGCTGCGAACTCCGCCACGCCGGCCGCACCGTCTACGCCGACGGCCTGGACCTCAACGAGCCCAAGGCAACTCCGATCGGCGCGGGCTGCCGAGTCTGCGAACGCTCCAACTGCCCCCAGCGCGCTTTCCCGCCCCTCGGCAAATCCCTGGACATCAGCGAGCACCGAAGCTCCATCTCGCCGTACATCATTCAGTAGAGCCGCCGCGGCGAAGCTGCCTCACCGCTCACATCGCGCCGGTGCCAGCTGTCAAAACACTCGGACAGACGCCCAAAATATGGCCTGATCTGCACCGATGCTTCACCCGCACGATCCGAATCATGCTGCGGTGAGCAGAATTTCACGCCCGGGCAACATCGGAAATCGGACATTAATCGAGAGTCATTCCGGCGCAACACTTCACGTTTACCTTTCGTTCCACGAATACAGCCGCTGTATACGCGGCGGTATTCGGAAGCGGCGCAGCCGACGTCGCCGAACACGTGAACCGAAGGATCCGCCCCATGCACGACTCTTCCCGCCGGGACAGGGCTTCCCGCCTGATGAAGGCGATCACCATTCCGACCGCGTTGGCGCTGTCCGCCGTCATGGTCGCCGGTTGTGGATCGCGCGACAGCGACACCGCGTCCGGATCCAATGCCAAGTCCTGCGTGGACACCTCGAAGGACACCATCAAGATCGGTTCGCTGCACTCGCTGACCGGCACCATGGCGATCAGTGAGGTCACCGTCGCCAATGCCACCAAGCTGGCGGTGGATCAGATCAACGCGGCGGGCGGCGTACTCGGCAAGAAGATCGAGGTGGTGCTCGAGGACGGCGCGTCGGACCCGAAGACCTTCGCCGAGAAGGCCGAGAAGCTGGTCAGCTCCGACTGTGTCGCCGCGGTGTTCGGCGGCTGGACCTCCGCGTCCCGCAAAGCCATGAAGCCCAAGTTCGAATCGCTGAACTCGCTGCTCTACTACCCGGTTCAGTACGAGGGCCTCGAGGACTCGAAGAACATCTTCTACACCGGCGCCACCACCAACCAGCAGATCATCCCCGCGCTGGACTACCTGAAGCAGAAGGGCGTCACCTCCCTCTACCTGGTGGGTTCGGACTACGTGTTCCCGCAGACCGCCAACCGCGAGATCAAGGCCTACGCCAAGGCCAACGGCATCGAGATCAAGGGCGAGGACTACGCGCCGCTGGGCTCCACCGATTTCTCCACAATCGTCAACAAGGTGCGCAGCGCCAAGGCGGGCGCGGTGTTCAACACCCTCAACGGCGACTCCAACGTGGCCTTCTTCCGCGAGTACGCGAACGCGGGCCTGAAAGCCGCCGAGATGCCGGTGGTCTCGGTGTCCATCGCCGAGGAGGAGGTCGGCGGCGTCGGCGTGCAGAACGTCGCGGGCCAGCTGACCGCCTGGAACTACTACCAGACCGTCGACACCCCGCAGAACAAGGCGTTCGTGTCGGCGTACAAGGCCGCCTACGGCGCCGCCAAGCCCACCTCCGACCCGATGGAGGCCGCCTACACCTCGGTCTTCCTGTGGAAGGCGACCGTCGAGAAGGCGAAGTCGTTCGCTGTGGCCGACATTCAGAAGGCCGCCGACGGCGTCAGCTTCGACGCCCCGGAGGGCACCGTCACCATCGACGGCTCCAACCACCACATCACCAAGACCGCCCGCATCGGCGAGATCCACCCCGACGGGCTCATCTACACCGTGTGGGACTCGGGCAAGGCCATCCAGCCGGACCCGTACCTGAAGAACTACGACTGGGCCAAGGGCCTCAAGTAACTTCCGGCGGCCGCCGATGAGGGGCGGCTGGTGCGGCGCGCCGTCCCGCGCGCCGCACCAGCCGTACGGCGTTCTCCACCAATAGAACTCACGAGGTATCTCACATGGACGTCGTTGTCGGACAGCTGTTCACGGGTCTGAGCCTGGGCTCGATCCTGCTGCTCGCCGCGCTGGGCCTGTCACTGACCTTCGGTCAGATGGGCGTCATCAATATGGCGCACGGCGAATTCATCATGGCCGGGTGTTACACCACTTACGTTGTGGAGCAACTCATCTCGGCGACCGGCGTGGCGCTGATCGTGTCACTGTTCGTCGGTTTCCTGGTCGGCGGTCTGCTGGGCGCCGCCCTGGAAATGGGGCTCATCCGCTGGATGTACGACCGCCCGCTGGACACCCTGCTGGTCACCTTCGGTGTCGGGCTGGTGTTGCAGCAGGCGGTGCGCGACATCTTCGGCGCCCCCGCCAAGAACGTGGTCGCGCCCGAATGGCTGACCGGCGGCATCGGGATCGCGGGCACCGTGGTGCCCAAGACCCGCATCTTCATCATGGTGCTGGCCGTGGTGGCGGTGATCGCGCTGGCCACCGCGCTCAAGACGACCCCGTTGGGCCGGCGCATCCGGGCGGTGGTGCAGAACCGCAGCCTGGCCGAAACCTCCGGCGTCTCTTCCCGCCTCACCGACGTCAGCACGTTCTTCATCGGGTCGGGACTGGCTGCCGTGGCCGGTGTCGCCCTGACCCTGATCGGCTCCACCAGCCCCACCATCGGGCAGTCGTATCTGGTGGACGCGTTCCTGGTGGTCGTGATCGGCGGCCTGGGACAGATCAAGGGCACCGTGATCGCGGCCTTCGGCATGGGGCTGCTGAATTCGTTCATCGAGTACTCGACCACAGCGACGGTCGCCAAGGTGATCGTCTTCATCGTGGTCGTGATCTTCCTGCAGGTCCGCCCGCAGGGTCTGTTCACCGTCCGGACGAGGAGTCTGGCATGACAACCATCCAGCGCCTGAGCGCCAACTCTTCGCTGAAAGCCCTGGGCGGCTTCGCCATCGCCGCCATCGTCCTGTTCGGACTCGCGCCCGCGCTGCTCAGCGATTTCCGGCTGAGCCTGCTCGCCAAGTTCCTGTGCTTCGCCATCGTCGCGGTCGGCATCGGCCTGGCGTGGGGCCGGGGCGGCATGCTCACCCTCGGCCAGGGCGTGTTCTTCGGGCTGGGCGCGTACATCATGGCCATGCACCTGCAGATGGCCGACGCCGCCAAGGCGCACGAGGACGTGCCGGAGTTCATGGTCATCGCCGGCGTGCCCGAACTGCCGTCGTACTGGCGGCCTTTCGAGTCCGCGCCGGTGGCGATCCTGGCCATCCTGGTGCTCCCGGCCGCCATGGCCGCGGTGCTCGGTTTCGGCGTGTTCAAGCGCCGGGTCAAGGGCGCGTACTTCGCCATCCTGAGTCAGGCGCTGGCCGCGGCGCTGGCGATCCTGCTCACCGGGCAGCAGACCATCGGCGGTTTCACCGGGCTCAGCGACTTCCGGTCGTTCTTCGGTTTCCGCCTGGACGATCCGGTGAACCGGCGCATGCTGTTCTTCATCGCGGCGGGCACCCTGCTCGTGGTGGTGGCGGTGGCGCGCCAGCTCATGCGCAGCCGGTACGGCGAACTCCTCGTCGCGGTGCGGGATCAGGAGGAGCGGGTCCGCTTCCTGGGCTACGACCCGGCCAATATCAAGATCGTCGCCTATGTGGTGGCCGCGTTCTTCGCGGGCATCGCGGGCGCGCTGTTCACCCCGATCGTCGGGATCATCTCCCCCGCCGACATCGGCGTGGTCCCGTCCATCGCGTTCCTGATCGGCGTCGCCATCGGCGGCCGCACCACCCTGCTCGGGCCGGTGCTGGGCGCGATCGGCGTGGCCTGGGCGCAGACCACGTTCTCGGAGAACTTCCCCTCGGCGTGGACCTACTTCCAGGGTGCGCTGTTCATCGTGGTGGTCGGTTTCATTCCGGCCGGGCTGGCCGGATTCGGGCCCATGGCAAAGCAATTGCTCCAGCGTGTGCGGCCCGCCGCCAAGTTGGCGGCACCGATCGAGGCGGCGGTGGAAGCCTGATGGGCGAGTATCTCGAAGTCAGCAAGCTGTCGGTCAGCTTCGACGGGTTCAAGGCCGTCTCCGAGGTCGACCTCACCGTCGTCTCGGGCGACCTGCGCTTCCTCATCGGACCCAATGGCGCGGGCAAGACCACCCTGATCGACGCCATGACCGGCCTCACCCCCGCCACCGGATCGGCCCGTAAGAGCGGCACCGAACTGATCGGCCGCAAGGTGCACCAGATCGCCCGCCTAGGCGTGGGCCGCACCTTCCAGACCGCGAGCGTGTTCGAGCAGCTCACCGTGCTGCAGAACCTCGACATCGCCGCGGGCGCGGGCCGTTCCGCGCTCACCCTGCTGCGCCGCCGCAAGGGCGTGCTGCCCGCGATCGAGGAGGCGCTCGAGACCATCGGCCTCACCGACCTGCGCGACCAACCCGCCGGGGTGCTCGCGCACGGGCAGAAGCAGTGGCTCGAGATCGGCATGCTGCTGGTGCAGAACGCGTCGGTGCTGCTGCTCGACGAACCCGTCGCGGGCATGAGCGCCGAGGAGCGCGAGGAGACCGGAAACCTGTTGCGCCGCATCGGCAAGGAGCGCGTGGTCATCGTGGTCGAACACGATATGGACTTCATGCGCGCCTTCGCCGACTCGGTGACGGTGCTGGCCGGCGGGCGCGTGCTCAGCGAGGGCAGCGTCGAAGCCGTGCAGGCCGACCCGAAGGTGCAGGAGGTCTACCTCGGCACCGCCGCGGCCGGCGAGCTACCGCCCACCGCCGACCCGGAATCCGACCCCGAACCCGCCACCGACGCGAAGGAGGCCGCCGATGCTGGAACTCGTTGACCTACACACCGGCTACGGCCGCACCGAGGTGATCCACGGTGTGTCCCTGACGGTTCCGGCGAACGGCGTCGCCGCCATCATGGGCCACAACGGCGCCGGGAAGACCTCGCTGCTGCGCGCGGCGGTCGGGCTGCTGCCCGCCAAGTCCGGGCGCATCCGCTTCGACGGCGAGGACATCACCGGCCTGTCGCCGTCGCGCCGGGTGAAACGCGGTCTCGCCTACGTCCCGCAGGGACAGCAGAGTTTTCCACAACTGTCCACAATGGAGAACCTGCAGGTGGTGGCCGACGGCCGGGCCAAGGGCAAGGAACTCATCGCCGAAGCCCTGGACCTGTTCCCGGCGTTGCGGGAACTGCTGACCCGCAAGGCCGGACTGCTCTCCGGCGGTCAGCGCCAGCAACTGGCCATCGCCCGCGCCCTCATCACCGAACCGAAGCTGCTGATCCTGGACGAGCCGACCGAGGGCATCCAGCCGTCGGTGGTCGCCGAGATCGAGCGCACCATCATCGATCTCACCGCCCGCGGCGGCCTGAGCGTGCTGCTGGTGGAACAGCACATCGGTTTCGCCCTGCAGGCCGCGCAGCAGTTCTACGTGCTGCGCTCGGGCCGCGTCACGTCCTCCGGGGAGGGCGGCGCGGGCGCGGAATCCGCGGTGCGCCTGGCCATGGCGATCTGATCGGACAGCGGCGTGAACGCGCGCAGGGGGCGCATTCCGTTGTCGGAGCGGGTCTACCGCGCGCTCCAGCAGGATCTCGCGGCCGGGGTGCTGGTGCCGACCGAGCGGCTCGGCGAGGAACGTCTCGCCGAGGCGTACGGCGTCTCCCGCACCCCGGTCCGGGAGGCGCTGGCCCGGCTGCTGTCCGACGGTCTGCTGGAACGCCACACCGACGGCCTGTACCCGTACCGGCCGCGGGTGGACGATCTGGGCGATCTGTACGAACTCCGGATCGTGCTGGAGGCCAGAGGAATCCAGCGGCTACAGACCACCGCGGCCGGACTCCCGGACTCGCTGGCCGCCGCCCCGCTCCGGACCCGGGTCCCCGACACCACCCGCACGCCCCTGGTCCTGGCCGAGGTGCGCCGCGAACTCGACTTCTGGCGCGACCTGCGCGACCACCCGCCCGCACCCGACGCGGAGCTCATCGCCGCCGACGAACGCTTCCACACCACGCTGCTGCTGGCCGCGGGCAATTCCGCGCTCGCCGACGCGCTCTCGGCCGTGCAGGCCCGCGTCCGCCCGGTCCGCGCCCTCGACATCCCGACCCCCGGCCGCATCGCCGCCATGGCCGAGGACCACATCGCCATCGCCGAACACCTGCTCGCCGATGACCTCGACGCCGCCCTGCGCGCCCTGCTGGCGCATCTGGCCAGCTCCCGCGCCCATGTGCTGACCCGCGCCCGCCGCGCCCTGGAGCTCACCCGGCTCGCCCGCGCGGTCCGCGAGTGACGCGCTCCCGCACCGGCTTCGCGGCCCGGTCGGAGCGCGGGGGCGGCCGCCGGGACGACGACTCCGGCCGCCACGGTCTGGCGAGTGGCCCAGACAGGGTGTTGACTGGACCCATGGTGTCGACGAAGCCACGCATCGCTCCCGGTCGTCTGCGGGAGCTCGGACCGGTCAACTGGGTTGTCTGGCAGGCGCTTTCCCGCGCGGCCGGGACGGACGACGCCCACCTGTTCAGCACCCTCGGCCGCACCGGCGGCCTGTTCCGCGGCTGGCTGCACTTCTCGGGGCGGCTCATGCCCGGCGGCAAACTGCGGCGCTACGAATCCGAACTGGTCATCCTCCGCGTCGCGCACCTGCGCGAATGCGAATACGAGACCGACCATCACATCCGGCTGGGACGGCGCGCGGGCGTCACCCCCGACATCCTGGACCGGCTGCGCGAGGGACCCGCCGCCGCGGGCTGGACCGACAAGGAACGCGCCCTGCTCACCGCCGTCGACCAGCTGGTCACCACCCGCGACCTCGACGACGCCACCTGGCAGGCGCTGGCCGCGCACTACGACGAGCAGCGGCTCATCGAGATCGTGCTGCTCACCAATCAGTACGAGGGCCTGGCCAGCACCATCACCGCGCTGCGCATCGAGACCGACCACTGACCGGAAGCGCTAGCGGCGCAGGCGGAAGACCGGCTGGGTGGCGGCCTCGTACGGGATGTCGCGCGGGAAGGCCGGTTCGGCGGGGCGGGCGGGCTGGACGCGGGCGTGCAGGTGCATATCGTGCCAGCCGTCGGTGTGCAGGCCCGCGCTGCGATTGATGCCCTCGAGGATGAAGCCGGATTTGCAGGCCACCCGGCAGGATTGGGCGTTGTGCACGGAATGGCGTAATTCGAGGCGGTGGAATCCGGCCACCTCGAAGGCCCAGCCGACCAGCGCCTCCACCGCCCGCGGCGCGATGCCGCGACCGCGGGCCGCCGGGATCACCCAGTACGCGACCTCCGCCTCGCCGTGCCACAGCTCCATGTGATGCAGTGAGGCGCGGCCCATCAGCCGACCGCTGCGGCTGTCCGCCACCGCCCAATTCGCCGCCGCGCCACTGCTCCACGACCGCCCCCACGAGTCCACCCAGTCCCCTGCCTCCTCCACGGTGTCGGCGGTGCGCACGTGCCAGCGGGCGATAGCTGGATCCTGGAATGCCGCGTACACCTCGGGGCCGTCGCGCCGCAACCACGGCCTCAGCACCAGTCCCTCCCCCACGGGAAGCACCGGCTGCACTGCCCTGGTGAAGGTTTCGGCGGCAACGACTGCCGGGGCCGATCGGGGCATAGCTGAAATTCTGCCGCCACCCGCCGCTCCGTGCGGCGAAATTTAGACCATCGTCCCGGTCGGTCTGTGCCAGGTTCGCGTAAGAGACAGGCGCGCCCAGGGGTTCCCGATCAGCGTTCGGGGTGCTCGATCAGGCCCGCCAGCCCGTCGAGGACCCGAGCGAGACCGAACTCGTAGGCGTGGTCCGCGCTGTAGGCGCTGTCGTGCGCTTGTCCGGCCGCCTCGCCGACCCGCGCCGCCAAGGGGTAGCGCTCGGCGTCGAACACCCGGGCCAGCAGCGGGGCCGCGCGCTCCCACCAATCATGGTCGGATTGCCCGCTTTCCGCGGCCGCCCCCGCGGTATCGATCGCGAGCTGCGCGGTGGAGGTCACGAACCCCAGCACGTACGTGAGCGCCGCGTCCATCTCGAGGTCGCCGAGGCCGAGGCCGTCGAAGGCCCGCAGTTCGTGGTCGTACTTCGCCGCCACGCCCGGCCCCAGCGGCGGGCGCGTGGTGGGCAGGTACGCCACCCACGGGTGCGCCGCGAGCATGGCGCGATTCTCGGCCGCGATCGTGGAAACCCGCTCCCGCCAGCCCATTCCGCCCAGGTCGTGGCGAACCATTCGCTGGTAGACCGTGTCGAGCATGAGATCCAGCAGTTCCGCCTTGCCGGGCACATAGGTGTAGGTCGCCATGGGCGTGATGCCGAGCGCGGCCGCGACCGAGCGCATGGTCAGCGCGGCCAGACCCTGGGTGTCGGCGATCCCGATCGCGGCCGCGACGACGGCGTCCACGGTGGTGCGCTGTTTGGGCCCGCGCGCCGACCCGCCCGAGCCGGGCTCGCGCCAGAGCAGTTCCAGGGTTCGCACCGGGTCTCCCGCGCTGCTGCGTTCCCCGCCTTTCGCGGCCATTCGCGTCA
Source organism: Nocardia sp. CA-136227 (assembly GCF_050955695.1). Classification (NCBI taxonomy): domain Bacteria; kingdom Bacillati; phylum Actinomycetota; class Actinomycetes; order Mycobacteriales; family Nocardiaceae; genus Nocardia; species Nocardia sp. CA-136227. The sequence goes on from NZ_CP192081.1 coordinate 7,184,170, forward strand.
CCTCCGCCGCCGATCGTATCCATGTGACGGTCGTCACTTTGCATCCCGTCGGGAATTTGCGTACAAAGTACAGCGTACTTAGTACAGAGTTGATCGGCACCACCTAGGAGGACCCTTGAACGTCACCGCATCCGCGATCTCGCTGAACGTGCCCGACGAGACCGCCTCCGCCAGGTTCCTCATCGAGCATTTCGGCTTCACCGAGAAGATGTCTGCCGACGGCTTCGTCAACCTGACCCGGCCCGACGCCGGCTTCGACGTCATCTACCTGCGCACCGGCCTGGGCAGCTTCAAGCCGGACCGCATCGCGGGCAGCGCCGGCCAGGGCCTGCTGGTGGTCTTCGTGGTGGATGACATCGATGCCGAATACGCTCGCGTGCGGGGCGAGGGCGTGCCGATCGTGACGCCCATCGAGACCGAGCCGTGGGGCGAGCGCTACTTCCAGGCGCTGGACCCCAACGGCATCGTCATCCAGTTGGTGCAGTGGGTCTGAGCCGGATGTCGATTCCGACCCGCCCCGTTCGAGGAGTAGGCGAGGGTCGAACCACGATCCCAACACGAAGGAGGATTCGACTATGCGACACCTGGTGCTGATTCGCCTGGACCCCGCCCAGGCCCCCGACGGTCCCGGCGAGGACCTGATCGCGCGGGTCAACGAGATCATCGAGGAGATGACCAAGGCGGGGGTGCTGCTCGACACCGCGGGCCTGCGCCCGCCCGAGGAGGGCGCCCGGATCCGGCAGTCCGGCGGCACGCAGACCGTCATGGACGGTCCCTTCACCGAATCCAAGGAGATCATCGGCGGCTATCTGCTGCTGCAGACCCGCTCCAACGAGGAGGCCGCCGAATGGGCCTCCCGGTTCCTGCGCGTGCACGGACCCGAATGGGAGATCGAGGTCGAGGTGCGGCAGCTGGAAGGCCAGCACTGACTCCGCCGGAGGAGCGGGCGCGCCGGGCCGTGGAAGCGGCCTGGCGCATCGAATGGCCACGGCTGGTGGCGGGATTGACCCGCCTGGTCGGGGATATCGCCACCGCCGAGGAACTCGCGCAGGACGCCCACGTGGCGGCACTGGAACAGTGGCCGTCCGCGGGCGTCCCGCCGAATCCCGGCGGCTGGCTCATGCTCACCGCCAAACACCGCGCGGTGGACCGCATCCGGCGCGACGCGAATTTCGCCCGGAAGCTGGAACTGCTGGGCCGGGAGGCGATCACCGCGGAAGCGCCGGTGGGCGAACCGGACCCGGTGATCGCCGACGACCTGCTGCGCATGATCTTCACCGCCTGCCACCCGGTGCTCACACCCCCGGCGCGGGCGGCGCTCACCCTGCGCATGGTGGGCGGCCTGACCACCACCGAGATCGCGCGCGCCTACCTGGTCCCGGAATCGACCGTGGCGCAACGGATCGTGCGCGCCAAACGCACCATCGCCTCCAAGGGGATCCCCTTCGAGGTGCCCGAGGGCGCGGAGCTGACCGCGCGGCTGGACTCGGTGCTCGAAGTGATCTACCTGATCTTCAACGAGGGCTACGCGGCCACCTCCGGCGAACGCTGGGTGCGCGCCGAACTCTGCGAGGACGCGCTGCGCCTGGCCCGCATCCTCACCGGACTGCTGCCCGAGGAGCCGGAGGTACACGGCCTGACGGCCCTGCTGGAATTGCAGGCCTCGCGTACCACGGCCCGCAGCGATTCCGGCGGCGGCCCGATCCTGCTCCCCGATCAGGACCGTTCCCGCTGGAACCGCCTGTACATCGAACGCGGACTGGCCGCCCTCGCCCGCGCCCACACCCTGAACCGGACGCGGGAGCTCCCGCCCGGCCGCTACGCCCTGCAGGCCGCCATCGCCTCGGTGCACGCGGTGACCCCGGCCGCCGCCGACACCGATTGGCGGCGTATCGCCGGACTGTATGCCGTCCTCGCGCAACGATTTCCGTCACCGGTCGTGGAGTTGAACCGCGCGGTGGCGGTGGCGATGGTGCACGGGCCCACGGCGGGCCTGGAGTTGATCGACGCGGTCGCAGCGGATCTGGACGGCTATCACCTGCTGCACGCGGTGCGCGGGGATCTGCTGGAACGGCTGGGCCGGACCGCCGAGGCGCGGGCGGCCTTCGAGCGCGCGGCCGAACTCACCGCCAATGACAGCGAGCGCGAACTGCTGCGCGAGCGGGCGCGCTGACCAGCGGGTCAGCGCTGATCAGGTAGTTCCCCGCGTGTCGCTCACCCGGACACCGAACTTCAGGGGCGTACGGTCGGTTTCTGATTGGAAGACAGATGGGGTCTGTTTTTTCGTGAACGACACGGAAGGACCAGGCGTTGCCCGCTTCCCACGAGAACACCGCCCGCCGGCGCCCGATCCGAGTCGCGGTACTCGGACTGCTGACGGCGGCCATCGCGCCCTTGACGGTCGGCGTCACACACGCCGACGCCCGCACCGAGATCGCCAACCCCGTCTCCGCCACCGGCGTCCCGGTCGCGCTTCCCATCGATCCGGCCTCGCTGCTGCAACTGGTCGGCTCGGCCCAGCGCTTTTCGAAGCCCGCCCTGCAGACCATGTCCCGCTTCATGGTCCCGTTCGACCAGTGGGATTCGTTCAACCACATCATCACCCGCGAGAGCGACTGGCAGGTGTTCGCGATCAACCCGACCTCGGGCGCGTACGGGCTGCCCCAGGCCCTCCCCGCGCACAAGATGTTCAGCGAGGGCCCGGACTGGATGTTCAACCCGCTCACCCAATTGCGCTGGGCCTACCGCTACATGGTCGAACGCTACGGCAGCCCGAACAACGCGTGGGCGTTCTGGCAGGCCCACAACTGGTACTGAGCCTGCCCCGTCCGCTCGATCAGTTCAGCGCCGCCCGGAACACCTCGGCCACCGGGGTGGTCGGGCGGCCCAGCAGCCGTTGCAGGTCGCCGGAGTCGACGGACAGGATGCCGCCCGCGATCCCGGCGTCGGCATCGGCCAGCACCGCCGCGTATCCGGCGTCCAGGCCCGCACCCTGCAGCGCGGCCGCGTAATCCTGCTGCGGCAGATCCTCGTAACGCACCGGCTTGCCGGAGACCTCCGAGATCACCTGCGCCAGTTCGGCGTACGAGAGGGTCTCGTCGCCGCCGAGCTCGTAGACCTTGCCCTCGTGCCCGTCGGTGGTGAGCACCCGGGCGGCCGCCTCGGCGTAGTCGGCCCGCGCCGCGCCGGATACCTTCCCGTCCCCGGCCGCGCCGTGCAGCACACCGCTCGCGACGGCGTGGCCCAGACCGCCCGCGTAGTTCTCCCAGTACCAGCCGTTGCGCAGCAGGGTGGTCGGGATGCTCGCCCCGGCCAGCGCCGCCTCGGTGCCGATGTGCTCCTGGGCGAGGATCAGCGGATTGCGGTCGGCCTGCGGAATGCTGGTGTAGGCCAGCAGTTTCACGCCCGCGGCCTCGGCGGCGCGCAGCACATTGGTGTGCTGGGCCACGCGCTTGCCGAACTCGTTGCCGGAGACCAGCAGTACGCGGTCGACGCCCTGGAAGGCGCGTTCCAGCGCCGCCGGATCGTCGAAGCTCGCGACCCGCACCTCGACGCCGCGCTCGGCCAGGTCGGCCACCTTGGCGGGATCGCGGACCACGGCGACGACGGGCTGCGACCCGTCCTTCAGCAACGCCTCGACGACCAGGCGACCCAGCTGACCACTGGCTCCGGTGACTGCGACGGTCATGACTACCTCCAGGTTCGATGGAATGAACTGCACGCTCGACATGTACTAACTAATAGTAAGCACATGCTATTCCTGAACCGCTACCCGAATGGCAGGTAACCTGAATCTCATGACCGCCCGGCCTTCCGACCAGTCCTTCGCGGACGACCCGACCCTGGAAGCCGACGTCTTCGCCCGCAACTGCGCCTCCCGCCCGGTCCTGCAGGACGTCGCCAGCCGCTGGGGCGTGCTGGCCCTGGCCGCCCTGCGCGAGGGCCCCTACCGCTTCTCGGCGCTGCGCCGCCGGGTCGACGGCATCTCCGAGCGAATGCTCTCCCAGACCCTGCAGACCCTGGAACGCGACGGCATGGTCCATCGCGAAGTCCAGCAGTCCATCCCGCCGGTCGTCGAATACACCCTCACCGACCTGGGCGAACGGGTCGCCGACCAGCTGGTCGGGCTGATCGACATCCTCGAATCCAATATCGCGACCATCGAAGCGGCCCAGTCCGCCTACCACCGCCCGTAAGGAGCCGCATGTCCGCCGACACCGATCTGCACTACCTCGAACGCTGCGTGGAACTGGCCGCCGAGGCCCTCGACGCCGGCGACGAGCCGTTCGGATCCCTGCTGGTCGACGCGGACGGCAAGGTCCTGGCCGAGGACCGCAACCGGGTCTCCGGCGGCGACGCCACCCGCCACCCCGAATTCGAGCTGGCCCGCTGGGCCGCCGACCACCTCACCCCCGAGCAGCGCGCCACCGCCACCGTCTACACCTCCGGCGAACACTGCGCCATGTGCTCGGCCGCCCACGCCTGGGTCGGCCTGGGCCCGATCGTCTACGCCGCCTCCACCGCCCAGCTCACCGAGTGGCTCACCGAGTTCGGCGTCCCCGCGGGCCCGATCCGCCCCCTCGCCATCCAGGAGGTGGCCCCCTCGATCCCGGTCTCGGGCCCCTTCCCGGAACTCACCGACCGCGTCTACGCCCTGCACCGCCGCCTGCACCTGGCGGACTAGCCACACCAACGAAAACGGCCTGATGCCAGCGATTTACGCCGGCATCAGGCCGTCTTGCGGGGCAGGCCCCCCCGGACCTCGGGGGTCCGGGGGCCTGCCCCCGAAAATCTCGAGGGGGTTCGGGGGCGAAGCCCCTGAGCCCCTTCGGAGTCAGAAGTTGATCATGTGGCCGGCGAGGCCGTGGATCGCTTCCTGGATCGCTTCCGACAGGGTCGGGTGGGTGTGGACGTTGCGGGCGACCTCGTTGACCGTGAGGTCCCACTTCTGGGCCAGGGTCAGTTCCGGCAGCAGCTCGGAGACGTCCGGGCCGATCAGGTGGCCGCCGAGCAGTTCCCCGTACTTGGCGTCGGAGATCAGCTTGACGAAGCCCTGCGCGTCGCCGAGGCCGTGCGCCTTGCCGTTCGCGGTGAACGGGAAGGTGGCGACCTTGACGTCGTAGCCCTCGTCCTTGGCCTGCTGCTCGGTGAGGCCGAAGGAGGCGACCTGCGGCTGGCAGAAGGTGGCGCGCGGCATCATGCGGTAGTCGCCCAGCGCCTGGGTCTCCGCGCCCGCGATGGTCTCGGCGGCGACCACGCCCTGCGCCTCGGCGACGTGCGCGAGCTGCAGCTTGGCGGTGACGTCACCGATGGCGTAGATGCCGGGGACGTTGGTGCGCATGTAGTCGTCGATGGCGATGGCGCCGCGATCGGTGAGCGCGACGCCGGTGTTCTCCAGGCCGTAGCCCTGCACGCGCGGCGCGAAGCCGACGGCCTGCAGCACCTTGTCGACGGTGACGGTCTCGATGGCGCCGGTCTTGTTGTCCTTGATGGCGACGGTGACCTTGGAGCCGTCGTCTTCCATGGACTGCACGGCCGCACCGGTGGTGATGGTGATGCCGAGCTTCTTGTACGCCTTGGTGATCTCCTTGGAGACGTCGGCGTCCTCGTTCGGCAGTGCGCGGTCCAGGAATTCGACGATGCGCACGTCCACGCCGTAGTTCTTGAGGACGTAACCGAACTCCATGCCGATGGCGCCCGCACCCACGATGAGGATGGAGCCCGGCAGGTCGCGGGTGAGGATCTGCTCCTCGTAGGTGACCACGTTGGCCGACAGCGAGGTGCCCGGCAGCAGCTTGGTCTCGGTGCCCGCGGCGATGATCACGTTGTCGAACGTGATGTCCTCGGCGCCGCCCTTGGTGAGCGCGACCGAGAGCGACTTCGGGCCGGTGAAGGTGCCCTTGCCGTCGAACTCGTCGATCTTGTTCTTCTTCATCAGGAAGTGGACGCCCTTGACCCGGCCGTCCGCGACCTTGCGGCTGCGGTCGAACGCCGCGCCGAAGTCGAAGGTCGCGTTACCCGAGATACCGAAGGTCTTCGCTTCCTTGGTGAAGATATGAGCCAGCTCCGCGTTGCGCAGCAGTGCCTTGGACGGAATGCAGCCCACGTTCAGGCACACGCCACCCCAGTATTTCTGCTCGACGATCGCTGTTCGCAGGCCGAGTTGAGCGGCACGAATCGCGGCGACGTAACCGCCGGGACCAGCGCCGAGAACGACGACATCGTAGTGGGAAGTCACGGCTTCGAGACTAGACCTGTTGCCGGGTGCTCACTCAGCCATCCCCCGCCCGGGTGAGACCGGGACCACGTGAGAGCGGTCACTCCCACACCATGGAAACGACCGATCAGTTCGCTATGCAGGCGGAATCAGCCGTGCCACACCTGCCGGGCGACGCGCGCGAAGTTGCCGCCGAAGACGGCCGCCCGGTCCGCCGCGGAGAAGCCGCGGTCGGCGAGCGCCGCGTCCAGTCCGCGCACCCCCGACGTGCCGAGCAGATCCTCCGGTGGCGTCCACTGCAATTGGCCGTAGCGGAGGTACTCCTCGGAATAGCTCTCCGGATTCTCGATCAGCTCCCGATTGAAATCGTCGGCGTCGAAGGAGTAGTCCGAGCCCACCCCGACGTGCTCGATACCGACCAGTTCCGCCCCGTAGGCGATGTGGTCGGCCATGGCTTCCACCCGCCCGGCCCGGTCGGCGGGCTCGTTGCGGCCCAGGAAGATGCCGACCCCGTTGACGCCGATCACCCCGCCGGTGGCCGCGCACGCCTTGGCCTGCTCGTCGGCGATATTGCGCGGATGCTCCCACAGCGCCGCGAAATTCGAGTGGCTGTAGATCATCGGGACGCTGGTGATCTCCGCGATGTCGAGGCCGGTGCGGCGCGAGCAGTGCGACCCGTCGGCGAACACGCCCACCTCGTTGAGGGTGCGGATCAGGTTACGTCCGTAGGCGGTGAGCCCGGTGTCCTCGGTGTCGAGGCAGCCGCAGCCGGCGGCATTGGCGTGGTTGTAGGTGGGCAGCAGCGAGCGCAGACCCAGTTCGTGGAACAGCTCGACATTGTCGAGATCGCCGTCCAGCGGCCCGGCGTCCTCAAGATCGAAGGCCAGCGCGATGGTGGACTCGGTCTCCGCGGTCGGCGTGCTGGGCCAGGCGTCCTCGATGTCGTGCACCAGCCGGAAACGGCCGTCCGTCAAGGCATCCCGCCGCAGCTGGGTGACCAGTTCCAGCGAATCACGGGTGGTCTGCGGCGAATATCCGATGTTCACCGAGAGATACGAGCCCAGCGGGTACCGAATCAGCTCGGTGACGTCCGCGGTCGGCAGTAATGGCAGGCAGCAGTGCTGTTCCCACAGCCGGGGCTCATGCGACACCCGGCAATCCTACTGACCGGACAGTGCGGTCGGCCTCACCCGCGCCCGAGGGTCCTCGCCACAGTGGTCGGCAACACGTTCGCGACCGGCGAACGCGCCCCTGGGCAACAATGTGGGCATGACCGGTGTTGGAGAGGGTGTGACGGACCCCTACCTGTGGCTCGAAGAAGTCGAGAGCGACCGCGCGCTGGCGTGGGCCGAAGAACGGAACGCGGTGTCGAAGGAGCGTTTCGCCTCGACCGAGCGTTTCGGCGAACTCGAGGCGCGTGTGCTCGCCATGCTCGACACCGACACTCGCATCGCCTATCCGAGCCGGCGCGGCCCGTGGCTCTACAACTACTGGCGCGACCGCGAGCACCCCAAGGGCCTGTGGCGGCGCACCACCTTCGCCGAATACGCCAAGGCCGAGCCGGACTGGGAGATCCTCATCGACCTGGACGCGCTGGCCGCGGCCGAGGGCGAGAACTGGGTGTGGGGCGGCGCGGCGGTGAAGCGCCCGGAGCAGCGGCGCGCGCTGATCAGCCTGTCGCGCGGCGGCGCGGACGCCAAGGTGATCCGCGAATTCGACATCGAGGCAAAGACTTTCATCGACCCGGCGGACGGCGGCTTCCACCTACCCGAGGCCAAGTCCGACTACGCCTGGATCGACCACGACACCATCTACGTGGGCACGGACTTCGGCCCCGGTTCCCTCACCGACTCCGGCTACCCCCGGGTGGTGAAGCGCTGGCGGCGCGGAACCCCCTTGGCCGAGGCCGAATTCGTGTACGAGGGCCGGTCCACCGACGTGGCCGTCTCGGCGGGCTACGACCGGACGCCCGGCTACGAACGGCACTACCTGAGCCGCGCCACCGACTTCTTCAACGAAGAGGTCTACCTGCTCGAGTCCGACGACTCCCTGCGGCTGATCGAAGCCCCCACCGACGCCGACGTCTCCTGGAACAAGGAGTGGCTGCTGGTGCGGCCGAAGACCCTGTGGGAGGTGAACGGCTCGACCTATCCGGCGGGCGCGCTGCTGGCCGCGAACTTCGAGGAATTCCTGTCCGGCGCACGCGATTTCGAGGTGCTCTTCACCCCCGATCCGCACACCGCCCTGCACGGCTACAGCTGGACCGAGAACCACCTGCTGCTGGCCACCCTGCACGACGTGCAGACCGAACTGCACGTGCTCACCCCCGGCCCGGACGGCTGGACCCGCGCGCCGCTGGCCGACGCCCCGGCCATGTCCACCACCAGCGTGATGAACCTCGACCGGCTCGAGGGCGGCGACGAATTCATGCTCTCCACCAGCAGTTTCACCAGCCCGGCCACGCTCATGTCGAGTTCGGTGGGCGGTTCGGTGGAGGTGCTGAAGCAGGAGCCCGCGTTCTTCGACGCCGACGGCATGGAGACCGAGCAGTTCTTCGCCCGTTCCGACGACGGCACCGAGATCCCGTATTTCGTGATCCGCCACCGTGATCTGCGGGGCACCCCCGGACCGACCGTCATGTCCGGCTACGGCGGCTTCGAGGTCTCGCGCCGCCCGGCCTACAGCGGCGCGGTCGGTATGGGCTGGCTGGAACGCGGCGGCACCTACGTCATGACCAATATCCGCGGCGGCGGCGAATACGGCCCCGAATGGCACACCTCGGTGCTGAAGGCCAACCGGCACAAGGCCTACGAGGATTTCGCGGCCATCGCGCGCGACCTGGTGGCGCGCGGCATCACCACCCACGACCAGCTGGGCGCGGTCGGCGGCAGCAACGGCGGCCTGCTCATGGGCGTCATGCTGACCCGCTACCCGGAGCTGTTCGGCGCCATCGTGTGCCAGGTGCCGCTGCTGGACATGCGGCGCTATCACCTGCTGCTGGCGGGCGCGTCCTGGATGGCCGAGTACGGCGACCCGGACAAGCCCGAGGAGTGGGAGTACATCTCCAAGTACTCCCCGTACCAGAACACCAGCGCCGAGCGGGCCTATCCGCCGATCCTGCTCGCCACCTCCACCCGCGACGACCGGGTGCACCCCGGTCACGCCCGGAAGATGGCCGCGCGCTTGGCATCCGAGGGCCACGAGGTCTGGTACTACGAGAACATCGAGGGCGGCCACGGCGGGGCCGCGGACAACAAGCAGTCCGCGTTCCAGGCCGCGCTGGTCTACGAGTTCTTCCTGCAGCAACTGATGGACGGTGAACGGCCGCGTCGCGCTTGAAAGATCCGCCCGTTTCGGAAAGATCGGACTCGGTTGCCGATGTGGGGCGTCCCCACCGAGCGAGGAGTCGACGTGGCCGAACTGGACGAGCTGATCAGTAGCACCGCCGCAGCCACCGGACTCGATCCGGAGGACGTCCGCGCCTTCGCCGCCACCGCCGAGCGGCGCGAATACCCGGCCGGGGCGGTGCTGTTCCACGAATCCACGCCGCGCGAGTGGGCGGGCATCGTGGTGGCGGGCGAGATCCGGATCACCTCCGGCCTCACGGGCCACGTGATCGAGCTCGCCCGGCTCGGCCCCGGCAGCCTGATCTCGGAGATCGCGCTGGTCGACGACACGCCCCACACCGCCACCGGGCGCAGCGTCACCGGCGCGGTCGTGCTCACCGTGCCCCGGGCGACCCTGCGGGAACTGGCGGTCCTGCACCCGGATCGCTACTACCGCATGGTCTCCCGGGTCGCCCAGCTGGTCGCGCACCGCATGCGCGCGGTCTCCGCCCAGCTGTCGGCCGCCATCGCGGCCCAGCAGCCGCTGGGCGGCATTCGCATCGAACACGATTCGCTCGGCACCCGGGAACTGCCCGCCGAGGCGTACTACGGGGTGCAGACCCTGCGCGCGGTGGAGAACTTCCAGATCTCGGGCATCAAACTGCGCAAGTTCGGGCACCTGGTCAATGCCCTGGCCCACGTGAAAAAGGCTGCGGCCCTGGCCAACGCGGAACTCGGTTCGCTCGCCCAGCCCAAGGCCGACGCCATCGTCGCGGCCTGCGACGAACTGCTCACCGGCCGGCTGCGCGAGAACTTCATCGTCGACATGGTGCAGGGCGGCGCGGGCACCTCCACCAACATGAACGCCAACGAGGTGATCGCCAACCGCGGCCTGGAGCTCATGGGCCACCACAAGGGCGAATACCAGTACCTGCACCCCAACGACGACGTGAACCGCTCGCAGTCCACCAATGACGTCTACCCCACCTCGGTGAAGCTGGGCGTCTACCTGTCCCTGCAGGACGCCTCCGCGGCGCTGGGCGAACTGCAGAACGCACTGCGCGCCAAGGCCGTCGAATTCGCCGACGTGATCAAGATGGGCCGCACCCAGTTGCAGGACGCGGTCCCGATGACCCTGGGCCAGGAATTCGGCGCGTACGCGGTCATGATCGGCGAGGCCATCAACCATCTGCAGCGCATCGGCGGGGACCTGCTCGCGGTGAACATGGGCGCGACCGCCATCGGCACCGGCATCACCAGCCCGCCCGGCTACGCGGACCTGGTCACCGTCAAGCTCGCGGAGATAACCGGATTGCCCATCGTGCAGGCCGAGAACCTGGTCGAGGCCACCCAGGACTCCGGCGATTTCGTGGCGGTGTCGGCCACCCTCAAACGCGCCGCGGTGCAGCTGTCCAAGATCTGCAACGATCTGCGGCTGCTGTCCAGCGGTCCGCGCGCGGGCCTGGGCGAGATCAATCTGCCCGCCATGCAACCGGGTTCGTCGATCATGCCGGGCAAGGTCAACCCGGTCATCCCGGAGGTGGTCAGCCAGGTCTGTTTCCAGCTCATCGGCTACGACATGACGGTCACCATGGCCGCCGAGGCCAGCCAGCTGGAACTCAATATGGCCGAGCCGATCATGGCCCACGACCTGATGATGGGCACCATGATGCTGCGCAATGCCGCGGTCACCCTGACCAGCCGCTGCATCACCGGTATCACCGCCAACCGGGAGCACTGCCGGGATCTGGTGGCGCACAGCATCGGACTGGTGACCGCGCTGGTGCCGACACTGGGCTACGAGCAGTCGGCGGCCATCGCCAAGGAGGCGCTCGAGTCCGGCGGCAGTGTCTACGACCTGGTGCTCGAGCGCGGAGCCATGACCAAGGCCGAGCTCGACGACCTGCTCAGCCCCGAGAAGATGACCGCGCCGCGCTCACGGCGGCTCTAGCGCCCCGATCCGCTGTCGAATCAGCGGTCGCGCAGCCACTTTTCGACGTAGTCGATGGTGGAGCCCGGATCGTTGATCCAGCCGTTGTGCCCGAGCGGGGCCGGGTTGTGCCAAGTGGTGATGTCGGCCTGCGGCATTTTCGCGAGCAGTTGCCGGGCCGATCCGCGCGGGGTCAGCTCGTCGCCGGTCATGGTGATCGACAGGACCGGCAGTTTCAGCCGCCCGATCCGCTCCTCGTAGTCGATATCGGCTCCGGCGGGTTCGAACCTGCCGGTGCGGGCCAGCCGCGCCCAATCGGCGATGAGCGCCTTGGACTGCCGCCCGAAGCCACCCGCCGTGACCGTGTCGCCCGGCCAGAACCCGGCCAGATTGGCGGTCAGCGACAGCGCCGCGCTGCCGACCGCGGCCAGCCCGGAGTACCCGCGGAAATGCGGTGTGCCGGACGCGATGAGGATGAGCCCGCCCAGCCGCCCCCGGATCCGGGACGCGTACATGGCGCCCAGCTGGCCGCCCATGCTGTGGCCGAGCAGGTACGGGGTGCTGTCGGGGAAGCGCAGCCGCACGGCCTCGAACATGGCCGGGAAGTCCACCGCCACCAGGTCCTGATAGCCGTAGCGGGACGGTCCGGTCGCGGGTTCGCCGCCGTTGCCGCGGATCTCCAGCAGCGCCACATCGAAACCCCGGGCCGCCAACGGTATTCCGAACAGCGAGTAGTACTCCCCCGGCACACCGAGGCCGGGGGCGATCACCACCACCGGCCGCGGCGTGTCGGCGGTGATCGGATGCCGGTGCGAGCCTTTCGCCGGAATCAGCCGCACTGGGATCGTGGTCCCGTCGGGCAGCTGGATCGGCACCGTCTCCATGTTCGGCGCAGCCTCCATGATCGGCACGCTACCCGTAAAGTTCGCGCCCGTCCGCGAGGCGGACGGGCGCGAAAGAGCGTCGGAAGGTGGGTTTTCGGGTCAGGCGCTGACCGCGCCCATGATGATGCGGCGCAGCACCTGGATGACGTCGTCGAGCGGCTGGCGCGGATCCGAGCCGCTCCAGGCGTCGACCACGTAGTTCACCGCGCCGATGATGGCGAGCACGCGCATTTCGTAGTCACCGGGCGGGATCTCGCCGTGCAGGGCCGCGTCCTCGGCGGCGCTGGCCAGCAGGGCGCCCCAGGCGCGGCGCAGCTCCAGGCGGAACTTCTCCACCTTGGGGCCGGCGCCGACGACCTCGACGAGCGCGACTCTGGCCTTGCGCGGATCTCGTCCGATGGACTCGATGTAGGCGCGGACCGCCGCGTCGATGATGTCGATGGCGCTGGCGTCGGAGTGCTCGGCGATGGTGGCCGCCACGGCTTCCCGCGACTCGCGATCGATGTGCTCGTAGAGCTCGAGCAACAGCGATTCGCGACCGGTGAACTCCTCGTAGAACTGTCTGGAGGAGAGTCCGGCGTCCTTGCAGATGGCTCCGACGGAACTATTGGCGTATCCATCGCGCGCGAACACCGTGAGCCCGGACTCCAGAAAACGCGCACGACGCTGCCGCTGCCGGTCTTCTACGGGCTGCCCGGCGTACATTCTTCCCGCGTTCGTTTCCTGTGACATTGCGCCAGACAATACCGAAGGGCCCGATCCCCTCGTCATGGATCGGGCCCTTCGTTTGAACCTTCGACTTACCGCGCGTTAGCCGAAAGTTGGCTCAGCAACGCCAGGTCACCCGACGCACCCGGGACGGTGGGTATAGGCAGGGGAACCGTCCCGAGTTCGGTACGCGGGTCCGGGGGGAGAGACTCGCGGGCCGATGTCGCATTGACCCGAAAGTCACTGATCGTTTGCCGTTCATCACGATACAGAGCGGGCGAACTGGACGGAATACTTTTCGAGGAACTTTTTAGGTTTTATTTGACCGCCCCTCGCGACGCGCCGCCGGACCAGCGCCGGAGCCGATGCAGGGGCGGAGTACCCACGCCGCATCCGGATAATCCGGACACGAAAAAAGGGCCCGATCCCCGAAACCGCGGGAGGGCCCTTCCGCCTCGCTCCGGCACCTGTTCAGTTGCCGAAAGATGGCGCTCGCGTGGCTACTTGGCAGAAAGGCTCGCGGAGCCGGTAGCCAGCAGCTTGAACAGGGTCTGAGAAAGAACATCCGAAAGGAAGTTCGCCATGGTGGTGCTCCGATCCGAACGATTGCCAGTGCCGTCACTGACTGTTTGCCATCGCGACGATACCGAGCCGATACCCCCGGAGGGAAGATTACGGATGAACTTTCTAGAACCAACCCGATAGAGCACTAGATTATGCGGGCACCTCGGGCTCTCCCAAGGTGAGCATCAGACGGTTGGCCCACGAGAACGAGGCGGCCGACAACACCAGATCATGCAGCTCCGAGGCGTCGAAACCCAACTGCCGCAAGCGGTTCAGATGGCCGGCGGTGGCGCGGGGCGGATTGGCGGCCAGGGCGTCCACGAAATCGATGACCGCGTCCCACCTTTCGTCGACGCGCACGTCGTTGCCTTCGTCCAGCAACCGCTGAACATCCCCGTGCCGCTTGGACAACGCAGATGTGAAACGTGAATGAACGGAGGCGCAGTACTCGCACCCGTTGTGCCGGGAGGTAACGGTCGCCGCGAGTTCGCGCTCCGCGCGGGTCAGCCCCCCTCGACCGTAGAAGATCTCTTTGTCGTTGCCACTGCGATGGGCCAGCACCTCCGGGTTGCGCGCGAGTAGCCGGAAGTACGGCCCGATCCCGCGATCACCCTCCAGCAGGGGTTTCTGCAACTCATCGGCATCGGCCAGCCGGATGGGTTCCACCCACGGCACCCAGTCCAGATGTTCCTGGGTGAATCCTGTTGGGCGGCGACCACTTTCGACGCTGCGGACCTCGCTGACGCCCTGCTCACCCATTGTCCGCTCCGATCAGTGTGAGACCGGCCAGCAGCCGGACCTGGAAGTGCACGAATCCGACGAGCTGCGCCACCGTGACGATGTCGCGCTCGGACAGCCCGGCCGCGGCCAGGGCGTCGATATCCGCGCGGGTGATGGCGGCGGGCGCGGTCGTGACCCGCGCGGCGTGCCGAAGGATCGCGGCCAGCACCGGATCCCCCTCGGCCGGAGCCGTTCCCAGTCCGGCGTAATGCGCCGCCAGCTCGGGCGCGCCCGCCAGCTCCGCCACCGCCACGGCCGCCGCGATCAGCCGGTCCCGCCCGACCGTCGCGGCCGCCGGACCGTCCAGCAACGCCTCGTACACCCCCTGCGTATGCGCGATCACCGCCGGGCGTGTCGCGCGCAGTGCCCGCACGGCGTCCGCGCGCGGGCCGAGAACGGCATCGATGACATCGGCGGACCGGTCCGCCTCGGGTCCGGCCGGGGCGAGTGGCGCCACCTCGACGGCGGCGGTCGCTTCGGTCACTAGGAAGTCCTTTCGTCGGGTCGCCAACCCAGTTGCGGGGCAACCTTGGTGGCGATGAGTTCGATGGAGCGCAGGGTGGCGGCGTGGCCCGGATCGACCGGGTGGACCTGCACGATGAAGTCGGTGGCGTGCCGCAGCGCCACGTCGGCGGCGAGCTGCTCCACCACCTCGTCGGGCGTGCCGAAGTAGATGTCGCGCAGCACCTCGGCGACCGAATCGGCCACCTCGGGCCCGCCGTTGCGACCCAGCTGATCCAGGAACCTGGCCGCGCCGCGCTCGGCCAGGGCCCGCGCCTCGGCGTGGTCGTCGGCCACGAAAACGCCTCGGGACGCGCCGATTCGCGGTTCCGCTCCCGGTGGCAGCGCGTCGAGATACGCGTCGACCAGCGGCTGCTGGATCTCCCACAGGGTGGCCGCGGGCGCGGCCCGATCCCGCGGCTGCGCCTTCGACAGCAGCAGTCCGTCACCCGCGCGCCCGGCGCGCGCCGCGCCCCCGGCCGAGAAGGTGGCCTGCCACAGCCGGTCCCGCAGTCCGGGCGCGGGCGGATTCAGCCCCCGATCCCCGATCAACGGCGTCCCCGCCAAGGCCGCGGTGACCTTGGCGAGCTTGTCCGCGTACAGCCCCTGCCGGTCGAGATCGGCCGCCTCGAACAGTTCGAAGGCGTGCCGGGATCCGCCCGCGCCGAAGCCGAGTTCCAGCCGCCCGCCCGACAGCTCGTCCAGGACGGCCGCGTCCTCGGCGACCCGGATCGGGTCCTCCAGCGCCAGCGTCACGATGGCGGTCCCGACCCGGATCCGCGGGAACTGGGCGGCCGCGTGCGCCAGGAACACGAACGGCGACGGCAGCCCGCCCTCCGCCGGATCCAGGTGGTGTTGCGCCACCCAGGCGGTGTCGTAGCCGAGCCGTTCGGCCAGTTCGATCTGGTCCAGGGCCTGCCGGTACACGCCGGCCGCGTCCTCGGCCGGGTCGGTGCGAACCAGGCGGGTGAAGAAGCCCAGGCGTCGCGTGGTCATGTCGTCACCTTTCCTAGGTAGGCATCGCGGACGGCCGGATCGCCGACCAGGTCCGCGGCCGGGCCGTGCAGCACGATCCGCCCCGTGCGCAGCACATTGGCGGTGTGCGCGATGCTCAGGGCCAGCTCCGCCTGCTGTTCCACGATCAGGATGGCCAGGCCCAGTTCCCGATTGAGCCGGGCGATCTCCGACAACGCCCGATCCACGAACAACGGCGACAGTCCCATTGTCGGCTCGTCCATGCAGATCAGCCGGGGTTTGCTCATGAGGGCGCGGGCGAAGGCCAGCATCTGCTGCTCCCCGCCGGACAGGGTCCCCGCCCGCTGCAGGCGGCGCTCGGCCAGCCGCGGGAAATGCTCGAACAGCTCGGCGGCGCGCGCGGCCAGCACCGCGCGCCGCTCCTTGCGGATGTAGCCGCCGACGAAGAGGTTCTCCTCGACGGTCATGGCCGGGAACACGCGCCGCGCCTCCGGCACCGAGGCCAGCCCCGCCCGGATCCGGGCCGCCGCAGGGGTGGCGCTCACGTCGACGCCGTCGATGCGGACCGCGCCGGAACTCGGATGCAACAGTCCCAGAGCGGTTTTCATGGTGGTCGACTTGCCGGACGCATTGCCGCCGAGCAGGGACACGATCTCGCCGGGGCGGACCGTCAGCGACACCTCGTCGAGGGCCCGGGACGCTCCGTAATGCACCACCACGCGATCGAATTCGAGGATCGGCGTGGCGTTCTCGTCGAACTCAGACATCGACGGCCACCTTTCCCCCGGCCCGGCTGCGGCCCAGGTACGCCTCGATGACGCGGGGATCGGAGAGCACCTCGTCGGGCGTGCCCGACGCGATGATCCGGCCCTCGTCCAGCACCAGCACCCGGTCGGAGAGCTCGTGGACCAGGTCCATCTTGTGTTCGACCAGCAGCACCGTCTGACCCTGGGCCTTCAATTCGGCCAGTTGCGCGCCGATCTCGGCGGTCTCGGTCTGGTTCATGCCGGCGGCGGGTTCGTCCAGCAGCAGCAGATCCGGTGCGGAGGCCAGCGCCCGCGCGATCTCGGTGCGGCGACGGTTGGCGTAGGACAGCGTGTAGGTGGGGTGATCGGCGCGCGGGACCAGTCGCTCGGAGAAGCGGTCCAGCTGGGCGTCGATGCGGGCCGCCGATTCCCGGCGCTCGGCCCGCGCCGCCGGGGTCGGCGCCAGCGCCACACCCAGTTCGGCCAGCAGCGACACCCACTTCAGCACCGGAATGTTCGCGAGCCGCCGCAGCGGGCGGGTGGCGCGCAGGGTGGTCTGCAACCCGACGTCCACGTTCTCGCGCACGGTCATGGTGCCGAAGACCCGCCCGTTCTGGAAGGTGCGGGCGATCCCGGCCGCCGCGGCCGCCTCCGGGCGACCTGGGCGAATCCGCTTGCCGCGCACCAGCACTTCCCCGGCATCCGGCTTCAGCACCCCGGAGATGAGATTCACCGTGGTCGATTTCCCGGAGCCGTTGGGCCCGATGATGGACACGAATTCGCCGGGGGCGATGGTGAATTCGACACCGTCCACCGCCCGCACCCCGCCGAACGAGCGCCGCAGACCGGTCACGGTGAGTACCGCTTCCGTTCCGGTCTCAGGCTTCGACCGGGCTTGGTTCGCTTGTGCGGACACGATCCCTCCTCACCAGAATTCCCTGCGGCCGGAACCGCACCACCAGCAACAACACCAAGCCGTACAACACGATTCGCCACGACGGCGCCAGCCGCAGCAGCTCCGGCGCGCCGATCAGCACCACCGCGCCCAGCACCGCGCCGTACGGCGAAGCGGTGCCGCCGAGCACCAGGATGGTCACCACCAGCAGCGACATCGGCAGGTTGAACACGGTCGGATCGATATAGGAGTACTGGTGCGCCAGCAGCGCGCCGCCGATCCCGGAGCAGAACGCCGCCACCGCGAACGCCAGCGCCTTGTAGTCGCGCACCGGCACGCCGGCCGAGCGTGCCGCCACCTCGTCGGCCCCGATGGCCCGGATCGCGATCCCCAGCCGAGACCGCTGCACGCCGACGATCAACGCCACCACCGCGGCCAGCACCACCAGCTCCAGCCGGAAAATGTCGGTGTGCGTGGTGAATTCGAAGCCGAAGACGCTGGGCGCGGGAATCCCGAAGATGCCGTAACTGCCGCGCGTCACCGATTCCCAATTGCGGATGATCGCCACCGTGACAATGCCGATGCCCAGCGTCGCGATCGCCACGTAGTGCCCGCCCAGCCGCCACAGCGGCGCGGCCAGCACCGAGGACACCACGGCCGCCACCACACCCGCCGCCACGATGGCGGGCAGGAACGCCCACCCGTGCGACACGGTCAGCACCGCCGAGGTGTACGCGCCGATCGCGATCGGCCCGGCCTGCCCGATCGCCAGCTGCCCGGCCGATCCGGCCACCAGGGTCATCGACACCGCGATGATCGCGTACGCCAGGATCTGGGTGCCCACCGAAATGCCGTAGTCGTCGGCGATCAACGGAATCGCCACGCCCGCAACACCGAAAGCCAGCAGCGCGTGCCACCAGCGCACCCGCAACTCCCGGCCCGCGCCGAGGAACGTCCCGGTCATGGGCTCGGATTCGATGGCGGGCGGCCGGGCCAGCAGCCCGCCGGGCCGCAGCACCAGGAAGATCACCAGCAGTCCGAACGTGATCAGATCCCGGTAGCCGTCGCCGAACCAGTAGATGCCGAACGCCTCCACCAGGCCGAGCACGAAGCCGCCGAGCACCGCGCCCGGAATCGACCCGAGCCCGCCGATGGTGGCCGCCACGAAGCCGGTCATGCCGACCACGCCGCCGCTGGTGGGCGAGATGTTCGAGTTGTAGAGGCCGACGAAGATGCCGGCCAGCCCGCCCAGCCCGGAGGCGATGGCGAAGGCCAGCGACTGCACCCGCCCGACCCCGATGCCCATCTGCGCGGCGGCATCCGGATCCTGCGCGGTCGCGCGGATCGCCAGCCCGTGCCGGCTGAACCGCAGGAACGCCCACAGCCCGCCCATCACCAGCAGGGTGATGGCGAACATGGCCACGTCCGAGGTGCCGAACCGTACCCCGCCCACCTGGAAGTTGTTGGTGGACAACACCTGCGGGAACGGCCGGGTGTCCGGCCCGAACACCAGGGCCACCACGTTCTCGATGATGAGCCCCACCGCCACCGTCGCCAGCAGCGCCGCGATGGCCGGGGCCCGGCGCAGCGGCCGCACCGCCAGCACGTCGATGGCCACACCGACCAGCGCCGTCACCGCCACCACCACGACCAGCGCGGCCCACCACGGCACCCCGTGCTGGGCGATCAGCCACCAGCCCAGCACCGAACCGAACGCGAAGATCGCGCCGTGCGCGAAATTGATGACATTGCTGACCCCGAAGATCAGGGTGATGCCCACGGCGATCAGCGCGTACGCATTGCCGTGGACCAGACCCGCGATGAGCGTGTCGAACATCTACTTCTTGCTTCCGACCGGTACGAACTTGCCGTTCTGCAGAATCAGCTCGATCGGCTTCACCCCGCTGGGACGGCGCGTCTGCTGATCGAAGGCGAAGGTGCCCAAGCCGATTCCGTCGAAGTCCTTGACCTCGCGCAGCCCCTTCAGCACGCCCTCCCGGGTCGCGCCGCCCGCCTTGGCGGCCTTCACCACCGCGTTCAGCGCGTCATAGGCGTACACATTGAAATCGCCCGGGTCGGTATTGAACTTGGCCCGGAACTTGGTGACGAAGTTCTGCACCTTCGGGCTCGGATCCGACGGCGTGAACACACCGTTCACGATGTCGCCCTCGGCCGCGGCGCCCGCCAGCTCGATGAACTGCGGCGTGTTCTGCCCGCCGAAGAACTGCCCGGTGAATCCGACATCCCGCAGCTGCTTGACCACCAGCGCACCGTCCGGTCCGTACCCCAGGTGCACGAAGGCCTCCGGGTTGGCGTCCCGGCCCTTGATCAAGACCGGCCGGAAGTCCTGCGAATCCGGCAGGATCGCCGAGGAATAGGCGATCTCGATGCCCTTCTCCTTGGCGAACTGCTCGAAGTACTTGAAAGCCTGCTTACCCCAGTCGGTTTCGAGGTAGACGACCGAGACCTTCTTCGCCTTGGAGCGCACCCACTCGGCATTGCGCTCCTGGTACACGTCCAACGTGATGGACGGACTCCACGAATAGTCCCCCGCCTTGGTGAAATCCACCGCGGAGTTGGTGAACCCGTACTGCACCAGCTTGCCCCGGTTGTACACCGGCGACGCCGCGATCGACGCGGGCGACGAGAAGTCGCCCAGCTCCGCGATGATCGACTGATCACCCACGAACTTGGTCGCGATCGGCACCGTCTGCTTCGGATCCGACTGCGAATCCTCCCACTTCAGCGCCACCTTCTTGCCATTGATCCCGCCCGCGGCATTGATCTCGTCGAGCGCCAGGTCGAACCCCTGCTGCCAGAGCCGCCCGTACTCGGCGGAATTGCCCGTCTTCGGCCCCGACACCCCGAAATACACGGTGTCCGAACTGCTTCCGGACGATTCGCTACCGCAGGCCGCCGCCAGACTCGCGACCAACGCCGCCGCCCCGACACCCACCGCCACCCGGAAACCACGCGACCGGGACAAGATCCTGCTCATTGCTACCTCTACATTCGCGCACCGGCACACGGCCGGGCAGGGGGACACGACCGCGACAGAGGAATGCGCGGTCCTGGCGCTTGCGCCACCCGGTCGGGCAACGCCTGGTCGTCACCCGGGGCACCCCACCGCCCACGCGAGGGTTGCCGATCAGCGAGCCGGGGCTCGAAAAACGCTGATACTCGTGACCGTGTCCAGAAAGGTAGCCGTGACAACCGGCGGTCGACACCGTTCGAATCACCCTGATGCCAAACGCCGCCCGGCCCCGCCGCCGGGAAATCCCCTGTCACCCCCGCGAATTGCCCCCGCGGCCGCATCGCCCCCCGCCGATGCCGCCGCTCACCCCTATGTCAGATGCGCGGTCAGCCAGGCCGGGAACTCGGTCAGGTCCCGCAGCACCACGTCCGCGCCGGCCGCCGACAACTCCTCGGCCGCGTACGGTCCGGTCGTCACCGCCACCGAGGTCGCGTCCGCCACCTTGGCCGCGCGCACGTCACCGAGATGATCACCCACATAGATCGAGGCGCCGCGCTCGAGCAGCACCTCCCCCTTCTCCTCCGCCCAGGCCCCGCCGACCAGTTCGTCGACCGCCAGCCCCAGATGATCCAGATGCAGCTGCGCGTGCGGCCCGTTCTTCGCGGTGATCACCAGCACCCGGCCCCCGGCCTCGTGCACCGCGGCCAGCGCGTCCACCACACCGGGCAGATGATCCGACGCGTGCACCGCCAACTCCGGGTACATCTCCCGGTACATGGCCACCACACCCGGCACCTCGTGCTCCGGGAACCACTGCGCCGCCTCGTGCGCCAGCGGCGGACCCAGCCGCGACACCACCAGCTCCGAATCGATCGCCACCCCGGTCCTGGCGGCCACCGCGTCCCACACCGCGGCGATCCCCGGCCGCGAATCGATCAGCGTCATATCCAGGTCGAATCCGACCACCAGGTCACCAGCCACATCCCGAACCCTACGGGCCGCGGAAAATCGGAGGCCCCGCGGCAGGGCCGCCACCTAAGCTCGGACCATGCCGAGCGATCAGGGAACGCTGTTCTGTGGAACCGACCTCGCCGCCCGCATCGAGGGCGTCGAAACCGAACTGATCGCCAAGGGCAGCGCGGCCGGCGCGGCCCGGCTCGGACCGGACACCGGCTTCGTGATCCCCCTCGCGGGCGGGGTCGCGTCCTTCGCCGAGGACGGGTCGCCGCTGAACAAGATCGCCGGGCTCGGCTTCGCGGGGATACCCGACGAGGCCGAACTCGACGAGATCGAGCGGCTGTTCGCGGCCCGCAAGACGCCCGTGCAGGCCGAGGTCTCCCAACTCGGCGACCCCGGCGTCGGGGAACTGCTCACCGGACGCGGGTACCGGCTGGTGTCGTTCGAGAACGTGCTCGGCCGCGAACTCGGCGCCGCGCTGACCGCGGACGTCGCGTCCGGCGTCGAGGTGACGCCCAGCGGCTCCGACGAATTCGACACCTGGCTCGACGTCGTCGCGGACGGCTTCGCCCACCCCGACCCCCAGGGCGTCGCCTCGCACGAGGAATTCCCCGCCGAGATCATCGCCAACGCCATGCGCGACCTCACCGGCGCGGCCGGGGTGCGGCGGTTCCTGGCCCGGCGTGACGGCCGGGTGGCCGGAGGCGCGAGCCTGCGGCTGGCCCGCGGCGTCGCCCAGCTCACCGGCGCGGCCACCGATCCCGCCCACCGGCGGCACGGCGTCCAATCCTCACTGTTGTCGGTACGCCTGGCCGAGGCGAGCGCGGCGGGCTGCGATATCGCGGTGGTGACCACCCAGCCCGGATCGAAATCGCAGCAGAACGTGCAACGGCAGGGGTTCAGCCTGCTCTACACCCGGGCCATCCTGGTCAAAGCCTGATCGACACCCGACCGGGCGTCCCTCCGGTCAGCCGGGCAGCCGGTGCGCGGCAATGGGTTTCAGCTGCTCGCGCAGCACATCGCCGTCGCCGCCGAAGAGCTGCTCGTCGGTGTCGACGGCGATCCGCACCGCCCGGCTCGCCAATTCCCTGCCCTCGGCCGTGATCTCGACCCGCAGCGCGCGGGCGTCGGCGGGGTCGGCCCGTCGCGCCAGCAGCCCCCGCTCCTCCAGACCGCGAATCACCTTGGACGCCATCATCCGATCCGCGCCCGACATGTCCGCCACCTGCTGCTGGGTCGGCAGCTCACCCGACCGGCCCAGCCAGCCCGCCGAGGCCAGCAGATTGAACTGGGTCGGCGTGAGCCCGAGCGGACGCAGATTGCGTTCCAGCGTCGCACGCCACTCCAGGGCGGCGTGATGCAGCCAGAAGCCCGGACTCATGAGCGGTCCCCGTGGTTCAGCCACGCCGTCGTGCCTCCTGTTCCAATGCGGCGAAGGTCAGCGGCATGTCTGCGCGCATGCCCTTCTCCCAGACGAGCTTGAACAGCGGGCCCATCGGCCCGTGCACCTCGACGTGCTCGGCCACCCGCACCCGGCCGTCGCCGAGCGGGACGTAGGTGCGATGACCGCGCAGCTTCCCGAACGGGATGCCCGCCTCACTGGTCCACGACTGTCCCGGCTCCACGGCCACGATAGTGAACGGCCCGGCCGGCGCGCCCTTCGGCTTCACCCAGCCCTTGGTCCCGGCCGCGAACTCACCGTCGATACGGGACTTCTCCTCGTGCGGGTCCCATTCCGACCAGCGGTCGACATCGGTGGCGACCGCCCAGATGCGGTCCAGGTCGCCGGTGATCACGGCCTCTTCGGTGAACGAGTACATCATCGTCGTCTCCAATATCGGGGAAATATGTTGTTGCAACAACCGTAACTGTAGTCGCGACAACAATCAACCCCGGTCGGCGACCCGCGACCGATGGATGGGCCCGATGACGGCGACACCATGTGCCGCCGCCACCGGGCGTCCGACCGCTATGGGACCGGCGCGTAACCCAGCGGGCGCGTCGTGAACGTGCCCCGGCCCTGCGTCCGGCTCCGCAAACGCGTTGCGTAGCTGAACAATTCGGCCAGCGGGACCGTGGCCGTCACGACCACCGTGCCGGTCCGGGTCACCGACCCCGTCACCCGGCCCCGCCGGGCGGCGAGATCACCGAGCACCGCGCCGACATGGTCCTCCGGCACCGTGGCGGTGAGCTCCACCAGCGGTTCCAGTACCGCCATGGCACTGGCGCGCAAGGCTTCCCGCAGCCCCAGGCGGCCCGCGGTGCGGAACGCCAGGTCCGACGAATCCTTGGAGTGCGTCGCGCCGTCGGTGAGCGTGACCCGCAGACCCGTCACCGGATGACCCGCCAGCGGGCCCTCCGCCAGGGCGTCCCGGCACCCGGCCTCGACCGCGCGCACGAACTCCGCCGGCACCCGGCCGCCCACCACCGTGAACTCGAACTCGAAACCCGTGGCGCCGGGCTCGGATTCGCGCAGCGGCCGCACGTCGAACACGATGTGCGCCCACTGCCCCGAACCGCCGTCCTGCTTGGCGTGCCGGTAGGTGAAGCCCCGCACGCCGCGCACCACGGTCTCCCGGTACGCCACCTGCGGCCGGCCGACCGTCACGCTCAGCCCGCGGTCGCGGCGCAGCTTCTCCACCACGACCTCCAGGTGCAGCTCGCCCAGCCCCGCCAGCAGCGTCTGCCCCGACTCCGGATCGGTCCGCACCGTCAGCGACGGATCCTCCTCGGCCAGCCGGGCCAGCGCCACCGCCAGCTTCTCGGCCTCGGCGCCGGTCCGCGCCTCCACTGCCACCGACACCACCGGCTCGGTCGGAGCCGGCGGCTCCAGCAGCACCGGGGCCTCCGGAGCACACAGGGTCGCGCCGACCCGCACGGCCTTCGGGCCGACCAGCGCGACGATGTCGCCCGCGGGCGCGGACTCCACCTCCGCGTGCCGGTCCGCCTGCACCCGCAGGATGCGCGAAACCCGCTCGCGCCGACCGCTGCCCGCGTCCAGCACGGTGTCACCCTTGCGGAGGACACCCGAGTAGACGCGGACGAACGTCAGCCTGCCCGTCGACGTGGCATGCACCTTGAACGCCAACGCCGCCAGTGGTTCCGCCGGATCCGCGGCCCGCGCACCGTCGCCCACCGCCGGCCGATCCAGCGGCGACGGCAGGTAGGCGGCCACGGCGTCGAGCAGCGGCTCGATACCGATATCGCGGTACGCCGCACCGCACAGCACCGGCACCACCTCACCGGAGAGCGTCAGCTCCCGCAGCGCGGCGGCCAAGGCGCCCGCGGACAGCGCGGAGCGCTCGACGAACTCCTCGAGCGCCGCCGAACTCCGCTCGGCCACGGCCTCTTCCAACGCCTTGCGGGCCTGCGCCACCGCATCCGCCAGGTGGTCCGGGATCGCCGTCTCCGCGAACCCGTGCTCCCACGTGAGCGCACGCAGCCCGACCAGGTCCACCACGCCGGTGAACACCTCACCGGAGTACACCGGCAGCTGCACGAGCAACGGAACCGGATGCAGCCGTTCCCGAATCGAGGCCACCGCGGCCGTCGGGTCCGCCCCGGCCCGATCCATCTTGTTGACGAACGCGATCCGAGGGACCCCGTACCGGTCCGCCCGCCGCCACACCGACTCGCTCTGCGGCTCGACTCCGGCCACGGCGTCGAACACCGCGACCGCGCCGTCCAGCACCCGCAGGGACCGCTCGACCTCATCAGAGAAGTCCACGTGCCCCGGCGTATCGATGACAGTGAACCGGTGCCCGGCCCACTCACAGCTCACGGCCGCCGCGAAGATGGTGATCCCCCGATCCCGCTCCTGCGGATCGAAATCGGTGACGGTCGTCCCGTCGTGCACCTCGCCGCGCTTGTGGATGCTCCCGGTGAGGAACAGCATCCGCTCGGTCACCGTGGTCTTCCCCGCATCCACATGCGCGAGAATCCCCAGATTGCGAACAACGGCCAGGTCGGGTCGAGAAACATTGGTACGCACGGTCTTCAGTCCTTCGTGCTGATCAGGAAAAGAACAGCGCGATTCCCCCGGACGGAGA
This sequence comes from Nocardia sp. CA-136227, assembly GCF_050955695.1. Taxonomy (NCBI): domain Bacteria; kingdom Bacillati; phylum Actinomycetota; class Actinomycetes; order Mycobacteriales; family Nocardiaceae; genus Nocardia; species Nocardia sp. CA-136227. Next base: position 7,209,676 of record NZ_CP192081.1, read on the forward strand.
CACCGCTCCCGGGCTACTCGATACGGCCGCGCAGCCGACACCGAGTCGGCAAAGAAATCATGCTGCGACCGTATCCACCCGACACCCCTTGTGTCGCCACATTTTTCACGTCGGGCTTCACATCGACAGATGCCCGAAGTGGATCGCCGCCAGATTCGCGATCACCAGCAGCGGGAAGGCCACCGCGACCTTCCGATGCCCCAGCTGCCAGAGCCCAGCGGCCGCGCCACCGAAGACCAGCACCTTGGTGGCCACCGCGGCCGCCGGCACCGAGAAGCTCGCCTCCGGCGCCGCGAAGAGTCCCCACAGCACCATGGCGGCGACAGCCATCCCCACACCCCGGAGGATCTTCGCGGTGCGACTCCGGCCCGTACGGACGCCCCAATAGGCCAGTGCGCCAACAGCGACCAGCTCGGCCACGAAGGCGAGGGTGAAGTTCAGGATGGACCAAACGGTGGCGATCATAGCTACTCCGAGATCAGTGCTCTCTGTTTCGATCAATGATCACCGATTCAGTGACCTGAGTCAAGAGCACTGCTCTCATAAGTGGCCGAGCGGGCCATAGATACGCCAAAGGCCCCCAGCAGATTGCTGGGGGCCTTCGCGAATGATGTTCCGGCGGTGTCCTACTCTCCCACACCCTGTCGAGTGCAGTACCATCGGCGCAGGTGGCCTTAGCTTCCGGGTTCGGAATGGGACCGGGCGTTTCCCCACCGCTATAGCCGCCGTAACTCTATGAAACTGTCACACAGAGAGCCAGTCCCTGCACCCGCGAACGGGATTCGGTTCTGTCTGCTCAGTGATCTGTGTGTTGTTTCAGATACTGCACAGTGGACGCGTAGCTTCTTTGTTGGTAAGTCCTCGGCCTATTAGTACCAGTCACCTACATCTGTTACCAGACTTCCAGTTCTGGCCTATCAACCCAATGGTCTGTTGGGGGCCTTACCCCCTCGAGGGGGTGAGAAACCTCATCTTGGAACAGGCTTCCCGCTTAGATGCTTTCAGCGGTTATCCCTTCCGAACGTGGCCAACCAGCCGTGCTCCTGGCGGAACAACTGGCACACCAGAGGTTCGTCCGTCCCGGTCCTCTCGTACTAGGGACAGCCTTCCTCAAGTTTCTAACGCGCGCGGCGGATAGAGACCGAACTGTCTCACGACGTTCTAAACCCAGCTCGCGTGCCGCTTTAATGGGCGAACAGCCCAACCCTTGGGACCTACTCCAGCCCCAGGATGCGACGAGCCGACATCGAGGTGCCAAACCATCCCGTCGATATGGACTCTTGGGGAAGATCAGCCTGTTATCCCCGGGGTACCTTTTATCCGTTGAGCGACACCGCTTCCACTTGCCGGTGCCGGATCACTAGTCCCGACTTTCGTCCCTGCTCGACCTGTCGGTCTCACAGTCAAGCTCCCTTGTGCACTTGCACTCAACACCTGATTGCCAACCAGGCTGAGGGAACCTTTGGGCGCCTCCGTTACATTTTGGGAGGCAACCGCCCCAGTTAAACTACCCACCAGGCACTGTCCCTGAACCCGATCAGGGTCCGAGGTTAGAGGTCCAATACGATCAGAGTGGTATTTCAACGATGACTCCACGAACACTGGCGTGCCCGCTTCACAGTCTCCCACCTATCCTACACAAACCGTACCGAACACCAATACCAAGCTATAGTGAAGGTCCCGGGGTCTTTTCGTCCTGCCGCGCGTAACGAGCATCTTTACTCGTACTGCAATTTCGCCGAGTCTGTGGTTGAGACAGCTGAGAAGTCGTTACGCCATTCGTGCAGGTCGGAACTTACCCGACAAGGAATTTCGCTACCTTAGGATGGTTATAGTTACCACCGCCGTTTACCGGGGCTTAAATTCTCAGCTTCGCTCCGAAGAGCTAACCGGTCCTCTTAACCTTCCGGCACCGGGCAGGCGTCAGTCCGTATACATCGTCTTACGACTTCGCACGGACCTGTGTTTTTAGTAAACAGTCGCTTCTCACTGGTCTCTGCGACCCCACCCAGCTCCAGGAGTAAATCCTTTCACCAGGCGTGGTCCCCCTTCTCCCGAAGTTACGGGGGCATTTTGCCGAGTTCCTTAACCACAGTTATCTCGATCGCCTTAGTATTCTCTACCTGACCACCTGTGTCGGTTTGGGGTACGGGCCGTGTACCAACTCACTAGAGGCTTTTCTCGGCAGCATAGGATCACTGAATTCGCCTCAATCGGCTACGCATCACGTCTCAGCCTCATGGGATACGGATTTGCCTATACCCCGGCCTACACGCTTACACCAGGTATTCCATCACCTGGCCCAGCTACCTTCCTGCGTCACCCCATCGCTTACCTACTACAGCCAGGGTCATGCGCAGCCGCGTTCCCTCTCGCCCGAAGGCTCGATAAGACCGCATTTGGGCACTTAGCACAACTGATTCGATATTTGGCGCGGATACACGGGTACGGGAATATCAACCCGTTGTCCATCGACTACGCCTGTCGGCCTCGCCTTAGGTCCCGACTCACCCTGGGCGGATTAACCTGGCCCAGGAACCCTTGGTCATTCGGCGGACGAGTTTCTCACTCGTCTTTCGCTACTCATGCCTGCATTCTCACTCGCATGGCCTCCACGGCTGGATCACTCCGCCGCTTCCCTGGCCATACGACGCTCCCCTACCCATCCAGACTCCTGGCCCGAAGGCGGGATAATGTCTGAATGCCGCGGCTTCGGCGGTGTACTTGAGCCCCGCTACATTGTCGGCGCAGAATCACTTGACCAGTGAGCTATTACGCACTCTTTCAAGGGTGGCTGCTTCTAAGCCAACCTCCTGGTTGTCTTCGCGACTCCACATCCTTTTCCACTTAGTACACGCTTAGGGGCCTTAGCCGGCGATCTGGGCTGTTTCCCTCTCGACTATGAAGCTTATCCCCCACAGTCTCACTGCCGCGCTCTCACTCACCGGCATTCGGAGTTTGGCTGACTTCGGTAAGCTTGTGGGCCCCCTAGGCCATCCAGTAGCTCTACCTCCGGTGAGAAACACGCGACGCTGCACCTAAATGCATTTCGGGGAGAACCAGCTATCACGGAGTTTGATTGGCCTTTCACCCCTACCCACAGCTCATCCCCTCAGTTTTCAACCTAAGTGGGTTCGGGCCTCCACGACGTCTTACCGTCGCTTCACCCTGGCCATGGGTAGATCACTCCGCTTCGGGTCCATAGTGTGCGACTCGGGGCGCCCTATTCGGACTCGCTTTCGCTACGGCTCCCCCACACGGGTTAACCTTGCCACACACCGATGACTCGCAGGCTCATTCTTCAAAAGGCACGCCATCACCTATTACAGCTCTGACGGATTGTAAGCGCACGGTTTCAGGTACTATTTCACTCCCCTCCCGGGGTACTTTTCACCTTTCCCTCACGGTACTAGTCCGCTATCGGTCACCAGGTAGTATTCAGGCTTATCGGGTGGTCCCGACAGATTCACAGCAGATTTCACGGGCCCGCTGCTACTCGGGTGCCCACCACATGAGCCAAGATGTTTTCGTCTACCGGACTCTCACCGTCTACGGTTGGCCATCCCAGACCAATTCGACTAACAACTTGGTTTCTTACTCATGCCCAATTCGGCAGAATTGGGAAGATGGGTCCCACAACCCCGGCTATGCAACGACTGCCGTCTATCACACACAACCGGTTTAGCCTCTTCCGCTTTCGCTCGCCACTACTCACGGAATCACTGTTGTTTTCTCTTCCTGTGGGTACTGAGATGTTTCACTTCCCCACGTTCCCTCCACACGCCCTATATATTCAGGCGCGGGTAACACGACATCACTCGTGCTGGGTTTCCCCATTCGGAAATCCTCGGATCTCAGCTCGTTTGACAGCTCCCCGAGGCTTATCGCAGCCTACTACGTCCTTCATCGGCTCCTGGTGCCAAGGCATCCACCGTACGCTCTTACACACTTACTAACAAAGATGCTCGCGTCCACTGTGCAGTTCTCAAACAACACACAAGTCCGAATCCGTGTTTCAGCACCAGCCCGAGCAAGCTCGGCGGTATGACTGAGGATTCAGTCTCGTCGTTTTTGATTCCTAGAAAGAATCGCTTTCGCGTGTTCTTTCAGGACCCAATAGTGTGTCGGTATATTCACCGCGCTCGAAGACATGGCTTCGAGCTAGGTGCGATGAAGGTTGTCAGTGTTCCACCCATGAGCGTCCGCGGTCCTTCAGATGAGGACTCAAACGGTCTCTGCCACAACCACTTTCACCTGTGTGAAGCGTCGTGGAGAAGTGCTCCTTAGAAAGGAGGTGATCCAGCCGCACCTTCCGGTACGGCTACCTTGTTACGACTTCGTCCCAATCGCCAATCCCACCTTCGACAGCTCCCTCCACAAGGGTTAGGCCACTGGCTTCGGGTGTTACCGACTTTCATGACGTGACGGGCGGTGTGTACAAGGCCCGGGAACGTATTCACCGCAGCGTTGCTGATCTGCGATTACTAGCGACTCCAACTTCACGGGGTCGAGTTGCAGACCCCGATCCGAACTGAGACCGGCTTTAAGGGATTCGCTCCACCTCGCGGTATCGCAGCCCTCTGTACCGGCCATTGTAGCATGTGTGAAGCCCTGGACATAAGGGGCATGATGACTTGACGTCGTCCCCACCTTCCTCCGAGTTGACCCCGGCAGTCTCTCACGAGTCCCCGCCATTACGCGCTGGCAACATAAGATAAGGGTTGCGCTCGTTGCGGGACTTAACCCAACATCTCACGACACGAGCTGACGACAGCCATGCACCACCTGTACACCGACCACAAGGGGGGCCATATCTCTATGGCTTTCCGGTGTATGTCAAACCCAGGTAAGGTTCTTCGCGTTGCATCGAATTAATCCACATGCTCCGCCGCTTGTGCGGGCCCCCGTCAATTCCTTTGAGTTTTAGCCTTGCGGCCGTACTCCCCAGGCGGGGTACTTAATGCGTTAGCTACGGCACGGATCCCGTGGAAGGAAACCCACACCTAGTACCCACCGTTTACGGCGTGGACTACCAGGGTATCTAATCCTGTTCGCTACCCACGCTTTCGCTTCTCAGCGTCAGTTACTTCCCAGAGACCCGCCTTCGCCACCGGTGTTCCTCCTGATATCTGCGCATTTCACCGCTACACCAGGAATTCCAGTCTCCCCTGAAGTACTCTAGTCTGCCCGTATCGACTGCAAGCTTGCAGTTGAGCTGCAAGTTTTCACAATCGACGTGACAGACCGCCTACAAGCTCTTTACGCCCAGTAATTCCGGACAACGCTCGCACCCTACGTATTACCGCGGCTGCTGGCACGTAGTTGGCCGGTGCTTCTTCTACAGGTACCGTCACTTGCGCTTCGTCCCTGTCAAAAGAGGTTTACAACCCGAAGGCCGTCATCCCTCACGCGGCGTCGCTGCATCAGGCTTTCGCCCATTGTGCAATATTCCCCACTGCTGCCTCCCGTAGGAGTCTGGGCCGTGTCTCAGTCCCAGTGTGGCCGGTCACCCTCTCAGGTCGGCTACCCGTCGTCGCCTTGGTGGGCCGTTACCCCACCAACAAGCTGATAGGCCGCGGGCCCATCTCGCACCAGTAAACCTTTCCAACAGCCCCCATGCAGAGGCTGCTCATATCCGGTATTAGACCCAGTTTCCCAGGCTTATCCCAGAGTGCGAGGCAGATCACCCACGTGTTACTCACCCGTTCGCCGCTCGTGTACCCCGAAGGGCCTTACCGCTCGACTTGCATGTGTTAAGCACGCCGCTAGCGTTCGTCCTGAGCCAGGATCAAACTCTCCGTTGAAGACTCTAGAATGCACCCGAAGGCGAATCAGAAGTATCTCGAACCAGAGTCCGAAAACCTAGCAAATCGTCGGCTGGAAAATTAGCCGACTTAAATGTCCAACCACCCTCACGGGGGTGAGAATGATTGGAACCAAATATAATATTTGGCACTGACATTCATCGACACACTATTGAGTTCTCAAAGAACACACGCACACGGAACTTCGCGGGCTCTTTGTCCCGGTCGGTCTCCGTGGCTGCTTCTATACTTTAGCCCCTACTTCGCAGCAGAACCAAATCCGCTGGTCAGTGAAGCTAATGTGATCATCAGGCGCTCCTCGTCCAACCTCGTTTCCCAGGCCCTTGGGGCTCCGGGTCGGTGTCCGTGTCGCTCTGACCTGGACTAAGTTACGTGTTGCTACGAACAGAAGTCAAATCGGCTGGTCAGAGGCATAATTCGCGGGTGTACGTGTGTGCTTGGTCGATTACCAGTGGCGTCGCCGACGAGTTCGCGGAAAGAATCCCCGGCATTAAGGAAACCGACTGGCGCGTTAGTTGGCTGCCCGGCCGCCTCGTCACCCGTGAACAAGCGATCGCCGCCATGGAATTGGTGGAACTCCTCCTCGACCCCGCGCATCCGAACGATCCCGCCACCCAGGCGACCATCGCGGCCGCCGCCACACTCCTCGGAATCCGTCCTATCGATGCCGCCGCCGTGCTCTCCGAGCGCCATCCCCGGCGCTGACCGGGGCGCGAATCCGAACCCCCACCGAATCCCGGTGCGGCACTTAGCATCACTGGGCATGCACGACATCAGTGACCTGCTGCACAAGATCCGCCACGGCCTCGACACCCAGGTCAGCCTGTCCCGGCTGCGGCGCGACCGCACCCTCACCGACGCCGTCGCGGGCCGGACCGTGCTCATCACCGGGGCTTCCTCCGGCATCGGACGGGTCGCCGCCGTGCAGCTCGGCGCGGCCGGGGCCACCGTTCTCCTGGTCGCGCGCCGCGCGGACGAACTCGCGGACGCCGTCACCGAGATCGAGGCCGCGGGCGGGCGGGCCGCCGCCTACCCCTGCGACCTCAATGACTTCGAGGCGCTCGACGCCATGACCGCGAAGGTGCTCGCCGACCACGGCCGGGTGGACATCCTCGTCAACAATGCCGGGCGATCCATTCGCCGCCGGCTGGACGAGTCCTACGACCGGTTCCACGACTACGAGCGCACCATGCGGCTCAACTACTTCGCCGCGGTCCGCCTCATCCTCGCCTTCGCCCCCGCCATGCGGGACCGCCGCGACGGACAGATCATCAACATCCTGTCGCTCGCCAACCTCTACGGCGGCCCCGGCTACGCCGCCTATGTCGCGTCCAAGGCCGCCCTCGACTCGCTCAGCACCAACCTGCAAGCCGAGACCCAGACCGAGAACCTCCGATTCACCTCGATCTACCTCCCCCTCGTCCGCACCGACATGATCACCGCCAACCCCGTCTACCAGCAGGCCACGGCCAATGCGCTCACCGCGGACGAAGGCGGCCGGATCATCTGCGACGCCATCATCGACCGCCCCCGCCGGCTGGCCCCGGTCATGGGCCGGGTCGCCGCGCTCATCGACAGCGTTCTCCCCGAACGCGCCGACACCATCCGCAACACCCGCTTCCGCCGAGGCATGTGAACCCCGGCCGCCGTCACGCGCGACGGCGGCCCCACAACGCGGCCAACGCCAGCATCCACACGCTCCACAACACGTATCCGGCGAAGTTCGCCTGCTGCGCACCCACTACCTGCCAAGGGGCGGCCACACCGAGCAGGATCAGTGCCGCCGACACCGTGCCGAGCACCGCGAACCAGCGCGGGAAGCCCTCGCGCCCAAGGACCGAGACCACCAGCACCGTCCACGCGGCGGTCAACGAGTAGCCGAGCGTCTCGCCGACGAACGAGCCCAACAGCCTGTTCCAGAACTCGAATTCCGTTACCGCCGTGGAACTTCCGCCCTCGGAGGCCGCGCGATCGGCGAGCCCCGGTACCAGCAGCGGCCAGCGCGACAGGCCGACCGCCTGCACCACTCCCGCCGCCACCCCGGCACGCGCCGCCCAGCGCATGCGCGGCGAATCCGCGTGACGGCCCACCCTCAGCGCGATCGGAACGAACAGCAGCGCGCCGACCACGAGCACCGAGAACCAGGCGACCACCGCGGACTCGTGCATACGGAACGACGCCAGCACCTCCGCGCCCGGGCGGGACAACACCCGCGGGTACTCGAAGACCGCGCCCAGCCCGGTGAACCCAGCGTTCATGGCCACCACCGCCGCGACAATCAACGCGGGCACGATCAGGACCCTCGCAGGGCTGGACGCTCGCCGGTCGGAACCAGTTGGCGCCACCGCGTTCACGGCCGTGCCGCCGGTCCCGGCGGCAGGCACACCGTCCGCGCCGGAGACCTCGGCTACGACGGGCGCACCCTGCGCGAACTCGGTAGCGGGGACACTGTCTGCGCCGTGGACCTCGGCTGCGGCAGGCGCGCCCGCCGCGCTGGGGACGTGGACGGTGGCGGATACAACGACGCTCGGCGGGGTCGGAGCGGAGGGAGATGCGGAATCGCGCATCGGGGACACGGCGTGGCCTACCTTCCCGGGGTGGTCGGAGCGGGAACGCCGACGGGGAGTTGGTCGAGCGTGGCGCGGAGGGTGTCCTCGAGCGAGGTAGGCGTGAGCCCGAAGTAGCTGGTTGCGGCGGAGGAGTCCAGGACGAAGGGGCGGTCGAACTGGTAGCGCAGCTCGCGCATTTCTCGGGCGTCGCGGTTGAACAAGCCCGCTGCCCAGAGCAGTGCGCCGGGGAGGCGGCCGATCCGGGCGGGCGGTGCTCCGGCCACCGACGCGGTCAGGTCCGCCAGGGCGCGGATGGACAGCGGCGGCGCGGTGGGCACGTGCCAGGCTCGGCCCCAGGCGGTTTCGTCATCGGCGACCGCGACCAGCAGGCGGGCCACGTCCTCGGTGGCGGTCCAGCTGTGCGGGGCGTCCGGGTCCGCGGGGACCAGGGCTCGCTTGCCCACGAGCACGGCGGGCAACACCATCACGGTGAACGCGGAGGTCGCGGCGGGGCCGAGGTAGTCCGAACCGCGCACCTCGGCGGTGCGGACGCGATCGGATCGGTGGGCCGCCAGCTGCTCCGACCACAGGTCCGCGCGCACCCGGCCCTTCGCCGAATTCGGGCGCAGCGGGTGGGACTCGGACACCGGGCCGTCGAACTCGCCGTAGGCGTACAGGTTTCCGACGGTGATCAAGGGTGCGCCGGAGCGTTCGGCCACGGTCAGGACGGCGTGGTGCAGGGGTGGGAAATCCTGTGGCCAGCGGTGATAGGCGGGCTGCGCGCACTGGTAGAGGGCCGCCGCGCCCTCGCAATGGGCGAGCAGCGCCCGCGGGTCGGTGGCGTCGGCGGTAATGCGATCGATGTTCGGATGCTCGGGGCCGGAACCGCTGCGGGTGACGATGCGGACGTAGTCGCCCCGGGCGGCGAGCAGTCGCGCGGTGGCCGTGCCCACCGGACCCGCTCCTATGACGACGTGCAGGGACATGAGGTCCTCGATCCTGTCGGATGGGTGTTCCGAGAACACTGTTCTCGCACTCTCGACGGTAGGAGTGCACACCGTTTCCTGTCAAGAACACTGTTCTCTCAGTCGCCTACCGTTCTCTCAACGGTTTCCTGTTCTCTACACTGCGACCATGTCCGCCGGATCCTTGCGCGCCCGCGTCCGCACCGAGATGATCGAGGAGATCAAGGCCACCGCCCGCGCGCGGCTGGCCACCGACGGCGCCAATCTGTCGCTGCGCGGCGTCGCCCGCGACCTCGGCATCGTCGCCTCCGCGCTGTACCGCTACTTCCCCAGCCGCGACGACCTGCTCACCGCGCTCATCCTGGACGGCTACCGCTCCCTCGGCGCGGCCGCCACCACCGCCCACGACGCCGCACCCGCCAACAACCCACGCGCGCAATGGCTTTCGGTCTGCACGGCGGTCCGCGACTGGGCCCTCGCCAACCCCACCGAATACGGCCTGCTCTACGGCAGCCCGATCCCCGGCTACGACGCGCCGAAGGACACCGTCGGCCCCGCCGCCACCGTCGTCCTGCTGCTCGCGAGCGTCGCCACCCGCGCCGCGGCGGCCGACCGGCTCACCCCCGCCGCCCTGCCCACTCCCCTGCCCGCCCCCGTTCGCGCGGACCTCCGCGTCCTCATCGAACAACAGTCCGCCGACCTCCCCGAAGAGGTCCTCGACCGCGTATTCGTCGGCTGGACACAGCTTTTCGGCCTGGTCACCTTCGAGATCTTCGGCCGCCTCGACGGCACCATCGACGCCGTCGCCGACTACTTCCATCACCACATGAACCTGATGGCCGACCTCGTCGGCCTCCCCGCCACCGACTGAACTCGGCCCGCCACACACCGATTCCGGTCCCACCACCCGATGCTGCCCGCCGGGGCTCGGGGTCAGGCCACCACCGAGTGTTTTCGGCGCAGATCCGCACCATACACAGCACTGGGCCCGGTCACCGTGCGGTGACCGGGCCCAGGTTGTTCGATTCCGTTGCCGGAAGGCAGGACTTAGAAGTCCATGCCGCCCATGCCGCCGGTCGGGTCGCCCGCGGGGGCGGCCTTCTCCGGCTTGTCGGCGACGACGGCCTCGGTGGTCAGGAACAGGGCCGCGATGGAGGCCGCGTTCTGCAGGGCCGAGCGGGTGACCTTGACCGGGTCGGCAACGCCGGCGGCCAGCAGGTCGACGTACTCGCCGGAGTCGGCGTTCAGGCCGTGGCCGTCGGGGAGGTTCGAGACCTTCTCGGCGACGACGCCGGGCTCCAGGCCCGCGTTGAAGGCGATCTGCTTCAGCGGCGCGGACAGCGCGACGCGAACGATGTTCGCACCGGTGGCCTCGTCACCCGACAGGGTCAGCGCGTCCAGGGCCGGCGACGACTGCAGCAGGGCCACGCCACCACCGGCGACGATGCCCTCTTCGACGGCAGCCTTCGCGTTGCGGACGGCGTCCTCGATGCGGTGCTTGCGCTCCTTGAGCTCGACCTCGGTGGCCGCGCCCGCCTTGATGACCGCGACACCGCCGGCCAGCTTGGCCAGACGCTCCTGCAGCTTCTCACGGTCGTAGTCCGAGTCCGAGTTCTCGATCTCGGTGCGGATCTGCTGCACGCGGCCCTTGATGGCCTCCGCGTCGCCCGCGCCCTCGACGATGGTGGTCTCGTCCTTGGTGATGACGACCTTGCGGGCCTGGCCCAGCAGCTCGATGCCGGCCGTCTCCAGCGAGAGGCCGACCTCTTCGCTGATGACCTCGCCACCGGTCAGGATGGCGATGTCGGCCAGCATGGCCTTGCGACGGTCACCGAAGCCCGGGGCCTTGACGGCGATGGACTTGAAGGTGCCGCGGATCTTGTTCACGACCAGGGTCGACAGGGCCTCGCCCTCGACGTCCTCGGCGATGATCAGCAGCGGCTTGCCGGCCTGGATGACCTTCTCCAGCAGCGGCAGCAGGTCCTTGACGGTCGAGATCTTCGAACCGACGAGCAGGATGTACGGGTCCTCGAGGACCGCTTCCTGACGCTCGGGGTCGGTCACGAAGTAACCGGAGATGTAGCCCTTGTCGAAGCGCATGCCCTCGGTGAGCTCCAGCTGGAGACCGAAGGTGTTGCTCTCCTCGACGGTGATGACGCCTTCCTTGCCGACCTTGTCCATGGCCTCGGCGATCAGCTCACCGATGGACGAGTCGCCGGCCGAGATACCGGCGGTGGCGGCGATCTGCTCCTTGGTCTCGACCTCCTTGGCGGTGTCGAGCAGCTTGGCGGTGACGGCCTCGACGGCCTTCTCGATGCCGCGCTTCAGGCCGAGCGGGTTGGCGCCGGCGGCCACGTTGCGCAGGCCCTCACGGACCAGCGCCTGGGCCAGCACGGTGGCGGTGGTGGTGCCGTCACCCGCGACGTCGTCGGTCTTCTTGGCGACTTCCTTGACGAGCTCCGCGCCGATCTTCTCGTACGGGTCCTCGAGCTCGATTTCCTTCGCGATGGAGACACCGTCGTTGGTGATGGTGGGGGCGCCCCACTTCTTCTCCAGCACGACGTTGCGGCCCTTCGGGCCCAGGGTCACCTTGACGGCGTCAGCGAGGGCGTTCAGACCACGCTCGAGACCGCGGCGAGCCTCTTCGTCGTACGCAATTGTCTTGGCCATTGCGTTGAGATCCTCCAGATCTGGGGATTGACAGTGTTCTGGCCAGGCATGGTGCCCGCGACGGACGACCGAGGAGCTTGTTAACCAGCCCGGCCTCACCGCCCCGACCTAGCACTCACAGGTATGGAGTGCCAAACCCATTTCTAGCACTCACCCCCACCGACTGCAAGGTTGGGGCCGGGCCCCGAAACGCGCGGAAGACCGCACGAGTCACCTCGTGCGGTCCGGTCGCCCGCCCGGCACTACGAGAAGTGCGAGCGGTCGTCGACCCGCAGCAGCAGGGCGATCAGCGCATCGGTGCGGCGCTCCTCCGGAGTGCGGGGCTCACCGTGCTCGATGGTGACGAGTTCGGCGTCCTGCAGCAGGAGTTCGGCTTCGATACGCATGATCGCCCGGATGAACGGAGGCGCGACCTCGGGTGGGAGGTCTCCGTTCACGATGTAGCCACCGTCGGGCGTGTCCTCTGTGGAGACATAGCTGAGCGCGCGCAGCAGGTCAGCGCGCTGCTCCCCCGCAACTAGGTCGGAACTCTCGTCGTCCGCCATTCCACAATCGTATCTGCCGCAACATGCTCCCCAGGGGATCCGGCGCGAGGACACCGGTCCCGGGGCATACATCACCAGGTCGGCAGCGTGGCGGAACGACACGCGGACTACTGCGTGTCCTCGGTGCCCGCCGGCGCGGCGGGCGCGGTCAGCGACGCCAGCAGGCCCACGACGTCGGCCTGCACCGCGTCCTTGTCCAGGCCCAGGCCGGACAGGATGCCCGCGCCGTGTTCCAGGTCGAGCAGAGCGAGCAGCAGGTGCTCGGTGCCGACGTAGTTGTGGCCGAGCCGCAGCGCCTCGCGGAAGGTCAGCTCGAGGGCTTTGCGGGCCTGCGCGTCGAAGGGGATGAGCGGCGGGACCGGGTCGCCGGTGGCGGCGGGCAGCGCGGCGGTGGCCACCCGGCGGACGGCGTCGGCGGAGATGCCCTTGGCCTCGATCACCGTGACCGCGAGGGATTCCGGCTCCGAGAGCAGGCCGAGAATCAGGTGTTCGGGGCGGGTTTCCAGATTGCCGACGGCCCGGGCCTCCTCCTGGGCGGCCATCACCACCTGGCGGGCACGCGGGGTGAAGCGGGCGAAACCGGCATTGGGGTCGAGCGCCGCCGCCTGCCCGGCGTCAGCGGGGGCCTTGGGGACGAAGCGCTTCTGGGCGGCCTGCTTGGTGACGCCCATGCTCTGGCCGATATCGGTCCAGGACGCGCCGGAACGGCGGGCCTGGTCGACGAAGTGGCCGATCAGATGGTCGGCCACTTCGCCGATGTGGTTGCCCAGCACCACGGCGTCGGACAGCTGCTCGAGCACGTCGTCGGGGCGGGCCTTCTTGATGCCGTCGATCAGGTCGTCGAGGCGGATCGAGTTCGTCATACGTCAACTGTAGGTTGACCAAGTAGGCTTGGTCAACCATAGGTTGACGATGCTTCGGCGAGTCGGTCAGAGCTTCGCCGCCCGGCCCACCGCACCCACGATCTGCTCCTTGATCCACGCCGCCGGACGGCCGGTCAGCGCGATGCTGCCGTTCGAGTCGTCGGCCTTCATGACCTGGACCAGACCGTCCCGGCGACCCAGGCTCATGCAGGTCAGGACGAAGCGCGGGGTGAAGGGCCCCGGCTGCTTGCCGCGCAGACGGGCCGCGACGGCCGCACCCAGGTACTTGCCCGCGGGCTGCGCCGCCTGGCACGACATCCGGGCCTCGCGGCCGTTGTGCCCGATCATCACCGCCGCGTCACCGACCGCGTACACATCGTCGACACCGCGCACCCGCAGCCGATCGTCGACCAGCACCCGGTCCCGCCCGTCCACCGGCAGACCCGAGCGGGCAGCCACCTCGGGCACCGTGAAACCCGTTGTCCAGAGCACGATGTCGGCGTCGACGTGGTCGCCGTCCACCAGGTCGAGGCCGGTGGCGGTCACCGCCGCCACCTTGGCGACCCGCACCTCGACGCCGAGCCGATCCAGGACGGTGCGAATGTGCGCGACGGCCTTGGGGATCAGCCAGCCGCCCGGCTCGTCCGAGCTGACCAGCACCACCTCGAGGCCGGGGTTGCTCTCGGCCAGTTCGGTCGCGGTCTCGAGCCCGGTCGCGCCGCCGCCGACCACGGCGACCCGGCCGGCGAGGGCGGGAATCCGGCGCACGTCCTCCGACGTGGCCACGGTGTGCGCGAATTCGGCCGCGCCGGGCACCATCGAGAGATCGGCGCGGCTGCCGAGGGCGTAGATCAGCGAGTCGTACGCGACGGCCTCGCCCGTGGCCAGTTCGACGCGGCGAGCCTCGGTGTCGACGCGCTCGGCGCGGCCGTTGACGAACTCGATCCCCTTGGCCGCCAAAGTCTTCCGCAGCTCCCAGCGGGCCACGTCCTGCCCGGCGGCGACCTGGTGCAGCCGCACCCGATCCACGAATTCGGTGTGCAGGTCGATGACGGTGACGTGCGCGCCCTTGGCCTTGATCGCTTCCCGCGCCGCGGCCAGTCCCGCGTAGCCCGCGCCCAGAACGACGATTCGATGCTGCCCGGTCATGAGAGTGCTCCTTTTCACTTCAGGTACACAGTCGGCCCCGCTCGGTAGCCGACACCCTCTAGACCGGACAGCCCCGCGATCCCTGACAGAATCCAGGTGTGTCCTGCGTCACACGCGATCGTGAGACGCGAAATAGGTCAGCTTGTCCGGGTTCACCACGAGCTGGACCGAGGCGATCGAGTCGCCGTCGAAGCCGACGGAGATGGTGCCGAGCACGGCCCCGTCCGCACGCACCACGAAGGCGGGCGCGGCATTGACCTCTTCGATCACGACGCTGATGTCGGCGCCGAAACTCGGGATCTTGCCGAACAGACCGAGCAGGTAGCGGGCCACCTTCTCCGCGCCGACGATCGGGCGCTTCGCGGCATTGACCTTCGAACCGCCGTCGGCCAGGGCCACGATATCGGCGGTGAACATGGACTCGAGCGCCGCGAGATCACCGGATTGCGCTGCGCTGAGGAACCTTTCGACCAGTTCCCGCGCGTGCGCCGGGGCCGATTCGAAGCGCGGCTTCTCCTCGTGCACCCGGTGCGCGGCGCGGCGATACACCTGCTGCGCATTGGATTCGGTGAGACCGAGCATGTCGGCGATCTCGCGGTGCGCGTAGCCGAAGGCCTCGCGCAGCACGAACACCGCGCGTTCGGTGGGGCTGAGCCGTTCGGCCAGCGCCAGGAACGCCATCGACACCAGTTCCCGCTGTTCCGCCGATTCCAGCGGGCCGAGTTCGCCGTGGCCGGTGGGGACCGGTTCGGGCAGCCAGGGCCCGACGTAGGTCTCGCGGCGGGCACGGGCCGAATCCAGCCAGGTGCGACAGAGATTCACCAGGATGGTGGTCAGCCAGGCTTCGACGGAACGGATGTCGGCGCGGTCGGTGCCGTGCCAGCGCAGGTAGGTCTCCTGGACGGCGTCCTCGGCCTCGGCGGCGGATCCGAGCATGCGGTACGCGAGCGCGAAGAGACGCGGCCGGTGCCGTTCGAATTCCACCACGTGTGCCGCCTCCCGGAAATTCTCCCGTGAGACTACTTGGGCGCCACCCGGATCGCGACGGCGACCGGGGTGTTGGCGTAATTTCCGGACATGCAGGCGAGCTTCGCCGTACTCAGCGCGGCAGCGGGGCTGCCATCCAGGAAGGACCCCGGGTGCGCGGCCAGCACCTGCTGGATGACCTGCCGTTCGGCGTCCTCGGTGAGGTCGCGGAAGTCGGCGCAGGTGGTCTGCGCGCCATTGGGGGCGCTGGTCTTCTTGGCCACCGTCGCGGCGGTGGGGACCGCGGCGGGGGCGTCGACGGGCGACTCGGCCGGGATCGCGGCCGTGGTCGGGGCGGCGGCGGTGGTTCTGGCCGCCGCGGAGGTGGTCTCGGCCTGTTTCAGGCCATTACTGCCACCGGCTTCGTCCGAACCACAGCCGGTGAGAGCCGCGCCCAAGGTGAGGGCCATCGCACCTGCGGTGAGGGCGACCATCGAAAGACGCTTCATACCCTGCTTTCCGAACTTTCCCGAGAGTGCCGAATCGCCGGACCGGCCCGGCGCTCGCAGCAGCGTACCCGGCTCCGCCGGAGCCGGAAAGGAAAAGTCTGGTCGGCCGGTCTTTACCGGCCGCAGAGCGGGTCAGTTCAAGCGCTGCCGCCAGTCCGCGGGCACCCGATCGCGCGGACCCGGCACCCCCTGATCGGCCGGATGCGAGGTCGGGGCGGCCAGGTCGGGACCGCCGCTGTACATGTCCTCGGTCTCGAAGTTGTAGAACCAGTCCTCGCCGGGCTCGTAGCTCTGGATGAAGGGATGCCCGGTCTCCCGGAAGTGCTTGGTGCCGTGCTGACTCGGCGAATTGTCACAGCAACCGACATGGCCGCACTCCGCGCAGCGCCGCAGATGGAACCACCAGCCGCCCGCGGCGTCGCATTCCAGACAGCCCGCCCCGCTGGGCGGAACGCTCGGATCGATGCCCTTGATCTGCTCGGTCATCAGTTGCCTCCTGTCGTCGCCGGTTCCGCGTCGGCCTCGGCCGGGGCCGGGTTCGCCACCTCCAGCGGCAGCCGCACGATGAAACGCGTGTTCCCGGGCTCGGATTCGACCCGGATATCGCCGTGATGCTTGTTCACCACGATCCGGAAGGAGATGTCCAGGCCCAGCCCCGTGCCCTCGCCGACCGGTTTGGTGGTGAAGAACGGTTCGAAGATCCGGGTGCGGATCTCGTCCGGCACGCCCGGCCCGGTATCGCCGATTTCCACTGCCGCGCACTCGTTCTCGCGATAGGTACGGACGCTGAGCGTACCGCGCCCGCCCATCGCGGACACGGCGTTGTCGATCAGATTCGTCCACACCTGGTTGAGCTCGGCCGCGTAGCACGGCACCGGCGGCAGCGCCGGGTCGTACTCCTTGACCACGGTGATGTCGTCACCGATCTTGCGGGCCAGCATGACCAGCGTGCTGTCCAGCAGTTCGTGCAGATCCACCACCTGGAACGGGGCCCGGTCCATCTGCGAATACTGCTTGGCCGCGTTCACCAGCGAGGAGATCCGGTTGGTCGAGTCGGTGATCTCGTTCATCAGCAACTCGGTCTCGACGGTGTAGTTGAGCCAGCGCATGGCCGCCTCGAAAACGTCTCCGCCACAACCGGACAGGGTGCCGTGCACCTTCTCCATCCAGTCCAGGTCGAACCCGGCCTGCACGAAGTTGGGCGCGATGTCCCAGCCGTTGCCGACCCCGTGGTCCTCGAGCCAGTCGCCCAGCTCGTCCTCGCGGTCGGCGGCCTCCAGCGGCGTCAGCACCGGCGCCTTGGCGACCTGCGCGGCCGCCTCCTCCTGCAACTGGGCCAGCGCCTCGAGCGTCTCCGAATTGAACTTGCCGTGCGCCATCATGCGCAGCTTGTGCCGCATCCCGGCCACCCGCTCGCGCAGCGACGAGGTGGCGCGCACCGCGGCCGCGGCCGGGTTGTTCAGCTCGTGGGTCAGGCCCGCCGACAGCGAACCCAGCGCCAGCAGCCGTTCCCGCTGGCCGATGCGCTCGTTGGCATTGCGGTTGCCGAAGAAGACGCCCTCCAGCAGGTGCAGCGCCATCGGGAACCAGTCCTGCATCATCTTCGCGAAGGTGCCCGCGTCGAGGACGAAGAACTTCGAGGGCCGGGTCACGTAGAAGGACGCGGTGTAGGTCTGCTCGACCTTGTCGCCCATGTAGGCGGTCCACGCGCCCGAGTACGAGCCGACGTGCTCGGTGCGGACGAGTTCGATCTCCTCGCCGCCCGAGTTCTTGGTCATCCGGACCTCGCCGTCCATCAGGACGTAGAAGCAGGTGGCCGGGTCGCCCTCGCGGAAAACCAGTCCGGGCTCGAACATTTCGACCCGGCCGTCGCGGCACAGCCAGGCCAGCTGCTCGTCGTCGAGCTTCTCGAACAGGAACAGGTGCCGCAGTTCGTTCGGGTCGCAGATCAATCGGGTGTTGCCCATATGCGCCTACTCCTACTGTTTCGCAAGCCAGCGGTGCACCAGCATGACGGCCATCGCGCCCTCGCCGACCGCCGAGGCCACCCGCTTCGCCGATTCCGAACGCACGTCACCGGCGACGAAGACGCCGGGCACGCTGGTCTCCAGATGCTGTGGGGGACGCGGGAGTTCCCAGCCCGCGGGCCGTTCGCCGTCCACCATGAGGTCGGGTCCGGCCAGCACGTAGCCGGCGTCGTCGCGTTTGACGATGCCCTCGAGCCAGTCGGTTTCCGGTGCGGCGCCGATGAACAGGAACAACCGTTCGGCGTCCACCTTCTCTTCCGTCCCGGAGACGTTGTCGCGCAGCACGATCCGTTCCAGGTGGTCGTCGCCGTCGGCGGACACCACCTCGGTGCGGGTGTGCACCTTGATGTTCGGGATCTGCGCGATCTGCTGGATCAGGTAGTGCGACATGGACGCCTCGAGCGATTCACCGCGCACCAGGATGTGCACCGTGCGGGCGCGCCGGGACAGGAACACCGCGGCCTGACCCGCCGAGTTCGCGCCGCCCACGATGTAGACGTCCTTGCCGGCGCAATCGCTGGCCTCGGTCATGGCGGAGCCGTAATAGACGCCGCGGCCGGTGTATTCGTCGACGCCGGGGGCCGGGTGGTGGCGGTAGTTGACGCCGGTGGCGATCAGCACCGAATGCGCGGCGACACTGCCGCCGTCGGCGAACTTCACCACGCGCGCCGAACCACAGGCCTCCAGGCCCACCACCTCGCGGGCGGTGATCAGTTCGGCCCCGAACTTCACGGCCTGGCGGCGGGCCCGGTCGGCGAGCTGGGCGCCGGACAGGCCGTCGGGGAAGCCGAGGTAGTTCTCGATGCGGGAGCTCTGCCCGGCCTGGCCGCCGGTGGCGGTGCGTTCCACGAGCACGGTGCGCAGGCCCTCGGAGGCGCCGTAGACGGCCGCGCCCAGCCCGGCGGGTCCGCCGCCGACCACGATCAGGTCGTAGAAGTCGCTGGAGGCGTCGGTATTGAGGCCGACGCCCTCGGCCAGCTGCGCGTCGGTCGGCATGATCAGCACGTCGCCGCCGGGGTTGATGATGACCGGGCACTGGTCCTCGGTGGCGTTCGCCGCGGTCAGCAGGCGCGCGCCCTCCGGCTCGTCGACCTGGTACCAGCGATACGGCAACTGGTTGCGCGCCAGGAACTCCCGCACCTCCGAGCAGCGGGCCGACCAGCGGTGGCCCACCACCTTGGTCTCGGTCACCGGCTTGTGCTCGTCGCCGCGCCAGGCCTCCAGCAGGGCGTCGACGACCGGGTAGAGCTTCTCCTCCGGCGGGTCCCACGGCTTGAGCAGGTAGTGGTCGAGGTCCACCACATTGATGGCCTCGATGGCGGCATTGGTGTCCGCGTAGGCGGTGAGCAGCACCCGGCGGGCGTAGGGGTGCAGGTCCATCGCCTGTTCGAGGAATTCGACGCCGTTCATCCCGGGCATCCGGTAGTCGGCGATCAGCACCGCGGCCGGCTGGCCGCGCAGTTTCATCTCACGCAGGGCATCGAGGGCGTCCGCGCCGGACTCCGCCCGCAGAATCCGGTAATCCGCCCCGTACCGGCGGCGCAGATCGCGCACGACGGCCCGCGACACGCCAGGGTCGTCGTCGACGCTGAGAATGGCCGGCTTGACGGCAGAGGGTGAAGTCACCTGACCAGTATCGCGGACTCAAATTCGGTGATGCTGAATGAGATCCATCTCGGTCGGAGTCAATAATCGCTCGAGGCGTTCCTCGAGCGCCCGATTCGCCTTGCGGCCGGACGTCCCTGGCGGTTTGGATTCGGCGGAATCCGCATCGGTACCGGGCCCGTCAGCGGGGAGGAGCGGGACGGTCTTGCTCTCCAGATGCAGAAGCGAACGCAGGTTCACGGCCGATCACCTCACGTTTCCCAATCGGAAGCAGGTGGCTGTGTCTGTAACTTCGTTTATCTCATATTGTGCGCCAGCCATTACATTTCGGACATCAACACCCCAACAATGTGACCCAAGCGATCTCGTCGCCCGGAATGACCCCGGGTCACATTTCATACGCCCAGGTCGGGGCGGGTGATCCACGCCACGGCCGCCTGGTGACCCAGGCCACGCGAACTAGGATGCCCGTAACCGACCGTCACGTCCCCGGAGGCAGCGTTGCCGAACACCCTCGAAGCCAGCATCGATATCGCGGCCGCGCCGGACAAGGTCTGGAGCGTCGTCTCCGACCTGCAGCGGATCCGCGAGTTCAGCCCCAACACCCTGCGCATGCAGCCGCTGGGCCGCACGGTCCGCACCGGCACCTGGACGGTGAACCTGAACAAGGCCGAGGGCTACGTGTACCCGAGCACCTCGCGGATCGTGCGCTTCGAGCCCAACCACGCGCTGGCGTTCCGAATGAACGAGAACGGCACCGTCTGGAGCTACACCCTCGAGCCCACCGCCGACGGCGGCACGAAGGTGACCCAGCGCCGCGACGTGCCCAAGGGCAAACTGCCGGGCTGGCTGCAGTTCACCATCGACAAGGTCTTCGGCGGCGAGGCGGCCTTCGAGGGCGGGCTGGTCGACGGCATGAACGAAACCCTCGGCCGGATCAAGGAACTTCTGGAGCGCTGAGCGTAGGTTCGGCCTATGCGACGACTCACAGCGATCTGCGCCGCGGCCGCCGGTGTCGCGATGCTGGCGACCGGATGCGGTAGCTCCGATTCGGGCGACCGCACCGTGACGGTCACCGGCACCGGCAAGGTCCAGGGCACCCCGGATGTGCTCAATGCCGACCTCGGCACCGAGGTCAGCGCGACCGACGTGTCCGCGGCGGTCGATCAGGCCAATGCCAAGGCGAAGGCCATCACCGACGCCATGGTCACCGCGGGCGCCAAGCGCGAGGACATCAAGACCAGCGACCTGTCCGTCCAGCCCGCTTACGGGCCGGAGGGACGCACCATCACCGGCTATCGCGCCACCAACACCATGCACGTGGCCGTGCGGGACCTGCCCAAGGCGTCCGGCATCCTGTCGGCCGCGGTGCAGGCGGGCGGCAACGACACCCGCATCAGCTCGGTCGCCTTCGGGCTCGAGGACAACACCAAGCTGCTGGCCGACGCCCGCGCCCGCGCCTTCGAGGACGCCAAGAGCCGCGCCCAGCAGTACGCGGACCTGTCCGGGCTGAAGCTGAAGAAGGTCAAGACCATCAGCGAGAACGGCAGCGGAACCACCCCGACGCCGATGTACAAGGACGCCCTGCCCTCCGGGGCCGCGCCCACCATCAACCTCGAGCCAGGCCAGCAGACGGTCACGTTCACCGTGACCGCCGCCTGGGATATGGACTGACCGCTACTTCCAGTTCGGCAACTGGACCACCTGGGCCGCGTAGGACAGGCCCGCACCGAAGGCGATGAGCAGGGCGGTGCCGCCGGGTTTGGCGTCGCCCTTGCGCATCATGGCCTCCATGGCCAGCGGTATCGAGGCGGCGGAGGTGTTGCCGGCCTCCTCGATGTCATTGGCCAGGGCGCAGTCCTCGGGAAGTTTCAGCACCCGGGCCATGATCTCGATGATCCGGCCGTTGGCCTGGTGCGGAACCATGGCGTCCAGATCGGCGGGGGTCAGCCCGGCCACCTCGATGGCATCGCGGCAGACCTTCTCCAAAGAGTGTGCGGCCCAGCGGAACACGGCCGTACCCTCCATGGCGAGATAGGGCCGGACGGCGTCGAGACCGCGTTCATCGATCTCGGCGAAGAACTCCATCCAGTCCTTGTCCTGGCGGATCGCGCGGTGCTGGGTGCCGTCCGAGCCCCATACGGTGGGCCCGATCCCGGCTTCGTCGGACGGGCCGATCACCACCGCGCCCGCGCCGTCGGCGAACAGGAAAGCCGTGCCACGGTCCTTCGGGTTGACCGTGGTGGTGAGCTTCTCCACGCCGATGACCAGCGCGTTGCGGGCGGTACCGCCCTTGACCAGATCCGAGGCCAACGCGACCGCGTGGCAGAAGCCCGCGCACCCGGCCGAGACGTCGAAGGCGGCCACATTCTGCAGGCCGAGTTCGGTGGCGATCTGCGGAGCCGCGGCAGGTGTCAGCAACAGCCAGGTAGAGGTCGCGACGATGACACAGTCGATCGTGGCGGGATCGACTTCCGCGGCGTCGATGGCGTCGCGGGCGGCCGCGGCGCTCATGCTGATGATCGTCTCCTCGGCGGA
Organism: Nocardia sp. CA-136227; assembly: GCF_050955695.1. NCBI lineage: Bacteria > Bacillati > Actinomycetota > Actinomycetes > Mycobacteriales > Nocardiaceae > Nocardia > Nocardia sp. CA-136227. The sequence continues at coordinate 7,231,887 of NZ_CP192081.1, forward strand.
GGCGAAGCGCCGGGTACGGATGCCGGACCGGGTCCGGATCCATTCGTCGCTGGAATCTATCGGCCCCGCCACCTCGTCATTGGTGACGATTCGCTCCGGCCGGTACACGCCGAGCCCGAGCATTGCCGTGTGCTCTGCCCCGCTGATCGAGGCAATTCGAGCAGACATTGGTTCTCCCTTATGTACTGCGTACTGCGCGTCGAACGTGACCTTCATCGAGTTCCCCACCCCGGCGGCCGAAACGCCGCATACATGAGGCTCCCTCAGCTTAATCCGGACAGCTTCTCATGTATGTGCTTCCGCTCACAATTAGGCATACGTTGACCAGTGCTTCACATACCGCCGGAAGATCGTTCTCCGAGGCCTTCGGCAACCGAGAACGCGAGCGTCCGACGCGCTTCCCGTAGTGTGTGACGCGGTCTATGACCGCAACCATCCGCGCATGAAAGAGGAGCTCGTGGCCCGTCGCCCCACCCCGCCCGGCACCCCGGAAACGACCGGACTCGGTCACGTGGCCGACCTGGTCCGATCCTCCATTCCACCGCTGCACCCGGCCGGCCTGCCGTTCGTGGCGGCGCCGCTGGCGGTGGCCGCGCTGGGCTTCCGCCGGAAGTGGGTGCGGCGCACCGGATTGGCCGCCGCCGCGGCCTGTGCGACGTTCTTCCGGCACCCGCACCGGGTGCCGCCGAACCGCCCCGGCGTGGTGGTCGCGCCCGCCGACGGCGAGGTGGCCCTGGTCGACACCGCGGTGCCGCCGGCCGAGCTCGGCCTGGGTGACGCCCCGCTGCCGCGGGTGAGCATCTTCCTGTCGGTGCTGGACGTGCACGTGCAGCGGGTGCCGGTGAGCGGCCTGGTGGAGCAGGTCGCCTACCAGAAGGGCCACTTCCTCTCGGCCGACCTGCCCGAGGCCAGCGACCGCAACGAGCGCAACAGCATGGTCATCGAGACCGAGTCGGGGCAGCGGATCGTGGTCGTGCAGATCGCCGGTCTGCTGGCGCGGCGCATCGTGTGCGAGGCCGAGGCCGGCGACAAGCTGAGCATCGGCGACACCTACGGCCTGATCCGTTTCGGATCGCGCGTCGACACCTACTTCCCGGCCGGGACCAAACTGTTGGTCACCCCCGGGCAGCGCACCATCGGTGCGGAAACGGTACTGGCCGAACTGGATTCATGATGGAGCAACTCGCGCCCGCGCCGTCTGCGCGCCGCCGCAACCGCACCATCCGGCTGCTGCCCAGCATGGTCACCGTGCTCGGCCTGTGCTCGGGCCTGTCGGCGGTGAAGTTCGCCATCCAGGGGCAGCTGGGGTTCGCGCTGGCGCTGGTCGGCGCGGCCGCGGTGTTCGACATGCTGGACGGCCGGATCGCCCGCATGCTGGACGCCACCTCCAAGATGGGCGCGGAACTGGATTCGCTGTCGGACGCCATCGCGTTCGGCGTCACGCCCGCCCTGGTGCTGTACGTGACCTTCCTGCACGCCGACAGCATCGGCTGGGTGCTGGCCTTGATGTTCGCGGTCTGCATGGTGTTGCGGCTGGCCCGGTTCAACACCCTGATGGACGACGACAACCGGCCGGACTGGCAGCGGGAGTACTTCGTCGGGGTGCCCGCGCCCGCGGGCGCGTTGATCGTGCTGACACCCATCGCGCTGTCGGAGCAGTTCGGCGACGGCTGGTGGGTGAGCTTCCCGATGGTGGCGGTGTGGACCGTGCTGACCGGCCTGCTGTGCGTGAGCACGCTGCCGACGCTGGCCGTCAAGTCGGTGTCGGTGGCCCCGCGGACCGCGCCGATCCTGCTGGTGCTGGTCGCCCTGGCGGCCGCGCTGCTGGTCACCTACCCGCTGATCCTGATGATGGCGCTGGTGGTGCTGTACCTGGGCCACATCCCGTTCGCGGTGCACTCCGCGCGCTGGGTGGCCGCCCGACCGGAGACCTGGAACCACAAGCCCGCCGAACGCCGCGCCCAGCGCAAGGCGCAGCGCCGCGAACGTCCGCTGGCCGGACGGGTGCCGCGGGTGTCGACGGCGCGGCTGCGGCTACGCCGTCCCGGCCAGCGCGGATGACCGGCCCGCGCGGATAGTCACCGGCGGCCGGTTCCCGCGGGCAGAATTGACGGGTGCCGGAATTCACGCTGACCGCGCAACGCAACTCCTCGGGCGGCGACGCCCGCTGGGGGCTGGTGCGCCTGCATCCCGAAGTCCTGATGGCGCTGGCCCTGCATCCGGGGCAGGGAGTCACCCTGACCGGTGGGCGGCGCACCACGGCCGTGGTGGGGACGTTCAAACCGTCGCAGGGCTTCGGCACCGGCGTCGCGCTACTCGACGAGGTGACGCTGTCGAACGCGAAGGTCCGCGACGGCGGTGACGTCACCATCGCCCCGGCCATCGAGACCGACGCCCGCCGCGTCTCGGTGACGGGCTCGTCGCTGGCCATGGCCGCGATTCCGGAGTCGACGCTGCGGCAGGCGCTGCTGGGGAAGATCGTCACCGTGGGCGACACCGTCACCCTGCTCCCGCGCGACCTGCTGCCCCGCGACAATCCGGCCGCGGCCCGGAAGGCGTTGAAGGGCTTGGGGATCGCCTGGACCTCCGAGGTGCTGACGGTGGTGGCCACCGAGCCGTACCCGGGCCCGGTCACCATCCTGCCGAGTACGGCGGTGACGCTGGGCACGACCTTCAGCTCGACCGACGCCCCGCTCGGCCTGCTCGACGACGTCCCTCTCGACAGTTCGCCGATCGTCGCCCCCGAGCGCCCGGTGACGACCGCCCCGACCTCGGCGGTGGCCGTCGCCGATCTGGCCGGGGTGCAGGCCCAGGCCGCGAAGCTGCGGGAGTGGCTGAATCTGGCGTTGGACGAGCCCGAGCTGCTGAAGGCGCTGGGCGCGAGTTCGCAACTGGGCGTGCTGATCACGGGCCCGGCGGGCGTCGGCAAGGCGACGCTGGCGCGGGCGGTGGTGGGCTCGCGGCGGCTGGTGGAACTGGACGGCCCGGCGATCGGCGCGACCGAGAGCGGCCAGCGGTTCCGCGATGTCGGCGACACGATGCAGGAGATCGGTTCCGGCGCGGGCGGAGTCCTGCTGATCACCGATATCGACGCGCTGCTGCCGGCCGAGGCCGAGCCGGTGGCCACCATGATCCTGGACCAGCTGCGCCGGGCGATCGCGCTGCCCGCGGTGGCGGTGCTGGCGACCACCTCGAATCCATTGGGCCTGGACGCGCGCCTGCGCGGGCCCGAACTGTTCGACCGGCAGGTGTCGCTGCCGCTGCCGACCGCCGCGGTACGGGCCGCGCTGCTCGAGCAGTTGTTGCGCAAGGCCCCGACCGAGGATCTGAAGGTCGACGAGATCGCGCTGCGGACACCGGGATTCGTGGTGTCGGATCTGGCGGCGCTGGTCCGCGAGGCGGCGCTGCGGGCGGCGGCCCGGGCCAGCCGCGAACACCACGACAGCGGTCAGGACGTGGATCCGGTACTGCGGCAGGAGGATCTGGCCGGGGCGTTGGAGGTGATCCGCCCGCTGTCGCGGTCCGGGTCGGAGGAATTGTCCATCGGCAACCTGAGTCTCGACGATGTCGGCGACATGGTGGAGACCAAGCAGGCGTTGACCGAGGCGGTGTTGTGGCCGCTGAAGCATCCGGATTCGTTCGCGCGCCTGGGGATCGAGCCGCCGCGCGGGGTGCTGCTGTACGGGCCGCCGGGCTGCGGCAAGACCTTCCTGGTGCGGGCGCTGGCCGGGTCCGGGCAGTTGAGCGTGCACGCCGTGAAGGGCGCGGAGCTGATGGACAAGTGGGTCGGCTCCTCGGAGCGGGCGGTGCGCGAGTTGTTCCAGCGCGCACGCGATTCCGCGCCGTCGCTGATCTTCCTCGACGAGGTGGACGCGCTGGCGCCGCAACGCGGGCAGTCCTCGGATTCGGGGGTGTCGGACCGGGTGGTGGCGGCCCTGCTCACCGAGCTGGACGGGGTGGAGCCGCTGCGGGACGTGGTGGTGGTCGGCGCGACCAACCGCCCGGATCTGATCGATTCGGCGCTGACCCGGCCGGGCCGGTTGGAGCGGCTGGTGTTCGTGCCACCGCCGGACGCCGACGCCCGGGCCGAGATCCTGCGCACCGCGGCGAAATCGGTGCCGCTGGCCAAGGATGTGAATCTGCGGCGGCTGGCCCGTGAACTGGACGGCTATTCGGCGGCGGACTGTTCGGCCCTGTTGCGGGAGGCGGCGCTGGCCGCCATGCGCCGCGATGTGGACGCCGGGGAGGTGACGGCGGCGGATGTGGCGTCCGCGCGTAAGGCGGTACGGCCGTCGCTGGATCCGGTGCAGGTGGAGTCATTGCGCTTGTTCGCCGCGAAGCGGGAGATGTCGGGTCCGCCCGGCGACCCGTCGGGCTATGTCTGATTTGATGCGCCCGGTCTGATTCATCCGCCTACGCCCGAATGTGGCCGGAAGTTCGCCAAAAATCTACAAAGTAAGCGAGTCGGACCGATCGACACCCCTGGGGCCGGTAATTTTGCGCAGGTGAGGTCGTACAAGGTCGCTACCGAAACGATCACTGCACTGGTCGCAGCACTGGTTGCTGGCCTCGCGCTGACCTTGCCCATCGACTTCGGCTGGACCTCACAAAGTTCCGCCCTGCAACTGGATCTGCTCGCCTACAGCCTGCCCCGCGCCATTGCGGCGGGCGTGCTCATCGCCATGATCACGGCGGTGCTGATCACCACCTTGGGCAGCCCGTCGGTGGCCTGGTCGACCACGGTGGGCGGGCTGCTGGTGCTGGTCGCCAATCACGTCCTGGGCCACGCGGGCGACCCGAATTCCTCGCTGTCGACCATGAACTTCATCGACTCCCTGTCGGGCGGCGTAATCCTGGGCGCGCTCGGGGCGGCGGTGCTGCATCACAAGCTGCCCGCCTTCGCCTGGACGCTGGGCATTCTGATCAGTCTGTTGCTGGGTTCGGTGAATCCGGTGCCGCGGGTGGGCGGCGGCAGCATCACCGACAATCTGCGGAACCACTGGCACGCCTCCGGCATGCCGCCCATGTGGATGGTGCTGCTGGCCTTCGCGCTGGCCGTGGCCTCCCTGTTGATCAACAGGAAGGGACCGGCCGCGCAACGGCTGTCGATCGAGCTGCCGCTGGCTCCGATCCTGGCGGGCACGCTGCTGGTGCTGATCACCCTGTTCAGCGCGGAGTGGCTGGCCCGGCACGGCGGCAGCGTGGCGGGCATCGTCCTCGCCGTGGTGACCTCGGTCGGCACCGCCATGATCGCGTCGATGTTGCTGCCGGGGCGGGACGGGGAGATCGTGCTGATCGCGGTGGGCGTCGGCGCGGTGGGCGCGGCGACCATCGCGGCGGAGATGCCGGCCTGGTCGATTCCGCTGCTGGTGGCGGCGAGCGCGTGCGGCATGTGGGCGGGCAGTCAGGTGTCCGGGCCGATGCCGGCCCTGTGGCTGTCCATGCTGGTCGGGGTGTCGACGGCGCTCACCAGTGACGCCTCCGAGGCGTGGCTGATCGTGGGCAGCGCGGCGCTGGTGTCCTGGCTGCTCGGTTTCGGCCTGCTGGCGGCCCGGCCGCGGTACGTGCCGAGCCGGGTGCTGGGGACCAGCCTGTTGTTCGTGCCGTCGGCGGTGCTGGGCATGCGGGATTACGTGGCGCGCGGTGATTACGCGATGCTGTCGGGCAATTCGGGGATGTGCTCGGTCAGCTCGGGGTCCACCGCGACGCCGGGCTGGACCTCGGTGCTGGTGGCGGGCGGCTGCCTGGCGGGCATGTTCCTGCTGCGACGGTTGCGGCCGCTGCCGGTGCCGTCCGCGGCCACCCCGCCCGAGGGGTCGTCGAACGGGAGCACCGCGGGCTAGACCGGGGAACGGTCAGGCGCGGGCGGCGATGTCCAGTTGCGCGGCCGGAGCGGTGCCGGGTTCGGCGAACCAGGTCCGGTAGAAGGCCGTCACGTAGGCGGCGAACAGGCCGATCACGAGGGCGCCCGCCGGGAGCGGGTGCTCGGCGAATTCGACCGACAGGTACCGGTAGGACAGCAGCAGTCCGGCGAACAGCGCGGCCCCCGTGCCGACCAGCTGGACGCGGGCGCGGTCCCAGCCACGTTCGGGTGCGCGCAGCGCGGATTCGATGGCCAGGCACAGCACCGCGCCCGCCACCAGGTCCGCGCCGTAGTGGTACCCGAAGCCCAGGGTGGCCCCGATGGTGGCGAGCAGCCAGAAGGTTCCGCCCCAGCGCAGCCAGGTCGGGGCGGGCGCGCCGGTCAGCGGGTCGCGGCGGGAGTGGACGAAGATCGACAGCGCCCACGCGGTGTGCAGCGACGGCATGCAGTTGCGCGGGGCGAATCGGTCGAAGGCGATCGAGCCGGGCGAGAGGTCCACCGGCGGCACCACATTCGGCCAGTAGGTGCCGAGCGAAAAGGCGTGCCCTTCCGTGCCGTAGGCGAAGATCGGTCCGACGACCGGGAAGATGACGTAGAAGAGCGGCCCGATCAGCCCGATCACCAGGAAGGTCCGCACCAGGTAGTGCCCCGGCCACTGGCCCGTCTTCACGACGTTGCGCAGCTGCCAGATGGTCACGATCATCGCGCCGACGGGCAGTTCGATGTAAACCCAGTGCAGGACAGCGGAAGCCACCGGCCCCAGCCATTCGAGCAGTTGCCCGACCATCCAGGACGGGTCGCCGAGGGCGTGGTCCACCAGCACGATGTGCTCGTCGAGGACGCGGGGTCCGGCGAGCACGGTGATGCCGAGCCAGACGTCGGCGACCTTGCTGGACAGCACGAGCAGGATGCCGAGCGCGGCGGCGTGCAGCGCGTTGGAGCGGTCCTTGCCCTGCCACCGCCAGAGGGCGAGCCCGAGGATGCCGAGCAGCACGAGCACCGGCCCGTTGCCCATGGCGAGCGGACCGCCGGAGAGGCCGCGGATCGTCTGGTAGGCGACGTCGATGCCGAGCGCCGTGCCGACGGCCACGAAGCGCCGCCGCCAGTTCAGTCCGATGAGCGCGAGGCCGAGTCCGGCCCACGGCACCGTGAAGGATTTGGCATTGCCCGCGAAGTCGGCCCAGATGCTCTCCAGCGGACCGGTGAAGTGATGCCGGGAGGCGACGATCTGCAGGACCAGGAGCGCCAGTGCGCCGAGGGTCAGCACGGCCGTCAACCGGACGCGCGGCGACGGCATCCGCATCCCTGATCGGCGTGCTGCACCGCCGGCCTGGGAGCGCGGATCGTCGAGCAACATCCAGCCATAGTAAACGCCGTGTGAACGCCGACCCCATGGACAGTTGAACGCCGCATCCCACCCCGGATGAACAGCCCCCGGTCAGCGTGGTATCGCCGCTGGCCACGGCGTACAGCGGCCGCAGAATCGCGTAACTGAAATCACAGCAACGTAACTCGCGACGGTGAGGCGTCCCGCCCCGCCGTCACTGCTCGAGTTCGTGGACCAGCGAGTCGACCACCGCGACCAGATCGCCCTGCGCGGCCGCGGCCACCCGGCGCTGGCGCTGATAGGACGCGCCGCGCTTGGGGATGTCGGCGACCATGGCGAGCTCGTTCTCGCAGCCGAGGCTCTTGGCGGTCGGTTCGAGCCGGTTGAGCAGGTCCATGAGGTCGTCGGTGACGAGCCGCTCGTTGCTGTCGGCGTCGGTGATGATGATGGCGTCGAGCCCGTATCGCGCTGCGCGCCACTTGTTCTCCTGCACGTGCCAGGGCGGCAGGATGGCGGGCAGGGCTTCGCCGTTCTCCACCCGCCGGTCGAGATCGACCACGAGGGAGTGGATCAGGGCCACGATGGCGGCCAGTTCGGCCTTGGTGGGGATGCCGTCGCAGATGCGCACCTCGATGGTGCCCCATTTGGGTGCGGGCCGGATGTCCCAGTGCATACCGCCGATCTGTTCGATCACACCGGTTTTCATCTGGTCGTGCACGAAACCCTCGAACTGGCCCCAATTGTCGAATTGGAAGGGCAGTCCGGCGGTGGGCAGCTGCTGGAACATGAGCGCCCGGTTGCTGGCGTAGCCGGTGTCGACGCCGGCCCACATGGGTGAGGAGGCGGACAGCGCCAGCAGGTGCGGGTACGCCGGCAGCATGGCGTTGAGGATCGGGAAGACCTTGTCCGGGTGCGAGATTCCCACGTGCACGTGCACGCCCCAGATCAGCATCTGGCGGCCCCACCACTGGGTGCGCTCGATGAGTTCGTCGTAATGCGCACTGCGCGTGAGCTGTTGGGTGGACCATTGCGCGAACGGGTGGGTGCCCGCGCAGAACAGGTCGACGCCGACCTGGTCGGCGGCGCGGCGCACGGCGTCCTGGGTGGCGCGCAGTTCGTCGACGACCTCGCTCACGGTGTCGTGCTTGCCGGAGACCAGTTCGACGGTGTTCTTCAGGAGTTCCTTGGTGATCTGCGGAGTGCCGTCCCAGGCGCGCAGATCACCACAGGCTTCGAAAACGGCGGCGGCGGTATTGGACAGGTCACGCGTCGTCTTGTCGACGAGCGCGACCTCCCATTCCACGCCGAGCGTGGGCCGGGGCGATGAATTGAAGGGGACCTTCGAAATGCCTGCCCCGGCCATGCTCACCTCAAAGGGTTCAGGCGACGACGCCGCAGGCGACCCGTGCACCCGCGTCGCCGGTCGCGAGGGTGTCCGCATCCGGTGCGGGCGCGTACCGGGTGGGAATGTTGCCGAAGTTGTCGGCGCCGGCGTGGATGATCAGGGCCTTGCCCTTGATCTCCTCGAGGGTGACGGCGTCGGTGGTGGTGACCAGCTTGGCGGTGCCGTCCTTGAGCACCTGGAGCGAGTCCAGGTCGCCGCTGGCGGGGTGCGCGTTCTGCTCACCGACCTGCAGGTGGCCGCCGGCGGACAGGAAGTCGCCGGGCGCGCCGCCGGAGGGGGCGGTGGAGTTGGTCTCGCACTTGCCGAACTGGTGGATGTGCAGGCCGTGGAAGCCGGGCTTGAGGCCGTGGGCTTCGACGGTGATCTCGAGGTGGTTGCCCACCTTCACGACGGACGCGGTGCCGACGGTGCCACCGGAGGGGTCCTTGAGGGTGACCGAGGTGGACTCCCGGGGGGCGTTGTTGTCGCCCTCGGTGCCATGGCCGGTCGCACCGCCCGCGGGAGCGGGCGAGCTGGTGAACACCGGCGGGGTCGTCCCCTTGACGTCACTCGATTCCTGGCTGTTGGAGCAGGCGGTGAGCCCCAGGGCCGCGACCGCGAGCACCGGAGCAACAGTCCACCAGGACGGGCGACGAGTTGAGGACGAGGCCATCGGGGAACTCCTTTACGAGTCCGAGTTTATCGGGAAAGCTGACTGGACAAGGTTCGTACCGGACAAGATGATGCCAGAGCCGTGCCTGTGTTCCTTGGAGGGGCCGCACGGTTTCTTTCGGGCGGCGTTCCGGCGGCCGACGGACAACGATTCAGCTGCCGGTGACGATGACGATGACGCCGGTGGGCGAATCCGAGATCCCGGGGAAGCGGGGTTCGGCGGCGCAGCCCAGTTCCGCGGCGATGGCCTTGGCCAATGCCTGCTCCTTGGGCGAACTGCCGTAGTACACGGTGGTTTTCGGGATGACGCCGCCGGGATAGTTGCCGACCTCGGTGATGTTGTAACCCTCACCGCTGAGCTGGTCGCCGGTCTTCTTGGCCAGTCCGGCGACGGTGCCGTTGTTGTAGACCCGGATCGGGAGGGACTTGTCGACGCCGGCGGCCGCGGTGGTGGTCGGCGCGGCGGCGGTCGTGGTGGGCGCGGCCGTGGTGGTCGCGGGCGCGGTGGAGGCGGGCGCCACCGGCGGGGTGCTCGCCTGGGTCGAATTCTGCTGCGCCGCAGTGGTGGTGGCGGCCTCGGAGGTCGATCCGGCGCTGCTGTCCGAGGAGTCCGAACTCGACAGGGACATCGCGCCGATCCCGGCGAACACGATGGCCAGCGCGATCAGGACCATCGCCAGGGCCCGCAGCGGCGGACCGCCGGCCGGCGAATTCGGGTTGCTCACGGCGTCGAGCCTAATGGGTGCAGGGCCGCCCGCGCGGGATCAAGCGCGGACGCGGGCCCGGCGGAGACCTGGCTCACGGTCGCGGCGCGGCTCACACCTGGAAACCGAGACGGCGTGCGGCCCTGGTCTTCTGGCGGCTGGCGCGCAGCCGCCGCAGGCGCTTGACCAGCATCGGGTCCGCCGCCAGCGCTTCGGGCTTGTCGACGACCGCGTTCAGGACCTGGTAGTAGCGGGTTGCCGAGAGGTCGAACAGTTCGCGGATGGCTTCTTCCTTCGCACCGGCGTACTTCCACCATTTGCGTTCGAAGTCGAGAATCTCGAGCTCACGGCGGGAAAGCCCGTGCGCGCCATCCTCGTCGGAAGGACCGTCCTCGCTTGCGGGCATGTCGCGTGCCGCTGCGCTGTCCATAGTGCTCCCTCGCCGAGTGGTCACCAGACGAATATGGTGCTTGTGCGTCGGTGTCATTCAACCACGCGCCGCAGACAACGGGATGCGTACCGATCGGCGTGTTATGTGACGTAGGCCCCGGCGTGTCGGGGGTTCCGAGCAGCGATCCGGACACGTCCCCAGGGTGTGATCACCCCGGTAAACGCCGCACTATAGGGTGCTGAGCATGGCTATTCTCCCGATTCGCATTGTCGGCGACCCGGTTCTGCACCGCGCGACCACCCCGGTCACGCAGACCCCGGAAGAGCTGGCGCAGCTGATCGCGGATATGTACGAGACGATGGACGCCGCGCACGGGGTGGGCCTGGCCGCCAATCAGGTGATCATCGCCGACGAGGACGAGCTGTCCCCGCGCGTCTTCGTCTACGACTGCCCGGACGAGACCGAGGACGGCAAGACCGTCCGCCGCCGCGGCTGCGTGGTGAATCCGGTGCTGGAGACCTCCGAGATCCCCGAATCCATGCCCGATCCCGACGATGACGACGAGGGCTGCCTGTCGGTCCCCGGCGAGCAGTTCCCGACCGGCCGCGCCGACTGGGCCAAGGTTACCGGCACCGACGAGCACGGTGAGCCGGTCGAGCTGGAGGGCCACGGCTTCTTCGCCCGCATGCTGCAGCACGAGACCGGTCACCTGGACGGCTTCGTCTACGTGGACGTGCTGATCGGGCGCAATGCCCGCGCCGCGAAGAAGGCGATCAAGCGGAACGGCTGGGGCAAGCCGGGTTTGAGCTGGGTCCCGGGCACCGTGCCGGACCCCTTCGGACACGACGACGACGATCTCGACGACTGATCGGTCATGACCGATTCCGAGCCCGGCCCCGAGGGCGCCGGGGCGCTCCCGCCGCTCGGCAAACGGGTGGTGGTGCGCTACCGCCTGCCCGCGGGTTATCCCCAGCCGTTGACGGATGTGATCGGCGAGCTGATCGCCGCCGACCCGCTGACCGTGCGGACCGCCGACGGTCAGGTGGTGTCGGTCGCCCGGGATCAGGTGGTGGCCTGGAAACCGCTCGGCCCCAGGCCCATTCGGACCAGTGAGATCCGGTCCCTGGAAGCGGCGGCCGCGGACGGCTGGCCGGGCCTGATGCGTTCCTGGATCGACGGCTGGCTGCTGCGCGCCGGGGACGGCTACACCTATCGCGCGAATTCCGCGGTACCGCTGGGCGGTACGGACGGCCCGGCACTGATGAACACCGAGACCCTGCACCGCATCGGCGAGTGGTACACCGCGCACGGCCTGCCGCTGCAACTGCAGCTGCCCGATCGGCTGGCGACCCGGCCCGCGGAGTGGCGGACCTGGCACGAGACCCGGGTGCTGGCGGTCGACATCGAGACCATGGCGCTGCCGTCGGGCCCGTCCATGGTGCGGTTCACCCCCGAACCGGACGGGGCGTGGCTGTCCATGCACCGGCATCGGGGCGGGGACACCGATATCGGCTCGAGCCCGGTGGTGGACGTGCTGACCGCGGTCCGCGACGGCGAGCTCACCTTCGCCACACTGGGTTTGCCGGCGCCGATCGCCATCGGCCGGGCCGCGGTGACCACGGCTCCCGACGGCCGCCGCTGGGTGGGCCTGACCTGCGTGGCGGTGGCGTCCGGGCATCGGCGGCACGGGCTGGGCGCGCTGGTGTGCGCGGAGATGATCCGCTGGGGCCGCACGCATGGAGCCACCCACGCCTATGTTCAGGTGTCGGACGAGAATGACGCGGCGCTGGCGTTGTACCAGGAGATGGGCTTCGTGGAGCATCACAGCTACCGGTACGCCGCGCCCTGATCGCGCGCCGCCCGCCTCACGTAAGACACTAGTTCCGAAAGGTTTACCGCCGTGCGTATCGCCACCTGGAATGTGAACTCGATCCGCACCCGGCAGGATCGGGTGCTGGCGTGGCTGGACCGCGCCGATATCGACGTGCTGGCCATGCAGGAAACCAAGTGCAAGGACGAGCAGTTCCCGTTCGAGGCGTTCGAGGCGGCCGGGTACGAGGTCGCGCATGTGGGCCTGAACCAGTGGAACGGGGTGGCCATCGCCTCCCGGGTGGGCCTGGACGATGTCGAGATCCACTTCCCGGATCAGCCCGGTTTCGACAAGGACGCGGGCGAATCCCTGTTGAGCACACCGGTGGTGGAGGCCCGCGCGATCGGCGCGACCTGCGGCGGGGTTCGGGTGTGGAGCCTGTACGTGCCGAACGGCCGCGCGCTCGACGACCCGCACTACGCCTACAAGCTGGAGTGGCTGGCGGCGCTGCGGTCCGCGGGCGCCAAGTGGCTGTCGGAGGATCCGGACGCGCAGATCGCGCTGGTGGGTGACTGGAATATCGCCCCGACCGATCTGGATGTGTGGTCGCCGGAGTTCTTCGAGGGCAAAACCCATGTGTCCGAACGGGAACGGGACGCCTTCGACGCGTTCGGCGAGACCGGTTTCACCGATGTGATGCGGCCCTTCCACCCGGGCCCCGGCGTCTACACCTACTGGGACTACACGCAGCTGCGCTTCCCCCGTAAGGAGGGCATGCGCATCGACTTCATCCTGGCCTCCCCCGCCCTGGCCGCGCGCGTCACCGACGCGAACGTGGACCGCGAGGAGCGAAAGGGCAAGGGCGCCAGCGATCACGCGCCGGTGACGGCCGTCCTCGCGGACTAGTCCGGCCGGGCCCGGCTAGACCGGCCGGGCCTTGATGGCGTCGCGGGAGATGAAGACGTCGTAGGCGCCCGGGACGGCGATGACGGCATTGCCGTTGGTCGAGCGCACGAAAGGCCTGGTGTACCAGGTCTTGTCCTTCATGTCCTGGAAGAAGTCGGCGTCGCTGCCGTTGAGGAAGATCTGGTTCTGTTTGGTGGCGACGCCGTCGAGGCGCTGGCCGTAGAGCCGGGTCACCTTGTATCCGGCGTTGAAGCCGAGGGCGTTCACCCACGCCTCGAGTTCCACGATATTGGCCTGCAGCACCCACATGTCGCCCTCGACCTGATAGGTCTTGTGCTGGTCGTCGTGGCCTTCGTCGCCGTAGAGGGTGAGGTTCACGTCCAGCAGGTGTTCCTGCCCCGCAACGGGTTTGACCTCGATGTGCGCGGCCTTCACTTCGCCGGTGAGTCCGAGGAAGGCTTGGAGGAGCGTGGTGATCCACAGGATCACGACCGCGACGAACGCCAGACCCGCCGCGCCCATGCCGCGTCCGACCAGCACACGCCAGCCGACCGTGCGGGCTTTCAGCACGGCCGAGACCAGTAATCCGATGGCCGCGATGCCCAGCACCAACAGCACGATCTGGATCCAGCCGAAGGTAACCGGGAAGACCATGCCGTAGTTGTACCCGCTCGGCACGACACGTATCGCCGGGTCAGAAATGAAGTGTGCGTGTCATGACGGTGTGTCACCTGATCCCCCAACGACATCCGGCCCCGCACCACGGGTGCGGGGCCGGATGTCGAGCACGGATCAGAAGGCCGCTTCGTCCAGCTTCATGATGTCGTTGTCGAGGTTCTCGATCACCGAACGCGAGGCGCTGAGCAGCGGCAGCTTGTTCTTGGCGAACCAGGACGCCACGCCGACCTTGCCGGTGTAGAAGTTCTTGTCCTTCTCGGCCGCGCCCGCGTCCAGCGCCGCCTGGGCGATGGCGGCGTGCTCGAGCAGTCGCCACGAGATGACGAGATCGCCGACGGCGTACAGGAATCGGACCGAGCCGAGGCCGATCTTGTAAAGCTCGTCGACCTGCTGCTGCGAGGCCATCAGGAAGCCGGTGAGCGCGGCCGCCATGGCCTGCACGTCGGCCAGGGCCGCGCCGAGCAGTCCGCGCTCGATCTTGAACTGGTCGGGGCCGCCGTCGACGAACTGCTGGATCAGGCCCGCGACGTGTCCGAGCGCCACGCCCTTGTCGCGAATGATCTTGCGGAAGAAGAAGTCCTGCGCCTGGATGGCGGTGGTGCCCTCGTACAGCGAGTCGATCTTGCAGTCGCGGATGTACTGCTCGATCGGGTAGTCCTGCAGGTAGCCGGAGCCGCCGAGGGTCTGCAGCGATTCGGTCAGCGACTCGTAGGCGCGGTCGGAGCCGCAGCCCTTCACGATCGGCAGCAGCAGGTCGTTGACCCGCTCGGCCAGTTCGGCGTCGGCGCCGTAATTGGCCTGCGCCACATCGGCGTTCTGGTAGGAGGCGCAGTACATGTACAGCGCGCGCAGACCTTCCGCGTACGCCTTCTGGGTGGCCAGCGAGCGGCGCACGTCCGGGTGGTGGGTGATGGTGACGCGCGGGGCGGCCTTGTCGGTCATCTGGGTCAGGTCCGCGCCCTGGACGCGCTGCTTGGCGTACTCGAGGGCGTTGAGGTAACCGGTGGACAGCGCGCCGGTGGCCTTGGTGCCCACCATCATCCGCGCGTTCTCGATGACCTTGAACATCTGCGCGATGCCGTTGTGCACCCCGCCGACCAGGTAGCCGACGGCCGGGATGTCGCCGCCGAAGGTGATCTCACAGGTGGGCGAGGACTTGATGCCCATCTTGTGCTCGACGCCGGTGACCAGCGCGCCGTTCTTGGCGCCGAGTTCCATGGTCTCCGAGTCGAACAGGAAGCGCGGCACCATGAACAGCGACAGGCCCTTGGTGCCGGGGCCGGCGCCCTCGGGGCGGGCCAGCACCAGGTGGAAGATGTTGTCGGCGGTGTCGCCGACGTCGCCGCCGGAGATGAAGCGCTTCACGCCCTCGATGTGCCAGGTGCCGTCGGCCTGTTCGATGGCCTTGGTGCGGCCCATGCCGACGTCGGAGCCGGCGTCGGGCTCGGTGAGCACCATGGTGCCGCCCCAGCGGCTCTCCCAGGCGTGCGCGGCCCAGCGCTGCTGCTCGGCGGTGCCCTCGTCGAAGAGGACCTTGTGCATGAGCGGGCCCATGTTGAAGAAGGAGGCCGAGTTGTTGGCGGCGACCAGCATCTCCTGGATGGCCCAGATGAGGGCGTTGGGGGCGGCCACGCCGCCCATCTCCTCGGCCATGCCCAGGCCGGAGTAGCCGGCCTCGTTGACCGCGGCCACGGTCTTCTTCAGCGATTCGGGCACGGTGATGGTGTGCTGCTCGGGCAGGAACACGACCGGGTTGCGGTCGGCGTCGGCGAAGGACTCCGCGATCGGGCCTTCCGCGAGGCGCTTGGCCTCGGCGAGCATCTCCCGCGCGGTGTCGCCGTCGAGGTCGCCGTAGGCGCCTCCGTCCAGCAGTTCCCCGATCCCCAGTACTTCGAACAAGTTGAACTCGATGTCTCGTAGGTTCGCCTTGTAATGGGACACGGGAGGGCCTCCTCGGCTGAATTTTCGACGCGGGTCTTCAGATCAAGATCTGGGATCGACCCGAACGTTGCCGTACGCCTGTCCGGTTACGCAACCGTAGGCAGACGTCTTAACCATTCGGGCCCTCGCCGACCCGGCCCGATCCCGAAAAGTTAACCGTGCCGTTATGCGCTCGAGCTGGACCAGCGTCCGTGCAACTCCTTGGCCTGCTGCGGAGTGACCGTGACCGGATTCACGGGAACCCGGGCTCGCATATGTTCCGCCAAAAGCCGACCGGTCATCCGACCAATTCCATGCACGGTGCGGTATCGGATCAGGGGTTCATCTCGTAGGTTCCGGCCAGGGCGCGGACCTGGGTGAGGACGTGCTCGGCGCGGGCGGGGTCGGCGACCGGGCGGCGGATCAGGTCCAGGGCGCGGACCTGCTGGGCCTTGGTGGCGGTCGGCTTGGTGTGCAGCGTCAGGGCGTGCTTGGAGAATTCGCGCACGAACAGGTCGAAGAGCTGGTCGAGGACGGCCTCGTCGGCGCCCGCGATCTCGGCCTGCTCGAGGATGAGCTGCGCGTACGGGAGGGTGGTGAACAGCTCGCCGAGGCCGAAGAGGAAGTCGACGTCCTGCTGCTGTTCGGCGGTCGGGGTGGCCGCGGCCAGCAGGGTTTGGAGGGCGAGGGCCTGTTCGAGGAAGACCGCGACATTCGGGATGTGCGCGAACTTCTCGAACACCGGACGCCAGTCGGCGAAGCGGATCCTGCCCAGCCCGCTGCTCGGACCCTGCCGGAACAGGAATTCGTCGTCGGCGGCGTCGCGGCGGGTGGGCACGGGAGCGTGTGCGGCACGGGCGAATTCGGTCTTCAGCGCGGGCACGGCCTTGGCGGCCGGACCGGTGGCGCGGCGGCTGGTCCAGCTCAGCGCGCCGGATACCGCGCGCACCGCGCCCTTGGGGGCGAGGCCCGCGCCGGGCAGGTAGCGCAGCGCGGCCAGGCCCGCGTCGGCGGGATGGAACATGTAGTTGGGCATGAACTTCAGCGACAGCGCCATGTTCACGTGCACGGTGCCCTCGAGCCGCGGCAGCCCGAACATGCCGACCATGGCCATGGGGAAGTACATGTCGTTCTCGAACCCCCGGGCGGCGATCACGTCGGCGAGGTCCTCGTACAGCCGCTGGCCGTGGCGGGTGACCGACATCTTCTCGATCGCGTTGAACAGCAGGTACCGCCGGTCGTTCTCGTCGGCGGAGCGCAGGTAGTCGATGGCGCGCTCGCTGTAGAGCTTCATGCCGATCAGGCGCGCGTAGCTGTCCGCGAGCAGCGATTTCACCTGCGGGAACTCGGTCACGCGGTGCCCGAACAGGATTCGGTTCTCGGCGTGCGTGACGGCCTCGAACATGGCGTGCTCGCAGGCCCCGACCGCGCCGAAGCCGAGGTTGAACTTGCCGACGTTGACGGTGTTCATGGCGGCGTCGAAGGCGGCGCGGCCGGTGTGCAGGATGTCGGATTCGGCGACCGGATACTCGTCGAGATCGAAGGCGGCGACATACATCTGGGAGTCGACGACGTTCTTGCGCAGCTTGTAGTTCTTGTGCCGGGAGTCGGCGGCGAAGAACAGGTAGCCGGAGTACTCCTCGTCGGTCATCTTCCGCAGGAAGTCGGACGAGTCGATGATCGGCTTGTCGGCGCGGCGGCCGAAGACCGACACCATGCCCGCGAGATTGCCGTTGCCGATGTAGTACTTGCCGCCGGTGGCGGTGTACCCGCCGTGCGGTGCGGGCTCGAGCACCATGTCGGTGGAGTAGATGTCGGCGCCGTGGTCCTGTTCGGAGAGGCCGAAGGCGAAGATCTCGCCGGATTCCAGCAGTCCGGCGGCGCGGGCCTTGGCCTCGGCATTGGCGCTCTGCCAGATCGGACCCAGGCCGAGGATCGTCACCTGCCACACATACCAGTACTGCATCCCGTAGAAGCCGAGGATCTTGCTCATCATGGCGATGCGGGCGGTGTCCCAGCGCTTGTGCGGGTCGCCGCCGGCCTGCGCGGCCGGGGTCAGGAAGGTCGCGAAGATCCGTTCGCGCTTGATGAAGTCGAGGAAGTCGGCGTACCAGACGCGGTCGCGGTTCTCGGCCAGCAGCCGGACCTTGCCGAATGCCTCGAAGTAGTCGACGGTGGCCCGCAGCAGTCGCCGGGTCTCCGCGTCGAATTCGGTGAATTCGCAGGTCTTCGGGTTGAACAGGGTCTGACTCATCGGTCTTCGTCTCCTCCGGCCGTGGGCTCGCCCGGCTCCTCCGAGCGCTTTCATTCGTGAATGTAGCATTTTTGTTCTCAGCTGTAGGAAGCGATCTCCGGGGCCGCTGCTATCGTCGGTGCGCATGGGCACCGATTCGGCGACACGACCACGCCAGCGCGCGCGGCATCTGGGTCCCGAACGCCGTCGCCCGCAGGTCCTCGACACCGCTCTGGAGATCGCCGTCGCCGACGGCATCGCGGCGGTCACCATCGCCGCGGTGGCCGACCGCATGAAGGTCACCCGCCCGGTCGTCTACGCCTGCTTCGCCGACCGGGTCGAGCTGCTCGAGGCGCTCATCCGCCGCGAGGAGGACTACCTGGTGCAGGGTGTGCTGGAGACGCTGCCCCGCCGCCGGGTGGAAGCGGACGAGGCGGTGTTCGTGGAGGGCTTCCGCGCGCTACTGCACACCGTATCCCGGCGCCCCGACACCTGGCGGCTGCTGTACGGCAATCCCGATCCGGCCGTGGCGGATTCGTTCGGCAAGGGCCGGCTGCTGGCGGTGGAACGCTGCACCCGCCGACTACGCCCGACCCTGGCGGCCTGGGGCACCGCCGACGCCGAGCACAAGCTTCCGGCCCTGGTCGAGCTGTGGGTGTCGGCCGGTGAGGGCGCGGTTCGCACGCTGCTGACCGAGCCGGGCGACTGGAATCCCGACACTCTGGGAGAGTTCGTCGGCGCGGCGGTCTACCGCGCGCTGCGTCACGCCTGACTACGATGGAAATCGACCATCGGTCAGCGGGAGGACGCCATGACGTTCTATCGGCAGGTTGGTTCGGTGCCGCCCAAGCGGCACACGCAGCATCGAGATGAGAGCGGCCGGCTCTATTACGAAGAGCTGATGGGAGAAGAGGGCTTCTCCGGCGATTCCTCGCTGCTCTATCACCGCGGACTGCCCCCGGCCATCGTGGATTCGTCGGTGTGGGTGCTGCCGCAGCAGCGGCTGTTCCCGAATCATCCACTGCGGCACCGGCATCTGAAACTGCACGAACTGTTCCTGGGCGACAAGCCGGGCGACAGCGATGTGGTGACCGGGCGGCGGCTGCTGCTCGGCAATGCCGACGTGCGCATCTCCTATGTGGCGGCGTTGCGGGAGTCGATGCTGTACCGCAATGCCATCGGCGACGAGCTGGCCTATGTCGAATCCGGTTCGGGCCGAGTGGAAACCGTGTTCGGCACGCTGCCGGTACGGCAGGGTCATCAGGTGCTGCTGCCGCGCGCCACCACCCACCGCTGGATTCCGGACGGACCGGAACCGTTGCGCGCCTACATCATCGAGGGCTCGGGCCACATCACACCACCGAAACGGTATCTCTCGAAATACGGTCAGTTCCTGGAGAATTCGCCCTACTGCGAGCGCGATCTGCACGGGCCGACCGAGCCGGTCCAGGTCGACGGCGAGAAGGTGGAGGTGCTGGTCAAGCACCGCCCCGCCGGTGAGATCGTCGGCACCAGCATGGTTTACGCCACCCATCCCTTCGATGTGGTGGGCTGGGACGGCTGCCTGTACCCGTTCGCCTTCGACATCGCCGACTTCGAACCGATCACCGGCCGGGTGCACCAGCCGCCGCCGGTGCATCAGGCGTTCGAGGGTCAGAACTTCGTGATCTGCAATTTCGTGCCGCGCAAGGTCGACTACCACCCGCTGTCGATCCCGGTGCCCTACTACCACTCGAATGTGGACTCCGACGAGATCATGTTCTACTGCGGCGGAAACTACGAGGCGCGCAGGGGATCCGGGATCGGGCAGGGTTCGGTGTCGGTGCATCCGGGCGGGTACGCGCACGGTCCGCAGCCTGGCGCCTACGAGCGCAGCATCGGGATCGACTTCTTCGACGAACTGGCGGTCATGGTGGACACCTTCCATCCGTTGCAGCTGGGTGAGGGCGCGCTGGCGTGTGAGGACCCGCGCTACGCGTGGACCTGGTCGGGTCAGGGGCCGTCGGAATGGATCTGAATTGAGCAGCCGGGTGCGTATCGAGGTCCCCGCGGATTCCGGTTTCGGCCTGGACCATTTGCCGTACTGCGTATTCCGGCCCGCCGGTCGGGAACCCCGGGTGGGCGCGCGGCTGGGCGACACCGTGATCGATCTGGCGGTGGCGCTGGACGATCCGATGTTCCATCAGCCCAGCCTGAACGCCTTCATGACCCAGGGGCCGCGGTGCTGGCGCGAGATCCGGGAGCGGGTGCGGACCGCCGCCGAGGCGGAACTCCCCGCGGCCGCCGTGCACGAGGTGCGCGCGGTCCGCCTGGACCTGCCGATCGAGATCGGCGACTACGTCGACTTCTACGCCAGCCTCGACCACGCCACCGCCCTGGGCCGCATGCTGCGCCCGGACGGTGAACCGCTGCTGCCGAATTGGCGGCATCTGCCGGTGGGTTATCACGGCCGCGCGGGCACCGTGGTGGTGTCGGGCACCGATGTCATCCGGCCGCACGGGCAGTGCCGGACCGACTCCGGCACACCGGATTTCGGCCCGAGCCGCCGCCTCGACATCGAGGCCGAACTGGGTTTCGTGGTGGGCGCGGGCTCGGCGCTCGGCACGCCGATCGGTACCGGTGAATTCGCCGACCACGTCTTCGGGGTGGCCCTGGTCAACGATTGGTCGGCGCGCGATATCCAGGCGTGGGAGGGTCAGCCGCTGGGCCCGTTCCTGGGCAAGTCCTTCGCAACCAGCCTGTCGGCGTGGGTGACTCCGCTCGACGCCCTGGCCGCGGCCCGTATTCCGCTGCCGCCGCAGCATCCCGAGCCGCTGCCGTATCTGCGCGACGCGGCGGCCTGGGGTCTGGACATCACGGTCCGGGTGGCCTGGAACGGGCAGCTGGTCTCCACTCCCCCGTACCGCCGCATGTACTGGTCACCGGCGCAGATGCTGGCGCACCTGACGGCGAACGGGGCCTCCACCCGCACCGGCGACCTGTTCGCCTCCGGCACGATCTCGGGCGCGGATCGCGGCGAGCGCGGGTCGCTGATGGAGATCAGCTGGGGCGGCACCGAGCCCCTCGAATTGAACGGCGTGCAGCGGACGTTCCTGCAGGACGGCGATGAGGTGCTGCTCACGGCAACCGCCCCGGCGGTCGGCGGCGGGCGTCTGGAGCTGGGCGAAGTCCGCGGGCGCATCGCGAAAGCCGAGTAATAGCCAGTTCACATGACCATGAGCATGGTCACTGAACCTACCGGTCGGTCGATCAGGGAAAGTACCGTTCCGAAAGTTTGGGACTTTCGGAGGGCGGCGTCGATGTTGACCACTTCTGCCCGGTTCGCCATGGCGCGCCCACGCGCCGTGCTGGTGGCCGCGCTGCTGCTGATGCTGGTGTGTGGCGGCTTCGGGGCCACCGTGAAATCGCACATGGTCGGCGGCGGATATCTGACCGGCTCGCTGGAGTCGGTGCAGGCCAACGACTTCATCACGAAGAGCTTCCCCGGCGGCAATCCGAACCTCATCGTCATGGTGAGCGGTGACGGCGGCGTCAACAGTCCGGAGGTGCGCGCGGAGGCGCAGCGCATCACCGACACCTTGAGCCACGACTCGACGGTCACCGGCGTGCAGTCCTACTGGGCCAACAGCGCGACCCGGCCCGATCTGGCCACCGCGCTGAAAAGCAAGGACGGGCAGCGCGGCCTGATCATGGCCACGGTGACCGGCACCGACACCGAGGTGCAGAACCGGGCCGCGGTCCTGTCCACCGAGCTCAATGGCGACCGCGACGGCGTGCAGGTGCGGGTGGGCGGCATGGCCGGATCGTTCGCCGATATCAATCACCAGGTCGAGAAGGATCTGCTGCTGGCCGAGTCCATCGCGGTGCCGGTGTCGGCGCTGCTGCTGGTGCTGGTGTTCGGCAGCGTGATCGCGGCCCTGCTGCCGGTCGGCGTGGGACTGTTCGCGATCGCCGCCACCCTCGGCATCCTGCGCGCCATGACCACGTTCATGGACGTGTCGATCTTCGCGCTGAACATGACCAGCGCGCTGGGTCTGGCGCTGGCCATCGACTACAGCCTGTTCATCGTCAGCCGGTACCGGGAGGAGCTGGCCAATGGCCGCGATCCCCGGGCGGCGATCCTGCGCTCGGTGCAGACGGCCGGGCGGACCGTGGTGTTCTCCGGCCTGACCGTCGCGCTGGCGCTGGCGGCGCTGGCGGTGTTCCCGCAGCCGTTCTTCAAATCCTTCGCCTACGCCGGTGTCGCCGTGGTGGTCGCGGCCGTGGGCGCGTCGGTGCTGCTGCTGCCCGCCGCGCTGATGCTGCTCGGCGATCGCGTCAATGCCTGGGATCTGCGGAAGCCGGTGCGCCGCTTGCTGGGTCGCGGTGAGCCCGCGCCGAAGCAGCCGGAGGAGACCTTCTGGTACAAGCTGGTCACCGGTGTCATGCGGCGGGCGCTGCCGGTCGCCGTGGTCACCGCGGCGGTGCTGCTGGCGCTCGGATCCCCGTTCCTGAAGGCGCATTTCGGCACGCCGGACGACCGGGTGATCGGCACCTTCGCCTCCAGCCGTCAGGTCGGTGACGCGCTGCGCCACGACTTCACCGCCGATATGGCCTCCAGCGCGGTGGTGGCGCTGCCCGGATTCCACGGGGACACCAAGGAGATCGGCGCGTACGCCGCCCGCCTGTCGCAGGTGCCGGGCGTTCCGGCGGTGCTGTCCAGCGACGGCGTCTACGTGAACGGCGCGAAGATGGCTCCCGGCGTGCCGCAGATGGCCGGACCCGACGGCGCGTACCTGTCGGTCGGCAACCGGACCGCCCCGTACTCCGCGGAGGGCAAGCAGCAGCTCGCCGAACTCCGCGCGGTGCCCGCCCCCGGTGACGTCCTCTTCGGCGGCGCGGCCGCCCTGAACGAGGACACCATGGATTCGGTGATCACCCGGCTTCCCTTGGCGGGCGCCATCATCGCGATCATCACCCTGATCCTGCTGTTCCTGTTCACCGGCAGCGTGGTGCTGCCGGTGAAGGCGCTCCTGCTGAACCTGCTGTCGCTGACCGCCACCTTCGGCGCCATGATCTGGGTCTTCGAGCAGGGTCACGGCGCGAGCCTGCTGGGCTTCACCTCCACCGGCAGCATCGACCTGTTCATGCCGATCCTGATGATCTGCCTGGCCTTCGGCATGTCCATGGACTACGAGGTCTTCCTGCTCTCCCGCATCCGCGAGGAGTGGCTGGCCTCCGATCGCTCGCCCGAGGCCAATACCCGTTCGGTGGCGCTGGGCGTGGCGCGCACCGGCCGCATCTTCACCGCCGCGGCGGGCCTGATGGCCGTGGTCCTGCTGGCGGTGGCCACCTCCGGGGTATCCCCCATGAAGCTGTTCGGCATCGGCCTGGCGCTGGCCGTCGTCTCCGACGCCACCGTCATCCGCGGGCTGCTGGCCCCGGCCCTCATGCGCCTGATGTCCACCGGCAACTGGTGGGCTCCCAAACCCCTTGCCGCCCTGCACAAGCGGATCGGGCTGGAGGAGGAGCCGGCCGCGGCGGCCGACGAGGACCGCGAGGTCGCACTGGCCCGCTAGCGGCGGGCGGCGCGGCCCGCGTCGACGACGGCGACGAAGTTCTCCAGGTCCGAGATCAGGGTGTCGACGGATTCGGGGGCGCCGCCGTCGTCGTGGTGGTGCAGCCAGTCGGCGACGAGTTCGAACATGCCGCCGATGGTGGCCAGGGCCAGCGCCAGCAGGCGGGGTTCCTCGCGCGGGTCGGCTTGCAGCCATTGATATTTCAGGAACTCGGCGGACCAGCGGCGGTTGGCGCGGCGCATGGCCTCGACGGCGGGCGAGATGCCGCCCGCTTCGCCGAAGGTGACCTTCGCGAGGCGGGGGTCGTCGGCGATGGCGTGGACGAAGGCCGCGAGGACGGCGGCGCGGCGGGCGGGCCAGTCGGCGCCGGCGGTCTCGACGGCCACCTCGGCGACGCGTTGCTGGATGCCGGTGGTGATCTGTTCCAGCAGAGCGGTATAGCACGCCTCCTTGCTGTCGAAGTGGTCGTAGAAGCCCTTGGTTCCGACGAAGGCGTGCTGGCAGATCTGTTCGATGGAGGTGCCCGAATAGCTTTGCCGGGCAAAGAGTTCGGTGGCGGCGGTGAGGAGCTGACGGCGGCGCTGGGCGCTGCGCTCGCCGGCGTCGAGGCCGCGGATGCGACGCCGGACGGGGGGCGCGCCGGTCGACGCGGCAGATTTGCTGCGGGACATACCTAAACGATAGCCAAGCACATTTCAGAGAGACATCTTGTTGGTAACCCGGGGCCGTGCTGTAATCGCCGTCACATCGAGGAAGGGAACCGAGACGTGGCAATCGCTGGGAATCGCTGCCGCGCAACCACTTCCGGTCAATCAGGATCCGTTCCACGGAGCGCCGGACGGATTCGAATCGACCGCGCCGAGGACGTGGTCACCATGCTCGGTGGTCCGGACGCACTCGCGACCCGAACCGAGATCCAGTTGAACGCCGTCTTCGGCGCGCTGGGCCGGCCGATCGGGCCGCGCGAGAACTGAGCGGCGGGGCACCCGCGCGGAGCAGACCGGATCGTATATTCCACGGTCCCGGGGTTGCCGTACCCCGGGGCCGGGTATGGTCGGCTCGGAAAAAGTTTGCCAACGGGGGCTCGCACCAGCGGGCTGAGAGGACGGCTAGTGGGCCGTCGACCGTATGAACCTGACCGGGTAATGCCGGCGTAGGGAGGATCTGCCATGTCATCGAGTCGTGTCTCCAGCTCGGCCGCCCCGGTCGACACCGTGACCACCGGCCCCATCGAGGGCAGCGTCAAGCACTACGAACAGGTCGAGGTCGACGGCGCCACATTGCGGGTTCCGGTGCGGCGCATCAACCTGACCACCGGCGAGCACTTCGACGTGTACGACACCTCCGGTCCGTACACCGACGACACCGCCACCATCGATCTCGAGGCGGGTCTGCCCAAGCTGCGCGACGAGTGGGCCAAGCCGCAGGTCGACGGCCCGCCGACCCAGCTGAACTGGGCGCGCCAGGGCATCGTCACCAGCGAGATGCACTACATCGCGGCCCGCGAAGGCGTTTCGCCCGAGCTGGTGCGCGACGAGGTGGCCGCCGGTCGCGCGGTGATCCCCGCCAACCACAAGCACCCCGAGTCCGAGCCGATGATCATCGGCAAGAAGTTCGCGGTGAAGATCAACGCGAACATCGGCAACTCGGCTGTGAGCTCCTCCATCGCCGAGGAGGTCGAGAAGATGGTGTGGGCCAGCCGCTGGGGCGCCGACACCATCATGGACCTGTCCACCGGCAAGAACATTCACGAGACCCGCGAGTGGATCCTGCGCAACTCCCCGGTCCCGATCGGCACCGTGCCGATCTACCAGGCGCTGGAGAAGGTGAACGGCGATCCCACCAAGCTGACCTGGGAGATCTACCGCGACACCGTGATCGAGCAGGCCGAGCAGGGCGTCGACTACATGACGGTGCACGCGGGCGTGCTGCTGCGCTACGTGCCGCTGGCCGCCAAGCGCGTCACCGGCATCGTGTCCCGCGGTGGGTCGATCATGGCCGCGTGGTGTCTGGCGCATCACCAGGAATCGTTCCTGTACACCCACTTCCGCGAGCTCTGCGAGATCCTGGCGAAGTACGACATCACCTTCTCCCTGGGTGACGGTCTGCGGCCGGGCTCCATCGCGGACGCCAATGACGAGGCCCAGTTCGCGGAGCTGCGCACCCTGGGTGAGCTCACCAAGATCGCGAAATCCTATGGCGTGCAGGTGATGATCGAGGGCCCCGGCCACGTGCCGATGCACAAGATCGTGGAGAACGTGCGGCTCGAGGAGGAGCTCTGCGAGGAGGCTCCGTTCTACACCCTCGGCCCGCTGGCCACCGATATCGCGCCCGCCTACGACCACATCACCTCGGCCATCGGCGCGGCCATCATCGCCCAGGCCGGCACCGCGATGCTGTGCTACGTGACGCCCAAGGAGCACCTGGGTCTGCCGAACCGGGACGATGTGAAGGTCGGCGTGATCACCTACAAGATCGCCGCCCACTCCGCCGACCTGGCCAAGCAGCACCCGCGGGCCCAGGACCGCGACAACGCGCTGTCCAAGGCGCGCTTCGAGTTCCGCTGGACCGACCAGTTCAACCTCTCGCTGGACCCCGACACCGCGCGGGAGTACCACGACGAGACCATGCCGGCCGAGCCCGCCAAGACCGCCCACTTCTGCTCCATGTGCGGTCCGAAGTTCTGCTCGATGCGCATCTCGCAGGACGTGCGCGACTACGCCGAGAAGCACGGCCTCACCGACGTGAACGCCATCGAGGCCGGAATGGCCGAGAAGTCGGCCGAATTCGCCGACGCGGGCAACAAGGTGTACCTGCCGGTCGTGTAGTGACGATCGAATTCGAATCGGGGCGGGTGGCTTGCGGGCCATCCGCCCCGATCCGGCTCAGGCGCGATTCGAGATCTGCTGGACGGCCCAGCTATTGCCGTCGGGGTCGTCGAAGAAGACGAACCCGTTGTTGTTCAACGGATCTCCCTCGGTGGTCGGCCCCGGCAGCACCTGGATGTCACTGACCTCGACACCCCGCTCGACCAGTTCGGCGTGCGCCCGCTTCAGGTCCGGCACCACCAGCTGCAACCCTTTGAGGTACCCGGGCTCCATCTTCGGGATGGCGCCCTCGCCGATCACGATCGAGCACCCCGACCCCGGCGGCGTCAGCTGGCAGATCCGGATCCCCGGTGCGGGCTGGGTGTCGTGGTCGACGTGGAACCCCAGCTTGCCGGCGTAGAAGTCCTTGGCGCGGTCCACGTCCGACACCGGGACGATCACCACTTCGAGTGTCCAATTCACGGCGGATCCTTCCGAATCGAGTGTTTCTCCCAGTAGTCGGAGCGACAGCACGGAAATCATCGCGAACGCTACTCCCGTGATCCGGTTCAGGCGCCGGACGTGCAACCGTGCACGACCACGGAGGCTCCGGCCCCCGCCCAGTCCCGCGCGACCCGGTCGGCGTAGCCGAGCGAGGATTCCCGCGCCCAGCCCCAGTGGCCGGACGACGAGACGGCCGCGGCCGCGCACTGGTTCATGAAGGTGATGACCCAGCCGCAGTCGGTGTAGCCGCAGCGGTTGTTGGCGGCGGTCGCGGCCTCCTCCCAGGTCGGGTAGTCCACCGCGATGGCGGCGTAGGTTCCGTTGTTGCCGATGGAGATCGCGCCGTGGTTGTAGGTGTAGGCGTTGGCGGGAGCGACCGAGGCGAGCAGGGCGACGCCGGTCATGGCCAGGGTGGTGACGAGCTTGTACATGGCTCGACGATGGAACCGGACGGGCGCGCGGCCCAGTGCACGACACCCTCAGGAGGGATGTCCCCGCAGTTCAGCGCGCTGGAACCGGAATTCCTGACCGGAACTCCCCGGACAGCCGGAGCGGCCGCCGGACTCGGCGGCGCCGGGGTGGCGCCGAGTCCGGCCCGCACCGCCGCCGACCGTCGCTCCGGGTCACTCCGGCGAGTAGAAGGTGCCCTTGCCCGCGATGTGGGGGAGATCGGTGTCGATGGTGACCTCCACCCGTCCGGGACCGGTCGGCAGCGTCTCCGGCACCCACAGCGCGTTGCTCGGCCCGAACGGCGTGCCGTCGCCCAGCGGAACCGGCGGGAAGCTGCCGCTCGCACCGGTATCCAGATTGCGCCAGCTCAGGGTCGCCGTCGCGCCGCAGCCCGGGCTGGGGATGGGCAGGAACGTGAATTCGGCTCGCACCCAGACGGTTTGCTTGCCGTAGTAGGTGTTCTGCGGATCGTGGAACGCCTGGATCTGACCGAAGCAGGGGAAGGCTCCCGATCCGGCGGTGTAGGCGGGGGTGAAGGTGGTGACCGGGTCGGCGGCGGCGGTGCCGGTGGCCGCGAACAGCGCGGCCGCGGCGAGCGGCAGGGCGAACAGGGGACGGATCCAGCGCATCGCGACTCCTCGAATTGATTACGGGGACAAACGAATGTCGGCGAGAACCCGGCCAACGCTACCGTTCACTGGTCACAGCGCTACCGGTCACTACTCACGACGCTGCCAGCGGTGCGCGAATTCGCCCGGGGCGGGCGGCGGTCCGGGCAGATCGCCGGTGGCGGCGAGACCGTCGACGAGCAGGGCCAGCACGCGGCGGCGCAGCTGGGCGGTGCGCTCGGGATCCGGCAGCGTGACGGCGGCGCAGGCCTCGAGGATCAGACCCAGATCGGCGACCGTGACCTCCGGGCGCAAGGTGCCGGATTCCTGTGCGCGGCGCAGGAGTTCGTCGTTGAGCTCGGCGCTGCGCATCACATCGGGCAGGATCGAGTCGTCGGCGGTGAAGGTGCCGGCCAGGTGCACCGCCAGCGAGTGGACGTCGGCGTCGACGACATTGCGCAGGAACTCCACCAGCGCCGCCCAGCCGTCGGGATTCTCCAGGGCCGCTTCGGCTTCCGCGTTGTAGCGGCGCAACCCGCTGTAGCAGAGGGTGCGCAGCAGGTCCTCCTTGCTGGGATAGCGGCGGTACAGCGCGCTGATGCCGACGCCCGCGCGCTCGGCGACCGCCGAGATCGGGGCCTTGGGTTCGGCGAGGAACACGTCGCGGGCGGCGGCCAGGATGAGTTCGTCATTGCGCGCGGCCTGCGCCTTACGCCCGGGCAGGTCCCGCTGAGCTGTGGTTTCGGCTGTTTTCGACATGAATCGAGAATACCACTTGAACGGAACGATCCGTTCCGTTATGGTTTAAACAGAACGAAGCATTCCGTTCCACAAAGGAGAGAATGATGAACGCCCAGCCCACCACCGCCACCACCGCGATCCGCCCGTTCCGCATCGACGTCCCCCAGGCCCAGCTGGACGATCTGGCCGACCGCCTGCGCAAGACCCTGTGGCCGAACGAACTCCCCGGCGTCGCGGACGCCTACGGCGTCACCAACGACCGGGTGCGCGGGCTGGCGAAGTACTGGCTGGAGGAGTTCGACTGGCGGGCGCTGGAGGCGAAGCTCAACGCCTACCCGCAGTTCACCACCGAGATCGAGGGCGAGGACATCCACTTCCTGCACGTGCGGTCCTCGCGGGCGGACGCCACCCCGGTCATCCTCACCCACGGCTGGCCCGGCTCGGTCCTGGAGTACCTGGACGTGATCGCGCCGCTCACCGAGCCCGAGGACGCCGAGACGCCCGCCTTCCACGTGGTCATCCCCTCGCTGCCGGGCTTCGGCTTCTCCGGCCCGACCCGGTCCACCGGCTGGAGCCGCTACCGCACCGCCGGCGCCTGGGTGGAACTGATGAACCGGCTCGGGTACGAGCGTTTCGGCGCGATCGGCAATGACGGCGGCTCGATGGTCTCCCCCGAGATCGGCCGCATCGCCCCGGATCAGGTGGTCGGAGTCCATGTGACGCAGCTGTTCTCGTTCCCGTCCGGCGATCCGGCCGAGATGGCCGGCCTG
Organism: Nocardia sp. CA-136227; assembly: GCF_050955695.1. NCBI lineage: Bacteria > Bacillati > Actinomycetota > Actinomycetes > Mycobacteriales > Nocardiaceae > Nocardia > Nocardia sp. CA-136227. Next base: position 7,261,213 of record NZ_CP192081.1, read on the forward strand.
TCCGAGGAGGACATGGCGGCGCTGGCGCACCTGCAGTGGTTCTACGAGAACAAGATGGCCTTCAACACCCTGCACAGCCAGCAGCCGCAGACCATCGCGTTCGCGCTGGCGGATTCGCCGGTGGGCCTGCTGGGTTGGAACGCGCAGCTGTTCAGCGAGGGCCTGGACGATGACTTCGTCATCGGCAACACGGCCATCTACTGGCTGACCGGCACCGCCGGGTCGTCGCTGCGCTTCTACTACGAGGACGCGCACGCCGAGCAGCCGCAGGGCCCGACCACGGTGCCGACCGGGCTGGCCATGTTCAAGGGTGACTTCCAGTCGATCCGCCGCTTCGCCGAGCGGGATCACAAGAACATCGTGAGCTGGCATGCGTACGACGTGAATTCGTCCACGTCGACGAGCGCCAATGATGCCGCCGGGCACTACGCCGCGCACGAGGCGACCGACGTGCTGGTCGCCGATATCCGCGAATTCTTCGCCGGTTTGCGCTGATTCGCCTCCGACGGGCCCGCACCCCCAGGGTTGCGGGCCCGTCGCATGTCTGGACCCCCGCGCATGTTCGCGAGACGCGCGGCGATGTTCCCCGGCGGCTTCCGTTGATGTACTTATTTCACCTTCGCAACAACGAATAACCCGAGGTGAGAGACATGAACATCGCCCTTTTCGGAGCCACCGGAACCGTCGGCCGCCACGCGGTCACCCAGGCCCTCGCGGCCGGGCACCAGGTCACCGTCCTGGTCCGCGACCCGGCCAAACTGACCGTCACCCACGAGCGGCTGCGGGTCGTCACCGGCGACGTCCTGGATCCGGCCGCGGTCGAGCGCACCGTCATCGGACAGGACGCGGTGATCGTGGCGCTCGGCGCGGGCCGCAAGGGTGTGGTGCGCGCCGAGGGCACCCGCCACGTCATCGAGGCCATGAACCGGACCGGGGTGAAGCGGCTGATCTGCCAGTCCTCGCTCGGCGTCGGCGACAGCGCGGGCAACCTGAACTTCGTCTGGAAGTACATCATGTTCGGCATGCTGCTGCGCCCGGCCTTCGCCGACCACGTGCGCCAGGAGGAGTACGTGCTGGCCAGCGATCTGGACTGGACCATCGTGCGGCCCAGCGCCTTCACCGACGGCCCGGCCACCGGCGACTACCGCCGCGGCTTCCCGGGCACGGAATCCGGTCTGAAGCTGAAGATCTCGCGCGCCGACGTGGCCGGGTTCCTGGTCGAGCAGCTCACCGACACCGTGTATGTGCGTCGCACGCCGGGCATTTCGCACTGATCAGGTCAGGCGTGCTCGTGCATGTCACCCCAGGACGGGAAGGGATCCGGGTACCGCAGCCACGCCTGCGGCCCGGCCTCCCACTCGGCGTCGGTGAGCAGCGCGGCCGTCAGCAGGTCCCGCACATGCGGGCGGTCGAGCTTCACCCCGATGAAGACGATCTCCTGCCCCGGAGCCAGATCCAGCGCGTCCCAGTGCGCACCCGGCTCGAAGGTCAGGTTCGGACCGGCCTGCGACCAGATGGCCGCCAGGTCCGGACGGCTGGCCAGCCAGAAGAAGCCCTTACTGCGCAGCAACCGTTCCAGCTGGGAGAGGGCCTCGTCCAGACGCTGCGGATGGAAGGGGCGATCGGCGGTGAAGGTGAGGCTGCCGATGCCGTACTCCTCGGTCTCGGGGGTGTGCCCGCCCGCCAATTCCTCGGTCCAGCCGTCGAATTGGGCCGCCAGATCCGGGTTGTAGCGCCCGGTGTCGAGCACCTCGGCGAGATCGACCACGCCGCGCGCGGACCGCACGATGCGCGCGCCCGGGTTCAGGCGCCGCACGGTCGCCTCCACCGTGCCCACCGCGTTCGCGCTCACCAGATCGGTCTTGTTGAGCACCAGCACATTCGCGAACTCCACCTGTTCGATGAGCAGATCGGCGATGGTGCGCGCATCTCCCTCCCCCGCCTCCAGATTCCGGTCCGCCAGCGCCTGCCCCTTGACGACTTCGGCGAGGAAGGTGGAGCAGTCCACGACGGTCACCATGGTGTCCAGCCGGGCGAGCTCGCCGAGCCGGAAGCCGTCCTCGAACTCCCACTCGAAGGTGGCGGCCACCGGCATGGGCTCGGAGATGCCGGTGGATTCGATGACCAGCTGATCGAAACGCCCTTTGCGGGCGAGCTTTCCCACCGATTCGATGAGGTCCTCGCGCAGCGTGCAGCAGATGCAGCCGTTGGTGAGTTCGACCAGTTTCTCCTCGGTCCGGTCCAGATGCCCCTGGCCCGCGACCAGGGCCGCGTCGATGTTCACCTCGCTCATGTCGTTGACGATGACCGCCACCCGGCGACCCTCCCGATTGGCCAGGATGTGGTTGAGCAGGGTCGTCTTGCCCGCGCCGAGGAAGCCGGACAGCACGGTCACGGGCAGGGCCCGGGTCTGCGGATTCGAAGTCATAGCGTTAATGGTAACGGTTTTCATTTGCAGGTTGCGCGCAGTGTCCGGAAAAGGCGAAACGCCCGGCCGGAACAAGTCCGGCCGGGCGTTCGGCGTTCGATCAGATCAGATCAGCGTTCGATCACTTGCCCAGGGAGCCCGTCGGCAGACCGGGCAGCCCGAAGGAACCGCCGCCCCCGCCGGGCGTGGTCGCGTCCTTGACGTTCAGGGTCGAGGGCGACGAGGTCGAGCCCTTGTACCCGGTGCCGCCGGTGTAGACCGCGGTGATCACCCGGTTGCCGGTCTGGCCGACGGTGTACTGCAGGGTCGCCTTGCCGTTGACCACGGTCACCGCGTCACCGATCGGCGTGCCGCCGTCCATGAATCGGACGGTGCCCGAGGTGACGGCCGCGCCGGCCTCGGTCTTGACCTCGGCGGTGAAGGCCACCGCGTCGCCCTTGGTGGCCGAGGCCGGAACCGTCAGGGTGGTCGTGGTGTTCAGCTCGACGGGAGCCGGATCGCTGACCGTGACGGTGGTCGCAGCGCCGGTCGACGGGTTGAAGCCCTCGGCGCCGGAGTACACCGCCGAAATCGAGTGCGCGCCAGCGGCATTGAAGGTGTAGGCCAGCTTCGCACCGCCGGAGGCGAGAGCGATCGGGCCGCCGATATTCGCGCCGCCGTCCTTGAACTGCACGGTGCCGCCGGTCGCGGGGGTATTGCCCGGACCGTTCACGGTGGCCCACAGGTCGACCGGCTGGCCGGTGGTCGCGGTGCTCGGGATGTTCATGGTCGTGGTGGTGTCGACGACCGTGCTGACCGGCGGCGTGACGGTGATGGTGGCCAGCGGGCCCGCCCCGGCGTTGAGGGTGCTCTTGTCGTCACTGGGAATGCAGCGGGTCGGGGCCCACTGGGTACCCAGCAGCGAGGCCTTGGCCAGCGAGGTGCTGAAGTTCTGGTCGTTGCCGTAGCTGGCGGCGCTGCCCGCGGTCCGCACCTTCGGGGTGATCACACCGGCCGCGACGGCGGTGACGGTGACGTCGACGGCGGGCAGCCGGTACCAGGATTCGCCCGCCCCGTTGGCGGTGCCGTCGAGGTTCTTCTTCAGCTTCGGCGCACGGATGCCGCCTTCGGAATTGGTGCTGCTGGTCGGGCTGTTGCCGACGACCTCGTTATTGCCCGACAGCCGCAGGATGCCACCGGCATTGTCGACGGCGCCGGAATCGTTGACGCGCAGCACGTTCGGGGCCACATTGTCGATATTGACGGCGGTGCCCGGCACGATCGCCGCGCTGACGAAGGTCGTGTTGTCGGGAATCGCGTAGTCGTACTTGATGCGCGACAGGTTGGTGGTGGTCGCGCCGGAGTCCTTGTCCGGGTACGAGGACGCGTTGGGCTGGATGCGATAGGTGAAGGTTTCCCCCGCCGCGACCGAGGCGGGCGCGGTGACGCTCATGGTGGCGGCCACGGACTTGTCGACCGTGATGATCGACTTCGCCTGACACGAGCTGGTGAAGCTGGTGTCACCGGCGCTCGCGGTACCCGGGGTGAGCAGCACCCCGGCCAGCATGGCCGCGCCGGTGACGGGCACGACGGCGAGCCGCTTGGACGAATGGTTCACAGGGACTCCTTACGCCCGGTCACATCGACGGAACCGGACAATCCGAACTAAACGCCGCCAGTATGCATGGTCTGACTAGAACGTGTTTTAGTTTTGATCATTTCATTCGGAAGGAATTTTCGGACCGCCCGGAACCGGCCGCGGAGGACGGGAAGACGAGGTCCGCACGGGTATCGGTAGGGTCTGTGACGTGCAGTTCCTACCGCTTGCCCCGAATGGCACCACCCCGGTTCGCGCCCTCACCATCGCGGGCACCGACTCCGGTGGCGGCGCGGGCATCCAGGCCGACTCCCGCACCATGGCCCTGTGCGGCGTGCACGCGTGCGTGGCCGTCGCCGCGGTGACCGTGCAGAACACCCTGGGCGTCAGCGGGTTCCACGAGATCCCGCCGCAGATCGTCGCCGACCAGGTGCGAACCGTGGTCGGCGACATCGGGATCGGCGCGGCCAAGACCGGCATGCTGGCCTCCACCGCCATCATCGAGGCGGTCGCCGAGGTCTGCCACGAGGTCGGGATCGGGCGGCAGGGCAGCATCCCGCTGGTGGTGGATCCGGTCGCGGCCTCCATGCACGGCGACGCGCTGCTGCACGCCGAGGCGCTGGACGCGGTGCGGCACACGCTGATTCCGCTGGCGACCGTGGTCACCCCGAACCTGGACGAGGTCCGGCTCATCACCGGCATCGAGGTGGTCGACGACCGGTCGGCGCGCAAGGCCGCCGAGGCGCTGATCGCGCTCGGCCCGCGGTGGGCGATCGTCAAGGGCGGGCACCTGCGCACCTCCGAGCAGTCCACCGACCTGCTCTTCGACGGCGACACCTTCCACGAACTCCCGGCCCGGCGCCTCGCCACCGGCAACGACCACGGCGGCGGCGACACCCTGGCCGCGGCCATCTGCTGCGCGCTCGCCCACGGCTACTCGGTGCCCGACGCGGTCGCCTTCGCCAAGGAGTGGACCTTCCGCTGCCTGGAAGCCTCCTACGACCTGGGCGCGGGGCACGGACCGGTGTCGCCGCTGTGGCGGCTGCACGTCTGAGCTCGACGGTTGGCGGAATCCCGCTCCCAGGAACCTCCCAGGCAGGCCGCAGGCTGATGTGAGTCTGGTGATCGAGGTTGGTCACCATGAACGACACCGTGACCGCCGTCCGGGCGGCGGAACCCACTGCAGCAGTGACCGCGCCCGTCGTGGACGTGGTCGTTCCCGTCTACAACGAAGAGGTCGACCTCGGCCCGTGCGTGCGCCGGCTGCACGCCTTCCTGACCCTGAACTTCCCGTTCACGGCGCGAATCACCATCGCCGACAACGCCTCCACCGACTCCACCCTCACCGTGGCACGGCAGCTGGCCGCCCAGCTGGACGGGGTGCGCGTGGTGCACCTGGACCGCAAGGGCCGCGGCCGGGCGCTGCGCGAGGTGTGGCAGGCGTCCGACGCGCAGGTCGTCGCCTACATGGACGTGGACCTCTCCACCGACCTGAACGCGCTGCTGCCGCTGGTCGCGCCGCTGGTGTCCGGGCACTCCGACGTGGCCATCGGCACCCGGCTGGCCTCCCAGTCCCGGGTGGTGCGCGGACCCAAGCGCGAGATCATCTCCCGCTGCTACAACCTCATCCTGCGGACCTCGCTGCAGGCCAAGTTCTCCGACGCGCAGTGCGGGTTCAAGGCCATGCGCTCCCAGGTGGCCAAGCTGGTGCTGCCGCTGGTGGAGGACGGCGAATGGTTCTTCGACACCGAACTGCTGGTGCTGGCCGAGAAGATCGGGCTGCGCATCCACGAGGTGCCGGTGGACTGGATCGACGACCCGGACTCGCGGGTGGACATCGTCGACACCGCGCGTAAGGACCTGCTCGGCATCTGGCGGGTCGGGCGCGCGCTCACCACCGGACGGCTGCCGATCAACGAACTGCGGGCGGCCATCGGGCGTGAACCGCTGGTCGAGGGCGTGCCGCTGGGCATGGTCGGGCAGTTGGTGCGGTTCGGCATCGTGGGCGTCACCTCGACGCTGGCGTATCTGCTGCTCTATGTACTGCTGCAAGGGATTACGGGGGCGCAGGCCGCCAACTTCCTGGCGCTGCTGATCACCGCGGTCGGCAATACCGCCGCCAACCGGGCCTTCACGTTCGGGGTGCGCGGGTCCAATCAGGCTGTGTCGCATCACTTCCAGGGACTGGCCATCTTCGGCGTCGGACTGGCGTTGACCTCCGGCTCGCTGTTCGCCCTGCACCATTGGGCTCCCGACGCGGCGGTCCACCTGGAACTGGTGGTGCTGGTCGTGGCCAACCTGGTCGCCACGCTGCTGCGGTTCGTCGGACTGCGCTGGGTGTTCCGCAATGCCGGGAAGCACACCACGCCCGAGGTGACGCGTTGACCTCGTTCTCTCGTGCGTGGCAAGGACTTCCGGACGGCTTCCGGCTCGCCGCTGTCGACTTCCCGCACCGTCACCGCCCCGAACACGGCGAACTGCCCTTCTGGACCATCCCCGACGATCCTCAGACCGATCGAATCAGCCGAGGAGGCGACCGATGACCGCGACACTGACCGAGACCCGGGTCGCCCCGCCCCCGGCCGAGCCGCCCGCCGCGCGCGGCAGCCGCCGGGAGTATCTGGCCCTGGCCGCCCTGCTGGTCGGCACGGCCGTCGCCTACCTGTGGAACCTGTCCGCCAACGGCTGGGCCAACTCCTTCTATTCGGCCGCCGTGCAGGCGGGTTCGGTGTCGTGGAAGGCGTTCTTCTTCGGCTCCTCCGACGCGGCCAACTCGATCACCGTGGACAAGACGCCGCTGTCGCTGTGGCCCATGGAGATCTCGGTGCGGATCTTCGGGCTGCACAGCTGGAGCATGCTGCTGCCGCAGGCGCTGCTCGGCGTGGCGTCGGTGGCGCTGTTGTGGGCGATCGTGCGCCGGAACTTCGGGGCGGCCGCCGGACTGCTGGCGGGACTGGTGCTCGCGCTCACTCCCATCGCGGCCGTCATGTTCCGGTTCAACAACCCCGACGCCATGCTGGTATTCCTCATGCTCGCCGCGGCCTGGGCCATGACCCGCGCGGTCGCCGACGGGCGCTGGCGCTGGCTGGTGCTCACCGGCGCGTTCATCGGATTGGGCTTCCTGGCCAAGCAATTGCAGGTGCTGCTGGTGGTGCCCGCACTGGCGCTGACCTACCTGATCGCCGGGCCGCCCGCGCTGGGCAAGCGGATCGCGCAGCTGTTCGCGGCGGGCGCGGCCATGGTGGCGGGTGCGGGCTGGTGGGTGCTGCTCGCCGAGCTGTGGCCCGCTGCGGACCGGCCGTACTTCGGTGGCTCGCAGCACAATTCGATCATCGAACTGACCCTCGGCTACAACGGCCTGGGCCGGTTGAACGGTGAGGAGCGCGGCAGCGTCGGCGGTTTCGGCGGCGACATGCCGAGCGGCGGGGGCGGCATGTGGGGCACGCCCGGCATCGGACGGCTGTTCGAGCCGCAGCAGGCCGGTCAGATCGCCTGGCTCATCCCGGCGGCGCTCGTCCTGCTGGTCGCGGGAATGGTCCTGCGCGGCAAGCTGACCCGCACCGACCCGCAGCGCGCCACACTCATCCTGTTCGGCGGCTGGCTGGTCGGCACCGGACTGGTGTTCAGCTTCATGAAGGGCATCTTCCACCCGTATTACACGGTGGCGCTGGCCCCCGGTGTGGCCGCGCTGATCGGCGCGGGCTCGGTGCTCGCCTGGCGGCGCCGCGACCTGCTCTGGGTGCGGCTGACCCTGGTCGCGGCCATGGCCCTGACCACCGCCACCGCGTGGATCATCCTGTCCCGCAGCGTCTCCTTCCTGCCGTGGCTGCGCTGGACGGTCCTGGTCGGCGGCATCGCCGTCACCCTGCTGCTGCTCCTCCGCCTGCCCCGCAAGGCCGGTCTGTCCGTCGCGGCGGCCGCGGTGATCCTCGGTCTGGCGGCTCCTACCGCGTACGCCGTGGACGGGATCACCACCGCACACCAGGGACCGATGCCGTCGGCCGGTCCGGCGGTCCGCGGCGGCTGGGGTCCGGGTGGACCGCGCGGCGGCGGCCGTCCCAACGGGCTCCCCGGCAACGTCTTCGGCGAAGGGAACGGCTTCGCGCCCGGCACCGGCGGAAATGGCGGCCAGCGCAACGGCGCTCCGGGCGGCCAGCCCGGTGGCAGCCAGCACGGCGCGGGCATGAACCACGGCGGTTCCACGAACAGCGGACCGGGCGGAAGCCCCGGCGGGCCTGAGGGATTCGGCGGCGCGGCGGGCAACATGATGATGGCGAGCCGCCCGAGCGCCAAGGTCACCGCCCTCCTGAAGGCCGACGGCTCCGACTACACCTGGGTGGCGGCGACCGTCAGCTCCAACTCGGCAGCCGGCTTCCAGCTGGCGACCGAACTCCCGGTCATGCCCATCGGCGGCTTCAACGGCAGCGACCCCTCTCCCACCCTCGCCCAGTTCCAGGAGTACGTCCAGGTGGGCCGCATCCACTACTTCATCGCGGGCAGCCAGATGGGCGGCGAACGCGGCGGCAATGGCACCAGCTCCCAGATCACCGCCTGGGTCAAGGACCACTTCACCGCCGAGGACGTGGACGGCATCACCCTCTACGACCTCACCGCCCCGAAAACCAACTGACCGGCGGGCTTGCCCCCGCCCCCGAAAAGGACTGAGCGCCTGGACCGATCCGGTCCAGGCGCTCAGCTCTGCTGGATAGAATTATGTGACGCCAGTCACGATTCAGGGACCCCGCATGAGCACCCCGCATCCCCTCCCCGATGAGCACCGAGAAGCCTTCTGGCGCAGAGCCGGCTGGGACCCCCTCCTCCCCGACCCGGACCGGTCCATCATCGAATCCCGCTGGGACGACGAATCCATCACCCTGGCAGAGATCTTCGGCTTCTGACCCCCGTCCCGCTGAGTGGGCGGGCACAGGTGAAGTAACCGCGAGTCGGATGGGTGCTGCTAGGTTCCGCGGGCATGAGGTCCTCACTGGTCGCCCTTGCCGCAGCTCTCACTGTGAGCGTCCTGGCCCAATCACCGATCGCCCTGGCCGACACCGGCTCATCCGCATCCGGCTCGGCCAGCGGGTCGGCGTCCGGCTCCAGTGATCTGTGGCCGGTCCCCACCGCGTCCGCCGACCAGTTCACCTATTTGATCGCGTACAGCTTCGGGAACCGCATCCCGGCCGGGGCCGACCCCGCCCGCACCGAAGGCGAACCGGGCCCGGTGAACGAAGCCCTCGCCGATGCCGTCATCGCCACCCGAGGCACCCGGGCCATCCCCGTCTACGCCCAAACCGTCATCGCCGACGTCCTCCGCACCAAATACGGCATGACCGACGTCATTCCGATCGAGGCGGACCGCCAGCCCGACGGCACACTGACCTACCTGTCCACCGACGGCGTGGCCAAGAAGGTCTCCGCGCTCCGTGCCACCACCCAATCCACCGACGTGGCAGGCGTTATCGCCTTCAAAGACCACCTGTGGCGCGCCACCTACACCACCCGCAACAACAGCCTCCGCGCCTACGCCCCCGCCGGAATCGCCATGCCCACTCGATACGACCCCCAATCCGGCCAGGCCTGGACCACCAGCGCCACCACCTACCTCCCGGTCGACATGGCAGCCCGAATCCCTTTGCTGCTCAGCGGCACCGGCAGCAGTCGGTAGGCCCGGATAGATCCGATCGGGCGGTTACAGGGGGAGCATCGCGGCGGCGATCCGGTCGGATGCGTTGTCGGGCAGGGCGGTACCCACGCCATCGAGGACGAGTAGTCGCGCCCCAGGGATTTCAGCGGCGAGGGCCTCGCCGTTGCCGACCGGGAAGAACGGGTTGGCGCGGCCGTGCACGACCAGCGTGGGTATGGCGAGTTCGGCGAGTCGGGAGCGCCAGCGCGGGCTGCAATCGATGCGGGCGAAGGCCATTCCGAGTTGGTTGGCCTGGTGGACCGCGGGATCGTTGGACGGTGTGCGGTCCCAGATCCGGGTTGCCGTGGTGCGCGCGGCTTCCGGGTCGTTGCTCATCAGCTCGGCTCCCGCGGTGGCGAACGCCGCGACCGCGTCGCGGTCGGTCCAGTCCGGCTGGGGGCGGGAGAACAGCGCGCCCATGACGGCGGGGTCGTGGTCGGGTAGGTCGTCGTCGACCGGGCCCGGGGCGACCGGTCGGGTGTTGACGAGGGTCAGTGCGGTGAATACGGCCAGGTGGTCCAGTGCGGCGACCTGGGCGACCATGCCGCCTACGCCGATTCCGGCGAGATGGGCGGTCGCGGCGCCGAGCGCCTCGACCAGCGCGGCCGCGTCCGCGACGAGGTCTCGGAGGTCATAGTTCGGGTTCTCCGGGTCGGCGGTCGCCGACGCACCGGAATCGCGCAGGTCGTAGCGGACCACGTGCCGACCGCCGGAGGCGAGCCGCGCGCACAGCTCGTCGGGCCAGGACAGCATCGTCGGGCTGCCGACCAGCAGGACGAGCGGATCATCGGCCCGGCCGAAGCTCTCGACGCCGAGGTCCACACCGTTCGCCCGCACCGAGGTCACGCCCCTTCGAATCGGTTCCGCCATGCCGAACTCCTGTCTGTCGGTTCACCCCGATGTACCGACGACGAATCGACCGGAAAGTCATCGGTGTGGCCCTACGCTCGACCCAGGGCCTGACACCCGCGTCGGGCCGCTATCGCGAAAGGAGATCATCATGGCCGTCGCCGTGATCGTCGAACTCGACGACACAACGGTCGAGGAGTACGACTCGATTCTCGAGATCTTGGGATTCGCGCCAGGCGGCCCGATGGCTACGGGCGGCCTATTCCATTGGGCGACCACCACGGACCATGGAGTCCGGGTCACCGATGTCTGGAGCTCTCCGGAGGAGTTCCAGCGCTTCGCCAACGAAAGACTGGCCCCGGCCCTGCAGAAGGCGGGCGTGACCAGCGAGCCCCGGATCTCCTTCGAACCGGTCCACAACTACCTGATCGCGGGCTGAAACGGCGGCCTTCGGCGCACGCTGACCGGCGAGCGGGTCAGCGTGCGCTGAGGGCGGTGTGGAGGGTGGCGGCCCACTGCTGAACGATTTCCTTGCGGCGCAGGGAGTCGTCGGTCAGGACGTCGGCGAGGCCGAGGCCGCGGGCCAGGTCGAGGGTGGCCTGGACCAGGTGGTGGGTGACCGGGTCGGCGTCGTCCACGCCCAGGGCTTCGATGGCCATGCGGTGGGAGATGCGGCCGAAGCGGGCTTCCATGGGGACGATGCGTTCGCGGAGGACCGGGTCGGCGGCGGCGTGGGTCCAGACTTGCAACGCCGCTTTGAAGATGGGGGCCGTGTAGGACTCGACCAAGCCGGCGACGACGGCTTCGGTGCGGGCTACGCCCTCGGCTACCTCCGCTACCGCGAGGGCATCGGCCTTGGCTTGGGCCATGCGGGTCTCGAACATGTACTCGAGGGCGGCGGTGATCAGGTCTTCACGGGTGGGGAAGTGGTGTTGGGCGGCGCCTCGGGACACCCCGGCGCGTTCGGCGACGACGGCGACCGTGGCGGCCGCCCAGCCCATCTGGGACAGGCAGTCGATGGTCGCCTCCAGCAGCCGCTGCCGGGTGGCCCGGCTGCGGTCCTGCTTGGGTTCGTGGGGTGTCGCCATGGTGACCTATTGTGCCCAGCTCGGTGGGCGGCGCTGCAGGAAGGCCGTCATGCCCTCGATCACCTCGGGGGTGCCGAAGTAGCTCGCGGAGCGTTTGGCCAGTTCCTCGGCCCGCAGGTCGAAGACCTCGAGCAGGTCGGTGTTGACCAGACGCTTGGCCTCGGCCAGGCCCTGCGGGGAGCCCTTGCGGAGTTCGGCGCGCAGGCGGGCCACCTCGGCGGCGGGGTCGTCGGCGGCCACGGTGATGAGGCCGTTGCGTTCGGCCTCGGCGGCGTCGAAGGTCTCGCCGGTGGAGAAGTAGCGGGCGGCGGCGCGCGGGGACATGCGGGGCAGCAGGGTGAGGGAGATCATGAACGGAGCCAGGCCGATCCGGACCTCGGTGAGGCCGAAGCTGCTGTCGCGGCCCGCGACCACCAGGTCGCAGGCGGCGATGATGCCCATGCCGCCCGCGCGGACATTGCCGTTCACCTGCGCCAGCACCGGTTTCGGCATGGCCAGGATGTCGCGCAGCACCGAGATCATCCAGCGGGTGCGGATCTCGGCGGCGGCCGCCGGGTCGGCGTCCACGGCTTCCTTGAGGTCCGCGCCGGCGCAGAAGGTGTTGCCGGTGTGGGTGAGCACGACACCGCGCACCGCGTCATCGGCGGCCGCGCGCTCCAGGCCCGCGAGCAGTTCGGTGACCAGCCGCGAGGACAGGGCATTGCGATTGTGCGGGGAGTCCAGGGTCAGCACCGCGAATCCGTCGCTCACCGCGTAGCGGACGAACGGCGCCTCCGCGCCGGCTGGGTCGGTCATCGAATACTCCTGCTGCTGTGTGGCTTTCGAACACTGGAAGCCGGGTGGCGGTGGCCGCGCGCACACCGCCACCCGGCACCGCGGTCAGTACGACCGCGGCAGACCGAGCGAGTGCTGGGACACGAAGTTGAGGATCATCTCGCGGCTGACCGGAGCCACCCGCGCGATGCGGGAGGCGGCCAGCATGCCCGCCAGGCCCACATCGGAGGTCAGGCCGGAGCCGCCGTGGGTCTGGATGGCCTGGTCGAGCGCCTTGATACTGGCTTCGGCCGCAGCGTATTTCGCCATATTGGCGGCCTCGGCGGCACCGAAGTCGTCACCGGCGTCGTAGAGGAACGCCGCCTTCTGCATCATCACCTTGGCCAGCTCGAGCTCGATCTTGACCTGGGCCAGCGGATGCGAGATGCCCTGGTGCGCACCGATCGGCACGCCCTTCCACACCGCGCGCTCCTTGGCGTAGGAGACCGCCCGGTCGATGGCGTAGCGGCCCATGCCGACCGCCATGGCCGCGCCCATGATGCGCTCCGGGTTCAGGCCCGCGAACAGCTGCGCGATGGCCGCGTCCTCCTGGCCGACCAGCGCGGTCGCCGGGAGCCGGACGTCGTCGAGGAACAGGGTGAACTGGTTGTCCGGCTCGATGATGTCCATCTCCTGCTTCGTCTTCACGAAGCCGGGGGTGTCGGTGGGGACGATGAACAGGGCGGGCTGCAGGTTGCCGGTCTTGGCGTTCTCGGTGCGAGCCACGATGAGCACGGCCTCGGCCTGGTCCACGCCGGAGATGAAGATCTTGCGGCCGTTGAGGATCCAGTCCTCGCCGTCGCGGCGGGCGGTGGTGGTGATCTTGTGCGAGTTGGAGCCCGCGTCCGGCTCGGTGATGCCGAAGACCATCTTGCCGCTACCGTCGGCCAGCTTGGTCAGCCACTCCCGCTTCTGCGCCTCGGTGCCGTACTTGGTGATGATGGTGCCGCAGATGGCGGGCGAGACCACCATGAGCAGCAGGCCGCAGCCCTGCGCCGCCAATTCCTCCTGGACCAGCGCGAGTTCGTAGATGCCCGCGCCACCGCCGCCGTACTCCTCGGGCAGGTTCACGCCCAGGAAGCCGAGCTTGCCGGCCTCGTCCCACAGCTCGTCGAACGGCTCGCCCTTGCGGGCCTTGGGCCCGGCGTAGTCGCGGAAGTTGTACTTGGCGGCCAGCTTGGCCACCGCCTCCCGCAGCGCCTTCTGTTCGTCGGTCTCGATGAAACCCATTGCCTACTCCTGATCTTCGCTGTGGACGACGGCGAGCACCGTGCCGACTTCGACCTGCTGGCCGGCGGAAACGTTCAATTCGATGAGCACGCCCGCGGCGGGGGCGGCGATGGTGTGCTCCATCTTCATGGCCTCCAGCCAGAGGATCGGCTGCCCCTTCTCGACCCGGTCACCCGCGGCCGCGCCCAGGCGGATGACCGCGCCGGGCATCGGGGCCAGTAGCGAGCCCTCGGCCACCTGGTCGGCCGGATCCTCGAAGCGCGGCAGGCGGCGCACCGCCACCGGGCCGAGCGGGGAATCCACCGTCACCAGATCGCCGTAGCGGGCGACCTCGAAGCGGCGCCGCACCGGGCCGCGCTCACCGGGCACCTGGAGGATCACCAGATCCGGTGTGGCCTCCAGCAATTCGAGACCCTCGTGGCCCTCGACCTCCAGACCGGACCGGGTGATCCGGTAGCGCACGTCGTGGCGACCGGTCAGGCGGGACTCGTAGGGCTTGGACTGCGCCTGCGACGGCAGGTTGCGCCAGCCGCTGGGCAGACCGCCGCCGATCCGGGCCGTGCGCCGGTTGGCGGCGGCGTCGGCGAGCGCGGCGGCCACGATGGAGAGCTGCTCGTCCGCCTCGGAAACCAGTGGCGCGGACAGCTTCTCCAGATCGTGGGTGGCGAAGAAGGCGGTGTCGGTGTCGCCCGCCAGGAACGCCGGATGCCGCAGCACCCGCACCAGCAGATCGCGGTTGGTGACCAGGCCGTGGATCTTGGCCCGCTGCAAGGCCGAAGCCAGCAGATGCGCGGCCTCGTCGCGGGTCTCGGCGAAGGAGATGACCTTCGACAGCATGGGGTCGTAGTGCACGCCCACCACCGAGCCGTCCACGACGCCGGTGTCCAGGCGCACGCCCGGCTCGGTCAGCACGGTGAATTCGCCCAGGGTGCCGGGGATGTCGAGGCGGTGCACCGGGCCGGACTGCGGCTGCCAGTCGTGGGCCGGGTCCTCGGCGTAGAGCCGCACCTCGATGGAGTGGCCGCGCATCTCCGGCTGCCGCGTGGGCAGCGGGCGACCGGCGGCCACCTGCAACTGGAGGCGCACCAGGTCCAGGCCGGTGACCTGCTCGGTGACCGGATGCTCCACCTGAAGACGGGTGTTCATCTCCAGGAAGAAGCAGTCGCCCTTCTCATCGGCGAGGAATTCCACGGTGCCCGCGCCCTCGTACCCGATGGCCTCCGACGCCAGCCGGGCCGCCTCGAACAGCCGCGCCCGCATCCCGTCGATCTTCTCGACCAGCGGGGACGGGGCCTCTTCGACGACCTTCTGGTGGCGGCGCTGGATCGAGCACTCGCGCTCGCCGACCGCCCACACGGTGCCGTGGGTGTCGGCCATGACCTGCACCTCGATATGGCGGCCGGTCTCGAGGTAGCGCTCACAGAAGACGGTCGGATCGCCGAAGGCGGACTGGGCTTCCCGCTGCGCGGCCTCGATCTGATCGTTCAGCTCGGCCACATCGCGCACCACGCGCATGCCGCGACCGCCACCACCGGCGGATGCCTTGATCAGCACGGGCAGCATGTCCGCGGTGACCTCGGCCGGGTCCAGCTGCTTCAGCACCGGGACCCCGGCGGCGTCCATCATCTTCTTGGACTCGACCTTGGAGCCCATCTGCTCGATGGCCGCGACCGGCGGGCCGATCCAGGTCAGCCCGGCGGCCTGCACGGCCTTCGCGAATTCGGCGTTCTCGGACAGGAATCCGTAGCCGGGGTGGATGGCGTCGGCGCCGGCGGCCAGCGCGGCCTCGATGATCAGCTCACTGCGCAGGTAGGTCTCGCCAGGAGTGTTGCCGGGCAGGCGGATTGCCGCGTCCGCCTCGGCGACGTGCGGCGCGTTGGCGTCCGCATCCGAGTAGACCGCCGTGGTAGCGATACCCATCCTGCGGCACGTCGCGAACACGCGCCGCGCGATCTCGCCACGATTGGCGACCAGAACGTTCGTGATCTCCATGTGTGGCCTCACATCCGGAAGACGCCGAAGCCCTCGGCGCCCTTGATCGGGGCATTGTGAATGGCGGACAAGGCCATTCCCAACACCGTGCGGGTGTCGCGGGGGTCGATGACGCCGTCGTCGTAGAGGCGGCCCGACATGAACATGGGCAGCGATTCGGCCTCGATCTGCGCCTCGATCATGGCGCGCAGCCCGGCGTCCTGCTCCTCGTTGAACGGGATGCCGCGCGCCTCGTTCGCCGCCCGGCCCACGATGGAGATGACGCCCGCCAGCTGGGCACCGCCCATGACGGCGGATTTCGCACTGGGCCAGGCGAAGACGAAGCGCGGGTCGTAGGCGCGGCCACACATGCCGTAGTGGCCCGCGCCGTAGGACGCGCCCATGAGCAGCGAGATGTGCGGGACCTTGGAGTTCGAGACCGCGTTGATCATCATCGCGCCGTGCTTGATGATGCCCTTCTGCTCGTACTCCTTGCCGACCATGTAGCCGGTGGTGTTGTGCAGGAACAGCAGTGGCGTGTTCGACTGGTTGGCCAGCTGGATGAACTGGGTCGCCTTCTGCGCTTCCTCCGAGAACAGCACGCCGCGCGCGTTGGCGAGAATGCCGACCGGATAGCCGTGCAGTTCGGCCCAGCCGGTCACCAGGCTGGAACCGTAGAGCGGCTTGAACTCGTCGAAGTCCGAGCCGTCCACCACGCGGGCGATGACCTCGCGCGGGTCGAACGGGATCTTGAGGTCGCCCGGCACGATGCCGAGCAACTCCTCCTGGTCGTACAGCGGCTCGATCACCTCGGTGAGCGGGCGGGCCGCCGGCCCCTTCTTCTCCCAGTTCAGGCGTTTGACGATGGAGCGGCCCAGCCGGATCGCGTCCTGCTCGTCGACGGCGAGGTAGTCCGCCAGACCGGAGACGCGGGCGTGCATTTCGGCGCCGCCCAGCGATTCGTCGTCGGACTCCTCACCGGTGGCCATCTTCACCAGCGGCGGACCGCCCAGGAACACCTTGGAGCGCTCCTTGATCATGACCGTGTAATCCGACATGCCGGGGATGTACGCGCCACCGGCCGTCGAATTGCCGAAAACCAGTGCGACGGTCGGGATTCCGGCCGCGGACAGCCGGGTCAGGTCGCGGAACATGCGCCCGCCCGGAACGAAGACCTCTTTCTGCGTCGGCAGATCCGCGCCGCCTGATTCCACCAGGCTGATGCAGGGCAGGCGGTTCTCCAGCGCGATGTCGTTCATCCGCAGCGTCTTGCGCAGCGTCCACGGATTCGAGGTGCCGCCGCGCACCGTCGGGTCGGGCGCGACGATCATGCATTCGACGCCCTCGACGATGCCGATGCCCGCGATCACGCTCGCGCCGACATGGAAGTCACTGCCCCAGGCGGCCAGCGGGGCCAGCTCCAGGAACGGCGAATCCTCGTCGATGAGCAGTTCGATGCGCTCGCGCGCGGTCAGCTTGCCGCGCTTGCGATGCCGCGCCATCTTGTCCGGGCCGCCGCCCGCGATGTTCTTGGCGTACTCGACCTCGACCTCGGCGAGCTTGGTGCTCATCGCCTCGGCCGCGGCCTGATAGTCCGCCGAATTCGGGTCGACGGTGCTGCGCAGAATACTCAAGACTGGAACCCCAATCGCTTGGCCGCGAGGCTGGTCAGAATCTCATTGGTGCCGCCGCCGATACCGAGGATGCGGACATCGCGGTAGTGCCGCTCGACCTCGGACTCGCGCATGTAGCCGAGCCCGCCGAACAGCTGGACCGCCTGGTGGGCAACCCATTCGGCGGTCTCCACCGCGGTGTTTTTGGCGAAGCAGACCTCCGCGATCAGATCGGTCTCGCCCTGTGCGGCGCGTTCGGCCAGCACGTGGGTGTAGACCCGGGCCACGTCGATGCGGCGGGCCATCTCCGACAGCGTGTTCTGCACCGCCTGGCGGCTGATCAGCGGGCGGCCGAAGGTCTCCCGATCGCGGGTCCACTGCAGGGTCAGGTCCAGGCAGCGCTGCGCGTGACCGTACGCCTGCACGGCCAGGCCCACCCGCTCGCTCACGAAAGCCGAGGCGATCTGGGCGAATCCGCTGTTCTCCGGGCCCACCAGGTTCGAGGCCGGCACCCGCACGTCGACATACGAGAGCTCGGCGGTGTCGGACGCCAGCCAGCCCATCTTCTCCAGCTTGCGGCTGACCGTGAAACCGGGCGTGCCCTTCTCCACCGCCAGCAGCGACACACCCGCCGCGCCCGGACCGCCGGTGCGGACCGCGGTCACCACGTAGTCGGCGCGCACACCGGAGGTGATGAAGGTCTTGGAGCCGTTCACGATGTAGTCGTCGCCGTCGCGCACCGCGGCGGTGCGCAGATGCCCGACATCGGAGCCGCCGCCCGGCTCGGTGATGGCCAGCGAGCCGATCTTCTCCCCCACCAGCGTCGGCCTCACCCAGCGCTCGATGTGCTCGGCATTGCCGGAGGCGATGATGTGCGGCACCGCGATACCGCAGGTGAACAGGGATGCGAACAGGCCGCCCGAGCAGCCCACGTAGTGCATTTCCTCGGCCACGATGGCGGCGTCGATGGCGTCACCGCCGGAACCGCCCGCGGACTCGGGGAACTGGATGCCCAGCAGGCCCAGCGCGCCCGCCTTCTTGTGCAGCTCCCGCGGGATCTCGCCGTCGCGCTCCCAGCCGTCCAGGTAGGGCAGCACCTCGCGCTCGGCGAAACCACGGACGGTGGCGCGCAATTCGCGGCGCTCCGGGGTGTTCCAGGGACTCACGTAACTCATGGCAGCAGCTCCACGGGAATCTCGATGTGCCGGGCTCGCAGCCATTCCCCGAGCCCCTTGGCCTGAGGGTCGAAGCGGGCCTGATAGGCCACGCCCTCGCCGAGCAGGCCCTCGACGATGAAGTTCAGCGCCCGCAGGTTCGGCAGCACGTGCCGGGTGACCGGCAGGTCGGCGGTCTCGGGCAGCAGGCGGCGCAGCTCCTCGACGGTCAGGGTGTGGACCAGCCAGCGCCACTGCTCGTCGGTGCGCACCCAGACGCCGATATTCGCGTTGCCGCCCTTGTCGCCGCTGCGGGCGAGAGCGATGGCGCCCAGCGGGGCGCGGGTGGTGGCGCCGGATGGAAGCGGCTGCGGCAGTTCGGGTTCCGTGACCACGTCCAGTTCCAGGGTCTCCCCGGCGGGCGCGATCGCCACCTCGGAGCCATCGGCCAGCACGGCGGTGTGCGGGATCTCCTTGGAATCCACGTATCCCGGCGTGAACACGCCGTACGGACCGCCATTGCCGGGCGGGGCCGTCAGCGAGAAGCCGGGGAAGCTGGCCAGCGCCAATTCCACCGCGACACTGGAGAACGCGCGCCCCACCTTGTTGGGGTCGGGGTCGCGGACCACGCAGCGCAGCAGCGCGCTGGCCTGCTCCTCGGTGTCGGCGTCGGGGCGGTCCAGCCGCGCCAGCGTCCAGTCCAGTTCGGCGGGACGCACCGTCAGCCACGACTCCAGCTGACGCTGCGCCAGCGCGGCCTTGGCCTCGATGTCCAAACCGGTGAGGATGAACTGCATTTCGTTGCGGAAGCCGCCGATGGTATTGGTGGACACCTTGGTTTGCGGCGGCGGGGCCTCACCGGTCACGCCGCTGATCAGCACCCGATCCGGGGCCTCCTGGCTCACCTGGATGCTGTCCAGGCGGGTGGTGACGTCCGGGCCCGCGTAGCGCGCGCTCTGGATCTCGTACATGAGCTGCGCCTTCACCGTGTCCACGGTGACCGCGCCGCCGGTGCCCTCGTGCTTGGTGATGACGCTGCTGCCGTCGCGGCGCACCTCGGCGATCGGGAAGCCGGGGCGGCCCAGATCCGCGATCTCGGTGAAGAAGGCGAAATTGCCGCCGGTGGCCTGGGTGCTGCACTCGATGACGTGACCCGCCACCACCGCACCGGCCAGGGCATCGTAATCGGTTCGGGCCCAGCCGAAGTGCGCAGCCGCCGGGCCGACCACCACGGAGGCGTCGGTGACCCGGCCGGTCACCACGATGTCCGCGCCCGCGGTCAGGCATTCGGCGATGCCCCACGCGCCCAGGTAGGCGTTGGCGGTCAACGGTGCGCCCAGGCCCAGTTCACCGGCGCGGGCGAGCAGGTCGTCACCGGTCACGTACGCGACCTTCGGTGCGAGACCGAGCTTTTCGGCGACCTCGCGCACCCGCTGGGCCAGGCCCGCCGGGTTGAGGCCGCCCGCGTTGGCGACGATCTTGACGCCCGACTCCAGGGCCAGCCCGAGGCTGTCCTCCAGTTGCCGCACAAAGGTTTTGGCGTAGCCCAGGTTCGCGTCCTTCATGCGGTCGCGACCCAGGATGAGCATGGTGAGCTCGGCCAGATAGTCGCCGGTGAGCACGTCGAGCTGACCGCCCTCGAGCATCTCCCGCATGGCGCTCATGCGATCGCCGTAGAACCCGGAACAGTTGCCGATCCGGATGAGATCCGGAGTGTCGGCGAGCTGACTCATGGAGGGCCTCCCTGTGTGCGCCCGAAGCCGGCGCAGCCTCGGTGCTGCGGTCGGTTACAGGGTCACATCAGGAACAGAAAAAATCAAGCCCGCGTGCTTGTTATTTGCGGAAAGGCCAGGTCAGGGCCGGGTACCGGGGCGCCGGCAACCGTCAGGCAGACTGAACGGGTGTCCACAGACGTCAGCGCGCTCATCCTGCTCGCCCTCGCCGGATTCCTCTTCGGCGGCGCGTACTCGCTGTTCAAGACCTCGCGCCCACTGGCCGTGGCACTCGCCGTCTGTGGCGTGCTCGCAGCAGTGGGCGCGATCCTGTGGATGGCGAACTAGTTATTCCGCTTCGAGGCGGAAAATGCGCAGGTCTTCGGGGACGCCGCTGAGCGGGGCTGCGAAGAAGCTGCGGCGGTAGGGCTTCACGCCCAGGCCGAGTTCTTCCAGGGTCTCCGGCTTCAGGGCGTCCAGGGTGACACCCGAGAGCATGGTGTTGCCGTTGCCACCCGCCTCCATGACGCGAGCCGCGATGTTCACGTCGATGCCGAGCCAGTCGCCGCCGATCTCGCGGGGGCTGCCGGTGTGCAGGCCCAGGCGCATCTGCGGGCGGTAGCCGTCCACCGACACGGCCGACAGGTTCTCCTTGGCCGCGACAGCGGCTCGGACGGCCCGGTCCGCGGACGGGAAGACGGCCATCACACCGTCACCCATGCGCTTGACCACCTGACCGCCCCGATCCACGATCGGCGGCTCGATGGCCTTGGCCACCCGGCGCAACAGGTCCAGGGTCACCTCGTCGCCCGCCGCCAGCGACCAACTGGAGAAGGCCACCAGGTCGGTGAACATGATGGTGATCTCGTCGCTGCCGCGGCCCTTGCCGACCCGCTCCAGCATGGCCTGCCACACCTGCAGCGCACCCAGCCCCAATTCGCGTGCGGCACTGGGCGAATCGCCGACCAGCTTGTCCGCCGCGCGGGCCACCGCGCGCACCCCGCCCGGCCCGGAGACCGAGAGCGGATCGCCGAAACCCGGGTCACCGGGCAGGTTCTCGCGCGCCTTACGGATGGCGCCGATGATGTCGCCGCGCTGATTGGCGGCATTGACGAGGGCCGAGAGCTGGCCCGGGAAGCGGCCGCGGCGGCGCGGCTGCCCATCGAGCTCGTCCGGGTCCTCCGGGTCCTCGGAGAGTTCTGCGGGGATCAGCGGGATGACCACATCCGGGTCGATACGCGGTTGGTCGCGCCCCCGGTTTCCGCCCGCGTCTCGCGAGCGGTTGCGATCGGTCCCCAGTCCGTCCGTGCGGTTCGCGTCTTTGGCGCGGTCTCCGCCGTCGGAGGGTCGTTCGCTCACGCCCAGAGCGTATCCCAGCGCTCCGTCATGGGATGGATTAACGATTGCCACCGGACACCTCCCGATCGGTGCTAGCGGCCACATCGTTGGACCCGCCGAAGGTTTGAGTGTTTTGGTTGCTAGACCGATGCTACCGACCGTCCAGCACAACGCGCCACACCACCACGGCTCGAATCAAACGTTAGCTGGACCACACTTTCGACCCGGTATGAACCACCCCGCCGAATGACATCGGCCCGATACGGAATCCGTATCGGGCCGATGCGCGCCGCCGTGCCGGGCAGTGGCCGGCGGCTCCCCGGGCAGGGTCTATATCACTCGTAATACGAGTCAGGCATCGCGTTTGTTCACCACGAAGAGCGCGGCTCCGAACACGACTGCGACGAAGGCCGCAAAGTAGATGAGACCACCCCAAGGACCCCAATGCCAATACTCGGATTTCTCGTCCACGGTTCCGAGGAACAGGCCCGCGTTCTGGAAGGGCAGCAGCACCTGGATTTCGCGGCCCACCTTGCCGAACGCGCCGACCATCGGCTCCAGGATCACCGGCCACACGATCAGTAGCGAGAGCGCGCCCGCCGACTGCCGGATCAGGGTGCCGACACCCACCGCCAGGAAGACGATGAGCAGGATGAAGATCGGGACGGCGTAGAAGACCCGCAGGTCACCACTGGTGAGGCTGAGGTGAGCGCCCGCGTCGTGGGTGACCATGGCCTTGAAGATGAAGAAGCCGAGGAAGGTCAGCACCAAACTCAGCAAACCCATAGCAACACCAATCAGGCCCGCTTTGGTGAGCAGCACGGTGGTCCGGCTCGGGGTCGCCAGGAAGGTCGTCTTGATGGTGCCGAAGCGGTACTCACTGGTGACCGCCAGCGCCGCCAGGATCATCACCATCAGGTAGCCGAAGCCCGGCATACCCTGCGCCAGACCCGTGATACCCAGGCCCGCGATCGAGTTCTCCGCGTACGGGGCGTCCGAGGGGTGCATCTTGCCCTCGGCCAGTTGATCCTGGAACACCCGCCACGACGCGTTCAACGCCAGGCTGAACAGGGCGGCGATCCCCAGCGCGAACACCGCCAGCAGCACCGTGCACCACACCGGCGACTTGGTCGAGGTCAGCTTGATTCGTTCCGCGGTGAGCACTCCCATCAGAGGCCACCTCCCATCACCTGATCGAAGCCTTCGCCGTGGTACTGCACCGCACCACCGGTCATGCGCATGAACGCCTCCTCCAGCGACGCGCGCTGCGGGGACAGCTCGTAGAGCGTGATGTCATTGGCCCCGGCCAGCTTTCCGACCGCGTCACTGGTCACACCCGCCACCATCAGCGCCGGGCCGTCGGCCTCCGCGCCGTCCTCGCGCACCGTCATGCCGTTCGAGGTGAGCAGGCTGCGCAGCTGATCCAGCTGCGGACTGCGCACGCGCACAGACTGTTCCGACGCCTTCTCGATGAAATCCTTGGTGGAGGTGTCGGAGATCAACCGCCCGCGGCCGATCACGACGAGATGCTCAGCGGTCTGCGCCATCTCGGAGAGCAGGTGACTCGACACCAGCACGGTGCGGCCCTCCGACGCCAGCCGCTGCATGAAACGGCGGATCCAGAGGATGCCCTCCGGATCCAGGCCGTTCACCGGCTCGTCGAACAGCAGCACCTGCGGGTCGCCGAGCAGCGCGCCCGCCAGGCCCAGCCGCTGCGACATGCCCAGCGAGAAGCCGCCCGCGCTCTTCCCGGCCACCTCGTTGAGGCCGACCAGGCGCAGCACCTCCTCCACCCGGGACTGCGGAATGTCATTGGACGCGGCCAGCCAGCGCAGATGCGAGCGCGCGGAACGATTGGGGTGCACCCACTTCGCGTCCAGCAGCGCG
Source organism: Nocardia sp. CA-136227 (assembly GCF_050955695.1). Lineage (NCBI taxonomy): Bacteria > Bacillati > Actinomycetota > Actinomycetes > Mycobacteriales > Nocardiaceae > Nocardia > Nocardia sp. CA-136227. Next base: position 7,284,555 of record NZ_CP192081.1, read on the forward strand.
CCGACGGTGTCGAGGGGACGTTTCAGGTCGTGGTACGGCTTGCCGTCGATGAGCGCGGTCCCGGAGGTCGGGGTGTCCAACCCCAGGATCATGCGCATGGTGGTCGACTTGCCCGCCCCGTTCGGGCCGAGAAAGCCGGTCACCTGCCCCGGACGGACCGTGAACGACAGATCCGACACCGCGACGGTCTGGCCGTAATGTTTGGTCAGGCCTCTCAGTTCGATCATGCTGCCCAGTCTTCCCCATGTAGTGAGCGCGCACTATCGCTAAAAGGTCGCGCGTCGCTCATCCTCGGGGATGATTACGGCCCGGACCCGGCTCCGGGTTCAGGCCGCGGACCGGGCAATCAGAAACCGGGCGAGGATGCCTGCGCCCAGAAGCGTTTCGGGATGCGGCCCGCCTGGCGGGCCAGCCAGCCGCCCTCCACCGCGCGAGCCATGGCCGCCGCCATCACCGCGGGCTGACGGGCGCGGGTGACCGCGGTCGCCAAAAGGACCGCCGAACAGCCCAGTTCCATCGCCAGGGCGGCATCGCTGGCGGTGCCGATGCCCGCGTCCAGAATCACCGGGACGCCCGCGGCGGCCACGATCATCTCGATATTGTGCGGATTGCCGATGCCCAGTCCGGTGCCGATCGGCGAACCCAGCGGCATGACCGCGGCGCACCCGACATCCTCGAGGCGCTTGGCCAGCACCGGGTCGTCGGTGGTGTAGGGCAGCACCGTGAAGCCGTCGTCCACCAATTGCTCTGCGGCGGACACCAATTCGATGGCATCCGGGAGCAGGGTGCGCTCGTCGGCGATGACTTCCAGCTTCACCCAATCGGTTTCGAGAGCCTCGCGGCCCAGCTGCGCGGTGAGCACGGCCTCGGCGGCGGTGCGACAGCCCGCGGTGTTCGGCAGCGGGGCGATCTCCAGGCGCTCGAGCAGGTCCAGCACGCCGGTGCCGCCCGCGGCGTCCACCCGGCGCATGGCGACCGTGGTCAGCTCGGTGCCCGAGGCCAGCAGCGCCTCCTCCAGCACGGCCAGGTTCTCCGCGCCGCCGGTGCCCATGATCAGGCGCGAACCGAACTCGCGGCCCGCGATGACCAGCGGCTCGACCGCGCTAGCCACCCTGCACCGCCGTCAGCACCTCGATCTCCCAGCCGCGGCCCACCGGCTCGTCCCAGCGGGACTTCGGGAAGACCGCGCCGTCGATCGCCAGCGCCACGCCCTGACACGGCAGGTTCAGGCGCTCCAGCAGCTCGCGGACGGTGAGCTCCTCCGGGAACACGTGGTCCTCACCATTGACGGTGACGCCGACCGGAATTGCGGTCATCGAACTCCTCCTGAGATGAAACGGTGCGGGTCCGCGGCTCGCGCCTCGGGCAGCTCGGTGTCGGCGAGCAGGGCCAGTACGGCGTCCGCCGTGACCGGGGTGTCCAGGATGCCGTTGCGGCCGTGGCCCGCGGCCACGATCACCTTGTCGTCGAGGTATCCGATCAACGGCAGATTGTCCGGCGAGCCGGGACGCGAACCCGCGACGGCCTCGGCGAACTCGTATTCGCCCAGGCCCGGCAGGACGGCCTCGGCATCGGTGATCAGGTCCCGGACACCGGCGACGGTGACGGCGTTGTCGAACCCGACTTCGTATTGTGTTGCACCCAGGACGATCCCGTCAGCCCTCGGCACAAGATATATAGGGCGGCCGTGCACGCGGGCCCGGATCACCCGGCTGGGCGGGACGGGGGCGCTCGGGCGGCGGCGCAGGCGCAGGATCTCACCCTTCACCGGACGCACCGGCAGGCCCGGCCACAGCTGCGCGGAGGCGGCGCCCGCGGACAGCACGACGCGATCGTGCGGCAGCGCCGCCAGGTCCTCGATCCGCTCCCGGCGGAACTCGACCCCGGCCTCGAGGCAGGCGAATTTCAGCGCGTTCACCAGGGCCCGGTTGTCGACGGCGGGTTCGGCGGCGGCCAGCAGTCCGGCGCGCACGCCGCGCCCCAGGCTCGGCTCGGCCGCCCGGACGCCCGCGCGATCCAGCAGGCTCAGCTCATGGCCGCGGGCGTTCACCCAGTCGGCGATGGTGCGCAGGTCGGCGGCGTCGGCGGCGTCCAGGGCGACGGTGAGGGTGGCGTCGGCGACGAAGACATCGGTCCCGGTGACGGCCTTCAGATCACCCGCGAACCCGGGCCAGCGGACCAGCGAGGCGGCGCCGAACGCGAGGGCCGCGTCCTCCCCCGGCCAGCCCTCCGACAGCGGCGCGAGCATCCCGCCCGCGACCCAGGAGGATCCGGTACCCGAGGCCGGGTCGAAGAGGGTGACGGTCCAGCCCGCTCCGGCGGCCCGCCAGGCCACCGACAGTCCGATCACACCGCCGCCGACGACGGCCAGAGTCCGCATGTGAATCCACCTAACTCGTCCCCGCGTTCCCGGGGACCCGCATATATCCGATGCGAAACATCGGCCGCGAGGAAAAGTCGCGAGCCGCCACACCGGGCGTTTTCCCTCGGGTCGTTTCGACCCGACAACCGTAGCGCGACTACCGTCACCCCTGTGCAACCCTCCCACCCGAACCGGCCCGCCTCTCCACGGGAACGCCTCGCCACCGCGCGGCTCTACCTGTGCACCGACGCCCGCCGCGACCGGGGCGACCTGGCGGACTTCGCCGACGCGGCCCTCGCCGGCGGCGTCGACATCATCCAGCTCCGCGACAAGGGTTCCGCCGGTGAGAAGCAGTTCGGCCCGCTCGAGGCGAAGGCCGAACTCGCCGCCCTCGCCGAACTGAAGGCGGTGGCCCGCCGCCACGGCGCCCTGGTCGCCTGCAACGACCGCGCCGACATCGCCCTCGCCGCCGGCGTCGACGTCCTGCACCTCGGCCAGGGCGACCTCCCGCCCTGGTACGCCCGCCAGATCCTGGGCCCCGACGTGGTCCTGGGCCGCTCGACCCACAACCGCGCCCAAGCCGGTCTGGCCGCCATCGACGAACACATCGACTACTTCTGCACCGGCCCGGTCTACGCCACCCCCACCAAACCCGGCCGCACCCCCGCCGGCCTCGACTTCGTCCGCTCCACCACGGACTCGCACCCCACCCGCCCCTGGTTCGCCATCGGCGGCATCGACGAGCACACCCTCCCCGAAGTCCTCGCCGCCGGTGCCACCCGCATCGTCGTCGTCCGGGCCATCACCGCCGCCGACGACCCCCGAGCCGCCGCCCGCGCGATCAAGCAGCGCATCCTGGAGAACGACCGGTAGCAAGGATCTCGAGTGCCGTCGGGCGGCGCGAACTTCTGTCGTGCCATTGGAACTGACGGCATTTCAAGGATCCGGATATCACCTAGGTTCGGCTGCGATGGTGATCAGTCCCGATCGCCGCATCCTTCGGAGGTCGCCAATGCTCGCAAGTTCTGTGGTACGCAATGGATTCGGCGCGCTACTGCTGACCGCCACCGCGGTCGGCAGCGTCATCACGGCCGCGCCCGCACAGGCGTCGGTCACCCGCATCTGGATCCAGCAGGTCAGCGACGTCCAATCCAACCTCGCTGCGGACGTCGACAGCACCGCCCCCGTGTCCTTCTACGACAACGGCAAACTCATGCCGGGCAGCCCCGCCACCCCGGTCACCATCGACGGCAAGCACTACTGGGCCAGCGTCCCCATCTTCGCGAGCGGCGTCCACAGCGTCACCGTCAAACAGGGCGACACCCAGCTCTCCACCACCTTCCTCTCCACCGGCAGCGGCGAACCGAAACAGATCGGCAGCGGCAGCGCCGGCTGACCCGCCAGGGTCGGTTCACCCATCCGGCCGCTGGGACCGCCGCGTGAATCCTCCTGCCCCGCACGGGAATGGCGGAGCAGGAGGGTGCGGGTAACAGGCCCGCGCAGCTGGCGCCGGAGACGCCGTGGTTGACGTAGACGTTGTTCTCGGGGTTGCTGTATTCCTGGGTCATGATCAGGGCGCCGCCGAGGCTGTTCTTGATACCCGGGGCGACATCGTAATTGGTGCTTCGCAGGGTGAATCCGTTGTCGGATTGGGTGCTGTAGAAGTTGGTGGTCTTGGGGAGGCTGCCGGGGACCTCGAGGCAGGTTTCGCCGTAGATGACGGTGAAACCGGTGGAGAGGACGTACATGGCCTGGTTGGACCAGGCCCCCATGGGGAGGGCGGTGGCTCGGGTGTTGTGGTGGGAGTCCTGGGGGTTGATGATGCCGATGGCGGCGCCGGTGTTGTTGTGGATCCAGACGTAGACCAGGGATGCCTGGGCAGGCTGCAGGTCCGGGATCGCTTGTGCCGGACCGGTTGCCATGGTCGCGGCGGCCGCGGCCAGGGACAGGGCAGCGAGGAACTGCTCGAGGTTCACCAGGCTCTTCGCCGCAGTCGCCATGCTGATCGCGGTCGCGTTCGGAGCCGCGAACGCGCTACCGGCACAGGCAGACGCCACGCCCGTCGTCATGATCACGGTGTGGAACGGGACCGGCGGCCGGTACCACGTCCAGCTCGGGCTGGTCTGGCTCACCTCAACGCTCGAATTCACCCGCGACGGATCCAACCCGCAGGTCGGGGTCCAGGTCGCTCAGAACTCGACCGGTTCCAGCTGCTCCGGGCTGTGAGGTCAGCTCACCGGATCCAGGCGGACCGGGACGCCGTTGAGGTTGGCCATGCCGGCCAGGCGTTCCACGTCGGCGAGATCGGTTGACATCAGGTCGTTCACGTTGGCGCCGCCGGCGGCGTTGGCTCGGCGCCAGCCGCCGGTGTGGCCCCAGCCGTGGGGGATGGCGATGGTGCCGGTGGTCAGGTCCTCGGTCAGGCGGGCCGTCACCTCGATGGAGCCGTGGGGGGAGGTGACGCGGCAGCGGTCGCCGTCGGAGATGCCCGCTACGGCAGCGTCTTTGGGGTTGATGCGGGCGGCGTGTTCGCGGGCGCCTCGCATGAGGGGCTCGACGTTGTGCATCCAGGAGTTGTGGGACTTGAGTTCGCGGAGGCCGATCACCCGCAGGGGGTAGGTGGGGTCGGCGGGGCGGTCGGTGAGGGTGCGGAGTTCGATGATGATCTCGTCGGGGTCCAGGCGGACGCGGCCGCCCTTGTGCCGCACGATGTTTCGCAGGACGCCCGTGGCGATACTGTCGGCGAGAACCACACCATGGGGGTGGCGGCGCAGCATGCGCAGGCTGAGACCGTCGCGGCGGAGACCGAAACGGTCGCCGTAGGGACCGGTCCGCAGGGCGAGATCGGCGAGGAGCGGCGGGGTCGGGCGGGCCGACGCCAACCCGGGGACGCGGCGGCGCAGGGAACTCAGCGCGCGGCCGAGCGGGCGGGCGGGGCCTACCGCGAAGGGCTGCACGCCGATTCGGGTGGCGATGGCGTCGATGATCCGCCATTCCTCGCGGGCCTCACCGTAGGGTTCTACGACGCGCTCGGTGTACTGGGTGTACGGGGTCGGGGAGAGCGCGGTGAACGGGAGCGGGATGTCGTCGCGTTCGAGGAAGGTGGTCGCCGGGAGGATGTAGTCGGCGATGCGGTTGGTGTCGTTGATGTAGAGGTCGATGGAGACGAACAGGTCCAGTTCCGGGAGGGCCGAGGCGAGTTCGCGGCCGTTCGGGACCGAGGAGACCGGATTGCCCGCGGAGGTGAACAGGGCGCGCAGGCGGCCCGGACCCGGGGTGGTGATCTCCTTGGCCATGATGGCGGCGGGGAACGTGCCCAGGACGTCGGGGAATCCGCCGACCCGGGAGTGGTTGCGGCCGTAGCCCGCGAAACCCAGGCGGGCGCTCAGTTCGGAGACCGCCACCAGCTCCTTGCCGAAGACGCTGCCGCCCGGCTCGTCGAGATTGCCGGTGACCAGGGCGAGCGCGTCGACGAGGAAGGCCACCAGGGTGGCGTGGCGGCCCAGGCAGGTGCCGGTGCGGCCGTAGACGGCGGCGGAGTCGGCGCGGGCCAGCTCACGAGCCAGGGCGCGGACGAGGTCGGGGTCCAGGCCGGTGATCCCGGCGGTCGACTCGGGAGTGAAACGGCCGACGGCGGACCGCAATTCGCGGACGCCGCGGGCCTGACGGCGGAGCGCCTGCTCGTCCTGGAGGCCCTCCTCGAAGATCACCTGGAGCAGCGCGGCCAGCAGCCAGGCATCCCCGTCGGGCCGGATGCCGACGTGCTCGAAGAGTTTCGCCGTCTCGGTCTTGCGCGGATCGACCACCACCACCCGGCCGCCGCGCTTGGTGATCGCGGTCAGCTTGTCGCGGACCCGCGGGACGCTCATCGCGCTGCCGTGCGAGACAAGGGGATTCGCGCCCAGCATGAGCAGGAAGTCGGTGCGGTCCAGATCGGGGACCGGCACCGAGGTCGCCGAGCCGTAGAGCAGTTCGCTGGCCACGAAGCGGTTGTTGATGTCCTGCGAGCCCGCCGAATACACGTGCTTCAGCCCGGCGGCCAGCTGGAAACCCACCATCCACAACGTGTGCGAGTAGGAGAAGGTGGACGGATTGCCGAAATACCAGCCGAGACTGTCGATTCCGTGCTCGCCGATCAGCGCGCGCAGCCGCTCGCCGATCTCGTCGAGCGCCGTGTCCCAGGACACCCGCTCGAACTCGCCGGAGGCCGTGCGCCGCAGTGGATACAGCACCCGGTCCGGGTCGTTCTGGATCTCGGTGAACGCGATGCCCTTCGGGCACGCGTTGCCGCGGGAGAGCGGATGGTCCTTGTCGGCGCGCAAGCGCACCAGCCTGCCGTCCTCGACGGTGGCGATCAGGCCGCAGAGCGGCTCACAGATCCGGCAGTACGTGGGAAGCTCGCGCGTGCTCACGCCTCAAGACAACACCTGATCCAGAGTGAGGAACAACACATTTCCGGCCAAATCGGTCTGTTCCAGGCCGGGTTCGACGGTCCCGATCCGGGCGGTGCGGCCGGTCTCGTCGCCGGTGGAACGCAGCCACAGGAAACCCAATTCGGCCAGATCCAGGGTGCGCGGCAACGCGGCCGCCACCGCGCCACTGTCGCTGATCCCGGCCAGGCTGACCCGGGTGGGGGTGGCGCGCAGGGTGGGCCAGGCGGCGGCGAACCCGGGGTGCAGGGGCCGGTCCACGACCTCGTCCTCGGGCACCCACACCAGATCCTGGCTCTCCAGATTGCCGCGGGTGCGCAGCCGGTCGGCGGCGTCGGCGATGACCGTGGTGTAGGTCCACCCGCTGGGCGCGGTCGCGGTCACCCGGGAACCGCGCACCCGGATCGAGCCGGACGCGATGCCCGCCTCCTCCTCGGCCTCGCGGACCGCGGCGTGGACGCTGGTCTCGTGCGAGTCGCGGGCGCCGCCGGGCAGCGCCCAGGTGCCGCCCTGATGGGTCCAGGCGGCCCGGTGATGCAGCAGCACTGCAGAACCACCATCGGCCAGCGGGGCACGCAGCAACAATCCAGCAGCCCCGAAACGACCCCATTGGCGGGTGCCGTCCGCGCTCTCCGCCCACCCGTCGCCGTCACCACGCATCTTCGCAATCCCATCGTCCGACCGCGCCGAGAACTACCGCGGGGATTCCCGCGTCACGGCGGCGGTACGTCCACAATAAGCTCATCCGGCAGGAACAAGTCGGTCGTTCGATTTCGGTCAGTGGGAGGTGAGGATGGCTCGAGCCGAGGAATTGAGGCTGGACGAGCTTTCCCCGCGCGCCGCCGCGGCAGCGTGGCGCGAACGGTTCGCTACCACTGAACTGCGCGCCTTCGCCGAATCGTCGCCCGCGAAGCTGATCGCGATCGGGCTGGTGCTGCTCGCGCTGTGCTTGTCCGCGGGCATCGTCACCGCCACCGCGGTGACCGATCGGCAACACGCGCTCGACGTCCTGCTCGACCAGTCCGAACCCGACGCCTACTCGGCGCAGCGGCTCTACACCTCGCTGTCGGTGGCCGACGCCTCCGCGGGCACCGCCTTCATTTCCGGTGGGCTGGAACCGAAGCCGGTCCGCGACCGCTACAACCAGGCGGTCGGCCAGGCCGCCGCCGAACTGGTGGTGCAGTCCACCGGCGGCGACGCCGACACCGACGCGCAACTGCGCACCGGCATCGCGACCGGGCTGCCGGTCTACACCGGCGTCGTCGAGACCGCGCGGGCCAACAATCGCAGTGGGCAGCCGGTCGGCGCGGCCTATCTGAGCGAGGCCTCCAACCTCATGCAGAAGTCCGTGCTGCCGATGGCGCAGGAACTGCAGGAGCACCGGGCCGCCGCCATCACCGAGACCCAGCGCAATCACGTGCGACCGCCGTGGCCCGCCATCCTGCTGCCGCTGGCGGCGGTGGCGGCGCTGATCGCGGCCCAGCTGTTCCTGTTCCGGCGCTGGCACCGGGTGCTGAACTTCGGACTGCTGCTGGCCACCGCGACCATGGTGGTGCTGCTGTCCTGGACGGTGATCGCGGGCTTCATCTCCGCGGTCGACACCACCCACGCCCGCGACAAGGGCAGCGTGCCGACGGCCGCGCTCACCGAGAGCCGCATCCTCGCCCAGCAGGCCCGCACCGCGGAAACCCTGAAACTGGTGCGCCGCGACACCAGCGCGGACTACGACCGCACCTACGACCAGGCCATCGAGAAACTGCGGAACATCCTGTCCGGCTACCGATCCGACGCGCCGGGCAGTGGTGACGTGAAGACCGCGGCGGCCGCCCTGGACCGCTGGCGGGCCGCTCACCAGCGGATGAACGACGCGCTCTCGAAGGGCGACTTCATCGGCGCGGCCGCGGTGGCCACCGGGCCGGGCGCGGTCGAGGCCACCGCCCAGACCGACGCCCTGGACCGCGCGCTCGGCGACGGCATCGCCGACACCCGGAACCAGTTGCGCGCCGACACATCCCACGCCGCCCGCACCCTGGATCTGCTCGGCCCCGGCGCGCTGGTGCTGAGCACCGCCGCCGCCGTGCTGATCGCCGTCGGGCTCTGGCCGCGACTGCGGGAGTACCGATGACCAGCCGACCGGTCCGTTCCCTGGTCGTGGCGGCCCTGACCGCGGCCGTGGCCTGCACCGCCGCCTGCGGGGACAACAGTCCGCCCCCGCCCGCGCCCTCGACCCGGGTCCCCAGCTACGTCGAACCGCCGCTGCCCTCCGGTGCGGTGGCGGCCCAGCCGCAGGCCACCCCGCCGCCCGAGGTGACCGACTGCGGCGACCCCACCGCCAGCCTGCGCCCCACCGGCGTGCGCAGCGGGCCGACGCTCGACGCCATCCGGGCCCGGGGCCGACTGCTGGTCGGCTTGGATCCGGGCAGCAACCTGTTCAGCTTCCGCGACCCCACCACCGGGGCGCTGGCGGGGTTCGACGTGGAGATCGCCCGGGAACTGGCCCGCGACCTGCTCGGCGATCCGGGCGCCATCGAATACCGGATCCTCGGCTCCGCCGACCGCGAGAAGGCGTTGCAGGAACACTCCGTCGACGTCGTGGTCAAGACGATGACCATCAATTGCGCACGGCGGCAACGGGTCACGTTCTCCACCTCCTATCTGCAGGCGCATCAGCGCGTGCTGGCGGTGCGCAATTCCGGGATCAACGGACTCGCCGATCTGGCCGGGAAGCGGCTGTGCGTGGTCAACGGCACCACCTCCCTGGACCTGGTGCGGCGCACCCAGCCCGCCGTCTCCATCCTCACCGTCCCCAGCTGGGCCGACTGCCTGGTGGTGCTGCAGCAGCGGCAGGTCGACGCGGTCAGCACCGACGACACCGTGCTGGCCGGCCTGGCCCAGCAGGATCCGGCCATCGAGGTCGTCGGGCCCAACCTGAGCACCGAGCAGTACGGCATCGGAATCTCGCAGGGCTCCGATGATCTGGTGCGCTTCGTCAACGGCACGCTGGAACGCATTCGCGCCGACGGCACCTGGAACCGGCTCTACCGCCGCTGGCTCAGCGCCGAACTCGGCGACGCCGCCATCCCGCCGCCCCCGAGGTATCAGGACTGACGATGAGCACTCCGTCTGATCCGCAGCACCCCGACCGCGGCGACGCCGAGGGCGTCCCGACCCATGCCACCAGCGTCGGACCGCACTGGCCCGCCCGCACCGAGGTCACCACCCGGCAGCCCGACGCGACCCAGGCCACCCCGCGCACCGAGATGACCCAGCGCGCACCTCGCATCGAGGACGAACCGGAAGTTCCCCCGGCGGAAGAGGTTCCGGTCTCCGAGGGCGAACCGCGCACCCCCACCCGGCCGTCCCAGCGCACCGCGCGCATGGCTCGCCCGCGCCCGGTGGTGCGGCGGCTCGGCGCGGGCCTGGTGCCGATCCCGACCGTGGAGCCGGTGGATCCGGAGCAGGCGGTGCTCGACGATCCCGTGGTCGCCGAGGGCCGCCGCTTCTGCTGGCGCTGCGGCAAACCGGTCGGCCGCGCCACCCCGACACTGCCGTCCACCACGGCGGGCGACTGCCAAACCTGCGGCGCCCCCTACGATTTCCGGCCCTCCCTCTACCCCGGCGACCGGGTGACGGGCCAGTACGAGATCCAGGGCTGTATCGCGCACGGCGGCCTGGGCTGGATCTACCTCGCCATCGACCGCAATGTCAGCGACCGCTGGGTGGTGCTCAAGGGCCTGTTGCACGCCGGTGACGCCGAAGCCCAGGCGGTCGCGCTGGCCGAACGGCAGTTCCTCGCCGAAGTGGTGCACCCGAGCATCGTGAAGATCCACAACTTCGTGGAGCATCCGGGCCCGGACGGGACGCCGATCGGCTACATCGTGATGGAGTACGTGGGCGGGCATTCGCTGCGGTACCTGCTCGACCACTACGCGCCCGCCCGCATGCCGGTCTCGGTGGCCATCGCCTACCTGCTGGAAATCCTTCCGGCCCTGGACTATCTGCATTCGGTGGGGCTGGCCTACAACGACCTCAAGCCCGACAACATCATGATCACCACCGACCGGGTGGAGCTCATCGACCTGGGCGCGGTCAGCCAGTTCGAGGCGTACGGAAACCTGTACGGCACCAGGGGATTCCAGGCTCCCGAGATCGCGCACACCGGGCCCACCGTGGCCTCCGACATCTACACCGTGGGCCGCGCGCTCGCCGTGCTCACCCTGCACCTGCCGATGGAGCGCGGAGCGTACGTCGACGGCATCCCGGATCCCAAGGACGAACCGATACTGGCCCAGCATCCGTTCCTCTACCGGCTGCTGCTGCGCGCCACCGATCCCGATCCGGACCGCCGCTTCCCGTCCGCGCGAGTGCTGGCCGCCCAGCTCACCGGCGTGCTGCGCGAGATCCTGGCCGCCGAGACCGGCAACGAGCACCCGCAGCTGTCGACGCTGTTCAGCCCGCCGCGCACCAGCTTCGGCACCGGTGAACTCATCGCCCAGACCGACGGCATCATCGACGGCGTCGGCCGCGGCACCCTGCTGCGACCCGGTGACGTGGTGGCCGCGCTGCCGGTGCCCATCATCGATCCGGCCGACCCGTCCGCGCCGCTGCTGGCCGGCGCGGCCCACCCCGAACCCCGGCACTCGCTCGAGGAGCTGCGGCATGCCCGCCAGCGCGGGGCCGCCGAACCCGGCGGCGCGCCCGAGACCCTCGAACTGGAGGTCACCCTCGCCGAGGCCCGCGCGCACCTGGACCTGAACGAGCCCGCGGCGGCGCGCATGCTGCTGGCCCGGCTCACCGACGAACCCGAGCCGCCCGCCTGGGACTGGCGCATCGACTGGTACCTCGGGCTCACCGAACTGCTGGAGCTGGAGTACGAGCGCGCCTTCGCCCGTTTCGACGCGGTGCTCGAGGCGCTGCCGGGCGAGATCGCGCCCAAGCTGGCGCTCGCCGCCACCGCGGAACTCATTCTCCAGCACTGGGATTCGCCGGACCCCGAGGAATGGCGCTCCTACGCCGAGAACTACTACGCCACCGTGTGGCGCACCGACCGGGGCGTGGTGAGCGCCGCGTTCGGCCTGGCCCGGCAGCTGGCGGCGGCCGGGAACATCACCGCCGCGGTGCACGCCCTCGACCAGGTGCCGCCCGCCTCCCGGCACTACGCGGAAGCCCGGATGACGGCCATCCTCATGCTGCTGAGCTGCGCTCCGGCCGCGGAACTGGACGAGTCGACCCTCCAGGTGGCGGCGGCGCGCGTGCAGGACCTGCCGCCGGGTGAGGGGCGCGCGGCGCAGCTGCGGATCCTGTCGATGGGCATCGCGCTGGGCTGGGTGCAGGCGGGGAACAAGCCGAAGTCGGCCGGCTCCACGCTGTTCGGGTCGCCGTTCACCGAGCGGGATCTGCGGCGCGGCATCGAGGCGGGGCTACGTGGGCTGGCCCGGTCCGCGCCCGAACGCAATCACCGGTACGCGCTGGTGGACCTGGCCAACGCGGTGCGCGCCAAATCCTGGTTCTGACAGCCGGTCTCGGGGAATCCGGAGGAGCCCCGTGCCGCCCGCGGCGGTCTCGAGGGCAGCCTGAGACCATGTGACCGGCGAGGGATTGACGGCCACCACCGCGGTCGTGCGTGGTGCGACACGGGTTCCGGTGGACCGGCGGGAACCGGTCCGGGCACCACTGTGCCGACCGCATCATGATGTTTTCGTGAGGAAGCCTCAGCCGACCAGCTGCGCGGCCGCGCGGGCGATGGCGAGCTCCTCGTTGGTCGGCACCACCAGCACCGAGATCTCCGAGTCGCCGGCCGAAATACGGCGTGCGGTCCGGTCTTTCGCGGTGTTCCGGTCGGCGTCGATCCGGATGCCATAGCGCTCCAGACCCGCCAGCGCCTCCGCGCGCACCCGCGCGTCGTTCTCGCCGACCCCGGCGGTGAACGTGATCGCGTCCACCCGGCCCAGCTCGATCAGGTACGCGCCGATGTAGCGCCGCAACCGGTGGATGTAGACATCGAACCCGAGTTTCGCGGCGGGATGGCCGGTTTCGATCAGACGGCCCAGCTCGCGGAAGTCATTGACCCCGGACAGGCCCTTGATCCCGGAATACCGGTTGAGCAGGGCGTCCACATCGTCGACATCCATGCCCGCGGTACGGATCAGGTGGAAGATGATGCCCGGATCCAGATCCCCGGACCGGGTGCCCATGACCAGGCCCTCCAATGGCGTCAAGCCCATGCTGGTGTCCACCGCCTGCCCCGCGCGAATGGCGGAGGCGGACGCGCCGTTGCCCAGGTGCAGCACGATCTGGTTCAGCTCGGCGCGATCCCTGCCGAGGAACTCCGCCGCCTGCCCGGACACGTAGTCGTGCGAGGTGCCGTGGAACCCGTACTTGCGGACCCCGTGCGCCGCGGCGGTTTCCGCGTCGATGGCGTAGGTCTTGGCGGCGGCGGGCAGATTGTGGAAGAAGGCGGTGTCGAACACCGCGACCTGCGGCACCCGCGGCAGCAGCGCCCGCGCGGACTCGATGCCGATCACATTCGGCGGATTGTGCAGCGGCGCCAGGGCGGACAGGTCGGTGATGGCCTGCACGACGTCGTCGGTGATGAGCGTCGGCTCATAGAACACCTCGCCGCCGTGCACCACCCGGTGCCCGACCGCGCCCAGATCGGCGTGCGCCAGATCCTGGCCGCTCGCGATGAACAGGTCGAACACCACCCGCAGGCCCTGCGCGTGATCGGCGATCGAGCCCTGGTACTCGAAAGTCTTCTCGCCCGTGTGGTGTTCGACGGTCACCGCGTCCGACTCGACCGCCTCGCCGATGCGCTGCACCATGCCGTGCGCGCACACGTCGGCCGTGGCGGGCTCCAGCAGCTGGTACTTGATCGACGAGGAACCCGAATTGATCACCAGGACCTTCATTTACGCCTCCTGCTGCGCCTGAATCGCGGTGATCGCGACCGTGTTCACGATGTCGGCGACCAGCGCGCCCCGCGACAGATCATTGACCGGCTTGTTCAAACCCTGCAACACCGGGCCGATCGCCACCGCGCCCGCGCTGCGCTGCACGGCCTTGTAGGTGTTGTTGCCGGTATTGAGGTCCGGGAAGATGAAGACCGTCGCCTGCCCGGCCACCGCGGAATTCGGCAGCTTGGTCTTTGCCACCGCGGGCTCGATCGCCGCGTCGTACTGGATCGGGCCCTCCACCAGCAGCTCCGGGGCTCGATCGTGCACGAACTTGGTGGCGTCGCGCACCTTGTCGACATCCGCGCCGGTGCCCGACTCGCCCGTCGAATAGGAGAGCATGGCCACGCGCGGGTCGATGCCGAACTGGGCGGCGGTCCGCGCCGACGAGATGGCGATATCGGCCAGCTGATCCGAGGTCGGGTCCGGCACCACCGCGCAGTCGCCGTACACCAGCACCCGGTCCGCCAGGCACATCAGGAACACGCTCGACACCGTGGACACGCCCGGCTCGGTCTTGATGATCTCGAAGGACGGGCGGATGGTGTGCGCGGTGGTGTGCGCCGCGCCCGACACCATGCCGTCGGCGACCCCCATGTGCACCATCATGGTGCCGAAATACGAGATGTCGCCGATGTATTCGCGAGCCCGTTCCACCGTCATGCCCTTGTGGGCGCGCAGGCGGGCGTACTCCTCGGCGAATTCGTCACGCAGCGGACAGGTCTGGGGATCGAGCACCTCGGCGGCGTCGATGTCCACGCCCAGTTCGGCGGCGCGGCCGCGCACCGCGGCCTCGTCGCCGAGAATGGTGAGGTCGGCGATCTTGCGCTGCAGCACCCGGCCCGCGGCGCGCAGGATGCGGTCGTCGTCGCCCTCGGGCAGCACGATGCGCTTGCGGTCGGCGCGGGCCCGTTCGATGAGCTGGTACTCGAACATCTGCGGGGTCACGATGTTCGGAATGGGAATCTCGATCTGCCGCAACAGCTCCCGCGGATCGACCCGCTCCTCCATCAACGCCAGCGCGGTGTCCACCTTGCGCATACTGGACAGCGAGACCCGGCCGCGGGTCAACGCGGTGGCCTTGGCGGCATCGAAGGTGCGCAGGTCGGTGGACAGGATCGGCAACCGCGGCTTGAGGCCCGCCATCAACCGGGCCACCGCCGGATCGGGCAGCATGCCGCCGTTCATGATGATGCCCGCCAGCGACGGAAAACCCTCCGCCTCATGGGCGTTCACCAGGGCGAGCAGCACGTCGGAGCGGTCGCCGGGCGAGATGACCACGACGCCGTCGGTGAGACGTTCCAGAATGTGCTCGGCGGTCATGCCGCCGACCATCACATCGAGGGCCTCACGGTGCATGAGTTCCGGGTCGCCGCTGTAGATCTCGCCGTCGATCGCCTCGCGCAGCTCCTCCATGGTGGGGGCCTGCAGCAGCGGCACCTCCGGCAGCGTCCAGGACGGCACCGCGCACGCCTTGGCCAGAGCCTGGGCGTCGGCCTCCAGCTGGTCGGGCTCGCAGCGGTTGGCGACCACCGCCACCAGCTTGGCGTGCTCGGCCACCAGTTCGCTGCGGCACAGCTCCACCAGCTGGCCCAATTCGTCGGGGGTGCGGCCGATTCCGCGCACCACCAGCAGCACCGGCGCACCCAGATTGACCGCGATGCGGGCGTTGAACCGCAGTTCGCTGGGGCTGGCCACATCGGTGTAGTCCGAACCCAGGATGAGCACGGCGTCGCAGTGTTTGGCGACATCGTGATAGCGCATGACGATCTCGCTGATCGCCGCGTCCGGGTCCGCGTGCACCTGCTCGTAGGTGACGCCGATCGCCTGGTCGTAGTCGACGTCGGCGGTCGAATACTCGAGCAGCAGCTCGAGGATGTAGTCCCGGGCGGTGGCGGACCGGGTGATCGGCCGGAACACGCCCACCCGCGGGGTAGTGGCCGCCAAGGCCTGGAGTACGCCGAGCGCGACCGTCGACTTTCCGGTGTCGCCCTCGGGGGACGCGATGTACACACTGGAGACCGGTGTGGCAGCCATGGCCGAAAGCCTACCGACCGTTATGCGCCCTTTTCCGCAGGGACGGGCATGCGGGTTCGATGCCCGTCCCCGATGGAGATCACCCTCACATCCAGTTACGTCTCGCCCACCCAGTGTTCGGGGCGCGTCTCGTTCTGGACTGAGTGGAGCGGAGGAGCGAAGCGGAGGAGCGGAGGGAGGGAAGATCGAGACCTCCAGCGCCCCGAACCCGCCTGTAGCGAAGCGGAAGGCAATTAGACACCGAGCGCGCGGAGTCGGGGAGCGAGGTCGCGCTCGAACAGGTCGAGGAAGCGGCGCTGGTCGTGGCCCGGGGCGTGGAAGACCAGGTGGTTCAGGCCCGCGTCGAGGTAGGGCTTGATCTGCTCGACGGCCTGATCCGGGTCGCTGGCCACGATCCAGCGCTTGGCGATCTGCTCGATCGGCAGCGCGTCGGCGGCGGCCTCCATCTCCATCGGGTCGGTGATGGAGTGCTTCTGCTCCGCGGTCAGGGACAGCGGGGCCCAGAAGCGCGTGTTCTCCAGCGCCAGAGCGGGATCGGTGTCGTAGGAGATCTTGATCTCGATCATGCGGTCGATGTCGTCGACCGAACGGCCCGCCTTGGCCGCGCCCTCCGCGACGGCCGGCATCAGCTTCTCGGTGTAGAGGTCCATGCCCTTGCCCGAGGTGCAGATGAAACCGTCACCCGCGCGCCCCGCGTACCGGGCCACCAGCGGGCCGCCCGCCGCGATGTACACCGGGATGCCGCCCTTGGGCACGTCGTAGATGGAGGCGCCGACGGTCTTGTAGTACTGGCCGTCGAAGTCCACACGCTCGCCGGTCCACAGCGCGCGCATCAGCTCCACCGACTCGCGCAGCCGGGCGAACCGCTCCTTGAACTCCGGCCACTCGCCCTGGAAACCGGTCGCGATCTCGTTGAGCGCCTCACCCGAGCCGACACCCAGCATGATGCGATCCGGGTACAGGCAGCCCAGCGTGGCGAACGCCTGCGCGATCACCGCCGGGTTGTAGCGGAAGGTCGGGGTCAGCACCGAGGTGCCGAGCTGAATCCGATTGGTGCGCTCCCCCACCGCGGCCAGGAAGGCCAGCGAGAACGGGGCGTGCCCGCCATTGTGCCGCCACGGCTGGAAATGGTCGGAGACCGTGGCGCTGTCGAGGCCGTGCTCCTCCGCCGCCACCGCGAGCTCCACCAGCTCACGCGGGCCGAACTGTTCGGCGGACGCCTTGTAACCGAGCTTGAGGTCCTTCACCTGGGCACTCCTGTCGCCATGCTGCGCTCGCGCCGGTCGGCGCGAACGGCCTCCTTCGCACACTAGTCAGCACCGGAAGACGGTGCGGCAGCGGTCACACCGCAGGAATATATGAGCTTTCGATCCGCGGATAGCGGAGAATATGCGCGTGACCAACGCGAGCCGAGAACCGATCCTTTCCTACCTGACCGATATGGACGGCGTCGTGGTCCACGAGAACCACCTGGTGCCCGGAGCCGACGAGTTCCTCGCCGAACTGCGCGACAACCAGATCCCGTTCCTGGTGCTCACCAACAACAGCATCTACACCGCGCGCGACCTGCAGGCCCGGCTCCAGCACACCGGCCTCGACATCCCCGTCGAATCCATCTGGACCTCCGCCCTGGCCACCGCCACCTTCCTGAAGGACCAGCGGCCCGACGGCACCGCCTACGTGGTCGGCGAATCGGGGCTCACCACCGCGCTGCACGAAATCGGTTACGTCCTCACCGATTCCAACCCCGACTACGTGGTGCTCGGCGAAACCCGCACCTATTCGTTCGAGGCCATCACCACCGCCATCCGCCTGATCGCGGCGGGAGCCCGCTTCATCGCCACCAACCCCGACGCCACCGGGCCCTCGCGCGAGGGCATCCTCCCGGCCACCGGCTCGGTCGCGGCCCTGATCACCCAGGCCACCGGTAAGAAGCCGTACTACGTAGGCAAGCCCAACCCGCTGATGATGCGCTCAGCGCTGCGCCGGCTGGGCGCGCACTCGCAGTCCACCGTCATGATCGGGGATCGCATGGACACCGACGTCATCTCCGGTCTGGAGGCGGGCATGCGGACCATCCTGGTCACCACCGGCATCTCCACGCCCGCCATGGTCGAGCAGTTCCCGTACCGCCCGACCGCCATCCTGCCATCGGTCGCCTCGCTGGTCGGCAAGACCAAGGACCCGTTCGCGCTGTAGTCAGGCGGCGCCCGTCGCGTCGTCCTCGAGTGCGTCGAGGGCGGCCGACAGGGTCGTCAGCGCGTCCACGACCCGCTCCAGCTCATCCCTGCCCAGTTGCGCGACAAGGCGTTTCGCCATCGCCGCGTGCTGCGGGTCGATCGCGCGGACCGCGTCGTGACCGGACTCGGTGATGGCCACCAGCTTGGCGCGCCGATGCGCCGGATTCGGCTGGTACTCGACGAATCCCTTGCCCTCCAGCACATCCGCGATGCGCTGCACGCTCTGCCGGGTGATGCCCATCTCGCGGGCGATGCCCGCCACCGGCAACGGCCGGTGCAGGATCGCGCCCAGTACCTGCCACCACGCCACCGTGATCCCGGACGGCCTCGCCAATTCCTCGGCGATGCCGAGGAATTGGCCGTTCAGCTTGAACGACGTGACCGCCGCCGTCGCGAACAGTTCCTGCCCGGTGCGCGTCACCGCGCGGCCGCCCGCTGCTGCTCGTACTCGTAGAGCGTGTAGAAGCCCGCGGGATCGTTGTTTCCGTACAGCTTGTACCAGGCCTCCAGCACGTGCGGCTCGAAAATGTCCAGGCGAGCGAGGATCTCGCGCGCGAACTCGACCGGGCTGGTGCCGGACGCCGTGATCACGTCGCCACCGGTGACGGCGGGCGTCTGGACGAAGTGCTCACCGCCCGCGTAGCCGCTGTAGGCCAGGTATTCGGCGGCATTGCTGGTGTGCGGCCGATCGTCGAGCAGCCCCTCCTGCGCCAGCGCGAAGGTGCCACCGCAGATCGCCGCCACCGGGATCCCGGCCGTCACGAACTCGCGGGCCTTGCGGGCGAAAGCGGCGGGGGCCTCGGGATGAAGCTCGGTCTCCAGGCCCGGCAGGATCAGCATGGCACTGTCGCCCGGCTTCAGATCGTCGAGGACGACGTCCGGCAGGACGCGCATGCCACCCATCGAGGTGATCGGTTCGGCGCTGACGGCGACCGTCTTGACCTGCCATGTTCCCGGGTCACGGTGCCAGAGTGCGCGATTGATGTGTGCGGTCGCGTGGCCGACCTCCCAGTCCGAGAAGGTGTCGTAGACGGCCATGTGCACTGTTTTCATCATGACAGCATGCTGTCATTTTTGACAGCATGCTGTCAAGATCATTCGGGTTCATGAACGACGAAGGGCCGGAACCCCATGGGTTCCGGCCCTGTCGACTACTCGTCGGCTCAGCTCAACGCGTGATCCAGATCGTTGAGCAGATCCTCCACGTCCTCCAGACCGATGGAGACGCGCAGCACGCCATCGGTAATGCCCACGGCCGCACGGCCTTCCGGCCCCATCGCCCGGTGGGTGGTGGTGGCCGGGTGGGTGATCAGCGTCTTCGCGTCACCGAGGTTGTTGGAGATGTCGATGATCCGCAGCCGGTTCAGCACCTCGAACGCGCGCTTCTTGGCCTCGTTGTCGCCGGCCTTCAGCTCGAAGGTGATCACCGTGCCGCCGCCCGACATCTGGCGCTTGGCCAGCTCGAACTGCGGATGCGAGGACAGGAACGGGTACTTCACCCACGCCACCGCCGGATGCGACTCCAGGAACTGGGCGATCTTCAACGCCGAGTCCACCGACTGGCGCAGGCGCAGCGGCATCGTCTCCAGACCCTTGAGCAGGGTCCAGGCATTGAACGGGCTCAGCGCCGGACCGGTGTGGCGCATCAGGTTCTTCACCGGGCCGTCGATGTACTCCCGCGGACCCAGGATCGCGCCGCCGAGCACCCGGCCCTGGCCGTCGATGTGCTTGGTGCCCGAGTAGACGGTGATGTCCGCGCCGAGATCGAAGCCGCGCTGCAGCAGCGGGGTGGCGAAGACGTTGTCCAGCACCACCTTCGCGCCCGCCGCGTGCGCCAGATCCGAGACCGCGCGCACATCGGTGAGGGTCTGCATCGGGTTCGAGGGGGTCTCGAAGAAGACGGCCTGGGTGGGGACGGACAGCGCCTGCTCCCACTGGTTCAGGTCCTCGCCGTCGACGAACACCGTCTCCACGCCCCAGCGCGGCAGGATCTCGTTGGCCACCACGAAGCAGGAGCCGAACAGGCTGCGCGCCGCGACCAGCCGGTCACCGGCGGACAGCAGCGCGCCCAGCGCGGTGAACACCGCCGACATGCCCGACGCGGTCGCGAAACAGGCTTCCGCGCCGTCGATCAGGCGCAGCCGCTCCTCGAACATCGCGACCGTCGGGTTGCCGTAGCGCGAGTACACGAAGTGCTCGATATCGCCGGTGAAGGAGGCCTCGGCCGCCTCGGCGCTCTCGTAGACGAAACCCGAATTGAGGAACAGCGCCTCGGAGGTCTCGTCGAAGCCGGAACGCCGGGTGCCGCCGCGGACCGCCTGGGTGGCGGGGCCGACGCCCTCGGGGAGCGGTTTCTCGAAAGAGCCGCCGGTGATCATGACTGCCTCCACGGAAGTCCGTCGGCGCGCCAGCCGGTGCTGCCGCGGTGGCCTTGGCCGTCGAGCGCACCCTCGAAGCCGTCGACCACATTGAACGAGGGGGTGATGCCGAGTGTGGTGGCGGCGGTGGCCGCGCCGATCGAACGCTGGCCGGAGCGACAGATGAAGATGACGGGCGCGTCCGAGTCCGGGGTCCGGTGGGCCAGCGACTGCTTCAGCAGGTCGGTGAACCGGGCATTGGGGGTACCGGTGACGTCGACCCACTCGATCAGCGCGGTCGGACGGCCGATGCCGCCGGTGTCGGGCACGCCGACGAACCGCCACTCGGCCTCGGTACGCACGTCCACCAGGACCGCATCGGGGTTGTCGCGCAACAACTCCCACGCCTGCTTGGGCGTGATGTCACCTGCGTAGCTCACTTGTACCTCCTGAGAATCCGCACTTGCCGCACCGCTGTCCGATGCGAGGCCAGGTCGTCACCCGGAGCACCCCACCGCGGAGGAGGGTTGCCGACCAGCCAGCCGGGGCTTGGCGCTGGTACTCATGACCTGGGATTGAGATTGCCGAAGAACCGTCCCCACTGTCAAACCCCAGTGAGGTATTCGGCCGTTGTCACGAATTACAGACCAACCAGCGGGAATTCTCCTTGGCGAAGTGCCACGTCGACGTCGTCGGCGCCCCGGCGACGGTGAACGTGACCTGCGCGGTGGCCTGGTCGCCCGTGACGGACGCGTCGGTCAGCTTGTCGAAGGCGATCGAGCCGCCGGTCGCGGTGGCCGCCTTCAGCGGCGAGGCGTTCTCGTCGAATCCCTTGCAGGACAGCACCGGGTCGTACTTCCCGGAGTCGTTGCGGGCCATCACGAACTTGGTCGCCGCCAGCGAGAGCCGATCGGAATCTGTGACATTCTTCTCAACCGGCGACACGACCGACGCGATCACGATTCCCAGGATCACCACCGCGATGATTCCCGCCGCCACCAGGAACGGCCACATGCTGCGGGTCTCGTTCTGGTCGATCCGGATCGGGGTCTCCTCGGCGTCGCTCATGGGTAGATCATGCCTGGTCCCCTTGTGCGGGCCGCCGCGTGCCATCGATAGAATCAGCAGAATTTCCCGCCCCAGCGCGGGAATAGCAAGACTACGCAGCAACGCTGCAGCGTCGGGGGCCAACGGAGGCCGCCGAGGCCAGAGCGTCAACTTAGCCTAAGCTAAGAGCGACGGCTGAGTTTTGACGGCAAGTTAGTTTCGACCCAAAGGGTGCGCGGAAGAATGACCGAACAGAGTGCAGCGACCCGCCCGCTACGCATTGCGATCGTGGGCGCAGGACCGGCCGGCATCTACGCCGCCGACGCGTTGATGAAGTCCGACGCGGACGTGAGCATCGATCTCTACGAGCGCATGCCCGCGCCCTTCGGCCTGATCCGCTACGGCGTGGCGCCGGACCACCCGCGCATCAAGGGCATCATCACCGCGCTGCACAAGGTGCTCGACAAGCCGCAGGTCCGCCTGCTGGGCAATATCGACTACGGCGTCGACATCACCCTCGAGGACCTGCAGCAGTTCTACGACGCGGTCATCTTCTCCACCGGCGCCAACGCCGACCGCGCGCTGGGCGTCCCGGGCATCGACCTGGACGGCTCCTACGGCGCCGCGGACTTCGTGTCCTGGTACGACGGCCACCCCGACGTCGCCCGCACCTGGCCGCTGGAGGCGGAGAAGGTCGCCGTCCTCGGCGTCGGCAACGTCGCCCTCGACGTGGCGCGCGTGCTCGCCAAGACCGGCGACGAGCTGCTGCCGACCGAGATCCCGCCGAACGTCTACGAGGGCCTCCAGGCCAACAAGGCGCTCGAGGTGCACGTGTTCGGCCGCCGCGGTCCCGCGCAGGCCAAGTTCACCCCGCTCGAGCTGCGCGAGCTCGACCACTCGCCGACCATCGAGGTCATCGTCGACCCCGAGGACATCGACTACGACGAGGGCTCCGAGGCCGCGCGCCGGCACTCCAAGCAGGTCGACATGATCTGCAACACCCTCGAGCAGTGGGCCATCCGCGACGTCGGCGACCGCCCGCACAAGCTGTTCCTGCACTTCTTCGAGAACCCCTCGGAGATCCTGGGCGAGGACGGCAAGGTCGTGGGCCTGCGCACCGAGCGCACCCAGCTCGACGGCACCGGAAACTGCAAGGGCACCGGCGAATTCAAGGACTGGGACATCCAGGCCGTGTACCGCGCGGTGGGCTACCTGTCGCAGAACATCCCGGCCCTGCCCTTCGACGACCAGGCCGGCACCGTGCCCAACGAGGCCGGTCGCGTGATCGTCGACGAGAACGCCGACGGCGCGGCTCGCTACATGCCCGCTACCTACGTCACCGGCTGGATCAAGCGCGGCCCGGTCGGCCTCATCGGCCACACCAAGGGCGACGCCAACGAGACCATCGCCTGCCTGCTCGACGACGCCGCCGACTTCGCCCCGGCCGCCAAGCCGGAGCTCGAGGCCGTCACCGAGTTCCTCGAGGGCAAGGGCATCCCGTTCACCACCTGGGCCGGCTGGTACCGCCTGGACGCGCACGAGCGCGCCCTCGGCGAGCCGCAGGGCCGCGAGCGGGTCAAGGTCGTCGAGCGCGACGAGATGCTGGCCGCCTCCGAGCCCGACAAGGCCTCCTGAGCGGTTATCGACCCGACGTCCTGACCAGCGTGAATCCGCCTGCCGGACAAGGTTGTCCACACTTGTCACCGTTCTGAGGCATGCTGATCACGTGTTCGATGCCCATCTCCACATCTTCGATCCGCGGTTCCCGCTGGTCGAGAACGAGGGCTACCTGCCCGACCCGTACACCATCGCCGACTATCGCAAGCGCATGTCCCGCTTCGATATCGACGGTGGCGCGGTGGTCAGCGGGTCCTTCCAGGGCACCGATCAGAGCTATCTGCTGGCCGCCCTCGCCGAACTCGGCGAGGGCTGGGTCGGCGTCACCAATCTGCACGTCGACGCGAGCGACGCCGAGATCCTCGCGCTGAGCAAGGCCGGGGTGCGGGCCATCCGGTTCAACCTCAAGCGGGCGGGCGGCGACATCGTCGGGCTCACCATGCTGGCCCTGCGCGCCTACGAACTGGCCGGGTGGCACGTCGAGCTCTACATCGACGGGTCCATGCTGGGCTCGCTGGAACCGGTCATCACCAAGCTGCCCAAGCTGTCCATCGACCACCTGGGCATGTCCGACGACTGCCTGCCGTACCTGCTCAACCTGGTCGATCGGGGAGCCAAGGTGAAGGCCTCCGGCTTCGGGCGGGTGGCCATGAACGTCGGCTCGGCCCTGCGCAAGATCCACACGGTCAACCCCGAAGCCCTGATGTTCGGCACCGATCTGCCGGGAACCCGGGCCGGGCGGCCCTTCCGCGACGCCGACATCTCCCTGCTCGCCGACTCGGTGGGCTCGGATCTGCACGAGGTCCTGGAAGACAATGCCCGCGCCTTCTACGGCCTGCCCGCCAAGGTCCGCGACTTCGAGGACCCGGCCGCGAACCGCTCGACCGGGGAACCGCCGACGCTGCGGCTGCCGCGCTCGGAACTGCCCGGTCCCCAGCACCCGGCCACGCTCCCGCTGCCCCGCATCGATCGATAGGCCGCGCCCTCCGCGCTTCCGAACCTTCGCGTTATTGTCATAGCGTCAACACCGGCGAGTGAGCCGGTGCGCAGCATTCGACGACGAACCGAGGTAGGGCGTGAGCACTCCATCCACCGCCAAGCAGGGCCCGCTCGCGGGCATCCGGGTTGTTGAACTGGCCGGCATCGGCCCCGGTCCGCACGCGGCACTGCTGCTCGCCGACCTCGGCGCCGACGTGGTCCGGGTCCAGCGGCCCGGCATGCTGCCCGGCTTCATGGAACGCCCGCAGTGGCGCGGCCGCACCATCGTCGAGGCCAACCTCAAGGATCCGGCCGACATCGAGAAGGTGCTCGGCCTCATCGAGAAGGCCGACGTGCTGCTCGAGGGCTTCCGCCCCGGCGTGACCGAGCGCATGGGCCTGGGCCCCGACGCCGCGCTGGAGCGCAACCCGCGCCTGGTCTACGGCCGCATGACCGGCTGGGGCCAGTACGGCCCGATGGCCGACCGCGCGGGCCACGACATCAACTACATCTCCCTCACCGGTGTGCTGAACGCCATCGGCCGCAAGGGCGAGCGGCCGGTCCCGCCGCTGAACATGGTCGGCGACTTCGGCGGCGGTTCCATGTTCCTGGTCTTCGGCATCCTGGCCGCGCTGGTGGAACGCCAGAACTCCGGCAAGGGCCAGGTCATCGACGCCGCCATGATCGACGGCGCGCTCGCGCTGTCGCACATGATCTGGGGCATGAAGGGCGTCGGCCTGTGGTCGGACGAGCGCGGCACCAACCTGCTCGACACCGGCATGGCGTTCTACGACACCTACGAGACCTCCGACGGCAAGTACATGGCCGTCGGCTGTATCGAGCCGCAGTTCTACGCCGAACTGCTGCAGGGCCTGGAGATCTCCCCCGAGGGCCTGCCCAACCAGCTCGACCCCAACGGCCAGGACCAGCTGCGCAAGCTGTTCACCGAGAAGTTCAAGACCAAGACCCGCGACGAGTGGTGGGCGATCTTCGAACACACCGACGCCTGCACCACCCCGGTGCTGACCTTCACCGAGGCCGAGCAGAACCCGCACATCCAGGCCCGCACCGGCCTGGTCGAGATCGACGGCGTCGTGCAGCACGCCCCGGCCCCGCGCTTCTCGCGCACTCCGGCCGCGGTTCCGACGCCGCCGCCGAACGAGGGCACCCCGATCGAGACCGTCTGGGCCGACTGACCTTCCCGTGCACGGCCGAACGCCCCCTGTGGAATTCCACAGGGGGCGTTGACTTTTCCGATGCGGCGGAGCGTGGCTCGGGGATTACGGGGCGACCAGCTGGATGTCCAGCTCGATGGCGATCTTGTCGCTCAGCATGGCGTTCGGCATGCCCGGCGCGACGTCGAAGTCGCTGCGCTTGATGGAGCCGGTGGCGTTGAAGCCCGCGTGCTCCTTGTTGTCCTGCGGGAAGACCTGCACGCCGCCCCACTCGACCGCGAGGGTGACCGGCTTGGTGATGCCGCCGATGGTGGCCTCACCGGTGACCTCGAACTCGTCCGAGAGGGCGATCGGCTCGGGGATGCGGAAGGTCAGGTGCGGGCGGTTGGCGACATCCAGGATGTCGGCGCTGCGGACGTGGCCGTCGCGCATCTCGTTGCCGGTGTCGAAGGAGTCGAAGTAGATGGTGGCCTCGATGGCGGCCTCGCCGGCCTCGTTGACCACGAAGCCGGTCTCGAAGCGGTTGAAGCGGCCGCGGACCTTGGAGATGCCCAGGTGCTTCACGGTGAAGTTGACCGAGGAGTGGGCGGCGTCCAGGGTCCAGGAGCCGGGGGCGAGGGTGGTCTGCTCGGAAGTCGTCATGTCACCTACCGTAAGTGGACTCCGGTCCGTTTATCCACACCGTGGTTATCCGGGGATTGGCAGGGCTGGGATAACGGAACACGGACCAGGCAGTATGGAAGGGTGTCCCGTTCCGAATTCGCCGAGTTCCTGATCGCCCGACGCGCCCAGCTGCAGCCCGAGGACGTCGGCCTGCCCAGCGGCCGCCGCCGGCGCACACCCGGCCTGCGCCGCGAGGAGGTGGCCGCGCTCGCCGGCGTCAGCGCAGACTACCTGGCCCGGCTGGAACAGGGACGCGACACCAACCCCTCCACCGCCGTGCTCGCCGCGCTCGCGGATGCCTTGCGGCTCAACGAAGTCGAGAAGCACCACTTCGGCAAGCTGGCCCTGAGCCTGGAACAGAAGACCACCTGCCCGGCCGCCGGACAGGCCCGCGAACAGGTCTCCGACACCATCCAGGCCGTCATCGACGCGCTGCAGCCCACACCCGCCTTCGTGCTCGGCCGCTGGCTGAACCTGCTGTCCTGGAACCCGTCCTTCCGCGACTTCACCGAACCGCTCGGCATGTTCGACACCGAGGCGCACAACAACTTCGCGATCTACGTCTTCGACCATCCGGCCGCCCGGAAAACCTTCCTCAACTGGACCGACGTCGCCGACATGGCCACCTCGGCGCTGCGTGCCGCCGCCACCCGATTCCCCGACGACCCCTCGGTCGCCGGGACCATCGAGACGCTGAGCCGCAATCCCGAGTTCGAGCGGCGCTGGCGTGAGCACCGGCTCACCGACTTCCGTTCCGTCGTGGTGCGCCTGCAGCACCCGCTGCGCGGCGAGGTGGAGGTCGAAGTGGAGACCCTGGATCCGGCCGCGGACCAGACGGTCATGATCTGGCTGGTCGACCGCCGACACGCCCGAACCCCTGGATTGCGGCTGGTCAACGAATAAAAACCGCAGCTCGCAGGCCCGCGTTCCGACCGCCGGGGCGGGCCCGGCGAACTACAGTTGATCCATGGCTCGGAATTGGCCGATGGTCGAACGGGAGAACGAGCTCGAATCGATCAGGTCGGCGCTCACCGGCGGCGACTTCGTCGGTGTGGTGCTCACGGGTGACGCGGGGGTCGGGAAGACCACGCTGGCGCGGATGGCCACCGCCGCCGCCGGAAATGTCCGCTGGGTGGCCGGCACCGAATCCGCCCGCAGCATTCCGCTCGGAGTCTTCGCGCACATGGTGGGGGTGTACACCGCCCACGACCCGGTGACCTTCATGGCCGCCGCCCGCGAAGCGCTGCTCGCCGACGGGCACACCATCATCGGCGTCGACGACGCCCACCTGCTCGACCAGCTCTCCGCCACCCTGCTGCTGCAGCTGGCCATCGACAGGGCCGCCCACATCGTGGCCACCGTGCGCAGCGGGGTGCAGGTGCCCGACGCCATCACCTCGCTGTGGAAGGACGGGCACCTGCTGCGCATCGACCTCGCCCCCTTCACCCAGCGGCAGAGCGTCGAACTCGTGGAATCCATGCTGGGCGGGCAGCTGGAGGGCTTCACCGCCAACCTGATGTGGGAATCCTCCGGCGGCAACGCGCTTTTCCTGCGCCACCTCGTCGACGGCGCGCTCGAGGCGGGCACGCTGCGGCAGGTCAACGGGGTGTGGCAGCTGCGCGGCCGGGCCGCCGTCACCTCGGAACTGGCTGCGCTGCTGGAGGATCGGGTGGAACAGCTGCCCGAAACGGTGCTGCGGGTGCTGGAACTGCTCACCTTCTGCGAGCCCATCGACCTGGACGTGTTGTCCGAGATCGCGGGTGAGGAAGCCGTCGAATCGGCCGAAACCCGCGGGCTCATCAGGATTGTCGAGAACGGGCACCAGCTGCTGGTGCGCTACAACCATCCGCTGTTCGGCGAGGTGATCCGGCGGCGGCTGGGCATCGCGTCGGCGCGGCGACTGCGCGGACGGCTGTACTCCTCGCTCAAGGACCGGCCCGTCAACTCCGCCTCCGAACGCATCCGGCTCGCCGAATTGGCCTTGGACAGCGACAAATCCGCCGACCTGGAACTGTTCCTGGCCGCGGCCGCCGACGCCATCAGCCTGGCGAACCTGCCACTGGGAGAACGGTTCGCGCGCGCCGCCGTGGAACGACAGGGCGGCGTCGAAGCCGCCGATCTGCTCGCCCGCGCCCTGCTCTGGCAGGGACATCGCATCGAGGCCGAACGCACCCTCGCCGGATTCGACCCCGACCAGCTCACCGAGGTCCAGCTGGCGCGCTGGGGCAGCACCCGGGTCTCGAACCTGCTGTGGGCCATGGGTGACGCCGACCGCGCCGACGCCGTGCTGGATTCGGTGCGCAGCCGGGTCAGCCACCCGAAAATCATTGCGGCGCTGGACGGTCTGGCCTCCGCCTGCGCGGTCAACGAGAACCGGATCGAGGAGGCGATCACCCTCGCCGAATCGGTCATGTCCACCCCCGAGGCGCCGCCGTGGGCGGTGTACTGGGCGGCGTTCGGCGGCGGACTCGCGCTGGCGCTCATGGGGCGCGGCGAGGCGGCCCGGCAGTACGCCGCGCGCGGACACAGCGTCGAACCCCACATCGACGGGCTGAACCGATTCATGTTCACCCACGCCGAGGTGCTGGCGCTCACCTTCACCGGGGAGCTCGACACCGCGCGGACGTGCGCCAGCCGGCCCTACCCCTTCTCCTCCCCCGGCCAGTACCTGGCCTGGGGGCTGGTCAAGATCCTGCAGGGCACCGTGGACGTGGCGCAGGGCAAGTTCCCGCAGGGCATCGACAATCTCGAGCAGGCGCTCGCGGCGCTCACCACCGAGGGCGCGGCGGCCTGGATGTTCCCCGCGCAACTGCGGCTCGCCGAAGCCTATTCGGCGCTCGGGCGGCCCGCCGAGGCCTCGGAAGCCATTGCGGCAGCGGCCTTCCGGGGCGGACGGCACAGCGCCGTGTACGGAGCGCTGCTGGAGCTGGCGCGCGCCATGCAGGCCGGAGCCGAGGGCACCGCGACACCGGCCGTCCGGCTCGCCATCGGGGCCGCGGACCTGGCCGCGCGCTCCCGCCAGCACGCGGTCGAGGCGATGGCGCTGCACACCGCGGCCCGATTCGGCGACCCCTCGGTCGCGGGGCGGCTGGCCGACCTGGCGGCCCGCATCGACGGGCGGCTGGTACAGGTGCAGGCCCGGCACGCGGTCGCGGTCGCCGCGCACGACGGGCCCGGATTGGACACCGCCGCAGCCGAATTCGAATCCATCGGGGCGATGCTGTCGGCCGCCGACGCCGCCGCGCAGGCCGCGTCCGCGCACGAGCGGGCCGGGGATCGCCGCCGCCTGCTGGAATCCGCGGCCACCGCCAACCGGCTGGCCGCCGCCTGCGGCGGAGCCTCCACCCCGGCGCTGCGGCAGTCCGCGCAGCCGTTGCCGCTCACCGCGCGGGAACGGGAGATCGCGAATCTGGTCGCGGCCGGGCTGTCGAACCGGCAGATCGCGGATCGGCTGACCGTCTCGGTGCGGACGGTGGAGGGGCATCTGTACCGGGCGTGCATCAAGCTCGATGTCACCGATCGCGAGGCGCTGGCGGATCTCATGCGGGGCGGGACGTCTTCCAGCAGTACCGCGAACTGACCCGCCATCGGCACCCTTCCGCGCAGTGTGCACCCGATGAGGGTCACAACCTGACGGTCAGAAACTTCGCACCCCCGATCCGGCGCTGTGACGTGCGTAAACGCGGTCACACCGGATTGTCGGCAACGCTCTTGCCGGGGGCGGCCGCGAATCACCGGCATCGATGGGCGGTCCGCCGGACCGGTGAAACGAAATATGTTCGGAAGGTTGGTGTTTCGGCGTGCGTGGTCGAATTCGTGAAATGAACGGCAGTGTGGCCCGGCGCGCGCTCGCGGTCGGGGCCATCCCACTGGCACTGGCCGTGGCCTGCTCGAACGGCGAACCGGTCAAGGTCGCCGACGGCACCGCCACCCAGGCCGCTGTTCCCCTGACGGGCAGCATCGCTCCGGGCGGCAACAGCTCCCCGAACGATGCCGCGCAGCCCGGACCCGCCGACCCGAACCCATGGGACATCGAGGCCACCGGCCCCGGCATCCTCCCCTCGCCCCGCACCGCCGCCGCCCAGCCGGGCGTCGCGGTCCCCACCGGCGGCCAGGACCATCCCATCCGCGTCACCACGGTGCAGCCCGGTGTCACCGTCCCCGCCCGACCCCCGTCGCCGCAGCCGCAGTCGCAGCTCGCCGACTACCCGGTCCCCGCCAACTTCCGCCCCATCCCCAACACCCGCGACGCGGCCCCGGCCCTGGATGTGCAGACCCTGCACGCTCCCACCGTGGTCACCCCGGTCCTCCCCATCGCCCCGCCCCCGCGCACCGTCCGCATCGGCGACTTCACCACCCCGGCCCCCGACGAACTCCCCGACAACATCCTCAATGGCGTGAACGGCGTCGCCGCCGACGCCGAAGCGGGCCTCGCCACCGGCCTCAACTCCATCGGCGTCAATCCGACCCGCTCCGACAAGATCGCCGCGGGCGCCCTCGGCGGTGCGGCCATCGGCGCGGGCCTCGGCGCGGTGGGCGCGGGCGTCCCCGCGGCTGTGGCCGGCGCCGCCGCGGGCGGACTGGCGGGTGCCGCCATCGGCACTGCCGTCGGAGCCGGGCTCGGAGCGGCTGCGGTCGTGGTCATGCCGGGCCTCGCGGCGGTCGACGTCCCCGGCGGAATGATCGGCGGAGCTCTCATCGGTGGCGGCGTCGGCGCGGCCGCCGGAGCGGCGGCCGCAGGCATCCCGGCCGCCTTGGCCGGCGGGGCGGTGGCCGGAGCGGCGGGCGCTGCCGTCGGCGGCTTCCTGGGTGGCGCGCTGTAGCCGACAGCCGATTTCGTGGCGACGCCCGCACCGACCTGCTCGGTGCGGGCGTCGTTGTTCGGGGGGCGGTCAGAAGAGGGTGGGTTCGCCGAAGCCGGGGGTGCGCTCGATTTCGAGGAGGCGCTGTTTGGTGGTGAGGCCGCCGGGGGCGGAGAAGCCGTGGAGGGCGTGATCGGCGGCGAGCACTCGATGGCACGGGATGATCAGCGGGATGGGGTTGCGGCCCAACGATTGGCCTACGGCCTGGGCGCCACCGGGAGCGCCGATGCGGTTGGCGACCGCGCCGTAGTTGAGGGTGTGGCCGGGGTCGATGGCCCGGGTGACCTCGTAGACGGCTCGGTCGAAATCGTTGAAGAGGGTGGGGTCCACGGGGATCCAGCGAAGGTCGTCGAGGTCGCCGGTCAGGTGGGCCTGGATGCGGGCGATGGCCTCGGCCATCTCGGGGGTGGGGGCGGCCTCGTGGAGGTCGGCGCGGCGGTGACGGCGCAGGATATGGGTGCGGGTGGCCGCCGAGTCGCGGTCGGGGAGGGCGAAACGCAGGACGCCGGTGGCGCTCCAGGCGATGGCGCAGACGCCGATCGCGGTATCGAAGAGCGCCGCCGACGCCTGAGGGCGGACCGGGGCGGACATAAGGCCAGTGTGCACGGTGGCACCGACAGAACTCGGATTCAAGGCCAGTTTGCTAGAACTGGACTGACTCGCTGCGGCAGGGGATGGTGGAGAGGGCCGCCGCAGCCGAAGCGCCACGGCCCGACCTCCGGTGCGCGGGCTCCGCGGGCAGATCGGGGCGCAGCGAGGCGATGGCGGCGAGGTCCGAATACTGGCGGGCCGCTTCATATTCGCCGACCGACCAGTCTGACATGGGGGCATGCGGGCGATACCGCTCCAGCAGCACACCCCAGCGCTCGCCGGGTGCGGGCGCGAACCGGTACACGAGACCGGCGAACGCGGCGACAATCACGAAGGAACCGAGTAGTGCGACCATGACCCCATGGTGGACCTACCCTGGACTTGAAGAAAATATCCAGTACCTGGATACTGGCCTGTATGGCGACACGAGTGATCGGCGCGGCCAGCCTCACCCGCGACCTGGGCCGGTGGCGAAACGACGAACCGGGCGCGGCCGCGGACAACGGCAAACGGTCCGCGCGGCCCGCGTACGTGGCCCTGGCGGAGAGCATCCGCCTGCTCATCCACGACGGCCGCGCCCCGCTGGGCGTGGCCCTGCCCAGCGAACGCGACCTGTCCACCAGCCTCGCGGTCAGCCGCACCACCGTCACCTCCGCGTATTCGCTACTGCGCGAACACGGTTACCTGATCAGCCGTCAGGGTTCGCGCAGCACGGTGGCGCTGCCGCCGACCGTGGTGCACGACGGCGCGAAGCCGGCCCGCAGCATCCTGGCCATGATGGCGCAGCCGGAACTGCCGACCATCGACATGACCTACGCGTCCATGGCCGCTCCGCCGCAGATGACCGAGGCGTACTCCTTTGCCCTGCAAGGTCTTCCGACCTATCTGGGCACGCACGGCATGGACCCGGTGGGTGTGCTCATGCTGCGCGAGGCGCTGGCGCGCCGCTACACCGAACGCGGCCTGCCCACCGAACCGGACCAGATCCTCATCACCCTGGGCGCGCAGCACGGCCTGCGCCTGCTGCTCAATGTGCTCACCACCCCGGCCGAGCGGGTGCTGATCGAGCACCCCACCTACCCGAACGCCATCGAGGCGATCCGCGATGTGGGCGCGCGCCCGGTGCCGGTCCCGATGCGCCCGGACGGCTGGGATCTGGACGGAATCCGCAGTGCCGCACGGCAAACCGCCGCCAGCATGGCGTACCTGATCCCCGACTTCAACAACCCCACCGGGCATCTGCTGGACGCGGAGGGCCGCGCCGAGCTGGCCGCCATCGCCCGCGAGACCCGGATGACGGTGATCGTGGACGAGTCGATGGGCGACCTGAACCTGTCCGGTGTCGAATCCCCGCCGCCCGCGGCGGCTTTCGCCCGCGGTTCGGAGATCGTCACCATCGGTTCGGCGTCGAAGTCGTTCTGGGGCGGTCTGCGGGTCGGCTGGGTCCGCGCCAATCAGCCGTTGATCACCAAACTGCTGGGCACCCGCTCCACCGTCGACCTCGGCACCCCGGTGATGGATCAGCTGGCCACCGTCCACCTGCTCCGCAACGAGGACGAGATCCTCACCACCCGCCGGGCGCAACTCCGCTCCCGCCGCGCGGTCCTGCTGGAAACCCTCGCCGAGGAACTCCCCGACTGGCGGGTCACCCCCGGCGCGGGCGGCATGTCCCTGTGGGCCCAGCTCCCCGCTCCGGTCTCGACGGCGCTCGCCGCCACCGCGCCCAATCACGGCGTATTGCTCGCCGCCGGGCCACGTTTCGGCGTCCAGGGGGCGTTCGAGCGGTTCATCCGCCTCCCGTTCACTCATGAGGAGGCCGATATCCGCATCGCGGTGAAGTCGATCGCCGCGGCCTATCAGGGCCTGACGCCGCACGCGGCCGACCCACTGGCGCCGCTCATCACGTACTGAGGCCGCCGGAAACGACTTCGCCCCCGCCGCATTCGATGCGGCGGGGGCGAAATTGCTTTTCAGCTCGGGCGTGTCAGCCCAGGATGTCGGTGTCAGCCCAGGATGTCGTGGCGGACGATGGTCTGATCCCGGCCCGGGCCGACGCCGATGCACGAGACCCGCGCGCCGGACAGCTCTTCCAGGCGCTTCACGTACGCCTGGGCGTTGGCCGGGAGCTCCTCGAAGGTGCGGCAGCCGGAGATGTCCTCCCACCAGCCGGGCATCTCCTCGTAGATGGGCCTGGCGTGGTGGAAGTCGGTCTGGGTGGTGGGCATTTGCTCGACGCGCTCGCCGTCGATCTCGTACGCGACGCAGATCGGGACGGTGTCCAGGCTGGAGAGCACGTCCAGCTTGGTCAGGAAGTAGTCGGTGATGCCGTTGACGCGGGTGGCGTAGCGGGCGATCACGGCGTCGAACCAGCCGGTGCGGCGGGCGCGGCCGGTGGTGACGCCGACCTCGCCGCCGGTCTTGGCCAGGTAGGTGCCGGACTCGTCGAAGAGTTCGGTCGGGAACGGGCCGGAGCCGACGCGGGTGGTGTAGGCCTTCAGGATGCCGAGCACCGTGGTGATCTTGTTGGGGCCGACGCCCGCGCCCACGGCCGCGCCGCCCGCGGTCGGGTTGGACGAGGTGACGTACGGGTAGGTGCCGTGGTCGACGTCGAGCAGGGTGCCCTGCGAGCCCTCCAGCAGCACGATCTCGTCGCGCTCCAGCGCCTCGTTGAGCAGCAGGCGCGAGTCGGCGATGCGGTGCTTGAAGCCCTCGGCCTTCTCCAGCACCTCGTCAACCACCTGCTGCGGGTCCAGCGCGCGGCGGTTGTAGATCTTGACCAGCACCTGGTTCTTGAATTCCAGTGCGGCCTCGACCTTCTGGGTGAGGATCTTCTCGTCCAGCACGTCGGCCACGCGGACGCCGACGCGGGCGACCTTGTCCTGGTAGCAGGGGCCGATACCGCGGCCGGTGGTGCCGATCTTCTTGTTGCCGAGGAAGCGTTCGGTGACCTTATCGATGGCCACGTGGTACGGCATGATCAGGTGCGCGTCGGCCGAGAGCAGCAGGCGGGAGGTGTCCACGCCGCGCTCTTCCAGACCGGCGAGTTCGGCCAGCAGCACGCCCGGATCCACGACCACGCCATTGCCGATGACGTTGGTCACATCGGGGGTGAGAATGCCGGACGGGATCAGGTGCAGCGCGAAGCTCTCACCGTTCGGCAGCACCACGGTGTGCCCCGCGTTGTTGCCGCCCTGGTATCGAACTACCCACTGGACCCGGTCACCGAGCAGATCGGTGGCTTTGCCCTTGCCTTCGTCGCCCCACTGGGCGCCGATCAGCACGATTGCCGGCATGCGAGTGTCTCCTACGGGTTCGACGCGCAGCACCCATGTTGCTGCAGCCACCCGCCATCAGAAGGCGGTGGCCGTGGGCACACTTTACTGGATGACCACATACGTCCAGGTGCACGCCCCGGCTCCGAGTGAACCAGACATAACGGATGCGTACTGAGGACAGCAGGGCAAATGAGACAGGGCTATGGTGGCACGGGGAGAGGGACCGGTAGGGGGTTCCATCGGGACGCAGCGAGGCGGATAGGTGTTGGCAGGCCAGAGGAGGGTGTTCGGCAGTTGAGTACCCATGTTCTCCGCTGCGACGGCGCACCCGTTCCCATCGCGCTCGCTTCTCTGTCCCTCACGCAGACCGCCGCCATTCCCGACACCGGGACCCTGGACGAGCTGCTGCCGGTGATGGCCGCGGACAGTCTGCCGCGCCTCATCGTGCTCGGTGAGGACGCCGGACTGGCCGCCGTGCTCACCCACCTCATGCGCACCGAACGCCTCGGCGTGGAGATCGGCTACGTGCCCATCGACCGCACCTACGGCTCCCGCGCCTACGAGACCGGCACCGGGTCCGCCGCCGCCAAGCGCGCGCTCGAGGGCCGGGCCGTGGAGACCCCGCTGATCCGCGACGACACCGGCAAGGTGCTCATCGGCCGCGCCACCATCGTCGGCGAGGCCGGGGCGAAACTCGAGGGCGAGGCCTACGTCGACGACACCCGGTTGTTCACCGGAAAGGTCGCGGCCCTGCATGTTTCGCCCATGCTGGAGATGCCGGGCCTGCACGCCACCGTGCACCGCGGACTGCGCAAGAAGCGCTGGGTCGCCGGACGGGCCATGCAGCTCGGCACGCCGGGCGCGCTGGTCACCCGCGACGGGATCACCGCCGACCGGGTGGTGAAGCGCTCCACGTTCTATCGACACCACGAGCCTTGGCTGCTGGTTCGCTGATTCACCTCCAGAATGGGTGTCGGCACAGCGACAACAAGGCCGGGCCAGTTGGGAGTGACAGGTGGATGACACGCGCGCGGTGAGACGAGCCTCCGGGGCGGTCCGGCCCAGCCCCGTATTCCTGGCGGTGGTGGCGGTCGCGGTACTGGGCGGGGTGCTCGCCTGGAACGCCGACCTCGATTCGCGCCGAGCTCAATTCGGAGTGTTCATCCTGGTGGTGGCCGGGTGGATCGTGACGGTCTGCCTGCACGAGTTCGCGCACGCGTTCGTGGCTTGGCGGGCCGGGGACCGGGAAGTGGAGATGCGCGGATATCTCACGCTGAACCCGCTCAAATACAGCCATCCGCTGCTGTCGATCGGATTGCCGGTGGTGTTCATCGCACTCGGCGGGTTCGCGCTGCCGGGTGGCGCGGTGTACGTGCACTCGCACAATTTCAGTCCGCGCACGCAGCGAATGATCAGTGGCGCGGGGCCCGCGGTGAACGCACTGTGCGCGGTGGTGCTGCTGGTGATCGTGTCGCTGTGGGGCAGTGTGTATTCGAACGCCGCGTTCTGGTTCGGGCTGAGCTTCCTTGCCTTCCTCCAGATTTCGGCGACCGTCCTGAATCTGCTGCCGATTCCCGGCACCGACGGGTACGGGATCCTGGAGCCGTCGCTGAGCTATCAGACCCGGCGGTCACTGGATCAGATCAAGCCCTACGGCCTGCTGATCCTGTTCGCGCTGCTGTTCACTCCGCAGGTGAACCGATTGTTCTTCGACGGGGTGAACGCGCTGTTCGAGCTGTCCGGGCTGCCGGGCGGGTGGTGGTCGATGGGCAGCCGGTTGACGCGCTTCTGGCTCTGAGTCAGTCGATCGGCGTGACGTAGGGGTGCGCGACGGTCGGGGGCAGCAGCGCCATGGCCGACAACCGCCGCACCCCGCACACCTGCATGAGATCCACCACGATGGACCGCAATTGGGCGAACACCACGTGCGCGGACAGCCCCGCCCCGTTGACCAGATCCTTGGTCGCGCCCTTGCCGACCGACCGCAGCACGCGGGTCGCCTCGGCGGGATCGGGCTTCTCGTCCGGGTCGGCGAGCATCATGCGCCGCACCACGTCCACCGCCTGACCGAGCTTCTCGACCTCCACGATGAGGCCCGGGTCGAGCACCTCGTCGTCGCGGACCGAGGTGAGGGCGCGGCGCAGCAGCACACGGGTATTGCGGACCGCGTTGTCGAGCGGGTCGGCGGCGTCGCGCAACCGGCTCAGGCGAGCGCGAGAGTTCCAGTACAGCGGGGAGATTCGAATGATCTCCTGACTGCCTTCGAGGGTGTTGCGCAGCGAGTCGATCGCGCCCTGTGTGCCGCGCACCGCCTCCAGGGCCGCCTTGATCTTGGCGGCATCGTGTTCGAGCAGGCCGTCCGCGCATTCGGTGAGGGCGGCGCCCATCACCTCCAGGATTCCGGCCGCCTGCTCGCGGGCGCGGCGGACCGGGTGCAGCGGAATGGCCGCCACCACCACGATGCCGACCAGTCCGCCCACCAGGGCGTCGATCATGCGCAGGGACGCGCCGCCCTGGCCGGGCGGGTAGAGGGTCGCCACCAGTACCGCGGAGCTGGCCGCCTGCATGGTGATGACCGGACCGCCGTCGAGGAAGACGGCGGTGCACATGGCCAGCACCACCAGCAGCATGATCTGCCAGCCGCCGGTGCCGACCCGGGAGACGAACAGGTCCCCGATGCCGATGCCGACGGCCACGCCCACGATGAGCTCGATCGAGCGGCGTAACCGGGCCCCGAACGAGACGCCGATGGAGATCATGGCCGCCATCGGCGCGAAGAACGGGTGTTCGTGCCCGATCACGTTGTGGGCGATGAACCAGGCCACGCCCGCGCCGATGGCGCACTGCACGATCGGCAGCAGCGACGAGTGGACCCGTCCGGCGGCCTTGCGCACGCGAGTGACGCCGCTCTCGCGGGCGGCGTCGATGGTTTCGCCTAGGCCACCGCTCAATTCAGTCGAGGCCGAGCTCGGCGGCGGCCCGCGGGTCGCAGTCCTCGAGCAGGTCCAGGCAGCGCGCGTACTCGTCGGTCTCACCGATGGCCCGGGCGGCCTTGGCGAGCGCGCCCACGCTGCGCAGGAAGCCCTGGTTGGGCTCGTGGCTCCACGGCACCGGGCCGAAGCCCTTCCAGCCGTTGCGGCGCAACAGGTCCAGGCCGCGGTGGTAGCCGGTGCGCGCGAACGCGTAGGCGGAGATGATGTCGAGGTTGACGTCGCCGTCGGCGGCGGCGCCCCGCTCCAGGGCGGCCTCGGCCAGGTGGGCCCAGGCGATGGAGGCGGTCGGGTGGGCCGCGGCGACCAGCACCGGGTCCTGTTTCTGGAGCAGCGCGTCCTCCGCGTCGATGTTTTCCGGAAGGAGGACCGGCTGCGGTCCGAGCAGATCGCCGAAGGAGGTCATGCCGATCATTCTGCACCGGTACCCGGAATGCTCAGTAGGCTGACCTTCGAATCACAGTTCCGCCGATCCGAGGGGTGCAGCGCGTGTCCGACCCGAAAGACGACCAACAGCAGCAGGGCCCTGCCAACCAGGCATCGGGTCCCGCCGCAGGCGACACGGACACCAGCGCCACCCCCGCACGCCCGGCGAACCCGGCCGACCAGTCCGCTCCGGAGGCCGCGAACGGCACGAGCACGCCGGCGACCGCCGACGCCGCACCCCCGACCGCCGCCACCGAAGCCATCCCCTCCCCCAACGCACGGACCGAGGAAATCCGCACCGGCGCACCTCGACCCGACGCCCCCAAGACCCCGCAGGCCAAGTCCGGCCCCGCCGGTTTCGCCACCATCCACTACGAAACCTCCAAGCCCGCAGGCACTCCGGGCGCGAACCGCGTCCAGCCCCCGGCGGCGAACCGCGGTCAGTCCCCCGCCGACAAGGCGGGCGCGGGCCGAGTACAGCCGCCCGCCGGACCGCAGGGCACGTCGGCTGGACCGCAAGGCACGTCGGCTGGACAACAGGGCACGCCTGCCGGACCGCAAGGCACGCCTGCCGGACCGCAGGGCGGGCCTGGCGGGTCGCAAGGCACGCCCGGCGGACTACAGGGAACGCCTGCCGGAGCGCAGGGTGGGCCCGGCGGACAGCCGTCGGCCGCGCGTCAGGGCTCGGGTGAGTTCAAGCCGCAGAGCACGCCGAGCGGGCAGCCCTCGCCCGGCGGGTCGGGCGTACAGCCGGGTGCGTCCGCGCAATCCGGCGCTGCCGCACCCGGTTCCGGGAACGCCGCGGGTGGACGCCCCTCGGAGGGCGCGCAATCCAGACCGGGTGGACAGTCCCCGGCTGCCGAGTCCCCGGAACGGCAGGGTTCCGCGGCGTCCGCCGCGCAGCCCGCGAGCGGTGGAAAGCCCAGCGGCGCTGGACAATCCGACGCGGGCGAGCAGCCGGCCGGACGTGGACAGGGGCCGGGAGCGCCGTCGCCCGCCGATGACGCTCCGACCCAGTTCATTCCGATTCAGCGGCCCGCCGGCGATAAGGCGGGCGGAGGCGCGCAGACGGCCGACGCGCAGGCCGATGCCACCACGCAGATGATCAAGATTCAGCGGCCCGGACAGGTTGCGAGTGGTCCCGGAACCGGGAAGCCCGGTGAGCAGGGGCAATCCGGCTCCGGCGATTCCGGGAAGACCGTCGCGGGCGGCGCTGCCGTCGGGGCAACGGGCGCGGCTGCTGCGGCCTCGAGCGACGCTGCCGGTCAGGGCGGAACGTCGGAGAAGGCTGCGCCGAAAGATGTTCCGACGCAGGGGATGCCCGCCGCTTCGGCCGATGACGACGAGAAGTCGGGCGACAGCGCCGCGGCCGATGAGAAGTCCGGCGGTACCGGTGATTCCAAGACCCCGGCCGATGCGAAGGACGGCGAGTCCGGGGGCAAAGGCTCCGGGGACGAGGGCTCCGGGGACGCCGCGACCGTCGTGATCAAGCGGGTCCCGAATCCGGCGGATGACGCCACGACGGCACTGCCGGTGGTATCCGGTGAGGCCGGGACCGAGAAGATCCGGGTGTCGGGGCCGCAGGGTCGGGCGGTCAGCAAGCCGCCGCAGACGCCGCGGGTGAACGCGGGTCCCCGGAATATCGGGCCGAAGGGGAACGCTCCGGACGCGCCCGTCGAGGAGACGCGGCCGTCGCCGCCGCGGCCGCCGATGGCTCCTCCGATGGGCCCGCGTCGTCCCGCGACCGCGCCGTCTCCGGCGGACACCCAGGCGACCATGCCGGGCCAGCCGATCGGCGGGCCGCGGATCGCGTCGCCGCAGCGGGTCGGGGCGGGTGCGCCGCAGGGTCCGCGCGGACCGCAGGGCCCGAACGCGCCCCAGGGTCCGCAGGGACCGGGCGGGCCGCAGGGACCCAATGCGCTGAAGGGGCCGAACGCTCCGCAGGGCCCGGGTCCGCAGGGACCGACCGCTCCCCACGGGCCGAATGCTCCGCAGGGGCAGCCGGGTTCGGGTGCTCCGCAGGGCCCCGGCGGCCCGGGTCTCGGTGCGCCGCAGCCCGGTATCGGCGGATCGCAGGGCGTGCCCGGGATCGGCGGGCTGGCGCAGCCGCAGCGGGTTCCGGCGGCCGAGCCGGTCGACGGCGCCGCGAAGTCCGGTGGCGGGTCGAAGAAGTTGTGGATCGGCGTGGCCGCGGCGGTGGTCGCGGTGGTGGCGATCGTCGGCGTGGTGATCGGCGTGAAGAAGCACAATGACGACAATTCGCCGGAAGCGCTGGTGCAGCAGACGATCACGTCCTACACCGATGCCCTGGGCAGCGGGAACCTGGACACGCTGCGGGCGGTGACCTGCGGTGCGCAGCACGACTTCTATCAGAAGATCTCGGCCGACCAGTTCGCGAGCGTGTACAAGACCTCCAAGGAGCAGAAGAGCATCCCGCAGGTGAAGAGCGTGGACGCCATCCAGATCACCGGTGATGCCGCGCTGGCCCAGGCGACGGTGTTCACCGAGGCGGATCCGGCGAAGTTCTCCTCGCGGACCTTCGACCTGCGCAACGAGGGTGGTTCGTGGAAGGTGTGCGAGCCCAAGAACGCGAACTGACCGGGGCGAATACCGGTATCGACGGCTTCGGCGAAATGGCCTGACACGTTCTCGCCCGTGCTCGCGATGAACATCACATACACCTGGTCAATAGACCTGCACGTCGGTAGGGTGTCTGGGTTGTCTGGGCTGACCATTTCGGCATTCCGGCACTTCAGCGGTGTTGTACACCGTCCATAAAGTTACGAATGCAGGAGCTGAGTACGGATGCCGGATACGGCTGAGCACATCGTGCCGGATACGGCAGAGACCCTGGCGGCGCTGGCAGCGGAGACCATCGTGGAGTCGACCAAGGCCACCGCCGCCGAACTGGTCGGCCGTCACTTCCGGGTGCGCGATCACTACGACGTGGGCCGCGAGAAGATCCGCGAATTCGCCCGCGCCGTGCGCAACGACCACGCCGCCCACCACCGCGAGACCGTTGCCGCCGAACTCGGTTACGGCGGGCTGCTGGCCTCGCCGACCTTCGCCTCGGTGATCGGCGCGGCCACCACCCGCTCGCTGATCGGCTCGGTGCTCACCGAGTACGACGTCTCGCAGATCCTCCAGACCGACCAGGTCTTCGAGTACCACCGCCCGATCCTGGCCGGGGACCGGCTGGGCGTGGACGTGGTGGTGGAGAACATCCGCGGCTTCGGCGACAACGACTTCATCACCGTCAAGGTCACCCTGACCGATGCCGACGTGCGGCCGGTGCTGGTCGCCACCACCACCATCGTGGCCCGCAAGGGCGTCGAGATCGACCCGGTCGCGGTCGAGACCGTGTCGGGCGTGGTCATGCACGGCCATGTCGTCGAGCCCGGACAGTTCGACACCGACCCGAACGGCCTGATCCTGCTGGCCCCGGAGGAGGTGGCCGAGCCGGCCGCCCCCGCCGCGCCGCTGCCGGTCAATACCGTCCCGACCGCCGCGGGCGTGGCCGCGGGCACCGAACTGCCCGCCGCGAAGGTGCCGGTCACCCGGGGCGACCTGGTCAACTACGCGGGCGTCTCCGGCGACCCGAACCCGATCCACTTCAGCGACACCGCCGCCACCCTGGTCGGTCTGCCCACCGTCGTCGCGCACGGCATGCTCACCATGGGCCTGACCGCCGGCTACCTGGTGGACTGGCTGGGCGACCCGTCGGCGCTGGGCAAGTTCAGCGTCCGCTTCTCCGGTTTCGTGCCGGTGGAGCCGACCGCCCCGACCTTCGTCGAGTTCACCGGCAAGGTGAAGTCGGTGGACGCGGCCACCGGTGCGGCGACCATCGTGCTGGGCGCGACCTCGGAGGGCAAGAAGCTCTTCGGCCGCGCCATCGCCGAGGTCCGGCTGTCCCGCCTCCCCGAAACTTCAGCGCACGGCTGAGAGCCGTCGACCGTCTCGCATGCGGCCGGCGGTCAGGTGCCGAACCAATTTCGGTCGCACCCCTGGAGTTACCCCGGCCGCAACGAAACCAGTTGCCGCATGCGAGAACGATTTACAGGCTGCAGTGATCAGTTCAGCGTGGCGTGCATCAGGTAGACGTTGTAGTCGTTCCAGGTCGACATGGTGAAGTACAGGTCGTCACCGGTCGACCAGGGGTGGATGAATCCGCCGTACAGCTCCGGGAATTGCAGCGCGCTGACCGTGACCGCGCTGTCGGACCACGCGCCCTGCGGTGAATCCGATTCCCGCACAACCAGAGCCGCCTTCGCGGTGTCGAGGTAGCTCATCTGCCACACCCCGCGGTTCTCGTCGTAGCGGACCGACAGTTCCCCCGCGGGCGCGTCGACGATCGGTGTGGCGCTGACGTTTCCGTTCACCGCGGGACCCCAGGAGCCGTTCTGCCAGTACTGGTAAGCGGTCGGGTTGAGCACCTGCTCCTTGGGCACCCGCGCCAGCCCGACCCCACCCAACCGGGTGTTGGGGATGCCGAACATGTACACCCAGTCGCCCTGCGGCACCATGGACGCGACCTGGAAGCTGGAGACGCCGAAGATGTTCTCCCACTTGGCGTACGGGTCCTTGGTCCAGTGTTCGCCGTGGTCGTCGGAGTAGGCGAGCCCGCCGTAGTTGGTGAACCAGCTGCCGGGCAGGCTGTTCCAGGTGCGGATCGACATGTAGCTCATGTACTGCCGGTCACCGAGCGCGAACCCCGAGGTGGGGATGGTGGTGATCTCGATATTGTCCAGCTTGCGGCTGCTCAGCAGTTCCGAGGCGTGGCAGCGGTCGTCGGTGACCATGCGGTCGAAGACGACGCCGTTGGCGAGATCGCGATTCTTGCTGAACGCCAGCAGGTTCGAGCGCCAGTCCTCGCCCATGCCGCCGGGCGGATGGAAGTCCCGGCCGACGGTGTCGCCGAAGGCGATGGCGATCTCGTCGGGCGCGCTCTGCCACATGATGCCGAGGTCGGTGCCCTGCACCTGCCAGCGTTTGTCGGTGCGGTTGATCGAGTTCGCGCCGGTCAGTTTCGACACCTCGCGCACGTCGGAGACCTGCGGCGTGGGCCGGGCGGGGGTGCGCTCGGCGGGCTCGCTGGACGGGTGCGCGGGTTCGGGGCCGGGCGGCAGCGCGGGCGGATTCGGGTTGGGCAGTGCGAAATTGAACGGCTGCGGCCGCACGATGAGTTTCGGGATGCCGAGTTGTTCGGCGAGTCCCGGTGGCGCGGCGGGTGTGTCGGTGAGGTCCGGGCACGGGTTCACGCACGGGTCCGGCGGCAGTTCCATCCGCACGCGCTTGGTGTTCTCCGGCAGCGGCCCGGTGTCGACCGTGACGACCGGATAGGCCATCGGCACCTCGACGGTCTTGGGCACCACCGACTCGTGTACGGGTCTGGGGTCGGTCGCGCAGGCGCCGATACCCGGAACCGCCGGTGTCGCACCGGTTTCCGAATCCGCCGACGCCACCGGCCGGCCCATACCGACCAGTACTCCCGCCCCGAAGATCACCGCTCCCGCAGCCGCCACGAGCCGCTTGGCCATGCGTTCAACCCTCTCGACATTAGGGTCATCCGGACATCATCCGGGCAAGGACCCTACCCCAAAGGTCAGCGTAGGGCCTGGAAGGTGATCGCGGTCGTGCCGATCCGGATGACATCGCCGTCGGCGAGCACCGCGGCCGACTCGATGGTCTGCTCGTTGATGTAGATCCCGTTGGCGGAGTGCAGATCCTTGATCAGCAGCCCGGCCCGGCTGGGCGTGATCTGCGCGTGGTACCGGCTGGCCTTCGGATCATCGAGCACCAGATCGTTGTCGGTCATGCGACCGATCTTCACGCCGTTGGCGCCGATCGGCACCACGCGTCCGTCGGCCAGGCGCAGCTGCCCGGCGCGCACCGCGCGCGGCATCTCGGTGACGGTCTCGGTCATGGCCTTGGCCATCCGCTCGACCTCGTGAATCTGCCCGGTGCTCAACGGTTCCTGGCGCAGCACCTTCTGTTCCAGCGCGATCAGCGCGGGCCCCGGATCGATGCCGAGCTCGTCGGCGAGCACGGTCCGCACCCGGCGGCAGGCGTCGAGCGCGTCGGCCTGACGGCCGGACAGGTACAGCGCGGTGATGAGCTGCGCCCACAACGGTTCCCGCAGCGGATGGGCGTTGGTCATCGACACCAGTTCGCCGACCACGGAAGACGCACGGCCCAGGGCGATTTCGGAGTCGATGCGGGCGGAGGCGACCAGCAGCCGCTCCTCGTCCATGGCGGTCGCGAAGCTCTCCGCGAAACCGAGACCCGACAGATCGTCGAGCGCCCGCCCGCTCCATTCGGCGAGGGCCTCGCCGAAGAGCCGGGACGCGGAGGCAGGATCGCCGATCGCGGCGGCCTCGGAGCCTTCGCGGCGCAGCGTCTCGAAACGCCCGAGAT
Source organism: Nocardia sp. CA-136227 (assembly GCF_050955695.1). Classification (NCBI taxonomy): domain Bacteria; kingdom Bacillati; phylum Actinomycetota; class Actinomycetes; order Mycobacteriales; family Nocardiaceae; genus Nocardia; species Nocardia sp. CA-136227. The sequence continues at coordinate 7,328,969 of NZ_CP192081.1, forward strand.
CGCACTCGCCGTCCTCGATTTCGAGGCGGTAGCCGGAGGATTCGGTGCGCAGCAACGCCACCGGGTCGATCCCGGCGGTGCGCAGCGTCTTACGGATGTTCGAGACGAACACCTGGAGACTGGCCTGATAGGAGTCCGGCGGATCATCGTTCCAGACGATGTCGGCCAGGGCCTGGGAGGACACCGCACGCCGCCGATTCACGGCCAGTGCCGCCAGCAGTGCGCGGGGCTTGGGACCGCCGACCGGTATGGACCGGCCGGCGACCAACAGCTGCACGGGGCCCAGGACCCGTACATCGACAGTCATGCCACCTGCCTCGATAGAGACCGCGGCGCGCCCGCCGCTCGAAAATTGCCCGGGATTCCGCTGCGCTGCGCGGAATCCCGAGCGTTGAGCTTACTTGGCGCTGATCGAGCGTCCCGCCGAGTTCAGGTCGTTGCAGGCCTCGAGGACGCGCGCGGCCATCGAGGTCTCGGCCTTCTTGAGGTAGCTGCGCGGGTCGTAGACCTTCTTGTTGCCGACCTCGCCATCGATCTTCAGGACGCCGTCGTAGTTGCCGAACATGTGGCCGGCGACCGGACGGGTGAAGGCGTACTGGGTGTCGGTGTCGACGTTCATCTTCACCACACCGAAGCGCAGCGAGTCCTCGATCTCCGACTTCAGCGAGCCCGAACCGCCGTGGAAGACGAAGTCGAACGGCTGCGCGTCCGCGCCCAGGCCCAGCTTGGCGGCGGCCACGCGCTGGCCCTCGGCCAGCACCTCGGGCTTGAGCACCACATTGCCCGGCTTGTAGACGCCGTGCACATTGCCGAAGGTGGCGGCCAGCAGGTACTGGCCGTTCTCGCCGGCGCCGAGCGCGTCGATGGTCTTCTCGAAGTCCTCGGGCGAGGTGTACAGCTTCTCGTTGATCTCGGCCTCGACACCGTCCTCTTCACCACCGACGACGCCGATCTCGACCTCGAGGATGATGTTGGCGGCGTGCGCCTGCTTCAGCAGTTCCTTGGCGATCTCGAGGTTCTCGTCGATCGGGATCGCGGAACCGTCCCACATGTGCGACTGGAACAGCGGGTTCAGGCCGTTCTTCACGCGCTCGGCCGAGATGGCCAGCAGCGGGCGCACGAAGGTGTCCAGCTTGTCCTTCGGGCAGTGGTCGGTGTGCAGCGCGATGGTGACGTCGTACTTGGCCGCCACCACGTTCGCGAACTCCGCGAGCGCGACCGCGCCGGTGACCATGTCCTTCACGCCCAGGCCGGAACCGAATTCCGCACCACCGGTGGAGAACTGGATGATGCCGTCGGAACCGGCGTCCGCGAAGCCCTTGATGGCCGCGTTGATCGTCTCCGAGGACGTGCAGTTGATGGCGGGGAACGCGAAGGAGTTCTGCTTGGCCCGAGCAATCATCTCGGCGTAGATCTCCGGAGTCGCGATGGGCACGTGGACCTCCGTGGGGTGTGTGCTGCGATACAACAAAATTCTGTCAGCCCACACCATAGGGGAGCGTCGTTTTCCACGGCCCGGGGCCTCGGATACTCGACAACTTTGTGAGGTTGCTTCGACGTTCGGTGTGATGTCCGGGGTACCGGTACTGTGGTGGCCGTGACCTTGCTGGCCGTATCCGATGCCGTGACGACCAACGCCGCGCTGCCCGCGATCTTGGACCCCATGCACCTCCTCACGGAGACGTGGTTGTCCCACGCGGTGCTCCCGGCGATCTTGGCCATCGTCTTCATCGAGACCGGCCTGCTGTTCCCCATCCTCCCCGGCGACTCGCTGCTGTTCACTGGCGGTCTGCTGGCGGCCTCGGCGCACCCGCCGGCCGGCATGAACATCTGGTGGCTGGTTCCGGCCACCGCGTTCGTGGCCTGGCTGGGCGATCAGAGCGGCTATTGGATCGGGCGGACCATCGGCCCGGCGCTGTTCAAGAAGGAGGACACCCGCTTCTTCAAGCAGCGCTACATCACCGAGACGCACGCCTTCTTCGAGAAGCACGGCCCCAAGACCATCGTCCTGGCCCGCTTCGTGCCCATCGTGCGCACCTTCATGCCGGTGCTGGCCGGCGTCTCGAAGATGGACTACCGCAAGTTCGCGACCGTCGACATCATCGGCGCGGTCCTCTGGGGCGGCGGCGTGACCGTGCTCGGGTACTTCCTGGGCAATGTCGAATTCATTCGCAAGAACGTCGAGGCGATCTTCCTGCTGATCGTGTTCGTGTCCATTCTCCCGGGCATCATCGCGGTCGGTAAGAACCTGCTGCACCGCGGTCAGCACCCGGAGCAGGCCGAGTACGCCACCTCGTCGAACGAGTCGACCCGCTGAGCCATTCGGTGCCGACCACCCCGCTAACGACGACCCTCGCCTCCGGCGGGTTCGGACCGCTCGAGACGGCCGGACCGGTGCTCGTGTGGACCATCGTCCTCACGTTCGTGTTCCTGGAGTGCGCACTCATCATCGGGCTGTTCCTGCCCGGTGACTCCATGCTCATCACCGCGGGCGTGGTGCTGGCCTCCCAGGTCAATGGCGAGGGCCACGTGTGGGCGCTGTCGGTGGGCACCATGATCGCGGCCATCGCGGGCAATCAGGTCGGATACGTGTTCGGGCAGCGCACCGGGCATCACCTGGTCGCGCGCAAGAACGGCAAGTACATCAACACCCGCAATCTGGCGCGGGTCTCGGAACTGCTGCACAAGCACGGATTCCTGGCGGTGCTGGTGGCCCGCTGGATCCCGTGGGTGCGCACGCTGTGCCCGCTGGTCGCGGGCGCGGCGGGGATGGATCACCGCAAGTACACCATCGCCTCGTCGATCGGGGCGGTGATCTGGGCGCCGGTGATCCTGCTGGCCAGCTATTACGCCGGCAGTTTCATCGAGGACATCTCCTGGCTGATGCCCGCGGTGATCGGGACCCTGGTCGTTGGATTGGTGCTCGGGACCGTGATCGGCGTCCGGCAGTACCGGGCCGAAATGGCGCGGCCCGCCGAGGATTTCGACGTGGATCTCGACGAACCCGCGACGGTGCCGATCCCGCGGCAGCACAACGCCTGATTCCCCGGCGGTACAACGCCCGATCCGGTTCGATCGGCCGCTAGAGTCCCGCGGCCGTCACCGTGTGCGCGGCCTCCATCAGTTTCCAGCCCGAGAGTTGTACCGACAGGTCGCGTTCCGGGCTGCTGGACGCGCTCACCGAACCGCCCTCGAAGACGCCCGCGCCCGCGATGCCGGGCAACCGGGCGGGCTGCCGCCAGTCCGCGCCGAACAGCGGTTCGCCCTCGACATCGAGGCGGTGCTCCCAGGCCGCGGTCGCGCAGGCGCGGACGATGGCGGCGGCCTTGCGGCGGGCGTTCACCCGGTCGGGTTCGTCGCCGGGCAGCATGAGCGCGGCCAGCGCGAGGTAGCGGACGAGGATGCCGTTGAACAGGCCACCGTCGCCGCCGCCGTCACCGACCACGATGCCGTTCTCGGTCAGGTGCTCGTCGATGGCGTCGATCAGCCGGACCGCGCGGTCGGCGTGCCGGGGTTCTCCGGTGTGCACGGCGAGTTCGGTCTCGAGGCCGAGGGTGACGCCCTGGCAGTAGCTGTAGACCGGCTTCTCCACCTCGCCGGAGGGTAGATGGATGCCGTCGAAGATGAGACCGGTCTCCTGGTCGCGCAGCTTCGCGTCGAGGAAGTCGGCCAGTTCCTGAGCACGGGTGTAGCGGCCCAGCCGCGCCATGGCAATCCCGACCGGTCCGTTGGCGGGAGCGTTGTAGAAATCCGAGCCCTTCCGCCACGGCACCGCGCCGAACTCCGGCTCGAACCCGTTGACCAGCGTCTTCTCCAGAATCAACAGGGCGCCCCGGACCTCTTCCACGCCCTGGGTGCGCTCGGCCCGTTCCAGCGAGATGGTCAGCCAGGCCATGTCGTCGTAGTAGTTGTTGGTCCAGCCGGTGATATTGCGCAGCCGCATGCCGTGCGCGATGGACCACAGCCGGCGCTGCCGCGCCGGGGTCGGCGCGCGATTGGCGGCATCCACCGCGCAGTCGATCAGATGGGCCTGCCACCAGTAGTGCCAGAACGCGAAGGTGCGCTCGCGTTTGGTGGCGGGCCAGCCCACCACCCCGAGCTGCGTGCCCGGGCAGCCCCAGAGTTTGCGCAGGTGACGGGACAGAATCGCGGATTCGGCGAGATCGGCCCGCTGCGACCAGAGGGCAGCCGTCGGCTCGATATTGCGTCCGGTCCGCGATGTCATGGGACTAATAATGCCAATCGGACAAGAGTGTTCGTGGCTTATTTGTTACCGAGAGTCGTACGCCTCACCACGCCCGAGTGAGGTCCGCGTGCTGCCGGATCCAGGCGTGCATGGCGATGCCCGCGGCCACCCCGGCATTGATGCTGCGGGTGGAACCGAACTGCGCGATCGAAACGGTCAGCAACGCGCCCGCTTTCGCGGCCTCGGTCACCCCGGGCCCCTCCTGACCGAACAACAGCAGGCAATCACGCGGCAGCTGCACCGTTTCCAGCGGCACCGCACCGGGCACATTGTCGACCGCGACCACGCTCAGCCCGGCCTCCGCCGCGAAGCCCAACAGCTCGGCGGTGTCGTGATGATGGCGAATGTGCTGGTAGCGGTCGGTGACCATGGCGCCGCGCCGATTCCAACGCTTGCGCCCGACAATGTGCACGGCCGCCGCGGCGAAGGCGTTGGCGGTGCGCACCACGGTGCCGATATTGGCGTCGTGGCCGAAGTTCTCGATGGCCACGTGCAGCGGATGCCGCCGGCTGTCGATGTCGGCGACGATCGCCTCGCGCCGCCAATACCGGTACGCGTCCACCACATTGCGGCGGTCGCCGTGCGCCAGCAGCTCCGGATCCAGGCGCGGATCGGCGGGCGGCTCGGTGCCGAACTCGTCCCGCCACGGTCCGACGCCGTGCGGATGCTCGCCCCACTCGGTCGGACCGGGGGCTTCGGATTCGTCGGCGATCGGGGTGGAACTCACCCGGCGATGGTAGTTGCCGGGCGAATCGCTACTGGGACGCCCCGACCGCACCCACGATGATCGCGAACACGACGAACAGGATCACCAGCAGGATCAGCGCGGTGGCGATGATCCCGCAGATCCAGCCCGCCGTCACCATCCCGGCGCCGCCGATGGCACCGTTCGAGTCGCGGATCTCGCGGCGGGCCTTGCCGCCCATGATCCAGGCCACCGGACCCAGCAGCTGGCAGAACACCAGGCTCATCACGCCGAGGATCAGCACCACCACCGCCTGCGGATGATCCGGGGCGGGCGCGCCGTAATAGCCCGGCGGGTAGTAGCCGGGGACCGGCGGTTGGTAGCCGGGGTTATAACCGGGCTGCTGGTAGTAACCCGGTTGCTGGCCCTGGGACTGCGGATCCCAGCCCGGCGGGGGCGCGTCGTAGGTCATGCGCGCAAGCCTAGGTGGTGGTGCGCCACAACGGGTGCGGGCGCTTCAGTGACCGAAGGTTTGAAACATCGCTGCGCGGTTGCCGGGCGTGGAAGACTGGGAACCATGACTCGGTCGAGTTCCGCGGAATTGCTGAAATCGGTTGAATACTGGCCGAATCACCTGCTGTCCATCGCGGAGTGGTCGCTGCTCCCCGAGAACAACCGGCACTGCCGGGAGCTGGTGGACGGCGTGCTGGTCGTGGCGCCGCAACCGCCGCGGCATCAACTCGCGGTGTGGCGCTTGGCAGCTCAGCTCGAGCGGGCGCTGCCGCGGCGCATGGCCGCCATGGCGCGCATCGAATTGCTGATCGACGAGGGCACGCCGCCGACGGTGCGGGTGCCGGACGTGCTGATCGTCGGTGGGGCGGCCGGGGCCGAGCACGCCACCCGGGTGCGGCCGCCGGATGTGCTGGCGGCCATCGAGATCGTGGCGCCGGGGTCGCGGCGGGTGGACCGGGTGATGAAGTTCGCGGAGTACGCGGCGGCCGGAATCGGGCACTACTGGCTGTTGGAGACCGAGGATACGTTGCGGCTGTACGCCTTTCGATTGCGGGACGGCCGGTACATACCGACCGGTGAGCATGTCGGGCAGGTGACCCTGGAACTCGACGACATCTGCCTGCCCCTGGACCTGGACGCGCTCACCGCGCTACGCCCCTCCGGCGTCTCGGTGTGATCCCGGACAGCTCTCGATTTGCCGCGCATACCCTCTGACCTCGCTTGATCGGTCACACGGGACAAAATTCGGGACTATCCTGGAATCCCGGAGGCCGTGGCTGGAGGGTGTCATGGACCACGCGCGCATAGCCAGAACCGTGCTCGGAGTGACGGCGGCATATCTCGTCGCACTCGGCCTCTGGCTGGGCTGGCTGGTCCCGCTCACCCCGCCCGGAACCATCCCCGTCCAGGTCGTCACGCTGGTCGGTCTGTACGGAACCTTCCTCGGACTCGGCATGCTGCTCGCCCAGCGCCCCACCCGCTCGGACCGGAAACTGCTGCGACACGGGCTCGAAGGCTGGGCGAACATCGAGGGCGTGCACCCGCTGCAGCGCACCGACCACTGCACCGAGCTCACCGAACTCGACCTCGAGCTCGTGGTGCCGGGGTCGGAAACCTATTACGGCAGCATCGTGTTCGACGTGGAACCCGTGGTCAAGCCGAGAATCGCTGTGGGCGGCACGATTTCGATCCGCGTCGATCCGCGCAACCGCGACCGCATCATGCTGTGCCTGTGAACCGCGGCCCGCGGGGCCCTGTGAACCGCGACCCGCGGAGCCTGTGACCCGGTGCTCACCGGACCACCGGCACGGGTGGCACCGTGCCCGAGCCGTGTGCGCTCGGTAGGACGGTCTGCCGGATTCGCCCGATCCGGCCCGTAGCATCCTGACCATGACGATCGCCGACACACCGGACCGCCGGGAAGCGCCGCTGGTACTCGACACCGAGCCGCCGCGCACCCTCGGCTTCACCGATCAGGCGGCGTTCTGGCTGAATCTCGGCGTCAGCCTGATCGGGTTCAGCGGCGCCGCGGTCGTGCTCACCCCCGCCGGCGCGAACCTGCCGCTGACCGGAGCCCTGCTGGCCACCGTGCTCGGCACCGTGGTCGGCGCGGCCATGGTGGCCGGGCCCGCCGCCATCGGCGCCCGCACCGGCGCGCCCGCCATGGCGGTGCTGCGCGGACTGTTCGGCACGCGCCTGTCGTATCTGCCGACGGTCGCCAATATCGTGCAGTGCATCGGCTGGGGCGTGTACGAGCTCACCGTCATCACGCTCGGCGTCTCCGCGCTCACCCACGATCGGGTGCCGCACTGGATCGTCATCGTCGGCGCGGGCGTGCTGTCCACCGTGATGGCCGTGTGGCCGCTGTCCGCGGTGCGCGCGCTGCGCAAATACGTGTCGGTGGCGGTCGGCATCGCCCTGATCTACTTCACGATTCAGCTGCTGCGGCAACCGGTTCCGATGCCGACCGACACCAGCTGGAGCGGGTTCTGGCCCGCCGTCGACGCCACCCTCGCGGTCTCCATCTCCTTCGTGCCGCTGGCCGCCGACTACACCCGGCACTCGCGGTCCGCGCGCACCGCCGCCGGAGCCACCGTGATCGGCTACTCGGTCGCGCAGGTCTGGTGCTATCTGCTCGGCATCCTCGCGATCCTGCAGGCGGGCAGCGCCGACCACATCTTCGATACCTTCCTCGGCGTCACCGCCGGGTGGCTGTTCTTCGCGGTGCTGGTGCTGCGCGAATCGGATCAGTCCTTCGCCAATATCTATTCGACGGCCATGTCGATCCAGAACCTGCTGCCCCGGGTGGATCGGCGGCTGCTGGCGACCCTGGTCGGCGCCCTCGTGACGCTGCTGGCGCTGCCCGTGCGCGACTTCGGCAATTACGCCAACTTCCTGTACCTGATCGGGTCGGTCTTCGTGCCGCTGTGCGCGGTCCTGGTCGTCGACTACTTCTTCGGCCGTGGCCGCACCGGCTGGGACCTCACCGAGCACGCCCCCACCCGCCCGCTCATGCTGCTGCCGTGGGTGATCGGATTCGTCGTCTACCAGCTCTTCAATCCCGGTTCGATCACCTGGTGGAGCGACTTCTGGACCAAGGCGCAGAACGCGCTCGGCATCCATCCGGGCTGGTGGGCCTCGGCCTCGCTGTACTCGTTCCTGGCGGCCGCCGCCGTGACGGCGATCCTGGTGCGGCTGCGCCGGGGATGACCGACGGCCGGGTCTACGGCATGGGGCTCGACCCGCTGGTCGAACCCGATTGGCCCGCACTCACTCCCGCCGAGGTGGAAGCGGTGCTCGGCGCGGACGCGAGCATCGAATGGCGCAGTCCGCGACCGCTCTCGGCCACCGCGCGGATCCGGCTGCCGGACGGGCGCGAGGTCATCCTCAAACGCCTGCCCCGCACACTGCGGGACGCCGCCGCGCTCGGCGAGGAACACCGGTTCATGGATCACCTACGCGGGCACGGGATTCCGGTTCCCGCTGTACTGCGCACGCTCGACCTCGGCGAATTCGCCTACGAGGTACAGGAACTCGGCATCGGCTCCGACGACTACGCGGGCGTCTTCTCCTGGTCGCCCTACCGTTCCCTCGACGAGGCGGCCGCGGCCGGACGCGCCCTGGCGCGGCTGCACCTGGCGGCCGCCGATTACGACGCGCCGCGACGCCCGCCGCGCCCGCTCCTGGCCGGTTTCAGCATCTTCTCCTCCGCCGATCCCCTTGCGGCCGTGGCGCATCGGGCCGTCGAGCGGCCCGCGCTGGGCGCGTTCCTGGCGCGGCGTGATTGGCGCGGCGATATGGCACGCGTCCAGCTTCCGGCCTACGAGCGCCTGTATCCCCTACTGGCCGACCTGGAGCCACTGTGGACACACAATGACTGGCACGGCACCAACTTGCTCTGGCGCGACCGCGACGTGACCGCCGTCATCGACTTCGGCCTGTGCGACCGGAGCACGGCCGTTCACGATCTGGCCACCGCCATCGAACGCTGTGCGGTGGACTGGATTTCGATCCGGTCGGGTGGCCCGGCGAACGTGCGGGCCGATCAGGCCCGCGCCCTGCTCGGCGGATACGAGTCGGTGCGCGCGCTGTCCGCGGCGGAACGACGGGCCCTGCCCGCCCTGCTCCCCCTGGTCCACTGCGAATACGAGCTCTCCGAGATCGACTATTTCCTGGCCGTCGTCCCCGGCGGCAACGAGCAGAACGCCGAGATCGCCTACACGGACTACTTCCTGGGCCACACCGCCTGGTGGTACCACAACTACGGATTGCTAACAATTCGCTAAAACACTGGCGCGTGTACATGCCGACCGGTACCCATCCCGGCCAGGGGCGAAAATTCCCCTAACATTGTCCAACGAAATCGGGTTCACTTAGCTCTCGCCAACCTTGCTGAAAATTAGCTGACCTGGTTGGTGACTCGAGCTCCACATACCCACATCGATGGAGGGTCTGCGTTGGCCAGCAAGAAGAGGTTCCCGCACGTGCGCACCGCGATCGCCCTGCTCGCGACGATGGCCGTCGCCGCCACCGCGGCAGCCTGCTCATCCAATTCCTCGACCTCGTCCGACACCACCACCCCCGCGGCGAACAAGGACGAGGCCGCGGTGAACGCCTACGTCTACACCTACCCGCTGGTGTCGGTGGAGGTAACGCGGCGACAGCAAACCAATGTGCCCGCGCCGGACCCGTCCAAGGGCGTGGCGCCGATGAACCAGCTCGCACCCCTGGCCTTCCTGCCCGACGCGAACTTCAAGAATGTCGTCCGCCCGAACGTGGACACCCTCTATACCTCGATGCTCTTCGACGTGTCCACCGAACCGGTCGTGGTCAGCGTGCCGCCCATGGGCGACCGCTACCATCTGTTCCCCCTCCTCGACATGTGGACCAATGTCGACGCCTCCCCCGGCACCCGGACCATCGACGACGCGGGCAAGGGCTACGAGTTCGCCATCGTGGGCCCGAACTGGAAGGGCGAGCTGCCCGCGGGCGTCCGCGAGTACCGGCTGCCCACCGACGCCGGGTGGATGATCGGCCGGATCCAGGTCAACGGCGCCGACGACGTCCCGAACGTGATCGCCATCCAGAACAAGCTGACCGCGGTCCCGCTCAGCGCGCACGGCAAGCCCTACACCCCGCCCCAGAACACCGACATCCACCCGGACTGGCCCGCGAAACAGCCGGTCGCCGACTACATCCACAAGTTGAGCCCGCAGGAGTACTGGGATCTCTACTACTCTGCCCTGTCGCACACCCAGACCCGGCCGGATGACAAGGCCATCCTGAAGCAGCTGGCCGACATCGGATGGAGCCCGGACAAGAAGCTGGATCTCGCCACGCTGCCGAGCACCGAACGTGCCCAGTGGGAGCAGGCGTTCTCGACGGCACTGAGCAAGATCGAGGCCGATATCAGCAACCAGCCGGTCAATGGCTGGAAGACCGCACGCAAGGACATCGGCGACTACGGCACGCATTACGGTGTCCGCGCCGTCATCGCGTACGCCGGTCTGGGCGCGAATCTGCCGCAGGACGCGCTGTACCCGGGCACTCACGTCGACGGGAAGAACCAGCCGCTCGACTCCGCCCACAACTACGTGCTGCACTTCCCCGCCGACCAGATTCCGCCGGTGCACGGATTCTGGTCGGTCACCATGTACGACGGGAAGGGCTTCTTCGTCGAGAACCCGATCAACCGCTACGCCGTGCGCGGTGAACTGCTGTCCAAGAACCCCGACGGTTCGGTCGACATCTACATCCAGCGTGAAAAGCCGGAACCGGCAAAGGAATCGAACTGGCTGCCCGCGCCCGAGTCCGGGAACTTCAACCTGATGCTCCGCACCTATTGGCCCGACGAGAAGATCATCGACGGGACCTGGAATCCCCCGGCAGTCACCATCGCCAACTGACTCATCCATGAATGCGCCTCGGACCGAACGCGGTTCGAGGCGCTTTCGCTTTTCCATGGGCGCCGAATAACCGAAACTTGATTCCGGGACCGACATCCGATACAACTTGTTCCGTTGCTTTGGCAACACGAATCGTTCTGCACGCCATCTGAGTTCAGCGTGCATCGGGGGTCCGGGAGGATAGGAATAATCATGCGTCGCACCATTCGTAATTTCGGTCGTAAGGCAGTTGTCGCGGCTCTGCCGCTGGCGGTGGCCGCCACTTTCGCCAGCGCGGGAACGGCTTCCGCCACCGCGCCGATCGAGGCCCCGCAGGCGGCGCCGGTCGTGCAGCTCGCCGCGTTCACCCCGGCGGTCCCGGTCGCGGCCGAGGTCTCGCAGCCCGTCGCACCCGAGGCCGCACAGCCCGTGACCTCGGATGTCACCCCGGCCGCGGCCGAGATCTCGCAGCCGCAGGACATCGCCACCGACCCGAATGCCCAGAACCACGATCCGATGGCCAATGCCGCCGCCCTCGGCTTCGTGATCGGGGCCGCGACCGGCGCCGTCATCTGTGGCGTCACCATTATCGGAATTCCGCTGATCCCGCTCTGCGCGGTCGGCCCCGGCCTGCAGCTCGCTCTGGTCGGTCTGCTCGTCGGCGCGATCGCCCCGAATTCCGTTCCCCAGATCCTGCCCTGATCCTCGGGCGCCGGAGACACGAAGAACCCCATCCAGAGATTTCCGGATGGGGTTCTTTCGTATCGAATTACGGGTGACGGATACGGTGACCTATTCGGTTACCGATATGCCTACCGATGCGCGCGCGGATCCGCCAGCAGATATTGCGCGGCGGCATAAGTGCCGAGAATGACGCCCTCGGTGATCCGGCGCGACTTATCACCGCGCGCGAAAATGCGGCGCAGCACGATCAATCCGTCCGACACGGTGAACAGCAGCGCGCCCAGACCCAATCGGCTGCGCGGATCGGCGTTCGGAACGTTCACGCCCGCAATGTTCTTCGCGTCGCGGGCGAGTTCCGGATCCGAGGCCAGGGTGGCCGCGGTGCCCAGGGTCGCGCCGTACACGGTGAGCGGCACCGCCACCGTGGGGGCCTTGAACCGCATGAGCGTCGCCGCGCCCAGCCAGGCGGCCAGCCGCTGGCCCGCGATGGCGGGCCGGGGCCGCGCCCCGCGCCGCCACCACAGCCACGAGTAACCGGTCTGCATGACCGCGAAAGACGAAGCGCCCGCGATCAATCGGCGGTCGTCGTCGGGTTCGATGAGCAGCACGTCGCCGACCGTGGCCGCGGCCAGCGAGCCGAGCAGCACGGTGCGGTCGGCGGGATCCAGGCGCTTGCCGTTCACGGCCACGTCGGCGGCCAGCAGCGGCATCAGCAACGGCTTCGCGAACCACTGCAGCTTCTCGCGACCGGTGACCGCGCCGTAGACGGTCACCGCCGCCGCGCCGACGAAGGCGGCACGGAACGGGCGGGCCATCAGAAGCTGGGTTCGGCCGGGGCGGGCGGCAGCACCGCGACCTGGCCGGCGTAGGACAGACCCGCGCCGAAGCCGAGCAGCAGGGCCAGCTGACCGCCCTTGGCCTTGCCGGTCACCAGCATCTCCTCGATGGCCAGCGGGATCGAGGCGGCGGAGGTGTTGCCGGTGTTCTCGATGTCATTGGCCATCGGCAGATCGTCGGGGAGCCCGAGGTTCTTCTTCATGAGCTCGTTGATGCGGGCGTTGGCCTGGTGCGGGACGAACACCTCGATGTCGTCCTTGGCCACGCCCGACAGCTCGATCGCGCTCGACAGCGCGCGCGGCAGGGTGACGGCGGCCCAGCGGAAGACCTTGGGGCCCTCCATGTGCAGCGACATCCGGCCCACGGCCTCGACCGACGGGTCGGTGCCCTGCAGACGCTGCGCCTTGTTCATGAACTCCAGGAAGTCCACGTCCTGCGCGATGGCCTCGGCGTTCTCGCCGTCGGAGCCCCACACGGTCGGGGAGATGCCGTTCTCCTCGGCGGGACCGATCACGACCGCGCCCGCGCCGTCACCGAAGATCATGGCGGTGCCGCGGTCGGTCGGGTCGAGACCGACGGTCATCGTCTCGGCGCCGATGAGCAGGATGTACTCGGCCGAGCCGGAACGGATCATGTCCGCGGCCACGCCGAGGCCGTAGCCGAAGCCGCCGCAGCCGGAGACCAGGTCGAAGGCGGGGATGCCGTTCATGCCCAGGTCCGAGGCCACGGTCGGCGCGCCGTGCGGGGTCAGCTTGAGCCAGCTGGAGGAGGCCAGGATCAGGGCGCCGATCTTGGATCGGTCGATGCCGGTGTTCTTCAGCGCCCGCTCACCCGCGGCGACCGCCATGCTGCGCAGCGTCTCGTCGCCGGAGATCCAGCGCCGGTTGTGAATGCCGGTCCGCTCGAAGATCCACTCGGGGGTGGAGTCGAGGATCTCGCACACCTCGGCGTTGCTGACGACGCGCTGGGGCCGGTAGGCACCGATGCCGAGCATCGCAATATTCTGCGGACCCTTGTTGATTGCAATGCTCACCACAGGTGACTCACACGACCCTTCACACAATCATTTGTCGACACCGTTGTCGGACGTAAGACCAGGATTCAGGCTAACCCAGAGCAAGGTTTCAGCCCAGAGCCAAGTCTTGTTAACCGTCCGGTAAGGACACACCCTGACGCCAGGGACATAAGTCCTACCCCAAGGCGAGGTCCTTCAGGCCCAGAATCGAGCGATATTCCAGACCCTCGGCGGCGATGATGCCGTCCGCGCCGGTCTCACGGTCCACCACGGTGGCCACGCCGACCACGATCGCGCCCGCCTCCCGCAGTGCGCGCACCGCGGTGATCGGGGAGTTGCCGGTGGTGGTCGTGTCCTCGACCACCAGCACCCGCTTGCCGACGATGTCGGGGCCCTCGATCTGGCGCTGCATGCCGTGGGTCTTGGCGGCCTTGCGCACCACGAAGGCGTCGATCGGACGGCCCGGCGCGTGCAGGACCGCGGCCGCCACCGGGTCGGCGCCCATGGTGAGCCCGCCCACCGCGTCGAAGTCCCAATCCGCCGAGAGCTCCCGCAGCAGCTTGCCGATCAGCGGGGCGGCCTCGTGGTGCAGGGTGGCGCGGCGCAGGTCCACGTAGTAGTCGGCTTCCTTGCCGGATGACAGGGTCACCCGCCCGTGCACGACGGCGAGCTCGCGTACCAGAGCCGCGAGTCTGTCCCGGTCGGTCGTCGTTACCTGCATTGCTGTGTCTATGTCCTTCCGCGTGCGTTGAACAGGCCCCGGTTCAGGCGGGTCACCAGGGTTCGTGGGATGAGCCCGGCGATCGCGACGATCGCTTTGTACTGCATTCCGGGCACGCTGATCACCCGGTCTTTCTCCAGATCATGCAGCGAACCGGCCACCACCTCGTCCACGCTCAACCACAGGGGTCGTGGTAGCGAGGCCATCTCGATGCCGGCCCGCTCATGGAATTCGGTGCGGACGAATCCCGGGCACAAGGCCTGCACCCGGACTCCGGTTCCGGCCAGCCCGCCGGCCAGCCCTTGGGAAAAGGATACGACGTACGCCTTGGAGGCCGAATAGGTCGAGCCCCGTCCGGGGATCAGGCCCGCCATGCTGGCCACATTCACCACGGTGCCCCGGGCCGCGTGCAGCATGGGCGGCAGGGCCGCCCGGGTGAGCTGCACGACAGCGGTGACGTTCACATCGAGTTGGTGCTGCAGAGCGTCGGCGTCCTGCGTCCAGAACTCACCCGACATGCCGAATCCGGCATTGTTGACCAGGAATTCGACGCCCTCGGCCAGGCGTGCGGCCACCCGGTCGCGATCCGCGGCCCGGCTCAGATCGGCGGGCAGCGTCTCGGCGCGCGCGGCGAACCGCACCCGCAGGTCGTGGGCCAGCGCGGCCAGCCGCTCCTCATCCCGCGCCACCAGCACCAGGTCGTAGCCGAGGGCGGCGAGCCTGGTGGCGTACGCCTTGCCGATACCGGAGGTCGGCCCGGTGACCAAGGCCACCGGACGGCGGGCGCCCGGCAGGCGCACCTGATCAGGGGAACTCTCGGTCATCGACGGCCCATCACTCGCACGATCGGGGAGTGGTCGGCGATGACCTGAACTGCGCCCTCATTCTGGTCCCTGGCCGATCCACACGCGGCGAATTCGCGCAGACACCCTGTGGCTGCGGCGCGCCGCGCGTAGACACGGCCGAGGCGTCACCTCGGCGCGGGTCCCTGGTAGGGGCGGAAGCCCGGATGGAAGGGTCCGCCGGGCGGGGCGCTGCGGCCCTGATCCCGGCGCCAGCCCTCCTCGGGCTCGCGGTCCGGATCCGATTCGCCGCGCCGGTCGCCGGATTCCTGGTCGTCCCAACGGTCTTCGTGGTCGGGGCCGTCGGCGTCGTAGTGGTCCTGCTCGCCCTCGGGGGCGGGCGGCCAGTTGCGGCGCGGGCGGTTGCGCGGATCCGGCACGACTTTCAGTGCGGGACGCCAGCTTTCGGGCTCGCCGTCCGGTTCCCCGCCCCCGGCGATATCGCTGACCAGCGGGGAGTCGTAGTCGTCGCCGCGCGGGCGGTCGTCGCGGGCGGGCCGCTGGTCGCGCGGGTCGCGCTCCTGGTCACCGTAGTCGCCGAACTCGTCGTGGCCGTCGTAGCCGTCGTCCTCGGGAACCGCTTGCGAGCGACCGGGTTCGGGCAGTTCGTCGCGACCGCGCTCGGCATTGATGACCGGCGGCAGCACGTGCAGCAGGCCGGACAGCCGCAGCACCGCGTCGATGGCGGTCTCCCAGTCCTTGGCGACCGCGCCGACCGGCAGCATGCCGAGCGTCCAGTTGCCCTCGGACCACAGCTGCTGCACCTCGTCGGGCAGCGACTCGATGAACGCCACCATGCGCTGATCCACCGCGTGCCGCGCGACATCGGGATTGGTCGCGAAGACCACCCGGTCGCCGATGGCGCCGAGCAGCTCCAGATCGTGATCCTTCGGCGGCGCCGCGGTTTTCAACCGCAGGTCGATATCGATGTCCGAGCCGATCTGACGGCGCACCGCGACCAGGGTGGCGGCGTCCTCCAGATCGAAGAGCACGAACTTCTCGCCCTTGCGGTTACCCGACACCACGTCCACCGCGGACAGGTAACCCAGCTTGGCGAGCGCGCCGCGCCGCCAGGTGGAGGCGAGCGCGGGCTCCACCGAAACATAGGTGTAGCCCTGGGATTTCGCCCAGACCTGTCGCACATGCCCGGTGCGCTGCCGCTGCAGCCGATCGAAATAGAGGAGCACGATCGCACCCACGAGCGCGATCGCCGCCAGCCCGAACCATATAGCCGTCATCGCCGCCTACCCTATCCAGAGTGAGGGCGTCATGCCCGGCACGCCCACAGCATTCTTGCTCATCGAGTCCCGCTCGGCAGGGACGTGCTGAAGATCAACTTCGCCTGAATGGATCCGTCGGAGTTCTTGTCGCCCTGCACCATCACCACTTCGCCCACCGGCAGGTCCGCGACTTTGGTGCTACCCAGGGAGATTACCTGCGTCTTGTCGTCGGTCTTCACCGTCACCGTGCTGCCGGACAGCGCCGTGATGGTGAGCGTCGAGCCGTCGTTCGAGGCGATGGTGCCCATGTCCGCGCCGAGCTGGTCCAGATCGCCCAGGCCCGGAATCGTGGGCACGCCGCTGGGCAGCGGCAGGGAGGAGGTGTTGCCCGGAAAGGCGGGCAGGCCGAGACCGGAGGTGCGGGGGCCGGCGGCGCTGTCGGACGAGTCGTTGCTGCTCATCAGCGTTCCCACGACCAACCCGACGATGGCGACCGCGATGATCGCGGCCAGACCCAGCGCGATCCACATGGTGGTCTTGCGCGGCGGCGGGGGCGGCGCCGGATTCTGCGGGAAACCCGCGGGCTGATAGCCGCCCGGCGGCGGCATGCCCGCACCACCCGGATAGCCGGGTGCGCCGGGCGCGGGGGAATAGCCCGGAGCTCCGTAGGCCCCCGTGGGCGCGTATCCCTGTTGCCCCGGGTAGACAGCCGTCGGCTCGTAGCCGCCGCCGGTGTCGTACCCACCCCAGCCGGCGTCGGCGGGCGGGAACACCCGGGTGGCCTCAGGCCCCGGCTGCTGCCCGAAATAGTCGGTCGGACCAGCGGGTATGGACTCGGTCGGCCCGTACGCCGCGGCGCTGTCCGAGGTGTGGCCGCCGGGGACGGCCTGCTCGGCGGGCCCCTCCCCGGGGCCCGGTTCCGGCCGCCGCGACCACGGATCGCTCGGATCAGTCATGGCCTCCAGGGTAGGCGGAGTACGGCTACCGAGCCGCGAACTCGACCGAACGGTCCTCGAACGACGAGGCCCCCGCGCGAGCCGAAGTTCGCGCGGGGGCCGGTGTTCGTGCCGGTCAGCGGCCGACGATGAGGGTGTCACCGTCCGGGGTGACGTTCACCTTCACCGTGTCGCCGTCCTGCACCTCCCCGGCCAGCAGTTCCTTGGCGAGCGAGTCGCCGATGGACTGCTGGATCAGCCGGCGCAGCGGGCGCGCGCCGTAGGCCGGGTCGTAGCCGCGCACGGCCAGCCAGAAGCGGGCCGAGTCGGACACGTCCAGAGTGAGGCGGCGCTGGGCGAGCCGCTTCTGCAGCTGGTTCAGCTGGATGTCGACGATCCGCTCCAGCTGTTCCTCGTCGAGGGCGTGGAACATGACCACGTCGTCGAGCCGGTTCAGGAACTCCGGCTTGAAGGCGCGGCGCACCGCGTTCATGACCGTGTCCCGGTCGCCGCCCGCACCCAGATTCGAGGTCAGGATGAGGATGGTGTTTCGGAAGTCGACCGTGCGGCCCTGGCTGTCGGTGAGCCGACCTTCGTCGAGCACCTGCAGCAGGATGTCGAAGACGTCCGGGTGGGCCTTCTCGATCTCGTCGAAGAGCACCACCGTGTACGGGCGTCGCCGCACCGCCTCAGTGAGCTGGCCGCCCTGGTCGTAGCCGACGTACCCCGGAGGCGCGCCCACCAGGCGGGCCACCGAGTGCTTCTCGCCGTACTCGCTCATGTCGATGCGGACCATGGCGCGTTCGTCGTCGAACAGGAAGTCCGCCAACGCCTTCGCCAGCTCGGTCTTACCGGTGCCGGTCGGGCCGACGAACATGAAGGAACCGGTGGGCCGGTTGGGGTCGGCGACCCCGGCCCGCGCCCGGCGCACGGCATCCGACACCGCTTGCACGGCTTCCTTCTGCCCCACGACCCGGCGGCCCAGCTCGTCCTCCATGCGCAGCAGCTTCTGGGTCTCGCCCTCCATCATGCGGCCCACGGGGACACCGGTCCACGACGACACCACCTCGGCGATATCGTCCGGCCCGACCTCCTCCTTGAGCATGACGTCGCCGTCGGCGGCGGTCTTCGCCTTGGCCTCGGCCTCGGCGAGTTCCTTCTCCAGCTTGGGGATTCGCCCGTACCGGAGTTCGGCGGCCTTGTTGTAGTCGCCGTCGCGCTCGGCCCGCTCGGACTCGCCCTTGAGCGACTCCAGCTCCTCCTTCAGCACCGACACCGCGTCGATGGCCTGCTTCTCGTTCTGCCAGCGGGTCATCAACTGGTTGAGCTTCTCGCGGTCGTCGGCGAGTTCGGAGCGCAGCTTCTCCAGGCGCGCCTTGGACGCGTCGTCGGTCTCCTTGGCCAGGGCCACTTCCTCGATCTCGAGCCGTCGCACGACGCGCTCGATCTCGTCGATTTCCACGGGGCGGGAATCGATTTCCATGCGCAGCCGCGAGGCCGACTCGTCGACCAGGTCGATCGCCTTGTCCGGCAGGAACCGGGAGGTGATGTAGCGGTCGGACAGGGTCGCCGCCGCCACCAGCGCGGAGTCGGTGATCCGCACGTGGTGGTGGTTCTCGTAGCGCTCCTTGAGCCCGCGCAGGATGCCGACGGTGTCCTCCACCGACGGCTCGCCGACCAGCACCTGCTGGAACCGGCGCTCCAGGGCCGGATCCTTCTCGATGTGCTGGCGGTACTCGTCGAGGGTGGTGGCGCCGACCAGGCGCAGTTCACCGCGGGCCAGCATGGGCTTGATCATGTTGCCGGCGTCCATGGCGGATTCGCCGGTCGCGCCCGCGCCCACGATGGTGTGCAGCTCGTCGATGAACGTGATGATCTGCCCCGCCGAGGATTTGATCTCCTCGAGCACGGCCTTCAACCGCTCCTCGAACTCACCGCGGTACTTCGCGCCCGCGACCATCGCGCCCAGGTCCAGCGACACCAGCTTCTTGCCGCGCAGCGATTCGGGGACGTCGCCCGCGATGATGCGCTGGGCCAGGCCCTCGACGATGGCGGTCTTACCGACGCCGGGCTCGCCGATCAGCACCGGGTTGTTCTTGGTGCGGCGGCTCAGCACCTGCACGACGCGGCGAATCTCGGTGTCGCGCCCGATGACCGGGTCCAGCTTGCCCTCGCGGGCGGCGGCGGTCAGGTCGGTGGAGTACTTCTCCAGCGCCTGGTAGGAGCCCTCGGGATCCGGCGAGGTGACGCGGGCGTTGCCGCGCACGGCGGTGAACGCCTCACGCAGCGCGTCCGCGGTCGCGCCGTACTTCAGCAGCAGCTGCTGGACATCGGAATCGCCTGCGGCCAAGCCGTAGACGAGGTGCTCGGTGGAGACGTACTCGTCGCCGAGCTCGGTGGCCAGGTGCTGCGCCGAGGTGAGCGCGGCGATGGCCTCGCGGCCGAAATTGGGTGTGGTGGTGGCCCCCGTGGCGCGGGGCAGGCGATCCACGATCTCCTGGGCCTCACGCCGGACCGTGGCCGGATCGACGGCGACGGCCTTGAGCAAGGGGGCGGCGATGCCGTCGGTCTGATCCAGCAACGCCACCAGCAAGTGAGCCGGACGGATCTCCGGATTACCGGCGACCGAGGCCGCCTGTTGCGCGGCGGTCAGCGCCGCCTGGGTCTTGGTGGTGGGATTGAACGAGTCCACTGTCACCTTCCTACTAGTCGTTGCTGTCTACAACGCGGTAGAAGTTGAGTCTGTTCCGCTCAAGTCTGACTAATTTCCGGCGGTGACACCAGAGACCAAGGCCCTTTCTCTCACGGCCAGGAGCCCCTCCACACGCTACGCGTACGATGGCCCCATTCGTTGACGCATCACACCAGCTCATCCATCCCGGTTCGCCCGAACGAATGGAGCAGCAATGCGCGCGATCGTCGTCCGAGAATTCGGTGGCACCCCCGAACCCGCCGACATGCCGGTCCCGGAGCCCGGACCGGGACAGATCCAGATCCATCTGGAGGCGGCCGGGGTGAACCCCGTCGACCAGCGGATCATCGACGGCTTCCTGGACGGCCAACTCCCCCATGACTTTCCGATGATTCCCGGCGTCGACGGCGCGGGCACCGTCAGTGCGGTGGGCGCGGGCGTCGACGACTTCGACATCGGCGACCGGGTGGTCGGCAAGTTCCTGTCGCCGCCGCTCGGGCACGGCACCTTCGCCGAATACCTGGTGGCCGCCGACGGCGGCACCCTGGTCAAGCTCCCCGACGAGGTCACCGCGGTGCGCGCGGCCGCGCTGCCGACCGCGGGCATCACCGCCCTGGACCTGCTGCACGCGGCCGAGGTCCAGCGCGGGCAGCGGGTGCTGATCGTCGGCGCGTCCGGCGGCGTCGGCTCCTACCTGGTGCAACTGGCAGCCATGGCCGGGGCGCACGTCATCGCGACCGCCCGCCCCGACGACACCGACCGCATGGTCCGGCTCGGCGCGATGGAGGTGGTCAACTACGGCCGCATGACCGTCACCGACTCGCCCACCCACGCCGAGGCCGCCCGGCTGTCGGTCGCCGATTCGGTGCGGATCACCGATCCCGGCGGTATCGAGGCGGTCTTCGATCTGGTCAGTCCGCCGCCGGTGTTCGCCGACAACGCGAGCCTGGTGAAGCCGGGCGGCCACGCCTACTCGACCATCGGATCGGCCGACGAGGCGGATCTGAAGGCGCGTGGCATCATCGGCGGCAACCTCGAATCCCGCGGCGGCACGGCCGAATTGAGCGAACTGCTGCGCTTGGTCGCGACCGGCGATCTGATGGTGCCGATCCGCAATCTGCCGCCGCTGGCCGACGCGCCCGCCATGATCGGCGCGGCGGGTGCGCGCGGCAAGACGGTGCTGGTGATCTGAACCCCGGGTTACGGAAATCGATCCACCTCCGGCTATATCCGTGCGACCACCGGGTTTTAAGGGATACTTGACGCGGAGGGCCGCCTGGCAGGCGGTTCGGGGTAGTTGGACAGGAAGGAAAGCTCGACGTCGTGGATGCGCGTTCGGCAGCGCTGGTCCGCGCAAACTTTCGGACAGTCGTCGAGGCCCCCAACGGGCCGGAACGGCTGATCAGCGCGTTCTACGGTCATCTTTTCGCGGAGATCCCCGCTTTGCGGGAACTTTTCCCCTCCGCCATGGACATGCAGGCGAAACGGTTGGTCACGGCCATCTCGTTCGTCCTCGACAACCTGGAGGACTGGGATCGTGCCCAGCGCTTCCTGGAGCAACTCGCCCGCGACCACCGCAAGTACGGGGTGGAAGCGGCGCACTACGACATCGCCGGGCGCGCGCTGCTGCATGCCTTCCGGAGCTACAACGGGGTTGCGAACTGGTCGCGGCCGCTCGAGGCGGGCTGGCGTGACATCACCATCCTGATCTCGGCGTCCATGGCCATCGGAGCGAATTCCGATAAGTCGCAGCCCTATTGGGAGGCGACCGTGGTCGGGCACCGGCGGGTGGTGGACGATCTGGCCATCGTGCGCCTGCAGACCGACACCCCCATCCCCTACCAGGCCGGGCAGTACGTGCCGGTCGCCATCCCGCAGCGGCCCAAGATGTGGCGCTACCTGTCCCCCGCCATCCCCACCAACCCGTACGGCGAGATCGAATTCCACGTGCGCAAGGTCCGGACCGGCTGGGTCAGCCCCGGCATCGTGAACGAGACCCAGGTCGGCGACCGCTGGATGATCGCCGCCCCGCTCGGCGGCCTGCACGTCGACCTGAGCCGCCGCAAGGACGTGCTCATGATCGGCGCGGGCACCGGCATCGCCCCGCTGCGGGCCCAGCTCATCGAGATGGGACGGCGCGGCATCAACCCGCGCGTGCACCTGTTCATGGGCGGCCGCTACCCGTGTGACCTCTACGACGTGGAGAACATGTGGCAGCTCTCGCAGTCCAATCCGTGGCTCACGGTGATCCCGGTCTGCGAGAACGAGACCAACCCCTGGTGGCACCCCTACCCGCCCGCCGACCCGCCCTTCGGCATGCATCGGCGGCTGATCGGGAACCTGGGCGCGGTGGTGGCCAGCTTCGGCGCCTGGGCCGATCGGCAGATCCAGATCGCCGGTTCGGCCCGCATGATCGCCGACACCAAGCGAGCCCTGCTCGCCGTGGGAGCACCGGAGTCGGCGATAAGCTCAGATCCGGTGTAGGACAATCGAAATACCTTGCCGCCCTGGCCAGCTCGGCTTCCCACGCTCGCTGATCAGCTCAAAGGTTCGCGGCCGTCCCGATTCTGGACTGCGGCTTGATAGACCTCCACCTTGGAGCGGGGGAGCGAAGCGGAGGAGGGAAGAATCGGGACCAGGGGCCGCGAACCCGCCGGAGCGGAGCGGAGGCAAATTGATATTGAGGAGTTGTAAGTGACGATCGGCCCCGATGAGACCGGCGCGATTCCCCTGGACGCGCAGACCGAGTGGACCGCCACGGTGGTGGGGGCGCACCGGTTGCGCGAGGACACCACGGTGGTGCGGTTGATCGGCGAGTTCGTGCCGTTCGCGGCGGGACAGTCGGTGGAGGTGCGCACGCCGCAGCATCCGAACATGGTGCGCCGCATGTACTGCGCGCTGCCGCCGTCGCTGGACGGCAAGCTGGAATTCCATGTGCGGACCCTGCCGGGCGGATGGTGCAGCGGTTCCATCGTGGCCGACTCCCATCCCGGCGACGAATGGCGGATCAGCGCGCCCGGCGGCTGGCTGGCGGTGGAGCCGGACGCCACCGAGGTGGTCATGATCGCCGACGGGGTCGGGCTGGCGCCGATGCGCGCACTGCTGCTGGATCTCTCGCGCCGCGAACAGCCGCCGCGCACCCACCTCTTCGTCGGGGCGCGCTACCCGCGCGACCTGTACGCCTCCGACATGCTCTACCTGCTGACCGGCGAAATGCCCTGGCTCACCGTGGTTCCCGTGGTGCAGGACGAGTACGACCCGGATTTCGTCGACACCTGGTACGAGCAGTGCCGCGTCGACATCGGTTTCCGGCCGGAGGAGATGATGCCGGGCACCATCGCGGACATCCCGGAGCGGTTCGGTCCGCTGGACCACCACCAGATCCTGGTGTGCGGCGGCGCGGCCATGGTGCGTAACACCATCGACCAGCTCGTCGCCATCGGCGCTCCCGCGGAAGCCATTCGCTACGAAGGCTTCTGAGCCCTCGGGACGGCGGGTGTCTCAGAACAGCGGGTCGTGGCGGATGTTCTCGGTGGAGGTGCCGGCCGCCATGAGCCGGAACTTGGTGGTCTGCACCATGGACGGGGCTCCCACGATCTGTACGTCGCGGTCCTCCCAGGAGCCGTGGCCGGCCACGATCTTGCCGATCTGACCGACCACCCGCGGTTGCAGGCCGGGGTATTCGCGGGTCTCCTCGGAATTGTCGAAGTGCCACCACGGGTTCTCGGTGGACTCGGTGACCGGATGCACGGTGAGCCACTTGTTGGCGCAGGCCAATTGGCTGAGCACCTCGAGGTCGTAGAGGTCGCACGGGTAGTGGCCGCCGACGAACAGATCCACCTTGGGGTTGGATCGGCGCGAGGTCATGGCCATGAGCTGGGCGCGCAGCGGCGCGATGCCGGTGCCGCAGCCGATCATCAGCATCTTGCGGCGGGTGTTGCGGGGCACGCCGAGACCGCCCAGCGGCGATCCGATCAGCCATTGCTCGCCGACCCGGCTGTGCCCGACGATGGCCGGGCTGACCCAGCCGCCGGTGACGCCGCGGATGTGGAATTCCAGTTCGCCGTCGGCATTGGCCGGAATGGCCGGGGACAGGTAGCGCCACATGCGCGGGCGGGAGGGGATCTGCACGCTCATGTACTGACCGGCCGCGTACTGCATGGGCTGGTCCAGCTTCAAGCGCACGACCGCCAGGTTGCGCAGCACTTCGCGGTGCTCGATGACGGTGCCGGTCCACACCGGCGGGGTGCTCTCGCCATCGGCGGCCTTGATCATGGTGCCGGCGATGATGCCGATGCCCTCGTCCCAGGCGCGGCCGACCTCGTCGGTCCAGATCTCGGTGCCCGCGTAGGCCTCGAGCGCGCTCTTGAGCGATTTCCCCACGGCCGCATAGTGATCGGCCACTACGCCGTACTTGCGGTGGTCGCGGCCGAGCTGCGCCAGGAAGGGCAGCAGCCGGTCGGGTTCCTCCAGCCGGTCCACCACGTAGGCGATGGCCTTCACCAGCCGGTCGCGCTGGGCGTCCAGGGCGGCGGGGAAGAAGTCCCGCACGTGGGGGTACTCCGTGAAGAGGATGGCGTAGAACGACCGCGCGAGTTTCTCGGGGCCACCTTCTTCCGCAGCAACCGCCTTGAACGTTGTTCTTATCAATGCGACGGTCCGCGAATCCATTTGTGTCACAACCCCATTTCGCAATCGAACGCAGGCGTGACCGGCGAGTGAAGTGCTGCGGGACACTCGACAGCAGCCGTTGCCAAGCAAGTGTAAGCGAGGTTAGCCAGCAACGGAACGGGACGTTTCAATAACAGGCCCTATATTCCTCGGAAACGTGAACGTTGCGGGTCTTCTGAGTCGAAAACCGACTGATCAACTGGAAAACGCCGTGCGACACGGGTTTTCAGTCGTCGATTCTGGCTGATCCGTTTTGCAAGACTCAGGAAAACAGCGATCCCGCCGCAACTACGTCAGGCCATGAATTCCCCTGCAGCATACGGACAAAACTCACGATCGGCAGCAATCAATAACCTACCGGTCCGTTTGTTATAAACAGCCTCATCGGACTTCGCCAATCACACAGTCCGCTGTCGCAACTCAGCACATCGGCCGCAACAATCGCCACCGGGCGAACGTCAGCGGGCGGGATCCCGGTATCCGGACAGCAGAAAGGCGGTGCCCCACTGGGGGACACCGCCTTCCGGCTTGTCTTGCCCTACTGCGGCTTACGCCGGTTTCGGGGCTGCCACACCACGAGAGCGGTGCTGGGCTGAGGGGTCAGGTGTGCGGGCCGGTACCCGGCCCGCAGCCTTTCCGCCTCGGCGGACAGCTCGCTCACCCGCTGCTGCAGCTCGTCCACCTGGTTGGTGAGTTCGATGATCCGTTTGATGCCGGCCAGGTTCACGCCCTCGTCCTGGGACAGGCGCTGCACCTCGCGGAGCAGCTCCACATCCCGGTTCGAGTAGCGCCGGCCGCCGCCCGACGTGCGTTGCGGCGTAACCAGACCCAGCCGGTCATAGGTGCGCAGCGTCTGGGCGTGCATGCCCGCCAGCTGCGCGGCCACCGAGATCAGGAAGTACTGGGCCTCGGAGTGCTTCGGATCGGAACTCATTACGCACCTGCCCATCCCGCACGGGGATCGAACCCACTGGTCTTCTCCGCCTCCGCGTAGCGCCGCAGCGCCTCGGTGGCATCGTCGTCCAGTTTCTGGGGGACCGCGACCTTCACGGTGACCAGCAGGTCACCCGCGCCGCCGTCACGCTTGGGCACACCGCGCCCGCGCACCCGCAGGGTGCGGCCGTCGGCGGTGCCCGGCGGCACCTTGACGCCCACCCGACCGTCCAGGGTCGGCACCGACACCGTGGTGCCCAGCACCAGTTCGGCGTAGGAGACCGGCAGCACCAGGGTCAGGTCGTCGCCATTGCGGCCGAAGACCTTGTCCTGGCTGACGTGCACGGTGACGTACAGGTCACCCGGAGGCGCGCCGCGCAGGCCCGCCTCACCCTGACCGGCCAGCCGGATCCGCTGCCCGTCGCGCACGCCCGGGGGAATGCGCACGGTGATGGTGCGGGTCCGGTTCTGGATGCCCGAACCGCGGCAGTCGACGCACGGGTCGTCGATGATCGACCCGGTGCCCCGGCAGTCCTCGCACGGCTCGCTGAAGCCGAACGCGCCCTGGTTCCGGCTGACCACGCCGCTTCCGTTGCAGTGCGGGCAAACCCGCGGACTGGTGCCGGGCTTGGCGCCGCTGCCGTGGCAGGTGGTGCAGGCGGCCGGGCTGGTCATGCGCAGCGGAACGGTCACGCCCTGGGCGGCCTCGCGGAAGCCGAGGGTCGTCTCGGTCTCCACGTCCGAACCGCGCCGGGGACGCGAGGACGCCCGCGTGCCGCCGCGATTGAACAGTCCGCCCAGCAGGTCACCCAGGCCGCCATCCGCGGCGCCCGCGCCACCGGCGCCGGCCCCGAAGATGTCACCCAGGTTGAACTCGCCACCGGAGAACCCGCCGCCGGGCTGGCCGTAGCCGCCCCCGGGCGGGAATCCGCCGCGGCCGAAACCGCCGCCCGCGAACAGCTTGCGGGCCTCGTCGTACTCCTTGCGCTTCTCCGGATCCGACAGCACGGCGTTCGCCTCGCTGACGGCCTTGAACCGCTCCTCGGCCTTGTTGTCCCCGGGGTTCTTGTCCGGGTGCAGGTCTCGGGCCAGTTTGCGGTAGGCCTTCTTGATCTCGTCCTGGGTGGCGCCGGAGGAAACACCCAGATCCTTGTAGAAGTCCTTCTCGAGCCATTCTCGATTCACCGGGCATCTCCTCCTTTCTGTGTTGCCGCGGACGTGGGGTACGTCCGATCGCTGTTAATCAGTGCCAGCGGCATCGGTGCCAGCGTTCTGCGAATCCGGCTGCGCCGCAGACAGATCCGCCACACCGTCGGTGACGCCGACCAGCGCGTGCCGCAGCACGCGATCGCCGAAGCGGTAGCCCTTGCGCATCACCATGCCCAGCACCGGGTCCGCACCGCTGCCCTCGTGCTGCACGGCCTCGTGCAGGGTCGGGTCGAAAGGCTCACCCTCCGAACCGAATTCCTCGAGGCCCTGCTTCTGCAGGGCGGTGACCAGCTTGTCGGCGACCGACTTGAGCGGGCCGTTGTCCAGGTCACCGTGCGCGCGAGCGCGGTCCAGATCGTCGAGCACCGGCAGCAGTTCGCTGACCACCGCGGCCTTGGCGGTGTCGATGGTGACCTTGCGGTCCCGCTCGACCCGGCGGCGGTAGTTGGCGTATTCCGCGGTCAGGCGCTGCAGATCGGAGGTGCGCTCGGCCAGTTCGGCCGTGATCGCGTCGGCGAGGGCGTCCTCGCTGACCTCGGGAGTCCCCTCGGCCCCCGCGGCCGCGGCGGCGTCCGCCGCGGCCTCGAAGACCTCACCCGTGGCCGGATCGACCATGTTGTCCGGGTTCTGGTTCGTCACTTCTTCTCCGGCTCCTCGACCACCTCGGCGTCGACGACGGTGTCATCGGACTCGGGCGCGCCCGCGCCGTTGCCCTGCGCGGCCTGGTCGGCGGCCGAGGCCTCGTAGATGGCCTGGCCCAGCGCCTGCGACTCGGTGGCGAGCTTCTCCACCGCGGTCTTGATGACCCCGATGTCGGTGCCCTTCAGCGCGTCGTTGGCTTCGACGATGGCCGCCTCGACCTTGGTCTTGACGTCGGCCGGGACCTTGTCCTCGTTGTCCTTGATGAACTTCTCGGTCTGGTGCACCAGCGACTCGGCCTGGTTGCGGGTCTCCGCCTCCTCGCGACGCGCCTTGTCCTCGGCGGCGTGCGCCTCGGCGTCCTTCACCATCCGGTCGATCTCCTCCTTGGACAGGCCGGAGCCGTCCTGGATCTTGATCGTGTTCTCCTTGCCGGTGCCCTTGTCCTTGGCCGTCACGTGGACGATGCCGTTGGCGTCGATGTCGAAGGTGACCTCGATCTGCGGCACGCCGCGCGGGGCCGGCGGGATGCCGGTCAGCTCGAACGATCCGAGCAGCTTGTTGTGCGAGGCGATCTCACGCTCACCCTGGAAGACCTGGATCTGCACGGACGGCTGGTTGTCGTCGGCCGTGGTGAAGGTCTCCGAGCGCTTGGTCGGGATCGTGGTGTTGCGCTCGATGAGCTTGGTCATCACGCCGCCCTTGGTCTCGATGCCCAGCGACAGCGGGGTGACATCGAGCAGCAGGACGTCCTTGACCTCACCCTTGAGCACACCGGCCTGCAGGGCGGCGCCGACGGCGACGACCTCGTCCGGGTTCACTCCCTTGTTCGGCTCCTGGCCGCCGGTCAGTTCCTTGACCAGCTCGGAGACGGCGGGCATACGGGTCGAGCCACCGACGAGCACCACGTGGTCGATGTCGCCGACCGCGATGCCGGCGTCCTTGATGACCGACTGGAACGGCTTGCGGGTGCGGTCCAGCAGATCGGAGGTGATCTTCTGGAACTCCGAGCGGGTCAGCTGCTCGTCGAGGAACAGCGGGTTCTTGTCCGCGTCCACGGTGATGTAGGGCAGGTTGATCGAGGTCGACTGCGAGGACGACAGTTCGATCTTGGCCTTCTCGGCAGCCTCACGGAGACGCTGCATGGCCATCTTGTCCTTGGTCAGGTCGATGCCCGAGGTGCCCTTGAACTTGTCGACCAGCCAGCCGACGATGCGCTCGTCCCAGTCGTCGCCACCGAGGTGGTTGTCACCGGAGGTCGCGCGGACCTCGACGACGCCCTCGCCGATCTCCAGCAGCGAGACGTCGAAGGTACCGCCACCGAGGTCGAAGACCAGGATGGTCTGTTCCTTGTCGCCCTTGTCGAGGCCGTAGGCCAGCGCGGCCGCGGTCGGCTCGTTGACGATGCGCAGGACGTTCAGGCCCGCGATCTGGCCGGCCTCCTTGGTGGCCTGGCGCTGCGCGTCCTCGAAGTAGGCGGGGACGGTGATCACGGCGTCGGTGATCTCTTCACCCAGGTAGGCCTCGGCGTCGCGCTTCAGCTTCATCAGCGTGCGCGCGGAGATCTCCTGCGGGGTGTACTTCTTGCCGTCGATCTCGACCGACCAGTCCTCGCCCATGTGGCGCTTGACGGACTTGATGGTGCGGTCGACGTTGGTGACGGCCTGGTTCTTGGCGGGCTGCCCGACGAGCACCTCACCGTTCTTGGCGAACGCGACGACCGAGGGGGTGGTCCGCGATCCTTCCGAATTGGCCACGACGACCGGCTCGCCGCCTTCGAGAACGGCGATGACAGAGTTCGTGGTCCCGAGGTCGATACCGACCGCACGAGCCATGGTGATTCCTCCTAGTTGGCACTACATCTCAGTGACACTGAGCGTGGTCGGCTCAATCCTGCCTCCGCCGGCGGCGGTACGCAACTTGAACTTGAGTCGAACTCGCTCAACCTTGCTGACCTGTCCCAACGGGCGGCGCGCGTCATCTATTCCACGAGTCACAGAAAATTTCTTCGGGGGCGAGCGCGGCCCGACGCCCGCGATCGAGGCGCGGACTCTGCCATTGTGTCCGTACCGGCAGGTCTGGAACCACGGATGGATCCGGATCGTGACCGATCAGGAGGGCCAGTTGAGCATGATCGGCTCGCCGGTGGCGGTGACCTTGATGTAGCCGGACTTGGCGCCGTCCACGGCGTACACGGTCACCATCGGCCCGCCGTCCTTGCCGCGCCCGATGATGATGTGACTGATCCGGCCGTTCGGCACGCCCGCCGACTTCGGGGCGCCCGCGAGCAGGCCCGCGATCTTCTTCAGGTCCAGGACCGACAGGTCGATGATGTCGGTGCCCGGCGACCGCGGAATGTCACCGGTGCTGCGGAAACTGCCGTCGTAGCGGTAGTAGTCGTCCCGCGGCGCGTTCGGATCCGCCGGACGCCGCTCGATGACCGCGTAGGTGGGGAACAGGGTGACCTCGTCGGCCTTGGTGTCGCCGAAGTGGTCCTTGTAGGCCTCGACGAAACTGGCCAGGCCCTGACCCGTGGTCGGATCCGGCAGGTCCGGCTTCGGCGCGGCGACCCGGGACACGCAGCCCGCGAACGCGCCGAGCAGGGCGGCCGCCACCATGATCGCGGCCGCCACCTTCCAGCGGGTGGACGGGCCGCGCCGATTCGCCCGCACCACCGGCGAATTCACCAGATTGGCCGGTATCTGCAGATCGTCGAGCACCAGGTCAAGATCGCCGAAGGTCTTGGCCGCCATGGCCTTCGCGGTCCGGTGCGCGTGTTCGGCCTCGGTGAGTTCACCCGCGTCACGCGCCGAATCGAGCAGGGTGCAGGCGTCCACGCGATCGGTGTCGCGGGCCCGGACTCCCCGGGAGCGTGCGTCAGCCATGGTCTCGCCTATCCCCCGAACGCCACGGTGCGCGTGACCCGGCCGTCGAGGGCGGCCTCGACGTAGCCGGTCTCCTTGGCCTGGTTGCCGACATAGAGCCGGATCACCGGGCCGGTGCCGCTGCCCTGGATGTCGATGTAGTTGACCACGCCCTGATCGACCTTGGTGAGGGCGGGAGCCTGAGCCGCCAGCGCCGCGACGGCCTGCACGTTCAAGGCCGCCAGGTCCACGGTCGGGGTCTTCGGGTCCCGGGTCTGGGGTTGGTCGGTCTGGTCGAAACCGCCGAAGTAGTTGTAGTGCACCTTCCGATTGGCCTGCGTCGCGCGCGTGAACACCGCGTAGCCGGGGTAGAAGTCCACCTCGTCGAGCAGGGTGTCGCCGAACTTCGCCTTGTAGGCGTCCCGGAAGTACGAAATGCCCTCGGCCTCGGTGAGTTTCGGCCGGGGCAGCACCAGCGGCTGGATGATGCCCAGGTCCACGGCGGGCGGCGCGGCGGGCGGGGTGGCCGGGCGGGCCACGGCCAGGAAGGTGCCCACCGCCACCGCGATGCTCATCGCGGCGACGCCGGCGGCGAACCAGTTCTCGCGCCGCGCCTTCGGCGGGACCGGGTCGGGGGCGGCGTCGGCGTGCCGCTGCAGATCGTCGGTGAGCTGGGACAGGTCGCCGAGGGTCCGGGCCTCGCCGGCCAGTTCGGTGAGGGTGCGGTGGTCGGCGGCGGTCAGCTGCCCGTCCGCGAGCGCGGCGTCGAGCAGGACGCAGGTGGCCTGCCGATCGGCGTCGCGGGCCCGCGTCCGCGGCGGGTACCCGCCCGAGGCGGGCCGCCGCGACCATTTGCGCGCCGGGGTGAGGTCGGCGGTCTTGGTGCTCGGCTGCAGATCGGCGATGAGCCGCTGCAATTCGCCGAGGGTCTGCGCGGACTGCGCCTGATCGGACCGCTGGTGATACTCGTCGGCCCCGAGCTCGCCCTCCGCGTAGGCGGCGTCGAGCAGTGTTCGCGCGTTGACCCGGTCGATGTCCCGCGCCCGCATACGCCCGGCCGCGGGCGAATCCCCGGCCGATCCGGACGTTTTCGAGCTCACGCGGGGATCGTAGACGGATTCCGGTCCGGTCGCGCGCCTTATCTACGCCTGAATCGCGTGGCTCATCCGATGCGGAGCTCGTCTTTCAGCCCGTGGTCCAGTGTCACGCGCACCAGGGCCGCGGCCAGTTCGGCGTCGTGGCCGGCCGGAGCCAGGGCGGCGAGAGCGGCCGGATCGGTGGGCAGGCCCAGGTCACGCGCGCCGCGGCGGGCCCGCTCGTCGAAGTAGGGGCGGAGCCAGGTCCAGGTGTCCTGCACCTCGCGCAGGTAGATGTCCGCGCCGACGGGTCCGATGCCCCGGAAACCCTGGAGCAGCTCGGCCAGGGCGGCTGGGTCGTGCCCGGATTCGATTGCGAGCCCGCGCATATCGCCGTGCCACCGCTCGATCAGCTCGGCGGCATTGGCGATCAGGCGGGTGGCATTCGATTCGTCGTAGCGGACGTAATGGGCCCGGCCCAGCGCGGCGACCAGATCCGACCACTCGGCCTCAGCTACGTGGTGCGGGGTGGTGTAGCCGGACTCGCGGAGTTCCCGGGCGGCGGCCACCGCGATGCGGGCCGAGATCCGGGTACTGAGCAGCTGGGCGAGCATCAGGAGTTGGTAGAGCGGCGCGGGCTTGTCGGCCAGCCGGATTCCGGCCTCGGCGGCATAACCGGTCCCGGCCCGGGCCAGCAGGGTGCGCACGGTGTCCTGCGCGGTCATCGGCATCGCCTCCTCTCTTCCCCGGCATACCCGCGGACACGCCCAGGATGCGTGTCGAGGTCCGAAATGCCGGGGTTGTGCTCAGTGGCCCACGAAGATCAGAAGTATGGATTTCCCCTGGTAGAGGAGGTTCGATGCAGGCCCGGTTCGGTATTTCGATCCCGCCCGTCGCGTCCGCGCTGCCGGACGTCATCGACATGGCCCTCGCCGCCGACGCCGAGGGACTCGATCTGGTCGGCATCCAGGACCACCCCTACAACGCGCAGTTCGGCGACGCCTTCGCCGTCATCGGGGCCTGCCTCGCCGCGACCGGGCGGGTCAGCCTCTATCCCGGGGTCGCCAACCTGCCGCTGCGGACACCCGCCATGCTCGCCAAACAGGCCGCCACCTTCGACATCCTCAGCGGCGGACGCTTCGAATTGGGTTTGGGGGCGGGCGCTTTCGAGAGCGGCGTGGTGGCCATGGGCGGCCCCGCCCGCAAGGGCCGGGCCGCGCTCATGGCCATCGCCGAGGGCATCGCCATCATCCGGGCCGAATGGCGGCCCGGACAGCCGGTGTCGGTGGTCGGCACCGAATACACGGTGCAGGGCATCGAGGGCGGGCCCGCGCCCAGACACCCGATCGGGATCTGGCTGGGAGCCATGGGCCCGCACGCCCTCGATCTGATCGGCGCGACCGCCGACGGATGGGTTGCGCCACTGCCCAATTGGATGCCGTGGGAGCAGTGGTCCGCGGCCAATGCCCGCATCGACGCGGCCGCCCGCGCGCACGACCGCGACCCCCGCGCCATCGCCCGGCTGGCCGCGCTGCCCGGAGTGGTCAGCGACCGCGCGCTGCACCCGAATCCGCAGGGCACCGACCCGATCCACGGATCGCCCGAGGAATGGGCGGCCATCATCGCGAACCTCGCCCACACGGGCGGATTCGACACCTTCATCTACTGGCCGCCCGGATTCGACGTCGACCAGGTGCAGCGTTTCGCGCGGCAGGTGGTGCCCATCGCGCGAAAGCTGTTGGCGGAGTTCTGATTCGACCCCGCTCGGGTCCGATTCAGCGCTGCGCGGCCGCTGCCGCGGCGGCGGCCTCGGCCTCGACCTGGCCCGGGAACTCGCTGGGCTGGCCGACGCCGGTGGTGACCAGGTCCCGCAGGCTCTCGGTGATGTAGAAGGTCCAAGCCGGGGAGCACGCGTCGTAGCACTCGTAGTCCGGCACCAGGCCGACGTGGGTGAAGGTGAGCCGGGTGCCGCCGTCGGTCGCGGCGATATCGAAGCGCATCTCGGTGTTCACCCACTCGGTCTGGTCCTCGATGAAGGACATGAAGTTGTCCTTCACCAGCCAGACCACGCGCTCGTCCGGCACCACCTCGGTCAATTCGATCTCGCTGCGGTGCACGCCGGGGGCCTCGAAGACGAAACGGTCACCCGCCCGCTCGGTGCCGCCCTTGATACCGGGCGACCACCAGCCGCGGGCGTTCAGGATGGCCGCGAAGACCTCGGCGGGGGCGCGGTCGACGGTGATGGAGGTGGTGAAGTTCTGATCAGTCATGGCAGGTCCCGACTCTTCTCTCAGGGGTTCAGCGGGTTGATGGGGACTGTCTCGCGAGAACTTACTTGCATCACGATAGCGGCGTTGCTTGCATCACACAAGCGGATGAGTCACCCTGGAGTCATGTTGGGACGCATGTACGAAGGGGAGGTCTGCTCGGCGGCACGCACGCTGGAGCTGGTCGGCGAGCGCTGGAGCCTGCTGATCGTGCGCAATGCCATGTTCGCGGGCATGACCCGGTTCACCGAGTTCCAGCGCGCGCTCGGCATCGCGCCGAACATCCTGACCAAACGGCTCGCCGAATTCGTCGAGGCCGGGATCTTCGAGCAGCGCAGCACCGGCGGCCATCCCGAATACCTGCTCACCGCCAAGGGACTCGACCTGAAACCGGTCATCCTCGCGCTCACCGAATGGGGCGACCGCTGGGCCGCGCCGGACGGCCCGCCGGTCACCTACCGGCACACCGGCTGCGGCGGGAAAGTCGCCGTGCGCCTGGAATGTTCGGACTGCGACGCCACGCCCGAGCTGTCGGACGTGACCGCGGAACTCGCGCCGTGGGCGTACGAATTGAAGTACGGGACCCCGGCGTCGCTCTCCTAGCGGAGCCTCATCCCGGAGCGAACCTCACTCCAGGAGCGGGAACCGGCCCGAGGCCAACAGCCCCGCGATGGCCTCCATCTTCGCCTGCGGCGCAGCGTAATCCGGGTGCGCGCCCAGCACGGCCGCGGCGTCGTGCAGCCGGATCATCTGCCGCTCCGCCTCTGCCACGCTCCGCCCGCCCGGCGTCACCGGGTGCGCGGCGAAGGCCGGGCGCCGCACATCCACCCGACCCAGTTCGACGGCCTTCTCCACCCGCCGCGAGCACCGGCAGAACGCCTGCGGATTCGCCAGGCCACACGTCGACCGCAGGAAGTTGCCGAGCCGTTTCTTGGCCCGCTCCACCCGTTTCCGATACGCGGCCGGTGTCGCGCCGACGATCCAGGCGGCCTCCTCCGAGTTCACCTCGAACACATCGGAGAGCACATACGCGACTCGTTCGTCGCGACCCAGGCATTGCAGCATCGCCTGACTGCAGTTGAGGCGGACCTCGTGGGTGAGCAGCGTGGCCTCCGGACCGCGATAGTCCTCCTCCGCCAAGCCGTCCCGCAGTCCCTCGCCGAACTCGTCCAGGCTGAGCTGCCGCTGCTCCTGTGGCGTCTGCCGCTTCAGATTCAGCAGATAGTTGACGCCGATGCGGTACGCCCAGGTGGTGAGCTTGGCCTCGCCGCGCCAGCTCGCCAGATTGCCGACCGCGCGCAACAGGATCTCCTGGGTGGCGTCCTCGGCGTCGGCGGGCCGCCACACCATGCGCAGCGCCAGCCGGTAGATCGGATCCTGCAGCAGCCGAACCACATCCGCGACAGCGGCGCGGTCACCGCCGACGGCCCGCGCGACGAGATCGCGCTCGTCGATCTCCGATCCGGTCTCCATACCGCCAGCATAGGGACCGGGTCCGACATCGCGGGGCCGTCAGGCCGGCCGCCACTCAGGCGACGGCGGGCGCGGTGAGCAGAGCGTGCTTGCGCAGCCAGTCGGCAACCGCCAGGCCGATCGCGTCGGGCTGATCCTCCGGGCAATGGTGCCCGGCCGGGCCGATGTTCGCGAGCTCTGCGGACGCGAAGGTGCGCACCGCCCACTCCATCGCCTCCGGCGAACCCAGGCCGACCCCGTCCTCGACGTGCATGAGCAGCTTGGGCACCTCCGGGCTGGCCGCCATCCAGGCGTCGTAGTTCTCGATGATGGCGACCACGTCGGCGGGCTCGCCGTCGAGCGGGAACTCCCTGGGCCACACCAGCATCGGCTTGCGCGACTCCGGCGTCGGGTACGGCGCGCGGTAGGCGTCGAGCGCCTCCGGGGTGAGGGTGCGGGTGGAGGCGGGCAGGTTGAACTCGATGAACATATTGCGTTCCAGCACCATCTCCTCGCCCTCGGGGGAACGGAAGCGGCGGAACAGTTCCGCGCCCTGCGGCGGCATGTCCGACCAGTTCATGGGGCGCAGGAAGGTCTCCACCACGGCGATGCCGCGCACCCGTTCGGGATGGCGTGCGGCCCAGTCCATTCCGAGCGCGCCGCCCCAGTCGTGGCCGACGATGACGACCTGGTCCAGGCCCAGGGCCTCGAACCAGGCGTCCAGGTAGCGGGCGTGATCGACGAAGCGGTAGTCGCTGTCCGGCTTGCCGGAGGCGCCCATGCCGATGAGATCCGGTGCGAAGACCCGGGTTCTCGCATCGGACACCGCACCGCTCACGTGGGGGATCACGTCGCGCCAGATGTAGGACGAGGTGGGGTTGCCGTGCAGGAAGACGACCGGGACGGTGCCGGCCGCGACGGGACCGCTTCCGGTGTCGGTGTAGTTGATGAACGAGTCCAGAATGTCGATGGTGGCCATCGGGGTGTCCTTCCGGGTGAGTTGCCTACACCTGGTTGGACACGCACCGGGACGGCTTGTGACCGGGTCTAGATGTGACCTGCGTCATACATCGGCACGGTGCCCGGCTCGACCGTCAGGGCCGGGTGGACGCCGGGAGTGAGGCCGTTGCCGACCGCGGCCCGCTGCAGCATGGCGAGCAGTTTCGGCCGGTCCCCCGGTTCGAGGGGCTCGAGCAGTTCGGCATTGAGCTGTTCGGCCAATCCCGCCGCGCGGCCGATCATCTCGCGTCCGGCGGGCAGCAGGTGCACGGCGTGCGCGCGCCGGTCGGCGGGGTGTTTGCGGCGTTCGACCAGGCCGCGCTTCTCCAGGTCGTCGATCAGGCTGACCATCACGTTGCGGTGGATCCCGAGCGCGTCGCAGAGTTGTTGCTGGGTGCGGCCGTCATTGGCCTCGAGCATGCGCAACGTTCCGTACTGCGGCGGCTTGATGCCCAGGGGGCCGAGCAGCTGGTCGAAGCGGTACGCGGAGTGGGAACCCAGCTGCGCGAACAGGAACGCGGCGCTGTCGACGAGGGGCGCACGCTGGGGATCGACGTCGTTCACCCGCATAGCGTAGCCCGACCCATGCGCACAATCAGTGATTGCCCCCTTGTTTGATAATCACTTCAGGTGCATAGTTTGAAGCGGACCTCCACCCACACCGAATCGAAGAGAGTTCGCAGTGGATACCGACAACACCCCCACCCTCGATCCACGCCGCTGGATCGCCTTCGCCGTCGTGCTGGCCGCGGGATTCATGGACCTGCTCGACGTCACCATCGTCAATGTCGCCGTCCCCAGCATCCAGAAGGACCTGGGCGCGGCCTACTCGCAGATCGAATGGATCATCGCCGCGTACGTGCTGTCCTTCGCGGCCGTGCTCATCACCGGCGGCCGGCTCGGCGACATCTACGGCCGCAAACGCCTGTTCCTGATCGGCGTCGCCGGATTCACCGCGGCCTCGCTGGCCTGCGGCCTGGCGACCTCGCCCGGCATGCTCATCGGCTCCCGGTTCGTGCAGGGCGCGATGGCCGGGCTCATGGTGCCGCAGATCCTGGCCATCATCCGCGTCACCTTCCCGAAGAACGAGCGCGCCAAGGCGATCGCCGTGTACAGCGGCGTCGGCGGATCCGCGTCGGCGGTCGGGCTGTCCCTGGGCGGGCTGCTCGTCGAGTGGAATCTGTTCGACCTGGACTGGCGGCCGATCTTCCTGGTGAACGTGCCGGTCGGGCTGCTCGCGCTGGGCGCGGCCGCCGTGGTCATGCGGGATTCGCGGTCCACACACGCGCCGCGGCTGGACATCGTCGGCATGGTGCTGGCCATCTCCGCGGTGCTGCTTTTGGTGTACCCGCTCACCGAGGGCCGTCGATTGGATTGGCC
Source organism: Nocardia sp. CA-136227 (assembly GCF_050955695.1). Taxonomy (NCBI): domain Bacteria; kingdom Bacillati; phylum Actinomycetota; class Actinomycetes; order Mycobacteriales; family Nocardiaceae; genus Nocardia; species Nocardia sp. CA-136227. Next base: position 7,366,233 of record NZ_CP192081.1, read on the forward strand.
CGCCTGGACTTTCGTCATGATCGGGGCGGCGGCGGTGACCTTCGCGGCCTTCCTGGTCTACGAGCGGTGGCGAGCCCGCACCGTCGGGTCGCCGCTGGTCGACCTGGAGCTGTTCCGGTCGCGGCCGTTCACGGTCGGGCTGGCCAGCTGGCTGCTGTTCTGGATCGGATTCGGCGGGTTCTTCCTGATCTGGACGCTGTTCATGCAGGCCGGGCTCGGCTGGTCGCCCATGCGGGCCGGCCTCACCTCGGCGTTCTTCGCGGTCGGCGCGGGCATCGGGGCGGGCGTCTCGGTGAGCGCCCTCGCGCCACGGTTCGGCAAGTGGGTGCTGCTGGTCGGCGGGCTGATCACCGCGGGCGGATTCGCCTTCTACGGTGCGCTGGCCACCCACTACGAATCCGATTTCGCCTCCTGGCAGATGGTGTTCCCGCTGGTGGTGACCGGTATCGGATTCGGCATCGTGGTCGCGCCGACCATCGACATGCTGCTCGGGCAGATTCCCGACCGTGAGGCCGGAGCCGCGTCCGGGCTGCTGAACACCGGACAGCAGCTGGGTCTGGCGCTGGGTGTGGCGCTGGTCGGGATCCTGTTCTTCGGGCAGCTGGATCACGATTCGGCGCGCGGCGTGGATTCCGTCGCGGCGCAGACCCGCACGGAGCTGGCCACCGCCGGGGTGCCGGACGGCGCGCGGGAGCAGATTCTCGCGAGCTTCTCCGCCTGCGTGCGGGACCGCTCCGGCGAGGTGGATCCGTCGGTCGTTCCGGCCAGCTGCCAGTCCGCTCCCGCGGACCCCGCGATCGGCGGGATCCTCACGCGGGCCGGCGAAGACGCCAATGCGGTGAACTTCGCGCACACCTTCCAGTACACGCTGTGGTGGGGCATCGGGCTGATGGCCCTGGTCTGCGTCGGATTCCTGGTGCTGCCGGGCGACACCCGGCTCGAACAACACGAGATGGCGGCCGAGGAAGACCTGGTCGGGGTCTGACCGCCACGCGCGACGGCCGCCGGTTCGGGGAATTCCTCGGACCGGCGGCCGCTTCCGAGGAAGAATTCCAGACGAATCACCGACTTCCGACAGGAGCCAGTCATGCGCGCGGCCGTGGTCAGTAAGGGCGAATTCCAGGTCGAGGACCTCCCGACTCCCGTGCCGGGGCCGGGCCAAGTGCTCATCTCCGTCACCCGCTGCGGCATCTGCGGCTCCGACCTGCACGCCCGCCTGCACTGCGACGAACTCGCCGACCTGGCCGCCGCCACCGGATACGACCGGTTCATGCGCTCGGAACAGCGCATCGTCATGGGCCACGAATTCACCGGGGAGATCGAGGAATACGGACCCGGCACCCGGCGGCGCTGGAAGCCCGGCACCCCCGTGGTCGCCCTGCCGATCCTGCGCACCGGCCGCCAGCCGGAACTGACGGGACTGTCCGCGCACGCGCCGGGCGGCTACGCCGAACAGGTCCTGATCCAGGAACCCATGACCTTCCCGGTCCCCAACGGCCTCGCCCCCGACCACGCGGCCCTCACCGAACCCATGGCCGTGGCCTGGCACGCGGTCCGCAAAAGCCGGATCACCAAGGGCCAGACCGCTTTCGTCATCGGCTGCGGGCCGATCGGCCTGGCCGTCATCTCCATGCTGAAGGCCGCCGGCGTCCACACCGTCGTCGCCAGCGACTTCTCCCCCCGCCGCCGGGAACTGGCCGCGGCCTGCGGAGCCGACGTGGTGGTCGACCCGACCACCGAATCCCCGTGGGAGTCGACGCCGAAGAAGTCCCGCATCACCGGCGCCGCCGACATCCTCAACCTCGGCTTCGACGCCATGGAACGCCTGCGGCGCCTCCCCAATATTCCGTGGTGGTACCTGTTCCGCGCGGCCCACACGCTCCAGCGCGGACCCTCCGGTCCGGTCGTCTTCGAATGTGTCGGCGTGCCGGGCATCATCGACCAGATCCTCACCGCCGCACCGCCGTTGACCCGGGTCGTGGTCGTCGGCGTGTGCATGCAGCAGGACGCCTTCCATCCCGCCACCGCCATCAACAAGGAGATCGAGCTGCGCTTCGTGCTCGGCTACGACCCCGGCGAATTCCGCGACACCCTGCACATGATCGCCGACGGCAAGGTCGACCCGTCACCGCTGATCACGGGCACCGTGGGCCTCGACGGTATCGACACCGCCTTCGCCGCCCTCGCCTCGCCCGAGCACCACGCCAAGATCCTCATCGACCCGCGCAGCGACCGCACCGCACCCTGACCGGGGACGCTATCGGCCGGGGCGCAGGACCGGGAACGGCGTCGTCGGGGGCTCGTGGAGGATTTCCAGCAGTCCCTCGGCGCTGCGCGCGGCGGTGAGGCAGGCGTTGGCGGTGAACTGATCGGCCAAGGGGTGGCGGGCTCGGTTCCGCCACTTCCGCACCGCGGCCAAGGCCGCTTCGCGCTGGGTGGGGACATCGGTGTGGGCGGGCAGGCCCAGGCGGAGGGTCGGGGCCACACCGGTGCCGCCGATCAGGCGGCTGAGTTCCGCGAGATCCTCCTGGGGCAAGGGGAGTTCGTCGGAGCGGAGATGCGACAGCAGACGTAGTTCGGCGAAGCCGTGGACGTCGGCGAGCAGGGTGCGGACGCGCGGGAGGAGGGCGTCGGCGGGCGAACCCTGATTGGCCGCGAGAATGCGGGCCAGGGCGGTCAGCGCCGAGTGGGCCTTCAATTCGTCTGCACGCTGGGCGAATTGGACATCCAGGACGGTACGGAGTTCGTCGAGTCCACTGCGACTGGAGAGTTCGGCGGCCAGCGCCTGCGAGCCGCGGACGCCCAGGCGGATCAGGGTGACGGCCAAGCGGATACCGAACAGGCCGAACCGCGCGGCCAGGTGGGCGCGGAGGTCCGCCGGAACCGGGAGGGGCAGATCGGGGTGGGCGAAGCGATCGGCCGAGAGGAGGGCGGTGGTCAGGTCATCGACCGGGATGGCGGCCAGCGCCTCGAAGGCGTCGTACTCCCGCTGCCGGAGGGTGGCGGCCGCGAAGGCCAGCAGGCCCGCCACCGGAATCACCGACTGGCACAGCCCCGTTCGTTCCAGTTCCGTCGCGAAACGGGAGGCCACGTCGCGCGCCGAATGCAGGGCGTCGATGCGGCCCGCACCGATCTCATCGGCCCGCGACACCACACCGACCACGCCCAGCGGCCCCGAGAAACCCTGCGGCGCACCACTGTTACCGCTGTGCCCGCCGCCGATCCGCTCCAGGAAATCGACATCGGCGGCGTCCAGGCGGCGCAGGAGATACAGGACGGCGTCGGCGGGCGGCAGCGCCGGACCCGGGCCGCCGGGGGTCAGCAGCCGCGACGTGCGGGCCGACACCTCCCGCGACAGCGACGAGATGCCGGGGGTGTCGATGATGGTGGTCTGCGCCAGCTCCGCCGACGGCCACTCCACCGCCAGCTGATCCACCTCGCGCGGAGCCGGCGAATTCCAGCGCAGCGCCGACAGATCGAAGGTGAGACCGTGCGCACCGGGCAGCCCCTCGGCCCCGCGGCCGCGGCGCACCACCACGTCGGCGCGGGCGCCGTCCACGCTGTATGCGGTGACCCGGGGCGCGGTCCCATTGCGGTACCAGGTGACCAGACGGGTGCACTCGGTGGCGTCGGTGGGCGCGATGTCCTGCCCGACCAATGCGTTCAACAGGGTCGACTTGCCCGCCTTGAGCTGACCCGCCAGGGCCACCCGCAGCGGCTCGTCCAACCGCCGCGCGCACTCGTCCAGCTGAGCCCGCACCCGCGGCTGCTCGCCGAGCGCCCGCCTGGCCGCGGCCAGCAGCCCGCGCGTCTCCGGTACCAGCCCGTATCCGACACCGCTCGCGTCGTCCCTCATAGGCTCCCGATTCCGAAGCACACCGCACCTCCACGCATCCGCAAGGCATTCGCCGGGACACGCGGAATCGTTATCAGACCCCGCCGGGTCTCACAGCCGATTCCCAGCCCCGGGCATCGGCCCGCGCCGCCCGGGGACACGACTCCGTCCGCCACACCCTGATCTTGCCCGGCCCGGAGTGAATCCCCCCGACCCGGCCTCGGTGTGCCGCACCGGCCTCCCCACACGCACCAAGCCCCCCTGCGGCTCGGTGCGCGCGGCGTTCAGCGCGCGGCGGGCGGGAGCTGGGGGTGATTGCCCGGCCGCAGTGCGCCGGGAGACTCCGGGCCGAGGAGCGCGCCCGCGTGGCGGCGGAGTTCCCCCACGACGTGCAGGCGGCGTTCCAGCTCGGCGGCCCGTTCGGTGCGCCGCGCGGCCTCCACATTGGCGGCCTCCTGGGCGGCGCGCAGCGACTCGTCGATCGAGCGCAGGGTGCGGTCGGCGATGGCGGTGAAATGATCGCGCAGCAACCGGTGGATGCGGTGCAGGCGGTCCTTGGTCTCCTTGCCGCTGTGGAAGGCGATGTCGTCGAGATAGCGGCGCACCGCCATCTTGGCGTCGGCGCGCCGCTTGGCCAGGCGGGCCTTCTTGTCGTCGCTGAACGCCTTGCCGCCCAGCAGGACTCCCGCGCCCAGCGAGAGCGGATTGATCAGCGCCATCCCCGCGATGGTGCCGACCATGCCCGCCATGATCACCCCGCCGTACGAGCCGCGCACACCCACCAGCAGCTTGTGACTCAAACCCAGATCGGGTTCCAGATCGGCGAGGGTGCAGGACCCGGTGCGGGAGTCGTCGTCGAGGGTGTCGCGGACCTCGGGCAGATCCACCGCGCCCAGATCGGTGAAATGGGTGGCGACTTGCTCGGCCAGTTTCACCGCCCGGGTGCCGGTCCACACCAGGTTGTCGCCGACCGCGGAACCGACGGTGGCCGTGAGCCATTCGTCCATGCTGTCCCAGTGCTTACCGGGATCGTGGTCGTCGATCCAGTCCTCGGCGGTGCGGGAGATGTCCCGCAGCCGGTTGCGCAGATCGTGGTCGATATCGCCCGCCAGATCGGTGATGCCGTCGCCGAGCGTCTGCTGCCAGGCCGCGGTGTGGCGGTGCAGCTTCTCCGCCTCGGCCTTGGCGGCGTGCAGTTCCCGGATGGCGGCCGCACCACGCGCCGGGTCCCGCAACGCGACCAGCTCGCTGCCCAGCGCCAGCGCGAGATGCTCGGCGGCGGAGGAGATGTCGAGGGCGACCGCGCGTTGCATGGCCGCCTGATCCCGCGCCACCACCTGCTCCCGCAGGAACTGGAAGACCAGGCCGAAGCCGGACTCGCGGCCGAGCCCCTCGTCCTGCAGGCGCATGGCGTGGGAGCGCAGCACCGCCGAGACCGGCAGCATCGGCATCTCGATCTCATTGGCACGCAGGTGCCTCCGGTTCGCCTCGAACACCTGCCGCCAGTGCGGGTACAGGTCGATCTTGGTGACCAGCACCGCGACGGCCGGGCACAACTCCCGCACCTGCCGCAGGAAATCCACCTCGGGATCGGTCAGCTCGGTGGAGGCGTCGGTGAGCACCAGCACCGCGTCCGCGGCCGGAGCCTGCGCGAGAACGCCCGCCGCGCCGGTGGTTCCGTGCGCGCCCAGTCCAGGCGTGTCGACCACCACGATGCCGTCGGCGAGCAGTTGGCTCGGGGCCTCGAGTTCGAGGCGGAGCACGGCACGACCTCGAGGGCTGCGGGCGGTGAGTGCGGGGACGGCCTCGAACGGCACCGCCTCCCGGGTGTTCTCGCCGCCGTCCGCGCCCGCCGCGACCACCGTCGCGCGCGGTTGCGGACCGTAGGACAGGACGGTGGTGACCGCGGTGGCGATATCGTCGGCGACCGGGCACACATCCAGATTGACCAGCGCGTTGACGAACCGGCTCTTGCCCTGATTCCCCAAGCCCGCCACCAGGATCCGGCGGCGCGGATCGCGCACCTTGCCCGCGACCGTCTCCAGCCGGGCGACCAGGTCGCCGCGTTCCGCGGCCCGCGCCACCGCGATGGTCTCCGAGACCATCGTCAGCAGCGGATTCGCCGCCACCATGCCTGTCACAGCTTGCTCACCGACCCGCTCCAGCCGTCCGTGTTCCGAATGCACTGTCGAGAGACTGTCGCTCACCGCGGCTGACCCGCGGTGAGCGACCTCTCGCGTCACGAGTGCAGGATGTCGCCGACGATATCGCCGCCCGCGTGCGCCCCGAGATCCACCCCGGTGTGCGCCCCGCTGTCACCGAACAGCGACGCGTCCGGACCGGTGGTGTGCACCCCGCCGCCGAAGGCCTGCGAAACATCCACTCCGGCCCAGGGATTCGCGCCCGCGCCGTGCAGCCCGGCGTCCACCGCGCTGCCGCCGTGCACCCCGGCATCCAGACCGGTCCCGACCTGGGCCGCGCCGCCGACCTGCGTCGCCCCGGTGACCCCGGTGTCGAGCCCGGCCACCGCGTTCCCGACCCCGGTCAGCCCGGTGCCGACCTGCGTACCCGCACCGATCGACGAGTGCACCCCGGCATCCAGACCCGTCCCGACCTGCGTCCCGGCCCCGGCAGCGCCGTGGAGGCCGGTGTCGAGCCCGCCCTGCACGCCCGCGCCGATTCCGGTCGCCGCACCGCCCACGCCGGAAATGCCCGTCTCCAAACCACTTCCGACCTGCGCACCGAGCCCGGTACCCACATTCGCCGCACCATTGAGCCCGGTCTCGAGCCCCGCACCGACCTGCGTACCCGCACCGACCGCGGTGTTCAGTCCGGCATCGAGACCCGTGCCCAGCTGCGCACCCGTGTGCAACCCGGTGTCCAGGCCCGCGCCCAGCTGCGTCCCGAGGTCCGCACCGGTGTGCAATCCGGTGTTCAGGCCCGCGCCCAGCTGCGTGCCGAGGTCCGCACCCGTGTGCAACCCGGCGTCGAGACCCGTGCCCAGCTGCGCTCCCGTGTTCAGGCCGGTCTCGAGACCCGCGCCCAGCTGCGTGCCCGCGCCGACCGCGGTGTTCAGACCCGCGCCGATCTGGGTGCCCGCGCCGAGGAGGGCGTCGGCGGTGCCGGAGAGGCCGGTCTCCAGACCGGCGCCGACCTGTGTGCCGAGGGCGGCGCCGGTGGTCACCGCGCCGTTGAGGCCGGTCTGCAGGCCGACACCGGTGCCGAGGGCGCCGTTCAGACCGGTCTGCAGGCCCGCGCCCGCGGTGGTGGCGGCGTTGATGGCGGTGGAGAGTCCCGCGCCGAGGCCGGTCTGGAGGTCGGTGGCGGTGGTGATCGCGCCGGTCAGGCCGGTGGTGAGGTCCGCGCCACCGTGGGCGACCGCGTCCAGCGCGCCCTGCAGGCCGGTTTCCAGGCCCGCGCCCGCGGTCAGGCCGCCGGTGAGGGCGGAGGTCAGGTCGGCGGCGGCCTGGGCGCCGAGGACGCCGCCCAGATTGGCTTCGACACCGGTGGCGACGTCGGCGGCCACGCCGAGCGCACCACCGAGTCCGGCGGTCAGGCCCGCGCCGAGTCCGGCGGCCGCGTCCACGGCCGCGCCGACGCTGTTGGCGAGGCCCAGCTCCAGGCCGGTGCCGACCTCGGTGCCGAGGTTGACCTGGGTGGCGGCGAGGGTGGCGGCCCCGAGGTTCAGGGCCGCGTTGTCGACGAGACCGGCGCCGACGTTCGCGCCGACTCCGGTGGCCGCGCCCACGCCGGCGTTCGCACCGAGGCCCGCGTCCGCGCCGAGTCCGGCGTCCAGACCGGTGCCGGCGCCGAGGCCGGCGGCCCCGCCCGCGGCGATGATGCTCGACAGCTGCGAACCTCCGGCAACCAGCGCGGATTCCGCCACCATCGGCGCCACGGCCGCGATGTCCTCCGGGGTCACGGTGTCCAGGCCGGCGGCGGCGAGCGCCGCGCCCGGATTGGTGCAGTAGCTGACGGCGGCCTCGTGGTCGCGCAGCAGGTTGAGGATGAACTCGAGAATTGCGTTGGGGCTCATGATGAATCGTCTCCCTGGTGGGGCGGGCCCCGTTGACCCGCACTGCTCGAATTGACTTTCACGTTAGGAAGACGAGTTGTTACGCGTAAGGGGTGAAGTCCCCCGGTTTCCCCATCGATCACCTTGGGGGTCCGGCGAACATTAGGGGAATTTCCCCAAACCTGCCGGGGAATCGGTAACGAGAGCCCCCCAGCAACCGACAGGCTCGGTGGGCCGCCCGGCCTAACAGAGGGTTTTCAGACATATCGGGCCAAGAGCTTTCGAGCGGCACGCGCAACACCCACCGCGTGTCCGGTAATGACAGGGGAACTCGAATGAGTCAGGGGCTGGCGCTCGGCATCACGGTCGGGTCGTCGAACACGGTTGCCGTGACAACTTCGGGGGGACAACACAAGCTCCATACCCGGCCCAGCACACTGGGCGCGGAGACGGAGGTTCCGGAGAGTTTCCTGTCCCGGGTCGGGGATCCCGTGGACATCCGCACCCGCGACGGCTCCGTCGTCCGGGCCGCGGACCTGGTGGCGACCGCCATCGGCCGCGTGCTGACGGACATGGGCCCGGCGGGCGCCTCGGTCGCCTGCTACCCGGCCTGGTGGTCGCAGCACACCGTGGAAACGCAGCGGACCGCGCTGGACGAGGCCGGACTGGGCGAGGTCGCCCTGGTCCCGGAACCGACCGCGGCCATGCGCTGGCTGCAGGACGTGCACGGCTCCAACCGTGACGGCGCGATGGTGGTGTACGACCTCGGAGCCACCGGACTGACGGTCTCGGTGGCCCGCACGGGCGCCATGTCGGGCCTGCTCGGCGAACCGGTCCGCAGCACCGCGGTGGCGGGTTCGGAATTCGATCTGCTGACGATGAGATATGTCCTCGCGTATGCGGTCGGCGAAAAAGATTTCGATCCTTTCGACCCTGTAGTGGAACAAGAATTGGCGGCGCTCCGGGAACGCTGCAAAATTGCGAAAGAAACTCTCTCCACAAATACCGCCACCATGGTGCCGGTGCGTTTGCCCATGCTCGGCGTCGCCGATGTGCGACTGGTTCGCGACGATATCGAGGAGCTGCTGCGGGGTCCGCTCCTCGGTTCGACCGACCTGGTCCGCGAGGCGCTGCGGCGCGCGGGACTGAGCGCCGCCGATCTGGACGGCTTCCTGCTCACCGGCGGCGGCGCGAGCATCCCGCTGGTAACCGAGGTGCTGTCCACCGAGTTCGGCGTCCCGGTCGCGGCCGCCGCCGATCCGGCCCACCTGAGCGCGCACGGCGCGGCCCTGCTGGCCGCCGACCTGCTCGCCGACATCACCGAGACCGAGGCCCACCCGGCCATCGCGATCGGCGGCCCGACCTACGCCGAGGCCGACGCCAGCACCACGCTGGTTCCGCCCCGGACCACCGCGGGCGTGCCCCGCCGCATCGGCGGCGGCTCCGCACCCGAACCCACCGACGCCGCCCGGCCGGCGACCGCCGGACCCGAGGAGACGACGGCACCCGCCGCGTCTCCGCGTATTCCGCTGCTGCCCGAACTGCCCGTCGAGGAGCCCCCGACCGGGTTCCGGCACTGGAAGCGGCTGGCCGTATTCGGCGCGGCCGCCATCGCGGTGGCCGCGGTGGCGACCGGCACGCTGGCCATGGGCACCGGCGATCGGTCCACCCCCGCGAATCCCGCGGGGACGCCGACCCCCTCGACCTCCGCGGTGGCCCTGGACAAGGCCGCGCCGAACGGCGGGGTCACCCCCTCCGGCACGCCCGCCGCGGCCGTGCCGGGCAGTCCGATCGCCGCGGTGAACTCGCCGCAGCAGCCCGGCGCCACCCAGCCGGGCGGCACGCAGCCCGGCACACCGGCCGCCGGCGCCCCCGTGGGCGCTCCGGCCCCGGGCGGCCAGTCGGACGCCCCTGCCCAGCAACAGAATCCGGCGCCGGAGCAGTCGCCGCAGACCCAGCAGGCGCAGCCGCAACCCGCGCCGCAGACCCAGCCGCAGCCCGCCCCGGCGCAGCAGCAGCCGCCGGTGCAGACCATGCAGCTGCCGCAGCCTCCCGTGCCCGCCCCCGTGCAGGTGCCGGCGCCCCAGCTCCCGACGGGAGCCTTGAACAACGCCGTCGACGGACTCGGGAATATTCCCGGTACCCACGGCTGAGAGTTGGTTCCTCGTGACAGGCGTTACCCCAGTCGCGCTCGATTCACTTCCGGGCGCGCGAGAGATATTCCGGGACTTGGATTCCGGCGATTCCGGTGCGGTGCTGTACCTCATCCGCGGCCGTTCCGGCACCGGTAAGTCCACCCTGCTGGGCGCGATCCGGGCGCGGCTGCGCGCCCGCGGCGTCACGCTCACCGACTATCCGGCGCAGGCCCCGCGTCCCGGCGGCGCGGAGACCGGCCGTCCCCGGACCGCCCTGATCGTCGACGACGCGCACACCCTCGGCGCGGCCGAGTTCGATCTGCTCTGCGCCGCAGCCGAATCCGGGGAGTTCCCGGTCGTCATCGCGCTGCGCTCGCGGCCGCACGACGCCCGGCTGCGCGGGCTCACCGATCTGGTGGCCCGCCGCGGCCGCGTGATCGATCTGCGCGCCCTGGGCGCGACCGAGATCGCCCCGTTCGCACGGGAATTGGGCATGATGGTGCCGCGCGGCCTGGCCCAGCACATCCATCGCCAGACCGGCGGCATCCACGGCGGCGTGGTGGCCGCCCTGACCGCGGCCTGCGCGACCCGCCTGGACGCGGGCGTGACGGCCGTCGATCAAGCGGTGACCGCGTGGGCCCGGACCCGGCTCGACGACTCCGATCCGGACCTGCTCGACGCCCTGGTGGTGGCCGCCATCGGCGCGGGCCTGGACACCGGCGAACTGACCGAGGTCCTCGACCTCTCCCCCGCCGACGCCCAGAGTCTGGTGGACCGGGCCCGGGGCAGCGCCCTGGTCACCGATGCCGACCTGCTGCTGACCCCCGCGGTCGCGCCGCTGCGCACCCTGGTCGGCGACCGCCGCTTCCTGACCGTCGCCCGCCGCCTGCTGCACGCCCGCCTGGACGCCGGACTGCTGCGCGACCACACCGCGCTGCTGCTCGCCGAATCGGGCGTCCGGGACGAGCGGCTGGCCGGATTCCTGTGCGCCGCGGCCGAACGCGCGGGCGACGAGGCGGTGCGCTACTACGCGTCCGCGGCCGCCGCCGGCGCGGATCCGGAAGGGCTGGCGGTGCGCTGGGCCGACGCGGCCGCGCGCAGCGGGGACGGCGACACCGCCCTGCGCCTGGCCGAACCCAGCCTGGCGAATCCGTCGATTCCGCTCGCCGACCTCGCCGTCGCGGTCCGCATCTGCGCGGGCGTCTGGACCCGGCGCGGTCTGGCCGACCGGGCGGCGCAGCTCTACACCTGGCTCGGTCCCGCCCGGGTGGGCGCGGACTGGGCGGTCGCGGCGACCGTGCTGTGCCTGTCCGGCGATGTTCGTGGCGCGCAGGCGCTCTCGGTCAATGCCGGGCAGTGGCCGCCCACCGAGGCCACCTCGCGGGCGGCGTCGATCGCGCACGCCCTGTCCGATTCGATCGGAGCCACCGGAACGCCCGCGGCACAGCGCCCGGGTGCGACGCACAACGGCGCCTCCGGAACCTTCGGCGGTCGCAATGGCAACGAACAGAACACTCCCGCACGGACTTACGGCAACGGACAGTCGGGTGCCGAACGCCCAGCGGCATCCGGCGCCTTCGACACCCCGACCGCCCGTGTCGCCGCACCCGGCGGCGTGGTCCGGCCCGCCACCGGCGACCGGACTCCGCCCGCGAACCCCGGCGTGCCGGTGAGATCCGCTGCGGGCCAGCCGAACAGCTTCGGCACCGTCACGGCCCCGACCGGTTTCACCGCGGAGATGCGAGCCGTTCCCCCGGCGACCCTCGCCGGGCAGCGTTTCGCCAATCCGGCGCAGGCTCGCCGCGGCGCGGCCGTCTCGGCGGCGTCGGCGCTGATCCACGCGGCGCACTCCGGTCCGGCCCCGGCCGACGACGGCGGCGATCGGTTCCTGCCGTGCTCGGCGGTGTCGATCGCGGTGCTGCTGTGCCTGAGTATGGGCGACCCCCGACGCGCCGCCGATGCCCTGCGCGGCGCGGCCCCCACGCCGCAGAGCCTGGTGCTCGGGGCCTGGGTGGCCATGCTGGGCGGCGACGAGCAGTCGGCCGCCGCCCTGATGTCGGAAGTGCCGGTGGCGGAACTGGATCCGCGTGATCGTCTGCTCGCGCACGGCGTGATCGTCGGTCTGGCGCGCCGCAGCGGCGACCATGCCGCACTGGCCCTGGCCTGGCAGCAGGCCTACCCGCTGTTCGACGAGGTCGGGGCGGACCTGCTGGCGCTGCTGCCCATCGGCGAACTGTGGCTGGCCGGAATCCGTTTGCGCGACGAGGCCCGGATGACGGCCCTGGTGACCGGCGCCGACGAACTGCTGCGCCGCCTCGGCGAACCGCCGGTCTGGTCGAATGCCTTCCACTGGTACGCGATTCAGGCCGCCATCGCCCAGGAGAGCCCGGAAGCCCTGCTGCCGCACGCCCATCGGCTGAAGACGGCCGCCTCGGCGGGCGATCCGCAGGCCGCCGTGCTGGCCGACGCGGGCCGCACCTGGGTGCTGGTGCTGCGCGGACAGGTGGTGCGGGATCGGGTCGAGGGCGCGGTGGCGCGACTGGCCGGGCTCGGCCTGCGCTGGGACGCGGCCCGGCTGGCCAGTGAGGCCGCGCTGGCGGCGAGCGACGCCGCCACCGCGACCGCCCTGCTGAAGCTGGCCCGCACGGTGCGCGCGCAGTCCCGGCCGCCGGAATCCCCGGTCCGGGTGCCCGAGGCCGCGGCCCCGCAGGCACGCCCGGAACCGGTCACCGATACCGTGCTGAGCGAACGCGAACGCGAGGTGGCCGAACTGGTGCTCCTGGGTTTGACGTACCGGGAGATCGGGGCCCGGCTCTACATCTCGGCCAAAACCGTGGAACATCACGTGGCCCGGATGAGACGTCGAATCGGTGCGGGGTCGCGTTCGGAGTTATTGTCAATGCTCCGCGCCATGGGTCACGGTTCACTCCTGGTCTGATCCGGGCGCGGAGAGACCGGACGCACCGAGTGAGGTAACGAGGATGGCCACTGGCGTGGGCCTGCGGATCGCGGACGACGAATCCGTCGTAGCCGTGGTGACCGGCGACGACGCCACGCTCCCGGTGCATTACACCGTGCGTGAATCGGTGCTGCACATGTCCGACGACGGGGACGCCGTGCTGGGCGGGGACGCGCCGGAGGGCTATTCGCACTCCATTCGCGGCTTCGTCGGCGCGGTCGGCGATCCGGCCGGGCTGGCGGTGGACGACGGTGAGGCGTACCGGGCCGAGGACTTGATGGCCACCGCTGTGTTCTGCCTGATCAGTCAGGCCGCCGAACACCTCAACGGGCCCGCCGAGTTCTATCTCGCGCACCCGACCGGATGGACCGACCCGCACGTGCGCTCGCTGCGCGAGGCCCTGGACTACCTGGGCCTGAAGTCGGTGGTGCTGGTCAGCGAGCGCGACCTACCGCAGGCGGACGCGGAGACCGGCAAGACCCTCGCCTACAACGCGGCCCGTGCGGCCCTGGCGGCGGTGCTGTCCACTCCGGCCGGGCTGACCCCGCCCGATGCCACCGCGTCCGCCGTGAACGCCGCCGACGTCACCGATGTGCTGCCCGCGCTGAAGTCGTCCGAGCCGCTGGCGCAGGCCTATTCGGCCGCGGTCGCGGCGGTTCCGGCCGCCACCGCCGCCGAGCCGGTGGTCACCCGATCGATTCCGGCGGCCGCGGTCACGCACGCGCCGCGCGCCTCCCGGGGCCCGTACATCATCGCCGGGGCGGCCGCGCTGATCGGTTTGCTGCTCGGTGGCGTCGGAGTGGCGGCGGTGTTGCGCCAGGACGACTCCACCCCGGGCCCGCCGCGCGGCGAGGTCCGCAACGAACCGGACGCCACCGCGGGGGTGGCCCCGCCGCTGTTACCGCCCACCGGTTCGCTGCATCCGACCGCGGCCGCGCCGGTCGATCCGGCCGACGCCCCGGTCACCACCGAGGCGCCGACCACGACGCCGCCGCCGACCACCACACCGGAGCCGACGACCACCCTGCCGCCGGTTCCGGCGACCACGGTGCCGACCACCACCACCACCCGCCCGTATCCGCCGATTTATCAGAACCCGCCGGTACCGACATTCGGTCTGCCGCCGGCTCCGGTGCTGCAGGACCCGTGGGGACAGAGTCAGCGTTGATTTCGTAGCGACCATCCGAGGTTTGTGCCCTAAAGTGGTGCGCTGACCGACCTTCCGGAAGGTAACCCGGAACCTTTCCCCGCCGAAGCCGGTCTGCTGGTGCACTACGAAGGGACTCCATGCGCAAGTTCATGGCGCGCCGCGCCACGGTCCGAGCAGCCACCGTCGCCGTTGCCTCGACCGTTCTTCTCGGGCCCCTTCTGAGCAGCGCCACGGCCGACCCGGTCTCCCCGGATCAGCTTGCCGCCGAGAGCCTTCCGGCCGAACTGGTGACCGCTATCCAGCGCGATCTGAAAATGACTCCGGCCGAATACCTGGACCGCGCGGCCAAGGCCCAGCAGTTGCGGGACTACGCCAGCGAATTCCGCACTCAGCGCCCCGACGATTTCGCGGGCGCCTGGATCGGGACCGACGGCAAGCCGGTGCTGGCCGTCACTTCCCTCGACGCCGCCAAGGTCGCCGCGGCCGCCGGGTACCAGACCCGGCTGGCCCCGATCAGCGCGGACGGCCTGGAGAATTCGGTCGATCAGCTGAACCAGTGGATCACCACGCTGCCGCGGGAGATCTCGGGCGCGATCAATTCGGTGGCCATCGACTTCCTCAACAGCCAGTTGGTGCTCAGCGTCGCCAACACCCCCGGCGGCCATTTGCTGAACCTGCCCACGCTGATCGCCAATATCAAGGTGATCCTGTCGCCGAACTCCGGCGGCCCGGTGGAGCGGCGGCCGATGGGCGGCGACACCTACATCACCGCGCCGACTCCGCTCGACACCTCGCTGCACGGGGTGGATGTGTGCTCGTTCGGATTCAACAGCGTCGATTCCGCGGGCAATGCGCTGAACATCAGCGCGGGGCATTGCAATCCGAATGTGGACAAGGGCACCGGCGCCGAGGTGTACCTGCCGAATGTCAAAAACCTGTTGTCCAGTCCGAAGGTCGGGACTTTCGTCACCTCGAACCTGGGCGGCAGCAGCGCACTGGACTATTCGGTCATCAAGCTCAATGACGATGCGGTGAAGGCGGGCATGGATCAGCCGTCGGTGCGCGGCGCCAACGGCACCACCCTCACCATTACCGGTGTGGCCGACCCGATCACGGGCGCGCCGGTCTGCAAGTCGGGCCAGTCGTCCACGTTCACCTGTGGTTTCGTGGTGGCGGACCGGGTCGAGACCCAGCTCTACACCACCGAGGGCAATTCGAAGACGATCCGCGGCTTCGCCTCCAGCGCCTGCACCCTGGGCGGTGACAGCGGCGGCGCCATCGTCACCGGCACCCTGGCGCTGGGCATCACCAGCGGTTCCAACGCGGCGGACGCGCCGAACTGCAACGAGGCCAACACGCAGCTCGCGCAGTACGGCGGCACCGCGTCGCTGGGCATCCCGCTGCGCCCGATTCTGAACGAAATCGACGCCAATTCGGGCGGCGGCATCGGCAGTGGAATTCAGGTGCGGACTCGCTCGCACACGTGAGTGATTCACTTCGTGCGTGATTCCCGCCGAGTGACGGATTCGCGGCCCGGTGCGACGGGCCGCGAAAATCGGACATCCCTCGCATTGGAGGGTCAATCTCCCATGCCTGCCGTTTGCTCGGCGAATACCGAAACGTCATCTGGCAATAAGTAGGCATAACGGGCCGGACACCATATAGTCGGGGCCATGCTCCTGCCACGTATGCGCGCCTCCATGCCTGCCGCGGGCCGACGCCCGCGGTCCCTTGTCCGAACTGCGGCGATCGCGGCCACCGCGATTCTCGTCGCCGGACCCTTGGCGGCGAGCGCGCACGCGGAGCCCGAGACCCCCGCGACCCCGAATCTGCCGGCCGAGCTGATCAACGCGATCACCCGCGACCTGAAGATCTCCCCGCAGGACTACCTGAACCGCGCCGACGTCGCGCAGAAGGTGGCCACCTTCGCCACCACCGCGCAGCGCCAGTTCCCGGATGTCTTCGGTGGCGCCTGGCTGGACGAGACCGGCAAGGCGATCGTGGCGCTCGCCCCCGGCGACGCGCACGAGCAGGCCCGCAAGGCCGTGCAGGACGCCGGTTTCATCGCCAAGGACGTCTCCAAGAGCGAGACCACCCTGCGCGGCGAGAAGAACGCCTTCCAGCAGTGGCTCAAGGACCAGCCGGAGTCGGTGTCCAAGTCGATCCGTGGCGTGGCCGTCGACACCCTGAACAACAGCATCGCGGTCCGCGTGGACAAGGCCGGCCTCCCGCTGCCCGGTTTCGTGGACCCGGCGCGCGTCATCGTCATGGCCGCCCCGCCGGTCGGCGGCGAGGGCCAGGACGTCCCGAAGGCCGCGGAGATCGCCGGAGCCGGCCCGCGCGCCATGGCCGCCGGTGACGCCTTCGCCTCGGTGGCCGGCCGCATGTCGCTGCGCTGCTCGCTGGGCTTCAACGGCGTGGACGGCAACGGCAATGTCGTGAACATCACCGCGGGCCACTGCAACCCGAACATCCCCGCCACCGGCGGCGCCAACTCCCCCGGCGTGTACCAGCTGGTCGGCGAGAGCCTCGGCCCGCAGATGGGCTCGTTCCAGAAGTCGGTGCTGGGCAACCAGGACTACTCGATCGTCGGCATCAACGACCAGTTCCGGGACAGCTTCTCCAACCCGCTGGTGAGCGTCCCGAACGCGGCTCCGATCACCGTCACCGGTGTGGCCGTCCCGGTGGTGGGCGCCCCGGTCTGCAAGTCGGGCGCGCGTGCCGGCTTCAGCTGCGGCGTGGTGAACGCCGTCGACCAGAGCGTCCAGGTCGGCGACCGCCTGCTGACCCAGTCGTTCTCGTCGAATATCTGCGCCCTGCCCGGTGATTCGGGCGGCCCGCTGGTGACCGGCACCCTGGCCCTGGGCATCTCCAGCGCCTCCTCGGTCGCCGACTACCCGATCTGCGAGATCCCGAACCTGATCGGTCTGATCACCGGCAACACCCCGCAGCTGTTCGCGCAGCCGATCAGCACGGTGCTCTCCGACAACCCGGGTCTGCGGGTGCGCACCAGCTAGGCACAGCATCCTCGGAAAGGCCGGTAGCTCAACCGCTACCGGCCTTTTCGCTTTCCTGGGTACTCGGGGCCCGCCGAGGGGCAGCGGTGGGGCGGTGGGCAAGCAGTGGGACGGGAGTGATCGGGCGTGGTCGCGGCCCGGCCGGTTCGGGCATCCTGGAGTCATGTGTTTGGCGTTGCTCGGCTGGCGGGCCCATCCGGACTACCGGTTGATCCTGGCCGCCAATCGGGACGAATTCTTCACCCGCCCAACGGAATCGCTGCGCCGCTGGGACGAGGTGCCGGGCCTGCTCGCGGGCCGGGATCAGGGTGCGACCGGCCCGGTGCCCGGCACCTGGCTGGGCGTGCTGCCCGACCGGCACCGCTTCGCCACGATCACCAATGTGCGGCTACCCGGCGAATTCCGCACCGACGTCCGGTCCCGCGGCGCACTGCTGATGGATTTCCTGCGCGGTGACGCGGTTCCGGAGAAGTTCGCGCGCGGCATCGCCGCCGCCCCCGACGACTACAACGGTTTCAATCTGCTGGTCTCGGATCTGGAAACGCTGTGGTGGCACAGCAATCGGAGCGAGGGCGTCCCCCGGGAACTGCCGCCCGGTTTCCACGGCGTCTCCAACAACGCACTGGTCGGTTCGCTGACACCGGACGGCACGGTCGTCACCGACACCGACGCCCCCGTGTGGCCGAAGGTCCGCAATGGCGTGCGCGCGCTGGCCGCGGTGCCGCCGGGCGATGTCGCGGGCTATCTCGGGGTGCTGGCCGACCGCACCGCGGCCCCCGCCGCCGAACTGCCCCGCACGGGCCTCGACCGGCTGACGGAACGCTCGGCCTCCGCGCGTTTCGTCAACCATCCGGTGCACGGAACCCGATGCAGCACAGTCCTTCTGGTGCGCGAGGACGGCCGCTACGTGATGACCGAGCGCACCTTCGCCCGGTTCGGCCGCCGCCGCGACACCGTGGTGTTCGAGGGCCGGATGGACCTCCCCGCCTGAAAAAACACCAGGCCCGCCTCCGACGAGCGAGGCGGGCCTGGTGTTCGAACCTGCCGGGGCGATGCCCCGGCGACGTCACTAGTTCGGGGTGACCTGCTGCTGCTGAGCGGCGGGAGCCCACTTGGTGGTGCCGTCCGGCGCCTGCATGGTGTTCAGCAGGTCGATACCGGCCGCGACCAGGGTCGGGCCACCCGCGGCGATGGTGCCGAGGATGCCGCCGATGCCGGCGCCCGCGACCAGACCCGGCACGCAGCCGGCGACGATGGTCACAACGCAGCCGATGATCGCTCCGAGGGCGGTGCCCACGAAGCTGCCGATGCCCAGCGCGAGGCTGAACTGGGTGGAGAAGTAGCTCATCGCCTTCTGGTTCTCGTCAGAGGAGGCGATCGGCTTGGCGGAGGCGACCGGCGCGGCGGCCAGCACCTGGGTGCCAGGGTTGAAGTCGGCCGGCTTCTCCGGAACGACCTCGAGCACCTTGCCGTCTTCCTTGATCTCGGACTTGACCGGGATCTGGGTGCCCGCCGCGGTGTAGGACAGCGGGAACGAGATCACGACCGCGCCCTGCTGGTCCTTGACGTTGACCACGGTCTGCTTCGGATCCTCGGGCGTCGCGCCGTCCTGCTGCGCGAGTTCGAAGGTGCCGTTCTTCAGGGTGGAGACGATCGTCTTGCCGTCGACCAGCTTGGTGGAGTAGTTGATTCCAGCAGGCTGTGCGGGAGCGTTGTCGGCGTGGGCGGTCGTCATCCCGATGGTCATTGCGCCGATGACCAGGGCAGCAGCCGCAGTGGTACTGCGAAGCTTCATTGGGTTGGTTTCCATTCCGTCATCAGGTATCCGCTGTGCGCTCTTCGCCACGCGAGGCCCGGCTTCCCTCGGGCCATGCCTCTACGCGCTAGGACGAGTCCTCCCCGAGCATGTGAAGACGCGCACAGCTGTTGGACAGCGTGAGCCTAGTCGATCACATTACGATTTGCGAGATCGGTTTCTTTCTGCACGCCACCATGTTTGGAAGTAAGCCTGCCCTTGGTTAAGGGCGCGATTTGCCGGGATTTACGGTGTGGGAAACCCTGGACAACTAAGTTACCGGCGGGTAACTTACCGTCCATTAGGATACGAGCAACTCGAGGCGTACCAGGCTGCCTCGCGAAACGCTCGTAGAACCGTAAGAGAGGTCGCGACATGAATGCCCTGACAGTGACACTGGGCACGATTGGGGCGGTGTTCACAGTCTTCTGTTGGGCATCGTTCATCGGAGGCACACGAAAAATCGTGCGCACCGTGATGGTCGGGCAGTCCGCACCTGATCGGTGGCGGCCGTTCATCCCCCGCTTCAAGACCATGCTCGTGGAGTTCCTCGCGCATACGCGCATGAACAAATTCCGCACGGTCGGCTGGGCGCACTGGCTCGTCATGATCGGCTTCCTCGCCGGCATGATCCTGTGGTTCGAGGCCTACGGCCAGACCTTCGACGGCGAGTTCCACTGGCCGATCATCGGCGGCTGGGGCATCTACCACCTGGTCGATGAAATCCTCGGCCTCGGAACGGTTATCGGCATCGTGGTGCTGATCGTCATCCGTCAGCTGAACCACCCGCGCGTGCCCGCGCGACTGTCCCGCTTCAGTGGTTCCAAGTTCGCGCCCGCGTATGTGATCGAATCCATCGTCCTCGTCGAGGGCCTCGGCATGGTCTTCGTGAAGGCCGGCAAGATCGCGACCTACGGCGAATCTCACACCTGGAGCGACTTCTTCACCGAGCAGGTCGCCCGACTGCTGCCCGCCAGCCCGACCATGGTGTCGATCTTCGCGTTCATCAAGCTCTCCTCCGGCGCGCTGTTCCTGCTGCTGGTCGGCCGCAGCGTCACCTGGGGTGTCGCCTGGCACCGCTTCGCCGCGTTCCCGAACATCTACTTCAAGCGTGAGGCCGACGGCGACGTCGCCCTGGGCGCGGCCAAGCCGATGATGTCCAACGGCAAGGCGATCGAGATGGAGACCGCCGATCCGGACAACGACACCTTCGGAGTCGGCAAGTTCGAGGACTTCTCCTGGAAGGACATCCTCGACGTCACCACCTGTACCGAGTGTGGCCGCTGCCAGTCGCAGTGCCCGGCCTGGAACACGGGCAAGCCGCTCTCGCCGAAGCTCCTGATCATGTCGCTGCGCGACCACGGTTACGCCAAGGCCCCGTACCTGCTGGCCGGTGGCCGCAAGGACATGGGCGGCGACGAGATCGGTCTGGTCGACGCCGAGGGCAAGCCGAACGAGCGCGCGCTGGCGCAGATCTCGGAGGCGGCCCGCGCCGAGGCGGAGCGTCCGCTGGTCGGCGGCGAGGACGTCAACGGCATCATCGATCCCGAGGTGCTGTGGTCCTGCACCACCTGTGGCGCCTGCGTCGAGCAGTGCCCGGTGGACATCGAGCACGTCGACCACATCATCGACATGCGCCGCTACCAGGTGCTGATCGAGTCGGAGTTCCCCTCCGAGCTGGCCGGTCTGTTCAAGAACCTGGAGAACAAGGGCAACCCCTGGGGTCAGAACTCCAAGGACCGCCTGAACTGGATCTCCGAGGTCGACTTCGAGGTTCCGGTCTTCGGTAAGGACGCCGACAGCTTCGACGGCTACGAGTACCTGTTCTGGGTCGGTTGCGCCGGCGCCTACGAGGACCGCGCCAAGAAGACCACCAAGGCCGTCGCCGAGCTGCTGGCCACCGCGGGCACCAAGTTCATGGTGCTCGGCCAGGAGGAGACCTGCACCGGTGACTCGGCTCGCCGCGCGGGCAACGAGTTCCTGTTCCAGCAGCTGGCCATGCAGAACATCGAACTGCTGAACTCGGTGTTCGAGGGTGTCGAGCAGGCCAAGAAGAAGATCGTCGTCACCTGTGCGCACTGCTTCAACGCGCTCAACAACGAGTACCCGCAGGTGGGCGGCACCTATGAGGTCGTGCACCACACCCAGCTGCTGAACCGCCTCGTCCGCGGCAAGCAGCTGGTGCCGGTGTCGCCGGTCGCGCAGAACGTGACCTACCACGACCCCTGCTACCTGGGCCGGCACAACAAGATCTACAACGCGCCGCGTGAGCTGATGGAGGCCTCGGGCTCGACCCTGGTCGAAATGCCGCGTCACGCCGAACGTTCCATGTGCTGTGGCGCCGGTGGCGCGCGCATGTGGATGGAAGAGCAGCTCGGCAAGCGCATCAATATCGACCGGGTCGACGAGGCGCTGGACACCCTGAAGGGCGGCAACGAGCCGTCCATGATCGCCACCGGCTGCCCGTTCTGCCGCGTCATGCTGACCGACGGCGTCACCGCCCGCAAGGACGGCGGCGAGGTCGGTCAGGGTGTCGAGGTCGTCGATGTCGCGCAGCTCATGCTGCAGTCCATCAACCGCGTGGACGCCGCGACCCTGACCGAGAACCTGAAGGTCGTCCAGCAGCCCAAGGCCGAGCCCGAGCCGGAGCCCGCTCCGGAGCCGGTCAAGGCCGAGGCCGCGGTCGCCGCAGCCCCCGCCGAGGCCGCCCCGAAGGCCGCTCCGGCCGGTGGCGGACTGGGTATGAAGGGTGGCCTGAAGCCGCCGGGCGGCGGTAAGGGCCTGGCCATGAAGGGCGGGCTCAAGGCTCCGGGCGCGAAGACCGAGGCTCCGGCCGCTGAGGCCGCTCCGGCGGCCGAGGAGACCGCCGCCCCCGCTCCGGCCAAGGGTCTCGCTATGAAGGGCGGCCTGAAGGCCCCCGGTGGCAAGGGTCTGGCCATGAAGGGCGCCGCCAAGGCGCCCGGCGCGAAGGCCGAAACCGCTTCCGCCGCTGCGGCTCCCGCCGAGGCCGCTCCGGCCGAGGCCGCCGCCGCTCCGGAGGCTCCGGCCGCGAAGCCGGGCGGGCTCGCCATGAAGGGTGGCCTGAAGGCTCCCGGCGGCAAGGGTCTGCAGATGAAGGGCGCCGCCAAGGCTCCGGGCGCCAAGCCCGCCGCCGAGGCCGCTCCGGCTCCGGCCGCCGAGGCGCCCGCGACCGAGGCCGCTGCCCCGGCCGCGGAGGCCAAGCCGTCCATCGCGCCCAAGGGTCTGGCCATGAAGTCGGGTCTGAAGCGCCCCGGCCCGAAGGCTCCGGGCGCCGCCGCTCCGGCCGCCGCCCCGGCGCCGGAAGCACCTGCGGCTCCGGCCGATTCGGCTCCGGCGGCCGCTCCGGCCCCTGCGGCCGAGCCCGCCGCCCCGGCCGAACCGGCCGTGTCGGAGAGCAATGGCGTCGCGGAGGCCAACGGCGCTTCGGAAGCCAACGGCACTTCGGATGGCAATGGCGCGACCCCGCCCGCCGCGAAGCCGGGTGGTCTCGGCTTCAAGTCGGGCATGAAGGCTCCGGGCCGGAAGAACTAGGCTCCGGCCCGAAACACCGGGCTGCCGAACCTGATTGACCAGGGCGGCGCTACCGAATCGGTAGCGCCGCCCTCGTCGTTTCCGGTCACGGTGTGGCCCGGTTCACGAGGCGTTCACCGCCCAGCGGCTAATCTCGGGCAACAAACTCGGCGGGAGTTCGCCATACTGCAAGGTATGACGGATGCGCGGGCGGTGCGGGTCGAGATCGGGGTGGAGTCTCTGGGCGGGGTCCGGATCGCCGAACAGGCGGGGGCGGCGCGCGTGGAGTTGTGTTCGGGCCTGACGGTCGGCGGGCTCACGCCGGGTCCCGCGCTCATCGAGGCGGCCGTGGCCGCGGCCGGGCACACCCAGGTGCACGTGCTGATCCGGCCGCGCCCCGGGGATTTCCGCTACACCCCCGACGAGGTGGCGCTCATGCGCGCCGATGTCGAGCGGGTCCGCGCGGCGGGCGCGCACGGCGTGGTGGTCGGCGTGCTCGACGAGGACGGCCACGTCGATCCGGCCGCCAATACCGAACTGCTGGCCGCCGCCGACGAGCTGGAGGTCACCTTCCACCGGGCGTTCGACGTGTGCGCCGATCCCTACGCGGGTTTCGACCAGCTGCTGGAACTGGGTTTCACCCGGCTGCTCACCTCCGGCCGCCAGGAGTCCGTGCTGGACGGCGCGTCCCTGATCGCGCGCATGGTGAGCCTGTCCGACGGCCGCATCGACGTGATGGCCTGCGGCGGCCTGCGCGCCGACAATGCCCGGCGGGTGATCGAGCTGACCGGCACGCGGGATCTGCATGCGGCCGTGCGCATTCCGGTGCCCGGCCGCCCGCAGTCCGACACCGAGGTCACTTTCGCCGAGTTCGGGGTGCCGAGCGGTTTCGACCATTTCGCCACGGACGCCGACGGTGTCGCGGCGTTGTGCGAAGCGGCGAGGACGGCCGTCTAGCCGGACGCGAACTCCCCTGCGATCCAACAAGTTTGCTGTGACACCCCTGAAGTTTGCTGTGCAAAAGGATAATTCGGTCATCTGAGATAGGACGCTTGACCAAAGCGTTGCCGGGTCATATCTTTTTGGGCACGCTCTTGCTACAAAGTGGTCTGGATCACATTACAGATCCGTCACGGGACAGCACGCCGGCCTCCGCTGCCCCACTCTCTCTAGGGGTTTCACGTTGATAGCTAGAAGAAGTCTGTCCCTGCTCGGGGCCGCCGGCATCGCACCGCTGCTCGTCGCCGTCCTGCCCGCCGCCCCGGCCGGCGCCCACGGCTACGTGGCGTCACCGCTCAGCCGCCAGGCCCAGTGCGCGAAAGGTCTATTGCCCTGCGGCGACATCCAATACGAGCCGCAGAGCGTGGAAGCGCCCAAGGGCTCGGACAAGTGCAGCGGCGGCAACTCCCGCTTCCCGGAACTGGATGACGACAGCAAGCCGTGGAAGGTGCAATCCGTCGGCAGCACAGTGACTTTCACCTGGACGTTCACCGCCCTGCACCGCACCCTGAACTGGGAGTACTTCATCGGCGGCGCCCGGGTCGCGGTCTTCGACGGCGGCAACAATCCCCCGCCCCAGGACGGCGTCAGCCACACCGTGGACCTGAGCAAGTACAGCGGCCGCCAGAAACTGCTGGCGGTCTGGAACATCGGCGACACCGCCAACGCCTTCTACTCCTGCGTCGACCTCCAGATCGGGAGCGGCGGCGGAACACCCACCACCACAAAGCCTCCCGTCACCACGACCACGAAGCCGCCGACCACGACGCCTCCGGCCACCACCTCGACGGCGCCGACCACGACGCACAGTCACCAGCCGCCGCCCAGCACCACCCACAGCCACCAGCCCCCGGCCACCACCACGGCGCAGCCGAGCGCGGGCGCGTGGACGGTCGGCGAGCACTACGCGGTGGGCGATGTCGTCACCTACAGCGGCAAGCGCTACCGCTGCCTGCAGGCGCACACCGTGTACGACCCGGGCTGGACGCCGATGGCCGCGCCCGCCCTCTGGCAGGCGCTCTAGAACCCCCGCGCCGCGAGTGAGGGGTTCGGTGACCGCCGAATCCGAACCCGGAGAGGACTCGCGGAATGGGAGAGGGGCGTGTTTCCTCGGAAACACGCCCCTCGCACTATCTTTCGTCGAGAAGTCCGGTCGATCAGGAGTCGGGCCGCGAATGCCGTCCGCCGCGCGGCGGTTCGGGCGGCGGCCCCGGGTTCCGCGCACCCGGCTCCGACCACGGCTCGTCGGGATGGAACCAGGACGACGTGGTGTATCGCGGCTCCTGCGGCGGCGCCCCACCGTCGAACCACGACTGCTGCGGCGGCGGCGCGGACTCGACCGGAGTCGGACCCGGTTGCACCACACTGGTTCTCGGCACCGTCGGCTCCCCGTCCCCGGATTCGGCGGGCGCCTGGCGCGGCGGCGCCGGCTGTGGCCCGGTGCGCGGGTTGTCGGTATCCGGTCCGAGCCGCACCACGAACTGCGAACCCGAGCGCGGTGCGTTCGAATCGCCGCCGCGCCGCGCCGTGGGCTGTCCGCCGGTGCGCGGTCCGCCCGCCGGTCCACCGGGTCGCCGGGGCGTATTCCGTTGCGGCCCACCACTCCGCGGCCGATTGCCGCCCGCGGCCGCGACCGCGCGCACCGTGCCCGGCGGCCGCGCCAGCAGCACCGCGATGGCGGTGGTCAGCGGCACCGACAGCGCCAGCGCGATACCGCCGACCGCGGAGCGCGCGATCTCGATGCCCACCGCGTCGCCGGTCAGCACGTCGCGCATGGACCGCCCCGCCACGCTGAACAGCATCAGCAGCGGCAGCGCGCCACCGGCGTAGGCGAGCACCAGGGTGTAGACGGTACTGGCGATATGGTCGCGCCCGACCCGCATGGCGGCCGCGAAAATTCCGCGCCGCGTGGACTTCTCGTCCAGCGCCGCCAATTCGAAGGCCGCGGACGCCTGGGTGATGGTGACGTCGTTGAGCACACCCAGCGAGCCGATGATGAACCCGGCGAGCAGCAGCCCGGTGATGCTCACATGCTGCAGATAGGTGGCGACATTGGTGTTCTGCTCTTCGGAGAACCCGGTCAGATGGGTGATCTTCAGTGCCGCCCAGGACAATACGGCCGCCAGCACCATCGCCGACAGCGTGCCCAGCAGCGCCGAACTGGTGCGCAAGTTCACCCCGTGCGCGAGATACAGCACCGCGTACAGGATCACCGCGCCCGCGACGAGTGCCGTGGGGATGGCGGGCTTTCCGTCCAGCAGCGCGGGCAGCAGGAACACCACCAGGACGCCGAAGGCGACCACCAGTCCGAGCAGCGCGCGCAGTCCGCGCCACCGCGCGACCGCGATGATGACGACGGCGAACACGATGCCGATGATGGTCAGCGGCAGTCCGCGCGCGTAGTCGTCGAAGGAGTAGGTGGTGACCAGGCTGGGGTCGGCCTTGGGATCCGCCTTCGGATCCACTTGGCGCACGATGCGGATCTTGTCGCCGGCGCGCAGATCGGGTTGCCCGGGCCCGGGCGCGATCTCGAAGAGCGTCTTCTCACCCTGGCTGGGCCCGGAGTCGATGGTGACGATGCTGCGCTGGCAGGAGTAGCCGTTGGCGCGCGGGGCCTGCGGTTCGTCGCTGAAGACCCGGCCGTTGGAGGGGCTGCCGCAGGGGCCGATGTCCTGCTTGATCACCGTGCCGGCCTCGGTCTGCACCGCACCGCCGCCGCCGTTCTGCATGGGCAGGGGGATGTCGATGTGCTGAGCGCTGGGCCAGAGCCAGATCAGCCCGGCCACGACCGCCACGCCGATCAACGCGAGCAGTCCGATCACGACCTTGGCCGCATTGGCTCCGATCGCGATGGGTCCCGAGTGGTCGTGATGGTGGTGATGGTGATCGCTCACGCGGAGAGCCTAAACGAAAACGATTTTTGACATGCTGAGAGGTCTCGGCATTTCGCCAGGTGAGCCAGGTGAGGCGGTCGCGATCGCGAGAATTTTTTAGGGGGCGGCGGAGAGCAGGGGGATGTCTCCGCCGCCCGGGGTCAGCGGCCCAGGGGGGTAGGCCGACTAACCAGGGCCGGACGGCCCAGGGGGGGTAGGCGGTCCGGCCGGGCACTCGAAGTGCCGAGGCCCACTGTACACAAAAGACGGTTCTTTGCGCTAGCTAAGTCTCTAAAAACCCAACTTTTTCGTACCAGCGGTTTGTTTTAGCCAGAGTCCCACCTGTGCCACACCGCGCGAGGGAGGGTGTCCGCTCCCGGACAAAACCGTATAGACGCAGGTCGAGAGGGCTCACGCGATACCCCATGAACCCTACCGGTAGCTATTTCCGCCCGGAAGTTATTGGCGGTAGCTGGACAGGAAGTTGCCGAAGCGTTCGATGGCGACCGACAGATCCCGCGCCCACGGGAGCGTCACGATGCGCAGGTGGTCGTGGTGCGGCCAGTTGAAGCCGGTGCCCTGCACCATCAGGATCTTCTCCTGCAGCAGCAGATCCAGCACCAGCTTCGAATCGTCGTGGATCTCATGGACTTCCGGATCCAGCCGCGGGAACGCGTACAGCGCGCCCTCCGGCTTCACGCACGACACGCCCGGAATCGTGTTCAGCTTCTGCCAGGCCACATCCCGCTGCTCCAGCAGCCGCCCGCCCGGCAGCACCAGATCGTCGATGCTCTGATGTCCGCCCAGCGCCACCTGAATGGCATGCTGCGCGGGCACATTCGGGCACAGGCGGGTGGAGGCCAGCAGGTCGATGCCCTCCAGGAAGCCGCCCGCGTGATCCTTCGGACCGGTGATGACCAGCCAGCCCGAGCGGTAACCCGCCACCCGGTAGGCCTTGGACAGGCCATTGAAGGTGAGGCACAGCAGGTCGGGGGCCAGCGTCGCCAGCGACACGTGCTTGGCGTCGTCGTAGAGGATCTTGTCGTAGATCTCGTCGGCCAGCAGCAGCAGCTGATGCTTGCGGGCCAGGTCCACCACCTGCTGCAGCACCTCGGCGGAGTACACCGCGCCGGTGGGGTTGTTCGGGTTGATCACGACAATCGCCTTGGTCTTGTCGGTGATCTTGGATTCCATGTCGGCGATGTCGGGCTGCCAGCCGTTGGACTCGTCGCACAGATAGTGCACCGGGGTGCCGCCCGCCAGCGAGGTCATCGCCGTCCACAGCGGATAGTCCGGCGCGGGGATGAGCACCTCGTCGCCATTGTCGAGCAGCGCCTGCATGACGATGGTGATCAGCTCGGAGACGCCATTGCCCAGGTAGACGTCGTCCACATCGAATTCCGGGAAGCCCGGCACCACCTCGTAGCGGGTGAAGATGGCCCGGCGAGCGGACAGGATGCCCTTCGACTCGCTGTAGCCCTGCGCGTACGGCAGCGCCGCGATCATGTCGCGCATGATCACGTCAGGCGCGTCGAACCCGAACGGGGCGGGATTGCCGATGTTCAGCTTGAGGATGCGATGACCCTCGGCCTCCAACCGCGCCGCATGCGCGTGTACCGGCCCCCGGATCTCATAGAGAACGTTCTGGAGCTTGGTGGACTGCTCCAGCCTGCGCGGGGACCGATGCGGTAGGTGACTCTGAGGGCTCACCCCGTCAATGGTGCCATTAGCCCGCAACCAGCTTTTTTCACCGCGAGGTATCGGGCGGCAACACGCTGCGGGCGGCGGTGGAGCCGCAGAAGTCCTCGATCCTTTCGTCCAGGTCGCGCGACTCTCCGGCGTCGCGGAACTCGGGGCTGGCGAGGCGCTGACGGAGGACGGACAGGCGCTCCTCCAATTGGGCGATGCGTTTGTCCTCGTCCAACTCGAGCACCGGTTCGAGGGCCGCGGCGGCGCCGTCGAGGCTGCCGTTGATCAGGTGGGCGGCCGCGTTGTCGACCCGGGCCAGCGACTCCGCGCCGTAGGAGCGCTTGTCGGTGGGGCCGTTCACATACAGGTCGATGGCGCGGCGGGTGGCCTCCAGCGCGGGTTCGGCCTGGCCGAGATGGATGTAGGTGGCGCCCGCGTAGTAATGGCTCTTGGGCTGGTCGAAGCCGAAGACGCCGCCGACGTCGTCGTGCAGGGTGTCGCTGGATTCACCGTCGCGGGCCTCGTCGGCGGCGCGGATGCAGCGTTCGGTGTCGGCGGCGCTGCCCAGCCGCGACCAGATGCGGGCCTCGATGTTCAGCAGCCGCACCTTCGAGGTCGCGGATTCGGTGTAGCGCTGGCCGCTCTGGGCCAGCAACACCGCGCGGCGCGGGCGTTCGGAGCGGTACTCGATGAGCGCCTGCATGCCGCGAGTCCAGGCGCGCAGCGGATTGTGCTCGCACAGCTCGGCGTAAGCCCATGCGGCCCTGGCCTGTTCACCGGCCGCGTCGAAATAGCCCAGATCCGTACTGGCATTCGCCAGCAGGCCGGACAAAGTGCCCGCCAACAGATACAGATGCGCCGTATCCGACGGCCGCTGATGGCCTTCCAGCAACCGGTACACACGCCGCCGGACCCGCAACATCTCCACCATCATCGGCACCGGAGGCATGTGCACGTAGTCGTTGGCGATGCGCGTGACATCGGCATCGAGCTGTTCCAGCAGGGTGGCACCCACATTGGTGCCCTCGGCCCGGCCGGCGTGCTCGCTGGCTTCATGGGCAGCCGCCATGATCAAGTCCCTCTCCGAAATCGCCGCTAACGCATCGCCCCTCATCGCACCCGTGTCGACGAGTGCCAGCAGTTCCGCGTCGCTGGAATAACTGGCCTGCGCCGGCATGCCGCTCCACAGCTCGGAACCGCCTTGGCGCACATCGAAACCGGGAACGGCGGGGCCACTCGAGGGCTGGTCGATCAAGGCCGCGAACCGTGCCCGCACCACATCGTCGGACCTGGCAAGGGATGTATCGAGGGCGGCCTGATTGATGGGGCGGGGATGCACCCGATCGCCCCCCGCCTCCCATTTCGAGACCAGTCGTTCGTGGACGCCCAGGTGGGCGGCGAACTCCCTGATGCTCATGCGTTTGGCATCACGGAGGGCACGGGCCTCTTTGCCTGACCAGTGCCGTACCACGGTGCCATCCCTTCCGAACGAACTCCGAACTCCAGGGTACGAGCGGAAAGTGGCCGCGGCCACAGCCGAAACCTAGCTGGTACCAGGCTTTATACGTAGCCGCGACAGTGGCGGCGGAAAGGCAGTGGAAGGCGGGTGTGCGGGCGTTTTCCCATCCGCCTCCGGCGCGCGACCCTGGTGACCAGGGGAAGGAGGCGGGGAAGTGAACGCGGACAAGCTCAGAACAGTCGACGACTGGGTTTCCTACTACCGGCACGAGTTCGGGCTGCCGGTCACCGAGCGCGGCGGATTCGTCATGCTCCCCGTCACCGCGCAGGTCGCGGTCGTGCACCTACCGGTCGCCCGAGCCGAAAGGGTCCGCAGCGCACTGCAACAGCGCCGGACCGATGGCCCCATGCTGGCACGCCAGATTCGCTGGAGCTTTCTGGCCGAACCGGATTCACGCCCCGGCGCCCAGATCATGGAGGTCCTGGACCGCCTCGACATCGGCATTCCGACGGTCGGCAGCGCGGTCATGCTCCCCACCGGCCTCGGCCGCTGGACCCGCGAGGGCTGCCACTGGGTGCGCCCGCCCGCCCGAGACGCCAAACTCCCACCCCTGTCGGCGATCATCACGACAGCTC
This sequence comes from Nocardia sp. CA-136227, assembly GCF_050955695.1. Classification (NCBI taxonomy): domain Bacteria; kingdom Bacillati; phylum Actinomycetota; class Actinomycetes; order Mycobacteriales; family Nocardiaceae; genus Nocardia; species Nocardia sp. CA-136227. The sequence goes on from NZ_CP192081.1 coordinate 7,396,325, forward strand.
TGGCGGTGGGACCGGGAAGCGAGGATTGAACGCAGCCTTTCCTCGCACCGGCGCGATCCGCGCCGGAACCACCGGGTCCGCCCCTTCTCTGGCAGTCGACGGGGCGGGCTCGGCGTGTCAGCGCGCTTGTTGCCCCTGGGCCGGGGCGGGCGGGAAGAGCGGGGGCAGGGTGGGAACGATCACCGGCGGGAGGCCGGGGATGAGGGTGATGGTGTTGGGGCCGACCGTGGTGGTGGGGGCCTCGGTGGTGGTGGTCGTGTTCTGCGGCTGCGGCGGACCGGCCAGCGCCTCGTTGGTGGCGTCGGTGGTGCTCGGGGCGACGGTGGCCGGTTCGCTCGGGCGGGTGGTGCTGGTCGGGACCGAGCTGGTGACCGCGTCCGGGCGCTGCGAATCGTGGCTCAGCACTTGGGTTCCCCAGCCCAGGGTGATGCCGATGGCGGCCACCACGACCAGCGCGCCCACGGCGACACCGGCGAAGCTGAGCTCGCGGCGGCGGCCCGGACCGTCGGTCGTGCCGGGGACCAGGAGCTGGGCCGGGGCGGGCTCGGCGGGCCGCGGCGCGATCTCCTCGCGCGGCGCGGCCGGGAACGGGGCGGGGGCCGGGCGCGGCATGACCGGGCGGGCCAGCATGGCGGCGCCGCGGGTCACCACCGTCTCGGGCGCGGCGGGCACGATCACCGGGACGCCCAGCCAGCGCCGCAGAACCCTTGCCACCAGCGGAATCTGGGCGCAGCCGCCGAGCAGGGCGACGGCCTGCACGGGCTGCTCGGAGCGCAGGATGACATCGCGGGTCATGCGCGCGGAGGATTCGACGGCCAGCATGATGAGGGCCTCGAAGTTCTCCTGCGACAGCAGGACCAGCCCCTCGGTGGAGGGCAGAGCCACCGCGCTGCTGCCGGAGAGCTGTTCCTTGGCCTCGCGGCACAGCTTGTCCAGGGCGGTGAGGCCGGTGTGATCCGGCGGATGGGCGATGCGCCCGGAGGCGATCTGCTGTTCGCGGATGAGCGCGTCCAGATAGTCGCCGCTGATGTCGCTGGTGCGCTCGGTGAAGCAGACCTGGCGGGTGCCGATGTCGACCACCGTCACGGACAGACCGGACGCACCTAGGTCGTAGAGCGCGACGGTGCCGAAACCCTGCAGCTCACCGGAGTATTCGAGGAACTCCAGCGCCGCCACCACATCCGGCACCAGCTCGTAGTTGGTGAACTGCCGGCGGGCCAGCTCGGCGCGGATGGCGCGCGCGTGGTTCTCGTCGCGATAGGCGATGGCGGTGGCGCTGATCCGCGAGTCGGCGGCCAGCACCGCTCCGACCGCGTCGGCGACCAGCTCGTCGACCCGGCGTTCGCCGACCGGCACGGCCTGCACGTCGAACGCGTCGGGGGGACCGTCGAATCCGCTACGGGCCCGGCCGTATCCGGGCGCGGGCGGCACGGCGAAATTCCTGGTGGGCTCGGTGGAATCACCGGTGTACGGACGTGCGACGCGAACCGCGCCCGCCCCCACCGACACTCCCAGCACCGAACTCATCGCCAGCCCATCTCGTTCACACCTACCTGTCGTCGCCACCTTACGACGTGCCGGGCCATCCGTACACCCGGCGAACCCGCCCACCGGACGGCGTAATAGCGCCATTCCATGACGGTCAACTGTCCAGGCAGCGGCCGATTTCCGCCGGACGCCCGGCCGAACCGGCTACCCCGTAACGCAACTCACGCGCGCCGGGGTCGTGGCTCACTGCCGGGAGGCGAAGTTCAGGTAGGCCTTCGACGGCGTCGGCCCCCGCTGCCCCTGGTACTTGGAGCCCACGGTGGCGCTGCCGTACGGGTGCTCGGCCGGACTGGTCAGCCGGAACAGGCACAGCTGGCCGATCTTCATCCCCGGCCACAGCGTGATCGGCAGGTTCGCGACGTTCGACAGTTCCAGGGTGATGTGCCCGCTGAACCCCGGATCGATGAACCCGGCGGTCGAGTGGGTCAGCAGCCCGAGCCGGCCCAGGCTGGACTTGCCCTCCAGCCGCCCGGCCAGATCGTCGGGCAGCGAGCACACCTCGAGCGTGGAGCCGAGCACGAACTCACCCGGGTGCAGCACGAACGGCTCGCCCTCGGCGGGCTCGACCAGCGAGGTCAGCTCGTCCTGCCGCTGCGCCGGGTCGATATGGGTGTAGCGGGTGTTGTTGAACACCCGGAACAAGCTGTCCAGCCGCACATCGATGCTCGACGGCTGCACCAGCTTCTCGTCGAACGGGTCGAGCCCGAGACGTCCATTGGCGATTTCCTTGCGGATGTCGCGATCTGAAAGCAGCACGCGCAAGAGCGTATGTCAATGATCGGTCGGCGAGTCGACTGGCCCGGCCTCGATGACCTGCTTCGGCTTGCGCAGACCCCAGGTGGCGTGGGCCTCCGCGCGCATCCGAGGCACCATGTGCGGGTAGTGCAGCTCGAAGGCGGGGCGTTCGGAGCGGATGCGGGGCAGCTCGTAGAAGTTGTGCCGGGGCGGCGGGCAGGTGGTGGCCCACTCCAGGGAGTTGCCGTAACCCCACGGGTCGTCCACGGTGGCCAGTTCGCCGTAGCGGTAGGACTTGAAGACGTTCCAGACGAACGTGATCATCGAAAACCCGAGGATGAACGAGCCGACGGTGGAAATGGTGTTGAGCGTGGTGAATCCGTCGCTGGGCAGGTAGTCCGCGTAGCGCCGCGGCATGCCCTCGTTCCCCAGCCAGTGCTGCACCAGGAAGGTGGTGTGGAAGCCGAGGAACGTGGTCCAGAAGTGCAGCTTGCCGAGCCGTTCGTCGAGCATCCGCCCGGTCATCTTGGGGAACCAGAAGTAGATGCCCGCGAAGGTGGCGAACACGATGGTCCCGAACAGCACGTAATGGAAGTGCGCCACAACGAAATACGAGTCCGACACGTGGAAGTCCAGCGGCGGCGAGGCCAGGATGACGCCCGACAGCCCGCCGAACAGGAACGTGACCAGGAAGCCGACCGAGAACAGCATGGGTGTCTCGAAGGTGAGCTGGCCGCGCCACATGGTGCCGATCCAGTTGAAGAACTTCACCCCCGTCGGCACCGCGATCAGGAACGTCATGAACGAGAAGAACGGCAGCAGCACCGATCCCGTCGCGTACATGTGATGCGCCCACACCGCGATCGACAGCGCGCCGATGGCCAGCGTCGCGTACACCAGGGTGGTGTAGCCGAACAGCGGCTTGCGGCTGAACACCGGGAAGATCTCGGTCACGATCCCGAAGAACGGCAGCGCGACGATATAGACCTCGGGATGCCCGAAGAACCAGAACAGATGCTGGTAGAGGATGGCCCCGCCATTGGCCGAGTCGAAGACGTGCCCGCCCAGGTGCCGATCGAACTCCAGCCCCATCAGCGCGGCGGTCAGAATCGGAAACGCCAGCAGCACAAGCACACTGGTGACCAGGATGTTCCAGGTGAAGATGGGCATCCGCCACATGGTCATGCCCGGGCAGCGCAGGCACACGATCGTGGTGACCATATTGACGCCGCCCAGGATGGTGCCGACACCGGACACCGCCACACCCATGATCCACAGGTCCGCGCCCATGCCCGGCGCGTGTTCGGCCAGGCTGAGCGGGGTGTAGGCGGTCCAGCCGAAGTCGGCCGCACCGCCGGGGGTGATGAATCCGGCGGTCGCCATGAGCGCCCCGAACAGGTACAGCCAGTAGCTGAGCGCGTTCAACCGCGGGAACGCCACGTCCGGCGCGCCGATCTGCAGCGGCAGCACCGCGTTGGCGAAGCCGAACACGATCGGGGTCGCGTAGAACAGCAGCATGATGGTGCCGTGCATGGTGAACAGCTGATTGAACTGTTCCGGGGTCAGGAACTGCATGCCCGGCCGGGCCAGCTCCGCCCGCATCAGCAGCGCCATCAGGCCGCCGATCAGGAAGAACGCCATGGCCGTGAACAGATACATGTTCCCGAGCATCTTGGGATCGGTGGTGGTGATGGCCTTCCACAGGTATGAGCCCTGCGGGTTCATCCGACGTGGAAACGGCCGCACGGGTTCGAGCTCGGGAACCTCACGAGCGGGCACCGCGGTCATACGTCCTCCTCGACCGCCGAGCAGGAGCACCGAACCAGCGCCAGCTAACGTTCAGCGCATCCAAACTTCCAGTGGTGGACGGGTTTTCGACCCTGCGGGCCAGTGTAGGACCGGCCGCGCGCGGAACTCGGTGCTTCGGCGAAAGAGCTACGCGATCTTCGGCGCGTCGCGCCGACACGGGCGATAGATCGGGTCTCGGGCCCCGCACCCCCACCGCCTCGAAACCCCGGCGGCCCGGGCCCGCGAATTTGCACCGGCGGAGAAGTGGTCTGATAGAGTCGCGTGCGCAAGCAGGACCGTGCCGGTGTGGTGTAGTGGCAACACGCTACCTTCCCAAGGTCGAATTGCGGGTTCGATTCCCGTCACCGGCTCTCACGAGAAGCCCCGCCCGATTCGGGCGGGGCTTCTCGCATGTCAGGGCCCTACTTGGTGCATTCGGTGGCGATCCGCTTGCCGGCCTTGCCCGCCTTGAGCAGATCCTCGGTGCCGAGGCTCACCTTGGTGGGGTTGGTGCCGTTGGCACTCTCGATGATCTTCTGGATGCCGCTGTCCGACAGGCCTTCCTGGATGTAGATCCCGGCCACACAGTCGGCGGTCTGCTGGCTGAGTTTGCCCTTGTCCTGCAAGGCTTTCGAGACCTCGGCGGCGGTCAGCGCGCCGACCGCGCCCGGCGTCGCCGCGATCGAGGACGGGAGGGTCACCCCGGAGGGGAGCGTGGGCAGACCGGACGGGAGGGTGGTGGGCAGGCCGGACCCGCTGGTCGGCGCCACGGAGGTCGGCACACCCGCGGGCGTGGGAGTGGGCGTGGCCGCCTGCTGGCTGTTGGCGCAGGCGGACAGTAGGGGCAGCGCGAGCAGCGCCACCACGACGACGGATTTCCGCATGGTGTGATCCCTCCCGGATGCCGGGTCGATCCCGGTCGATTCAGAAATTGCACACCGGCACCGGAGAGTTAACAAGGGCGGCGCGGAAACCTCAGGCCGCCAAGGCCCCTGGCGGCCGGAGCCGCCGGGGAGCCACCCGCTACTGCTGCTTGAGGCAGTCGGTCACGATCTTGTTGGTGGCCGTGCGCGCCTTCTCCGCGTCCTCCTTGCTCATACCGAGCGACTCCGGATCGGTTGCGGCCGCGGACTTGGCGTCATTCTTGATCATGATGCGCAGGCCGTCCTGCGAAATACCCTGATCCACATAGACTTTGGCGGCGCAGTCGGCGAGCTTCGCGTCCTTGAGGCCGCCGTCCTGCAACGCCTTGGAGACGTCCGCCTGGCTGACGTCGGCGGGCTTGTCGCCGCCGCCGCAGCCGGCCAGCAGGGGAAGGGCGACGAGCGCGGCAGCCATCAGGCCTGTGCCGCTCAGAGAAAGACGCACCGGTGCCTCGACTCTCATGATTCGATGGGAGAAATACGCCTGGCACCTTCTCACAGATCCATCGCGGCGCGCAGCGCTGTATCGATTCGCTCGGCCGTCTCGGCGTCCACCTCGGCGACCCGCTCGGCCAGCCAGCCGCGATAGATGCGGCCCAGATTGCCGGCGTGCACCCAGCCGTGGCCCGGAATCGGGACCGCGAGGATGTCCTGCGGATCGGCGGCCTCGACCTCGGCCGCGATCAGCCAGGGCCGCGGCGACTCGTTGATGCCGTCGCTGGAGATGAGAACGATGGTGCGGGTACGGGTGGTGCCGTGCGGGTGGTAGACCCAGAGTTCACCCCTGCGCACGCAGCTCCTTCTCGGCGGCCAGCATTTCCGCCTCGTCGGCGGCGGCGAGGTCGACCGGATCCGATGCCGGGCCGCACCCCAGCCGCACGGCTTCGCGACGCGCGGCGCGGGAGATCCACGCCGACGGCGACATGCCCGCGCGGGCGGCGGCGTCCTGGGCATAGGACCAGGCGGCCTCGTCCAGCGACAGGGTCACTTTCCGGGTTGCCATACCTTTTATCGTACCGCCGGGGGCCCGTTTTCCAGCCTGTTGGCGACACGTCAACAACTGTAGGGTGGCATCAGCGATCGCGGCCTGGGGAGTGACAGATGACCACGTTGAACCATTACCGGACCGGCAGCGGCGAACCGCTCGTGCTGGTGCACGGCGTCGGCAGCCGCTGGGAGGTATGGGAGCCGATCATCGGCACGCTGGCCGAATCCTTCGACGTGATCGCCGTGGACCTGCCCGGCTTCGGCGGCAGCGAGCCGCTGGCCGACACCACCGTCACCACCCTGGCCGACGCGCTGGCCGCATTCCTCGCCGCCGAGGGGCTCGAACAGCCGCATCTGGCGGGCAATTCCATGGGCGGCGGCATCGTCCTGGACCTGGCCGCGCGCGGCCTGGCCCGCTCGGCCACCGCCTTCTCCCCCATCGGCTACTGGGACACGTCCGGCCGGATCTGGTGCCAGCAGGCGCTCGGGCGGGCGAAACAACTGCTCACCGCGGCGCGCCCGGCCGTGCCCACCGTGCTCGGCAACACCGTGGGCCGGTCCGCGACCCTCGGCCTGGTGTTCGGCAAGCCCTGGCAGCTCGACACCCGGATGTCGATGGAGACCGTCGAGGGCCTGCTCGGCGCGGCGGGCTTCGATCCCGCGCTGGCCTCCTTCACGAACTTCCGGCTCCCCGAACCGGGCGCGCTGGCCGATGTCCCGGTCACCATCGCCTGGGGCAATCGTGACATTCTGCTCACGTACGCCACCCAGGCCCGCCGCGCCCGCGCGCTGCTGCCCGGTGCGCGGCACGTCACCCTGCACGGCAGCGGCCACACGCCGTTCTCCGACGATCCGGCCGGCTGTGCGCGACTGCTCCTGGACCAGCTCGGATAAGGAATGACCGTGAGCCACAACGTTTCCCTGACCATCGCCGGCGACCGGGCGTACGTGGCCCTGGATCGGCCGGACAAGCACAACGGCCTGACCATCGACATGCTCAACGAGCTGGTCCGAGTGGCGGGCGTGATCGGCAAGCGCCCGGACGTGCGCGCGGTCATCCTGACCGGCAACGGGCCCAGCTTCAGCTCCGGGCTGGACGTCGCCAAGGCGATGGGCAACCCTCTCGACGTGGTCCGCAACTTCGTCCCACTGCCGTGGCGCGGCACCAACACCTTCCAGGAGGCGTGCTGGGCGTGGCGGCGGCTGCCGCAGCCGGTGATCGCGGTGGTGCACGGTCGTTGCTATGGCGGCGGACTGCAGCTCGCGCTGGCGGCCGATTTCCGGTTCGTCACACCGGATTCGGAATTCTCGGTGATGGAGGCCAAGCACGGCCTGATCCCCGACATGACCGGCGCGGCCACGCTGTCGCGGCTCATCGGCATCGATCAGGCGCTGCTGCTGACCATGACCGCCGACCCGGTCGACGCCGCCTACGCCGAGCGCATCGGTCTGGTCACCGAGGTGTCGGCGGACCCGCGCGCGGCCGCCGAGAAGCTGGCCGATCGGATCGCGGCGCGCTCCCCGCACGCGGTGGCGGCCGCGAAGAGAATGTTCGACCGCACCTGGCAAACTTCGGTGCGCCGGACTCTGTCCATCGAACGCGCCACCCAGCTGCCTCTTATCGTCCGACAGGCCCTCGGACGTGATAGGAATGGAAAGTAAGCCAATTCACGGCAAACACACTGGCGTGCAGTCACGATCGACTCGCGATCACTGTTAGCATTTTCACACTTTGCCAACGAGTCGAACGCATTGTGCGGTCCGCCACATACCGTTTGGTCCGCGCATTATTCGGCGAGACCCGGAGGACGCACGCAATTGACCAAGACCGCTCCGCTGCTGCTGTCCGCTGTGGCCGGTGCCACGGCCTTGCTCCTGGCGATGACATCACCGGCCGCAGCGAACCCCAACGCCATCAATCCGATTCCCGTGCTCAACGGAACCAACGGTTTGCCACAGCTACCGGGCCGGACCAAGGCCGTCTTCCAGGTCACCGGCATGGCGAGCCCGAACAACACCCAGGCCTACAACGTGCTCGGCACCGACCTGGGCATCATGTGGGACAACGGCAACGGCGAAATGCTGACCGCCTTCGGTGACACCGCCGGTCTGGGCCTGCCGAACCTGCTGGTCGGCAGCACCTGGGCCTGGCGCTCCAACATCCTGGTCCGCTCGCACACCCAGGACCCGTCCAACGGCGTCTACTTCGACTCCGTGGTGCGGGACATCTTCGGCCAGGCCCGCGACCTGATCCCCAGCCCCAAGATCCCCTTCATCGAGATCAGCCGCATCCCCACCGCGGCCATCTCGGTCGGCGGCACCCAGATCATGAGCCTGATGTCGGTGAAGAGCTGGGACGACGTCGGCCAGTGGACCACCAACTACTCCAGCCTGGCGGTCTCCGGCGACAACGGCGAGAACTGGGTCGAACTGCCGGCCACCCGCCGCGCCGACGACGGCGGCAACTCCAACTTCCAGATGAACGCCTTCGTCAAGCGCGGCGGCTTCCTCTACAACTTCGGCACCGACTCCGGGCGCAACCACCCGGCCTACGTGGCTCGCGTCCCGGAGGGCGCCGCCACCGATCTCGGCGCCTACGAGTACTGGGACGGCGGCCGGTGGCAGAAGGACGTCAACGCCGCGCAGCCGGTGGTGGGCGGCGGCGTCTCCGAGATGTCGGTGATGTGGAACGACTACCTCGGGCAATACATCATGCTGACCACGGACCCGTGGAACTCGGTGGTCATGTACACCTCGCCGAGCCCGGAGGGGCCGTGGAGCCCGCCGTCGGTGCTCATCGACACCCGCGAACTCCCGACCGCGTACGCGCCCTACATCTTCCCGTACCAGACCGGGCGTGACCTGTACTTCCTCACCACCGTCCACAGCCAGTACAACGTGCTGCTGATGCACACGACGCTCTAGCGGAACCCGACTCCCGGGACTCCGCCCCGCTCGACCCGCCGCCCGCGAACGCCCCCGTTCGCGGGCGGCTTTCGTCGGCGGGCACAACTTCTAGACTCGTTCCCATGGATGCCGCCGCATGGGACGAGCACTACTCCGCCACCGAACTGGTGTGGGGCGCGCCCCCGAACGCCACGGTGGTCGAGCAGGTCTTCGGGCTGGAACGCCGGGTGCCGGTCGGCGGGCACGGGATCGGCGAGGGCCGGCCCGAGCTGCCGCGAGTACTCGACCTGGGCTGCGGCGAGGGCCGCAACGCGCTCTGGCTCGCCACCCACGGCTGGCAGGTCGACGCCGTCGACTTCTCCCAGACCGGCATCGACAAGGGTCGTACCGTCGCCGCCCGGCTCTCCCGCTCGGTGCGCGGGCGCATCCACTGGGTGCACGGCAATGTCACCGATCTGGACCGCGCGGGCATCACGGGTCCCTACGAACTGATCCTGGTCGCCTTCCTGCACCTGCCGCCCGAGGACCGGCGCATCCTGCTGCTGCGCGCGGCCGGGATGCTCTCCCCCGAGGGCACCCTGCTGGTCATCGGCAACGACACCCTCAATCTGGCCGAAGGCTATGGCGGCGAACAGGATCCGGCCCTCACCTTCACCCCGGCCGACATCATCGCCGATCTCGCCTCCGCCGAACCGGCCATTCGCGTCCAGATCGCCGACCGCGTGCACCGGCCCACCGAGGACCGCGACGCCATCGACGCCCTGGTGGTCGCCACCCGCCCGGCGGTCGAGGATCCGGACGCGCCGCGGGCTCTCGAGGTTCCCCAGCCTCCGGCGCTGGACATGTTCTGACGGCCGCGGCCCGTCAGTGGTCGACCGTCAGCCCCGTGAGCCGTGCGCTCTCGTCCCACAGCCGCGTGCGGCGGGCCGGGTCGGTGGTGTGCGCGGCCGTCGCGACATCCTTGCGGCGCACGAAGAATCGACCGGACACGCCCTCGAGTTCGGGCGCGGTGGCCAGCCAGACCGGCGTATCGGCCCCGGCGTCGGGACCCGGCAGCAGCGGATTGACCCACTGCGACCAGCCGAAGACCCGCAGCAGCCCGCGCGCGGACTCCCGGCCCAGCCCGGTGTGCCGGATGATCCCCGGATGCGCGCCGTTGACGGTCACGCCGCTGCCCGCGAGCCGCTCGGCCAGGCTGTAGACGAACATCGCGTTCATGTTCTTGGTGCGCCCGTAGGCCACGAAAGGCCGGAAACTGGGCGGGAATCCGAGCGCGCGCGGGTTCCGGAATCCCAGATCGTCGAGATCGACGGGCACCGAGCGCAAGGCGGTCGGTGAGGCCCCGACCACCACCAGTCGCGCGGATCGCCCGGCGTCGGCGAGGTTCTCACCCAGGGTGCGCAGCAGCAGGTACGGCGCGAGGTGGTTGGTGGCCAAGGTCGGCTGCAAGCCCTCGGCGGTGCGGTCGGCGATGTCGGCCACCACGGCCGCATTGCTGATCAGGATGTCGATCCGGCTGTCCCGCAGGCGATCCCCGAGCGCACGCACGTCCGCGACCAGCGAGAGATCCGCGAGTTCGTCCCGCAGCACGGCGTCGGGCACGGCCGCCGTGATCCGTTCCCGCGCGGCGCGCAAGCGGCCCGGGTCCCGCCCGACCAGCACCACCTCCGCGCCGGCCGCAGCGAGCTGCCGCGCGATCGCTTCCCCGATGCCGTTCGTCGCGCCCGTGACGACGGCTGTTGTTCCCCGGTCCATACCCGCTCCCATCAGAGGTTGACAGTGTCAACCTAGGCGCGCTGGTTGACACTGTCAACCGCTGATTACGATGGACCGATGCCGCCGTCCACCCGCACCGTGCTGCTCGATTCCGCCCTCCGCCTGCTCGACGCCGGCGGGGTCGAGGCCGTCACGCTGCGCGAGGTCGGCAGCGGCGCGGGCGTCTCACACAACGCGCCCTACAAACATTTCGCGAACAAGAACGCGCTGCTCGCGGCGGTCGCCGCCCGCGAATTGTCCGAGCGCTCAGCGGATTTCGCCCGCATCGTGCAGGAGCGCCCGGAGCCGGTCGAGATGCTGCGCGGGGTGCTGCACGGCTACATCGCGTGGGCCCTCGAACACCCCGCCCGCTTCAAGCTGGTCTTCGGCCACTGGGCCGACGAGACCACCGAACTCGCCGAGACCGGCCGCAATGCCCAGAACGCGCTGATCGCCCTGGTCGGGCTGGCCCAGGAGGCGGGCAGCCTGCCCGGCGGCGACACCGAACGCATGGCCTCCCTGGTCCGCGCGCTGGCCCACGGGGCCGCCGACCTCGCCTCCTCCGGCCACCTGGACGCGAACGGCAAGGGACACGCGACGCCGACCGACCTCGTCGACGACCTGCTCGCCTACCTCGGCAAGGCCCGCTGAGCCCGCGAGACGGATTCACCCGGCGGTGCGCAACCGCTCAGTTCGCGGACCAGCGCTCCAGCCACGGCTCGATCGCGGCGACGATCTCCTCGAACCCGGCGCGATACGAATGCGCCTGTCCCGCAATGACATGCACCTCGGCCGCATCGGCGGCATCGGGAATGCCGAAGGGGTCGCGCGCGCCATTGACCACGACGACCTCGATGTCGCCGGGTTCCAGCAGTTCCTCGCGCCGCGACTTCTCCGGCTTACCCGGCGGATGCAGCGGGAACGACAACGCGACCACGCCGCGCGCACCCGCCTCGCGCGCGGTCCGGCACGCCACCCGCGCGCCATTGCTGCGCCCGCCCTGGATCAGCGGCGCGCCCCGGACCTTCTTCCGCAGGGCCGCAATGATTTCGAGCCAAGCCGCGTCCTGCACGTCGGCCTTGCCGGGCGCGCGCCGCCCCGCGACCCGATAGGGCTGGGTCACCAACGCCACCGCGCCGCCGAGGGCGACAGCCGAATCCCGCACGGCCAGCAAATCTTTCGCATCGACCCCGCCGCCGGCGCCGTGGGTGAGCACCAGCAGGAATCCGGGCTTCTTCCGCCCGGGCTCGGCGATCTCCGCCTCCGCCGGTCCCGCACTCGTCTCGATCCGCATATACGCACCGTAACCACCGTCACAGGCGGGTTTCGCGCGGCACACCGGAGGTGTGCGCGAGGGTTGCCCACGCGCCCGGAGCCGACTGTGTCGAGGGCCTCACGTCGCCTCCGCATCGATCTCCCGCAGGGCTTTCACCTGCGACGACGGGATCCCCACGGACTCAGCGAAACCCCCACCCCCGGTTACCCGCGTGCTTTCGGTCACATTCGGCCTCGATCGGGTTGGCGGGCCCCCTACCGGTCGGTAACATGGCGCATAAGTTACCCGCTAGTAGCGCTGCTTTACGGTGTCTACCCGGTGGAGACCTTACGGGCGGGAACGGCACACACCGAACCGCACCCATCTCAATGGAGAGTGAGTACGACCATGGGTCACTACAAGAGCAACGTTCGCGACCTCGAGTTCAACCTGTTCGAGTTCCTGGGCATCCAGAAGCTCCTCGACGCGGGCGCCTACGGCGACCTCGACGCCGACACCGTCAAGGAAATGCTGAGCGAGGTCCGTCGCCTGGCCGAGGGCCCGCTCGCCGAGTCCTTCGCCGATGCCGACCGCAACCCGCCGGTGTTCAACCCCGACACCCACACGGTCACTCTCCCCGAGTCCTTCAAGAAGTCCTACCGCGCCCTCGAGGACGGCGGCTGGTCCAAGGTTCCCGTCCGCGAGGAGCTCGGTGGCCTCGGCGCCCCGTCCGTCGTCGGCTGGGCCCTGGGCGAGATGGTCCTGGGCGCCAACCCGGCCGCCCAGATGTACGCCGCCGGTGCGGGTTTCGCGCAGGTCTTCTACAACAACGGCACCGATGAGCAGAAGCAGTGGGCTCAGAAGATCGCCGACCGCAACTGGGGCGCCACCATGGTGCTGACCGAGCCCGACGCGGGCTCCGACGTCGGCGCCGGCCGCACCAAGGCGGTCCAGCAGGAAGACGGCACCTGGCACATCGAGGGCGTCAAGCGCTTCATCACCTCGGGCGACTCCGACGACCTGTTCGAGAACATCATGCACCTGGTGCTGGCCCGCCCCGAGGGCGCCGGCCCGGGCACCAAGGGTCTGTCGCTGTTCTACGTGCCGAAGTTCCACTTCGACTTCGAGACCGACACCCTGGGTGAGCGCAACGGCGTGTTCGTCACCAATGTCGAGCACAAGATGGGCATCAAGGTCTCGGCCACCTGTGAGGTCACCTTCGGCGGCCACGGCGTACCTGCCAAGGGCTGGCTGGTCGGCGAGGTCCACAACGGCATCGCGCAGATGTTCGACGTCATCGAGAACGCTCGAATGATGGTGGGCACCAAGGCCATCGCCACCCTGTCGACCGGTTACCTGAACGCGCTGGACTACGCCAAGACCCGCGTGCAGGGCGCCGACCTGACCCAGATGACCGACAAGGCCGCCCCGCGCGTCACCATCACCCACCACCCGGACGTGCGTCGTTCGCTGGCCATGCAGAAGGCCTACGCCGAGGGCCTGCGCGCCGTGTACCTGTACACCGCCGCGCACCAGAACGCCGATGTCGCCGAGCTGGTCTCGGGCGCCGACAAGGACACCGCGTTCCGCGTCAACGACCTGCTGCTGCCGATCGTCAAGGGTGTCGGCTCCGAGCGCGCCTACCAGTACCTGACCGACTCGCTGCAGACCTTCGGTGGCTCCGGCTTCCTGCAGGACTACCCGATCGAGCAGTACATCCGCGACGCCAAGATCGACTCGCTGTACGAGGGCACCACCGCCATCCAGGCGCAGGACTTCTTCTTCCGCAAGATCGCCCGCGACCGCGGTGTGGCGCTGGCCCACGTGGCCGGCCAGATCCAGAAGTTCATCGAGCGCGAGGGCGGCAACGGCCGCCTGAAGGCCGAGCGCAAGCTGCTCGCCACCGCCCTCGAGGATGTCCAGGGCATGGCCGCCACCCTGACCGGGCACCTGATGGGCGCCCAGCAGGACCCGAAGGAGCTCTACAAGGTCGGCCTGGGTTCTGTCCGCTTCCTGCTGGCCGTCGGTGACCTGATCATCGGCTGGCTGCTGCTGTCGCAGGCCGAGGTCGCCATCAACGCCCTCGACGCCGGCTCCACCGAGAAGTTCTACGACGGCAAGATCGCCACCGCGCAGTTCTTCGCCCGCAACGTGCTGCCCGAGCTGACCTCGGTCCGCACCGTCCTGTCGAACCTCGACAACGACATCATGGAACTCGACGAAGCCGCGTTCTGATAGCTGAATGACGAAGGGGCCCGGGTGATCACCCGGGCCCCTTCGCTATATCCGGATCACTGGCACCGCACGACCGGGATCGGGTCGTATTTGACGGTGCGGGTGTTGCGGGAGATCTCCTTGCCCGTCTTGGCGTCGCGGATGACGCGGGTGTCGGAGGTGGTGAAGCCGGAGCCGCCGCTGGAGGGGACGCAGTCCTTGCCCGCGGGCAGCGTGATGGTCTGGGGCTCGGTGTATTTGGAGCGGTCCCCGGTGATCGATTCGACGTCGACGGTCTTGGTGCCCCACATGCGGACGGTCACGTTCGAGGCGTCGGAGGTGGCGTCGATGATCACGCCGTACGGGGTGTTGTTGCGGAACTTCAGGTCGATCGCGCCGTCGAAGACGGTGGCCTCGCGGGCGGCCGGATAGCGCGAGATGTAGTAGCTGTGCTCGGTGTGGCCCGCGTCCTCCATGCCCGCGAAATAGGCGGCGTTGTAGAGGGTGGTGGCGAACTGCGAGATGCCGCCGCCGACCGCGTTGGCGGGACGGCCGTTGTTGATGATGCCGGACTCCACATAGCCTTCGGCCACGCCGCGGGGGCCGGTGAAACCGTTGAGCGAGAACGTCTCCCCGGGCCGCACCAGCGCGCCGTTCACCTTGCGGGCGACCACGCCGATGTTCACCCCGGACGGCCCGCTGAACCCGCCGGTGGTGAAGGAGCCGATCACCTCGGTGATGCCCAGCTTGCCCGCCTCCTCGGTGGTCAGCTTGGGCTGCACCTCCTTGTAGGCCACCGGCTTGACCCGCATGCCCGGCGAATTCAGCACGGCCGGAAGGTCTTCCAGGGTCTTGTCCCAGTCGACCAGCAGCCCGGGCACCGCGGGCCGCACCGCGGCGCGGGAACCGCTCAGGTCGAAGCTCGCGTCCTGCGGCTTCGTCTCGGTGGCCTGCAACTGCGGGGCCAGGATGGCGATCATCGACTCCCGGTTGATCGAAAGGCCCAGTCCGCCATGGCCGTCCGGCGGGAAAGCGAGCACGCTCGCGATCTGCGCCGGTTCCACGGTGGCGTCGCCGCCCTGTCCGGTGAACGTGATCGGGGCGCGCACGGCCGGTTCGGCGACCATCCGCAGGGTGCGGTCGACAGCGTCGGCGGTCACCGTGGCCGGGGTCTCCACCATGGGCAGGGTCATCGCCGATCCGTCGGCCCAGTGGTCGATCAGGGTGGTGCGGGCGGCCGGGGCGTCGAGGGTCAGGCCGGGCACCGGGCGGACCGCGACGGGCAGCGCGCCCTCGAAGGCGATCCCACCCTCGACCGGACGCCGATCGTGCGCCCGCAGGGCCTCCAGCTGCTTGTCCAGGGCCGTGGCGTCGACGGTGGAGGCGGGTTCCACCTCGTGGGTGGTGAAGAAGGACGCGATCCGGGTGAAGGGGTTGAGCGGCTGACCGCCGATCCGGTCCCAGGTGCCGTCCCAGTCGACGCCCAGTCCGGCGGCCCGCGGCACCACGTCGGTGGTGGCGTCCCCGGTGCGGACGGTGATCGGCCGGGTCGCCCGCTGTTCGAGCGCGGGTTCCAGCCGGGCCCGGGCGGCCGCCCGATCCTCGCCGCCGATATCGATCCCGGCCACCTGTGTACCGCGCGGCACATTTCCGGACGAAACGGACAGATCAACCAGGTATCCGACCGTCGCGGCGGCCACCAGCATACCAACGGCGATCCCGGCGCGACGCCCAGCCTTCAAATTCAGAGCATGGCGTACACGAGCAATTCCACCGGTCACGACCATCTCCCCAGCTCTCAGCAAACCTGCTGCAACGATACCGGTCGCGCGGTTTAGAGCCAGTCCTGAGATGCAAAGAGCTCCGTGCGGTTGCCGGGTCGGGGGTCTGGCAACAGCACGGAGCCACCCGTTCTATCGACACCGGTTCCAGGGTGTTACACACCCATTTCACGAATCGGGAAAAGTTTCCGGAGAGGGCTATCGTCGTCATAGCGAACGCAACATCTGATCTCGAAAGAGGCGGAGGAGCGACCTATGCAGCTGGGGATGATCGGGCTCGGGCGGATGGGCGCGAATATCGTGCGCCGGATCGTGCGCGACGGGCATACCGCGGTCGGATATGAACGCAAGCCCGGGCACATCGAGGAACTCGCGGGGGAACTCGGCGACAAGTTCCAGGGCAGTACCGAACTTCAGGAATTCGTGGCCATGCTCGACACCCCACGCGTGGTGTGGGTGATGATCCCCGCCGGCGCGACGGGCACGGTCATCGATGATGTCGCCGAGCTGCTGGAGCCCGGCGACATCATCATCGACGGCGGCAACAGCCGCTACCACGAGGACATCGCCCGCGCGAACAAGCTGCGGCCCAAGGGGATTCACTACGTCGACATCGGCACCTCGGGCGGCGTGTTCGGTCTCGAGCGCGGCTTCTGCCTGATGATCGGCGGCGAACCGGAACCCGTCGCGCACCTGGATCCGCTGCTGAGATCCATCGCCCCCGGCGTCGACGCCGCGCCCCGCACACCCGGCCGCAGCGGCACCCCGTCCCAGGCCGAGCAGGGCTATCTGCACTGCGGCCCGGCGGGTGCGGGGCATTTCGTGAAGATGGTGCACAACGGGATCGAATACGGCGCGATGGCCGCCTATGCCGAGGGCCTCAATATCCTGCACAAAGCGAATGTCGGCAGCGAACAGGACGACGAGCATTCCGCGGAAGTCACGCCGCTCGAACATCCCGAGTACTACCGCTACGACATCGATATCCCCGAGGTGGCCGAGGTGTGGCGGCGCGGATCGGTGGTGGCGTCCTGGCTGCTCGACCTCACCGCCGCCGAGTTGTACGCCGACCCGAATCTCGATTCCTTCGGCGGCCGGGTCTCCGACTCCGGGGAGGGCCGCTGGACCGTGGACGCCGCCATCGACGAGGGCGTGCCCGCGCCGGTGCTGTCGGCGGCCCTGTTCCAGCGTTTCGCCTCCCGCGGCGAAGCCCTGTTCGCGGACAAGACGCTGTCGGCCATGCGCCAGGCCTTCGGCGGGCATCACGAGCTGCCGGAGCGGTAAGTGGGATACGAAAGGCGACAACAGATTTCGCGAGTTTGGGGGTAACTCGCCGGGTACGTCGGGAATCGGCTCGGCTCCCAGCCGCCGGCACGGGTGCGAACGGCAGACGGCTCTCAGCCGTCCGCTGAAGTCTCGGGGAGGCGGAGGAGCTACCGTCGAAGCATGCGCCTTGCACCGGGGATCGTTGTCGCGGTAACCGCCCTCGCCCTGACCGCCTGTTCGGGTGGGAAGGACTCCACCGACGCCGCGCCGACCAGCGGTAGCGCGGCGCCGAGCAGCAGCGCCGTCGCGCCGCCGCCGACGACGACGGGCAAGCAGGACTGCGCGGCCGGGTACCTCTCGGAGTTCACCCTGCGGCAGAAGCTCGCGCAGCTGCTGACCGTCGGCGTGACCGGTGAGGCCGACGCCGAGAACGTGGTGCGGAACGAGCAGATCGGCGGCATCTTCATCGGCAGCTGGACCGACAAGGCCATGCTGGCCCAGCATCAGGTCGACGCCGTTCAGCAGGCGTCGCGGACCCCGCTCATGGTGACCATCGACGAGGAGGGCGGCCGGGTCTCGCGGGCCAAGGACCTGATCGGGCCCGCGCCCTCGGCCCGGGTGATCGCCCAGACCATGAGCCCCGACGAGTTCTACACCTTCAGCCTGGACCGGGCGAAGCAGCTGCGGGCGCTGGGCGTGACCGTGGACTTCGCGCCGGACACCGATGTGAGCGCGCAGCCCGACGACTCGGTGATCGGCGACCGCTCCTTCTCCGACGATCCGGATGTGGTGACGCAGTACGCGGGCGCGCAGATCCGGGCCATGAAGGACGCCGGGCTGGGCAGTCTGATCAAGCATTTCCCGGGTCACGGCTCGGGTTCGGGCGACTCGCACACCGGCGCGGTGCGGACGCCGCCGCTGGATCAGATGCAGACCACGGACCTGGTCCCGTTCCGCAATCTGGTGGATTCGGGCGCCGCCGTGATGGTCGGGCACCTGGATGTGCCGGGTCTGACCACCGCGAATGTGCCGGCCAGTATCAGCCCGCAGGCGATGGCGCTGCTGCGTCAGGGCACGGGTTACGGCGCAGCACCCTTCGAGGGCGTCATCTTCACCGACGACTTGGGCGGCATGGCCGCGATCACCAGCCGGATGAGCATCGAGGACGCGGTGGAGGCCGCCCTGATCGCGGGGGCCGACAATGCCCTGTGGATCACCACGGACGCGGTGCCGAAGGTGCTGGACCGGCTCGTGGCGGCGGTGAACAGTGGCCGCTTACCGGGATCCCAGGTGGATGCCTCGGTCTTGCGCATGGCAAAGTTCAAGGGCTCCGCGCCGCACTGCTGAGATCGGCTCCGACGCCGCCGTCCAGGCATGGCGAATCACCGGCAATTCACACTGGCGGAACTTACCATGGAGTAAGATAAGGGCTTCGGCGCTTGCGATGAGCGCCGACTGTCCGGTCCGAGGAGAGTGAATGGCAGGCGGAACGAAACGGCTTCCTCGCGCGGTGCGCGAGCAGCAGATGCTCGACGCCGCCGTGGAGGTCTTCTCGCGCAAGGGCTACCACGACACCTCGATGGACGCGATCGCCGCCGAGGCGAAGATCTCCAAGCCGATGCTGTACCTCTACTACGGCTCCAAGGACGAACTCTTCCGCGCCTGCATCCTGCGCGAGAGCGCGCGGTTCATCGAAGCGGTCGCGGTCGCGGGCAACCCCAAGCTCACCCCGCACGAGCAGCTGCGCGCGGGCCTGGAGGCGTTCCTCGCCTACGTGGACCAGAACCGGCTGTCCTGGCAGGTCCTCTACCGGCAGGCGCTCGGCCAGCAGCCGTTCGCCACCGAGATCGCCAACAGCCGCGACCGGATCATCGAGCTCACCGCGAAACTGCTGGAGTCCAGCGCCAAGTACGCCGAGCCGGGCACCAATTTCGAGGTGGTGTCGGTGGCGGTGATCGGCGCGGGCGAGGCCATCGCCGACCGGGTCGCCAGCGGGCAGATCGACATGGACGTGGCCGTGAACCTGCTCGACGATCTGGCCTGGCGAGGTCTGTCCGGCAGCAAGAAGCGGGCCGAGCCCGCCTGAACCGGTGCGGCCCGCCGGACTTGCCGTCCCGGCGCGCGCCTGCCACAGTTCGCTGCGATCGTGTTGCAGGACGGCCCTTCCGGCCGGGGAGCGGGGACATCTTGTTCGGCTTGCTGAAGCCGTGCGCGCACAGTGCGGCACGGCACGGAATCGACCCCTCGGCGTGGCAGGCGCACATGTGCGGTCTGTGCCTGGGCTTGCGCGACGGGCACGGCCAGCTGGCCCGCGCGGCCACCAATACCGACGCCATCGTGCTCGAGATCCTCACCGAGGCACAGCAATCGCTGCCTTCGGCACGTACGGCCGCGGGCCCGTGCCCGCTGCGCGGTATGCGCCGGGCCGAGGTGCTCGCCGCGGACGCGCCCGGGGTCCGGCTGGCCGCCACCGCGTCACTGCTGCTGGGCGCGGCCAAGATTCGCGATCACGTGGACGACGGTGACGCCCACCGGCTGGCCCGCCGGCCGCTGACCCGCGTCTCCACCCGCTGGCACGCCCGGGCCCGCTCGGCCGCCGCGCCGCTGGGCCTGGATGTGGAACCCCTGATCGCGGCCATCGAATCGCAGCTGCGCCTGGAGAACTCGCCCGGCAGCTCGCTGGCGGAACTGACCGAGCCGACCCAGGTCTGCGCCGCGGCGCTGTTCGCGCACACCGCGATCCTGGCCGATCGCCCCGAGAACGCCGGCGCGCTGCGCGAAGCCGGATGGCATTTCGGCCGGATCGCCCATCTCGCGGACGCGCTCGAGGATCTCGACGCCGACCGGGCCGAGGGGCGTTTCAATCCGCTGTCCGCCACCGGAACCACGCCGGAGCAGGCGCATGCCCTGGTGGCCGAATCGAATTCGCTCTTGCGCGCGGCCCTGACCCGGGTCGCCCTGGACCGGACCGCGACGGTCCGCTGGGCGCTGCTCGATCCGCTGGGCAGTGTGGTCAAGCGGCTCGGCCGGGCCGCAGGCGTCGTCCACACCTGCGCCACGGGTGCGTGCCGCACCCAGACAGCGTCGCTGCCGGTGGCGACCTTCACGCAGCGGCCGGGTTCGGATGACCTGCGCGAGAAGCCGAACCTGCTCGAAGGTCTCGGCATCATCTGCACCCAGTACTGCACCGGGTACGCGTGCTGCGCCGAGCACACCAGCCCGTGCAGCGGCCGCCGCAAGGAGCCGTGGATGAACTGCTGCGACGGCTGCGGGAATTGCGGTTGCGACGGCTGTGACGGTTGCGGGGACTGCTGCGACTGTGACTGCGACTGCTGCGACTGCGGTTGCGATTGTGGCTGCTGACGCCGGATCGGTGTCCGTCCCACGAAATGGCAAGAGCCGCACGCTGTTTCGTACCGGATGTAGAAACCCCTGCGTGGCGACATCCGGTATCCGAGACAACGTGCGGCTCTTCACCCCCGTCGGGCGGGCCGTGTGATCACGGCTCCGCCCGAAACCTCGGGTGTCAGGCTCGTACTCAGCGCAGCGTAGCGGTGAGGTGTGGATAGCCCTTCTTCGGGTGCTTCAAGGACAAGTCCCACCCACCGGACGCCTGGTCGGCGTACACGTTCACGGTGGACGGCAGCAGGATCGGCTTGCCGAACTTCACCGAGTAGGTGGTCCGGTCCGGAACCCGGCCCTCGATGGACCCGAGAATGGCGGCCGCCGACCACATGCCGTGCGCGATCGGCTTCGGGAATCCAAAGGCCTTGGCGCCCAGCGCGGAGGTGTGGATCGGGTTGTGGTCACCCGACGCGGCGGCGTAGCGGTTGATCATCTTCGGATCGACCCGCAGCGTGCGCAGCGGCGCGGGCGGCACCTCGTCCGGCTTCGGCTCCGGCTTGGGGCCGCCGGACAGCGAGGTGCGCTGCTGGTGCAGGAAGGTGGTGACCTGCCGCCACACCAGCTCACGACCGACACTCACCTCGGTGACGGCGTCCACGAGCAGGCCCTTCGGGTGCTCACGCAGGTTCTCGATGTGGGTGTCGAAGTCCAGCGGCTCGGCGACCGAGATGGGACGGGTGCGCTCGATGACGTTCTCCGCGTGCACCGCGCCGACCGCCACGAACGGGAAGTCCCGCGCGACGACCAGCTGCATGGCCAGCGGGAAGCTGAGCACGAACGGGTAGGTCAGCGGCAGCGAGTCGCTGAAGCGCAGCCCGGTGGCCCGGCAGTAGGCGGCCAGGTGGTCCGGGTTCACCCGGAAGCCCTCCAGCCGGACGCTGCGATCGGGCAGGGTCGGCTTGCGGGCCGAGAGTCCGGGCACCGGCAGCGCGCCGAGGGCGGCCTTGACGAACAGGCCACCGTTCTTCGGCACCTCGGACAGAGTGATGGTCTGCGACATCATGCTCCGATCATGGCCTGGCCGCAGACGCGAACGATGTTGCCGTTCACCGCGTTCGAGGCCGGGGAGGCGAAGTAGGCGATGGTCTCGGCGACGTCCACGGTCTGACCACCCTGCAGCAGGGAGGACAGCAGGCGGCCGCCCTCGCGGGTGGCCAGCGGGATGGCGGCGGTCATGGCGGTCTCGATGAAGCCGGGGGCCACCGCGTTGATGGTGATGCCCTTCTCGGCCAGCTTCGGGGCCTCGGCGTTCACCATGCCGATGACACCGGCCTTGGAGGCGCCGTAGTTGGTCTGACCGCGGTTACCGGCGATGCCGGCGATGGAGGACACGTCGATGACGCGGCCGCCGGCGCGCAGCGCGCCCGCGGCGACCAGGCCCTCGGTGATGCGGTGCGGCGCGGCCAGGTTCACGTTGATGACCGAGTTCCAGCGGCCCTCGTCCATATTGGCGAGCAGCTTGTCGCGGGTGATGCCGGCGTTGTGGACGACGATGTCGATGCCGCCGAAACGCTCGGTGGCGAAGGCGGCCAGCTTCTCGGCGGCGTCGGCGGCGGTGACGTCCAGCGCGAGGGCGGTGGCGCCGACCTTGTTGGCGGTCTCGGACAGCGCCTCACCGGCGGCCGGGATGTCGGCGACGATCACGGTCGCGCCGTCCCGGGCGAAGACCTCGGCGATGGTGGCGCCGATACCGCGGGCGGCGCCGGTGACCACGGCCACCTTGCCCTCCAGCGGCTTGTCCCAGGAGGCGGGGGCGACGGCGTCGTCGGAGCCGACCCGGAAGACCTGGCCGTCGACGAAGGCCGACTTGCCCGACAGCACGAAGCGCAGGGTGGACTCCAGACCCGTTGCGGCGGTGGCGGCTTCGGGGTGCAGGTACACGAGGTTGGCGGTGGCGCCGCGCAGCAGCTCCTTGCCGACCGAGCGGGTGAAGCCCTCGAGCGCGCGCTGCGCGATCTGGCCGTCGACCGAACCGGCCAGCTCGGGGGTGGTGCCGATGACCAGCACGCGGCCCGAGGGGGCGATGCTGCGCATGGCGGGCTGGAAGAACTCGAACAGCTGCTGCAGCTCTTCGATGGTGCGGATACCGGTGGCGTCGAACACCAGCGCGCCGAACTTCACGCCCGGGGTGACGGCGTCGACGAAGGTGTAGTCGCCCAGCAGGTTTCGCACGGCGTCCGCGGCGCGGCCCTTGCCGCCGAGCAGCACGGGGCCGGGGAGGGCGGCTTCGCCCGCCTTGTAGCGGCGCAGCGTCTCCGGCTGCGGCAGGCCCAGCTTCGAGGCCAGGAACGCGCCGGGGGCGGAGTGAACGAAAGATCCGTAGAGGTTGGGAGCGCCCTTGCTCTTGCTGGCAGCCACGTTTCCTACCTTCTCCTTGTCTAGGTCCGCGGGAAGCGGCATAGCGCACATCTGCGGGGTACGGTGTCGACAATGAACTTACTCCAGAGTAAGTTTAATGTAAACCGACTGACGCGCACCCCCCGGGGCTGCGCGTGCGGAAACCTCCCACCGACGAGACACTGGAGACTCGAGTGACCACCAAAGCCCGTTCGGCGAAGGCCGCGGCCAAGAACACCAAGCAGGCCCGCCCGGTTGCCATCCTCGGCGGTAACCGCATCCCGTTCGCGCGGTCCGACGGCAAGTACGCCCACGCCTCCAACCAGGACATGTTCACCGCCACCCTGAACGGCCTGGTCTCCCGCTTCGGCCTGCAGGGCGAGCGCCTGGGCATGGTCGTCGGCGGCGCGGTGCTCAAGCGCGTCGGCGAACACGGCATGATCCGCGAGAGCGTGCTGGGCTCGACCCTGTCGCCTTACACCTCGGCCCACGACTTGCAGCTCGCCTGTGGCACCGGCCTGCAGTCCATCGTCACCGTCGCCGACGGCATCGCCCTGGGCCGCATCGAGAACGGTATCGGCGGCGGCACCGACACCACCTCCGACGCGCCGATCGGCGTCAGCGAGGGTATGCGCGAGTGGATGCTCGACGCCAACCGCGCCAAGAAGAACTCCGACTACGTGAAGCTGGTCGGCCGCCTGCGCCCGTCCATGGTCGGCATCGAGATCCCGCGCAACGCCGAGCCGCGCACCGGCCTGTCCATGGGTGACCACGCCGCCATCACCGCGAAGGAGTTCGGCATCTCCCGCGAGGCGCAGGACGAGCTGGCCTACCTGTCGCACAAGAACATGGCCGCCGCCTACGACCGCGGCTTCATGGACGACCTGATCACCCCGTTCCTGGGCCTGACCCGCGACGACAACCTGCGTCCGGGCTCCACCCTGGAGAAGCTCGCCACCCTGAAGCCGGTCTTCGGCACCAAGCTGGGCGACGCCACCATGACCGCCGGCAACTCCACCCCGCTCACCGACGGCGCGTCCGCGGTGCTGCTGGGCTCCGAGGAGTGGGCGGCCGCGCGCAACCTCTCCCCGCTGGCCTACCTGGTGGACTCCGAGGTCGCCGCGGTGGACTACATCCACGGCCCCGACGGCCTGCTCATGGCCCCCACCTACGCGGTACCGCGCATGCTGGCCCGCAACGGCCTGACCCTGCAGGACTTCGACTACTACGAGATCCACGAGGCCTTCGCCTCCGTGGTGCTCGCCACCCTGCAGGCGTGGGAGTCGGACCAGTACTGCAAGGAGCGCCTGGGCCTGGACGGCGCGCTCGGCAAGATCGACCGCTCCAAGCTGAACGTGAACGGCTCCTCGCTCGCCGCGGGCCACCCGTTCGCCGCCACCGGCGGCCGCATCATCGCCCAGACCGCCAAGCAGCTGGCGGAGAAGGGTGGCGGCCGCGCGCTGGTCTCCATCTGCGCCGCCGGCGGCCAGGGCGTCGTCGCCATCGTCGAGCGCTAGCCGACGCCGCGTCACCCCCGCGAAGGCGGTGCGGTCCGAGTCCTCGGATCGCACCGCCTTTCTCGTATCCGGGTCTATACGAGCAGGTTTCGCGTGCGGCCGGCCAGATCGGCGAGACCGTTCCCGTCGGTGGCGGCGAGCGCGGCGGCCCCGGTCAGGATGCCCGCCACCGAGCCGGCGGTCGCGCTGTTCGAGTCGGTGTCCCAGCCGCCCTGGACGGTCAGGGTGACGGTCCGGTCGAAATCGCCGCCGCCCCAGAGCAATCCGGCCGCGATCAGGCAGGCGTTGCCGATGGCGTGCACCCGGTTGTAGTGGTCGTGGCGGGCGTGGACGGCGGTCACCACCCGCTCCCAGGTGTCGCCGCGAGCGTGGTCGGCGAGCACCTCGGCCAGGGCCACGGCGAGGCGGGAACGGGCCGGGACCACGGCCGCGGCGGTGGTCAGCGCCGAGGCCGGGACGTGGTCGGTGAAGGCGGCGGCGATCAGGGCGGCCGACCACATGGCGGCCCATAAACCGTTGCCCGTGTGGGAGATCGAGGCGTCGCGGGCGGCCGCGTCGGCAGCCCGGCGGGGGTGGCCGGGGTGGGTGTAGCCGTGGATGTCGGCGCGGGCGAGGGCGCCGACCCACTCCCGGTACGGGTTTCGGTAGGTGGCGGTGTCGGGTGGGGCGAAGCCGTCGATGAGATTGCGGTAGGCGACCCGTTCGGCGGTGTAGGTCCACAGGAACGGCAGGCGCTCGAGCCATTCGGCCGCGACGTCGTCGGGGCTGAAGTCGAGGCCGCGGCGTTCCAGCAGGTGCAGGCCGAGCACCGCGTAGTCGATTTCGGTGGCGGCGCGGGAACGAGCGGCGTGGCGGCCGAGCCAGCCGCCGTGCAGGCGATCCAGCAGTTCCGGTTCCGGCAGCGTTCCGGCCGAATCCTGCTCGCTCCCGGCCGGATTGCCGGGGTGCGGCGCGTCGGCCCACTCCGTGTACGGCCAATCCGGTAGCCGGGGCGCGTGTTCGATCTTGTCCAGCAGCCGCCAGCAGGCCGCGGGAACCGGTCGGTCGGCGTTCGCCAGCTCGTGCACTTCTTCCTCGAAGTCGTCCACGGCGTAACCGGATTCGGCGCGCTGACACCACTCGTAATACAGCAGGGCACGGGGGTCGGCCTCATGATGGCCGAACATGGCCGCCTCGATCGTCACCTCGATACCGCAGCGGTCACAGCACCGCGCGGGTGGCCGTGACCACCTCGGAGAGCAGCGGCAGCGATTCGTCGCGCCGGGGCTCGCGCGCCCACCAGCGACCCTCGTGGGTGTGCCGCCCGAATCCGGTGGGCAGGATGACATTACTGCGGTGCGGGCCGATGTCGACGCTGTTGCGCTCCAGCAGCTCCAGCAGGTCGTCGGCGGGGTAGCCGTCGAAGACCGCGAGGAAGGTGCGGCGCGACGGCTTGTCGCGCACCAGCACCGGGCCGGGTGTGCCGCGCTCCATCATCTCGCGAAGGATCAAGCCCCCCAAGGGTTCCGGGGTGTTCAACGCCGCGATGGTGTCGTTGAGCGGTAGCACTACGAAGCCGGGGGTGGTCACGTGCACGTGGGGGAGACCGAACAGGGAGCGGTACACACGCGCCCACTCCTGCGGGGTCGTCAGCTCGTCCAACCGCACAATCCACCCCTCGTTCGGGCCCTGCTCCAACGACGGCGATGTCGATCGTCGGCGACCGCCGACAATTTCAGTGAAAACCCGTACCCCCCATCGCACCACCGCTTTGGGTGAATCGTTCGCAAACTGTGGAGAACTTGCGACGTGCCGGGTCTTGCCAAGTCCACTGGACAGCGGGCCCGAGGGGTAGCCTCGGGAGGACAGAGAGGCGTTCCTACCAGGAGGTTCGTCATGCCCTGCGATTTGATGCTGATCGCCTACGACGGCTCCGAGAACGCCCGGCGGGCCGTCGAATACGCGGGACGGTTCCTGGCCGCGAATCGGGCCGTGGTGCTGACGGCGTGGGAGCCGATGGTGCGACAGGCCGCGCGGCTGTCGGGGCTGTCCGGAGTGATGCAGCCGGAGTGGATGACCGACGACGAAATAGAGGACGTCGCGCTCGTGGACGCCCGGAATATCAATGCCGAAGGCGTGCGGCTGGCCAAACTGGCCGGTCTCAATGCTGAGGCGCGCACCGTGGAGTGCAGCACCACCATCTGGACCGCCATCGTCGAGACCGCCGACGAGCTGGATGTGGACATCATCGTGGCGGGCACCCGCGGGGCCACCGGCATCCGCGCCCTCATGCACTCCAGCGTCGCCGACGCCGTGCTCAAGCACTGCCACCGGCCGGTGCTGATGGTGCCGCCGGGCCGCGAACCCGACGAGAAACCCGCCGGTCGGTGAGGCTCCGGCCCTGGTCGGCGCCCCGCTCGCGGGCCGGATCGCACCGCTTGCGGGAAAGATGCTGGGCCGCAGGGTGATCCGTCTCACCACGCCGACGGCGGGGTGAGAGATGCGTCGCTCCCGGGGCTCGAGCGCGCGGGCGCGGGGCTATCGTCGATCCATCATGGACGGATTTCTGCTCGCGACCCCGGACGGTGTGCTGCGCACCTCCGGCACCCGGGCCGCGTTCGACTCGGCGGCGGCCGCGAGCACGGCGCTACGGTCCGCCGCGGCCGAGCTGATCGTGGGCGCGCTGCCCTTCGATCCGCGCGGGCGGGCCGCGCTGACCGCCCCCGAGCAGGCCCTCCACACCGCCGGTCCGTGGCGGCCCGCCGCCCTGCCGGACCTGCCCGAAGTGCGGGTCGTCGCCGAAATACCGAGTGCCGCAGACCATGTCGCGCGGGTCACGAAACTGGTCGAGCAACTGGGCGATCCGGCGCAGCCGCTGCGCAAGGTGGTGGCCGCCCGCGCGCTGCGGGTGGCGGCGGAGGCCCCGCTGGAACCCGAGGTGATCGCGGCCCACCTGGTCACCAGGCATCCGCGCGCCGCCGTCTACGCCGTCGACCTGACCGCCGCCGGACGGCCGGGCGACACTCTCCTCGGCGCTACTCCGGAAACCCTGGTGTCGCGGCACGGCCGCGCCGTCACCCTGCGCCCGCTGGCGGGCACGCTGCCCCGGCTCGCCGATCCGGCCGCCGACGCCGAGCAAGCCCGGGATTTGCTGGCCAGCACCAAGAATCGCGACGAGCACGCCTACGTGATCGATTGGATCCGGGAGCTGCTGACCCCCGTCTGCTCCGAGCTATCCATTCCCGACGCCCCCGAACTGCTCTCCACCCCCGAGGTCTGGCACCTGGCCACCCCCATCCGCGGCGTCCTGCGCGACCCGGCCATCACCGCCCTGGACCTGGCCGTTCTGCTGCATCCCACTCCCGCGGTCTGCGGCACCCCCACCGATCTGGCCCTGGACGCCATCGCGGCGCTCGAGGGCGACCGCGGTTTCTACGGCGGCGCGGTCGGCTGGTGCGACGCCGCCGGCGACGGCGACTGGTTCGTGGCGATCCGCTGCGCCGAACTCGCCGCCGACGCCCGCACCCTGCGCGCTTCCGCCGGCGGCGGCATCGTCGCGGCCTCCGACCCGGTCGCCGAACTCCACGAGACCACCGCCAAACTCCGCACCTTCCTGGGCGGACTGAGCTGTGCGATTCCGGAGTAACCGGGCTGCGCGATTCCGGACCAACCGGGCGGTGCGATTCCGGAGTAACCGAGCGTCGCGAATCCCGCCGCGCAAAACCTGCTAGGTTGGCCGGGTTACGCATGCGTCCGATGTTGGGAGTACCGCGATGAAGTTTGCCGTTCCTGGTGCAGCGAGTGCTGTCGGTGGGGCCCTCGTCGGCCTGGCGGCGGTCCTGGTCATCACAATGGCGGCCTCGCAGGACAAGCGGCCCGATATCGACCGCAGCGGTGACGCCTCGTCGTCGCTGCTGAACAACGTTGAGTACGGCTCGCGCTGACCGGACGACCTCCGAACCAGACCACACCGAAGACTCACAGTCCGCGACCGGTCCGGACGAGGACCGGTCGCCGACTACCGCGCCGCTGGGCCGCCGCTGGCTGCTCGGCAGCGTCATCGCAGCATTCCTGCTGACCTTTCTGCAGGCCCCCGGGCAAACCGTCGCCGACACCAAGTACGACCTGGCGCAGAATCCGCTCGGCTTCCTGTTCCGCGCCTCGCATCTGTGGAGTAGCCAGGCCCCGATGGGCCAGGTGCAGAACCAGGCGTACGGCTACTTCTTCCCGCACGGGGCGTTCTTCTCGCTCGGGCACGTGCTCGGGCTCCCCGCCTGGGCGACCCAGCGCATCTGGTGGGCGCTGCTGCTGCTCGCCGGATTCTGGGGCATCGTCCGGCTCTGCGAGACCCTCGGCATCGGCAGCCGCGGTTCGCGGGTGATCGCCGCGGTCGCGTTCGCGCTGTCGCCGCGCGTGCTCACCACCCTCGGCTCCATCTCCTCGGAGACGCTGCCGATGATGCTGGCCCCGTGGGTGCTGCTGGCCCCGGCCGCGCTGGGGGTGGCGATGCGGCGGGACCGGAACTCCGAACCACCGAAGCGCGGGATGGCGACGCCCGCGGGCAGTGCCCTCGCGCTCGCCCTGATGGGTTCGGTCAACGCGGTGGCCACGGCGGCGGCCTTCCTGCCCGCGGCCCTGTGGTGGTTGTCCTACAAGCCGAATCGGGCGTGGTGGCGGTTCACCCGCGCCTGGATCCCGCTGCTGGCGCTGGGCACCTTCTGGTGGGTGGTGCCACTGTTGTTGCTGGGCAAGGTGAGTCCGCCGTTCCTGGACTACATCGAGTCCTCGGGCGTGACCACGCAGTGGGCCTCGCTCGGCGAGGTGCTGCGCGGCACCGACAGCTGGACGCCGTTCGTATCGCCGGAGCGCATCGCGGGCGCGGTGCTGGTCACCCAGCCCGCGGCGGTGCTGGCCACGGGGCTGCTGGCGGCGGCGGGCATGGCCGGTCTGGCCATGCGGGCCATGCCGAATCGCGGTCGGCTGGTGCTGATCCTGATCGTCGGCCTCACCGGCATCTGCGCGGGCTACGCGGGCGCGCTGGGCGGGCCGTTCGCCGAACAGGTGCGCCTGTTCCTGGACTCCGGCGGCGCGCCCCTGCGGAACGTGCACAAGCTGGAACCGCTGATCCGACTACCGCTGGTGCTCGGGCTGGCGCACCTGCTGGCCCGGGTCCCGCTGCCCGCCTCGGTGCCGATGCCGGTGTGGCGCAGGGCGTTCGCGCATCCGGAACGCGATCGCATGGTGGCGGTGGGCGCGCTCATCCTGACCGCGCTGGCCCTGTCCACCTCGCTGGCCTGGACCGGCAAGCTCGCACCGCGCGGCAGCTACGACGAGGTCCCGGCCTACTGGCGGCAGACGGCGGACTGGCTGGCGCACAACGCCTCCGACACCCGCGCACTGATCGTGCCGGGCGCGCCGTTCGCCTCGCAGGTGTGGGGCCTGACCCGCGACGAGCCGATGCAGGCGCTGGCGAGCACCCCGTGGGCGGTGCGCGACGCGGTGCCGCTCAACCCGCCCGGTGCGATCCGCGCCATGGATTCGGTGCAGCGGCTCATCGCCGACGGACGGCCGTCGGCGGGGCTGGCGGCCACGCTGGCCGGACAGGGCATCGGAGTCCTGGTGCTGCGCAACGACCTCGACCCGGAGACCTCGCGCTCGACCCGGCCGATGCTGGCGCACCGCGCCATCGAAGGGTCGCCGGGGATCCGGAAGGTCACCGAATTCGGGGATCCCATCGAGACCGGCAAGGTGGAGGGCCTGGTCTCCGACGGGGATCTGCGGCCCGGCTACCCGGCCGTCGAGATCTACCGCGTCGAGGTGCCCGCGCCCGGCACGCCCACCAGCGTGCGCAGCGGCGTGGGCGCGCCGAATTCGTTCCCGGGCGCGTTCACCGTTCCGCTCGCGAATCTCCCGGTCGTGCAGGGCGGACCGGAAGTCGTGGAACGATTGCGGCGCAATCCGGCCGTGCCCGCCGGACCGGTCCTGCTGTCCGCCGACGCGAACACCGCCGGACTGCCGCAGCACGGCGTCACCATCACCGACACCCCGATGGACCGCGAAGCCGACTTCGGGCGCGTCGACAACCACAACTCGGCGCTGCGCGCCCCCGGCGACGCCCGCCGCACCCACAATCTGGTCCCCGACTACGCGGTGCCCGGCGCACCTCTGGTGGAGGGCGAATGGTCCGGCGCGACCGTCACCGCCTCCAGCGCCGCGGGCGACGCCACCCAGCTGGGCGGCGCCGCGCCCGGCAGCTCCACCGCCGCCGCGGTGGACGGCGACCCGGCCACCGCGTGGATCAGCAATGGCGCCGAACACGCTGTCGGCCAATGGCTTCGACTCGACCTGGACAAGCCGGTGAGTTCGGCGGTGCTGCGGCTGACCACCAGTGCGGCCGCCATCGGCAGCCCGATCAAATGGGTCGAGGTCGAGACCGCCAAGGGCACCGTCGCGGGCCGCGTCACCGAACCCGGTGCACCCGTGTCGATCTCGCTGCCGCCGGGCCGCACCGACTGGATCAAGATCACCGCCGTGCACACCGAGGACGGCAGCGCCGGTGGACAGTTCGGGATCGCCGAACTGAGCCTGTCCGACTACGCCGACCGCGAGAACCCGGTCACCGTGGACATCCGGCATCGCACCGTGCTCCCGCCCGCCCCCGCCGGCGCCACCGTCGCGGGCTGGGACCTGGGACAGGAATTCCCCGGCCGCAGCGCCTGTTTCGACTCCCCCGACCGGATCCGCTGCAGCAAGGGCCTGGCGCTGGCCGCCGAGGAACCGAGCCTGTTCGAGCGCACCCTCCAGGTGCCGGAACCCGTCACCGTGGCCCCGGACCTGATCGTGCACACCCGGCCCGGCCCGGCCCTGGAGGCCCTGCTCACCGATCCGGACCGGCCCATCGCCCGCGGCCGGGCCGATGTCGCGGACCCGCGCGGCTCCGCGCTCGCCGCCACCGACGGCGACCCGCTCACCAGCTGGACCGCGCCCGAGACCACGGTGCGCAATCCGGCCGGGCCCAAACCCACGCTCACCATCGAACTTCCGGCCCCCACCCTGGTGACCGGGCTGACCGTGACGCCCTCGCGCGGCGATCTCCCCGCGCACCCGACCGCCGTCACCGTGAACCTGGGCGACGGCCCCCAGGTGCGGGAGGTGAAGCCGGACTCCGGCAGCACCACCCGCCTGGAGCTGTACCCGACCGTCACCAGCCGCATCGAGATCTCGCTGCAGAGCTGGGACGGCGTGCTGGACCGCACCGCACTGGGTTTCGCGCAGGAGCAGCCGCCGGGCCTGGCCGAGGTGACCGTGCTCGGCCCGGACTATCCGGCGCCCGCCGATCCGAATCGGCCCATCACCGTCGACTGCGCGCACGGGCCCACCATCGTGGCCGCCGGTCGCACCCTGCACACCACGGTCACCGGGACCGCGGCCGAATTGCGTTCCGGCGCACCGCTGCCCGCCACCGTGTGCGGGGTCGACGACAACGGCGGCGGCGCGTCGGAGGACCACTCCTTCGAATTCCCCTCCGGGCGCGTGGATGTCGCGGTCGCGCCGACCGAGCTGTTCACCGTCGACGAGCTGCGCCTCGACCGCACCCCTGCCCTGCCCGCCGCGACGGAGACGAACGAGGCGACCGGCACGCAGGTGCTGGTGCTGCCGCTGTCGACGAATGTCGGCTGGCAGGCCACGACGGCCGACGGCACCGCGCTGAAACCCGTGGTGATCAACGGCTGGCAGCAGGCGTGGCTGGTGCCGGCCGGCGCGCACGGCCCGATCACCGTGTCCTTCCCCACCGACCGCTGGTACCGGGTAGCCATCTTCGGCGGCCTGGTACTGCTGATTCCCTTGCTGGCGCTGGCCTTCCGGGGCGCGCGGTCGCCGGTTGGCACGGACGGCCCGCCGCCGCGCGCCTGGCGCAGCCGGACCCTCGCCGGGCTCGGCCTGGCCGCCGGGGCCGGTCTGATCGCGGGCCCGGTCGCGCTGGTGCTCACCGTGTTCGGCCTGATCGGCGCTCATCTGCGGCCGCGAGGCTGGTCGCGCATCCTGATCGCGCTCGCGGGCGGCGGCACCGCCGTGTGCGCGGCCGCGCTGTCCACCGGACCGTGGCGCTCGTTCGAGGGCTATGTCGGCGGTTCGCTCTGGGTGCAGTTCCCGGCGCTGGTCGCGATCATCGCGGTCGGGATCGCGGCCCTGCCGCCGCGCCGCTGAATCACGCTGCCGCTCAGCCGAAGCGGCGGCGCGTCCACTGCCGTACCGGCTCCTCGACGAGGGCGAAACTGGCGGCGGCCAGGGGCAGCGTGAAGACGACGGTCAAGACGTAGACCACCACGAAATGCCCGCGGAACGGCACCACGCCGAACACCGGGAACACGATCGACAGCACCGCGAGGTGCCAGATGAAGATGCCGTAGGACCAGCGGCCGAGGGTGGCCGCGACCCGGCTCTCCAGCAAGCGGTGCGGCAGGTCCGGCCGCAGCACCAGCGGGGCGATCAGCCCGAAGCCGACGATCGCGCCGAGCGCCATCTTGGCGGCGTACTGCCAGGGCTGCCCGTGCACCAGTCCGCGCGGCCCGGCCAGGTCGGTGGTCGCCAGGACCATGGCCGCCACGGCGAGCGGCCACATCAGCCAGCGGTTGCCCGCCACCCGCCGCCAGGTCGGCGCGGGCTGGTCGGCGAGTTCGGCGAGCAGCATGCCGACCGCGAACCAGGGCAGGTAGCCGGGCAGCCAGTTGTCGGAGTGGATGCCGTCGGGGGTGGGGACGGGCAGGAAGTTCCAGCCGAGACCGATCACCGCGAGGCCGAGCACCACCGGCACCCGCAGTCGCGCCCGCTGCCCGCGCAACCACACCAGCGCGAACGCCAGCAGCGGCAGCACCAGATAGAAGGCGACCTCCACCGAGAGACTCCACATCTGGGTGAGCCCGTCGGTCAGCGTGAACGGCACGAACACCTGCAGCAGGCCGAGATTCGACAGCCACACCCGCAGTCCGGCGGTGTGCGCCGCGCTCGGCAGCAGGATCAGCACCGCGCACACGACCACCCAGTAGGCGGGCAGGATGCGGGCCGCGCGATGCAGCAGATAACGTCCGGCGCTCGGTGCCACCCCGTGCCCGCGGGCCGCCGCGGCGTGCGGCCGCCACAGCAGGAATCCGGACAGCGCGAAGAACACCGCGACCGCGAGATCGAAGCGCTCCCACACCCGGCCGAGCACCGGCTGTCCGGTGGCGCCGGTCTGGAAGGCGACGTGGGTGAGCACGACCCCCAGGGCGGCGAGCGCGCGCATGCCCTCGAGTGCGGGAACGAAGCGGCCCGGACGGACCGGCGCCGGGTCCAGGTCGGGCGTCTCCGCGGTGGTGAGGGTGGTCGTCGTCATCGGGTCCCAGTGTGCCTTGCGGGTGTTCCGCGGATCATCCGGCTTTTGACTTGGGGGCGTTTCGGGGTGTTTTCCTGCCTCGGCCGCACTCAGGGACCGCTCGGACTGTTAGTGTCTGGGCTCACGAGTGCTGCGCGGCGACCGCAGTACTGGAAGAAACACGCGTTCGACGACGAGGAGAACCTGCATGGCACTCAGTGCCGGTACCAGAAGGACGGTTGCCTGCGTACTCGTGGGGCTCGGCGCGATGCTGCTCGTCGCTGCCATCATGATCCCCACCTACACGGTCAGCCGCCTCGCGAAGACGCCGTTGGATCTGGAGATCACGACCGTCGCGACCAACCCGCAGACCGGGGCGCCCAGTGAGGTGCTGGACTCGAAGTCGCTGACTTCGACGACCGGCTCGGCGAAGGTGGACCAGAACGTCCCGCTCGTCTCGCAGCGCTTCCTCACCGTCGAAAACCCGTCCGACGCTTCGGAAATGACCATTCAGGCCGGTCAGACCCTGCGCCGCACGGACAAGCAGGGCGACACCGGCCTGCTGACCGCGAGCATCGACCGCGTGACCGTGGACCGCAAGACCGGTGAGCCGGTGGAGTCGGTCGACGGCGGCCCGAACGGCGCGATCGCCGTGACGGTCGACAAGAAGGGCGAGTCGGTCATGGACCCGGTGCAGCACACCGGTCTGCAGTACCGCTTCCCGATCGGCACCGAGAAGAAGACGTACCCGTACTTCGACCTCAACACTCGCAAGACCTACGACGCCCCGTTCGTCGAGGAAACCGAGATCAACAGCCTGAAGGTCTACCACTTCCAGATGACGGCGCCGGTCACCGACCTGTCCACCGTCGCGAACTCGCCGACCAACAAGCTGACCCTGCCCGCCGCCAAGTGGGGCGTGGAAGGCGACGGCGACGTCACCATGGCGCGCTACTACACCAACGTCCGCGACCTGTGGGTCGAGCCGGACACCGGCACCGTCATCAAGGGCCAGGAGCAGATTCACCTGTTCTACGCCCGCTCCGGTGACAAGCCCGAGGTGACCGCGCTCAAGTCGACCCTGGTGTTCGACGAGAACACCATCGAGTCGCAGATCTCGGTGGCCAAGGAGAACATCGACAAGCTGTCGCTCTACGGTCGCACCCTGCCGATCATCCTGGGCGGCCTCGGCCTGCTGTTCCTGATCGCCGGCATCGTGCTCGGCCTGCTCGGCAAGAGCGGCGACGGCCGGACCCCGGCCCGCCGCGTCCCCGCCCCCGCGGGCGGCCCGGCTCCCTCGTTCGACGCGCCGACCCAGCAGATCGACATGAACAAGCGCCCCTGACGGCACCCGTTCCCGGCGGCCCAGCACCTTTCGCAGGTGCTGGGCCGCTGTCGTTCGCGGACACCCGTCCGGGTTGCGCGGGGTGGCGGGCCGGGGGCCGGACCCCGGATGGGAGCATTGCGGGCGTGTCTGTTGTACGCCGTCTGCCCGTGGTCAAGGACCTGACCTTGGTGACGGCGGGGGCGATGACCGCGAATGTCGCGGGGTATCTGCTGCAATTGCTCGCCAGCCGCTGGCTGGGAGTGGCGGGATACAGCTCCTTCGCGAGCCTGCTGGCGATCCAGGTGCTGTGCGCCGTGCCCGCGCTGGCCTTGCAGAACGTGGTGGCGCGCGAAGTGGTGCGCGGCGCACCCGCGACGGCCGTGCGCACACTCGCGCTGCGCTGCGCCGCCCTGGTCGCGGCTGCCGCGGTCGTGCTGGTGCCGATCGTCGCCCTCGTGTTGAAGGTGAGTGTCGTGGCCGCGGCCGGCGCGCTCTGCTCCGCTCCCCTGCTGGTCCTGCTCGCGGGCGAACAAGGGATTCTCCAGGGTGGCAGCCGATTCCGGCCGCTGGCCTGGGTGCTGGGCGGCGCGGCGATCCTGCGGGTGACTCCGGCGCTGATCGCGCTCGCGGTCGGCGGCGGCCCCGCGCCCGCGCTGTGGGCGGGCGCCGCCGGAGCCGCGACCGCGGCCGTCGCGGCGCGACGTGTGGCCGACACGGTCAGCGTTCCCGTCGGCGCACGTGATCTGGCGCTCGGGGTGGTTCCGGTCTTCCGGGCGGCGCAGGTGCAGGCGGCGTTGATGGCGTTGTCGTCGGCCGATCTGCTCATCTCGCGAATCGTGCTCAGCGAGAACGATGCCGGGCGGTACGCGCTGGGTGCGATCGCGGCCAAGATCGCGTTCTGGCTGCCACAGGCCGTCGGCGTGGTGCTGTATCCACAGATGGCGCAGCCCAAGCACTCCGCGCGCGCCATGCGGTCCGCGCTGGCGGTGCTGATGGGGATCGGCGCGGTCACGGTGCTCGGCGCCGCGCTGGCCGCCCCGCTCGCCCCCTTGTTCGCGGGACGCGACTACGCGCCGATCCAAGGGCTGCTGTGGCTGTTCGCGCTCGACGGCGCCCTGCTGGCGGTGCTGCAAGCGGTGCTGTTGTCGGCGATCGCGGCCGACCGCACCGCACCCGCGGCGATCACCTGGATCGGGCTGGGCGTCGGGGTGACGGTCATGCTCACCTGCGCCCACTCGGTGCTCACGCTGATCCTCATCGCCACGGTCACCGCGGCCGTCACCACACTGGTCCTGACAGCGGTCACCCTGCGCACGGCCCGCGACGAGACCCCTTCGCGGGTCCCCGATCTCGGGCCGACCGGAACGTAGGGTGCCGGTGTGAACGCGGTGGGCGGAGAACGGCGGTGGCGCGGGCTGATCCCGGCCGGGTACAGCCTGCTGCTGTCCGTGATCGTCCTGGGCCCGCTGCTCGGCCCCGGCTACCTGCTCCTGCGCGACGCCGTCAGCACCCCTCGCTCGTATCTCACCGACTCCGCGCTCGGACTCGGTGACGCCGCACCCCGCGCGGTACCGCAGGACGCGCTGATCGCCACCCTGTCCCCGGTCGTCGACGGCGGACTGATCGTCAAAGCGATTCTCCTGTCGGCCCTCTGGCTGTCCGGCTGGGGCGCGGCGGTCCTGGCCCGCGACCTGTTGCGGGTCTCGCTGGGCCCGCAGCTGGTCGCGACGACCATCGCCGTCTGGAACCCGTACGTGGCCGAACGGCTGCTCCAAGGACATTGGAGCCTGCTCACCGGCTACGCCGCGCTGCCCTGGATCGCCCTGCTCGCCTGGCGGTTACGCGCGGGCTCGGACCCGGCACAACCAATCGCGGGCATCACCTCACCCCACACCCGACGCCTCAGC
The DNA here is from genome assembly GCF_050955695.1 of Nocardia sp. CA-136227. Taxonomy (NCBI): domain Bacteria; kingdom Bacillati; phylum Actinomycetota; class Actinomycetes; order Mycobacteriales; family Nocardiaceae; genus Nocardia; species Nocardia sp. CA-136227. Next base: position 7,433,308 of record NZ_CP192081.1, read on the forward strand.
TCCGTGGGCGGGTGGGCCGGGTTGGCGGGCTGCCTGGCCGCGGCGGGACTCACGCCCACCGGATCCCTGCTCGCCGGCGCGTTGACGCTCATGCTGGTGGGCCGCCGGAATCTGGCCGGCGCGGTGGTGCTCTGGATCATCTCCGCTGCCCCGTGGCTCACCGCGACCGTGCTCTCCGGCGCCGCCGCGGAGCCCTCCGATCCGGCGGGCGTCGCGGCCTTCGCGGCCCGCGCGGAACCCTGGCTCGGCACCCTGGGCAGCCTCGCCGGATTGGGCGGCATCTGGAACGGCACGGCTGTTCCCGGCTCACGCACCACCTTTTTCGCCCTGGTCGGGACGCTGCTGTTGCTCGCCCTGGTGGCGACCGGCGTGCGTGCGGTGGTGAGCCGAGTCCCGGAAGAGGCTGCGGCTGTACCGAATACGGGGACCGACCACGGACTCATCGTTCGTCGCCGACTGGTGTGGCTGGGGCTCACGGCGATCGTGTTGCCCGCGCTCGGCGCGACCGGATGGGGGCTGTCGGCGGGCGAGTTCCTGGTGCGTGAGGTGCCGGGGACCGGGCTGCTGCGGGATACCCAGAAGTACGTGGCGCTGGCGGTTCCGGCGTACGCGTTGTGCGCGGCGGCGGGGTGCCTGGTGGTGGGGCGCTGGATCTCCCGCATGGTCGCGGACGAAGCGAGCGACCCGCCCGGGCGGGCCCGAACCGGCGGTGCCGCAGCGCTTTTCCTCGCGATCCTGTTCCTGACCCTGCCGGATATGGTGTGGGGTGTCGGGGGCGCGTTGCGGCCGGTGCACTATCCGGATGGGTGGCGACAAGTGGCGGCCGAGGTGGGCGCGCCCGGCGATGTCGCGGTGCTGCCGGGCGGGATGTTCCGCAAGTTCCGGTATTCGGGGAGCGCACCCGTACTGGATCCCGCGCCGCGCATGCTGCCGCGAGATGTGCTGCAGACCGGGGAACTTCCGGTGCGCGGCGGCAGTGTGGCCGGTGAGGGCGCACGGGCCCGGAAGGTGGAGAGCCTGCTGCTGCACGGTGGGTCCGTGCGCGAGCTGGCGGGCCTCGGCGTTGGATGGGTGCTGGTCGAGGGTGGTACGCCGGGGCCGATGGGTGACTCGAAAACCGTTCTCGCTCAGCTGACTCCGGTCTACGCGGATCGAGATGTGCAGCTGTACAAGGTGCCCGGTGAGATCGCCACGCACGAGGCTTCCGCGAGCAGCCGCCGGATCGCCGGGGCCGCGCACCTGCTGTGGGCCGCACTGCTGACCGGCGGATTCCTCACCGCCGCAGTCCTTTCGGTGCGGCGCGGGTCAGTCCTTCGGGAATCCGAGCGCGAATCCCGCAGCGATCACGACAACGCTGATTAGTGCGATGACGACGATGATCCACATGCCTCGATGCTAGGAATCATCACGGCGTCGCGCCGGGACTTCGGCGAATCAGACGCGCGCGGGCGCGATCAGCCCGCTCACCCGCTCGCCGCGGGTCACGGCCGACAGCACCTCGTAGACGCCGTTTCCGGTTTGCTCCCAGGAGAATTCACGCGCCCGCGCCCGCGCCTTCTCCCCCAGCACGGTGCGGGCCTCGCTGTCGCGGAGCAGTTCCCCGACGGCCGCGGTGAGCTGGGCGGAGTCGTCGACCAGGAGCCCGGTGACGCCGTCCACGACCGAATCGGTGAGGCCCCGTGAACTCCGGTACCCGACGGTCGGCACCCCGTGCTGGGCGGCTTCGATGACGGCCAGTCCCCAGCCCTCCTTGCGGGAGGGCAGCACGTGCACCCAGGCGCGGGCCAGCAGGCGGTGCTTCTCGTCCTCGTCGACGTGCCCGTGGAAGGTGACCGCGTCGGCGATGCCGAGCTCGCGGGCGTGCGCGCGCAGGTTCTCGTCCCACCAGCCGCCGCCGACCACGTCCAGGTGCAGGCCGGGGATGCTGTCGCGCAGTCCGGCGACCGCCGCCATGGCGTCCTCGATCTGCTTGTGCGGCACCAGCCGTGAGAGCACCACGATGCTCGGATGCGGGGTGCGGGCGGATTCGTCACCGGCGGGCACGCATTCGGGGATGGGCTCCGCGCCATTGCGCACCACCGCGATCCGCGGCGCGTCCACGCCGAGCGCGGTGAGCTCCTCGGCGGAGGGCAGCGACACCGTGAGGTACTGGTCGCCCCGGTGCACGCGCGGCGAGAGCCGCGATTCGATCCACCACCCGATCCGGCCGACCAGCTTCCCGGCCACCGGCCACTGCTCCCGATGCCCGTGATGCACCAGCACCACGGTCGGCGCGGCGCTCACGGTGCGCGCGAAGAAGGGGATCCCGTTCTGGGTGTCGATGACCGCGTCAGGCCGCAGCCCCCGCAGCGGTCCGAGTCCGACCCGCCCGAGCGCGATGGCGGCCAGCGCCCGCGGGTACACGGTGAAACGCCCGCCGCCGCGACTGATCTCGATCCCATCGACCGATTCCCGCCGCGCCGCCCCCGGATATCCGGCGGTCCGCAGCGTCACCTTCACGCCGCGCGCGGCCAGCTGCGCGCCGACCTGCTCCAGGTACCGCTCACTCCCGCCGCCCTGCGGATGCCCGGTGTCGCGCCAGCACAGCAGCAGCACTTCACGCACGGGCGATTCTCCAGGGGCACGGTCGGGGGACGGACAGACAATGGGCTCCACAATATAGCGAGCCGACCGGTCTCGGGCCGGCAGTGCCGATCCGACCTGCGATTGCCCGCGATTCTCCGCGTGAGAGACTTGCCGCCGTGCTTCGAGCTGAGCAGACCACCGTGCGCCGTCCGCGATTCGCCCGCCGGGCAACGCTGCGACGCTCGCTGCGGCTGCTGGGCAGCTTCCGGTTCGAGCAGACCGATCCCGCCGTGTTCTACGGCGGTGTGGCCACCGATACGGCCGAGCTGGTGTCGGACTTCTACCGGGATCTGACCGGGCAGTCGCTGCGCGGCACCGTGGTGCTGGACGTGGGCGGCGGGCCCGGCTACTTCGCGGACGAGTTCGGGCGCGCGGGCGCGCGCTATCTCCCGGTCGAGCCGGACCCCTCGGAAATGCACGCCGCCGGATTGCGGGTCGCGGGCGCGGTGCGCGGGTCGGGAATGGCCTTGCCGTTCCGCGACGACGCGGTGGAGGTGTGCGTCTCCTCGAATGTGGCCGAGCACGTGCCGCAGCCGTGGCTGATGGCGGCCGAGATGCTGCGGGTGACGAAACCCGGTGGCCTCATGGTGTTTTCGTACACGGTGTGGCACGGCCCGTTCGGCGGACACGAGACCGGGCCGTGGCACTACCTGGGCGGGGAGTACGCGGCCCGGCGGTATCGCCGCAAGCACGGGCGGGAGCCGAAGAACCGTTTCGGGCGTTCGCTGTTCGCGGTCAGCGCGGCCGAGGGCGTGCGCTGGGCCGCGGCGGTACCGGACGACATCGAGATCCTGGCGGTGTTCCCGCGCTATCACCCGCGCTGGGCGTGGTGGGTCGTTCGGGTTCCCGTGCTGCGGGAGCTGCTGGTCAGCAACCTGGTGGTGGTGGCCGCCAAGCGGCCGCGCTAGCCCACCCGGGCGCGTTCAGCGGAGGGCGACGCCGCGCCGCCACACCCGGCGGAGGCCGGTGCAGGGTTCGGGTTCGCCCCACGGTGACTCCTGGGTAGCCAATCCCACGGTTTCCATCGCGGTCAGGCCGACCTGACCGGCGAGGGCGTTCACGGCGGCAACCGCTTCGGCCGCGAGTAATGCGGCGGTGGCTTGCGCAGTGGTGAGGGTCCGGCCGGGTAGGAAGGACACCACCCATCCGCCCGCGCCGACGCTTTTCGCCTGATGCGGCGTGAGATCGCTGGTCATCAGCGCTCTGCCGACCACTTGCACCGCCATGACTCGGACTCCCCTGTGCGGTAACTGTTCATGTTACGTGCGAGCTATCCACGGTAGCTATAAAGCATGCTCGCTACGGCTGCCGAATGCAATAGTGCGTTCGGCGAAAACAGAACCGACAGGTCGGGATTCGATTGCCGAGGGTGCTGATGATTTGCCACGAGTATGCGGAAGTGCTTGCGCGACTACATGTCCGGCGTAGCTAGTCCGCCGGAACCAGAAGCCGCAGTGCCGGTTGTCCTTTCCGGACAGTCGGATAGGTCGCCTCCACGACCTCCACCCGCCACCCGGGCGGCAGCACCCGCTGCAATTGACCCGCCGCCCGCTGCATGGGGGTGCTGCTCACCGGCGAGTCGGTATCGGAGAACTCATCCACCAGGAAGTCATCGAGCCGCGTATCAGCCATACGGGGGATCTACCTTTCGAAGAGCTATGGAATAGCAACCGACCGAAGTGGTGGAGAAAGGTGTTCTGACCCGAGCATAGGCCACCGCCGGGCAACCAAGATTTCAAACCGCGTTTTACCTCGCCGGTAACAAGGGTGCTTAGAAACCGAGGGGTCCAATTTCAAAGAAAATCCCGGCCAGCGGGACGATTGCCCACCGGGACGCGGACAACCCGGGGCACAAAACTGTAACGTGTTCTCATGGAGTTCCAGAGTCTGTTCATCGGTGGCCGCTGGACCGCGCCGGCCGGCCCCGACACCCTGCCCGTCGTCTCGCCCGCAACCTTGGAGACCGTCGGCAGCGTGCCCGTCGTCACCCGCGCTGACGTGGACGCCGCGGTCGCCGCCGCCCGCCGGGCCTTCGACAGCGGGCCCTGGCCCGCCACTCCGCCGGAGGAACGCGCCGCCCTGCTGTCCCGCGCCGTCGCGCTGCTGGACCAGAAGGCAGGCGACCTCGCCAACGCGCTCTCCGCCGAGACCGGTGCGCCGCCGATGGCCGCCAGCACCCTCAACTACGTCTCCGGCCGCGCCACCCTCGACTTCTACGCCAACCTCGGCAAGTCCTTCCCCTGGACCGAGACCCGCACCGGCCTGTTCGGCACCACCCGCGTCTCGCGCGAGCCGGTCGGCGTGGTCGCCGCCGTCATCGCCTGGAACGTCCCCATCTTCCTCGCCATCAACAAGCTCGCGCCCGCCCTGCTGGCCGGCTGCAGCGTGGTCCTCAAGCCCGCGCCGCTGACCCCGCTGGCCGCCAACCTGCTGGCCGACATCTTCGCCGAGGCCGGCCTGCCCGAGGGCGTGCTGTCGGTGCTGCCCGCCGAGGCCGACGCCTCCGAGTACCTGGTCTCGCACCCCGGCGTCGACAAGGTGACCTTCACCGGCAGCTCCGCCGTCGGCCGCAAGATCGCCGCCATCGCCGGCAGCCAGCTCAAGCGCTGCTCGCTGGAACTGGGAGGCAAGTCGGCCGCGATCCTGCTGCCCGACATGGACATCGCCACCATGCCGCAGCTGGCCTTCTCCGGCCTGATGAACAGCGGCCAGGCCTGCGTTGCCCAGACCCGCATCCTGGCTCCCCGCAGCCGCTACGACGAGATCCTCGAGGCCCTCACCGCGGCCGTCGACCTGTTCCCGGTCGGCCTGCCCGACGATCCGGCCGCCCAGCTCGGCCCGCTCATCTCGAAGGCGCAGCGCGAACGCGTCGAGGGCTACATCGCCAAGGGCAAGGACGAGGGCGCGCGCCTGATCCGCGGCGGCGGCCGCCCCGATGGCCTGCCCGGCTGGTACGTCCAGCCCACCGTCTTCGCCGACGTGGACAACGCCATGACGATCGCCCGCGAGGAGATCTTCGGCCCGGTCCTGTCGGTCCTCCCGTACGACACCGAGGAGGAGGCCATCGCGATCGCCAACGACAGCGACTACGGCCTCGCCGGTTCGGTGTGGACCGCCGACATCGAGCACGGCGCGACCGTCGCCTCGAAGGTCCGCACCGGCACCTACGCCATCAACTGGTACGCCTTCGACGCGTGCGCGCCCTTCGGCGGCTACAAGACCTCCGGCATCGGCCGCGAGAACGGCCCCGAGGGCCTGGACGCCTACTGCGAGACCAAGTCCCTGCTGATGCCGATGGGCACGTAGCCCGGCGAACGAACAACGGCTCGCCCGCACAATCAGTGCGGGCGAGCCGTTTTCGTTCTGTGGGGGTGCGGGGGCTTACCCCCGCTCACCCTTATCGGGTTGTGGGGGCGTGCGCCCCCACCACCGGCCGTCTCAGGCCAGACGCTCCTTCAGAGCCTCGAACTCGTCACGCAGGCCGGAAGGCAGCTTGTCGCCGATGAACTCGAACCACTCCTCGATCGAGGGGATCTCGCGCTTCCACTCCTCGACGTCGACCGCGAGGGCCTCGTCGACATCGGCAGCCGTCACGTCCAGGCCCTCGAGGTCGAGGTTGGCCGCGACCGGCACATTGCCGATCGGGGTGGCGACGGCCTCGGAGCGGCCCTCGATGCGGCCGACGATCCACTCCAGCACGCGGGAGTTCTCGCCGAATCCGGGCCACAGGAAGCGGCCGTCGTCGCCACGACGGAACCAGTTGACGTAGAAGATCTTCGGCAGCGCCTGGGCGTCGGCGTTCTTGCCGAGGGTGATCCAGTGGTTCAGGTAGTCACCCACGTGGTAGCCCATGAACGGCAGCATGGCCATCGGGTCGCGACGGACGGTGCCGACCTTGCCCTCGGCGGCGGCGGTCTGCTCGGAGCCCACGGTCGAGCCCATGAACACGCCGTGCTGCCAGTCGAAGGACTCGGTCACCAGCGGGATGGTGGTCTTGCGGCGACCGCCGAACAGGATGGCCGAGATCGGCACGCCCTGCGGGTCGTCCCACTCGGGCGCCAGGGTCGGGCACTGCGACATCGGGGTGCAGTAGCGCGAGTTCGGGTGCGCGGCGAGGGTTTCCGACTCGCGCTCGAACCAGTCGTTGCCCTTCCAGTCGACGAGGTGGTCCGGAGTGCCCTCGAGGCCCTCCCACCACACGTCGTTGTCGTCGGTGAGGGCGACGTTGGTGTAGACGGTGTTGCCGGCCTCCATGGTGGCCATGGCGTTCGGGTTCGAGCTGCGGTTGGTGCCGGGGGCGACACCGAAGAAGCCGAACTCCGGGTTGACGGCATATAGTCGGCCGTCCGCGCCGAAGCGCATCCACGCGATGTCGTCACCGAGGGTCTCGGCGCGCCAGCCCGGGATGGTCGGCTGGATCATGGCGAGGTTGGTCTTGCCACAGGCCGACGGGAACGCCGCGGCGATGTAGTAGGCCTTGTTCTCGGGCGAGATCAGCTTGAGGATCAGCATGTGCTCGGCCAGCCAGCCCTCGTCGTGCGCCATGGCCGAGGCGATGCGCAGCGAGTAGCACTTCTTGCCCAGCAGCGCGTTGCCGCCGTAACCCGAACCGTAGGACCAGATCTCGCGGTCCTCGGGGAAGTGGGTGATGTACTTGGTGTCGTTGCACGGCCACGGCACGTCGGCCTGGCCCTCGGCGAGCGGGGCGCCGACGGAGTGCAGGGCCTTCACGAAGGGGCGGTCGGTGCCCAGCTTCTCGAGGGCGGCCTGGCCGGCGCGGGTCATCACGCGCATGGAGACCACGACGTACTCGGAGTCGGTGATCTCGACGCCCAGCTTGGGGTCCTCGGCGCCGAGCGGGCCCATGCAGAAGGGCACCACGTACATGGTGCGGCCCTTCATGGAGCCGCGGTACAGCTCGGTCATGGTGGCGCGCATCTCGGCCGGGTCGACCCAGTTGTTGGTCGGACCGGCGTCGGCCTCGTTCTTGGAGCAGATGTAGGTGCGCGATTCGACGCGGGCCACATCGGAGGGGTCGGAGAGCGCCAGGTACGAGTTGGGCTTCTTCGACTCGTTCAGCTTCTTGAAGGTGCCCGCGGCGACCAGCTGCTCGGAGAGACGGGCCGCTTCCTCTTCGGACCCATCCGACCAGACCACGCGGTCGGGCTGGGTGAGTTCTGCGACCTCCTGTACCCAGGCAAGCAGTTCCTTGTGCTCGGTGGGCGCGGTGCCATCGTGAAGACCAGGAATGGTCGCTGAGGTCATGAAAACTCTCCTGAGATGGGCGGCCCCGATGAACATCGAGCCGAGGAGCGCGGCTCGCGACACCGAGTGCCACCAATTGCGGCAAGGCTCCCGTCGGTCCCGCACGCGCGCCCATACCGGCTGGACGCACGTACAGGAACTCGGCGGATGCCCTGGTTCCTGCCATAGAGGTTAACGCCATATATCGCGCTGTACGGAATCGGGTTGTCCAGTCGGTACCGGGTCGAAACCTCCGACCAGCCATTATCCGAATTCGAGTGCGGCCAGGTCACGTTCGCATGCCTGCACGAGCGCGGGTCGCCGCTGCGCCGCGTGCCGCAATTGCGCCTCCAATTCACCGACCCGCGAATCGGTTTCCACCATGCGGGCGGCGGCACTGCCGAGCACCCCGTCGGTGAGCCGCTCCTCGGCGTCCACCAGGGCGGTGGCGACCCGCTGTTCCAGTCCCGCGCGGGCGTCGACCAGCGCGTCGGCGACCCATTGCCGCAGGTGAGCGCCCTCGGCGAGGCGTCGGCGGGCGCGCACCACCCAGCCCGCGCCCGCGGCACCCAGGACCAGACTGATCGGCATGATCGCGTAATCGAAGGCCTGCAACAGGGCCAGTGGCGTCACCAGCAGCCGCCCCAGCCCGAACCCCGCCGAGGCCCCCAGCACCAGCACCAGGTGGTCCTCCACGCCCCGCGGCCGCGGTCCCGGCGTCGGCGCGGCCCGCGACACCCGGTCCGCCGGGGCCGGAAAAGATATATGCCATTCCTCCGCGACGGATTCCTCGACCTGGCGGCACAATTCGCCGATCCGGGACCGAATCGACCGATCCATCTCCCGTGTGAGTTTTTCCACACATTCGCCGACCCGCGCCGGAAATTCGGTGAGCGCATTCCGCGCCAACCCGTCGATCTCATCCCGCAACTCCCCGTGCAACCCCCGAATCCGCGCCCCCACCTCGTGCAACAGCTCCACCCGAGCCAACTGCGCCCGATTCCGCACCACGCTCATCGCCGCCCCGCGACCCCCGTCCCCCACCGCCAGCAACCGCGCCCGCTCCGCCCGCAACCCCGCCACGTCCCCGCCGTCCCGCACCTTCGCCAACTGCCCCCGAATCCGCCGCCGCGTCTCCGCCAGCACCCGCTCCCGCACGATCGCCACCTGATCCCCGGCCGCGCCCGCCCCGGCCGCCGCCACCAATCGCGCGTGCAACAACCCCACCCCCGAGCGGTCCACCAGCGCCGCATCTCCCGCCGCGCGCCCCACCGCTGCCATCCGCGCCGACACCGGCACGATCTCCTCCCCGCCGCCACCCACCTCGGCCAGCAGCTCCGAATCCAGCTTCCGCACCTCTCGCCACTCGCGATGCGCGTGAATCCCATCCAGTGCGAACACGATCCGCGTCCGGTCGGCACACAACCCCCGTACCCGGCCCAGCAGCTCCTCCCCGATGAGGACACCGGCATCGAGTACGACGAGCGCTACCCGATGCGAACGAGCCGGGTCACCGCCGACGAGATCGATGTGCGGCCGGAACCGGGCCAGCTCCACCCGCAACGCCGCCGATTCGTCACCGCCGATGAGCGCGACCGCCGCGGCCTTCCCCGGTGCGGCCATTCCACGCAGCAACGCGAGACCGTGCGGATTCCAGCGCATGACAATGGCTTCCACTGCTTCGGACAGCCCGGCCGGCCTGCACGCGGTCGACACCGCCGCATCGGCCACGCCCGGAGCGATACCGAAGACCACGTCCGGCGAGGCGGCATCAGCGGCGCGGTGACCTGCCGACAACTGATACGACTCTGTGGCCGTCACCCTGGACAGCGGAGGCAGCTCCAGCCCACCGCCGAACGAGCCGGAACCAGGCTCCTTTATCGGTTGTCGTTCCGGAGTCGCCGAAACACGTACCGGCGGCGGCAATTCGAGGCCGGTATCCGGACGTGCGGCGTCCGGCTTCGGCTCGGGAAGCGGTGCATCGTCGGGGCGCGGTGCTGGCATCAACACCGCTGATTCGTTCCAGGGGGTGTGGTCGGCTTGGCCGCGGGAGGTTCACCGGCCGATGGCGGCGGCTTCGTAGCGGCGGTGCAGTTCGCGGTGGAGCGGGTCGATTCCGCTGGCGCAGTGCAGGATCTGCAGGAGGAGCCGTACGGGAAGCTCTGGAGCGTGGCGCAGGGCGGTCAGAGCGCACGAGACGCCGTGGAGATCCCAGCGGTCGAGTAGCGCGCGGCGGGCTTCGGGATCGGGGGCGAGGTCCGGGGCGGCGAACAGGTCGTGGGAGAGGGTGAGGGGCGGGTCCGGATCGTCGCGGTGGCGGCGCAGTGTGTTCAGGTCGGCGTCGGTGAGGGTGCCCGAGCGGGTGTGGGCGGCCAGCGTGGCGACCACGGGGAAGACGGGGAGATCGAGGTCCGAGGCGAGCGCTTCGGCCGCGGTGGCCGCGTCGGACCAGCGCACGCCGATGGCATCGGCCTTGTTGAGGACGACCAGGGTGCGGTCGGGCGGGAGGGTGGCGAGCAGGCGGCGGTCGGCTGCGTCGGCCCGGCCGGGGAGGACATAGAGGAGAAGATCGGCGTCGAGAGTGGGGTTCGGACGGCCGGGACGGTCGATCGGGCGGGTTTCCTCGGCGGCGAGCAGGGACAGGGCGCGGCAGAGGGTGGTTTTTCCGGCGCGGGCGCGGCCGGTGACCTGGATGCGCGGCGTTCGCCGGGGCGGCACGCGGGCAGCGTAGCGGGCGGATGCGGAGGTGGGGGCGGAAAACTCTCACGGAACTCACAATCAAGACCGCGCGGTCGGGGAAACGGGCTCGAACGCACCCTCGAGAGGTGGTGGAAATGGCAACTACCGCAAGGTGAGTCACCGTGCGGTCGTCATCGCGCGTGGTCGCGGCGGCGTGTCCGGTGTGGCGTCCGGCCTGGCAGCCGGATTGATCTTGGCCGTCGGAACCCGTGGTCGATTGCTGCGCTAAGGATCGAATACTGGACAATGGACGCCGTGAACGACGCCGCGAACCCCTCTGCCGAGCCAGCTCCCGGGCCGCGGTCCGCCGACCCCGCCGGTGACCCCGGTCACCCGGAGAACCCCGCCGCCGAGTCGGAGCAGACCGCCGGCCGCGAGCGCCCCGTGGGCGGCAACCGGCTCTATCCCCGGGTCACCAGCTTCCGCGCCCGCCGCGGCGCGGTGTCGCCCGCCCGCCAGGACGCCTGGGATCGGGTGTGGCCGGTGATCGGCAAGGACGTATCCGACGAAAAGCTGGACGCCGAGGCCTGGTTCGGCCGTTCGGCCCCGCTGATCATCGAGATCGGCTGCGGCACCGGCACGGCCACCGCGGCCATGGCGCAGGCCGAGCCGCAGTTCAACCTGATCGGCATCGAGGTCTACAAGCCGGGTCTGGCCCAGTTGGTGCAGCGGGTGGAGCGGGAGGGGATCGACAATCTCCGGCTGCTGCGCGGCGATGCCGTGGATGTCCTGGAAAATATGATTGCTCCCGAATCGCTGACGGGCGTGCGCGTGTTCTTTCCGGACCCGTGGCCCAAGGCCCGCCATCACAAGCGGCGGCTGTTGCAGCCGGAAACCTTCGCACTCATCGCAAGTCGGCTGATTCCGGGCGGCGTGTTGCATGTCGCGACCGACCACGCGGACTACGCGGAGTGGATCGGCCTGTACGGCAATGCGGAACCCCAGCTCATCGGCATGAACGAGCCCACCGGTGGGGACCCCGAGGCGTATCGAAACAAGGCACCGATTGGTTTCGAACGTCCGATTACCAAGTTCGAAAACAAAGGACTCCGCGCGGGTAGCGCCATCACCGAGTTCATCTGGGGGAAGATCGAATCATGAGCGTCAGTGAGATGACCCCGGAGGTCGCGGAAGTTGCCGGAATAATGCACGGCGGCGACTCGACCGGACTACAGGGCACCACCGGGCTCCACGGCAACGCAGCCGTAGCCATTGGCGGCACCGCCACCGACGTACGCCGCGTGCTGTTGGTCTGGGATGCACCGAATCTCGATATGGGCCTGGGCGCCATCCTCGGCGGCCGCCCCACCGCCGCCTACCGCCCGCGCTTCGACGCGCTGGGCCGCTGGCTGCTGGCCCGCACCGCCGAACTGTCGGTGGGCAGCACCACCCGGGTGGAGCCCGAGGCCACCGTCTTCACCAATATCGCCCCCGGCACCGCCGATGTGGTGCGACCCTGGGTCGAGGCACTGCGCAATGTCGGCTACGCCGTCTTCGCCAAACCCAAGATCGACGAAGACTCCGATGTGGACAGCGACATGCTCGGCCACATCGAGCTACGCCGCCGCGGCGCCGGACTGGCCGGGATCATGGTGGCCTCCGCCGACGGGCAGGCGTTCCGCGCGCCCCTCGAGGAGATCGCCGCTTCCGGCGTGCCTGTTCAGGTACTGGGTTTCCGCGAGCACGCGAGTTGGGCCGTCACGTCGGATATTCTCGAATTCATCGACCTCGAGGACATCCCGGGCGTGTTCCGTGAACCGCTGCCCAGGGTCAGCCTCGACTCGCTGCCCGACGAGGGTGCGTGGCTGCAGCCGTTCCGGCCGCTGTCGGCCCTGCTCACCTCCCGCCCCGCTCAAGGAGTCGCTTAGTGTTCACCCGCTGGGGCGACCTGGTCTACAAGCTGCGCTACACCGTCCTGGGTGTGGTCGTCGCCGCACTGCTCTCGTTGGGAGCGTTCGGGTTCGGGCTGGAGGACCATCTCAGCTCCAGCGGATGGGACGACCCGACCTCGGAGTCGACCGCGGCCGCGCAGCTCAAGGACAAGGTTTACAACCGCGACCACAACAGCGACGTGGTCCTGCTGTACACCGCGCCCGACGGCAAGACCGTCGACGATCCGGCGTGGAGTCAGAAGGTCATCCAGTCCCTGAACGACCTGCCCAAGCAGCACCCGGAGATCACGCAGGTCAACGCGTCGCCGTGGAAGACCGAGACCGGTCAGCAGCTGGCGCAGGCGGTGAGCCCGGATCGCAAGCACGCCTTCGCGACGGTCGCCATCAAGGGCGACAACGACACCGAGATCATGCGCAACTACCGGAATGTGAAGAACGCCTTCACCGTTCCGGACGTGACGGTCGAGGTCGGCGGCATGCAGCCGATCGCGGGCACCCTGAACGACACCATGGCGCAGGACCAGAAGCGCATGGAGATCATCGCGATTCCGGTGGTCGCGGTGCTGTTGTTCTTCATCTTCGGCGGTGTCGTCGCGGCCGCGCTGCCGCTGATCATCGGTGGCCTCACCGTGCTCGGCGCGAACGGCATCGTCATGGGGATCACGAAGTTCACCGAGGTGAATTCGTTCGTCTCCCCGGTGGTTTCGATGATCGGCCTGGGCCTGGCCATCGACTACGGCCTGTTCATAGTCAGCCGCTTCCGAGAGGAAGTGGCCGACGGCTACGACACCAAATCGGCGGTGCGGCGCACGGTGCAGACCGCCGGCCGCACGGTCATCTTCTCGGCGACCATGATCATCGCCGCCAGCGCCGGCATGCTGCTGTTCCCGCAGGGCTTCCTGAAGTCCGTGGCCTACGGCACCATCGCGACCGTCGCACTGGCCGCGATCTCCGCGATCACCGTCCTGCCGGCGCTGCTGTCCATTCTCGGGCCGCGCGTGGATGCCCTGGGCCTCAAGCGTTTCCGCAAGGAGAAGACCACCGAGCAGATCGAGAACGGCTTCTGGGGCCGGATGACCGCGTGGGTGATGAAGCACCCGCTGAAGGTGGCCATCCCGATCACCATCGGCCTGCTGCTGCTCATCATCCCGGTGAAGAACCTGCAGTTCGGCGGTATCTCGGAAACCTATCTCCCGCCGGACAATTCGACCCGACTGGCGCAGCAGCACTTCGACGAAGTGTTCCCGATGCGCAAGTCCGATCCGCTGCAGCTGGTCATCATCACCGACGAGTCGCGCAGTGTGGGACCGCTGATCAGTGAGGCCAACGCGAGCACGCCCGGCCTGCTGTCCAACGGCAAGTTCCAGATCCCGTCGAAGCCGCCGAACGGCTCCAACGTGTGGGTCTCGGAAGGCCGCCTGGAGAAGGGCGCGGACAAGGCCGCCGCCATCGAGGCGCTGCGCGCCATGGAGGTGCCCGAGGGCGTCGACATGATGATCACCGGTCAGCCCGCCATCGAACAGGATTCGATCAGCGCGCTGCTGGACCGCATGCCGTTGATGATCGCGCTGGTGGTGCTGGTGACCACCATCCTGATGTTCCTCACCTTCGGCTCGCTGGTGCTGCCCATCAAGGCGGCGCTGATGAGCGCGCTCGGCCTGGGGTCCACGCTCGGCATCCTGACCTGGATCTTCATCGACGGTCACGGTGCGGGCCTGTTGAACTTCACGCCGCAGCCGATCATGTCGCCGGTGCTGGTGCTGATCATCTCCGTGGTCTACGGCCTGTCCATCGACTACGAGGTGTTCCTGCTCTCCCGCATGGTGGAGTCGCGCACGCAAGGCGCGAGCACCACCGAGGCGGTGCGCGCGGGCACCGCGCAGACCGGTCGCATCATCACCGCGGCCGCGCTCATCCTGCTGGTCGTGACGGGCGCGTTCGCGTTCTCCGACCTGGTGATGATGCAGTACATCGCCTACGGCATGGTGTCGGCGCTGTTCATCGACGCGACCGTGCTGCGCATGCTGCTGGTCCCGGCCACCATGAAGCTGCTCGGCGACGACTGCTGGTGGGCGCCCAAGTGGATGAAGAAGGTCCAGCAGAAGATCGGCCTGGGCGAGCCCATCCTCGACGACGAGCGGCCCGGCGGCGGCGAGGTGGTGGACCTGGTCAAGACCACCCCGATCACCGACCCGGTCACCATGCAGATCCCGATCGTCTCCGACGGTTCCACGCCCGCGCGCCCGCGCAAGCCGCGCCCGCGCCGCACCGTCGACGTGGACAGCGAGGCCCCGACCCAGCGCATCGACACGGTGACGCCGGCCGAGTCCACGCCGCCCGCCGACAACACTCCGCAGCCGCCGGAGAACACCGCGCAGCAGGCGGAGAGCGTCGCGCCCGCTCCGGAACCGGTGCGCCCCCCGACCGGATTCCCTTCCGCCACAGTCCGTCCCGGCTTCGGCGTCACGCCGTCGACCACCGCGCCCCCCGCCTTCGCCAAGCCCGCGGGCATCAGCGAACCCAGTACCGAGGCGACCTTCAACCCGCCGGTGGAGACCTTCGGCACCGCGTCGGAGACCTATGGCGCGCCCGTGGAGTCGGTTCCGCCGCTGGCCCCGCGCCGGGTGATCAGCACGGCCGCCGCGGAAGCGCCGACCACCGATTTCGGTTCCGTCCCGCCGGTCGCCCCGGCCGGACCCGCCGAGTCCGCCGCGCCCCGCGGTCCGGTGACCCCGATCGGCGACTTCGCCTCGCCCGCACGCGGTTCCGCCCCCGGCCTGCCGCAGCGCAAGCCCGAACAGCCCGCCGCGAGCCAGGCGTACAGCCAGGACGTGAGTTTCACGCCCCCGCCCGCGCCGGTCACGCCGCCGAGTTCGGTGCCGTCGATCTCGCAGCCCGCACCGCCGGCGCCGCAGCCCGAGGCGACACCGCCCACGTCCACGGTCGGGTCCGAGCGGGTGCTCCCGCCGCCGACGCCGAAGATCGCGCCGCATCCGGCGACCCGGGCCCAGCTGTACCAGCCGCAGCCGGAAGGCGAGCAGCCCGCGCCGGAAGCCGCTCCCGCGGAACACCATCCGACGCATCACGCGGCCGGTGAGCAGCCCGAGGACGGCCCCGGGCGCAGCAGCATCGAGCAGTGGATGTCGGATCTGCGCACCTCCCGTCGCCGCCCCGGCAACCCGGACGAGGACGACGCCAAGCACCGCGGTGGTGAGGGGCGGCAGGTGAGCGTCAACGAACTGCTGCGTCGCCAGAACGACGACTGACGCGAAGCGACGCGGGAAGGCCCGGCCGAATTCTCGGCCGGGCCTTCCTTTTTCACCGCCCTAGGTGCGGGCGTTCAGGTCGGCGAAGGCCCGCGCGTAGCGGGTGCCGACCATCAGCAGCAGTACACCCACCACCAGGAACGCGGCCGCGCGCAGCAGTCCGGCCAGGGTGGCCAGGTCGAACAGGAACAGCTTGGCCAGGGCCGCACCGGTGAGCAGCAGGCCCGCCACCAGCGCCACCTTCGCCTGCGGCGACTTGCGCGAGAGGCGGCGCAGGCCGAACAGCAGGGCGGCGGTGGCCGCGGCCATCCAGATCACCGTGGCGATACCGTGTCCGGCCAGGAACCCGTCGCGACTGCCGGTGGCGACGCCGAGCGACACGGTCAGGGCGGTCACCGCGTACAGCCCGGCGATCCCGGCGAACACCGACAGAACGGCGGCGTCGGACTCCCGGTCCAGCAGGCCCAGGCGACGCGCGGTCCAGGCCGCGACCGCCAGCACCGCGAGCAGGAACACCGCCGACAACGCGGTCGAAATACCCAGGTGAGCTTCGGCTTCCGACTGCCCGGCCAGCGTGGCCGGGTCGGCGCGGAACAGGAAGGCGAGCGCGCCCAGCCCGCCGTAGGCCGCGCCGAGCGCCGCCGCGAACCGCGACCGCCGCTGTCCGGCCACCGCCAGGAAGCCCATGGCGACCACGAACAGCGCCGTCGGCAGCGTCTGCACCTCGGTCACGCCGACACACGCCTCCAGCAGCGCGACCGCACCGGCCAGCGCGGACACCACGGCCAGGTGCCCCGGAATCCGGACGGCGGCACCGAGTTTCGGCACCCACGGCACCGCCGCGACCAGCAGCAGTACCGCCGCGACAGCGCCGGCCAGCACCGTCGGCCCGGTGCGCCCGGAGAACAGGACGGGCGCGGCCAGCATCGGCACGGTCGCCGCGCCGAAGCTCAGGCTCGCGGTCACGTCGCCCGCCCGCAGCCGCCCGGCGAGCACCGCACCGGCCAGCCCGGTCACCGCGATGACGATCGCGGCGGCCAGCGCCTGATACCGGTCCGGCCCCGCACCCGAATCGAGAGCCGTGCCGACCACCGCGAGCAAGGTCACCAGCACCGCCGGAATCGTCCGAATCACGTGCAGCCACGGCCAATCCCGCACCAACTGCACCGGCAGAGCGGCGATCTGCAACACGATCAGGAAGCCGACCAGCAGCATCAATTCCGTCGACACGAACGGCGCGAGCACCGCCGCCCCGCCCGTGACCAGCACGGCCAGGCCCTGGGAGTTCCACCGCATGGCGAGCGCCACGCCCCCGGCGGCGATCCCGAACGCCACCACGTACCCGACAACGGGATCCAGCCACCGGTACATCGTGGTCATGGCGACCACATCCAGATATCCCCCGGCGATACCCGTGGCCGCCAACGCGATTCCCCCGACCCGGCCGCCCGGCTTGGCGAACACCCGCGCCCCGACCCCCACCAGAACGGCCGAGAACAGACCACCGGCAACAACTCTCGGCACCGGTCCGAAGAACCCGGCCTGCGCCGCCAGAACCAGCAGCATGACCACGCCGATCAAGGTGACCGCCACCCCGGCCACGGCCAGCACCCGGCTGATCACGCCTTCCCGCTGCCACCACGGCTCCCGCACCGGCCGCCCGGCCACCACGCGCCGCTGCTGCGGCAACCCGGGCATCGGCGACATAGGCTGTGCACCCGGGCCAGCCCACCCCGGCCGAGCCGCGCCGGCCGGACCCGGAACAGGCTGCCCCCCAGGCATTCCCGTCGGTCCTGCGGGCGGGATCCAGCCGGGGGCGGGCGGAATCGGAACCCCCTGCTGCGCAGGCCATCCCGGCACACCCACGGGCGGGTGCGCCCACACGGGCACAGCTCCGGCCGGACCGGACCCCGGCGCATTCCAGGCCGGAACCTCATGCCCCGCCGGAACATTCCCCTGAACGGACTGTCCGCCCAGCTCAGCCGCGGCAACTCCGCCAAGTGCGCCAGGAACGCCCTGTTCCGGCCGCTGTTCCGTGGCGAAGACGGTCGAGGGGGCCTCAGGCCCGCCCGCCCCGGCAATGCCCGTGCCGGTCGCGGTCTGTGCCGCGGTTCGCATGGTTTCGGCGAGGACCTGCGTGTGCAGGGTGTCGAGGTCGCGGCCGAGGACGTTCAGGTGCTCGCCGAGCGAGGTGAATTCGGTCGACAGCCGCGCGATCAGGCGGGGATCGATGGCGGGATTCATGCCCGCAATGCTCCCGACCTGCGGGTTCTGCCACATGAGTAGAAACACCCGGGCGGCGGGCGATTACTACGCGAGTCGCGGCCGAGCGGTCAGGCGGAGTGGGCGGCGGCCCGCGCGATGGTCGCGGTGATCTCGGCGGTGATCAGGTCGGGGGCTTCCAGCATGGGGACGTGCCCCAGGTCCGGGAGCGGACGGATCCGCACGGCCGCGGTGGGGGTCAGCGGCGCGTAGACGTGCGGCGGCAGCACCCGGTCGTGTTCGGGCAGCAGGATCGTGGTGGGGACGTCGAGCTCGGCCAGGCCGGTGAAGCCGACGGGCAGCTCGGGGTCGGTCGCGAGGTCGTCGACGATGGCGCATTCGGTGATGGCCGCGGTCATGGCCTTGGCGAGCGGATTCGGCACGGCGGCCGGGCGGTAGGCGAGCAGCGGCAACAGCAGACTGCGCAATAACGACGGCATGGTCGGCTGCTGGCCGGGGCCCAGCCCGATCAGCGGCCCGAAGGCACGGAACCGGCGCAGCAGCGAGTCCGCGGCGGCGGGGGTGCGCCACAGCCCGGCGGGTGCGATGGCGGTGCAGGAGCGAGCCCGGCCGCGGGCGGCGAGTTCCAGGGCGATCCAGCCGCCCAGCGAGTTGCCCGCGATATGGACCGTGTCCCAACCGGATTCGTCGAGCAGCCGCTCGCAGTGGTCGACGAGTGCGGTCACGGTGGCGGGACGCGCGGCCTCGGGTCCGCCCCAGTGCCCGGGCAGGGTGGGGGCGAGCAGGGTGTGGCTCGCGGCCAGGTCGTCGAGTACGCCGCCCCAGGACTGCCAGGTGAGCAGCACGCCGTGCAACAGCAGCAACGGTTCGCCGCGGCCGGTTCGATGCACTGCCTCGGGGGCCGGGACGCCTTCCACCATGCGCGTGACCCTACCGTCCGGCTCCGGCTCCCGCCGACCGGTTCACGCCCCGTTGAGGAAGCGCTTCCAGTTGGTCCCGAACGGGTGCTTGGCGGTGACGGAGCTGAACCGCAGGCTCCCGTGCACGATGATGTGCAGCGGGCCCATCGGCGGCCCGCTGCGCACCTTGGTGTTGGCGCTGGACCCGATCAGGTCGATGGCATTGAGGTCCACGGTCGCCTCGGCGGGCAGGATGAGCTCCAGCGAGCTGCAGGTGTCGTTCACGTGGATCTCCACCACCTGGGTGGACATGACGGCCTGGGTGAAGTCCAGGTGCACGCTGCCCATCATGCTGTTCAGCACGAGACTGGGCGGCACGTGCCAGACGCCCCTGCGGTGCACGCTCGACATGCGCGCCCGAATCACATTGCCGGGCACGGGTTGCGGCAGGCGCGGCGGCCCGGCCACGAATCGGGGCTGCGGCGGTACATAGTGCGGTGCGGCGGGGGCAGGCTGCCCGACCAGCCGGACCCCCGGCAGATCGATCAGCACCGCGTTGAGTTCGCCGCGGGTCTTGGCCGCGAGCGCGGTGTCCATGCGCTCGGTGAATTCCCCCAGCGACAGCATGCCCAGCCCGACCGCTCGCTGCAGCAGCCGGCCGACATGTTCGCGTTCTACATCAGATACCCGTAGATCCCGGTCGCCGATCACGGTGCCGGTCTCGAGCGCGGAAACCGCTTCAGGACCTCCCATGTCTTCGAGGCTAGCGAGCCCGAGCCGGTCACCGCATCAGGGCAATCCCTGAACCGATCCCCCTATTCGAGGCCCTGTTCGATGGCGTACCGGGTCAGTTCGACGCGATTGCCGAGCTGGAGTTTGCGCAGCGTGGACTGCACGTGGTTCTCGACGGTGCGGTGGCTCAGGCCCAGCCGGGTCGCGATCTGCCTGGCGGACAAGCCTTTCGCCACCATCCGCAGCACTTCGGTCTCGCGGTCGGTGAGCGCGGGCCGATGGGGTTCGTCGCGGTCGGCGGGGGTGTTGGCGATGCGGCGGAATTCGCCGAGGACCAGCCCGGCCAGGCCGGGGGTGAACACCGCTTGTCCGGCGGCCGTGGCGTGCACGGCGTCGAGGAGTTCGGCGGCCGAGGCGCTCTTGACCAGGTAGCCGGTGGCCCCGGCCTTGATGGCGTCGAGCACGTCGTCGCGTTCGGCCGACGCGGACAGCACCAGCACCCGGGTGCCCGGGGAGACCCGCAGCACCTCGGCGGTGGCGTCGGCGCCATTACCGTCGGGGAGCTGCATGTCCATCAGCACGACGACCGGGCGGACGGCGGCGGCGCGGGCGCCGGCCGAGCGCACGCCGTCGGCGGTGGCGACCACGTCGAATCCGGCCTCGGCCAGGTCGCGGGCGACGCCGTCGCGCCAGATCGGGTGGTCGTCGACCACCATCACGGTGATCCGGTCCGCCGCTTCGCTCATGTCCGCCTCCGCTCTCATTGTGGCCGTTCGACGGGAATCCGGAACTCCCATTCCGCGCCCGCCCCCTCGTCGCCGTCCTCGGGCGCCGCTTCGAACAGCAGCTGCGCGGTGCCGCCGAGCGCGGCGACCCGGCCGATGATGGAGCGTGAAACACCCATGCGCCCTTGCCCTTCGGCCTCCACGAGCCGCCCGGGCGGAATGCCCGGACCGTCGTCGCGCACGCTCACGATCAGCTCGTCACCCATATCCTCCAGCAGCACATAGGCTTTCGCGCCCGGTCCGGCGTGCTGGACCACATTCGCCAAGGCGGCGGCGACGGCCGCGGCGACCTCGCGGGCCGCCCAGTGCCCGAGCAGCACCGGATCGCCGGGCGTGGAGACGAAGACGGACGGCGTGGTCTGCGCGGTGAGCAGGGGACGCAGATCCTCGTCCACCCCGCTGACGTCGGCGGGTTCGCCCTGTTCGGAGATGAGCACCCGCAGGGCGACCTCCTGCTCCCCCGCCCGCTGCGCCAGTTCCGCTGTCGGCCCTCCGATCTCGTGCCCGCGCCGCTTGATGTAGCTGAGCACCTGGAGGACGCCGTCGTGCACCTGACGGGCCAGGCGTTCGCGTTCCTGGGCGGCGGCGGTGAGCCGGACTGCCCGCTGGAGCTGCTCGTGGGCGCGGCGGGCGGTGTTGGAGGCCAGGCCCAGGGCCAGGCCCACCGAGATCAGCACCGGCAGCGTGGCGTCGCGCCAGACGTCGACATCCCATTGGGCGCGAGCGGTGATGACGGCGGCGGAGACCACCAGCCCCGAGCAGATGCCGCCGAACGGCCCCCACAGGATCGCCGCGGAGACCACGGCATTGGCGGCCCACAGCGTGGTGGGCAGGGTCTGATGGCCGTGGTACCAGTCG
Organism: Nocardia sp. CA-136227; assembly: GCF_050955695.1. Taxonomy (NCBI): domain Bacteria; kingdom Bacillati; phylum Actinomycetota; class Actinomycetes; order Mycobacteriales; family Nocardiaceae; genus Nocardia; species Nocardia sp. CA-136227. Next base: position 7,454,571 of record NZ_CP192081.1, read on the forward strand.
TACGGGGCGACCAGCCGGGTGGCGAAGATGAGGGCGATCACCACCACGTGGTCGCCGATCACCACCCCGGTACGCACCCGCGGCTCGTTGCGGATCCGCCACTGCGACAACAGGATCGCGGAGATGCCCGACCACACCGCCATGACCGCGATCAGCGCCCAGCTGAGCCGCTGATTGGTGTAGTGCGGGACCGAGGCCACCTGCTGGCCGACCGCGTACAGCAGGGTGACCAGCCGGAAGGCCTGCACCGCCCGCCACAGCGGCGCGGTGGCGGCCCAGGCGGGATCGGGCCCGGTCCCGCCCGGCACCGGTTCGGTCCCGCGCCCCACTCAGTCCTCCGTGACCGCTCGGCCGTCGGGACCGTCGGGTTTGGCGGCGTACATGGGTTGGTCCGGATCGCCGGTGTGCAGTTCCTGATACGCCTCCTCGGGCGAATCGGCGAGCAGCGAGCGCATGGCGGTATTGACCACGGCCACGAACGGCACCGCCAGCAGACCGCCCGCGAGCCCGGCCAGCACCACACCCGCCGCGATGGCCAGCACCACGGCCAGCGGGTGGATGCGCACCGCGCGGCCCATCAGCAGTGGTTGCAGCACATGGCCTTCCAGCTGCATGACCGCGACCGTGATGCCCAGCACGATGAGCGCGGTGACCAGGCCCTTGGTCATGAGCGCGATGAATACCGCCACCGAACCCGCGATGAAGGAACCCACGATCGGGATGAACGCGCCGATGAAGACCAGCGAGGCCAGCGGAAGCGCCAGCGGCACATTGAGAATCGCCAGGCCCGCGCCGATGCCGATGGCGTCCACTGCCGCGACCAGCACGGTGGCCCGGACGAAGCCGGTGAGGGTGCCGAAGCCGAGCCGGCCGGCCTCCCGCACCCTGGAGCGGTGCGCGGCCGGGACGATGCGGGTGCAGAACTCCCAGATCTGGTCGCCGCCGTAGAGGAAGAAGATGAGGATGAACAGCGTCAGGAAGGTGCCGGTGAAGAACTCGCCGATGACCGTGGCGGTGGTGAGCGCCCCGTTGGTGAGCGCGTCCTTGTTGGATTCGACGGTCTTGACGATGGTGTCGCCCGCATTGCGGATCTGATCGTTGCTCAGGTGCAGCGGCCCGTTGATCAGCCAGTCCTGGACCTGGTGCACGGAGGTCTTGAACTCGTCGGACAGCTGCGGCACACCGGAGACGAACTGTTCCACGACGAAGGTCATGATCCCGGCCAGGATCCCGAGCGACCCGATCAGCGCGACCAGCACCCCGATGGCCCGCGGCACCCCGAACCGCTGCATCCAATTGACCAGCGGCGCCATCAGAGCCGCGCCCAGCAGCGCGATGGAAATCGGAATCGTCACCGTCGACAGCCGCCGCGCCAGGTACGCGACCGCGACCACCGCCGCCAGAATGATGAGCAGCCGCCAGCACCACTCCGCGGTCTGCCGGACGAGCGGGTGCACAGCCTCCACGTCGCGCCGCCGTACCTGACTCGTTTCCCCGGACCCGCTGGACACCGCCTGCGCCTCACTCACCTGAGCGAGCCTAACGGCCGGAACCTCCGCAGGCATGTACCGGCGATGCAAACGCTAGATTGGAGCGGTGTCAGCGCCCCTGGAAGCGGTCAAACAGACCATGCATACCCGCTGGCCGCTGTACTTAGCTTCGATGCTCGCGGCCAACGCGTTCGGCGCTGTCCTGGTGTGGGCGTTCATCGAGTACGGGTTGCCGGTGCCGGAGGGCGGCACCAGCGCGACCCGCGAGACCGGGCTGCTGGTGCCCGCGCTGGTCTTCGTGATCGGCGGATTCCTGAGCGTGACGGCGTCGGCGCTGATGCTGCGGCCGGTGATGCGGTGGCAGATGCGGGGCGGGCCGCCGTCGCGGCAGGAGCAGATGGCGGCGCTGCACGCCCCGTTGCGGCAGGCCATCGTGCATCTGGTGTTGTGGCTGGTCGGCGGCGCGGTGCTGGCCTCGCTGATCATCGTGCGCACCCCGGAGCTGGCGGCGGCGGTGATCGTCACCGAATGTATGGCCGCCACCATCGTTTTCGGCTTCACCTACATGCTGGGGGAACGGATTCTGCGGCCGGTCGCGGCCGAGGCGCTGACCGTGGGGGCCTTCGACCACACCCTGACCGCGGGTGTCGGCACCCGGATGGCCATGACCTGGGGGATGGGCACCTTCGCGCCGACCATCGCCATCGTGCTGCTGTGCGTCACCCAGATTTCTTCTCGCGTCCAGTTTTCCGCGCAGTCGCTGGCGGTCTCGATTCTCTTGTTGTGCGGCGTGGTGATCATGCAGGCGCTGGCGCTTTCGATGCTCACCGGCTCCTCCATTTCCGATCCGATCCGCCAGCTCAGCCAGGCCATCGACCGGGTGCAGGAGGGCGCCCGGGATGTGCAGGTGGAAGTTTTCGACGGCTCCGAGATCGGGCTGCTGCAGGTGGGCTTCAACCGAATGATGGGCGAGGCCGCGAAACGCCGGGAACTGCAGGAATTGTTCGGTCAGCACGTCGGCGAGGATGTCGCGCGGCGGGCCCTGGAGTACGGCACCGAACTCGGTGGTGAAACCCGATTCGTGGCAGTCCTGTTCGTGGATATGGTCGGCTCCACCGCGACCGCGGCGGAACGCCCGCCGACCGAAGTGGTCAGCCTGCTCAACGAGTTCTTCCGGGTCGTGGTGGATGTCATCGACCGCCATCACGGGCTCATCAACAAATTCATGGGTGACGCCGCGCTGGCCATCTTCGGCGCGCCGCTGGATCGCCCCGACGCACCGACCGCGGCCCTGGCCGCGGCCCGTGAACTGCGCGAAGCCCTGCGCGAGGTGGTCGGCCTGGATATCGGTATCGGCGTCTCGGCCGGACTCGCGGTGGCCGGGAATATCGGCGGGGCGAATCGTTTCGAATACACCGTGATCGGCGATCCGGTGAACGAGGCGTCGCGCCTGACCGAACTCGCGAAAGACCGGCCCGAACGGGTCCTGACCTCGTCGAGTGCCCTGTTCTTCGCCGATGAGAACGAGCAGCGGCATTGGCAGACCGGAGAAGAAGTGCAACTGCGTGGCCGCCGCCGGAAAACCCGGCTGGCGTGGCCGCGGACAGGCACGGACCCCGCTGCTGCAGACGAGGCGGCGGCGAGTTCGTTAGGCTGACGACGTGACGGCCCATGGTGAGCTGGACGGCGAGCCCGCGCCGCCCGCGGACAACGCGCGCCGTGGCAGATTCTGGTGGGCCAAATGGGTGCTGGGCGCCGCGCTCGTGGGACTGCTGATTTCCGAGGGCATTTACCTATATCCGCGCCTGCACGAATCCTGGAAGAACCTCACCGAAATCCATTGGGGCTGGGTCGCCGCCTGCATCCTCATGCAGGCGGTTTCCATGTCCGGGTTCGGTCGCATCCAGAAGCAGCTGCTGCACGCCGGCGGCGTGGAGGTGAGTCAGCGCAAGTCGGTGTCGGTGGTGTACGGCTCCACCGGCATGTCGCTGACCTTGCCCGCCGGTCAGGTGTTCTCGACCGCCTTCACCTACCGCCAGACCCGGCGCTGGGGCGCGAGCCCGATCGTGGCGTCCTGGCAGCTGGTGATGTCGGGCGTGGTGGCGGCGGCGGGGCTGGCGCTGCTGGGCCTGTTCGGCACGGTGCTGGCCGGGGACCGGGTGGGTCCGGCCAAGGTGATCCTGACGCTGGGCACGGTCGCGCTGCTGATCTGGGCGGTGAACTACGTGGCCCGGCACCCGGACGGGGTGCAGGGCCTGCTGCAGCGAATCCTGCACCTGGTCAACCGGATCAGACGCAGACCCGCGGACGACGGCATGGACAAGATCGAGGAGATCATGTCCCAGCTGGAATCGGTGGACCTGGGCAAACGTGATGGCGCGTGGGTGGCGGCCTGGGCGCTGGTACACCGGCTCGCCGACGTCGCCTGCCTGGGATTCGCCTGCTACGCGGTGGGCGCGGACCCGCGCTGGGCGGCGCTCATGCTGGCTTTCGCGGCCGGAAAGGCCGTGGGCACCATTCCTTTGGCGCCGGGCGGCATCGTCTACGTGGACGCCACCCTCATCTACTCGCTGACCGCCGCGGCCGGGTTGCCCGCCGCGCAGGCCGTGGCCGCCGCCTTCCTCTACCGGTTGGTGAGCTTCATCCTGGTGGCGATCGTCGGCTGGATCGTCTTCCTGTTCCTGTTCCGCAAGCCGCAGGCCGGCGACGCCGAACTCGAGAAGGAGTTCGAGGAGCGCGGCAATTCGCTGGTCACGGACCGCCGCCGCGCCACACCTCCCCCGGACCCGGACGCGACTTCCGCCTGACCTCCCTCGCGGCCGGTGACCTGCCAGGGTGGAGTGTCCCTGCATCAGCGTCTCCGAGCCGCCCGATACCCTGTGCCGCGTGAAGAAACTCGTGCCCTTCGCTGTGGATGTCGCCCTGGTGATCGTGTTCTGCGCGATCGGGCGGCGCAGTCACGACGAGGCGATCATCGCGGGCCTGCTGCGCACGTTCTGGCCGTTCGGCACCGGGCTGCTGCTGGGCTGGGTGCTGTCGGCGGCGGTCGCGGCGGGCCGGGAAGGCGTCTCGGCGGCACGGCGTTTCGACGGCCGCACGGTGTGGCCGACCGGCGTGATCGTGTGGCTGAGCACGCTGGCGGGCGGCATGCTGCTGCGCGCGGTGTCGGGTCAGGGTGTCGCGGTGAGCTTCGTGATCGTGGCCGCGACCTTCCTGGGCCTGTTCCTGGTCGGCTGGCGCGCGGCCGCGCAGGCGCTGTCCTCCCGCTGAACCGCCGCTAGTCCGGGGTGGCCAGCGACTGCAACAGCCGGGCGGCCACCCGCGCGGTGAGGTCGCTGCTGTCGGGATCGTCGATGTGGATGGCGAAGGCCAGATCCCCGAGGGTCGCGACCAGCCACCCGTTGTTGCCGGTGGTGGCGCTGTAGACCTGGACATCGCGATACCGGCCGAGGGCGGCCATCTCCGGCGCGCCGCCGCCGTCGTGCAGCATGGCGCGCAACCGGTCGGTGGCCTCCGGCGGCAACGCGGGCAGGTCGGCTTCGGTGGTGGCGGGCTGGCCGATGGCGATCATCGGCTTGGGCACCTGCCCGCGCGCGACCGCGGCCGCCGCGATGGCCATGCCCCAGGGGCTCGCCATCAGCGAGTCGGCGGCGCCGCCGCGGCTGACGTTCTCGGCGGTGTTCTTGCCGGTGGGCAGGCGGCCGGTGGTCTCGTCGAGGCCGGGCACCCGGAAGTCGATGCCGATGCCGAGCAGACTGGCCGCGTCGGCGGCGTCGCCGACCGAGACATCCTGCGGCGCTTTGTGTTTGGTGACCGCGGCGACATTCTTGAACAGCTCGATCATGCCGCCGACCGGGTACAGCCCGGTGAAGGCGATATTGCCGCGCTCACTGGCCTGACTGTTCTGGGCGACCGCGACCAGAGCCCCGCTGGAGGGCTGGACGGCCACGATGGAGGTGGGCGAGCCGGTGCTCACCGCGGCGTCCTCGGCGGCGCGCTGCAGGTGCTGGTCCATGGTGCCCGGGACATCGGGGCCGGGCGGGCCCTGTTCCCCGGCGAGCTGGGTGACCATGGCCCCGTTGGGCTCGAACAGCTGCACGCCCCAGCCGGAGTGGTTGTCGCGGTTCTCGTCCCACACCTTGGTGAGCGCGTCGAGCATGGGCGACCACACCCGGCGGTCGGCGGAGATGAGCTTGGGCTGCTTCTCCAGCACCACGCCCGGGATCGGGGCCATGCGCGGTTCGAGGATGGCGAAGTCGCCGTCGCGCAGGTTGACCGCGGTGATGGGTTTGCCCTGCGCGGCCGAAAGCTGTTGCATCAGGGCCGGTCCGTCGATGAGCGGGGCGACCGGGGCGATGGCGGCGGCGAGCGCGTTGGTGGAGGCGACCGGGTCGGTGATCTTGGCCGGGTCCAGCTTGACCACATTGATGGTCTGCTCGGTCATGAGCGGCTGGCCGACGATGTCGTTCACCCGCGGGGAGGGCTGGGCTTCGGTGCGGACCAGTTTGGCGGTCCGCTTGGCGTCGAGCTGCGGCATGACCAGGGCGGGATCCCACGAGATGCGCCAGCCCACACTGAGTTTGCGGACGGTGCCGTTGAGGTCGTACTTCCAGTTCCGGTTCTCGCCGAAGTTCCAGGCGCCGGTCATGGAGAAGAGGCCGGTTGTACCGTCCAGTTTGATGAACTGGGTGACGCGGTACTCGGGCTTACCCGGTCCCAGGCCCTCGAAGACTTGCTTCAGCGTTGCCGAGGCGCCCGCCGGATAGGAGGTCAGTCGCGACGCTCCGTCGTAGTCCTTCTTGTCGATCAGCGAGGTGAACTGATCGACCACATTCTCCGCGCCCGTCGATTTGTCCCGAAACCCACACGACCCCATCGCGATCGCGACGGCCGCCACACCCGCGAGTGCGATAGCACCCCGAACTCGGAAGCGGCGGGATCCCCACACATCCATATCGCCCACTCTTCACTCTGGCCACATCAGCATCAGGTCCACGGTACCGCGCTCCGAACGCCGCGGCGCCACCTTCTCCACCAGGAGCGCACGTACTGAGCATCACCATAGTGCCGAAATCGTTCAGTAGGGACCAGTTACATGATCACCGGTCGGTTACAGCACTGGCGTATTCGGGACTCGGCAGACCGTTCGGTTCTCACTGGTGACAGCCCCGCGCGCGATTCGTGACCATGCCTCGAGACCCCGTTCTCCCAGAGCGGAACCCACGCACCCAATTTCGACGTAACGTTGTAATCAGCATTACAACTCCATGCCGTAAGTGAGTGTGACCAACATGAGACACGGACATCGTGGACCCGGCTTCGGACGCACCGGCGGTTGGCAGCAGGCCGACCTCCCCGACGTCTCGGACGCCCCCGACTGGTTCGCTGGCAGATTGCCAGCCGACTGGTTCACCGGTCCCGCAACCCTCGAGGTCGATCGCGACGAAATCGTCGTCCTCGGCGAACTCCCGCTCCCCCCAGCCGAATCCACCCCCGCCGCCGAACCCGGCGCGGACGCCCCCGCCGCCGACGCGGGCCCGGCCGGCGTCCCGCAGGCCACCCGTGAGGGCCTGCTCGCCCGCTTCCGGGAGTCCACCCGGCCCGCCCGCATGCAGATCGCCCAGGAGGCGCAGGCCCGCTACGGCCGCAATGTCGCCTGGGGCGTGCTCATGGACGGCGAACGAATCATGTTCACGCATCTGGCCGTACCGGTCATGACCCGATTGCGCCAGCCCGAGCGCAAGGTGCTCGACACCCTGGTCGACGCCGGGGTCGCCCGCTCCCGCTCCGACGCGCTGGCCTGGACGGTCAAGCTGGCCGGCAAGCACGCCGAGGAGTGGCTCGGGGAATTGCGCACGGCCATGCGCAAAGTCGACGACCTGCGGACGGAGGGACCGCGCGGCCTGTGATCGCCCGACCGGCCGATAGAGTGGGCGCATGCCTGCTACCGGCCCGATCCTGGTGCTCAACGGCCCCAATCTGAACATGCTGGGCACCCGTCAGCCCGAGGTGTACGGGGCCGACACGCTCGACGACGTGGTCGAACTGTGCCGCAAGACCGCGGCGCGGTTCGATCGCGAGATCGTGGCGTTCCAGTCCAATCACGAGGGCGCGCTGATCGATCGCATCCACGCCGCCCGCGGTGTGGAGTCCGGCATCGTCATCAATCCGGGCGGGCTCACGCACACCTCGGTGGCGCTGCGGGACGCGCTGGTGATCCCGGAGGTGCCGATCGTGGAGGTGCACATCAGCAATGTGCACGCCCGCGAGGAGTTCCGGCACCACTCGTTCGTGTCCCCGATCGCGACCGCGGTGATCGCGGGCATGGGCATCCAGGGCTACGCGGCGGCCGTCGAGTTCCTCAGCACGCGCTGACCGGTTCCGCGCCCGCGCCGAGCGGCGCGGATCCTTCGCAGCAGGGCCCGGCTCTCCCCAGAGCCGGGCCCTTTTTCACGTTCTCGATAAATAGCTTGAGCACCTCAAAATGTAGTAGTTATGCTACATCCAATCCGGCTTCTACTACGGAGGGGTGCCATGACGGTCGGCGAGGACGTCGTACTCGACGTCGAGAATCTGCGTATGCGCTACGGCTCGCGCGACGTACTGCACGATGTCGGTTTCCAGGCGCATCGCGGCGAGGTGGTGGCCCTGCTCGGGCCCAACGGCGCGGGCAAGACCACCACCATCGAGATCCTCGAGGGCTTCCGCATGCGCTCGGCGGGCCGGGTCGAAGTACTCGGAACGGACCCCGCGCACGGCGAGGAGGCCTGGCGGGCGCGTCTGGGCGTGGTGCTGCAATCGTGGCGCGACCACGGCAAATGGCGGGTGCGCGAACTCCTCGAGTACCTGGGCATGTACTACGCGCCCTACTCCACCCCCGCCATCCGCCGGCCCTGGGACACCGACGAGCTGATCGCCGCCGTCGGCCTCACCGAACACGCGGGCGCCAAGGTGATGACCCTGTCCGGTGGCCAGCGCCGTCGCCTGGACGTGGCCATCGGCATCGTCGGCCGCCCCGAACTGCTGTTCCTGGACGAGCCGACCGCGGGCTTCGATCCGCAGGCCCGCCGCGAATTCCACGACCTGGTGCACCGTCTCGCCGACGACGACCACACCACCATCCTGCTCACCACCCACGATCTGGACGAGGCCGAGAAGCTGGCCGACCGCATCCTGATCCTGGCCGGCGGGCGCATCATCGCCGACGGCTCCGCCGATCAGCTCTCCCGCCGCATCGCCGGTGAGGCCGAGGTGAAGTGGACCCGCGACGGGCAGCGCTTCGTGCACACCACCACCGAGTCCACCAAGTTCGTCCACGAGCTGTTCAAGCAGTTCGGCGAGGCCGTCGAGGAGCTGGAAGTGCGCCGCGCCTCGCTCGAGGACACCTACATGACCCTGGTCCAGCGGTTCGAATCCGGCCAGGGCGACATCGAATTGCACAGTCTGGAAGAGGTGGCCCGATGAACGCGACGACCGTGGCGATCCGGGCCGGGCTCCGGCGCGGCCGCATCGAAGTGGTGCAGACCCTCACCAACGGGATGGACATCTTCTCGCAGTTCTTCTGGCCGGTGGCCACCATGGTCGCGGTGTTCTTCATGCGCCACGGCGACTTCGAGGGCACCGGCGTCGGACTGGGCGCGCTGGCGCTGCCCAGCGTGCTCGGCATGCTGGTCGCCTTCACCGGCATGTTCGGCATCGCCCAGGGCCTGGCCATGGACCGCGAGGACGGGACCCTGTTGCGCGCCAAAGCCACTCCCAACGGAATGCTGGGCTATCTGATCGGCAAGGTCGCCGCGGTCTCCGGTGTCACCGTGGTGCAGGTGGCCCTGATCCTCGGTTTCGGCCTGTTCGCGATCGGCGGGGTGAGCCTGGACAGCGTCGGCGCATGGGCCACGCTGATCGGCATCCTGGCGCTCGGCCTGCTGGCCTGCCTGCCGCTGGGCGCGATCATCGGCTCGGCGTTCGACAGCCCGCGCAGCATCGGCTTCGTGTCGTTCCCCATCATGGGTCTGGTGGCGATCTCCGGAATCTTCTACCCCATCACCAGCCTGCCCGGCTGGCTGCAGGCGGTGGCGCAGGTGTTCCCCATCTACTGGATGGGCCTGGGTATGCGCTCGGCCATGCTGCCCGACAATGCTTCGGTGGTGGAGCTGACCCACTCCTGGCGGCACCTGGAAACCGTCGCGGTGCTGGGCGCGTGGGCGATCGCGGGCATCCTGATCGCGCCGATGGTGCTGCGCCGCATGGCCCGCCGCGAATCCGGGGCGGCCGTGGCGGCCCGCCGCGAGAGGGCCATGGCGCGTGCCTACTAACAGCGAGGTCATCTACAACCGGATCGCCATGTTGCGGGCCGAGCGCGGGATCTCGCGGCGGGAACTGGCCGAGGCCCTGGGCGTGCACTATCAGACGGTCGGCTATCTGGAGCGCGGCGAGTACAGCCCGAGCCTGCACCTGGCGCTGCGGCTGGCGGCCTATTTCGAGGTGCCGGTGGAGATCATCTTCTCCACCGCCCCGTTCCCGCGCATCGGCTCCGAAACCGCCTGAGCCATCAGCTCGTAGGTCGACACCGGGCTCCCGGCCGCCCGGCTGGCGGCCACCGCCCGGCGCCAGAACGCCTGGGCGGTGTGCGAGAGCGTGGCGTCCACGCCGGCCTCCTCGCTGGCGTCGATGACGTGCTGCGCGCCCGCGTCCATCATGCGCAGCCCCGCCAGGTCGGCCCAGCCGCCGCTCGCGTTCCGCAACGAGAACTGCTCCATGAAGTACGGGAAGGCGGCATTGGAGCGCACCGCGAACGGCACGAACTGCGCGATGTCGTGACCCGCCCGGGCGATCATGGCCGTGGCCTGGTCGAAAGCCAGCAGCCAGGGATGGAAGATGGTGAGCAGGCCCTGGTAGAAGACCTGGGCCAGACCGTCATCCGCGCCCAGGTACTCCGGCGGGCTGAGCGGGCGCAGCAGCTCGGCGTGCGCGTCGAAGACCGCGCGCGGGCCGCTGTAGAAGATGTACGACGCCGGGTGCTCGATATTGTTGCCCGCCGACATGACGCCGCCGGACAGGAATTCGGCGCCGTGTTCCCGCACCCACGCCGCGCCCCGGCGCGCCTGCTCGGGCGAATCCGAGGACAGGTTGGCGATCACCTTGCCGCGCAGGCGATCCGCGACCGGGCCGAGCACGTCGTACATGGCGGCGTAGTGGGTGAGGCTGAGCACCACCACCTCGTTGGTGTCGAGCGCCTCGGCGACGGTGCCCACGCGCGTCGCCCCGAGCTCGACCATGGCGTCCGCCTTCTCGGGGCTGCGGTTCCACACCGTCACCTCGACCCCGGCCTTCAGGAAGGCCTTCACCATGGCCCGGCCCATCGGGCCCAGGCCGATGACGGTGACGGAACTGCGCTGATCGGACATGCTGTACCCCTTCGATTCCGGCTGTTCTGCGGTGGCGCGCCGGAATCGATGGTGGTCCGGGATCGGTAGCCTCGGGAAGACCGCACTCGCGGGTGCGGTTGCTTACCTGGAGGTTGGCAATCTGGTCAGGAGGGCGCGATGAGTACCGGCGGTGACGGGGATCACGAGGTGTGCGGCATGTCCATCGCCATCGGCGCGGTCGGCGGCAAATGGAAACTGCACCTGATGTGGGTGCTGGCCGAGGGCACCCAGCGCTTCGGGCAGATCCGGCAGCTGCTGACCGGCGTGAGCGAGAAGGTGCTCACCGAGAACCTGCGGCAGATGGAGGCGAGCGGCCTGGTGCACCGGGAGATCTTCCCGGAAATCCCACCGCGCGTGGAGTATTCGCTCACCGAGCTGGGCCAGGAGCTGAGCGCGGCGCTGCGACCGCTGGAGGAGTGGGGCGACCGCAATCGGAACCGGATTCCCGGCCGCGCGCTCACCCCGTCCGCCTAGGCTCCGCCGATCCGCTCACCGATCCGTTCCAGCAGGTCCGCGGCGTCCGCCATGCTGCGGGCCGGGTCGGGCTCCAGTTCCGACAGGGCATAGGCCGCCTCGAATCCGGCGTCCCGCACCTGGTCCGGGGTCAGTCGTACCCGGCCCGCGACCGCGATGACCGGCAGGTCGGCCGCCCGGGCCGCGCGGCAGACCCCGATCGGGGCCTTGCCGGACAGACTCTGCGCGTCCAGCGAGCCCTCCCCCGTGACGACCAGGTCGGCGTCCTTCAACTGGGCCGGGAAGTCGATGAGGTCGAGGATCAACTCGATGCCGGGGCGCAGCCGCGCGCCGAGGGCGGCGAGCGCCCCGAATCCGGCGCCGCCCGCCGCGCCCGCGCCCGCCCGGTCCGCCCATTCCGGCCCGAGCACGGCGGCCCAATTCTTCAGTGCCGCTTCGAGAGTGGCGACCTGCTCGGGGTCCGCGCCCTTCTGCGGGGCGTAGATGGCGGCCGCGCCGCCGGGCCCGAGCAGCGGGTTGTCCACATCGCTGGCCAGGGTCACGGTCGCATCGGCCAGTCCGGGATGCAGATCGCCGCGGTCCACCCGCACGGCGCGCGCGAGTGCCGCTCCCCCGCAGGGCAATTCATTGCCGTCGACGTCGAGGATGCGCAGGCCGAGAGCTTGCAGCAGGCCCGCGCCGCCGTCGGTGGAGGCGCTGCCGCCCAATCCGAGCACGATGTCGCGCGCACCCCGGTCGAGCGCGTCGCCGATCACGTCACCGACGCCGTAGGTGCTGGCGTGCAGGGGATCCGGTTGCCCGTCCGGTAGTTTCGCGAACCCGCTCACCGCGGCCAGCTCCACCACGGCCGTGCGCCCGCGCACCGCGTAGGAGGTGGTCACCGGTGCGAGGGTGGGGCCGAAGCTCTCGACCTCGACCCGCTCCCAGCCCGCCGCCACGAAGGCGTCCACGGTCCCGTCGCCGCCGTCGGCCACCGGTGAGCGTTGCACCTCGGCGCCCGGGTCGGCGCGGGTGATTCCCGCCGCGAGTGCGTCCGCCACCTGCGCGGCGGTCAGTGAGCCCTTGAATTTGTCCGGGGCGAGCAGCACCCGGCGCGGCCGTGGGTCCGTCATGCGTCCAGTGTGATCGCTGCGCCGGAAAGCGACACGCCAGGCGACACGGTTCGGTCGAACGGACAAATTGCCAGGGCCGGGGAACTAGCGTCGCACGCATGCCGAGTCAGTCGATCGAGGTCCGTAAGAATTCCGCGCTGGAGCGGTTCGAGTTGTATATCGACGATTACCTCGCCGGGGTCGCGGCGTATCAGGACACCGCCAATGAGCGGGCCTTCGTGCACACCGAGATCTATCCCCAGTTCGAGGGGCAGGGCTACGGGCGCAAGCTGGTGCAGGGTGCTCTCGATCAGACCCGGGACGCGGGGTTCGGGATCCTGCCGCTGTGCCCGATGGTGCACCACTTCGTCGAATCCCGGCCCGAATACCTGGCTTTGGTGCCGCACTGGTCCCGGGAACGGCTCAATCTGCCGCAGCACTGACGCCTAGTACGCCTTCACCGCTCCGTCCAGCGCGACCTGCAGTTCGTCGCGGACCACCCGGGTGATCTCGGCGGGTTTGGCGGGCAGCTCGGCGACCGGCACCCCGAAGTAGAAGCTGGCCGAGTACGCCTCCTCCTTGGTGGGTTCCACCGCCGGATCCAGGCGCGGTCCGTAGCTGAGCCCGAGGCTCACCAGCGCGGGTTCGGCGCCGAGCTTCTTGGCCCGGAAGGCGATGTGGCCGATGCCGCTTCCGATGGTCTGCACCTGGGTGGGGTCGACATCGTTGCAGGTCCCCTCCGGGAACACCGCGATCCCGTCCCCGCGCGCCATGCGCTCGGCGCAGATGTCGATCATGCGCTGTCCGGCCGCATTGACCGCGCGCACCCCGTGGTCCTTGCCGCGGAAGACCGGAATCCCGCCCATCATGTCGATGCGTCCGCGCAGCTTGGGCTCGGTGAACAGCTCGTCCTTGGCCAGCACCCGGGTGCGCCCGATGACCGGCCGCATGGCGCTGCGCCAGGCCGCGGCGGCGACCGTGTACGGATCCAGCTGGGAAAGGTGGTTCACCGCAATGAGCAGCGGACGCCGCTGGGAGATCAACTCGCGCAACTTCTCCCGCGCCCCGGCCGCGTAGGTGATACGGGGCCGGTAGCGACGACCGAGCAGCCAGTAGGCCGCCTTCGCCTTCAGCACGTTCTGCTGGTCATCGCGGTAGAAGTCGTACACGGTGTCGGCGTTCTCGAGGATGACCTCGGGGCGTTCCATAGCGCCCACCCTAGCTACCAACCGCAAGGTATGCGGGACAAGTTCTTCCGCCCCCGACGGCACAAAAGGGTAACCAGCAAATTAAGCAACGCAATTACCGTGTCTCAGTGCGATGATGGCTGAGTGGCGCGTGCAGAGGAACACGGTGACCGATCTCGACGCGAATTCCGGCATGAGGACCAGGTGGTTCGGCCAGGAACTCTGTTGGTGTCGGCAACCGATCTGACCGAGCCGTCCTTCCGGCGCTCGGTGGTCTACATCCTCGAGCACAATGACGGCGGCACCTGGGGCGTGGTGCTCAACAAGCCCAGCGACACCGCCCTGCACGATGTGCTCCCCAACTGGTCCGAACTCGCCGCCGGGCCGCGCGCCCTCTACATCGGCGGCCCCGTGAAACGCGATGCGGCACTCTGCCTGGCCACCATCAAGGTGGGCGCGTCCATCGCCGGGGTGGCCGGCGTGCGGCGGGTCGACGGCCGGGTGGCCCTGGTGGACCTGGATTCCGACCCCGACCGGATCGAAGGTCTGGTCGACGGCATCCGGGTCTTCGCGGGCTACGCCGGCTGGACCTTCGGCCAGCTGCAAGGCGAACTGGACCGCGGCGACTGGATCGTCCTCTCGGCCCTGCCCACCGACCCCCTGGCGGGCCGCGTCGACCTCTGGGCCCACGTCCTGCGCCGCCAACCCCTCCCCCTCGCCCTCCTCGCCACGCACCCGATCGAACTGGAACGCAACTAGGATCGTGGATCCGGTATGGCACACACTGCCGTCCCGAACGCGACCACTGATCCGGTGACCTATGGGTAACTCACCGGGTACGACCAGAACTCGACCAGCTTCACACCGCCGGTCCGGTGCGCGACCGATGTGGCACCCGGCCGTCGGCAAGAGTCGCGGAGAGGCGGGTTAGCGCGATGCCGGAGGACCAGGCCGCCTTGCTCCGTGCGCTCTACGAGGAGCACGCGGGCGCGTTGTGGCGCTACACCTACGGGTTGGTCGGGGATCCGGGCCGGGCCGAGGACATCGTGCAGGAGACCCTGCTGCGCGCCTGGCAGCGGCCGAATGTGCTGGATCAGTCCACCAGTTCCGCGCGAGCGTGGCTGTTCACGGTCGCCCGTAATCTGGCGGTCGACGAGCATCGCAGCGCGCGCAGCCGACGCGAATTCCGCACCGATCACCCGCCGGAGGTGCCCGAACCGGACAAGACCGATCGGGCGCTGGACGGCTGGCTGGTGGCGGACGCGCTGGCGCGGCTGAGCGTCGATCACCGCGAAGTGATCGTCCGCGCCTACTACCGGGGTCTGTCCACGCATCAGATCGCGGGGGAACTGGAGATCCCGGAGGGCACGGTCAAGTCCCGCATGCACTACGGCATGCGGGCATTGCGATTGGTGCTGCAGGAGATGGGGGTGACGAGATGACCGAGGGCCATGAGCTGTGCGATGGCTACACCACGTGGGATGGCGCGTATGTGCTCGGCGCTCTCGCCCGGGACGACCGCCGCGAGTACGAGGAGCATCTGACCGGATGCGAGTCCTGCCGCGCGGCCGTGTCGAAACTGGCGGGACTGCCCGGCCTGCTGGGGCTGGTGGACCCTGAGACCGCGCTGTCGATTACGGCGCAGGAGGATCCGTCCGCGAGCGTGCCGCCGCCGCCCGAACGCCTGCTGCCCGCCCTGGCGGACCGGGCGCTGGCGAGCCGTCGGCGCGGCCGCCGGTGGTCGATCGGCGCGGCGGTGGCCGCGGCGGCCGCGGCGATAGCGATCGCGGTGCCGGTGACCGCCACCGTCGCACAGTCCGACCGTCCGGCGGTGGTGCAGCAGGTGGTGGCGCAGGGACCGCTGAAGCCGCAGACCGACACCCCGATCCAGGCCACCTTCAAGGTGGTGTCGATCAACGGCCAGACCCGGGTGGACATGTGGTGCTCCTACCCGCCGTCCGACGAGAAGGACGAGGTGTACGGGTGGACGCTGTCGATGTGGGTGACCCGCGATG
Source organism: Nocardia sp. CA-136227 (assembly GCF_050955695.1). Lineage (NCBI taxonomy): Bacteria > Bacillati > Actinomycetota > Actinomycetes > Mycobacteriales > Nocardiaceae > Nocardia > Nocardia sp. CA-136227. The sequence continues at coordinate 7,470,253 of NZ_CP192081.1, forward strand.
ACGGCGTGCAGTCCAAACTCGCCGAGTGGACGGTCAAGTCGGGCCAGAGCCTGACCGTGGACGGCACCGCGTCGGCCTCGCCGGAGCAGTTGAAGACGGTGGAGATCCGCAATCCGTCCGGCAAGGTCCTGCTGGCGGCCGGGCTCTAGGTGGTCTTGCGACGGAAAGTCGTGGTGGCCCAGAAGTATCCGGCGACGGTGATCACCACGCACCAGCCGATGGCGAGCGCCCCGTTGTGCCCGATCGGCCCGCCCATCAGCAGCCCGCGCAGGGTTTCGGTGATCGGCGTGAACGGCTGGTACTCGGCGAACTGCTTCACCCCGGCGGGCATGGTGTCGGTGGGCACCAGCCCGCTGCCGAGGAAGGGCAGCAACATGATCGGCATGGGCAGGTTGGAGGCGCTCTCCGGGGTCTGGGCGACCAGGCCGAAGCCCGCGCCGAGCCAGTTCACCGCGAACACCATCAGCCCGAGCAGCCCGAACGCCGCCAGCCATTCCAGCGCGTTCGCGTGCGGCCGGAAGCCGATGGCGAGCGCGGCCAGCGTCATCACGACCACCCCGGCCATGCCCTGGATCCAGGTGCCCACCACATGCCCGGTCAGCACCGACGGATGCGAGAAGTGCATGGTGCGAAAACGATTGATGATGCCCTTGGTCATATCGGTGGACACCCCGACCGCGATGCCCGCGACCATGTAGGCCGGGATCAGCAGCATCATGCCGGGCGTCAGATAGTCGATGTACCGGCCGCCGGTAGCGGACTTCAGCGCGCCGCCGAACACGAAGTTGAACAACAGCAGCAGCACCACCGGCATGACGACCAGCGCGAAGGTCATGCCCGGATACCGCTTGGCGTGCACCAGATTCCGCCGCAGCATCGTCTTGGAATCGGCGAACGACGTGGTGAGAGTGCTCATCTCAGGTTCTCCTTTGCGGGAGCGTGGCCACCGGTGAGGGCGAGGAAGACATCGTCGAGGTCGGGGGTGTGCACGGACAGTCCCGCGGGCTCCACCCGTGCGGCGTCCAGCCGGTCGAGCACCTCGCGGACCGAGCGCACCGCGCCGTCGCTCGGAATGGCCAGGGTGAGATCGCCGTTGACCTGCGCCGCGTCGCCGAACAGCTGTGCGGCGGAGTCGAATTCACCGCGTTCGAGGAAGTCGAGCCGGATGTATCCGCCCGGCACCATGCGCTTGAGCTGGTCCGCCGTGCCCTCGGCCACCAGCCGCCCCTGATGCAGCACGGCGATGCGATCGGCCAGCTGATCGGCTTCTTCGAGGTACTGGGTGGTGAGGAAGATGGTGACGCCTCGCGCGGTGAGGTCGCGAATGATGTCCCACATGGCCCGGCGGCTGCGCGGATCCAATCCGACGGTGGGTTCGTCGAGGAAGATGATGCGGGGATCGCCGACCAGCGTCATGGCCAGATCCAGTCGCCGCGTCATGCCGCCGGAGTAGCTGGACGCGATCTTGTCGGCGGACTCCTCGAGATCGAAGGTGGCCAGCAGTTCCGCTGCGAGCCTGCGGTTCTCGGCGCGGGGCAGATGGTGCAGGTCTCCCATCAGCAGGAGATTCTCGCGCCCGGTGAGCAGTTCGTCGACGGCCGAGAACTGGCCGGTGACCCCGATGACCGACCGCACCCCGTCGGCATCGGTGACCGGATCGTGCCCGCCGACGCTGATCTCGCCGCCGTCGGGCCGCTTCAGTGTGGACAGGATCTCCACGGTGGTGGTCTTGCCCGCGCCATTGGGTCCGAGCAGCGAGAACACGCTGCCCGCGGGCACGGTGAAGTCGATGCGGTCGAGCACGATCTGCTCGCCGAAGGATTTGCACAGGCCGGTGACGCTGATGGCCGCCGGACCGGGGTCGAGGTTCATGTCTCCCTCTCATCAATTAATAGGCATGAATGCATGCGTTACCTACGCCGTGACCGCCGAGGCTTGCGGTCAAGGTTGCCGGTTACAGCTGTTCGGTTGTGCTACCGGGATTGCCGGATCAGATGTCGAGGTCCTCGACGTTCGGATGTTCGGTGGCGTCGATGACGCGGGCGTAGAGCCGATCCGGGATCTTGCCCTTCAGCTCCCGCACGGTGTCGAAGACCTCGAGGGTGAAGTCCCCCCAATTCTGTTCCCCCACACCGAGGAAGCGCCGCCACTGCCGCCAGTCCTTGAGGATGTTGGTGTCGGCCGGGAACTCCGACCAGTTGGAGAAGTGGCTGTGCACCGCGTACGCGCCTTTGCGTGTGCGGTACACCCGGATGTCCTCGATGCGCTCATTGGTCACCTGGTGCCAGTCGGTCAGCAGGGTGGCGGAGAATCGAACCTGTCGGATCCCGTCCTTGCCGACTTTGAGGACCACCTCGTCGTAGCCCTGCCGGCGGCCCTCCTCGAGCTCGATGAAGCGCCGCAACGCCGTCACGATCGCCCCCGAGAGATTGCCCCCGACCAGCTCCTGAGCCCGCTGAAAGAGTGCGAGGTCGTCATCGGACACGTAGATCGTCTTGTTCGGCATGACCCAACTATACGTAGACGTATACATACACGGCAAGGTTCGGTTCGAGAACGCCGGCGGTCGAGCAGCGGCATTGAACCGCTAGGTACCCGGATTTCGTATCCCGAGTGAGCGGTACTCGGTCGCCGGTGGCGACCACCGAAAGGAATCGCCCATGCATAGCGGGACACGGGTCGCGGACCGGCTGGTCCAGGCGATCTCGACGCTGGGCGTCCGGCACCTGTTCGGGGTCGGCGGCGCGAATATCGAGGATCTGTACGACGCGGCCTACGAACAGCGCGACCTGATCACCGCGGTGGTCGCCACGCACGAGTTCGGCGCGGCCACCATGGCCGACGGCTACGCGCGCTCCACCTCGGGCCTCGGAGTGGTCTGCGCGACCTCCGGCGGCGGGGCCGTGAACCTGGTCGCGGGACTCGCCGAATCCTTCGCCTCCCGGGTGCCGGTGCTGGCCCTGATCGGCCAGCCCCCGACCGCGTTGGAGGGCAAGGGCGCGTTCCAGGACTCCAGCGGGCAGGCGGGCAGCTTCGACGCGGTGGCGCTGTACTCGCCGATCTCGCGGTACTGCGCGCGCGTGGAGGCCCCCGCCGACCTGCCCGCGCACCTCGCCCGCGCCGTCGCCGCCGCCCGCCGCGGCGGCCCCGCGGTGTTGTTGCTGCCCAAGGACATTCAGCAGGCCGACCTGGTCACCCCGGATTTCGTGCCGCCCGCGCGCACCTACCGTCGGGAGATCGAGAGCCTGTGGCGGGTGGTGCACATCGTGCGCGGCGCCCGGGCCCTCGGCAAGATCGTGATCATCGCCGGGGATCAGGTGGCCCGCGACGACGCCCGTGAGGAACTGGCCCGCTTCGCCGCCCGGCTGGACGCGGCCGTCGGGGTCGCGCCCGACGCCAAGGACGTCTACCACCACGCCGACCCGGGGTTCTGCGGCGTCTCCGGCAGCATGGGCAATCCGGAACTGCTCGACGCGCTGCAGGGCGCCGCCCTGTGCCTGTTGATCGGCACCCGCATGCCGGTCACCGCGCGGGCGGGTATGGAGGACGCGCTGGCGGCCGTGCCGCTGGCGAGCGTGGGCGCGCTGCCGCCGTTCCTGCCCACCGCCCACGCGCACAGTAACTATCTGGCCAAGACACTCGACGAGCTGATCGCCGAATTGGATTCCGGCCCGGCCGAGGACACGGCCCGGATCATTCCGCTGCGGCCGCACCCGCACCGCGAGCCCGCCCTCACGCCGCTGCCCGTCCCGCCCGCACACGGTCCCGGACTGCGGTATCGCGAGGTGGTCGAGATCGTCAACGACGCGCTGCCGCCGGGCGCGGACGTATTCGCCGACGCGGGCAATACCGGTGCGGCCGTGGTGCATCACCTGCGGCTGCCGCGCGGCGGCCGGTTCACGGTGGCGCTCGGCATGGGCGGCATGGGGTACGCGTTCGGGGCGGGCATCGGATCCGCGTTCGCCCGCCACCGCCGCCCCGACGGCGGTCCGCGGCGCACCTTCGTGATCGCCGGGGACGGGGCGTTCTTCATGCACGGCATGGAGATTCACACCGCCGTCGAGCACCGGCTGCCGATCACCTTCATCGTCCTCAACAACAACGCGCACGCCATGTGCGTCACGCGCGAACAGCTGTACTACGGGGATCGGTACAGCTTCAACCGATTTCGTCCCGCGTATCCGGGCGCGGGGATGGCCGCCATGTTCCCGGATCTGTGCACCCACGCACCGGAGAACCGGGCCGAGCTCGCCGCGGCACTGCGGCACTGTCTCGACCGCCCGGGTCCGTCGTTCGTCGCGATCGACTGCGATCCCGACGAAATCCCGCCGTTCACACCGTTCCTGACGCCACCCAGGAGGTAATCCGTGACCACCAGCGCCCTGCCCGCCCTCAGTGACATTCCGGACGGAGTCGTGCCCGGCGTGCTGCGGATCGAGAACTCCGATCGCGACGCCACCACCCCGATCATCCTGGACATGCTCCGCTCGGTGTATCCGCACGACCAGATCTTCGGCGACTTCTGCCCGGTGCAGGGCTATATCGACGCCCCGCCCCGCGACCTGTACGAGTACCTCGCCGACACCCGGTGCCTGGAGGAGTGGACCTACAGCCTGCGCGGATTCACCGAGACCGAGGAACCCGGACTGTGGGAGTCCTACGACCGGCTGGGCGACAGCACCCGGATCTACACCCGCACGGTGGCCAATCCCGAGGCCATGACCGTGGACTACCACTGCGCCTGGGATCAGCGCGAACACCTGTGGATGGTCTATCTGATGCGGGTGGTCGACGCCCAGGTGGTGTTCGACAAGCCGGGCTCGGTGGTGCTGTGGACGAACTGCCATCACCCGTTCTACGACAAGAACCCCTACAAGGACACCGCGCCGGACAAGCGCAAGGTGTGGGTGGGCGACTTCTGGGAGATGTTCTCCGCCGGGCACCAATTGGAGCTCGACAACCTGCGGGTCATCGCGGAGTACCGCGCCTCGCACGGACTGCCCATCAAGCCCGCCTGGATGAAGTGAGGATGCGCCATGGACTTCACCGATCCCGCCCTGCGGACGCCGCCGGCGGTCAGCCTGGTCGACGTCGCCGGGTACCTGCCCGGTGATCCGGTCGGCACCGAGTACTTCACGCAGTTCTCGCGCTCGGACCGGATGGCCAAGAACGTCATGTTCCGCGCTCCCCAGGGCCGTCACCACGTGGGCCGCGACGAGACCGCCGTGGACATGGTCGAGCGGGCCGTCGCCCCGCTCATCGAACGCCATGGCGCATCGGAGATCTCGAACATCGACGTGCTGCTCACCCACACCCAGCTGCCCGACAATCCCGTGCTGGGGGCGGGACCGGAGGTGGCGCGGCGGCTGAACATGAAGCCGCGCTGGGTCTTCGACATCCACAACGGCGGCTGTGCGGCGTTCGTGCACATGATGTGGACCGCCCGCATGATCCTGCAGACCACCGACGCGCGCACCGCGCTCATCGCCTGCACCCAGAACTGCGCGGGCCCGGTGTTCACCCAGCCCGATATCCGCGGGCTCGCGCAGGCCCCCGTCCCCGGCGACGGCTGCGGGGTCGGCCTGCTGATGAAGAACAGCTCCGCGCCCATTCTCGACATCGAATGCCGCACCTATCCGGAGTTCGCGGGCGATATGGAATTCAGCACCAATGGCGACCGCAAGTACTGGGAGCCGGGCGAGGGCCAGGGTTGCGTCAGCTTCACCGAATCCAAAGTGGCCAAGGTGATGACGCGCGGCAATCGGCTGGTGCCGGAGGTCGCGCAGGCGGTGTGCAAGCGGATCGGCGTGAAGTCCAGCGATCTCGACACCTTCGTCACCAACCAGCCCAACCGGCTGTTCCTGCGCAACTGGAACGAGGCCATGGAACTGCCGCCCGAACGCCATCCCGACACCTTCGACAGCTGCGGAAACCTGTTCGCCGCGGGCATTCCGGTGACGCTCGACGCCGAGAACCGGGCGGGACGGCTGCGCAACGGCTCGGTGGTGCTGATGGCCGCCTTCGCGCACGCGGGCGACTTCGCCGGAGCCGCCGCCGTGCGCTGGGGAGCCGCCCGATGACGCGCCCGGTGCCGTGGCCGACGGGGCTGCGCGGCGACTCGTCCGCCGTCCGCTACGACCTGAGCCTGAGCGAGAATCCGTTTCCACCACTGCCTTCCGTCATCGCCGCGATCGACACCAGTCTCGGCGGTGCCAACCGGTACCCGGAATTCCTGCCGCAGCGGCTGCCCCGGCTGATCGGCGAGCACCTCGGGGTGGACGCCGACCGGATCGTGGTGGGGGCGGGCGCGACGGGGGTCGCCATGCAGATCATGCAGACCCTCCCCCGCCGCGGATCCGAATTCGTCTACGCCACACCGACCTTCGACGGCTATCCGATCATGGCGAACATGGTGGGACTGCGGCCGGTGGCGGTGCCGCTGGACGCCGACGGCCGCCAGGACCTGTGGGGCATGGCACGCGCCGTCGGCGATCGCACCGGACTGATCGCGGTGTGCCGGCCGCACAATCCGACCGGCACCGTGGTCGGGGCCAGCGAGCTGAAGGCGTTCCTGTGCTCGATCCCGGCCCGGGTGCCGGTAATCCTGGACGAGGCGTACGTCGAATTCCTCGGCGCGGCCGACGCACTGGACCCGCTCGAACTTATCCACAGGCATCCCAATGTGCTGGTCCTGCGCACTTTCTCCAAGGCGTACGGGCTGGCCGGGCTGCGGATCGGCTACGCCTTCGGCGCGCCGGAACCGGTGCGGCGGGTGCGGCGGCTGCAACTGCCGTTCGGGATGCCCGGCCCGGCGGTGGCGGCGGTGCGCGCCTCCTATGCCGCGGAAGCCGAACTGGGCGAACGGATTCTGCGCATCACCACCGAACGCGAGCTGCTCCGGATCGACCTGCGCCGCGCGGGCATCCGGGTGCCGCGCTCGAGCGCCAACTTCCTGTACCTGCCCGGCCGCGACATCGCGCCCGCGCTGGCCCGGGCCGGGATCGCGGCCAAGCGCTACCCGGATGGCAGCGCCCGCATCGCGGTGGGCGACCCGGGCGCGCACCGCGCCGTACTGCACGCCCTGGCCGACCGGCCCTCCGCCGGACTGCACCGCGCGCTGCGGCGCGAGGACAGCCGGCTGCTCTCGCTCACGGCGCGGTACGAGCCCAGCGTCCTGCGAGAGCGGCACAGGTGATCAGCTGAATCTGGTGGAACATCATGAGCGGCAGCACGACCAGGCCCACCGAGTGACCGGCGAACAGCACCGTCGCCATGGGCAGCCCGGTGGCCAGGCTCTTCTTGGAACCGCAGAACACCACCACGATCCGGTCCGCGCGATCGAACCGCACCGCCTCGCCGAGGAAACCGGTGGCCGCCAGCACGATCGCCAGGATCACGCAGCACACCGCCGCCAGGCCCAGAATCCGCCACGGCGACATGGCGTGCCAGATGCCCTCCACCATGCCCGCGCTGAACGCGCTGTAGACCACCAGCAGGATGGACCCGCGATCCACCAGCTTGGTCGGCTCGGCATAGCGGGACAGGAAGCCCTTCACCTTGGGCCGGATCAACTGGCCCACGAAGAACGGGACCAGCAGCTGCAGCACGATGTCTACCACCGCGGACGGATCCACGCTCGCCTGTCCGGTGGTGTTCATGAGCAGGATCACCAGCGCGGGGGTCAGGAACACGCCCAGCAGGTTCGACACCGTGGCGCTCACGATCGCGCCCGCCACATTGCCCTTGGCGATGGAGGTGAACGCGATCGAGGACTGCACCGTCGACGGCACCAGGCACAGGAACAGCACACCGGTGTAGAGGTCGGGGGTGAGGATGTGCGGCACCAGCACCCGCGCGGCCAGGCCGATCAGCGGGAAGATGACGAACGTGCAGGCCAGCACCGTCAAGTGGAGTCGCCAGTGCTTGAGGCCCTCGATCGCCTCGTGCGGCGCCAGGCGGGTGCCGTAGAGCAGGAACAGCAGCGCGATGGCAATCTTCGTCAGCCAGTTCACGACCTCGGCGGCATCGCCCCGGGCCGGGAAGATGCTGGCCAGGACGACCATCCCGAGGATCGACAGAATGAACCCATCGATGTAGAACTTGCTGAGAAATCGCACCGGATCAGGCTAATCACCGAAAGTTTCCTCGAATGACCACCCCGCGGTCGCTCGGATAACACGGCGCCCGCACAGCCGCGATACTGGAGTTGATCGACTGTCACGACGACTCCCGAGGGGAATCGCCATGGTCCATGGGACCGTCGCGGCCGCGGCCGCGACCAACACCTGGGGGATATCCGGCCCGGCCTTCCTCTTGTTCTATGTCATCGCCGGATTGCTGGCGATCGCCGCGGGATACGCGATCCGGGCGAGCGTGCTGCGGCGGATCGACCCGGCCTGGCCGCCCGCGGGACCCCTGACGCCCAGTGAGACCGCCCTGCTGGTCGACGACCGGCGGCCGGTGCTGGCGGCGCTCGCACAGCTGCGCGGCCACGGGATCATCGATTCCAGCGGCAAACCGGTCCGGCCCTACAGCGCGGGCGAGGCCTCGGACCTGGATCAGATCTCCCGCACCCTGTGGGCGAGCCTGAGCCGGTCGGACCAGCTGAACATGACGTCGATGCTGGTCGCGACGGCCGGCGTCACCGATCGGATGCGCAAGGATCTCAGCTACCGCGGCTACCTGTTCGGCGACCAGCAGCGAAAAGCTCTGCGGACGACCCGGTTTCCGCTCTTCGCCGTGCTGCTGCTCGGACTGGCCCGGCTGATCGCCGGTGTGGCGAGCCACCATTCGGTGGGCTTCCTGGTGATCGTCATGATCGTGCTGGGCGTCGTCACCATCGTGGTGGGGCGCGCGCCGCGGCTGACCCGACGCGGCCGCGACACCATCGAGCACGCCCGCAACGACAACCTGCATCTGCGACCCGCCAACGCGCCCGCCTACGCGGCGTACGGCGCCGGTAGCGCCGCCCTCGCGGTCGCGCTCTACGGCTCGCTCGTGTTGTGGACCCTGGACCCGGCCCTCGCCGGGGCGGCCGATCTCGCGGCCGGAGCCAGTGGCGGCGGAAGCAGTTCGTGCGGTAGCGGATCCAGCTGCGGCACCAGCGACAGCGGAGGCGGCAGCAGTTGCGGAAGTAGCAGCAGTTGCGGCAGCAGCTGCGGCGGAGGAGGCTGCGGCGGATGACCGGATCACCGCTTCCCGAGGGCGCGCTGGGCATCGGCTGGCGGCGCGAGATCTGCGGCATGGTCGCCGCGCTGGACGGCATCGGCTTCTGCGAGGTCATCGCGGAGACGTTGGCGCCGAACGGTTCCGGGCGGCGGCGCGGGCGGAGCGCCGGGGCCGTGGTGCCGGAGGAACTCGCCGCGTTGGTGGCGCGCGGGATACCGGCGGTGCCGCATGGTGTTTCGCTGTCCCTGGGCGGTGCGGAAGCGGTGGACGACCGGCGGGTCGCGCATCTGGCCGACTGCGCGCGGGCCCTGGGTTCGCCGCTGGTGAGCGAGCACATCGCGTTCGTGCGCGCGGGCGGACTGGAAGCCGGTCACCTGCTGCCGGTGCCGCGCACCCGGGAGGCGCTGGATGCCTTGGAGCGCAATATCTTCCGCGCGAGCAGGCAGCTGGACGTACCGCTGGCGGTCGAGAACATCGCGGCGCTGTTCGAATGGCCGGACGCCGACTACACCGAAGCGGAGTTCCTGCAGGAACTGGTCGAGCGCACCGGCGTCTATCTACTGCTCGATATCGCGAATGTCTATGCCAATGCCCGCAATACGTCACGTGACCCGCTGACCGAGCTGTTGCGGTTGCCCGCCGAACGGGTCGCCTACTGCCATGTGGCGGGCGGCCACGAGTCGGACGGACGCTACATCGACACGCATGTGCACAGCGTCCCCGCAGAGGTCCTGGACCTGGTGGCCGAGTTCGCCACCGGGCGATCGGTCCCGCTCATGCTGGAACGCGACGGAAACTACCCGCCCGCAACCGAACTCGCCGACGAACTCAACGCCATCGCCGCGGCATCCGGCCGCGCGCCCGTCACCCTGCGCCCGGAGGCGATTCCGGCATGACCACCGACTCGGAGCGCGCCGCGGGCACCCTCGCCGAACAGCAGGCCGCGATCGTGCGCGTCCTGGTCGCCGGGGACAGTCCGCCACCCGGCTTCGACACCGGCGACCTGGCGGCCACCGCCCACGGCCTGCTGCACAAGCGGGCCGACGAGGTGGCGCGGCGCTTCCCGGGACTGGCCGTCGCCGCCGGACCCGATTTTCGCGCCCGGTATCTGAAGTGGGCGCGCACCCGCCCGAAGACCAGCACCCCCGAGGACGCGGCCGCCTTCGCCGCATCGGCCGGCCTGCCCGACCCGCGCCCGCGCCGCGGCCTGCGGGCGCGACTACTCGGCCGCGGTCGGCACTGACGCCGACCGGATCGGCGATGATGGATCGTGGTCTTCTCCAGGCGTGATCCGCGACACGGCTTCCGGCCCAATCCCGCCCCGGCGGCCGGGACGGCCAGTCGGGTGCTGTTCCGATTCGGTGTGGCGCGGTGGGAATTCGTGCTGCGCCGAACGATCCTCGAGCCGGGCGGCCGGACCGGCTGGCACTACCACGACGGAACCCTGTTCGTGCTGGTCACCGGTGGCGTGCTCGATCATCCGCGCGCGGATTGCACACCGGTCACCGTACGGCCGTGGCGAATCTTCCGGGAGCCCAGCGGTGCCGCGCACGCGCATCTGGCGCGCAACAGCGGTGGGCGGCCCATCATGCTGACCGTGTTCTACGTGAATCCGAAGGGCAGCCCGCTCTCGCGGGGCATTCCGACCCCGCCCTGCGCGGGCGAACCCTCGGCGAGTGATCCGGCGCACTGAGGCATGCTGAGTTCATGATCGAGGTCGTCACCGTCAGCACCGAGCGGGAACTCGCCGAGGCCTACGCCGTGCGGTTGAAGGTCTTCGTCGCCGAGCAGGGCGTGCCGGAGGAGATCGAGATCGACGAGCTCGACGAGGTCGCCGATCATTTCCTGGGACTGCTGGACGGCCGGCCCGCGGGGGCCGGGCGGCTGCTCGTGCGCGACGGGATCGGGATCCTCGGGCGGCTGGCCGTGCTGGCCGAGACCCGCGGCACCGGACTCGGCGCGGCCCTGGTCCGAGCCATCGAGGAGCGGGCGCGGGCCCGCGGACTGGTCGCGATCGAACTGCACTCGCAGACCCACGCCACCGGCTTCTACGAGAAGCTGGGCTACCGGCAGTTCGGGGAGATCGGCATGGACGCGGGCATCCCGCACATCTGGATGCGGCGCTCCCTCACCGACTGAGTCAGGCGGTCTCGCAGGTGTCGCGCAGCGAGCACCCGCCGCAGGCGCTGCCGCACCCGCCGACCTTCTCCTCCGGGAACGCGTTCGCGATGGCCTTCTCCGCCGCCGCCGCGCCCGCACCCATGGTGAACAGGGCGATCACCACGGCGACCGCCGCGAGCACCAGCGCCGGGACGCCCCCGGACACCAGCGCCACCGCGCCGCTCGCCGCGAGCAGCAGACCCGCGACGATGGAGGTCGGCCCGGCCACCTTGTTGGCCAGTTTGAAGGCCTCCTCGGTCTTCAGCGCCGCGTCGGAGTGCACCCCGAAATAGCGGTTGCCGGGCAGGGTGCCGGTGAGTCCGAGCACGCCCGTGACCACGGCCACAGCCGCGAGGACAAAGAGGATCAGCGCCACGACGAACACCCCGCCACGGTACCTGTCAGGCCGGTGGGGACCCGCCGCGGGCCTGCTCCGGACACCGGCGGCGGAACCAGCCTCGACCCTTTTTGGGGCCCGAGGTACCGACGTTTTACCCTGGTGAGCGACCTTTATCGGGGATTGGCTGGACAAGCGAAGGCAGGACCGTGCAGGACACCCGTGCAACCGAAACACCCACCGCGACCGCGGCGGGGGGCGGCGACGTTCCCGCACACCGCTACAACGCCGACCTCGCCGGCCGCGTCGAACGCAAGTGGCAGCGCAACTGGGACGAGCGCGGCACCTTCTTCGCGCCCAACCCGGTCGGCCCGCTGGCCGCCGGCGTTCCCGCCGACAAGCTGTTCATCCAGGACATGTTCCCGTACCCGTCGGGCGCGGGCCTGCACGTCGGACACCCGCTGGGCTACATCGCCACCGATGTGTTCGCCCGCTACCACCGCATGCAGGGCCGGAACGTGCTGCACGCGCTGGGTTATGACGCCTTCGGCCTGCCCGCCGAGCAGTACGCGGTGCAGACCGGCGCGCACCCGCGCGACACCACCATGTCGAACATCGCGACCATGCAGCGGCAGCTGGACCGGCTGGGCCTGGGCCACGACCGCCGCCGGTCGTTCGCGACCACCGACCCCGAGTACTACAAGTGGACGCAGTGGATCTTCCTGCGCATCTACAACGCCTGGTACGACGAGGGCCTGAACAAGGCGCGCCCGATCACCGAGCTGATCGCCGAATTCGATTCCGGCAAGCGGTCTCCCGCCGACGGCCGGGCCTGGGCCGACCTGTCGCCGGTCGAGCGCAACGCCGTGGTCGACTCCTATCGCCTGGTGTACCAGACCGATTCGATGGTCAACTGGTGCCCGGGCCTGGGCACCGTGCTGTCCAACGAGGAGGTCACCGCCGAGGGCCGCTCCGAGCGCGGCAACTTCCCGGTGTTCCGCAAGCGCCTGTGGCAGTGGATGATGCGCATCACCGCCTACTCCGATCGCCTGGTCGACGACCTGGACGAGCTGGACTGGCCGGAGAACGTGAAGTCCATGCAGCGCAACTGGATCGGCCGCTCACGGGGCGCGCAGGTCAAGTTCGAGGCCGGCTCGGACCTCATCGAGGTCTTCACCACCCGCCCCGATACCCTGTTCGGCGCCACCTACGTGGTGGTCGCGCCCGAGCACGAGCTGGTGGACCGGCTGACCGGCACCACCTGGCCGTCCGGCACCGAGGCCCGCTGGACCTTCGGCAATGCCGACACCCCGGCCGAAGCCGTTGCGGCGTACCGCAAGTCGATCGCGGCCAAGTCGGATCTGGAGCGCCAGGAGAACAAGGAGAAGACCGGCGTCTTCCTGGGCACCTACGCCACCAACCCGGTGAACGGCGCCCGCGTCCCGATCTTCATCGCCGACTACGTGCTGTCCGGCTACGGCACCGGCGCCATCATGGCCGTCCCCGGCCACGACCCGCGCGACTGGGAGTTCGCCACCGCCTTCGGCCTGCCCATCGTGGAAGTCGTGGCGGGCGGCGACATCTCGCAGGCCGCCTACTCCGGTGACGGCACCCTGGTGAACTCCGGATACCTGGACGGCCTGGACATCGACACCGCCAAGGCCAAGGTGATCACCCAGCTGGAGTCCGACGGCCACGGCAGGGGCACCGTCCAGTACAAGCTGCGCGACTGGCTGTTCGCCCGCCAGCGCTACTGGGGCGAGCCCTTCCCGATCGTCTACGACGAGGACGGCGCGCCGCACGCGCTGCCGGAATCCATGCTGCCGGTGACGCTGCCGGAGATGGAGGACTTCGCGCCGGTCACCTTCGACGCGGACGACGCCAACTCCGAGCCGTCCCCGCCGCTGGCCAAGGCCACCGAATGGGTGCACGTCGAGCTGGATCTGGGCGACGGCCCCAAGAAGTACCGCCGCGACACCAATGTCATGCCCAACTGGGCGGGCAGCTCCTGGTACCAGCTGCGCTACGCGGACCCGACCAACAGCGAGGCCTTCTGCGCCCCCGAGAACGAGAAGTACTGGCTGGGCCCCCGGACCGCCGAGCACGGTCCGAAGGATCCGGGCGGGGTGGACCTGTACGTCGGCGGCGTGGAGCACGCGGTGCTGCACCTGCTGTACGCGCGCTTCTGGCAGAAGGTGCTGTTCGACCTGGGTGACGTGTCCGGCTTCGAGCCGTACCGCCGCCTGTTCAACCAGGGCTACATCCAGGGCTTCGCCTACACCGACGAGCGCGGCGCCTACGTGCCCGCCGCCGAGGTCGTGGAGCGGGACGGAAAGTTCTTCTGGACCAACGCCTCCGGCACCGAGGAGGAGGTCTTCCAGGAGTACGGCAAGATCGGCAAGTCGCTGAAGAACGCCATCTCCCCCGACGAGATGTGCGACCTGTACGGCGCGGACACCTTCCGCTTCTACGAGATGTCGATGGGTCCGCTGGACACCTCGCGCCCGTGGGCGACCAAGGACGTCGTCGGCGCGCACCGCTTCCTGCAGCGTGTGTGGCGACTGACCGTGGACGAGGAGACCGGCGCGCTGAAGGTCACCGACGCCGAGCCCTCGGCCGAGGCGCTGCGCTTGCTGCACAAGACCATCGCCGGGGTCGACGACGACTACGCCAACCTGCGCGACAACACCGCGGGCGCGAAGCTGATCGAGCTGACCAACTACCTGACCAAGAACTACGGGGACGGCGCTCCCCGCAAGCTGGTCGAGCCGCTGGTCCTGATGCTGGCCCCGATGTCCCCGCACGTGGCCGAGGAACTGTGGGAACGCCTGGGCCACCACACCGCCCTGGCGCACGGCCCCTTCCCGAAGGCGGATCCCGCACTGCTGGTGGAGGATTCGGTCGAGTACCCGATCCAGGTCAACGGCAAGGTCCGCAGCCGGATCAGCGTCCCCGCCGACGCCGATCAGGCCGCGGTCGAGGCCGCCGCCCTGGCCGACGAGAAGATCGCCGAGCTGCTGGGCGGCAAGCCGCCGCGCAAGATCATCGTGGTGCCCGGCCGCCTGGTGAACATCGTCGCCTGACGCCGAATTATCGGGCCCGCATGCGCAGTGCGCATGCGGGCCCGAGTTTTTCGGGGGGTTCGGGGGCGAAGCCCCTGAGAGCCTCCGAGGTTGGAATTACCGCGGCGGGATCAGGACGTCGTTGAGGGTGACCAGTTGCAGGTTGCGCTCACGGACGATGTCCATGAGCTGGTCGTAGATGTGGGTGACGGTCGGCCGGTTGGCATGGCCGATCACGATGGACTGCGCCCGGAACCACTGGTGGGCGGCGTCGAGCAGCATGCCCTCGTTGATCACCGTATTGGTATCGCTCAGGCTGCCGTACCACATGGTCGGGACGGTGTAGCCGCAGTCCGCGGCCACCGCGTCGACGCCGGCATTGTGCCTGCCGAAGGGTGGGCGGTAGTACGGCGTGGTGTCCACACCGTACTGATCCCACAGGAAGTCCTTGCACCGGTTCAGCTGGTCGGCGATCGCACCGCCGGACAGCCGGGTCAGGTCCGGATGGTCCCAGGTGTGGTTGCCGAGCTGGATCTGCCCGGAATCGACCATGGGGCGCAACGCATCCCGGTGCTCGAGCCAGCCCGGGTAGTAGGCGGTGACGAAGAAGGTGAGCCGCGCGCCGGTATTGCGCGCGAAATCGATGAAGCCACCGATGGTTTCGGAGCTGGCTCCGTCATCGATGGTGAGCGCCATATGGTTTCCGTCGCCGGGCAGCCCCTGGATGGTTCCCGGCCCGATCGCCGTCTTGGGCCCGAAATCCGGTGTCACCCCGGGCAATGGCGGAACGATCCCGGAAGACCCGGTATCGAAGGGGAATTCGGCGCGGGCTTCCCCCGCTCCCAGCAATCCGGCGACCCCACCCGCAGCCAGCAACGTCAACAGCCGACGTCTGTCCATCTCGACCTTCAATCACTCTTCCGAACGAAACTCCCGCGCCCCCCGGCGCAGCCGTCAGGCCGGTGACACCAGCACGTCGTTGAGGGTCACCAGCGAAAGGTTGCGCGCACGGATGATCTCGACCAGACGGTCGTAGCAGTGCGTCACGGCGGGGGCGTTGGCGTGGCCGATCACGATGGCCTGCGCGTTGAAGTACTTCTGCGCGCACTCGATCAGATAGTCCTCGGTGATGACACCGGAGTCGGACAGCGAGCCGTACCACATGGTGGGGACGGTGTAACCGAGATCGGCTGCCACCTTGTCGACGGTAGCATCGTGGCGGCCGAAGGGGGGCCGGAAATACGGGGTCCCGTCCACGCCGAAGTTGTTGTGCAGGAAGGACTTCGCCTTGGTCAGCTGGGCGGCGATCTCGGTCGAGGACAGCTTGGTCAGGTCCGGGTGATCCCAGGTGTGATTGCCCAGCTGGATCTGACCGGACTCCACCAGCGGCCGCAGCGCGGCCTTGTGCGTGGTCCACGAGTCGTAGTACGCGGTGACGAAGAAGGTGAAGCGGGCCCCGGTGTCCTTGGCGAACTTCACGTAGGCCCCGACCACCTCGGGGCTGGCGCCGTCGTCGACGGTGAGGGCCAGGCTGTTGCCGTGCCCGGGCAGCGCCGTGATCGTGCCCGCGGGAATCGCGGACTTCGGCGCGGCGGGCGGCCCGGCGATCGACTTCGGCGCCGCGGACGGCGAAGGCGTCGCGACGGGTCCACTGATCCGCGGGGTCACCTTCGGGGTGGGGCCCTCCGAAGAGCACCCGGTCAAGGCGGCCGCAGTGCCCGCGGCGAGCATCGCGAGCAGCTGTCGTCTGTCCATCGCGTTCGTTATATCCATACGGCGTGAACCGGGCACCAATTCTGTGCGAAATGATCGCAATTCAGCGCGTAAATTCAGGTTCCTCTCAGCGGGCGATGGGACGCAGCACGATCTCGGTCGGATGGGCGTCGCGCGGGGTCTCCACGGCATTGCGAACCGCCCGCGCCACCGTCTCCGCGGTGAGGAACTCGTTCGGGTCGTAGTCGCGGCCCTCCCCCGCGATGATCTCGCGCTGCATGTCGGTGTCGATCCGCCCCGGATGCACCGAGGTCACCCGCAAGGCCGGTTCCTCCAGCCGCAGCGCGTCACCGAAGGCGCGCAAACCGAATTTGCTGGCCGCGTACACGCCCCAGCCCGGATTGGCCCGCAGTCCGGCACCCGAATTGATCAGCACCACATGGCCATTGGCGGCGCGCAGCGCGGGCAGCAACAGTCTGGTCAACTCCGCGACCGCGATCAGGTTGGCTTCCAACGTATTCCGCCACTGCGCCACCGACGAATCGGCTATCGTTCCCAGGTCGGCGATCCCGGCATTGTGCACCAGGACATCCAGCCGTTCGATGCCGTCCACCGCGCGCGCCACCGCCGCGTAATCGGTGAGATCGACCGGCCATCCGGCACTGCCGGGCAGCTCGCGCAGCACCGGTTCCAGGGCCTGCTGCGTGCGCGCGCCCAGCAACAATCGGTGTGCCGGAGCCAGTTCCCGCGCAATCGCCGCCCCCAGCCCCCGGCTGGCCCCGGTGATCAACGCTGTCGGCCGGTCGGATTCGGGCCTCGCGGAATTCGCCATGTGATCACCGTAACCGGCCGCGTCGGTCCGGCGATGCTCCGGACGGGCACACCACCGCTAGCTGATTCATGAGAAGGCGAACGAAGTGCAATCTGGCGATCAGGAGTCGTCCACGGGCGACCCAGCGCAGTCCACTGTCCACGCGTCATCCACGATCCACCGAGCGTCGAACCACACCTCCTCGCCCTATCGCGCATACCTACGGGTACCGGCGCAGAATAGGGCGATGACACACCCGGGATTCACGCCCACCCAGCTCGCGGCCCGCGCGGCCTACCTGCTGCGCGGCAACGACCTGGGCACCATGACCAGCGCCGCGCCCAAGCTGTATCCACACATGTGGAGCTGGGACGCGGCATTCGTAGCGGTCGGTCTGGCGCCGCTCAGTGTCGAACGCGCGGCCCTGGAACTGGACACCCTGTTGTCGGCGCAGTGGCGCAACGGGATGATCCCGCACATCGTCTTCGCCAACGGGGTGGACGGCTACTTCCCCGGGCCCTCCCGCTGGGAATGCCGCCGCCTCGCCGCCGACGCGCCCGACGGGCCCGACACGTCGGGAATCACCCAGCCGCCCGTGCATGCCATTGCGGTGCAACGGATTCTGGACCACTCGCGCCGGCACGGACGCAGCACCCGCGCGGTCGCCGAGGACTTCCTGAACCGGCGCTGGCCCGACCTGATGCGCTGGCACCGCTGGCTGGCCTACGCGCGAGATCCCAAGCAGCACGGGCGAATCACGCTCTACCACGGCTGGGAATCCGGCATGGACAACTCGCCGCGCTGGGATCGCGCCTACGAGAACGTGATTCCCGGTCCGGACCTGCCGCCGTACCAGCGCGCCGACACCCAGGTGGTGGGCGACCCGACGCAGCGTCCCTCCGACCGCGAGTACGACCGCTACCTGTGGCTGGTCGAGCAGATGCGCCGCGCCGGATACGACGACTACCAGCTGGCGTCGACCATGAGCTTCGCGGTCGAGGACGTGTTCGTGACCGCCATCTTCGCGCTGGCCTGCGACGTGCTCGCCAATATCGGCGAGGACTACAAGCAGCCGCACGCGGACGTGCGCGAACTCTACGAGTGGGCCGACTACTTCCGCGCGGGCGTGATCGCCACCACCGACGCGCGCACCGGCGTGGCCCGGGACTTCGACGTGCGCGCGGACAAATGGATCGAGACCGAGACGCTCGCGAGCTTCGCGCCGCTGCTCAGCGGCGGACTCCCCCGCGACGCCGAACGGCGGCTGCTGCGGCTGTTCGAGGGCCCGCGCTGGTGCGGGCACCCGGATCTGCGCTACGCGCTGCCGCCGTCGACCTCCCCGGTGGCGCGGGACTTCCGGTCCCGCGAGTACTGGCGCGGGCCGGTGTGGCCGGTGATCAGCTGGCTGTTCTCCTGGGTGTTCGCCCGCCGCGGCTGGGCCGAGCGCTCGTTCATGCTGCGCGCGGAGGGACTGCGCCAGGCCAGTGACGGCAGCTTCGCCGAGTACTACGAGCCGTTCACCGGTGAACCCCTGGGCAGCATGCAGCAGTCCTGGACCGCGGCGTCGGTGCTGGATTGGCTCGGCTGACCGCCGGACAGTTCGGCTAACGATTGGCGAATTAGACAGTCGCGCCTTCACCGCTCCGGCGGTGGTTCGGCCTAGCGTTTTTACGCATGACCGGACGCACACTGATGAAAGTGCTAACTGTCGCGGCTACAGGCATCCTCATGGCTACCCCCGCCGGGGTGGCTGCCGCCGATATCGAGGGCCCGGACGTGGCCTCGTGGCAGCACCCCGGCGGCGGCAGCATCAACTGGTTCGGTGTGCGCGCCGCCGGATACTCGTTCGCCATGCTCAAGGCGACCGAGGGCCTCAACTACGTGAACCCGTACTTCGTGCAGGACAGCCTGTCCATGCGAGTGGCCGGCGTCGCGCGCGGCACCTACCACTTCGCGCGCCCGAACCTGCTTCCCGAGGCGCAGGCCGCGTTCTACTCGGCCCTGGTGCTGGGCCAGAACGGGCCCATGGACCTGCCGCCGGTGCTGGACCTCGAGGACTCCGGCGGGCTGCCCCCGGCCGCGCTCATCGACTGGACCCACCGCTACCTGAACACGGTCCGGGCCCTGACCGGCCGGATGCCGATCATCTACACCTATCCGCGCTTCTGGCAGACCGCCATGGCCGACTCCAACGAGTTCACCGCCTACCCGCTGTGGATCGCCGACTACCGCGGCAACGACCAGCCCGAGGTCCCGGGCGGCTGGCCGCACTGGACCTTCTGGCAGACCACCGACGCCGGACGGATCCCCGGCATCGCCGCGGGCGTGGACATGAACATCTACAGCGGAGCCCAAGGTGACTTCGGCCGCTACGCGAACCTGCCCTTCGCGGGCAGCAGCTAGAGCACCTGGGACAGGAACTGGCGCAGCCGAGGGGTTTCCGCGTTCTCGAAGAGCGCCTCGGGTGTGCCGGTTTCCACCACCCGGCCGTGATCCATGAAGACCACCAGGTCGGACACCGAACGCGCGAAGCTCATCTCGTGGGTGACCACGATCATCGACATGCCGCCGCTCGCCAGCTCCGACATGAGCGCGAGCACGCCCTTCACCAGCTCCGGATCCAGCGCCGAGGTGGCCTCGTCGAAGAACATGATGTCCGGCTTCATGGCCAGGGCCCGGGCGATGGCGACCCGCTGCTGCTGACCGCCGGACAGCGACGAGGGGCGCGCGTCCGCCTTCCCCGCCAGCCCGACCGCCTCCAGCTGCTGCAGCGCCAGCGTCCGCGCCTGCTCCTTGGACAGCCCGTGCAGTTTGCGCGGACCGAGCGCCACATTGTCGGCGACGGTCCGGTGCGGGAACAGGTTGAAGTGCTGGAACACCATCCCGATTCGCTGCCGCAGCCGGTCCGGGTTCTCGCCCAGCACCGACGCGCCGTCCAGCAGGATGTCGCCGGAGTCGGGTTCGTGCAGCCGGTTCAGCACCCGCAGCAGCGTCGACTTACCGGACCCGGACGGCCCGATCACCGTGGTGGTCTTGCCCGCGTCCACGTGCACGTCCACGCCGCGCAGGATCTCGGTGCGGCCCAGCGTCAATCGCAGGCCGGTGCCGGTGAGGGAGGCACTCATGCTCCACGCCCTTCCGTGATGACGGCCTGTTCGACGGGTTCGGCGGGATCGCCGCCGGCGGGGCGGCCGTCGCGCATGCGCTTGTCGATGTAGTTGACCAGGTGCGTGAGCGGCACCGTCAGCAGCAGGTACACCAGGCCCGCCGCCACCAGCGGCGACAGATTCCCGGTCTGCGCGTTGAGATCCCGGCCCACCGCGAACAGTTCGCGCTGGGAGGCCAGCAGGCCCAGGAAGTAGATCAGCGACGAGTCCTTGATCAACGCGATGAACTGGTTCATCAGCGCGGGCAGCACCCGGCGCACGCCCTGCGGGATCACCACCAGCGTCATGGCCTGCCGGTAGCCGAATCCGATGGCGCGGGCCGCCTCCAGCTGCCCGGCCTCCACCGACTGGATGCCCGATCGGAATATCTCACCGATGTACGCCGAGGCCAGCAGCGCCAGCGCCACCGCGCCCAGCCAGTACGGGTTGTTGCCGGTGATGCCCTTGACCACCGGTCCCACGCCGAGACCGATGAGCAGGATGATCACCACGGCGGGCAGGCCGCGGAAGATATCGGTGTAAACCCTTGCGGGCCAGCGCAGCCAGCGGGTGCGGGAGATGCCGGCCACCGCGAGCAGCATGCCGAGCACGGTGCCCAGCAGGCCCGAAACCAGCGCCAGGATCAGAGTATTGGGCAGACCCGTCTTGATCAGGTCCGGGAAGGCCTTGCGATACAACGACCAATCGAAGAACGTGTCCTTCAACTGCCGCAGCGTCGACTTCGGCTGCACTGTGCCAGCCCCGGACCGGTCGCCCGCGTGTTCGGCCGCGATCTTCGCGAAGTCCGGAAGCTGCGGTGCGGCCGCGGCTTTGGAGCCCGGCTTCCAGCCCGGCGGCAGTTCGCGCGGCACCCAGTTCTCGTACAGCTTTGCGTAGGTGCCGTCCGCGATCACCGCGTCCAGGCCCGCGTTGAGCGCGTCGGTGAGCGGTTGATGCCCCTTGCGCACCGCCCAGGCGGTGAAGTTGTTGACGCTGAACGTGTTCTGCGTGATCGAGGTCGGGTCGCCCGGCTTGATCGCGCCGATGGCCTGCTGCGAGGGCGCCACCCAGGCGTCGATCTGCCCGGACTTCAGGTTCGCGTAGGCGGTGTTGTAGTCGGGGAACTTCACCGGATCCAGGTGCAGTTCGTTGACCACGTACTCGTCCTGCACGGTGCCCTGCACCACGCCGATCCGCTTGCCCCGGTTCAGGTCCCCGAAGCCGTGGATGGCGCTGCCGTTCGGCACCACCAGGGAGAAGTAGCCGAAGTCGTAGCCGTTGGTGAAGTCGACCAGCTGCCGCCGCGCGTCGGTGGTGGTGATGCTGGACGAGCCGATGTCGAAGCGGCCGTTGGCGACCTGGGCCAGCAGGCCCGCGAACTCGGTGCCGGTGAACTCCACCTGCAGGCCGAGTTTCGCGCCGATCGCCTTCAGCAGCTCGTTGTCGAAGCCGGTGAAGGTGCCCTTGGAGTTCACGCAGATGCTCGGCGGGGCGTCCGACAGGGTTCCGACGCTCAGTTTGCCGGGCGTGAGCAGCCCCAGCTTGGTGACGTCGATCGTGTTCAGCGGCACCGTGGTGGACGTCGTGAACCGGTCCGCGCTCTGGTTCCGCTGCCCCGAGGCCAGGTTGGTCGGCGCCGCGCTGGCCGCCGCCGGACCGGGCGGCGAACACAGATCACGGTCGTCGGCCGCCGCGCCGCCCACGCCGAGCGTGGCGACGCCGACCAGCCCTACCAACAGGACACCCGCCAGGTGCCGCAAGGAAACCATGGCAAATCACCCTAGTGCCGGATGTTTGCCACTCCAGGTTTAGCCTCACGCCGATTCGGAAGCGTCACCTTCCGAGCCCGATCCATCCCTGATCGACCCGGTCTACCCCTGATTGACGCGGTCGCGCCAGGCCACTGCCTCCTGGATCCGGGCGGTGTCGTAGTCGGGTCCGCCGGAGCTCACGGTGAACAGGGTCACGCCCGCCGCGTGATAATCGTCGGCCTGGTCCAGGCCCGGCCAGGCCACCGACTTCTCGATCGCCGCGGCGTCGGTGCCGACCTCGGCGCAGTGCTCGCCCAGGATGCCGGTCTTGCGCCGCAGCACGTCGAGGTCGGAGAAGCTGTGCCAGATGTCGGCGTACTGGGCGACCAGCCGCAGCGTCTTCTGCTCCCCGCCGCCGCCGATCAGGATGGGGATGTCGCGCACCGGCTGCGGATTCAGCTTGGCCAGCCGGTCGGTGATCCGGGCCATCGACTCCTTGAACAGCGCGAGACGGCTTCCAGCCGTGCCGAATTCGTACCCGTACCGGTCGTAGTCCTTCTCGAACCAGCCCGCACCGACACCGAGCACGAGCCGCCCGTTGCTGATGTGGTCCACGGTGCGCGCCATATCGGCCAGCAGGTCCGGATTGCGGTAGCCGCCGCCGGTGACCAGCGCGCCGAGCTCCACCCGCTCGGTCTGCTCGGCGATCGCGCCCAGCATGGTCCAGCACTCGAAGTGCGCGCCCTCGGGATCGCCGTACAGCGGATAGAAGTGGTCCCAGTTGAAGACGATGTCCACCCCGATGTCCTCACATCGACGCACCGCGTCCCGGATCAACCCGTAGTCGGGCGCATGCTGCGGCTGAAGCTGGACTCCGATACGAACCGGTCGGCTCATGAATGCTCCTGGTCTCGGTGATCACTGCCGCCCATTCTGCCCTCGGCTACGCTCTGGGGCCGACCCTCGAACTCGGATCGTCCGGCACGTTCCTGCCGGTGAAGGGAAGTGTTAACCGTGGCAACGGTGACTTTCGACCAGGCCACCCGGCTGTACCCCGGCTCGGGCAAGCCCGCCGTCGACGCATTGAACCTGGAGATCGCCGACGGCGAGTTCCTGGTGCTCGTCGGCCCCTCGGGCTGCGGCAAATCCACCTCGCTGCGCATGCTCGCGGGGCTCGAGGAGGTGAGCGACGGCCGAATCCTGATCGGGGACAAGGACGTCACGCACGCCGAGCCCAAGGAACGCGATATCGCCATGGTGTTCCAGAACTACGCGCTGTACCCGCACATGAGCGTGGCCGAGAACATGGGCTTCGCGCTGAAGATGGCCAAGGTCTCCAAGGAGGAGCGGCAGCAGCGCGTGCTCGAGGCCGCCAAGCTGCTGGACCTGGAGCCCTACCTGGACCGCAAGCCCAAGGCCCTGTCCGGCGGTCAGCGCCAGCGCGTCGCCATGGGGCGCGCCATCGTGCGGTCCCCGCAGGTGTTCCTGATGGACGAGCCGCTGTCGAACCTGGACGCCAAGCTGCGCGTGCAGACCCGCACCCAGATCGCCCAGTTGCAGCGCCGGCTCGGCACCACCACCGTCTACGTCACCCACGACCAGGTCGAGGCCATGACCATGGGCGACCGGGTGGCGGTGCTCAAGGACGGGCTGCTGCAGCAGTGCGCGTCCCCGCGCGACCTGTACCGGGATCCGGCCAACCTGTTCGTCGCGGGCTTCATGGGCTCGCCCGCCATGAACCTGTTCACGCTGCCGGTCGCCAATGGCTCGGTGACGCTGGGCGGCTGCCCGCTGCCCCTGCCGCGCTCGGTGGCGGCGACCACCGGCGAGCGGGTCGTGGTCGGCATCCGGCCCGAGCACCTGGACCTGGTCGGCACCGGGGCGGGCATCGCCATGGAGGTGGACGTGGTCGAGGAGCTGGGCTCCGACGCCTACATCTACGGCCGCACCTTCGGCGAGGGGGAATCGATTGTGGCGCGCGCGGATTGGCGCAACCCGCCGACCAAGGGCGCGCAACTCTCGCTGGTCGCGGACCCGGCGCACACCTACTTCTTCCACCCGGAGGACGGCAGCCGGCTGCACTGACGGCTCAGGTTCGCACCGACGGTTCAGGTTTCAGGAATGGCGGCGGGCTTTCCGCCGCCATTCGTCGTTCACCCGGATGCGCAGGTTCTCCAGCGGCACTTCGTTTCCGGAGGCGCTGCGCAGTTCGGCGCGGACCGGCTCGCCGCTGGAGTCCTCCAGCCGTTCCAGCGGCGCGGGCCCGTCCTGCAGGTATTTGTCACCCCACTGCCAGAGCGCGACCACGGCGGGCAGCAGGTCCCGTCCCATCTGGGTGAGCACGTATTCGTTGCGGGTGCGCTTGCCCTCTTCCTGGTAGGGCCGCTTCGCCAGCAGTCCGGCGTCGACGAGTTTGCGCAGAGCGCTGGAGGCCGCCGCGTCGGTGATCCCCACCCGCGCCGCGAAGCCGTCGAAGCGCGTGGTGCCGTAGTACGACTCCCGCAGGATGAGCACGGCCGAGCGGGTGCCGACGATGTCCATCGCCTTGGCGATCGAACACTCCTCGGGCTTCCACGAGCTCAGGTCGCTGAGTTTTCCCTCCAGTACGGCCGACATGGCGTACATCATACCCTGCTGACTTGCCCTCACTATGGCCAGCTCCTACCCTGACTTTAGAGACATCTAGTCAGATGCCCGCTCGGAAGGGAACGTCAATGAGAGACGCAGTCATCGTCGAAGCCGTCCGCACTCCCATCGGCAAGGGCAAGGCCACCGGCGCCCTGCACGGCGTGCACCCCGCCGACCTGCTCGCGCACAGCCTGCGGGAAGTGGTGCGACGCTCCGAGATCGATCCGGCGCTGATCGACGATGTGATCGGCGGCGTGGTCACCCAGGTCGGCGAACAGGGCTCCAACCTCACCCGCCGCGCCGCCCTGGCCGCCGGATACCCCGAATCGGTCCCGGCCACCACCGTGGACCGGCAGTGCGGCAGCAGCCAGCAGGCCATCCACTTCGCCGCCCAGGGCGTGATCGCCGGGGCCTACGACATCGTGGTGGCCGCGGGCGTGGAATCCATGAGCCGGGTTCCCATGGGGGCCAACCTGATCGGGGCCGAGGACATCGCCGGGGTCGGCTTCGCCGAACGGTACCCGGAGGGCCTGGTACCGCAGGGCATCAGCGCCGAGCTCATCGCCGCGAAGTGGGGGCTGACCCGCACCCAGCTCGACGAGTTCGCCCTCGCCAGCCACGAGAAGGCCGCCGCCGCAACCAAGAACGGGGCCTTCGAAGCCCAGCTGTCGCCCTTCAACGGACTGTCCGAGGACGAGGGCATCCGCCTGGGCAGCACCCTCGAGACCCTGGCCGCGCTGCGCCCCGCGTACTACAGCGAGGAGATGGCGGCCCGCTTCCCGCAGATCGGCTGGAACATCACCGCCGCCAACGCCAGCCAGATCAACGACGGCAGCGCCGCCACCCTCATCATGACCGGAGAACGCGCCGCCCAGCTGGGCCTGCGTCCGCTGGCCCGGGTGCACAGCTTCGCCGTCGCGGGCGACGACCCCCTGCTCATGCTCACCGCGGTCATCCCCGCGACCCGGAAAGTGTTGCAGCGCTCCGGACTCGACCTCGCCGACATCGACCTGTTCGAAGTCAACGAGGCCTTCTCCTCCGTCGTCCTGGCCTGGGCCCGGGAAACCGGAGCCGACCTGTCCAAGGTCGATGTGAACGGCGGCGCCATCGCCCTCGGCCACCCGCTCGGCGCCTCCGGAGCCCGCCTGGCCACCACCCTCGTCCACGCCATGCACGACCGCGGCGCCCGCTACGGCCTGCAAACCATGTGCGAGGCGGGCGGTCTCGCCAACGCCACCATCTACGAACGCCTCTGAAACCGAACGCCGCCCCGGCAACCACCGGGGCGGCGACTCATCGCAGCGCGGCGCGCTCAGCTGATGGCCGTGGCCACCAGGACATGCCCCGCACCGCCCGCGACGAGGATCACCGGCAGCGCGACGGCCGTCCAGATCCACGCGCGACGACCGGTCATGGCGGCCACCGAGGCGAGCACCATGGCCCCCACCAGCGCCAGGAACATGCCGCCCCCGCCGATCAGCAAGCCCCACAGGGCCGAGGCGGGCGGGCGGATCACGATGCACTGCACCGAGAAATCCCTTTTCGCGGTGCAGCGGTTGTGGACCAGGTCGAACAACTTCGCGAACAGGTCGTAGCCGAAGCCGAAGGCCGCGACCACGCCGAGCAGGTAGAGGCCCAGCGACAGCGCGATGTCCTTGCGGTGCAGCGGCTTCCGCTCGTCGGGTGCGGCGGTCTGCGCCGGTGCGGCCGTCTCCGCCCGCGGCAGCGGGGCGGGCACGGTCCGATCGTCGGCATCCACCGGCGATCCCACGACGAGACTGCCGGGCCCCGGCGGCGGGACCTGGCCCGCCGCGGGATTCCGTGGCGGCTGCTGCGGTCCGCGCGGGCCGGCGGGCGCAGGCTGGCGCGAATCCTGCGGCATGCCGACCGGCCCGCCCGATCGCGGTGGGGGCCCGGCGTTTACGGGCGCCTGCGGCGGAATCCGGGGCGGCGGGGCCTGACGGCCACCCAGGTGCACGGTGGCGGCGGCGGGATCCCCCGGGCCGGGACGCGGCCCGCCGACCGGCGGTCCGGGCGGCGGAGGCGGCGGGGCCTGCCTGCCGCTACTGGGCAGGGTCGGGCCTTCCGGTCCCGCCGGACCGAACCCGTCCGTGGGTCCCCCCGGTCCGGGCGGTTGCGGGCGGCGGGGCTCGTTGGGCGGGTTCATGATTGCGGTCTCCCCCAAGGCGCAGGGCTGTGGAGCCGGAATGGCTTCCTTCGGCATTGTCGCCGGGAGCGGGCCGCGCCGCCACCTCGGATCGGCGCGGGCGGTGGGTAGGGTGCGGTGGGTGAACGAGAGCGCGGTGGATTTCGAGTCGGCGGCGGTGTACGCGATTCCGATGCGAACCCGGTTCCGGGGGATCACCGTTCGCGAAGGGATGCTGATTCCCGGGGCCGCCGGGTGGGGCGAGTTCTGCGCGTTCCCGGAGTACGGCGATCGCGAGGCGGCGTCGTGGCTGGCCACAGCGGTGGAGCAGGCCACGGTGGGATGGCCGGAGGCGGTGCGGGATCGGGTGCCGGTCAACTGCATCGTGCCGGCCGTCGGGCCCGAACGGGCGTACGAGATCGTGACGGCGTCGGGGTGCCGGACCGCGAAGGTCAAGGTCGCCGACCATCCGGAATCGCTCGGCGAGGATCTGGAACGGGTGGCGGCGGTGCGCGACGCGCTCGGACCGGACGGGGCCGTGCGCGTCGACGCCAACGGCCTCTGGGACGTGGACACCGCGATCGACCGGATCGGGCGGATCGACCGGGCCGCAGGCGGTTTGGAATATGTCGAGCAGCCGTGCCGGACCGTCGAGGAACTGGCGGCCGTGCGCAAGCGGGTGGAGGTCCGCATCGCCGCCGACGAGTCCATCCGCCGCGCCGAGGACCCGCTGCGAGTGGCGGTCGCGGGCGCCGCGGATGTGGCGGTGCTGAAATGCACTCCGCTGGGCGGGGTGCGGCGTGCGCTCGAGGTCGCCGAGGCGGCCGGGCTGCCGTGCCTGGTGTCGTCGGCGCTGGAGACCAGCGTCGGACTGGCCGCGCAGGTCGCGCTGGCCGGAGCGCTCCCCCACCTCGATTTCGCCTGCGGCCTCGACACTTTGTCGCTGCTCACCGGCGATGTGGTCACCGCGCCGCTACGCCCGGTCGACGGCTGGCTGGACGTGCCGCGCACTCCCCCGGCCCCGGACCCCGAACTCCTGGACCGGTACCGCCACCCCGACGCCGAACGCACCGAGTGGTGGCGTCAGCGCCTGGCCCGAGTCCGGAAAATGCTGCCCTAGCGCGCTGTTCAGGCGATCCGGACGCCGCACGAGTACATCGTGGTGCGCAGCAACAGTGCGGCTTCCGGCCCGATGACGCCGTCCACCAACTCCACATACCTGGCGCAGAAGTCGGGGCCGTGCGGCGCGGCCTCGGTCAGTTCCGGATCCAGATGGTGCGCGAGCTCGTGCAAGATCACCAATTCGCGGAGCGCCCAGGCACTTCCACCGGCGTGCAGCGGCACCGCGAGCACGGCGCCCGCCGACTCGTAGTGCGCGGCCTTGGTCCCGGCCCGGGCGCGCACCGTCATCGGCACCCCCGCCCGATCCCACCGGGCACGCACCCAATTCAGCGCCAGCACCCGGTCCGCGTAGGTCTGCACCGATTCCACCGACCCGAACCGCCGCTCGATGGGCAGCGTCAGATGCGATCCGTGCACCTCGACCGTCCGCGTCTCGAATTCGTCGGCACGGTCGAACATTCCGCGCACCAGCCCCTCGGCGTCGTACACCTGGGACCGCTGCGCATCCCGGGCAGCCATGCGCGCGTCCGCTATTCGCCCGAACCGCGCGGCAACTGCCCGCGCGCGCCACCGAGTTCGGCGGCGCCGCCCAGTCGCGCGGCCTTGCCCGCCCGGTCCCCGGCTCGCCGGGCGGCCGCCGAGTACCCGGCCGAGGCCTGCGGGCCCCGCCAGGTGCCACGCGCCTCCGAGGTGCGCGAGTAATAGTCGGTGAGCTCGAGCTCCTTGTCCCGCAACGCGAGCGCGGTGCCCGTGGGCGCGGCTCCGGCGGCATCGGCCCGCACGGCTTCCTTCTCGACCTCCGCCTTCACCTCGCCGAGGCGACGGCCGATTCGCGCGGCGAAGGCCATCTGGAAGTTCAGGCGGGCCGTCACCGCCGCGACCGGCACCTCCACCGGATGGTGGTAGACGCGGCCGAATTTTCTTTCGACGACGACCTTCTGCGCGGTGGCCGTCTTGTACGCGCCCGTTTTGATGTAGTGGTCGGAGGCACGCACCATCTGCACCAGCAGGCTGGTGTACAGCGCCGAACAGGTGTCGATATCGGTGTCGAAACCGTAGGCGTACACCGTCGTCGAACTGCGGGCCACGTCACAGCGCACGTCATTGGCGGCGGCGATGGCCACGAACAGCTGAACATACGTGCGTAGACCACGTTTTCCGGGTTCCCCGATCGGGATCACCCGCTGCGTCGGCGTGGGGCGTCGTTCCCGGTTGGCGATATGCGCCCGCGCCACCGCCAGATCCACCGACGAGCCGGTCGCGAGCCGCTGCGCGGCCGCGAGGAAAGCCTCGGCTTCATGCTCGTTGTCGGTCGATTCGGCCTGCCGCAGCAGCCCCCCGATCCGCGTGAGCATCTTGTCCTGAGAAGACATCGCGACCCAGCGTAGCGGTATCGGTGATCACGGTGGTCACGCGCGATCGGACCAGGTACTCCAGGCACGGGGAACAGCCACCATGTATCTTCCCTTGTGCAACCGGCTGGGTGTGCCGCCGCTCACGTCTCGACCCTGGAGTATCCGCGATGGCTTTGAAGAAGGTGTCCTCTCTACGTTCGACGTTGGTGCCGCGTGCCGTGCTGGCCGTCACCTCGACGGCGTTGCTGGCCGCGACGTTCGCCAGTGGCTGCTCGAGCAGCTCCAGCGGCAACGGATCGATCGGTGAGAACCTCACCGGCCGTGGCCCGATCACCTATGTGGAGGGCAAGGACACCACCGAGACCGGTGCGGTGAAGCAGCTGGTCGAGCGCTGGAACGCCGCCCACCCGGACGAGAAGGTGACGTTCAAGGAGCAGTCCAACGACGCCTCCCAGCAGTACGACGACCTGAAGCAGCACATGCAGGCCAAGGCGTCGGACTACGACGTGGTCGCGCTGGACGTGCCGTGGACCGCGGAGTTCGCCGCCAAGGGCTGGATCCAGCCGTTGAAGGACTCCTTCCAGATCGACACCTCCACCCTGCTGTCGCCGCCGGTCGCCTCGGCCACCTACAACGGCACCCTGTACGCGGCGCCCCGCAACACCAACGGCGGCCTGCTGTTCTACCGCAAGGACCTGACGGCGGAGCCGCCCAAGACCTGGGCCGAGATGATCTCCATGTGCCCGAAGGCCCGGGACGCCGGAATCGGTTGCTACGCAGGCCAGCTGGCCCCCTACGAGGGTCTGACCGTGAACACCGCCGAAGTCATCAACGCCTTCGGCGGCAGCTTCGTCGGCGCCGACGGCAAGACCCCGACCGTGAACAGCGCGCAGTCCAAGGCCGGTCTGCAGACCCTGGTCGACGCCTACAAGAACGGCGACATCCCGAAGGAGGGCATCTCCTTCAAGGAACCGGAGTCGCAGAACGCCTTCGTCACCGGCAAGCTCATGTTCATGCGCGGCTGGCCGTCCACCTTCGGTGACGCCGGTTCCGACGCCTCCGCGGTGAAGGACAAGTTCGGCGTCGCCCCGCTGCCCGGCAAGGACGGCGTCGGCGCCTCCACCCTCGGTGGCTACAACGCCGCGATCAGCGCCTTCTCCAAGAACAAGGCCACCGCGCTGGACTTCCTGCGCTTCCTGATCAGCGAGGACGCCCAGCACATCGTGGCCTCCGGCGCGCTGCCGTCGGTCCGCGCCTCGGTCTACGACGACCCGGCGCTGATCGCCAAGATGCCGTATCTTCCCGCACTGAAGGAATCCATCGCCTCCGCGGTGCCGCGGCCGGTGACCCCCTTCTACCCCGCGGTGTCGAAGGCCATCCAGGACAACGCCTATGCTGCGTTGACCGGAAACAAGTCGGTCGACGATGCCATCGCGGGCATGCAGAAGGGCATCGAGACCGCCGGATCGTAGGGCGTGCTCGACGGCGAAGCCCCGGAGAACGATCAAGGGCCGAGTCCCGTAGGAGAAGAGAACAGGTGTCACGTCCTTCGGGAGCGACCGATATCGAGTCGCCCGACCGTACGGAGCCGAGCGTGAAATCCGTAGCGCCACAGAACAACGCGCCGCAGACCAAGCGCCGGGGTGAGCGACTGGGCGTCTCCGCCCGCGCATGGGTGTTCGTCACACCGGTGCTGCTCGCCCTGGCCGTGGTCATCGGCTATCCGGTCGTCCGGGCCCTGATCATGTCCTTCCAGAAGGACTCCGGCCTGGACAAGTCCACCGGCATGTTCGTCGAGGGCGGCGGCGCCGGCTTCAGCAACTACACGCACTGGCTGCTGCAGCAGTGCACCAACTCGCTCGGCGAGACGGTGGACTGCCCGACCGGCAACCTGGGCTCGCAGTTCTGGGCCGCCATCGGCGTCACCCTGCTGTTCACCGTCGTGACCGTCGCGCTGGAGGCCAGCATCGGCCTCGGCATGGCGGTCATCATGGGCAAGACCTTCAAGGGCCGCGCCCTGCTGCGCGCCGCCGTGCTCATCCCGTGGGCCATCCCGACCGCCGTCACGGCGCGGTTGTGGGAGTTCATGTTCCAGTACGACGGCGTGGTGAACCGCATCTTCGGCACCCACATCCTGTGGACCGCCGACCCGTGGCCGGCCCGCTTCGCGGTCATCGCCGCCGACGTGTGGAAGACCACCCCGTTCATGGCGCTGCTGATCCTCGCGGGCCTGCAGGTGATTCCGGAGGACGTGTACGAGGCCGCGCGCGTGGACGGCGCGTCCGCGTGGCAGCGGTTCCGGCACATCACCCTGCCGCTGCTGAAGCCGGCGCTGCTGGTCGCGGTGCTGTTCCGCACCATGGACGCGCTGCGCATGTACGACCTGCCCGCGATCATGACCCAGTCCAACCCGGCCACCCGCACCATCTCCATGCTGGTGGTGGATCAGGTGCGCCAGGGCCCGAACAGCGCGTCGGCGCTGTCGGTGATCACCTTCCTGCTCATCTTCACCGTGGCGTTCTTCCTGGTGAAGGTGTTGGGCGCGAACGCCGTTCGCACCCAGGAAGAACAGCGGGAGGCCCACTGATGAGCACCAACGTCGTCGAGCGGGCCGCGAACAAGCCCGCGCCGCAAGCGCTTCCGTGGAGCAAGCGACTCGCGTCCGGCCGCGTCTACCTGGGCGCGCTGATCGTGCTGGTGTGGGGTCTGGGACCGTTCTACTGGATGGTCGTGACCGCGCTGCGCGATCCGGCCTACACCTTCGACAACACGCCGTGGCCCACCCACGTCACGCTCGAGAACTTCCGCAACGCCTTCGACACCAGCCGCGGCAACAACTTCGGCCGGGCGCTGGGCAACAGCGTGATCATCGGCGCGGCCACCACGGTGGTGGCGCTGCTGATCGGCATCATGGCCGCCTACGCGCTGGCGCGGCTCACCTTCAAGGGCAAGTACCTGGTGTCCGGACTCATCCTGTCCGCCTCCATGTTCCCCGTGGTGGTGCTGGTGACCCCGCTGTTCCAGCTGTTCACCGACCTCGGCTGGATCGGCCACTACCAGGCCATGATCATCCCGAACATCTCGTTCGTGCTGCCCATGACCGTGTACATCCTGGCGTCCTTCTTCGCCGAACTCCCCTGGGAGCTCGAAGAAGCCGCGCGGATCGACGGCGCGTCGCGGTTCCAGGCGTTCCGCCTGATCATGCTGCCGCTGGCCGCGCCCGCCGTGTTCACCACCGCCATCCTCGCGTTCATCGCGGCGGTCAACGAATACCTGCTGGCGCGACTGCTCTCCAGCGACAAGACCGAGCCGGTGACGGTCGCGGTGGCCCGCTTCTCGGGCAACAACCCGCTGGTCCAGCCGTATACGGCGATCATGGCCGCGGGCACCATCGTCACCATTCCGCTGGTCATCATGGTGCTGCTGTTCCAGCGCCGCATCATCTCCGGCCTCACCGCGGGCGGCGTCAAGAGCTAGGCAAATGGGCGGAGTCGCGGGGGACCTCGATTAGCATGGGTCCCACCGCGGCCGGTGCTGCGGGGTTCTCGTGTGCTCCCCACCCGGGTGGGGTCGAACCGCGCTTTGTCGACGCTCCGGAAGGAGATGCTCGTGAGCTCGTCCTACGACCGGCACGCAGGAGAACCGGAAGCGTCCGCCGCCAGGGCGGAGTGGAACGAGCTGGCAGCCAGCGCATCCCATCGGCAGCGGCATCCCTCGCCGAGCCGCCCACGGCGGCGAGTCAAACCGCCCGTCAACCCTGATCAGCCGGATACTCCGCCGACACGCACCCGCGGACAACAGATCCGGCGACTGGTCCTGGCACTGTTCCTGGTCCTGGTGGTCATGCCGACCACCCTGCTGGGCGTCGCCTACTGGAGCGCCGAGATCCCGGACCCGAACGCGGTGCAGACCAACCAGATCGCCACCATCTTCACCTCCGACGGCGCCACCGTGACCGCGAAGGTCGTTCCGCCGGACGGTAATCGGGTGCCGGTGCCGCTCACCGACGTGCCGCTACCCGTACGCCAGGCCGTCCTATCGGCGGAGGACCGCAACTTCTACTCCAATCCCGGCTACTCCACCTCGGCCTTCCTGCGCGCGGCCCGCGACAACCTGCTCGGCCGCGACGACGCGGGCGGCGGCTCCACCATCACCCAGCAATACGTGAAGAACGCCTTCCTGAGTTCGGAACGCACCCTGAGCCGGAAGATGCGCGAGCTCATCATCTCCGCCAAGATGGCCCGTGAATGGAGCAAGGACGAGATCCTCGCCGCCTACCTCAACACCATCTACTACGGTCGCGGCGCGTACGGCATCTCCGCCGCCGCCCACGCCTACTTCGGCAAGCCCGCCCCCGAACTCACCCTGGCCGAGGGCGCCGTGCTGGCCTCGGTCATCCGCACCCCGTCGCTGCTGGACCCGGAGACCCACCTCGACCAGCTGCGCGCCCGCTGGGCCTACGTGCTCGACGGCATGGTCGAGATGGGCACGCTGACCCGCGACGACCGCGCCGCCACCCAGTTCCCGCTCATCATCCCGGGCACAGCGGCGGACGACGGCACCTCGCGCGGCCCCGAGGGCCTGATCCGCGCCCAGGTGCTGCGCGAACTGCGCGCCTCCGGGATCAGCGAACGCGAACTGAATACCGGCGCCCTGCAGATCATCACGACCATCGACGCCAAGGCCCAGCAGGCCGCGCTGACCGCGGTCGGCAGAGCGCTGGCCGGGCAGCCGGGCGAACTGCGCTCGGCGGTGGTGTCGGTCGACCCGCGCACCGGCGCGGTGCGCGCCTACTACGGCGGAGCCGATGGCATCGGCTTCGATTTCGCGCAGGCCCCGCTGCAAACCGGTTCCGCCTTCAAGACTTTCGCGGTGGTCGCCGCGCTGGAGCAGGGAATTCCGCTGACCTACCAGCTCGACAGCGCTCCACTCACCGTCAACGGCGAGAAGATCCAGAACGTCGACGGCGAATCCTGCGGCACCTGCTCGCTCGGGGAGGCGTTCAAGCGCTCGCTCAACACCAGCTTCTACCGGCTGTCCGGAACCCTGTTCGAGGGCCCGAAGGCGATCGCCGACGCGGCCCACCAGGCCGGCATCCCCGACCAGATCCCCGGCGTGTCCGGCAAGACCCTGACCGAGGACGGCGGCGGCCCGCCGCTGCCCGCCATCGTGCTGGGCGCGTACTCGGTGCGCCCGATCGACATGGCCTCGGCCTACGCCACCCTGGCCGCCTCCGGCGCCTACCGCGCACCCTATTTCGTGCAGAAGGTCGTGACCGGCGACGGCCGGGTGCTGCTCGACCGTGACGCCGCGCCCGGCCGGTCCGAGCAGCGCATCCAGGCCGGCGTCGCCGACTCCGTCGCCCAGGCCATGCTCCCCATCGCCGCCTACTCCAACGGCCACGGCCTGGCCGGCCGCCCGTCCGCGGCCAAGACCGGCACCACCCAGCTCGGCACGACCGGCCAGAACAAGGACGCCTGGATGGTCGGCTTCACCCCGGCCCTGTCCACCGCGGTCTGGGTGGGAACCGAACAGCCCCAACCGATCCGGACCGCCCGCGGCGCCGCCATCTACGGTTCCGGCATGCCGTCCGACATCTGGAAGCAGACGATGGACGCCGCGCTGGCCGGAACACCGGTGGACCAGTTCCCCGGTTCGGCGCCGGTCGCCGGAAATCCCCCGGCCAACGGCAATTACGACATCCTGAACCCGCCGGCCCCGGCCCCCGCGCAGGCACCGGTCCTGGTCATCCCGCCCGCTCCCACGCCCCGCGAGGTCGAGATCTTCCCCGGCCTCAACGTCCCCGTCCCCGGGTAGCGTTCATAACATTCATGTCCTGTTGATCATGTTTCGTGCCTACCGCTCCATCCGCGCGCGGCCGCGGATATTGTGGAACCCGCTACCGGATTCAGCGACTCCGAATGCCGGTGGCAGGATGCGGGTTGGGAGCAGGGTGGGGTCGGAGACAGCACGAGACTTAGGGGCGACGCCGGTGGAATTCAATGTTGTTGAACGCCACGAAACGCTGGTAGCCGGAACGGTGCTACGCAGCCCGGCACTCGCGGTCGAAGGGCCGCGCCGCGCGAAGGTCGAGGAGGCCTGGAAAAGAACGATCGCACGTGATCTGCCGGGCCCGCCCGCGACCGCGTACGTGGATCACGCACCCGAGATCGGTTCGTATCTGACCCATATCGTCGGCTACGAATGCAAGAATCCGGACGACCTATTGCCCGGCGATGTACTGGCGCGTATCCCGGGCGGCGTATTCGCGCGCTTCATTCGCAGCGGCGACAATCTCGGCGACGTGATCGTGTCGATCTGGCGGACGGTCT
Organism: Nocardia sp. CA-136227; assembly: GCF_050955695.1. NCBI lineage: Bacteria > Bacillati > Actinomycetota > Actinomycetes > Mycobacteriales > Nocardiaceae > Nocardia > Nocardia sp. CA-136227. The sequence continues at coordinate 7,505,984 of NZ_CP192081.1, forward strand.
GGGACCTCGAGGCGGCCGGCAGCCTGGTGCGCGCCTACACCGGGGATTTCGAGCACTATCCGGACAACCGGACGGTGGAGGTTTTCGTCGCGCTGGATCCGAGCGCGGAGGGGTAGGGGAGCAGTGGACTTCGAAATCGTCACCCTGGAGGAATTCCTGGTCGGCGGGCTGACCATCCCCCTGGCGGGCCGCGAGGTGACCGCCCGCGACCTGGACCTGGTGAACTTCACCTGGGACCGCTACCTGGCCCGGGAGAAGAAGGCCGAACGCGTCGCCGCCTACATCGGCCAGAACGATCACGCGGTAGCCGTTCTCGGATACGAGCTTTCGGGCCTGCCCGACCTGGACACCGGCGACGTGATGACCCGCATCCCCTCGGGCCGCTACGCGAAATTCGTTGTCTCGGACAAGCCTTACGACCTGCTCCGCACCGCCTGGGCCCAGGTCGCCAAGGCCGAGAACGCGGGCACCATCACCCGCTCCCACGCCGCGGAGATCGAGCGCTACACCGGTCCCACATCCGTCGAGGTGTACGTCTCCCTCGACTGACGTCGAAAAGCGATAAAGGGCGGCATCGCGATTGCGATGCCGCCCTTTGCCTTACGAGCGTCGACTACTCGGCGTCGATGATGAAGGCTTCGAGCTGGGCGCGGGCCACGTCGTCGGCCAGCTGCTTGGGCGGCGACTTCATCAGGTAGGCCGAGGCCGGGAGGACGGGTCCGCCGATGCCGCGATCCTTGGCGATCTTGGCGGCGCGGACGGCGTCGATGATGATGCCGGCCGAGTTCGGCGAGTCCCACACCTCGAGCTTGTACTCCAGGTTCAGCGGCACGTCACCGAAGGCGCGACCCTCGAGCCGGACGTAGGCCCACTTGCGGTCGTCGAGCCACTCGACGTAGTCCGACGGGCCGATGTGCACGTTGCGGTCGTACACCTTGCCCGAGAGCGGGCCCTCGAGGTTGGAGGTCACGGCCTGGGTCTTGGAGACCTTCTTCGACTCCAGGCGCTCACGCTCGAGCATGTTCTTGAAGTCCATGTTGCCGCCGACATTCAGCTGGTAGGTGCGGTCCAGCACGACGCCGCGGTCCTCGAACAGCTTGGCCATCACGCGGTGGGTGATGGTCGCGCCGACCTGGGACTTGATGTCGTCGCCGACGATCGGCACGCCTGCGTCGACGAACTTCTGGGCCCAGACCGGGTCGGAGGCGATGAACACGGGCAGCGCGTTGACGAAGGCCACGCCCGCGTCGATGGCGCACTGCGCGTAGAACTTGTCGGCCTCTTCCGAACCGACCGGGAGGTAGGAGACGAGGACGTCGACCTTGGCATCCTTCAGCGCCTGGACGACGTCGACCGGCTCGGCCTCGGACAGCTCGATGGTCTGCGCGTAGTACTTGCCGATGCCGTCCAGCGTCGGTCCACGCTGCACGGTCAGACCCGACGGCGGCACGTCGGAGATCTTGATGGTGTTGTTCTCGCTGGCGAAGATCGCGTCGGACAGGTCGAAGCCGACCTTCTTGGCGTCGACGTCGAACGCGGCGACGAACTTCACATCACGGACGTGGTACGGACCGAACTTCACGTGCATGAGTCCGGGGACGGTCGAATTCTCGTCGGCGTCCTTGTAGTACTGCACGCCCTGAACCAGGGAAGATGCGCAGTTACCCACGCCGACGATGGCCACCCGAACTTCGGTGTTGATCTCACTCATGGCCGATATTTCCCTCTTTCTGTGGTGCCGCCTTCGTCGATTGCTCCGCAGCAATCAACTCGTTGAGCCAGCGCACTTCGCGCTCGCTTGATTCGAGACCGAGTTGATGGAGCTGGCGGGTATAGCGGTCCAGTTGCCCACTGGCTCGCTTTATCGCTTCCCGCAGTCCTTCTCGGCGCTCCTCGACCTGCCTCCGCCGCCCCTCCAGGATTCGCATCCGCGCTTCCGCGGGGGTGCGGCCGAAGAAGGCCAGATGAACGCCGAAGCCGTCGTCGGTGTAGTTCTGGGGTCCGGTGTCGGCGAGCAGTTCGGCGAACCGCTCCCGTCCCGGGTCAGTCAGGTTGTAGACCCGCCGCGCACGGCGCGTTGCCAAGCCCTGCGGACTCTCCTCCGCGATGAGGCCGTCGGCCTGCATGCGCCGCAGGGTCGGATACAGCGACCCGTAGGAGAAGGCCCGGAAGGGGCCCAGCAGACCGGTGAGCCGCTTGCGCAGCTCGTAGCCGTGCATCGGCGACTCGAGGAGCAGCCCGAGGATTGCCAACTCCAGCACCGGGCTTCACCCCCTGACTGTTGTGTTCAGACCTAACCGATGGATGCAGTTCCAAACTATATCGCGCCGATATAAACGGCGCACCGAACCACCGCGATGCGGTGTGTGGTGAGCCGCGTTACGCCGTGTGGCGAATTGATCAGAGTCCGTCCGGGGCGTGCGGGCCGAGGGCCACCGCAAGTACTCTGGGTCGCGTGCGAATACAGCGGCAGGTAGTGGACTATGCGCTTCGGCGCCGGTCCCTGCTGGCCGACGTCTACGCGGGACGGGTGGACGTCGCGGATGTGTGCGATGCCAATCCGTACCTCCTGCGGGCGGCGAAGTTCCACGGGCGGGGAAGCGAGGTCACATGCCCTATCTGCAGGAAAGAGCAGTTGACACTCGTCTCGTGGGTCTACGGCGACGGCCTGGGCGCCGTCGCGGGCTCCGCTCGCGCGCCGGAGGAACTGGTCCGGTTGGCCGAGACTCGGGAGGAGTTCTCGGTGCATGTGGTCGAGGTGTGCCGGACCTGCAGTTGGAACCATCTCGTGCAGTCCTATGTGCTGGGCCTAGCCCCGGCGCCGACGGGCCGACGCCGCACCGGCACCCGTCGTACGGCCGCCGAGTGAGAGGCCACGTCGACTGCTGATCCGCGGGCACGCATGCCCGCCGCGGTGCACCGACAGTGACCGCATCGAGCCCTGCCCGGGGACCCGGACCGTATCGAGAAGTAATTGGAGAGCCAGGCTGTGACATCGCCCTATGACGACGGACCGCACGGCGGCCGCCCCCGTGGCGGTTCGCAACCCGGCCCCGGTGGTTACCCGCCGCCGGCCCAGGGAGGACGGCCCGCGGGGCCGCCGCCCGGGGCGCGTCAGCCCATGGGGCCCGGTGGCCCGCAGCGCGGCAATGGCGGCGGTCCCGGCGGGATGCCGCCGCGCGGACCGAACGGCCAGCCGCAGCGCGGGGGCGCGCCGCAGGGCGGGCAGCCGGTCCGGCGGCCCGGATCGCCGCCGCCCAGACCCGGCAATCCGGATGCGACCCGCAAGCTTCCGAACCCCGCCGCCGATCAGCGCGTGAACACCGGCGCGCGACAGGCGGTTCCGAATCACGTCTCCCGGGCGGCCGCCTCGGACCGCACCCAGCGGGTCGACGATCGCGGGGTCCGCGCGGGCGCCGCGGCGGGCGCGGGCGCGGCGACGCGGACCCGTCCGGCCGAGGGCAATCGACCGCCGACCGGCGGCCAGCCCGCCACCCGGCGGCCCCAGGGCGGCACCCCGCCCGGCCCGCCGCCGCGGCGGCCGGGCGGCAACGGTTCCGGGGGCGGCAAGGGCGGCGGTAAGGGCACGCCCCGCAAGACCTCCATCTGGCGGATCATCCGCCGGACCATCTACGTGGGCATGGCGCTGGTGCTGGGCCTGGGCAGCACGGTCTTCCTGTACGCCTATTCGACGGTGAACGTGCCGCAGCCCGGCGACCTGAAGAACAATCAGGTGGCCACCATCTACATGGCCGACGGCAACTCGGTGCTGGCGAAGATCATTCCGCCGGAAGGCAACCGGACCGATGTGACGATCGACCAGATCCCGCCGCACGTCCGCAACGCGGTCATCGCGGCCGAGGACCGGTCGTTCTACACCAACCCGGGCTTCTCGATCCAGGGCTTCGGCCGCGCGTTCGTCGGTCAGCTGACCGGCAATTCGAGCGCCGGTGGTGGTTCGACCATCACGCAGCAGTACGTGAAGAACGCGATGGTCGGCAACGAGCACTCGCTCACCCGAAAGCTGCGTGAGCTGGTGATCTCGGCCAAGATGGCCAAGCAGTGGTCCAAGGACCAGATCCTGGCCGCCTACCTCAACACCATCTACTTCGGCCGCGGCGCGTACGGCATCGACGCGGCGTCCAAGGCGTACTTCAACAAGCCGGTGCAGGATCTGAGCGTGGCCGAGGGCGCGGTCCTGGCTGCCACCATCCAGCAGCCGTCGAACCTGGATCCGGAGAAGAATCCACAGGGCGCGCAGACCCGCTGGAAGTACGTGATGGACGGCATGGTCGACGGCGGCAACCTGCCCGCCGCGGACCGCGCCAGCATGCAGTACCCGCCGGTGATCTCGGCCGCGGAGGCGCAGCACGACAAGACCCTGGACTCGGGCCCGGAGGGCCTGATCAAGACCCAGGTGCTCAAGGAGCTGGAAGCCGCGGGCATCTCCGAGCACGACCTGAACACCCAGGGCCTGCAGATCACCACCACGATCGACCAGAAGGCCCAGGACGCCGCCGTCAACGCGGTGACCAAGGTGATGGACGGCGAGCCGGAGAAGCTGAAGACCGCGGTGGTGTCGGTGGATCCGAAGACCGGTGCGGTGCGCGCCTACTACGGCGGTTCCGACGGCCAGGGCTTCGACTTCGCGAATGCCGGTCTGCAGCCGGGCTCCTCGTTCAAGGTGTTCGGCCTGGCCGAGAACCTGGAACTGGGCAAGCCGCTCTCGACCATGTACGACAGCTCCTCGCCGTTCAAGGTCAACGGCATCGAGATCCACAATGTCGCCGACGAGAACTGCGGCATGTGCACCATCGCCGAGGCCACCAAGCGGTCCTACAACACCAGCTTCTACCGGATGATGCTGGACATGCCGGGCAACGGCCCGCAGAAGATCGCCGACATGGCGCACCGGCTCGGCATCCCCGCGAGCGTCGACGGCATCGGCAAGACGCTGGTGGAGCCGGACGGCTCGTCGCCGAACAACGGTATCGTGCTGGGCCAGTACAACGTTCGCGTGCTGGACATGGCCTCGGCCTACGCCACGCTGGCCGCGTCGGGCATGTACCACGCGCCGCACTTCGTGACCAAGGTGGTCGCCTCCGACGGCACCGTGCTGATGGACCGCGGCGACGTGGCCGGTGAGCGCAAGGTCTCGGCGGCGGTGGCCGACAACGTGACCGACGCGATGAAGCCGATCGCGCAGTACTCGAACAAGCATCAGCTCGCGGGTGACCGCCAGTCGGCCTCCAAGACCGGTACCGCCCAGCTGGGCGACACCATCGAGAACAAGGACGCCTGGATGGTCGGCTACACGCCGTCGCTGTCCACCGCGGTGTGGATCGGCACGGCCGCCGGAAACGAGAAGCTGCGCAACGTCAATGGCGGCATGATCTACGGTTCGGGCCTGCCGTCCGACATCTGGAAGTCGACGATGGACGGCGCGCTCAAGGGCACGACGAACGAGTCCTTCCCGAAGCCGGGCAATATCGGCAGCTCGCAGGGTGGTGTGCCGTCCTGGTCGGCGCCGTACACCGCGCCCTCGACCACCGAGGCGCCGCTGCCCCCGGTCGTCACCACCAGCCAGATGCCGATCCCGGGTCTGCCCGGGTTCTCCATCCCGGTGCCGGGCCTCGCGCCGAACCCGCAGAACCAGCGGCAGCAGACCCAGCCCGAGCCCACCCAGGAACAGCAGGGCGGCGGCACCGGTCCGATGTCCGGGCAGCCGGTCGCGCCCGCGGACGGGGGCGCCACGACCACGGCTCCGAACAGCGGTGGCGGTACCGGCAACGGCAATGGGCGGCCGAATCGGTAGCCTGCTGGCGTGATCGAGCAGCAACTGGCGCACCGGTCGGCCGCCGCGAGCGGACCGGCCGGCGCGGCGCCGGAGCCGGGGGAGGCAGCAGGAGTGGAACAGGCTCGCGCGCAGCGTGATACGCCGGTCGGCTACGAGTCGCCGGCGCCGCTGGCGGACGATCTGCGGTCGGTCGACGACCGGGACAAGCCGAGTCGCACCGACACGCTCACCGCGCAGCTGTGCGATCCGCTCGGCGGCCCGGTGGGCGACCACGCGGTGATCGGCCGGGTCCGCTTCTGGACCCCGATGCGGGTGCTGATGGCGTTCGCGGTGCTGTTCCTGGCGTTCGGCTGGTTCGGCAAGGCGGGTTGCATCCAGCAGCGGCCGGACTCCTCGGGAGTCATGGGCCTGGACTGGAACAACGGCCGCCAGTACCTGGCCATGTGCTACTCGGACACGGTGCCGCTGTACGGCGCCGAGCATCTCAACGAGGGCGCGTTCCCGTACAAGAAGCAGTGGGTCGAGTTCAGCGACGGCAAGCCGCAGGTCCGCTACATGGAGTACCCGGTGCTGTCCGGGATGTACCAGTACATCTCCATGGGAATCGCCAAGGCGTGGAAGGTTTCTCCGCTGCCGGGCAGCGGCGCGCTGGAGGTGGTCATCTACTTCAATGTGGTGGCGATCGGCCTGGCGCTGGCCTGGCTGGTGACCATCTGGGCGACCGCGCTGTCGGCGGGACGGCGGGTCTGGGATGCCGCGCTGGTGGCGCTGTCGCCGCTGGTGGCGGTGCACGCGTTCACCAACTTCGATTTGCTGGCAACGGCTTTCGCGGCGGGCGGCCTGCTGGCCTGGGGCCGCCGCCGCCCGGTGCTGGCGGGCATCCTGCTGGGCTTGGGCGGGGCGGCGAAGCTGTATCCGCTGCTGCTCCTGGGCCCGATCCTGATCCTGTGCGTCCGCGCCTATCGGCGCGACGAGGACGACGCGGCCTTCGGCGGCCTGCCGCCGATGCGGGCCGCGGGCGCGGCGGTGGCGTCGGCCGCGATCACCTGGCTGGCGGTGAACGCGCCGATCGCGGCGCTGTACCCGAACGGCTGGTGGGAGTTCTTCCGGCTCAACACCGAACGGCACGCGGACCCGGATTCGATCTACAACGTGATCACCTCGTTCACCGGCTGGGCCGGATTCGACGGGGTGCTCGGTCCGCAGGACGTGCCGACCGTGCTGAACACGGTGTCGCTGCTGCTGTTCCTCGCGGCGTGCGCGGGCATCGGCTGGATCGGCCTGACCGCCGCGCGGCGGCCGCGGCTGGCGCAGCTGGCCTTCCTGGTGGTGGCGGCGTTCCTGCTGACCAACAAGGTGTGGAGCCCGCAGTATTCGATCTGGCTGGTGCCGCTGGCCGTGCTGGCGCTGCCGCACCGGCGGATCCTGTTGGCGTGGATGACGATCGACGCCCTGGTGTGGGTGCCGCGCATGTACTACTACCTGGGCCCGGACCACAAGGGTCTGCCCGAGCAGTGGTTCACCGGCACCGTGGTGGTGCGCGATCTGGCGGTGATCGCGTTGTGCGTCCTGGTGATCCGCCAGATCTACCGTCCCGCCGAGGATCCGGTGCGCCGCGACGGCGCCGACGATCCGGGCGGCGGTGTGCTCGACCGCGCCCCGGATCCCCAGGATCCGTGGCTGCCGTCGTGGCTGTGGCCGCGGCGGCCGGAACCCGTGCCCTGAGCGGTCGCTCAGGGCCGGGGCCCGCTCACCGCCTCAGAGGAAGCGGGCCAGCTGCGGTACGGCCTCGCCCGGGTGCTTGGCCTGGAAGCCCTCGCCGAGGGCCTGGAACTTCCAGTCCGCGCCGGGGGCCGGGCGGAACATCTTGCCCATGGCCATGCCGGTGAACGGCATGCCGCCGGTGAGGGTGAAGCGCGCCATCTCGGCATTGGTGGCGCTGTCCACCAGGCGGCAGTAGGCATTGGCGAGCTGTTCGAAGGTGTGGCCCTTGTAGGAGGTCACGATGAACAGCAGGGTGGTGACCGACGGCGAGATGCGCGACAGGTCGACGCTGATCTCCTCGTCGTCGCCCTCGCCCTCACCGGTCAGATTGTCGCCCTGGTGGCGGATCGACCCGTCCTTGGAGCTGAGGCTGCCGTAGTACACGACGTCCACGGGGCCGTGCCCGGCGAACATCACCACCGAGGCGTCCAGGTCCACGTCCACGGCCTTGTTGCCGAAGATGCCGCCGCGCTTGACCGGATCCCAGCCCAGCCCCATCTTCACGTAACTCAGTGCGCCGCCGCCCTCTTTGCGCAGGTTGATGCGCTGGCCCTTGACCAGGCTGACGACATGTCCGGTGGGCAGATCGCGATCGTCCTGCGGCGCGGGCGGCGGCGGAGGCGGCGGCGGGTAGCCCCCGGTGGGCTGGCCCTGCGGGGGCGGCGGCGGGAAGCCGCCGGTGGGCGCCGGTGGCGGCGGGTAGCCGCCCGTGGGCTCGAATTGCGCGGGCGGGGGCGGATATCCGCCGGTGGCCGGGGCGAACTGCTCGGGTGCGGGCGCGGACACGGGAGCGGGCTGCGGCGCGTCGTCGACGCGCACGCCGTGGTCGGTGACCAGCGCGGCGAAGCCGCCCGCGTACCCCTGCCCGACCGCGCGGGCCTTCCAGCTGCCCTGGCGGCGGTACAACTCCAGTGCGATGACGATGGATTCGGTGCTCAGGCCCTCGATCCGGTACTCGTACAGCGAGTTTCCGGCGGCGTCGGAGACCCGGGCCACGGGCGCGGACAGCTGCCCGAAACTGCCGTTGGCGTCGTCGAGGGTGATGACGGCCCGAAGCTGTTCGATATCAGCGGGAATCGCGTCCAGCGACACCGCCAGCACGGCGGGCGTGCCCGGCGCACCGGGGCGCAGCGTCACCCCCGGCCCCGAGGGCTGGTTGAAGAACACGAAATCGGCGTCGGTGCGCACCGTGCCCGCCGGGGTGACGAGTAGCGCGGACAGATCGGCCGGTGCGGCCACCTCCACGCTGATCACCAGTTCGTGGACACTCAGCGGACCGTTCTGGCCCTTCACCAAAACTGCGGACACGATCGACCCTTCGCTTGACAGTGCGGTCGCTGCCACTCTACGAGAACGCGGCGACACGGGCTGGAGGCGTGGTGGCCGAGTATGCCGGGAACGCGTGGCAGTATCGGCACCGTGAGCGACGGTGAGGTGGAACCCGCGGAAGCGCACGAACAGTACCTACGCGCCTTCCGGCACCCGGCCGTGTCCCGTGACCAGCTGCGCGACCTGCTCGACGCGGTGAACGCCTTCCTGGACACCATCACGCCCAAGGAGGGCGAGTTCACGCCGCGCGGCGGCTGGGCCCCGGAATCCACCGCCATGGCATTCCAGATCGGGCGCGCGGTCGAGCAGGTGCTGTCCGAGCGCGAGGACGCCGATCGGGAGCTGGTGCGCCGCCGCGATATTCGGGACCGCCTGGTGGCGGCGCTGGACGCGGTGCTGGACTGCCTGCGCACCCTGCCGGAGCTGGCCGAGGCCGAGGTGTCGCTGGGCACCCTCTGCGTGAACGAGGGCTTCCAGGTCTTCGACGACGGTTCGGTCCGCACCACCCCGGAACAGGAGGCGAGAGCGGACGCGGGTCTGCTGGAGCGCCGCCGGATCGAGTTGGACGAGCAGATGACGGCCGCGGTGGCCGCGCGCACCGCCCTGGTGGAGGACACCACCGATCTGATCCGGGAACGGCTCGGCGTGGCCGAGGTGGGGATTCCGTGGGTGATCCTGGCCGCCACCCAGGGCGGCCTGGACGTCTCCGAACCCTTCGAATTCGCCGCCGACCATCTGCCCGACGGTGAACTGCGGGATCTGATGGTGCAGCTGGTCACCGACATCGAACTGGCCCGCACCCTCGAGGAAACCGCGGAACCGCTGGCTTAGCCCGAATCCCGTCGCAAAAGCCCGAAACCGCGTCGCCGCCGCACGGGCGGTGCGAGTCTGACTCACAGGGACCCGAACCGGCCTTCCGACGGGAGATTTCGGTGAAGAAGCTCATCAACGATCCGGCCGACGTGGTGGACGCCGCCCTGGCCGGGATGGCCGCGGCGCATCCGGAGCTGCGGGTGGACACGAAACAACGCATCGTGGTGCGCGCCGACGCGCCACGCCCGGGCAAGGTCGGCCTGGTCTCGGGCGGCGGCTCCGGTCACGAACCCCTGCACGGCGGCTTCGTCGGCCTCGGCATGCTGGACGCGGCCTGTCCCGGCGAGATCTTCACCTCCCCGGTGCCCGATCAGATCCAGGCCGCCACCGCCGCCGTGGATTCCGGGGCGGGCGTGCTGCACATCGTGAAGAACTACACCGGCGACGTGATGAATTTCGAGATGGCCGCCGAACTGGCCGCCGCCGAATCCGGCGCGCAGGTCCGCGCGGTCGTGGTGAACGACGATGTGGCGGTACAGGACAGCACCTACACCGCCGGGCGGCGCGGCGTCGGCGCGACGGTGATCCTGGAGAAGATGGCGGGCGCGGCCGCCGAACAGGGCCGGCCGCTCGACGAGGTGGCGCGCATCGCGGAGCGGGTGAACGCGTGCTCGCGCAGCATGGGGATGGCGTTGACCTCCGGCACGGTCCCCGCCGTCGGGCACCCCACCTTCGAGCTCGGCGACGCCGAGATGGAGATCGGCATCGGCATCCACGGCGAGCCCGGCCGGGAGCGGGTGCCGCTGGCCCCGGCCCGCGAGGTGGCGGGGATGCTGCTGGAGCCGATTCTCACGGATCTGCCGTTCACCGCGGGTGATCGGGTGCTGTGCTTCGTCAACGGCATGGGCGGGACGCCGCTCATCGAGCTGTACCTCATGTTCGACGAAGTGGCGCGGATCCTGCGCGGGCGCGGGATCCACCTCGAGCGCTCGCTGGTCGGGCCGTACATCACATCACTCGACATGGCGGGCTGCTCGGTCACGGTGACCCGGCTGGACGAGGAGCTGACGGCACTGTGGGACGCGCCGGTGCGCACTCCGGCGCTGCGGTGGGGCATCTGATGGCGGCGGTCGACGTCTCGGCGTGGGTGCGCGGATTCGCGGCGCTGGTGGACGAACACGCCACCGAGTTGACCGCGCTGGACGCCGCCATCGGCGACGCGGACCATGGGACGAATATGCAGCGGGGCATGACAGCGGCCATTGCGGCACTGGATGATTCGTCGTCACCGGCCGAGACCATGAAGCAGACCGCCCTGGTACTGATCCGCACCATCGGCGGCGCCAGCGGTCCGCTGTTCGGAACGTTCTTCCTGCGCTTCGCCGGCTCCATCGAGAGTGGTTCGGAGATCGGTGATTTCGCTCGGGCGTTCCGGACGGGTCTGGACGGTGTGATCGCCCGCGGGAAGGCCGATCGCGGGGACAAGACCATGGTGGATGCCCTCGGTCCAGCGGCCGACGCCCTGGACGAGGAAGTCGCGGGCGGCGCCTCGGCCGAGGTCGCGCTGGACGCCGCGGTCGCCGCGGCGGAAGCCGGTCGCGATGCCACGACGCCGCTGGTGGCGCGCAAAGGCCGGGCGTCGTATCTGGGTGAACGCAGTGCGGGACACCAGGATCCGGGTGCGACCAGTGCCGCCCTGCTGGTGCGGGCGGCCCGGCAGGCCCTGCGATGATCGGACTGGTGGTGGTCTCGCACAGCCGCGCGCTGGCCGAGGCCGCGGTGGCGCTGGCCGCCGGGTTGCTGCCCGATCAGGGTGTGGCGGTGCGGATCGCGGCGGGCCTGTCCGCGGCGGAGTTCGGCACCGACGCGGTCGCGGTCGCCGACGCTGTCCGGGAGGCCGATTCCGGGGACGGCGTGCTGGTGTTGATGGATCTGGGGAGCGCCGTGCTGTCCGCCGAGACCGCGCTCGATCTGCTCGAATCCCCGGTGCGGGTTCACCTCTCGGCAGCACCGCTGGTCGAGGGTCTGGTCGTGGCGTTGGCCGTGGCGGGTGGCGGCGCTGATCTGGAGACCGTCGCCCGCGAAGCCGACGGCGCGCTCACCGCGAAGCGGTCGCAGCTGGGTTCATCCACAGAACCGGGGGGCGCGATCGATCCACATTCATCCACAGGTAGTGCACCTGTGGATAACTCGGCCGTCACCGAGATATTCGAAGTGACCGGTCGGCACGGATTGCATGCCCGACCGGCAGCCGAGCTGGTCTCGGCTCTAAGGGATTTCGACGCACACGTCGAACTGCGCAATGACACCACCGGCGTCGGACCGGTGCCCGGCGACAGCCTGACCCGTGTCCTCACCCTCGGCGTACTCCCCGGGCATCGGCTGGAAGTGCGCGCGACCGGACCCGAAGCGGCCCTGGCCGTCTCGAAAGTTCGTACCCTGACCGCGGATTGACGCCTACCGCAGCGCCCTCACGCCGAGGAAGAAGTCGACGATCTCCTCGGACGCCTGGATACCGGAAGCCCCGGTGACCGCCACGCGGGGATGACGCCAGTTCCGCTGCTCCAGCTCACCGTGCCGTGGCCGGATGGCGGCGTCGGCGCTGATCAGCATCTCCGCGTCGAGTGAGCCGTCGCCGGCGGCCAGCAGCGGCGACCCGGCGCGCAGTTCGCCCGAGTCGAGCATGCGGCGTCGAACTTCGCGCACCGCATGGCTTTTGCACACCGGGGTCGGCATGGCGTAGATCTTGCGGCCCTGCTGCGAGGCCGACCAGCCGCGCGGGCGGCACCAGGCGTCCCAGTCGGCGAGGAATCCGGCGGGCAGCCGCTCCTGGTCCACGACCAGGTAGCAGAACAGGTCGTCGGCCTCGCGCAGTCGCAGCGCGAACGATTCGTCCACGCGGGCACGCAATTCCGCGCGCACCTCGACGAGGGTGGCGCATTCGGCGCGCACCCGGGCGTCGAGGGCGGAACGCCAGCGCCGGTCCGGCAGCCCGTTGCGCAGGATGCTGCCGCCATTGCTGGTGACGGCGTAGGGCCACGGCCCGCCGGGCAGGCGGATGCGCTGGAACTGCTCGATGGTGCGGGTGGTGACCGGTACCACGGCGGCGGTCTCGGTCAGGATCTTCAGCCGTTCGGCCGCCGTCACCGTCATGTACGAGAGCGGCTGTCCCTCATACTCTTCCACGCACACCGTGTCGGGGTTCGCGTTCCCGAAAGCCGCTCGCGTATAGATCAGCGTCCGATCGAGATCGGTCGCCACCATCACCTCGCGCTGCTGCACCAGCTATCCCTTCACTTCCTTGATCAAGCCCATACAGGCGTACGCCAAATCCGGCACGACTTCGACCGGCACGCCGCGCGCCGCGGCGAGCAGCCGGATGTGCGCGTGCTCGCCGGCGTCCGGATCACGCACCAGCACCCGCCACGGCACCCGCCGCAGCAGCACCCGGGTGGTCTCCCCCACACCGGGTTTCACGAAGTTCACGCTCGAGATCCCGTACTCGGCCCGCACCCGCTCCACCGAGGCCCAGCCGGCCCAGGTGGGGGTCCGGTCTGCGGCCAGCAGCTCGCGCACCCGCGCGTCCACCTGCGGGCGCACCCGGTCGAAGCAGTCGCTCACGGCGTCCAGCAGGCGGTTGGACTGGTCCTCGCCCGCGAGGTCGCGGTAGAACTTGGCGCCGTGGAACTGTCCGGGCGCGAGCAGCCGGTCATTGAGCACCGTGCGCGAAATCAGGCCCGACACTGTCGAATTCAAGCACGCGGAGGCGATCAGGAAATCGTCCCGGGTGCCGAAGGTCCGCGCGCAGCCACCCGGATCGGCCAGTACCGCCAGGTCCGGGTCGAACCGGGCCCCGCCCGCCGCGTGATACGCCGCCAGCGCCGCGTCGAGCTCGCGGGTGATGGCTCCCTTGCCGGTCCAGCCGTCCACGAACACCACCCGCGCCGGATCGTGATCGCGCGCGAGGTGATCCAGTGCGGCCGAATCGATTCCGCGATCGCGCACGATCGACACCGCGTAGTGCGGGACCTCGATCCCCCGGCTCCCCAGCCACCGGCGCATGAGCACCCCGACGGGTGTCCCGGCCCGTGCCAGCGACGCCAGCACGATGTCGTCCCCGCGCTCGGCGACCACCAGTTCCGCGACGGTCGCCACCGCCAGCGCCAGCCGCTCGGCGCTCTGCGCGAGCACCCGGTCGAACAGCTCCCGGTACTCGGCGTCCGGCTGGTACTCCACCGGCAGCGATTCCGCGTAGTGCGCCGCCCCCGATTGGATCCGCCGTTCGCGCTCGGCCACATCGGCTTCCAGGGCGACACCGGACAGATCCGTGAGCAGCCACGCCACCTCGTCGCGCGCGTACGACCCGAACTCCGGCCCGTACAACGGTTCCGGCCGCGCCGCACGCGTCGCGGCGAGCGCGCGCGGGTCCGATTCGGTCAGCACGGCCAGCAGCACGTCGGAACCCGACGCGGTGAGCACGTCGACGAGTCCGCCTGCGGCCGTGAGCCGTTCGGTGTCCGCCGGAGTGTCGACGACGACCAGCAGGATCGGATCGACCGCCCGATCCTCGCCCGGCCACCGGGCGTTGTACAGGTATCGCGGGGCGTCCTCGCCGGTCTCGGGCGCGGTGAAGCGGAATCCGCGGCGCAGCGGGTACCCCGGTTCGTCGAGAACATAGGCCGGTGACCGCGTCGTCGTCTGGTAGCGGGCGGGAATCCCGTTGTCCGCCAACCCCGCCGCGATGCGCAGCGGCAGGTACATGAGTTCTTCGTGGGCGATGACGATGACCGGCCGCGGTTCGGCCAGTTCGGCGGAGAGGGCTTTGGTGGCGCGGGCGAGCGCCGCCTCGAAGGGTTCGGTGTCGGAGTCGAGGAAGCCGTGGCGGCCGCCCTCGGGAACATCGTGGGGCCAGGGGATCTCGACCCGGGCGCAGGCGCCCCGCCGTTCGGCGACCGGGTTCAGCACGGGTTCGGGCAGTGCGGCGACCGCGTCGATCAGGTCGGTGGGCAGCACGGTGCTGCCGCCCGCCAGGCAGACGGTGTCGATGCGCGCGCCGAGGTCGGCGGCCGCCTGTTCGAAAGCGCGGCGGTCGGCGTCGGTCCGCATGTCCACCAGGGACGCCAGGACGTAGTGCGTGCGCGGGGTCAGGGCGTGCAGGGCGCGGACGGCGTCCAGCGCTGTTGCGCCGGTGGAGATCTCGTCGTCGACCAGCACCATGGGCAGGTCGTTGTGGAAGACCCCGGCGGGCATCGGTTGCAGCAGATGGGAGGTGGCGTGCGAGTGGCCCTCCTCGAAGCCCGCGAGGGTGTCGGCGGTCGGCACGTCGCGGCGCGTGGAGTGCAGGTAGCACCACGCGCCGATGCGGGCCGCGACGGTGTGGCCGAGCCCGGTCGCGGTTTCGGCGAAGCCGAGCACGACGGCGCTGCCGGGCCGGTCACCGGACGCGGCGAGTACGTCGAGCACCAGGTCACCGAGCCGGTCCCCCGCGTCGAGCACCCGGTGCGGGTCGGTGGGCAGATGCTTGCCGAGCACCGTCGAGACCAGCAGGTGGGCGCGGCGCGGATTGCGGCGCAGCCCGGGTTCGACGAGCGTCTCCACGCGCCATTCCGGACCGGGCAGGCAGGTGCCCGTGTGGTGCAGGGTGAGGCCGAGTTCACGGGTGGCCCAGGGGAGTTCGCGGGTGGCCGCGGGTAGGGCGGGGTCGGCGCTCACGATTCGACCAGGGCCTTGAGCAGGTCCACGAAGGAGACTCCTTTGTTGGCGACGCCGAAGACCCGGGCGCGCAGCATGATCTGGTGGGCCCAGCTGCGGTGCGGGCGCATCTCGTTCATCTTGTTGCGGTACTCGGAGGCGGCGACGCCGCCCGCGCCGGTGCTGAGAATGTCGGCGGCATCGGCGTATTCCTCGTGGGTCACGATGGACAGCGCGTGCACGACCGCGACGTGGGTGGGGTGGATGACGGTCTTGCCCTGGATGCCGTTGGCGCGGTCCAGGGTGATCTCCCGCAGCAGCCCGTCCATGTCCCGGCTGACCAGCGACTGCCGGAACGGGACCGCGTCCACCTCGGCGAAGGGGGCGGTGCGCAGCAACGGCCGGAACATGCGGGTGTGGTCGGCGAAGTACTCCCAGACCGGTCCGGTGATGGTGAATCCGGTGCCGTCGGCGCGGCCCAGATAGTTGACGATGTCGGCGATGACGTCGGCGACCACGCGCACGTCGTAGATGGTCAGGTCGCGGTCGCGGCGAATCCCGAAGGTGGAGCACATGTCCGTGGCCCCGATGCGGACGGCGAGGATGCGGTCACGGTGCGCGGTGAGCAGTTCGCCGATGCGGCCCAGTTCCCGGTCGCGGGTCTCGCGGTGCACCAGGGCGGGGGATTCCAGCACGGGCATGCCGAAGACGGTGCGGCCCAGCCGTTCCGAGGCGAGTTCCAGCGCGTCCAGGTAGTCGGCGGCGCAGGCGCTGTCGAACTTGGGCAGCACGAATCCGGTGAGCGCCGTCGCGCCCGCCCCGAGTCGTCCGGCGATCTCGCCGATGCTCTGCGGGTCGCGCACCCGCACGAACAGCAGCGGGTAGGCCTCGCCGCTGGCCGCCAGTTCGTCGAGGGTGACGGCGGCCTGCCATTTCCCGTATTCGACGGCGTGGTCGGCGACCGCGTCCTCGAGGTCGATGACCATCGAGCAGACGCCGCGTTCGGCGCGGCGCAGGATGGTGGCGGTGAGGTCGGCGCGGGTCGCGGGCACGTACAGGGTCGCGCCCAGCGCCATGGCGAGCAGGTCGCGATCGCGGGAGCCGCCGAAGGCCTCGGGCAGGCGGTGGAACAGCCGCCGCAGCTCCGGACCCGGCACCTGCCGGAAATGCCGCAGCGGGAAGCGCTTCCGCAAGGAGACCGGTGCGACGTCCGGGTCGCTGGTGATCATCGCGGTCATCGTCGCGGACGTCCTCCTGGTGACTTTCGGTCTATCTGTCGGTATTTCGCATGCGTTCGACGACTCCGGCGACGAACGCGGTGATCGCGTCGAGTTCGGACACGTACGCCCAATAGTCGGGATGGCGGCCGGTCAGGCCCGCGGTGGCCCGGTCCAGGCGTTCGGCCTGGGCGTCGAGCACCGAACCCCATTGCGGGACGACGCCCTTGTTGACCGCCAGCATCTGCGCGTCGCGCAGTTTGAAGCGAACGGTCTTGGCGCGCTCGGCCGGTTGCTCCCGGACCGCGCGTAGCTGGGCGAGCCGGTCGGTGACGGCCTCGGCGCTCTCCTCGGCGGCGGCGAGGCGGGCGCGGGCGGTGGTGGTCAGGTCGAGCGCGTCCTCCGGGTCGTGGGCGGCCAGGGCGGCCCGGGCGCGGGCCAGGTCCGCGTCGGCGGCCTCGACGGCCTCCCGGGCTTGTCGCTCATTGTTGGCCAAATCGTTCGATGACGCAGCCGCGAATTCCCGCAGCAGCGCGGACATGGCCGGGGGGACGCGGTCCAGACGGTTGCGGGCGGCATCGAGCCGGGTGGCCGCCGACGCCAGCGCGGTGCTGGCCGAATGCTGTTTGCCGGGAGCGGCTTCCAGGGCGCTGGACAGCTCGCGGGTACGCGAGTCGAGCCGGGTCGCGGCGTCGCGGGCGGGTGCCCCGGCGCCGCCGATCGCGGCGGCCTCGAGTGTGAGCAGCGCCTCATCCAGAGCCGCCGCGCATTGCCGCACCGAGGGGTAGGCGGCGTACGGGGAGGCGTCGGCCTGCTGCCGGATCCGCTGGGCGTCCGCGCGGGTCTGCGAGACCAGCTGCGGCACCGAGCCGAACACCGCGACGGCGTGCTCGAGGTGGGCTTGATCGCCGCGGTAGAAGTCGTCGACGGCCCGCGCGGCGTCGGTGAGCCGCCGGACCACGCCGTCGATCTCGGGCTGCGCGACGACCCCCGTGCCATCGCGTTCCACCTGCTCGAGGCGCTCGTCGAGGGCGAGGTAGGCGCCGGACGCGTCATAGCAGCGGGCGCGCACCGGTTCCCAGCGCGCGGCCGCGCCGCGTTCGGGGAACAGCGCGGCGGACGCGTCGACGGCGGCCTCGGCGATGCTCTGCCGCCGATCCATATCGAGGAAGGCCGCCGTCAGCATCGACCGGGCCTGCTGCACCCATTCGTTGTTCCGGGGTGCCCGGAACCATCCGCTTCGACGGCCTGCCACGCCACCGATCGTAGGCAACCGGGAACGATCACGGCGACCGTGCGTCGGCGAACATCTCGGCCACGCGTTGACGATTGCCGCGACCGCGGCGATGGAGTGTGTGACCCTGTCCTGTGACAGGCTGTCGTCGCACGGTTGCCTTGACCCATTCCTACCCATGGCTTGGGGAAACCATTACTGTCGACGTCGGCGGAACCTGGACAGTGGGCGAAGCCGTTAGACAAGAAACGCTTCGAACGCTTAACAACGGAAGGATCCCCGCAATGGGTGTCAGTTTGTCCAAGGGCGGTAACGTTTCACTGACCAAGGCGGCGCCGAACCTGACTCAGGTCGCCGTCGGCCTGGGCTGGGACGTGCGCACCACCACCGGCACCGACTTCGACCTCGACGCCAGCGCCATCGCGACCGGCGTCGACAAGAAGGCGCTGTCGGACAAGCACTTCGTGTTCTTCAACAACCTGCAGTCCCCGGAGGGCACCATCGTGCACGCCGGCGACAACCTCACCGGTGAGGGCGAGGGCGACGACGAGGTCATCAACATCGACCTGGCCAACACCCCGCCGGCCGTGGAGTCCGTCTTCTTCCCGGTCTCGATCTACGACGCCGACTCGCGCGGCCAGAGCTTCGGCCAGGTCCGCAACGCCTACATCCGGGTCGTGGACCGCTCCAACGGAACCGAGCTGGCCCGCTACGACCTGTCCGAGGACGCGTCCACCGAAACCGCCATGGTGTTCGGTGAGCTCTACCGCAACAATGGTGAGTGGAAGTTCCGGGCCATCGGTCAGGGCTACGCCTCGGGCCTCTCGGGCATCGCCCGGGACTTCGGCGTCAACGTCTGACGCGACCAGCTCGCGACGGCGCGAAGTACCAGCGTCTCAATAGAACACACGGCGACACGTCGAGGGCTCGATCGCACGAGCCCTCTTCGTGTGTCCGCTCGACCGGCATGTCACCCGACCCCGGCACAACGAAAGGCCCACTGCGGTGCGAATATTCGGCCTCTCCATCATCGTCACCGTACTGTCGCTGATCGCGGCGCTGGTGTACGGCGGACCCACGGCCCTGGTGCTGTGCGCCATCCTGGGCATCCTCGAGGTGTCCCTATCCTTCGACAACGCGGTCATCAACGCCAGCATCCTGCAGCGGATGAGCGAGTTCTGGCAGCGCATCTTCCTGACCATCGGCGTCGTCATCGCCGTCTTCGGTATGCGCCTGGTGTTCCCGCTGGCCATCGTGTGGATCACGGCCGGGCTCAGCCCCGTTCGCGCCTTCGACCTGGCCATGAACCCGCCCGCGGACGGCGCGCTCAGCTTCCCCGACGGCAGCCCGTCCTACGAGAAGCTGCTCACCGACGCGCACCCGCAGATCGCGGCCTTCGGCGGCGCATTCCTGCTGCTGCTGTTCTTCAACTTCATCCTCGAGGAGCACGAGGTCACCTGGCTGGGCTGGATCGAACGCCCGCTGGCCAAGCTCGGCAAGCTGGACATGCTCGCGGTGGTGCTCACCCTGGCGGGCATCGTCATCGCGGCGGAGTTCATCGCCCATGACGACGACCGCGGCACCGTGCTGCTGGCCGGCATCCTCGGCACCATCACCTACATCGTGGTCGACGGACTCGGATCACTCTTCCACACCGAGGAACACGCGAACGGCGAAGGCGGACCCTCCGAAGTCGTGAAGGCGACAGGTAAGGCGGCGTTCTTCCTGTTCCTGTACCTGGAAGTGCTCGACGCCTCGTTCTCCTTCGACGGCGTGATCGGCGCGTTCGCCATCACCTCCGACCCGATCCTGATCGCCCTGGGCCTGGGCCTGATCGGCGCCATGTTCGTCCGCTCGATCACCGTGTACCTGGTGCGCAAGGGCACCCTCTCGGAGTACGTGTACCTCGAGCACGGCGCGTTCTGGGCCATCGGCGCCCTGGCGGTCATCCTGCTCATCACCATCGGCGTGCACGTCAACGAGGTGATCAGCGGTCTCGTCGGCGTGGCGTTCATCGGCGCGGCGTTCGTCACCAGCATCATTCGTAATCGTCGCGAGGAAGCGGAAGCCGACGATGCGGAACCCGAGCTGGAGAAGTCGCCCAGCCTGAGCTGATCCGCACACGAAAACACGAAGCCCGCCGTCCGATTTCGGACGGCGGGCTTTTCCGTTCACACCATGCGGCGCGGGACGACCAGATGCTTGGCGCGCCGCACCGACACCCGCGACCACAGCACCTGTTGCAGGAACAGGGTCAGCCACCCCGCGATCGCCATGCCCGCGATATTGACCAGCAACTGCGCCAGACTGCCCCACACCGTCGCACCGTCGGCGATCGCCACGCCGAGTGCGATATTGCCCGCGGCGGGCACCGTGGTCACCGAGATGAAAACCCCGGCCAGGCCGAGGGATTTGGCCGAGGTGATGGCCAGCACCCCCGCCGCCCCCGCGATCACCGCGACGATGAACGACCACTTGTCCGGGGTGTAGATGAAGGCGGTGGCCGGACGCGGGCCCGTCACCTGCGCCTCGGTGATCCAACCCAGCGCCCGCCCGATCAGCGCCAGCACGATGGTGACGCCGATGGCCGCCACGAAGCCGAACACCAAGGTGCGCAAGGCCAGCCGGAACAGCACGAATCGCCGCCGGACCAGGGCGACGCCCAAGGCCGCGATGGGTCCGAACTCCGGTCCCAGCACCATGGCGCCGACGGTGAGGATCTGGGAGTCGGTGACGATGGCGATGCTCGCGATGACGATGGCCAGCGTCAGGAAGCTCAGGTAGGTCCAGTTCAGTTCGGATTCGTCGTAGGCCCGCTGCGCCACCTGCGCCCACACCACCGAATCCGAACTGCTGCCCGGGGTGCGCACCTCCGCCTCGAAACCGCTGCGCGACAGCCAGGTTCCGACCTGCTCGACCTCGATGCTGCCCTCCTGATGCACCCGCAGGTCGCGCAGCCGCTGGACGACGTCGTTGGCGGCCTCGCGGGCGAGCTGCGCGGTGATCAGGTCGCCCGCCGGGCGCACCGCCGCGCCGCGCAGGACCACCAGGCCCGTCACCGCGTCGTCGTCGAGTACCTCGAGTACCGGGTCGGTCAGGGTGGCGGGGGCCAGGATCCGCAGGTGCAGCATGCGCCCAGTCTGCCGTGCCCGGGTGCCCGGAACCGTCAGGCCCGCACGGGCTGTCGCCCGGCGATACCGGGTCGTTCGGCGGCGGCGGGCGCGGCCGGCGCCCGGCGCGACGCCAGGACCAGGCCGACCAGTCCGACGCCCAGGCCCGAGATCGTCAAGGGCCGCAACGGCTGATCGATCACCAGCCAGGCCATCACCGCGGTGACGGCCGGAATCGCGAAGAAGAAGCGGCTGACCCGGGTGGTGTCCCAGCGCTGCAGCATGGTGTTCAGCAGCAGGAACGCGCCCATCGAGTTCACCAGCACCATCCACACCATGGAACCGGCGAAGCGGGACGGGTCGGCGACGTGGAATTCCCCACCGGCCCAGGCCATCACGCCCGCGAAGGGCGCGCTCACCGCCACGTGCAGGGCGGTGCCCGTGCGCGGATCGAGCGCCGGGGTGAAGCGCTTCTGATACACGGTGCCCAGGCTCAGGCCGAGCAGCCCGACCACGCACAGCAGCAGGCCCGGCAGCGAGAAGGCCGGTTGATCCAGCACCGCGAGGCCCACGCCCACCCCGCCCACGCCGAAGCCCAGCCACTGCCGCGCGTTCACGGATTCGCCCAGGGCCCCGGCGAATACCGCGATCACCACCGGGCTCAGGCCCTGGACCAGGGAGATGACCGCGGCGGTGACGTGCTCGTGCATGGCGGTGTAGAACGCGCCGAACTGGACCATCTGCATGAGCAGGCCCGCGACCAGGGTGTGCGCGAGCATCTTGCCCCGCGGCCAGACCGCGCGCGACAGCAGCGCGAACACGATGAGCAGCGCGCCCGCGATGCCGAAGCGGGCGAAGAGCACCAGCATCGGCGGGGCCGCGCCGACGCCGATGATCCCGGCGATGAAGGCGCTGCTCCACATGAGGATCAGGGCCGGTGGGCCCGCCACGTCCAAGAGCCGGTTCTCCACGGTCCCTCCAACCACTAACCCGTTCAGGTGGTTATCACCGTCGCACCGCGGTGCATAACCTGTCAAGGGGGTTATGATCGGGACATGTCTTCGTTCGCCGACCCGCACCTGTTCGTCAGCGGCAATCTCGCGCTGAACTTCATCGGCACGGCACAGGAACGGCGCACCACCTTCATCGAGCGCCTCACCAGCGCCGCCGACCTGGGCGAATGGACCGTCGCGGCCGGAATCCTCGACACCGCGCCCGACTGCGCGGACGCCCTCGAACCCGCGCGCCGGCTGCGCGAGGCGGCCTGGCGGCTCATGCAGGCCACCCTGCACGGCGAACCCCTCGCCGACGCCGACCGCCGGCTGCTCAACCGGCACGCCCACGGCGACCTGCCCAAACTCACGCTGTGCGCGGACGGTTCGGTCACCCGCGGCGGGGCCATCGAATCCGCGCTCACCGCCATCGCCCGCTCGGCCGTCGAACTACTCGGCGGCCCGGAACGCGAACGGCTCAAGGAATGCGGGCGAGACGCCTGCACCCGCCTCTACCTGGACACCTCACGCGGCGGTTCGCGCCGGTGGTGCGATATGACGGTCTGCGGAAACCGGGCCAAGGGCAAGGCTTTCCGCGCCCGGAACGCCGATGCGGAAGGGTGACCGCTCCGAGGCGGACACGAACACGAAGAAGAACACCAGCAGCAGCACCGCCCGGCCCCACACGCCGATCTGCACCAGATACTGCTCGACCTCGTACGGGTGACCCGACCCGAGCTCGTAGAAGTAGCGGAAGACACCGACGCCGATGCACAGGTCCGCCAGCAGATAGGCGATCACCAGGCTCCACGGCACCCGCAGCAGCACCAGGAACGGGATCAGCCACAGCGTGTACTGCGGTGAATGCACCTTGTGGAACAACAGGAATCCACACAACATGGCGCCGCTGACCCCGATCCACGGATACACCCCGGCCAGCCGATACCGGCGCACACCCAGCCAGCAGGCCAGCACGAACGACGCCACCACCAGCGTCGGCGAGAGCACCGACACCAGGTGCTGGAAGGCCGATTCCGACTCCTCCGACGGACCGAACAGCGGGCGCAGTCCCCAGTACCAGATGGAATTCGTGGTGATATCGGCCTGCCGCAATTGCTGGAAGGTGATCGACGCGCGCCAGCCGTCATAACCCGCGAGCGCGAACGGCAGATTGATCGCGACCACCGTGCCGATCGCGGTCGCGGCCACCATCAGCGCGCCGCGCACATCGAATCGCTTCTCCCGCAAGGGATGTTCACCGAGCAGCACATAGATCAGCAACGGCAGCACGAAGATGCCGGGATACAACTTGAAACAGAAGCCGATCGCCAGGAATACCGCGGCGGCGATCCCGCGATCCCGCAGTGAATACCGGGTCAGCGTCGTCATCACATAGAACGCGGCGACCGCGGTCGCGACCACCGGCAGTTCCCAATTGTGAAAGGCGTAGAGCACCAACGGCGGTGCGGCCGCCCACAACAAAGCCGCCGGGCCGGCCATGCGGGCCAGCAGGTACGCGGTCAGCAGGGCGAACGGGGCCAGCAGCAGCGCCGAATGCCACAGGAAGGCCGCGTCGGTGTGCGCGCCGATGCCGCCGATCCACATGAACAGGCCGCTGAGCACCGGATACTCCACCGCGCCGCCGGTCAGCTGACCGTCCGGGGTGATGCCGCCGGCTATATAGGGGAAGACGTGGTGATCGATGCCGCGACCCAGCCACAGGTACTGGATGTCGGAATAACAGACATCCGAATCCTTGATCACGTCGAACAGCACGCTGCGCCCGGATTCGTCGTACGGGCCGACCGCGCAGCGCGCCTTGTTCACGAACGCGATCAACAATGTGACCGCGCACACCAGCGTCGAGACGACCGCGATCATCGACCCGCGCGCATCGCGACGGCGGGAAGCGGCCGCAACGCTGACGACCGGTCGATTCGGCATGCGCATCACCCTAGGTGGCTGGTCGGCGTGTTCGCCTGTTCAAAATGTGGACTGACCCGATTTCGCAGGCCACGCGTTGGTTATCTACCCCGGATCCGGCGCCGTGAACGCCGTCCGGCCCCCTTTTCGTTCGTCGCGGCCGCTCATGTAGCCTTGTCGGGTTGCTGACGCAACGAACCCTCCTGCCCACGGACAGTCCGTGGGCCGTTTACAGTCCACAGGAGGTGATGAGGTCCGTGCGTCATTATGAAGTGATGGTCATCCTCGATCCAGCAATGGACGAGCGCACCGTAGGCCCGAACTTGAACACCATGCTGGGTGTCATCGGGACCGAGGGCGGCAAGGTCGACAACGTCGACATCTGGGGCCGCCGTCGTCTCGCCTACGAGATCAACAAGCAGGCCGAGGGCATCTACGCGGTCGTCACCCTGACCGCCGAGTCCGCGACCGTGAGTGAGCTCGATCGCCAGCTGGGGCTGAACGAGTCGGTGCTGCGCACCAAGGTGCTGCGTACCGACAAGAAGTAAGACCCAGTCCTCCCGCGACGTCGCTCGTAACCGTCGGTCCCTGTCTCTAGGCTGACCGATGAACGCGAGCGCATTGCGGACTGCACCGGAAAGCAGGAGGAACCATGGCCCAGGGCGACACGGTCATCACCGTCATCGGCAATTTGACGGCTGACCCCGAGCTTCGATTCACGCCCGCGGGAGCGGCCGTCGCGAACTTCACCGTCGCGTCGACTCCCCGTGTGTTCGACCGTAATACCAATGAATGGAAAGACGGCGAAGCGCTTTTCTTGCGCTGCAACATTTGGCGAGAAGCTGCGGAGAACGTTGCCGAGAGCCTGACCCGCGGCTCGCGAGTGATCGTGAGCGGACGACTGAAGCAGCGCTCCTACGAAACCCGCGAGGGTGAGAAGCGCACGGTCGTCGAACTCGAGGTCGACGAGGTGGGTCCCTCCCTGCGGTACGCGACCGCGAAAGTCAACAAGACCACCCGTGGCGGTGGTGGCGGCGGCTTCGGCGGCGGCGGACAGGGCGGCGGCGGCCAGCAGAACGCTGGCGGCGGCGGCTTCTCCGGTGGTGGCAGTGGCGGGGGTCGTGGCGGCCAGAGCGCCGGCGACGACCCGTGGGGCAGCGCCCCCGCGGCCGGCTCCTTCGGGGGCGGGCCCATGGACGACGAACCGCCGTTCTAGACAACGGCTTTCCCCGGAATCCGCTTCGGCAGGGTTCCCAAAATTACGGAGTTGAAAGACCATGGCCAAAGCACCGGCACGCGAAAAGGTGCTGAAGAAGAAGGCTTGCACCTTCTGCAAGGAAGACAAGGCCGGCAAGAAGAACAACACGGCCGGCGCGAAGATCGACTACAAGGACACCGCGCTGCTGCGCAAGTACGTGTCCGACCGTGGCAAGATCCGCGCGCGCCGGGTGACGGGCAACTGCGTCCAGCACCAGCGCGATATCGCTGTCGCCGTGAAGAACTCGCGTGAGGTCGCTCTGCTGCCTTACGTCTCCACCGCTCGCTGAGAAGGGAAGGCACAGAGATGAAGCTCATCCTCACCGCTGATGTCGACAACCTCGGTGCGCCCGGCGACACCGTGGAAGTCAAGGACGGCTACGGCCGTAACTTCCTGCTCCCGCGCGGCCTGGCGATCGTCGCCACCCGTGGCGCGGAGAAGCAGGTCGAGGGCATTCGCCGGGCGCAGGACGCCCGCCGCGTGCGCGACCTGGACCACGCCAACGAGCTGAAGCAGGCCATCGAGGGCCTGACCGGTGTGTCGCTCGCGGTCAAGACCGCCGGCACCGGCAAGCTCTTCGGTTCGGTCACCGCGGCCGACGTCGCCTCGGCGATCAAGACCGCCGGCGGCCCGGTCGTCGACAAGCGCAGCATCGAGCTGCCGAAGGCCCACATCAAGAGCACCGGCAAGCACGGTGTCGTGGTGCATCTGCACCCGGATGTGATCGCCAAGGTCGACCTGCAGGTCACTGCCGCCGAGTAATTCGGTTGATCGGAGGCCGCCTCACCCGTGGGGGCGGCCTCCGATTTCTTTTGTTTGCTCAGGAATCGCCAGATTTCGGATCGGTTGTGGATTGCCCAGCAAACCAACCGTTTTCGTTGTGCGCCCGGTCACATCCGCGTGACCGTTCGTTTACCCAACACGCCCGGCTGTTGCCGTCCAGCGACACGCCGCACGAAATTGATCCACAGTTGCGAACAATGAGAATTCCGCCACTACCAGCGCTTTGAGCAGCGACATCGACTGTTGTCCCCAAGTTTTCCACAGGGGGTGCACAACAGGCGGTGAACAATACCCACGTTATCCACAGGTGTGTACACAGCTCGGTTTGGCGGGTCACCGCCCGGTCGCCTAGGTTCGCCTTCGAGGTCGTGACCACGGCTCGAGCGTGGCGGTCCCAACATGTCGGTGCGCTGGCGTACAACGGGTCTTGCACGCCGTTGCGGCGCGAGCAGAGAGGACGGTCGAGCCCATGGCAGTCGTCGACGATCGCGGCCGCGACGATCACGGGCCCTCCGACTATCCCGACGCTCCCGGTGAGGATTTCGGCCGTCAGCCGCCCCATGACATGGCGGCGGAACAGTCCGTTCTCGGCGGCATGCTGCTGTCCAAGGACGCCATCGCCGACGTCATCGAAGTCATCCGCCCCGGCGACTTCTACCGCCCCGCGCACCAGGCCGTCTACGACGCCATCCTCGACCTTTACGGCCGCGGCGAGCCCGCCGACCCGGTCACCGTCGCCGCGACTCTCGACCGCAAGGGCGAACTCAAGCGCATCGGCGGCGCACCGTATCTCGTCACCCTGACCCAAACGGTCCCCACCGCCGCCAACGCCGGCTACTACGCCGAGATCGTCGCGGAGAAGTCGGTGCTGCGCCGCCTGGTCGAAGCGGGCACCCGCATCGTCCAGTACGGCTACGCGGGCGCCGACGGCCAGGACGTGGCCGAGGTCGTGGACCGCGCCCAGGCCGAGCTCTACGACGTCACCGAACGCCGCTCCAGCGAGGACTTCGCCCCCCTCACCGACATCCTCCAGCCGACGATGGACGAACTCGACTCCATCGCCTCCCGAGGCGGCATCTCCCTCGGCGTCCCCACCGGTTTCACCGAACTCGACGAGATCACCAACGGCCTGCACCCCGGCCAGATGGTCATCGTCGCGGCACGACCCGGCGTGGGCAAATCGACCCTGGGCATGGATTTCATGCGCAGCTGCTCCATCAAGCACGGCATGGCCAGCGTCATCTTCTCCTTGGAAATGAGCCGCACCGAAATCGTCATGCGCCTCCTCTCCGCCGAGGCGAAGATCAAATTGGGCGATATGCGTTCCGGCCGCATGAGCGACGACGACTGGACCAAACTCGCCCGCCGCATGAGCGAGATCAGCGAAGCCCCACTCTTCGTGGACGATTCGCCGAACCTCACCATGATGGAAATCCGGGCAAAAGCCCGCCGCCTCAAGCAACGCCACGACCTCCGCCTGATCGTCGTCGACTACCTCCAGCTGATGAGCTCCGGCAAGAAGGTCGAATCCCGCCAGCAGGAAGTCTCGGAATTCTCCCGAAGCCTCAAACTGATGGCCAAGGAGCTCGAGGTCCCCGTCATCGCGATCTCGCAGCTCAACCGTGGTCCGGAACAGCGAACTGATAAGCGGCCTATGGTGTCCGACCTTCGTGAATCGGGCAGTCTAGAACAGGATGCCGACATGGTTATCCTGCTGCATCGCCCAGATGCCTTCGAACGAGACGACCCTCGCGGCGGCGAAGCAGACCTCATTCTGGGCAAGCACCGTAACGGCCCAACCGCAACCATTACCGTTGCGCACCAATTGCATCTGAGCCGGTTCGTAGATATGGCTCGCGGATAGCGCCACATCGAACACAGATTCGATATATCGTTTTGGCATGCAGCCGAAACAGTCTGTCGAGGAGTGGAACTGTAAGGGCATCAACACTTTTGAATCTCATGGTGCAGCCTGGCTAACGGCCGCTACGCCAATCAGCCGGGCGGACACCGGAGTCGCGGTGCCGCTGGAGACCCTGATCCGGGATGAGCTGCGTCCGCTTGTTTGGTCACTTGATCCGCAGATGCGCTTCACGGCTCGCCCGCTGGAGTATGTACACCCGAGTGGGAGTTGCACGGTCGATCGAGTGCGGTTGGCCTCCGGCCGTTCGATCGACACCGCGACCGAAGCACGGCTGCTGACCATCAATGGATGGCGCAAGGTAGGGCAGCTGGGTATCGGCGATCGCGTCGCCATCCCCCGATGGATTCCAGCGCCTACCCGAACCCAGGAGATGCCCGATCCCGAGGTTGTCATGCTGGCGCACATGATCGGTGACGGGTCTTGCGTTCGACGGCAGCCGATCCGATACGCGAGCATCGACGAGGAGAACCTCGCCGCCGTCACCGAAGCAGCCATGCATTTCGGCATCACCCCGATCCGAGACGAGTACGCAGCTGCTCGGGTCACGACCCTGAGATTGCCTGCGCCGTACCGCCTTACCCACGGTAGACGCAACCCCATCGCCAAGTGGCTCGACGAACTCGGACTCTTCGGTTTGCGCAGCTACGAGAAGTTCGTCCCTGAAAGAGTTTTCGGGATGCCCACAGACCAGGTCGCGATCTTTCTCCGCCATCTCTGGGCGACCGATGGCTCGGCGCGCTGGGACAGGACCGGAAAGCAAGCCCGCATCTACTACACGTCGACCAGTCGGCGGCTCATCGACGATGTGTCCGACCTCCTGCTCCGGCTGGGCGTCCATGGACGGATCCGGCTCGTGCCCAAAGCAGGCTATCGGGACTGCTGGCACCTCACGATCGACGGTGGGGACAACCAGATCACCTTCCTCGAGGACATCGGGGCCCATGGCACGCGTGGTATCACTGCCGCGGAATGTCTGGCCGAACTCGACACGATGACCTCGAATCCCAATGTGGACACGGTCCCCAAGGAGGTGTGGAATATCGTCCGCACGCTTCTCTCTGCCCGCAAGATGACTCATCGGGAGTTCCAGGCGGCGATGGGGACCAAGTTCTGCGGCTCCACAATGTGGAAGCACTCGCCGAGCCACCAGCGCCTGGCTCGCGCTGCGGACATCCTCGAGGCCCCTGAACTTGCAATGCTCTGTACCGACGATGTCTTCTGGGATCGAATCACCGCGATCACGGATCTGGGAGAGCAACCCGTGTACTCGGTAACCGTCCCCGGCACTGAGAACCTCATTGTCCAAGGGGTGCCGGTCTACGCCGGGTGGTAAGTACCACTGAATTCGACCAGATATAGCAACACGCACCATTCGGCGATGGAACGGGTTGCAGATCGCGCGTACGTTCGCCGGTCCCTGACGATTACTCATAGGTCGCGCCGGTCCATCCGCGGGAGTCCTGTTCGTCGGGTCGGTAGGACTCGGGAAAGGACCTACCGTGGATATCACCGACAAACCAGTGACGACCGCACGGGGGCGGGAATGGCTCGGGTTGGCCGTGCTCGCACTGCCCATTCTGTTGATATCGGTCGACTTCAGTGTGTTGAATCTGGCGTTGCCGACGCTGGCGGTCGAGCTGAAACCCAGTGCTGCACAGCAGTTGTGGATACTCGATGTCTACGGATTCATGATCGCCGGGTTTCTCATCATCATGGGGACGCTCGGGGATCGAATCGGCCGGAGACGCCTGCTGCTGTGGGGTGCCGCGGCTTTCGGGACGTGTTCGGTGTTGGCGGCGTATGCGGACAGTGCGGGGATGCTGATCGCGGCTCGGGCGGTGATGGGTGTCGCGGGGGCGACGCTCGCGCCGTCGGGGTTGGCGTTGATCGGGGCCATGTTCGCCGATCCGAAGGAGCGGGCGGGGGCGGTCGCGGCGTTCACCGGGTGTTTCATGGGTGGGGCGATCGTCGGGCCGATCACGGGCGGTGTGCTGCTGGCGCATTTCTGGTGGGGGTCGGTGTTCCTGCTGGCCGTTCCGGTGATGCTGCTTCTGCTGGTGGCGGGTCCGGTCCTGCTGCCCGAACATCACGATCCCGAGGCGCCGCGGCTCGATGCGCTCAGTGTCGCACTGTCTTTGGCGGGGATCCTGCCGGTTGTCTACGGCATCACGGAGCTCGCCCGGGACAGTGGCCGGGTGCTCGCTTGGACGGCGCTACTGGTGGGCGTGTTCGCATTCGCCGCGTTTCTGTTGCGGCAGCGGGTAATTCGCTATCCGGTGCTGGAGTTGCGGCTCTTCCGGGCAAGGGTCTTCCGGGGCGCATTCATCCTCAGTCTGCTGGTGGGCGCGGTGCAGGGCGGGACGATCCTGATGATCAATCTGTACCTGCAATCGGCGCTCGGGTATTCGACGCTGCGGGCGGGACTGTGGATGGTGCTTCCGGCGGTGGCCATGCTGTTCACGATCGGCCTCGGTCCGGCTCTGGCCCGCACCATTCGCCCGGCCTACATCACCGCGGCGGGTCTGCTGGTCGCGGCGCTCGGGTACGCCGCGGTCACCGTCGTGGGTGACGGAACCGGGCTGTGGCCCTTGACCATGGGTTTCGCGGTGGCGATGGCGGGCATCGGTCCCGGCATGTCGCTGGGCTACAACTTGGTCCTGGGCGCGGCTCCGCCCGATATCGCGGGTGCCGCGTCGGCGACCGCGGAGGCGGGTGGGCAGTTCGGGGTGGCGGCGGGCGTCGCGATTCTCGGCAGTATCGGCACCGCGCGCACCCTCGCCTCCGGCCTGCATACCGTGGCGGGTCTCGGCGCGATCCTGTTCGTGGCGTTGGCGGTGCTGGCGGTCGTCGAGCTGCGGCAGGCTCCGCCCACCGGTGCGGTTTGAGCGATTGTCGGCCGGTCGGGGCGGGCGCGGCGTTACCGTCGATCCATGACCCGGAGTGGGCGCCGGCGTGGCCGGATCGCACAGGTGGGAGCGGTGGTCAGCGTGGTCGCGCTGATCGCCGCCGGGTGCGGGGGCGGCGGGGGCGGGTCGGGGCCGCAGGACGCGGCGAGCTGGCCGCCCGCGGGTGGCCGCGGGGCGTGCGCGGTCGACAAGCAGGAGAACGTGCCCGCGACCATGCGGGACGGGGTGGTGTTGAAGGCCGATGTGTATCGGCCGAAGACCGGCGATGCGGTGCCCGTGGTGCTCATGCGGACGCAGTACGGGAAGGCGGCGGGGCAGATCCAGCCGTACCGGTATCGGACGCCGGAATGGTTCGCTTCGCACTGTTATCTCGTTGTGGTGCAGGACATTCGCGGCCAGGGTCAGTCGGCCGGAGTGTTCACCGAATTCGGGAACGACATCACCGACGGCTACGACTCGGTGGAGTGGGCGGCCGCGCTGCCGGGGACGAATGGCAAGGTCGGCATGTACGGGTCGTCGTATGTCGGTGCGACGCAATGGCTCGCGGCGGTCAGCACGCCACCGCATCTGACCACGATCGTCCCGGCCAATACCGCGTCGGATTACTACGACGGGTGGACCTACGAGGGCGGGGCGTTCCGGTTGGGGTTCGTGGAGCCGTGGGCCATGGAGACGATCGGGGCGAGCGCGGCCGCGAATCGCGGGGATACCGGCACCGCCAAGCAGCTTGCGGCCGACGGCACGAACTACACCCGGTGGCTGGGTTTTCGCCCCTATCAACAGTTTCCGCCGCTGCACCCGGGTGATCCGGTGATCGCGCCGTGGTTCTACGACTGGGTGCGGCATTCCACCCGCGACGACTACTGGAAGCAGTGGAGCATTCGGGACCGGTACGCGAAGGTCACGGTCCCCGTCCTGAGTTTCGAGGGCTGGTACGACGCGTTCCTGGCCGGCGGGGTGGAGAACTTCACGGGGATGGTGGCCGGGGGCGGTTCGCCGGAAGCGCGGGCCGGGCAGCGGTTGGTGCTGGGGCCGTGGGATCACCTGGGGTGGGGTCGGCCCGGGAGCGGGGTCACGACGCCCATGCTGGCCGCGACCGGGGAGGCGGGCGACAGTCCGATCAATGAGCTGATGCTGGCCTGGTTCGACCATTTCCTGAAGGGCGTGGACAACAAGGTTTCCGGGCGGCCGGTGGTCGACTATTTCGTGATGGGTGCGAACAAGTGGAAGTCGGCGTCGGCGTGGCCGGTGCCGAATACCCGCTGGACCACCTACTACCTGTCCGGGAACGGCGGCAATTCGATGCTGGGGCGGACGGGCGCGCTGACCACCGATACGCCGAAGGATCCGCAGCAGCCGGATCGGTACGAGTACGACCCCTTGAATCCGGTGCCTAGCGCGGGCGGGCATTCGTGTTGCGGGGCGTCGTCGGGGCCGCAGGGGCCGGTGGATCAGTTCGTGGTGGAGCAGCGGTCGGATGTGCTGACCTATACGACCGCCCCCATGGCGGGCGATACCGAGATCACCGGGCCGGTTCGAATGACGTTGTGGGCGGCTTCGAGTGCGCCGGATACCGATTTCACGGCGAAGCTGGTGGCGGTGGCGCCGGACGGGTCCACGGTGAACCTCAACAATGGGATCATCCGGGCGGCGTTCCGGGATTCGCTGGAGCATCCGACGCCGCTCGTGCCGGGGCAGCCGTACAAGTTCTCGATCGATATCTGGCCGACGAGTTATCTGGTGAAAGCGGGATACAAGATCCGGGTGGAGGTGTCGAGCAGCGATTTCCCGCAGTTCGCGCCGAATCCGAATACCGGTGATCCGTTCGGGGAGAACACGAATACGCAGGTCGCGACGCAGACCGTCTATCACGACCCGGACCATCCGTCGGCGCTGGTGCTGCCGATCATTCCGGCGGGCGACGCGGGAAGTGCGCGATTCCCGACCGAGCATTGAAGACCGTGGCCGGGCTTCCCGTGAGTTGTCCGCCCCGTGGGAAGCGCCGGCCGATTACATAATAGTCGCGGCGGGGAAGTTTCCCGGCATGGCCGGGCCGGGGTTAGTGTCGCGGGGTGGGATTCGAGGTACGGGTCGATATCGCGGGTGCGGTCGAGATCGTCGGTGCGGCCGCGGGGTTCGGCTGGCGTTGGGGTTCCGGGAATGTCGCGGAATTCGCCCGACTGGTCGGTTGGACCGGGCCGCAACCGGTCGGCACCCTCCGCAATGGTCCGGTCTTCTCGCGCACGGGCCTGCCGGTGTGGTGGGACTCTGCCATGTTCTGGGGCAGTGACCGCGGCCTGGACCATGTGCGCGTGGCCATCTCCGACTGCCCGGATCCCGCGGCCCCCGGCAGCCGGGACCTGCTCGCCGCCGCCATGGCCCGCGCCGCCGCGGAGTTCACCACCCGCTGGGGCGATCCGGAGACCACCTCCGCGGGTCCCGCCGAGGGCCTGGCCTGGCGTTTCCCGAATGTCTTCGCGGGCCTGACGATCGGCGCGGACACCGTGGACCTGCTGCTGGTGAACCCGACCGCGCAACGGTATTGGATGGAGCGCCGCCACGAGGCCGCCCGCCGCCGCGCCGCCGCGGGCCCCTGGATCCGGTTCGCCGAGAGCCTGGCCGGATTCCTGGAGACGCTGCCGGTCGACGGGCGACTGCTGGTGACCGCGCCCGGTGGGCGCTTCGTGCAGTTCGAGGCCGGGCCGGAGCAGCTGGCGGCGGAGCTGGCCCGCAGCGAATTCATCGATCCCACCTGGTATTACGGCCCCGAACTGGAACGACAGCTCATCGAGCTGGGCTGGACCCCGCCCCGCGAGGGCAATTGGACACGCGGCCTCTCCCGGCGCGCGGGCACCGTCGCCATGAGCGGGCTGGCCCTGCGCACCACCGACACCCTGCGCGCGGTCGGGGTCGCCGCGCCGACCGAACTGGTGGCCGACGCCTGGGTGGAGGGCGGCGCCGATCTGGAGGTGACCGCGCTCGGCATTCCGCCGCACCCGACCTCCCGCACCCAGCGCGCGGAATTCCTACGCCGCCACGCCGTCTCCGAATTCGATGCCGGGCCGCTGCGCGTGGATGTGCCGGCCGGGGTCGAGATCGCCCGTGCCGCCCGCGCCTTCGCGTGGACCTGGACCCGCGCCGACCTGGACGGTTTCGCCGCCGCCGTGGGCTGGAAACCGGTGCACGACACCGATGTCGGGGAGCGCACGGTGTGGGCCGGCACCGAACTCCACGTGGACGATCCGCGCGCCCGCTTCTGCTTCGACGGCGACCGGCTCGAGGCGGTCTGCGTCACGCTCAGCGACAGCATCGAGTCCTTCCTCTACGACGAGGGCCTGCCCGCCGAGGTCGCGGCGCAGCGCACCGCCGCCCAGGCCCGCGCGCTGGACGGGTTCCGCGCCGAGTTCGGAGCGCCCCGGCACGCGGTGCTGGGCCAGGCGTACGGACCGGCCTGGCCGGAGGACCGCCTCACCCTGGGCCTGGTTCCGGAGGCCGACACGGTGGAGCTGTATCTGGTGCGGCCGGGCGAACGCGACCGCCGCCTCATCATCGAGCAGCAGCGGGCCGCGCATCGCGCGCACGATCGCGAATGGGAGCAGTGCTACGAGGAATTGGCCGCTCTCATCACCGATCTGGCGGACTCCGGCCAGCTCACCGTGGATGCCGGGGACCCGCATCGGGCCCGCGTCGACCGGGACGGCGACCTGCTGCGTCTGGAACTCGCCACCGCCACCGCCCGCGAACTGTCCCCGCGCGTCCTGAAGTTCATGCTGCGCGACGGCTGGCAGCATCCCGATCACCGGTATCCGCTGTGGCACATCGACCTTCAACTGCCGGCGCTGCCCCGGGACCTGCGCCGCCTGGCCCGGCTGGCCATTCTGCCGCTGCGCACCCTGATGCCGCCACAGGCTCGGCTGCGGGTGCTGTTGAACGGTGAGTACCTGCCGGTTCGGGCCCCGTCCACGGGCGCGATCGGGGCACTGCCGACGGAGGCCTAGAGTCGAAACATGGTGGACAGTGCGGACATAACGGTGACCCGGGACGCGTACGACGAGGTCGCGGAGCTGTACACCGATCTGTTCCGGCGGCAGTTACAGGACAGCCCGTTCGACGCCGTGATGCTGGACGCGTTCGCGCACACGGTGCGGGAGCACGGGGCGGGCCCGGTCGCCGATATCGGCTGCGGTCCGGGCCGGGTCACCACGCATCTGGCGGCGGCCGGACTGGAGGTGTCCGGCATCGACCTGTCGCCGGAGATGATCCGGATCGCCCGCGAGCTGTACCCGGACCTGTCCTTCGAAGTCGGCCCGATGGAGCGGCTGCGGTTCGAGGACGAGTCGCTGGCCGGAATCGTGGCCTGGTACTCCATCATTCACACCCCGCCGGCCCGGGTTCCGGACGTACTGACCGAATTCGCCCGGGTGCTGCGGCCCGGCGGGCACGCGCTGTTCGGCTTCCAGGCCGCCGACGAGGCGACCGGCGTGCACGCCTACCACCACAAGGTCGCGCCCGCCTACCGCTGGGCTCCGGTCACGTTCGCCGAAGTGCTGGCCGCGCACGGCTTTCGCGCCACCGCGACACTGGCCCGGGAGGCCCGTCCCGACGAACGCACCCCACAGGCCATGGTGCTGGCGGTCAAGGTGTGAGCGACTCCGGGTTCAGGAGCTGATCGGTTCCGGCGCGCGGGCAGCCCGTTCGTCGAAAGCCGTTCGGGCGACGGCGATCTCATCGGCGTGCCGCAGCGCCCACTGTCCCATGGCGTGGGTGATGTGGCCGAGGTCCGCGCCGAGCTCGGTCAGCGCGTACTCGACTCGCGGCGGCACGGTCGGGTACACGGTCCGCCGGACCAGCCCGTCGCGTTCCAGGTCCCGCAGCGTGCGGGTGAGCACCTTCTGGGTGATGCCGTCGAGGCGGCGGCGCAGTTCGTTGAACCGGATCGGGCCGCCCTCCTTACGCAGCGTGCCCAGCACCAACAGCACCCATTTGTCGGCGAGCACGGCGAGCACGTCGCGGGCGGGGCAGCGCCGCAGGTAGCCGTCGACCAGATTTCCGGATGGCTCCCAGTCGGAGACGGTATCCATGAGGTACCTCGGGATCGAAATAGTGCCTTCTTCCCGACAGAGACTATCCCGCGCAGGATCGAGATCATGAAAGCGATCAGTCAGCGCACCCTCGGCGGACCCGGCGTGCTGGAGACGGTGGAGGTCGAACGGCCGCGGCCCGGCGCGCGCGAGGTGCTGGTTCGGGTAGCGGCCACCTCGATCAATGCCGCCGATTGGAAACTGCGCTCCGGTGCGATCACCAAACTGGGCCCGCCGCCGTTCACGTTGGGCCTGGACCTGTCCGGCGAGGTCGCCGAGGTCGGGGCGGAGGTCACCGAATTCCGGCCCGGAGACGAGGTTTTCGGCAATGTGGTCAGCCGCTCGGGCGCGAACGCCGAATACACGGTGACCCCCGCGGAATTCCTCGCCACCAAGCCCGCCGGACTCGATCACATCCGAGCCGCCGCGCTGCCGACCGCGGCGCTCACGGCATGGCAGGCTCTCTCCGAAGTCGAACCGGGACAACGGGTTCTGGTGCACGCGGCAGCGGGCGGAGTCGGCCATCTGGCGGTGCAGATCGCGAAGGCGCGTGGCGCGTACGTGATCGGCACCGCCCGCACCACCAACCACGAATTCCTGCGCGA
This sequence comes from Nocardia sp. CA-136227, assembly GCF_050955695.1. Classification (NCBI taxonomy): domain Bacteria; kingdom Bacillati; phylum Actinomycetota; class Actinomycetes; order Mycobacteriales; family Nocardiaceae; genus Nocardia; species Nocardia sp. CA-136227. Next base: position 7,542,411 of record NZ_CP192081.1, read on the forward strand.
CCTGGGCACCGACGAGCTGATCGATTACACGACAACCGATTTCACCACCGCCGTGCGCGACGTGGACCTGGCCTTCGATCTGGTCGGCGGCGACTACGCGGCCCGATCACTGCGCGTGCTCACCCCGCACGGCCGCGTGATCGACGCCCAGGGCGAGGAGGCGCTCGACGATCCGCGCTACCACCGCCACTACTTCACGCCGTCCGGCGCGGACCTCGCCCGGGTGGCGGAGCTGGTGGTGGCCGGTCGTTTGCTCGCGGTGATCGATCGGGTGCTGCCGCTCGCCGACGCGGCCGCGGCACACGCGCTGGGCGAGTCCGGGCGGGTGCGCGGCAAAATCGTTCTGACCTCCTGGAACAGATCGGCTATCCGGCCATTGGGATAGTTGATGCGCGGGCCGCGCCCGGCCGCATACCGTCGCGCGAAGAGACCGCGTCGATCAGGGAGCAAACGGTGACGGACTGGAACGAAGAAGTCGATGTCCTGGTGGCAGGGTCGGGCGGCGGCCTGGCCGGGGCCTATACGGCCGCCCGCGAGGGGCTGAGCGTGGCGGTGGTCGAGGCCACCGAGAAGTTCGGCGGCACCACCTCGTTCTCCGGTGGCGGCGGCGTCTGGTTCCCCTGCAACCCGGTGCTGCGGCGTGAGGGCGTGGACGACACCGTGGAGGACGCGCTCACCTACTTCCGCGCGGTGGTCGGCGACCGCACCCCGGCGGACCTGCAGGAGACCTACATCCGCAATGGCGCGAAGGTCATCGAGTACCTGGAGCAGGACGAGGCGTTCAAGTTCCAGATGTTCCCGTGGCCGGACTACTTCGGCAAGGCCCCGAAGGCGCGCCTGGACGGCAAGCGGCACATCGTGCCCGCGCCGCTGAAGGCCGCCAAGCTCGGTGAGCTGAGCGAGTCCGTGCGCGGACCGCTGGCCACCGAACGGCACGGCGACCCGCAGCCGGACTATCTGATCGGCGGGCGCGCCCTGGTCGGCCGCTTCCTGCTGGGCCTGTCGAAGTACCCGAACGTGGCGCTACACCTGAACACCGCGCTGGTCGAGCTGGTGACCGAGGACGGCGCGGTGACCGGTGCGATCGTGGAGCGCGACGGGCAGCGGATCGCCATCCGGGCCCGTAAGGGCGTGCTGCTGGCGGCCGGCGGTTTCGAGGGCAACGACGAGCTGCGGCAGCGCTACGGCGTGCCGGGCGTAGCCCGGGACACCATGGGGCCGTGGGGTAATCAGGGCAAGGCGCACGTGGCGGGCATCGCGGCGGGTGCGGACACCGACCTGATGGATCAGGCGTGGTGGTCGCCGGGCCTCATCCATCCCGACGGGCGCGCGGCGTTCGCGCTGTGGTTCACCGGCGGCATCTTCGTCAACCAGGCCGGTGAACGGTTCGTCAACGAGTCCGCGCCCTACGACCGGCTCGGCCGCGACATCATCGAGCACCTGGACGACGGGTCGGCGACCCTCCCGTTCTGGATGGTCTACGACGACGCCGAGGGCGTGGTGCCGCCGATCAAGGCCAGCAATGTGCCGATGGTCGAGGCGGAACGCTTCATCGAGGCGGGCCTGTGGAAGACCGCCGACACCCTGGAAGGCCTGGCCGCGGAGATCGGCGTCCCCGCCGACGCGCTGGTCGCCACCGTGGCCCGCTTCAACGAATTCGTGACCGAGGGTGTCGATCCGGACTTCGGCCGCGGCGACGAGGCCTACGACCGCGCCTTCTCCAATGGCGAACCGCCGCTGGCCCCGATCGTGCAGGGCCCGTTCCACGCGGCCGCCTTCGGCATCTCCGATCTGGGCACCAAGGGCGGCCTGCGCACCGACACCGCCGCCCGCGTCCTGAACGAGGCGGGCGACCCCATCCCGGGTCTGTACGCCGCGGGCAACACCATGGCCGCGGTCAGCGGCACCGTCTACCCCGGTGGCGGCAACCCGATCGGCGCGTCGGTGCTGTTCAGCTACCTCGCCGCGCTCGACATGAGCACCCGCTAGCCGCTCGCGCCGCCCCCGGTGTGATGCGATGGGTGTATGACGCAGGCGGGATACGACGTGATCGTGGTCGGCGGCGGCCACAACGGGTTGGTGGCCGCCGCCTACCTGGCCCGGGCCGGGAAGTCGGTGCTGGTACTGGAACGCGCGGACCATACCGGCGGCGCGGCCGTCTCCGAGCGGGTGTTCCCCGGCTTCGACGCGCGGCTGTCGCGGTACTCGTATCTGGTGAGCCTGCTGCCCGAACGGATCGTCCGGGACCTGGATCTGAGTTTCGAGACCCGCAAGCGCCGCGTCTCCTCGTACACGCCGATCGGCGATGCGGGGCTGCTGGTGGACAACGGCTCCGAGTCGGCGACCCGCGCGAGCTTCGCGCAGGTCACCGGGTCCGAGCGGGATTACGAAGCGTGGCAGCGGTTCTACGCCACGACCGGTCGGCTGGCCGAGCGGGTGTTCCCGACGCTCACCCACCCGCTGCCCACCCGCGCCGAATTGCAGCGCACGGTCGATGATTCCGCCGCCTGGGAGGCGATCTTCGAACGGCCCCTGGGGGAGTCGGTGGAGGCCGCCTTCACCGACGACACCGTGCGCGGCGTGGTGCTCACCGACGCGTTGATCGGCACCTTCACCCACGCCCACGATCCGTCACTGCTGCAGAACCGCTGCTTCCTGCATCACGTGATCGGCGGCGGCACCGGCGACTGGAACGTGCCGGTCGGCGGTATGGGCGCGCTCACCGACGCGCTCGCGGCGGCGGCCCGCCGGGCGGGGGCGGAGATCCGGACCGGCCGCACCGTCATCGGCATCGACACCGACGGCGACACCGCGGAAGTCCGCTTCACCCAGGGCGATCGCACCGGCACGGCCGGTGCCCGGCACGTGCTGGTGAACGCCGCGCCGTACACGCTGGCGGGCCTGCTGGGCGAGTCGGCCGACAAACCCGAAGGCGCGCAGCTGAAGATCAATATGCTGCTGCGGCGGCTGCCGAAACTCCGTGACCCACGCGTGGATCCGCGCACCGCCTTCGCCGGAACCTTCCATGTCTCCGAATCCGCGGCCCAGCTCGACCGCGCCTACCGGGAGGCCGCGGCGGGCGAGCTGCCCTCGGCGCCGCCGTCGGAGATCTACTGCCACACCCTCACCGACCCGTCGATCCTCGCGCCGGAGCTGATCGAGAACGGCTTCCACACCCTCACCCTGTTCGGCCTCCACACGCCCGCACGGCTTTTCGCCGACGACCCGCGCGGCGCGAAGCGGCGCCTGGTGGACGCCACTCTGGCGCAGCTGGATTCGGTGCTGGCCGAACCCATCGGTGACTGCCTGGCCCTGGACGGCGAGGGCAACCCGTGCATCGAGGCCCGGACCCCGGTCGAACTCGAACGCGAAGTGGGCCTGCCCGGCGGGCACATCTTCCACGCGGACTTGGCTTTTCCCTATCGCACCGGCACCGCCGACAGCCCGGCGGAGCGCTGGGGAGTCGCGACCGGGCATCGGAATGTCCTGCTGTGCGGGGCGGGCGCGGTGCGCGGCGGCGGGGTCAGCGGCATCGGCGGGCACAATGCCGCCATGGCCGTCCTGGAACAGGACTGAGCGGGTCTCGTCAGCGGGAGGGCAGCAGCTGGGTGACCCGCCACAGCCGCCGCGGCAGCTCGCCCTCCTCGAACGAGTGCCGGTCGCGCAGTTCCCAGCCCGCGGCCAGGCTGTCCACCAGCGCCTCGGAGAAGAAGTGCACCGCGAACCCGCCGTGCTCGTAGATGTCGTCGCCCAGCGCCTTACCGGTGCCGAAGTGCGCGTCGTCGGTATTGCGGACGGTGTAGACGAACGCCCCGCCGGGCTTGAGCACCCGGCGGATCTCGGCGACCAGGTCCCGCAGTTCCTGGGTGCTGAGGTTCATGCACAGCAGCATGTGCGCGTAGACCGCGTCCACGCTGCGGTAGGGCAGCGGAATCGGCTGGCGGACATCGTGTTCCAGGGTGGTCACTCGCGCGCTCAACCCGGCCGCGTCCGCCCATTCCCGCAACTGGGCCAGCCCGACGGCGCTGAAATCGGTGGCCGTCACCCGAAAACCGCGGCGCGCCAGGTAGATCGCGTCGCGGCCGTGGCCCGCACCCAGTTCCAGCACCTCGACGGCGCCCTGCTCGCGGAACAGGTCGGCCGCGTACACCGCGGCCTCCGACGGCTGCTCGCCGTACATGCCCGGATGCGTGCGATAGGTGCGCTGCCAGTGTTCGTGCTGGTCGCTCATGTCTCCATCATGTCCGACCGGCGGCTCCCCGGGGGCTAGGACGTGCGGCGACCGTCCGCGCCGTGCTGGCCGCCCATGATGTCGGAGCAGCAGCGAATGAAGTAGCGCACCACCGGATCGGCCTCGGAGGCGTCCGGCCACACCACGGCGACCCGGGTGGGGCCGATGCCGTGCACGGGCCGGAACACCACGCCCGGGAATTCGGTGCGGGAGGTGGAGGCGGGGGTGAAGCTCACCCCGAAGCCGTTGGCGATGGCGCGCAGCCATTCGTCGGTATTGCGGGCGATGGCGCCGATGATGGCGGTGTCCGCGGGCCGCGAGTCCAGGCCCATCCAATAGTCGCGCCACCAACCGGTTTCGGCGGGGGAGGCGACGTAGGGCTCGTCCCACAGCTCCCGGAACGCGATGTCGTGGCGGTCGGCGAGCGGATGGTCCTCGGGCAGCGCGATCCAGCGCGGTTCGGCGAACAGTTCCCGCAGGTGATATTCGTCCTGGCCGGGAAAGGGCAAGCGCAGCAGGGCGACATCCACATCGCCCTCGTCGAGTCCCGCGGTCGGGTCGGTCCAGCCGCCCTGGTGCAGATCGACCTGCCAGTCCGGGTGCAGCCGGTGGAAGACCCGGATGATCTCCGGGATATGGCTGTCGGCCGCGCTGTTCACACAGCCCAGCCGCAGCACCCGGGAGGCGCGGCTGGAGTCGCTCTTGGTGTCGCGCAGGATCCGGTCCCAGGACGCGAGCAGCGCGGGCAGCCGCTCGGCGAGCACCTTGCCGGCCGCGGTCAGGGTCCAGCCCGCCCGAGACCGGATGAACAGCTCCACACCCAGCTGCTGTTCGAGCTGTTTGATCTGGGTCGCCAGCGCGGGCTGCGCGACATGCAGTCGCTGCGCCGCCCGCGGCAGGTTCTCCGCATCCGCGACTGCCAGGAAGTAACGCAGCAGTCGCGTGTCGATATCCATGCCACCAGGTTAGGAACAGGGCAACCGGTAGGCATACCCCCTGGCTTGGAAGGTGGGATTCGGGCGGCATGCTACCGGCGGTTCCGTGTCGGGAGGGGCGGCACGCGGGGAGTGACGGTGGTCGCGTCCGGCGATTCGGGCGTTCGCGCGCGCTAGATTCGAATTGCTACGAGGTTGCCCTATTCGAAAGGCGAGGACGACGAGTCAGTCCCGGCACCATCCCCAGCACCGGCGCGCCACCCGCGGGCAGGCCGCCGTGTCGCGCGGTCTGTACGAGGTCACCCGCCGGGCCGCCGGATCGATGGACCGCTGGCTGCGCCGGGTGAGCGCCGACGCCTCCGCGCCCGCCGATCAGGCCCCGCCGCCGGAGGAACCGCCGATCTCCGCCGATCTGCTGGATCTGCTGCGGCACATGGGCGTCGCGCTCATCCGCTCCGGCGAGACCACCACCATGGTGCAGGACATCCTCGACGATCTGGCCCACCGCTACGACGCCACCGAGGTGCACTTCTTCGTGCTCCCCACGGGAGTGTTCGTGCGCGTGCAGGATTCGCGCGGCTCGGCGGTGGACCTGCTCGAGGCGGACTCCGGCACCCTGCGCCTGGATCAGATCGCGGAGCTCTACCGGCTCATCGACCGGATCAAGCGGGAGGTGCCACCGCCCGCCGAGGCCACCGCCGACCTCGCGGAGATCCTCACCTCCCCGCAGCCGACGCCGGTGTGGCGGCTGCTGCTCGGCAATGTGGTGCTCACCGTGGGACTGGGCCTGATGCTCAACCCCACCTCGACCGCGCTGCTCGGCTATGTCGTGCTCGGACTCATGGTGCAGCTGCTGATCATGGGCGCCGACCGGTTCCGGCTGGTGTCGACGGGCCTGCCGGTGCTGGCGGGCGCGGTGGTCACCTTGCTGTCCTTCGGTTTTCCGAACGCGCTGGGCGGCGGCAATCCCTCCCAGCTGCTGGTGCCCGCGGTGTCGAGCCTGCTGCCGGGCGCCATGCTCACCACCGGCTCGATCGAACTGGCCACCGGGTCCATGATCGCGGGAGCCAGTCGCACCATCTACAGCTTCAACAAGCTGATCCTGCTCGCCTTCGGGGTGCTGGTCGGTCTGCAGCTGCTGGGCGACCGGGCGACTACGGTCGCGCCGCAGCCCGGGCACGGATTGGGTTGGTGGACACCGGCGCTCGGTGTGCTGCTGATCGGGCTGGGGCACAGCTGGCGGGCCAGCGCACCGCCCAAATCCCTGCCCTGGCTGTTGATCGTGCTGTACGCGGCGTTCGCGGGCCAGCAGGTGGGCACGCATCTCGGCGGCGGACTGCTCGGCTCGTTCCTGGGCGGCATGATCGCGGTGCCGGTCGCCTACCTGGTGCAGCGATACCGCAACGCGCCGCCGACGCAGGCGGTGTTCCTGCCCGCCTTCTGGATGCTGGTGCCCGGCGGCATGAGTTTGAGCGGGGTGTCGGATCTGATCACCCGCAACGACCCCAACAGCCTGCACATCCTGGTCACCGCGGTGCTCACGGTGCTGGCCATCGCGCTCGGGGTGCTGGTCGGTTCCGGGCTGGTGGCCTCCACCCGGCAGCCGCGGCTGGAGGGCATGGTGGACCAGTGGCTGGGCCCCGGCGAGAATCAGCGCACGACAGGCAGTTCCGAGCCTGGATCGGCGAGCCAGAGCAGCCAGTGAGGGGCGAGCAGGGCGGCGAATTCGTCGTAGCCGGTCGCGCTCGGGTGGAAGCCGTCACCGGCGGCGATATCGCGCATCCAGATCCGGTTCTCACGTAAGGGCTGATGGGCCCGCAGGTAGGGCGCCTGCGCCTGCTCGCACAGCTCGGCGTAGCGGACGTCGAGGTCCAGCAGCCGGGCATTGTGCTCGTCGTCGACGTTCGGCGGCGGCGCGACCACCATTGCCCGCCAACCCTTTTCCCGCGCCCGGCGCAGGATATCGGCCAGATTGCGCACCGACTCCGCGGAATCGACTCGGGGACGCCCGTTCTCGAACTGGGTGTCGTTGACGCCGGTGGAGATCACCACCCGGCAGTCCGCGCTCGCGGGCAGCCGGGGCGCGCATTCGGCCTCCCACCGCCCCCGTAGCTCGGTGCTGTTCTCGCGGCGGATCCCCAGGTTGTAGTAGGTCAGAGGCTGCCCGGCCGCAGTGGCGCGGGCCGCCAGCCGCCCCGCCCACCCCAGGCATTTATGATCACCGACCCCGGCGACGAATGACTCCCCCAGAAAGCAGACACGCAGATCGAGCACCACGGGCAGATCCTCGCACGCCGGTCGAACCGCCGCCCGATCCTCGGAATAAGCCGCAAAAACCGATACCGGAACCGGGCGCGGCGGAGGCTTCGGGCCGGGCTTGTCGGGCAGTGTCCGACGCACGGGTTACGGTTAGCGGCGTCAGCCGACCCTGGGACCACAGCCGTTCCCACGATCCGAAAGCGCGAACTAGGACATGCGAGTCGACGGGCGGGAGATTCCCGTCTCCGGCAGCCTGCTGCAGCCGCGGATCCGCCGAACCAGTGACATCCTGCGCGTCGTGCTGTCCGCACTGTCGGTGGCCGTGGTCATCGCGGGATCGCTGATCAGCAGGCCGCAATGGGAGGCGCTGGAAGGATCGGTCTCCAAGATCGTGGGGTTCTTGACCCCGGAACAGTCCAACCTGGTCTACATCGTCTACGGCATCGCCGTGCTGGTGCTGCCCTTCGCCATCCTGGTGCGGCTGGTGCTGCGCCGGCAGTGGAAGCTGCTGGCGGGCTTCACCTCGGCGGGCCTGATCGCGCTGGCGCTGTTCTCCATCACCGACAGTGGCTTCTCCGCGCCGCGCTGGCATCTGTCCGCACCGGGGCAGGTCAACACCTTCCTGTCGCAGTTCCTCGACGACCCGCGCTGGATCGCCATGCTGGCCGCCACGCTCACGGTGGCCAGCCCGTGGCTGCCCGCCCGGGCCCGGCGCTGGTGGTGGACGCTGCTGCTGGCGTTCGTGCCGATCCACCTGTTCGTCTCGCTGGTGGTGCCCGCCCGCGCGGCGCTGGGCCTGGTGGTGGGCTGGCTGGTGGGCGCGGTGATCGTGCTGGTGGTCGGTACTCCCGCGCTGGAGGTGCCGCTGGCCGCCGCGGTGCGGGTGCTGGCCCAGCGCGGCATCCGGGTTACCGCGTTCACGGTGCTGCGCCCAGCCGCCCGTGGGCCGCTGGTGCTTTCGGCCTCGACGACGCCGCAGGCGGAGCTGAGCGCCTCGCCCAACGGCCCGACCGGCGCGGCCGAGACCGGCGAATCCGCGTCCCCCGATGACGAATTGATCGTCGAGATGTACGGCGCGAACCAGCGCAGCCGCGGCATGCTCCAGCAGTTGCGGCGCTGGCTGACGATTCGCAGCGGCGAGTATCCGGCCCCCTTCGCGTCCATGCGGCGCGCGGTCGAGCACAAGGCGCTGATGGGATTCGCCATCGCCGATCTGGGGCTGGCCAGCAACAAGCCGCTCACGGTGGCGGCGCTGGACCGCGGCTGGACGGTGTACGCGCACACCGTGCCCCAGGGCCACCCGCTCACCGCCGCCGACGGCGAAGCCGCGCTGACCCGGGTGTGGCAGGCGCTGCACCGCATGCACCAGGCCCAGATGTCGCACGGCGATCTGCGCACCGACGAGATCCGCATCCTCGATGACGCCGTCCTCTTCGGCGGCTTCGTGCAATCCGAATTCGGCACGTACCAGGTGCGTTTCGACTCCGACGTGGCGCAGCTGCTGCTGTCTTCGGCGAACCTGTTCGGCACCGGTCCGGCGGTGCGGACCGCGCTCGAGGTGCTCGACAAACAGGCCGTTCTCGACGCCTCGGCCCGGCTCACCAAGACCGCCATGCCCGCCCACGTCCGCAAGGCCGTGCCGGACGCGGGCGATCTGATGAAGGACATTCGCGCCGAGGTGGCCGCGCAGACCGGGCAGGACAAGATCGAGGCCGCGCAGATCAACCGCTTCTCGCGCAACCAGATCATCCAGCTGGTCCTGCTGATCGGCCTGGTGTACGTGGCCTACCCGTACATCAGCGCGGTGCCGACCTTCGCCTCCGAACTGGGCAACCTGAACTGGGGGTGGGCGCTGCTCGGGCTGACCGTGTCCGCGCTGACCTACGTGGGCGCGGCGATGGCGTTGTGGGCGTGCGCCTCCGAGGCCGTGAAGTTCGGCAACCTGCTGCTCATGCAGATCGCCAACACCTTCGCCGCGACCACCACCCCGGCCGGCGTGGGCGGTCTGGCCTTGAGCGTGCGCTTCCTGCAGAAGGGCGGGCTGGGCGCGGTGCGCGCTACCGCCGCGGTCGCCCTGCAGCAGACCGTGCAGGTGGTGACCCACGTGGTGCTGCTGCTGATCTTCGGCGCGCTCGCCGGAACCTCCACCGACCTCTCGCATTTCGTGCCCAGCGCCACTGTGCTGTACCTGGTGGCGGGCGCGCTGCTGGGCTTGCTGGGTGTGACCATGTTCGTCCCCAAGGTGCGCAAGTGGCTGCTCAACGAGGTGCGCCCGCAGCTGGCGGACGTGCTGGGCCAGTTGAAGGATCTGGCCCGGCGGCCGGGACGGCTGGCCATGATCGTGGGCGGCTGCGCCACCACCACCCTCGGTATGGCGCTGGCGCTGTGGGCCAGTATCGAAGCCTTCGGCGGCAGTACGACTTTCGTGACCGTCACCATCGTCACCATGATCGGCGGCACGCTGGCCTCGGCCGCGCCGACGCCCGGCGGTGTGGGCGCGGTGGAGGCCGCGCTCATCGGTGGTCTGGCCGCGTTCGGAGTGTCGGCGGGGATCGCGGTCCCCGCCGTGCTCCTCTATCGCGTGCTGACCTGCTGGCTGCCGGTGTTCTGCGGCTGGCCGATCATGCGCTGGCTCACCGCCAAAGACATGATCTGAACGACCAGCCGTAGCCGATCAGGCCGAATACTGGTCGCGCAGTGCGACCTTCACGACCTTGCCGCTGGCATTGCGGGGCAGTTCGGGCACCACCACCAGGTGCTTGGGGTGCTTGTAGCGGGCCAGGGACTCGTTCAGGAACGGCTCGAGCTCCTCGAGGGTCAGCTCGTCGATGCCCGCCGCCAGCGCGACCACCGCCACCGGCACCTCGCCCCACTTCTCGTGGGCGCGGCCGACCACGGCGGCCTCGTGGATCTTGGGGTGCGCGAAGAGCACGTTCTCGACCTCGGCGCAGTAGATGTTCTCGCCGCCGGAGATGATCATGTCCTTCTTGCGGTCCACCACGTAGACGAAGCCCTCCTCGTCGCGGCGGACCAGGTCACCGGAGTGGAACCAGCCGCCGTGGAAGGCCTCCGCGGTGGCTTCGGGCTTGTTCCAGTAGCGCTGCATGAGAGTCGGTCCGCGGTAGACGATCTCGCCGATCTCGCCCGGGGCGACATCGTTCATCTCGTCGTCGACGACCCGGACCTGCAGGGTCGGGATGGGCAGGCCGACCGAGCCGAGCTTGCGCAGCGCGTCCTTGCCCTCGAGCACGCAGGTGATGGGTGACAGCTCGGTCTGACCGAAGACCGCCACGTTGAAGGCGTCCGGGAAGCAGTCGGCCATGGCCCGCAGCACCGTGTCCGAGGCGGGGGCCGCGCCCCACGACAGCGCCCGCAGGGCCAGCTTGCGCTGCTTGACGGTGGGCTCCTCACAGATGAGCTGCCACTGCGCCGGAACGCAGAACGCGGTGGTGGCCTGCTCGGCCTCGATGGCGTCCAGGAACTCGGTGGCGTCGAACGCGCCCAGCGGGTGCAGCACGGTGGTGCCGCCGAGCATGAAATACGGGGCGAGACTGCCCAATCCGGCGATGTGGAACAGCGGGGAGGTGCAGAAGCCGATGGAATCGGGGCTGATCTCCAGGGCCCGGATACAGGTCAGCGCCTGCGCGTTCATGTTCGCGTGGGTGAGCACCGCGCCCTTGGGGCTGCCGGTGGTGCCCGAGGTGTACATGATCAGGCAGGGCGTGTCCTCCGGAATGTCCAGCGGCGCATGGGGTTCGCCCGGCTCGGCGAGCAGCTCGTCGTAGCCGAGCACGCCCTCCCCGGACTGCCCGTTGATCACGACCACGGTGGACAGCTCCGCGGCCTGTCCGGCCACGCCCACCGCGAGCGGCCGCAGCACCGAGTCGGTGACGATCGCCCGCGCGCCGGAGTCGGCCACGATGTAGGCGACCTCGGGCGGGGTGAGCCGGAAGTTCACCGGCACCGCGATGGCGCCGAGGGCGTTGATGCCCATGACCGCCTCGATGTACTCGGTGTAGTTCAGCGCCAGGATGAGCACGCGATCGCCGAACCCGACCCCTCGACGGGACAGCGCGTCGGCGAACTTCTCCGACCGCTCGTGCAGCTGCTTCCAGGTGGTCTCCGCGCCCTTGAACTTGAAGGCCACGTGCCCGGGCCGCATGGCCGCGTGCGTGGCGATCTGGTTCACCCAGTGGTTGCGAACCGATCGGATCGGCTCGTCTAGCGGCTGGAAGGTCATGCGGTGTCCTTTCACGCTGATCAACCGTGAGAATACCGCTTAACTTTCTGACGTGACAAGGGTTACAGAGAAGGATTCATCGATAAGTTCTCACCCAGTCATCCAGCAGTTCAGAGGCTGTATTCGGGGGTGTACTACCCGGTTGTCCACAGGCACCCATCCACAGACCCACAGGTGACGGCACTGCGTTTATGCAAACTCCGACTCACATCAGGGTTGTCGCTCCATATGCAACTATGCGAGTATCGGGGCAGTTGCGAGAGGCAGGGAGAGGACAGCGCCCATGGCACTGAAGACCAGATTCACCGAGACCTTCGGAGTGGAGCACCCCATCGTGCAGGGCGGCATGATGTGGGTCGGCCGCGCCGAGCTCGCCGCGGCCGTCTCCGAAGCGGGCGGCCTCGGCATCATCACCGCGCTGACCCAGCCCACCCCCGACGACCTGCGCCGCGAGATCGACCGCGCGCGGGAGCTGACCGACAAGCCCTTCGGCGTGAACGTCACCATCCTGCCGTCGATCAACCCGCCGCCGTACCAGGAGTACGCGCAGGCCATCATCGACTCCGGCGTGAAGATCGTGGAGACCGCCGGCTCCAACCCCGAGCCGTTCCTGCCGTACTACAAGGAAGCCGGGATCAAGGTGCTGCACAAGTGCACCAGCGTCCGGCACGCGCTCAAGGCCCAGAAGATCGGCGTCGACGGCGTGTCCATCGACGGCTTCGAATGCGCCGGCCACCCCGGCGAGGACGACGTGCCCGGTCTGATCCTGATCCCGGCCGCCACCCGGGCGCTCGACATCCCGGTGATCGCGTCCGGCGGTATCGCCGACGCGCGCGGCCTGGTCGCGGCGCTGGCGCTGGGCGCGGACGGCGTGAACATGGGCACCCGTTTCATGTGCACCCAGGAGTCGGCCATCCACCAGACGGTCAAGGAGCAGATCGTCGCCAACTCCGAGCGGGCCACCCAGCTCATCTTCCGCACCATGCACAACACCGCGCGGGTGGCGGACAACGAGATCAGCCGCAAGGTCGTCGAGATCGAGAAGGCCGGCGGCAAGTTCGAGGACGTCCGGGACCTGGTCGCGGGTGCCCGCGGTCGCCGCGTGTTCGAGGAGGGCGACCTGGACGCCGGCATCTGGTCGGCCGGTCAGGTGCAGGGCCTCATCGACGACATCCCGACCTGCGGCGAGCTGGTGTCGCGCATGGTCGCCGAGGCCGAGGCGCTGATCGGGCAGCGACTGGCGGGCATGCTCGGCTGAGACCCGTCGGGATGATTCCGGCGAAAGCCGGTACGTCCCAGACAATTACGACAAGAGCCCTTGGCACTCGTGCCGAGGGCTCTCGTCATTCGGGGTATCCGCGGACGCTGGATCCGTCATGCTTTTCGGTAACGACGGATGCGGCGGAGGTGCCTGAAATGGCAATCACTCGAATCTATCTCGACGACGACGCGCTGCGCCGGACCATGGCCATCTCCGGTGTGTACACCGAACAGGACGCGGTGAACCTAGCACTGCGCTTCTTCAGTACCCACGCCACGGCCGAGGATTTCGACCAGCCCTTTCACTCTCGCACCGCCTCGTAATCCCAGGCGGCGGTGAGCCTCGCGCCGGTTGCGGGGCCGTGCCTGCACGAAAGGTCTTCAGACCGCGAGGAAATCTTGGCAGAATCGCCGGAGTACCTCGACGGCCGACAGCGCGCGGACACGGGAGGGCATTCCTGTGCACCACAGTACGAGAACGACCACCGATCACATCCCGGCGACGAGGGTGTCGATTGTCGGTGTCGGCTGCCGGGCCACCGGCACCGACTTCGACCACGCGTGGTTCGGGCTGGACCGGCTCGCCGCCGTCGGCCTGACCCCGCGCCAGCGCACCACCCTCGAAGCGGCCGTCGAAGCCCTCGACGACTCCGGATTGGGTTGCCTGGCAACGGGTTCCCAGGCGGCGGTCGTGTTCGGCGCGATCGGCGGCACCAATACGGCACACCACCTGTCGCGTGCACTCGACCTGCGCGGACCCAGTCTGACGGTGGACAGCCAGCGGGCCTCACCGCTGGTGGCGGTGGACATGGGCGTCCGGCTGCTGGCCGACGAATCCGTGCCGTTCGTCCTCGCCGGGGGCGTGGATCTCACCCTGCTCCCGGACATCTCGGACCTGCGCCTGCCACTGCCGCGGGGCGCGGGGCTCGAGGGCGGCGACCGCGCGAGCGGTGGCGCCGGGGTGTGCACCGTTCTGGTGCTGCAACGCACCGGCGACGCGCTGCGCACCCGAACCCGCCGGTACGCCGAAATCGGCGGCCCCGGAATCGGTTTCCGCGAGGCGCGCGGTGTGGACGCGCACATCGCCCTCGACGATCCGCGCCGGGGTGGATCGTCCGACGCCGACCGCGGCGAGGAACCGCCCGTCCTCATCCCGGTCTCCGGACCCGACGCCATCACCATCCACCACCTGGCCCTGCGCTGGGCCGTCGCGCTCGGCTCGTACCGATCCCTGCGCGAATTCGCCGCCGCCACCGCCAGACTCGTGCCCGAACCGGCCCGCGCCGCCGTCATCGCGCGCGACGGCATCGAAGCCGCCGCCCAGTTGCGCGCCCTCGCCCGCCGGATCGAGGTGAGCACCACGACGGGTCGCGCCCCGGATCACGCCCGGGCACCGCTGGCGACGCCCGGCGCCGGCCCCGTGACAGCCGCCCCGTTCGCGACGGTCTCCGGGCCCGATGTCTTCACGCCGGTCCGCGAACGTGCCGACGGCGGCGTGCTTTTTCTGTTCCCCGGAACCGGAGACCATCCGCGCATGGGCCGCGCCCTCGCCGCGCGCTACCCGGTCTTCGCCGCCGCCCTCACCAGGGCTGTCGACGCGGTCGTCACGGTGGGCGGGCCGCGAGTGTGGACGCCACGCTACGGTTTCGGTCGGAACGGGCATGTCCCCGTACCGACCTCGGCCCACCCGCACCCGGCGTCGGACCACTCACCGCCGTCCGCGGCCGGCGCCGCATCGAGTCGCGGCGAGGACCGGGCAGATGCCTCGGAGCTCGACGAGACACACTGCGCGGGTGATCTTCCCGATGGGGAGACCGGCAATGGGATCGACGGCGATCTCCGAAACTCCAGTAGCGGCGACGGGGGAGACACGGGCATCCCGGATGGCCGCGATGGGATCGTCTCCGGCCAGATCTCGCTGTTCGTCTTCCAGTACGCGCTGGCGGAATTGCTGGAGTCGTGGGGTATTCACGCGGACGGGGTCGCCGGACACGGTGCGGGCGAGACCGCTGCGGCGGTCGTGTGCGGCGCGCTGTCACTCGAGGACGGGGCGCGGGTCGCGGTGGCGCGAGCGCGGTTGGTGGCCCGGGCCGGTGGCGGCGGGACCGCGGCGGTGCTGGAAGCGACCCCCGCCGAGGTGAATCAGCTGGTCACGCCGATGAGCGCGGAAGTCGCGGTGGCCGCGGTGGACGGCCTCGCGATCACCGTGGCGGGCGAGCCACGGTATGTCGATGTGCTGGTCCGGCGAGCCCATCGGCGCGCCATCTTCGCACAGCGGGTACCCGCCGGATCGGACCACGAACCGCCACACCTGCCGATGGTCCGCGGCCGCGCCCACGAATTGCGCGGCGAGCTCACCGATCTCGCGCCCCGGCACCCATGGTGGCCGCTCTATTCGACCACCCGCCGCGGCGGCGTGCTACGCCCCGACACCCCGGATGGCTCGGCCCACGACACCGGCACTCCCACCCTCCCGACCAGCCCGAACAGCGCGCTCCGGATGGACGGCGCGTACTGGGCCGAGAACGTCTCGCAGACGGTCGAGCTCGCGGCGGCATTGGACGGTGTTGTCGCGGACGGCTTTTCGACCGTGGTCGAGGTCGGTCCCACCTCGGCGCTGACCTCCGCGGTGCGGGAGCGGATCGCGCTGCGGGACGGCGCGTGGCCCGTGCTGGCGGCGGATGACGAGGCGGGGAGTCTGTTGCGCACGATCGCGCGGCTGTATCTGGAAGGGCGGACCGTGGATTGGACCGCGCTGGGTCCGCACACGATCGCACCGCCGCAACGGCAGTGGCGGCGACCGGATTCCGGCGATTCGGGCAGTTGGCCGCGACCCGGGTTCGCCTCGGACGGACATCCACCCGGTCCGCTGTTCCCGGAGGTCGAGATCCGCCCGGAAGGGACGTACGTGGTCGCGGGCGGCCTGGGGCCGCAGGGGGAGGCCGCGGTGCGGTGGCTGCTGGCGGCCGGGGCGCGGGACGTGGTGGTGCTGACCCGCACGCCGCGGCCGCTGCCCGCCCGGCTGACCGGCATGGAGGATCGGATCGTCATGATGCGGTGCGACTGCGCCGACCGCGCCGACCTCGCGACGGCACTGCAGGACATTCGCGAATGCGGATCGGCGGTGCGGGGCGTGGTGCACGCCTCCGGCGCGACGCGACTGGTCGCGGCGACCAATCTGCTGGAGCTGACCGCGGCCGATCCCACGGATTTCGCGGTGCTGCTGACCTCGGCGCCCGGCGCGGGCGGGCCGGAGGCGGTGCGGGAACTCGCGGAAGCGCACATGGATCGGCGGGTCATCTGCGTGGAGTGGGAGGTCGGGCCCGCGGCCTGAACCAGGATCGGCGCAGGCTGAGCCAGGATCGGGACCGGCTGAGGCATGATGACTGGATGACGGATCCCGAGATCACGGTCAAGTGGAAGAAGGAGCCGGACGACCACGATTACCCGGCCGCCGCGGACTACCTCGAGATGCTGGCGGAGCCGGACGTCATCGAGCGGGTCGTCCAGTCGCTGCGCGACGCGCCGGTCACCCACAAGAAGGCCAAGGACCTGTTGCGGGCGTCGCACCTGAAGATCCTGCCGAGCTACAACCCCTATGTGCGGCGCGACCTGGCCAAGATCACGGCCGGGAAGGCGTTGTCGCCGATCCTGGTGGTGCGCGGCGACTTCCGCAAGGGCGTGCCCATGCAGATCGTGGACGGCTACCACCGGGTGTGCGCCATCTATTACACCGACGAGAACATCGCGATCCCGGTGAAGATCGCCCCGATGCCGTGAGCTCGGCGTGAACTTCCAGACCCTCACCCTGATCACCCTGCTCGGACTGGCCGGGCCCTGGCTGGCCTGGCGGCAGTCCTGGCATCTGCCGGTGATCCTGGGCGAGCTGCTGGCCGGAATCATCTTCGGCACCACCGGCTTCGGCCTGCTGCACCCGTCCGACCCGACCTTCACCTTCCTGGCCGACGTCGGCTTCGCGGTGGTCATGTTCGTGGCGGGCACCCACGTGCCGGTGCGCGACGCGGCGATCCGCTCGGCGCTCGGGCGCGGCGCGGTGCGCGCGGTGGCGGTGGGTGTGCTGGCCATGCTCGCGGGGCAGGGCATCGCGGCCTGGTTCGACACCGGGCACGGGCTGCTCTACGCGGTGCTCATCGCCTCGTCGTCGGCGGCCATCGTGCTGCCGATCATCGACTCCCAGGGCCTGGGCGGAAAGCCGGTCCTGGAGTTGACCGCCCAGGTCGCCCTCGCCGACGCGGCCGCGGTGGTCGCCTTGCCGCTGGTGATCGATCCGGGCAATGCGGGCCGGGCCGCCATCGGCGCCCTGCTGGTCGCGGCGGCCGCGCTGATCGTCTACTTCTTTCTGCACTGGCTCGAGGAATCCGGCATCCGGCACCGGCTGCACACCGTGTCCGAGGACCGGAAGTTCGCTCTCGAATTGCGGGTCAGCCTGGCGCTGCTCTTCGCCCTCGGCGCGCTGGCCACCCGCAGTCACGTGTCGATCATGTTGGCGGGCTTCGCCCTCGGCCTGGCGGTGGCGGCGGTCGGCGAACCGCGCCGGGTGGCCAGGCAGCTGTTCGCCCTGAGCGACGGATTCCTCGCACCCTTGTTCTTCGTCTGGCTGGGTGCGCGACTGAACCTGCGCGAGTTCGGCGACCACCCGTACCTGATCCTGCTCGGACTGGCGCTCGGGGCGGGCGCGGTGCTGGCCCACGCGCTCATGCGGGTGCTGGGTCAGCCGGTTCCGCTGGGCGCCATCGCCTCGGCGCAGATCGGGGTCCCGGTCGCGGCGGTCACGGTGGGCACCCAGCTGCATGTGCTGAAACCGGGCGAACCGGCCGCCCTCATGCTGGGCGCACTGGTGACCATTGCCGCGGCCGCCTGGGGAGCCCGATCGGCCGCGACGACGCAATCGGGGAATCCGGCTCCGGTGCAGGGCGATAAGAAGTCCTGATCGACCCGATCAGTCGGATTCGCGACCCAGCAGTTTGTCGGTCTCGCGGCGTTCCCGTTTGGTGGGGCGGCCCGCACCGCGATCGCGGCGCGGGATCAGAGCGGTCAGCTGCGGATCGGGCGGGGGCGGGCTCTTGTCGATCATGCACTGCACCGCCACGGCCGCACCCACCCGTTTGGTGATGAGCTGCTCGACGATGACGATGCGTTCGATCCCATTGACGCGCACCCGGATCTCGTCACCGGGTTTCAGCGAGTGCGCGGGTTTCACCGGCACGCCGTTCACCCGGACATGCCCGGAGCGGCAGGCCGCGGCGGCCGCCGAGCGGGTCTTGAAAATGCGGACGGCCCAGGTCCAAGAATCAACTCGGGCCTGGGCCGTAGTGCTCAGTGGAGCAGGGGTCACGCTCTAGACGATACGGTCACGCCACGACGCGACGCGCGGTGACCACCTGGCCCGCGTGCAGCGGGGTGTAGGAGACCGGGGTGCCGGACTGGACCGCGTTCAGCAACTTGCCGTCGCCGGCGTAGATGCCGACGTGGCCGCCGCCGTTGGTGATGACGATGTCGCCGGGCTGCAGGTCGTCGAAGGAGACCGGGGCGCCGACATTGGACTGCTCGAAGCTGGTGCGGGGCAGCTCGATTCCGGCCTGCTTGTAGGCCCACTGGACCAGGCCGGAGCAGTCGAAGCTGTAGGGACCGGTGGCGCCCCAGGAGTACTGGGCGCCGACCTTGGTCTCGGCCGCGTGCAGGGCGATGTCACCCACAGAGCTCGGCTTGTTGAAGATGGTCGGCAGCTGGAACTGCGGAGCGGGCGCGACCGCCGGGGCGCCGACCTGGGCGCCGCCGCCCAGAGCGCCGGGGGTCTGCAGCGCCGTCGCGGCGTCCTTGACCGTCTGGTTGAACTGCTGCACCTGAGGCGTGAATTCGTCCGGCACATCGAAGTTTCCGATGCCGGGGATCTCGACGGTGGCGGCCGTGGCGGTGATCGCCGGGAAGACACCAGTAGTCGTCGCCGCCATCGCACCCATGACGATGGCACCCTTCACGGAAGCCGGAAGCTTCGATTCCTGCTGCAAGCTGTGCTTACCCACTGAGACGCATCTCCGATCGTGCTGCTTGTAACTTCGCGGGCTGCCTCTCCGATGAAGCAACAGACTCCGCTAAGTCACGAGAAGATTACGACTCGGTCGCCCGGTTGTCCACCCGACACGGGTGGCGTGTCCGATGTTTCCGAAAACGTCCCGCTAAGCGGTCATTTCGGTGTAAAGAGCCATGGATCACGAGACGATCTAGGTGATCGTTCCGGCCGTTATCAACTCTTCGCCTGGGCGCCCCGCTCCAGTTCGGCAATCCGCCGGCGCGCGTCGGCGAGGTCCACTTCCAACTGGCCCAGGGCCATCACCAGCGGTCCCACCGCGAGGTCGGCCACCAGCTGCGGATCGTCGTACCCGCGCTCGATGGCGACCAGGATGTTGTTGCGGATGCGCGCGGCGACCACCGCCTCGGCGGGGACGTTCCAGGACTCGACCACCTCCGCGACGGTGGGGGGTACGACTTCTTCCGACATGAACCCTCCTGCCCTGGATCCCAACGAATCAGGCATAAGGGTAGAGACCCCCGGCGACACCGCGGGCACATGTGCCGCATGCCGGTCGATAGCTGCGTCTAGGGGCCACCGTAGATACCCGGATAATCCGTGATTCCCGCGCTACGGTTGGGCCGCATGGACCCCGTCAAGAATCCGTACGCGCCCGGCGCGGGGCAGCGGCCACCGGAGCTCGCGGGCCGGGACCGGCAGCTCGCGGCCTTCGACATCGTGCTGGAACGGGTGGCGAAGGGCAGGCCGGAGCGCAGCGTCATGCTCACCGGACTGCGCGGGGTCGGAAAGACGGTGCTGCTCAACCAGCTTCGCTCCGCGGCTCGTACCCGCGGCTGGGGCACCGGCAAGCTGGAGGCACGACCGGATCAGGAACTGCGGCGGCCGCTGGCCTCGGCGCTGCACATGGCGGTGCGTTCCCTGGCTGTGGGACACCGCAATCCGGAGCAGGTGGACGATTTCCTGGGGATTCTCAAGGCTTTCGCGCTGCGCTCCACCGCCGACAAGGGCATGCGGGACCGCTGGAACCCGGGCATCGACGTGCCCGCGGTGACCGGGCGCGCCGACTCCGGAGACATCGAGATCGACCTCGTCGAGCTGCTCGTGGAGGCGGCGGCGCTGGTGCGCGATCACGGGATCGGGATCGCGGTGTTCATCGACGAGATGCAGGATCTCGGGGCCTCCGACATCTCCGCCATCTGCGGGGCCTGCCACGAATTGAGCCAGGACGCCGCGCCTTTGATCGTGGTCGGGGCGGGGCTGCCGCACCTGCCCGCGGTGCTGACCGCGTCCAAGAGCTACTCCGAGCGGTTGTTCTCCTATCACCGGATCGATCGGCTGGATCGGGAGTCGGCGGACCAGGCGTTGATCGCGCCCGCCGAGCGGGAGAGCGTGGAGTACTCGACGGAGGCGCTGGACGCGCTCTACAAGAAGGCCGACGGCTACCCGTACTTCGTGCAGGCGTACGGCAAGGCGGCGTGGGACGCGGCGGCGCGGAGTCCGATCTCGGCCGAGGACGTGGCGGTGGCGTCACCCGCCGCCGAAGAAGAATTGGCGGTCGGTTTCTTCGGTTCCCGCTACGAACGCGCAACGCCCGCCGAGCGTGAATACATGCGCGCGATGGCCGATCTGTCCGGAGACGACGGACCGGTCGCCACCTCGGCGGTCGCCAACGAATTGGGGCGAAAACCTGCGTCTCTGTCCCCGGCCCGGGACGGGCTGATCAAGAAGGGACTCATCTATTCGGCCGAGCGCGGCACCATCGGATTCACGGTTCCGCATTTCGGCCGCTATCTCCGTGGCGTGCAATAGGAAAAGGTGAACGGTGGATCTACCCCTACCGGTGGGTAACAAAGGCTCCTACACTCGAATGTGATTCTCATCACGGTCGAGGAGGACATCATGGCGACTGTCGCCAAAGTCGACGCCACCGAAGAACAGGCCCGAGCACTCGTCGAGGAATCCCGCGAAACCACCTGGGCCAAGCCATCCTTCGCCAAGGAGATGTTCCTCGGCCGATTCCGGCTCGACCTCATCCATCCGTTCCCCCGCCCCAGCGCCGCCGACGAGGCCAAGATCGAGGCCTACCTGACCCGGCTGCGCGCGTTCTGCGAGACCATCGACGGCCTCCGCATCGAGGCCGAGGGCCGCATCCCCGACGAGTACGTGCGCGGGCTGGCCGAACTCGGTTGCTTCGGGCTCAAGATTCCCGAGGAATACGGCGGCGTCGGGCTCTCGCAGGTCGGCTACAACCGCGCGCTCATGCTGGTCGGTTCGGCGCACGCCAGCCTCGGCGTACTGCTCTCGGCGCACCAGTCCATCGGCGTGCCGGAACCGCTGAAGCTGGCGGGCACCCCGGAACAGAAGCGGGAGTTCCTGCCGCGCTGCGCCAAGGGCGCGGTCAGCGCGTTCCTGCTCACCGAACCCGATGTCGGCTCCGATCCGGCGCGCATGGCCTCCACCGCCACCCCGACCGCCGACGGCGAGGCCTACGAACTCAATGGCGTGAAGCTGTGGACCACCAATGGCGTGGTGGCCGAACTGCTGGTGGTGATGGCGCGGGTGCCCAAGAGCGAGGGGCACCGCGGCGGCATCTCCGCGTTCATCGTGGAGGCCGACAGCCCCGGCATCACGGTGGAACGGCGCAACGGGTTCATGGGTCTGCGCGGCATCGAGAACGGCGTCACCCGCATGCACAATGTGCGGGTCCCGAAGCGAAACCTGGTGGGGCGTGAGGGCGACGGGCTGAAGATCGCGCTCACCACCCTCAACGCGGGCCGCCTGGCGATTCCGGCCATGTGCACCGCGGCGGCCAAGTGGTCGTTGAAGATCACGCGGGAATGGTCGGCCACCCGGGTGCAGTGGGGCCGCCCGGTCGGCGAGCACGGCGCGGTCGCCACCAAGCTGTCCTTCATCGCCGCAACGACTTTCGCGCTGGAGTCGGTGCTCGACCTGTCCGCCACCATGTGCGACGAGAACCGCAACGACATCCGCATCGAGGCCGCGCTGGCCAAGTTGTGGGCCTCGGAGATGGCCTGCCAGATCGCCGACGAACTGGTGCAGATCCGCGGCGGCCGCGGCTACGAGACCGCCGCCTCGCTGCGGGCCCGCGGCGAAAGGGCGGTCCCCGCCGAGCAATTGGTGCGGGATCTGCGGATCAACCGCATCTTCGAGGGCTCCAGCGAGATCATGCGCCTGCTCATCGCCCGCGAGATGGCCGACGCCCACATGGCCGCCGCCGGCGCCCTGGTCGACCGCAATGCCGAACTGAAGGACAAGGCCAAGGCGGCGGTCGGCGCGAGCGGCTTCTACGCCAAGTGGTTCCCGCAACTGGCCGTCGGCGCCGGTACCGCCCCGGTGAGCTACGGCGAGTTCGGCCCCCTCGCCCGTCACATGCGCTACGTCGAACGCATGTCCCGCAAGCAGGCCCGCGCCCTCATGTACGGCATGGCCCGCTGGCAGGCCAAGCTCGAATACAAGCAGGGCTTCCTCGGCCGCATCGTCGACATCGGCGCCGAACTGTTCGCCATGGCCGCCGCCTGCGTCCGCGCCCAGTCCCTCCGCGTCGCGGGCAGCCCCGACGGCGAGGCCGCCGAAGAACTGGCCGAAGTCTTCTGCCGCCAGTCCCGCATCCGCATCGAGCGCCTCTTCGACGCCCTCTGGTCCAACACCGACGACGCCGACACCGACCTGACCCGCGGCATCCTCGACGGCCGCTACCGATGGGTCGAAGGCGGCGCCCTGGACCCGAGCGAAGGCACCGGCCCCTGGATCGCCGAATGGCAGTTCGGGCCGTCGGTGGAGCCGAACCTGATCCGCCCGTTCCTGCCATCCACGAAGACGGGAGCCACGACCTAGGCGGATCGGCCGAGCGGCTGGCGGACACCCGGATGCCGAAATGGGTGTCCGCCTGCCGACTACAGGCCGAGAGCGCTCAGCAGACCACCGAGAACCGGAATCGAGTCGGCGCTACCGGTCTTGGGCGCCGGAGCCGGCGCCGGGGTCTGCGTCACAGTCACCGTGATCGTCTGCTGCGGGATCGCGTTCGCCTCGGGCGTGAGCTGTTCGGCCACGATGGTGTGCGTACCCGTTGTCTTCGGTGTCCAGGTGAAATACGCGTTCCCGGCCACCGCGACCCCATTGGCGTCGTAGATCGCGGTCGGCCCCACGGTACCGAGCACTGTGCCGTTGTCCGAGAACGTCACGGTGGTATTGAGATAGAACCCGCCGCCGAGGCCTGCCGTGAGCTTGTACGGGGTGTCCACATAGTGATCCCCACCGGCGTTCTCGATCGACAGACCGTAGACGCTGGCAGCCGCCATCGGCGCTGCCAGGACCGCGGCCGACGCGGCGACGGCGAAGCCCACGGCAGTGAAACCGGAACGGCGGATTCGAAGATCGAGCACGTTGGTAGATCCTTTTCCTAGCTCAAAACTGAAGGCACCCAGCGGGATACCGCGGAGAGGTTGAAACAGAATGCACGCCGTTTCTGACCGAGGGTGCAATAGAAGTCTGCCGATATCTAGTGACTTACCTATATAGCGGCAGATTCTCAGGACGAGGGGTGGGGGGCGAAGGCTCGGGCCCAGATCTCGCGGAGGGCGATGGCGAGGAGGACGGTCGGCAGGGCGGGGAGGATGGCGGAGGTGCCGTGGCCGCCGCAGCCGGTCGGATTCACCGACCAGAGCACGATGGCGGCGACGAACGGGGTGCCGACGGTCATCAGGCCAGGGAGCAGGCGGCCGACCGCGGCCGCTTCGACCGCGGCGGCGATGATCAGGACGAGGAAGGCTATGACCGCGATCGGGCTGGCCGTGCAGAAGCCGTCGGAGGGGATGTAGTCGGCGTAGCTGCGGGGCATGTCGGTGTCGCCGGTCCAGCTGAAATCGGCGCCGGCCGGCCACAGGGTCGCGACGACGAAGACCCACCAGCACACGTGGCCGGTGATATGGACGAACCCGAACAAGCGGTCTCGTGTCACCGGGTCAACTTTAGTCGTGGCTTATCTACGAGTTTCTATTGTTTTCGCTAGATCTAAGTAGATATTCATGAGGTGCAAGTTGCCGAGGGCGGGGAGGATCCGTCGGCAGGCTGTATAGATCAGCGGAGACAGTTGGACAACTTGTGCATAACGCCTGGTGTGGGGGGTTAACGCCGGGGGCATCCATTCCGACAACCGGGCAAGAAGGCGCACTCTTCAGGAGGACGTCATGTCCACGCTCAACTCTCGCGCGGCCGATTTCGACGGCCGCCACATCACCGTCACGGCGGATGACGGCGTGCCCCTCGCGGTTCGCGAGTTCGGCGCCACCGATGCCCCGGTCACCGTGGTGTTCGTGCACGGGCACTGCCTGCGCGCCGAATCGTGGGCGTTCATGCGCGGGCACCTGATGGAGACCTGGGGCGAGGACACCCACATGGTGTTCTACGACCATCGCGGACACGGTGATTCGGGCAATGCGGACCCCTCGACCTACACCATCGAGCAGCTGGCCAAGGATCTGGACGCGGTGCTGCGGTCCGTGGTGCCGACCGGACCCGTTGTGCTGGTGGGGCATTCGATGGGCGCGATGACCGTGCTGGCGTACGCCCGGCTGCACCCGCTGGCCATCGGCACCCGGATCGTGGGCGTCGGCCTGATCTCCAGCGCCGCCAACGGCGTGACCCGGGTGGGGCTGGGACGGCTGCTGAGCCCGCCCGCGGTGAGCTCGCTGCGTGCCGCGGTGAAGCGCGCGCCGCGGGCCATGCAGGCCTCGAAGCACCTGAGCCGCCGGATCTTCGAGCCGATCATGCGCGATGCCACCCTGGGCACCCGGAAGGTGAGCCCGCGCATGCTGGCGGTGGCGACGGCCATGCTCAACGACACCTCGCTGCTGACCATGGCCAGCTTCCTGGAGTCGCTGATCCAGTTCGACGAGTCCGCGACCCTGCACCGGCTGGGCTCGATTCCGGTGCTGGTGCTGGCCGGGTCGGCGGACATCATGATCCCGTTCGCGCATTCGGTGGTACTGGCCTCCCAGGTCGACGACGCCGAGCTGGTGCGCCTGGACGGGGCCGGGCACAGCGTGATCCTGGAGCGGGCCGAGGAGGTGGCCGCGGCGGTGGTCGGGCTGGTGGCGCGGGCGACCGCGGCCATGCGGGCCGGGGACCCGGATTTCGGCCCCGACGGCGGTCCCGAGTACGCCATCGCGGGGTAGCCGGAAGCCGCTCGGCAACGGCCCGATTCGTGGATCTGAAACGTGTCAGACCCCAATTCGAGCCCTCTCGACAGGCCCTCGACCAGCAAATATCCATCGCGAACGAGACGAATCCCGCATGATCACGTACTGTGTTGTAGATCACGATGTGTGGTCTGTCACACGGGTCGAGGAGGTTTTCGATGACACGCAGCGAGATTGCGGAACTCCGCTACGCGGTTGGCCAGCTCCGCCAGTGCGTGGGCGCGTTGCGCTCGCACTACGGAGACGCGGGCACCGTCCGCCGGCTGGAGAACGATCTGGAGCGGCTCAGCATCGATGCCGACGAGTTCGAGCAGACCCCGCCGCCGGAGTCCCCCGCCGCGAAGCAGGAGACGATCTACGTCCCGGACGCCAAGCACGACGAGGCGGCTTGGATGGGCGCGCAGGACGAGGGTCTCGGCTTCCACTCCCGTCCCCGCACCGAGTAGTCCCGACGATCCTCAGGGCCGGTGGCGACCCCGGCCCGGCCGTCTGCCGCCCGCACCACGGAAGCGGGCCCCGCGCGGAGCCTCGGAAACCGGTGTCCGATCCGGTGATTCGAAGACCGCGGCCAGGGCGCGGCCGGCGCCCGTCGGCGTCACGGCGAGCCCGAGGCTGCCGTCGCGCCGCGCCAATTCGTGCAGCATGGTGGTGACCATGCGCAGGCCCGCGGCCCCGCCCGGATCGCCCAGGGCGATCGAGCCGCCGTGCACGTTCAGCCGGTCACCGGCGGTGTCCGTGAGACCGCCGGTGTGGCTCACGAGACCCAGGGTGCGCGCCACGGCCAGCACCTCCACCGCGGACGTCTCCTCGACCTCCAGCAATTCCAGTTCGGGCAATCCGACTCCGTTGCGCCACAGGGCCTTCGCGACCGCGGCTGTCGCGGCGGGCGCCGTCGTCCCGGCGGCCGCGCCGGCACTGGCCCAATCCGTCAGATAGCCCAGGGGTTCGAGGCCCAGATCCACCAGGCGATCCTCCGCGACCACCAGGCAGGCCGACGCGGCGAGCCCGCGGGTGCTGCTGTTGGCCGCGGTGGACACGCCGCCGGACCGGAACGGGGACAGTGCGGCGAAGGCGCGTGGGGAGACGTCGTCGCGCAGGCCTTCATCCCGGTCGACCAGACGCACCACGTCCGAACTCGGGTCGTCGGGCCGTGAGCACACCACCACCGGCGCGATCTCCGCGCCGAAGACGCCTTGGCGGTGCGCACGGGCGGCGCGGCGGTGACTCGCGGCGGCGAAGTCGTCGGCGGCGCCGCGGTCCAGACCGTGATCGTGGGCGAGTTGTTCGGTCAGCAGCGATTCCGCTTGTCCGCGCGGCGGTTCGGCAGCCCAGAGCGCGATCTGCTCGTCGGTGCTGGGCCCCGCGGGGTCCCCGGGCCCGGGACGGGGCGCCGGAAAGAGCGGCACGCTGGCCGATTGCGCATCGAATGAGTCTGCTGCGCAAGGGTATTCGGAGCCCACGGCAAGAACCACATCGGCCGCGCCGGTGCGCACCATCATGGCGGCGGTGACCAGGGCGCGTAGTCCGCCACCGGATCCCGTGCCCACCGCGAAGTCACCGAGCTCGGCGGACAGGCCGCAGTGCGCCAGGGACGGGCGGATGGCGTCGAAGTCGGGGACCGCGGTGACCAGCTGTTCCACTCGCTTCGGGTCGATACCGGAACGGCCGAGCACCGCCGAAAGCACTGTTCCGACCAGACGGTTCGGTGACACCGCGGCCAATGCTCCACCGGGCAAGCCCACGGGCGTGCGCATCGGCATCACGATGGCGGCTCGTCTCATCAGCGGCTCCCTTCAGCCCTCATCAGGGGCACAGGCCACCACACCGTTGTTGCTGCCGTGTGACGGCGTGTAACCGGCGGAAACGACACCCCGGAGCTGCGAAATCCCGAATCGCCCAATCCCCGTGACAGCCCGCCGGGTTCGCGCGATTGCCGTTAGTTCACTACGCGAACGAAACATGAAAGCTCGCAGGAAATGTGGCGTAAATCACGGGATCACGAAATAGCTGATGCGAGCTCGAGTAATAGCACTCCTGTCGTAGGGTGCTCACCATCACATTCGATGCCGGAGGTAACGATGACGTTCCACGGGGTAGAGCAGCGAGGCATCCAGCAGTGAGCGCCGCACCAGTCAAGGCTTCTGAATCGAGTACCGGGGTTTTCAGCAGGGGTCGGGCCGCCATCGCGGCACGGACGCTGCGCACCGACCGGTGGTGGTTGCCGCCGGCATTGACGGTGCTCGGACTGGGGGCGTTCGTTGTCTACGCGACCGTCAGATCCTTTGTGCGGACCGCGTATTGGGTGAACGACTTCCACTATCTGACACCGTTCTATTCGCCCTGTCTGAGCGCTTCGTGCGTCGAGGGCTCGAGCCACTTCGGCACCCCGATCGGCAACCTGCCCATGTGGATTCCGCTGGGCTTCCTGGTGCTGCCGTTCCTGTTGCTGTTCCGGCTCACCTGTTACTACTACCGCAAGGCCTACTACCGGTCGGTGTGGATGTCCCCGCCGGCCTGCGCCGTGGCCGAGCCGCACGCCAAATATTCTGGGGAGACCAAGCTTCCGCTGATCATCCAGAACGCGCACCGCTACTTCTTCTACGTCGCGGTGCTCATCTCGGTGATCAACACCTATGACGCGGTGATCTCCTTCCACGCCAAGGACGGTGGCTTCGGCATCGGCCTGGGCACGGCGATCATCACCGGGAACGCCCTGCTGCTGTGGGCGTACACGCTGTCGTGCCACTCCTGCCGGCACATCGCGGGCGGGCGGCTCAAGCACTTCTCGCAGCACCCGGTGCGCTACCGCTTCTGGACCGTGGTGTCGAAGCTGAACACCCGGCACATGCAGTTGGCCTGGACCACGCTGGGCACGCTGGTCCTCACCGATTTCTACGTCATGCTGGTCGCGAGCGGAACCATCTCCGATCCTCGCCTCATCGGCTGACAGTCCTCTATTCCTCAGTCTCCCAGGAGTATTCGGTTCCATGCCTGAAGTCGAGCGGCACAAGTACGACGTCGTCGTGATCGGTGCCGGCGGTGCCGGTCTGCGTGCGGTGATCGAGGCCCGCGAACACGGCCTGTCGGTGGCGGTGGTCTGCAAGTCCCTGTTCGGCAAGGCGCACACCGTCATGGCCGAGGGCGGCTGCGCGGCCGCCATGGGAAATGCCAACGAGAAGGACAACTGGCAGGTCCATTTCAAGGACACCATGCGCGGTGGGAAGTTCCTCAACAACTGGCGCATGGCCGAGCTCCATGCCCAGGAGGCCCCGGACCGGGTGTGGGAGCTGGAAACCTATGGGGCGCTGTTCGACCGGACCCCGGACGGGCGGATCAGCCAGCGCAACTTCGGCGGCCACACCTATCCGCGGCTGGCGCACGTCGGTGACCGCACCGGCCTGGAGATCATCCGCACCATGCAGCAGAAGATCGTCTCGCTGCAGCAGGAGGATTTCGCGCAGACCGGCGACTACGAGGCGCGGATCAAGATCTTCGCCGAGTGCACCATCACCGAACTGCTCAAGGACGGCGACAAGATCTCCGGGGCCTTCGGCTACTGGCGGGAATCGGGCCGCTTCATCCTGTTCGAGACGCCCGCGGTGGTCATCGCCACCGGCGGTGTCGGCAAGTCCTACAAGGTGACCTCCAACTCCTGGGAGTACACCGGCGACGGCCACGCGCTCGCGCTGCGCGCCGGGGCCTCGCTGATCAATATGGAGTTCCTGCAGTTCCATCCGACCGGCATGGTCTGGCCGCCCTCGGTGAAGGGCATCCTGGTCACCGAGGGTGTGCGCGGCGACGGCGGGGTGCTCAAGAACTCCGACGGCAAGCGGTTCATGTTCGACTACATCCCGCCGGTGTTCAAGGGGCAGTACGCCGAGAGCATCGAGGAGGCGGACCAGTGGCTGAAGGACAACGACTCCGCCCGCCGCACCCCGGACCTGCTGCCCCGTGACGAGGTCGCCCGCGCCATCAACGAAGAGGTGAAGGCGGGGCGCGGCACCGAACACGGCGGCGTGTACCTCGACATCGCCTCGCGGCTGCCCGCCGACCAGATCGTCAAGCGGCTGCCGTCCATGCACCACCAGTTCAAGGAGCTGGCGGACGTGGACATCACGAAGGAGCCGATGGAGGTCGGGCCGACCTGCCACTACGTCATGGGCGGCATCGAGGTCGACCCGGACACCCAGGCGGCGAAGGTGCCCGGCCTGTTCGCGGCCGGTGAGTGCGCGGGCGGCCTGCACGGATCCAACCGGCTCGGCGGCAACTCGCTGTCGGACCTGCTGGTGTTCGGCCGTCGCGCCGGGCTGGGCGCGGCCACCTATGTGGAGCAGCTGGCTGCGCGGCCCAAGATCTCCGACACCGATATCGCCGCGGCCGCGAAAGCGGCGGTGACGCCGTTCGATCCGCCGGACGAGGGCCGGGGGGAGAACCCCTACACCCTGCACATGGACCTGCAGCAGACCATGAACGACCTGGTCGGCATCATCCGCAAGGAACACGAGCTGAAGCAGGCCGTGGAGAAGCTGTCCGAACTGCGCGACCGCTACGACCACGTCACCGTGGAGGGGCACCGGCAGTTCAACCCGGGCTGGCACCTGGCCATCGACCTGCGCAACATGCTGCTGATCAGCGAATGCGTCGCGCAGGCGGCGCTGTTGCGCACCGAGAGCCGCGGCGGCCACACCCGCGACGACCACCCGGGCATGGATCCGGTGTGGCGGAATCAGTTGCTGGTCTGCACGATCGGCGACGACGAGGTCGGCTTCTCGGTGCCCGCGGTCACCGTCACCTCCGAGGCCCAGATCCCGATGCGCGCCGAGCTGCTGCGGCTGTTCGACCTGGCCGAACTCGAAAAGTATTACTCCCCCGCCGATCTCGCGGAGCTGCGGGACGACGCCGGAAAGGCGGAATAGCCATGGGTTATCAGGCGAAGTTCAAGGTGTGGCGCGGCGATACCGAGGGCGGCGGCCTGCACGACTTCACCGTGGAGGTGAACGAGGGCGAGGTGGTGCTCGACATCATCCACCGTCTGCAGGCCACCCAGGCCCCGGATCTGGCGGTGCGCTGGAACTGCAAGGCGGGCAAGTGCGGTTCGTGCTCGGCCGAGGTGAACGGCCGGCCGCGGCTGCTGTGCATGACCCGGATGTCGACGTTCACCGAGGACGAAGTGGTGACGGTGACGCCGATGCGCACCTTCCCCGTCATTCGCGACCTGGTCACGGATGTGTCGTTCAATTACCGGAAGGCGCGCGAGGTTCCGTCGTTCACGCCGCCGGTGGATCTGAAGCCCGGCGATTATCGGATGCAGCAGGCCGATGTGGAACGGTCACAGGAATTCCGCAAGTGCATCGAGTGTTTCCTGTGCCAGAACACGTGTCACGTCGTGCGTGATCACGAGGACAACAAGCACGCATTCTCAGGCCCGCGTTACCTGATGCGAATTGCGGAACTCGAAATGCATCCTCTCGATGTGGCGGATCGCCGCGATCTGGCTCAGGAGGACGCCGGGCTGGGCTACTGCAATATCACGAAGTGCTGCACCGAGGTGTGTCCCGAGCACATCAAGATCACCGACAATGCGCTGATCCCGCTCAAGGAACGCGTGGTGGACCGGAAATACGATCCGATCGTCTGGCTGGGAAACAAACTGTTCCGTCGCTGACGAACACCACAGAAGATCTGCCACCGGGGCCCCGCGCACCAGCGCGGGGCCCCGGATTCCCAGCGCTGGAAGTTGATCACGAAACGGCAGCCGTTCGGCAACGAAACCATGTTTACGCGCGTTAAAACATGGGTATCCAACTATTCGTGGACCGAGGACTGAAGAATGCACGTCCCCGGTACCGCAAATTGGGTCCTGACGACTGGGTCGAACGGCTGATCGTAGGGATGCTCTTCGCGGTATCGGCGATGGGCGTATACGTACTGACCGGCGCTTTGATGCCTTCGGTCGCGATCGGTGTGCTGGTGGCCGCCGTCGCGATCGGAGTAGTCGCGATTCTCTGAGTGTGATCGTGAACGACTGATACCGAGGTGCGCGGGCCCAAGAGCCCGCGCACCTCGTTCAGTTCTCTCAACGCTCGCGAATCGTCCGCCGCACGCGAATCACCTGTCGAAGCACCCGTTTTCGAGGCCGGCGGTGAACGACGACCACTCCGCGGCGCCGAACACCAGCGCCGGCCCCTGCGGATTCTTGCTGTCCCGCACGCCGACCCGGCCCGCGGGCAGGAACGCCACTTCGACGCATTCCTTACCGGCCCCGCTGCGGCTGCTCTTGAACCAGCGGGCCCCGGAAAGCTCCACACTCATGCCGAATACTCCTTCGCCACCTGCCGCAGCAGGCTTCTGCTGTCCTGGACGTCCAACGCGCAGCGTTCCAGCCCTTCCTGGGCCCGGCGGTAACGCTGAACGTCGCCCTGTCTCTCGAGATACAGATCGCCGGTGAACCCCTCCACGTAAACCACCGGGGGCTCCACCGGCTGCCCCTTGCTGTCGGATCCGAACTCCAGGATCACGAACGGGCCGGTCGAAAGTCCCAGGGGGACACCGGCGGCGAAGGGCAGGATACGCAGGACGACATTGGATCGTGTACTCAGTTCCGCCAAGTGCCGCACCTGCGCCGCCATCACCCTTGCACCTCCCACCAGGCGGCGCAATACCGATTCGTGCAGCACCATGGCGATGGCGGCCGGGTGCATGCGCCGGGTGATCATGGCCTGGCGCTGCATGCGCAGCTGAACGCGCCGATCCACCTCGGCCACCGTCTCTTCCGGGTATCCGAGCCGGTTCAGGGCCCTTGCGTAGTCGGAGGTCTGCAGCAGGCCCGGCACCAATTCCGATTGGTAGCAGGACAACTGCTGCGCGGATGCCTCCAAACCCACGTAGACGTCGAAGTTCTCGGGAATCAGGTCGCCGTAGGAGTGCCACCAGCTCTTGACGGCCGCCTGCTGTGCCAAACCCTTGAGTCCGTCGGCGATCTGGACGGGGATCCCGTAGATCCGGCACAGCTCCTGGATGTCGATGGTGCGGATGCGGTCCGCGTTGCCCTTCTCCAGCCGCTGCAGGGTGCTGGCGCCCCACTCCATCAGCTTGGCGGCCTCGGCGATGGTCAGTCCTGCCTGGATACGCCAGTCCCGTAGGTAGCGGCCGAGCTGGCGGCGCGGCAGTGTGGATGACGCGGGACCTTCTGACACAACACGCTCCATTCGCGTTCGCGGGCATGGATCGGGGGACGCGAGGTTCGTCCACTATGGAGAATCGTCCTCTCCCAGGTGGATTCGCTGCTGGGAATTCGCGCAATTTTGCGTTCTCCTTGTCGAAATTCGCCCGCTTGGCGTCTGCTCGTGGTGTGCTAGATGTGTGCCCGGAGCGGTGTAGCTAGGCCCCTTTCCTTTCCTGAACCTCCGGGCACTTCAGGAACCAGCGGGAACGAGGAGTGGTCTGGACATGCAACTGACGTCCCTCAATTTGCACATCGCCGTTTTGTCGCGCTGCCGCCGGGATCCCGGGGTGATGACCGCCGAACAGGCGCACGCAGCAATGCAATTGCACCTCGATTGCACCGTGCAGACCTGCAAGGTGCGTCGACGAGCCCGGGCCACCCTGGTGGAGGAGGGACGGTGCGTGCTCGACGAGCGCGCGTTGCCATGACGGCCGTCGATCCGGCGCACTCGGGCTTCGACCGGGTCGTGTATCGGCTGTTGTGGCTGGTGCTCGACGCCCGTTCCACGCGCCATCACACCCGGAAGATTTCGCGGCCCGGGACATACCGGGGAAGGCCCCCGGCCGCGATAAACGCTGCCGCACAGCGCTTTCGAACGCCCCGCGCCTAACCTCCGGGCAGCGGCGGCGTGGTCCCCACCGCGTGCAGCAGCGCGGTTCGGCCCGTTCGTTCCACAGACGGCGGGCGGGCCGAACCGCACCCAACCCTCGGCGTGACGCTTACCCTGGAATCCATCGCACTATGCGCCCGGGGTGGAGGGGAACACCGTTGTTGGCCTTCGAAGAGCCGGATATTCCGGTATGTCGGACTGCGTCGCTCGCGGATCTGGACGCCATTCGGGCGCTCGAGGTGGTCGAGTTCGAGCATCTCGCGTATCCGTATTTTGTTCTGCGGCAATTGTTCGAATTGCACGGAGCAAACTGGACGGTTGCTGAAGATGCGGGGGAGGTGTGCGGCTATGTCCTCACCGCCATCGACGGCGACAGCACGGCGTGGTTCCTCGGCTTCGCCGTGGCTTCCGCGTGCCGCGGCCGCGGTTTCGGCCGGGTCCTGCTGGAAGCCGCACTGGCCCAATGCCGCAAGGTCCACGCCGAACAGGTCTACGTGACCGTGAAGCCGGGCAATCGCACCGCCTACCACCTGTACAAGGAGGTGGGCTTCGCCTGGGCGGACCATGAGCCCAGCTACTTCGGCGCCGATGAGCCCCGAGATGTGCTGGTGCACAGGATCTATCATTGATCATGCTCGAGAGAAGCGCGCCGTCGTCACCCTTCGTGGCCGATATGAGCATGCGGATCGAGCGCCACGCCGACGCCTACGGCGAGAGCATCACCGAATTCCTGGCCCAGCCACACGGATTGCGCCGGCGTGCCACCGAACAACCCCTGCTGGATCTGTTCACCCGGCACACCGAGGCGGTGGTCGCCACCTACGATCCGCCCGGAATCCGCCGGGCCGGCGACAGTCTCGTCTTCGGCCACATCTACGCGCCCGCGCTGCGCCGCCCGGCCGGGCCGGATCCACAGGCCGTGCCGGTCAACGAGCTGCTCGCGGCGCTCATCGCCGCGGAGGTCGAGTTCCGGGGTCCGCTCCGGTTGAGCCGCACCCAGAATCGGCTGCTCGCCGAGGCATACGAACGTCTGGGCCGTCCGCTGGTCCAGGCCGGACTGCCCGGCCATGCCGCCCTGGCCTATCGGCGCGCGGGCAGTCTGTACCGCATCGACGAGGACACCGACGCCGAGGACCGCTGCGGGCTCGCGCTGTCCCGCGCCCGGCGTCAGGCGCAGCCGCAGGCCTGGCGCCGGCTCGGCGGCCTGGTCCCGGATCTGGTCTGCGGCTACGGGTATCGGCCGTTCCGGATGCTGTGGTTCGTGGTGTTCCAGCTCCTGGTATTCACCGGCGCGGTGGCGTTGCGCGCGGAGCAGCCGGTGGCCGTGACCGTATACCAGGTGCTGATGAACTACCTCAACCCGCTCGGTATCGGCGATACCGATCACCTGCGGGTGGGCGGCCGGGCGGTGTTCGTCACCGAGGCGTACACCGGCGCGGTCACCATGTCGGTGTTCTTCGCCCTGTTGGTGCGTCGCTGGTTCCGGCTCTGAGAACAGTCCTCACCACTGCACGGTGCTGATCTTGGAGCTGCGCAGCGCCTCCAGGGTGGCCACCGCCAGCCGGTCGCGCAGGTGCCCGACCTGCGCGGTCCACTGCCGGGTGAAGCCGGGATCGGATTCCAGCCGGGTCCACAGTTCACGCAGCCGGGGCGGGGTGTGCGCGCCCGGCATCCACAGGTGCACCAGCTGTTCGAGCAGGGGAGCCAGTTCGCCGGTGGGATCGCGTTCGAGCACGGGACGATTCGCGTCCGACAGCGCGGCGGCGAGGGTGGACAGCAGCCAGTCGTGCACGGCGAGATCTTCGCAGAAGCGCTGCACCCCGGCCAGATCCCGGACGGTCGGCACCATGATCCGGACCGATCGGGTGTTCTCGTCCTCCAGCCGGAAGGCGAACAGCGTCCGCCCCCGCGCGCTCCCGTCCACCGGCGGCGCGACCCGGGCGGCCCAGCGCAGCCGGGTCGCCCCGGAGTGCACCGGCGGGTCCTGGTCCAGCCGCGGATCGTTGCGCACCCGGGTGAGCAGTCGTTCGCTGATCGAGCCGAGGTCGAGGGTGGTGGCGCTGGACGCCTCCAGGAAGCCCTCGGTGAGGTCGACCGCCGTGGCGGTGTCGTCGCCGATGCGGTGCACCAGTTCGACGGTCCCGACCCGGTTCAGATAGTGCGACCAGGCCCGCCGGTTCTGATTGGCCGCCCGTACCACGGTGGAACAAGCCGAACTCTGGATCACCCGGCCGCCCACCAGCACCGCGTGCGCGGCGACCGTGCCGATGGCCCGGCTGTCGGACCGCGACACCGTCGCCAGTCGGCAGTCCACGCCCACCGGTGTAGTCGGCGAGATGGCCAGCGCCAGTGGGCGCTCCCGCATCAGCACCCGCTGCCCGGGCAGCAGCGAGAGCAGGGCGGACGCCTCCCGCGCCGCCAGTCCCCCCGCATTCGGCAGCAGCGCCGTGCGCACCTCCCCCAGCAGGACCAGCGGATCGCTCATAGGGCGGCCACCTCAGACGTCACCGAGGAACAGGTGGTTCAACCGGCGGGTGGCCTGACGCGGCACCTCGACCGGAATCCGTTCGCCCGCACCGCGTTCGGCGAGCTTGGCGTGCACGTCGTCGTCGATTTGCAGGTGGTCCAGGATCACCCGCACCGCGTGCTCGATGCCCAGGTAGCTGTAGGGCAGCACCGACAGCGCCCGATAGGCGGCGAACGGTTTGGCCTGCGGATTCAGCTGCACCACCGCGGGCAGCCGGGACCACTCCTCGGGCCACGGGTCGTCCCACGGCACGGGGGCGGCCACCATGGCGCCCTCGTCGCGAATCATCCCCAGCCGCAACAACTGCCAGATGGAGGCGAGGAACGGGCAGGACCAGAGGATGCGTTCCTCCTGCTGTCCGGCCACCTCCTCGAGCTGCCGGCTCCACAGCTGCACGTCCAGGAAGATGGAGTGGTTGCGCGCCCCGAATTCCTCCGGCGGCCGGTACCGCGCGATCCGCATGGCCTGGCCGGCATCGTATTCCGAGGAGCGGCGGCCGTTGCACAGCCAGCCGGATTCGACGGTGGGCGGGCGACGGCCGGTGCTGTCGCGTTCGGGTTCGGCGACGATGCGCGCCGCCATCATCTCGGCCAGCCGCACCGGTTCGCCCACGGGTTCGCCGTCCAGAAAGGACGGCACCTCCGCGCACCCGGCCTCGCGGGCCAGGTAGTCGATGCGGACCTCGCATTCCTCCGCGGCGGTCAGCAGTTTCTCGAGCACGTGCCGGGGGTCGGCGACGCGGCGGGCGTCACGGCCGCGACCCGGGGTGCGGCCCCAGAAGTAGTCGTCGACCAGGAAGCAGGTGCTGACCCGGGCGCCCGGACCGAATTCCTTTTCGGCGGCGGCGATCTGGGTCTCGACGATGGGCGCGACCTTGCGCAGTTGCGCGCGGATCCGGTCGACGCCGTTCACCAGTTCGTCCATGTAGAAGTGCCCGACCTCGATGGACAGGTGCGAGAGCGGCTGCCCGGCCACGCGGTTGCGTTCACCGGCCTCGCTGTAATCGGTCGCGGAGCTCATCTGCGTATCTCCACCTGTTCCCAGACGGCGTCGTTCATGAGTTTCTCGGTGAGCGTGCGGAACGCGTCCACGGTCTCGGCATTGGCGACGTGGGCGGCGACATCCACATCCAGGATCACCTGCTCCCGGCATTGCAGCATCGGTTCCACCGGGGTCTGGCCCAGTATCCCGCTCGGACCCATCCCGTGCCGGTTGGCCGCGCGGGTCAGGGTGTTGTGTTGTTCCTGGAGCCAGGCGGCCTGGGCCGGACGCAGTCCGGCGGTGCGGTTCAGTTCGGGGACCGCGATGCGGACGAAGCGCAGCGAGTTCAGCAGTCCGGTGCGGTCGTGTCCCCACGCCTCCCCTGTGGCCAGCACCCCGTGGTCGTCGTGCACCAGGCCGCGGGCGGCGGCGATGTGCTGGCGGGTCCAGCGATGGAAGATGAGCCACCGGCACACGGCGCGCGACAACTGCGACTGCTTGGTCGCGCTGAGCGCGAGCGCGAGCGCGATGGAGCGGCCCGCGCTCAGATCCACGAAGGTGACGTCGAATTCCTGCTCGCAGGTGGCGAACAGCGCGGCGCAGCGGTCGATCATGCGCTCGTCGAGGGTGGTGAACTCGGAGCCGCCGAGATCGCCGGGGAACAGCACCAAGCGGCCCGAGGGATGCCGGGACCGGCTCAGTTCCATCCGGTCGGTCTCCGAGCGCACGCTCAGCCGGGCGGGGGAGCCGTTCTCGTCGAGCAGGTACGCGTGCAGGCCGGTGCCGTCGCGCACCCCGTTGTCGATGCGGCTGATCTCGAAAGTGCCGCCCGCGGTGGGCGATCCGAAATCGAAGTCCAGATAGGCGACCTTGTGGCCCTTCATGCTCAGCCAGTACGCCATATTGCAGCTGGTGACCGAGCGGCCGGTGCCGCCCTTGTCGGACGCGGAGAACACGAGCACGGTCATTCGCTCCTGGTGGCGTCGAGCCGGGCGTAGGCGAGTTCGTCCAGCTCCATGAGGGCCTGCGAGGCCAGACTGACGGCGGTGCCCGGGCGCTCGTCGATGAGTGTGCGGGCCCGTTCCAAGCGTTGTTCGGCCAGCGCCAAAGCGGTGCGGCCCGCGGAGACGTCGGTTTCGCTGAGCTCCAGCATCTCCCGGTTGAGCAGGTGTTCGGCCTCGGTGAGCAGTTCCATCGCGCGGGTCACCGAGTTCGGCGCGCGCAGCGGCGGTTCCCGGTACATGCGGGCGGCGGTCACCATGCACTCGACCACGCGCTCGGTGAGATACCAGGACGGCAGATGCGAATCGCTGCCGCCGAAGATCCGGCTGGGGTCGTCCCAGAGGCCGGTGGCCGGTCCCTCGCGGAAGGCGCGCAGATCGAGGTGGTCCATGGTGGCCTGGGCCAGCGCCATCAGCTGATCCCGGGTCTCGATGGTGCCGGAGAGCCGGGCCGCCTGCAGGGTGCGCTTCAAAAGCACCGTGGCGTAGTCGGATACGGTCCACAGCAGCAGCGGGCCGTCCAGCTCCTCGCTGCCCAGCAGGCGCAGACTCACGCCCGGGGTGTGCATGGTGCGGGCCGGGTCCTCGGCGGTGAAGCGGCGGATGATGCGGCCGCGGCGGGCCAGTTCGTCGAAGATGGTGGCGGCGCGATCCAGGTCGTCGTCATTGGCCTCGCGGTTGAGCAGATCCTGCATGAGCACCGCGGACACGATGAGACTGAAGTAGTCGGACTCCTCGCCGTCGGAGGTGCGCCAGGGAATGTCCTCCAGCGGCCAGCGGCCATTGCCGAAGCGCGCCACCGCCGCCCAGTACCGCTGGGCCAGATCCCAGCGCAGCTGCAGCGCCTCGGCCAGGCGGCGCTGCTCGGTGTCGAGCAGGTCGAGTTCGCGGGTGCGCTGTGAGGTGAGGTCGTTGATGCCGTCCAGCGCCACCACGGTGAAATGCAGGTAGGGGCGGGCGACGGCGTGGCCGGGCCGCTGCGCGATGGGCAGGTCCACGAAGTCGATGTCGGCGGCCTTGCGGACGATGGCCCAGCTCCAGCCGCATTCGAACAACATGTCCGAACTGTCCAGGTCGACGCCCTCGATCTGGCTCAGCGTGGCGTCGTTGCGTAGTCGGATCCGAACCCGGTCCAGGCGGTCCCGCACCGCGCGCACCACCGCGTCGGTGGAACCGCCCGTCTGATTCAGCATCGACAGCATGGCCTGGCCGGCCGGGGATTTGGGCGTCACCGTGTTCACCACGAAACTGCGGATCAGCCCCACCATCGCGGCGGTCAGACGGGTATTGATGTGGGCGTCCAGGCGGTCGATGCGCGGGCCCAGGTCGATGGCGAGCCGGTTCCGCCGGCCCACCGCCAGCGCCGACACCGGACCGCTGAAGCCGCGCAGGAACTTCAGGGCCGCCAGGCACAGGGTCAGCGACATCGAATAGGAGTCGACGACTTCGAGCGCGTGCTGCTCCGAGGTGGGCTCGGCGCCGTTCGAAGAGGCCAGATAGCTGCCCGCGGCGAAGTTCGGCAGTTCCCTGCCGGTGTCCGGATCGTGGTCGGTGTGCCGTTCGACGTACTGCTCGAGCAGCCACACCACCCGCTCGCCGATTCGCAGGCCGTCATCGCCCAGCGGGGACAGCACCGCGAGGATGTCCTTGGCGATCTCGTCGGGCGTCTCCAGGCCGAACCCGTCGATCTCGGTGGCCGGATACAGCAGGCACAGCAGCTGTTCGGCGTCGCTGATCGAGTTGGAGCCGTTGCGGCCGCCCCAGACCCAGGCCTCGTCCTGGTAGCACGCGGTCAGCAGCGACCGCCAGACTCCGAGGATCTGCTCCCGTGGCTTGATTCTCATCGACGCCGTCCCCTGCCCTGTCGTGGCCAGCCTCGCCGTCATCGCAATGTACGAGCGCGGCACAAACTATCATGCGCCGACACCGCGCACCGGGTGGAAAGCGGGCTCGAAATCGCGTCGCGCACAGCGCAATATCGGACATCACACAATATCGGGCAAGTCGGGCGTGGGGTGGCGCGCGCACCCGCGCCGGGCCGGTAGCGTCGCCCGACATGGACCGGACGGCCCGCCGCGCCACAGCCGGCACCAGGCACGCCGCGGTCGGCTACGCGCTGCTGCTGCCCAGCCTGCTCGGGATCGGCTGCTTCCTGCTGTTGCCGATCGCGGTGGTGCTGTGGCTCAGCCT
Source organism: Nocardia sp. CA-136227 (assembly GCF_050955695.1). Classification (NCBI taxonomy): domain Bacteria; kingdom Bacillati; phylum Actinomycetota; class Actinomycetes; order Mycobacteriales; family Nocardiaceae; genus Nocardia; species Nocardia sp. CA-136227. The sequence continues at coordinate 7,582,140 of NZ_CP192081.1, forward strand.
GCACAGCTGGAATCTGCTGGGGCCCATCCGATTCACCGGCTGGGACAACTGGCGATCGGTGCTCACCGACCGGCAATTCGGACATTCCATCCTGGTGACGCTGGCCTTGACGGCGCTGGTGGTGCCGGTGCAGACGGTTCTGGGATTCGCGGTGGCCGCGCTGCTGGCGCGCCGCGGGCGGGCCGGGACCGTGCTGCGGGTGGTCTACGCGCTGCCGTGGATGTGCGCGCCCGTGGCGGTGGGCGTGGTGTGGCAGTGGATCTTCGCGCCGACCGGTGGGGCGCTGAACGCTCTGCTCGGGCATCGGGTGGAGTGGTTGAGCTCGCCCAGCCTGGCGTTGCCCGCCGTCGCCGCGGTCATCGTGTGGATGAATGTCGGATATGTGGCTTTGTTTTTCGTGGCCGGGATCCGGGCCATCCCGCCCGAGATCCTCGACGCGGGCGCCCTGGACGGGGCCGTCGGGTGGCGGCGGGTGCGCTGGCTGATCCTGCCGCTGTTGCGGCCGACCATGTTCTTCGTGCTGGTCACCGGGGTGCTCAGCGTTTTCCAGACCTTCGACGCGGTGTACGCGCTGACCAAGGGCGGGCCGGGGCATCACACGGATGTCGTTGCCATGCGGATCTATTCGGAGGCGTTCGACGCCGCGCATCCGGGGCGGGCCGCGGTCATGGCGGTGGTGGTGTTCGCGGTGATGTTCGTGATCACGATGGCGCAGCACCGGTACTTCCGGAATCGGACCAGCTATGAGTACTGACCGGCGGGCGGCGGCGCGGGCGGTCGTGGCGTACGGGGTGTTGATCCTCGGGGCGCTGCTGACGGTGGCGCCACTCGTGTTGAGCGCCATGACGGCGTTCAAGACTCCCAAGCAGTTCGCGGCCGAATCCGCTCTGGCCACACCGGATCCAGTGACTGTGGATAACTTCCGCACGGTGCTGGATCAGGGGCTGGGCCGGGCCGTCGCGGTCACCGCGCTGATGACGGTGTGCATAACCTGTGGACAACTCGTGACGTCGATCCTGGCGGCATATGCGTTCGCGCGCACCCGATTTCCCGGCCGGGACGTGCTTTTCTGGGTGTACCTCGGGACCATGATGGTGCCCAGTGCGGTCACCCTCGTGCCGCTGTACCTCATGTTCGCGAAACTGGGGTGGCTCAACACCTTCTGGGCGCTGGTGCTGCCGTTCCTGTTCGGGTCGCCGTACGCGATCTTCCTGCTGCGCCAGTACTTCCTGGCCATTCCGGGGGAGATCATCGACGCGGCGCGGGTCGACGGCGCGAACACCCTCGACATCCTGTTCGGCGTGGTGGTGCCGATGAGCCGGCCGATTCTGGCCACCCTCACCGTCATCACCGTGGTCTCGCAGTGGAACAGCTTCATGTGGCCGTTGGTCGCCGCCTCCGGGTCGAAGTGGCAGGTGCTGACCGTGGCTACGGCCAACATGCAGACCCGGTACAACGCGCAGTGGACGCTGATCATGGCCGCCACCACGCTGGCCATCGCGCCGCTGGTGCTGCTGTTCGTGGTCTTCCAGCGGCAGGTGCTGCGATCCATCGCGGTGACGGGACTCAAATGAGGAGCCTCCGCGTGAAGGATTCGACCCGGGTGGTCCTCGGGATCCTCGTGGTCGCGGTACTGCTGGTGGCCGCGGCGTTGTGGCTCGGGCGCGATGCGGAGAGCGGCGGGCGGACGGTGGTGCGGCTGCGGATCTGGGATCAGAGTTTCGTCACCGCCTACCGGGCCTCGCTGGACGAGTTCCAGCGCGCCAACCCGGATGTCGAGGTGCGAATCACGCTGGTGCCGTGGGCGTCCTACGCGCAGAAGCTGCGGCTGGACGTGGCGGGCGGGATCGCCGACGACCTGTTCTGGACCAACCTCTACGAGGACTACGCCGACAGCGGGCACCTGATGGATATCGGCGCGGCGCTCGGACCGGAGGCCGCGCACGGCTGGGATCCCCAGGCCGTCACGCAGTTCACCCGGAACGGGACGCTCTGGGCGGTACCGCAATTCGTGGACGGCGGTAGCGCGGTCTACGTCAATCGGGACCTGCTCGGGCCGGCCGGAGTGGATCCGGGTGAACTGGCCGGGCTGCGGTGGAATCCGGATCCGGGGCGGGACACCTTGCGTCCCGTCCTGCGGCGACTGGCCGCGGTCTCGGCGTGGCCGTACAACGCCGCCAACGACTTTCAATCGATCTCGCTGCCGTATCTGGGCTCGGCGGGCGGGCAGTTCCAGCGGGACGGGCGATTCTCGTTCGACTCACCCCAGGGGCGCGACGCCTACGGATACACCGTGGGTCTGGTGGCCGACCGGCTGTCACCGTCGGCCGCCGACACCAATACCAGCGGTGACTTCGCCAAGAACGCTTTCTTGCAGGGCCGCATGGCGTTGTTCCAGTCCGGCACCTTCAATCTGGCGACCATCGCGCAGAACGCCGGATTCCAGTGGGGATTGGCCATGATTCCCGAGGGACCGGCCGGTCGGGTCAGCGCCAACAATGCCATCGGGGTCGCGGGCAATGCCGCCACCCCGCATCCGGACGCGGTGCGGCGCGTCCTGGCGTGGCTGGGGAGCGCGGCCGGCAACCGCTATCTCGGCCTGGACGGGAACACGATTCCGGCGGTGGTGTCGGAGCAGCAGGTGTATCGCGACTACTGGGCGCGGCACGGCGTGGACGTGTCACCATTCTTCGACGTACTGCGCGGCCGGACGATCAGCGCCGGTGGTGGGCCCGGATTCCCGGCAGCGCTGCAAGCGGTCACGCCGATCTTCGATGAGATGTACCTGGGCCGTATCCCGGTGCCCGAAGCCCTGACCCGCGCACAGCAGGCGGCGGAGTCCGCGGCCGAACAGCGGTGATCAGATGCGGCTGTGATCGGTGTAGGGCGTGCGCGGACCGAACTTCGGCTTGTGCGCGAAACCGGCCAGCCCGAGCAGCCGCACCGCGCGATACCGGTGCGGGCGTAGCGGTTCCAGGTATTCGACCATGGCGTCGTCGTCGATCGGCTCACCCAGCAGGGTCCAGCCGACCGTGGCGGCCAGATGGAAATCGCCCACCGACAGGGCGTCCGGATCACCGAAGGCCCGCTGCGCGATCTCGGCGGCGGTCCAGATCCCGATCCCCGGCACGGTCCGCAGCCGGTGCGCGGCGTCCGCGTGGCTCAAGGTGGCGGCCTGCTCCAGTTTCGGCGCGATCCGGGCCGCCAGCACAATGGTTTTCGAACGCTGCGGGCCGACATTGGCGCGGTGGTAGACCCACGACGGGATGTGGCGCCAGGTCTCGGCGTCCGGCATCACCCGCAGCCCTTCGGGAGCAGGTCCGGGTGCGGGAGTCCCGTAGCGCCACACCAGTTTCCGCCAGGAATCGTGGGCGGTCCTGGTGTGCACCTTCTGTTCCAGCACCGCGGGAACCAGCGCCTCCCACACCAGGTCGGTGCGGAGCATGCGCAGGCCCGGATTGCGGCGGTGCGCCTCGACGATCTTGGGATGTTCGGGACTGAAGTCGCTGACGTCCTCGTCCAGGCACAGCATGCGCGGCAGCTGCTCGAGGAATTCCTCGCTGCCCGGACCCCAGGCGCGGGCGTCCACGGTGTGGCGGTCGCGCTGCCGCAGCCGGTAGGTGACCTCGCCCGACGGCATCCGCGAGGCGTGCCAGTGCGAGCCGTCGGGGGTCTCGCGGTGGCAGGGGTCGCCGAAACCGTGGCGCAGCGGGGAGATGGTGGCGGCCAGATCCAGCGGCCGGTCCGAGCTCAGCGTCCGGCTGTGGTCCGCGGTGACAGCCACCGGCCCGCGAGCGGGCTGGGCGGGCGGCGCGGAAGTCACCGCGTCATTCTAGGGACGCCTCACCGGTCCAGCAGGAACTGGGCGAGATGGCGAGAGGAACGCCCGGCCAGCTGCGCGGCCTGGGTCCGGCAGGAGAAACCGTCGGCGAGCAGGATCGCGTTGGCGGGCGCGGTGCGCAGGGCCGGGAGCAGGCCGCGCTCGGCGACCGCGACCGACACGTCGTAGTGGCCGCGCTGCATGCCGAAGTTGCCCGCGAGTCCGCAGCAGCCGGTGACCTCGATCACCCGCGCGCCGGTGCGGTCCAGGATCCGGCGGTCGGCGGCGAAACCGAACACGGCGTGCTGGTGGCAGTGCGGCTGCACCAGCACCGTGCGGCCGGAACGGTCCGGGGGCTGCCAGCCGGGCTGGGTCTCCAGGAACTCGGCGAGGGTGTGCACCGCGGCCGCGACGGCGGCGGCGCGCGGGTCGTCCGGGAGCAGACGGGGGAGGTCGTCGCGGAGGGCGGCGGTGCAGGACGGCTCCATGCCGACGACCACGCCGCCGGATCGGACGTGGGCGTCGAGCGCGTCGACGGTGGCGCGCAGTCGCTGTCGCGCGCCGTCCAGTTGGCCGGTGCTGATCCAGGTCAGACCGCAGCAGACGCGCCGGTCCGGGATGTGCACGTGATGGCCGAGCGATTCGATCAATTCGACCGTGGCGGTGGCGATCTCGGGGTCGAAGGCGTCGGTGAAGGTATCCATCCACAACAGCACGCCCGGCCCGTCCTGCCCAAGCGCCGAAGGACGCCGACTCCGGCGGAAGCTCCGCTTCGCCAGGGTCGGCACCGCGCGGCGGGAATCCATTCCGGCCGCACGCAATCCGAGTCTGCGCAGCGGACCGGCACTGCTGAGCCGGTTGGCCAGGCCCGGCACTCGCGACGCCGCTGCCAGCCAGCGCGGCAGCTGACCGAGGGTGTAGTGGTCGATCGGTCGGAGCCTGCCCTGATAGCGGCGGTACAGCGTCTCCGACTTGTAGGTGGCCATGTCGATCCCGGCCGGACACTCGGAATGGCAGGCCTTGCAGGACAAACACAGGTCCAGGGACTCCGCGACGGCCTCCGACCGCCAATCCAGCTCGCCCCTGACGACATCCTGGAGGACTCGGGCGCGACCCCGGGTGCTGTCCTTCTCGTCGGCGGTCGCCAGATAGGACGGGCACATGACGCCGCCGGGGGTGTCCGCGCGGCACTTGCCGATCCCGACGCAGCGGTGCACCGCGGTGGCCAGATCTCCGTCGGCCGGAAAGGAGAATCCACCCGTGGTGGGCAACGGGCGCAGACCCGCCAGGCGCAGGTCGGCGTCGAGCGGGCGGGGATGAACGAGGACACCGGGATTCAGCACCGCGTCCGGGTCGAACAGCGCCTTGAAGCCCGCGAAGGCGTCGAGCGCGTCCCGGGAGTACATGAGCCGCAACAGATCCGAGCGGGCGCGGCCGTCGCCGTGCTCGCCCGACAGCGAGCCGCCGAAACCCACCACCTGCCGGGCCGCGTCCTCGAGGAAGGCGCGGAAGCGTTGCGGCGCTTCGGCTATCGGCAGATCCAGGCGCACATGGACGCAGCCGTCGCCGAAATGGCCGTACAGCAGGCCGTCCACGCCGTGCTCACGGGTGAGCCGGTCGAAGTCCCGCAGGTAGTCGCCCAGGCGGGCGGGCGGCACCGCGGCGTCCTCCCAGCCGGGCCAGGCCGGATGACCGTCCGGCGTGCGGCCGGCCAGGCCCGCGCCATCGGCGCGGATGCCCCACAGCGCGCGAGCCTCGGCCGCGTCGGTCACCAACCGGGCGTCGAGGGCGTGGGCGGACGCGCGCAATCCCTCGGCCTTCTCGCGCGCCTGTTCCGGTGTGTCACCATCGATTTCGATGAGGAGCCAGCCCCCGCCGCGCGGCAGTTCGGGCACCGCGCCCCGGTGCACGCGCACCACATCGACCAGGCGGGCGTCCATTCCCTCCACAGCGATCGGTCCGGCGGCCATGATCGTGGCGATATCGTCGGCGGCCGTGGGCATGTCCGGGTAGCCGAGTACGACCAGCACCGTCGCCGCGGGCACCGGGACCAGATCGACGGTCGCGTCGAGCAGCAGTCCACAGGTTCCCTCGGTGCCGACGAAGGCCTTGGCCACCGACGAACCGCGTTCCGGCAGCAGATGTTCCAGCGCGTATCCGGACGCCTGCCGCTCGAATCTGCCGAGTTCGGTGCGGATCAGGGCCAGGTGTTCCCGGGTGAATTCGGACAGTCCGGCGAGTACCGCCGGGTCGCCCGCGAGGGTCCGCTCCACGCCGCGCCCGTCGAGAATCCGCAACTCCCGCACCGTATCCGAGGTCCTGCCCCAGGCCACGGCGTGCGGGCCGCAGGCATTGTTGCCGATCATCCCGCCCAGGGTGCACCGGTTCTGGGTGGACGGATCCGGGCCGAACCGCAGCCCGTGCGCACCCGCGCGCCGCTGCAACGCGGCCAGCACTACGCCCGGCTGCACCCGCGCGATCCGCCGCTCGGGATCGAGATCGAGGATCTCGGTCAGGTGGCGGCTGAAGTCGAGGACCAGACCCGGTCCGATGGCATTGCCCGCGACCGAGGTACCCGCCCCGCGCGCGGTCACCGGCAGCCCCTCCGCCCGGGCGATATCGAGGGCGGCCATCACATCGGCGGCATCCCGCGGGAACACGACGGCCGCCGGGGGCACCCGGTAGTTCGACGCGTCCGAGGAGTACTCGGCCCGCCGGCGCGGTCCGGTGTCGACCTCGCCGGTGATCGACCCGCGCAATGCCCGCTCCCACGCCGCGCTCACGTCCCGACCTCGCTTCACGGGTCCAACCCTAGGCGGGTTTCGCTGCGAGCGAACTCCTGACCAGGCCGGAAGGATTTGCCCTCAACCTTTGTTGAGGTCTTACTGTCGGTGGTGCGGGGTTAGGTTTCCCCCGACAGGTGAGGAGCGGGGATGAGTATCGAATCGGTGGCGTGGAATCAGCTCTATCGGCAGATGCACGCGCCTACGGAGCAGCGGCCGCTGCGGATGGCGACGGCGAAGCGGATCCTCGCTTTCGCGCGCCCGCATCACCGGCAGCTGGTGTCGTTCCTGATCTTCAGCATCGTCTCCGCGCTACTCGCGGTGGCGACGCCGGTGCTGGCGGGACGCGTGGTCGACGCGATCGTCTCGCACGGCGCGCCGCGCACGGTGATCACGCTGGCGGTCATCATCGCCATCGTCGCAGTACTCGACGCCGGACTGGGACTGGTCATCCGGTGGCTGTCGGCGCGCATCGGAGAGGGGCTCATCTTCGATCTGCGCACCGCGGTTTTCGACCATGTCCAGAAGATGCCGATCGCCTTCTTCACGCGTACCCGGACCGGCGCACTGGTGAGCCGGTTGAACAATGATGTCATCGGGGCGCAACGGGCCTTCAGCACCACCTTGTCCGGCGTCGTCACCAATGTGGTGACCCTCGCGCTGACCCTGGCCGTGATGCTGCGGCTGTCCTGGCAGATCACCCTGCTCGCGCTGGTGCTGCTGCCGGTGTTCGTCCTGCCCGCGCGGCGCATGGGTGAACGGCTGGCCGGGATCCAGCGCGAGGCGGCCGGGCTCGACGCGGCCATGAGCACCCAGATGACCGAACGCTTCTCCGCGCCCGGCGCCACCCTGGTCAAACTGTTCGGGCGGCCGCGGCAGGAGTCGGCGGAGTTCGGGCTGCGGGCCGGGCGGGTGCGCGATATCGGGGTGCGCACCGCCATGCTCCAGACGGTCTTCGTCACCGCGCTCACCCTGGTCTCGGCGCTCGCGCTGGCGCTCGTCTACGGGCTCGGCGGCTACCTCGCGCTGAAGGGACAGATGGAACCCGGCTCGGTGGTCGCGCTCTCGCTGCTGCTGACCCGGCTGTACTCGCCGCTCACCGCGCTGGCCAGCGCCCGGGTGGACGTGATGTCGGCGCTGGTGAGCTTCGAGCGGGTCTTCGAGGTGCTGGATCTGAAGCCGCTGATCGAGGATTCGCCACTGGCCGGGCCGGTGCCGCCGGGACCGGTGGCGGTCGAGCTGGACGGCGTGAGCTTCGGCTACCCGTCGGCGGACAAGGTGTCGCTGGCCTCGCTCGAGGATGTGGCCACCCTGGACACCCGGGGCGGTGAGGAGGTGCTGCACGAGGTGTCGCTGCGCGCCGAGCCCGGGCAGATGGTGGCACTGGTCGGCTCCTCCGGGGCCGGGAAATCGACCATCGCGCAATTGGTTTCACGGCTCTACGACGTGGACTCGGGCGCGGTGCTGCTGGGCGGCAAGGATGTGCGGGAACTGACCGGGCAGTCCATCCAGGACACCGTCGGTCTGGTCACCCAGGACGGGCACCTGTTCCACGACAGTATTCGCGCCAACCTGCTGCTCGCGCGGCCCGAGGCCACCGAGGACGACCTCTGGGACGCGCTGCGGCGGGCCCGGCTGCGCGACCTCATCGAATCGCTGCCCGACGGTCTGGACACCGTGGTCGGCGAGCGCGGCTACCGCCTCTCCGGCGGTGAACGGCAGCGGCTGACCATCGCCCGGCTGCTGCTCAAGCAGCCGCGCGTGGTGATCCTCGACGAGGCCACCGCCTCACTGGACTCCACCTCGGAGGCGGCCGTGCAGGAAGCGCTGGCCGAGGCACTCGACGGCCGCACCGCCTTGGTGATCGCCCACCGGCTGTCCACCATCCGCAATGCCGACCAGATCATCGTGCTCGAGCACGGCCGGATCGTGGAACGCGGCACCCACACCGAACTGCTCGCCGCGGACGGCCGCTACACCGAGCTCTACCGCACCCAGTTCGCCGACTCGAGCGTGCCCGCCACGGCCTGATCGGGCTCGGCGGGGTCGGCCTGATCGGACCGGACACATTGCCGGATCGGCAAAAGGATTCGAGGCGGGTGGGCACTCCCCGATAGCGTCGGGGCATGAGCGCTCACTCCCACGAACAGGCAGGCACGCACGGACACCAGCATTCCCACGGGCATGCGCACGGTCACGGCCACACGCACGACGGAATCGACTGGGCGACCATGATTCCCGACCTGCAGCGCGACGACGCCATGTCGGCCGCCACCAATGCCGAGATCGCGCGCCGGCTGGTCGGATCGATTCCCGCCGGGACCGAGGCGGTCGTCCTCGACATAGGTGCGGGCGCGGGCGGTCAGAGCGTGGCGTTCGCGCGCGAACTGCTCGCCCGCGGCGGCGGCCGGCTACTGATCGTCGACGCCGTGCCCGAACTGCTCGAGGTCGCCCAGCAGGCCGTGAAGGTCGCGCTCGACGGCGACGACCGGGTCCATGTCGAAACGGTGACCGCCGACGCGGCGGCCGAGGACTTCGGCGCGGGACTCCCCGCGGCGGACCTGGTGTGGGCCTCCCGCATGGTGCATCACCTGCCCGATCAGCAGGCGGGCGTGGCACGCTTCGCCGGACTGCTGCGACCGGGCGGCCGGCTGGCGCTGGCCGAGGGCGGAGTGAGTGTGCGGTGCCTGCCGTGGGAACTCGGCATCGGCGCGCCCGGCCTCCAGGATCGGCTGCTGGGCCTGCGCGACGCGGGCTTCGCGCAGATGCGCACCGACATCACCGGCGCGGTCTCCATGCCCTACGGCTGGAATGTGGCACTGAACCGGGCCGGGCTGACCGAGGCCACCTCCTTCAGCGTGCTCACCGATCACCCCGCGCCGCCCGCCCCGGCCGTGCGCGACAGCGTGGTGGCGTGGCTGACCGGATTGAGCGAGCGGGTCGGCGAACGCCTCGAGGCGGCGGACCGGGCCACCATCGCGGCCCTGCTGGATCGCGACGCCGATACGTATATCGGTGCGCGCGAGGATATTTACATTCTCGGGGCCACCACGGTGTTCGTCGGCCGCCGCTGATCCGGCTCCCGCCACGCCGCGGGAGGACATGTCGGTCGGGCGCGATCGTGATCTGGCCGTGCCCGAACCGACACCGTGTTGTGGCCGCAGAACCCGCTCCGACCTCCCGAAATGCCCTGCTATGCGGCATAATTCGAGCTCCCATGGCATAACCCACATGATCGTTTCACATGCCGGGGGAGGAGTTTCGGTGACCCGTACCAAGGAGCAGCGGCAGACGGCCGCGACCCGCGTCGACGATATCGAGGGCGTGCTCGGTGCACGCCGATATCGGCCCTCGATGGACGCGCCTCCCCTGGAACTACGGGTGACCAGCGGCACCAAACGCACCGACGAGGACTGGACGGTCCCCAAGCAGCTGGTCGCCGAATGCGTTTCGGGCAAGCTGGTGGTGGACTTCACCCAGGCCCGGTGCTCCCGGCGCGAGATCGACATCCGGGTCGCGGCCGGTGCGGGCGCCATCGTGCTGATCGTGCCGCGCGGCTGGCGGGTCGACACGGACGGCGTGCGGCCCGGCAACGGCACCGTCGCCAATCGGGTCAAACTGCCGCGGTTCCCGGGCGCCCCGCTGATCCGGGTCACCGGGGAGGCCGATTCGGGTGCGGTGAAGGCGCGCTACGCCTACCGCTCGCCCATCGGGCTGCTGCGCCGCTCCCGCTGACCCGGGCGCGCCGCTCCGCCCGACCGCACCCGGTATCCCGGTAATTCGGAAGACCATGCGGTATGACGGAGGAGTACGCCGGTTTCGCCCCGGAGAGTCCGGGTTCAATACTGCGGGAGGATCCGCCGGCATGACGCGCTGGCTGCTGCACGTCGACCTCGACCAATTCCAGGCCGCGGTCGAATTCCGGCGGCACCCGGAGCTGCGCGGGCAGCCGGTCATCGTGGGCGGGAACGGCGATCCCACCGAACCTCGCAAAGTGGTGTCCTGCGCGTCCTATCCGGCGCGGGCGTTCGGGGTGCGCGCGGGCATGCCGCTGCGCACCGCCGCACGGGTCTGCCCGGACGGGGTCTTCCTGCCGCAGGATCTGGCCACCTACGCCGAGGCGTCCGAGGAGATCATGGCGCTGCTGCGCACCTTCTCCGGACGGGTGGAGGTGCTCGGCTTCGACGAGGCGTTCCTCGCGGTCGACACCGAGGACCCCGAGGAACTGGCGCGCGAGATCCGGTCGGCCATCGCGGAATTGGATCTGACCTGCGCGGTCGGCATCGGAGACAACAAGACCCGGGCCAAGCTGGCCACCGGGTTCGCCAAGACGGTGGGCAAGTCGCTGCCGGCGGCCGACGAGCCGCCGCCGGAACAGGACGCGGGGACCGGGATCTTCCGGCTGACCAGCGCCAACTGGGTCGAGTTGATGGCCCACCGGCCGACCACCGCGCTGTGGGGGGTCGGCGCGCGCATCGCGAAACGCATGAGCGGGTTGGGCATCGAGACCGTGGCCGATCTGGCCGCCGCCGACCGGGCCGTACTGGCGGCCGAGTTCGGTCCCAATACCGGGCCCTACCTGTGGGTACTCGGTCACGGGGCGGGCGACACCGATATCGCCGAGCCGCGAGAACCGGTGGGGCACAGCCGCTCCGAGACCTTCCCGCGCGACCTCACCGAACGCGACGAGATCGACGCGGCGGTGGTGCGGCTGGCCACCCAGGTCGCGGAGGAGACCTTCGCGGCCGGGCGGGCCGTCGGGCGGGTGAGCGTGACCGTGCGGACCAAGACCTTCTTCACCCGCAGCAAGCAGCGGAAACTACCCACGCCGACCACCGACGTGGACGAGATCGCGCAGACCGCGTTGGAGGTGTTGCACGCCTTCGAGTTGGATCGGCCGATCCGGTTGCTCGGGGTCCGGGTCGAGTACGCCATGCTGTGATCAGGTCTACCGACGGAAGGCATCCTCTCGATGAGCGACAACTACGAGAACATCCTGTTCGAGCATGACGGCCCGATCGCCCGCATCACGCTGAACCGGCCGAACGCCGCCAATGGCATCGATCAGGCGCTCGCCGAGGAGCTGGAGCGCGCGGCCATCTACTGCTCGGAGGATCCGGCGGTGAAGGTCGTGGTGCTGACCGGCGCCGGGCGGTTCTTCTCCGCGGGCGGCGACGTGCGGGCCATGGCGGCCAGCGGCGACACCGGCGCGTTCATCGAGAAGCTGGCCGGGACCCTGCACCGCGCGGTGTCCGCGCTGGCCCGGATGGACGCGCTGCTCATCGTGGGCGTGAACGGCACCGCCGCGGGCGCGGGCATGAGCCTCGCGGTGGCCGGTGACCTGGTGGTGGCCGCCGAGTCCGCCGCCTTCACCATGGCGTACACCAAGATCGGCCTGAGCCCGGACGGCGGCGCGTCCTACTACCTGCCGCGGCTGATCGGCCTGCGCAAGACCCAGGAGCTCATGCTCACCAACCGCACCCTGCGCGCGGCCGAGGCCCTGGAATGGGGTCTGCTGCACCGCGTGGTCGCCGACGACGAGCTGGCCGGGGCGGTCGAGGCGCTGGCCCAGGAGTTCGCGGCCGGCCCCAAGGCGTCGAATGCGGCGGTGAAGAAGCTGCTGCTGGTCTCCGGGCAGCACAATCTGGAGGAGCAGCTCAACACCGAGGCCGCTTTCATCACCCGCAACTCGGAGTCGGCGGACGGCCAGGAGGGTATCGCCGCCTTCACCGGGAAGCGCGCCCCGAAGTACGCCTGACGTCCGGATTCGTCTGAGCCCGGCCGTTTTCCCCGATCCGGCCGGAGCTCCGCCCCCTATGCTCGGACCATGGGTTTCCAGGCGATGGTGGCACGTGAATCGGACAACGGGATCGCCCTCATCCGGGAGGAAGTCGCCGACGACTTCCTCATGCCGGGTGACGTGACGATCAAGGTGCACTTCTCGAGCGCCAACTACAAGGACGGACTGGCCATCACCCCGCGCGGCGGCGTGGTGCGGCAGTACCCGCTCATCCCCGGCATCGACCTCACCGGCGAGGTGGTCAGCTCCACCGATCCGGAGTTCGCGCCCGGCGACCTGGTGGTCGCCCACGGCTACGACATCGGCGTCGCCCACCACGGCGGCTTCGCCGAATACGCCCGGGTGCCCGCCGGCTGGGTGGTGAAACTGGACGGCCTCACCCCGCGCGAGGCCGCCGCCATCGGCACCGCGGGCTACACCGCCGCCATGAGCGTGCAGGCCCTCCTCGACCGCGGCGTGACTCCGAACTCCGGCCCGGTCCTGGTCACCGGCGCCACCGGCGGCGTCGGCACCGTGGCCGTCGACATCCTCGCCGGCCTCGGCTTCGAGGTCATCGCCTCGACCGGCAAACTCGGTGCGACCGAACTGCTCTCCACCCTCGGCGCGTCCTCGGTCATCGGCCGCCTGCCCGCCGAAGGCGAAAAGCCCCGGGCCCTCGGCAAGGCTCAATGGGCCGCCGCCGTGGACAGTGTCGGCGGCGAATCCCTCGCCCACATCCTCAGCACCGTCAAATACGGTGGCGCGGTGGCCGTCTCCGGTCTCACCGGCGGCGCCGACCTCCCCACCACCGTCATGCCCTTCATCCTCCGCGGCGTCTCCCTGCTCGGTATCGACTCCGCTCACTTCCCCATCGCCGACCGCCGCGACCTCTGGTCCCGCCTCGCCAAAGACCTGAAACCCCAGCACCTCTCGTTGCTGGAAAATTACGCACCCATCACCGAAGCCGAGTCCGTCCTCCGCTCCATCCTCGACGGAACCCACTCCGGCCGAACGGTTCTCGGCGTGGCCGGGGAGTTCTGACCAGCGGCGCACCGTTTCATGTGAAACAAGTAGCGTTGCCCACCGGTTGCCACAGTCAGCCCGCCAGCACGTCGAGAGCGGCGGACAGATGCGGCAACGCGGTGGGCCCGTAGGACGAGGCGATCTCGGCCAGCGCCCGGGCCAGATGCGGAGCGATGTCCGATGCCGGGAGGAGTTCCTCGGCGAGGACTATGCCGCCGACTATGTGGTCGGCTTTTATGCGCTGGTCACGGGTGAGTTCGTAGCGCCAGGAACCGATCTGGACGCGTTCGGGGGTGGAGCGGAGCAGGGATTTGCGGGGCGGGGTTCGGGTCACGCCGGGGACGTTGGTGAAGACGGTGAAGACCATGGACAGGCCGCCGGGGCCGTCCAGGGCGGAGGCGATGGCCCGGGTGGCGGCGTCGGAGTCGAAGTCGGCGGTCACTGGTTCATTCCGAGGGTGAATTGGGGAGTGATGGGGTCGCCCTCGTTGATGCGGCGGATGGCCGTGCCGGAGGCGTAGAACTCGACGGTGTGATAGCCCCAGGCGTAGTTGGAGATGTCGACGCTGACGCCGGTGACACCGGTTGCGCCGTCGCGTTCCGCTTCGGCTTGCATACGGGACATGGCGAGTTCGCGGGCCTGGTAGTTGCCCTGGGTCCATTGGGGCATCTCCATATTGCGGCCCATCTGACTGAGCATCTGCCGGAAGCCCTGGACGGCCACGTGGAAGACGCAGTTGCCCATGACGAAGGCGATGGGGGCGTAGCCGGTCCGCATCAGGGTCACCATGTCCTGGCCGGAGAGGTGGCTGGTGAACGCCTGACCGTTGGGGCGGCGGTAGCTGCCGGGGGCCTTCGCGTAGCGGACGGCCGTGCCGACCGCGATGAATTCCAGGTGTTCCAGGGATTCGCCGTGCTGGCGCCATTCCAGGCGGACGCCCACGACGCCGTCGGCCTGGAGGGCGTCGGCTTCGGCCTGCATGCGGGACATGGCATTCCAGCGGGCCCGGTAGGTGGCCTCGGTCAGGACCGGGAGTTCCTGCTGCTGGCGGATGCCGGTGAACTGGAAGCCGACGTGATAGACGGACACGCCCATCACCAGGTCGATGGGTTCGAAGCCGGCGCCGTGCAGCAGTGCGAACTCGTTGACCGACAGGTCGGAGGTGAAGATGCGGTTCGCGTGCGAGAGGCGTTCGCCCGCGACCTGATCGAGCTGCTGCGGCTGACTCGGCTGGTTGGGTTGCATGCTGTTCACCCTCCGTCGGATCCCGGTTGGATCCCTCCCCGAGGGTACGACCGGAACACCCCCTCGGCCTGCCGAAACGACCGGAGCCGTGGGTCCGCACAGCGGACCCACGGCTCCCGCTCGAGCACCTACGCGGTGGCGCTCAGCTGCCGCCCGTCGTAGGCCGGTTCGGCGACCGGCTCGATGGCGTAGGCCAGGATCTCGGCCACGTCGGCGACGGGGCGGACATCCAGGGCGGCCAGCACCTCGGCGGGGACCTCGTCCAGGTCCGGCTCGTTGCGGGCCGGGATGAACACGGTCTTCAGGCCGGCGCGCTGGGCGGCGAGCAGCTTCTGCTTCACGCCGCCGATCGGCAGCACCCGTCCGTTCAGCGTGACCTCACCGGTCATGCCGACATCCGCGCGGACCTGGCGACCCAGGGCCAGCGACACCAGGGCGGTGACCATGGTGACGCCCGCGGACGGTCCGTCCTTCGGCACCGCGCCCGCCGGGAAGTGGATGTGGATATTGCGATCCAGCACGCTCGGCTCGATGCCGATCTCTTCCAGGTGGGAGCGGACGTAGGTCAGGGCGATCTGCGCGGACTCCTTCATGACGTCGCCCAGCTGGCCGGTCAGGGTCAGCGAGCGGTCGCCCTCGGCGGCATTGGCCTCGATGTAGAGGACGTCGCCGCCCGCGCCGGTCACGGCCAAACCCGTTGCGACACCGGGGACCGCGGTGCGTTCCACCCCGTCGGGGGTGAAGCGCGGACGGCCCAGGTAGTCCTTCAGGTCACCGAGTCCGATCACCAGCTTGCCGGACGCGGCCGCGTCGGTGTCGTAGCCCAGGTCCTTGTCGTACCCCAGGCCCTCCGGCACGAATTCGCCCTTGCTGACCAGGCTTTCGGTGTCCGAGATGTCCGCGGACTCCGACAGCTTGGTGGCCGCCTTGCGCAGCGCCTTCGCGATCAGCCGCTCCATCTGGCGCACACCGGCTTCCCGGGTGTAGTTGGCGGCGACCTCACGCAGCGCCTCGTCCGTGATCGAGACCTCCTCGGCGGTCAGGGCGTTGCGCTCCAGCTGCCGCGGGATCAGGAAGTCGCGGGCGATGGCCACCTTGTCGGCCTCGGTGTAGCCGTCGACGCTGATCAGTTCCATGCGGTCCAGCAGCGGGCCGGGAATCGTCTCCAGGACGTTCGCGGTCGCGATGAACAGCACGTCGGACAGGTCCAGATCCAGGTCCAGGTAGTGGTCGCGGAACGTGTGGTTCTGCGCCGGGTCCAGCACCTCCAGCAGGGCCGCCGCGGGATCGCCGCGGAAGTCGCTGCCGACCTTGTCGATCTCGTCCAGCAGGACAACGGGATTCATCGATCCCGCCTCCTTCATGGCGCGGACGATGCGGCCGGGCAGCGCGCCCACGTAGGTGCGCCGGTGACCGCGGATCTCGGCCTCGTCGCGCACGCCGCCCAGGGCGACGCGAACGAACTTGCGGCCCAATGCCCGTGCCACGGACTCACCCAGCGAGGTCTTGCCGACGCCGGGCGGACCGACCAGCACCAGCACCGCGCCGGAACCGCGTCCGCCGACGACCTCCAGGCCGCGGGCGGCCCGGCGGGAACGCACGGCCAGGTACTCGACCATGCGGTCCTTGACCTCGTCCAGACCGTGGTGGTCGGCGTCCAGCACCGCGCGGGCGGCCGAAACATCCGCGGAGTCGGTGGTTTTCACCGTCCACGGCAGTTCCAGCACGGTGTCCAGCCAGGTGCGGATCCAGCCCGTCTCCGGGCTCTGATCACTGGAGCGTTCCAGCCGTCCGACCTCGCGCAGCGCGGCCTCGCGGATGTCGCCGGGCAGGTCGGCGTTCTCGACGCGGGTGCGGTAGTCCTCCGCGCCGTCCGGCTCGTCCTCGCCCAGTTCCTTGCGAATCGCGTTGAGCTGCTGGCGCAGCAGGAATTCGCGCTGGGTCTTCTCCATCCCCTCGCGGACGTCCTCGCTGATCTTCTCGCTGATCTCGGTCTCTGCGATGTGCTGGGTGGTCCAGTCGATCAGCTTGTTCAGTCGCGCTTGGGTATCCGGGGTGTCGAGGATCTCGCGCTTCTGCTCGTTGCTCAGGTACGAGGCCCAGCCGGCCGCGTCGGCCAGCGTGGACGGATCGTTCATCTGATTGACCGCGTCGATGACCTGCCACGCCTCACGGCGCTGCAGGACCGACACGACCAGCTTCTTGTATTCGGCCGCAAGCTCTTTGGTGCGTCCGTCGGCGGCCGGAATCTCGACCGGCTCGGCCTCGACCCAGAGCGCCGCGCCGGGTCCGGTCACGCCGTGCCCGATCTTGGCCCGGCTCTCCGCCTTCAATACCGCCGCGGGCGCGCCACCGCGCATCCGGCCGACCTGTTCGATGGTGGCCACCACGCCGTAGGCGGCATAGCCCTCATCGAGGCGAGGCGCGACCAACACCTGGTTGACCTTGCCCGCGCGGGCGGCATCGATGGCGGCCTGCGACGACTCGTCCAGTTCGATCGGCACGACCATGCCGGGCAGCACGATCGGATCGGTCAGGAACAGGACCGGCAGGTTCTGAGGTGTAGTCACGTCTTCGACCCCTTCCAAGGTTGAGCGTTACCCAGTCAACCCTGGAGGTATACCGATTGTTCCGCCTCACCGTTCGCCGGGGGCGAACGCGGCCGTGACCTACGGAATGAGGATCGGGACCAGGTAGGTCTTGGCGAAGGCGGTGAGAGCGGCCTCCGAATCGAGGTCGATGCCGCCGGTCGGCTGAAGGATCAGGGAGTGGACTATCCGGCAGACGACCTCGGTGCGGGCGGAGAGGTCCGGGGGTTCGGGTAGGTCGTTGTCGCTGAGGACTTTTCGGAGGAGGTCGGTGGCGGAGACGACAGCGAGGACGAAGGGGGCGGCGCCGTCGGTGGTGAATTGGGGGAGGAGGCGCTCGGGTTCGAGGGTCATGAGGCGCTCGACCAGGGGGTGGGTGCGCCAGCGGGTGACGACGGTGGAGAAGACGGCGGCGACCGTGTCGGCGAAGGTGTCGTGGCGGGACGGGATGCTCTCGAGGTCTTCGAGGAGGCGGCGGACCTCGCGGGCGGTGACGGCCCGGACCAGTTCGTCCCGGGAGCCGATGCGGCGGTAGACGGTGACACGGTCGACCTCGGCCTGGCGGGCCACGTCCTCGATCGTCGTCTTCTTGACCCCGACGCGGCCGAATTGCACCAGGGCGGCGTCGAGGATGCGGTCCTCGATGGTGTCCGTTCCGGGGGTGTTCTTCGAGGTGGCGGCTGTCGGGGGCACGGTTCGAGGCTAACAGCCGGGTGCGGCGATGCAACAATTTGCGGCGATTTGTGGCTGCAACATTGCCATGGTGTTTGTTGCTTTGTTACGGTCGGGCCATGGCTGAGGACAGTGCAACGAGGCGCTCCTATCAGGACGAAGCCCACGCGATTCAGGCTCGGGACGTGCATTTCGACTTCTCGTCGGTGCCGATGCACTACATCCCGAGGGAGGTGCTGGCCACGCACGTCGTGAATGTCATGCACCTGGTGCTGCCGGAGGGGGAGCGGGCCATGGCGGCCTGCCTGGCCGAGGCGCTGCCATTGATCGACGACGAGCGGTTGCGGGAAGAGGTCGCGGGGTTCGTCGGACAGGAGTCGATGCACGCGAGCAGCCACGAGGGGGCGCGGAAACACCTGCAGGAGATCGGACTCGACGTCGAGTCGTATGTCTCGAAGATCGCGTGGCTCACCGATCGGGTGCTCGGCGATCACGGCCTCACCGGGCGCGCGAAGCAGGAGTGGCTCAAGGAGCGGCTCGGATTGTTCGCGGGGATGGAGCATTTCACCGCGGTCATCGGCGAGTGGCTGCTGGAAACCGACGCACTGCAACGCGCCGGAATGGATCCGACCATGCTGGATCTGGTCCGGTGGCACGGCGCCGAGGAGGTCGAGCACCGCAGCGTGGTGTTCGACGCGTACATGCACGTCGACGGCGGATACGGACGGCGGGCCCGGACCGGGCTGCTGGCCAGCGGACTGCTGCTGCCGCTGTTCGTGGTGTCGACCGCGTACCTGTACCGCCGCGATCCGAGCCCGGACAAGGGGCGCTTCTGGCTGAAGCAGTTCGTGAGCGCGACCCGGCGGCAGGTGATTCCGAACTTCACCACCTTCGTCACCGAGATGCCGCGCTACCTGGATCGGAGATTCCATCCCTCCCAATTGGGTTCGATGGACAACGCATTGCGCTACCTGGCGCACTCGCCGGCGGCCCGCGCATGACGGCCGCGCCGACCTTCGGCCTGCGGGCGCTGGGCGCGGCGGTGGACGTGTACAAGAAGGTGTTCACCACTCCCGGGCTGTCGCGACCGCACCCGGTGCGCCACAACGGCTTCGACATGGACGTCGTCGTCGAGACGGTCGAGGCGGAAGCCGAGGATGTGGTGAGCCTGACCCTGGTGCGGCCCGGCCGGGAACGGTTGCCCGCGTGGCGGCCCGGATCGCATCTGGACGTGTTCCTGCCGTCCGGCCGGCAGCGGCAGTACTCGCTCTGCGGCGATCCCGTCGACCAGCACTGTTATCGGATCGCGGTGCGCCGCCTGCCCGACGGCGACGGCGGATCACTGGAGATGCACGCGCTGCGCCCCGGCGATCTCGTGCGAATTCGCGGTCCCCGCAACGCGTTCACATTCGTCGAGCGCGCGCCTTCCTATCTCTTCCTCGCCGCCGGAATCGGCATCACGCCGATCCTGCCGATGGTGCACGCGGCCGGAAACCGCGGCCACCTCGTGTATCTGGGGCGGTCCCGGGACACCATGCCGTTCCTGGACGAACTGCCCGGCGACACCGATATCCGCCCCGATGACGAGTGCGGCGCGCCCGATATCGCGGCGATTCTGCGGACCGCGCGGCCCGGCGCTGCCGTCTATGTCTGCGGCCCGCCGCCGGTCCTGGAGGCCGCGCAGTGCACGCTGTTCGCTCTGAATCCGACGGCGTCCCTGCACACCGAACGCTTCTCCGCGCTCCCGGTGCTCGACGGCCGGGAGTTCGATCTGACCCTGGCGCGCAGCGGAATCCAGGTGCGGGTCGGCAGCGCCGAAACCGCGCTGGACGCCGTCCGCCGGGTGCGACCCGACGTCGCCTACTCCTGCCGCCAAGGCTTCTGCGGCACCTGCCGGACGCGCGTGCTGTCCGGCGCGGTCGACCATCGCGACCGGCTGCTCACCGAGGCCGAACGACCCGGTCACATGCTCACGTGTGTGTCCCGCGCGGTCGACGGCCCGCTCGTGCTCGACCTCTGACCAGTGAAAGGCCGAACGGTCTCATGCTCACTCGCTTTCCGCTCACACCCACCGACGACACCTTCCTCACCACCGCCGCGCACCGCTACGTCCACGTGGTCGATCTCCCCGGCACCCCGCAGGCGGTCTGGCAGCTGCTGATCGCCGACGATGCCCTGGCCTCCTGGTCGGCGGCGGTCACCGCGGTCGAATGGCTGTCGCCCCGACCTTTCCGGGCAGGCACCACCCGTGTGGTCACGCTCGGCGGCGTCGTCAGCCTGCTGGAGCGGTTCTACCGCTGGGAGCCCGGTTCGCGGATGACCTTCATGGTCGACGCCGCGTCGATCCCCGGTCTGAAGCACTTCGCCGAAGACATTCGGCTCGAGCCCATCTCGACGGGAACGCGGTTGACCTGGACCTTCGCTCTCGAAGGAACCCCGGCCCTGCGCCTCCTGCTCACCGCGGCGAGCCCACTCCAGCGGTACGTCACCGGGACGATCGCCCGGGGCATCGCCCGCCGGGCGCAGCCGACTTCCGCGGAGGCCCGACGATGACCGACACCATCGAACACCGGAACATCGTCATCCTCGGCGCGGGCTTCGGCGGGATCGGGCTCGCGATCAAGTTGCGGGAAGCCGGATTCGAGGATCTGGCGCTGCTGGAACGCGCGTCGGATCTGGGCGGGACCTGGCAGGCCAATACCTATCCCGGGTGCGCGTGCGATGTGCCGTCGCAGTTGTACAGCTACTCGTTCGCGCCGAATCCCGACTGGTCGCGCACGTATGGGCGGCAGCCGGAGATTCTGGAGTACATCCGGGCCGTCGCCACCGAACACGATGTGGTGCGGCACATTCGGCTCGACACCGAGGTGCTGGACGCGCGCTGGGACGAGGAGCGTTCGCACTGGCTGATCGAGACCTCGCGAGGGGCGATCACGGCGGACTACTTCATCGCGGCGGCGGGAATCTTCGCGGAGGCGAAGTATCCGGACCTGCCGGGACTGGATACCTTCGAGGGCAAGGCATTTCACTCCCTGCACTGGGACCACTCCCACGATCTGACCGGGGAGCGGGTCGCGGTGATCGGAACCGGCGCGTCGGCGGTGCAGTTCATTCCCGAGATCCAGCCGAAGGTCGGGCGGTTGACCGTGTTCCAGCGTTCCGCGCCCTGGATCGTGCCGCGCATGGACCGGCGCACGCTCGGCATGGAACGGGCCGTGCTGCGCCGGATTCCGTTGACGCAAAGGCTGGTTCGCGGCACCTGGTACGCGCTGATCGAGAGCTTCGGCCTGGTCGGATTCGTGGACAACCGGTTCCGGCACCCGTTCGAGACGCTCGGGCGGATCCAATTGCGACGGCAGATCCGCGATCCGGAGCTACGCGCGAAGGTGACGCCGGACTACATGATCGGCTGTAAGCGGGCGATCTTCTCCGACGCCTATCTGCCCGCGCTGGAGCGGGACAATGTCGAGGTCGTCACCGACGGTATCGCGGAAGTCCGCCCGCACTCGGTGGTGACGCGCGCCGGCGTCGAAATCCCGGTCGACACCATCGTTTTCGGCACCGGCTTCGAACCCCTCGCCGCCGCTTTCGAACACATTACCGGCCGCGACGGCCTCAGCATCGCCGAGCTGTATCGCAAACAGCCGCGCACCTACCTCGGGACGGCGGTTGCGGGCTTCCCCAACTTCTTCTGCACCCTCGGCCCGTTCGGCGCGGCGGGCAACCAGTCGGCCGTCTACATGATCGAGTCGCAGATCGCCTACATCGTCGACGCCCTCACCACCGTGCGCGACCGCGGCGCCCGCCGGGTGGAGGTGCGGGCCACGCAACAGGACGCGTTCGTGGCCGAGATGCATCGGCGCAGCGCGGCGACGGTGTGGCTCACCGGCGGCTGCGAGACGTACTACACGACGCCGGACGGCGGCAATGCCGGGCTGTATCCGGGCTGGAGCTTCGAGTACCGCAGGCGCACACAGCAGTTCGACTCCGACGCGTACGAGGTGAGCGCCTGATGGAGTACGACATCGACGGCAAGGTCGTCCTGATCACCGGTGCGGGACAGGGCATCGGCCGGGCCCTCGCCGCCATCCTGTACCGGCGCGGGGCGCGGGTGATCGTCGCCGACGTCGACGAAACCGCCGCGCGGCGAACCGCACTCGACCTCGGCGAGCGCGCCCACGCCGTCACCGCCGACGTCACCGATCGGGCGCGGATGGCGGCCGTGGTCGCGGAGGCGGTCGAGCGGTTCGGCGGCCTGGACGTGGTCGTCGCCAACGCGGGCGTGACCCCGGTGCCCGCCACCCTGCGCACCATGGACCCCCGCGACTTCGACCGCGTCCTCGGCATCAACCTGACCGGCGTCTTCAATACCGTGCACCCCGCCCTCGACCACATCGTCCGCGCCCGCGGCCACGTCGTCGTGGTGTCCTCCTGCGCCGCCTTCGCCCCCGGCATGGGCGGTTCGCCGTACATGATGAGCAAGGCCGGGGTCGAGCAGCTGGGCCGCGCCCTGCGGGTGGAGCTCGCCGCGAGCGGGGCCACCGCCGGGGTCGCCTACTTCGGCATCGTCGAGACCGCCATGACCCACGACATGCTCGACGCCGACGACCTCGGCCGCCGCCTGGACGCACTGCTGCCCTGGCCGCTGAGCGTGCGCATCACCGCCGACCAGGCCGCCCGCACCATCGCCGACGGCATCGCGCACCGTGCCGCCCGCACCATCGCACCACGCGGATGGACGCCCTACGCCCTGCTGCGCGGCGCGATCAATGTCGTGCTCGACGGCCGCCTGGCCGCGAATCCCACTGTCCACCAGCTCATTCACGCGATCGAGGACCGCCGATGACCGACACCCTGCCCGCGGCCTTCCAGCACACCGCCGCCATCGACCCCGACGCGATCGCCCTCCGCACTCCCGGCGACACCCTGACTCTGACCTGGCGGGACTACGCCCGTCAGGTGCGGGAGGTCGCCGCCGGACTCGCCGCCATCGGCGTCACGTGTGGGGACACCGTGGCGTTGATGATGAGCAACCGGGTCGAGTTCTATCCCCTCGAAGTCGGTGCGCAGCATCTGGGAGCGACCTCGTTCTCGGTGTACAACACACTGCCCGCCGAGCAGCTGGCGTACGTGCTCGGGAACGCGGGAGCGCGAATCGTGCTGTGCGAGTCGCAGTATGTGGAGCGGTTGCGGAGCTGCGGGGTCGCACTCGATCGGATCATCTGCGTGGACGACGCACCCGACGGGACCATGACGGTCGCCGAGCTGATCGCCGCCGGGGCCGCGGATTTCGACTTCGAGGCCGCATGGCGGGCCGTCCGCCCGGAGGACATCGCCACCCTGATCTACACGTCCGGGACCACCGGCAATCCCAAGGGCGTGGAGACCACGCACGCCAATCTGCTGTTCCAGGTGCGCGGGATCGCCGAGGTGCTGGGGTTCGTCTTCGGCGACACCATCACCTCGTTCATGCCGACCGCGCACATCGCCGACCGGCTCACCGCGCTGTACGTGCAGGAAGTGCTCGGTACCCAGGTGACCTGCGTCCGCGACGCCAAGGAGATCGCGCCGGCACTGGTCGATCTGAAGCCGACCGTGTGGGGTGCGGTGCCCCGGGTGTGGGAGAAGCTGAAGGCCGCAATCGAATTCAAGGTCGCCAACGAACCGGATGTGGATCGGCGGTCGGCGATGGAGTGGGCGCTGTCGGTGGCGGCCACCCGTAGCGGCTACCAGCTGGCCGGCGCAGCCGTGCCCGAGGACGTCGCCGCGGACTGGAAGCGTGCCGACGACCTGGTGTTGCGGCACCTGCGGGCCGCTCTGGGGTTCGACCGGCTGCGCTGGGCGTTGTCGGGAGCCGCGCCGATTCCACCGCAGACCCTGGGATTCTTTGCCGGACTGGGTATTCCGATCGCGGAGATCTGGGGCATGTCGGAGCTGTCGTGCATCTGCAGCGTCTCCCATCCGGACGACGCGAAACTCGGCACGGTCGGAAAACTGTTGCCCGGCATGGCGGCCCGACACACCGCCGACGGTGAGCTCCAGGTGCGCGGACCACTGGTGATGAAGGGGTATCGAGGGCTGCCCGAGCAGACCGCGGAGGCGATCGACGCGGAGGGCTGGCTGTCCACCGGCGACATCATCACCGTCGACGCGGACGGATTCCTGACGGTCGTGGACCGCAAGAAGGAACTGATCATCAACGCGGCGGGCAAGAACATGTCGCCCACCCACATCGAGAACACGGTGAAGGCCGCCACCCCGCTGATCGGGGCCATGGCGGTGATCGGTGACGGGCGGCCGTACAACACGGCGCTGATCGTGCTCGACGAGGAGACCGGGGAACGATTCGCCGACCCGGCGGTGCTCGAGGCGATCTCGGCCGGGGTGACCGCCGGGAACGAACGCCTGTCCCGGGTGGAGCAGATCAAGCGGTTCGTGGTGCTGCCGACCTTCTGGGAGGCGGGCGGCGACGAGATCACGCTGACCATGAAGCTCAAGCGCAAGGCCATCGCCGTCAAGTACGCGAAGGAGATCGACGAACTCTACGAAGTCAGGGGTTGACGCGGTTGGCTAACTCGATTAGCTTTATGGCTATCGCAGTTAGCTACTCCCAGAGAGCGACAAGACCATGACGCAGTACGTGGACATCGACGGCGGCCGGATCGCATACGACGAGCAGGGCACCGGCCCGCTGGTGGTGCTGTCCCACGGAATGGGCATCGACCGCACCGTGAACCGGCACCTCGCCCCGCTGCTGGCGGCGGCCGGATACCGGGTGATCAACACCGATATGCGCGGCCACGGCGAATCCAGCCTGGACTGGGCGTCGGAGACCGGGAAGGCGGCCATCAGCCGCACCGACGTCGCCCACGACCTGCTGGCCGTCATCGAGAAGCTGGGCGGCGGCCCCGCCATCGTGGTGGGCCACTCGCTCTCGGGCGGATCGGCCACCATCGCCGCCGCGCTGCGGCCCGACCTGGTGCGGGCCATCGTGGAGATCAACCCCTTCACCCTCACCCAGAAGGCCGACGTGGGAGCGCTTTTCACCAACGCGCACCACCGCCGCGGCATGCTCCCGCTGATGGGCACCATGATGTTCAAGAGCATCGGGCAGTGGCTGAAGTACCTGCGGGTGGCCATGCCGTCCCAGCCCGCCGACCTCGACGCCTACCTGGGCGAGGTGTCCGCCAAGCTGAACGAGCCCGGCCGCATGGCCGAGTTCATGAAGTGCGGCAAGTCCACCCCGGCCGACGCGGAAGCCCAGGTGCCCAACGTGACCCGGCCCGCGCTCATCCTGATGGGCACCGCCGACCCGGACTTCCCGAGCCCCGAGGCCGAGGGCCAGCGCATCGTCGCCGCCCTGCCCGCCGGACTGGGCAGCCTGGGCCTGATCGAGGGCACCGGCCACTACCCGCAGTTCGAGGCCGCCGAGCGCACCGCCGAACTGATGCTGCCGTTCCTGAAGGAACACCTTGCCTAGGGTCGGGCTGAACCGGACCGACGTCATCGCCGCCGGCGCCGTCCTCGCCGATGAGGTCGGCTTCGGCGACCTGGCGCTGGGCGCGCTCGCGCAGCGGCTCGGGGTGCGCACGCCCTCGCTGTACAAGCACATCGAGAGCCTGGCCGACCTGCAGCACGGCATCGCCGCGCTCGCCATGGCCGAACTCGACACCCGGGTCCGCGACGCCATGCACGGACTCGCGGGCCGCGACGCGCTCACCGCCTTCGCCAACGCCTTCCGCGGCTACGTGGTCGAACATCCGGGCCGATACGCCGCCACCGTGGGCGCGCGGTTCACCGGGCCGGACGACCCACTGCTGCAATCGGGTTCACGGCTGCTGGAATCCATGGAGGCGGTGCTGCGCGGCTACGGCATCGACGCCGACGAGATGGTGCACGCGCTGCGCACGCTGCGTTCCACCTTCCACGGTTTCGCCAGCCTGCAGGCCTCCGACGGCTTCCAGTGGAGCGACGACGCCGAGCAGAGTTTCGTCTGGATGATCCGTTTTCTCGACCGTGGACTCACCGACATCGGCCTACGATGAGCCGATGACGATGCTGGCCGCACGACTCCATCTGGGACCCGAACGCCGACTCGAACTGGACCGGGTGCCGATCCCGGAACCCGGCCCGGACCACGTCCTGATCAAGGTCGAGGCCGCCGGCGTATGCCTGTCCGACGTGCACCTCATCGACGGCACCCTGACCCCGCTGTTCCTGCGCGGCGACGTGGTGACCCTGGGCCACGAGGTCGCGGGCACCGTCCACACCCTCGGACCGGGCGTCACCACCGCCAAGGTCGGCGATCGAGTCCTGCTGCAGGCGGGCGAACTGCGCGGCGGCGCCACCTTCACCCGCGGCGTCGACTACGACGGCGGCTGGGCCGAATACACCCTGGCCCGCGTCGACACCCTGGTCCCGATTCCCGACGAACTGCCCTTCGAACAGGCCTGCTTCATCCCCGACGCGGTGTCCACGCCGTGGGCGGCCATCACCGCCACCGCCGAGGTGAAAGCCGGTGAAGCCGTGGGCGTCTGGGGCGTCGGCGGGCTCGGCGCGCACGGGATCCAGCTGCTGCGCCTGGTCGGAGCCGCACCCATCATCGCGGTGGATCCGCTGCCGGCCGCCCGCGAACGCGCGCTGTCCTTCGGCGCGGATCTCGCCTTCGATCCGGCCGATCCGGACCTGCGCGCCAAGATCTTCCAGGCCAGCGGCACCGGTCTGGCCGCGGCCTTCGACTTCGCGGGCGTGGCGCCGGTGCGCGAACAGGCGGTCACCTGCCTCGCGCCGCAGGGCCGCCTGGTGCTGGTCGGGCTCACCGACAAGCCGATCACCATCACCGGCGGCACCGCGTTCAGCTTCTTCCAGCAGCAGCTGCGCGGACACTACGGGTCCGCGCCGGAGCACGTCACCCAGCTGGTGAAACTCCAAGGGCTGCAACGAATCGACTTCGCGCGCTCGGTGAGCGCCGTGGTGCCGCTCGCCGACGCCCCCAAGGCCGTGCACGCCCTGGAGGCCAAGGAAGGCAACCCGATCCGGATCGTCCTGAAGCCGTAGGCGGCGCGAGGGTCTTTCCCGGTCAACCCAGCCGACGTTGGAAGACGTTGGCGGACCGGCCGTTCGAGAGGTCGACGGTGTAGACCCCCAGGTCCGCGGATGAGGGGGTCAGGTCCAGGACCATGAAACCCAGATCGTTGTAGTTCTCGTACAGCGCGCCGTTGGGGCCGCTCTTGCCGCCCGAGGACGGTTCGCCGTGCACGGATTTCGCGGCCGCGCCGGAGATGATCTGCCGGGTGCCCTTCGACGCCATGGTGGGTTCGAGCACCTGCAGCGAATGGTCGTGACCCGAGAGCAGGAACTGGCAGCGGCCGACCACGTGCGCCTCGAAGAACTCCCGCGCGTGGCGGCCGTCGATCGGGTCGATGGTCAATCCGTCGTATTCACCAGCGTTCCCGTGCGGCCCGTTGTTGCGGTACGGGTGGTGGGTGCAGGCGATCTTCCAGGGCGCGGGGGATTCGTCGAGGGCGCGGTCCAGCCAGGCCGCCTGCTCGGTCATGAACTGGCCGTCGGCCGCCCAGTACGGCTGGAAGAGCGGGGGCAGGTAGGCGGCGACGGGGTTCAGGTCGAGCACGAAGAACTCGACGACCGGGTTCTCCTGCGGAACCCGCACCGAGTAGTAGCGCGACGGCATGAACCAGCGAGCCGAGCGGGCGTGATAGGCGACCTCGTGATCGCCGCGTAGCAGCCAGCCGCCGTCGCCGGGCAGGATCGAGGAGTTGTCGTGATTGCCCTGCACCATGAGCCAGGGGAAGTCGAGGTCGTGGTTGGGGTTCTCGAACTTGGCCGCGAACTGGGCGTCGTCGTCGGCCCACGGGCCCTGCTCGTAGACATTGTCGCCGAGGGCGAGGGCGAGCGAGAACGGGTCGCGCGCATGCTGTTCGCGCATGGCGTCGGCGACCTGCCACTGCGGGCGCGCGCCGGTGCCCGCGTCGCCGGTGACGAGCACGCGCAGCCGCTGCGCGTCGGGGAAGGCGAATTTGCCGACGGGCGGGGCGTTCTCGGCATGGGCGGGCGCCGCGCCCACGGTCAGCGCCGCGGCGCCGCCCACTGCCGCGGCGGCGGTGCCCCCGATGAAGGCCCGACGATCGACGGTCATGCTCTGCTCCCTGCCTGTCACCCTGAACTCCCTGGCTGCCACCCTGGTCAGTTGACCAGTATTCCGAACTCCCGGACCCGCCGCAGAGTACGTCGCCATGACCCCGCCCACACCGGCGCGACACGACACGTTCGTCCAGGCCAGGACCTTTTGACAGCGACTCGACCCGATGAGAGTGTTGGGGATCTGATTTCTCACCACGAGCTCGGCCGTAGGGGGACCCCGCAATGACGACACTGGCCTCGGGCCTGTTCCTGGATTGGGAACAACTGACGGGCCAGTCCAAACTCGTGGTCGATCTGATCAGCTTCCCCATCTTCAGCGCCATCGCCGGCTGGCTCACCAACTGGACCGGCGTGCTGATGTTGTTCTGGCCGGTCTACTTCAAGGGTTTCCGGGTGCCCGGCCTCGAGATCCTCTACCCCTACCTGCCGCGCCGCGTCCAGGTGCTGCCCACCTTCTCCGGCGACGGCAGGCAGCTCGGCTTCCAAGGATTCATCCCCGCGCGCGCCGAGAAGATGGCCAGCATCTGCGTGGACGTGGCCATCATGCGGATCGGCAGTCCCAAGGACTTCATTCGCGAACTCGACCTCGAGGGCATCGCCGACTACATCGCCGAGGTGGGCCGCAAACAGGTGCCGGGCATGGTCGACGAGATCATGAGCAAGGAGAACCCGGACCTGTGGGGCGCGGTGCCCAAGTCCGTGCGCAATGTGCTCTACCAGCGCATCGAACGCGAACTGCCGTCGCTGGCCCGGACCGCCTTCGACCAGCTCGGCGACAATGTCGACCAGCTGATCGACATCAAGGACTTCGTCATCCGGTATCTGCGGGAGAACCCGGAGATCCTCAAGGACCTGACCACCACCATCGCCGCGCCGGAACTCAAGTTCATGGTCCGCATCGGCCTGCTGGGCGCGCCGTTCGGCCTGCTGCTGGCGCTGTACATGCATGTGCACCAGAGCATTCCGGTGCTGGGCTGGATCCCGCCGTGGCTGATCATCCTGTCCGCGACCGCGACCATCGGCGTGCTGGTCAATGTCATCGCCGTCAAGATGGTGTTCGAGCCGGGCGATCCCCAGCCCTGGTACAAGTACCTGTGGAAGCAGGCGCTGCTGGCCAAGCGGCAGCCCGAGGCCGCCGCCGATCTGGCCCACATCCTCGCCTACCAGGTGCTGACCCTGCCGAACCTCGCGGGCGAACTGCTCAGCGGCCCGAACGGTGACAAGACCCGGCAGCTGCTCGAACGGCTCATCGCCACGGAGATCCACCGCCAGCTCGGGCCCACACACTCGGTGGTGCGGACCGTGTTCGGCAAGCGGCAGTTCGACAATCTGAAGATCGGCGCGACCACCGCCGCGGTGGGGCTGGCCCCGAGCCTGGCCGACGATCCGGAGTTCGCGGCCGCGCAGGCCAAGAAGATCGACGAGTTCGCGGCCCGCAAGCTGCAGCAGCTCACGCCCGGCGAATTCATGGAGATGTTCTACGCCTCCGTCGAACAGGACGCCTGGCTGCTGTATCTCCACGGCGCCGCCCTGGGCCTGGTGGTCGGGGCCGTGCATCTGATCCTTTTCGGCTGGTAGACGACCCTTTCGGAGCAACTCTCAGGCTGCCCTCAAAAATCAAGCACGCATGCTTGCATTTTTCCGGGACGGCTGGGATGCTGACCCCGTGGCCGATCTCGAGGCATTGCTCGCCGACTTCACCGCCGAATGCGCCGATCTCGATCGGCTGATCGCGGACCTGGATCCGACCGGCTGGGAGCGCGACACCCCCGCCGCCGGGTGGACCATCGCGCACCAGATCGCCCACCTGAACTGGACCGATCAGGTCGCCGCCGTCGCGGCCACCGATGCGGCCGAATTCGACAGGCTGGTCCAGGCCGCGCTGCCGAAGGCCCTCACCTTCGTGGACGAGGCCGCCGAGGAGGGGGCGAAAACCCCTGCGCCGCAACTGCTCGCCGACTGGCGTCGCGACCGTGCCGCCCTGGTGGAGGCGCTGCGCACGGTCCCGGCCGGCACCAAGCTGCCCTGGTTCGGCCCGCCCATGAGCCCGGCCTCCATGGTCACCGCCCGCCTGATGGAGACCTGGGCGCACGGCCAGGACGTGGCCGACACGCTCGGCCTCACCCGGGAGCCCACCGCGCGGCTGCGGCACATCGCGCACATCGGCGTCCGGACCCGGAACTTCGCGTACCTGACGCACGGCAAGGCCGAGCCCGGCGAGGAGTTCCGGATCGAGCTGGCCGCTCCCGACGGGACGCCGTGGACCTGGGGACCGGAGGATGCCGCGCAGCGGGTCAGCGGGCCCGCCCTGGATTTCTGCCTGGCGGTCACCCAGCGTCGCCACCTCGACGATCTCGCGCTCGAGGTACGGGGCGAGGAGGCGTTGGAATGGCTGGGCCTGGCCCAGGCCTTCGCCGGTCCGCCCGGAAGCGGCAGAACGGCGGGCCAGTTCGCCTGACCCGCCGTCGATCCCGGCCTCCGACCAGAATCCCCAATTCCCACAGGGGCTTTTCTCCCAGCCGTCCGGGCGATGCCGGACCGGCCGAGAGGGAGCGAGCGAGCGCCAGCCTGGGTGCGCCGTGCCTGGTGCCGACCGGACGCCGTTGGCCGGAGGTCTCTTCGATGGCAGTCGAGTTGGCGCTCGCCGCTAACAAGTTTTTACCCAGGCTTTCGCTGCCGAAAACCTGATGATGCCCAACCTTTCTCGATAGTGATCCTGGTCTCACCTACCGCATGTGGTACCCGCCGCCACCGTAATCTGGACGCGCGTACGACTTTCAATGGTGCGGGTCTGCGTTGCGCAGGGGGCCCCAGGGGAGAGGGAGAGGACGCACCAGTCATGTCGCATCAATTGGCGACCCAGGCCGCCCGGTCGACCCGGCGAACGGCCCAGGTGATCCGCTACAGCGCCATCGTCACCGCCAGCATGGCCAGCATCGGGCTGACCGTCGCGGCGGGCTCGTACATCGCCAACGAGATGGCCCAGCGGCCCGGCAAACTCACGACCACCACACCGGCCGGACGCCCGGCGCTCGCCGCGCCCGGCCCCGCCACCGATCGGCCGGGCGTCCAGCTCGGCGCGCCGATCGCCGAGAAGATCACGCTGACCTCGCTTTTCAACGGATATCCGCTGGATCCGGCGGTGGCGCAGGGGAATCCGGACCACACCCCGGGCAGCGCTCCCGCGGCCGAGGCGCCGCGTCCGCTGGCCGGTCAGCTCCGGCTCGGCACCACCTATGTGGGCGCGCAGCTGGCCGGGGCCCAGCACGAGACGGTGACCCTCACCCTCGACACCAACGTCTTCGCCACCGTGGCCGACCTGCTGCTGAACTCGCCGCTCGGGCAGCAGCTGGGGATCACCACCGACCCGACCGCCAACACCCGGCTGCGCACCGATGTGGACAGCCACGGCGACGTGACGCTGACCCTGTCGGATCCGGCGCTGGGCACCTACGGCCTGCAGATCGCCCGGCATCCGGTCCCGGCCGCGACCGATGCGAACGTCGTCCACGGAGAAGACTCGGCGACCGTCACTGTGTGAGACTTCCGGTGTGTACGACTACTGCGTGATCGGCGGGGGCATCGTCGGGGTGGCGACCGCGCACCGCGTTCTCGAGCGTCACCCGGGGGCGAGCCTGCTGCTGGTGGAGAAGGCCGGACAACTGGGCCTGCACCAGACCGGGCACAACAGCGGGGTCATCCACTCCGGCATCTACTACGAGCCCGGCAGCCTGAAGGCGCGGCTGTGCGTGCGCGGCGCGGAGCTGACCAAGGAATTCGCGGCGGCACACCACATTCCGTTCGAGGAATGCGGAAAACTGCTGGTGGCCACCGATGCGGCAGAGCACGCGCGGATGCTCGCGCTCTATGAGCGGTCGGTCGCCAACGGGGTCGAGGTGGAATTGCTCGACGCCGCCGAACTGGTGCGGCGGGAGCCGCGGATCACCGGGGTCGGGGCCCTGTTCGTGGCGAGCACCGGCATCATCGACTACGGCAAGGTGACCCGGGCGCTGGCCGAGGACGTGCGCGCGGCCGGGGGCGAGATCGTGCTGAACGCGGAGATCGCCGCCATCACCGAAACAGACTCAGCGGTAACAATTTCCGGTCCGGCCGGCAGCTGGCAGGCCCGGCGGCTGGTGGTGTGCGCGGGCCTGCAGGCCGACCGGATGGCGCGACTGGCGCGACTCGACATCGATCTGCGCATCGTGCCGTTCCGCGGCGAGTACTACCAGCTGCCGTCGCACCGCAAAGATCTGGTGAACACCCTCATCTACCCGATCCCGGATCCCGAATTGCCCTTCCTGGGGGTGCATCTGAGCCCCACCATCGACGGCGCGCTGACCGTCGGGCCCAATGCCGTGCTCGGCCTGGCGCGCGAGGGGTACCGGAAGGGGAGCGTGAATCTGCGCGACGCCCGGGAGATCCTGGGCTACCGCGGTTTTCACAAGGTGGCGGCCGCCAATATCGGCACCGGGCTGCGCGAGCTGCGCAACTCCCTGTTCAAGCGCGGCTACCTGGCCGAATGCCGCCGGTACTGCCCGGAGTTGACGGTCGCCGACCTGTTGCCACGGGAGGCCGGAATCCGCGCTCAGGCGGTGCTGCGCGACGGTAGCCTGGCTCACGACTTCCTGCTCGAGCGCACGCCGCGCTCGGTGCACGTGCTCAACGCACCGTCCCCGGCGGCCACCTCCGCGCTGCCGATCGCCGAGTACATCGTGGATCGATTGGACGACTCCGTTCAATAAATAGGATTGCTGTAGTACTTTTAATGGCAGCCGTGGGACAGGGAGCAGCCTATGGGCCATTTCAAATACGCGAGTGATGTCGGCGCACCGGTGGAAGTCGCGTTCACATATACGGACAACCATCAGTTCGTGCCGGACTGGGCGTTCGGCGTGGCCGCCTTCGAGCCGGTCGGGGATTCCGACCATGGCCTCGGAGCGGTCTTCGCAGCGACGTTGCGCGTCGGCCTGTGGCATCCCACGATCGAGTGTGAGATCACCGACTACCGCCGCAACGCGGTCATCGAGTACACACTGCGCCGACGCCGGAAGGGGAAGCCGGCGTCGGCGTGCTCCAACTTCTGTGTCATCACCCTGCGCTTCGACCCGCTCGGGTACGGACGCGCGGTGCTGACCTCGGAGACCGAGTACTGGGCGCCACGCGGCGTCACCGGCAAGTTGCTCTCCTCGGCGCTGGCCGCATTGGTGCAGGCCACGGTCCGGCAGACCGAATCGCAATTGCGCAGGGAGATAGAGGAATTCCACGGCACCGATCTTGTCGGCCGGATCGCGTAGGGTAGGCCGCATGATCATCGTGAGCACCGACGGATCATGCCTGCGCAATCCGGGCGGGGCGATCGGCTGGGCCTGGGTCAATCACGCGGGCGGCTCGGCCAGCGGCGGCGGGCCCTCGGGCACCAATCAGATCGCGGAACTGCGCGCGCTACTCGAGGCGGTCCGGGCCCATCCGAGCGCCGAACCCCTACTCATCGAGAGCGATTCGCTCTACGCCATCAAATGCGCCTCCGAGTGGATCAACGGCTGGCGCAACAACGGCTGGAAGACCTCGACCGGCGCGGCGGTCAAGAATGTCGAACTGATCCAGCAGATCGACCGCGCCATCGCCACCCGCCCCGGCCCGGTCCGGTTCCGCTGGGTACGCGGCCACGTCGGCAACTACTTCAACGAGCAGGCCGACACGCTGGCCGGACAGGCCGCCCGCCAGGCCGCCGCCACCGGGCAGACCACCGACTCCGATGCCGGTCAGCCGGAGCCCTTCGATCCGCCCACCGCACCGATCCCGATCGCGGAACCCAAGACCGAGCCGCTGCCGGTGACCCCGCCCGCGGAACCGGCCGAGAAGATCGGCGCGACCGCGCATTCCGCACCCGCCACCCCGCGCCGCCGGGCCGCCGCGGCCAAAGCGCCTGTCACCGAAGCACTCACACTGTTCTGAGAACAGCCTCCGAGGACCCTGCTGCGGTGCGCCTACCTGCGACGATGACGCCGCGATAGAACCAGAAGGGCCCGCCCCCGGAAAGCTCCGGGGGCGGGCCCTTTTCGCGCTGTGGCGGACTACTCAGTTGCCGGGCTTGGGAGCCGCGGGCGTCGGCGCGGGCTGCGCCGGGGGAGTCGCCTGGCCCGAGGGCTGGACGCCCTGCTTGTCGCCACCCGCACCCGGGATGGCGCTGTCATCGTTGCCGTAGACCGTGCGGTACTTGGTGACCAGCCACTTGTCGCCCTTCTTCTCCAACTCGACGTAGGAGGGCAGCGGCAGCACGACCGGCTGGGCGTGCAGATCGTTGTTGGCGGTTTGGAGCACGTCCACCAGGATGGTCGCCTTGTTCGCGTCGCCGGACTCGTAGGCGCAGCGCAGCATGCCCAGCGTCGCCTTGGCGTGCTGCTTGATCAGCAGGTCCTGCAGGTCGGCGGCGACCGGTTCGAAGCTCTGCGCGAACTCGCCGCCGTCGGCGATCTGCGCCTTCATCCGGGCGGCGAAGTCGGGCAGCGACTTCTCGTCGTACGCGGTGAGGGTGCGCACGAAACCGCAGGCCGCCGAGGTGGCGTCGTCGCGGTCGGCGAGTTGCTGTGCGCGCGAATGCGACTGCCACCAGAATCCGGCGGCGCCCGCGATGGCCGCGACCAGCAGCACACCGAGCGCGACGAGCGCGGCCAGCGGCAGCGACACCGCGGACAGCAGGCCGGACTTGCCGCCCGCCTTCGGATCGGCGGCCGGCTCGGAGCCCGCCGCGGCCTCGGCGTCCACACTCGCCTTCGGCTCGGCGTCCTTGCTCATCGCCACCGTCTCTGCGGCTTCGCTCGCCTTCGGCTCAGCGGTCTCAGCCGCCTTCGACTCAGCGGCCTCGCTCGCCTTCGGCTCGGTGACCTGCTCGGCGTTGCCCTGGCTATCGGCCTCGGCGATGGAATCGTCTTCGGTTTTCTTGTCCTGGGCAGCGTCGTCCGACATCTGATAGATCACTTTCCCGGTGCGCTGCGGACGCACCGTGTTGGTTGAGGCCCTACTTGACCGGCGGCAGAGTCCGCTCGTTCGGATCCGCGCCCGCGGGCGGGAGCGCGCCGTTGTTGGGCACGTCCGGTCGCGGTGCGTTGGCCGAACCACGGATCTGCTGGTCCTGCGGCGGGTTCTGGCAGTAACCCGCCCACTTCGGGAAGGTGCTCTCGGTGGCCACATCGGGCCGGACCTTCTTGGTGACGTAGTCACAGAAGGCACGCGGCCAGATATCGACGATCGTGTAGAACTCGCCGTCGTGCGCGGGCACACCCATGGCGGAGGTGCCGATCACCAGCGACGGGAACAGTGCCCGCAGCGCCGGCGCGCGCAGCTGCGCGGCCCTGGTGATGGCCGCGAAGTTGGTGGCCAGACTGGTCATCGGGTCGGCGGTCTTGTCCAGCACCGCACCGAGGTCCCGCATCTGGCCGGGGGCCTGCTCCAGGATCTTCTGGAGTTCGGCATTCGCGTCGTTGAACTGATTGAACAACACACTCGAATTACGGGTCAGCGTACCCAGGTCGGGTTGCGCCAGCGCGGTGGTGCCGGAAATGACCTGCAAATTCTTGAGCAGATTGGTGGTCTGCGGGAGCAGATCGTCCAGGCCCTTGGTGGCGATGCTCACCGCGTTGATCAGCGAGCGCAGCTGGTCCGGGCCGCCGGACAGCGCGGTGTCCAACTCGGTCAGGATGACGCTGAACTTGTCCGGATCCACCTGCGCGATCAGGGCGCTGGCATTGTCGAGCACCGACCACACCGGGGTGGGCGTCTTGACCTTGGCCGGATCGAACTGCACGAGCGAACCGTTGTGCAGGAACGGACCGCTCTCGGTGTTCGGGCGGAAGTCGATGTACTGCTCGCCCGCGCCCGAGAGCGCGCCCACCGCGACCACGGTGTCCGCGGGGATGGAGTACTTCTTGTCGATCTCGGCGGTGGCCGCGATGGCCGCGCCGTTGTCGATCAGCTTGATGTCGTTGACCTTGCCGACCCGGAAGCCGCGCAGGGTCACGTCATTGCCCGCCTGCAGACCGCCGGAACGGTCGAGATTGACCGTGACCGTGTAGGTCTCGCGCAGCGGATTCACCCGCATCACGCTGATCGCCAGGTAGGACGCGCCCACCAGCAGGATCAGCACCAGCGCGGCATTGGACACCAGGTTCTTGTGTCGCGATACCCAGTTCATCGGTGTCCCCCGTTGATCCGGCCGTAGATGATCTGCAGGACCTGGATCAGGCTGCCGCCGAAATCGTTGAGATCCTTCAGATCCGGGAACTTGCTGTTGGCCGGGTCGGTCAGCAGGCCGACATCGAGCATGGTGAGGGTGCCCGCGACCGCCAGCGTGTCGCCCTTGAACGAGGCGTCGGCCTTGGGCCGGATGTCGTGCAGGGCGTCCAGCGCCGGGCCGAGCGTCTGATCGGTGCGGGCCAGCGCGGACATCAGCTGGTTCAGGTTGTCGAGCAGGCTGCCCAGCGAATCCGAGGTGGTGTTCGCGTAATCGCCCAGGGCCGCACTGGTCGTCGAGATCTTGTTGAGCAGATCGCCGATGGCCTGATTGTTCTCGGCGATGGCGCCGATCATGCCGGGCAGGCTGTCGGCCACCTGGCCGAGCTGCTGGTGGTTGGCCTCGATGGTGTTGGCCAGCGCGCTGAAGCCGGACAGCACATTGTCGACGCGCGCGCTGTTCTTGTTGAGACTGGCCATCACACTGGTCATCTGGGTCAGCACATGGCCGAGCTGTTCGCCGCGGCCGCCGACGATGGAGTCCATCTCGGAGGTCAGCTTGGACAGGCTGGCGATGCCGCCGCCGTTGAACAGCAACGAGACCGAGATCAGCAGCTCTTCGACGGTGGCGCCGGCCGAGGTGTTCTCGATCCGGGCGCCGTCCTTCAGCATCTCCGCGCCGGGCTGGGTCTTGGGCTTGGACACCGCCACGAAGACGTCGCCGAGCGGGGTGGCCTGCCGCAGTTCCGCCGTGCTGCCCTGGGGCAATTCGATGTCCTTGCGGATGGCCAGGTCCACATTGGCCTTGAAGTCCTTCGTGGTGATCTTGGTGACCACCCCGACGTCGGAACCACCGATCTTGACCTTGGCCTGATCCGGAAGGTTCAGGGCATTGTCGAAGGCCGCGTGAATCGTGTAGGTATCGCTGCCCGGACCGGGTTTGGGCAACGGCAGGCTCTCCACCGTGATACCGCAGCCCGACGCCACCACGGCCGTCGCGGTGACCGCGACCGCCACGATCGCGCGCCGCGCCCGGCGGCCGGTGCGCTCACCCCGGAGGGCCGACATTCGATTGCTCATTTGGTCATCCCCAGCGCCGCCGCCATCAGACCGAAGTCGGGTCCGAAGTCCTCCATCTTGCCCGTCCGGCAGCCGTCCGCCCGCATCTGGACGCGCTCACAGAACACGCTGATGAGCTCGCCCGAGAGCGCGGTGCCGATCAGGCCGTGCAGGCGAATGAAGTTGCCCTGCCGGTTGACCGAGCGGTCCAGGTTCTGCATGAGCAGCGGCGTCACGTCGACCACCTCGGTCACGCCGGCCGCGTTGTCGCGCAGCTGCTTGGTGACCGCGGTGAGCCCGGTGAGGGTGCCGTTGAGCTGATCGGAGTACTGCGAGAACGCGCCACTGGTGTTGGCCAGGAAGCCGTTCAGCTGATCGAGGGTGGCCCGCAGGCCGGGGGCCTGCTCGGACAGCAGCCCGGTCATCTGGGTGATCTTGTTGCTGAACCCGCGCACCGAATCGTCGTTCTCGGCGAGCATGGTGGTCAGCTCGTTCAGCTTGATGATGATGGTGGAGATGGCGTCCTTGTTGTCCAGGCCCGTCTTCAACGCCCCGGACAGCGAGTTGAGCACATCGCGCATCTTCTCGCCGTTGCCGTTCATCATCGGGTAGAGCACCCGGCCCGAGAGCGGGCCGATGCCGTCCTGTCCCTCTTGGGGTTTCAGCGCGGCGGCGAACGAGTCGATGGTCTTGATCATGGTGTCCAGCTCGACCGGGGTCTTGGTCTGCTGGGTGGTCAGGTGCGCGCCGTCGCGCAGCTTGTCACCGCCGGTGTAGCGCGGGGTGAGCTCGATGTGCCGGTCGGTCACGATGGACGGCGAAACCAGCGCGGCCTGAACGTTCTTCGGGATGTCGACGCCCTTGTCCACGGTCATGTGGACCTCGACGTACTGGCCCTTGGGCACGATCTTGTCGACCCGGCCCACCTCGAGGCCGAGCACGGTGATCGGGTTGCCCTCGAACATGCCCGCGATATTGAGGAAGTCGGCGGTGAAGTGCTGGGTCTGGCCAGCGGCGTCCTTCACTCCGAGCGGAACCAGCGAGCACGAGCCGACGGCGGCGGCCGCCACACCGATCATGGCCGCCTGGGCGATTCGTTTCAGCATCATTGGTGGCACCCCTCGTTCACCTGCGCGAAGC
Source organism: Nocardia sp. CA-136227 (assembly GCF_050955695.1). Lineage (NCBI taxonomy): Bacteria > Bacillati > Actinomycetota > Actinomycetes > Mycobacteriales > Nocardiaceae > Nocardia > Nocardia sp. CA-136227. The sequence goes on from NZ_CP192081.1 coordinate 7,620,642, forward strand.
ACAACCAGTTGTCCGGGAACAGCCAGGGCAGCGCGACCTCGCCGTAGTTGCCGTTACCGAAGGCATTGTTGAACTGCCGGATGGCCGGCGGCATGATCGACAGCAGCCGGTCCAGGTTGTCCTTGTTCTTCTGCAGACCCTCGGCCATGGTGTTGAGCTGCGTCAGCGTCGGACCGAACCGGTTGTCGTTCTGCGCGCCGATCTGCTGCAACTGCTTGCTGAGCGTGGCGATATTGTCCAGCAGGCTCTTGAGCAGGCCCTGCCGCTCCATCACCCGGTTGGCGATGGCCTCGCCCTGGGTGATGACCAGCAGCACGCTGTTGCGGTTGTCGCCGAGGATCTTGGTGACCTTGTCCAGGTCCTTGAGCAGCTGGTCGACCTGGTCCTTGCGGTTGTTCATGGTCTTGGCCAGCGCGCCGATGGCGTCGAGGGCCTGCACCGTCATCTGGGGGGTGTCGCCCATCTGCTGATTGATCAGATTGAGCGAGTCCGCCAGCTTCTTGGTGTCGAGCTCCTCGAACTTCGGCGTGCCCTCCTGGACCACGTCGGCCAGGTTGTAGGGAACCACGGTGTTGGACTTGGGGATCCGGTTGCCCTTCAGGCCCTTGCCGTCACCCGGGACGAGGTCGACGTAGCGCGCGCCCAGCAGGGTCGCCATCTTGATCGACGCCTTGGCGTCCGGGCCGAGCTTCACATCGTCGTTGACGCTCAGGGTGATCAGCACGTGGTCGCCCTCGAGCTCGGCGGCCGAGACGGTGCCGACCGGGACGCCGGAGACGTCCACCTTGTCACCGACCTTGATGCCGGCGGTCTGCACGAACTCTGCCTTGACGCTCTTGGTGCCGATGCCGACCGACTTGTAGATGGAGGAGCCCATCAGCAAGCCGACGATCACCGCGGCGCCGAGCACGCCGAGCCAGAAATTGCGGTTGGAATTGAAGCGGGACTTGAGTTTCGACATCATGGCCGGCACACCGCCGAGTGGGAGTTGCCGCCGATCTGCGAGAACAGACCGCGCGGGAAGAGGACACCGTACAGCGACACGTCGAGGCTGCAGAGATAGGCATTGGCGTAGGCGCCGTTCTGGGTGAACTTGCCGACGTCGGAGAGGATGCCGGGCAGATCCACCGCGGCCTGGTCCAGCTTGGAACCGTTGGCCAGCAGCAGCGCGAGCGCGTCGTTGCTGGAGGCCTGCGCCGCCACCAGCTTGGGCTGGATCTTGCCGAACATGTCGACCAGACCCAGTGTGGCGTCGGCGATCTGGACCGTGGACGCCTGCAGCGACTGGCCCTGGGCGTACAGGCCGCCGATCAGGGCGCGGGTCTGGGTGACCAGCGTCTCCAGTTCGTCGCCGCGCTTGGCCAGGCCGGACATGACGCTGGACAGGTTGGTGATCACGTCGGAGAGGATCCCGTCGCGGCGTTCGAAGTCCGAGGCCACCGCGGCGGCCTGGGTGATGAACGCGCTCAGCGACACATTGTCGCCCTGCAACGCCAGGATGAAGGTGTTGGACAGGTTGTTCACCTGCTCCGGCTGCAGCACCTGGAACAGCGGCTGGAAACCGTTGAGCAGACCCGAGACGTCGAAGGACGGCTCGGTGCGCTCGATCGGGATCACGCCATTGTTCTTCAGCGCCACGTGATCACCGGTCTTGGGCTTGCCCGCGACCGGCGGGGTCAGCGCGACATACCGCTGACCGATCAGGTTCTGGTAGCGGACCAGCGCCTTGGTGTCGCCGAACAGCGTCTGATCACGCTGCACGATGAAGGTCACCTTGGCCTGGTTCTTGCTGTCCAGTTCGATCTTGTTCACCTTGCCGACGCGCACGCCCGCCATCCGGACGTCATCGCCCGGACGCAGACCCAGCACATCGGTGAAGGTCGCGGAGTAGGTGTTGGTGGAACCCTGCACCGTGCGGGCCAGCGTGTTCCAGATGACCGCGGTCACCAGGACGGACACGATCGCGAAGATGCCGAAGCCGATCAGCGGTTTGCGAATGCTCATCGGCCGGCCTCGCTCTGCGTCAGGTGCACGGTCGCATCCTTCAGAATCGGGCTCAGCAGCAGGTATTCCGCCGCGGTGGGACGCCGGCCGAGCATCGCGGTGATGGCGTCGTCACCGGCGAGGGAGATGTCCTTGCCGGTCGCCGGCGCGTCCGGCCGGCTCGCCGGAGCCGCGGGGACCAGGTTCGGGAACATGCCCTGCAACGGGGTGCCCGCGAGCGGGTCGTTGCCCGGCTTCGGAGCGTCGCCCGGCTGGGTCGAGGGCACACCGGTGACGGTGACGCCCGGGATCAGCGGGAAGCCCGGCGGCGGCGCGGTGATCGGCAGACCCGCCGCGGCGTCGATGGCCCTGGGCCGCATGGATTCCGGCAGCGTGCCCGGGTCCGAGGTGAGCGGCGCGGTACCACAGCTGGGCGCGGCCAGCTCGCCGTACCGCGGGCAGTCCTCGCGGGTGTAGGGCTTGTAGGGCGTGAACGTGATGCCCACGTTCCAGATCATCTGGTTCTGCGGACCCCAGTGGAAGCTCGAACTCAGCTTGCGGATCGAGTCGTTGAGGTTCGCGATGGCCTGCGGAATCGCGTCCGGGTTGTCCGACAGCGCGCCGAACAGGGCGCTGGTGCCGGTGGTGACGTCCTTACCGACATTGGGGTTGCGGGCGAAGAGGCCGTTCACCTTGTCGATGGTGTTGGACGTCCCGGCCAGCAGCGCGGTCAGCTCGGCCCGGCGGTCGGAGATGGTCTGCGCGGTCTTGACCGAATCCTGCAGCACCCCCATCAGTTCCGGCGCGGACTGGTTGAGCGCGCGGAAGGAGGTGGAGAAGTCGTCGAGGAAGCCGCCCACATCCGGGACCGCCCCGCGCACCCCGGCGAGCCAGGTGTCGACGCGCTCGATGGTGGAGCCGGGCATCCGGCCGCTGCCGTCGAGGGCGTAGGACAGGGTGCCCAGCACCCGGCCCAGCTGCACCGGATCCAGCTTGCCGAGGATGTTGCGGACCGTGGTGAGGGTGTCCTGCAGGGCGATGGTGCCCTTGGAGGTGTCCTCCGCGATCTGCGAACCCTCTTTGATGTGCGCGGAATCGGTTCCGTTGTAGACCAGTTCGACCGAGGTGACGGCGAACAGGTTGGACGGCACCACACGCGCGGTGACATTGGCCGGGATGCCCGAGGTGTACTCGGGCTTCATCTCGATGTGCACCTGCTGCAGCTCGCCCTTGGCGGCCACCGACACATCCTTGACCGCGCCCACCAGCACACCGCGGAACTTCACGTCCGCGTTGGCCGGCAGGCCGTCACCGGTGGTGGTGAGATTCGCGGTGACATTGACCTTTTCGACGAAGTAGCCCTTGTACCGCGCCATCAGGAATCCCAGGATGACGGCCATGACGGTGAGGCCGCAGACTCCGGCGATGAGCAGCTGCCGCATCGTCGGTCCGCGCCCGCTCGGATCGATGATCATCGTGTGCGCCCCCTATCCAGAGATCCGGATACCGGGGTTGACCCCCCAGATCGCCAAGGTCATGAACAGGTCGGCGAAGACGACCGCGATGATGCAGTACTTGATCGCGCGACCAGCGGCCACACCCACGCCCTCCGGGCCGCCGGAGGCGAAATACCCGTAGTAGCACTGGATGAAGGTGGTGATCGCGACGAAGATGATCGCCTTCAGCAGTGAGTACAGCACATCGTGGGGGATCAGGAACTGATAGAAGTAGTGCTGGAAAGTGCCTGTCGCGGTACCGCCCACCAGGGACACGGTCAGCGAACAGGAGATGTAGGCCAGCGGCAGCGCCAGGCAGTACAGCGGCACGATGGCGATCATGGCCGCGATCATGCGAGTGCTGACCAGGTACGGAAGCGGCCGGATGGCAACCGATTCCAGCGCGTCGATCTCCTCGGAGATGCGCATGGCGCCCAGCTGCGCGGTGAACCGGCAGCCCGCCTGCGCCGCGAAAGCGACCGTGGCGAGCATGGGTCCGAGCTCACGCGTGGTGGCGAAGGCGGAGATGGCGCCGGTCAGCGGGCTCAACCCGAGCAGGTTCAGCGAGGTGTAGCCCTGGATGGCGACGGTCATACCGCCGAACGCCGACAGGATCAGCACCACGCCGATGGTGCCGCCACCGACCACGAGATTGCCGTTGCCCCAGGTGACGTCGGACAGCAGCCGCCACACCTCTTTGGGGTACTGCTTGAACGCCATCGGCATGGAGCCGATCGAGCGTAGGAAGAAGAAGACCTGGTGGCCGATGCGGGCCAGCCAGTCGCGCGGCCATCCGGCCGCGCCCTTGATCCGTTGGAACGGCCGCAGCAGCGGCGGTACGTAAGTAGCTGACACGGCTCAGACCATCGCTGGGGGGAAGAAGGAGTTGTACAGCTGCGTGATGATCAGATTGACGCCGAAGAGCATGACCGCCGACATGACCACGGCGGTGTTCACCGCGTTGGCGACACCGCCCGGGCCGCCCTTGGCATTGAGCCCGGAGTCGCAGGCGATGATCGCGGCGAGCAGGCCGAAGATGAGCGACTTCAGCAGGGCGGCAATCAGATCGGCCGTGACGGCGAAGGACGAGAAGGTGCCGATGTAGGAGCCCGGCGTGCCGTTCTGCGCGAAGATATTGAAGACGTAGCCGGTCAGGAAGCCGACGAAAACCACGAAGCCGCAGAGCAGTACGGAGACCAGCATGGCCGCGCCGAGGCGGGGGGCCACCAGCCGCCGCATGGGGTCGACGCCCATCACCTTCATGGCGTCGATCTCCTCGCGGATGGTCCGCGAGCCGAGGTCGGCGCAGATGGCCGAACCGACCGCGCCGGCGATCATGAGCGAGGTGACCAGCGGCGCGCCCTGCTGAATGATGCCCAGTCCGTTGGCCGCACCGATGAACGAGGTCGCACCGACCTGTCCGGCAACCGAACCCACCTGGATCGAGACGATGACGCCGATCGGAATGGCGACCAACAGGGTGGGAGCGGCGGCGACATTAGCCATGAAGGCGCACTGCCGGACGAACTCACCGTAGGGGAAACGTCGGCGGAAGATGGCCACGAAGAGCTCGGTGACCGCCGCGACACCCATCACCATCATGCGGCCGCCGGTTTCCAGCGACCGTTTCGGATGGTCCCGCCAGTACCCCTTGGCCCAATCCACTGCCGTATTCATCCGTGACGCCGGCGGTGGACTCCCCGGTCCCCCCGGGATCGTGGTCGACTGCACTGACTACCCCTCTCGACGCCGGAGTTACCCGCCTCCGGCGACTGTTTGCTTGACGCACCCTACTACGGAGTTAGGAAAAACACACCACCGATTGTGGTTCCGATCATAGAGCCGGATCACATTCACGCTATGGCTGTGAACAGCCACATCAGAGTTGGTTTTCGTGCAAAAGAACCTGGCAGATATCTAGAACTTGTTCTAGTTTTCGACTAACTGCCGGAAGATGTGAACACCTACCGGTATCAATTTGTAGGACCAAATTTATCGGAATTCGATAGCCATTGTGCATTGGGCCGATATCCCCATCCAACTAGGTAAGTGCCGCGAAGCCCAGCAGGACACGGCTCGGCAACACAAGGCGGTACAACCGCCAACCGGGCCCGAATACTGACAGGATGTGTAACCGCAGGTTGCGATTCGTGCGGCTTCCGACACCTGGAGGGACATGATCAACAAACTGGCCGGGGCGACCGGCGTGTTCGCCGTCGCTATCGGCACCGTGCTCACCGGCGCCGGAGCCGCTCACGCCGATGGAGGCGCCGTCATCGGCGGCGGCTCCGGGATCATCATCGACGATCAATACGAATGCACCGTCACCACGATCGGTTACGACGGAGCAGGTCGCCTGGTCGGCCTCACCGCCGGTCACTGTGGCGACGCGGGCTCCAAGGTCTGGGCCGAGAAGGACCGGGCCGCAGGGCAGATCGGCCAGTTCGTGTACTCCAACCACGATCTGGACTACGCCGTCATCCAGTTCGATCCGAACCGGGTCATCCCGGTCAACCGGATCGGCGGCGTCACCATCACCGGCATGGGCGGCCCGGCGACCTTCCCCGCCATCGTCTGCAAGGAGGGCCGGACCACCGGCAACACCTGCGGCGTGGCGTGGGGCGACGTCTTCGACACCAATGTCGAGACCTGGAGCCAGATGTGCGTCGTCGAGGGCGATTCCGGCGCGCCGGTCGTCGTCGGCACCACCCTGGTCGGCATGGTCAACGCCTACCTGGCGGTGGCCTGCTTCGGCCCGGAGGTCGGCACCAACATGAGCGCGATCATGGATGACGTCAACGGACGGGGCGGCGTCGGCGCGGGCTACCGGCCCGTCTGACCCGGCCCTCGGTCATCCGAGCCGAGAAATGCCGAAAGCGGCGGTGATTCGAGAATCACCGCCGCTTTCCGTCGTACCGGTCCCGGAGCGTTCCGGCCCGGTCCTAGAGCGTGTTGACGCAGACGACGAAGTTGCGATCGTCGTAGACGTAGCCCTGATCGCCGTCCGGGCAGTCGTCGACGCTGGTGCTGTGCTGCACGATCGACACCACCTTGACGCCCTCGGTGGCCGTCTTGCTGGTGCACGGGATGCGGTGCGCGGTGTCACCGCCGACCTCCATGCAGTCGCCCACCACCCAGTCGATGGTCAGGCAGAGCGCGCCGGTCTCGGAACCGTTGAGGGTCTCGTAGTAGACCTGGTCGGAGTCCTTGCCGCACTGGGCATTCTTCGGAGCCTTGCCGGTCACCTTGTAATTGGAGTCCTGGCTGCCGCACACCGCCTTGTCGATGGTGGCGTTCTCGGTGGTGCCGCCCAGCTTCACGCAGTCGCCGATCGAGGCGTGGAAGTCGGTCTTGCCACCGCGATCCGCGCGCGGCGTGGTGGTGGGCGCACCGGGCTTACCGGGCTTGGTGGGGGTGTTCCCCGGGGTCTTGGTCGTGGTCGGGAGCACGATATCGCCGGGGGCGGCCGTCGGATGGCCGGTGACGGTGCTCCCACAGCCGGCGAGCAGCAGGGCGGCGACGGCGGAGATCGCGGGCACGACGATCCGGACGGAAAGCTGCTGACGCAACACGGGCGAGTCCTATATTTCGAAACAAACAGGTTTGAGTTGTGCGCCCATGAGTACACCACGGGCACCCAGAAGATCGAATCAAGGCCGCGAACCATTTCATCCGGGCACCCGTATAGGAAGCCATGAGCGCCGACATCCTGGAGCGGTACGTCACCTGGCGGCGGGCCCGCGACGGCGATCCCTTCCGGGTGCGCATGCCCACGCTCGGTTCGGTGCTCTTCACCGGCACCGCCGCGGGTGCGCGGGAACTGTTCCGCGCGCCCACGGATCTGCTGGAACCGCCGCTGCCCAATCCGATCGAGCCGATGGTCGGCGCGGCCTCGCTCATCCTGGCCCGCGCCGAGCGGCACCGGCGCGAGCGCGCCCTGCTCGCGCCCGCCTTCCACCGCAATCGAATCAGCGCCTACGGCAACGCCATTCGCGACGCCACCCGTGCCGAACTGGACGGCGAGCGCACCGGGACACCGTGGCGGCCGGGCACCCGCGTCGACGCCCGCGCGGCGGCCCGGGCGCTCACGCTGCGGGTGATCCTGGCGGCCGTGTTCGGCATCGACGAGCCCGCACGGCGCGCCGAGTACACCGCCGCCACCACCGCCTTCCTGGAATCCTTCGGCAGCACGCTGTTCCTGGTTCCCGGCTTGCGGCGCAACATGTTCGGGCTGACCGGCTGGGAGCGGTTCGCCGCCGCGCGGGACCGGATCGACGAACTCATCGACGCCGAGGTGACGCGGCGGCGCGCGCACGGCGGCGGCACGGATCTGCTGGCGCTGCTGCTCGATACGCGCTACGAGGACGGCGACGCCATCACCGACGCCGACCTGCGCGAGCAGTTGCGCACGCTGCTGGTCGCCGGGCATGAAACCACCGCCACCGCACTGGTGTGGGCGCTGTACCGGCTGCACCGGGAACCGGACACGCTGGCCCGGCTGCGCGCCGAATTATCCGCTGCCGGAACCGATCCCGATCCGGCCGAGCTGATGAAGCTGCCCTACCTGGACGCGGTCTGCCAGGAGACGCTGCGGCTGCATCCACCGGTGCCGATCGTATTGCGCAGGCTCACCGGCGATTTCACGCTGCTCGGCAAGCCGCTGGTGGCGGGGGACACCATGGGGGTGTCGGTGCACCTGCTGCACACCGATCCCGCGGTGTGGCCGGAGCCGCGGCGTTTTCGGCCCGAACGGTTCCTCGAGCGCAAATACGGCCCGTTCGAATACGCGCCGTTCGGGGGCGGTCACCGGCGCTGTATCGGCGCCACCCTGGCCGATTACGAGCTGCGCATCGTGCTGGCAACCGTGCTGAGCGGGGTGCGGATGCGGCTCTCACCACGGTTCGCGCGCGGGGGTGCGCCGATGTCGGTGCCGCACACCATCACGGTCGGACCGCGGCGCGCCATCACGTTCGACATCGTCGAGTCGTGAAGCGACGTCGGTGATCTCGATCACAAGTAGGTTTTGGGAAGCGATCACTCCGAAAGCGGCCGTACCGGTGTCACTTTCGGTGAATCGCCGCCGCCATCGGCGCATACACGCCCACCGAGGAACCGACCCACAGTGTTGTGATCGGGCACACACCTAGCAGTCGGTACGGATAACTAGCAGAACGCGGTTGGCGCACTCGAAAGATCGCTGTAGTAATGGACGCGGGGTTGGGACTACTGCGGGTGAAGTGCGCCCGCGTTCTGCGTGAAGAACAAAGATCTGAGAGGACCAAGCTGTGCGCCATACCCGGTATCGAAAGACGGGACTGATCGCCCTTGCCGCCATCGCGGCAACCGGAGCAGTGGTGGCAGCACCCGCCTCAGCGACTCCGCTATGGCCGGGCGGTCCGGACGTTCCGGGCACCCCCTCCGCGGTCATGCCGCAGCCCGAGCCGGGCTCGCTGCCGACCGACCCGAACGCCAAGGCGCCGATTCCGCCCGCCAACTTCGCGGCCCCGAACGTCAGCCCCGGCGACGGTGACGTGGTCGGCGTGGCCATGCCGATCATCATCAACTTCAAGGACCCGGTCGGCGACCACGCCGCCGCCGAGAAGTCGATCCGCATCACCTCCACCAACAAGGTGAACGGCCACTTCTACTGGATGGGCGATAAGCAGGTCCGCTGGCGGCCCGAGAACTTCTGGCCCTCCGGCTCCAAGGTGACCGTGCAGGCCGGCGGCACCGACGTGGCCTACACGGTCGGCGACGAGTTCATCACCACCGCCGACGACACCACCCACATGATCACCGTGACCCGCAATGGCGAGGTCGTGAAGACCATGCCGACCTCCATGGGCAAGAAGGGTCACGAGACCCCGAACGGGACCTACATCGTCAGCGAGAAGAACCGCAAGATGATCATGGACTCGTCCACCTACGGCGTGCCGACCACCGCGGCCGAGGGCTACAAGCTCGAGGTCGAATACGCGACCCGCATGTCCAACAGCGGCATCTTCGTGCATGCCGCCCCGTGGAGCGTGGCGCAGCAGGGCGTTTCCAACGCCTCGCACGGCTGCCTGAACGTCTCCACCGAGGACGCCAAGTGGTTCCAGGAGAACGTGCAGAAGGGCGACCCGGTCATCGTGCAGAACACCGCCGGCGGCACCCTGAACACGGGCGACGGCTGGGGCGATTGGAACTGATGCGGCACTGAGCCGCCAACTCGCAGCGAGGGTCCCGCTCGATCGGAGCGGGACCCTCGCTTGTTTTCTGTTGGCTAACCGTTCATTCGGTTTTGGTCTCGAAACATCTTGGGCGGTCGTACGATTCGCCCCATGTCCGCGCCCCTAGATGGTGTGAGCGGTGAACAGTCGGTGGCGGAGAACGACCGACAGTTCAGCGAGCTACCATCCGGAATTAACCAGACAGTTGCCATAGGCCGTAAAGCTGCGCGGGTGCGATCTTGGCCCGAACGAGTACTCCCGACGCCCCCCGGGCGCGGGTGGCGAAGCAGACCCTGGCGGGACTACGCGCTCTTCACCGTCCTGGTCGCGCCCAACCTGATCCTGTTGGGGCTGTTCGTCTATCGGCCGCTGATCGACAACGTGCGTCTGTCCTTCACCGACTGGAACATCTCCGCGACCACCCTGAACTGGGTCGGATTCGACAACTACACCGAATGGTTCGGGCGCGACGACACCTGGCAGATCGTCGGCAATACCGTCGTGTTCACCGTCGCCGCGGTGCTCGGCAGCATGATCCTGGGCCTGGCCCTCGCGCTGCTGCTGGACCGCAAACTGGTCGGGCGCAATGTGGTTCGATCCGCCATCTTCGCGCCGTACGTGATCTCCGGCGCTGCCATCGGCGTGGGCTTCCAGTTCATCTTCGACCCCGGCTTCGGCCTGATCCCGGACCTGCTGCAGCGGATGGGAATCCACTCACCCGACTTCGCGCAGGACCCGCACTGGGCGCTGTTCATGATCACGGTCACCTACATCTGGAAGAACCTGGGCTACAGCTTCGTCATCTATCTGGCGGCGCTGCAAGGCGTTCGGGCCGACCTGATGGAGGCCGCCGAGATCGACGGCGCGAGCCGCTGGACCACTTTCACCCGGGTGTTGCTGCCGCAGCTGCGGCCCACCACCTACTTCCTGTCGATCACGGTGCTGCTCAACTCGCTGCAGGTCTTCGACCTCATCAATGTGATGACGCGCGGCGGGCCCATCGGCACCGGCACCACCACCATGATCTACCAGGTCTATCGCGAATCCTGGGTGAACCAGCGGGCGGGCTACGGCGCGGCCGTGGCCACCATCATGTTCCTGGTGCTGCTGATCGTGACATTGATCCAGGTGCGCGTCATGGACCGAGGGGACGAGAAGTGAAGCGGCTGAACCTACTGCGCGCGTTCAACGATCGGGAGTTGTGGGCCAAGGTGTTCGGCTACGCCGCCATGGTGTGCGTGCTGATCATCATCGGCGTCCCGCTGTACTACATCCTCACGCGCTCGTTCATGGCGCACGCGGAGGTCTACTCCCAGCCGGTCAGCTACTGGCCGAAACAGTGGCTGGCCTCCAACTATCACGACGCCACCACCACGCTGCCGTTCTGGCAGTTCCTGCGTAACTCCATCATCGTGACCAGCATCGTGTCCGCGGTGAAGTTCGTGCTCGGCGTGCTCAGCGCCTACGGACTGGTGTTCCTGCGCTTCCCCGGCAAGAACATCGTGTTCCTGGTGATCATCGCGGCGCTCATGGTGCCCAACCAGATCACCATCATCTCCAACTACGCGCTCATCGCGCAGCTGGGCTGGCGGAACACCTTCCAGGGCATCATCGTTCCGCTCTGCGGCGTCGCCTTCGGCACCTTCCTCATGCGCAACCACTTCCTGTCGCTGCCCTCCGAGGTGATCGAGGCGGCGCGGATGGACGGCGCGGGCTGGTGGCGGCTGCTCACCCGGGTGGTGCTGCCCATGTCCGGGCCCACCATGGTGGCGTTCGCGGTGGTCACCCTGGTGAACGAGTGGAACGAATACCTGTGGCCGTTCCTGATGGCCGACGACGCGCGGGTCGCCACCCTGCCGGTCGGCCTGACCCTGCTCCAGAACACCGAGAACCCCAGCGTCACCAACTGGGGACCGGTCATGGCCGGGGTCATCCTGACCATGCTTCCCATCCTCGTCGTCTTCCTGGTGCTCCAGCGCCAGATGATCAAGGGCCTCACCTCCGGTGCGGTCAAGGGTTAAGTCCCAGAAGGAGATCCCTGTGTCCGAATCACGATTTCCCGCGCTCTCGCGTCGCGGCTTCCTCGGCCTGGCCGGTGCGGCCGCCGGCGCCGCGGCCCTGACCGCGTGCGCCGGTTCCGGTGGCGGCGGCACCCAGGGCGGCGACTCGAAGACCATCACCTTCTGGTCCAACCACCCGGGCACCTCCAAGGACCAGGAAACCGAGCTGATCAACCGGTTCCAGGCCAAGTACCCGGACCTGAAGGTCAACCTGGTCGACGCCGGCAAGAACTACGAGGAGGTCGCGACCAAGTTCAATGCCGCGCTCTCCGGCGGCGAACTGCCCGACGTGGTCATCCTGTCCGACGTGTGGTGGTTCAACTACGCGCTCAACGGCACCATCGAGCCGCTGGACAGCCACTTCGCCAGCGCCGGGGTGAACGTGTCCGATTACGTGGACACCTTCATCGGCGACTACAAGTTCAACGGCAAGACCTGGGCGCTGCCGTACTCGCGCTCGACGCAGATCTTCTACTACAACAAGGACGTCTGGGCGAAGGCCGGGCTGCCCGACCGCACCCCGAACAGCTGGGACGAATTCGACGAGTGGGGCCCCAAGATCCAGGGCGTGCTCGGCGGCGACAAGTGGGCGCACGGCTGGGGCGACGCGAAGAACTACCTGGCCTGGACCTTCCAGGGCCCGTGCTGGACCTTCGGTGGCGCGTACTCCGACGAGTGGAAGCTCAAGTTCACCGACCCGGCCACCATCAAGGCCGGCCAGTACCTGCGCGACTCCATCAACACCAAGAAGTACGCCAGCATCCGGCCCACCTACGCGGTCGACTTCGGCAACGGCATCATCGCCTCCGCCATCGGCTCCACCGGTGACCTCAAGAGCATCAAGACCAACTCCGCGGGCAAGACCGAATTCGGCACCGGCTTCCTGCCGCACCCGAACGGGGCGGGCGCGACCACCGGTGGTGCGGGCCTGGCGATTCCGTCGCGCATCAGCGACGCCCGCAAGGAGAACGCGCTGAAGTTCATCGACTTCATCACCAACGCGGCCAACACCTCCTACTTCTCGCAGGCCACCGGCTACATTCCGGTGCGCAAGTCGGCGCAGCAGGATCCGAGCATGGCGGACTTCCTGTCCAAGAACCCGAACTTCAAGACCGCCATCGAGCAGCTGCCGCTGACCAAGCCGCAGAACTACGCGCGCGTGTTCGTGCCCGGCGGCGACCAGATCATCGGCACCGGGCTCGAGCAGATCGGCCTGCAGAACCGGGATGTCGCAGGCGCTTTCGGCGATATCGGCAACCAGCTGCAGACCATCATCGACCGCCAGATCACGCCCAAGCTGCCCAAGTAAGAACTAGCCCTCACGCTGCCGTCAGGGGCCGGAGGCGTCGCTCCGCCTCCCCGTGCTTGCCCGCGTAACCACGTAGGCCCCCGGCAGCGTGAGTATTGAACAAGGAGACCCGCCCGACATGGCGACTGTGCAGTTCGAGGGTGTTTCCCTCACCTATCCGGGTGCGCCCGGCCCCGCGGTCGACGACCTGAACCTGGAGATCGCCGACGGCGAATTCCTGGTGCTGGTCGGGCCTTCGGGCTGCGGCAAGTCCACCAGTCTGCGCATGCTGGCGGGTCTCGAAGCGGTGACCGCCGGGCGGCTGCGCATCGGCGGCCTGGACGTCACCGGCCTGCCGCCGCGCTCGCGCGACGTGGCCATGGTGTTCCAGAGCTACGCGCTCTACCCGAACATGACCGTGGCCGACAATATGGGATTCGCGCTGCGCAATGCCGGAATGAGCAAGGCCGACACCCTGGTTCGGGTGAAGGAGGCCGCGGCCATGCTGGAGCTCGAGGACCTGCTGGACCGCAAACCCGCGCGGCTGTCCGGCGGCCAGCGGCAGCGCGTCGCCATGGGCCGGGCCATCGTGCGGCGGCCGCAGGTGTTCTGCATGGACGAACCGCTGTCGAATCTCGATGCGAAACTGCGGGTCTCGACCCGCTCGCAGATCGCCGCACTGCAGAAGCGGCTCGGCACCACCACCGTCTACGTCACCCACGACCAGGTCGAGGCCATGACCATGGGACACCGGGTGGCGGTGATGAAGGACGGGAAGCTGCAGCAGGTCGCCGCGCCACGGGAGCTCTACGACAACCCGGTCAACACCTTCGTCGCCGGATTCATCGGATCGCCCGGCATGAACCTGCTCACCGCGCCCGTGCGCGAGGGCGGAGCCGTGCTGAACGAGCTGCGAATCCCGCTGCCGCACAGCGTCGACGGCGCGAGCGTCATAATCGGCATCCGGCCGGAATCGTGGGAGGTCACCACCGACGCGAGCGATGCGCTCGCGGTCGAGGTGGAGCTGCTCGAGGAGCTGGGCTCGGAGTCGTTCGTCTACTCGCACGGCGTGGCCGACGAATGGTCCAGCCGTTCGGGCCGGGTGGTGGCGCGCGTCGACCGGCGCTTCCAGGTCGCGCTCGGCGACCGGCTCTACCTGACGCCCAAGCAGGACGAACTGTTCTTCTTCGACGCCGAAACCGAAGAGCGCCTGCGCTGATCCACCGCTCCCCGGCCTCGAGCCCCACCCGTCGGGACGGGGCTCGAGGTCTTCAGCGGTGAGTGATCACCAGATCTTCACGCGCTCCGCAGGATCCAGGTAGAGAGCATCGCCGGGAGTGACCTCGAAGGCTTCGTGGAAGCTGTCGAGGTTGCGGACGACGCCATTGCAACGGAACTCCGGCGGGGAGTGCGGATCGACCGCGAGACGGCGAATCGCCTCCTCCGAGCGAGCCTTGGTGCGCCACACCTGCGCCCAGCCGAAGAACACACGCTGCAAGCCGGTCAGCTGGTCGAGGACGGGGGAGTCCTGACCCTCGATGGCGATCTTGTACGCCTCCAGCGCGATCGAGAGACCACCCAGATCGCCGATGTTCTCACCGATGGTGAACTCGCCGTTGACCGTGTGGTCGTCGGACAGGTCCTTGGGCGAGAAGGTGCTGTACTGGGCGATCAGCGCCTTGGTGCGCTTGCCGAACTCGGTGCGGTCCGACTCGGTCCACCAGTCGATCATGTTGCCGTCGCCGTCGTACTTCGAACCCTGATCGTCGAAGCCGTGGCCGATCTCGTGGCCGATGACCGCGCCGATCCCGCCGTAGTTGGCGGCGTCGTCGGCGTTCATATCGAAGAACGGGGGCTGCAGGATCGCTGCCGGGAAGACGATCTCGTTCATGCCCGGGTTGTAGTACGCGTTCACCGTCTGCGGGGTCATGAACCACTCACCGCGGTCCACCGGGCCGCCCAGCTTGTTCAGATCCCGGTCGTGCTCGGCGGCGTACCCGCTGCGGTAGTTGCCCACCACGTCGGCGGGATCCACGGTGACGGCGGCGTAGTCGCGCCACTCCTCCGGGTAGCCGATCTTGGGGGTGAACTTCTCCAGCTTGGCCAGCGCGGCCTTCCGGGTGTCCGGGCCCATCCACTCCAGCTGGGAGATATTGCGGCGGTAGGCCTCCTGCAGGTTCTCCACCAGCTCGACCATGCGGGCCTTGGCCGCGGGCGGGAAGTGCCGGGCCACATAGAGTTTGCCGACCGCCTCGCCGAGCAGGTCCTGCACCAGGGAGACGCCGCGCTTCCAGCGCTCCCGGTTCTCCTGCGCGCCGGTCAGGGTGCGGCCGTAGAAGTCGAAGCTCTCCTCGACCAGGGCCTCGGTGAGATACGGGGCGCGGGCCTTCACGACTCGCCAGGCGGCCCAGCCCTTCCAGTCCTCCAGCGACTCCGACGCCCAGGTCTGGGCGAAGGTGCGCACGTAATCGGGCTGGCGCACCACCAGTTCCGCGAACAGCTCCGCGCCCGAGCGGTCCAGGCCGGCGGCCAGCGCGGAAGTCCAGGCGGTCCAGTCGAATTCCGGGTTCTCCGCGGCCAGGTCCGCGAAAGTCACCAGGTTGTAGCTCAATTCGGCGTCGCGACGGCGCACCACGTCCCAATGGCCCGCGGCCAGCTTGGCTTCCAGGTCGAAGACCCGCTGCGCGTCGTAGTCCAGGCCCGCCAGCTCGAACATGCGGCGCATGTGGGCGACGTACTTCGCGCGGATCTCCGCGTATTCGTCCTTGTGGTAGTACGACTCGTCGGGCAGGCCGATGCCGGACTGGGTGGCGTGCACCAGGTAGCGGGTGGAGTTCTTGTCGTCGGTGTCGACGTAGAAGGCCAGCGCGCCGCCGACGCCGGTGCGCTGCAGGCGGCCGATGAGGGCGGCGAACTCCGCGCGGTCGGCGACCGCGGCGACGGCGGCCAGCTCCTCGGCGATCGGGGTCAGGCCCGCGGCCTCGATGACCTCGGCGGCCATGAAGCTGTTGTACAGATCGCCGATCTTGCGTTCTTCGGAGCCGGGCGCGGCGTCGGCGGCCGAGGCGTCCTGGATGATCTTCTGAACATCCAGTTCGGCCTGGTCGTAGAGCGTGCGGAAGGCACCGTCGACCGCTCGGTCGGCCGGTATTTCATAGGTGTCCAGCCATTTGCCGTTGACGTGCGCGAACAGGTCGTCCTGCACCCGAACGTCCGCGTCACGGAAGGACAGGTCGATACCGGAGGGAGGCGTCAGCTGCGAAGTCACGATCCCCAGTATGCCCACTGCGAGGGCATCCGGCCGGGGTGTGTGAACTTCGCACCCATTGCGTTCACGTTGGGTGAACGCAATGATTCAGGCGCCGACCGGCACCCGGTCGAATTCCCCGTCCCGGGCGCCCTCGACGAAAGCGCGCCATTCGCCGGGGGTGTACACCAGGGTGATCGGTCCGTGCCGGAGTGAGGTGTGGCCGTCTGCACCGGTCTCCGCGATGAGCGCGGTGCGGTGGATATGGCGGCCCAGCACGACGGCCAGGAATGTCATCCATTCGGCCGCGGTGACGGTGATGATGGGCTCGTCGTCAGGGCGATGTTCCGGATTGCGCCGGTACTTGCTGTCGCGGATGAGCACCGCATCACCGTCGAATCGAACCTCCACGCACTGATTTCCGTTATTGGTACGAGTCGACGTGAACCAGCCGCTGGATTCCGGCTGATACTTCGCGGTGGTAAGCATGTGCAGCATTTTACCGTTACGCATGCGTCTCCTACCCTTGCGAATAGCGTTTGATGAGCTCCAAAGATTCTGCGCGACCGAGTGATTGGTCGAGTGCGCGCACAAATGCGAACCGCAGATCGCGAATCTGATCCGGATCCTCCACGGCCCCACCGAAAACCGCGCTCTCCACCCAGGTGAAGGTGGGAAGACTTTCGGAAGCGAAATCCAGCAGATGGAAACTCGAACCACCCAGCATCGCGCCGCGTGTCGCGGTGAACGGAATCACCCGCACCGAAATGGAATCCAGTTCGTCGAGCAGTGTCGCCAGATGTTCGAGTTGGCCGCGCAATACTTTCGGGCCGCCGATCTGCTGCAACAGGGTGGCCTCGCCGATCACCGCGGTGAGCTCCACCCGGTCGTCGCCGCGCAGCCGTTCCTGCCGTTTCAGCCGCACCGCCACCAGCTGTTCCACCTGCACCGGACGGATCATGACGTCGGCGCTGATCAGCGCCCGCGCGTATTCCTCGGTCTGCAGCAGGCCCGGCACGACCAGGCTGTCGTAGCTGAGGATGCTCTCCGCGCCCAGCTCCATGCCGTAATACCGTTGCAGCTCAGGCCCGATCAGCGCCGAGGACTTGGCCCACCAGCCGCGCTCCTTGCTGAGCAGCAGCAGCTCCAGCAGTTCGTCGCGCTCCTCGCCCTCCACCTCCAGCAGCTCCAGCACCGGGCCGATGGTGGTCGCGGTGAGGACGCGGCGGCCCTTCTCCACATGCGACCAATTGGCCGGGGTGAAGCCGACGCGCTTGGCGAACGTCGCCGAATCGAAGCCGCACTGCTCGCGTAATTCACGCAGCCGCAGGACCAGCTCCCACCGGGCGACGGTAGGCGAGACGGGTGCCATGGCGACCGATGCTACGCCGCGAAACTCGCTGGCGTGTGACTATTGTCATAGTGATTGCGCGGGCTTACTGTCGGTAGCAGGAGGTTCGCCATGAGCGCGCTGGACCCGTCGTCGTACACCGCCACCCAGGAAGCGCTGGCCCGGTGCAGACGCTACCGCAAGGACCACGGGCTGTACGGCGTGGTGGATTCGACGCTGGGCCGAATCATGTTGGAGGTCGGGGCCGTCGGCGCCGTGACCATGCCCGCCGAGCTGGGCCGCAGGGTCCGCGACCAGCTCACCGCGCGCGAGCGGCGCGGTCCGGTCATCGCCCATCCGCGCTCCGGCCGCTGGACCTTCCTCACCGGACCCAGCGACGACTCATATCTCGACATCACGCTGTTCTCGGATCTTTTCCGCGATTGCGCATCCGTTGCGCAGCCCGGCAGCACCATCGTGTTGCCCTCACCCACCGACGAGCACAACGCCTACCGCACCTGGATTCACCCGCCGGAAGGGGACTTTCGACCGGAACTGTCGGAAGTGCTGGCCGCCGTACGCGAATGCCACCCGGGGGCAGCCGGATCCAGCACCGGCGGCGTCAGCGCGTCGGAACCGGTGTGAGCGTCACGCTGAACTTGTCCTCCAGCCGCTGATCGAACTCACGCTGGCACTGATCGACCTTGGCCTGATCGCCGTTGGCGTCGCGGACACAGTCCAGGAAGTCGGTGGCGCCGGTGTCCTTGAACACCGTCCACACCAGCACGCCGATCACCGCGCCGCCGATCAGGCTGATCACACCCATGATCGTGCCCGTCAGCGCCATCCCGAAGCCCCCGGCCGCCCCGCGCCGCGCCTTCATCACCGCGATCAGGCCCAGCACGATGGCCACCACGCCGCAGATCAGGCCGACGATGGTGAACAGGACGGTCCAGAACGTCAGCAGGCCGATGATGCCGAAGACCAGGGCGGTGATCGCCATGCCCTTGCGCTGCGGCGACTCCTGCCAGTACTGCCCGCCGCCCGGCGGCGGATAGTTGCCCGGCGGCGGGTACGCGCCCGGCGGGTAGTTCCCCGGCTGCCCCTGCTGCGGCGGGTAGTTCCCCGGCTGCCCCTGCTGCGGCGGGTACTGACCGTACTGGTCCGGCGGCGGGTACTGGTTCATGGGCCGATGCTATTGCCCGCCGAGCCGGGCATGCATTTCCCACACCAGGATCTCCGACGGCAGGTTGGCCGTGACCCGCTGGCCGCCGCTGCGGGCCAGCCGGACCGCGTCGCCCTCGTACAGGGTCCCCGCGCCCTCCATCTCCACCTCGCCGCGTGCGACGAAAACGTGCAGGTAGGGGGCCTCGGGTAAGCGGACCTCGGCGCCCTCACCGGGCATCCGGGCCACATGCATGGCGGAATGGCTGCTGGCGATGGCGATGGCCGTGCGGTCGCGGTAGCGGGGCAGGCCCGAGGCCACCGTGACCAGGTCGCCGCTCGCGAGTTCGGCGTCGATCTCGAGCTGCTGGTAGCCGGGGGTCAGCCCGGAGTCGTCGGGCACCACCCACATCTGCACGAAATGCACCGGCTCCTGGTGTTCGGGCGCATTGCTGAGCCGCCAGGAGTCGTTCTTCTCCGAGTGCAGGATGCCGGTGCCGGCGCTCATCCGCTGGGCCAGGCCCGGGTAGATGACGCCGTTGTGGCCCAGGGAATCCTGATGCACCAGGCTGCCGCTCAGCACCCAGGTGACGATCTCCATGTCCCGGTGCGGATGGGTCTCGAACCCCTCGCCGGGCAGGACGATGTCCTCGTTGTTGACCAGCAGCAGGCCGTGATGGGTGTTGTCGGGATCGTAGTGTTCTCCGAAGGAGAAAGAATGCTTCGAATCCAGCCACGCCACACGGGTTTTCATGCGGTCGCCGCCACGATGGATATCGATGTGTGGTGTCGTGAGGGTGGACACCGCCGTACTCCTCTCACCGGCGAGCACCGATCGGATTCCAGGGTAGGGGCCGATACAGCGGCCCAACTTGAATTCCGGGTTAAATTCTAGCGTGCGGGCAGCGCTGCCCCACCTGCCGCCGACCAGGTACTACGCTTCCGGCAATCGACCCGGGCAAATGCTCGGCGATTGTCCGGTCGCCCGGTCGCCACCTTCCCGGATCCCGCCCCGACCATCAGCGGGTTTCGGTCGGCGACCGTATCATGATGTGCCGCAAGCGAAACGGGAGGGAGAGCAGGGGGATGCGACCCGAGGTACTCGCGGGCATCGAGCGCGAACTCCGGCAGCAGGCCGAGAGCGAGGGGATCGCTCATTTCGTCATGGGCGTGGCCGTCTTCCGGGACGGCAAACTCCTGGTCGTACGGCGTGTCGAGGAAGGCTCGCACGCGGGGATGTGGGAACTGCCGGGCGGCGGTGTGGAATCGGGGGAGACCTTCGCCGACTGCGTGGCCCGCGAGCTGTTCGAGGAGACCGGGCTGCGGGTCGTGAACATCACCGATGTGCTGGGCGGCTTCGACTACGCCACCCGCACCAAGTCGCGGGTCCGCAAATACAGCTTCGTGGTCGAGGCCGAACCCGGCGAGATCCGGCTCGACCCGCTCGAGCACGACCGCTACCAGTGGATCGATTCCGACAGCGTCGACAACCTGCCCATGGCCGATGACATGCGCGCCGCCGTGTTCGCCCTGGTGACCACGCACCCGTCGCGGTGACCGCGCCCCCGCCCGCCGAGCCGCGCACCCGGCTCGCCGCGGTGACGGCCGCGCTGCGCGAGAACCCGGGCACCCTGCGCCTGACCATGGTCCGGCTCACCGGGCAGTTCGGCGACGGCATGTTCCAGGCCGCGCTGTCGGGCGCGATCCTGTTCAACCCCGAGCGGCAGACCGATCCGCTGGCCATCGCCGGGGGCTTCGCCGCGCTGCTGCTGCCGTATTCGATCATCGGGCCGTTCGCGGGCGCGCTGCTCGACCGCTGGGACCGCCGCCGGGTGCTGCTGTACGCCAACCTGCTGCGCGCGGTGCTCATCCTGGCCACCGCGGCCGGGCTGCTGGCCGGGATCCGGGCCACGCCGCTCCTGCTGGGCGCGCTGGCCGTGGTCGGGGTGAGCCGCTTCGTGGGCGCGGGCGTGTCCGCGTCGCTGCCCAAGGTGCTGTCCCAACGCTGGCTGGTCCCGATGAACTCGGTGCTGGCGACCGTGGCGTCCGGGTGCGCGATTCTCGGCGCGGGCCTGGGGTTCTCGCTCATCGGGCTGATCGGGGCCGGTGACTTCGCGTCCGCGGTGGCGACCGCCGCCAGCGCCTCGGGCTCGATCGTGAGCGGGCTGGTGGTGGCCGGATTCCGGCCCCGGGCACTGGGTCCCGACCGGGACGGGCCCACCGGCGACACCGCGGGCGGGCTCGCCACCGTGCGGGCCATCATGGCCGGACTGCGCCGGGGCGCCACCGCGGCCTGGGGATCGCGGGACGTGACCACCGCCTTCCTCGGGATCGGCGCGCACCGCGTCGTGTTCGGCGCGGACACCCTGCTCATGGTGCTGGCGCTGCGCCGCGGCGACGAGTCCGCGGTCGGCACCCACCTCGCCAAGTTCAGCGCGGCCATCACCGCGACCGGGGCTGGACTGGTGACCGCGGCCGTGGTGGCCCCCTTCCTGATCCCGCGGCTGGGCCGCCCGCGCACCGTGGTGAGCTGCCTGGTGGCCGCGATCATCGTGCAGCTGACCCTGGTCACGCCGATCACCGTCGCCACCGGCGAGACCGAGCGGCGGGCGGAACTGCTGCTGCTCGCGGCGGCCTTCCTGCTCGGGCTGGCCGGGCAGGTCATCAAGCTGACCGGCGACGCGGCCATGCAGATCGAGATCGACGACACCCACCGCGGCCAGGTGTTCGCGCTGCAGGACACGATCTTCAACATCACCTTCGTGCTGGCGCTGGCCGGGACCGCGCTGCTGATCCCGGCGGACGGGCGCTCCCCCGCGGTGGTGGTGGCCGCGGCCGCCGTCTACGCCTGCGGAATCGTCGCCATCGGGGCGAATTGCCGCCGACGGACCGGTCCGTCCGCGGCATAGATATCGGCTCGATCACACCGGCCCGGCGACACGCGGCAGCGCTCTGGCGGATGCGACCGGGCCCGATACCGTGGATTCAATGACTGCGCGGCGCTCCGAAGCACCTGCGGCACTGGCACTCTCCAGCCTGGCGATGGCCGGGGTCATGTTGCTGCCCGGCGTGCCCGCCACCGCGAACGCCCTGGCGCCCTGGGCCCCGCCGCCGCTGAACGCCTGCGGCGAAACGGGATTCGATCCGCTGGCCCGGGAACCGAATCCGGACCTCCCGCCGCCGCCACCCCCGCCGGTGGACACCACCATCCACATCCAGCTCCCGGTCCCGAAGTTCACGCCGGTCCCGATCCCCGGACCCCGCCAGAACAACACCCGGATCGACCCGGCGCCGCTGCCCGCGGACCCGTGCGCCAACCCGTGCCCGGACATTCGCACCGACCAGAGCCCCCGGCCCGAGAACCTCCCGCCCGAGACCGAACCCGACGAGCCGGGCGACGACGAGGACACCACCGACGAGCCGCCCACCACCGAGCCGGCACCCGAACCCGCGCCCCCGCCGCCGGCCAACAGCGGATCGGGCGGAATTCCGTTGCCGCGGCTGCAGATCGATCAGGTCCCCGAGACCATTCCGATCCCGATCCCCGGCGGGGAGCCCCCCGAACCGCAGCCGCAGCCCGCACCGGCCGTGCCGTCGCCGGCGCCCGCGCCGGTCGCCGCGCCCGTCGCCCCCGTCGCGCTCGACGCACTCGAGCTGGTGAACCAGGTGACCGGGCACGGCTCCAGCAACCGCACCGACATGCGCTGGTCGGTGGACGGCACCGACCTCGGCCTCATGTGGGAGACCGAGCCCGGGCGGATCGCCGTCGTGTTCGGCGACACCTTCGGCAAGGGCTGGGAGCCGGTCGGGGCGGGCAACGGCGACCAGGACTGGCGCAGCAACGCCATCGCCTTCAGCACCGAGCGCGACCTGTCCAAGGGCCTGGTGCTGGACACCTTCGCCCAGGACAGCCGCTGCCACGCGGCCGAGATCCTGGCCAGCCGCAAGGTCGACAACTTCGAGATCACCACCATCCCCACCTCGGGATTCGCGCTGCACGGCCGCCAGTACCTGACCTACATGTCGGTGGCGCGGTGGAGCCGCCTGCGGCCCGGCATGTGGTGGACCACCCTGGGCGGGCTGGCCTGGTCCGACGACGGCGGCGACACCTGGACCAAATCCGAATGGGCGCGCTGGGACAACGTTTTCGGACTCGGGCGGTTCCAGGTCATGGCGATGACCCCGCACGACGGGTACGCGTACATGTTCGGCACGCCCAACGGCCGGTTCGGCACCATCGCGCTGGCCCGGGTGCCCAGCGATCAGGTGCTCAACAAGTCGGCGTACCAGTACTGGATCGGCAACACCTGGGTACCCGCGTTCGGACCCGACGAATTACTGGCCACGCCGGTGATTTCCGGAACCGCCGGGGAGGTGTCGGTGCGCTACGACGCGTCGACGCGGCGGTGGCAGATGCTGTACCTGGACCTCGACCGGGGGGCGCTGGTGCTGCGCACCGCCGCCGAACCGCAGGGGACGTGGACCGATCCGGTGACGCTGGTCAACACCGGCGAATACCCCACCACCTACGGCGGATTCATCCATCCCTGGTCGAGCGGGAACGATCTGTACTTCACCATGTCGGCGTGGAACAGCTACAACGTGTACCTCATGCACGCCAAGCTGAAGTAGCGCAACGGAATCCGTGCGGCCGCGCGGTCACTCGACGCGGCGGAAGCGCAGCGGCTGCCCCGGCCGGGCCTGCGCCACCGTGTCCACATCGGCGTCCACCACCACCGCGATCACCGGATAGCCGCCGGTGATCGGGTGATCCGCGAGGAAGACGACGGGCTGACCGCTGGGCGGCACCTGCACCGAACCCAAGGCCATACCCTCCGTGGGCAATTCACCGGCGACGCTGCGCCGCAACGCGGGCCCGCGTCGCCGGTCCAGCCGTGCGCCGATCCGGTCGGTGTCCGGCGACACCGTCCACTCGCCCGCGAAAAGCGCTGCGGCATCGGTGAACCAGTCCGCCCGCGGGCCGGGCACCGCGCGCACCGTGAGCAGGTCGTTGCCCAGCGCCGGAACCGGCGCGACGTCCACGATCGGCAGCGCGCGCGGCGGCGGGCCCACCGGCAGCAGGTCACCCGGGCGCAGCGGTTCGGGGCCGATGCCGGAGAGGGTGTCGCGGCTGCGGGAACCCAGCACCGGCGAGACCTCGATCCCGCCCCGCACCGCTACATAACTGCGCAGACCGGTGGCGGCGAGCCCCAGCCGAAGCCGTTGGCCCTCCTCGATTTCGAGCACGCTGGCCGTGCCCATCGGGCGGTCGTCGACGGTGACGGGGGCCGACGCGCCGGTCACCGCCACTGTGACATGCCGCTGGGCCAGTAGCTCCAATCCGCCCAGCAGCACTTCGATGCCCGCCGCGCCTTCGGAGTTGCCGACCAGTCGGTTCGCCAACCGGAGTGAGGCCCGGTCCGCGGCCCCGGCCGCGCCCACCCCCGAATCGAACCAGCCCGGACGGCCCAGATCCTGAATGGTGGCCAGCGGCCCCACCCGATCGACCCGCAGTGCGCTCATGACTTACCTCCCCGCGTCGACGAACCTGACCGGCGTCCCCGCCCGCACGAGGGCGGGCGGATCCCGGTCCACATCCCACATCGATGAATCGGTGGTGCCGATCAACTGCCATCCGCCCGGGCTGCGGCGCGGGTAGACGGCCGAATAGCCGCCCGCCAGGGCCACCGCGCCCGCCGGGATCGCGGTCCGCGACTGGGTGCGCCGCGGCACGGTCAGCCGGGCGTCGGGTGATTCCAGATAGCCGAAACCGGGCGCGAAACCCACGAAGGCGCAATGCCATACGGTCCCGGTGTGCTGGGCGACGACCTCGGCCTCGGACAGGCCGAGCAGGCGCGCGACCTCGGGCAGATCCTCGCCGTCGTAGCGGACCGGGATCACGACCGGTTCGCGGGGCGCGGCCCGCTCACCCCGATCGCCGACGGCGTCGTCACGAGTCCAGCCGTCGAGGGCGGAAGGCTGCGCCGGTGACCGCCGATCACCGGCACCGACCCGGGCCGCCGAGTCCAGCCGGTTCAGCAAGGCCAGCAACCGCTTTCGCACCGGCTCCCGCGACCGCGGCGAATCCAGGGTCACCAGCACGGTTTCGGCGGCGGGCAGGACATCCAGCACGCCACGCGGCCGCGGCTCCAGCGCGGACACCAGCGCGGCGACCATGGCGTGGTGCGGTGGAATCACCAGCAGCGCACGGTCACCCGCCGCCCGCACCTCGCCGGCGGCGTCGATCTGCCGGGGATCGGTCATGGCACACCATTCCCGATCAGGTGAAAGCCCGCACGGGCGTACCGGATTCGTCGAGTGCCGCGCGGATCCGGCGCGCCATCTCGACCGCCGCCGGCGTGTCGCCGTGCACGCAGATGCTGGCCGCCGTCACCGCCACCGTGCCGCCGTCCACGGCCGTCGCCTTGCCGTCCCGCGCGATCGACAGCGCCTGCGCCACCGCCGCGTCCGCGCCGAGTACGGCGCCGGGCAGCCCACGCGGGGCGAGCAGACCCTCCGGCGTATAGGCGCGATCGGCGAAACCCTCACCCACGAACGGAGTTCCGGCCGCCCGGGCCGCGTGCTCGAGCTCCGTGCCCGCCGGGCCCAGCAGGGCCAGATCGGTGTCGAAGTCGCGCAGCGCCGCGACGATCGCGTCGGCCAGCGCCCGGTCGGCGGCCGCCTGGTGATACAGCGCGCCATGAGGTTTCACGTAGCGGACCCGGTCCCCGGCCGCGGCGGCGAAGCCGGCCAGCGCGCCGATCTGATACAGCGTCTCGTCCCGCAGGTCGTCCGGGGTGACGGCGATGGCGCGGCGGCCGAACCCGGCCAGATCGCGATGGCCCACGTGCGCGCCGATCCGGACGCCCTTCTCCACGGCCAGGGCGCAGGTGCGGCGCATGATGGCCGGATCGCCCGCGTGGAAGCCGCAGGCGATGTTCGCGCTGGTGACCACGTCCAGCATGGCGGCGTCATCGCCCATGGCCCAGTCGCCGAAACCCTCACCGAGGTCGCTGTTCAGATCCAGCGTCATCCGCGTCCTCCCGCTGTCGTCGTGATCCGATTGTGGGCGCGCCCGCATCCGGCGACAAGAATGTCACGACAGAAACTGTGTCATGGATCACAGCGATGTGCGGCCGGTTCCGGCGGCGGTCCAGGCATCAATACGCGTAGACGTCCACCCGACATCCCGGTCGTGCAGGCGGGCGGACACCTCGAGCCCGGTCACGGCGTCAGCTCTCCCAGCAGGGCGCCCAGGTGGCGCGGCGCGGGGGAGCCGTGCGCGAGCATCGCGTCGTGCCAGTCCCGCAGGGGAGTGGCGGCGGGGCGCGCGGCGGCCAGCGCGGCCACCTCGGTGTAGCCGACGAAATAGGTGGAGAGCTGGGTGGAGGTGAGCAGGGTGCGACGCCATTTGCCGGCGGCCTCGCCCTCCTCCTGGAAGCCGCGGTCGAGCATCAGGCGCATGGCCTCGGACTCGGTCATGGCGTCGCAGTGCACGGACTGGTCCAGGATGGCGTTGATGGTCATGCGGAGGTGGGACTTCAACTGCTGCAACCGGACCGGGAGCCCGCCGAAACCGGTGTCGGCCATGAGCTTCTCGGTGTAGACGGCCCAGCCCTCGATGAAGGTTCCGCTCGAGCACAATGCGCGGACCGCGGTCGAACCGCGGAAGCGGCGGGCCCGCGCCAACTGGAGATAGTGGCCGGGCATGGCCTCGTGCACGGTCAGATTGCGCATCATGTGGTCGTTGTATTCGCGATAGAACGACGCCGCCCGCTCCGGCGACCACCCCTCCGGAGTCGGGGCGATGGCGAAGAAGGTAGGGAGCTCTGCGGTTTCGAGCGGACCCACCGAATCGCAGTAGGCCACCGCCACCCCGCGCGCGAATTCCGGCATCTCCTGGATCACCAGCGGGTCCTCGACCAGCGACGCCAGGTCTTGCTCGCGGACGAAGGCGGTGGCCTCGGCGAGCGCGTCGGTGGCCACGGCCACCACCGTGTCGTTCGACGGGCGCTCGGCCGACACCCGCTCCAGCGCGCGGCGCACGGTGTCGTCGTCGGGGTGCGCGACGCCGAGCAGTTCACCCGCCGCCGAACGGATTTCGCCGGTCAGCTGCTCGAGATGACGATGGGCGCGGTCCAGGATCTCCCGCGAGCCCAGTTCGGTGTCGAGGGTGTGCCAGAGCTTCGCCTCCCACAACCGACGGCCCAGGCGCGGATCACGGTCCGCGCCGTCCAGGCGACCGGCCAGCCAGGAGGTGAACTCCTGCAGCGCCGACACCGCACCGGCGGCGGCGGGCTCGATGACGAACCCGGGCGCCTCGGCGGCCAGCGCCGGCACCTGGTCGCGCAGCAGCGCGGCCACCCCTGCGAACTGGCCGATCGCGGTTTCGGCATGGACGCCCGGCATGTCACCGAGCACCGCGCGCGCCGTGGCCAGCGCGTCCGGCAGCGCGGTGAGCCGGGCACGCAGCGCCTCCAGGCGCACCTCGGCGGGCGCGAACGGGCGGGCGATCAGGTGATGCAGCAGCGGACCGGGATTGTGCACCAGCGGATTCCACTCGTGCTCGCGGATCTCGGTGAGCTCGAAGAGCAGGCCGTCTACCCGCTGCTGCAGCAAGGCCAGATCGACGCCGTCCTCCGGCGCGAGGTCGTCGGGATCCACCTCGGCCAACGTGTGCGAGGCGTCGCGCAGCAGCGCGACCCGCTCGGCCACCGCACCCGGCGACAGATCCGGCAGCCGGTCATCGGCGCGATGATCACCGACCTCGGCGGCCAGGTGCGGATCGGCAGTCAGCAGCGCATCGACGATGCGCTCGGCACGGGAGGCGAAGATCGGCGACATGGTGGTCACGTTAGCGTTCCGATACATCCGCGAGTACGGATGACAAGAGGCGCCGGGAGTGTTCCTGTTCACCTTCGCCACCCTGGTGTCGCCACCGGCGGCCAGTACGCTCGAAGCAATCATGGCCACGTATTTCGATCCGAAGGCCTGGTCACCCCTGCGCGCGGTGGACCTGGGCATGGACCTCGGAAAACGCTTGTTCGACCAGGTCTGGGTGGAGCAATGGACGAGCTTCACCAGCGCCTGGCTCGAACCGGCCGCCGACTTCGGGTCCGGAACCGTCACCGCGCTGATGCCCGATGTCCTCATGACCCTGCTGTCCGAAGGCATCCTCAGCCAGTTCGGCGGCCAGGAGGTCAGCGCCACCCTGCTCGGCAGCGATATGCGGGCCACCCTGCACACGCTCAAGGTGCGGCGGCGCGGCGCGCACTTCCAAGCAAAGACCGTGCTCACCGGACTGCTCTGGAACACCCACCCGATCGAGGAACTCACCGTCATCGCCCACGGGTTGCGGCTCATCCCCGGCGTCCCCACCAAGGTCCGCACCTCACAGCTCGACCTCACCGGCGTGATAACCCTTGCGGCACTGCTGGAATGGATCAACAGCTGGCAGCCCGACTGGGAACTGGAACGCGCCGACGACGGACTGATCCTGGCCCGGCACCGGCGGCGCCGGATCCGGGCGCTGGCCGCCGCCGAGGTCATCGACAATGTCCTGTCGATCACCGTGCACCGCGCGCACTGGCGAAAAGTCCGCGCGCCCAAGCGGTTCACCACGCTCAACCCGATTCCGCTGACCGGGCTGCCCAGTCAGGCGCGGATCAGCCGGGCCGAACTGGTCGGCGAGCATGTGTTCTTCCGCATCGACCTGCCGGGCATCACCGGCTCGTTCGATCTCGCGCAGATCCGATCGGCCATCGTCGCGGGGACGACGCTGATCATCTTCTGACGCAACGCCTTACCGCTGGGCCGGACACTACTTCTGCGTCGGCCACCATTCGACCAGGGCCGCCTCGGCTTCGTCGCGGGTCATCGGACCGCGGTCCAGGCGCAGTTCCTTCAGGAAACGCCACGCCTTGCCGACATCCGGGCCCGGCTTCAGATCCAGCAGCTCCATGATCGCGTTGCCGTCCAGGTCCGGCCGC
Source organism: Nocardia sp. CA-136227 (assembly GCF_050955695.1). Lineage (NCBI taxonomy): Bacteria > Bacillati > Actinomycetota > Actinomycetes > Mycobacteriales > Nocardiaceae > Nocardia > Nocardia sp. CA-136227. The sequence continues at coordinate 7,649,411 of NZ_CP192081.1, forward strand.
ACCCGCGCCAGATCCTCCTGCTCGGCCAGCACCGCGATGCGCGTCTCCAGCCCGTCGTAGGTCGAACGCAGCGCGGCGGCCCGGCGCTTGTTGCGGGTGGTGCAGTCGGCGCGAACCAGCTTGTGCAGGCGGGGGAGCAGGTCGCCGCCGTCGGTCACGTAGCGGCGCACCGCCGAATCGGTCCACTGACCCTTGCCGTAGCCGTGGAAACGCAGGTGCAGGTACACCAGCCGCGCCACGTCCTCGGTGAACTGCTTGGGATACTTCAAGGCGCGCAGGCGTTTTCGCACCATCTTCGCGCCCACCACCTCGTGATGGTGGAAGCTGACGCCGCCACCGGGCTCATTGCGCTTGGTCGGCGGCTTCCCGATGTCGTGCAGCAGGGCTGCCCACCGCAAGACCAGGTCCGGATCGCCCTCCTCCTGATCGATGGCCTGGCGCAGCACGGTCAGCGAATGCTGGTAGACGTCCTTGTGCTGGTGGTGCTCGTCGATCTCCAGCTGCATGGCCGGAACCTCGGGCAGCACCCGCTCGGCCAGACCGGTCTCGACCATGATGTCGATGCCATCGGTCGGGTACTCGCCGCCGATCAGCTTGTCCAGCTCGGCCTGCACCCGCTCGGCGGTGATGCGGTCGATCTCGGGAGCCATCTCCACGATCGCCGCCCGCACCCGCGGGGCCAGCTCGAAACCCAGCTGCGAGACGAACCGCGCGCCGCGCAGCATGCGCAGCGGATCGTCGGCGAACGAATCCTGCGGCAGCGCAGGTGTATCCAGGACACCGGCCAGCAGCGCCTCGACACCGCCCAGCGGGTCCACGAACTCCAGCTCGCCCAGCGAGCCGATCCGCACCGCCATGGCGTTCACCGTGAAGTCCCGGCGCACCAGATCACCCTCGAGGGTGTCGCCGAAGGTGACCTCCGGATTGCGGGAGACCCGATCGTAGGCGTCGCTGCGGAACGTGGTGATCTCCAGCTGCTGGCCGTCCTTGGCCGCGCTCACCGTGCCGAAGGCCAGGCCGCCGGTATCCCACAGGTTGTCGGCCCAGCCGCGCATCAACTCCTGCACCACCTCGGGGCGGGCGTCGGTGGTGAAATCCAGATCGGTGCCGAGCCGGCCCAGCACCGCGTCGCGGACGCTGCCACCGACCAGATACAGGTGATGGCCGTGCGCGGCGAACAGTTCGCCGAGGGGAGTCAGCACTTCCGAGAGCCTGCCGAGGGTTATCGCCGCCGCCGCCAGCAAACGAGTACGGCGATCCTCGACAAGCGCGGGGTGACGGAGCGCTGCTTCCTCGGACTTCGGCGAAACCACGAAGACGCAGCTTAGTCGCACGTGGGCGCAATTCCCGAATAGTGTCCCGCGACCCGGTGCGGGCATCCGGCGTGCCGCCTCACGACCGGTGTCTACCTGCTATGAGAGCTCTGTATATATAGGAGCCACCGCGCTGGGGCGGGCAGAGCCGCCCTCCCCTATAGACTGACGCAGTGTCCCCGGCCGATCGTGCGAACAGTCGACGCCGCCAGCCCCGGCGGCGTGGTTCGGCCGGTAATGCGGCGAAAGCTACCGGCGCGGCGAAACCGCGCATGCGCACCGTCCGCGAGACCTCCGCGGGCGGACTCGTGGTGGACGGCCTCGACGGCCCCAGCGAGAAGCGCTGCGCCGCCCTCATCGGGCGCACCGACCGGCGCGGACGCCTGCTCTGGTCCCTGCCCAAGGGACACATCGAAGAAGGCGAGACCTCCGAGCAGACCGCCATCCGGGAAGTCCAGGAGGAGACCGGCATCCACGGCACCGTGGTCGCCGAACTCGGCAGCATCGACTACTGGTTCGTCACCGAGGGCCGGCGGGTACACAAGACCGTGCACCATTACCTGATGCGCTCACTGGGCGGTGAGCTCTCCGACGCCGACGTCGAGGTCACCAAGGTGGCCTGGGTTCCCTTGAGCGAACTGGACTCCCGGCTCGCCTACGCTGACGAACGCAGGCTGGCCGAGGTCGCCAACCGGCTGATCGACCGGATGGAGAACGGCAGACAATGACGCGTGCGGGATCGCGGCGCACGCTGCTGTCACTCGTCGCGGTAATGCTGGCGGTGCTCACGTCACTGGGAATCGGCCCGGGAATCGGCACGCCCATTGCCGCCGCCGAACCCACCGGCAGCGGTAGCGGACAGAACAGTGGACCCAAATTCCTGAAACTGTCACTGGATTCGGTGACACCGACCGCCATCACGGCCGGCAGCGACCCCTACTTCGTGGTGTCGGGCACCGTGACCAATATCGGCGACCGGCCGGTCGACGACGTCAGCGTGCGCATCCAGCGCGGCGCGGCCGTCACCAACCCCAGCGCGCTGCGCACCACGCTGCGCCTGGACCAGGCCAGTTACGACGTCGCCGGTGAATTCCAGGACGTCGCAGACCGATTGACCGCCGGACAGCGCAAGCAGTTCAGCGTCACCGTCGCCCTGCACTCCGGAACCGAGCTGCCCAGCGACATCTCGTCGCTGAACATCGACGCGCCCGGCGTCTACCCGCTGCTGCTCAATGTGAACGGGCAACCCGCCTACGGCGGCCAGGCCCGCCTCGACGACGCCCGCTTCCTGCTGCCGGTGCTCGGCGTGCCCGGCGGCGCCGACCCCAAACACGCGCCCGGCCAGCCCGTCCCGTCCGTCGTCGACGCCCCGCCGGTCGCCACCACCCTGCTCTGGCCGCTGGCCGACCGGCCCCGCCTGGTCGCCGGGCAGCCCGGCGCACCCGACGCCCAGGCCCTGCTCACCGACGACGACCTCGCCGCCTCACTGGCCCAGGGCGGGCGGCTCGACCAGCTGCTCTCGGCCCTGGAGAGCATCGTCAAACCCGACAGCGCCCGCGATCGCAGCCTGATCAACGCGGTCTGCCTGGCCGTCGACCCGGACCTGCTGATCACCGTGTCCGACATGACCAGGGACTACCGGGTGCTGGCCAGCCCCTCCGACCCCGAAGGACCCACCCGGTCCGGCAGCGGCGGCCGCGCCGCCAAGGCGTGGCTGGAACGACTGCGCACGCTCGCGCCCGGAATGTGCGTGACCGCACTGCCGTTCGCGCAGGTCGACCCGAACGCGCTGGCCGCGGCCGGGGACGTCACGCTCGCCGACCGCGCGCTCAACGCGCCCGCCGACCTGGTCGACTCCGTACTCGGCGTGAAATCGGTGCGTGGCGTGGCCATTCCGGACGCGGGCACCGTCGACAACGAGGGCGCCGCGCTCTTCGCGCACCACGGCTTCACCACCACCGTGCTCGCCGACAACGCGGTCGCACCGGCCGACGGCCGCTCCAACCTGCTCACCGCCAAGACGCCGCCCGCGACCCCCGCGGCGCCCGGCGTCGCACCCGAACCCGGCACCCCCGACATGGTCACCCTGGCCGACGTCAGCCCGCCGCCCGCCGGCGGCACCACCACGCAGCCCGCACCGGCCGCGCCGCACGCCGCCACCTTCGACATCTGGGCCGCCACCGCGCTCGCCGCCATCGGATCCAACCCGCCGACCCCGCCCTTCACCCCGGACAAGGCCCGCTACGACGTCACCGTCGACTCGCGCGCCGCCCGGTTGCAGGACGCGCTCGGGGCCGTCGCCTGGACCGCGCTCAACCCACAGCTCGGCCGTCCGCGTTCCGCGCTGCTGGTGCCGCCGCAGCAGTGGGGGGCCAACCGGGACGAGGCCTCCTCCGTTCTCGCCCTGCTGGACCTGCAGCTGCGCAACAACCTCGCCACTCCGCGACCGCTCACCGAACTGCTTGCGCAACAGCCCGATCCGCAGCCCTACACGCTCGACTATCTGGAGCAGGCCGCCGACGACGCGGTCCCCGCGCACTACGCCGAACCCGTGCACCAGCAGGGCCAGCGCATCACCGAACTGATGAGCGCGCTGGTGGACGTGCCGCAGCAGGAACTCAGCCCGCGCGCCTTCCTCACCCCGCTGCGCGACGACCTGATCCGGGTGCTGTCGCTGACCGACCGCCGGGCCGGGGGCGCCGCCGCCGACACCAATGCCCAGCGGCGGCTGGACCAGACCACCAAAACCATGAACAACCTGTACGGATCGGTGACCGTGCTGCCGCCCGGCGGCGTCTACACCCTCGCCTCCGAACAGAGCCCGCTGCTGCTGGTCGCCCGCAACGACCTGCCGGTGGCCATCCGGGTGCGCTTCAAGATCAACGCACCGGCCGAGACGAATATCACCGATATCGGCGAACAGCAGCTGCCGGCCAAGGGAAACCGGTCCTTCCAGATCCCGACCGAGGTCTCCGACAGCCGAAACCTGGCCATTCCGATCGGACTCAGCACACCGGACGGCGTGCCGCTCGGCAACGCGGTATCGGTATCGGTGCGATCCAACGCCTACGGTCAGGTGTTGGCAATAATTACGGCGAGCGCCTGTGCACTCCTGCTCCTGCTGGTCGGTCGCCGGCTCTGGCACCGCTTCCGCGGACAGTCCGATCCGGCCGACGAGGAGGGGTTCGACGCCGGCGCCGCCCACGGTCCCGAGCAGGACGGCCGCGGGCGCAAGCAGGACATGAAACGACAGGAGGCACGGTGAGCGAGTACGGCGGGCCACGCTCATCCGGCCGACCGGAGGACTCATCGGGCCGGGCCGCGGGCCACCCCGGACATCACGAAGGACAGGGCGGGCGGCAGGACGGGCCCGACGGGCCGCAGCAGGCGCGCCGCGCCCCCTCCGCGCCGTGGGAACGCGGCGCGCCCCGCCCCGGACCGCGCGGTCCGCAGGGCCCCGCCTCCGGAGCACAGCGAGCGGTTCCCGGTAATCCGCAGGGCATTCCGGGCCGCCCTTATCCGGGTCAACCGACCGGTCCGCAACGACACGTCCCCGCGCCCGGCGAATCCGGGCCCATCATGCGACGACCCCAGCAGGGCCGCCCCGAACCCGCCGCCGGCCACGTCCCGCCCGAAGAGCGCTACCACTGGGGACATCCCGGCGCCGCGGGTAACCGCGCGCCCGGAACCGGGCCCATCTCGATGCCACCCGACGCCCAGCGCTACCCGACGCCTCCCATGTCGAATCCGCGCCCGATGGCCGCACCGCGCCCTGGACCGCCGACCGGGCCACAGCGGCAAGCCAATTCGGGCCGGCAGGCCGTGGTCACCGCACCGCGCGCCGAGGAGAAGCCGGACAACTCCAACGCCAAACTCGTGCGCGACACCGGCTCGCTCGCGCTGGCGACGCTGATCAGCCGCATCACCGGATTCGCGAAACAGGCGCTGCTGCTGACCGTGCTCGGCCCAGCCATCGCCAGTGCCTTCACCATCGCCAGCTCGATCCCCAACATGATCTCCGAGCTGCTGCTCGGCGCGGTGCTCACCGCCATCGTGGTGCCCACCCTGGTCCGCGCCGAACGCGAGGACGCCGACGGGGGAGCGGCCTTCGTCCGACGGTTGTTCACCACCGCGCTCACCGTGCTCGGCACCGGAACCGTCATCGCGCTGATCCTGACCCCGGTGCTCACCGAGCACGTCTTCCTGTCCAGCGACAGCAAGGTCAACTCCGCACTCACCACGGCGCTGACCTTCATGTTGGTGCCCGCAGTGCTGCTGTACGGCATGTCGGCGCTGCTCATGGCGATCCTGAACACCCACCAGGTGTTCAAACCCGGCGCCTGGGCGCCGGTGCTCAACAACTGCGTCGCCCTGGTGGTGCTCGGGCTCTACGCCCTGCTACCCGGCGAGCTGACGCTGAACCCGGTCCGGATGGGCGAACCCAAACTGCTGCTGCTCGGCATCGGCACCACCGTCGGCGTCGCCGTCCAGGTCGCCACCCTGCTGCCCGCCATCCGCCGCGAAGGCATCGACCTGCGGCCGCTGTGGGGCGTCGACGCCCGGCTCAAGCAGTTCGGCGGCATGGCCGCGGCCATCATCCTGTACGTGCTGATCAGCCAGATCGGCTTCAGCTTCACCCTGCGCGTGGCCTCGCACGCCGACGTCGCGGGCCCGACCATCTACCAGAACGCGTGGCTGCTGCTGCAGCTGCCGTGGGGCGTGCTCGGCGTGACCCTGCTGACCGCGATCATGCCGCGACTCAGCCGCAACGCCGCCGCCGACGACACACCGGCCGTGGTCGACGACCTGAGCGCGGCCACCCGGCTCACCATGATCGCGCTGGTGCCGATCGTCACCTTCCTGACCTTCGCCGGCACCCAGATCGGTGAGGCCATCTACGGGTACGGCCGCTTCGGCGGCGACGCGGCCCGCCTCGGCGAAGCCGTGTCCTGGTCCGCGTTCAACCTGATCCCGTACGCGCTGGTGCTGATCCACCTGCGCGTCTTCTACGCCCGCGAACAGGCGTGGACGCCCACCTGGATCATCCTCGGCATCACCAGCGTGCAGATCACGCTGTCGGCGCTGGCGCCGGTGTTCTTCTCACCCGAGCACGTGGTCATCGCGCTCGGCGTGGCCCGCGGGCTCGGCTTCGTCACCGGCGCGATGATCGGCGGCTGGCTGCTGCACCGCAGCCTCGGCGATCTGCGGATGGCCAATGTCGGCCAGACCATCACGCGCGTCGTGCTCGCCTCGCTGGCGGGCGGCGCGGTGCTGCTCATCGTGGACAAGGTGCTGGGCCTGCACCGGCTCTCGGACTCCTTCGGCGGCTTCGGCTCGCTCATCCGGGTCGGCATCACCGCGATCGTCATGTTCGGCGTGGCCTTCGGGCTGATGCGCCTGCTCGGCATCCCCGAGATCGTGGCCATCACCGTCGCCGTGTCGCGGCGGCTCGGCTTCACGCCGCCGGCCCCGGATCTGGACCTCGACGGCACCCCGCTCGAGGACCTCCACGAGACCACCCTGCTGCCCAAACCGGACCTGCGCGCCGCGCCGTACTACTACCGCTTCGATCCGTACCTCGACGCGCAGACCATGGTGCTTCCGGTCATCCGACCCGATGCGGTTGAACTCACCGAGAAGGTGGAGTTCCCGTACCCTGTTCGGCAGGCAAACGCAACTGCCCAAACCGGCCTGCCCGCGGACAGCTCCCGCGGCGCGCCGGATGCCGCCCGGAACCCCGACGGCGGCTTCCGCACTACTCCGGAGGCCGCAGCGGCGGGTCCGGCGCCGACACATCGGTCTTCGAGATATGAGGGCGAAGGAGGACAGAGGGTGAGCGACGACGCGGCGGGCGGTGTTCCGGCCGCCGAATCCGCACAGGCCGCGGGCGGCGGGCTCTCCACGGACACCCCTCCGGCCGGCGAGGCCGGCGGAAAGCCCGGGGTCAGAGCCGAGTCCGCGGACCGCAAGAGCGGTTCCGGCGGACCGGAGGAACTACCGGAGGACCAGGACCACGCGGGTCCCGAAACCGGTGTCTACGAGGCCATCTCACCGCAGATGCCGCCCATGCGGGTGGAATCGCCGACCAAGCGGATCCAGCGCGGCCCCAAGCTGACCCCCGGCGCCTCCGTGGCGGGCGGCCGCTACCGGCTGCTGGCCGGGCACGGCGGCGCACGCGGCCTGCGCTTCTGGCAGGCCCTGGACGTGAAGCTCGACCGCGAGGTGGCCCTCACCTTCGTCGACGCCGACCAGGAGGCCACCGAGAACTCCGGGCACGACGGACCGCAGGCCATCCTGTCCCGCACCCTGCGCCTGGGCCGGATCAACTCGCCCGGCCTGGCCCGCGTCCTGGACGTGGTGCGCGGCTCCTCCGGCGGCATCGTGGTGGCCGAATGGACGCCCGGCCGCTCGCTCAAGGAGATGGCCGACACCGTGCCGTCCCCGATCGGCGCGGCCCGCGCCATCCGGGCGCTGGCGGCCGCGGCCGAGATGGCGCACCGCGGCGGCGGCTCGCTGTCCATCGACCACCCCGACCGGGTGCGGATCAGCGCCTCCGGCGACGCCGTGCTGGCCTTCCCCGGCACCCTGTCCGACTCCGACGCCCAGTCCGACGTGCGCGGGCTCGGCGCCATGCTCTACGCGCTCATCACCGCGCACTGGCCCATCCGCCCCGGCGGCATCTCCGGCACCGCGATCACCGTCGGCGGACTGCCGCTGGCCGATTTCGGGCCCGACGGAACCCCGGTGGAGCCCCGCAACATCCGGCCCGAGGTGCCCTTCGAGATCTCCGCGGTCGCGGTGCGCTCGCTGGAGTCCAACAAGGGCGTCCGCACCGCCGCCACCGTCCAGCACGTGCTGGAGCAGGCGTCGGTGGTGGACCAGAAGACCGACTTCATCCCGGTGCTGCGGCTCGGGCAGAAGCCGCCCAGCGCACCCGACGAGACCCTCGCCGATCCGGAACTGCTCGCCGCCGAGAAGGAACGCTCGCAGCGGATGATGTGGATCCTGGTCGGACTCGGCGTGCTGGCCGCGCTCGTGGTCGGCGTCATCATCTGGTGGCTGCTGAGCGTGTTCGCGCCCGGCTCCTCCAACGCGCCGCTCAACGAACAGCGCAATATCGGCCTCACCACCTCGGCGACGCCGCCGCCCAGCCCGGGCGCGGCCACCCAGACCCCGGTCGGCGCGCCGCCCGTCGGCGGTGTGCCGGTGCCGGTCACCGGCGCGACGGTGTTCTCCCCGGAGGGCACCCCGGACAATGTGGGCAGCGTCGGGGCCGTGCTGGACAACAACCCCACCACCACCTGGCGCAGCGACGCCTACTTCCAGCAGTTCCCGGCCCTCAAGAAGGGCGTGGGCGTGCTCGCCACCCTCGGCAGCCCGTCCAAGCTGACCAAGGTGAGCATCGAATCGCCTTCGCCCGGAACGCAGGTCGAGATCCGCACCTCGCCGACCGCCTCCCCGACCCTCGACCAGACCCAGCTGGTCGGGTCGGCGGTGCTCGGCGAGGGTACGACCGAGATCCCGGTGCGGGCCGACCAGCCCGCCCGGTACGTGCTCCTGTGGATCACCCAGCTCGCGAACAACGGTGGCCAGTTCCAGTCGGCCATCGCCGAAATCCGCTTCGAAGCAAGTGCCTGACGGGCTCTTCCGACATCCTCAGCGCTGACCGCCACCAGGTCGCTTGATACGAACCAAACGCCCGCTACCTGCGCATTCTCGCGCGATTCACCGCTGCTGAACCGTTGTCCCCGATATGATCTTGACACTCTCGGCATGGGGAGTTCGCCGCTCTGAGGGGATGCATTGTCGTCACCGAACGCAGTGTCAGCATCGAGGACAGAGTCACCGTCGAACGCGAGCGATCGCGAACTATTGGCCGCGCACGCCGCGGGCGCACCGCACGCCTTCGCCGAACTGTTCCGCCGCCATCGCGACCACCTCTACCAAACCGCGCTACGCGCCTCCTACAGTCCCGAGGACGCCGCCGACTCGCTCCAGGACGCCCTGCTGTCCGCGCATCGCGGCGCGGCCGGATTCCGCGGCGACGCCGAGGTCCGCAGCTGGATGCACCGCATCGTGGTCAACGCCTGCCTGGACCGTATCCGCCGCAACAAACTGCGCCGCACCGAACCGCTGTCCGAGGACACCGCCGACGAGCCCGCTTGTCCGCGAGACGATTTCGCGGCCCTGGAGGCCAGCCTACTGGTCGACGCGGCACTGTTCACGCTGCCCGCCGACCAGCGCACCGCACTGGTCGCGGTGGAACTCGAGGGCTACTCCATCGCGGATGCCGCTGCCCTGCTGGGCATCCCGGAGGGCACGGTCAAGAGCCGCTGCGCCCGCGGCCGCCGTAGGCTCGAGATGAAACTTCGCGAATAGGACGTTTGCACCCCGACACAGCCGGGCAATGAACACCTGAATTCCGCTCGAACACCGCACTATTGGGGGAACCTTGTACGGTTCCCGTACGTCCGATACGAAGACAGGTCTGTGATTCCCACTCGACGCCCTGGAGGGGCAATGGAGGAAACCTTCTCCACCGAGCTGCTGGCCGATCTGCACGGCGGCAGCCTGCCGCCGGAGCAGGCCGCACGGCTCTGGCCCGCGGTCCGGCGCGACCCGGAGGCCATGCGCTACCTCGAGGCCCTCGACGGCATCGACGACCGGCTGCGCGAACTCGGACGCGACGAGAACATCACCCGCCCCATCCCCACCGACGTGGCCGACCGCTTGGAACGCATGATCGACGACCTCGCGGCCGGGGACACCCCTATCCCCACCGCACCCATGCCGGTCCTCGACGGCTCCATCTTCGCCACCGGCCGCCTCGACCCCCGCGAACTCGAGGAACCGCTCCTCCCGCCGGACCTGGACGAGGACGAGACCGAGCCCGCCGAGTTCACCGAACGCCCGTCCCGCCGCCTGCGCTGGCTCACCGCCGCCGCGGCCGCCGCCGCCCTGGCCGCGGGCGCCGTCGTCGCCGTGGACGCCCTGAGCACCCGCCCGACCACCCCGGCCGCCCAGCCCAGCGCCGACGAACTGGACCCCGCCCTCTCACCCGGCGTCGTCCTGACCGCCATGGGCCGCCACGACATCACCGGCCCCCTGGCCGCGGGCACCGCCCTCAGAGACTGCCTACGCGCCGCCGATCTGGACCGCCAGGTCCTCGGCAGCCGCAGCGTCGTGTTCTCCGGCACCCCGGGTGTCCTGGTCCTGCTCCAAGGCCCGAAAGCGCCACAGATCACTGCGGCCGTGCTCGGAACGAACTGCGCGCCCGGCCATCCGCAGGTCCTCGGCCGCACCGATATCGGCTAGCCCGTCCGCGAACCCGCCGCAGCGAGCGGAGGCGATCAAGCCCGGGAATGACAGCGTTTAGGCTGTTGTTGACCGGTTCGCTCACGCTCGAGCGATCGAGATTCTGTACTACAGCTTCGGAGGGCCATCTTGAGCACGCCTGTTCGCGACCTGATCATCGTCGGCTCCGGCCCGGCCGGCTACACCGCCGCGGTGTACGCCGCCCGCGCGGAACTGGAACCGCTGCTGTTCGAGGGCACCCAGTTCGGCGGCGCGCTCATGACCACCACCGAGGTCGAGAACTTCCCCGGCTTCCGCGAGGGCATCATGGGCCCCGATCTGATGGAGGAGATGCGGGAGCAGGCCAAGCGCTTCGGCACCGACATCCGCACCGAGGACGTGGACGCCCTCGACCTGACCGGTCCGGTCAAGAAGGTGACCGTCGGCGGCGACGTGTACGAGGCGCACGCCGTGATCCTCGCCATGGGTTCGGCGGCCCGCTACCTCAATGTCCCGGGCGAACAGGAGCTGCTCGGCCGCGGCGTCAGCGCCTGCGCCACCTGTGACGGCTTCTTCTTCAAGGGCCAGGACATCGTGGTGGTCGGCGGCGGCGACTCGGCCATGGAAGAGGCGACCTTCCTCACCAAGTTCGCCAGCTCGGTGACCGTCATCCACCGCCGCGAGGAGTTCCGCGCCTCCCGGATCATGCTCGAACGGGCCAAGAACAACGACAAGATCCGCTTCATCCTGAACTCGGAAGTCACTGCGGTGCACGGTGATTCGAGCGTCACCAGCCTGACCCTGCGCGACACCCGCACCGGTGAGACCTCCGAGCTGGCCGCCACCGGCCTGTTCGTCGCCATCGGCCACGACCCGCGCAGCGAACTGGTGCGCGGCCAGGTCGATCTGGACGACGAGGGCTACGTGCTGGTCCAGGGCCAGAGCACCTACACCTCGGTGCCGGGCGTCTTCGCCGCCGGCGACCTGGTGGACCACACCTACCGGCAGGCCATCACCGCCGCCGGCACCGGCTGCCGCGCGGCCATCGACGCCGAGCGCTGGCTCGCCGACCAGGGTGACATCACCAGCAACACTCTCGATCACGCCGGTCAGCCGGTGGAAGTGAACAACTAAGGAGTTTGGCAATGTCCGACGCCAAGACCGGTGCCACCAAGACGGTGACCGACGCCACCTTCGCCGACGAAGTACTGCTCAGCGAGAAGCCCGTGCTCGTCGACTTCTGGGCGGCCTGGTGCGGCCCGTGCAAGATGGTCGCCCCCGTGCTGGAGGAGATCGCCGCCAACACGGACAAGATCACCATCGCCAAGCTCGATGCCGACAACAACCCGGAGACCTCGAAGCACTACGGGATCCTGTCGCTGCCTACCATGGTCCTGTTCCAAGGGGGCAAGGAAACCAAGCGGATCGTCGGAGCAAAGGGCAAAGCCGCCCTCTTGCGCGAACTCGAAGAAGTTCTTTAGCGACGCTGGATAGAATTTCGGCGCCAGCGGGGGCCTACGTGGTTACACAGGCAAGCGCGGAGAGGCGGAGCGACGCCTTCGGCCCCTGACGCTGGCGCCGGGGTTAGTATCCCTGCACTCGACAGTTGCCGAAATTCGGTCCGGGTCTGAAACAATCGTTCGACGCTCCGGTCGCGCGGTGGTGTGAACCACCGCGCGAATGGGTACCCGGGTTGGCGGAAGGAAAGGGCTCTCACGCATGCACCGACTTCGTCACGGCGATACAGGACCAGCCGTAGCAGAGGTTCGGAGCACCCTGGCAAGCCTCGGGTTCCTGCACACTCATCCCACCAGCGATCCGGCGGGTCTGGACGGGGAGTACTGGAAGGACGCCGACGCCACCTTCGACCATGATCTGGACTCCGCGGTCCGCGCTTTTCAGCAATACCGCGGTCTCCTGGTCGATGGCGTGGTCGGCCCGGCCACCTACCGTGCGCTGAAGGAGGCCTCGTACCGCCTCGGCGCCCGTACGCTCATCTACCAGCTCTCCGCACCGCTCTACGGCGACGACGTCGCCACCCTGCAGCGTCGGCTGCAGGATCTCGGCTTCTATGTGGGCCGGGTCGACGGGTACTTCGGCCCGCACACCCACGATGCGCTCACCGCGTTCCAGCGCGAGATCGGGCTCTCCTCGGACGGCATCTGCGGTCCGGACACGCTCCGCTCGCTGGATCTGCTGGGCGCCCGCGTCACCGGCGGCAATCCGCATCGGATCGCCGAGGAAGAGGTGGTGCACCGGGCCGGGCCGCAGCTCACCGGCAAGCGCATCGTCATCGATCCGGGTCTGGGTGGGCCGGACAAGGGTTCGCCGGTGCCGACCGAATTCGGTGACGTCTACGAATCGGAGATCCTCTGGGATCTGGCCAGCCGGCTCGAAGGCCGCATGGCGGCAACGGGTATGGAGACCTTCCTGTCGCGGCCGTGGGGGGCCAACCCCTCCGATGCCGAGCGGGCGGAGACCTCCAATACCTTCGACGCCGACCTGATGATCTCGCTGCGCTGCGCCAGCAGTGACAACGATTCCGCCAGCGGCGTGGCCAGCTTCCACTTCGGCAACTCGCACGGGTCGACCTCGATGATCGGTCAGGTGCTGGCCGGGTTCATCCAGCGCGAGATCGTGGCCCGCACCTCGCTGCAGGACTGCCGGACCCACGCCCGCACCTGGGACCTGCTGCGCCTCACCAAGATGCCGACCGTGCAGGTCGACATCGGCTATCTCACCAGTGATTACGACGCGACGGTGCTGACCAACCCGCGCATGCGCGACGTCATCGCCGAGGCCATCCTGATCTCGGTGAAGCGGCTGTACCTGCTGGGCCAGGACGACCAGCCCACCGGGACTTACACATTCGCCGAACTGCTCGCCGAAGAGTTGGCGGCCGCAGACCGGCTGTAATGTTTCACATGAAACAACCCCGCCTCCCGAACTTCCGGGAGGCGGGGTTTTTCGTTGTGGTGGAACCGGGCGGGGGAGTGGTCAGCGGGTGGAGATGCGGGTCGGCATGGTGAGCGCCGCCGCCGCGAGGAGCTGATCGAGCGCGCGCTCGACGTCTTCCTTCCACAGGTGCTCGTGATCCAATTCCAGCCGCAGGCGCGGGAACCGGTGATGCGAGGCGACCACCTTGAATCCGACGTCCTCCAGGAAGTCCGCCTCGATCATGCAGTTCTCGGGGGAGCACCCCGAGGGCGACGGTGCGGGGGAGCGCAACGGCGAACCGATCCGCTCGCGCAGCGACATGGAACCGACGGCGGGCATGGAACTGGTCGGCGGATCCTTGCGGATACCGAACGCCTCGATGGCCCGCACACCGCGGCGTACCAGATCGCCCACCACGGCCTGGAGCAGCTGCTGACCAACCTGCTCCCCTTGGAACGGGATTTCGGCGCTCAGCGTGGTCAGCAGCACCGCATCCGGGCTCACCGGGGACGTGGGGAAGAGACCCGCGCGCGGCACCGCACTCGGTGGCGCGTAGATGGCACAGCCGGCCGGTTTGTCCTCGATGACGGCGACCTGGCCACACAACCCCCACTGCAACATGACGGTCGAGAGCCAGGCCTCCTTTTCGAAGACCGGGTCACTGAAGCTATGGGAATCCGCCGCCACCGCCGGATCGATCTCCCAGAACACGCATCGCCGCGCATGCACCGGGAGTTTGTCGAGTCCGCCGAGGGTAAGTGCGGTCACGCTGGTCGACACTGCTCTGCTCAGCCTCCAGCTGTCTGATTCATCCACACTCACGCCGCATCACACAGTGCTCGCCAGCAAGAATAAGCGATCAACGCTTTACGCCTCTCCAGGGCCGTAAACCCGAACGTCACAGTGACGTTTCCACTGTGACCTCCGGGATGGGCCCTCCTTAGGGCCTGGACTGCTCCATCATGCTGACAATCCGCTCCAGATCGTCGATGGAGCCGAATTCGACAGTGATCTTTCCCTTGCGCTTGCCGAGGCTGACCGTGACGCGAGTGTCGAACGACTCCGACAACCGCTCCGCCACATCCTGCAGACCCGGCATCTGAATCGGCTTCCGCTTCGCCGCCGGGGGAGCGGCCGCATCCGGATTCCGGTTCGCCAGCGTCACCGCTTCCTCGGTGGCCCGGACCGACATGCCCTCGGCGACGATCCGCGCGGCCAACGCCTCCTGCGCATCGGCTCCCGCCTCCAGCGCCAGCAGAGCGCGCGCGTGGCCGGCGGACAAGACGTTCGCGGCCACCCGGCGCTGCACCGGAATCGGAAGCTTCAGCAGCCGAATCATATTCGTCACCACCGGACGCGAGCGGCCGATCCGCGAAGCCAGTTCCTCGTGGGTGACGCCGAACTCCTCCAGCAGCTGCTGATAGGCGGCCGCCTCTTCGAGCGGGTTCAGCTGCACGCGATGGATGTTCTCCAGCAACGCATCCCGCAGCATGGAGTCGTCCGCGGTCTCGCGCACGATGGCGGGGATGGCCTCCAGCCCCGCCTCCTGGCTGGCCCGCCAACGCCGCTCACCCATGATGAGCTGATAGCGGGGGACCGGCCCGGACTCGACCTGACGCACCACGATGGGCTGCATCAGACCGAATTCCTTGATGGAGTGCACCAGTTCGGCCAGCGCCTCTTCTTCGAAGACGGAGCGCGGCTGCTTCGGGTTGGGCTCGATCTGCTGCGGCGGGATCTCCCGGTACACCGCACCCGGGTCCGCGCCGTCGACCGCCTCGACCGGATCGGGGACCCGATGCAGGTGCGCCGACGCGGGTTGCGGCCCGCTCGGATCGACGCCGATGACGACATTGGCCGCGGCACTGCCGAGCCCGCCCGGTGTGGTGGCCGGTCCGGTCGGAATCAATGCCGCGAGGCCGCGCCCCAGTCCACCCTTCTTCGCCTGACTCATCGGCCTACCGACCCCTTCCATTGTTCACCGTCACCGCCACCGAGATTCTCTATCTACACACCGGATTGTGCGTCCGAAGCGGGCACCTGCGCCGCTTGGCGCGCCGAGTTCCGCGACGCGATCTCACGACCGGCGTCGAGGTAGCTCATCGCACCCCGCGAGCCCGGATCGTAATCGAGGACGGTCATGCCGTACCCGGGAGCCTCCGACACCTTCACGCTGCGGGGGATGACCGAGCGCAGCACCGCGTCACCGAAGTGCGAGCGGACTTCCTCGGCCACCTGATCGGCGAGCTTGGTGCGGCCGTCGTACATGGTGAGCACGACGGTGGAGACGTGCAGTCCGGGATTCAGGTGCGCCTGCACCAGACCAATATTGCGGAGCAGCTGACCCACGCCCTCGAGTGCGTAGTACTCGCACTGGATGGGGATCAACACCTCCTTGGCGGCGACCATGGCATTGACGGTGAGCAGACCCAGCGACGGCGGGCAGTCGATCATCACGTAGTCGATGTCGTACCCGGCGAGGTTGGCTTCCTGGATGGCGGCCTTGAGGCGACCCTCGCGGGCGACCATGGAGACGAGTTCGATCTCGGCGCCGGCGAGGTCGATGGTGGCGGGGATGCAGAGCAGTCGTTCATTGTGCGGGCTCTGCTGGATGGCGTCGCTGACCGAGCACTCGCCGATGAGGAGTTCGTAGCTGGACGGGGTGCCCGACTGGTGGGGGATGCCGAGCGCGGTGCTGGCATTGCCCTGCGGGTCGAGGTCGATGACGAGCACCCGCATGCCCTGGATGGCGAGCGCGGCAGCCAGATTCACGGCCGTGGTGGTCTTGCCCACGCCGCCCTTCTGATTGGCGATGGTGATGACGCGCTGTTCTTTGGGACGTGGAATGTGGGCATTGGTTCCCGACAGCACCTGGCTGGCGCGCTGCGCCTCGGCGGCAATCGGGGTGTCGGCGGAGATGTTGCCGTAGGGGGTGCGGCTGAACTCGTCCGTTTCGAAGGGACCGCTATCGAGCATGCCGGGAACCCGAGACGTTGTTTCCCGTGAAACATTCGTCGGACCGTTGGACATACAGGCTCCTAACCCCGAGAACTCAAAGACACGTGGCCGAGCTGAAATTCGCGCGCCTGGCAGCAGCAGCCGCGTCACTGCGTTGTCACTGAGGGCTGGCTGGAATCGGCTGGAAGTCGTTCATTGCTCGACGTTCATTAGCTTGCCAGTAGAGGACACAATACGGAAGTTGAACGCACAGCTTCGCACCACGACACACCCCGAGGCGACTCAAAGATCGCAAAGGGGTGCATGTTTCACGGGAAACATCGCTTCGTCAGTGACGCTTCGAGGGCGGGGTCCCACGACCCCCGGCTTTGCGCTCCGCACTCGCCGCTTTGCGTTCCGCACTGCCCGCCTTGCGCTCCGCGCGACGCTCGGCGCGGGCCAGCCGCTCCGCGCTGATGACGAAGGTGGGCGTCTCGAGCACTCCCACACCGCATTCCAGAACTTCGGCGTGACCCGCGCCCGCCTTGGTGAGCTCGTCGCGATCGCGCTCGAGTTCCTCGGCGGCACTGATTCCCTTGAGGGCCAACATCCGTCCGTGCTCGTGCACCAGCGGCATGGACCATCCGGCGAGCTTCGCCAGGGGAGCGACCGCACGGGAGGTGACGATGTCCGCGCCGCCCGCTTCCTTCTTCACGCCCGCCTGCTCGGCCCGGCCGCGCACGATGACGATATTGTCCAGACCCGCCTCGGCCGCGAACTCGGCGAGGAAGACGGTCCGGCGAAGCAGCGGCTCCACCAAGGTGATCCGGAGATCGGGCCGGGCGATGGCGAGCGGGATGCCGGGCAGCCCCGCGCCGCTGCCGATGTCGACCACGCGCGCGCCGGGTGCGATGAGGTCACCGATCACCGCGCAATTGAGGATGTGGCGATCCCAGAGCCGGGGAACCTCGCGGGGGCCGATCAGTCCGCGCTCCACACCCGCGGTCGCGAGCGCGGTGTAGTACTGCCGGGCCTTGTCGAGCCGATCGCCGAAAACGACCGCGGCGGCGGGCGGCGGATCGACCGGACCCGGAGCGGTCATCTCGGTGTCTGGTTCCACGTGAAACATCCTTCCGGGGGGACGACTATAGCTAAAAGAGTAGGGCCCCCGGGTTTCCGAAACCCGGGGGCCCTACCGCTGCGATCCGCGTGTCAGGCGGGGAGTACCACCACGTGACGATTCGGCTCGACACCCTCGCTCTCGCTCACGACACCGTCGATCGCGGCCACGGCGTCGTGCACGATCTTGCGCTCGAACGGAGTCATGGGGGAGAGCGCCTCGCGCTCGCCGGATTCCAGCACGCGCTTGCCGGCCTCGGTGCCGAGCGCGCTCAGCTCCGAACGACGCGCGGCCCGCCAGCCCGCCACATCCAGCATGAGCCGGCTGCGGATGCCGGTCGCCTGCTGCACGGCCAGCCGGGTCAGCTCCTGGAGCGCGTCCAGCACCTCACCGCGGCGGCCCACCAGCTTCGCCAGATCCTTGCCGCCGTCGATGCTCACGATGGCGCGGTCGCCCTCGACATCGAGGTCGATATCGCCGTCGAAGTCGAGGACATCCAGCAACTGCTCGAGGTAGTCGCCGGCGATCTCGCCCTCTTCGATGAGCGCTTCCTCGGCGTCGCCCGGTGCGGCCGTCGCTGACGTCACAGTGGGATCCCCTCCGTCGGTTTCAACAGTCATGGTTGTTTCCTTCATCTGGAGTTGCAAGTCTCAGCGACGCCGCTTCTGGTTGGCGCGACCACGGTTGCCCGACCGCTTCTTTCCGGTGGTGGGCTTGGCGCCGGCGGCCGGCTTGGCGGGGGTCACACCATTCTGCGACGCGTCGTCGGCGGCATCGGTCACGGCGTCCTCGACCTTGGTCCCGGACTGCTTCTTGCGGACGTCGACCGGCTTCGCGCCCGGCTTCGGGGCGTTCTGGGCGCGGCGCTCGATCGCGGCAGCCTTCTTCTCGTCTTCTTCCTTGCTGATCTTGCTGAAGACGAGGTGCTGCTGACCGTAGGTCCAGATGTTGTTGGAGACCCAGTAGATCAGGATGGCGACGGGCAGGAACGGACCACCGACGAGCACGCCGAGCGGGAACACGTACAGCGCCAGCTTGTTCATCATGGCGGCCTGCGGGTTGGCCGCGGCCTCCGCCGACTGCCGTTCCACCGAGGCGCGGGCGTTCATGTGGGTCGCGACACCGGCGATCACCATGAGCGGAATCGAGACCAGCGCGATGGCCAGCTTGGTCGGCACGCCGCCGTAATCGGCGAAGGACTCCAGCACCTTCGCCGGCTCGGTGATGTACGCCGAGAGGGGAGCGCCGAAGAGCCGCGCGGTCAGGAACGACTGGACGTCACCCGCGGAGAAGATGTAGTTCGGGGTGTGGGCGTTGTCGTAGGGCGACATGCCCAGCTGCCCGATCCCGGTGCCGGTGCGGTTGAACGACCGCAGCACGTGGAACAGACCCAGGAACACCGGAACCTGCAGCAGCACCGGCAGACAGCCCATGAGCGGGTTGAAGCCGTGTTCCTTCTGCAGCTTCTGCATCTCGACCGTCATCTGCTGACGGTCGTTCTTGTACTTCTTCTGCAGCTCCTTGATCTGGGGCTGCAGCTCCTGCATCTGCCGGGTGGTGCGGACCTGCTTCACGAACGGCTTGTAGAGCACCAGCCGCAACGTGAACACCAGGAACACCACGGCCAGGGCCCAGGCGAATCCGCTGTTCTTGCCCAGCACATACCCGAATGCCTGGTGCCAGAACCACAGAATGGCCGACACCGGGTAATAGATGAAGTCGAGCACGGCGCTATGCACTCCCGTCGTTCGTATCGCCGGTCACCGCGGGCGATGATCCTTCGTAAGCTGATGCCGCGTGCCGGTGCTTGCGCTCCGGAACGGGGTCCCACCCACCAGGGTGCCAGGGCGCACATTTCGCCAGACGGACGGCTGCCAGTCCGAGTCCGACGAACAGTCCGCGGGTGCGCAACGCCGTCACCGCGTACTCACTGCACGTGGGAGTGAATCGGCACACCGGCATGCGGGTGGGGGAGATGTAGGTCCGATACAGCTCGATGAGGAATATCAGAGCTTTGGCCGGTAATCCGGCAGCCGCGCGCAGCGCGCCCGCAGAAGAATGCGGCGCGTTCATGCGAGGGAGCCGAGCTTGCGCAGCCCACTGTGCAACTGGCGCAGCAGTTCTTCGGAGGGCGCGTCGGCGGCACCCGGGAGGGCGCGAATGACAACATCTGCGCCGCCGGGCAATTCGGCCGTCAGGCTTGCGCAGATATGACGCAGGCGGCGGGCCACCCGGTGGCGTACCACCGCCGGACCCACCGCCTTGCTGACGATCAAGCCGAAACGCGGACCGCCCACCCGGATAGCCGGGGTCGATCCGTTCGCTTGATCGTCGTGTAGCAGTACGTGCACAACAAGGTCCCGTCTCCCGATCCGCCGGCCCTGGCGCACCGTCCGGGAAAAGTCGGTGCGCCGGTGCAGCCGGTAGGGCTCAGGCAGCACCTGAGCGTCCAGCGGAGTGCGGGCGGATGGGGGACCGGAGACCGGACGGCGAGTCGCTCATACGACGCCGCATCCGGGGTTTCCGAATCAGGCGGTCAGCTTGGCGCGGCCCTTGCCACGACGAGCCGACACGATGGCGCGACCCGCACGGGTCCGCATCCGGAGACGGAAGCCGTGGACGCGCGCCCGACGACGGTTGTTCGGCTGGAACGTCCGCTTGCCCTTGGCCACGGTCAACACTCCTCTAGGTGGTGGGCGTCCGGTGACGCCCGAAGCTGTTCGGTGAAACGGTGCTCTCGACGGACGGGAGTCCCTCGGCGCAATACCCTTGTCGGCACGGGCAGCAGACAGCCGCCACCGCACCATAGGGTGACTGTAGAAGGGTACTTACCCCCTGGACGAGGGTCAAACTCGGGGGTCGAGGCCCGATTTCGCGGGACTGGATCGATCGTTCCGCGTGGCGCTCGGTGGGGGTTCGTGTCGGAGCACCGGTGTCGTGTACGGTCCTTCCCAGTCCCTTCCGGTGACCGCGGATGGCCTCGTCCTCCGCCCCGCGAGCGGTATTGCCAGCTGGTAGCTGTGAAGCCGCAGGTACGCGCCGGATCCGAGGAATCAGACACGCGGACGCGTGTATCCCCAGGTTGTCCACATCTGTGGATAATTGTGTGGAAATACCCCTGGAGTGGCATATTCGTAGGGCCGACGGTACCCGCCGACGCCCGGTGACTGGGGGAGCCGAGCAGCGCAACCGTCTGCTCCTATCGACCTACATCCGGGGAGGACTGCGTTC